>NZ_CP047187.1 GCF_030408615.1 Corynebacterium bovis DSM 20582 = CIP 54.80 | reverse complement strand
CGGTGTCCTTTCCGGTTCGCCGGGGCGGGTGGCCCCGGGAACGTGGCGCGGGTCTCGGTCGGGCGTCGGGGGCTGGCGGGGGTGTCGGGGGCGTCGGGTCTGTGGGGGCGTCGGTCGGGTGGGGGGCGGATGGTGGGCGGGGTGCCCGGTCGGGTGGTGCCGGTCGAGGTCGGCCGTCACCGGCGGGTCATCCAGCTTCGGTCACGGGGTGGACGTTCGTCCAGCCGGGGTGCCCGGTGGACGGCCGGTGGTGGTCGGGGTGACCGGTGACGACGCCACCGCCGTCCGTGCGGTGCGTGGTCGTCGCCGGCCGGGCGCCGAGGTGGTCACGGGGCCGCCGACCGGGGGGTGGACGGGACCGGGTCCGCGGTCGTCACGGGGACGGGGGCCGGTGAACCGGTTCCGACCTCGGCCGGCACGGACCCCGGCCGTCCGGTCCGTGTCACCGGTCGACGACCGGCGTCCGCCGTCCGCTGGGGTGTCTTTCCAGCTTATCGGGCGGTCGGACCGGGCGGGGGCCGATGGCCGACATGGTGTCGGGCGGGGTGTGAGCTTCAGTGCACGGTACACCCGCCGCCGGCGGACCGGCGCGACACGCGCCGTCCGCTGTGGATGACGAGTTGTCCTCACGAATTGCACGTCTTGTTCACACACCGTTAGGTCCGGTGGCCTGCCTTTCCACAGATTTCCACACACCTGTGGATAACTTTTGTCCCCAGGTTGTCAACAGCCTACAGCGGACCTGTGGACAACTCGAAATCCGGACCCTTACGGTGCGTGACCTGCAAGGATGAAGGTTTAAGTAGAGCTTGAGACTTTGGGGGTGCACAAGTTGTCCACAGGCTGACCCGTTTGTGCACCGTCTCCGGCGTTCCGACCTGTGGAGATCCGTCGACAGGGTGTGACGGCCTTGCGTCCGGACGCCGGATGTGTTCTCCGGGCGGCGGAGGCGGCGGGGGGAGGAGAGCCGTCGACCCCCACCCCGGTGACCCGCGGCGACGGTGCCGGCAGCTCCCGGTCAGGTCCCGCGACGGCACCCGGCGGCGGGGCCCGGCAGCTCCCGCGACGACACCCGGCGGCGGTCCGGGGCCCGCGCGGTGGGGTGCCGCGGGACCGGCGGCGGGACCGGCGGCGTGAGCGGCCGCGGGACCAGCGCTGTTGCTCGACGACCACCCCGCGGCGACGGGTGGGGCCGGAGAGCCGTGAAAATTCCACCGGTGTTATGCGTGTGAATTTTGATGAGCCGCCGTTCACCACGTACTCTGGGTGCCGTCTACGGCATCACCCGCCTCCGGATGCCGCCAGCGTGCACGGGCCACGGTCCGGCACTCGGGTCGGTCCGCAGTTCCACTGGACCGGCCCACGGCGCATCGGCGGCCTGATGTCTTCACTGCCTGACCAGCGTCGCACCGTTGCGACCCAGGGCAGGTGACGAGCGCCGAGGAGGCCCGCCGGGCCTCCGACAGCAGCTCGGGAACACCATCGACCACCGCCACGGTCGTCGGTTGCCGGTGCGCTCCGCGGAGGAGCGTGGCAGGGCGGCTTCTCCACCGTGGTCTGACTGAAGGAGTGAGTACCGTGGCCAAGGGCAAGCGGACTTTCCAGCCCAACAATCGTCGCCGCGCGCGTCTGCACGGCTTCCGGACCCGGATGCGTACCCGGTCCGGCCGCGCCATCGTGTCCGCCCGCCGGAGCAAGGGACGCAAGTCCCTCACCGCGTAGGCCCCTCGCCGGCCGACGCCCACCGGTCCCCGGACCGGTGACACCACCACCGTGCTTCCGCCTCAGCACCGCCTCCGGTCCTCCGCCGATTTCGCGAGGACCGTGAGACGCGGTCGGAAGAAAGGCAGTCGCACGGTGGTGGTGTACGTGTATTCGGGGGGTGTTCCACCGGTCGCGCGCGATGCGTGTGGCGGTGGCGCTGGTGCCGCGGGTGCCGGTGGTGCGAATCCTGGTTCCGCGCAACCCGGTGCCGCGCGCGCCGCGGGCGACACCGCGCCGCGGTGCGTCGTCACGACCGGCGGGCCGCGCTGGGGGCTCATCGTCTCGAAGGCCGTCGGCAACGCCGTCACCCGGCACGCGGTGTCCCGGAAACTCCGCCACATCGCCGCCGAGGTGCTCCGGTCGCCGGACGGCGACCGGCGCCTGACCGCGGAGACGACCGTCGTCCTCCGGGCGCTCCCGGCGAGCGCGACGGCTGACAGTGAGGAGCTGGAGCGGGATGTCCGCACGGCGCTCCGGGCTGCGCTTCGTTGACGGCCCCGGGCGACTCGCCCGTGGCGCCGTTCGTGGTTACCAGTTGTACCTCTCGCCCCTTAAAATGGGTCCGACGTGTCGGTTTGAGCCGACGTGCAGCAGTTACGCCCTCACCGCCCTCGAGCGGCACGGTGTTGTCGTGGGGCTGATCCTCACCGCTGCGCGCCTGGCGAAGTGCGGTCCGTGGCACCCAGGAGGCTGGGACCCGGTTCCGGCGCGCTGGCCGCGGCGGATGCGGTGGCCCCGCCGGGGTCGCCGTCGACCCCCTGACTGACTGGCTGACTGACGGTCCTCGTCCCACCCTCGATCCCATCCTCGACCTCAAGGAGAGACCCGGAGACGTGCTCAACTTCATCTATTACCCGATCTCGGCGGTGCTGTGGTTCTGGCACAAGGCGCTGAGCTTCGTCCTGGCCCCGGACAGTGGGGTGACCTGGGCTCTGGCCATCATCCTGCTCGTCGTCACGCTGCGTGTCCTCCTGCTCAAGCCGACGATCAACCAGATGCGCAGCGCCCGCAAAATGCAGGAGCTGCAGCCGAAGCTGCAGGCGCTGCAGGCGAAGTACGGCAAGGACCAGCGGCAGGAACTCGGCCTCGAGATGCAGAAGCTCCGCAAGGAGGCGGGCGTCAACCCGCTGGCGAGCTGCCTCCCCATCGTCGTGCAGATGCCGATCTTCCTCGGTCTGTTCCACGTGCTCCGTTCCTTCAACCGCACCGGTACGCACATGGGTGAGATTGGGATGTCCGTCCAGGAGACCCGGAACACCCCGAACTACGTCTTCGGTGTCGACGAGGTCCAGTCCTTCCTCGACGCCCGCCTCTTCGGCGCACCGCTGTCCGGCAGCATCGGCATGAGCCAGGACGCCTACCCGGCGTTCTCCCCCGAAGGCATCCTCTCCGACTTCACGCGCGGGAACATCATCGCCGTCGTCGTGCCGCTCATGGTCATCTCGGCCGTGATGATGCACTTCTCCGCGCGGATGAGCCTCGACCGCTCCGCCCGCAAGCGCGCCCAGCAGCCGAAGAAGGCGCAGAGCGCGCAGGCCCAGCAGATGGCCTCGCAGATGGAGACGATGCAGAAGCTCATGCTCTGGGTCATGCCGGTGATGTACCTCTCCGGTGGTTTCCTCTGGCAGGTCGGCCTCGCCGTGTACATGTTCACGAACAACGCCTGGACCCTCGTGCAGAACATCCTCGTGTTCCGGAAGATGGACCGCGAAGAGGAGGAGGAGCGCCAGGCCAAGCTCGAGGCTAAGCGCACCACCGCGCCGAAGCCCGGCGTCAAGCCCGCGAACCCGAAGAAGGGCCGGGGCGCCGCCAAGGCCTCCGGGACCTCGGACGCGTCCGCCGGCGCCGGCACCTCCACCCCCGCCGGGTCGACGGCGGCCGGGTCCACGCCCGCCGGCGGGTCCTCCGCCGTGTCCGCCCAGGGGGACGACGACGCCCTCTCCGACGGGTCGGCCACCGCAGCCGGTGCCACCGCCTCCGCGGATGACGGTGCCGACGCCTCCCCGTCCACCGCTCCCCGCCCCGGGGTCAAGCCGGCCAACAGCAACCGCAAGGGAGGCCGGAAGCGGGGGAAGAAGAAGCGCTGACCCCGTGCCTCCGACGCCGGCCGTCCTCCGTGGAGGTGGCTGACGCGGGAGCCGAGACAGACCGCCCCGGGTCCTCTGGACCCGGGGCGCTTCTCTGTGTCGGGGGCGTTGGGGGCGTGGGTGCGGCTGGCGGGCGGCTCTGGTGGTGTGGCACCGGGCGCCGGGCGGCTCTGCTGGCGTGGCACCGGGCGGCGGGCGGCTCTGCTGGCGTTGAGCGACGGGCGCCGAGCGGCTCTGGTGGCGTGGCGTGGGGCGACGACGGGCGCCGGGCGGCGTGGTCCTCCCTCCGCCGGACACGTTCGGACATCCACCATGGCCCCTCCCCTCCCCGCCTGTGGCGCCGGGCGGCGGTGCGCAGGCCTCCCCGCCCGGCCACGCATTCTGTCCCGTGGGGCCGCGGCACTAGGATGTTTCACGTGGAACATCGGTTCCGTTCCCCGCGCCGCGCGCTCACCCTGACCGCGTCGGTCAACGGCAGCGAGCTGGCCCCGGGGCCGCCCGCGTCGGTGTTTCCCATCAACTCGGAACTGAACATGGACAGTCAGTCGTCGGCTGGCGCTTGAGGAGTGGCACGTGACAGAGGACCCATCGGTACCGCGGACGGCTTCGGCGGAGACGGACGCACGGCGTCGTGACGAGCTGGCCTCCTCGACGGAGTCCCCTGCCCCGACCGTCGCCGCCGAGGTTTTCGGCGACAATCTCCGTCTCGCTGAGCGCTATGCGGAATGGCTCGCGGACGCCGGCACGGAGCGCGGGCTCATCGGCCCCCGCGAGGTTCCGCGGCTGTGGGACCGCCACATCCTCAACAGCGCGGTGCTGCAGGAGGTCATTCCCCGTGGGGCGCGGGTCGTCGACGTCGGCTCCGGTGCGGGCCTTCCGGGCATCCCGCTCGCGATCTGTCGCCCCGATCTTTCGGTCACGCTCGTCGAGCCGCTCCTCCGTCGCGCGACGTTCCTCGAGGAGGTCGTCGCAGATCTCGGCCTCCCCGTGCGCGTGGTCCGCGGTCGCGCCGAGGAGAAGTCGGTCGTGTCGTCCATCGGCGGCGCGGATGTCGTGACGTCGCGCGCTGTGGCGCCGCTGGGCAAGCTCGCGAAGTGGTCGCTCCCCCTCGTCCGCGTCGGTGGTTCCCTTCGCGCGCTGAAGGGCTCGTCCGTGCGGGACGAGATCGCCCGGGACCGCAACGACATCAAGAAGGCCCGGGGTGGAGACGCCACCGTCCACGAGGTCGGTCTCGGTGTCCTTGAGAGTCCGACGTACGTCGTGGAGATTCCGCGGGTCAAGTGACGCGGGCCCACCCGGGCGGGTGAGCGTGGACGGTCCGAGCGGAGGGCCGTTCCGGACGGCGGGTGACATTGCCGTGGGGGCGGCGGGGGCGGCCGGGGGCGGCGGGGGCGGCCGGGGGCGGCGGGGGCGAGCCGTCCTGGGGTGGCCGGAAACATGTGTCCGTGGCGGGCCGCCGACCAAGGCGCAACGCTGGGGGGACGAGGCTGTGCGGGGTGCTGTACGGGGAGCGTCTGATTGTGCATGCGCGGCCCGGGGCCGGTGGTTGTAGTCGGGGCGCCCCACGGGAGGGAAAGTCGGCCTGGTGGCCGCGCGGCGTGCCGCGCCGTGGTGAACGGGTACGCGAGGCGTCTAACGGGAGGGACCGCCGGGCTGGTGGCCGCGCGGCGTGCCGCGCCGTGGTGAACGGGTCGCGGGCCGGCTCATGGGAGGGAACGTCGGGCCGGCGGCTGCGCGGTGCGCCGCGCCGTGGTGAACGGGTACGCGGGGCGGCTAACGTGAGGGATCGCTGGGCCGGGGGCTCCGCGTGGTGCTGGGTGGTGGTGAACGGGGACGTGGGATGGTTCACGGGAGGGACCGCCGGCGTGGTGGCCGCGCGGTGCGCCGCGTGGTCGACGACGGCCAGACGTACCACCCACGTGGGCCGTCCGCGTCGACACCCGTGCGTCCAGGGGCCAGCCGCACGTTGCCGCTGTCCGCGTGCGATCCCGCTTCGGTCCTGCCGGTGGGGACTCCTGGACCCTGTTCCCGGGTGCCGTCGTCACGTGTCCCCGGACAAGCATCGAGCTCAGCGTCTGCGGCCGTGGCGGCGAACTCCGGGACTTCATCCGCGTTCATTGTTTGTCCTCCCCTCTTCCCCGTCCCCCGGTGGTCCGTGTTCTGGGGTGTGAGCCTCGGAGGTTCGGGGCGTGGTTTCACGTGAAACGTGGGTCCTCGCCACCGCCTTGGCGCGGCCTCTCCGTGGCCTTCCCTCCGGCGGGCCCGCAGAGTTCGACGTGACCACGCCATCGCCGCGGCGGAGATGACTCCGCCTGTCCACGACACGCTGACTCGCGGCTCCTGCTCGCCTCAATCCGCTCCGGAGGTGGCACCGTCTTGCGGGTGCAGGTGCGCGCTGTGTCTCCGCTTCTGCTCGTTCGTTCGCAACGGCGTGATCGTCCCCGAACGGCTGAATGGACTCCCACGCAGTGCCCGGTGGGTACTTTCCCTTTGCTCGCGTCATCCGGCTTGGGACGGTCTCTTTCCTTTTGCTCGCGTCGTCCGGCTTGGGACGGTCTCTTTCCTTTTGCTCGCGTCGTCCGGCTTGGGACGGGTCCGGTTGTCGAGCACCCGTCCACTGTGTAACTCCGTGGGTCGCGCGCCGTCACCGGTACAACGCCGCTCCGCTCCCCCAGGGACCGACACCGGTTGCTGATTGACCGCTCCACACCCTCCAGACCTTGGTCCGGGCGGTTCCGCAGTACGCTGGGACTCCGAGCCGTCTCGCCTCCGACGCGATCTCCTGATCCTCCTGGCGGGCGACGTGGTGGCGTGAGGGTTGCTCTCCGGCGCTACCTGGTGTGGGCGGGAGCTGTGACCGGTCGGCCGGCGGCCTTCGTCCAGGCTCCGGTGAACTTCAGTTGGCTACCGCTTCTGGCCTGTCAGTCCCGGTACGGCGAGGCACGACGGTGTCGGTGGGTTCCGACCGTCATTGTGTCCGTTGGAGGTATTCGTTTGCCCCTTCGACGGGTATTGCATGCATGTAATTTCAACGGTGGCATCTAGTGGTTGGCGTCTAGCCGAGGCGTACGTTGAATCTTCGCCCCTGACGTCCCTGGGGTAGGCCGATGTTTCACGTGAAACATCGGTCCTCGGGGGTTCTGTGGTTCGTCCGTCCAGCACCCGGTTTACACACGACGCCCGGTGGGCGACCCGGTTGTGCCTGTCGGCTGTGGCTACGGCATGCACGAGTTCGGTACCTCGTCCGCCCCGGCCTGCGTGACCGTGTTCGTCGCCGCGTGGTCGCTCCGAGCTTCGGCCGTGCCCTCTCCCCGACACCGGTTGACGGCTCGGCTGAGTAGCCTCTGCCGCCAGGCGTGGTTCTGGTACCGCTGTGGTCTCCGCGCTTCGCGCCTCTGTGGTCTTGTCCGTCGGGACGTGTCAGACCGGGTGCTATTCATGCCCGCAAGCGGGCGTTGCCACTTGGGGCGGTGCTGCTGACGCTTCGTCTTCGTCCGTCAGTCGGGAGCGTTGTTTCACGTGAAACATCGGACTTCACGCCCGGGCCGCCGCTTGTCGAGACCGACCGCGAGTCCGAATTCCGGCCGGCTCTCCCCCGCTCCCGGTCCCATCCAGTGATCAATCGCTCGGGCCCACGCGCCTCTCGGCCCCGCCACCCCTTCGCCGGCTTCGCCCGGCTGCCCCCACACCGCAATTCGGATCTGACGACGTTGCGGCCCGAGGACGATCCGTACGCCCAAGGGGGAAAGACCGGCTGTGCGTTGGGGCTGTGTATCGCGGTCCAACGAAGGTTCGTAGTGATGCGGTTTGCCGTGCGGGTGCGATGTTTCACGTGAAACATCGGCGTGCACCGTCGGGACCGTCTCCCTCCCCCGCGGGTGTGTGCTCGACTGTGCACTCCTCCCCGGCAAGGGCAGCGGCTCGACTCGCTTCCGCTGGCACGTGTCGGGACTCGTCGCCCCTCCCCTCCCCCGCCGCGAGCTTCGTCTCGACGTTCCTGTCCTCCCCGGTGCGGGCAGGGATTCGATCCGCTTCCGCTGGCACGTGTCGCGGATCCCTGCCCCTCCCCGCCCCTGAGCTTCGCCTCGACGTTCTTCTCCTCCGCGCCACGGGTTGCGGTTCGGCTCGCTGCCCCTGGCACGTGTCGGGGCTCGTCGCCCCCCCTCCCCCGCCCCGAGCTTCGTCTCGACGTTCTTCTCCGCCGCGCCACGGATCGCGCCTCGATTCTCTTCCCCTGGGCCGGGCCGCTAGTCAACGCCCGTTCCCGAGCTCGGCTCGAGCGTCGTGATCGTCCAACAGGTGTGCGCCCGAGGAAGAGCGCACGGACGAATCGACAGGTGGTTGGCCTGCCCACATGCCGCGCCAGCGGAGCCGTGGGCGACGTTGGCGGGATAGTGCGGCTTCGCGGGAGGTAACACACCCGGGGGCTGGCTCGGACGGGCACAGATCGGCGGCCACGGGGGCGAAATGCGGACTAGCCAACGCAGTGTCGCGAGCGCGGTGTCGCGTACCTGTACCGACGGGGTCGACGGACGCCAGGCTGAGCCGGCGCTCGATGTTTCACGTGAAACATCGGATCGCTATCCGTGCTCGCCCCGGGGGGTGGGCGGTGGGTCCCGCCGAAAGCGGCGTCTCAGGAGAACGTGTCCCCCAGCGGGATTTTTGACAGCCACAAGACGGGTGCTCGAATTGCCCAGGTTTCACGTGAAACATCGGACTCACGAGACCGCCGCCCGGTCGTCTGTGTGGAGCTGGGATGGGGTGGATCTACTCGACTGGCAGCATCTGGCGTTCCCTGGGTGATGCCCTAGCCCTCCCCTCCCCACCGCCCGCCGGGAAATGGACTCCGTTCCTCGTGGTGTGGAGACGGTGGAGGCCGATAGATCGTCGGGCCGTAGACGACGAGGGTGTCTGAATGACCGTGAAGGCGCACGGTGGACGGCACGGGCCTCGGTTGACTTCGACCGCGGGAGGATCGGCCTGCTCTCGGGATCGGCGTTGCCCGGCTCCCCTCCCCCGGGCAGAGCATCCGCCGTCGCTCGCGAACCTCTGACGGAACGCACCGATGTTTCACGTGAAACGTGTGCCGCGCGCAGGCATCCGCCACCCTTCGCCGGACGAGATGGGACGCCTGAGGGCGTGTGTCGTAGCCACTCCTGAGGCTCTCGACTGGTTGTCCGTGTGCGTAGAGACGTGTGCCGACCAACGGAATCTGATCGGCAGGGTTCAGTCCTCCCGGGCACCCGGTCGAGGGATTCCGGAAGGAGGTGTCGGCATCGACGGGTCATGCGGAGGCGTCGACGGTGGCAGCAGTGTTGCCGGGGACGACGCGGTGAGCGCCCGACGGATCGTGCTTCCCGCAGGCCAAAAACGACCCTTTTTCTGGGCGATGGCTCGGGCGAACCCGATACTCCTGGTGACAACAGGAAGCGACACTGTGACAGGTCGCCTTCGATTTGGCCGGGATGCAGTTGGTACGGCGACGTGATGGGGTCGCCGGGAGCACGGGAGCCTCCCGGGCGATCCCGCGCGGTTCACGTGTCGCGAAAGTCCGGATGACGGTGCTCGCGGACGTCTCCTAGAAAGTTCACCGGAATGGGTCCGCAGGTGCCCCCGGCGGCTGGACAGTCCATGTGCTGCCATGCAAATGAGCAGGTCATCGCCCTGTGGACATTCAGCGCGTTGTCCACAGGACGCAGGGGTGGCGTTGTTGTGCCGACACCGACCGACTACTGTAGGGGGAAGTTCGCGCGATGTTCCACGTGAAACATCGCGCCGCCATCTGTCGGTCTCTCAGCTGTGTTCTCTGTGCAGGTGAAAACCACAGCACCGAGTCGTGTGCGCTCTCCCGCTCGTCCGGCTTGTGTCTATCTGGCCCTCTTTCCGTCGCCGACATACAGAAGGAAGAATGATGCGTCCTCAAGACTGGGATGACACGCCGATCGCCGCCGCTGCGAAGCGGGCTGCGAAGATTCAGAACCCTCACGGGCTTCATCTCGCCAAGCCGTCGGCGCCCCGTCGAATCACTATCGCCAACCAAAAAGGTGGTGTCGGCAAAACCACAACGGCGGTTAATCTTGCGTGGGCGCTGGGCCTTCACGGCCTGAAAGTCCTGGTCATCGACCTCGACCCGCAGGGAAACGCTTCGACGGCTCTCGGCGCCGAGCATCGCATGGGGACGCCGTCCAGTTACGAGCTCCTGCTGGGTGAGAAGTCCATCCACGAGACGATGCAGCAGAACCCCGACAACCCAAACGTCTACTGCATCCCCGCCACCATCGACCTCGCCGGAGCCGAGATCGAGCTGGTCAGCGTCGTGCGGCGGGAGTACCGCCTCCACGACGCGGTCAACGCGAATCTTCTCGAAGCCGAAGGCTTCGACTACGTCTTCGTCGACTGCCCCCCATCGCTCGGGCTCCTGACGATCAACGCCATGAATGCCGCGACAGAAGTCCTCATCCCGATCCAGTGTGAGTACTACGCGCTCGAGGGTGTCGGCCAGCTGCTCAACAACATCTCGATGATCCGTGAACACCTCAACCCGAACCTCCACATTTCGGCCGTTCTGCTCACGATGTACGACGCCCGGACGAAGCTCTCGGAGCAGGTCGCTGAGGAGGTTCGGGAGCACTTCGGGTCTGTGGTCCTGACGAATCAGGTGCCCCGGAGCGTGAAGGTGTCCGAGGCGCCGGGGTACGGCCAGACCGTCCTCCAGTACGACTCCGGATCCCGTGGGGCTCTCGCATACTTTGACGCAGCAGTTGAATTCGCAGAACGTGGGGACTTCCTGCCCTCAGATGAAACAGCTCCGATCGGGATCGCCCCGGACCTCCATAACGGGAGTCTCTGATAATGGACGAATCCAATAGTCAGGACGACAGATCGATGGACGGCACGCAGTCTAAAGTAACACGATCGAGGAAGAAGGGTGCGATGACCAGCGGAGATGCTTCGACAGGCGGTGGCACACCTGTAAAGAAGTCGACGGCTGCCCGGAAGCCGGCGACGTCCGCTATGCCCAAGGCCGCGGGCGGCAGTGCACAGCGAGGCGGGCTCGGGCGGGGACTCGCCAGCCTGATCCCCACCGGCCCCTCGAAGCCGACCCTGGGTCACAGTGCGGCTGACGTCATCCTCGGTCCCGCGCGTCACCGTGACGAAATGGACGCGGGCCGGCGGGGTGACGGGAACGGCCGCGAAAATGCCGATAACGCGCGTCCCGAGGCCGCGGAATCGACGCCGCGCCGCGATGGAGAGGCGTCGGCGACGACGTCGGAGGCCGGGGCCGCGGGAGGGCGGCGTCGAACCCGGACACCCTCCTCGGCAGCCGACCGTGAGGACGCCGCGACCGCCCGGGGCACCGACGGGACACCCGGGACGGGCCGGGGCACCGACGCGGTGACCGGAGCCGGGCGCGGGGCGACACCGACCCGGGCCGATGCGACGAGCGGCCGGAGTCGACAGGCCACGACGGGCGGCGAGGCGCAGACAACCGGGAACGACTTCGGGGCCACGTACCGGGAGCTGCCCCTGGACAGCATCCAGGCGAACGCGAAGCAGCCGCGCGAGGTCTTCGACGAAGACGCGCTGCGGGAGCTGGTGCACTCGATCAAGGAGTTCGGGCTTCTTCAGCCGATCGTGGTGCGGCCACTCCCCTCCCCCACGGGAGGCGAGGGCGACGAACGGTTCGAGCTCATCATGGGTGAGCGCCGCCTGCGCGCGTCACGGGAGGCCGGGCTGACGACGATTCCTGCGATCGTCCGCGAGACCCAGGACGAGGACATGCTGCGGGACGCGCTCCTGGAGAACATCCACCGCGTGCAGCTCAACCCGCTCGAGGAAGCGGCGGCCTACCAGCAGTTGCTCGAGGAGTTCGGGGTCACGCAGGCGCAGCTCGCGGACCGGCTGGGACGCTCGCGGCCGCTCATCACCAACATGATCCGGTTGCTGCAGCTGCCCGTCTCGGTTCAGCGGCGGGTCGGTGCCGGGGTGCTCAGCGCCGGGCACGCCCGGGCGCTGCTCGGGGTGAAGGTCGGCGCGGAGGCCCAGGAGCGGCTCGCCGGACGCATCGTGGCCGAGGGGCTCAGCGTCCGCGCGACCGAGGAGGCTGTCACGCTCCTGAACCGCGGTGACGAGAAGAAGGTCGGGAAGAAGCGGTCGTCTATCGAGCCTCCCGAGCGATTCACCTCGTGGGCCACAGACGTCTCCGATGTGCTCGACACCAAGGTGTCGGTCCAGATGGGCAAGCGAAAGGGGAAGATCGTCGTGGAATTCGGTGATGCCGACGACTTCGAGCGGATCACCGAGCTGCTGAGGTTCCGGAGCGAGGACTGACGGAACTCGGACCGGGGGGCGGTGCGGTCGGGTGGGGCCGGCCGCGCTGGTGCCGGCCCAGGGCGCCGGTGGAGGGGATGTTTCACGTGAAACATCGAGGCCGGGGGCGGGTAACGGCAGCGAGTGACGACGGGTGGGGGCGTCGCCGTGGGGCCGGGACCCTCCGCAGAGATGTGGGGACGTGGCCTCGGGGGGCGAGAGCGGGGACCGGCGGGCAGTGACGACGGGCGGGGGCGGGTCGGCAGGCTCGGGGGGACGAGCGTCGTGCCGGACCGCGGTCGCGGGGGTCGGGAGGGCGAGAGGGGGGAAGCGTGACGTCGAGAAGCCGGGAAAATCAGACATGTGAAGCCCCCCGGAGCGGAATTTCGGGACCGGGGGATACCTCGGCGAACTACAGTGTGATGGGCACGGGATCGCAGGAAGGGTAGTCAGTGGAAATTACAGTTCGAGCGCTGACGCACGACAACGGGGCGGAGATCCAACATGCGGCGGCGCGCAGCGTCTTCTGGGAGCTGCCCTGCGATCACGGGGGGACACCGTGCCGGAGCGACGACCCCGAGTTCGACAAGGAACTCTGGCTGCAGTCCGTGCTGTTCCAGTGGGGGATCTGCGGGTACACGGCGTACGTCGGGACCGGTGACGCGGGGACGGGACAGCGGCCCGCCGCCACCGTGACCTTCGCCCCGGCCCGCTACCTGCCCGGACACCTCGCGCTGCCCACGGCGCCGGCCTCGCCCGATGCGGTGCTGATCGCGAACGTCTGGGTCGACGAGCCGTACATGGGCCTCTACCTCGAGCACACGCTCATCGACACCGTCATGACCGCGGCGGCGCGCCGCGGAATCAAGGCCGTTGAGGCCTTCGGCAGGAACGACGACGACATCGTGGCCGGCAACGAGCCGGACGCAGGGAGCCTTTTCCCCGGTGGTTCCGACGGGGACGGCTCAGCGGACGGCGGACAGCGGTCCGCGGGGCCGGAGGGGCAGGATCCGTCCCGCGGGAGGGCCGGTGGTGCCGGTGGAGCGAGTGGCCACGGGGCGAACGGCGACGGCGGCGTGGCGAACGGTGGCGGCCGGGGCGCGGACGGCGACGAGGACGGGATGAGCGGTGCCGGAGCGGAGGGGACCTGGTCGGGGCGGCTCCCCGGCGAGGGAACGTCGGACCGGGGGGAAGCGGCCACGAGGCCAGGCCACGCACGCAGCAGCGGAGACGGGCCGGAGAGCGGACCGCAGCGGGGCCCGGAGGGCGGGCCTGAGGGTGGGCAGCCGAGCCGGCCGCACGGTGGGTCGCAGAGCGGCCCGGAGAGCTCGCCTGACAGCGGTTCGGAGGGAGGCCCAGAGGGCGCCGACGATGGACCACCGCGCGGCCGTTACCCGGGCATCAAGCGGTGGCGGGACCCGCTGCTCGACGGGGCGAGTTACGTACCCGAGGGCTACCGCGGGTGGGAACTCCCTGACCTGCGTGGACACGCCGACGCGGACCGCGATCCCCTGTTGCGGGCCCCGATCCTCAGCGTGGACATCCTCAAACAGGAGGGGTTCAGCGTCGTGGCGGCGCACCCGCGGTACCCGCGGTACCGCATTGAACTGGATGCGGGGTACTCGATGTTCGCCCGCTTCGCCGAGGACGACCACACCGCCGTCAACGAGGTGAAGCCGCTGCGGACCGTCCTCGGCGGAGGAATTCCCGTCTGACCTGCTGACATTCCGCGCTCCGGCGGGGCGGCGTCAGGAGTGCGCGGCCTCCTGGGCGAGCAGCTCGGTGAAGGTGTACGTGCCGGTCGGCTGCGTGTCCTTGTCCATGAGGTACAGGCGCTTGACGGAGACGAGGATGGCCTCGGCCATCGTGTCGCGGAGGTGCGGGTCGGTGAGGACCGCGACGTCGGACGGGTTGGAGAGGTACCCCGTGACGAACTGCACCGTGGGCATGCGGGTGAGCCGCAGAATGTCCCACGTCCGGCCGTGGTTGTAGCAGTTGCGCAGGGGCGTGCGGGCGGCGACCTCGCGCTGGATGAACCCGCTGAGCTTCTCGCCGGTCATCGAGGAGTAGCCGTGCTCGGACCCGAAGTAGAACGACGCGACCCCGTTGGCGCGGTCGTTCGGGTAGGAGTCGCACCGCAGGGAGATCATGAGGTCCGCGCCGAAGGCGTTCGCCAGCGACGCCCGGTCCTGGGACGACGGGTTGCCCGACCGCGGGCGGGACATGATCGTCTCCATGCCCGCGGCGATCATCCGCCCCTCGAGGCGCGAGGCGAGGTCCCAGAGGATCTCCTCCTCCGTGATGGGACCGTACGGACCACGGACGGTGAGGCCCGGTTCACCGTCGCCGAGGCCGGGGTCGATGACCACGCGCTTGCCGGACAGCTGCGGCCCGGCCGCGCGGATCTGCTCCGTCTCGCGGATCGCCTGCGGGGACCCGCCCGTGATCCGTCGCCCGAGGTAGGACAGCGCGCGGAGCGTCTCCGGCCCGCAGATGCCGTCCGGGGTCAGGGCGTAGTCCCGCTGGTAGTTCTGCAGGGCCCGGTGCGTCGCGACGCCGAAGTGCCCGTCGACCCGGGACGTGTAGAACCCCAGGTCGTGGAGCTGGCCCTGGAGCTGGGCGACGTCGTCACCGACGAACTGGTTCGCCTCCAGGCTGAGCACCCGCGCGCCGAGCGTGTACGAGGCCTCCCGGAGCGCCCGGAGGACGGTCTCCGTGATCCGGCCGTCCGCGATGATGCCCCGCTGCTGCTGGAACGCGCGGAGGGCGTTCGCCAGGTCCTTGTCGAAGTACTCGTCCTCCTGGGTCCACCGCTGGGACTCGGCACCCGTGGCGTCCCCGGAGAATCCTTCGATCATGCCCAGGCGGGCGAGTGTCCCACGGACCTCCGCGATGCGGGGGCTCCGGTCACCCACCTGGAAAGAGTTGTTGTAGTACAAAATACGTTCCACTCCAGTCAGACAGCGGCTTGGACTCCACGATCACGACGAGCAATTCCAGTTACTCGTGTGACAGTTGTCAACACAGCGAGTCCAGCTTAGCGCTCAAGTCGTCCTTGGGCTGAACACCGTGGAGCTCCGCGACCTTCTTGCCGTCCTTGAAGATGAGCAGGGCCGGAATGGACATCACCTGGAACATGGACGCGAGCAGGCGCTGCTCGTCCACATTGACCTTGGCCACAGTGGCACGACCGTCGAACTCTTCAGCAATCTGTGCCAGAACCGGGTCCATGCGGAGACACGGCTGGCACCATCCCGCCCAGAAATCGACGAGGACCGGGACGTCGGACTCGACGACGGTGGACCGGAAGGTGTCCTGGGTGACGTGGACCGGGCTGGCCATGGTGAAGCCTCCAGTGTGTGGGGGTCGGTGGTGGAACGGACGTGTGCTGAGCCTACTCCGGCGGGCCGTCCGCGCCGGTGAGGACCCGCTGCTGGTGTCCAGCGCCGGGGTGCGGGGCCCGTGCGGGAGGGGTCCAGCGCCGGGGTGGGGGCCGGTGTGGGAGGGGCCCAGCGCCGGGGTGCGGGGCCCGTGCGGGAGGGGGCCGGTGCCGGGATGAGGGCCGGTGCGGGAGGGGGCAGGGCGTCGGGCGAGGGCGCGGCACCCGCCGACAGGTGCGGAGACCCGCGCCGGAGGGGCGTCGCCCGCCCCCGGGCCCGCTCAGGCGTTCAGGGCGGACAGGTAGTGTTCCGCGTCGAGCGCGGCGCGGCACCCGGAGCCCGCGGCGGTGATCGCCTGCTGGTACCGGGAGTCCACGAGGTCGCCGGCGGCGAAGACGCCGGGGACGGACGTGGCGGTCGTCGGCTCGTCGACCCGGACGTAGCCGTTCTCGCGGAGCTCGACCTGCCCCTCGAAGACGGCGGTGCGCGGATCATGTCCGATCGCGACGAACATCGCGTCCATCGGCACCTCCCGGGTCTCGCCGGTGACCGTGTCGGTGATCTCGAGCGCGGTCACGGCGGTGTCGCCGATCACCCGGGACACCACGGCGTTGGTGATGAAGGAGATCTTCGGGTTGTTCTGCGCCCGCTCGAGCATGATCTTCGACGCGCGGAACTCCTCGCGGCGGTGGATGATCGTGACGTTGTCCCCGAACTTCGTGAGGAAGTCCGCCTCCTCCATCGCGGAGTCACCGCCGCCGATGACGGCGATCTGCTTCTCCTTGAAGAAGAACCCGTCGCAGGTCGCGCACGCGGACACGCCGCGCCCGAGGAGGTCGCGCTCCCCGGGGACCCCGAGGTAGCGGGGCTCGGCCCCGGTCGCGAGGATCACCGTGCGGGCGCGCAGCACCTCGCCGTCGACGTGGACGGTCTTCACGGGCCCGTCGAGCTCGACCTTCTCGACGTCCTCCATCCGCAGGTCCGCGCCGAAGCGCTCCGCCTGGGCGCGCATCTCCTCCATGAGCGCCGGGCCCATGATCCCCTCGGAGAACCCGGGGAAGTTCTCCACCTCGGTCGTCTGCATGAGCAGTCCGCCGTAGTCCATGCCCTCGAACACGACCGGCCGCAGTTCCGCGCGCGCGGCGTACACGGCGGCGGTGTAGCCGGCGGGGCCGGAGCCGATGATGATGACGTCGTGGACCGTCCCGCTGTCCCCGGTGGTGCCGCCGGCCGTCGGGCCGCCCGCCGTGACGCCGGCGCCGGCGGTGACGAACGTCGGGGGTGCGGTGACGGTGCCGGTGGGTGTGCCGGTGGTGGATTCACTCATGCGGGATCCTCGTTTCCTGGGTCTGTCGTCGGTGGCGTCCGGGCACGCGCCGTGCGGGGTCGGGAGGTGGGGGTTCGACGCCACCACCCGGCTCACCGGCGTCTCCACCGGCATCAACGTGTGGTCGGCGGACCTATTCCCGGGGTGGGCCGCGGGCGTGTCCGTGGGGCGTGCCCGGGTCCGTGCGGGGACCAGTCTAACGGCTGCACGGGCGGCGCAGGCCCCCGGCCGTGACGGTCCCCGGGGTGCCGGGGGCGGGGGCGTCAGGCGTCGCACCGGAACGGCCCGTCCTCGAGCAGCCGGCGGCGGAGGTGCCGGCGCGCCCGGGCCCGTCGCGACTTCACCGTTCCCGGCGGGATGCCGAGGGTCGCCGCGGCACCGGCGACGGACAACCCCTCGATCTCGGTGAGTTCCATGACGGTCCGCAACCGCGGGTCGAGTGCGGCGAGCGCACCGCGGACGGCCCGGAGCTGGTCCTGCGTGACGGCGTTGTCCGCGGGGTCGGGGACGCCGACGTCCGCGACGGCCTGCAGCGCGTCGAGGGACCGGGGCGTGTCGAGGGACGTCGTCTCCGGGGCGCGCGACCGTTGCCGCATGTAGGTCAGTGCGACGTTCCGGACGATGGCGTGCATCCACGTCGCGACGGAGCTGCCCCCGCGGAAGGCCGGCGCCGCCCGGTGGATGCTGAACATGGCCTCCTGGAGGACGTCCCCGCACTCGTCCCACGGCACACCGGCCCGGTGGACGACCCACCACAGCCGCACCTGGTGTCGGCGCAGCAGTTCGCGGTAGCCCTCGGCGTCCCCCGCGCGGTACCGGCGGAGCAGGTCCGCGTCCCCCGCCGCGTCGCTGTCGTGTGCTGCTGTGTCGGGGTCGCCGTGGGTGGGGTCGACGCCGGTCGCGTGGCTGTCCTCCCCCGCTGCGCCGGACTCGCCCTGCGCCCGCCCGACACCCCCGGCCCCGACGCCCTCCCGCCCGGGCAGGACGCCTGCCGGCCCCGTGCGCGCGTGGCCGCTCGACCGTGCGTGTCCCTCCATGGTTCCCCCGTTCCGTGATCCCCTGCATTCCCTGCACCTCCTGTCCCCGGGGTCCGGCCGCCGGCCGCGGTCCCCCGCCCCCTGACGGCCCGTGGTCCGTGTCGGCTGTGGCGCCGGGAGGCGTCGTCCCCCTCCCCTCCCCCCGGCGGAGTCGTGCCCGTCGGAGACAGGCGGATGCAGGGCTTCAGTGTAACTGCTCCGGGTGGCCGGGCGGGTCCGCCACCGCGCCGCGCGGCCGGGCCTGTGGATGACCGCGGCGGGACGCGGGGCGGTGTCCACAGGGCCGCGGTCGCGGCGTGCACCGCGCCGGGATCTGCGCTAGTGCGCGAACCGCGCCTCCGCCCCCGCCCCCCGGAGTGTGCGCCGCCCCCGCCCCCGCCCAGGCCGGGATCTGCGCTAGTGCGCGGAGCGCGCCCCCGCGGCGCCCGTGACGGCCGGCTCCGGCGCTGTCGTCGACCCGGACCCGCCTTCGGAGCCGCTGCCGCTCCCGCCACCGGACACCGTCCCGGCGACCGTGACCTCGCCGACGCTCGCGGCGTCGGGCATCGGCAGCGCCGTGATCCACAGCAGGAGCCGGTCGCCCGGCACCCCGTCCGGCACGGTGATGTCGGTCGCCCCGTCGCTGAGCGTCTGCGTCGTCAGCAGGTGCGTGTCACCGAGGGTCGACGGGTCGCCCGTCGCGGCCCGGAGCTCGACCGCCGTGCCGGCGCGGCCGCCCTCGACGTGGACGGACGTCACCGTCGTCGGCGACGGCAGGCGCAGGAGCAGGCCGAGACCGGCCTTCACCGACGTCGCGTCCGGGCCGAGCTGGGCGTCGTACGTCGCGCTCCGCCACGCGGTCGCCGGGTCACCGTCGATGATCCGCGGGGCGTCGGCGGGACTGTCGGGGGTGCCGCGCCCGTCGACGGGCATCCACTCCTCCGCGGAGGTCGGCGTGACCGTCGCCGGGGCACCGGACCGCTCGACACCCTGGCGCAGGGAGTCCGAGGTCAGCGGCGCGTCCTGCCGGTCCCCGCCGAGCGTCGTCACCGCGACGGCGATGACCACCGCGGCGACGATGACCGCGAGCACCGCCCCGACCGCGGTGAGGACGACCCGCGTCCGGGTCGCGCTGCCCGCGCCGAAGCCGGCCCGGGCGTGCGGGTCCGGCGTCTCGTCCGCGCGCACGTCCCACGCCTGGGCGACCGCGTCCCCGGCCGGGCGGGCCGTCGACCCGGCGCCGGCCCGGGCACCGGACCCGCCGCGCCCGCCGCCGGAGCCGCCGTCGACCCCGTCGTCGCCGTCGTCACGGACGTCCCCGGTCCCGGCACCGCCGGTCGTGATCTCCCGCAGTCGTCGGGCGAGGTCGTGGGGGTCGACGCCCTCCACACCCCGCGCCTCCTCGCACAGGTCCCGCAGCGCCCCGGGGACCTCCTCCTCCGGCACGTTCGCGAGCAGCAGGTCGAGGGCCACGCCGATGCCGTGGATGTCCTGCCGCGGACTGTTGCCCGGCAGCACACCGGGGAACGCGGCGACCGCCGACCCCGCCGTGGAGATGCGCAGCCGGTTGCGGTGGTCGAGGCCGAGGCACGTGCCGCACCCGTGGGCGAGCGCGACCGCGTCGGCGAGGTCCGCGACCGCGTACCCGGCGGCGAGCGGGTCCGGACCGGACTCGGCGACCGACGGCAACGGCGCGCCCTCGACCCAGTCGGCCACGACGACGATGAGCGACCCGCCGTCGACGACCTCCCGGACCCGGGCGATGCCCGGCCCGGTGACCCGGCCCAGCAGCGCCGTGTCGTCGAGGATGCGACGGTGCGCCTCCGCGACCGCCGCCCGGTCCTGCGACCCCGCCGCGACGACGGGGTCGAGGATCGTGAGGGCCACGACGTCGCCCGTCGCGGCCGTGCCGTTGACCATCTCGCGGGCCTGCCACAGCCGGGCCGCCCGGGACCCGCCGTGGTCGGCGAGCAGCCGGAACCGGCCGCGCAGGATCGGCGCGCCGGGCACGAGCCGCGGGCCACGGACCCGCCCCGCGGACAGCGGGGGCAGCAGCGTCGTCATGTTGTCGCCGCCGCCGAGCACCGCCTCGCTGGCGAGGTCCACCGCACTGACGGGGGCGGGGCGGCCGGCGGCCGGGACGGCGTCGTCCTCCCCCCTGACCCTGATGACCCGGCCGAGACCCGGCAGCCGGGACAGGGCCGCACCGACCGTGAGGACCTCCGGCAGCCGCGACCGGGACAGGATGAGCCCGGTGATGAGGAGGAACAGCGGGCCGATGATGAGCAGCCGGACGATGAACCACGGGTTCTCCGCCGGGAACACGTACGTCTCCAGGAGCACGTCCACCCGCCACACGATGAGCGCCGCGACCGCCGACGAGCCGAGCGCCCACACGACCGTCCGGGACACCTCGCGCACCCCGAGGCTGCCCAGGGACCGGCGGAGCAGCAGGTGGCCGACGACCGCGCCGGTGACGAACCCGAACCCGTTCGCCGCCCCGAGGAGCACGACGACCATCCGCGGCTCCGTCGCCACGAGCGGGGCCGTGTACGCCAGCGCCACCTTCGTGACCGTGATGCCGGTGATGATGAACGTCGGCGTCCACACCTCCTCGCGGGCGTAGAACACCCGCAGGTGCAGGAGGACCAGCGCGTACGGGATGAGGGTGAACGCGGAGAAGCTGATCGTCAGGCCGAGCACGTTCGCCGACGCGAGGTCGAACTCGCGGAAGTTGAACAGCGCCGGGCCGAGGACCGTGCCGAACGCCGTGAAGAACACGATGACGGGCACGAGCGCGAGCATCGTCAGGCGCGTCGCGGTCGTGAGGTCGCGGACGACGGCGCGGTCGTCGCCGTCCGCCGCGTTGCGGGACAGCCGCGGCATGATCGCCGTGAGCAGGGTCACGCCGATGACGCCGTACGGCACCTGGAGCATCTGCCAGGCGTTCGCGTAGATCGTCGGCGCCGCGGCGTCCGCGTCACCGGCGATGCGGTTGTTGAGCACGTAGCCCAGCTGGGAGATCGCGACGTACACGACGATGGCGAGGGCCATGCCGCCGAAGGAGCGGAGGCGTTCGTCGATCCCCCACAGCGGCCGCAGGGGGATGCCGGCCTTCCGCAGGTAGGGCACCATGATGAGGGCCTGGACGACGACACCCGCCGTCGTGCCGAGCCCGAGGAGCAGCACGTGCGGGTTCGCGACGGTGACGGTGTCCGTCGCGTGGAGCTTCGTGTCCTGCGGCAGCATGTAGTACAGGCCGAGGACGAGGAGGGTGACGACGTTGTTCACCACCGGCGCCCACGCCCCGGGGCGGAAGACACCCTTCGTGTTGAGCACCGCCATGAACACCGCGAACATCGCGTAGAACACGATCTGCGGCAGCACGAGGTACGCGAAGGACGTGGACATGCCGACGTTGACCTGGCCGTCCGCGTCGAGCGTCACCCTCGTGAGGAGCGGCGCGGCGAGCACCGACGCGACCGTGATGACGAGGGTCATCGTCATCGTCACGGTGAGCAGCCGGCGGATGAACGCCTCGCCGTGGTCCGCGTCCTCCTTCTCCGCGCGGACGAGCACCGGGACGACGAGCGACGTGAGCACCGCGCCGAGGACGAGCTCGGTGATGAGGTTCGGCAGGGTGTTCGCGACGTTGAACGCCGAGCTCACCGCCGGGCCGAGCGCCGCGCCGATGAGCACCGTGCGGAGGAAGCCGGTGATGCGCGACAGGAGGGTCGCGACCGCCATCGACCCGCCGGCGCGGACGACGTCGGCGTCGCTGGCCTCCTGCGCCTGGTCCCCGCCGGTGGTGCCGGACCCGCCGTCGGGGTCACGACGCCGACCGTCGCCGCCGGTCCCGGTGGGGCGGTGGGCGTGCGGGTCGTCCTCGACGGTGGCGACGGCGGTGGTGCCGCGGGCGGCGGACCGGTGCGCGTCGCCGTCACCCCGGGGGGAGGGGTGGTCGCCCGCGTGGGAGGGGTCCCGGGACGGGTCCCCGGGGGCGCCCCCGGCGGCGGGCCAGGACCCGGTCGCCGCGCGTTCGGCGGGCGACTTGTCCAGGTGTGAGTGGTCCTCGGCCGGGGCCGGGCGCGCGGTGGACCGGCGACGGGGGGCGGGCGCCTGGGCCGGGGGCCGGGCCGCCCGGAAGCGGCCGCGTTGCCCGGCGGCGGGGGCCGCCCCCGATGGTCGGTCGGGGTCCTGCGGGGCCGTCGGCTGACTGTCGTCAGGGGATCCGTTGGAGGAATGCACCCCCCCATCATCCTTTACGTCGCCCGGAGATGGCGAACGCCCCCCGGGGCGTGTCGGAAGTGCCTGGACCTGGGGCGGGGCGGTGGGAGGGTGGCGACGGGGCGGCGGGGAGGGCGGCGGGAGTGCGGCCGGGAGGGCGGGGACCCCCGCCGGGGCCGGGGCGGGGCGGGGCGGTGGGCCGCCCCGGGGGACTCAGCGCCGCGGCCGCCGGTTCCGACGGTTCCACACGACCCGGCCGACGATCCCGACGCCCACGACGAGCAGCGCGACCGCCCCGGTGCCGAGCAGGCCGATGCCCGGCACCGACGCGACCTGCAGCGTCACGGGCTGGGAGATCTGCTCGTCGCTCGGGGTGGACAGCCAGATCGTCAGGCTTGTCCGGGCCGTCGGGTCGGGGATGTCCGTCGTCATCTGGAGGGTGACCGAGCCCTTGGCGGGCAGGGTCTGCCGACCCGGCACGTTGAGGTCCACGCCGTCCCCGGCCGTGTAGTCGACGTCGACGGCCACCGGGAGGGGCAGGCCGTTCCGGGCGACGACGAGCAGCGGGGAGGACTCGGACGTCCGGGTGAAGACGTTGCCGGGCGGCAGGAGGGACACCGAGCGGCGGAGCCCGCCGACGACGGACTCGACGGTGTTCATCCGGTCCGAGCGGTCGCGCCGCAGGCTGTCCCACTGGTCCCGGCTCCGCGCGGCGTTCGAGGACGACGCCCGCAGCAGGTCGTTGAGGAGGGGCTGGGTGAAGGTCTGGCGGTGCAGCGCGATCGAGCGGTCGTTGCTCATGATGAGCGTGAGGTCGCGGATGTACTGCGCGAGGAGGCGGATCCGGTTGACGTCGGGGGACGTCGGCGCGCCGGGGTCGGTGTAGGGCCGGGTGAACTCGCCGGTGGCGAGCTCGTCCGCGCCCCGGCCGCGGGGGGAGACCGTCGTGCTGAACCCCGTCGGGGCGGCGCGGCCGTCGGTGAGCGCGTCGGTGAGCGCGTCCAGCCACGTCCGGGCCCCGGCGGCGTCGACGGACCACTCCGCCGGGGGGACGGCGAGGACCGGGGCCCCGTCGCGGAGTTCGAGGTCGAGGGTGCCGACGGCGTCGGACATCCGGGCGACCGGGCTGTCCTCCTCGAGGCGGTAGCGGGTGGCCGGGTTCGAGTAGCCCGCGACCTGGGGGCGGGACCCCGTCGCGAGGAGCGCCGCGCCGAGCTGCCCGGAGTAGCGCACGGCCCGGACGGTCGTGCCGGCGCCGGAGACGTTGACGAGGCGGTCGTTCCACGCGTCGTCCGCGGCGGTGGAGGCGCCGCCGTCGCCGGAACCGTCGTCGTCCCCGGACCCGTCACCGGAGCCGGAACCGTCGTCGTCCCCCGACCCCGACCCGTCACCGGGGCCCGACCCGGAGCCCGCCGGGGACGCGGGCGCGGGCCGGGTCACCTCCACGGTGTTGTCGCTGACCAGCGCCGTGACCTGCGACGGGGTGGGCAGGGGCGAGGCCCCGGCCACCGTCTCCTCGAACAGCCGGTCGACGTCGACGTCGCGCCCCTGCGTCGCCGCCGCGGCGAGCGACGGCACCGTGTCCTGCGCGAGCATCCCCGACCCGGGGACGACCACGTCCTGGACGGGCCACACGCCGAGGACGTCGTGGATGATCCGCGGCCCCCGGCTCACCGCGAGCGTGCTCAGCCACGCGTCGCCGGTCTGCGCGAGGGCGTCCGGGTCCGCCCCCGCGTACGGGAGGGCGACGCTGCAGCCGCCGGAGACGAGCTCCCGGAGGTCGGCGAGCCACCGCCGCGCGTCCTCCACCCCCGCGCCGGGGGTGGAGGGGGGCCCGTCGGAGCCGTGCTCCCACCGGTCGCGCAGCCGCGTCGGCTCGTCGACCGGGCTGGGCACGCGCGGCCCGACCCGGTACCCGTGCGTCATCCGGTTGACGACCTCGAGCAGCTCCGGGTCGACGGCGACGCACGACGCCTGCCGCACCGCCGCCCCGTCGGGCCCGCCCACGGCGTCCCGGTAGACGTCGAGGAGGCTCCGCAGCCGGCCGCCCTCGCGGAGGTCGGCGGCGAGGTGGTCGTCGCTGAGGTACAGCTCCGCGGGGTCGGGGGCGTCACCGGTCTGGCCGGGTGTCGCCCCGGTCGTCGCGGCGAGCGGCCAGAGGAACGTCAGGGGGGTCGCCGGGGTCCGCGCGGAGCGGTCGGCACCGGTCCCGTCCGGGTCGCCGGTGGCGTCGGCGCCCTCCCCCGCGGCCGCACCCGTGCCCCGCCCGTCGTCCGGGGCGGCGGCGACCGGGAGCATCGTCCGGGTCTCCCCGAGGGGCCGGGCGTCGCCGTCGGCCGGGGTCCCGCTCACGGACACGAGCAGCGGGTGCACGCCGGCGGAGGTCACGCCGAGCGGGGGTGTGCGCACCGTCGACCGGTCCCGGTCGGGGGAGGTCGCCGTCGTCGGGGTCGACGCCGCGTCCCCCGTCGGCTCCCCGGGCGCGGTGGTGTCGCCGCGGAGGGGGGCGTCGTCCCCCTCCCCCTGCCCCCCACCGGCCGGGACCCGGTCCTTCCCGACCGGCACCGTGAGCGTGATGTCCCGGCTCGTGCCGGCGGGGACGTCCCCCGGCACCGGGACGAAGTCACCCGCGACCGGGTAGTCGCCCCGGTTCGCGACGAGCGCCACCCCGACCCCGGTCGGGTCCGTCACCGCCGGCCGCGTGCGCAGCCGCACCGACAGCCCGGTGACGTCCCCCGCGGTCGTGTTGCGCACCCGCAGGCCCAGGGTGACGACGCCGTCGACCGTCGGGCGCGACGGGGACACGGAGGTGAGGGCGACCTCGACCCCCGTGCGGGGGTCCGAGCCCCGGGCGTCCGGGTTGTCCCACACCCCCGCCGAGTCCGGGTCGCGGGGGTTCACCGCCACGCCGTCCTGCGCGGCGGCGACGGGTGCCCCCAACGGGCCGGCGGCGGGGCCGGTCGGGCCGGTCGCCCCGGCCCCCGCGACGAGGGCGGCGGCGGCGACGGCCGCGGCGGCGCGCGTCAGCGTTCTCATCCGATCACCTGCACGTCCACACCTACCGCGGGGTGGCACGCCCGGCGGCGGCGTCGGCGCGGGCGAGGTCGGGCAGCCGGTCGTAGGCCTGGCGGGCGAGCGTGCGTTCGTCGGCGTAGGCCAGGCGCTCGACGAGGTGGCTCACCGGCAGCCAGGCGACCTCCGTGACCTCGGGGTCCTCGTCGTTGAGGTCCCCGTCGACGTACCGGAGGAGGTGGTGGTGGACGGTCTTGTGGATGCGCACGCCGTCCGAGACGAACCAGTAGTCGATCGTCCCGAGGTCGGCGAAGACCTCCCCGGCGATGCCGGTCTCCTCCCACACCTCGCGCTCGGCGGTGGCGTGGTGGGACTCGTCGGGCTCGATGTGGCCCTTCGGCATGGACCACAGGAGCCGGCCCCGGCGGTCCAACCGGCCGATGAGCGCGACGTAGATGCGGGAGAAGTCCACGCTCCCGTCCGGCTGCACCGCCTCCGGGAGACCCGAGAGGACGAGGCCGCCGGCCGAGGTCTCCACCGACGTCGGCAGGTCGTTGTGCTCCGCCGTGACCGGGCGCGCCGGGCTGCGGCGGGCCGTCGACTGGCGGGGTGCGGCCTGGCGGGCCGGGGTGGTGCGGGGGCCGCGCGGCGTGTGGCGGTCGCCGCCGCCCGCGCGGCGCTCGGCCTGGCGGTCCGCGCGGGAGCCGTGGGCCGCCGTCCGGCCGCCCTTCGGGCCCTTCGCGGTCCGCGCGGTCCGCGGGTTCTTCGCGCCCTGCCGCCGGCCGGAGCGGCGTCCGCCCTGGCCGCCCTGGCCGGCCTTCCGCGCGCCCGAGCCGGTGGCTGGGCCGGCACCCGAGCCGGTGCCGGATCCGGCGGCCGGCGCGCCCCGGTCCGCGGCCCCCTCCGGGGAGGCCCCCTGCGACCCGCCGTCCGACGTCGTCGGTGACGACGCGGACGTGCCCCGCCCGGTGGCCGCGTCACCGCCGGCGCGCCGGTGGCCACGGCCCCCCCGGCGACGCCGACGACGGCGTTCGCCGCCACCCGGTCCTGCGTTGTCACTCATTCTCACCAGGGTAGTATCCCGGGCGGTGAATGTGGGAACGCCGCGTGGCACCGGCGTGGGACCGGCCCGGGACCCGGCGTGGCACCCGGCGCCGGACCCTGTCCCTCCCCGGACCGGGTAGTATCCGGCGCGTGACAGACGAGACGAGGGTGACGACGACGGACCGGCCGGTGGCGACCACGAAGGACAGGAGCGTGATGCTGGCCACGGCCTGGCGGACGATCCGCGGCCTCGACCGCGACCTCCTCCCGGTGGCGGAGGCCTTCCGGGCGCAGGGCCACACCCTCCACCTCGTCGGGGGGTCCGTCCGGGACGCGCTGCTCGGCCGGCTCTCCCACGACCTCGACTTCACGACGGACGCCCGCCCGGAGCAGGTCGTCGAGATCCTCACCCCCCTCGCGGAGACCGTGTGGGACACCGGCATCGCCTACGGCACCGTCTCCGCGATGATCCGCGGCACCGTCGTCGAGATCACGACCTACCGGGCGGACACCTACGACGGTGACAGCCGCAACCCGGAGGTCACCTACGGCGACACCCTCGAGGGCGACCTCGTCCGCCGCGACTTCCGCTGCAACGCCATGGCCCTCGAGCTCTCCCCCGTCGGCGAGCACGTCTTCCACGACCCGCTCGGCGGCCTCGACGACCTCGAGGCCGGGATCCTCGACACCCCCGCCGCCCCGGAGACGTCGTTCCACGACGACCCGCTGCGGATGCTCCGGGCCTGCCGGTTCGTCGCACAGCTCGGGTTCGACGTCAGCGCCCGCGTGCGCGAGGCCATGACCGCGATGTCCGGCGAGATCGCGCGGATCACCGTCGAACGCGTGCAGGCGGAGCTCAACACGCTGCTGCTCGGCGTCGCCCCCGGTCAGGGCCTCGACCTCATGGTGGACACCGGCCTCGGCGACGTCGTCCTCCCCGAGCTCCCCGCCCTCCGCCTCACCCAGGACGAGCACCACCAGCACAAGGACGTCTACCTGCACTCCCTCCAGGTGCTCTCCAACGCCGTCGAGCTGGAGGCCGAGCGGTGGGCCGACGGCATCCCCCTCGGCGACGGGGAGGTCCGGGAGAAGACCGACGACGACTCCCTCCAGCTGCGGTGGGCGGCTCTCCTCCACGACTGCGGCAAGCCGGAGACCCGCGAGTTCACCGAGGAGGGCGGCGTGACCTTCCACCACCACGAGGTCGTCGGGGCCCGGATGGTCCGCCGCCGCCTCAAGGCGCTGAAGTTCCCCAAGCGGATGACCGAGAACATCGGGACGCTCGTGTTCCTCCACATGCGCTTCCACGGCTACTCCGAGGGCCTGTGGTCCGACGCCGCGGTGCGCCGGTACGTCGCGGACGCCGGGGACCTGCTGCCGCACCTGCACCTCCTCGTGCGGGCGGACTGCACGACCCGCAACGTCAACAAGGCCGCGTGGCTCCGGAGGTCCTACGACCAGCTGGAGGAGCGCATCGCCGAGCTGCGGGAACGGGAGGACCTCGCCGCCGTCCGCCCCGACCTCGACGGCGACGAGATCATGGAGGTCCTGGGCCTGCGGCCCGGGCCCGGCGTCGGCGTCGCGCGGACGTTCCTGCTGAACCTGCGGCTCGACCGCGGCCCGCTCGGCCGGGAGGCCGCCGTCGCCGAACTCCGGCGGTGGTGGGACGACGGCGGGTCCGCGGAGGTCGCCGCCGCGGAGCAGTCGGGGAGGAAGCGCCGGCGCGGGGAGGGCGACCGGGGATGACCGGCCACGGCGCGGGCGGCCGGCCCGGGGGCGTGACCGGCGGTGACGCGGGGGACGTCGTCCCCGGTGACCTGGTCTTCCTCGCCGTGACGTCCCGGCTGGACGTCGACCGCACCGCGCTCGAGGGCTTCGCCCCCGCCGGGGCGGAGGTGCTGTTCGTCGTCGAGACCGACGCCTCCTCCGTCCTCGCCGTCCAGCTCGGGGTGATGAGCGACGAGGCCGCCGTGACCCACCTCCCCGAGTGGGCGGACATGATGACCGTCCCGAAGGTGCTCTTCATCGGCGGGGACCGGGAGCCGGTGCTCATCGGCGTGGGGCTCGTCCGGGAGGGCACCAACCCCTACGACCCCCGCCGGTTCGGCAGGCCCGCGGAGGTCGGCGTCGAACCCCCGGCGGGCGGGGCGTTCATGCACGTCAAGACGGGCCACTCCCCCGCCGAGTACCGCGACAGCATCACGGCCCTGCGCGTGTTCCACAGCTACGTCCGGGTGAGCCGCGCGGAACTGCGGGCGCTGGGGCGCGTCGGGTCGGTCGCCGTGACGCCCGCGCTGCCCGACGACGTCTTCGGCGACCGGCCGTGGGAGACGTGGCGGCGGATCCAGCGGCGGCAGCCGTACCCGGCGCTGCTGTGGTCGACGTGGGCGGAGCACCCGGACCGGAACTGAGCGTGGCGGGGCGGGTGCACGTCGTAGGATCGGGGTCCATGACCAACGAGGACTCCCCCCGGCGCGGCGAGATCGCCGCCGGCCTCGCCGACGCGTGGACCGTCGCCCTCGGTCTCGTCCCCCTCGGCCTGGCGTTCGGGCTGCTCGTGACGCAGTCCGGGTTCGCCTGGTGGTGGGCGCCGGTCTTCAGCGTCGTCATCTACGCCGGGTCGATCGAGTTCCTCGCCGTGTCCCTCGTCACCGGCGGCGTCGCCCCGGCCGCGGCGGCGCTGTACGGGCTGCTGGTGAACTTCCGGCACGTGTTCTACGGGCTGAGCTTCCCCACCGGCGCGGTGAGGAACCCGCTGGCCAGGGCGTACGGCGTGTACGCGCTGACCGACGAGACGTACGCCGTGCTCTCCGCGCGTCCCGGGGTGCGGTGGACGGGGGCGCGGGTCATCACCGTCGAGGTCGTGTGCCAGGTCGCGTGGGTCGGGTCGGGGGTGGTCGCCGCGCTCGTGGGGTCGGCGGTGCCGCCGGTGCTGCACGGGATGGACTTCGCGCTGACGGCGTTGTTCGCCGTGCTGCTCATCGAGTCCTTCGACGCCGCCCGGGACCTGTCCCTGCCGGTGTCCGCGGCGGTGTGCGGGGTGGTGGGGTACCTGGTGTCCCCGTCGCAGATGCTGGTCATCGGGCTGGTGCTGTACTTCCTGCTGCTCGTCGCGCGGCACCGGTGGACGGGGTTCGACGTGCGTCTCCGCTGGACCGTCGGCTCCCCCGCCGGTGGCGGTGAAGACGGCGGTGGCGGTGGTGCCGGCGTGCGTGCCGGCGGCGACGGCGTGGGTGCGGGCGGTGCCGGCGGTGGTGGTGACGGCGCTGCGGGCGCCGACGGACCGGGTGGTGACCGTTGACGGGGGCGCACGGACTGCCGGCGGGCGTCGACCTCACGAACACGCTGCTCATCCTCGTCTGCGTGGGTGTGGTGACCGTGGCGTTGCGCGCGCTGCCGTTCGCCGCGGTACGGATGCTCCGGGAGTCCCGACTTGTCCGGTGGCTCGGCCTCGCGATGCCCGTCGGTGTCATGACGGTGCTGGTCATGTACACCGCGCACGGCAACAGCGCCGGTCCCGGCGGGTGGGCGGCGGTCCTGCCCGCCCTCGCGGTGACGGTGGCCCTGCACCTCTGGCGACGCTCCGCGACGGTGTCCATCCTCGTCGGCACCGTGGTGTACATGCTGCTCGTCAGCGTGGTGTTCTGACCTGTCGTTCTGACCTGGTGTTGTGCACCGGCCCTTGACTGTGTCCGTCACCGGCAGTTCGGGGTCGTTTTCGGGGCGATTTCTGACCCGACGCTGCCGGTCGCGGACATGGGCGGGCGCGCGGTGACCTGGCGCTGCCGGTCGCGGACGTGGGCGGGCGCGCGGAGGGCGCCTACGCTCGGAGACGACGCACGCAACCGTGGAGGAGCGCACACCGATGGGCACCAGCAGGGACGACAGCCGGGACGCCGGCACGGCAACCAGCCCGCACGCCGGGACCGCAACCAGCCCGGACGCCACCCCGCGCACCGGCAGAACTATCACAGCTGTGGCAGGCGCGACGGGGCGAGTGTCACGCCAGGTTGTCGCCGACCTCCTCACCGGCGGCCTCGCCGGCTCGACCCGCGGCCGGCCCATTGACCTGTCTGACCTGGTTCTTCTGTCACGGACGCCGGAGAGGGCCGTCGAGACCCTGACGGACCCGGAGCACGGCGAGCCGCTCCCGCAGGTATCGAAGTGTGACATCCGTGTCGGTGACTACACGGACCCGGAGGGGATGCGCCGCGCCCTCGCGGGGGTGGACACGTTCTTCATGGTGTCGATGACCGAGAGCGCCGGCCGGGTCGACGCGCACCGCGCGGCCGTCGCCGCGGCGCGCGACGCGGGCGTGCGGCACATCGTCTACCTGTCCTTCGTCGGCGCCGCGGAGGACGCGGTCTTCACCCACGCGCGCGAGCACCACGCGACCGAGCAGGCGCTCCGGGCCGCCGCCGCGGACTCCGGCCCGGCGTTCACGATCCTCCGCGACAGCTTCTACACGGAGGTCACCGGGCAGTTCATCGTCCCCGACCCGTGGCGCGACAGCGGCGAGGCGATCGCGGGGCCCGCCGCCGACGGCCGCACCGGGTTCGTGACCACCGCCGACGTCGCGGCGTGCGCGGCAGCGGTGCTGCGGGACCCGGCCGCGCACCGGGGGCGCACGTACACGCTCACCGGGCCGGAGGCGCTGACCCTCGGCGAGGTCGTGGAGATCGTCCGCGGGGCGACGGGCCGGGACGTGAGGTACGTCGACGAGACCCTCGCGCAGGCCCGGGCGTCGCGCGCCGGGTACGGGGCCCCGGACTGGGAGGTCGACGCCTGGATCAGCACCTACACGGCCATCGCCGCCGGGGAACTCGATGTGGTGTCCGACGCCGTCCTGCAGCTCACCGGGAGGCGGCCCGAGTCCGTCGCGGCGTGGTGGGCCCGCCGCGCCGGGTGACCCGGCGGTGGTGGGGCGGCGCATGGCCGCGGGTGGACGGCCGGGCGCGTGGGGTGTGGTCGGCCGCGCCGGGTGAGCCGGCGGTGGTGGGGCGGCGGTTACACTGACCGTCGATCCGGGTTCCGCCGCAGGACACCGCAGCACGAACGACACGAGCACGGCCGTCGAGGCACGTGAGACAGGGAGGTGGGCCGCCGTGGCGACCCCGCAGTACATCGTCGAACTCCGCAGGAAGATCGGGCACGACCCGCTGTTCCTGCCCGGGGTCACCGCGGTCGTCCTCAGCGACGTCCCCGCCGACGCCCCGATCCACGCCGTCCCGGAGGTGCTGCTCGTGTGCCGCGCCGACGACGCGCAGTGGACGCCCGTCACCGGCATCATCGAGCCCGGTGAGGAACCGCACGTCGCCGCCGTCCGCGAGGCGAAGGAGGAGACCGGCGTGGACGTGAGGGTGGAGGCGCTCCTCGGCGTCGGCGCCGTCGGCGAGGTCACGTACCCCAACGGGGACCGCGTGAGCTACGTGGACACGGCGGTGCGCTGCTCGGTCGTGGGCGACACGACCGCCCATGTCGCCGACGACGAATCCACCGACGTCGGCTGGTTCCCCGTCTCCGCAATGCCGCCGATGGCGCCGCGGTTCCGGCTGCTCGTCGGCGACGCCGTCGCGCAGATGCGGCACCCGGCGGGGTTCCGCCCGCGGATGGGGTACGCGAAGCGGGAGCGGTGACGGCGGGGGCGCCGCGCCCCCGGACAACAACCCGCAACAACCCGCAACAACTCACAACAATTCACAACAATTCCGCCCCCGCGCCGCGGCGCGGCCCTGACCGGCGGAAACAACGATCACCGCGGGGCTGTCGGGGCCCGCGGGCCGACCGGACCCCCGCCGACATTGTTGGAGAATTGTTGTGGATATGCCGCAACAATTCTTCCGGGGGCGCTACGCTGACCCCCATGACCGACCCCTGCAACGGGCTGCTGCCGAAACCCCTGGCCGACGCACTTGAGCAGATCTGGCGAGGCGAGACCGCGGATGCGCTGGAGTGCGAGTGGCTGGACTTCAAGGAGGACCCGGTCCACCACGGAGCCGGGAACCCGGACGCGAAGATGGTGGACGTCCTCCTCGACGCCTCGGTGTGTTTCGCGAACGGCCCGGCCGAGGCCGGGTTCATCGTCGTGGGCGTGAACGACCGGACCGGCGGGCCGGACGCGTTCACCGGCACCGAGCGCTCCGGTGACGACCTGGTCTCCAAGATCTTCCTCAAGACGAGGCCCAGTCTCCGCGTCGAGGCGGAGGAGACGTTCGTTCACGGGACACGCCTCGTCGTCATCCGTGTCCCGCGGGGCCTCGACGTGTACGAACGGACCAACGGGTCCGCACGGAGGCGGGTCGGCAACCGGTGCGAACCCCTGACCGGGCACGAGCGCCGGGAGTTGGAGTACAGGCGGCGGAACCCCGACCACACCGCGACGGCGTCGCGGATCGGCGTCGAGGACCTCGATCCGGCGGCGGTGGCGCAGGCGCGGGCACTCATCGAGCGGCAGTGGAGGGCGAAGGGCGACCGGTCCCCGGCACCCGGGACGGCTGAGGGACTGCTCCACATGCTCGATCTCTTCTGCGACGACGGCCGCCTCACCGTCGCCGCGGAGATCCTCCTTGCCCGGCCGCACCGCCTGCGACCGGCTGTCCGCCTGCATGTGAGGTCCACCCCGGCAGGGGAACCGGTGACCACGGCGTTCAGTGATCCGCTCGTCCTGGCGTCGACGACGGTGGTCGAGGCGGTGACGAGGAGGACCGCGACGCCGGTCGCCCAGGTCGACCTCGGCGGCGGACAGGAGGCGTCGGCCCCGTCGGTGCCAGCACCGGCCGTGGACGAGGCCGTGACGAATGCCCTGGTGCACCGCGACTGGACGGCGACGTCCGCGGTGGAGATCGACGTCTCCCCCGTTGCGGTGCGCATCAGTTCACCGGGTGGACTTCCGCCGCAGGTGCGTCCGGACCGGTTGCTCTCGACGCCGTCTCGGCCGCGGAACCCCCTGCTCATGCGGGCGATGGGCGCGTTGGGTCTCGTCGAGCAGACCTCCCGCGGCTTCGACCGGATGTGGGCGGCGATGATCATGGCGGGCCGGGGTTTCCCCGGGTGGAGACGGACGAGTTCACCGTCGATGTCACGCTCTACGTCGAGCGCCCGGACACGGCGTTCATCCGGGGGTTGGAGGCGCTGCGCTCGGAGTTCGGTCAGGAGGTCATCGACGACGTCAACACCCTGGTGGCTGTCCGTCTGCTCGTCGATCGGCCGATGCTGTCCGACAGGGAGGCGGCGTCGGCCATGCAGTCGGCCCAGCCGGACGCTGTCCGGCACCTGCGGTTCCTGGCGCGGGAGGGGGTGGTGCGGACGGTCGACGGTGACGGGACGCAGTGGGCGCTGACGAACCGTGCCCGCGAGGTGGCGGGGTCGAGTGTCACCACTGAGCCGGCGACGGTGAGCGTGGAACGCTGGATCACGGAGCAGCTGGCCGACGGGGCTGCACTCACGAACGCGATGATCGTCGCCGGGACCGGGGCAGCGTCCAGGGAGGTCACGGAGATCCTCCGCCAGATGCGCGCCGACGGGACGATCGAGAAGGATCCGTCCGGCCCGTCGCGGGGACGGGGAACACGGTGGATCCGGCGTCGTGCCGGAGGGGCGTGAGAGGCACGGTGCGCGGGCATCCGTGACGCCACACGACGGCCTGCACCACTCCGGGCCCCCTGCGACGCGCCCCCGGACAACAACCCGCAACAACCCGCAACAATTCACAACAATTCACAACAATTCCGCCCCCGCGCGGCGGCGCGGCCCTGACCAGCGGAAACAACGATCTCCGCGGGGCTGTCGGGGCCCGCGGGCCGACCGGACCCCCGCCGACATTGTCGGCGAATTGTTGTGGATATGCCGCAACAATTCGGGGCGGCGGTCACCAGGTGTCGTCGGGTGCCCGGCGGTCGTACGCCGCCGCGCGGACGGAGCAGATCATGAGCTGGACCTGGTGGAACACCATGAGCGGGAGGATGAGCAGCCCCAGTCCCCCGGAGCCGAACATCACGGCGGCCATCGGCAACCCGGAGGCCAGCGACTTCTTCGTCCCGCAGAACTGGATGGCCACCTGGTCGCCGTAGCCGAACCCCAGCTTCCGGGCGGTGAAGGACGTGAGGGTGAGCATGACGTACACGAAGACGACGGACCCGACGACGAGCCCGACGACCGTCACCCAGGACACCGAGCTCCACACGCCCTCGACGATCCCCTCGGAGAACGCGGAGTACACGACGAGCGCGATGGAGATCTGGTCGACCCATTTCGTCGTCGGCGACGCGGCGATCCGCAGGACCCACCGCCGGGTGAGCTGCCCGACGATGAACGGCAGCAGCAGCTGGAGGGCGACCGTGCCGAAGACCGAGGCGTCGATGTGCAGGCCGTCGCCGGACATGAGCACGAGCACGAGCACCGGCGTGACGATGACCCCGAGGAGGTTCGACGCGCTCGCACTGACGATCGCCCCGGCGACGTTGCCGTGGGCCACGGAGGTGAACGCCACCGAGGACTGCACGGTCGAGGGGACGAGGCAGAGGAAGAGGATCCCCAGGTAGAGGTCGCGGCCGATGATCCCCTCGAGGGGGTGGAGCACGACGCCGATGAGGGGGAAGACGACGAACGTGAACGCGAGGATGAGCAGGTGCAGCCGCCAGTGCGTGAGGCCCTGCACCGCCTCCCGCGGAGAGAGCCGGGCGCCGTAGAGGAAGAAGAGCAGCGCCACCGCGCCGGTCGTGACCCCGCCCATCGTGTCGGCGACCGCGCCGCGCGCCGGGAACAGCACGGCGACGACGACCGCGAGGACGATGAGGACGATCAGCCGGTCGGGCCGCCAGTGGATGATGCGGTCCAGGAGTCCGGTGCCGGTGGCGCGGGCGCTCACACCGGGACCTCCGCGTCCCCGCTCTCCAGCGGCTCGTCGGTCGCGACGCGCGGGATGAGGAAGGACGTGAGGACGGACAGGTCGAGGATCACCGCGCCGACGATGAACGCCGTCGTGTACCCGGCGGCACTGGAGGAGTCCTTCGGCGACCCGGCGACCATGAACACGGGCAGGACGGCGAAGGAGATCCCCGCCCCGAGGTTGAACGCCGCGGAGTTCATCCCGGGCAGGAAGCCCTCGTTGTCGGCGGGTGAGTTCACGACACCGAGGTTGTTCAGCACGATGTTGCCGATGCCCGCGTACGTGACGCCGAGCAGCACGACCGCCCCGACGAGCACGACCTCCGAGCGCACCCCGACGACGGCGAGGACGACGAGCAGGACGGCGGAGGAGATGTTGCCGACGCGCAGGAGCGTGCCGTAGCCCAGCACGGGGGCGAACCGTCCGGCGAACGGCCCGACGAGCCACCCGATGAGCGCGTACGGGGTGAGCATGACGAGGGCCACGAACCCGGAGTCCCGGCCGAACCCGGCGGTGCCGTTCTGCGCGAGGGACACCGCCACGCCGTTGACGGCGGCGAAGACGCCGACCATCGTCAGGACGGTGGTGAGCAGCAGCGCCCACGTGGCCCGTCGCCGCAGGTAGACGGGGGCGACGAGCGGCTGCGCGTGGCGGGACTCCCAGCGCCAGAACAGCGCGAAGACCACGAGCCCGAGGACGACCAGCCCGATGACGAACGCCCAGTCCGCGTCGCCGGCCTTGCCCGCCTCGTTCGCCGCGAGGGTGACCGAGAGCACGGAGACGACGAGTACGGCCGCGCCGACCCAGTCCATGCGCACGGAGCCGCTCGGCCGGGACTCCGGGGCCCAGGTGCGGACGACGACCGCCGCGACGGCGCCGACGGCCGCGATGAACCAGAACACGACGCGGAACCCGCCGGCGTCGGCCATCCACCCGGCGAGGAGCACGTCGATCCCGGCGATGCCGCCGTTGACCGCGGCGATGAGACCCATGAGCGTGCCGAGCCGCACCTGGTCGCGGACCTGGCTGCGGAGCATGAGGAGGGTCAGCGGAATCGTCGGCCCGGCGATGCCCTGCAGCGCCCGGGCGACGAGCAGCAGCTCCACCGACGGGGCGACGGCCGCGATGAACCCGCCGAGGGCCATGACGGCGAGCATGATCGTGAGGATCCGCCGCCGCCCGACGATGTCCGACAGCCGCGGCAGGAACAGCCCGCACATCGCGCCGGCGGTGAAGAACGCCGTCTGCGTGAGCCCCACGGTCGCCTCGTCCGTGCCGAGGTCCCGGGCCATCGTCGTGAGCACCGGCGCGAGCATCGACGCGTTGAGCTGGAACGCCACGCAGGCGGTGAGGAGCACGGCCATGAGGACGACGACGCCACCCGGGCGGGTGTCCACCGGGTCAGGGCCGGTCGAGGTGGGGGTGTGGTCGCCGACGGGGCTGGTCGGGTGCGCGGTCATGGGGTCCCTTCCGGGTGTGCGGTCCGGCACCGGCGGGTGCGGGGACGTCCCCGGGGCCGACGGCGCGGTGTGTCGGATGTGACACTAGCGGACGGGGCGGACAACGGGGGGCCGGGCCGGTGGGTTGTCCACAGGTCCGCCGTTGGCCGGGCGGCACCGGCGCGGTGTGTCCACAGGTGCGCGAGGTCCGGCCGGCGTCGGCGGTGCCGGCCCGCCCGTCACGTCACCCCAGGTCGGTGGTCCCGATGGTGCGGATCGCGTCGAGGATGAGCCGGTGGAACCGCGGGACGTCGAGGTCCACGGCCACCCGGTGCCGCACGGGCGGGGCCGCGGGGAGGTCGCCGTCGTCCCCCTCGACCGTGCCCCCCGCACCCGCCGCACCGACCGCGCCGGGCGTGTCCCTGACCAGCAGCGACGACGGGTCCTCGGGGTCGAACGTGCGCCGGAGGTCCACGACGGTCATCCCCCGCGTGTGCTCGCCGCGGGTCTCGACGGCGACGGGCGCGGCGACGGTGCGGACCAGCGTCGGGTCGATGACGGCGGCGACGGCGACCGGGTCGTGCATCGGCGGCGCCGGGTAGCCGCGCTCGCGGGTGTAGCTGGCGCCGAAGAACTCCAGGAGTTCGGCGACGAACCCGGCGAGCGGCGTGCCGATCTCCGTGAGTTCCCGCACGAAATGCGGTGTCGCGAGCGCTTTGTGTGTCACGTCGAGCCCGCACATCGTGACAGTCCACGGGGCGTCGAAGACGAGCGCCGCGGCCTCCGGGTCGGCGAGGATGTTGAACTCCGCGGCGGGGGTCATGTTGCCCGTGTGGTGCCCGCCACCCATGAGCACGACCTGCCGCACCCGGTCGACGACGTCCGGGTGCATGCGCGTGAGCAGCGCGATGTTCGTCAGCGCGCCGGTGGGGACGAGCGTGACCGTGCCGGGCTCGCGCTCGCGGAGGATGTCCGCCATGAGGTCGACGGCGTGGCGCGGGTCGACCTCCCGGTCGGGGGCGGGCAGGGCCGGGCCGTCGAGCCCGGACTCGCCGTGGATCTCCTCCGGGATGAGCTGCGGTCCGACGAGCGGCCGGTCCGCCCCGGCGGCGACGGTGAGCCCGTCCATCCCCCCGGCGCGGGCGACGCCGAGGGCGTTGCGCGTGACCTTGTCCAGCGTCTGGTTGCCGGCGACGGTCGTCACGGCGAGGAGGTCGACGGCCGGGTTCCCCCAGGCCAGGAGCATGGCGACGGCGTCGTCGTGACCGGGGTCGCAGTCGAGGATGATCGGGCTCGGGTCAGTCATGACGCCGATTGTGCCACGCCCCCCCGGACAGCCACGCCCGGACAGTCACACCCGCTCACCCGCCCCCGTTCCCCGGCTGCCGGCGCCGTCACCCGCGGGGGTCACCCCCGCTCACCCGGCCCCGCTCACCGGCTGCCCTCACCCGCCGACGGCGGACGCGCGGACCTCGGCCCCGTCGGCGTAGGACGCGGCCGCACCCCGCGCGCGCACGGCGAGGCTCCCGGCCGCGACGGCGAGGCGCGCCGCGTCGACCAGCCCCTCCCCCTCCGCGACGGCGGCGGCGAGGGTGCCGCAGAAGGCGTCGCCGGCCCCGGTCGTGTCGACAACGTCGCTGACCTGCGGTGCAGGGACGTGCACGGGGTCGGGTGCCGTGCGGGGGTCGAGGACGACGGCCCCCTCCGCGCCGAGCGTGATGACGACCGACCGCGCGAGCCCGGCGAGCCCGCGGGCGAGCCCGTCCGCACCCCCACCGGCGGACCCACCGGCCGCCGCCCCACCGGCCGCACCCCCACCGGCGGTCGCGGCGTCGGCCCCGAGCAGGTCGGCGGCCTCGTGCTCGTTGACGATGAGCGGGTCCGCCGCCGCGAGCAGCCCCGCGTCGCGCGTCGTCACGGGCGCGAGGTTGAGCACGAGCCGCGTGCCCTCGGCGAGCAGCCCCGGAATCCGCACGCTGTGCTCCGGCGTGAGCTCACCCTGTGCCAGAACGACAGGCACGCTCCCCTGCTCCCGGAGGCTCCCGACGGTCCCGACGCTGTCCCGCGGGTCCGTCGCCTCGTTCGCCCCTGAGGTCACGACGATGATGTTCTCCCCGGCGCGGTCGTTCATGATGAACGCCTGGCCGGTCGGTTCGGCGACGCGCCGGACGTGGGTGACGTCCACGCCGTGGCCGCGCAGGTCGGCGAGGGCGCTGTCCCCCAGCGGGTCCGACCCGACCGACGCGAGGAGCACGGTGTGGACGCCCATCCTCGCGCAGGCCACGGCCTGGTTCGCGCCCTTGCCGCCGAGCGAGCGGAGGCCCTGGCGGCCGATGACCGTCTCGCCGGGGCGGGGGAAGGTCTCCAGTCCGACGAACGTGTCGATGTTCACCGTGCCGCACACGACGACCGTCGGGCCGGCGGGGCGGGGTGCTGCGGGGGCGCCGGTGGTGCCGGCGGGGCGGGGCGAGGACTCTCTGCTCATGCCGGTCACGCTACCGCGTGCCGGGACGCTGCCGGTCCTCCACCACCGCCAGGGCCACCTGGACCCGGTTGTCCACCCCGAGCTTGTCGATGATCCGGGTGACGTGCGTCTTCACGGTCGGCAGGGAGATGAACAGCGTCGCCCCGATCTGGGGGTTGGACATCCCCCGGGCGACGAGCTCCGCGATCTCCCGCTCCCGGGCGCTGAGCTGCCCGAGCGGCCCGGCCGGGGCGCTGTCGCCCCCGTCTCCCCCGTCGCCCCGCGCCGGCACCGCCGGGGCGCCCGCGGCGGCGGGGGCGGGCGTGGCGGAGGGGGCGGCGTCGGACCCCCCGGTGGCGGCCTCCGTCCCCGCGAGCCGGACGAGCGAGACCAGCACCTCCGGGCTGAGCAGCGGCTGCCCCTCGGTCGCCGCCGCGACGGCCGCGACGATGGCCCCCGGCGACGCGGACTTCAGGAGGAACCCGGCCGCCCCGGCGCGCAGGGCGTCGAGCACGTACGTGTCCGTGTCGAAGGACGTGAGCACGATGACCGGCGGGGCCGACGGCGGGAGCATCCGCAGCGCCCCGATGCCGTCGAGGACCGGCATGCGGATGTCCATGAGGACGACGTCGATGTCGTCGCGGGTCGCGAGGGTGTGGACGGCCTCCCGCCCGTTCGCCGCCTGTGCGACGACGCGCATCCCCGCCGCGCCGTCGAGCATGAGTGACAGGCCGGAGCGCATGAGGGCCTCGTCGTCGACGAGCATGACCCGGATCTCGCCCGGCGCCGCCGTCCCGTCCGTCGCATCCGTCATGACCAGGGAACCTCCAGTTCGAGTGTCATCGTCCCCGCGCCGGGGCCGGTCACCGTGAGCGTGCCACCGGTGAGCTCCGCGCGCTCGGCGAGCCCGACGAGCCCCGTGTCGCTCCCCGGCGCGTCGACGGGCACGGCCGGCGTGGGGTTGCTCACGGTCAGCCGCACCCCCCGGCGCGCGCGCCCGACGGTCACGGTCACCGGCTGCCCCGGCGCGTGCTTCCGCGCGTTCGTCAGCGCCTCCTGGGCGGTCCGGTGGATCGTGTGCACGGCGAGGGTCGACAACCGGTCGAGGTCGTCGTCCCGGAGCCCGTCCGTTACCTCGAGTGACACATCCATACCAGCGTCGCGGGCCTGCTCGACGAGTTGCCGCACCGTCCCCCGGGGGTCCTCCGGCGAGGGGTCGCGCAGGGCGTGGAGGACCGTGCGGAGGTCGGCGACGGCCCGCTCGGCCTCGGTGTGGATGATGCCCGCGGTCTCCGCGACGCGGTCCGGCGGCAGGTCACGGCGGTACTCCAGCGCGCCGGCGTGGACGGCGATGAGGCTGAGGCGGTGGGAGATCGTGTCGTGCATGTCCCGCGCGATCCGGGTGCGTTCGTCGCGCCGGGCGCCCTCCTCGCGCTCGCGGAGCAGCGCGTCGTTCAGAGTGGCACGGTTGTGCAGGATGAGTTTCTGTTCGCGACGGGACCCGCGGGCGACACTGAACAGGAGCGCGGCAATGGTCATCGCGAACACCAGCAGGATGTACGTCACGCTCTCCGCCGCATTCTCCGGCCGGTCCGCGTCCATCGGGCTGAGCTGCAGGTCGAGCAGCACCGCGGCGATCGTCACCACGACCGCGGCCACCGCCCACCGCACCGACCGCCGGGACACCATCGAGATGAACGCCACCAGCGCCAGGGGGCCCGCCGCGGCGCTCCACCCCGTCGCCGTGCACACCACCCCGGCGATGAACGTCAGGCGCGTGCCGGGGAACCGGTGCTCCGGGTCCGCCTCGCGGGGGTCGTGGTGGATGGCGAGGGGGAGGGTGACGACGGCGACCACCCAGGCGGCGAGCGTCGCGTAGGTGTAGGCGGTCTCCGGACCGGCGGGTCCGACGTCGTCCGGCTGACCGTCGAGCCACAACCCGAACGAGAGCATGAACGTGAACACGCCGGCGAGGGCGGCGGCCGCCACCACGGCGGCGGTGGCCCACCACGGGCGGCCGATCACTCTGCGGAGGCTGGCTGTCATGGTCCTGACCCTACGGCCGGACGTGGGGCCGGGGATGTCGTCCGGTGGGATGATCGTGCAGCCGGGCGGGCCGGGGAACGCCCCCCCGCCCCGGGCCTAACGCCCGTCCTGCGCGGCGGCGGCGCGCCGGGCGGCGTCGAGGTCCGGCGCGGCCGTCGGGGCGGCGGCCCGGCCTGCGGCACCCGCACCCCGACCGGCCCCGCCACCGGCTCCCCCACCGGAGCAGCACCCGGCGGACGCGCGCCGCGCCTCCGCCTCCTGCCCCGTGCGCAGTTCGATCCGCGCCACCGCGTGCGCGGCGAGCGCCGCCCCCATGCCGAGGAGGAACAGCCCGCCGACGACGAGCAGCGCGACGACGAGCCACCCCCACCCGGACGCGCGCCACGCGACGAGGCCCGCGGCGACGACCGCGACGCCGGACCCGATCCACGCCGGCCCGGCGATCCGGTGCCCGGTGACCCACATCGTCCGCGACGCCCGGACCTCCGGGACGCGCAACCCGACGACGCTGTTCCCCGGCAGCGTCCCCGTGAGCCCCATGACCCCCACGACCAGCACGGCAAGGCCCACGACGACGAGCAGGACAGCGAGAATGATCATGGGCGTCAGTCTATTACAATGGCCGATTATGACGAACCCCAGCCAGTCCCCCTCCTTCCGTTACACCCCGCAGCTCGCGGGGGAGATCGAGGCCCGGTGGCAGCGCCGGTGGCTGGATCGGGGCACGTTCAACGCCCCGAACCCGGTCGGCGCCCTCGCGGACGACAGCCGGGAGCTGCCCGGCGAGAAGCTGTTCGTGCAGGACATGTTCCCCTACCCCTCGGGGGTGGGTCTGCACGTCGGCCACCCGCTGGGCTACATCGCGACGGACGTCTTCGCCCGCTTCCACCGCATGAAGGGCCGGAACGTCCTGCACACCCTGGGGTACGACGCCTTCGGCCTGCCCGCGGAGCAGTACGCCGTCCAGACCGGCACCCACCCGCGGGAGACGACGGCGGCGAACATCGCGAACATGGAGCGCCAGCTGGGGCGCCTGGGCCTGGGCCACGACCGGCGGCGCGTCGTCGCGACGACGGACACGGACTTCTACCGGTGGACGCAGTGGATCTTCCTCCAGATCTACAACTCCTGGTTCGACGCGGAGTGGGACAACGGCCCGGGTCGCGCCCCCGGCCGCGCCCGCCCGATCGCCGAGCTGGAGGAGCGGCTCGCGGCGGAGCGCGCGGACTGGGCGGAGCTCACGCCCGCCCAGCGCCAGGAGATTCTCGACGGCCACCGCCTGGTGTACCGCTCGAACTCGACGGTCAACTGGTGCCCGGGCCTCGGCACGGTCCTCGCGAACGAGGAGGTCACGGCCGACGGCCGCTCCGAACGCGGCAACTTCCCGGTGTTCCGCAAGCACCTCAGCCAGTGGATGATGCGCATCACCGCGTACTCCGACCGGCTGCTCGACGACCTCGACGACCTCGACTGGCCGGAGAAGGTCAAGAGCATGCAGCGCAACTGGATCGGCCGGTCGCGCGGGGCGGAGGTCGTCTTCGCCCCGGCCCTCCCGGCGGCCGGCGAGGGTTCCGGTGAGGGGGACGACGCCACGCTCCCCCGGGACATCCGGGTGTTCACGACCCGGCCGGACACGCTCTTCGGCGCGACGTACGTCGTCCTCGCCCCGGAGCACGAGCTCGTCGACCGCTACGTCGCCGACGCGGAGGCCGCCGCGGCGGCCGCGGGACGTGCGGCGTACGACGGCGTCGACCCCCGCTGGACCTACGGCGCCGCGACCCCGACCGAGGCCGTCGCCGCGTACCGCTCCGACATCGCGGCGAAGTCCGACCTCGAGCGGCAGGAGAACAAGGAGAAGACCGGCTGCTTCACCGGCGCGTACGCCGTGAACCCGGTCAACGGCGAGCAGGTGCCCGTGTTCATCGCGGACTACGTGCTCACCGGGTACGGCACCGGCGCGATCATGGCCGTCCCCGCGCACGACGACCGCGACCACGAGTTCGCGCGGGCCTTCGGGCTGCCGGTGCGGCAGGTCGTCGCGGCGGGTGACGCCGCGGGCGATGCCGCCGGGGCCGGGAACACCGGGGCCGGGGACGCCGCCGGCGGCGACGGCGCGGAGGCGGCCGACGGTGCGCTCACCGCGACCGGCACCGCCGTGAACAGCGCGAACGACAACGGACTCGACCTCGACGGCCTCGCGACCGACGACGCGAAGGCCGCCGTCGTCACCTGGCTGGAGGAGCACGCCGCGGGCCGGGGCACGATCCAGTACAAGCTCCGGGACTGGCTCTTCGCCCGCCAGCGGTACTGGGGCGAGCCGTTCCCCGTCGTCTACGACGACGACGGCGTCGCCCACGCCCTGCCCGAGTCCATGCTCCCCGTCGAACTGCCCGAGGTCGAGGACTACCGGCCCGTGAGCTTCGACCCCGACGACGCCGACACCGAACCCCAGCCCCCGCTGGCGAAGGCCCGCGACTGGGTCGACGTGCGCCTCGACCTCGGCGACGGCGAGAAGACGTACCACCGTGACACGAACGTCATGCCGCAGTGGGCCGGATCCAGCTGGTACCAGCTGCGCTACATCGACCCCCGGAACGACGACGCGCTCGTCGACATCGAGAACGAACGGTACTGGACCGGCCCCCGCGAGGGACGGCCGAGCGGCGGCGTCGACCTGTACGTCGGTGGCGTGGAGCACGCCGTGCTCCACCTCCTGTACTCCCGCTTCTGGCACAAGGTGCTCTACGACCTCGGGCACGTGAGCTCCTACGAGCCCTACTACCGGCTCTACAACCAGGGCTACATCCAGGCCTGGGCGTACACCGACCCCCGCGGCGTGTACGTCCCCGCCGCCGAGGTCGAGGAGCGCGACGGCACATTCGTGCACGTCAACCCCGACACCGGGGAGGAGACCGAGGTCCGGCGCGAGTACGGCAAGATGGGCAAGTCGCTGAAGAACGCCGTCTCCCCCGACGAGATCTGCGACGAGTTCGGCGCGGACACCCTCCGCGTCTACGAGATGGCGATGGGCCCGCTCGACACGTCCCGGCCGTGGGCCACGAAGGACGTCGTCGGCGCGCAGCGGTTCCTCCAGCGCGCGTGGCGGCTCGCCGTCGACGAGACGACCGGTGAGGCCGCCGTGGCCGACGTCGAGCTCACCGACGACGACCTGCGCGCCCTCCACCGCACCGTCGCCGGCGTCCACGAGGACTTCGCCGGGCTGCACGACAACACGGCCGTGGCGAAGCTCATCGAGTACGTCAACCACCTCACGAAGGCCTACCCGGGCGACACCCCGGCGCCGCGCGCCGCCGTCGAACCGCTCGTCCAGATGATCGCGCCGCTCGCCCCGCACATCGCCGAGGAGATGTGGGAGCGCCTCGGCCACGACGGCGGCATCACGTACACCGACTTCCCGGAGTGGGACGAGGCGTGGCTCGTCGACGACACCGTGGAGATCCCGGTGCAGGTCATGGGCAAGGTCCGCGCGCGGATCACCGTGCCGGCCGACGCCTCGCGCGAGGACCTCGAGGCCGCCGCGCTGGCCGAGCCGTCCATCGTCGCGCGCATCGGGGACCGCGAGGTGAAGAAGGTCGTGGTCGTGCCGGGCACGCTGGTGAACATCGTCGCGCCGTAGCGCGCGGCCCGCTCACCCACCCGCCGAGCGTGGTGCGCCAGCCCGCGTCACGCGCGGCGCGGCGGGCGCGGCGGCGGACGGTACGCGCGGCGGCCCCGCTGACCGGCGGTGTTGCCGCCCACCCACCGCGCGCGCCGCGGCTCAGTTCCGGGGGACGATGACGGAGGGGGTCGTCGTCGTCATGACCAGCAGGAACAGCGGGATGAAGAACCACACGACCGCGAGCCACGGCCACCACCGCTGGTGCCGGGCGTAGCGGCGCCAGCACGTGACCATCGCGGTGACGAGCCCCACGAGTGGCACAGCGGGCGGGATGAACGCGTACGCGGTGACGAACCCGTCCGAGCACAGCCAGTGGGCGGGGTGCGCCGCCCCCGGCTCGCAGTCGGGCCCCCCGACGAGCCGCCCGGCGACGAGGATGACGGCGAAGACGAGCAGCGTGAGCACCGGGACGGCGACCGCGAGTGCCCAGGCCTGGCGGCTGTTCCGCCGGGCGGTCTCGTAGTCGAGGCGGAGCAGGGGGTCGGCCGCGAGCTCATCGCTGGAGCGGCGTGGCAACGGTTCGTCGGCGGTGCGTGGATCGTGTGGCATGGCACGGCCGAGGGTACTCCCCGCCCCACCCGCACCCCACCGCCCCTGTCACACCGGGCTGTCGCACGCCGGCCGGGCACGCCGGCGAGCCCCTGAGCCCCCTGTCACACCGGGCTGATGAGCACCGGCGCGGGGCTGTGCCGCACGATCTGGTTCGTCGACGGGCCGATGAACACCCGGTTGAAGTCGCCCAGCACGGACGACCCGAGGACGAGCAGGTCGCCCTTCTTCCACTTCAGCGCGTTCATCGCCCCGGACCAGCCGTACCCGCTGCCGGTCTCCGTGAGGACGTGCAGGTCACCGTGGCGTTCGAGCGCCCGGTCGCGGCCGCGGTCGAGGAGGGCGAGGGCCTGTTCGCGCCACTCGACCATCATGTCGGAGCTCTCGTCGAACGAGACCTCGGTCGGGTACATCGTCGCCCCCCGGGGGCTGAACGCCACGAGCCGGAGCGGCACCCCCCACCGGTGGGCGAGGTCGGCGGCGTGCCGGAGCGCCTGGTGGGACTGCTCGGTGTCCACGTAGGAGCAGTTGACCCTGGTCACGCCCCGTTTGGAGAGTTTCGGCTGCCGGGGGGCGAGGCCGAGGGGCAGGGGTGCGCAGTGGAGCAGCGCGTCCGCCGTCGAGCCGATGCGGAAGCGGCCGCGGGGGGCGGCGGGGTGGGAGCCGAGGAGCATGAGGTCCGCGTCGAAGTCCTCCGCCGCGGAGATGAGCGCGGTGGTCTCGGAGTGGTCGATCTCGACGACGGACGGCTGGTCGGGGTCGATCATCGACGCGGGGACCCCGGCGGCGCGGAGGGCGTCGCGCGCGCTCGCGGCGCAGGCCGTGGACTCGGCGGCGAGCCACCGTTCGAAGTCGCTGTTCGTCCGCCCGTTCGGCTGGGGGGACCACACCCGGGAGATGACGGTGACGGTGCGCACGACCACGGGCTGGGTCCGCGCGAGCCAGGCGGCGTAGTCGGCGCACTCGGTGCCCGTGGACTCGGGACGCCAGGTGACGAGGATCCGCAGGGGGCGCGGCGACCGGGGGTCGGCGGTGGTCGCTTCGCTACTCATGGCAATTCTCCACTGTTCAACTCGACGTGTCGGGGGTGTCGGGGGTGTCGGGAACAGTATGGCCCCTCACGGGCCGTGAGCGAACCCGTTCGGTCGTCGGGGGCAACCGGGTGGGAACGACGCCGCGAGCCCGGCCGGGTGCGGCGGGGCGTGGGGCGGGTCACCGGGAGTGGGGTGCGGGGCCGGACGTGGTGTCGGTGGCGGCGTCCGACCCGGACCCGGACGGGGTGCCCGACCCCGCGGCGGCCGTGGCGTCGGACCCGGACCCGCCGGCCCCGCCCGCGGCACCGGACACGGCCCCGGTCGCGGTGTGCCCGGCGGCGGCGGACCCCTCGACGTCGTGGCTGATGTAGTGCTGGTAGCGCTCGAGGATGAGGTCGATGACCGGGGAGGCCTGCTCGACGAACGCGAGCTCGTCGGGGTCGAGGCCCGCGATGAGGTGCGTGAGCTGCTCGTCGCGCTCCTCCCCGATCCTGCGGAGCTCCTGGATGCCCTCCTCGGTGAGCTTCACCCGGACCCCGCGCCGGTCGCTGACGTCCCGGACCCGCGTGACGAGGCCCATCGTCTCCAGCTGGTTGACCGCGTTGGAGGCGGTGGGCATCCGGATGGACTCCGTGGCGGCGATCTGGCTGATCCGCAGCGGCCCCTGTTCGCCGAGGTTCATCATGATCGACAGCTGGGCCATGCTGATGCGGGAGTGCGTGGCCTGGCGGAAGTAGAGGAGGTAGAGCCGCGTCAGGGCCGGGCGCAGCCGTTTCGCGATCTCTGAGGGGGTCGAAGTCATGACTTTAAGGTACCCAAAATTATTCTTTGATACTAACGTGCGTCGCACCCGGGGCCGGTGACCAGCGCGCCCGGCCACCGGGTGTGACCTGGGTCGCCTACCGTCCGGAGATGAAGCCCTCGAGGCGCTCGCGGGCGACGTCGTCGGCCAGCTGCACGGGCGGGGACTTCATGAGGTAGCTCGACGCCGCCTCGACCGGCCCGGCGTGGCCCCGGTCGAGGGCGATCTTCGCCGCGCGGATGGCGTCGATGATGATCCCGGCGGAGTTCGGCGAGTCCCAGACCTCGAGCTTGTACTCCAGGCTCAGCGGCACGTCGCCGAAGGCGGTGCCCTCGAGGCGCACGTAGGCCCACTTCCGGTCGTCGAGCCACGGGACGTAGTCCGACGGGCCGATGTGGACGTCACGGTCGGCGAACTGATGCTGGACGTTGCTCGTCACCGCGCGGGTCTTGGAGATCTTCTTCGACTCCAGGCGCTCGCGTTCGAGCATGTTCTTGAAGTCCATGTTGCCGCCGACGTTGAGCTGCATCGTCCGGTCGAGGTGGACGCCGCGGTCCTCGAAGAGCTTCGCGAGGACGCGGTGGGTGATCGTCGCGCCGACCTGGCTCTTGATGTCGTCGCCGACGATCGGCAGGCCCGCGTCGACGAACTTCTGCGCCCACTCCGGGTCGCTGGCGATGAACACGGGCAGGGCGTTGACGAAGGCGCAGCCGGCGTCGATCGCGCACTGCGCGTAGTACTTGTCGGCCTCCTCGGAGCCGACGGGCAGGTAGCTGACGACGACGTCGATCTCCGCCTCCTTCAGCGCCGCGATGACGTCGACCTCGGGCTCGGCGGACTCCTCGATGGTCTGCCGGTAGTACGTGCCGAGGCCGTCGAGGGTGCGCCCGCGCTGGACGGTGACGCCGGTCTCGGGGACCTCGCAGATCGTCACCGTGCAGTTCTGGCCGGAGCGGGTGGCGTCGGCGACGTCCTTGCCGACCTTGTCGGCGTCGACGTCGAAGGCGGCGGCGACGTGCACGTCCCGGACGTGGTAGTCACCGAACTTCACGTGCATGAGGCCGGGCACGTCCTGGTCGACGTCGGCGTCGCGGTAGTAGTGGATGCCCTGGATGAGGGAGGTCGCGCAGTTCCCGAGGCCGACGATCGCGACGCGCACCCCGGCGGCCCCCGCGCTGCTGCGGGAGGAGGCACCGGTGGCGGCGTCGGGGGACGCGCCGGCGGACGGGTCGGACGGTCGGGCTGGGGACGGGTTCGAGTCGGTCATGGGCGCGACGCTAACCCGCCGCCCGGCGGATCAGGCCAGGTCGCGGGCTCCGGTGGGCGGTGTACCGATCAAGTCGACGACGTGTACCGATCAAGTCGCGGGGCCGGGCGTCCCCCGGTCGCGGGGGCGGTCGGGGACGGTCGGTGGCCGGCGGGGGTCTCCCGGGAGGGGTCGACGCCGCCCGTCAGCGGCCCGCCGCGGCGACGGTGGCGGGACCGCGGAGCGGGGCGTCGGGACCCCTCCACGGAGTCATCCCCGGGGCCCGGAGTGGCACGGTTGCACCCGAACGGCGCGCGGACCGGTGCGTCGAATTATGGGGAGGACCGTGCACTGCGCGTAGTGTAATGGGGCACAGAGTGCGACTGAGGTGCCGGGACGTGCGCCGGAGCCGCCCCGGGTCCCCCGCCCGGGACGGTTCCCCTCCCCCGGTCCGACGGGCGTTGAGGTGGGCCACCTGTGCCACCCCCGTCCTCAGCCGCACCGTCGGCGGTCCGTTCCCCGGGAGCGGCCGCCACCGTCGCCGGCGCCGCCGGTGGAGACCGAGACTGTCACCGACAGGAAGACCAGCTAGTTGAGTAACGGAAGAACGCCCTCCGCGAACCACTCCCGCAGCGGCCAGACGCCGGTGAAGCCCCGCCGGAGGACACGCAAGAAGACGCCGCTGTGGCGCCGTCTGCTGACCATCGGCACCGCCGTCATCGCGGTCCTCATCATCGTCCCCCTCGTGGCGTTCTTCGCCGCCTACGCGGTGACGAAGGTCCCCGAGCCGGAGGAGCTCGTGACGAACCAGATCTCGCACATCTACGCGTCGGACTCGAACACCGAGCTCGCGCGGATCGTGCCGCCCGAAGGCAACCGGCAGAACGTCGACCTCGACCAGGTCCCGATGCCGGTGCGTCAGGCGGTGCTCGCCGCCGAGGACCGGGACTTCTACTCGAACCCCGGGTTCTCCGTCACCGGGTACGCCCGCGCGGCGGTCGGCCAGATCCTCGGCCGGGAAGGCGCGGGCGGCGGGTCGACGATCACGCAGCAGTACGTGAAGAACGCCGTCGTCGGCAACGAGTCGAGCCTCACCCGTAAGGCGAAGGAGCTCGTCGTCTCCGCGAAGATGGCCCGCGAGTGGTCGAAGGACGACATCCTCGAGGCCTACCTCAACACCATCTACTTCGGCCGGAACGCCTACGGCATCGGTGCGGCGGCGAAGGCCTACTTCGGCAAGCCCATCGAGCAGCTCACCCCGGAGGAGGGCGCGGTCCTCGCGTCGTCGATCCAGCGGCCGTCGGCCCTGGACCCGTGGACCAACCGCCCGGCGGCGGAGGAGCGCTGGAACTACGTCATGGACGGGATGGTCACCGAGGGCGCGATCGACCGGCAGCACCGCGAGACCGCCGTGTACCCGCAGGTCATCGACCCGTCCACCGTCGACGACGGCTCCGTGGCCGAGGGGACGAACGGGCTCATCAAGTCCCAGGTCCTCTCCGAGCTCAGCGCCGCCGGGATCAGCGAGACGGCCGTGAACACCGGCGGTCTCAAGATCACGACGACGATCGACCCGAAGGCCCAGGCCGCGGCCGTGGACCAGGTCCACAGCCGGATGGAGGGGGAGCCGGACTCGGTCCGCTCGGCGGTCGTCTCGGTCGACCCGAAGAGCGGCGGCATCCGCGCCTACTACGGCGGGGACGACCCGAACGGGTACGACTTCGCGAACGCCGGGCTCCAGACCGGGTCGACGTTCAAGATCTTCGCCCTCGCGGCGGCGATCGACCAGGGCATCTCCCCCTACGCCACGTACGACTCCTCCCCCGTCACGACCGGCGGGACGACGGTCAACAACGTCGAGGGCGAGAGCTGCGGCAACTGCAGCCTCGCCGAGGCCCTCAAGCGGTCGCTCAACACCAGCTTCATCCGCCTCACCCGCGACCTCAAGGGCGGCCCGCAGGACGTCGCGGACATGGCGCACCGGCTCGGCGTCGCCGAGGAGCTCCCGGGCATCGGCAAGACGCTCACGGAGCCCGACGCCCCGCCGTTCGAGGGCATCACCCTGGGCATGTACCAGTCCCGCCCGCTCGACATGGCCTCCGCCCTGGCGACGCTCTCGGACTCCGGCATGTTCCACCCCGCGCACTTCGTCGAGAAGGTCGAGACGAGTGACGGCCAGGTGCTGCTCGACAACAGCGACATCAAGGGCACGCAGGTCATCGACCCCGACGTCGCGGACTCCGTGACGCAGACGATGGCCCCCATCGCCGCGTACTCCCGCGGGCACAGTCTCGCCGGCGGGCGGCCCTCCGCCGCGAAGACCGGTACCGCGCAGCTCGGCAACAGCGGCCAGAACAAGGACGCCTGGATGATCGGCTCCACGCCGCAGCTCGCGACCGCGGTGTGGGTCGGCGACATCAACAACCAGCCGCTGTTCTACAACGGCACGAGCATGTACGGCTCGAGCCTGCCCTCGGACATCTGGAAGTCCGTCATGGACACCGCCCTCGAGGGGCAGGACGTCGAGTACTTCGGCCAGGAGGGCGGGTCGTCCTCGTCCTCCGGCGGGTCGTCCTCCGGCTCCGGGTCGTCGTCGGGCGGCTCCTCCTCCGGGACGGGCTCGTCCTCGGGCGGGTCCTCGTCCGGCACGGGCTCGACGTCCGGCGGCGGGACCTCGTCCGGCACGGGCGGCGGCGCGGCCGACACCGGCGGCGGCGCGGGCACCGGTGGCGGTGCCGGGACCGACGACGGTGGCGCCGGAGCGGGCACGCCCGGCGGCGCCGGTGGAACCGGTGGCGGCGGAACCGGCGGCGGTGGCGGCGGTGGGGCGCCCGCCCCGCAGCAGGCGCCGGCCCCCGCGCCCGCGCCCGCCCCGGCCCCGGCGCCCGCCCCGGCGGCACCGGACCTCGGCCAGCTGCTCAACGACCTCGTCAACCCGTAGTCGCGTCGTCGTCCCCCTCTCAGTGACCCGTGGTCGGCCGGCCGTCACCCGCTGACGTCCGGCGCGGCCCCTGACCCGGAAGGACCCCGGCCGTGACGAGTCCACCCCCCGCCTCCCCCGCGACCGGAGCGACCGCCGTGAGTACCGCGACCGGCGCGACCGGCACGACCACCCTGACTGCCCCGCGCACCGCCTCGGTCCGTGACCGCCGGGTCCTCCCCTCGGAGACGGAACCGGCGGCGCGCGGCGTCGTCGACCTCATCGGCGGCCCGCCCGGCCGGCACGCCCTCATCGGCCGGGCCCGCTGGTGGACGCCCTCCCGGGTCATCCTCGCCGTCGCGGCGGCGGTCCTCGGCCTCGCCTGGCTCCAGAAGGCCCCGTGCACGCGCTCGACGCTCACGGACGCCGGCGCGGTCCTCGACTGGTCCGGCAACCGCCAGTACACCGCCGCGTGCTACTCCGACATCCTCGCGCTCCACGGCACCCCGGGCGTCCGCGGGGACGTCCCCTACGCCGCCGGCTGGATGGTCGGCGGGGACTCCGGTCTGCTCGCGTACCCGCCGGCAGCGGGCGTGTTCCACTGGGTCGTCGAGCTCCTCGGCGCGATCGTCGGCGCGGTGTGGGACGCCGTCGGTCTGCCCGCCACGGCGGACGCCACCTTCGTCTTCGCTGTCACAGCTGTGCTTCTCTCGGCGGCGTGGCTCGCGGCGGTCGCGGGGGTCGTCTCCCTCGCGGGCGACCGGCCGTGGGACGCGCTGCTCATGGCCCTCTCCCCCGCCGTCGTCGTCCAGGCGTTCACGGGCACGGGGATGCTCGCCGTCGCGGCCGTCGTGCTCGGGCTCGTCGCCCGGCGGCGCGGCCGGGGGGTCCTCGCGGGCGTCGCGTTCGGCACGGCGGTGGCGCTGGCGGCGTGGCCGCTGGCGGTCGTCGCGGCGGTCGTCGCGGTGTCCCTCCGCCGGCGGACCTCGCCGGTGCGGCTGGTCGCCGGCACGGTCGTGACGTGGCTCGTGTGGACGGTGCCCGCCCTGCTGTGGGACCGCGACGGGTGGACCGCCGCCCTGCACTTCGGCCTCACCCGGTCGGCGGGGCCGCTGAGTCTCTGGGACCTGCTCGCGCGGGTGACCGGTGCCGGGCGGGCGGCGGGCGGCCCGGCCGCGGACGTTGGTGCCGCGGCCGACGGCGGATCGTCGGCACTCGTCGTCGTCCAGGCGGTGCTGCTGGCCGCGTGCCTCGTCGCGTTGGCGGTGGGGGTCGCCCGGGCCCGACGGGTGCCCCGGGTCGCGGAGGTCGCGTTCCTCGCGGTGGCGGCCGTCGTCCTCACGGGCCGCGCGGGCGACCCGCAGTCCGTGCTGTGGCTGCTGCCGCTCGCGGCCCTCGCCGTGCCCCGGTGGCGGCTGGTCCTCGTGTGGGGCGCGGTCGAGGCCGTGCTCTGGTACCTCACGCTGTGGGGGCGGCTGCCGGGTGGGAAGGGTGCGCCGGACTGGCTCCTCGCCGTCGGCGGTGTCGTGCGGGTGGGGGTGATCGTCGCGCTCGTCGTCGTCGTTCTCCGGTCGATGCTGGTCAGGCCCGATCCGGTTCGACGTACCCCTCCCCCGCGCGACCCGGTGTCCGACGCGCACGACGGCGCCGACCCGGCGTGGGGGGTGGCCCGGTGAGCACCCCGGAGCTCGTCGTGACGATGAGCAGTGTCTTCGTGGGGTTCCTGCTGTTCGGGGCGGCGTTCGCGACGTTCAGCTACCGCCGGTCGCCGAAGGTGGTGTGGTCCCTGTTCGCCGCCGCGATCGTGTGCATGACGGTCGTGCCGACGACGGTGGCGGTGTTCTGGGCGAGCCTCGGCTGACGCCGGCGCGGGGTGCGGGCGGGGCTCCGGTTGGGGGCTGTGCCCGACGGGTGGCCGGGGCGCCGCCGGGGGCCGCGTCGGGGTCGGCGTCCGGTGCCTCGCCCGACGCCCGGACGGGGCCTCGGCGGGGCTCCGGTTGGGGGCTGGGCGCGGGGGTGCCCCGGGGCCGGTGGAAAGCCGTTCGCCCTGGGCCCCCCGGTCCTGTATCCTGTACAGGTTGCTGACGCAACGAACCCTCCTGCCATGCCCAATCCCGGGTGTGGCCGACAATTCTTGAGACCACAGGAGGTGATGAGGTCCGTGCGTCAATACGAGATGATGATGATCATCGACCCTTCACAGGATGAGCGCACCGTCGGCACGTCGCTGGACAAGTTCCTCGACGTCGTCCGCAAGGACAACGGTTCCGTCGACAAGGTCGACATCTGGGGCAAGCGTCGCCTGGAGTACCCGATCAACAAGCAGGAAGAGGGCATCTACGTCGTCCTGGACCTGTCGTGTGAGGCCGGTACCGTGCAGGAGCTTGACCGAGTGCTGAACCTGAACGACACGATCATGCGCACGAAGGTGATCCGCAAGGACGCCAAGTAGGCGCTGACCGGGACAGACGGACCTGACGGCGGCTGCGGACCCCCGCACCCGCCGGCACCACTGCACCGGTTCCCGGACCCGGATCCCCCGGAATCCACCGAACCACCGCTACCAGATCACCGCTACCAGCGTTAGGAACCAGAGATGGCACAGGGAGACACTCCGATCACCGTCGTGGGCAACCTCGTCGCCGACCCCGAGCTGCGGTACACGCCCAACGGCGCGGCCGTGGCGAACTTCCGGGTGGCGTCGACGCCCCGCCGGTTCGACTCGCAGTCCAACCAGTGGGTCGACGGCGAGGCCCTGTTCCTCACCTGCAACGTCTGGCGGCAGGCGGCCGAGAACGTCGCGAACTCGCTCACCAAGGGCGACCGCGTCATCGTCAACGGCCGGCTGCGGCAGCGGTCCTTCGAGACCCGCGAGGGTGAGAAGCGCACCGTCTTCGAGGTCGAGGTCGACGAGGTCGGCCCGTCCCTGAAGTACGCCACCGCGGACGTCACCAAGACGCCCCGCGGCGGCAACGGCGGCGGCGGTTTCGGCGGCGGCCAGGGTGGATTCGGCGGCAACGGCGGCTCCCAGGGTGGTGGCCAGGGCGGCTTCGGCGGCCAGGGCGCACCCCAGGGCGGCCAGAGCGGTCCGGGCGCGGCGCAGGGCGGCCAGCGGAACCAGGGCTTCGGCGGGGCACCCGCCGAGGACGACCCCTGGAACTCCGCCCCGCAGTCCGGTTTCGGCGGGGACGACGAGCCCCCGTTCTGACCCGGCGCCGGGGAACCGGCCCGGGATCCCGGGACCGTGACCCCCGGTCCGTCTCATGTTCAGCGGCCGGCGCGCGGAGACGCGGCGTCGGCACCCACCCAAGACTCCGCCGGACAACCCGGCATTGACGACGAAAGGCTCGGATCATGAAGCTGATCCTCACCGCCGCCGTTGACAACCTCGGTGTCCCCGGCGACATCGTGGAGGTCAAGGCAGGCTACGGACGCAACTACCTGCTTCCGCGCGGGTACGCCATCCCGGCGACCCGTGGCGCGGAGAAGCAGGTGGAGAACATCCGCCGCACCCAGGAGGCCAAGACCATCCGCGACCTCGACCACGCGCGCGAGGTCAAGGACGAGATCGACCACCTCGAGGGCGTCACCGTCACGGTGAAGACCTCCGACCAGGGCAAGCTCTTCGGCTCCGTCTCGGCGGACGACATCGCCGCGGCCGTGAAGAAGGCCAACGGCCGTGACCTGGACAAGCGGACCATCCTCGTGAACAAGGGCGAGGTCAAGACGACCGGCTCCTTCAACGTCGACGTCAAGCTCCACCCCGAGGTCACCGCGTCCCTGAACTTCAAGGTCGTCGCAGAGTAACGACCCCTCACGCCCGTCGCGGTGCCGAGCCACCCGACGCGCCGTCCGACCGGCCCGGCCTAGACACCCGGCGCCAGACCGGCCCAGACACCCGGTCACCGGACGACGCGCACGTGGCCCCACGGCCCGCACGACGGACGACACCAGTAGACAACAGCCCCGACAGGCCCCGCCTCCGGCATGACGCCGGGAGCGGGGCCTTTCGGGTGCCCGGGGCAGGGTGCGGGGAGGTGGGGACCGGGGGCGACCGGGTTGTGGATAAACCGGTGGTCCGGGGGTGACGGGACGGTGAATGATAGGGAAACTCCATGACCTGCGGTTATACGAACGTCGATTCCGTGGCCTGCGCGAACGCTGCGGAAAGGTCGTTATCCACTGCATGGTCCATACCCAGGCCACTCACAGAAAGTGCTCTGACCTGCGGAAACCTGTAACGTCGCAGGTCCGGGGCCTGGGGGTGCGGATGTTATCCACAGGCTGACCTGGGGACAACTGATTTCTCCACACAGTGTCCACAGTTTGTCCCCAACCCCCTGTGGATAACTCCGCCATGCAGGGCGGGGGTGGACCGGTGTGCAGCCCCCGGACGCGCACCCGCTCACGTGGGTCGACGGGGACCGCGGACGTGGGGACGCGCCCTCCCCACTGTCCGGTGCCTGCACTACGCTGACAGCCATGAGTGCGAAGGAGACCGGGATGTCGTTCGACGATCCGAGCGTGCCGGAGGAGCCGTACGTCCTGCCGCCGGAGCCGCCGGCCGAGGACGACCTCCCCCCGGAGCCGGTCACGGGCGCGCCCGGGCGTCCCGCCGCCCCGGGCCGGCACGCCGGGGCACCGGGCTCCGGCCCGTCGCGCGGGGGCCGTGGAGGCTCCGCGGGCGGCCGCGACCGGCGGGCGGGGGACGCCGCCGGCGGTGGGCCGATCGTCCGGGAGATGCCGCAGAACGTCGAGGCGGAGCAGGGTGTCCTCGGCGGCATGATGCTGAGCAAGGACGCGATCGCCGACGTCGTCGAGCGGTTGCGGACGGAGGACTTCTACCGCCCCGCCCACCAGACGATCTTCGACGTCATGCTGGAGCTCTACGGCGAGGGCAAGGACGTCGACCCCGTCATCCTCGCCGGTCGGCTGGACAACCACGGGCAGCTCGACCTCATCGGCGGCGCCCCGTACATCCACAGCATCGTCTCCCGGGTGCCGACGGCGGCGAACGTCGGCTACTACGCGGACATCGTCGCGGAGAAGGCGGTGCTGCGCCGGCTCGTGTCGGCGGGTACGCGGATCGTCCAGTACGGCTACTCGGGGCTCGACGGGGCGGAGCTGGAGTCGGTCGTCGACCGCGCCCAGCAGGAGATGTTCGCGGTGACGAACGAGGCGTCGACGCAGGACTACGAGTCGCTGCACGACCTCCTCGAGTCGACGATGGACGAGCTCGACATGCTGCACGAGGGGTCCGTCGCCCAGGGCATCAAGACCGGGTTCCATGAGCTCGACGACATCACGAACGGCCTGCGCGGCGGCCAGATGATCATCGTCGCGGCGCGACCCGGTGTGGGTAAGTCCACGCTGGCGCTGGACTTCATGCGCTCGTGCTCGATCCACCAGGGGAAGACCTCCGCGCTGTTCTCCCTGGAGATGAGCAAATCCGAGGTCATGATGCGCATTTTCTCCGCGGAGGCGGAGGTGCCGCTGTCGGCGATGCGCGGCGGGCGGATGGACGACGCGCAGTGGGAGAAGCTCACCCGCCGGATCGGGGAGATCGACGAGGCCCCGATCTTCATCGACGACTCACCGAACCTCACCATGATGGAGATCCGCGCGAAGGCCCGGCGGCTCAAGCAGCAGCACGACCTGTCGCTCATCGTCGTGGACTACCTGCAGCTCATGAGCTCGGGGCGCAAGGTGGAGTCCCGCCAGCAGGAGGTCTCGGAGTTCTCCCGTCAGCTCAAGCTGCTGGCCAAGGAGTGCGACGTGCCGCTCGTCGCGATCTCGCAGCTCAACCGTGGTGTGGAGTCCCGTGGCGAGGACGCGCAGCCGCGCGTGTCCGACCTGCGTGAGTCCGGCTCGCTGGAGCAGGACGCGGACATGGTCATGCTCATCAGCCGCCCGGACGCCCAGAACCGGGACCACGAGCGGGCGGGCGAGGCGGACATCATCCTCGCGAAGCACCGTGGCGGGCCCATCGGCACGATCCAGGTCGCCCACCAGCTGCACTACTCGAAGTTCGCGAACCTCGCCTTCGGGGCGGGGTCGGGCGGGGCGGCCGAGTAGGGGCCCGGCCCGCCCGGGACCCGGTCAGGCCTCGGTGAACTGGGCCTGGAGCTTCGCGGTGATGGCGTCGAGCTGGGCGAGCTCCTCCTCGGAGAGGTGGGCGAACAGCAGTTCGCGCACGTCGGCGACGTGGCCGGGGGCGGCCGCGGCGAGGAGGTCCAGGCCGAGGTCCTCGATGACGACGTAGGAGCCGCGCCCGTCGCGGGGGCAGCCCTCGCGTCGGATGAGCCCACGGCGCGCCATCCGGGAGATCTGGTGGGAGAGCCGGGACCTGTCCCACTGCAGCTGGTCGGCCAGGGCGACGACGCGCATGCGCTGGTCCTCCGCCTCGGAGAGGCTGACCAGCACCGCGTAGTCGGACATGGAGATGCTGCCGTTCTTCTGCATCCGGCGTGCGAGCTCGGAGTCGATCCGGGTGGTCGCGGAACGCCACTGACGCCAGATGCGCTGTTCGTCGTCGCTCAACCACACCGATGACGTCCCGGACGTCACGGGGGGAGCCGTTGTCGTTTCCGTCATGGACGAAGTATTGCACATCAGACATGTAGTTGACACATCACCTAGGGAGGTCTAGCGTGGTCACCGTCAGCGGGGTGACGCACACCACGGTGATCCGCGGGGATCCGCACGGCGGAGACCCCGGCACCCGGACACCGGTGCCCCGGGGACCGTGACACCGGGCGGCCACCGCCCGGACGCCCACGTCCCGCCCCGCCGCGAAAACCACACACAGAAGACAGTGGACGCCGAGCGCGTCCGGAAAGGCGTGAACGATGAGCAGCGTCAACGATTTCTCCGGTACCTACACCATCGACCCCTCCCACTCCGAGATCGAGTTCGTCGCCCGCCACGCGATGATCTCCAAGGTCCGCGGCTCCTTCGACAGCTTCGAGGGCACGGCCACCACCGGCCCGAACCTCGAGGACGCCAAGATCGAGCTCTCGATCGACGTCAACAGCATCGACACCCGCAACAAGGACCGCGACGGCCACCTCCTCGGCGAGGACTTCTTCGACGCCGAGAAGTACCCGAAGATCACCTTCGTCTCGACCTCGGTCACCGCCAAGGACGACTCCACCCTCTCCGTCACCGGCGACCTCACCGTCAAGGGTGAGACGAACCCGGTCACCGTCGAGTTCGACTTCGGTGGCGACGCCACCGACCCGTGGGGCAACCTGCGCGTCGGCTTCGAGGGCAAGGCGGAGATCAACCGCCGCGACTTCGGCCTGACCTGGCAGACGAAGCTCGACAACGGCGGCGCCCTCGTCTCGGAGAAGATCGGCCTCCACTTCGACATCTCCGCGACGAAGAACGCCTGACCACCCGGCCGGCCACCGCCGGCCCGGGCCGTCGTGACGGCACCACCACACCACCACCGCAGCACCGCCACCACCCTCGCCACCACGACCGCAACTGCACTGACGTGCATCGACGACGCCGACCCCGCGCCCACCACGCCGGGGCCGGCGTCGTCTGACGTCCGGGGCCGGGTGCCCGACGGCTGACGTCGGCGCCGGTCGCGCCCCCTCCCGCGCTGCGTCCGGGCCACCCCGGCACCACTACAGTGGACGCCATGGCTGACGGCTCCGCAGGACACCCGCGCGCAGAACCGCCCGCTGATCCGGGCGCTGACCGGCCCGCTGACCGTCCCGCCGACCCGCCCGCTGACCGGCCTACTCACCGGCCGGCTGCCCCGCCCGCCGCCCTCCCGCCGTACCTCCGCCCGGCCGCCGTCGCGACGGTCGCGGGCGGCGGTGCCCTCGGGTCCGTCCTCCGGTGGTGCGCGACCACGCTCCCGGGCGGGGGAGACCTCGGCCCGCTCCTCGCCGTCAACGTCGTCGGGGCGCTCCTCCTCGGCCTGCTCACGACGGTTCTCGCCCGCTCCGGCCCGGACACCGGCCTGCGCCGCACCCTCCGGCTCGGCCTCGGCACGGGCGGCCTCGGGGGCTTCACGTCCTACTCCGCCCTCGCGGCGGCCGTCACGACGGGGTCCGCGGCGGGCGGCGCGGCGGGCGTCGCGGGGCCGTCGCCCGTCGGGGTCGCCTACGTCGCCGTGAGCGTCGGGCTCGGGCTCGTCGCGGCGTGGGCCGGGATCCGCGCCGGTGAGCGGCTCGTCCCGGACACCGCCGCCACGCCGGGGGGTGGGACATGCTGACGGTTCTCGCGCACGTCCCGACGGTCGTGCTCGTCGCCGTCGGGGGCGGGGTCGGGGCGGCGGCCCGGTCGGTCGTCGACGGTGCCGTCGCGGCCCGCACGTCCCGGTGCTCGCCGCCGGTGCTGTGGCCGCTCGTCGTCGTCAACACGCTGGGGTCGCTCCTGCTGGGCCTGACCGTCGGCGTCGCCGCGGGTCTCGCGCCGACGGCCGGCGCCGGGTCGGGAGGCGGGTCGGGGGCCGCCGTGCTCACGGCGCTCGTCGGCACGGGCTTCTGTGGGGGGTTCACGACGTTCTCCACCGCGAGCGTCGAGGTCGTGCGGCTCCTGCGCCGCCGGTCGGTGGTCGCCGCCGTCGTCTCGACGCTGCTCATGGCGGTGCTCGCGGTGGCGGGCTTCGTCGCCGGGTCGGCCGTGGCCGGGTGACTCCCGGCGGCCGCGGGCGGAGGAGCGCGGTGCGGCGCGGGTCGGGGGAGAGCGGCGCGGCACGGGACGGCATGACGCACGGCACGGAACGGAGGAGCGCGGCACGGCACGGCCGGGAGCAGGCCGGGCGCGGCGCCGGGCCGGGGGCGGAATACGCGCCGTATCCGTAGTGTTGGTCACGTACAGCGGGGACGCCGTCGCCCGCGGAGGGTGCCGTCGGGACCTGAGATCCCGACCCCCTCCCACCGCGACGGACACGACCCCGGCACAGACCGCCCGGACCGGTCGGGCCAGGAGACGCCCGCCACCGGGGACCGACGAAAGGACCGCAGCATGAGCACGACGACCGTCACCGGCGAGAACTTCCAGCAGATCATCGAGGCCGAGGGCATCACGCTGCTCGACTTCTGGGCCGAGTGGTGCGGGCCCTGCAAGCGGTTCGCGCCCGTCTTCGAGAAGGCCGCCGAGAACCACCCGGACCACACCTTCGGCAAGATCGACACCGAGGAGAACCAGGACCTCGCGGGCGCGCTGCAGATCCAGTCCATCCCCACGCTCATGATCTTCCGCGACGGGGTGCTCGTGTTCCGCGAGGCCGGGGCGCTGCCGGCGAAGGCGCTCGACGACGTCATCGCGCAGGTCGAGGCCCTGGACATGGAGGACGTCCGCCGGCAGATCGCCGAGGCGGAGAAGAACGGCGGCGCGGAGAGCTGACCGCGACGGCGCGGCAGGCCGCCGCGGAGAGCTGACCGCGACGGCGGGCCCGCGGGCCCGCACACCCCGGCGGGGCCGTCACGCCGGTCGCGCCGGGGGGGGGGGGAGGGGACCGGCCCGCGGGAGGCAGGGCGCGCCGGGGAGACAGGGCGCGCCGGGGGACCGGCCCGCGGGGTCAGAAGGTCTTCGCGTCGATGACGAAGCGGTAGCGGACGTCCGACGCGGTGACCCGCTCGTACGCCTCGTTGATCCGGTCGGCGGCGATGACCTCCGACTCCGCGACGATGCCGTGCTCGGCGCAGAAGTCGATCATCTCCTGGGTCTCCGGCAGTCCGCCGATCGCGGAGCCGGCGACACTGCGTCGCTTCCCGATGACCTGGGCGGCCCCGAACCGCAGGCCCCCGGGCGGCAGCCCCAGCATGACGAGCGTGCCGTCGAAGGCGAGCATCGACACATACCGGGAGATCTCCAGCGGCGCGGAGACCGTGTTGAGGATAAGGTCGAACTCCGAGTCGTGCTCCTTCTCGAAACCGTCCTCCGACGTCGCGTAATAGTGCGACGCACCGAAGCGGAGGCCGTCGTCCTTCTTCGACAGGCTGTGCGAGAGGACCGTGACCTCCGCACCCATCGCCGCGGCGAGCTTCACCGCGACGTGCCCCAGGCCACCCATGCCGACGACGGCGACCTTCGTGCCGGGCCCGACCTTCCAGTGCCGCAGGGGGGAGTAGGTGGTCACCCCGGCGCACAGCAGCGGCGTCATCGCCGCGACCCGCGGGCTGTCCACGCCGAGCCCGTCCCCGGGATCCGGGATGCGGACGAGGAAGGCCTCGCGGCACACGATGTGGGTGGAGTAACCGCCCTGGGTGATCGACCCGTCGTGCCGGTCGACCCCGTTGTACGTGCCGGTCGCGCCGTTCTCGCAGTAGTTCTCGAACCCCTCCGAGCACGGGGTGCACTCCCCGCACGAGTCGACCAGGCAGCCGATGCCGACGACGTCACCGGGGGAGAACCGGGTGACCTCCGGGCCGACCTCGAGGATCTCGCCGACGATCTCGTGGCCCGGGGTCATCGGGAAGTTGTCGTGGGGCCAGTCGCCGTTGACCGTGTGGATGTCCGAGTGGCAGATCCCCGCCCAGCGGATCGCGAGCAGACAGTCGTCCGGTCGCAGCTCACGACGGGTGAGGGTGCTCTTCTCCAGGGGGGCTCCGGCGGCCGGGGCCGCGTAACATGCAACGTCCATGCCCCCACCGTACGTGGGCCGCGCGGGTCGCCGCCGCGGGTCGTCGCCGCGGGTCGGGGTGGGGAGGGTTGGCGTGCGGGTCGGCGGCGGTTGTCCAGCGGTGGTGCGCCGGTGGGTCACCGGTGGCCCGCCGGTGTGGCTAAGGTTTTGCACGTTTTGGGCCTGATTCGTGCAAAAAACTTAGCCACACCGCGGGGCCGGGCGGGGCTGGGCTGGCGCGGGCGGCCGGGAGTGGGCCGGGCGGGCGGGGCCGGGCCGGGCGCGGTGCACGGAATTGCAGCACCCACCGCGCTGCCGGTACCGTTGGCGGTTCGTGCCGGATCAGCCTCTGACGGCCGCGGACCCCCTCCCGGCCACGCCGCGTCGGCCCGTCGGAGGCGTGCCCCGTTCCCCGGGGCCGGCCCCCACGCGACCGTCCGACCACCGGAGGAACAGCAGTGCCCACGCCCGACCACGACCGCGGCCCGACCACCACCCCGGACGCCGGGGCGCCCGCCGCCCGGCCGGCCTCCCCGGGGGACGTCCCGCCCATGCCCCCCGCCACGCGCCTGCTCATCGGCATCCTCGTCGCGGCGGCCTTCGTCGTCATCCTCAACGAGACCACCCTCTCCGTCGCGATGCCCGTCATCATGGACCAGTTCGCGGTCACCCCCGGGGCGGCCCAGTGGCTCACGACCGGCTTCATGGTGACGACCGCGGTGGTCATCCCGCTCACCGGGTGGATCCTGCAGCGGTTCAGCACCCGCGCGGTGTACATCGCCGCGCTGACGATCTTCCTCGCCGGCACGCTCGTCGCGGCGTTCGCGCCCGTCTTCGCGGTGCTGCTCCTGGGCCGGATCGTGCAGGCCGTCGGCACGGCGCTGGTCATGCCGCTGCTCATGACGACGATCATCGAGCTCGTGCCGATGGAACGCCGCGGCTCGGTCTTCGGCCTCATGTCCGTCGTCATCGCCGCCGCGCCCGCGCTCGGGCCGACGGTCTCCGGGCTCATCCTCGAGGGCCTCGGGTGGCGGTGGATCTTCGGCGTCATGACGCCGCTCATCGTCATCATGCTCGTCGTCGGGGCCGTGCTCGTGAAGAACGTGGGCCAGGCCGGGCGACCGGTTCTCGACGTGCCGTCGGTCGGGCTCTCCGCCGTGGGCTTCGCCGCCGCGCTCTACGGGCTGTCCGGGCTCGGGGAGATCGCGCAGGGGGCGGCGCCGTTCGTGCCGGTCGGGAGCCTGGTCGTCGGGCTCGTCGTGCTCGCCGTGTTCGTCCGACGGCAGGAGCGCCTCCGCCGCGGCGGCCGGTCGCCGTTGCTCAACCTCGAACCGATGCGCATCCGCGAGTTCGTCCTCTCGCTCGTGCTGCTCCTGCTGGCCTTCGGCATGCTCTTCGGGTTCATCATCCTCATGCCGCTGTTCGCCCAGGATGTCATGGGGTTGTCGCAGTTCACGACAGGGTTGACGACGCTGCCCGGCGGGGTGGTCATGGCCGTCACCGGTCCGCTGGTCGGGCGCGCCTTCGACGTCCGGGGCACCCGCCCGCTCATCATCCCGGGGGCGGCGTGCCTGACGGTCGCGATGGTCGGGCTGGCCCTCATGACGGAGAGCACCTCCGCCTGGTACCTCACCGGCGTGACCGTCATCCTCAACCTCGGCGTGGGGCTCGTCATGACCCCGCTCATGTCGAACGCGCTCGCCGCCGTGCCGGAGCGGATCGCCTCCCACGGCAGCGCCATCGTCAACACGTTCCAGCAGGTCGCCGGGGCTGCCGGGGCGACCGTGCTCGTGGCCGTCATGGGCATCGGGTCGGCCCTCGCCGCCGGGCCCGGGGCCGGGCCGCGGGAGACGCTCAGCGCCGGCATCCATGTCGCGTTCATCACCGCGGCTGTCGTGTCCGTCGCGCTGCTCGTCGCGACGGTCGTGCTGCGGCTCGACGTCGTCGACCACCGGCGCGACGCCGACCGGGTGGGGGACTGACCGGGGCGGGGGGCCTGGGGGCGGGGGACCGATGGGGGAGTGACCTGGCGGGGGGGGGTGACCTGTGACCGACCGGGCGGGGTGACCTGCGGGGACGGCGCGGGGGACCGGTGACCGGGGCGGGTCAGTACCGGCCCTGGAGGATGATGGCGACGTCGAGCGGGGTCGGGGTGTAGGCCGGAGCGCTGTCCGGCTGGCCGCTCATGAGGGTGCTCACACAGCCGGTGTCGATGGAGCCCAGGGCGTGGCCGAGCTCGTGCGCCACGACCTTGGGCGCGCTCTCACCGCGCAGTCGCGACAGGTAGACCTCGATGAGACCCGTCCGGATGTCCAGCCGACCGGCGTACCAGCTCAGCGGGCCGGGATCGTTCACCATGGTGACGTCGGCTTCAGAGGGGTCCGTCACCATGCGGAGGGTGACCCGGCCCTTCAGTGCCGTGTTCCAGTCGTTGACGGCCTTGGTGACCGCCGCCGGGTTGGGGTTCTCCCCCTTGAAGTAGATGCGCAGCTCATGGTCCTTGTTGATGAAGGTCCGCGGAAGGCGAAATGCCTCGACGTTCTCGATCGGGCGGCCGGCCTCGGCGGCGGCTGTCGCCGCGACACACTGCTCGTGGCTTACCGCGGCGGTGGCCGTTCCGGTGGAGATGACGGACAGTCCGCCGGTGATGGCGGCAGTGGCGAGGCTGGCCGAGACAGCCCGGCGGAGAAGAGAGGTCTTTGTCATGCGGGGCAGAATACTGCGGGCCGGGTCGGGCGGGCAACGGAGATGAGGGCCAGAATTCGGTCCCGGACCCGTGAGACGGTCGATCAGGACGGTCCCATGAGTAGTACGAAAGGCGTCACAGTGACAGAGCGTCAGTGCGCGGCTCTCTGGCCAAAATAGAGGCGATCACACGGCGCGACGTCCGATTGGTGCAGGTAGGCATGGGGGCCGGGCGAAGGGGCGGCATTGTGCGGCAGTGACGGGCGCCCCGCCGCTCCGGTAGGAGGCGCCGCGGGGAGGGTGGCTGACAATGGGTGGGAAATGCACGTATTGCGTACCCCCGGCCGGGGGAGGATTTGTAAAAACTAAAGTCCCGATGAGCAGACCCCAATATTTCGAAAGTATCGATGAACGTATACTTTCGCATATCGGGCAGTCCTGCGTGGCGGGCGTGAAGCTATCGGTTACGAAATGCGTGCACGGGCCAAATCCACGGGTAAAGCGCGCGTGACGCACGTTCAATCGTGAGGTCAGCACGCTTAAGCTGCGTATAAGGAGGCTGAAGGCGGGGTAGGTCTGAAGCGGCAATTTTCTATTCGACGAACCTGTTCGCGCTGCTCGCCGCGGCCGGCGGCACCGGGCCCAACGGCATACGCTGCGGCTTCAATGAAGGTCGATGCGCAGCATAATGCCTGTAAAACTCGACTGGAGCAGTCGTGCTACTGGGTGGTAGCGTCGCCTTGGCCCTTAGCAATCTGAAGCACACAACCTGGCACACCAGCAGGCTGAGCTGACCCTAATTGGTCCGCAGCGGAGGAAACGTGAGCCGCCTGCGCGGATTGTAATTATGGGCATTGTGCACGTGTCTTCGTACTCTTGACCTTCAGAGGGGAAAAGATGGAACTTAACTTAAGAGGCCAGGCGGCGAGGAGGGTCTTATCCCTGCTCGCCGCTGTGGCCGTCGTCATGGTGTGGGCGATCGTGGTCCCACACGGGTCTGCGCACGCGGACCCCAGCACCGGATCCGACGATACGGTGAATATCGAGCCGGCCTTCCCGAACATTCCTCACGGAACAGTTTTCGGTGACGGTGGCGTCATCAGCATCAACGACAAGCTGGGCTACGGCTGGTGCATCGACCTCGGCGTGCCTGAGCCGTCCAAGGCGCCGAACAAGTACACGACGCCGCAGAAGTTGACTCACGTCGCCCCGCTGATGACGGCTGAGAACGGGAAGCTCGGTCCGGACCACAAGGTCCAGCCGATCACCCCGGTCGCGCTGGAAGGTCACCGCAAGGATGCTGCGGTGTACATCATCAAGGAGCTCATCAAGCAGTACAAGTCCGGTGTGCGCCCCAGGAGCGTCACGGACGAGGCTTTCCGTCTCAACGTCGCGCTGCAGACGCTCCTGACGTCCTCGCGTCAGCGGTTCGGCACGGAGATGTCCAAGCAGCTGCAGAACGACCCCGGGTTCCCCGAGTTCTTCGAGAAGCTCACGGGCTTCGCGCTGCGGGACGCCAACAACAACCCGTACCTTGAGTACACCGGCAACTCGGATCACCCGATCCCGACGTCCGGCCCGAACGAGTTCATCACGGTCATCCCGCCGAACGACTACTCGATCGAGAAGCTGTGGATGACCGGCCAGGGCGGAAATCAGCGCATCATTCCGGTCGATCAGCCGGGTCTGGATATCCCGGAGGACAAGCCGTCGGAGACCCCGACGACGACCTCGGAGACCCCGACGACCACGTCCGAGGCGCCGACGACGACGTCTGCGGCTCCGACGACGACCGAGCCGGCTCCTGCGACGACCTCTGAGGTCCCGGCGCAGCAGCCGAAGCCTGAGCCGAAGCACCCGAAGATCGCCACGCAGGCGAAGCTGGACGGCAAGAAGGCTGTTGTCGCCGGTGCCACGGTGAATGACACGGTGACGTACAAGGACCTGGTGCCGGGGAAGAAGTACACCCTGTCGGCGTCGCTGGTCGACAAGTCCGACGAGTCGAAGGTCCTCGGTAAGGGCACCAAGGAGTTCACCCCGTCCGAGGCCAACGGTGAGGTTGTTGTCCCGATCACGGTCGACCAGTCCGTGTCGGAGCCGGTGAAGGCTGCTGTCGCCTTCGAGGAGCTGAGCTCTACTGAGGTCAACGCCAAGGGTGAGGACAGCCCGAAGGGTGGCGACACCCCGGAGACGACCTCGGATGACAACCAGGTTGCTGACCACAAGGACATCAACGATGAGAATCAGACGGTGACGTCTGAGGATCAGCCGACGGAGTCTGCTGCCCCGACGACCACGTCCGAGGCACCGACCACGACGTCTGAGGCGCCGGCCACGACGTCTGAGGTGCCGACGACGACGTCTGAGGCTCCGGCCACGACGACGTCTGAGGTGCCGTCGGAGTCGTCTGAGGCTCCGATTTCGACGAAGAAGTTGGCTCCGACGGAGTCTGCGAAGCCTGAGCTGCCGGTGTCGGAGGTCACTCCGAAGATTCAGACGGAGGCGAAGTTCGCGGACAAGAAGGAGATCGTTGCGGGCACTGTGGTCAATGACACGGTGACGTACACGAACCTGATTCCGGGTAAGCAGTACACGTTGACTGCTGAGCTGATGGACAAGAAGGACGGTACGACGGTTGTCGGCCACGGGTCTGTGACGTTCACGCCGGAGTCGACGGATGGTTCTGTGGTTGTTCCGATCACGGTTGATGATTCGGTGACTGAGGTTGTTCCGGCTGCGGTGGCGTTTGAGACGTTGACCTCGACTCAGGTTGATGCTGAGGGTAAGGATGACGTCAAGGGCGACAAGACCCCGGAGACCAAGGACGATAATCAGGTTGCCAAGCACCGTGACATCACTGATCAGAAGCAGACGGTGACGTCGGACAGTGCTGCTGAGCGCCATCCGAAGATCGCGACTGAGGCGAAGTTCGAGAACAAGAAGGAGATCGTCGCCGGGACGAAGATCAATGACACGGTGATGTTCGAGGATCTGGTTCCGAACACGCGGTACACCCTGACTGCCCAGTTGATGGACAAGAAGGACGGTACGACGGTTCTGGGTCATGGTTCGACCAGTTTCATTCCGACGACGTCGAATGGTTCTGTGGTTGTTCCGATCACGGTGGATGAGTCGGTGACTGAGCCGGTGGCGTCTGCTGTGGCGTTCGAGTCCTTGACGTCGACTGATGTCGATGCGCAGGGTAAGCAGAATCCGCAGGGTGGTGACACTCCGGATGATGTCAGTGACGACAATCAGATCGCTGAGCACAAGGACATCAACGACGACAACCAGACGGTGACGTCGGGTGAGTCGAAGCCGAGTTCTGAGCAGCAGGTCACGCCGGCTGCCGGTAAGCCGGGTGTTCCGGCTGGTCAGGGTCGTGGCGGTCAGCCGTCGATTTCGACGCACGCGGAGATCAAGGACAACGGTCCGTTGGTTGAGGGTGCGGTTGTGGTTGACCAGGTGCGGTTCACGGGTCTGCAGCCGGGTAAGAAGTACACCCTGGAGGCGAACCTGGTGTGCAAGGCTGATGGTCAGCCGACGCAGGCGCGGTCGACGGTGGAGTTCGTTCCGAATCAGGCTGACGGGAAGGTCAACGTCCCGATTTCTGTGACTGATGCCGGGTGTTCCGAGCAGGTTGCGTTCGAGACGTTGAAGGATGCGTCGGGTGCTGTTGTGGCGACGCATCATGACATCACTGATGCTGATCAGACGGTGACGGATCATGATCAGCCGGGGCCGAATGGTCCGGGTGATGATCAGGTCACGCCGGATGAGGGTGTGACGGTTCTTGAGCAGGGTGGTGTTCCGGACAGTGGTGCGCCGCTGCCTGCGGATGCCGGTCGTCAGGAGATTCGTTCCATCCCGTCGGGTGCGGCTCATCTGGATGCGGGTATGCCGTTGTTCATCTGAGTTCGCGTGTGATGTGAGCGTGTGACTGGTTGTCCGCCCCGCTTGCTGCCGTGTGTGTGGTGGCAGGTGGGGCGGAGCCGTGTCCGGGGGGTTGGCCGGTGTGCGGTCGGTGGTCGGGGTGGTTGGGGGTCCCCGGTCATGGACCGGACGCCGGACAAACGTCATACACGCGTGTCACATCAGAGCAGCGTTGTGGTACAGCAGAGGTGACGGAATACGTGTCTCCCTGGCAGATGTGGAAAAGTCAGCGGTAGCCGAGAAATCAGGAGATTGACAGTGCAGAACAACACCACCCCCTCGAGCCCCGGCGAGTCGCCGGACGACCGGAACCCCGCATCCGGGTCGGTTCCGGCTGACCGGGCCGGCGCCACCGGTGAGACGCCGGACGCGCAGGCCGGCGCCACCGGGACGACGCCGGCGCGGTCAGGCCGCCGCGTCGGCACCGCCGTCGCCGTCGTCGCGGTCATCGCGGTGATCGTCATCGTCGCCGTCGTGCTGCTGCGGTTCGCCTCCGGGGACGGGGACAACTCCGGGGAGGGTACGTCGCCCCAGGCCAGCCAGCCCACCGCAACGTCCGAGGCGCCCTACGTCGACGACCAGGGCGGGCTCCAGCAGCACCCCCTCGACGCCGCGCCCGGCGACCCCCGGGGCATCGAGGGCATGGCGCTGACCGTCGGCGCGGACACCGCCCCCGTCGACCCGATCCAGCTCACCGACACCGGCATGCTCATCCCGCCGCTCGACGTCCAGCGGCTGGGCTGGTACTCGGCGTCCGCGGTGCCGGGTCAGGAGGGTGCCGCGGGATCCACGGTGATCACCGGCCACATCAACTACGAGGGTCAGGGAATGGGATTCGCCCAAGAATTCACGACGATGACCACCGGCGAGGAATTTCATATCACGATGGACGGCCAGGATAAGGCGTTCCGTGTCACTCAGGCGCCGTACCGGCTCGCGAAGGGGGCGCCGCTGCCGGATGTCGTCAACGACGCCTCCGGGCCCAACAAGGTCGTGCTCATCACCTGCGGCGGCGATTTCGTCGGCGGGCAGCTCGGCTACGCGGACAACATCATCACGGTCGCCGAGCCCGTGTAACTGCCGGGGGTCCGCTCGGGGGAATGCCGGCGCTGTGGGGGGCGGGGTGCCCGGGTTCGGTGTGCCGGGATCGGTGTGCCGGGCCCGGGGTGACGGGGGCGGCTCGGGCCCGGGCTGACGGGGGCCCGGGCCGGCAGTGCCGGGGTTCGGGTCTGCCCCGGTCAGGCGCAATGCCGGGGGGATTACCAGCGGTAGTCGAGGAACTTCCCGTCCATGGTGATGACCACCCGGTCGCCGTCCGGGTCCTCCCGGCGGTCGATGTCGAGGGTGAAGTTGATGGCGGACATGATCCCGTCGCCGAACTCCTCGTGGATGAGCGCCTTGATCGCCGCGCCGTGGACCTGGATCGCCTCGGTGAGGCGGTAGACCGTGGGGTCGGTGAGGAGCGCGTCGTCGCGGACGCGGGTCGGCTGGGTCCGGAGGGACTCCGCGACCTCCGGGGGGAGCTCGAGCAGCGCGCAGATCCGGTCCGCGACCGCGGGCTCGACCGGGAAACTGCCGAGGCACGCCGACGTCGTCCACACGAGCGGGCGGTCGACGGCGGCCGCGATGTCACGCCACGTCAGGCCGTGTCGGATGCGGGCGGAGTCGATGAGCCGGCCCGCGGTCGCCCGGTCGAGGATCGGGTCCGGGAGGGGGCCCGGGGTCGGGCGGGCGGAGGCGGTCGGCGCGGTGTCGTCTGATGCGGTCATGCCACTGATCGTAGGTGAGCACCTTCCGGGGCCGCCGCGCGCGGGACCGCCCGGGGCAGCGCCCGGGGTCACGGCGGCGCGCGGACGATCGCGCGGTGGAACGGCTGCGACAGCGGCGGCCCGCGGAACAACCGCGCACGGGACCGCCCGCGGGTTACAGCGGCAGCCGGCGGACGACCGCCTGGGGGAGGTTCTTGAGGATCATCATGATCGGCCGGAACAGCGGGTGGACCCAGATCACGGGCTTCCGGTTGTCCACGCCGGCCGCCACGGCCTTCGCGGCGACGGACTTGTCCACCGTCAGAGGCGCGTCGTCGAGACCCCGGGTCATGTTCGTGCGGACCTGGCCGGGGCGGACCACCAGCACATTCACACCGGTCCCGCGCAGCGCCTCACCGAGCATCCGGTAGAAGCCGTCCAGCCCGGCCTTCGTGGAGCCGTAGACGAAGTTGGAGCGGCGGACCATCTCGCCGGCGACGGAGGAGAACGCCACGATCTGCCCGTGGCCCTGCGCCGTCATGCGCTCCGCGAGGAGCACACCGACCGACACCGCGCCGGTGTAGTTGACCTGCGCGGCGAGGACCGCCTGGCGCTGGTCGTGCCACTGCTGCTCGTTGTCGCCGAGGACGCCGAACGCGACGATGGCGAGGTCGATGTCCCCGCCGGCCCAGATCTCGTCGAAGACGGCGGGGTGGGAGTCGAAGTCCACGGCGTCGAACTGGACGGTCTCGACGGAGGACGCGCCGGCGGCGGTGACCCGGCGCTCGGCGGCGACGAGGTCCTCCCCGCCGCGCGCGGCGAGGACGACGCGGGCCGGGCCGCGGGAGAGGAACTCCTCGACGACGGCGAGGCCCATGTCGGACGCACCGCCGAGAAGGAGGATGGACTGGGGCTTTCCGACTGCGTTGATCATGGATGGCCTTTCAGGGGATGGGCGGGGAGGGTCGGGCAGGTCAGGTGACGGGGGTCGGGGCGCCGGCGGGGGCCGGCGGCGCCGGCCGGTCGGGGCACCGGTCGGCACGGCGCCCCCGGCGGGTCAGTTCAGCTCGAGGCGGCGGGACATGTCCGAGGCGAACACCCCGGTCGGGTCGATCTCCCGTCGGGTCCGCAGCCAGCCCTCCAGGCCCGGGTACATGCGGTGGAAGTTCTCCGCCGACGTGCGGGACTCCTTCGCCAGGTACAGCCGGCCGCCGAACTCCATGACGCGCTTGTCGAGCTCGTCGAGGAACGCGCCGAGGCCCTTCTTGATCGGGAAGTCCACGCACACGTTCCACCCGGGCATCGGGTAGGACAGCGGCGCCCGGTTGCCCTCGCCGAAGAGCTTGAACACGTTGAGGGCGGAGTAGTGGCCGGACCGCTGGATGTCCCGGATGATCTCCTTGAACGGCTCCACGGCCTCGGTGGGGACGACGAACTGGTACTGGAGGAAACCCTTCGGCCCGTAGCCCCGGTTCCACTCCCCGATGAGGTCGAGCGGCTGGTAGAACTGCGTGAGGTTCTGGACGGCGTTGCGGTACTCGCCGGACTTCAGCCACCACAGTTCACCGACGGCGATCATGGACAGCTTGTTCATCGTGAAGCTGGGGAAGATGTCCGGCACCGTCATGAGCTGCGGTGCGTTGAACTTCAGCGGGTCCTTCGCCAGCTTCGGCGCGAGTTCCTTCAGCTGGTCCAGCGTCGCCAGGGACCCACGGGAGATCGCGGCGCGGCCGAGCTTCGGGGGTGCGGAGATCGCGTCGAACCAGGCGGAGGAATAGGTGTAGTTGACCTCGGAGCCGTCGGAGTGGAAGGCGATCGTCTCGTCGAGGTCGCGGGTGAGGTCGCCGTCGGCGATGAAGTAGGCGGTCTCCGTGCGGGTCATGCGGATCGTCGCGCGGAGGATGATGCCGGTGAGGCCCATGCCGCCGACGGTCGCCCAGAACAGCTCGCCCGTCGGGTCGTCGGGGGAGCCCTCGGGTTCGAGGTGGAGGATGCGCCCGTCGGCGACGAGGAGCTCCATCGAGGCGACGTGGTTGCCGAACGACCCGGCGGAGTGGTGGTTCTTGCCGTGGATGTCCGGGCCGATCGCCCCGCCGATGGTCACCTGGCGCGTGCCCGGCAGCACGGGCACCCACAGCCCGTGGGGGAGGGCGGCCTTCATGAGCTGGTCGAGGGTCACCCCGGCGTCGACGTCGACGAGGGCGGTGTCCGGGTCGATGCTGTGGATCCGGTTGAGGTCCTGCATGTCGACGACGAGACCGCCACCGTTCATCGCCGGGTCCCCGTACGACCGGCCCATGCCGCGGGCGATGACGCCCCGGGTGAGGTGGGCGGGCTTGTCCGCGTTGCTGTCCGCGACCTGTGCCACGGCGCGGGCGATGACGTCGGTGTCCCGGGTCCGGAGCACCTCCGCGGTCGACGGGGCCGTGCGGCCCCAGCCGGTGAGGGTGCGGGTGGTTGTCTGCAAGTCCATCGTTACGTGTCTCCGTCGGGAGGGTCGGCAGGGTTTCGGTACTCGGTCCACCCTACCGCCGGGTCGGACACTCACCCGTGAGTGCCACCGTGGGGTCGACTGTGAGTTCGCGGACAATCCGCAGGGTGGCCGGGGCCGTCCCGCCGGGTGCCGGCGGTTGTCCACAGGGGCGGTGGCGACGGGTGCGGGGCGGGCCGGGGGTGTCCACAGGTGTGGTGGTCGGGGGCGTGGGGTGGCCGGGGTGTCCACAGATTCCGGAAAAAAGGTGCAGCAGGGGTGCGGTAGAGGGTCGGGCCGTGCATGATTGGTGAAGCACTGCGGAGGTTGTGGTGCGGAAGGAGTGCCGGTGATGGCAGGTTTCGGATGGTTCGGGCGGGGTCGCCGCGCCAGGGGCGCGGAGGGGGACGACGCACCCCGTGGCGGCGCACAGGTCGGTGACCGCGGGCGCGGGCGCGGTGGGGCCGGCGCGGAACCGTGGTCCACGCCGGGGGCGGAGGACATCGTCGCGCGCTGGCGGGCCGTCGCCGAGGCCGTGTCCGTGAGGACGTACGCGGCGGCGGTGCTGACGGGCCGGCTCACCGGGGTCGGCGCGACCGCCCTCGCCGGTGAGCTGCGTGACCTGTCCGCCCGGGCGCTCGACGGCGGGCATCATGGCCTCGCGTACCGCATCGACCTCACGCGTCTCACGCTCCTCGTGTCCGTCGGGGACCGGGAGGCCGTGGGGCTCCTGTACCGGCTGTGGGAGGCGTACGTCGGGAATCCCGGGACCTTCCCCGCGCACCACGACGCGCTCGCCACCGGCGGCCGGACCTCCGTCACCGACAGTCCGGTGGACGGCGACGGCGAACCTCTGCCCCACCTGTACCACTCGGTGTGGGACGACCTGGCCCACGCCGCGGCGGCCGACCCCTCCTACCCCCTCGAGGAGGCGGAGCGGCTGCTCGAGGACGGTGAGAACGCGCTGCGGCACCTCGGGGTGTCCCCGGACGAGCTCACCGGGCGACGGGTGTCCCTGCTCACCGCCCTCGGCAGGATCCCCGAGGCGACGCGCCTGGCCGCCGCCCGGGAGCTGACGAGCGACCTCGACATCAGCCCGCAGGCCCCGGTGGCGTCCGTGATCCGCCGGTACCGCGAGGTCGCCTCCCGCACCGACCTCGCGCTCCGGGCGGGCGACGGTGACCGGGTCGCGGAACTCGTGGCGTACGCGGAGGCGATGCCCTCCGTCGGCGACTGGCCGGGGTGCCTCACGGCCCCGATGCTCCGGGCGACGGCCGCGACCGTCCCCGCCGAGCTCACCGCGCAGCGGGTCGGGCGGATGCTGACGTTCGAGCTCGGCGACCCCGGCAGGACCGCGGTGGTGGCGGGGGCCGCGGCGTACCTCGCCCAGGCCGTCGACGTCGACGTCGCACTCTCCCTCGTCGAGCGGCTCCTGCCCCTCATGCTGCTCGACCCCGACCGGCGCGTCGTGGACGTCGACGCGCTGCTGGAACCCGTGCTCGTGTCGGCCGTCGCCGCGGGCGCCGGGGACGTGCGGCTGCCGCGCCTCGGGCTGCCCGAGTTCGAGGGGGTCATCGGGCGCGTCGACCCCACGGTCGCCGACCTGCACCACGTGGTCACCAGCCGGTGCGACGCCCGCCGGGAGGCGCTCGACCGGCGCAACGGCACCGACGCCCACCGCACCGCGCCGCGCACGTGGCCGGTCCCGCCCCTGGCGGCGGACCACGTCGCCCAGCTGCGGCTGGACCGGATCCCCGCCCTGACGACCGCCTGCCCGGCCGGGTTCACCGCGGAGTCGTTCACCGTCCCGCCGGACGCGGCCCGGGACGGTGAGCCGGTGGACGTCGACGCGATCGCCGACGCCGACCTCCCGGCCGCGCTGATGTGCTTCCGGATCGCCGGGGACGACGACCGGGCCGCGGCGGCCCTCGCGCGCGTCCGGGCGCGGGCCCTGCCGGGCACGTGGGAGTCCGCGGTGCTGGTCGTCGACCGGGTCGTCACGTCCGGGACGTTCGACGTCGACCCGGTCCTCGAGGCGGTGCAGGAGCTCTCCGGCGCGCCGGGCGGGATCGGGGCCGGTCACGGGGCCGGGTCCGCGGTGACCGGGGCGACCGGGGTGGGGGAGTCGACGGAGACGACGATGTGGGCGGCCGGCGACGTCACCGCCGGGGTCGCGGCGCAGGGGGCCGACGCCACGGCCGCCGGGGGCCGACACCGGAAACCCGACGTCGTCGACCCGGACGAGTGGCAGGCCATGCTCACCGACACGACGCTCGACGACCACGACGTCGCCTCGGCGATCCTCCACCAGATGCACCCGCAGGCCGGCCGGGACCGGCGCGACGCCGGCGCGCCCGGGGCGACCCCGGAGGAGGCGGCCGGCGCCGTCGCCGGACTCGCAGGCTTCCTCACACTCTGCGACGCGGTGACGAGGTTCCCCGGGGCCGCGGCCACGCCCGCGGACCGGGCGGCCGCGCTCTCCGACATCGCCGACCGGTGGCGTGCCCTCCCGGAGCCGGCCAAGCCGCTCGCGGAGGTGTACATCCTCCTGTGCACCCGCTTCCCCGCCATGGAGGGCACGGGAGCCGGGACGGAGCGGGTGGTCCCCGCGTCCGCGGAGACCGTCGCCTTCGCCGTGCGCGCCCTGCCGATCGTCATGCGCTGTGCCCCGCGGTTCGCCCTCCACCGGCTGTCGCTCATCGTCGACGAGCCGCCCGCGGGCCAGGACCCGCAGCTCACGGACGCGCTGACGGGCATGTTCACCGACGCGCTGCTCGGATGGCCGCTGGGCGTCGTGGACCTCACGCGCCTCGACATCGGCGCCCGGTGGGCCGCGCGGCGCCACCGCGTGCTCGACGCGGTGGGGATCACCTGGCGTTACCTCGCCCTTGTCGACCGGCGGCTGCGCCTCCTCGGCGACGCCCCCGACGACGACGCCCGCCGGGAGACCCTCCGGGCGGTCCAGGCGGAGCACGCGGTCATGCTCTCCCGGGCGTACGGCGCCCTGGACAGCGTTGTCTGCGCGGCGGCGAGCGGCCGGAAGGCCGCCGGGCTCGCCGTGGCGACCGGGGACCCGCAGATCATCGCCGAGGCCCGTTCCAACGAGCTGAAGGCCCTGGTCACCGCCGGGATCGACAACGAGGCGTGGGACCTGGCCGTCGAGCTCATGGGCTGGGGGTTCCCCGACCAGCCCCACCATGAATGGCTCATCGCCGTGTACTCCGTCCACGCGAGCATCCATGCGGCGCTGGCCGGGCTCTACGACCCCGAGGGCCGGTGGGCGGTGCTGTGGTCCAACTTCTCCGCGACGATGCGCTCGGCCGCCGAACGGTACCGGGACACCAGCCCGGACGTCGCCACTCTCGACGAGATCAACGAGGAGTCCGAGAAGCTGCTCAACGAGCTCATGGACGCGTCCCTGTCCCGCGAGGCGGACGAGATCGCCCGGTGGCGGCGCGGCCTCGTCACCCCCACCGCGGAGGACATCCTCCGCGACCCCCGGGCCACCGCCCACGACCGGGAGGAGGCGCACCGGCTGCTCCACTGGGTGATGTTCTCCGAGGGGTTCACCGCCCAGATGCTCGACGACATCGACCGCTCCTGCCGGACGTACGCCGAGACCTACCACCGGGCCGCCGCCGACGGGAACACGTACATCGCCGACGGTGTCCTGCGGGAACTCGACCGGCTGACCGGCGTCTACCGGGACGAACCCGAGGCCGCCGCCGCGTTCCACCGGACACTTCTCGCGCTCCGGGAGGGGTAGGGCACCGGTTGTCGGACAGGGGGGTGCCGGGTGCCGGCGGGGCGGGTGCGCTCCGCCGGGACCACCGGTTCATGGGGGCGGGTGCGCTCCGCCGGGCCCGCCGGTGCGCGCCGGGTCACGCCGGGTGGGCGGTCAGAGGTCCATGATCCGCCGGATCTCCTCCGGCAGGTCCGCCGGGTCCGTGATCTGCGGTCCCTCCCACTCGCGGAGGATCGTGTTCACGCGCTGACGGCTCGTCGAGTCCATGATCGGCAGCTCCTGGGCCATGAGGCGGGTCATGAACGGGTCGAGGGGAGCGGTCGTGTGCTCGGCCGCCTCGTACACCTCGTCCCGGTCGACGCCGCCGAGGGTGCTCGTCGGGACGTCGGACCCCTTCTCCCCCGCGCCGCGGCCGACATCCCGCGACGACAGGCTCTTCCTCATCCGCTTCTTACCGGGGTCGCGGGGTTCGGAGCCGGTGCCGCCGAGAATGCGCTCAAACATGGCGGCCAGTCTAGCGCCGCCCCCTCCGGTATCGTGCTGACCATGGCTGACTCCCCGACCACGCCGGACGCCACGACGGCCACTGACGCCACGACGGCCGCCGGGACCGCACCGGACGCGACCACGCCCGCTGAGGCCACGACGCCCGCCGACGCGACCACACCGGACGCGACGACCACGCCCCAGTTCGACCCGGTGCTCGTGGCCGCCGGCCGCGGATCCACCGTCGCCGTGTGGCAGGTCGAGACGGACCCGAGGGTGCTGCTCGGCGACTTCAGCGGTGCCTGGCTCGTCACGTCGGACGGCGTCACCGGGTTCGCCGCCGGTGCGGAGTGGATCCCGGAGAGGGGGGATCACGACGCCGTGCTCCGCCTCCTCCTCGCCCGACCCGTGTTCGTCGTCGGCGAGCCCGACCTCCCCGCCGACCTCGGCGTCCCGCTGGTGGACGCGGAGGCGACCGTCGGGAACCTCCACCGGGACCTCGAGCGCACCCGCGAGGCGATCCGGGCGGGCGGGACCGGGGCGCGCCAGCCTGCGTGGGAGACCCTCGAGCTCACGCCGCTGTCCGGGCGCGCACCGGAGGGGCTGGACGAGGACGCGACCGCCGCCGTCGTCGAGGCGATGGCGTGGGCGCGGGGGGTCCGCGGGCTCGTGCGCGCGTGGAACCAGAACGAGAAGCTGCGGGTCCGGCGGCTCGGGGGCGACGCCCGGCCGCTGCCCCTCGTCGACCGGGACGGCGCGACGGTGCACTGACCCGCGGCGGCCCGGGGCGCGCCCGGGGGAGGCGGATCGGCGGGATCAACGGCCCGCCCTTGACTGCTGCACTCGCGATGGACCGTGTCTACCCTGGGTCCCATGAGTGCTCAGCACGTCCCCGGGGACGGTCGACGACCCGGACTCCGCGTCGTCGCCGGAACAGGCCCGTCGACCGGGTCCGGAACCCCCGCTGACGTGCCGTGGGCCGACCGCGACGGGCGCGCGGGACAGTCGCCGGACCGCCGGACCCCACCCGGCCGCCCGACCGCCGGCCACCCGACCCACGGCCACCCCGCCGCCGGCCACCCCACCCCCGACCGTCCCGCCCCGGGGGAGCCCACCCCCGGCCGTCCCGCCGCCGGCCGTCGGTCACCCCGGGGCGACGGCACCGCCCCCCAGGCCCTCGCCCGGACGACCGCCCCCGCGCCGGCCCGGCCCGCCCTGCCGCTGAGTATGCGCACCCGCGACGTCGAGGACCCGTCCCGGGCGACGTTGCTGCTGCTCGCGGAGCATTTCCACCGGGGGGTGGGGCACTTCTCGCGCACGGTCGGCATCGACGGCGCGGCGTCGGTCGCGGACATGTGCCGCGCGGTGCTCACGAGTTTCCGCTGGCCGGGGGTGCAGGACGGGGACGACGCCACCACCGCGCAGTGGACCCTGTGGACGTCCCCTGGCGGCCGGGTGCTGATCTACGGTCCGGGGAAGGTCTCGCCGGACACGACCGTCGCCGACGCCCTGGGTGCCGACGGGGCCGGGGTGCTGCAGGTCAGGGAGGCGGACCCGGCCGGGGAGGGGGACGCCGCGGCCGGGGAGGGGGCCGGGCCGGGCACCACCGGACCCGCCGCCACCGCGGACACGACCGCCGGGCCGCCGGCGCGCTACGAGATCTACATCAACGTCACGGGCGCCGTCGTGCGGGACGCCTCGACCCCGGACGCGGTCTGCCTCGGCGGGGAGTTCGTCCCGGACCTCAGCACGGACGCGGTGACCGGGCGCTGGGACGTGGACCGGGAGTACGTCGACAGCCTGACGGACATCATCGGCTCGCTGCACCCGCTGGGCATCCCGGCGGCGCCGGACATCGCGGCGGTGAACGTCGCGCTCGCGGGGGAGGCCCGGTGCGCGGACGTCATGCAGACGGTCCGGCCGGAGGTCCGGGACCTGCTCGAGGGCCACGGCCTGATGGAGTTCGTCCCCCTGCTCCAGGCCCTCGACCTGCAGCGTCCCGCGCAGGTCAGCGAGCACATCCGGTCGGTGCTCGCGGACGTGCCCGTCGAGACGACGGCCGCCGGCCGGGCGGCGGCGTGGTCGCGGATCATGGCGTTGTCGACGCTGTGCGAGCAGGAGATCGTCGACGAGGTCAGCGAGTCCGTCATGGTCGGGCTGGGGGTCACGCGCGCGGACGCCGGGCTGCCGGTGACCGAGGGTCGGCAGTCGGGGGACCCGCTGGACAGCGCGGAGATCCGCGCCCTGTCCGCGGGCACCGGGCGGCTGCTGGCCGTGTGCGGGGCGGACGGGTGGCCCGGCGGGGGCGCGCCGGGTGGGGCCTCGGCGCTCGTGCCGCGGAGGAGTGTCGTCGACCGCCTGGAGATCTACCGGTACCTGCTCCAGAACCGGGGGAGGTGACGACGCCGCCCCGGCGCGCCAGCCACGGCCGGCGGCCACCGCCGCCGGACATCCGCCGGGCGCCCGGCGGCCCACGCGGCGACGCGCCCGGCGGCCCACGCGGCGACGCACCCGGCGGCGCGGAGTTTCCGGTCCGTGGTGCATACGAACTACGGTGTAGCGGACAGCCACAGTGAACAGGAGACGACGTCCGTGACCGATTCCGCCACGCAGCAGGCCGCCAGCCGGGACTCCGCACCGTCCGCCGGCGCCGCTGCCGCCACCACGGGGGACCCGTCTGCGGCCGGGAGCTGGCGTTCCGTCGAGAGGCGTCGGCTCGCCGCCGAGCGCAGCCGCCGGGTCGTCCGCCAGTTCGTGAAGTTCGGTCTCGTCGGCGCGTCCGGGTTCGTCGTGAACCAGGGCGTGTTCGTGGCCGTGAAGAAACTCACCGAATGGGGGTGGGGTGTGGATGCGGAGTCCGCGGCCCTGAACCTGTTCGGCACGCAGTTCCACGTCCGGTGGTACATGCTGTTCTCCGTTCTGGCGTTCGTCGTCGCGAACCTGTGGAATTTCATGCTCAACCGCCGGTGGACGTTCAGGACCTCGGGGAAGAGCCACTGGTTCCGGGAACTGGTGCCGTTCATGCTGGTCGGCGTCGGTGGTCTCATCATCACGTTGGCGGTGCACTGGGCGTTGGTGAACACGCAGTCGCCGGTCTCGTTGCCCGTGGACGTCTTCGACAATTCGACGGGTCTGCGTACCCGCACGTACTGGGGTAATTTCATCGGCGTCGTCGCGGCACTGCCCGTGAATTTCCTGTTGAACAAGGTGTGGACGTTCCGGGCCGTGCGGGAGCACCGCCGGGAGGCCGGTGTCGCGGAGATCCCGGCGAGCTGACCCTGCCGCGCGGTCCCGTCGGGGTCGCGCGCCCCCGGCCACCCGTGCCTCCTGCACCTGTGCCCCCTGCACCTGCACCTGTACCCCGCGCACGCCCCGTGCGCACCCATGCCCCGGTGACCGGCCCGCTGAGTGACCGGCCCGCAGAGCGGAAAGGACCGAGACGCACGATGAGCGCGAACCCCACAGGACACCCGCCGGCGGACGTCGTCCTCCCGGCGCCGGGCACGGACCCGGCCCCGCCGACGTTGCCGCTCGCCCAGCAGCTCGTCCGGTTCATCATCGTCGGCGGGTTCTCCGCGGTGGTGGACTTCGGGTCGACGATCCTCCTGCACCACCTGGGTGTCGGCGACGGGGTGTCGAAGGCCGTCGGGTTCATCCTCGGCACGTTGACGGCGTACCTCATCAACCGCCGGTGGACGTTCCGGGCGGAGCCGTCGGTGCGCCGGTTCCTCGTGACGATGGCCACCTACCTGCTGACCTTCGTCGTGCAGTGGGGGTTGTACCAGGTGTCCATCCCGTGGTTGGAGGGGCACGGGCTGGGGGACTTCTGGGTGCGGGCGGTGAGTTTCGTCATCGCGCAGGGGACGGCGACGGTGCTGAACTTCATCATCCAGCGGTGGGTGATCTTCCGGGCCTGAGGGGTCCGACGCCGACCGCCGCGGGGGCCGGGCGGGCTGCAGAGGTGTTGCCTTTGTCCCGTACCCCGTCTACTCTCTCAGGTAATGCTTCCCTTATCGTCAGTCGGCACCCATGTGTGGGGTGCCCGTGGGGAGCGTCACCACGCGAGAGAGAGAACACACATGACCCACACACCACGGCTTCGCGGGGCCGGACTCCTGCGACGCCGGATCATCGCCTGCGCCACGGCCGTCGCGGTCGGTGCCGCCGGCTTCACCGTCGCCCCGTCGTCCGACTCGGTCCTGCCCGTCGCCTCCGCCCAGACCGACGCCCCGCGTCCGGGAGTCGGCCAGGGCACGCTCCAGATCGTCGGGTCCCCGACCGTCCCGGCGGGCGGGATCGTCAGGATCAAGGGCTCCGGTTTCGAGAAGCGTGACGGCAACCAGTACCAGCTCGCCGTCAAGCTCGACGACGGTGCCATCCCCCTCCCGACGGACCAGGAGGGCGCGGACCTCGTCGCGAAGCGGGCCGCCCACTACGGGACGAAGCCCGAGAACCTCCCGGGCGACGACGGCACGTTCACCATGGCCATCCGGCTCCCGGCGGACCTGACCCCGGGCACCCACTGGATCAGGATCCTCGGCGGCAGCGACGGCGGCCCGGTCGTGTCGAAGTTCGTCGAGTTCACCGTCCCGGACCCGTCCGCGCCCCCGGCGCCGGCGCCGGCCCCGGCTCCGAGCACCGAGGCCCCGGCCCCGGCCCCGCAGGAGCAGGCCCAGGGCCCGTCGGTCACCGCGTCCGTGGCCGACATCAACTACCGCGGCACGACGGACCTCGCGGTGAGCGCCCTCGGCTTCACCCCTTCCCGTAACGTCCGGGCCACGGTCGACGGCAAGCCCGTCGCGCTGGCCAAGGGCGCGCCGGACGCCCCCGTCGCCGCCGAGGCGGACGGCACCGTGACCGTCGTCGTGTCCCTGGCCCCGGGCGTCGCCCCGGCCGGGGTGCACACCCTGGTCCTCACCGGTGAGGACGGCCGCACGGCGTCGACGCCGTTCCTGACGTCGGCCCAGGCGCTGGTCAAGGCCACGCCGACGTCCCGCGCCGGGCTCGGCGTCCCGCTGGGGACGAAGGGCGCCCGCGTGGAGCTCGTCAACGCCGCCCCCGGGTCGGTCATCGAGTCCGTCACCGTCGGTGCCGAGAGCGTGCCCGTCCGCGACGTCACGCCGGCGACGGACAAGGAGCCGGCGTCCGCGGTCTTCGACGTGCCGACCGACCAGGCGATCGTCGGGGACACGATCGGGGCGACGTTCCGCACGGGCGACACCACCCCAGGAGACCAGCGTCGGCGCCACGGTGACGCTGGCCGTCGACAACAATGTCGGCGACCGGTACGAGACGACGAAGAACACCGAGCTCCCCCGCGGCGTCTACCAGGTGCGCACGAACCCGAAGACCGGTGAGATCTTCGTGACGCAGTCGGTCGGCCGCGGCAAGGACGAGGTCTCCGCGCTGCTCGTCCTCGACCCGGCGACCCTCCAGATCAAGCGGCAGGTCACCATCCCCAACGACGGCACCGGCCGCGGCGTCTTCGGCCTCGGCCTCGACAACCAGCGCGGCCTGGTCTGGGCGACCGACACGCGCGCGAACACCGTCATGCTCTTCAAGCAGGACACCCTCGAGCTGGTCAAGGACTTCCCGAAGGACTCGGTCCTGCACTCCCGGGACGTCATTGTCGACGAGACCACCGGCCGCGCCTACGTCTCCAGCGCCGCGGGCCCGCGCGCGGACATCGCGGTGTTCGACGGTGAGACGAAGGAGCAGCTCGAGACGATCTCCGTCTCCGACGACCGGACCGTGTTCAACGACACGATGAGCCTCGACTTCGACCCGAAGACCGGTGCGCTGTACACCGTGTCCCTCAACACGCCGGCGGCCGCGCGGATCGACGTGCGCAACGGCAACAAGGTCACGATCTACCAGCTCCCGAAGGAGCAGATGGACCGGGCGTCCGGCGTGGCCTGGGACCCGGACACGCAGCGGCTCTACGTCGTCGGTCAGACGTCCAACAGCGTCCTCGTGTACGACGTCCGTGAGGGCAAGGTCATCCGCGACATCCGCACCGGCGTCAACCCGCTCAACGCCGCGTACGACCCCGTGTACAAGCGGGTCTACGTGACGAACTTCGGCGGGTCGACGGTCACGATCATCGACGCGGACAGCATGAACGTCATCGGCCAGCTCGACGCGGGTGCCACGCCGAACCACGTCGCCGTGGAGCCGGACGGCACCGTCAACGTCGTCTCCCGCGTGGCCTTCGGCAACGACGGGACCAAGGACGCGATCTACCGCTACGTCCCGAAGGACCCGAAGCCGACCCCGCCGCCGGCGGGCTCCGTCCCGTCCGGGTCGATCCCGGTCGGCTCCCTGCCGAACGACACCCAGGGCCTGCTCGGCGCGCTCGTCGGTGTCATCGCCGGGCTCGGCGTGGCGGGTGTCCTCGCCACCGCGGTCGGCGCGCTCATCGGTGGCCTGCCGGGCCTCCCGCCGCTGCCGGGGCTGCCCGCGCTGCCGAAGCTGCCGGCGCTGCCGGACCTCGGGGCGATCCTCCGCGGCCTGCCGCTGTCCGGTGCCCCGCGCCCGGCCCAGCCGGCCCCGGCCCCGGGCCCGAAGGGCTCCTGCGGCTGCAACGGCTGAGCCTGTGAGCCGCTGAGCTGCCGCACCCTCTGACCGGGTGACCGTCCACCGCGTGGTGGTGCGGTCACCCGGTCAGTCGTGCGTGCGGGCCGGTGGTGCGGTTACGGCCCCGGGAAGGGGCCGGCCACGGCCCGGTCGGCGTGCGGTCACGCCCCCGCCGCCGCGTCCGCGACCGCGTCGCACACGGCCAGGGTCCACGCCCCGGCCGTGCGCCGCGCCGTCGGCGTGTCCGGGTACCGGCACCGGAGGGTGAGGCCCGTGTCGTCGAGGACGAACCACACCATCACCCCGTCGGTCCGCACGTCCGCCGAGACGTGCTGCGCGTCCGCCGTCACCCCGTCGACGTCCGCCGACGCGGGCACCGCCACCGGCAGCCGCCGGTTGTCCAGCCACGACAGGGCGAACATCCCCCGCGTGTTCGGCATGCCCCCGCAGGGGTCCTCGCCGGACGGGTCGAGGATCGGGGCCAGCGGGTGCCCGCCGAGACGCACGGCGGCCCGCACCGCGTCCGCGCACTCCGCCGGGTCCGTCGACGTGCACTCCAGCACCGAGTTCGTGATGAACCACCCGACCGAGTTCTGCCACCGCGACGGGTCGCTGTCAGGTCCGCGTCGGGAATGGACGGGGAAGACCGCCCGCAACGGCTGCCCCGACATGCGCTGCGTGACCGCCGTCATCGCGGACACCGCCAGTGCGATGGGGCGGACCCCGGCGGCACGGGCGGCCGCCTCGAGGGCCGTGACCCCCGCGGGGTCGAGGATGCGGTGGATGTCGACGACGTCGTCCCCCCGGTCCGCGCCGGAGCCGGCGTCGGGCTCCCCGGGCTCCCCGGGCGCGGCGTCGAGCCCGAGGTCGAGGGGGAACACCGGCATCCCGCCGTCGCCGACGTCGAGGATGTGCCGCCACCGGGCGTGCACCTCCTCCGGGGCGGGCGGTCGGGTCCGCAGGTCACGGGTGTGCTCGGTGAACGACGGCGCCGGCGGGAGCGGGGCCTCCGGGTCGTGGAGCAGCACCGCGAGGTCGCGCAGCAGCACGCGGAGCGACCACGCGTCCGTGTGCGAGTGGTCCATGCCGACGACGACGGTCGAGCGGGCGGGCGCCGGCGCGTCGGTGGGGGCGTCGGCGTCGTGGGGCGTGCCGGTCGCCGCGGGGGCCGCACCCGCCGCGGGCGGGTGCTCCACGAGGCACAGGGCGTGGGACGGCCGGGCGAAGGGCTCGCAGGCGGTGTCGAAGATGCCCCGCAGCACGGTGCGGGGGTCGGTGGGCGACGGGCCGGTCGCGCCGGGCGCGCCGGGCGCGCCGGGGTGCCGGTGGCCGTGCCGGTGGGCGACGCGCCGGTCGCGCCGGACGGCGTCGCCCGGGACCAGCCGAGGCCGGTGACCTCGACGGGGGTCAGGCTCCGGGCGTCCGGGTTCACCACCGTCCGCAGCGTGCCGTGCCGGGCGATGACGTCCATCCACGCCGCCGCGACGCGGTCCCGGAGGGCCGGCCCGGCGCCCGCCACGGGGAACGAGAGGGCCATCCACGTCCCCGGGCGGGTGCCGGGGGCGCAGTGCCGCCGCTGGTCGAAACTCGTGGGGAACGCCGGGTCGCCCGCCCGGTCGGTCGCCCCGCCCGCGCCGCGGGACGCCGCGTCGGCCCCCTCCGCGTCGCCCGCGCCGGCGTGGGCGTCGTCGACACCCGTGTCGACGTCCGTGGCCCGGACCTCGTACCGCCACACGGTTCCGGGGTCGAGGGACATGCGCGTTATGGTTGTAAGCCTCATGGGTCAAACGTTAAGGCCCGAATGTTACAGGGAAAGGTCTCGATGGTGAACGGTCCGGCCGTGCGCGTCACCCGGAGGGGTGGGACGCGGGTCTCGCTCGCCCTCGACCGGCGGGGTGCGGGGGTGCCGACGGTGCAGCTCCACGGGCTGACGTCGAGTCGCCGGCGGGACGTCGCGCTCGGCATGGACTTCACCGCCGGCATCGACGGGCTGGACGTCATCCGCTACGACGCCGCAGGTCACGGGCGGTCCGACGGCCCCGCGGACCCGGAGGCCTACACGTGGCCGCGGCTCGCGGAGGACCTGTGGGCGGTGCTCGACGCGACCGTGCCGGACGAGCCCGTCCACGGGGTGGGGCAGTCGATGGGCACGGCGACGCTCATCACGGCGGCGTGCGCGCACCCGGAGCGGTTCGCGTCGCTCACGCTGGTCATCCCGCCGACCGCGTGGTCGCTGCGGGAGGAGCAGCGGGAGGAGTACCTGCGGTCCGCGGACATCGTCGATAAGTACGGCCGTGACACTTTTGCGGAGGGGACCCGGGATGAGCCGCTGCCGCCCGCCGTCGACCCGGCCCGGCCGTTCACGTACCCGGATGTCACGGAAGAGCTGCTGCCTGCGGTGTTCCGTGGGGCGGCGATGACGGACCTGCCGCCGGCGGAGACCGTCGCGGAGATCGGCCGCCGCGGGGGCCCGGATGGCACAGGTGTGCCGGTTCAGATCCTGGCGTGGGTGGGGGACCCGTCGCACCCGGTCGAGGTCGCCCGGATGCTCCACGGGGCCGTCGGGGGGTCGACGCTGTCCGTCGCCGAGACCCCGGACGAGGCGGCCCGGTGGCCTGACATGATCCGCGCGTGGATCCTGGGCCGCGACTGACGGCTGACGGGCGGCAGCTGACGACTGGCTGCAGGGGGGATGGAGTGGTGGGGCGACACTGCCGGGCGAAGAATTCCGAAGGAATCGGTACAAATAAAAAGAGAGATAACGATTCGTAAACAGTGTGGAAATCTCATGGGCAGGTGATCTGAAGCCCCCTAGGCTCGTCGGTGATCCCGCACGGTGCGGCTGATCACTGCTGACGAAAGGAGCCGTCATGGGGATCCTGAGGTTCTTCGACCTGAAAAGGCAGTGGGGGCCGACCCGGTGCGTGGTTCTCGCCCTCGTGTTCCTGATTCTCCTGCAGATCGCCCTCAATGAGGGTGACATTGTCGCCGGGCTGAACTCGGGTACGGTCTGGTTGTTCGGGTTCCTCGCGTTGGCCGTGCTGTGCGTGGAAATCAAGGACGCGCGGACCAGGGCTAACCGGGCCGCGGAGAAATCCGGGACCCCGGGCGACTGACATCCCCTCCCCCGCCCCAACCGGCTGCGCCGCCGGGGTGGGGGCGGGCGGCCGCCCCGCCGCGGGCCCACCCCGCCGCGGCGGGCGCTGTCACCCCCTGCTGAACTGTTCCCGTCGTCCCCTCCGGTGCAGCCGGAACCACTCGGCGAACCCGCGCGGGTCCCGTCGCTGCACGAGGAAGAACCACGCGAACCGCGCGTACTCCTGCGGCAGCAGCTTCCGCATCCCCGGCTGGTTCATGACGTACCCGCGGTTGCGGTAGGTGAAGAACCGCTTGACCTCGTTGTCCGGGTACTGGGTGTGCATCCGCCCGCCGAGGATCGGCTTGAACTCCGCGGACCCGTCCGGGTGCAGGTAGGCGGTCGTGAGACACGTGCCGAACGCCAGCCCGGAGCGGACGAGCCGGCGGTGGTACTCCACCTCGTCACCCCGGATGAACAGCCGGTAGTCCGGCACGCCGATGGCCTCCATCGCCCGGGCGGAGATCACCGCCCCGTTGAACAGGCTCGCGATGCCGGGGAGGAAGTCACCCTCGAGTTCGTCGAGCCGCCGCCGCCACACGAGCCCCTGCCGCAGCGGGAAGGCCAGCGCGCCCGGGTCGTCGATCGTGCACACGACCGGGGAGACCTCGTCGAGGCCGTGCTCCGCCGCGACGTCGAGCAGCGTCGCCAGCACCTCGCCGTCGGCGGGCCGGCCGTCGTCGTCGGCGCACCACACCGCGTCCGCGCCGAGGGCGAGGGCGGTGAGGAACCCGTAGGCGAACCCCCCGGCGCCGCCGAGGTTCGTCCGCGACGGCAGGTACACCGCCCGGTCCCCGGCCAGGTCGCTGAGCAGCTCCCGGACCTCCGGCTCGGCGCCGTTGTCCACGACGATGACGTGGTCCACCGGGTGCGACTGCGAGCACACCTGCTCCAGCGAGTGCCGCAGCAGCGCCACGCGGTGGTGCGTGACGATGACCGCGGCGACGGACATGCCCGGGTGAAGGTGGTCGGGGGAGGTCGGGGCGCTCGGCATGGGTGACATTGTGCCACGGCCGGAGGGCGCGGCCGGGGTGCGCGACGTGCGGTGTCGGGAGGGGGAGGGGCGCGTGCGGACGGGAGGGGGAGGGGCCCGTGCGGCCGGGAGGGGGAGGGGCCCGTGCCGCCGGGCCCGTGCAGGGAGGAGGACGACGCCGCCCTCTCGCGTCCTCACGCCTCCGGCAGTCCCAGCGCGCGGACGATCTCCGGCCGGGTGACGTCCGCGAGCGACCCGAGGATCACCGCGTGCGGCTCCGCCGCGAGGACCGCCCGGTCCACCCCACCGGTGAGCACGCCCACCCCGGCGACGCCCGCGTTCGCCGCCGCGCGGAGGTCGGCGACTGTGTCCCCGGCCGAGACGACGTCCGCGACGGACCCGGTGCCGGTGAGCTCCATCGCCCGGTGGATGAGGTGCGGAGCCGGGCGGCCGGCGGGGACGGTGTCCGAGGTGACGAGGGCGTCGACGACGAGGCGGTGGGCGTCGTTCCCCTCGAGCAGCGGGGAGGACGCCGGCGTGGGCTCCCCGGGCGAGGTGGACAGTGCGCGCGTGCCCCAGCCGCACGCGCCGAGGACGATCTCCGCGATGGAGCGCTGGAAGCCGGTGGTCAGGGCGAGGGAGACGCCCCGGTCGCGGAGGGTCGTCAGCGCGTCGGCGACGCCCGGGAGCGGCCTCGGGGGGCGGGCGGAGTAGGCGCGGCGCAGGGCGTCGAGGAACGCGGCGAACGTGGCGGCGACCTCGTCGTCGTCGGTGGTCCGCCCGCCGGTGGTGAGGAGCGTGGCGACGGCCGAGCGCTTCTCCGTCCCCTTGACGGCGCTGAGCTGCGCGGCGGTCGGGGTCACGCCGCGCGCCTCGACGGCGGAGCGGAGTTCGCGGTAGACGACGCCGCCGTCGTCGACGGTGGTGCCGGCGATGTCGCAGACGAGGAGTGGCATGGGGAGGGTCCTTCCGGTGGGGTGGGTCGGGGAGGTCACGGTTCGGGGGTCCAGGACGGGGCGGCGGTGCCGCGGCCGTGGTGCAGGCCGGCGGTGCCTGTGCGGGTGTTGACGACGGTGAACGTCGCGTGTTCGGGCAGGTAGCGGTCGTCGGCGAGCTCGACGACGCGGCCGCGGAGGTCCGTGGTCCGCCGCCGCACCCGCAGCAGCGGTGAGCCGGGGTCGGTGCCGAGGACGGCGGCGTCCGCCTCCGGGGCGGCGAGGGCGTCGATCCGGTGCTCCGCGCGGTACAGCTCGATGCCCCGCGAGGTGAGGTGCTCGTAGATCGAGCAGGCGTCCGTGTCGACGTCGAAGAGGTGGCGGCCGACGTCGAGGGGGAACGTCGCGCGTTCGAGCATGACCGGGGTGCCGTCCATGCTGCGCAGACGCAGGATCTCGACGACCGGGGCGGCCGGGTCGGTGTCGAGGAGTTCGGCGGTCTCCTCGGACGCGGGACGGCGGGCGAGCTCCAGGGTCCACTGGCCCGGGGTGACGCCGAGGGACCGGCACCACTCGGTGAAGGACAACAGGGTGCTGAAGCTCTGTGAGGACGCCCGGGACAGGACGACGGAGCGCCGGCCCTGTCCCGCCGAGATCAACCCTTCGGTGCGCAGGGCCGTGAGGGCCTGGCGGACGGGGCTGCGGGAGGTCCGGAACCGGCGGCACAGCTCGGCCTCGCTGGGGAGCTCGTCACCCGGGCGGAGGTCCCCGGACGTGATGAGTTCGCGGAGGTGGTGGGCGATTTGTACGTGCAGGCGGGGAGTGGATCCGGCGTCCATGGGTGCTGAGTGTACATGCCGTGACCAGTATGGACGAGGTGTTTCACGTGGAACGGTGGATGATCTCCGGGTGGATCTGACGTGAACTCATGAATTGACGATGAACATGTACGTACAAGTGTGGACAGGGGTGACGGCGGGCCCGACACTGAGGGCGTGACCGACACCGACAGAGACACCGACCCAGCCACCTCCTCCGACCCCGCCCGCACGCCCGGGGCCCGCCCGGCCGCCGGCGCGACCGCCGACCTCGTCGTCGTCGGTGCGGGCGTCCTCGGCCTCGCGACGGCCTGGCAGGCCCACCGCGAGGGCCGGACCGTGCACGTCATCGACCGCTCGGACCGTCCCGTCGGGGCGTCCGTGCAGAACTTCGGCCACGCCTGCTTCACCGCGCAGGCCGACGCCGTCCAGGACCTCGCCCGGATCTCCGCGGCGGGGTGGACGCGCGCCGCGGCCGACGCGGGATTCCGCGCCCGGCGTCCGGGCACCGTCATCCCGGCCGTCACCCCGGTCGAGATGCAGGTCATCGAGGAGTTCCGGGCCCACCGCGGGCCGGAGGAGGTCCGGGTGCTCGACGCCGCGGAGACCGCCCGGCTCACCGGGGCCGCGGGGTCGGCGGACGCCCCGGCCCTCACCGGTGGCGCGCATCTCCCGCGGGACATGCGGGTCAACCCGCGTGAGGCCGTCCCCGCGCTCGCCCGGTGGCTCGCCCGGCAGGGCGTGCGTTTCAGCTGGTCCACGGCGGTCCACGGCGTCGGCGACGGCGTCGTCGACACCTCCCGCGGGACCGTCCGCGGGGCCGAGGTCGTCGTGTGTCCCGGTCACTCCCTCCGCGACCTCCTGCCCGACCTCGCCGTCGATGCCGGGGTGCGCACCTGCACGCTGACGATGGCGCTCATCGCCCGGCCGGACCACACACCGGTCGACCTCGCCATGCTCACGGGCACGTCGATGACCAGGTACGACGGCATCGCCGCGATGCCGGCGGCGGCCGCCCTCCGCGGGGAGCTCGCCGCCCGGGAGCCGGAGCTCAGGGGGTGCGACGCCAACCTCATGGCGACCGCCGTCCCCCCGACCCCCGGCCACCCGGGCGGGGTCATCGTCGGCGACTCCCACGGGTACGACACCAGCCCGGAGCCCTTCATCGACGCGCCGACATCCGATCTGCTCGTCGACCGGGCCGCGCGCTACCTGGGGATCCGCCGCCCGGTGGTCCTCCAGCGCTGGCAGGGCCGGTACGCGGACAGCCCGTCGCGGAACCTCGTCCTCCACCGGCCCGACGCCCGGACGACGGTCGCCGTCGTGACCTCCGGGATCGGGATGACGCTCTCCTTCGGCATCGCCGACCTCGTGCTCGGCGGCGGGGAGGCGCCGGCGTTCTGACCGCGGGGCCGCCCCGCACCCCACCCGGGCCGCACACCGGGCCCGGCGCACCACAGCACCACAGCACCGCACACCACAGTCCCGGACACCACCCGACCACACACCACCCGCACCCCATGAAAGGCCCCGGACATGCGCATTCTCCGGACCCCGCCCCTCGTCCCCGACCCCCCACCCGCCCGGCACCGACCGCCGACCGCACGGCGCGCGGCGGTCCGCGTCGTCACCCTGACCACCATCCTCGGCCTCACCCTGGGGACCGCCGCGTGCGCCCCCGGCGGCCGCGGCCCGGACGACCCGACCTGCCCGAACGGCAGGATCGCCTTCGGCGTCGAGCCGTTCGAGTCCCCCGACACCCTGGAGCCCGCCTACCGGGCGATCGCCGCCGACCTCGGCCGGGCGCTCGACTGCGAGGTCGAGGTGCAGGTCGTCGACGACTACTCCGCCGAGGTCCTCGCCATGCGGAACGGCTCGCTGACCCTCGGCCAGTTCGGCCCGCTGGGGTACGTCTTCGCCGACCGGGTCGCGCGCGCCGAGCCGGTCGTGAGCTTCGGCGACGCCGACGGCGTGCTCTCGACGTACACCGCCGGCATCTGGGTCGCCGCGGACTCCCCGATCCGCACCGTCGCCGACCTGCGGGGACGGCAGCTGGCCCTGGGGTCCGTCGGGTCGACCTCCGGCGACGCGCTGCCCCGCATGGCCGTCTCCGAAGCCGGACTCCGCGAGGACGACCTCCGCATGGACTACGCCGGCGGCCACCCGGAGGCGCTCCTCGCGCTGACGAACGGGGCGGTCGACGCGGCGGAGATCAACTCCCAGACCCTCGCCACCGCCACCGCGGACGGCACGTTCCGGCCCGGGGACTTCCGGCAGATCTGGATCTCCGGGCCCGTGCCGAACGACCCCGTCACCGTCGCCGGCGATGCGCCGGCCGAACTCAAGGAGAACCTCCGCCGCGCGCTCACCTCCCTCAGCCCGGAGACGATCAGCGAGGTCGCGCGGCTGCTCGACGTCGACCCCCCGGGCCCGCTCGTGCCCGTCACGAAGGACGACTACACCTCGCTGTTCCGCCTCGCCGATGAACTCCACATGACCCCCGAGGACGTCTCATGACCGACCACACCACGCCCACCACGCCCACCACGCCCATCACGCCGGCCGGCGCCGCACCCGCCGGCGCCGCACCCGCCGGCCCGACCGGGCCCGCGACCGCCGGCCCGACCGGGCCCGCGACCGACCGGGTCCTCCGCGTGACCCACATCGCCCGCAGCTTCGGCACGAACCACGTGCTCCGGGACATCTCGCTGGACGCCCACCGGGGTGAGGTCGTCGCCCTGCTCGGCGCGAACGGCAGCGGCAAGTCCACCGCCCTGCGGATCATCGCCGGCCTGGACCGGCACGACCGGGGCGACGTCGACGTCCCCGGCGGGACCGGCACCGCCGTCATCTTCCAGAAGGTCCACCTGGTGCCGCGCCGGTCGGTGCTGGACAACGTCTGCGCCGGGGGCATCGCGCACATCCCCCGGTGGCGGAGCCTGCTGCCGGCGACGTTCCCCACCACCCTGCGCGAGGAGGCGATGGGCTGCCTCCGGCGGGTCGGCCTCGCCGACCGGGCGCACGACCGCGCCGGGTCCCTCTCCGGCGGTCAGCAGCAGCGGGTCGCCGTGGCCCGCGCGCTGTGCCAGCGGGCGGAGCTCATCCTCGCCGACGAACCGACGTCCGCGCTCGACCCCACCGCGGCGCACCAGGTCATGGCCCTGCTCCGGGACATCGCGAAGACGGCCGGGGTCGCGTGCGTGGCCGTCGTCCACCAACCGGAACTCGCGCTGGAGTACTGCGACACCGTCGTCGGCATCCGGGAGGGGCGGGTCGCCTTCACCCTGCCCGCCGCGGAGGCCGACCTCGGGCGCATCTCGGCGCTCTACCGTGCCGCCACGCCATCCACCGCCACCGCCGACACCCCCGCGACCGTGCCCGTGACCGTGACCGTGCCCGCCACCGGGCCCACCACCCCCACCGAGGAGTCCCGATGACCACCGCCACCTCACCGTCCACACCGCCCTCGCCGTCCTCACCGTCACCCGCCGGTGCCGCACCGACCGGCACCGGCCCCCGCGACCCCCTGGTCCACCCGTTCCCCGTGCCGGAGCGCAGCCGGACGCGCACCCTCGTCGCGTGGGGCGTGGCCGTCGTCGTCCTCGTCGCCGTGCACTGGGCCGCGGTCGACGGCACCGAGTTCTACGTGCAGAAACTCGGTGCCGGGTGGGCCAACATCGTCCGCTTCCTCGGCGACGCCGTGCCCCCGGACCTCTCCTGGGAGCGGGTCGTGCTGCCCGGTCTGAAGGGGCTGCTGACGACGCTGTGGATCGGGTTGCTCGGCACGACGTTCTCCGTGCCGGTGGCGTTCGTCCTCGCGATGGGCGCCGCGCGGACCGTGACGTCGAACGTCGTGGTGTACCAGTTCTGCCGGTCGGTCCTGTCCTTCCTGCGGGCCGTGCCCGACATCGTGTTTGCCCTGATCTTCGTCACAGCCGTCGGGCTCGGACCGTTCGCCGGCGTCCTCGCGCACATCTTCCACAACACAGGTGTGATGGGGAAGCTGTGGGCGGAGGCCGTCGAGGAGGCCGACCAGGGCCCGCAGACCGCGCTGCGGACGGCCGGGGCGACGCGCCTCCAGCAGATCGCCCACGCCACCCTGCCGGTGTCGTTGCCGCAGCTCACGGGGCTGCTCCTGTACCGCTTCGACGTCAACGTCCGCAGTTCGCTGGTTCTCGGGCTCGTCGGTGCGGGCGGGATCGGCCTGCTCATCAACCGGTCGATCAAGACGTTCCGGTTCGATGAGATGACCACCTACATCATCATGGTGCTCCTGCTGGTCGTCATCGTGGACCAGACGTCCGCCTGGCTGCGGAAGCGGATCTGACGGCCGCGCCGGGTGCGGTCGGGGGCGTGCCACCGGGCCGGTGTCGGGAGGGGGACGACGCCGCCCTCCCGCGCGACACGCCGTAACACACGCGAATCACTCGGGCGGATGGACGCGGTCGTCGGCTCGGTCCCGGCCGGGCTGCACCGGGGTGACCTGGAGCGATGAACGCTGTTGACAATCACATTCCATACTGGCTCTGAGCTGCGGCGTTCCCGCTATTGAAAAACTAATGAAAATGCGCGTAGGGTCAGTGGAGACAGGCGGCACACCCGCTGTCGCCGCTGCACCACATGTGTGATTCGCCCGAATCACACGCGATCGCCGACGTATCCGGAGGAACCCCATGGTTGCCACACAGCACGCCACCCACACCGACCACGACCACCAGCACGGCCCGGGCTGCGGCCACGTCGCCGTCCCGCACGAGGACCACGTCGACTTCGTCCACGACGGCCACCTCCACCGCGAGCACGACGGCCACTGGGACGAGTGCGAGCCCACCGGTCACGTCGTCCACGAGGGCCACGACCACGAGCACGGCCCGGGTTGCGGCCACGTCGCCGTCCCGCACGACGACCACGTGGACTACATCCACGACGGCCACCGCCACGCCTTCCACGACGGGCACTGGGACGACCACTGAGTCCACCCCGCGCCGAGGGGCCGGAGCACGGGATGCGCTGTCATCCTGTGCTCCGGCCCCTCTGTCCGTTACGATGAAGCGGATATTATCCTGTGGTGCGCAGCGAACGAGGCGCACGTCAGACATGGGGGATCTGTCATGCACCAGTCGAGTGGACGCGGTCCGTCCCGGCATCGTCGAGCCGCGCAATGAGTGATGTCCTCCCCGGTGACCGGCTGGAGACGGCCCGGCTCCGCCGGGGGATGACGACGGCCGCGGCCGCACGGGCCCTCGGGGTCACACCGCGCACGTACCGTCGCTACGAGCAGGACGGTGCCCCGGTGCGCCAGGCGGACAACCTGGCCACAGCGTTCGACTTCCCCCGGCGGTTCTTCGTCCGTGACGGGGACATCCGGCTCGACGCCTCCGAGGCCATCTTCCGCGCGGGGCGGCGGGCGCCCGACGCGGCGAAGCAGGCGGCTGTCGCCGTCGGCCGGTGCGGCGTGGACGTCGACCGGTACATCCGGCGGCGCTTCGTCCTCCCGGAGGTCGACCTCCCGGACGTGAGCGGTCATACGCCGCGCACAGCCGCCCGCCTCCTGCGCGACCGGTGGAGCCTCGGCGATGCGCCCCTGCCGAACCTCGTCCAGTTGTGTGAGTCACGGGGTGTCCGTGTCCACGGTCTCCCGCCGTCGGCGTACGCCGTCGACGCCTATTCCTGCTGGTACGACGGCGACCCGTACATCTTCCTCGCCCGGCGACGGACCCCGGAGGGGGCACGGTTCGACATCGCCCATGAACTGGGGCACCTCGTCATGCACCGGGGGCCGTCATCGTCGGAGGACCGGGAGGTGGAGGCGGACGAGTTCGCGTCCGAGTTCCTGTTGCCCCGCACGGCCCTGGCGGCGACGGTCCCGCGGCACCCCGGGCTCCGGGACATCCTGCGTGTCCGTTCCGCGTACCGGGCGTCCGCGATGGCGACGGCCGTCAGCCTCCACCGCGCAGGGTTCCTGTCCGACTACGCCTACCGGGCGGTGTGCAGGACCCTCGCGGGGAAGGGGTTCCGGTCGTCCGAACCGGGCGGGATGGGGGCCTACGAGCGCTCCCGGGTGTTCTCCACCGTGTTCTCCCCGGACACACCGGGCGCGCTGTCCGTGGCGTCCGTCGCCGACGATCTGGGGATTCCCCGCGACGACGTCCACGCTCTGATCCTCGGCACCCGGCTCCAGGCGGTGTCCGGGACGCCGGGGCCGTCACCGGGGTCCGGACCGCCGCGCCGGGAGCTGGTGCCGGGCACACCGGCCGACCGTCCGGCACTCCGCGTCATCAGGTGACGCCCCGCGTCAGAGCAGCGACGCCCCGCCGTCGACGGTGAGCACCGCGCCCGTCGTGAAGGAGGCGTCGTCGGACAGCAGCCAGGCCACGGCCTTCGCGACCTCCTCCGGCGTCCCGAGCCGCTTGACCGGGATCTTCTGCTCCTCGGCGTGCCGGCGTTCCTCGCTGAGGGTCGCCAGCGCCGCGGTGTCGATCGGGCCGGGGGCCACGCCGTTGACCCGGATGCCGCGGTCCGCGTAGTCCAGCGCCGCGACCTCCGTGAGGCCGGTCACGCCGTGCTTCGCGGAGGTGTACGGGGACATGCCCGCCGCCGGGCGCAGCCCGCCGATGGAGATGACGTTCACCACGGCGCCGGAGCCCTGCCGTTCCATCTGGGCCAGCTGGGCGCGCATGCCCAGGAACGTGCCGGTCAGGGTCACGTCGACCGCCCGGTGGTACTGCTCCGGGGTGATGTCGGCCAGCCGGTTGACCGGCGCGCCGAGCCCGGCGTTGTTCACCGCCGCGTCGAGCCGCCCGTAGGTCTCCACGGCCGTGTCGACGAGCGCCCGCTGGTCCTGTTCGTCCCCCGCGTTGACGGTGACGGCGGTGGCGGTGCCCCCGGCGGAGGTGATCCGCTCGACGACCTGCTCCGCGGCGGAGAGGTCGACGTCGGACACCACCACCGCGTACCCCCGGGCGGCGAGCAGTTCGGCGACGGCCGCGCCGATGCCGGCCCCCGCCCCGGTGACGGCGGCGACCCGCTGCGCGTCGCCGGTCGTCGGGCCGGTGGTCGGGTCGGTGGTCCGTGAGGTGTCGGTCATGATGGGTCCTTCCTGGTCAGGTGGTGTTCTGGGAGGGTGTCGACGCCCCGCTCCGCGGGCTCCGCGCCAGCGCCCGCCACGCTAGACCGTCCGGGCGCGGCGCATGTCCACGCGGGAACGTGCTACACACCCCGGCCGCGGCCCGCCGCTGACCGCAACCACCCGGGCGGCCGGCGTCGTGCCCCTATCCCGACCCCGACCCCCCGGGCCCGGCCCCGACCCCCGGCGCTACCGCGCGGCGTCGCGGCGGCCGAGCTTCTCCAGGACGTGCAGGACCTGCTCCCGGGCCTCCGGGCCCTCGTACTCGCCGACGACGTCCTCGACCGCCCCGCAGGACCGGACCTCGCCGTGGTCCACCCACAGCGCCTTGTCGCACAGCTGCGCGAGGAACTCGTTGGAGTGGGAGGCGAACACGAGGATGCCGGACTTCGCGACCAGTTCCTGCAGGCGGGAGCGGGCCTTCTCCATGAAGGCGGCGTCGACCGCGCCGATGCCCTCGTCGAGAAGGAGGATCTCCGGCTCGATCGACGTGACCACCCCGAGGGCCAGCCGGATCCGCATACCCGTGGAGTACGTGCGCAGCGGCATCGAGAGATAGTCGCCGAGCTCGGAGAACTCCGCGATCTCGTCGACCTTGCGGTTGATCGACCGGCGGGACTCGCCGAGGAACAGGCCGCGGATGACGATGTTCTCGTACCCGGAGATCTCCGGGTCCATGCCCACCCCGAGGTCGAACACCGGGGCCACGCGGCCCTCGACGACGGCCGAGCCGCGCGTCGGCTCGTAGATGCCGGACAGCAGGCGCAGCAGGGTGGACTTGCCGGCCCCGTTGTGGCCGACGAGGCCGATCCGGTCGCCCTCCCGGAGGTGCAGGTTGACGTCCCGCAGCGCCTCGACCATGACGGTGTTCGACTCGTTGCGGCCGATGGCACCGCCGGCCGCGCCGAGGAAGGTGTGCTTCATCGAGCGGGACTTCGCGTCGAAGATCGGGAAGTCGACGCTCGCGTTGTAGGTGTCGATGCTGACCATGTGTGCGGCCTCTCTGACGGTCTCGGAGGTTCGGTGGTGCGGGGGGCCCGGCGGGCGCGCGGTGGCGGGGGCCGGCAGTGGGGCCCGGCGGGCGTCAGACCCAGTAGCTCACGCGGAAACGCCACTTCCGCATGACCGCGAGAGCCAGGGCCGTGCCCGCGACGGTGAGCGCGATGACGATGAGCCAGCTGCGCATCTCCACCGGCTCGTCGATCATCGGCCCGCGCACGACCGAGAGGTAGTGGAAGAACGGGTTGAACTCCGCGAGGACCGCCCGGTCCGCCGCCGCGCCGCCCTGGCGCTCGATGATGCTCACCGACCACACGATGGGGGTCATGTAGAACGCCAGCTGCACCAGGGACTCCAGCAGCGGGGCGACGTCCCGGAACCGGGTGGACACGATCCCGAAGAACATCGTCACCCACACGCCGTTCGCCACGAGCAGCACGATCCCCGGCACCGCGTACAGGACCTCCCACCCGACCGGGATGCGGAAGATCACCAGCAGCGCCAGCCAGATGACGAGGTTGTGGCACATGAACAGGAACTGCCGCCACACCAGCCGGTACACGTGCACCGACAACGCCGAGGGCAGCTGCTTGATGAGCCCCTCGTTCGCGATGAACACCTGCGAGCCCTCGATCACGCACCCGGCGATGAAGTCCCAGATGATGAGGCCGACGGCCACGTGCGGGAGGAACTCCTTGAGGTCGATCTCGAACAGGAGGGAGTACAGCAGGCCCAGCGCCAACGCCATGACCGCCCGCGAGATCGTGATCCACAACGGGCCCAGGACCGAGCGGCGGTAACGCTGCTTGATGTCCTGCCACCCGAGCGCGAGCCACAGCTCCCGCTGCTGGAAGCCCCGGGTGAGGTCCCGCCACGCGGCGCCGACCGTCGACGACCGCGACGGGGGCGGGGTGCCGACGGGCGCCGCCGTGATGCGCGCGAGGTCGGCGTCGCCGGTGCGGTCCGCGACCGTGGCGGGGTGCGCGCCGGCGGGGGCCTGCGCGGCGGGGGAGCCGGCGGCGGGGCGGGCGCGGTCCGCGTCGTCGGTGTCCGGTCCCGGTGCGGACGACTCCGGGTCCGGGGAGGGAGTGCTCTGATCTGTGGAAGACACGTGTGTCAATCTACCTGGGAGGGGGACGACGGCCGAACCTCCGCGCTGCTCCGCGCGGCGGCCGGGGCGGGGCGGCGGTGCGGTGCGGCGGGGTGTGGCGGGGCGGCCGGGGCGTGGCGGCGGCGCGGTGCGGCGGGGTGTGGCGCGGCGGCCGGGGCGGGGGAGCGGTGCGGTGCGGCGGCGCGGTGCGGCGGGGGAGCCGGCGGTGCGGCCGGGGCGGCCGGGGCACGGCCGGGGCGGGGGAGCGGGGGTGCGGCGGCGGTGTCGCGAAGCCCCGGAGCGGGGCGGATGAGGCGGTGCCCACAGTCCTGCCCGGGCGGTGGTCGCCGGGGGCGGGCGTCGAGTAGTCTGACACCAGTCCGGGGCCCGCACTGACGGAGCCCCGCCCCCAGGTGGATCCGTTGACCGGAAGGTGGATACGTGGTGTTCGATGTCGCGCGCGTGCGGGGCCTCTACGTCTCTCTGTCAGACGGCTGGACCTACCTCAACGCCGGCGAACGGGCCCAGGTGCCGGAACGCGTGAGCTCCGCGGTGTCCCGCGCCTTCCGCACGGCCCCGCTGCAGGCCCACACGGAGATGTCGAGCGGCAGCCACTCCCGCGCCCAGGTCCCCGGCGGGGCGGTGGGTGCACAGATCACCGCCTCCGCGCGGCTCGCCGTGGCGGACCTCGTCGGGGGCCGGCCTGACGGCGTCGTCCTCGGACCGAACCGGGCCGTTCTCCTCCACACCCTCTCCACCGCCATGTCCCGGCAGCTGCGGATGGGCCGGGAGGTCGTGCTCAGCCGGGTCGACGACCCCGCGAACATCGCCCCGTGGCTCATGGCCTGCGACCTCTACGGCGCGCAGGTGCGGTGGGCGGAGGCCGACCTGTCCACCGGCACGCTGCCCGAGTGGCAGTACGGCGACCTCGTGACGCCGGACACCGCCCTCGTCGCCGTCGCCGCGGCGAACGCGCACGTCGGGACCGTGACGGATGTCGCGGCCGTCGCGCGGGAGGTGCACCGGCGGTCGCGCGGATGGGTCGTCGTCGACGCCACCGCCTACGCCCCCTACCGGGTCATCGACATCGACGCCTGGGAGGCCGACGTCGTCGCCGTCGACCTCGCCCCGCTCGGCGGGCCGGAGATCGGCGCGCTCGTGTTCCGCGACCCCACCCTCCCCGCCCAGCTCAAGCTCATGGACGTGGCGCGGGGCCGGCACGCGACCGTCGACGTGGAGGCGGAGGCGGAGCGTCGGCTCCGCGCGCTCGAGGTCGGCGGGCACGCGCCGGGGCTGCTCGGCGGGGTGCCCGCGGCCGTCGACCACCTCGCGAACCTCGACGACGCCGCCTCCGGGACCCGGCGCCGCCGCCTCGAGGAGTCCCTGCCCAAGGCCGAGAGCTACATGCACGTCCTCGCGCAGCACCTCGTCCACGGGCTCCAGAGCCTGCGGGGCGTGCACGTCGTCGGGCTCGACGGGGAGTTCGACGAACCCTTCAGCTACGACTCCGTGGAGCGGATCCCGCGCGTCAGCTTCATGGTCGCGGGGCTCGACGCCGCGACGGTCGGGCGGCGACTCGTGGCGAACAACGTCATCGCGCAGGTCGTGCCGCTGGAGGACAGCGCGCTGCTCGACCAGATGGGTGTCGCCGAACAGGGCGGCGCCGTGTGCGTGGCGATGAGCCCGCACAACACGGCGTACGACGTGGACCACCTCGTGCGCGTCGTCGCCGGGCTGGTGTAGCGGGGGTTCGGGGGCGAACTGCGCGCGGGCGCGGGGAGTTCTGAGTGATACGGATGGATGTCTAACTGTCGCTCGTCAACGCACGCCGCGCGCCGACAGCGACAGTGGCGAACACGAAACCCAGGGCGGGATACAGGAGCAGCCACGGAGAGAAGATGACCGGGCCCTGGGCGTCGAGCCTCAGTCCGTGGAACGCGTACGGCAACGCAATGACGACCAGGCCTGACAGAGTGAGCGACAGGGAAAATGTCATCCGCCGTACCAGCGGGAGAAACACCGCCGTGAAGATCAGCCCACCCCCCGCGGTCCAGAGGCATACGCCGTAGGTGGTGTAGGCGTTGTTGAGTGACGGTTGGTGTTCGCCGATCATCCCCAGTTTCAGTCCGCCTGCGATACACAGTGCCCCCAGAATGAAAGACAGCGCCGAGCCTTTCATGGTCCTCCCTTGATGTCCGAGTGTTCTCCGTTGTCCCCACGATGGTCTCACGCTGAGCGTCGCGCGGGGCGGGTGGATTCCTCGTCGTCCTGAATGAGTGGCACGACGGTGTCATTTCTGGGGCCGTGTCCGGGGGCATATGTGTGGCCATAAGTGTGGCCATATGTGTGGGTGGTCGGGCTGTGCGCTGCACCGCGGCCGGGGGCGCGGGCCGCGCGGCGAACGCCCAGGTCGGACGGCGGGGTCCGGCGCTCAGCCGGCGGCCCCGGGGCCCACCCGGCACGGCGTGTTAGTCTAGGCTCACTTCAGCGCTGCCGGGGTCGCCCGCGGGTCGCCCGCGAGGTCGCCCACGGGTCGCCCGCGAGGCTGCCCGGCGCCACCGGCGCCCCCAGGTCAGCGCCTGTTCTCCCACCGTCCCACCCCTCACGACCCGGAGGTCACCCCATGGCAGGTAACCCGTTCGACGATCCCGACGGCACGTTCTACGCGCTCGTCAACGACGAGGGCCAGTACTCGCTGTGGCCCACGTTCTCGCCGGTCCCGGACGGGTGGACCATCGCCCACGGCGGCCCCGACGGCACCACCCGCGACGACGCCCTGGAGTTCATCGACAGGACCTGGACGGACATGCGCCCGGAGAGCCTGCGGAACGCGCGGTGACCGGCGGGTCCGGTCAGGGAGGGGGGTCGGGTTCGACGCCGCCCCCCAGCAGCCCGGGCGGATCCGCGCAGGCGGTCGCACCCGGTCCCGCCGCCGCACCCGCCGGCCCGCCCCGCGTCCCCACGGCCGGGGCGGGCACCGCCGCCGCCGACCTGCTCCGCACCGTCGGCCGCTGGCCGGGCACGGCCCTCGCGGCCGTCGTCCTCTCCTTCGTCGGCGCGGCGTTGTCCCTGGTCCCGGTGCTCATGCTCCGGGACGTCGTTGACGCCGTCGCGACGGGCGCGGGCACGGACCAGCTGCCGCGCATCCTCGTGCTCGCCCTGGCGGCGGTGCTCGGCGTCGGCCTCGTCGCGGCCGCGGCAGAGACCGCGCTCGGCACGCTCATCGCCCGGGTCCTCGCCGACCTGCGCGAACGCGCGGTCGCCTCGGTCCTGCGCCTTCCCACCGGGGAGATCGAACGCTTCGGCCGGGGTGACGTCATCGGCCGGGTCGGCGCGGACGTCGCCGTGCTCGTCTCGGGGGCGCGCACGGCTGTACCGGCGATCCTCAGCGCACTCGTGCTCGTCGTCACGGCCAGCGGCGGCATCGCGGGCCTGGACTGGAGGCTCGCCCTCGCCGGTCTGCTGTCCCTGCCGTGCTACGTCGTGGCGCTACGCCTGTACCTCGGCCATTCGGGCCCGTTGTACCGGCAGCAGCGCGCCCACGAGGCCACGGTCCTCGGGTCGCTCATGAGTTCCGTCGACGGCCTCGGCACGGTCCGGTCCCACGGGCTCGTCGACCACCGCCGCTCCCTCACGACGCGCGCCGCCGCGGACTCGCGCGACACGTCCGTCGCCGCGTTCCGCCGGTTCTCGCGCCTCGTCGCCGGCGAGAACCTCGCGGAGTTCACCGGCCTCGCCGCGTTGACGGTCGTCGGCTGGCTCCTGCTGCGCGCCGGCCACGTGACGATCGGCGACGTCACCGCCGCGACGATCCTCTTCCACCGCCAGTTCGTGCCGGTCGGCCAGATCCTCTTCTCCTTCGACGAGGCCCAGCGGTCGGGCGCGGCGCTCACCCGGATCATCGGCCTCATCCGGCTGACGGGTGGCGACGCGCCGGCGCCCGTCGACCCCCACCGGCTGCCCACGGCCCCCGTGGACGTCGAGGTGCGGGGCCTGCGGCACACCTACCCGGACGGGCGGCGCGCGGTCGGCGGGGTCGACCTGCACATCCCGGCCGGTCGGACGCTCGCGGTCGTCGGCGGGTCCGGGGCCGGGAAGTCCACGGTCGCGGGGATCATCGCGGGGACCGTGCCGCACCCGGCGACGGGCACCGGCGGGGCGACGGCCGTCGCGGTCCGCACGGGTTCCGGGCAGGGGGACGACGCCGCCCTCTCCGCGACCCCCGCCCGCACCGCCGCCGGCGACGGCACGGTCACCGTGGGCGGGCGGAGTCTGCGGGACCTCGGCGCGGCGGCGCGGCGCGGCCTCGTGTGCGTCGCCTCCCAGGACACGCACGTGTTCGCCGGCACGCTCCGCGACGACCTGCGCCTGGCCGACCCGCGCGCCGACGACGCCACCCTCACCGCCGCCCTCCACGCCGTGGGCCTCGGGCCGTGGCTCGCCGGGCTGCCCGACGGGCTGGACACGGCCGTCGGGGAGGGGGGCGTCGAACCCGACGGTGCGACGGTCCAACGCCTGAGCCTCGCGCGGATCGCGGTGTCCCCGGCGCCGGTCGTCGTGCTCGACGAGTCGACCGCCGAGGACGACGCCGCGCCCGCGCCGGTCGGCGCCGTGGCCGGCGCGGGCGCGGGCGGGCCCACCGTGCCGCACCCCGACGCGGGGGGAGCCCGGGGTGACCGGGACACACCCGTCGTCCCGCTGGAGGCCGCGGCCGTCGCCGCCGTGCGCGGGCGGACCGCGCTCGTCATCGCCCACCGGCTGAGCCAGGCCGTCACCGCGGACGAGATCGCCGTCATGGACGGCGGCACCGTCGTCGAACACGGACACCACGTGGACCTGCTCGCGGCCGGGGGCCGGTACGCCGACCTCTGGGCCGCGTGGTCCGGAACGGAAGGAGAACAGTGCTGACCGGTCGACGTCGAGACCGCCGCCGCCACCGGCCGGAGCCCCTCCCGGACGACGGCGCGGGCGCCGCGCCGGGTACCCTCCCGGACGATGACCCGGCCACCCCGCCGGGGACCCCGGCCACCGCGGCCACCGCGCCGGGGCCGCTGACCGCCCGCGCGGCCGCCCGCGCCGGCGACGCGCTGCTCCGCGCCATCCTCCGCCGCCACCGCGCGGTCATCGCCGGCACCACCCTCCTGCTGTGCGTCTACCAGGTGGCCGAGGCGTCGGTCGCGCTGGTCCTCGGCGTGCTCGCCGACCACGTCCTGCCCTCCGGGGACGTGCGGCGGCTGGTGGGCGGCGTCGTCCTCCTCGGCATCGTCATCGCCGTGGTGTCCGCGAGCTGGCGCACGGCCTTCCGCATCCTCCAGAGCCGGAACGCGGACCAGGTGCACCGGATGCGCGCGGAGCTCGCCGCGCGGGTCATCGGGCACGTCGACCCGCCCGGCGGGGTGCGCGAGGGGGACATCCCCCACGGCGAACTGCCGACGGTCGTCGGCGAGGACGTCGTGCAGACCTCGGACGTCATCGAGGTCGTGCCCGTGTCCCTGTCCGCGGCCGTGGGCGTGGTGTTCTGCGCGGCGGCGCTCGCCGTCGTGGACCTCCCGCTGGGGCTCGGGGTGATCGGTGCGACCGTGGTCGTGCTCGTCGTCCTCCACCTGCTCTCCACCGCGGTGACCCGCCGGGGCGAGGACCAGCAGCGGCTCCTCGCCGAGGCGACGTCCCGGCTCACCGACATCCTCCGCGGGCTGCGGCCCGTCGCCGGGGTCAGCGGGCAGCGCCCCGCGTACGACGGCTACGTGGACCTCTCCCGGCGCGCCCGTGACCAGGCCGAACGGCTGTCGCGGGTGACGGGCGGGTACGAGGGCGTGTCGACGGCCGCCGGCGTGCTGCTCGTCGCGACCGTCGGGGTGGCCGCCGGGTACCGGGCCGTCGGCGGGCAGATCACCGTCGGCGACCTCGTGACGGTCGTCGCCCTGTCGCAGTTCATCGCCGAGCCGTTGCGCACGCTCAGCCGGATGCCCCGGTACCTCGGCCACGCGCGGGCCTCCGCGCGCCGGGTCGTGCGGGTGCGGCGCGCGGCGGCGGCGCGGCCCGGGCGGCCCGTGCCGGAGGCGACGGCGGGGGTGCCCGCGCTCACCGTCACCGGTGGGGGGCCGGAGGTGGGGGTCGACGACGGGCTCCTCAGCGCCGTGACGTGCCCGCCCGAGCGGGCCGCGGCGATCGTCGAGGCGCTGGTCGCGGGGGGTGCTGTGGGCGCCGGGAGCGGTGTGGACGCCGGGGCCGCGGGAGACGCGGGAGACGTGGTGGACGTGTGCGTGCGCGGGGTGCCGGTCGGGGCGCTCGACCTCGGGGACGTGCGGGCGCGGGTCCTCGCCGAGCCGCGGCACCCGACGGTCTTCGCGGGGAGCGTGCGGGAGGCCCTCGGCGCGGCTGGTGGCGCGCGCGGCCCCGCGGTACCGAATGCTGACGGGGGTGACGGTGTTCGCGCCGTCGTGGCGCTGCTCGCGGCCCTCGGCCTCGGCGAGCTCGGCACCCGGATGGACGACGTGCTGTCGCTCCAGCTCCGGGACGGGGCGGCGAACCTGTCCGGCGGGCAGCGGCAACGGCTCGCGCTCGCCCGGTCTCTCGTCGCGGACCGGGAGATCCTCGTGCTCGTCGACCCGGTGTCGGCCGTGGACTCGATGACCGGCGTCACCGTCGCCCGGACGGTGCGTGACCTGCGGAAGGGCCGGACGACGGTCGTGCTCGCGGCGGGGCCGGCGTTCCGTTCCGTCGCGGACCGCGTCGTCGCCGGGTGAGGGCGGGGCTGCGGGGGGGACGGACCTTGCTCCCCGCCAGGGTGGACGGTTAGCCTAACCTACCGACAGTTCGCAGGCGGGCGCGCAGGCCCGTCGTCCCCACCAGAGAGGTCTCCGTGACTGACGTCGCTCGCAGCTCAACCCTCCCGGCCACCGAGGCACCCACCACCACCGGGTCGGCCTCCGCCACATCCGCTACCGCACCCGCCTCCACCGGGTCGGCCTCCGCCACATCCGCCACCGCACCCGCCTCCACCGGGTCGGCCTCCGCCACATCCGCCACCACCACGCAGCCCACCGGGACCACCGACCCCGCCGCGACCGGCGACGCCGGCCGGGTACGGGACGTCGTCGGCGTCGGCTTCGGCCCCGGCAACCTCGGCCTGGCCGTCGCCCTCGAGGAGGAGAACCCGGGGCTGGACGCCCTCTTCCTCGAATCCCGCGACCACTTCGCCTGGCACCCCGGGATGCTCCTGCCCGGGGCGAACATGCAGATCTCCTTCCTCAAGGACCTCGCCACCGTGCGCAACCCCCGCAGCCGGTACACCTTCACCAACTACCTGCGGGAACGGGGCCGCCTCGTCGACTTCATCAACCGGCAGACGTTCACCCCCGAGCGTGTCGAGTTCACCGACTACCTCGCCTGGGTCGCCGAGACCGTCGAGGCCGACGTCCGCTACGGGGCGCAGGTCGTCGCCGTCGAGGAGATCGACGCCGCCGACGGTGCCGGCGACCGTGCCGGCGACCCTGCCACCGGCGGTCCGGATGCCGCGGGCGACGGTGCCCGGGCCGACGGCGCGCGCTTCCTCGTCCGCGCCGAGGTCGACGGCGGGACCGTCGAGATCCCCACCCGCAGCGTCGTCGTCGCCCGGGGCCTGCGTCCCCGGATGCCCGCGTGGGCCACCGACCCGGAGATCGCCGCGACCGGCCGGGTCGTCCACAACATCGACATCGTGCCCCGCCTCGACCAACTCGACGGGACCGTCGGGCGGGCGACCGGCCGGGGCTGGGACGGCACCGGCGTGCGGGCGCTCGTCGTCGGCGGCGGGCAGTCCGCGGCCGAGGTCGTCCGCCACCTCCACGACGGCGGCGCGACCGTGACCTGCACCTTCAACGGCTTCGGCTTCGTCCCCGCGGACGACAGCCCCTACGCCAACCGCGTCTTCGACCCGTCGGCGGTCGACGACTTCTTCACCGCCCCCGACGACGTCCGCGGCGAGCTCATGATCCGCCACCGGTACACGAACTACGCCTGCGTGGAGTCCGAGCTCGTCACCGAGCTCTACGAGCGCGAGTACCGGGAGCAGATCACCGGTGACCGCCGGCTCGACCTGCGGCGCACCACCGTCGTCGACGGGGTGCGGGCGCTGCCGGACGGGCGCGTCGAGGTCGGGCTGCGCGACCGGATCACCGGCGAGCGCACCGCGGACGCCTACGACATCGTGGTCTGCGCGACCGGGTTCGTCTCCCGGGGGCTCACCGGGCTGACCGGTGCCGGGGCGTTCGGGGGTTCCGGGGTCTCCGGGGTCTCCGGGGAGGTCGACGACGACCGCAGCGCGGTCCGGGGCGTCACCCGCGACTACCACGTGGTCGGCGGGGACGGCCCGGTCCCGGGGCTGTTCGTCCAGGGTGCGACCGAGGCCACGCACGGGCTGGGCTCCACGCTGCTGTCCAACATCGCCACGCGGTCGGGGGAGCTCGTCGAGGCGCTGCGTGCTGACCTGGACGTTGCCGGCAGTGCGGGCGACCCGCGTGTCGGGGCTGGCGCCGAGGCCGGGGCCGGGGCCGACCGCTTCGCCGGGGCCGCGACCGAGTGACCGGCCCCGGGTGCACCGGCGTCCCGACCGGCAGCTCCGGTCGGGCCGGCGTCCCGGGTGTTGTGGCTACGTTTTTTGCACGTTTTCGGCCGAAATCGTGCAAGAAGCTTTGCCACTCCGGGCGGTTGGACCGGCGTGCAGCGCCGGCTATGTCGCTCGCGCCGGCTGGACCACCCTGGAACTCCGGTCGGGCCGGCCTCCCGGGCCGGCAGCTCCGCTCGGGCCGGCCTCCCGGGCCGGCAGCTCCGCTCGGGCCGGCGTCTCGGGTGCTGTGACTACGTTTTTTGCACGTTTTCGGCCGAAATCGTGCAAGAAGCTTTGCCACTCCGGGCGGTTGGACCGGCGGGCAGCGCCGGCTATGTCGGTCGCGCCGGCTGGACCGTCCTGGAACCCCGGTCGGGCCGACGTCCTGGGCCGGCAGCGCCGGCCGGGCCGCTGTCTCGGGTGCTGTGGCTACGTTTTTTGCACGTTTTCGGCCGAAATCGTGCAAGAAGCTTTGCCACACCGGGCGGTTGGGCCGGCGGGCAGCGCCGGCCACGTCGGTCGCGCCGGCCGGACCGCCCTGGAACCCCGGTCGAGCCGGCCTCCTCGGCCGACAGCCCGGGCCGCGCCGCTGTCCCGGGTGTTGTGGCTACGTTTTTTGCACGTTTTCGGCCGAAATCGTGCAAGAAGCTTTGCCACTCCGGGCGGTTGGACCGGCGGGCAGCGCCGGCTATGTCGGCCGCGCCGGCCGGACCGCCTTGTGTCACCCCACGTCACCAGGAACCACGCTGAACTACGTTGCACCACGGTGAACCACCCCGCGTAACCATGCACCACGCTGAACCACCCTGAACCACGCTGTTGTCCGTCACGCTGATCCACCTCGGCACGTCCACCCACCAGACCCGGCGGTGACCGCCCCGCCGGCGACACTGAAAGGCCCTCCGTGAGCCACACCCACCCCGTCCTGTCCGTCCACGTCCCCGCCACCGTCACGGATCTCCGGCGGAGGGCCGGCATCACCGCAGGTAGTGGCGCCGATGTCGCTGCCGACGCCGCCGCCGACGCGCACGTCGACGCCGCCCTCGCAGCGGTCCTCGCCGCCGCCCTGCTGTGGTGGGCGACCGGGCCGCACCGGGGTGACGGCGGGCCGGCCGCGACCGCGAGCGGGCAGGACTCCGGCGAGAACTCCGGGGAGGGGGCCGCGCGCTCGACCGGTGGGGAGCTGCCGGCCGCGCTCACCGCAGCCGGGAGGGGTGTCGACCTCACCCTCAGCGGCGCGACGCGGCTGCCGGAACTCCTCGCCACGGTCGTCGCGGCGCGGGACGGGGACAGCGGGACCGGCGGGGATGCACGTCCGACCGGCACCAGCGGGGATGTGCGCCCGGCCGGCGCCACCGGGACCAGCGGAGATGCACGCTCGGCCGGCCCGGCGACGGGGACCGCCCTCGCGGGCGACGCGCGCTGCGCGGTCGTCGTCGACCCCGGCACCGGCACGGTCACCGCGGAGGTCGACCACCCGGCGGCGGGCGTGACCGCGGACGCGCTCACCACGGTCCTGGCGGACCTCGTGGAGTTCCCGGACCGGAGCCTCGCCACGGTGCGCGCGGAGTCCGCGGCGGACCGCCTCCGCCGGGTCGCCGCGTGGAATGACACAGATGCACCACGAGAGCGTCCGGACATCGTCGAGGTCATCGCCGGGCACGCCCGCGCCACCCCGGACGCCGTCGCGGTCGTCGACGGCGACCGCCACCTCACCTACGCCCAGTTCACGCAGGCCGCGGCCGTGCTGGCGGAGCAGCTGCGGGCGCTCGGCATCCGGGACGAGGCGACCGTCGGCATCTCCACGGGCCGGAGCGCCGAGATGCTCACCGGCATCCTCGCCACCCTCATCGCTGGTGGCTCATTTGTGCCACTTGATCCGGAGTGGCCGGAGCAGCGCCGTGCCTCGGTCATCGCGGACGCGGACATCACGGTGACCGTCACGGCCCCCGGCGATGTCGCGGGTGCGGCTGACGCGGGTGCCGCCGCCCTCGCCGATGCGGCTGACGCGAGTGCGGCAGAGACTGCCGGCGATGTCGCGGGTGCGGCTGGCGCCGATGCGGCTGACACGGCTGCGGCTGCCGCGGGTGCCGCCGACCCCGCCGACCCCGCCACGGTCGCCACGGCGGAGGGCGTCACGGCGGTCGTCGTCGACCTCCCCCGGCTCCTCGACCCCGCCACCGCCCGGCACCTCCCCCACCCGGTGGACCCGGCCGACCCCCTCGCCGGGTTCACCCCGCCGCCCGGCGCGACCAGGGCGTACGTCATCTTCACCTCGGGCTCGACCGGCCGCCCGAAGGGCGCGATGATCCGCCGCGAGGCCATCGTCGAGCGGATGCTGTGGCAGCGCGACGAGATCCTCGGCTTCGGCCCGGACGACGCCACGGTCTTCAAGGCGCCGCTCGCGTTCGACATCTCCGTCAACGAGATCCTGCTGCCGCTCGTCAGCGGCGGGCGTGTCGTCGTCGCGGCGCCGGGCGTCGAACAGGACCCCCTGGCCCTGCTCCACCTCATCCACCGGGAGGGCGTGACCTTCGCCTACCTGGTGTCCTCGGTGCTCGACGTCATGCTCCGCCAGGCCGAGGGCACGGACCTGCTCGACAGCCTCCGCCACGTGTGGTGCGGCGGCGAGATGCTCACCCAGGCCCTGTTCCGCCGCTTCCGGCGGCAGCTCGCGATCCCGCTGTACCACGGCTACGGCCCGGCGGAGGCGACGATCGGCGTCTCGCACGTCATCTACCGGGGTGACGAGGACCGGCTCGGCACGTCCATCGGCGTCGCCAACCCGAACTGCCGGCTGTACGTCCTCGACGACGAGCTGCGCACCGTCCCCACCGGTGAGACCGGCGAACTCTACGCCGCGGGGTTCCTCCTGGCCCGCGGGTACGTGTCCGCGCCGGGGCTCACGGCCGGGCGGTTCGTGGCGGACCCGACGGGCGGCGGCGAGCGGATGTACCGCACGGGCGACCTGGTCCGGCGTCTGGACGACGGGTCGCTGGAGTTCGTCGGCCGGGCGGACAACCAGGTGAAGATCCGGGGGATGCGCCTGGAGCTGGAGGATGTGGAGAGCGCGCTCGTGGAGCACCCGCACGTGCACGCGGCGAGTGTCGTCGCCCGTGACGGGCGGCTGCTGGGGTACGTCACCGGCGACGGGTCGGTGACGCCGGACGGGGTGGGGGTCCGCCGGTGGGTCCGGGACGTCCTGCCCGGGTACATGGTCCCGGCGGTGGTCACGGTCCTCGACGCGATGCCGGTCACGGCGAACGGGAAGGTCGACCGGCGGGCGTTGCCGGAGCCAGACTGGTCGCAGGTCACGGGGGTCGGCGGCGGCGGTGCCGGGTCCGGGTCCGGGTCGGGTGCGGCGCCGGGTGCGGGGTCCGGGGAGGGGGACGACGCCACGCTCCGGCGGGCCGGCGGGTCCGTCGACGGTGACGGTGCCGGCGGCGGTGACGGGGCCGGCGGTGACGGCGCGGACGCCGGAACCACCGGGGACACCACCGCCGACACCACCGCGGCCGTCGCCGGGGCGATGGCGGAGGCGCTCGACCTGCCGGGACTCGGCGCGGACGTGGACTTCTTCGACGCCGGCGGGGACAGCCTGCGCGCGATCACGCTCGTCGGCGCGCTCGCCCGCCGGGGCCTGGAGGCCGGCGTCGGCGACATCTTCCGCGCCCGCACGCCCCGGGCGCTCGCCGGGGTGGTCCGGGGCGCGGGCTCCACGGGGCCGGACCCGGACGACGAGCCGACCGGTGAGGTCACGACCCTGCCGGTCATCCGCTGGTTCGGGGAGCTCACCGACCACATCGACGGCTTCATCCAGGCCGTCGAGTTCGCGGTGCCGGGGGACGTCGACGTCGCGGAGGCCCGCCGGATGCTCGGCGAGGTCGTCCGGGCGCACCCGGCGCTGCGCGCCCGCGTGGAGCGGTCGCCGCTGCGGCTCACCGTCCCGCCGGCCGACGCCGCCGCCGACGTGCCCGTCCGGGACGGGGCGACGCTCCGCCCGGAGGAGGCGGAGGACGCCGTCGGCACGGTCGCCGGGGACCTCGACCCGGGGGCCGGGTGTCTCGTCGCGGCCCTGGTGCGCCCGGGCCGGCTGCTCGTCGTCGCCCACCACCTCGTCGTCGACGCGGTGTCCTGGCAGGTCATCGCGGAGGATCTCGAGGCCGTGCACGCGGGGCGCACCCCCGCCCCGGAACAGACGTCCCTGCGCCGGTGGGCGCAGCTCCTCGACGCGGCCGTCGCCGACGGTTCGTTCGACGCCGACGCCCGCGCGTCCCGGCCGGTCCTCCCCGGCACGGACACGCCGCTGGCGGACGGCGGCGCGGCGGCGGGGCCCCTCGACGCGACGGTCGCCGACGAACGGCAGACCGTCCACGAGGCGTCCGCGGCCACGACGTCCGCGCTCCTCGAGGACGTCCCCCGGGCCTTCCGCACGGGTGCCGACGCGGTGCTCGTCACCGCCCTCGCTGTGGCGCTCGCCCGGTGGCGCGCGGCGTCGACCCCCGACCCGGACGCGGAGCCCCAGACGTGGAGTCTCATCGAGCGGGAGGGCCACGGCCGGGAGACCCGGTTCGTGCCCGGGCCCGGCGGGCGGGAGGCGGACCTGTCGCGGACGGTCGGCTGGTTCACGTCCCTGTACCCCGTGGTCGTGGACCCGGGGGCGGTCGTCGGCGCGCGCGGCGTGGATGCGCCGGAGGGTGCCGGCGCGGACGCCGTGACGGATGCCGGCGTGGACGCCCGGGCGATCGCCCGGGCGGTGTCGCAGGTCAAGGACGCGCTCGCGGCGGTGCCCGGGCACGGCGTGCCCTACCAGGCGGTCAGCGCGCTCGACCCGGCGGCGCCGCGGCCGCCGCAGCCGCAGGTGCTGTTCAACTTCCTCGGCCGGGTTGAGGCCGGGACCGGTGACGCGGCCGCTGACACGGCAGGCGGTGCGGCCGGCGGTGCTGGTGGCGGCGCGGACGGTGACGCAGCCGGCGGTGCGGCCGGCGGAACAACCGGCGGTGCGGGCGGTGACACGGCCGCCGGGGCGCGCATGTTCCGGGCCGTCGGCCCGACGGGGCAGCTCGGCGAGCGCCGCGACCCCGGCCAGGCCCTGCCGCGCGAGCTGGAGTTCAACGCCGTCGCCGAACCCGCGCCCGCCACCGCCACCGCGGCGGGCGGGACAGGCTGGACCGGCGAGCCGGGCGAGGCCGGGGCGTCCGGCGGCTACGTGCTGCGCACGACCGTCTCGTGGGTCGACGGCCGCATCGCCGACGACCGCATCGACCTCCTGCTCCGCCTCTGGGACGAGGCCCTCCGCGAGGTCGCCGCCGTCGCCGACCACGCCACCCTGTCCCCGGGCGACGTCCACCCCGCGCCTGTCACGCAGGCCGACCTGGAGGACCTCGCGTCCCCGGGTCTCGTCGACGTCCTGCCGCTGACCCCGCTGCAGCACGGCATGTACTTCCACTCGGTGTTCGACGACTCGCCGTCGACGTACGTCGAGCAGCAGATCATCCACCTCGGGCCCGACGTCGCGCCCGGCTCCGCGCCCGCCGGCGACACCGCCGCGCCGGGCACGGGCGGGGCCGCGCCCGCGACTACGTCCACGGCCACGCCCACGGCCACGCCCGTGGCGACGGTCCTCGACGTCGACCGGTTCCGCGCCGCCGCCCGCGCCCTGCTGCGCCGCCACCCCGCCCTGTGCACCCGTGCCGTCGAGACCGCGGAGGGGTACGTCGTCGCAGCTCTCGACACCGGAACGGCCGACGACCTCGCCGTCACCGTCGTCGAGGCCGGTGAGGTCTCGGGGGAGGGGTTCGACGCCGCGCTCGACCGGATCGCCCGGGAGGACCTCGACCGCGGCATCCCCGTGACGGACGCCCCGCTCATGCGGTGGACCGTCGTCCGCACCCCGGCGGCCGACTCTGCGGCGGTTGCTTCCGCGGGACCCGACTCCCCGGCGGCCGACCCCGCGGGACCCGACCCCGCGACCGCCGCCACCCCGACCGCCGGGCACCCCGACGCCCGGGCGCGCGTCGCCCTCGTCCAGACCGTCCACCACCTCATCGCCGACGGCTGGTCCGTGCCCGTCATGCTCCGCGACCTGTTCGACCTCTACCGGGCGGACGACCGCAGCCCCACCGCGGGCCTCCGCCGCCACGACCCGCACGCCGGCGCGGCCGGCCTCGTCCGCTGGGCCGCGGACCGCGACCACGCCAGCGACCTCGCCACGTGGCGCGCCGAACTCGACGGCGCGCGGCCCGTCGTCCTGTCCTCCCGCGACCCGGAGGCGGGGGAGCGCCGCGAGCTCGTCGTCGACGACCCCCGCACCGCCGGTCTCGCCGACCGGGCCCGGGACGCGGGCGCCGGGACCGCCGACGTCGTCCACGCCGCGTGGGGCGCGGTGCTGCGCGCGGTGACCGGCCACGCGCCGGGCGAGGCCGTCGTCTTCGGCTCGACGGTCTCCGGCCGGGACGTCCCGGTGCCGGGCGTGACCGACGCGGTGGGGATGATGATCAACACGGTGCCCGTCGTCGCGGGCGGGGTCGGGCCGACCGCCCCGGCGTCTGACCTCGTGCGCGTCGTCGCCGGGCACACGAACCGGGTGCGGGACCTCCAGTACGTCGGGCTCACGGACATCTGCCGGGCGGCGGGCACGACCGCCGGCGAGCTGCTCGACACCCTCGCCGTCGTCGAGGTCGCGCTCGACCCGGCGGAGGTCTCCCGCCCGGGCACCGGGTTCACGGTCACGCGCCTGGCGAACAACGGCGCGCCGCACTTCCCGTTGTCGCTGGTCGTGGACCCGTCGGCGGAGCGTCCGCTGCGGATCATCCACGACCCCGCCGTCGTCGGTGACGTCCGCGCCGGGCGCATCGCGCGGATGCTCGGCTCGGCGGTCGCGGCGGTGCTCGGTGACGGCCGGTCGGCGGGGGAGCTCGCCGCGGACCTCGCCGGGGTCTCCGGTCCGGGGGAGGGGGACGACGCCCACCTCCCCGCGGGCGACGCCACCTCCCCGGATGCGGACGACGCGCTGCCGGGGACGCTGGCCGGCGTGTGGCGGCGGTCCGTCGCCGCGCACCCGGGGCGTCCGGCGGTGTCGGTCGTCGACGCGGGCGGCGCGGATGACGGTGACGGCACCGGCGGCGCGGCTGGCGCGGTCGGCGCGGGCGGCGACTGCGTGACGGTCACCGGGGGACCGGTGGACTACGCGGCGCTCGACCGCCGGGCCCGCGCGCTCGCCGGCCGGCTGCGCGACCGCCTCGCCGACACCGACGCCCGCGCCACCGGCACCGCCGGCCCGCGCGTCGTCCTCCTCATGGACCGCGGCGTCGACCACGTCGCGGCGATCCTCGCCGTCACACTCCTCGGCGGCACCTACGTCCCCGTCGACCCGACCTCGCCGGAGGACCGCCTCGCGCTCATCGTCGGGGACTGCCGCCCGGACGCCGTCGTCGCGACCGCGGACCACCGCGACCTGGCCCGTGACCTGCTCGTCCACGCCGGGCGGGGGGAGCGTCCCGTCGTCGTCCCGGATGCCGGGGACGAGGCGACCCGGGCCGACGGCACGACCTCCCCGGAGCACGCGGGCGGCGTCGTCCCCCGGGACCTCCCCGCCGACGACCCCGCGACGGCACCCCGGCCGGGGGACGTCGCCTACATCCTCTACACCTCCGGGTCGACCGGGCGGCCGAAGGGTGTCGCCGTGACCCACGGCAACGTCACCGCCCTGCTCGCGCACGCGCGCAGCCACACCGCGACCGGCCCGGACGACGTGTGGACCGTGTTCCACTCCTTCGCCTTCGACTTCTCCGTGTGGGAGCTGTGGGGGCCGCTGGCGACGGGCGGGCACGCGCTCGTCGTCGGGCACGCGCTGAGCCGGTCGCCGCAGGACCTCGCGGGGGCCCTCGACCGGTTCGGGGTGACGGTGCTCAACCAGACGCCGACGGCCTTCGCCGCGCTGTGCACCGCCGGCGGCGGACCGGGCACCGCGGGAGGGGCGGCCGGCACGGCGACCGCTCCGGCCGGCCAGCCCGCCGGGACCTCCCGGCCCGCCCCGGCCGCCCGGACCGCCTCCACCGCCCCGGCGCTGCCGTCCCTGCGGCTGCTCGTCTTCGGCGGGGAGGCGCTCCGCCCGTCCGCCCTCACCCCCTTCCGTGCGGTGAACCCGCAGGTCAGGGTGCTGAACATGTACGGGATCACGGAGACGACCGTCCACGTCACCGTCCACGACCTCCCGGCCGGCCACGCCACCGGCACGAGCCCCGTGGGCCGCCCGCTCGACGGGCTCACCGTCCACGTCCTCGACGACCGGCTCCGCCCGGTCGGCGTCGGCGGCACGGGCGTGCTGTACGTCGCCGGGGCGCAGGTGTCCCGCGGGTACGTGGGGATGCCCGGGCTCACCGCCGGGCGGTTCGTCGCCGACCCGTTCCTCGGCGGCGGCCGGCGCATGTACTGCTCCAACGACGTCGTGCGGGTGCTGCCGGACGGCACGCTCGACTACATCGGCCGCGCGGACCGGCAGGTGCAGCTGCGCGGGTTCCGCATCGAGCCGGGGGAGGTCGAGGCCGCGCTGCGGTCGGTGCTCGGGGTGACGGACGCGGCGGTGGCCGTCGTCGACGGCCCGGGCGGGGAGGAGCTCCGCGCGGCGGTCGTCACCGACGGCCCCGGGTCGGCCGGAAGTGGCCGTGACCTGGTCCGGGAGGCGCGCCGGGCGGCCCGGTCGGCGGTGCCGGCGTACATGGTGCCGCAGGTGGTGACGGTCGTGGACGCCCTCCCGGTCACCGTCAACGGGAAGAGGGACGACGCCGCGCTCCAGCGGCTCCTCCTGTCCGCCGACGCCGGTGACGTGGGGGCCGGTGCGGCCGGGCAGGACGCCGGGACGGGCGCGGCCGGTACGGTCGCCGGTACAGCCGCCGGCGCCGGCAGCGTCGACGCTGGTGACGCTGCCGCTGACGCGGCCACCGGCACCGGTGCGCCGTCGGACGCGGCGACCGCCGCTGCCTCCGCCGCCGCCGCCGACACCGCCGGCACGGTCGCCGCCGTCATCGCCGACGTGCTCGACCTCGACGCCCCCGTCGGCGCGGACGACGACTTCCTCCGCCTCGGCGGGGACTCCATCCTCGCGATCCGCGTCACCCACGCCCTCACCCGGGCGGGGGTCCCGGCCACGCCGCGGGACGTGTTCCTCGGCCGGACCCCGCGCGGCATCGCCGCGCGGGTCGGCGCGCCCGCGGCGGACGGGCCGTCCACGCCCGACGCCGCACCCGCCGGCGCGGGCGGGGACGGGAGCGCGGCGTCGACCCCCGGGACGGACCCCGTGACTGGGCCGTACGGTGAGGTGCCCGCGCCCGCGATCCTGCGCCGGCAGGCGGAGCTGGGGCTGGACGACACGGTCGTGCAGGTCCGGCGGCTCGCCACCGGCGTGACCGACGGGCGGCTCACCGTGGACGTGCTGCGGCGCGCGGTCGCGGCCGTGCGGCGCGCGCACCCGGCGCTCGGCGCGCGGGTGACGGTCGCGGCGGACGGGGGGCCGCGGGATCCGCGGGGGCCGGTCGTGCGCATGGTCGTGCCCGACCCCCGGGGCGGCGGCGCGGCCGACGGCCCCGGGGTGACGGACGGCCCCGACGCCACGGCCGCCCCCGAGGTGCCGGTCGTCGTCGCGGACGACGTGCGGGTGCTCGCGGGACACGTGTCCCTCGCGGCGGGAACGCCGCTGGTCCTGGTGCTGCCCGGCGGCACGGACGCCGCCACCGCCGGCGACATTGCCGCCGGAACCACCGGCACGCCCGCCCCGGCCCCCGGCGACGTCCTCGCGGTGTGCCACCACGCGGTCGTCGACAGCGTGTCGTGGATGATCGTCGAGGACGACCTCCGCGCCGCCGTCGCCGCGGTCCTCGACGGCACGGACCCGGACGCCGCGACGACCACCGAGGTCGTCCCCCTGCGCGCCGCCGCCGTCGCGGACCTCCTCGGCGCGCACGGCCCGTTCCTCGACGACCTCGCCCACTGGCGCGCCCTGCACGCCCTGCCGCGCCCCGTCCCGGACGCGGTGCGCTGGCCGACCGCGGACACGGTCACGGTGCGGGCGTCCGTCGCCGGTGACGTCGCCCGGACGCTCCACGACGCCGCCCCGGAGATCCTCGGCGTGACGGTGCAGGACATCGTCACGGGCGTGGTGTCCGCGGCGGTGTCCCGGGCGCTCGGGGGGCCGGCCGCCACCGGCCGCCCCGGTGGTCCCGGTGGTCCCGGGGACGACGACGCTCCCAGCTGGGCGGTCGACGTCGAGGGCCACGGCCGGCCCGATGACACGGACGTCTCCCGCACGGTCGGCTGGTTCACGACCGTCGCGCCGGTCGCCCTGCCCGCGGGGGACGACCCGGTCGCCGCGGCCGTCGCCGCCGCCCGCGCGCGGGCCGGCCACGCCGACGGCACCCTGCCGGACCGGCGCGGGCACCTGGCGCTGCGGCACCTCCACCCGGGGGCGGCGGCGGAGCTCGCCGGTGGGGCGCAGATCCTCGTGAACTACCTCGGCCGCGGGGAGTCCGACGCCGTGCTCCCCGCCCCGACGGTGGAGCAGGGTGTGGAGCAGGCCGCTGACCACGCCACGGACCAGGGCGTGGACCACGCCACCGACCACATCGTCGAGGCCGACGTCTGGACGACCTCCGCGGGGGACCTCGCCGCCGACCTCACGGTCGTCGCGTCGGTCCTCGCGCAGCACGGCGTCGACCCCCGGGACCTCGCGGCGCACGTCCGCGACCTCTGCGGGGAGCTCGTCGGCCACGTCCACGGCGTCGTCGACCACGGCACCCGCGAGGTGCCGCTCACCGTGCTCCAGCGCGGCATCTACTTCCAGTCGCAGGTCGCGCCGGCCGGGGCGTACGTGGCGCAGACGGAACTCGTCCTCGACCACCGCCTCGACCCGGAGGCGCTGGTGCGCGCGTTCCGGGACACCGTGACCGTCCACCCGGCGATGGGCGCGTCCTTCGGCACGGACGCGGACGGCCGGCCCGTCCAGCACCTGCCGTGGACCGGCCGCCGGGTCACCCTGCCGGTGACGGTCGTCGCGGCCGCGGACCGGGAGCGGGCCGGCGGGCTGGACGCCGTGCGGGAGGCGGACCGGCACACGGCCTTCGACACGGCCGCCGCGCCGCTCGCCCGGGCGACGGTCATCCGCGGGTGGGACGGTGAGCCCGGGGACACCCTGCTGTTCACCTACCACCTCGTGCTCATCGACGGCTGGTCGCGGGCGATCATGCTGCGCACGCTGCTCGAACGGCTCACGGCGTGGACGCGGGCGCTGGGCGGGGCCGACGGTGCCGCCACCGCGCCCGCGGCCCCGACCCCGGCACGCCCCGGCGTCGCCGACGTCGTCCGCGACCTCGCCGCCGCCGCGGACCCGGAGGCGGACGTCGCCTACTGGGTGGACCGCCTCGCGGGCCTGCCCGCCCCGACGACGGTCGCCGACGGGGACTGCGCCGCGGAGACCGCCGACCTGCCCCACCAGGTGCACGTGGACCTCGGCCGGGAGTGGACCGCCCGGCTCACGGCGACGCTCCGGGACCTCGGCGCGACCCTCACCTCGGCGGTGACGGCGGCGACGGGTCTCACCCTCGGTGTCGCGACCGGGGAGACGGACGTCGTCTTCGGCCAGTCGGTCTCCGGCCGTGACCTCTCCCCGGACCCGGCGGTCGACGGCGTCGTCGGCCTCCTCCTCAACACCGTCCCGGCCCGGGTGACCCCGCGCCCGGGGCAGTCGCTCGCGGACCTCGTCGCGGCGGCGCACCGGGACCGCGTGGACGCGATGCCGCACGACGGCGTGGACCTCGGCGACGTGCAGCGGGCGACCGGGTGGGACCGGTTGCTCGACAGCATCGTGGTGGTCCAGAACTTCCTCGACCCGGCGGCGGCGGAGGAGCTCCGGCGGGAGCACGGCGTCGTCGCGGAGAGCGCGGAGGACTCCACGCACTTCCCGCTGACCTGGGTGTTCACCCCGGGTGAGAGTCTGCACCTGAAGATCGAGCACCGCGCGGACCTCGTCGACGCGGACCGGGCGCGCGCCCTCGCCGACACTGTCACAGCTGTGCTCAAGGCGGTGGCGGAGGACCCGTCGCAGCCGGTCGCGGGGGCCGTGCCCGTCGACGCCGCGACGGCCGCCGCGCTCCCGGACCGGGGCACCCTCGCCGCGTGGCAGGGGCTCCCGGTCGAGGGGGACGACGCCGCCCTCCCGCCGGCGGGCACCCCCGCGGTCCCGGACGCCGGTGCCACGGGCGCAGACGCCGACACCGCTGACGCAGACGCCGACACCCCCGCCGCCGACACCACCCCCGCCCTCGACGGCACGGTCGTGGACGTCATCCACCGCACCGCGCTCGCGGTGCCGGACCGCACGGCGGTCGTCTGCGGCGACGTGGCCTGGACCTTCCGTGATCTCGCCGGCCGGTGCGCCGCGGTCGCCGCCGCGCTGCGCGACGTCGGGGCGGGGCCGGGCGCGACCGTGGCCGTGGCCGTCGACCGCTCCACGGCGACGGTCGCCGCGATCCTCGGTGCCCTGTGGGCCGGGGCGCGGTACGTGCCGCTGGACCCGGCGCACCCGGACGGGCGGCTGCGCGTCATCCTCGACGACTGCCGGCCGGACGCGGTGGTCGTCGACCCCGGCCTGACCGACCGGCTCGCCGGGCTCACCGACGCCCCGCTCGTCGACGTCACGGCGCAGGACCCCGTCGCCGCGCCGCCGGCCCCCGCGGCCGGCCTCGCCGACGACGCGTACGTGATCTACACCTCGGGCTCGACGGGCACGCCGAAGGGGGTCGTCGTCCAGCACGACGGCCTGGCCGCCATGCTGGGCAACCACCGGAGGCGGATCTTCGCGCCGGCCGTGGAGGCGGTGCGGGAGCGGACGCGGGGGGCGGCGTCGTCCCCCTCCGGTACGGCGACCGCGGACCGTGACGCGACCGGCGACGCGACCGGCGACGCGACCCGCGACATGACCGGCACCGGCACCACGACCGGCGACCCGCGCGAGACCCCGGTGCTGCGCGTCGCCCACGCGGTGTCCTTCGCCTTCGACATGTCGTGGGAGGAGCTGTTCTGGCTCGCCGACGGCCACGAGGTGCACATCCTCGACGAGGACCTGCGGCACGACGCCGCCGCGACCGTCGCGGAGATCCGGCGGGTGGGGATCGACGTCGTCAACGTCACCCCGTCGCTCGCCGAGCAGCTGCTGGCCGTGGGGATGCTGTCCGGCGACGGGCACGCGCCGGGGCTCGTGCTGCTCGGCGGGGAGGCGGTGTCGCCGGCGGTGTGGTCGACGCTGCGCGACACCCCCGGCGTCCGCGGCTACAACCTGTACGGGCCGACGGAGTACACGATCAACGCGCTCGGCGCGGGGACGGACGAGTCCGCCACGCCGGTCATCGGCACGCCCGTCGACCGGACGGCCGCGCTGGTCCTCGACCGCTGGCTGCGGCCGGTGCCGGACGGTGTGCCGGGTGAGCTGTACCTCGCCGGCACCGGACTGGCACGGTCGTACCACGGCTTGGCGGGGCGGACGGCCGCGGCGATGACCGCGTGCCCGTTCGGCGCGCCGGGCGGGCGGATGTACCGCACCGGCGACGTCGTCCGCCGCCGCGCCGACGGGATGGTCGAGTACCTCGGCCGCAGCGACGACCAGGTGAAGATCCGCGGGCACCGCGTCGACCCCGGCGAGGTCTCCGCGACGGTGACCGCGCGGCTCGGCGACCGGGTGTCCGGGTGCGTGACGGTGCCGGTAGCCGGTGGTGCGGCCGGGGACGACGGGGACGACGGCGCCGCGGCCGGGGTGGAGCTCGCGTGCCACCTCGTCGCGCCTGACGTGGCCGCCGCCGGCACGGACACCGGCACGGACTCCGGCACGGGCACGGACGCCACCGGCCCGGACTCCGCCGCGCAGGCCCTCGTCCGCGAGGCCCGGGCGGTGCTCCGCGACGTGCTGCCGTCGTACATGGTCCCGTCCCGCTGGTCGGTCGTCGCGGAGCTGCCGCTGACGGTCAACGGGAAGGTGGACCTGGCGGCCCTCGGCCCCGGCGAGCGCGTCGCGGAGACCGGCCGCGCCCCGCGCGGGGAGATGGAGGAGGTCGTCGCGGAGATCGTCGCCGACGCGATCGACGTCGACCCCGGCGACGTCCCCGCGGACGCGGACTTCTTCGACATCGGCGGGCACTCGATGGCCGCGATCCGTCTCACGGCGCTGCTGCGCGGTGATCTCGGCGGGGAGCTCACGGTGCGGGACATCTACGCCCTGCGCACGGTCGAGGCCCTCGCCGCCGCCCTGGAGGAGGCGGGCGTGGAGCCCTGACGGGTGGGGGTCCGACGCCGCCCTCCCGTGCCCCGCGCCCCGGTGGCCGCGGGCGCGGGGGCGGTGCGGGCGCGGGCCGGCCCGTCCCGGTGTGTTCCGTCCGCCGGCCCGCCGGCGTCGTGGCCGCCGCGCGCGGCTACCCGGCGAGCGCCTCCCAGGCGGCCTCGCCGAGCAGCGCGAGGGCGAGCAGGATCATCACGGCGCCGGCGACGGCGGTGATGATCTGCGCGATGCGGGGGCTGGCGTTGCCGAGCCGCCCGCCCGCCATGCCCACGGCGGCGTAGAAGGTCAGCAGGCCGGCGAGGAACACGACGCTCAGCACGCTGAACTGGAGCGGCACCGGCCACCCGGCCCCCGGGCGGACGAACTGCGGGAGGATCGCCGCGTAGAACAGCAGGGACTTCGGGTTGAGCGCGGCGACGCCGAACCCCTGCCGGATGAGGTGGTTCACGCTGTCCGACCCGGTCCCGTCGCCGCCGGTGAAGCTCGCCGACCGGACCGAGCGGAGGACCGTCGCGCCGAGGTAGAGCAGGTAGAGGCCCCCGACGACGGTCAGCACCTTCAACGCCACGGGGTGCGCGCTGACCAGTGGTCCGAGCCCCACGACGACGAGCGCGACGAGCATGAGGTGCCCGGCCGCCACCCCGGCGACGGGCCGGAGGACGGCGTGGTAGCGCATGCCTGTGGTGAGCATGAAGAAGAAGTCCGGACCGGGCACCGGGATCAGCACCAGGGCCAGGCCCAGGAACGCCACCAGAACCGCAGAATCCACCTGTGTCTCCCTCTCTCGCTCGGCGAGTCTCCTCTCCCGCGCACCCACCCCGCCGACCTGCCGGACCCGGCCGGCGGACCTGACCGGCCCCGACGGGCCGACCGACCGGCGGTCCCGATCGACCGACCGCACCGGTCCGACCCGCCGTGAGCGGCGCAGGGAGGGGTGGTGTGCGAGAATCACGCTGTCAACGCCGCCCAGCCTAATGATGCTTGCGGGACGACGACAGCCGGCGAAAGGATCGTGCGTGATCGACGAGACAGACAGAAAAATTATTTCCCATCTGCGGGACAACGCGCGGATGAGCCTCACGGATCTTGCGGGGCGCATCGGGCTCACGGTCGCGCCGACGCACCGTCGGCTGCGCCGCCTCGAGGAGGAGGGCGTCATCACGGGCTACCGGACGCTCGTCGACCCGGGGGCCCTCGGCCTCGGGTTCGAGGCCGCGCTGTTCCTCACCCTCAACCACGACAACCTGGAGACCATCGAGGCGTTCGAGCGCGCCGTCACCCGCCTGCCGCACGTGCTCCAGGCGCAGCGGCTCTTCGGCAACCCGGGGTACCTGCTCCGCGTGCGGACGGAGGACCTGGAGTCCTACAACCGTTTCATCGACCGGTACATCGCCACGTTGCCCGGCATCGACCGGATCACGTCCACGCTCGTGGCGAAGAACCTCGTCATGCGCCCGGCGCACGGGTTGTTCATGGAGCGTGACGAGGACGCGCCCCGCCCCGCCGCCGACCGCCCGCACCCCCGCCGCTGACCGGCCCGGACGTGACCGGCCGACCCCGGTCGCGGACCGTCCCCGCTCCCGTCCCCACGCCCCCGGCTACGCCACCTGCTCCGGACGCCCCGGCGACGCCAGCAGCTCCGCGAGCCCCGGCACGATCCCGAGCCGCCACATCGCGCGGTCGTGACCCCCGGGCACGCGGCGCACGGTGACGTCCGCGCCCAGCCGGCGCAGCGCCTCCGCCCCGGCGTCGACGTGCCGGTGCATCTCCGGTTCGCCCTCGCCGACGGTGAGCAGCAGCCGCGCCATCCCCGCGCCGGCCGTCGCCCCCGCGTCCGCGCCGTCCATCCCGGCCGCACGCTGCACGAGGTCCCCTCCGGCCGGTCCGGAGAGGGGTGCGTCGTCCCCCTCCTCCGCGCCCGGCCACCACAGTGACGGCGACTGCGCGAGCACCCCCGCGACCCGCCCGCGCCCCCGGTCCGCGAGCGCGCCGAGGACCGCCCCGAGCCCGCCGAGACTCTGCCCCACGAGCACCACCGGCCCTGGCCGCGCGCCGGCGGCGGCCACGGCCGCGGTGACGGTGTCGAGAAGGGGTCCGACGAACCCCTCCGCCGCCGCCGGGTCCGCGAACTCCGCGCGGTCCGGGGCGGCCGGCACGAAGACGCGTGCGTGGGGCGGCAGGAGCCCGCGGGTGACGGCCGTGTCGAGGGCCGTGGTGAGGTCGTGGAGGTGGATCCAGTCGTCCCCGTCGAGGACGACGACGACCGGGAGCGGGCGGGCGGCGGCCGTGGCGTCTGTGTCGTCGGCGTCCGGGCCGTCCGCAGCCGTGGCGTTCGCCGCGTCCGGGACGTCGAGCCGGAGCGTCGCGCGGCGGCCGAGGACCGCGCGGTCGAGGCGGAGGCGCGACCCGGGCATGTCGGCGACCGCGTCCGCGGGGCGGGCGGGCCACAGCGACCGGTCGACCGACGGGTGGTGGACGAGGGAGGCGGTCGGGCCCGCGGCGTCCGGGTTCGCCGGGTCCGCGGTGCGGGTGCCGTCGACGAGCAGGGAGTACGTCGCCGCGGTGCCGGGGGCGAGGGTGACCGACAGCGGCGCGGCGGACGGGCCGGCGGGCGGTCCGGCGGGCGGGGCGTCCGGGCCGGCGGTGTCTCCCGCGGCCGTGTCTGATGCGGCGGTGTCTGCCGCGGCGGTGCGCCACGGGTCCTCGAACACGACCGTGGTCCCGGGGGCCGTGTCCCCGGCCGGCACGGTCACCCGGACGGGCGCCCCTCCGCCGGGCGTGCCGACCGCGCCGACCGTGCCGACCGCGCCGGGTGTGCCGGCGGTTGTCTCGTCTGTGCTCATCCCGCGTCCCCTCGTCTCCTCGTCCTGGTCCTGATCCTGTGTGTCACTCCGGTGCCACTCCGGTGGCGTGACGGCCCCGTTCCGGCGTCGTGACCGGTCACGGCCTCGGGGCGTCCCGGGTCGTCGCCCTCTGGCACACCGGAGACACTCCGCCGGCGCGGCCGGCGGCGTCGGTGACCGAGTGTGCCACGCCCGCCCCCTGACCCCGGCCATTGACTCTGTTGATAAGGCTTAGCTAATCTTGCGGCCATGCGAGTTGCACTCTTCGGATTCCAGACCTGGGGCCACCGGACCCTGTCAGCGATCATCGGCGCGGGTCATGAGGTGGTCCTCGTCGTCACCCACCCGAAGAGCGACCACCCTTACGAGCAGATGTGGAGTGACTCCGTCGAGGACCTCGCCCGCGACAACGGCATCCCCGTCCACGTCACCGCCCGGGCAGACGACGCCGCGCTCACCGCGCTCCGCGAGGCCGACCCGGAGGTCATCGTCGCCAACAACTGGCGCACCTGGCTGCCCCCGGAGATCTTCGACCTCCCCCGGCACGGCGCGCTCAACGTCCACGACGGCCTGCTCCCGCACTACGCCGGCTTCTCCCCGATCCTCTGGGCGCTGCTCAACCGGGAGAGCCACGTCGGCGTCACCGTCCACCGCATGGACGCCACGCTCGACGGCGGCCCCGTCATCGCCCAGCAGGCGATCCCCGTCGGCCCCACGGACACGACGACCACCCTCGTCGAGAAGACCGTCGACCTCATCGAACCGCTCATCGTCCGCGCCCTCGAGGGGCTCGCGAACGGCACCCTCACCGGCATCGAGCAGGACCCGACCCGGGCCACGTACTTCCACAAGCGGGGCGACCACGAGTCCCGCATCGACTTCACCGCGCCGGCGGAGGACGTTGAACTCCTCATCCGGGCCCAGTCCGACCCGTACCCGAACGCGCACTTCGACTTCCGGGGCCAGCGCGTCCGGGCGCTGTCCGCGCACGTGAGCCGCGGGCGGTTCGGCGGAACGCCGGGCCGGGTCACGATCCCCCACGAAGGGGGCGCGGCCGTGGTCTGCGGCTCGCCGGTGCGCAATGCCCCGGCGCCCGCGATCGTCCTCGAGACCTTACGGCTCGACGACGGTTCCGAGGTCCCGGCGACAGAATTCTTCGGGACACGGGGCGGGTACATCCGCCCCACCGCCACAAACGACATCTGACAGGAGATCTGAAGACAGTGACGATCACGAGGACCATCATCGCCACCGGTGCCGCGGTGCTGCTCGTCGGCGGGCTCGCAGCCTGCTCCGACGGCAACGGCAACGACAACGACACCTCCACCACGAGCAGCGCCGCCTCCACCGGGGCCTCCTCCGACGCCCCCGCCGCCGAGGCCGAGGCCGGGGCCTTCCCCACGACCATCACCCACAAGTTCGGCACGACGGAGGTCAAGGAGGCGCCGAAGCGCGTCGTCTCCCTCGGCTACACCGACCAGGACGCGCTCCTGGCCCTCGGCGTGACGCCCGTCGCCGTGACCGAATGGTCCGGCATGGCCCCCGAGGGCCAGGCCGCGGGCAACTGGGCGAACGACCGGGTGCAGGGCGACAAGCCGGAGATCCTCTCCGGGGACTCCATCGACGTGGAGAAGGTCGCGGCGCTGAACCCGGACCTCATCATCGCCACGTACTCCGACGTCGCCGGCGACGAGGGCCTGTACAAGCGCCTGTCCGACATCGCCCCGGTCGTCGTGCAGAAGGGCGACTACAAGGACTTCCAGCAGCCCTGGGACGTGACGACCGAGGAGATCGGCCAGGCCGTCGGCAAGCCGAAGGAGGCGAAGAAGCTCGTCGACGACGTCAAGGCGAAGATGGCCGCCCTCAAGGACAAGCACCCGGAGTGGGCGGGCAAGACCGTGGCCGTCGCGACGGTCGAGGACGACAACCTCTCCGCGTTCGCGTCCAAGGACCCGCGCAGCCAGTTCTTCGAGGCGCTCGGCTTCACGACGAAGCCCGAGATCGACAAGGACGCCGGGGACGCCTTCTACGCGAAGCTGTCGAAGGAGAAGGCCGACGTCCTCGACGCCGACGTCCTCGTGTGGGACCAGCTGTCCTACTCGCCGAAGAAGGACAAGACGAGCATCACCGACGACCCGATCCTCGGCCAGCTCCCGCCCGTCAAGGACGGTCACGCGGTCTACCTGGAGGGCGAGCTGGAGAAGGCCTTCGGCTGGCAGACGGTGCTGAGCCTGGACTACGTCCTGGACAACATCGAGAAGCCGCTGGTCGACGCCACCGCGTAGTCGCGTCACCGGGCCGGGCGCGCGGGCGCGCGGTTCCGCGCGGCACCGCCCCCGCGCGGCACCCCCGGCCGGCCGCCGCTCCCGCGCGCGGCCGCACTCACGCCGTCGTCCCCCCCCGGTGTCACTCCACCTCGAGCACGATCTTGCCGGTGACCTCCCCGGCGAGCAGCGCCCGGTGCGCCTCCGCGACGTCGCTGACCGGCACGGTGCGGTCGATGTGGTGCCGCACCCGCCCGTCGGCGAGCATCGGCCACACGTTCTCCACGGTCGCGGCGACGATGCGCGCCTTGTCCGCCCGGTCCCGGTAGCGCAGCCCGGTCGCGGACACGCTGCCGCGCTTCGCCAGCAGCGCGCCGATGTTCAGCTCGCCCTTGACGCCGCCCTGCATCCCGATGATGACGACGTGCCCGTCCGGGGCGAGCGACGCGACATTGCCCGCGAGGTACTTCGCGCCGATGATGTCGAGGATGACGTCCGCCCCGCCGGCGTCCTTCATGACCTCGGCGAAGTCCTGTTCGCGGTAGTTGACGAGGATGTCCGCCCCGTACCCCCGGCACGTCTCCAGCTTCTCCGCGCTGCCGGCGGTCACGGCGACGCGCGCGCCGAGGGCCTTCGCCGTCTGCACCGCGAACAGGCCGATGCCGCCCGCGCCGCCGTGGACGAGGACGGTGTCACCCTCGTCGACGTGCGCGGTCATCATGATGTTCGACCACACGGTGCACGCGACCTCCACGACGGACGCCGCCTCCCGGAGGTCGTATCCGTCCGGGAGGGGGATGAGCTGCCCCTGGGGGACGACGCTGTACTGCGCGTACCCGCCGCCGGACAGCAGGGCGGCGACGCGCTCGCCGGCCTCCACGGGGCGGCCGTCGGGCCACGTGCAGCCGTTGGGGTCCTCGACGACGCCGGCGATCTCGAGGCCCATGATGTCGGTCGTGCCGGACGGGGGCGGGTAGTGGCCCTGCGCCTGGAGCGTGTCGGCGCGGTTGACGCCGGCGTAGTGGACGCGGACGAGCGCCTCGTCGGCCGCGGGGGTGGGGGTCTGCGTGTCCTGCCAGCTCAGACTGGACGGGTCGCTGGTGTCTGTCTGGATGATCGCCTTCATGGGCCCCAGGGTAACCGGGGGCGAGGGGGCCTGTCGGGGCGGCGGTCCGCGGGGCGTGGGGCCTGCCGTGGGGCGCGGCGCGGCGGTCCGGGCGCGTGGGGTCCGGGGTGGTCACGCCCCGGGCCAGCGGTTTCCGCCGGCTCAGGGCCGTGAGATAGGATCAGTGCCGCACTGGAGGCGTGGCAGAGCGGCCGAATGCACTGGTCTTGAAAACCAGCGACGGGCAACCGTCCGGGGGTTCAAATCCCCCCGCCTCCGCGGAGCACAGGCCCCGGATCGGAACGGATCCGGGGCCTGCGTCGTGCGGTGGGGCGGTCCGGCCGCGCCGGGCTCCGTCGGCCCCGACTCGATCCGCGCCGGGGTCCACCGTCCCCGCCCCGACCCCGCCCCGACCGCGCCGATCCGCCCGGTCAGGCCAGGCGGACGATCTCCGCGACGGTCCCGAGCGTCGCGGGCGCGGCCCCCTGCTGCTGCACCACGAGCGGTGCGCCGACGGCCGCGCTGCTCAGCCGGCGCCAGCGCAGCCGGCGGTGGCTGATGTCGCGCCGGCCCACCTCGTACACCCAGAGTGATCTGTCGACGAGCGCGGTGGATCCGTCGTCGAACAGGATGAGGAACGTGCGGTCGGCGAGGGCGTCGCGGCGCAGTCCGGTGAGGTCGGTCAGGGGCGTCGCCGTGTGGTCGATGACGGAGATCCGTGCGACGAGCCCGAGCCGGTGGTCGATGCCCTCGGCGTCCGTGACGACCAGCGGTTCCCCCGCCCGGCACGCGCGGATCCTGCGGTATCGCCAGGCGACGGGCTGCGGCGGGGCGGTGGGGGCGGGCGTCGACCCCTCGCCGGTGCCCCGGGGGCGCGGGCCGGCGGGGGCGTGGCCTGCGGCGGTGCCGTCGGGGGCGCGGCCGCCGCTGCGCTGGTGGGTGGCGCGGTGGCCCGTGCCGGCGACCGTCCGGCGCACGCCGACGTGCCACGGGTCGACGGTCACGCGGTGGGCGGGCTGCTCCGTCTCCACGAGAAACCGGCCGGTCAGCGGGGTGTCGCGCGGCCCCGGGAGCGGCGCCGGCTGCTCGTCCGGGGGCGTGCCGGGGCGCAGCGCGCCGTCCGTGGTGGCCGCGGCACCGGTGGGCGGGACATCTGCGGCGCCCGCGGCACCGGTGGCGCCCGTGGCGGCCGCCGCGGCCGGGACATCCGTGGCGGAGACCGCGGCGGAGACCGCGGCGGAGTGGCCGCGCAGCTGGTACGGGTGCTCGTCGAGAAGTCCGGTGAGGGCGGCGCGGACCTCGCCGTCGGTGCTGCCCCACCCGATCCCGCGGGCCTCAAGCAGCCCGAAGACCTGCGGCAACGTCAGTCCCGGCTGGGCTTCCCACGCCATGCGGAGCAGCCGGGTGACGGCGGGGATGCGCGTGGGGTCGTCCATGCGGGAGATCGTACCGGGGCGTCGCGCGGTGGCCGGGGCAGGGGACCGACGCCGCGAGCCGGCGGCCCGGGCGTCCCGGGCGGGGGCCGGGGCGTGCTGTGGCGCGGCGGGGTGTGGCGGGGGCGGCCCCGGCGGCCGCCGCGACGGACGCGGGCGCGGGGTGCGTGAGACGCCGAGCGGCCGCCGCGACGGACGCGGGCGCGGGGTGCGCGAGCCGCCGGACGGCCGCCGCGGACTAACACAGAAGCGCCATTCCGGTGGCGGATCGGTGCAGGACACAGGGGGTGACCGGCGTTTCCTTGAATCATAAGCGACTTATGTTTATTGTGGTGTACGTGACAGACGACGAGAGGACAGGAGGTGGGGCGACGATGGCCGACACCACGACGAACGGCGCGGACGCCGGGGACGCCGCCGACCGGGAGACCGCGGCGACCGCCCCGGGACGCCCGCCCGCCGGCACCGGCACCGCCGAGGCGACCGCCGCGGCGGCTGTCGCCGACGGCGCCGCCCACGACCCCGCCGTGCTGGACCTCGCGGCGACGGCCCGCGCCACCGTCCGGGACACCGTCATCATGATGCGTCTCCTGGACCGGGGGTCGGACCTGCCGTTGACGCAGGTCAACATCCTCAACTGGTTGCTCGACACCCCCCGCGGGATGGGCACGCTGTGCACCCTCGCGGGCGTGAGTCAGCCGGGGATGAGCCAGCACATCTCGAAGCTCGTCGACGCCGGGCTGGTCCGTCGTCTGCCGCACCCCGAGGACGCCCGCGCGGTGCTCGTCGACCTCACCGACGCCGGTCGCGAGACCGTGACCGAGACCAACCGCCAGCGCGACGAGCTCCTCGCGGGGCTCCTCGGCGGGATCTCCGCCGGGGAGAGGGAGCGGCTGCGCGAGGCGTTGCCGGTGCTCCACACCCTCGCGCGGAGGGTCATCGGGAGGTGACCGGCGCCGAACCCGCCCCGGTCACGACCGACCGGGACGCGGCCCCGCCCCCGGTCACGACCACCTGCGGTGCAGCAGCGGACCGCCGCCCGGGGTGACTCCCCGGCCCGGCCGCAGGGCCACCGTCCTGCGGCCGGCGGTGCCGCCCGGCACGTGCCCCACATGACGGACATGACGGATGTGGCCCACACGACCGACACGACTGAACGGAACGGACGACGGACGTCACCCTGACCGGTGACTCCGCTGGAACGAACACATGGAATGACCGACACGAAAGGACCTGCATGAGTGAGACAGCTGGAGGGACATCCGGGCGGCCGGGAACACCGGCGGACGGAGCCCACGCCGCGCACCGGGCCGACGCCGCGCACCCTGGTGGCGTGGCCGGTGGAGGCGACGTCGTGAACCGGGACCCGGACCACGCGCCGAACGGTGACGGCCCCACCGGCACCGCCGCCGGGACCACCGCCGGGACCGGCACCGGCACCCACCCGCACGAGGACCACCCGCACGCGCTCCACCCGCACGAGGAGAGCCTCGCGGACTGGGAGGAGAGCGTGGAGGCGACGATCGAGGAGACCGTCGTCGACGAGCGAGCCGACGTGCGCAGACAGCCCCTCGCCGTGTGGGTGACCGCCGCGGCCGCGGTGTTCGCCTTCATGGGCATCGGGCTCGTCGACCCGATCCTCCCGGCGATCGCGACGAACCTCGACGCGACGTCCTCCCAGGTCTCGCTCCTGTTCACCAGCTACTTCCTCGTGACCGCCGTGATGATGCTCGTCACCGGCGCGATCAGCTCCCGCATCGGCGCGAAGAAGACGCTGCTGCTCGGCCTGGCCGTCATCGTGATCTTCGCGGCGTTGTCCGGCCTGTCGCCGTCGGTGTCGCAGCTGGTCGGGTTCCGCGCCGGCTGGGGTGTGGGTAACTCGCTGTTCGTGGCGACGTCCCTCGCCGTGATCGTCGCCGTGGCCTCGGGTGGCCGCGCCGTCGCGATCATCGTCTACGAGGCCGCCCTCGGGCTCGGCATGGCGGTCGGCCCGCTGGTCGGGGCCCTGCTCGGCGGGATCCACTGGCGCGCACCGTTCTTCGGTGTGGGTGTGCTGATGTTCGTCGCGTTCGTCGTGCTGCTCGTGAAGCTGCCGACGATCCCGAAGCCCGACAAGCCGACGTCCGTCATCGACCCGCTGCGCGCCCTGACCCACCCGGGCCTGTTCGGGGTGTCGCTCAGTGCGCTGTTCTACAACTTCGGCTTCTTCACGATCCTCGCGTTCACCCCGTTCATCCTGGGCTTCGGCCCGTACGGCATCGGCGCGGTGTTCTTCGGCTGGGGTGTGGCCCTGGCGCTGTTCTCGGTCGTCGTCGCCCCGATCATCCAGAACCGGTTGGGGACGGTGAACACGACGCTGGTCACCCTCGTGGGCCTCATCGTGCTGCTGGTGCTCCTGGCGGTGTTCCACGACACGCGGCCGGTCGTCATCGTGCTCGTCGTCATCTCCGGCGCGCTGCTCGGTGTGAACAACACGATGTACACCGAGATGGCGATGAGCGTGTCCGACGCCCCGCAGCCGGTCGCGTCCGCGGGCTACAACTTCGTCCGGTGGCTCGGCGGTGCGATCGCGCCGTTCGTCGCGACGAGCCTCGGTGAGGCCGCCGGCCCGGTGCTGCCGTACTCCACGGCGGCGGTGGTGGTGTTCATCGCGGGTGTCGTCATGGTCGGCGCCCGGAACGCGGTCGAGGTGCACGAGCCCGACCACGTGTGACGCCCTGCCCCGCGGTGGGTGGCTGCCCCGTGGTGGATGGTCGCCGCCGGTGCGCCCGGTGACGGTGCCCTGCCCCGCGGTGTCCACAACCTGAGGCGCCGTCCGCCGGCTGTCCACAGCCGCTGACCGACCCCCGTCCTCCCGGGCGGGGGTTCTCCTATGCTCGGACCGGGGTGCGGGTCCCGGGTCGTCGACGACGACGGGACCGCCTGCACGGGGCGACAGCGGCACTCACGCCGGCAACGGCAGCGACAGCGACAGCAGCAGCGACAGCAGCAACGACAGCAGCAACGACAGCAGCAACGACAGCAGCAACGACAGCGACGACGAGGAGGAACGGCGATGCGCGGCAGCGACGACGACGGCCACAGGGCGGTCACCGCCACGGGACTGGTGCTCTGCGACGACGGCCGGTACCGGCCCCCGTGGGCGACGGACGGGGCCCTCCGGGAGTACTACGACACGGAGTGGGGGCGTCCCGTCGTCACCGAGCACGGCCTGCTCGAACGGGTGGTGCTGGAGGGCTTCCAGGCGGGGCTGTCCTGGTCGACGGTCCTCGCGAAACGGCCGGCGTTCCGGGAGGTCTTCCACATGTTCCACCCGGAGTTGATCCTGGACATGGACGCGGAGGCGCGGCAGGCGGCCCGGGAGGACGCCCGGCTCATCCGCAACGGCCGCAAGATGGACGCCGTGTTCACGAACGCGGCGGCGACGGTCGTGCTGCGTGACGACCCGGGGCTCCGGTCGCTGCCGGCCGGGTCGCCGGCGGAGGGTGTGCTCGGCGGGGCGGTCGCGGCGGTGCGGCCGGGGTTGCCGGTGCTGCTGTGGTCCTTCACCCCGGAGCGGCACGTCCGGCCGCGGTCCTGGTCGGAGGTGCCGACGACGTCCCCGGAGTCCGAGGCGATGGCGGCGGAGCTGCGGCGGAGGGGGTTCGTCTTCGTGGGTCCGACGACGTGCTACGCGCTCATGCAGGCGGTCGGGATGGTGGACGACCGGGTGGAGGCGGACTGACCGGCTGGCGTCGGGCGGGGACGGGGACGTGACGGAGCGGGGACCGCCGCGCCGGGGGCCGTGGGGACGTGGGTACCGGGGCGGGGGCAGGTGACGGGGGCCCGGGGGGCGGGGACCGCCGCGCCGGGCGTCCGACCGCCGCGGCGGGGTGCGGACAAGTCGGTGAAATCCGGTCGACATCGCGAGTTAACATACGTTCCGTATCGCGGGACATCACGTCCACATGGCGGGAAGATGCTGGCTGAGTGGACACCGGCGGGGAGGGCGGTAGGATACATGACGTCGGAAACGCCCCTTCAGTGTCATCGGGCGGCGCTATATGGTGACCTGTGTCACATATCGTGTGATGAACTGGATGGGTTAGGTGAACCTAATTTTGTGTCTGGGTGTGATCCCCGTAACTGTGGGGCGGAACGGCTACCCGACCCCACGGAAACAAGTGTCCACCGGGGCGGGATCCGGGTGACCCCCGGAGAACGGCCGCGCACCGGCCCCCACCGTGGGCCGGTGCGCTGCGTCCGTGCCGACCGCCGGACCGTCCGGCGGAGACCGGCCGGGTGCCGACCACCCGGCGGGACACGGCCGGACACCCGACCGTCGGGCGGCGGAACGGACCACCGCTCCGCCACCCCGCGGCCGACCCCGGCCGGAGAGTGACGACCCGCGGGAACGACCGTCGGGACCCGTCGGGGGCGACCCCCGCGGACCGCCCCGGGCGCGACCCGCCGGACGCGGGCGTCGACCCTGACAGGCGGCACGGGCACCGGTGACACCGGCGCGACCCACCGGCCGCATCCACCGACGACACCTGCGAGAACTGCTGAACCCATCGAGCGGAGGCTGACGACCATGAAGACCTATCCTGCGCGCCAGGGGCTGTACGACCCCTCGTTCGAGCACGACGCCTGCGGCGTCGCGTTCGTCGCAGACATGCACGGCCGTGCCACACGCGACATCGTGGAGAAGGGCATCCAGGCCCTCATCAACCTCGACCACCGTGGTGCGGCCGGGGCGGAGAAGAACACCGGCGACGGCGCGGGCATCCTCATCCAGGTCCCCGACACCTTCTACCGGGAGGTCATGGCGTCCCAGGGCGTCGACCTGCCCCCGGCGGGCGAGTACGCCACCGGCATCGCCTTCCTCCCGGCCTCCCGGATGGCGGCACTCGACGCGATGCGCGCGGTGGAGTCCATCATCGACGAGGAGGGCCTCACCCTCCTCGGGTGGCGCGAGGTCCCGGTCGACGACTCGAGCCTCGGCGCGATGGCCCGCGACGCCGAACCGATCTTCTACCAGCTCTTCCTCTCCGGCACCGCCGACGACGGCACCCCGCTGTCCGGCCTCGCCCTCGACCGCCGCGCGTGGTTCGTCCGCAAGCGCGCCGAGCGCGAACTCGGGACGAAGGGCCCCGGCGCCGGCGCCGGCAGCGACACCGTGTACTTCCCCTCGCTGTCCGCCCGCACGGTCGTCTACAAGGGCATGCTCACCACGCCCCAGCTCCGCGACTTCTACCTGGACCTCCAGGATGAGCGCGTGGCCTCGGCCCTCGCGATCGTCCACTCCCGGTTCTCGACGAACACCTTCCCCTCCTGGCCGCTCGCGCACCCGTACCGGATGCTCGCGCACAACGGCGAGATCAACACCGTCCGCGGCAACGAGAACTGGATGCGGGCCCGGGAGTCCCAGGTGCGCTCCGGGGAGCTCGGCGACATCTCCCGGGTGCTGCCCGTCTGCGACCCCGCGGGCTCCGACACCGGGCGGTTCGACGAGGCCCTCGAGCTGCTCCACCTCTCCGGCCGCAGCCTCCCCCACGCGGTGCTCATGATGGTTCCCCAGGCCTGGGAGAACAACCCCACGCTCGACCCCGACGTCCGGGCGTTCTACGAGTACCACTCCTCCCTCACCGAGGCGTGGGACGGCCCCGCCGCCCTCGCCTTCACCGACGGCACGGTCATCGGCTCCGTCCTCGACCGGAACGGCCTGCGGCCCGGGCGCATCTGGATCACCCGCGACGGGCTCGTCGTCATGGCCTCCGAGGCCGGTGTCCTCGACATCGACCCGGCGGACGTCGTGCGCCGCACCCGCGTCCGGCCGGGCGAGATGTTCCTCGTCGACACGGCCCGGGGCGCGATCGTCACCGACGCGGAGATCAAGGCGACCCTCGCCGACCGCCCCTACCGGCGGTGGGTGGAGGAGCAGCTCGTCCACTTCGACGACCTCCCCGCCGTCGACCACACGCCCATGCCCCACGACCGGGTCGTCCTGCGGCAGCGGGTCTTCGGCGTGACCGAGGAGGACGTCGACGTCATCGTCACACCGATGGCCCGCACCGGTGCGGAGGCCATCGGCTCGATGGGCACGGACACGCCCATCGCCGCGCTGTCCGACCGGCCGCGGATGCTCTTCGACTTCTTCGCCCAGCGCTTCGCCCAGGTCACGAACCCGCCGCTGGACTCCATCCGCGAGAAGATGGTCACGAGCCTCTTCACCCAGCTCGGCGCGCAGGTCGACATCACCAGCGAGGTGCCGGAGGCCGCGCACCGCATCCGGCTCACGACGCCGGTGCTGCTCAACAGCGAACTGCTCACCCTCGAGCACGCCGGCGAGGACGAGCGTCACGCGGCGTTCCGCAGCGCCCGGATCTCCGGGCTCTACCCCGTCGCCCACGGCGGGCGGGGGATGCGCGAGGCGATCGCCCGCGTCCGGCGCGAGGTCTCCCGGGCCATCGAGGACGGGGCGACGCTCATCGTCCTCAGCGACCGGGACTCCACCGAGCGCATGGCGCCCATCCCGACGCTCCTGCTCACTTCGGCGGTGCACCAGCACCTCGTCGCCGAGCGGACGCGCACCCGCTGCTCGCTCCTCGTCGAGGCCGGCGACGCCCGGGAGGTCCACCACATCGCGATGCTCATCGGCTTCGGCGCCGACGCGGTGAACCCCTACCTGGCCTTCGAGACCATCGACGAGGTGCACCGGAAGGGCCTCCTCGGCGACCTCGACGTCCCGACGGCGTGGGAGAACTACCGCAGCGCGGCGTCGACGAGCCTGCTCAAGATCATGTCCAAGATGGGCATCGCGACCGTCGCCTCCTACCGCGGCTCCCAGCTCGCCGACGTCACCGGCCTCAGCCAGCAGCTCCTCGACGAGTACTTCACCGGCTGCGTCAGCCCCGTCTCGGGCATCGGCCTCGACGAGATCGCCGAGGACGTCGCCGTCCGCCACCGCCGGGCGTTCCTGCCCCGGCCGGAGGAGCAGGCGCACCGCGAACTGGAGATCGGCGGCGAGTACAAGTGGCGGCGTGAGGGCGAGTACCACCTGTTCAACCCGGAGACCGTCTTCACCCTCCAGCACGCCACCCGCTCCGGCCAGTACCGGGTCTTCAAGCAGTACACGCAGAAGGTCGACGACCAGTCCCGACGGCTCGCCACCCTGCGCGGGCTCTTCGAGTTCACCTCGGACCGCCGGCCGGTGCCCGTGGAGGAGGTCGAGCCGGTCAGCGAGATCGTCAAGCGCTTCGCCACGGGCGCGATGTCCTACGGCTCCATCTCCGCCGAGGCGCACGAGACGCTCGCCATCGCCATGAACCGCCTCAAGGGCATGTCGAACTCCGGCGAGGGCGGCGAGGACCCGGACCGGTTCACCCCCGACGCCAACGGGGACTGGCGGCGCTCCGCGATCAAGCAGGTCGCCTCCGGCCGCTTCGGCGTGACCAGCCACTACCTCAACAACTGCACGGACATCCAGATCAAGATGGCCCAGGGTGCGAAGCCGGGCGAGGGCGGGCAGCTGCCCCCGCACAAGGTCTACCCCTGGATCGCCGAGGTGCGGGTGACGACGCCGGGCGTCGGGCTCATCTCCCCGCCGCCGCACCACGACATCTACTCGATCGAGGACCTCGCGCAGCTCATCTACGACCTGAAGAACGCGAACCCGGACGCGCGGATCCACGTCAAGCTCGTCGCCGAGCAGGGCGTCGGCACCGTCGCGGCGGGTGTGTCGAAGGCGCACGCGGACGTCGTCCTCATCTCCGGCCACGACGGCGGCACCGGGGCGTCCCCGCTGACCTCGCTCAAGCACGCCGGCGGCCCGTGGGAGCTCGGCCTCGCCGAGACCCAGCAGACTCTCCTCATGAACGGCCTGCGGGACCGCATCACCGTCCAGTGCGACGGGCAGCTGAAGACCGGCCGGGACGTCGTCGTCGCCGCCCTGCTCGGCGCGGAGGAGTTCGGCTTCGCCACCGCCCCGCTCGTCGTCTCGGGCTGCATCATGATGCGCGTCTGCCACCTCGACACGTGCCCGGTGGGCATCGCCACGCAGAACCCGGACCTGCGCCGGCGCTACACCGGCCAGGCCGAGCACGTGGTGAACTTCTTCCGCTTCATCGCGGAGGAGGTCCGCGAGTACCTCGCCGAGCTGGGCTTCCGCTCGATCGAGGAGGCCGTCGGCCACTCCGAGTGCCTCCGCGCGGGCACCCCGGACCCGGCGCACCGCACGGCGTCGTCGCTCGACCTCTCGCCGATCTTGGCCCGGCCGGACTCCCCGTTCATGCACCAGGACCTCCACCGGACCCGGGAGCAGGAGCACGGCCTCGAGGCCGCCCTGGACAACCGCATCCGGCAGGACGCGGAGGACACGATCCGCCGCGCCGCCGCCGGCGAGGACGTCCGCGTGGACCTGTCCTACCCGGTGACGAACGTCAACCGGTCCGTCGGCACGATGACTGGCTCGCTCGTCTCCCGGGTCGCCGGCCGCGACGGCCTGCCGGACGACACGGTCACGGTCCGGCTCACCGGCTCGGCGGGCAACTCCCTCGGCGCGTTCCTGCCGAAGGGCGTCACCCTCCGCCTCGACGGTGACGCGAACGACTACGTCGGCAAGGGGCTCTCCGGTGGCCGGATCATCATCCGCCCGGACGCCACCGACGCCTCCGTCGACCCCTCGACCAGCACCATCGCGGGCAACGTCCTCGGATTCGGCGGCGTCACCGGCGAGATGTACATCCGCGGCACCGTCGGCGAGCGCTTCTGCGTGCGCAACTCCGGCGTCACCGCCGTCGTCGAGGGCATCGGCAACCACGGCTGCGAGTACATGACCGGCGGCCGGGTCATCGTCCTCGGCGAGGTCGGCCAGAACTTCGGCGCGGGCATGTCCGGCGGCATCGCCTACCTCCTCGACGACGGCACCGTGCGTGACCGCGTCAACCCCGGGCTCGTCGACGTCGAGACCGTCGACGACCCGCAGGAGCTGGAGTGGCTGGAGCGCACCGTCGCCACCCACCGCCGTCTCACCGGCTCCACCGTGGACGTGGACCTGACCTCCCTGGTCAAGGTCATGCCCCGGGACTACAAGCGGGTTCTCCGCACCATCGAACTGGCCACCGAGCAGGGGCTCGACAAGGACGGCATCGCCGCCGCGATCATGGAGGAAGTGAACTGATGGCTGATCCGCACGGTTTCAAGAACTTCACCCGCGAGGAGGCCCCGCACCGGCCGGTGCCCCTGCGCCTGCTCGACTGGCGGGAGGTCTACGAGGACTTCTCCGACAGTCAGGTGCAGACCCAGGCGCGGCGCTGCATGGACTGCGGCATCCCCTTCTGCCACGACGGCTGCCCGCTGGGCAACATCATCCCGGAGTGGAACGACCTCGTCCGTCAGGGCCGGTGGCGGGAGGCCTACGACCGCCTCCACGCGACGAACAACTTCCCGGAGTTCACCGGGCGGCTGTGCCCCGCCCCCTGTGAGGGCGCGTGCGTCCTGGGGATCTCCGACGACCCGGTGAGCATCAAGTCCGTCGAGCTCACGATCGTCGAGCACGCGTGGGACGCCGGCTGGGTCACCCCGGTCACGGCGTCGTTCTCCACGGGCCAGTCCGTGGCCGTCGTCGGCTCCGGCCCCGCCGGGCTCGCCGCCGCCCAGCAGCTCACCCGCGCCGGGCACGACGTCACCGTCTTCGAGCGGGCCGACCGCATCGGCGGGCTCATGCGCTACGGCGTGCCCGAGTACAAGATGGAGAAGAAGTGGATCGACCGTCGCCTCGCGCAGATGGAGGCGGAGGGCACGACGTTCCGCACGGGGATCGCCCCCACCGCCGACGACCTGCGGGGGTTCGACGCTGTCGTCCTCGCGGTGGGCTCGACCGTCGGCCGGGACCTCGTCGTCCCCGGCCGTGAGCTCGCGGGCGTCCACCAGGCGATGGAGTACCTGCCGGAGGCGAACCGGGTCCAGGAGGGTGACCGGGAGACGTCCCGCATCGACGCGCGCGGCAAGCGCGTCGTCATCATCGGCGGCGGCGACACGGGCACCGACTGCTTCGGCACGGCCCTGCGCCAGGGGGCGGCCGAGGTGACCCAGTTCGACATCGGCCCGCGGCCGCCGGAGTCCCGCGCGGAGAACAACCCGTGGCCGACCTTCCCCCGGATCTGGCGCACGGCGACCGCCCACGAGGAGGGCCGGTACGTCGTCTCCGGCGACGAGTCCGCCACCGAGATCGAGGCCCTCGGCCTCGCCCACCGCGAGCCGGGCGTCGAGCTCGGCACCCGGCGGTTCACGGTCAACACCGTGGAGCTCACCGGCGAGGACGGCCGGGTCACCGGTCTCCGCGCCGCGGAGTGCCGCCGGGGCCCGGGCGGGATCGAGAACATCGAGGGCTCCGAGTTCGAGATGGAGGCGGACCTCGTCCTGCTCGCGATGGGCTTCGCGTCCGTCGAGCGCGACGGGATCGTCGGCGAGCTCGGCCTCGAGGTCGACGGCCGCGGGCGCATCGTCCGCGACGACACGTTCCGCACCGTGCCCCGCGCCGCCGAGGGGGACGGGCACGACGGGCACGGCGCCCGCGGCCGCGGCGGGAACCGCGGGACCGGCGGCCTCGACGTGCCGGTGTTCGTCGCCGGCGACGCGGGCCGCGGCCAGTCCCTCATCGTGTGGGGCATCTCCGAGGGGCGCGCGTGCGCCGCCGCGGTCGACCGGCTGCTCATGGGCGAGACCGCGCTGCCGCGCCCGATCGCCCCGACCGACGTGCCGATGCAGGCCTGACGGCCCGCCGGCCCGGGCGACCGGCGGCCCCATCGGCCCGCCGCCCGGGCGACCGCCGGCCCCGCCGCCCGGACGACCTCCCGCCCGGGCCCGGCGGGGCGCACCCGCCCCCGTCCGCCGGTCCGTCGCCCGGCCCGCCGTACACTGACCTCATGCACACACCGGATGCACCTGAGGTGCCCGTCACGGGCGGCGGGATCAGACTCGGACAGTTCATCAAGCTGGCGGGTCTCGTCGAGACCGGAGGCACGGCGAAGGAACTCGTCGCCGGGGGGCGGGTGACGGTCAACGGCGCGGTGGACACCCGGCGTGGCCGCCAGCTCGGCGACGGGGACCGGGTGGCCGTCCTCCACGACGTCGACGGCCCGGAGGCCGCGGTCGCACGGGTTGCCCTCCGTGGGGAAACCGAGGATGATGACGTGTTCGACGAGAACACCGCCGACGATGACTTCGACCCGGAAAAGTGGAGGAATCTCTGATGCCAGCTCTGGTGGCGGAACCCGGAATGCCGGTGTGGATCGACCTGGCGACGACTGACCTGGGCAAGGCCAAGCACTTCTACGCCGAACTCTTCGACTGGGAGTTCGAGACGCTGTGCGACGGGTACACCGTCGCCCGCAAACAGGGGATGCCGGTCGCGGGCATCGGCCAGGTCGCGGAGGACAACACGTCGATCTGGGGGCTGATGCTCTACACCCCGGACATCGAGGACGCGTACGCCCGGGCCGTGGAGATCGGCGCGACGTCCGTGCTCCCGCCCCGGGACGTCGGGCGGCGGGGCCGCATGGCGGTGCTCGTCGACCCCTCGGGCGCGACCGTCGGCCTCAAGGACCCGGAGGCGGCGGAGAACTTCTTCGCCGCCGGTGAGCCCGGCACCCCGGTCTGGCACGAGCTGCTGGTGGGGGAGAAGTACGACGAGACGCTCGCGTTCTACCACGCCTTCGCCGGCTGGGACATCAGGAAGCGCAACGACTCGGAGCGCCTCCGCTACGCGACGGGCGAGATCGACGGCTCCCCGCTGTGCGGCATGTGGGACACCTCCGAACTCGACGAGAACCCCAGCATGTGGACGCTCTACCTCGGCGTCGCGGACGTCGACCGGGCGGCGAAGCGCGTGCACAAGCTCGGCGGGAAGGTCGTCCGCCAGCCCTCGACGACGGAACTCGGCCGGCTGGCGACGATCGTCGACCCGGGCGGCGCACTGCTCAACATCTGCGAGGTCGCGGAGCCGGAGCCGGAGACCGGCCACGAGCCGGACATCCTCGCCGCGGAGGAGCTGCGGCGCGCCGGCCTGTCCTGACGCGCCCGTCGCCGCCGGCGCCCCGCGTCGCGCGCCCGCGCCCGACACCCCCGCCCCCACCCGTGCACCCGCACGTGACCACCCCCGGTGACCCGTGCCCGGCGGCGTTCCCGGGCCGGGCCCGCCGCCGCCCGACGGGTGTCTAAGGTGGGGGCATGTCTGACACTGCAGCGAGCACACCCCCGGCCGGGACCGACCTCCCGGACGACATCACCGAGGCGGCGACGGGCCCGGTCCCCGGCCCGGCGGAGGACCTCTACCGCCACGTCAACGGCGACTGGATCGCCACCCACGCCATCCCCGCCGACCGCGGCGTGGACGGCACGTTCCACCAGCTGCGGGACCGCGCGGAGGCGGACGTCCGCGCGATCGTGGAGGCCGCGGACCCGGACACCCGCATCGGGGCCCTGTACCGCTCCTTCATGGACACGGAGGGGATTGACGCCGCCGGCCCGGAGGTGCTCGAGGAGGACCTCGCGGGCGTCCGGGGGGCGACGGACATGACCGGGTTCGCGCGGGCGCTCGGTGAGCTCGACGTCCACGGCGTCGGCGGGGTCGTCGGGTTCTGGGTGGAGAAGGACTCCGGGTCGGACGTGGAGCGGGCGTACATCGTCCAGTCCGGGCTCGGCCTGCCGGACGAGGCCTACTACCGCCAGGACCAGCACGCCGAGACGCGCGTGGCGTACCGGGAGCTCATCCGGGACATGTTCGACCTCGCGGAGGACCTGCCCCGGCCCGGCCGGTGGGCGTCCGCGACCAGCGGTGACGCCGCCGACGCGGTCGTCGCGTTCGAGACCGCCCTCGCGTCCGGCCACTGGGACAACGTCGCCAGCCGGGACGCGGAGAAGACGTACAACCTCACCGACCCGGCGGACCTGCCGACCGGGTTCCCCTTCGTCGAGTGGCTCCGCGCCGTGCGCATCGACCCGGACTCGGAGGGGGGACGTCGCGTCGTCGTGTCCCAACCCTCCTACCTCGAGCACGTCGCGACGATGGCCACCGACGGCTCCCACGACCTCGACACGTGGAAGCTGTGGGCCTACTGGCACGTGCTGCGGAGCCGGGCGGGGCTCCTCCCGGAGCGGTTCGGGCAGCGCACCTTCGACTTCTACGGCCGGACGCTCATGGGGTCGACCGAGCAGCGGGCGCGGTGGAAGCGCGCGCTGGGGCTCATCGAGGGCCAGGTCGGCGAGGACGTCGGCCGCGTGTTCGTCGACGAGCACTTCCCGCCGGCTCACAAGGAGCGGATGGAGGAGCTGGTCCGCCACCTGCTCGAGGCGTACGAGGAGCGGATCTCCTCCCTGCCGTGGATGACCCCGGCGACGCGCGACCGGGCGCTGGAGAAGCTGTCCCTGTTCCGCGCGAAGATCGGCTACCCGGAGCGGTGGCGGGACTTCAGCGGGCTGGAGTTCGGGCCGGGGGGCGCGGACCTCGTGGCGAACGTGCGCCGCGGGTCGGAGTTCAACCACGCCCACGAGGTCGGCAAGCTCGGCCGGCCGAGCGACGACGAGCTGTGGTTCACGACCCCGCAGACCGTCAACGCCTTCTACAACCCGGTGAAGAACGACATCACGTTCCCCGCCGCGATCCTCCGCCCGCCGTTCTTCGACCCGGAGGCGGACATGGCCGGCAACTTCGGCGCGATCGGCGCGGTCATCGGGCACGAGATCGGGCACGGGTTCGACGACCAGGGGTCGAAGTACGACGGCCACGGCAACCTCAACTCGTGGTGGACCGACGAGGACCGGGAGGCGTTCAGCGCCCTCACCGACCGGCTCGTCGAGCAGTACGACGGGCTTGTGCCGACGGGCCTCGCGCAGCGCGGGATCACCGAGCACCGGGTCAACGGCCGGTTCACCCTCGGGGAGAACATCGGTGACCTCGGCGGACTGGGGATCGCGGTCGTGGCCCTGCGGCGGTACCTCGCCGAGCAGGGGGAGACGGTCGAGTCCGCGCCCACGGCCCCGGTCGAGGGTCTCGACGGGGACTTCACCGCGCTCCAGCGCCTCTTCCTGCGGTGGGCGCGGGTGTGGCAGACCGCGATCCGGCCGCAGATGTCGGCGCAGTACGCGTCCGTCGACCCGCACTCCCCGGCGGAGTTCCGCTGCAACGTGGTGTGCCGGAACGTCGCGGAGTTCCACGAGGCCTTCGACGTGCACGAGGGCGACGGCATGTGGCTCGACGAGGCCGACCGGGTGAGGATCTGGTGAGGGCGGCCGAGCCGCCGCCCGCCGGGGACGGTGCCCGGCCCGTGTCCCCGGGCCAGCCGGGTGCACCGCAGGCGGCCGTGCCGCCGGTGCCGCCGGTGCCGCCTGTCGCCGACCCCGAGGGCCGGTACCGGCCGGCGCCCGTCGGCGCCCACCGCACGCGGAACGCGCTGCTGCTCACCGCGGGCGTGCTCGCGGCGTTGCTCGTCCCCGTGGCCGTCCGGGCCGCGAACGGGCCGGTGCCGGAGACGTACCCGTCGTTCTCCGAGGCGATGACCGCGCAGGGCCTGGACCCCGGGCCGACCCCCCTCACCCTCGACGCGCTCGACGACCTCTGCACCCTGCCGCGTGACACCCCCATGCCCGGGGTCGTCACCGCCGAGTGCGGGGGCGTGGACCTCGACCTCACGACGATGTCCGGGGTGGACGACCCGGCCGGTGCGACGCGCCGGGCGCTGCGCGCGGTCGGGCGGTCGCGGGACGCCTTCGCGGAGGTCCCGGTGCAGGACGTGTCCGCGGACGCCGTCCGCGCCGACCCGTCGCTCGACGGGGCCGTCGACGCCGTGTGGGAGACCCGGCCGGTGCTCATCCTGACCGCCGGGTCCGACCTCGACCCGGGCGACGCCCCCGGCGGCCCCGGGCTGCCCGGCGGGGCCCCCGGTGGACCGGCGGCCGTGCCGGGCGCCGCCGTCCCCGGCACCGCGCGGGCCGTGGGGTCCGGGGCGGCCGGGACCACCGGCGGCGCGGACGTGGACGAGCGGATCCTGCTCGCCCGGTCCTACATCCCGCAGGGCGGGGACACGATGTACACGTTCCAGGTCCGGGTGCCGGTGAGCCTCACCGGCTACGCCGGCGTCGCCGGGGCGCGCGTGATCATGAACACGCTCTTGGAGGGAGTGACGGTCGATGACGGAGAATGACACGGCGAACGACGCGGCGGGTGGCGCGGTGAACGACACGGCGAACGACGTGGTGAACGGCGTCCCGCAGGACACCCCGCAGTACGACACCGGGTACACCCCGGTCGACGACACGACCTGGGGCCGGAGCCCGGACCGGCCGGCCGTCCCGCTGACGCGGGTCGTCGACGGTTGGGCGGTCACGGAGACCTCCCGAGCGTTCCACCGCTCGGTGCCGCGCCCGGTCCGGCCGGCGCTCCGCCCGTTCGCGGACATCCACCTCGCGGCCTACATCGTCCTCGTGGCCGTGTGCGCGGTCCTCGCCGCGTTCGCGATCCTCATCAACCCCGTGACCTTCGGGGCGGGGCCGCTGCTGCTGTCGGCGGGGATCTCCGTCGTCGTCGGGGCGGTCGTCTGGTTCCTCCTCATGCGGCTGCGCATCGCGGCCGGGACGCCGCTGCTCCTGGGGGCCGCGGCGATCGTCTGGGGGGTGACGGCCGGGACGATGTTCGGGTCGATGACCGTCGGCCAGGCCGCGTCCGACGTGGCGGTCCAGTGGGGCGCGCCCTGGCTGGAGGCGTCGTTCGGCGGCGCGTGGCCGGAGGAGATCTCCAAGGCGCTCGGCGTGTGGCTGCTGCTGTCCGTGGGCCGGGCCTGGTGGAACCGCCCGTGGCACGGCATCGTCGCGGGGATGCTCGTCGGCCTCGGCTTCGAGCTCTACGAGAACTCCCTCTACGCCGTCGGCCAGGCGATCCTCGACCCGACCTCCGATCTGAGCGGGGCGGTGGACATGTGGGTGACGCGCGTCGTCGCGGGCCCGGGGCTGCACATCATCTTCGCCGGGATCACCGGGTTCGGTGTCGGCCAGGCGCTGTTCCGGGCGCACCGGTCGACGGCGTGGCGGTTCGGCCAGGTCCTCGGCTGGGGGCTCACCGGCTTCGCGGTGCACTTCCTGTGGAACATGGCGGTGCCGGACACGGTCGCGCAGATCGTGCTGCTGGTCGTCGTGTACCTCGCGGGGGTGGGGGTGCTCGTCACCCTCATCGTCCAGTCCACCCGGGAGATGGGGGTGGCTCACCGGGCGGGTCTCGCCCCGGCGGTCACGGTGTACCGACGCCTTCCGCGCGTCATGCACGAACTCGTCCCGTCGGGTGCGGTGCCGCCGCCCGGAGCTGCATCTCAGCAGGTCAACGGGGTGCAGCCGGCGTCGTGGTTCCCGCCGCAGCAGGGGGGCGTGGCGTCGTCGTCCCCCGTGCAGCCGCAGGGGGACGTCCCGCCCTCCGCACCGGTGCAGCCGGGGACACCACCCCCGACCTCCGGTTTCCCGTGACGCATGGGGCTGTAGGTTGTGAAGTTGCAGATGTGAAAACTGTGACTCCGCTGTAGGGTGGAGCCCATGGCTTTCCTCCCCCGGCGCCGCCGCGCCCGCACTTCAGTCCCTGCGCGCCTCACCACAGCGACTCTCGTCGGCACAGCGGCGACCGTTGCGGTGCTCGTCGCCACCGACGTCGTCGCGGTCCCCTCGTGGGCCCTCGACGGCATCGACGTGTCCAGCCACCAGCACCCCGGCTCCTCCGCGATCGACTGGAACTCCGTCGCCGCCGACGGCCAGTCCTTCGCCTTCATCAAGGCCACCGAGGGCACCGGCTACACCAACCCGTACTTCTCCACCGACTCCGCCAAGGCCACCGCCGCCGGGGTCACGCCGGGCAGCTACCACTACGCCAAGCCCGGCGTCAGCGACGCCCGCTCCCAGGCCCGCTACTACGCCGCCGCCCTCGCCACGGGCGCGCAGCCGTCGTTGCCCCCCACCCTCGACCTCGAGGAGGACGGGGGACTCGGCCCCGCCCAGCTCCAGAAGTGGGTCGGTGACTGGATCGACGAGATCACCACCCTCACCGGCCGCGAGCCGATCATCTACACCTACCAGTACTTCTGGGAACACCAGATGGGGAACACCACGAAGTTCAACAGGTACCCCCTGTGGCTCGCGTACTACAACGACTCCCTGCCGAACACCCTCCCCGGCGGCTGGGACACGGTCACGTTCTGGCAGTACTCCTCCTCCGGCCAGGTCGACGGCGTCATCACCAACGTCGACATGAACAAGTACTACGGCTCCGACGAGCAGCTCCAGAAGCTCGCCGGACGGCCGTCGAAGAACTCGCCGGTCGGCACGGCCGCCGACGCCCTCGCCCCGCTCAAGGACACCACCGTCACCGAGGCCGGCGCCGCGAACGCCGTGGAGCACACCGTCGCCCAGGTCACCGGCGGCCGCGCGCTCAACCTCCCGCTCACCACCGACGTGCTCGTGAAGCTGCTCGGCTTCCTCGGCGGCGAGGTCGGGGCGGACGCGCTCCTCCAGTCCGCCCGCGAGTCCGGGCTCGCCGGGTCGGCCGGGAACGCGCTCGTCGAGGCGGCGAAGCAGGTCGTCGGCTCGAAGCTCACCCTCCCGAAGACGAACATCAACGACCTCGTCGGCAGTGCCACGAACCCCTCCGGGGACGTCGACCTCGCCGGGGTGCTGCGGATCCTGCAGGCCTTCGGCGCGGACGACTGGGCCGCCCGGGTCACCGAGGGCTCCGACGCCGCCGCGTCCGTCGCGGGGAGTCTCGAGGGTCTCGACGCCGCCACGTCCGGTGCCGGCGCCGCGAACTCCGCGAACTGATCCCGGTCGGGCGCGGGTGGCGAGCTCCGCCGGGCGCCGGGAGCTGGGAGCTGCGCCGCTGATCCCGCCCGGGCCGCCTGACATGCTGGCCGGCTGGGCGCCGCACTCCCGTGACCTGCAGTGAGCCGGGCCCTGGCCGACCGCAACGCTGACCCCCGACCTGCTGACCCTGGCCCTGACCTGCTGCGCGCTGACCCCCGACCTGCTGCGCGCTGACCCCCGACCTGCTGACCCGCGGGCGGGGGTCGACGCGTTCCGCGTGGGCTACCGGCAGTTGGGGGTCACAAACAGCGCGTTTTTTGACCTGGCGCTGCCAGTTCGCCGCGCTCACGCAACGACGAAGACAACCCCAGACGATGGCTCCTCCTCGGCGTCGACCGGTCGAAACACCTACTTTTGGCGCTTCGGGAGCAGGCGCTCAATAGATGAGAAAAGCACCGATATCCCTAGAAATAGCATTCCAGTCGTAGGGAAGTTCCACTGGAACACGAACGAGAGTATGCAAAGGACGGAAAACAGAATAGAGATACAGGTGGCTACCATGTGCATCTTTACACCTCAGCGCTTCTCGACAGTAAGTCCGGCGTATGACAGTTCCGCAGCACTCTCCACGAGGGGCCCATCATATCTTTAGCGTCGACGTATTCCCCTTTGTCGTGCAGAATTCCTTTGATCGGCTGGGACTATAACACGGATTACTGAAGCTGGCAATCCACACGTAATCCAGCGGCCACAGAATTCGCTTCTGACCTGCGCGAATCGCAAGTTGATAATGCCCGGTACGACGCGCTATGGTTCAAGGTGTCCCTCACCGACAAGTTACAACGCCACCGCTCCACAACCGGCATTATATGCGCAAGGGAACGTCTTGCCGAACATCATCGCAGGAATAAGAGAATCCCCAGCCAACATCAGATTCAGCGATACCTCCAAGAAACGCCACCGCTAGGCCGAATAAAGACGCAGAACGTGAACCTTATGCAGAACACGCAAGAATCCCTGACCAGGAAACGTCCGGGTTAATATCCAGAACGCCGACGGTAAAGCGAAGACATACGAGGTCGCCCAGGTTTAAACCGCTAACGACAAGCTCAATGTACAACACAGAAGAAAGGGCTACCTTATGGATAGCCACAGATGCATATATCAGGACTTCTGGTTAAAAGATGACGAGGAATACGTTGCCTAGGCTGCAGATCGTCCGCTCCTGAACTGTTTTGACGCCGATCGGCGAGCTGCTGAAGACGGGCTCCTCCAATGCGCCCGGGAGGGGGTCATCGACGACTTGGAAGCTGCAGGAAGAGATACCTCGGTGCCTCTAAGCGCCGTGCTGTACTTCGAAAAATTCAACGTACGCATCTCAAAGTCACGTCCCCGAAAGCCAGCTATGACCGCTAAATTCGAAGTCGACTCTCTCAATACCCTTGTAGATCAGAAACTGGCTGAGGTCTAACCGTCGCCACCAACCTCCAGTCTCTGCGCTACCTGAGACGACGCCATCGCACGGCAAAAACCGCTATTTGTAACCAAGTTCGGTGGAGAAGTTGACGTAGACACACGATGCTAGACCCCAAAACAAGGCTTCGGGTAAGGCCCGGTATAGAGATCATATACCGGACAATGGCTGAGTGGGCTCCGTAGATGCCGCTACCGCAGTGACATCGCTCGTGATATTTTCCACGGGATTGGCAGGACGGTCGTTAGTAGTGAGGCGATGATTTATGACAAGAACGTCGCGGAAGCCTGAGGGTCTGCGGGTCCAGGACCCAGAGTCGGGGCTGACATTGGTGGCGATCAGGCCGGTCATGTCCAGTAGTCTAGCTGTCGGTAGATGATACTAGCGATCTGGCAGACCAGCGGCCCCCTTAAAATCCAACCGACGGTGTTTCGTCACCTGTGACAGGTGGGTCAAGATCCCCCTACCACAGAAGACAAACATCTCTTAGAGAAAGGAACTTCCTCTTCATCTATCGCTTAAGAAGCGAATTTCCCGTCACAATACAGCAACGCGGTCGTGGCTGTCACGCCCTCCGCCTCCTCAGAATGATTCTCTACTTCTTCGGCTTGGTATATCACCAACATAGCATCAGCTACCTCGATGCTATCAGTTTTTCGCCCGACGATCACTGACGTTGCTTCCTTGAGGACCGGCAATCCCAACTCATTGATGGACCACCGTGAACTAACTCGTTCGCTTTTAAACTTAGCACCGTCACTCGACGCAAACGATCTAGCTAAGTCTTCACTACCTTGACATAGTAGATTTACTGTCACGTGCGAGGCATTCCTCACTGCGCCTGATTGGCCATCTCCCTTTGAGTACGATATTGCAAACAGGGGTGGCTTTACAGACACCGAGGTGAGGCTCGAGATCGTTATTCCGACAGGTCGGCCACCGACTCGCGAAGCTACAATCGATACCCGCGCCGGATTATGTCGAAACACTTCGATGAAGTCAATTTGCCTTTTGTTAAGCTGAGGAACGCCATCCCTCTCGTTTGCGCCCGCAGACGTTGCCATTCGTACCCTTTCAACTAGTCTTTCTACCGCCTGCCGCGAGCTCAAGAACTTGTCCCTTCCAAATTTCAAGCATATCTTTGAACCTATCATCACCGCCGCTTTCAATACGTCTCTGTAGAGTTACTGTTACCATGTCCTGGTATCCACTCAACGTAAGAGCCATCTGGTGAGTTCTTGGTACAAAGTTGAGGGCAGCGACCCACTTCGCCGGGCAACCCATTACTGACAGTTCCTGACGCACAGGTGGAACGTTTGACAACATGAGCGACGACGACCGCGATGCAAACGCGCCGTCGAGGAAATATCTTCCCGACACAGACGCGATGATATGTAGGGCCCCTCGTGCTGCCATAGCGGCACCCCGCTTGGCGTACATGCGTCCCTTCCTTCTGGCATCTTTATATCTTGCAAGATGGGTTACTGCGTCGGACCCGTCACAATCGACTCGGACAGTTGCTGTCGAGATATAATTCCCAAGTTTACGCAGCTCACTGATCTTTCGAACGTTGACAGGAACGGCGACACCAACGTTGCCCCTTACGCCACACTCCTGTAACGTCACAGTAAGTGCCGCTAAGGCGACGTCGTTTAACGACGCCTCTGGACTTTGCTTTGCTTGCAGCATAGTTTCCAGTGGGATGTGGGTTATTTCAGTACTTACAGCGCTACCGTTCACTGGAAGTGCACCTCGCGGAGGAATACCGATTTGATCCAGCACCGTGAGGACTGCTCCCAATAGCGTCTCTGGCAGTGAGGAACGGTATCCGGGGAATGTCTTAGGTCTCTCCGGCCCAAATACCTCAGCACCTAACTGGGACATGCTCAGTCCGTCAAGAAGTGCGTGATGTACTTGGAAATACAGTCCGAATTCCGACTCGTCACCTACATGCTCGGACTTAAGGATCCAGAGGCGCCACATGTGCCCCCCTACACTCGGAGGGTCCTGGTTTATCTTTTCGATTTGTTTTTCTTGGGTCAGTGGCTCGGGCGGGCCATCCAGTACCAAGCGACTAAGGTCCGGGTCACTATCTTCCCAGCGCTGTGTGCCCCGCTCTGTTTCGACCAATTCCGCACGTAGAACGGATAGGTCTTGTGCCTTGCCTCCCAAGTCGCTGATAATTTCTTCCGGCGTTGGCTTTGGACCTTTGAAGGTCGCTACGGCGCCAATCCATGGAGCTGACTTCGGATAGGCCTGGCCGTATGTCAAAAAAGCACCTGGCACGCCCCACGGTTTGTGACGTAAATCTCTCAACATATTACGCATTTGATGCCTCCAGCGCGTTCTTAAGTGCAGATCGAAAATGCATGAGCTCCCTTTCGCCAATGTATGCACTTGGCGTGAAACGAACGATGTTACTTGCGTTTAGCGAATGATTCGCTACTACGCCATGATGAACAAGAGCAGAATAAAATGCTCCTGCAGCAGTTTCATCGATAAACTCCATCGCCCACAGACTACCCTCCCCTCTCACACTTGTTAGGTGCGGGTACCGTCCACTGCTCGCACCGTCTTTGCCAGACTGGGTGATCTCGCGGAAAATCCTCTCTAGCTGTTCTCCCAGCCTGAGAGAACGGTCGGGAACATCATCGGCCACAAGCTTTTCCAGTGTCGCGAGGACGGCGCTGCATGCAACTGGAGACCCTCCGAACGTTGACGCATGCAGGAACAGATCTCGGTCGAACGGCTCGTAGAGCTCCGCCGAAGTGACCACGGCGGCGACCGGAATCACGCCCCCAGACAGAGTCTTCCCGGTGAGGAGGATGTCGGGCACTACAGGTGCAGACCTCCACATGCAGCCACATCGTCCGAGCCCAGTCTGAATCTCGTCGACAATCAGCAACGCTCCGGTTTGGTCGCACAGCTGCCGAACCGCGGCAAGATAGCCCGAATCCGGAATGACAACACCAGCTTCGCCCTGCACTGGCTCTAGAATGACAGCTACGTCGTCGCTTACTACACGTGATAGAGCTTCGATATCATTAAACGGAACCCGTTGGACTCCAGGCATTAGCGGACGAAAAGGCTCCTGGTAGTAGTCTCGACCAGTTACGCTCAGTGCCCCAATTGACTTGCCATGATATCCATCCGCTGCTACGACAAACCGCTTATATCCGGCTGCGCGCGCGAACTTGATCGCCGCTTCAACAGCTTCTGCGCCGGAATTAGTAAAGAATACCTTGTCGAGGCCCTGCGGAGACAGCTTAGCCAACATTTCGGCAGCTTCTACAGTGACTTCGGATTCCATACTGCGGCACGACAATGACTGGCGGTGGATCTGCTCAACCACCCGATCGATAACGTCATGATTTTGAGTGCCCAGCAGTTGGGTACCATACCCAGCCATGTTAAGGAATCGCCGACCATTGGTGGAGACGATCCATTCACCTTCGACATGATGTTCGTATCCCACACCCCACAGCTCCGTCATTTCTGCTCGGTCTGTGCTGGTGTGACGTCGGCATAGATCTGCCAATCGAGCTTCGTTATCAGTTACGACTCTGTCAGAGGAAGCCAAAGGTCTTCCCCTCCTCTCTGAACCTGTTAATTTCGGAAAATTGGTCTCGCCAAAACGGTGGGTGGAACTGGAGCGCTTGCGTGCTGCGAGTTCGGGTTGTTAACGTCGAGGGGCGGATAAATTCCGACCCTCCGGCCAGTCGTTCGAGCTCCTGTCGGTGCCTCGTTAGCGTCCTCTCTAACGTGTACCTAGTTTGCAGTATGGAATACAGTGTATCGTACCCAATACGTGTGTCTATGCTCTGCGATATCGTCTCAGACGCCAATAGGACGGATTCGATATCGCCCGCCGCGGCGGCAAGCGCAGCAGCCCGGGATTCCGTCTTCCCTCGCCCTAACCTGTACAATTGCTCGATTGTTGCCAAGGCGACGCCGGCGTAGCCTCCGATGAGAACGAGCGTGAACCAGGCGGTTCCCAAAATATCTAGACGGTCACTCTTTGCAGTTTGGGAATCGATCAGATATATATCCCGGTCGCTCACCTTGACGTTTCTGAAAACTAGCTCATCACTGCCAGCCCCTTGAATAACGTCATTGCCCCAGAATGGTCGGGAACTAATCCCATCACCGTCACGATCGAATACCGCAAACGCGAGCTGATGTAATGCTTGGGAACTGTCTGATTCAACGCCGATCCCCGCAGTAACAATGTCGCAGTTTTCAGCTAACGTGCACGGCTTCTTGCTTCCATTAAGAAGCCAATATCCGTCTTTGGAGCGTACTGCAGCAACGCTAGGCTGACGCAGCGATTGGCCGTGGCGCCCCTCGGAAAATGCACTGCACATCAATAGGTTCTCTGTAGCAACACGCTTCAATGTACCTCGGGACTCATCTTCTTCAAGAGAGGCGACAGTCGCTACAGAAAAGCCATGCATGGCGAAAGCGACCGCTACCGAGGCAGATGCTGAACCAAGCCCAACTGCGATGCGGAGAGCTTGAACTGCGCTCAAGCCACGACCACCACTAGACGCCGGTACGAGGGCCCCGGGAAGCCCAGTGCGTCGCATATGGTCGGCGACGTCCTTCGGGACGGCGCCGTTTACTTCTCCACTTTCGATCGCCGAAATGCTTCCCGGGAACTCTGCTTCACAAAATCCGCGGACATAATCCAACTGCTTCATCTCTAACGACCGTTCCCTTCTCGCTCGAGGTAGGTAATGTAGTCCGCTCCTGAACTCGATCCGTTGCGGTTTGCACCCGTAGCGTTCACAACGGCCTGCGCATGTGATGTTCGAACCATGGGCATATTTAACTCACCGAACGCCCCTCCGGTCACGCCAGTGCCCCCATGTGTAGGCATTCCCTTAGTCATTCCAGTATGGCTGTCGTTGATTTTAAGAATTCCGCAGTTAGATACTGTTTCAACGAAGCGTTTGATCTCATGGTCATCATCACTCCAGATCGACGCCCGCAAGCCGTGGGCAGATGTATTTACTATCTGAAGTACACGGTCTAGCTCCCGCTTATGGTATGTGACCACTTGCAGAAGAGGGAAGAACGTCTCTTCTTCAATACATCTCAGACCTTCGGCGATTTGGATGTCTTCGATGGACAGTACCGTAGGTCTGACAAAGATTTTATTCTCGTCGCGAACGTTATCGATGTTGACACGGTACCCGCCGGTCACGACGCTACTTCCTGCATCGACGGCGTCTGCCATGACCTCAAACATCTCGTCAGCCCTCAATACCGGAGATAGCCTATTGCCGGGAGCGGTGACCGGTCCGGGAGAGAGCTCGCCTGCAAGGTTCTTCAGACATTCGATGAATTCCGACGCGATAGATTCCTCGACCCACACATTTTTCGGTACCATGCATATCTGACCAGATCCGTAGAAACATTCGTTCGCCGACTCTGCCGCCGCATTAACATCCGCGGTCCCGGTAACAATCAAATGATCATTTCCCTCTAGCTCGAGGACCGGCTTCTTTCCTGCTGCGATGGCACGGCGTTCCCATTCAAATCCGTATTGAGAGCCTCCTATATAGAAGATGTCATTGCAATACTTACTATCGACCCATTGCTTCAGTATTTCATCTGGTCTTCCGCAGGTAACTGCGACTAAGCCCTCTGATGCACCGTGTTCTCTCAGGGTGGGTTCGATGATGGTTGACCACAACCAAGAAACAGCTGCAGGATGGCTCCTTGGCGCCTTCATCACTACTGCGTTCCCGGCAAGGAGAACAAGTAGGCCTAGCATGGAGCTCGATGCGGGAGCATTCTTAGGCGGATGGAAGCCCACCACGCCATCGCTACGCCGCTGAACAGTGATCTCTCGACCATCTACTACTACTTGGTGTTTCATGAAGTGACAGGCAGTATCCACACTCTCAGGACTTGTCATCGATAAGGCGCCCTGCAACTCCCACTCTGCTAGGCTTCGTGGATGCCCTTCACGGCAAACTAGTTCAATAAATGTATCGAATTCAGAAATAATGGCCTGTCGCACCGCTTCGATGATGGTACGCCTAGCGTTCATCCCCATCTGCTCCCACCGTGGTTGAGCGGTATGTGCCATACTGAGCGCCAGTTCCATCTGCTCCTTAGTAGTAATGCCAACCTGGGTCGTAACACGCGGGTCGTCGCGTACGGTCGCCGGCTCTCCTGCCTTCTGGAGCAAAGTTTGAGCACACTTCGGGTCACTTAGATGTACTGACGAATCCAGCACCGTGACCCATTCGTCGTGCTGACAGTCCTTCCCGGCTATGCGCGAAGCAATTCTATCGATGAGCATCTTTTTAAGATAGTCCCTTCCAGTGTAAAATGAGTTCGATAGCAAAACCGAGCGTGGTGGCGTGATTGCTGAATGGGAATCGGCGATGTAATGCTCACGCTACCACTTCTAGGCAAGCCTGTCCGTCCGCGCGACATTTTTTTCGGGTCGGCTGGTCGCGGTTGTATATCACGAAATTAATATAATGATTGCATTGTAGTAGTTTAAACGTGGGCCCGGCGCAGGTAGAAACCTCACAGATAGATATCATGCTAGGGTAATGATCGCATCACTTCGTTGCCCGGCTGCGCAATTGAGACGATAGAGATATGTGAGGTCAACGGGGTTGGGCGTTCCGACCTTCGGGGCATGCGTACTTTAAGGTACGTCGATCACGTATATGCGTATGGAGATGTTGTATGATGGAGTGACTCCAGTACCCCCATTTGGTACCCCTGATGCAAAGGGAACGTCAGGTGATCCTCGATCGCGTCGAAATGCCCGCCGTCCAGATCACTGCTACGGCCAGCACTAGGAGTGCAGCACGCGAATTCGATCATGTGAGATGTTCCTGGTCTACCTTTGATAATTTGTGCTGGCAGGCGCGGTGTTGGCAATCCTGATATCGCCGCGGCTAGATGGCAGAAGCGAATAGTTGCGTGCAACTAGTGACCAGGGCAGACTACGCCGCGCCGTAGATGGCTGACTCCCACCAGTAGATCTAGAGTTCGGCTGTCCCTGACAGCTGTGCAAGCCGCGGGTCCGGCCCGAAGATCGCGATGTTGTTGGCTGAGGTGAGCCCAGTAGTTGCGCTGTCGGTAGGTAGTTCCGACGGCCTGAGAGAGCGTTGTGCGCTGTAGTTGGTTTGCTACGGGGGGCAGATTGATCGGACGCCCTGTTCCTCCACTGCGAGCTCTTCGTCCTCTGTGTGTCTGTGCGGGAGCAGGGCTATCCTATGCTTCCTCCTAGTGTATTCCCGTCAACTCTTGCGTAGCCGCGGCGAAGCCCCACCTGCCTCGCTCTTATGCCGGCAACACGGACTCCTGGTGGGCCAGTCGTACTATCGTACGGAGGCTGGATTCCACCGGATCGCTGGTAGCTTAGGTAGCCAATCAGGGTGCTGCGGTATCGAACAGATGCACTCGTCGCCGGCGAGCAGGTCGCCAACAGATACGGGGTATGCGTGCGGCGTCACACCGGGGCTGTTGATAACTTGCGCTCATACGGGGTGTACCTGCCATGGACAAGCAGGGAGGACCCCGCCGCCAGGAACCATGCAGTTAACACCCGTGCATCAACGCCACCTACGGTGCATGCCAGACTATTACAACGTTGGCACAGTCGGTCGGTACAATGAATCTCTTGTACGGGGCCGTGGTCTGTCTGGCGGATAGAGGTGCAGTCGAAGGCTCCTCCTTGCGCCGCGTGATGCTAGCTGTAGCCGCCCTGCCCCGCTGCGCTCACGTTGCGGTCGCTGTTGTGTGGGGTTTGGTGTGCTTGTGGTGGTGAGGTGGTTCTGGATGAGGACGGGAACGGCGACGCTGAAGACTTCCCGGCCTGCTGCGAGGAGGTCGATGATCTCGTCGTAGGTCCGGCAGTGGTTGATGGTAGTTCCGTCGCCGAACAGTGAGGTGGAACCCTGGTCGCCGACACCGAGGTCTGTCAGCGTGTTCAGAGCGGTGCGTACCGCCTTCAGCGACAGGCCGGTCTCAAACGGGAATGCGATCATCTTCATCATGCGGATGTGCCGCGGAAGCCGTAGAGCTTGCCGGACCCGGAACCGGCGGCGGGGGTGATACTGGCGGTGATCACGCCGGTTCTTGTCCATTAGTCGAATTGTCGGTAGGCGATACCGGCGATCTGGCAGACAGCTGGCTCATATCCCGGCCAGCGGCTGTTTCGTCACCCGTGACGGTGAGGTCACGCAGCCTCCCCGCGACCCGCCCGCTAGGAGCGGGTTCTGATGGCCTCCTACGGCTGGCTACGTATCCTTGGTTCAGCTGTCCTGCCTATTCCTTGCCGAGAAGGGTTTAGACCTCAATAGACCTCAAGCTAGTAACTATCATGCTTCTGGCCGGAGGAAGTGTGTGAAACCGTGACCACAAGCAAGACTAACGAAGGGATGGTATCTCGCACGAGCACGCTAGTCCGTGAATTCAACCACGGTGGCGCGTAGGATATCTAGTGTCCTTCTCGTCTGTATGTTGGTTCCAGCGCCTGTTCAACGAGAGGTCTGATGGGCTGCCTTCGGTTCGTGCTCAAACGAGAGAGTTTCTACTTGTATGAAAAGGAAATCCTAGATTTTAGCTGAACCACCGGTTCGTCTACCACTTCAGTCGCTGGCGCCAGGCTTGGGGCCGGTTCGCTGCCAATGGAGCCGACACCTCTCCCGAGTCAGCCCCGTAGACCGCCAGGGGCCGCGGAGCGACGCGGGGGCGCCTCCTTCTACTAAGTTCAGGGGCTTGTTCAGTCATGTCAGTCCTTTCGTCATCGCCGGAAGTTGATCAATAGTCTTTGCTATATCGTGCAAGCGTGCACGCTATGTAGTGCGATCCTGGAACAACGCTTGATCGTTGTCTACTGTCTCCCTCACCACCAACCGTTCCGAGCACCGCCGCCGGCGTTCTTCATTATCCCGGAGCCACTGCCGGTGACTGACTCGTCCGGCTCAGTGTTGTTGTGGTGACGTTCCGGTCTGGAGAACACATGTGGCAGCAGGTAACGAGGACGTAGAGCGCGTAGTCGTCATGTCGTGTCCCCTTGGTCGTGATGAGCAATCGCCACACTGTCCATCGCGCATAGAGAAACGGCCGACCGGTCACCGAAGACCGGTCGACCGCTTCGGTCTAGAGTGTTGGCGGCTCTCTGACGCGATCGCGGACGTGGTTCGCGATCATGCGAGCTGCCGCTTGCTCCAAGGCTCGCCGCAGGATGGCGTTCCGGTGCTCGGTAGGCCGGCCCTTACTAGGGTGCGGCGGGTTGCTTATCACCGTCTATCGGAACCACTCTCTTCTTCAAGGTGTGTGACTTCATGCTCCGCAAACGAGACGCCAGTGCACTCATTCTCTTGGCCATCACCACACTCGCGACAGTCAAAGCCCCCGCAGCGACAGCAACACCCGACTCCGCCTCAGGAGCCTACGATAGGATCATCCAAAAGACGATGATGTTACGTAGAAGACAGGGGTCCCCGACAGCGAAAAAACGCCACAACGCATAGTCGAGGAGGTTATAGACTCCGAACATAACCGGCTCGCCACTCGCGACTCAGGAGACAACTATGGTGTCGACCCGGGAATAAACGAAGCCAAAGACTGGGCAACAAATCCTATAGACTGTACGCGAGCGAAATCAGCAATTCAGGAAGCCGAGCGTATATCAGGTCAACGATTCCCCGGACCGAGCGGAGATAACATCCAGGACGCAGACCGTCACTGTATATGGCAAGCACTAACCACAGTCAGATCACACGCAGACCTCGCCCGTAGAATCGCTCAGGCACACGAACGCGACCGTCCAGGTCCGCCGAGGTCCACACACATGGCCCGTACCAGCAACCGGACCGGTCGGGACGTCGTACTGCGCCACGAAAATCACGGATCCGGAGCTGTCAACGAATGTCATGCCGCAGCTGACAATGGCCGTCTCGTCATTATCTGATAAGAGCCGGAGATGAATACTTCCATGACCAGAATTCTTCAGGTAGTAGTAGGATTCATATGTGGGGTGCTGGTCCTCTACCTCGGGGGGTTAGGCACGCTCACGGTGCTGAACTCATCAGTACTCGGAGGCCTGCTACTCCCGGTCATTGTCGGTCCGCTCATTGCAGCAGCTCTCTTCTGGACAGCGGCATCAGCGCAGTCACGCGCCAAACGTGTCACTGCCGGTCTGATCGCCACCGCCTTCAGTACAGGATTCTTCCTCGCTGCCGCAGCCTGGCTTTACATGGTGGTCGCAGTGCTAGGACCCATCGCTAACATGAGCTAAGACCTCTCCATCCGACCTCACCCCGATGGAGCCTCTTCAACGGGACTGTCCGACATCCGTACCAATCCAGCCCGTCCCCCGAGGATCATCAGCGCACCATGCCGCTGGAGCGAGCGGCACTCGGGGGAATTGCTAAGATCGCCGGCGGTCCCGTCGGGACGGTGGTCGCCACTCCTCCTGGTGTGCACGGGTGCCAGGTCTCATCTCAATCGGACATCATGTACTTGTGCCTGTCGCAACAGATAGGGGGATCAAGATCGGAGCTCGGTCCGATCACCCGACAGTATGCGAAGATCGCTGCTAATGACACACCGATAGGAGGATGTGATGGACGCAGAAGACCGCACAGAGCGTCGTAAATTCGGCGCAGTGATCGTAGGGTTGATGATCATATTGTCGGCCGGCGTACTCAGCTCATCAGACATTGAGTCCTCCAGTTACTCAACCTCCTACATCGTGATTAATGCCGTGGTTACCTTTGCCTTGGGGTTGTCTGCGGTAATTTACGGAGTCACGAACCCTATTCGGTGGAGGTGGGCGGGTCTATGCATGTTGTTTACGGTATTTTCAATAGTGATTTCCGTTTTTGATCCAACGGTGTTCGGCAGGCTTGCAATCGCAGTTGTCTGCTTCCTCACATGTGTGACCCTCAGTGCGCAACGAAGGTCTCAGCTTTCATAGCTCGCCATGCTGTCGATCTCCGGCTGAGACTCACGTCTTATCGAGCCCGGACTGTCGGTCGTTCGGTCAGGCCGGTGGCGTAGGCGTGTTGCTGTGCGGGGGTGGGGGTGGGCGCTGGCGGTGATGTTGTGTCCGTGGGCGCTGGCGGCGGTGGTGGCGCGCGGCGTTTCTGTCCGGTGTGGACTACTGGCAGTTGGGGGTCAAAAAGGGCGCGTTTTTTGACCTGGCGCTGCCAGTTGGCTGCGCGGGGCGGGCGTGGGTGACCTGGCGCTGCCAGTTGGCGACGCGGGGCGGGCGTGGGGGACCTGGCACTGCCAGTCGGTGACGTGAGGCGGGAATGGCCGCCGCCGTCCCGCCCCGCCCCAACGCATAACGCCCCCCGCCGTGAGGCGGGGGGGGGGCGTCTTTCGCGCAGTCCGTGCGCTGTTCGTACGTCGTCCGCGCGGAGCCCGTGCGGAGCCCGTACGCAGAGCCCGCGCGCAGCGCGCGCGCCCGGACTCAGCTCATGTTGTGCTTCATCGGCCCGGGCGACCACATCCCGGAGCGCGTCACCTCCGCCGTGTCGAGCGTCACGGGCTTCGGCGTCTCGTCCTGCCCGTTCGGGAACGGCGTGAGCTTGTCGAGCACACCCCAGTCCCGCTGCCAGTCGTCGACGAGGTAGGTCGGCAGCTCCTCGGAGCGGGTCGTCATCTGGACGAGCCCGCCGGCCCCGCCGCCGTAGTAGTCCTGGACGGGGGAGTGGATCTTCCGGGCCTGGTGGTCCGGCGAGACCCGGAACTCGGGCACCTCGGCGACGCCCGCCCAGTGGTCGTACGGCCGCTGGCACGGGAACTGCAGGGCGGTGGACCAGTCGAGGAGCGTCGGCGCGGTCGACCCGACGTAGTCGTTCATCGACTGCAGGTGCGGCGCGCGCGGCGGGGTCACGGCGACCCACTGGTCCTTCGTCACGTTCATGTCGACGACCCGGATGCGGACGACGTCCGCGTCGTCCGGGATCTCCGACATGGGGACGCGCAGGTTCCGCCACTCGGGGGCGGTGCCGATGTCCATCGGCACGACCGAGCCCATCCAGTCGACGTTGACGTCGCCGGACTTCGGGTCCGTGCCGGACGTGCGCCGGCCGTACTCGAGGGTGACGTCCTGGCCGTACTGGGCGACCCCGTTGAGGTCGTTGTAGGCGATGCGTCCGGCCGCGGAGATGCTGATGAGCGGCTGGTCCGGGGAGCGCTCGGGGAGGGTGAACCACTTCGTCGTCGTCTCGGCCGGCAGCTGGAGGCCGTCGGTGTAGGAGCCGACGACGGGCACGCGGTGCGGGTCGAGGCCGAAGGGGAGGTGCGCGTGGGACCCGTTGACGCCGGTGTCCGCCTGCAGTCCGCCGGTCGTGCCGGTGTCCTGCCCGCTCTGGTCGCCCGAGGTCTCGTAGGCGTCGGTGGAGACGGTCGACGTCTGGGACGCCGAGCCGTCGCCGTCCTCCTCCTCGATCCGGTTCGGGATGTTGTTCGGTTCGAACCCGCGGGAGACCTTCGTCGTCAGCGAGTCCTTGAGGGGGCTGCCGTCGGCGACGGGGAGGATCGAGTCGTTCGTGTCGGTCTCGACGCGCACGTCCGAGGCGAGGCCGCAGGTGTTCCCGGTGAGCGCCTCCAGGTTGCCCTTGCCGACGCTGTACGCCGGCCACTGCGACACGAACCCCTTGGCGAGGGAGCCGAAGGAGAAGACGACGACGAGCGCGGTGACGACCGCGATCGGGGACGCCGCGATACCCGTGAAGCGCTGCGCGCGGCGCGCCTCCTCCCGCGGGACGTCCCGCACCTCGGACTCGGTCTGCGCGCGGGCGGTGCGGATGTCGCCCCGGAACCCGACGAGCACGCCCCACGCGAGGACGAGGAGGGCGATGACGAGCATGACCGTCGACGCCTCGATGCCGTGGACCTGGATGGACTTGTCGTACCACGGCACGCCGAAGCTGGAGATGTACCACCAGCCGTTCGTGCCGGACAGGGTGAAGGCGAAGATCATGAGCACCGCGCCGATGAACAGCACCCGGTTCCGCTGGGACCGCAGTGCCATGTGCGACGCGGCGACGGACGCGAGCCCGGCGAGGGCCGCGGCGAGGCCCGCGTACACGCCGAAGTGGTGCGTCCACTTCGTCGGCGTGAAGGTCATGAAGAACGCGGTGCCGATGATGACGAGCGTCAGCCGGATCGCCGGGCCGTGCGCGGTCCCCGGCACGCGCCGGTTCCGCAGCATGGACGCGACGACGACGATGAAGCACAGGATCATGATGATGACCGCGAACCGCCGGGGGAACGAGCCGTCGACCGTCTGCTTGAGCAGCTCGGTGTACCGCGTCGGCTCCTCGTACCAGGCGAGGGCGGGGCCGACGTCGCCGCGGAGGCGGATCGCCTCCATGACCGTGGCGGGCGTCTGGTCGCCGAAGACGGCGATGAGCACCGCGGTCCCGGCCGCGAGGAACGGCGCGACCTGCGCGGTGACCGCGCCGGCGATGCGGCGCCGCGACGACCCGCGCGGGGCGTCGAGCAGCGGCAGCCGCCGGATGACGATGCGGATGAGGCTGGACAGGCCGGCGAGGATCGCGGCGACGGCCATGAGGCCGGTCGGCCCGGCGGCGAGGGAGAACGCCGCGAAGATCACGCCGAACGCGGCCGGGAGCAACCGGCCGGTGGCGATGGAGCGTTCGATGCTCACCCACGTCAGCAGCGCGCCGAGGGCGATGACGGGCTCCGGCCGCAGGCCGTTGTTGTACGTCATCCAGAACACGAGGAACACCGCCGCGGTCGTCCAGTGGGCGACCCGCCGCTGGTTGACCTTCGTGCCGAGGCGCGGGAGCACCTCACGGGAGAGGATGAGCCACGTGAGGACGCCGGCGATGAGCCCGGGCAGCCGCATCCACACGGACGCGGTCGACACGTGCGTCATGACCGCCATGAGGTCGTAGTACGGTGCGCCGAACGGGGACTCGGAGACGCCGAACCAGCGGTAGTAGTTCGACATGTAGCCGGACTCGCGGCTGGCCCGGGCCATCGTCAGCAGGTAGCCGTCGTCGGCGGTGTTCGCCCCGATGACGTACCAGGCGAGGAGGAAGAAGCCCACGACCGCGTCGAGCCACCGGGGGCGCCACCAGTTCCGCGGGAGGAAGCGGCTGCCGGGCCGGGACCGGCCGTCGAGCACGTCCATCCGGTGCAGCGCCCACAGGGCGACGACGGTGAACGCGACGCCGGCCCACATCGCCGCGTACTTGAGCACGCCCGGCGACGAGGTGAAGCGGGAGTCCACGGTGACGTCGACCGTGAGGCCGGCGTCGACGGCGTGGGAGGTGTTCTCCGGGGTGTCGGTCATCTCGGAGTAGATGCCGGTGACCATCGGGCGGATGTCGTCGTCGATGGCCCCCTCGAGCGGGCGGCCGGAGGAGTCCTTCGCGTCGGGGATCCACACGTGCGTCCGCTCCGCGTCGGAGGTGATGCGGAGCACGGCGTCGTCGGGGAGGGACGCGAGCTCGCTCGTGCTCACGGACAGCGGGACGATGTTGCGCAGGACGACGTCGAGACCGTCGTCGGTCGACCGCACGAACATGCCGCGCAGCGTCGGGTCCTCCGACTCGCGGGGGACCGTCGACAGGACGGTCGTCTGGCCCTCGTTGAGGTGGCGCGCCTCGGCGACGGGGAGGGTGATGTCCAGCTTCTCCGGCTGGTAGGCCGTCAGCGGCGCGGTGACGCTGCGCAGGTCCCCGCCCTGCGGCCAGGAGAAGGAGGACTGGGTCTGTTTCACCGGCAGGAACGGGGTGAGGCAGAACAGCACGAAACCGAGCAGGCCGGCGACGGCCGCGACCGTCTTCAGCCTGCTGCGACGTTCCCGGGTGCTGCGCTCACCGCCGGGTGCTGCTGTTCCTGGGAGTTCGGGTTCTTCATCGGCTCGTGACACAAGCGCACATGTTACGGCAGTGAAAGGAGAAGACGGAACCGGCGACACAGCCTGGGCGAGCCGCACCTGTCCCGTCGCGGAGGGGTGCGTCGACCCCCCACGGGGTCAGGGGTGGGGAGGGGTGCGTCGACCCCCGTGGGGTCAGGGGTGGGGACGGGGGACGACGGTCCCCTCCGCCGCCCCGCCGGCTCAGTCCGTGCGGACGGCGACGACGAACGGGCCGACCTCGCGCAGCGACCACCCGGTGGCGAAGGCCTCGGCGTGGAACGCGACGGTGCGGAAGCGGACGTTCGGGTTGTTCGGGTAGATGTCGTCGGCCATGCGGTAGCTGAACGTGGTGCCGGGGTCGGGGCGGCCGTAGCCGTCCCGGTCGAGCCCGGTGAGGGACCCGCGCAGGACGAGCGCGTCCGGGCCGGCCCAGCCCTTGTCGGCGGTCGCGGCGTCCATCGCGGCCCGCAGGCGGTCGGGGTCGGTGATCCCGGTCCAGGACTCGATCTCGCTGTTGCGGGCGTCGAACTGTCCGAGCGGGTTGGCGTAGTGCGCGGTCATGGCCTGGTAGGCGTGGTACGGGTAGTAGGCCATGAAGCTCTGCTCGTCGGAGAGCACGACCGTGCCGGTGCGGTCCGGGCGGTGGGCGAGGATCTCCGCGTCGACGTCCTTGTAGTACACCGTGTCGTCCGCGGGGAACTGGTCGGCGCGGACCCCGTCCCCGTCGACGTCGGTGTACGCCCGGTCGATCTCGTCACGCTGGTGCCACGGGATCTGGACGACGAAGGACAGCGCCGCGACGACGGCGACGACGGTGAGCACCCGGTTCGTCACGTGCGCCCAGCGCGGCGTCATGACCTGCGGGTACAGCCGGCGGAGGCCGACGGACCGGGCGTCGACGACGGCCATGACCCCGCCGACGCCGAGGATCGCGGCGATGGGCAGCCCCATCCGGAACCCCAGGAGCGTCGTCCCCGTCACCGTCATGAGCATCGACAGCACGACCCACACGTACGACGCGAGGAGCCCCCACGTCAGCGCCCGCGCCGTGCCGGAGCGGGACCGCACGATGAGCCAGATGACGCACACCGCGCCGAGGATCGCGAGCAGCGGCGCGGCGAAGAAGGGCGTCGGCAGCTCCGTGCCCTCGAGCGGCAGGTAGTGCTGCGCCCGGCCGCTGACACCCGTCGGGGAGGTGAGGACCCGGTACAGGTAGGGGGCCCACCCGACGAGGGCGAGGACCCCGGAGCCCACGCCCGCGGCGACGAGCCGCCACAGCGGGGCGAGGGTCCGCCCGCCGACGGCAGCGGCGAGGGCCATGGCGATGAGCGTCAGGGCCGTCACGCCGGTGAACAGGGTGTACAGGTTCGCGGACAGGCCGAGGAACACCGTCACGCCGAGCAGCGCGAACCGGCCGCCGTGGAGTCCGCGCCGGCCGAGCACGAGCGCGGCGGGCACGCCCATCCCCACGACGGCGGCGTACGGCTCGCCGGGGGCGATGAAGAGCACGACGGCCGTCGTCACCGTCGCGGCCGCGGTGGCGACGGTGAACGACCCGGTGATCCGCCGCCACACGGGCACGAGGGCACACCCGGCGGCGGCGAGGGTGACGAGCGCCCACGGCTGGAACACCGCCCACCCGGCGAGCCCGGTGACCCGGGAGAACAGCCCGCCGGTGAAGAACCACAGCCCCGGGTAGAAGCTCGGCTGCCCGGGGTAGGCCATGTCCGCGTAGCCGGGGGTGTCCGCCATGCGGGTGAGGAACTGGGTGCGGAACGCCTGGTCCACGCTGATGCCGCCGAGGTAGAGGCGGGAGGCGGACAGCGGCAGCCCGAGCGCGCCGACGACGAGCCCCGCCGGCGCGAGGTGCGCCGCCGCCTCGGTGACGGCGCGCAGCACCCGGCGGCCCCGGTCCGTGGCGGGCCGCCACGTCGGGTGGGCGCGGAGGTGGAGCAGCCCGGCGGTGACGACGACGACCACGCAGAGCGTGGCCGTGGCCAGCGCCTTCGAGTCGAAACTCGCGTTGAACGACGGGAAGTGCGTCGTCTTCAGCAGGTACCAGAGCACGAGTGTGGCGGCGCCGCCGGCGACGGCCGCGACGACGGTGGCCACGACCGTGGCGACCGCGCCGGGCGGGGTGCGCCGGTCCGGGGCGCCGGGGGTGTCGGCCGCGTCGGTGCGGCCGGGGGTCCCGGGGCGTGCGGTGGCGCGGGCCGCGACGGCCGCGCCGGTGAGGCCGTCGGCTCCGTCGGCTCCGGCCGGTCCGCGTGATCCGGCGGCTCCGGCCGGGGTCTCGGTATCACTCATGTGTCACATCTTGGCACACCCGCTGTGGGTGGCCGGCCGCTCCGGCCGGTTCCCGCCGGGTCAGTTCCTCCGGAGCAGGAGAGTCCGGATCCCGGCGTGGAAGCCGTCGCGGAGGCTCACCCGCTGATGCTCGTTGAGCGTGTACTCGTGGAGCGTCTCGCAGGCGAACTGGAGCAGCGGCCGGTCGATCTCGGACGGGAGTCCGCCGCCGGAGAGGATGTGGGCCTCGTCCCGCTGTTCCTCGGTCGCGGCGTTGTCGAACCACCACACGGCGTACTGCTGGCCGACGTCGAACGGGTTCTGGGTGCCCCCGGAGACCCACACCTCCTGGGGGAGGGGGACGTACCGGCTGCGGAGTTTCCGTCGCGGGGCCATCATCGACGGGTTCGGCGCGGTCCGGCGGGGGGCGTCGGCCGGGCTCGGGGCCGGGCTCGGGCTTGCGCTCGGCGGCGTCGGCGTCGGCGGCGTGTCGCCGGCGTCCGCGGTGTCCGGGGTGTCCGTGGCGTCCGCGGTGGGCTCCGGGGCGGGGGTCGAGGTCGAATCCGGACTCGGACCCGGAGCCGGACCGGAGCTCGGGACCGGGTCCGCCGTGGTCCCCGTCCCGGGTGTCGACGCCGTCCCCGCCGGTCCACCGGACCGGGCCGCCGTGCCGTCCGCCGTGGGGCGGGGCGTGGCACCCGGCGTCGGCGTGGGCGCGGTCGCGCCGGGCGTCGTGCCCGGTGACGGCGTCGAGGCAGGCGTCGGTGCCGTCGCCCCGGAGGTCTCACCCGGCGTGGCCCCCGACGTCGCACCCGGCGTGGAACCCGGCGTGGAACCCGGCGTCGGCGTGGCCGTGGGCGTGCCCGCCCCGGCCGTCACGCCGTCCGCGGCCCGGTCCGCCGCGGCACCGTCCGCGGCCGGCGGGGTCGACGCCGCCGCGGCGCCGGCCCCGTCCACTGCGCCGGCCGGCGCGGTGTCCGTCGTCCCCTGACCGGACCCCGTGCCCGCCGCCCCGGAACCCGCGGGCCCGGATCCCGCGGCGGTCCCCGTCGACCCCCCTGGCCGGTGCGAGCCCGGCTCGGGGACGCGGACGTCGGGGACGGGTGAGGCCCCGGGGTCCTCGGGCGGTTCGGCGTCGCCGAGGGGCTTGTGCCGGGCGCCGGGCGGGGTGGGCTCCACGTTCGGCGGCAGCGGGCCCTCGAGGATCTGCAGGCGCATGCAGTCGCGGAAGTCCTCGCGGGGGTCGAGGATCGTCGTCGTGTCGCAGGCGAACCGGAGGTTCGCGGACACGGAGTCCCACCCGAAGCCGTAGAGGTGGACGCGGACGCCCGCGGTGACGGCCTCCTCGACGCCTGGGAGCATGTCGGCGTCACCGGACACGAGGGCGATGTCCGAGACGTGGCCGCGCAACGCGGCGGTGACCATGTCCGCGACGAGCCGGGTGTCCACGGCCTTCTGCGTGCGGCGGTCACCCCACTCGATGAGGTGTCCCGCGCGGAGCTGCACCCCGGGCTCCGCGCGGAGGGAACGTTGGTAACGGTGTGGTCCGGAATCGGGGATCCCGTCGTACCACAACTGCCGGTGGACCGGCTGGTGGAGTTGTGAGGTCACCATCCTGTCGAGGACGGCGACGACCTCGGGGAGGTCGATCTCCAGCTGGGCCCGGGCGCCCGTTTCCCAGGAATTGTAAAAGCTCGCGAGGAGATAAGAGGTATCGACGTACACCTGTGTGCGTTCAAGCATGGTCCTTCACTTCAAATTTCTGTGGTCATCACGCATGTTCATCGGCCGCCCCGGTGCGGGCCCGTCATCCGGGCCGCAGCCGGGGCGCTGTCTGTTCCGCCTCCAGTGTGCCCCATGCAGCATCCGCGTGATGCGGGGACGCGGGCCGCCGGGCCGCCGGCGGAGCGCGCGGGAACGGCGTCGGCGGAGCTGCGCTGCTGCGCAGGGTTCCGCGCGGCGGGGACCGCGGGTGGTCCCCCCGGCGGAGGTGGACGGGCTGCACCCCCGGCGTGGCGCGCCCGGTCGTGGCGGGCGGTGCGGGAACCGGTGCGGGAGCCGGTGTGGGAACCGTTGCGCCGGGCCGGGACCACCTCTATGGTTAGTTACATGGGTAACTAACCGGCCAGGGTGTCGGCCGGGCCGACAGGCCGCCGGGTCCGCCGCCGCCACGCACGGCGGGAGGCGGAGCGGACGGCCCGCCCGGGCCCGGTGCACGGGCCGGACCACGGAGTCGGCGGAGGACAGGAGGTGACGTGGACGAGAATGCTGCGCCGTTGTTCCGGCAGGTCGCCGACCTCGTCGAGGACTCGGTCGTCGACGGCTCCCTGCCGGAGGGCGACCGGGCCCCGTCGACGAACGAGCTCGCCGCGTTCCACGGCATCAACCCGGCGACGGCCCGCAAGGGCCTCACCCTCCTCGTCGAGCGGGGCATCCTCGCGAAACGCCGCGGGATCGGCATGTTCGTCGAGGCAGGGGCACGGGAGCGGATCCTGACGCGTCGCCGCGCGGAGTTCGCGGCGTCGTACCTGGCACCGCTCGTCGACGAGGCCGTGAAGCTGGAGATGACGCGCGACGACGTCCACTCCCTGTTCCTCCGCGTCGCCGAGAGCCGGGGCCTCTATGAGTGACCGCCCGCCAGGCCACGGACCGCCCGACCGACCCGGAGACGCCCCGCCCGGCCACGGACCGCCCGACCGGCCCGGAGACGCCCCACCCGGCCACGGACCGCCCGACCACGCGATCACGCGACCAACGAAAGGACGCCGTCATGTCCGACGGACACGCCCCTGACCGAGCCACCGACGACGCCCGCCCGGGCATGCTCTCCGCGCGGCACGTGACCAAGGCCTTCTCCGGCACCGGGTCCCGCACCGCCGGCGACGCCGCCGGCACCGACGACCACCGGGACCGGAGCATCCGGCGCCTCGCGCGGTGGTTCCGGTCGGTGACCTCGGCCCGGCCGCCGGTGCTCGACGACATCTCCTTCGACCTCCCGCTGGGGCAGGTCCACGGGCTCGTCGGCCGCAACGGCGTCGGCAAGACCACGCTGCTGCGGATCATGGCCGGGCAGCTGTGCTCGTCGGGGACGGTCTCGGTCGACGGCCGTCCCGTGTTCGACAACCCGGAGGTGCTGGGCTCCCTCGTCCTCGCCGGCGCGGACGTCCCGCTGCCCCGGAGCTACACGGTCGGGCGGGTGCTCGCCGTGGCCGCGCGGCGGTGGCGGACGTGGGACGACGACCTCGCCACCCGCCTCGTCCGGGACTTCGGCCTGGAGACGCGGAAGAAGGTCAGCGACCTGTCGCGCGGGCAGCGGTCGATGGTCGGGATTGTCACGGGACTCGCCGCGCAGGCGCCCGTGACCCTCCTCGACGAGCCCTACCTCGGGCTGGACGTCGAGAACCGTGACCTCTTCTACCGCCACCTGCTCCACGACATCGGGCGCAACCCCCGCACGGTCGTCATGTCCACCCACCACATCGACGACGCCTCCCGGGTCCTCGACTCCGTCATGCTCATGGCGGACGCGACCGTCCGCGAGGTCGTCCCCGTCGCCGACCTCACCGCGCGGATGCGGGTCCTCACCGGGTCGTCGGTGGCGGTCGGCCGGGTCTGCTCGGCTCTCGCGGTCCGCGGGCAGGGGCGGATCCTTCTCGACGACGCCACCGGCGGCGCACGCCGCGTCACCGTGGACATGGCGGCGGCCGAGGCGGCCGGGACCCTCGACGGGCTTGCGTCCGACCACGGGGTCCGCGTCACCGAGCCGCGTCTCGACCACGCGGTGCTGGCGCTCGGGGCAGGTGAGCGGCAGTGACCGACGGGACCTCCTCCACCGCACCGGGCTCCGCCACCGGGACTGGTTCACCCACCGCACCGGGCTCCGCCACCGGACCCGGCCCGTCGGCACACCGCACCGCACCGGCCGGACGCATCAGGCTCCGCGACCACCTGTGGCTCGCGGCGACGCAGGTCAGGGCCGACGTCAGTCTCATGGTGACCTCGTACACCGTCCTCATGGTCCTCCTCGTCTTCCTCGTCCGGGGACGGAGCGACGGCTGGGACATCTGGACGTTCGTGATGACCGTGTTCCTGGGGTACGCCTGGGTCCGCGTCGGCTGGGCGGGCCGGAGCGTTCTCATCACGTTCGGGTTCGGCAGCCGGGACATCCGTCTCCACGCGTTGCTCACCCGTCTCCCGGCGACGGTCGTCACGGAGGCCGTCATCGGGGCCGTGTTCATCGGGGGACGGTCCGTGCCGGTGTCCGAGGCGGTGGCGGCCCTGCTGGTCGTCGGGGTGATCGGCGTCGGTGCGCTCGTCGCGGACCTCGTGAACCCGATGTCCCCCACGGAGGACGGCGACGTCCCCGCCGACCCCTCCCTCCTGCGCCACCGCGCCCCCGGCCGGTCGGCCACGACGGCCCTCCCCGCCGGCCATGACGGGCAGGTGACCGCGGCGTCGACCCCCGAGGACCGCACCGGACGCCGACGTCCCGGGCCCGGGCCCCGGGTGCGGAGTGCGGACCGGGAGCTCATCACCGACCCGGTGCGACGCACCCAGCTGCGGTTCTGGGGCGCGACGGTGGTGATCGGCCTCGCGGTGTTCGCGTTCGTCGGGCTGACCGACCGCGACGCCACCACGGCGGGGACGGCGTTGCCCATGCTCGCGCTGGTGTGGGGCCTCCCGGTCGCCGCGGACGGGGTCAGTGACGGCCTCGCCCGCTGGATCACGTTCAGCGGTGACCGGCGGACCTGGCTGCGGCGCGTGACGAGCGCGATGTGGCTGTCCCCGGTGCTGGGGAGCGCAGTGGGAGCGATCGTCATGGCCGGCGCGGTGCTGCGCGCGCGGACGGCCCCGGGCGCGGACGGGGAGCTGGCCACCATCGGTGACATGGGCGGGAGCGCGTCCGGCCTGGCGCTGCTCCTCTGGGTCGGCCTCGGGGGAGGGCTGGTCGTCGGCACGTACTGCGGTGCGGGTGTCATCGTCGGGGCGGTGATCCTGGCGAGGTTCCACGGGCGCTGGGTCGGCTGGCTCGTCGTCCCGGCTAGTGTGCTGACCGGGGTCGTGATGGCCGGCGTCATCGTGCTCGTGGTGTGGATCGGGTTGGGGCCCGACGGCACCGGGGAGGACTGGTCCGGGACGGTCGTCGTGCGGTGGCTCCTGTTCCCGACGGTGGCGCTCGCACTCGCGGGCCTCGGATGGGGGCTGGCCCGGAGCATGGTGCGGGCGACGGATATGACGCGGCTCTGACCGCGGGGCCGGTGCCTGGCCGGGTCATGGGGCGACGGGGACCGCCGCCCCGCCGGGACAGGATGGCGACCGGGACCGCCGCCCCGCCGGGACGGAATGACGACAGGGACCGCCGGCGCGCCGGGACAGACGAACACCGGCGCCGTGGAGACCGCGGATGCGGACCGAAAACACAGGTTGACCTGCGAGGTTGTGTCCCCCGTCGGCGGTGTGTACATTTATCGGAGTCAGCGCGACCGACACCGCCTGAGACTCCAGCGAGACGCTGTGAGAACCGGCGGTAGGACAACGGCCCTGACAATCCAACACCCGATCTTCTTCGGGGCTGTGAACTGGGTGTTCATCTGGGGTTTGCTTTGCTGCCACCGGGTGTTGTAAGGTTCTGGTCCTGTCACACGGACTGTTCCGGCCGCTTGGTCGGTGTGGTTGTGTGCGCATGATGTTTGAGAACTCAATAGCGTGATGAACCAAGTGCTCTGATCTTTGGTGCTGGTGCCGTGTGTGGCGCAGGTGCTGTGATCGGTGGTTGTCGTGTCTGGCATGAATGGTTCGCGTACCGGCAAGTGTTGATCGCTTGTTAAATATGTGATTGTTTGTGTCGTCATGGTGTCACTGTCACTGGATTTGTGTTGCAGGTGGTGCTTGCGACCTTTGGTTTGTGAGTATTGTTTGTAATTTATTTTGTTGTCGCTGCCCTGACCCCCCGTTGGGGTGGTGGCGACGGTCAGTGTGGTAGCTGCGTCCGGCTGTGTGTCGGGCGTGGTTGCTGTGATGATGTTTTGTTTTGCCAGTGGTTGGGCTTTCTTTGATATTGCCTATGGCTTTTATGGAGAGTTTGATCCTGGCTCAGGACGAACGCTGGCGGCGTGCTTAACACATGCAAGTCGAACGGAAAGGCCCCAGCTTGCTGGGGTACTCGAGTGGCGAACGGGTGAGTAACACGTGGGTGATCTGCCCTGCACTCTGGGATAAGCCTGGGAAACTGGGTCTAATACCGGATAGGACCGTGCTTTAGTGTGTGCGGTGGAAAGTTTTTCGGTGCAGGATGAGCCCGCGGCCTATCAGCTTGTTGGTGGGGTAATGGCCTACCAAGGCGGCGACGGGTAGCCGGCCTGAGAGGGTGTACGGCCACATTGGGACTGAGACACGGCCCAGACTCCTACGGGAGGCAGCAGTGGGGAATATTGCACAATGGGCGCAAGCCTGATGCAGCGACGCCGCGTGGGGGATGACGGCCTTCGGGTTGTAAACCCCTTTCGGCAGGGACGAAGCTTTTGTGACGGTACCTGCATAAGAAGCACCGGCTAACTACGTGCCAGCAGCCGCGGTAATACGTAGGGTGCGAGCGTTGTCCGGAATTACTGGGCGTAAAGAGCTCGTAGGTGGTTTGTCGCGTCGTCTGTGAAATCCCGGGGCTTAACTCCGGGCGTGCAGGCGATACGGGCATAACTTGAGTGCTGTAGGGGAGACTGGAATTCCTGGTGTAGCGGTGAAATGCGCAGATATCAGGAGGAACACCGATGGCGAAGGCAGGTCTCTGGGCAGTAACTGACGCTGAGGAGCGAAAGCATGGGTAGCGAACAGGATTAGATACCCTGGTAGTCCATGCCGTAAACGGTGGGCGCTAGGTGTGGGGATCTTCCACGATTTCCGTGCCGTAGCTAACGCATTAAGCGCCCCGCCTGGGGAGTACGGCCGCAAGGCTAAAACTCAAAGGAATTGACGGGGGCCCGCACAAGCGGCGGAGCATGTGGATTAATTCGATGCAACGCGAAGAACCTTACCTGGGCTTGACATGGGCAGGACCGGCGTGGAGACACGTCTTCCCTTTTGGGCTTGTTCACAGGTGGTGCATGGTTGTCGTCAGCTCGTGTCGTGAGATGTTGGGTTAAGTCCCGCAACGAGCGCAACCCTTGTCTTGTGTTGCCAGCACGTAATGGTGGGGACTCGCGAGAGACTGCCGGGGTTAACTCGGAGGAAGGTGGGGATGACGTCAAATCATCATGCCCCTTATGTCCAGGGCTTCACACATGCTACAATGGTCGGTACAGTGGGTTGCGATGCCGCGAGGCTCAGCTAATCCCTTAAAGCCGGTCTCAGTTCGGATTGGAGTCTGCAACTCGACTCCATGAAGTCGGAGTCGCTAGTAATCGCAGATCAGCAACGCTGCGGTGAATACGTTCCCGGGCCTTGTACACACCGCCCGTCACGTCATGAAAGTTGGTAACACCCGAAGCCGGTGGCCCAAACTCGTTAGGGAGCCGTCGAAGGTGGGATCGGCGATTGGGACGAAGTCGTAACAAGGTAGCCGTACCGGAAGGTGCGGCTGGATCACCTCCTTTCTAAGGAGTTTTATTTTATTATTGTTGAATCCGGGTGGATGCGCGGATCGCTGGATGGTTGCCCCACGCCGTGTGGGGTGATGATCGCTGGTTGTGGTGTTTGTGCCTGGTGGTGGTGCCGGGGGTTGGGGTGCTTGGTTTGTCGCGGTGTTGGGTGTCTGGGGCGTCATGCCCTTGGATGACTGGCATGCTGCTGGTGGTGCGGGACTGTGTTCTGCGCTGGTGGTGGTGTGTGTGGTGTTTGAGAACTGCATAGTGGACGCGAGTATCTTCTTTATTCTGCATGCTGCCATGTTGTGTGGTGGTGTGTTGTGCTTTTTGTTCACCTAACTGATTGTGTGTGTTGTTGTTAAGGGCGCACGGTGGATGCCTTGGCACAGAAGAGCCGATGAAGGACGTGGGAGGCTGCGTTATGCCTCGGGGAGTTGCCAACCGAGCGTTGATCCGAGGATGTCCGAATGGGGAAACCCGGCCGTGGTTATGTGCGGTCACCCGCCGGTGAATAGATAGCCGGTGTGGAGGGAACGCGGGGAAGTGAAACATCTCAGTACCCGTAGGAAGAGAAAACAATAGTGATTCCGTCAGTAGCGGCGAGCGAAAGCGGATGGTGGCTAAACCGTGTGCGTGTGATACCTGGCAGGGGTTGCGTGCACGGGGTTGTGGGGCGATGTTGTGTGGGTCTGCCAGCCTGCGCATGCGCGTGTTGTGTTAGCGGAAGTGGTCTGGGATGGCCCGCCGTAGACGGTGAGAGTCCGGTACGTGAAAACATGATGGGTGTGTGTGGATCTCGTTCCCGAGTAGCAGCGGGCTCGTGGAATCTGCTGTGAATCTGCCGGGACCACCCGGTAAGCCTGAATACTCTTTGTGACCGATAGCGGATAGTACCGTGAGGGAATGGTGAAAAGTACCCCGGGAGGGGAGTGAAATAGTACCTGAAACCGTGCGCTTACAATCCGTCAGAGCCTCCTTGTGGGGTGATGGCGTGCCTTTTGAAGAATGAGCCTGCGAGTCAGCGGCACGTCGCGAGGTTAACCCGTGTGGGGTAGCCGTAGCGAAAGCGAATACTAACTAGTGTGGTTGAGTGGCGTGTCCTGGACCCGAAGCGGGGTGATCTACCCATGGCCAGTGTGAAGCGATGGTAAGACGTCGTGGAGGCGCGAACCCACTTAGGTTGAAAACTGAGGGGATGAGCTGTGGGTAGGGGTGAAAGGCCAATCAAACTCCGTGATAGCTGGTTCTCCCCGAAATGCATTTAGGTGCAGCGTCGTGTGTTTCTTGCCGGAGGTAGAGCTACTGGTTGGTTTAGCGGGACTACCATCTTAGCGACATCAGCCAAACTCCGAATGCCGGTAAGTGAGAGCGCGGCAGTGAGACTGCGGGGGATAAGCTTCGTGGTCGAGAGGGAAACAGCCCGGATCGCCGGCTAAGGCCCCTAAGAGTGTACTAAGTGGAAAAGGATGTGGGATCGCGAAGACAGCCAGGAGGTTGGCTTAGAAGCAGCCATCCTTGAAAGAGTGCGTAATAGCTCACTGGTCGAGTGGTTCTGCGCCGACAATGTAGTGGGGCTCAAGTACACCGCCGAAGCCGCGGAACTTCCATCTTTTGGTGGGGGTTGGTAGGGGAGCGTCGTGTGGCCGGTGAAGGTGCGGGGTGACCCAGTGCTGGAGGCCATGCGAGTGAGAATGCAGGCATGAGTAGCGAATGACGAGTGAGAAACTCGTCCGCCGGATGACTAAGGGTTCCTGGGTCAAGCTAATCTTCCCAGGGTGAGTCGGGGCCTAAGGCGAGGCCGACAGGCGTAGTCGATGGATAACGGGTTGATATTCCCGTACCCGTGTGTGTGCGACCATGGTGAATCGGTGATACTAACCACCCGTGTGTGCTGCTGTTTCCGGTCTTTGGCCGGTTGGTGGTGCATGTGCGTGGGACCTGAGCTGGTAGTAGCCAAGTGATGGGGTGACGCAGGAAGGTAGCCGAGCCACTTATTGGATTGTGGTGTAAGCGTGTGGCCCGTCAGCCTGGTAAATCCGGTTGGCATGAGGGTGAGGCGTGATGCGTACCCGTTTGCGGGGATGTCGGTGATCCTATGCTGTCGAGAAAAGCCTCTAGCGATGTGCACATTCGGCCCGTACCCATAACCGACACAGGTGGTCAGGTAGAGAATACTAAGGCGATCGGGTGAACTGTGGTTAAGGAACTCGGCAAAATGCCCCCGTAACTTCGGGAGAAGGGGGACCACTGCTGGTGACAGACTGGTTTTGAGCTGGTGGTGGTCGCAGAGAATAGAGGGAAGCGACTGTTTACTAAAAACACAGGTCCGTGCGAAGACGGTAAGTCGATGTATACGGACTGACGCCTGCCCGGTGCTGGAAGGTTAAGAGGACCTGTTAGACCCTTGTGGTCGAAGCGGAGAATTTAAGCCCCAGTAAACGGCGGTGGTAACTATAACCATCCTAAGGTAGCGAAATTCCTTGTCGGGTAAGTTCCGACCTGCACGAATGGCGTAACGACTTCCCTGCTGTCTCAACCACAGGCCCGGCGAAATTGCAGTACGAGTAAAGATGCTCGTTACGCGCGGCAGGACGAAAAGACCCCGGGACCTTCACTATAGCTTGGTATTGGTGTTCGGTTCGGTTTGTGTAGGATAGGTGGGAGACTGTGAAGCGGCCACGCCAGTGGTTGGGGAGTCGTTGTTGAAATACCACTCTGATCGTATTGGATACCTGAACCTCGGCCCGTGATCCGGGTTAGGGACAGTGCCTGGTGGGTAGTTTAACTGGGGCGGTTGCCTCCCAAAGTGTAACGGAGGCGCCCAAAGGTTCCCTCAGCCTGGTTGGCAATCAGGTGTTGAGTGTAAGTGCACAAGGGAGCTTGACTGTGAGACTGACAGGTCGAGCAGGGACGAAAGTCGGGACTAGTGATCCGGCACCGGCTTGTGGAAGCGGTGTCGCTCAACGGATAAAAGGTACCCCGGGGATAACAGGCTGATCTTCCCCAAGAGTCCATATCGACGGGATGGTTTGGCACCTCGATGTCGGCTCGTCGCATCCTGGGGCTGGAGTAGGTCCCAAGGGTTGGGCTGTTCGCCCATTAAAGCGGCACGCGAGCTGGGTTTAGAACGTCGTGAGACAGTTCGGTCTCTATCCGCCGCGCGCGTTGAAACTTGAGAAAGGCTGTCCCTAGTACGAGAGGACCGGGACGGACATACCTCTGGTGGGCCAGTTGTCACGCCCGTGGCATGGCTGGTTGGCTACGTATGGGAGGGATAACCGCTGAAAGCATCTAAGCGGGAAGCCTGTTTCAAGATGAGGTTTCGTTTGAGGTTCCCTGTAGATGACGGGGTTGATAGGCCGGATCTGGACGCCATGTAAGTGGTGGAGGTGACCGGTACTAATTGACCGAAATGACACACTGCTTGTTGGTTGGGTGTGTGTGCAAAAAGTGTTGCCCGTGGTTCGCACTGTTTGGTGTGTGTTGTGGGTGTTGATTCTCGCGTCTGTTGTGCAGTGTCTGGAGCGTCACGACGTGCCGGCACTCCCTTGGGGTTGTTCCCGGGGGTGTGTGGGGTGCGTGTGGTTGTTCTGTTGTGTTTGTCGGTGGTTTTAGCGGCGGGGTCACGCCCGGTCCCTTTCCGAACCCGGAAGCTAAGCCTGCCTGCGCCGATGGTACTGCACCCGGGAGGGTGTGGGAGAGTAGGTCACCGCCGGCATTTTTCTTTGTGTGTGGTGGGGTGGTGTCACCCCTTCACGGCCTGTGTGGTCACCGTCCCTGTCAGGGGTTGGGTGGTCACCGGGTTGTGGGGGTGTGGCACCACCCCACCTTTTTTTGTGCCCTTTTCCCGCCCCGTGGCCCGTGCGGCGTTCCGCGCCCACCCCTCGTGCGGAGCGGGCGCGGGTGTCGGGATCCCGTGCGTCCGCCCGGAGGGGAAGAGTCGAGAAACGCCCGGGTGCCGGGGGCCCTGTGGCCCGCCCGGAGAAGGCCAGTCGAAAAACGCTCGGGTGTGGGGGTCCGTGCGTCCGCCCGGAGGGGACGAGTCAGAAGGGGGGGTGGGGTCGGTCGTGGACGACGGTCACCGGCCCCCGCGCCCGAAAGCCGCCGCCGGGACGTCAGTGCGCATCAGTGTCAGTACGGCGTCTCGATTCGCCGGTCCTCACCGGTCAGCGGATCCGTGAACGCCAGGACCTTCGCGGTCAGGCCCATCGGGCGGCTGTGGTCCTCCTCGTCGATGAACGGCACGTACGGTAGCGGTGCCTCAAGGTCGTGCAGGGCGACGTCGCTGATCTCGGCGTAGATCGGGTCGTCGACGATCGGCATCCCGAGCAGCCGCATCGTCAGCCGCAGCTGGTGGGTGCGGCCCGTCCGCGGCTGGAGCCTCCACACCAGGCGTGGCCCCTCGCCGGCGACGCCGACCTCGGACGCGTCCGCGACCCGGACGCCGGTGATGTCCGTCACCGCGTTCGGCTCGCCGTCCTCCAGGTGGGCGGACAGATGCCCCCGCAGCTTCATCATCCGGTGCTCCGTGCGCCACGGGCGCTCCGGCGTCGGCGCGGGGAGCCGCTGCGGCGGCGAATCAGGGTGCAGCGCCCCCGCCGGCAGGTCGAACGTCGCCGGCGGACACAGCTCCTCGCGGTCCACGGATCCGCCAGTCCCGGCCTTCCCGACGGCCGCCGGCGGACCCGCCTCGTCGCGGTCGACGGCACCACCGGTTCCGGAGTGTCCGAACGCGGCCGGGGGAAGCGTGGCGTCGTCCCCCTTCCGGAGGGTGACCCCCGGCGGCGGCATGGTGACCGCCTCGTACTCCTTGTGCACGGCCCGCTGCTCGAACAACCGCTGGTACGCGCCCCGGACCTCGGGCCGGGTGGTGAACAGCAGCACCCCGCGGGTGAGCCGGTCGAGCCGGTGCGCCGGGGCGAGGTCGGGCAGGTCCCAGTCGACCCGCGCGCGGACCAGCGCCGTCTGCGTGATGTGGTCGCCCCGGGGGAGGGTCGCCATGAACGGCGGTTTGTGGACGACGAGCGTGGCGGCGTCGCGCTCCAGCTCGTGGAGCGGGAACGGGTTCGGCCGCTCCTCCGCGGGCATGCGGTAGAACCACATGTCCGTCCCCGGTCGCAGGGGGTCCGACGGGCGCAGCCGCGTGCCGTCGCGGAGGCGCACGAGGCCGTCGTCGAACCGCCGCATGATCGCGGCGTCGTCGTCACCGGGGTGCCGGTGGCGCTGCCCGGCGACGACGGTCTGTATCAGCTGCAGAGCCGTCAAGGGCTCAGCGACACGCACCCGGGACGGATTAATCCCGGAAACGACTGGTAACGGCGCGGCGCTCAGATTACACTCCCTCACATGGATATCTCAGCCATCACTGCACAGTTCGTCACGTTCCTCCAGACCGGTCTCGGCCAGCTGCTCGGCCAGGTCGCCCGGTTCCTCTACGAGATCTTCTCCCCGAGCAACGCCCCGGCGGCGCACGATGTGCCGCTGCCGACGCCGCGCGTGCCCCAGGCCTGAGGTCGGGGGCTTGTCCCGGGTCGCTGACCCGGGCCCGGTCGGGGGGGCTGGTAGGGGTCTGACCGGGGCCGACCGTGGCGCGACCGGGGGTCGGCCGGGGTCGGGTGGGGATTCGGGTAAGGGGGGGACGACGCCGGCACCGGAGGGGGTGACGGTGCGGAACGGGGGACACGGTCCGTGGTGGTCGCCGGAGACGGCCACCGCGGTGTGTCCCGTCCGCCACACCTTATCCCGTGCTCCGCCGGTCGTGTCCCGCCGGTCCAGGTGTGGGTGGCTCCGTGCCGCGCTGGTGTGCTGTCGTGCCCTCCCCGCGCGCTGGGTCGCTCCGCGGCGGTGCCGCGCTGGCGCACTGTCGTGCCCTCCCCGTGCACTGGGTCGCGCCGCCGCGGCCCTGTGTCGCGCGACCACCACCCCCGTTCAGGTCGGCGCTCACAGGTTCCGTGCCCCGCGCGCCACGGGGGGAGATAATGGTGGTGTAGAGGAAATCCTCAGGCTGAAAGGGGCCGAACCATGTCCGCGAACAGCAGTACGCGCAGTATCGTCATCGCCGTCGACGGATCCCCCGCCGGCGCCGTCGCCGTCCAGTGGGCGGCGAACGCCGCAGCGAAGCGGAAGCAGGGTGTGAAGCTCGTCACCGCATACACCATCCCGCAGTTCCTGTACGCGGACGGCATGGTCCCGCCGCAGGAGCTCTTCGACGAGCTCGAGACCGAGGCGATGGACAAGGTCGACGCCGCCCGCGAGGCGGTGCTCGCCGTCGACCCGGACATCCCGGTGTCCCACCGCGTCGAGGAGTCCAACCCGATCGACCTGCTGCTGGAGGAGTCCCGCGAGGCCGAGATGATCGTCATGGGCTCCCGTGGTCTCGGCGGGTTCTCCGGCCTCGTCCTCGGGTCCGTCTCCTCGGCGGTCGTCAGCCACGCCGAGTGCCCGGTCGTCATCCTCCGCAAGGACTCCGGGGTGTGCGACGAGACGAAGTACGGCCCCGTCGTCGTCGGTGTCGACGGGTCCGACGTCTCCCGCGACGCGCTCCACCGGGCGTTCGAGGAGGCTGACGCGCGGGGTGCGACGCTCCGCGCGGTGCACAGCTGGTCGGACGCGGAGCTCAGCGCCACCCTCGCCGGCCTGGCCACGGCGCTCGACCGGGCCCGCGACGAGGAGCAGGCGCTCCTCCACGAGGAACTGAAGCCCCTCTGCGAGCAGTACCCGAACGTGAAGGTCGAGGCCGTCGTCGAACGCGACCGGCCCGTGCCCGCGCTCATCGACAACGCCGAGGACGCGCAGCTGCTCGTCGTGGGGTCGCGCGGCCGGGGCGGCTTCAAGGGCATGGTGCTCGGCTCCAGCTCCCGGGCGCTGCTCCAGTACTCGCCGTGCCCCCTCATGGTCGTCCGCCCGACCGGCCGGACCCGCGAGCACTGAGCCGGCCGGGGCCGCTGGGCCCGTGACGTGGTCACGGCGTCGTGTAAAGTCACACCCCGGATCACGTCCCCCGGGCCGGCCGGACCGCCGGCGCCGGACAGCGACACCCAGACCGACAACCGACAGCGGAGCAGGAGGGCCGATGGCAACCGCAGGAAGCCGGGGCGCGAAGAGCGGGTCGACCGCCCGGCGTCGCAACCGCCCGGGCCCCCGGCAGCGGCTCCTCGCCAGCGCCACCGCCCTGTTCACGACCGAGGGCATCCGCGTCATCGGCATCGACCGGATCCTCCGCGACGCCGACGTCGCCAAGGCCAGCCTCTACTCCCTGTTCGGGTCGAAGGACAACCTCGTGGTCGCCTACCTCGAGGAACTCGACGCGGACTGGCGTCGCCGCTGGGAGGCGTTCGTCGAGAACATGGACAAGCCGGAGGACCGCATTGTCGCGTTCTTCGACATGTGCATCGCCGAGGAACCGGGCAAGAACTTCCGCGGCTCCCACTTCCAGAACGCCGCGAGCGAGTACCCCCGGCCGGAGACGGAGAGCGAGCAGCGCATCCGCGCCGCCGCCCTCGAACACCGCCGGTGGTGCCGCGACACCATGGCCGAACTGCTCACGGAGAAGTTCGGCTACGCCTCCCGGACGCTCGCCGACCAGCTGATGGTGTTTCTCGACGGGGGGCTCGCCGGCGCGAAGATGAGCCGGGACGTCACCCCGCTGCAGACCGCCCGCGAGCTCGCGAAGCAACTGCTGTACACCACCCCGATGATGTACTCGATCTGAGCCGGGCGGCCCGGCCGTCGCGGTCGATACGGGGGTTACAGAGGGGATACGGACGCGGTAGTCGCGGGGGACACGGGGGTTACAGAGGGGATACGGACGCGGCGGTCAGGCACCGCAGCGGCCCGGCGGTCACGCCGTCGGGTCCGTCTCCGTCGTGTCGTCCCGGCCGGTGCCGGGGGTGCTGTCCGCGTCGGGGGCGGCGGCGTCGGTGCTGTCGGCGGGGGTCGGGTGGGTGTCGACGTCACCACCGCAGCGGGCGGACCGGCGGACCGGCAGGGCGTGCCGGCCGTACGGCGCGTCGAGGGTGTCCTCCGGGAACTCCGTCCGGATCCGCTCCGCCTCCGCGCAGTCGCAGGGGGCGGCGTCATCGCACGTCCCGTCCCGGTCGCCGGTCTGCTGCCCCGCGTCACCGGCGTCGTCGTCTGCCGTCGCATCCCGGTCGCCGGTCTGCCGGCCGGGGTCACCGGCTCCGCTGTCGGTCGTGGCGTCGCGGTCGCCGGCCCCGGCGTCGTCGTCGGCCCCCGACCCGGACCCGGCACCCTCCCCGGCATCCTTCCTTCCGGCGGCGGCCGCGGCCCGGGCGGCGGCGGCCTCCGCACGCCGGCGCTCCTTGACCTCCGCCCGCGCGTACCGCTCGCGGTGGACGACACGGTCGGTCGCGATCTGGTCCAGGCGGGACTCCTCGGCGACACGCGCGGCGACCGCCCGCCGCTCCTCCCGCGACGCGGCGCGCACCGCCCGGGACCGCTCCCGCTCCCGACGGGCGAGCCCGCGGCGAGCCTCCCGGACCTCGGCCCGTCGGGCCCGGCGGGCGTCACGCATCCGGTCCCGGTGCTCCATGAACTCCGGCGTGTACGGGACGATCCGGTCCAGGGTGAGGTGCAGGCCCAGCGACTGGGCGAGCGTCCACAGGTTGTTCATCACCCAGTAGCACATGATCGCCACCGGGGCCGGGCCGCCGAGGCCGAAGATCAGGGGGAACAGCGTGAGGACCGGCAGGAGGAGCCACATGCCCCGGAACAGGGAGATCGCCAGGGCCGAGTTGTGGTCGAGGGTCAGCCAGTTGCGGTACAGGGAGTAGCCGAAGTTGGCGGTCGTGAAGACGCTCGCCGCGATGCACAACGGCAGGGCGAGGTGGAAGACGTCCGACGCCGTCGTGCCGAGGAACGCGAACTGCTCGTCGGACATCACGGAGTACGCCGGCAGGGGAACCCCGGCCACCGAGGCGTCGAGAAAGTGCCCGACGTCCTGGCCGTCGAGGACGCCGACGCCGTGGTGCTCGGTGGCCTCGAGGTCGCCCGGCCGGGAGATACGCAGGAGCAGCTGGTAGAGGCCGAGGAAGAACGGGACCTGGATGAGCGCGGGGACGCAGCCGTCGCGCATCCGGTAGCCGCCCTCCCGCTGGAGCTCCCGCTGACGGCGCAGCTTCTCCCGCGCCGCGCCCGGGTCGTGCCGGTCCGCGAACTCCGCCTCGAGGGCCGCGACGCGCGGCCGCAGGTTCACGAGGAAGCGGGTGGACTTGAACTGGCGGTACGCGAACGGCAGGAGGAACAGCCGGACCGTGAGGACGAGCAGGACGATGGACACCGCCCACGCCGTCGCGTCGCTGACGCCGAGAACCCCGGTGAGAATGCGGTGCCAGAAGGTCATCACCACGGAGACGGGGTAGATGAGCAGGGACATCGAACTCCTCGGGGGTCGCCGGTACGTGTCAGACCTTACCGCTGCCACGGGCCCGTCGTCTCACCTGCCGTGCCCCCGCCGCGCCACCCGGCGATCCGTCCGGCGGACCGCCCGACGTCCCACCTGCCGCGCCACCTGCCGCCCCACCCGCCGTGGCGCGGGCTCCCGGTGTCCACAGGGTTGCACCTGCGCTGTGACGGCAGCACATCCCGTGCCATAATGTCCGGCATGGGACGACACCGGGCACCGCAGCGGGAGGACAGGCGCGCACACCTCACGGTGGCGGGCGTCGTCGGGGAGCTGCTCCTCACCGTCGGTGCGGTGCTGCTCCTGTTCGTCGGCTACGAGGTCTTCTGGACCAACATCGAGGCGAACAAGCAGCAGGAGGCCGTCGCGAAGGATCTGGACGCGGTGTGGAACGACGAGAACCCGCGTTCCCTCACCGCCCCGCAGGAGGGGGCGGCGTTCGCGCGGATGTACGTCCCGGCGTTCGGGTCGGACTGGTCCTTCGCCGTCGTCCAGGGGGTGTCCGACGATGACCTGGAGAAGGGGCCGGGCCACTACCTCGACACCGCGGGGCCGGGTGAGCCGGGCAACTTCGCCCTCGCCGGGCACCGGGTCGGCCGGGGAGCGCCGTTCAACGACCTCGGCCTGCTGTCCGCCTGCGACGCGATCGTCGTCGAGACCGCCGGGTCGTGGGACATCTACCGGGTCCTGCCCATCGACGCCCCGCCCGGGGAGCGCGCGACGCAGGCGGCGTCGTGCCTGCCCCCGGACGTCGCGCAGCGGGTGACCGACGGCGACTACGCCGGGGTGCAGGGCCGGTCGATCACGACACCGGACGACGTCGCCGTCATCAACCCCGTGCCGGACCAGACGCGCGTGGACGTCGAGCCCGGTGACCTGCCCTTGCTCACGCTCACGACCTGCCACCCGCAGTTCTCGAACCGGGAGCGGATGATCATCCACGCCGTCCTCGAGCGCTCCGAGCGCCGGCAGCCGGGCGTCCTGCCCGCCGAACTGACCCGGGAGGTCTGACACCGATGTACGCGTGGATCTGGCGGCACCTGCCCGGGCCGACCCCGGTGCGGGTCATCGAGGCACTGGTGCTCCTCGGTGCGGTGATCCTCCTGCTCATGGAGGTCGTCTTCCCCTGGGTGAGCACGATGATGCCGTACACGCAGGTCTCCGTGTAGGGGCGGCCGGCCCCCCGGGCGTCACAGGCCGAGCCGGCGGCCGTCACGGACCGACCGGTCCCCCGGGGGACGCAGGCCGGTCCCGGACGTCACAGGCCGAGGTCGGCGATCACCCGCTCGGCGATGCGTTCGGCCTTGACGGACTGCTCCTGGGAGGCCGTGACCACCACCGCCAGATTGTCCTTCCACACCGCGTAGACCGCGCCGGTGCTCCCGGCCGCGCCCCCGCCCGTCCCGGCGGAGGCCTCGTCGCCACCCCTGCCGCCGCTCCACCCGTCGGGGCGGAGCGCCTTCTGCGTCGAGTCGACCGGCGCGGCGGTGTCGACCACGTCCACCGCGCCGCGGTGGGTCGTCATCCGCCGGACCATGACCGTGAGCTGCGGGACGTCCTCGTAGGACCAGAAGACGCAGGCGGGAGGGTCGAACCGGGGGTCGAGGCTCGTCCCGGTCCACCGCTGGCCGGTCGTGGTCTCGACGAACGGCCCGTCGAGGTACGGGCACGTCGCCGTCCGGTCCCCGGTCGTGTCCGGGGTCGCGTCGACGGGCAGCTCCGAGCCGGCGACGGGCGGGAACGTCCGTTCGGAGGTCGTCGGCGCGGCGGCGCGGTCCCGGAGCGGGGCGGGGGACCCGCCCGTGCAGGCGGTGAGGCTCGCCGTCAGCGCCACGGCGGTGAGTCCGGCGCAGACGACGGCCGGGGGCCTGCGGCGCACGCGGGGTGGGAACGTCATGCCCGGCACGATACCAGCACCCGTGAAGCCCGTCGGGGTGGGGACGGTGGGCCGGGAGGGGGCCGGTCAGGGCGGTACGCTCGTGACCATGGCTGAGGACGAGCGCGGCGCACGGACGGACCCGGCGGCGGACGGGACGGCAGGGACGGCGCCCGTGCCGGGGGAGGTCACGACGGACACCCCCGCGGCCCCGGCGGACGGGCCGGGACGGACCCGGGCCCGGCCGGCCCCGCGGGGCGTGGACCTGCGGCAGACGGTCGTCCTCGTGACGGCGTTCCTCGTCGTCCTGCTCGCGCTGCTGCTGGCGGTGGTCGTGTCCGCGGCGTGGGCGGCGGCCGGCGGGGTGCCGGTGCCCACCCTCGCGCTCGCGGGGGCGTTCGGGGTGGTGTTCCTCCTCGGCGCCGTGGGGGTGCGCTCCCGCCCGGGGCCGGCCGTCACCGCCCTGTGGCTCGGGGTGCTCACGGTGCTGTGGGTCGCGCTGACGCTCGTCGAACCCTCGGCCGTGTACCTCGTGCTCGTCCTGTTCTTCCTCTCCCTCATCCTCGTGCGCTGGCCCTGGGGTGTGGTCGTGACGCTGTTGGCGATGGTCCTCGCGGTGGGGTTGTCCGTCGGGCTCGTCGGCCCGTCGGTCGGTGCCGTCCTCGGCCCGGTGCTCTCCGGGCTGGTCGCGGTCGTCATGACCGTCGGCTACCGGGGCCTGTACCGGGTGAGTGAGGAGCGGCGGGAACTCATCGAGGAGCTCATGCGGGCCCGGACGCGCCTCGCGGAGTCGGAGCGCCGCGCGGGGGTCGTCGCCGAACGGGAACGCCTCGCCCACGAGATCCACGACACGGTCGCCCAGGGCCTGTCGAGCATCCAGATGCTGCTCCACGCCGTCGAACGCGACATGCCCGAGGGGCACCCGGGCATCGGGAAGCTGCAGATCGCGCGCCGGGCGGCCGCGGAGAACCTCCGCGAGACCCGCGCGATGATCGCCGCGCTGCAGCCGGCCGCGTTGGAGGGGCACTCCCTCGTCGACGCGCTGCGGCGGGTGTCCGGGGGCGGGGACGTGCCCGTGGAGGTCGTCGTCGACGGTGAGGAGCGACCGCTGCCGATGAAGGTCGAGGCCGGGCTCCTGCGGATCGCCCAGGGGGCGGTGGCGAACATCCGGGAGCACTCGGGGGCGCGCCGGGCGCGGATCACCCTCTCGTTCGACGCGGGGGCCGTGCGGCTCGACGTCGTCGACGACGGCCGGGGTTTCGACGTCGACGAGGTCGTCGGGTCGCTCGGGGAGCGGGCCGGTCTCGGTCACGTGGGGCTCGCCGCGATGGAACGACGGGCCGAGGAGATCGGCGGCGGGGTGGTCGTCGAGTCCCGCCCCGGTCACGGCACCGCCGTGGCCGTGTCCGTGCCGGCCGCGGCGGCGGGGGCGGGCGGCGCGGCCGGTTAGACTGGGGCGGACTGTGGCCGGGCCGACCGGCGGGCCGTGCCCCGGCGACGACGCCGGGCACGGGACCTGACATGACGCCGGCGGTGACACCGGCGGTGACACGGAGGTGGATCGACGATGATCAAGGTTCTGCTGGCGGACGACCACCAGATCGTGCGGCTGGGGCTCCGGGCCGTCCTCGAGACGGAGGACGACATCGAGGTCGTCGGGGAGGTGGCGACCGCCGACGAGGCGGTGCGGGCCGTGACGGACGCGGCGGCCGACCCGGGCACCGCGGTGGACGTCGTGCTCATGGACCTGCGTTTCGGTGCGGGCCGGGCCGGCGAGGAGGCGGAGAACGGGGCGCAGGCCACGGCGAGGATCCGGGCGCTGCCGGACCCGCCGAACGTGCTCGTCGTGACGAACTACGACACCGACGTGGACATTCTGGGGGCCATTGAGGCGGGGGCCGTCGGCTACCTCCTCAAGGACGCGCCGCCGGCGGAGCTCACCGCGGCGGTGCGGTCGGCGGCGGAGGGGACGACCGCGTTGTCGAGTTCCGTGGCCAACCGTCTGATGAACCGGGTGCGGACGCCGGGGACGGCGCTCACGCCCCGCGAGCGCGAGGTCCTGCAACTCCTGGCGAAAGGGAAATCGAACCGCGACATCGGTGCCGAGCTGTTCCTGTCCGAGGCGACCGTGAAGTCACACCTCGTGCACATCTACGACAAACTGGGGGTGCGTTCCCGGACGTCCGCCGTCGCCGTCGCGCGGGACAACGGGGTGCTCTGATCCGGCTCCGGATCCGGTGGGGGGTGGGGGTCGCCGTCCGGTGGGGACGGCGACTTTTTCCCGGGGATTATTCCCTGCCTCTGTGGCGGAGATAATCCTTTATGTGATTTTTGCGGAGCGACGGGGGCGGGAGTGGGTGGTTCCGCCTCGCTCGTCGTCTGTCGGTGGGTCGACGGGCCGCCGCGACATTCTATCGCCGGGCTGAATGTCGCGGCCCCGGGGGAACGGAACTCGCCCGGTCGGAGTGGGTGCGAGGGACGTCGGTGCGTTCCCGTTCCGGGGAGAGCTTCCGGCTACTGTGCGTTCCTGTTCCGGAGAGAGGTCCCGGCCAGGTCGCGTTCCTGTGCCGGGGGGAGGCGCCGGTTACTTGTGGGCCTGGTCGTACGCCTCGACGATGCTGGACGCGATCTGGCCGCGCATGGAGACCTTGAGGCCCTTGTCGCGGGCCCACTGGCGGATGGCGCGGTTGCGCTCCGGGGAGGACTTGCCGGCGGAGGAACGGTTCTTGCTGGCCGTACGGCTCTTCGTCACCCGCGTGGCGACCTTGATGTACGGGGCGAGCGCCTCCTCGAACTTCCGGGCGTTCTCGAGGGAGAGGTCCATGACGTAGTTCACGCCGTTGATGGAGAACTCGACAACCTTGACCTCACCGTCGGTGAGCTGGGTGTTGTCGATGTCGTCGAAAAACTGCGTCACTTCAATGCGTGCCATCGTGTGTAGACCTTTCTGGGTCGATCGTGAGCGTGTCCTGTGCCGCCGACTGGTGTGGCTTGTGGTGCCGACGGCCGTGCCTTGACTCCACGGTGAGTGTGCGGATCGCGTCACTGGAAAGCCTGTCGCAAAGCTCGATGACTGGGCTGGAAGGTGGATATCAAAGGGTACGTCAGTTGATTCTACTGCTCATCTGCTTTGAATTTCAATCTCCGGATGTCAACGGATGTGAGTGGTGATGTGAATATTTCTTTCGCAGGGACACGGTCAGCTGCCTAAAGTAGAAGAATCCTTCGGTTTTTCTGTCAGAGTCTGACGTTATGGCAGGTCACAGACTCATAACGGATGCGAATCGGCGGGGCCTCTCGAACATGCATCCGGGAACGTGAGTGAAGCCGGTCAACGGTGAACCGGGATTCGGGTGGCGTCTCCGGTCGCGGAAACGGGGGTGCGACGGGGGGCCGCACATCCGTGGCTCGGGAGGAGTCGTCGCGGACGAGGTCGCCGTCGAACCCCACCCCACGACGACAACGGCCGGCCCCACCCCACGACCACGGCCGCGCCCCCACGAACCGGCCCCCACGACCCCCACCCCACGACGACAACGGCCCACCCTGCGCGGACGCGGGGTGGGCCGGGCGGCGGACACGGCGCTGAGCGGCGGCTCAGTGGGACGCGACGGTGTCCTTCAGCTGACGGTCGAGCAGATCGAGCTCCGCGGAGACGGAGGACTCCAGGTTGCGCTTCTGCGAGTCGCTCATGCTCCCGGCGTGCTCGAGCGAGGACTCGAGCTGGTCGAGGCGCTCCCGCGCGTCCCGCCCGAACCCGGCGGGCACCCGCCCGTCACGCAGCCGGGACCGCAGGTCCTCGATCCGGGCGCGCTGCGGCGCACCGGTGCCGGCGACCCAGCCCATCGACGACCGGTCCACGCCGTGGCGGGACGCCTCGCGCCCCTCCGACAGCGACCGGAGCTGGTTGAGCGCCCGGTACGCCAGCGGCACCGCGACCGGGGCGAGCGTCCGCAGCGCGGCGGTGTACCGCAGCACGTTCGCGGAGTTGAACCGCCCGGCCTTGATCTGCTCGAGGGCGGTCTTCGCCATCGTCTCCTCGTGCTTGCGCCGGGCCTTCAGCTCCTTCTGGTCGAGCTTCCGGACCTGCTTGGCGGTCTTCCGGAGGTACTTCTCCTTCTTCTTCTCCAGCTTGCCGGTGGACTTCGCCTCCGCCTTGGCCCGCACCTTGGCGGCCTTGTAGATCGCCTTCTTCTCCTGCCGGCGCCTGCGTGCCGAGCTGAGCAGTCCCATCGGTTTCTCCCGTGTCCTGTCGACGTGTCCGGGGCGGTCCGCTGGTGTCGCGGCGCCGGACGGGTCAGTGTCATCGGTGTCAGCGGCGTGTCCGCCGGTCGCTGTCTGTCGCTGCCGGTGCCGCTGACGTCTGCAACCACCTTAGCCAACACCTGGTGACCGCGCGGGAGTGGCCGGGGCCATATGCTGGGGGACATTGTGAACGCCTGTCCCCCCGCCGCCGCGCCCGTCACCCCGGCGGACCTCACCGGGTGCCGTCACCGTGCGGTTCTGCGCCGGGCGGCGGAGGCGGGCGTCGTCCCCCCGGAGACCTCCCCGGCGGACCTGGCGGAGGTCCTCACCCACCGGTACCGGGCCCACCTCCGGCGGTCGGCGGTCCGCGACCGGTTGCCGACGGCACCGCGCATCGGTGACCGGCTCATCCCCACGCGGTGGGACATCACCCCCGGTCCGACGGCCGAGGAGGAGACGCTGGAGGCCCTCGCCGCCGGGACGCGGCTCATCGTCGGCGCGCACCTCGCCGACGGCCCGCTGGCCACGCGCGTGGACCTGCTCGTCCGCGCGGACCACGGCACCGGGGCGTCCCCCGGCCTCGCGTACACGCCCGTCCGGGTGAGCGCGCACTCCGTGATCCGGGACGGGCGGTCGCGGCGCGGGTCCCGGGTCGTCGACGTCGCCGCGCTCGGGTTGTCCGACCCGGTGGACGCCCCGCTGCGGTACCGGGCGGCGGCGGAGGACTCGCAGGTCCTCGCCGTCGCGTGGGTGCTGCTCGCGGGGATGGGCGTCGCGTCCGGGGACGCGGGGCTCATCGGGGCGGGGTCGTCCCGGTGCGCGGTGTTCCCGGCGGGGCGGCTCGCCGAGGGGCTGCTCAAGGCCGTGTCCGTGCCGGTGCCGCGGCGGCCGCTCCGCGTGCGGGAGTGCGCGACCTGCGAGTTCCACAACCACTGCCGGGCGCAGCTCACCGCCACGGCGGACGTGAGCCTCATGCTCCCGGGCGACCGGTCGGCGGCGCTCCGCGAGGACGGCCTCACGACGGTGCCCGCCCTCGCCCGCGCCGACCGCGGCGAGGTCAGCGCGCTGGCGGCGGCGTGGCTGCGCGGGGAGCGGTTCCTCCGCCGCCCGACCGCCGGCTGGATCGACGACCCGCGGTTGTGGGCGGGGGGCACGGGCCCCGGGGACCTCGACGGGTGCGTCGAGGTGGACGTCGACATGGAGGCCCACCCGGGCCGCGGGACGTTCCTCTGGGGGACGTGGGACGGCGTGCGCTACCGGGCGTTCGCCGATTTCGGGGTGGAGCCGGACGAGGGTGCGCACGTCGCCCGGTTCTGGTCCTGGCTCACGGGGAGGAGGGACGACGCCGTCCTCCGCGGTCGGCGGTTCCGGGCGTACTGCTACTCGGCGCAGGGGGAGAACCACTGGCTGCGGGAGTACGCGACGGCGTACGGCGGGCGGCGGTACCCGGCCGGGGACGGCGGGGACGGCGGCGACTGCGGTGACGGGAGCGCGGCCGGGGACGGGACGGTGGTCATGCCGACGCGCGCGGAGGTCGACGCCTTCCTCACGTCGGAGCACTGGGTGGACGTCTTCGCCGTCGTGCGCAGGGCGGTCGCCGCGAACGACTCCCTCGGCCTGAAGAACACCGGCGTCCTCGCCGGGTACGCGTTCAGCCAGGGGGACATGGACGGGCGGGAGGCCGTCGACCGCTTCGAGGCCGCCGTCGCGGCCGCGGCGGACGGGCGCGGCGACGAGGCGCGCGACCTCCGGCGTATCCTCGAGCGCTACAACGCCGACGACTGCATGGCGACGGCGGCCGTCCGGCGGTGGCTGCGCCGGGGCGCACCCGGGATCCCGGGTGTGGAGGACGTCGCCGTCCCGGAGCGGTCCGACGGGTGACCCCCACGACCGTGACATCACGCCGGCGGCACCCGACCGCGACGGCCGTGGCGTCGGACCCCGACCAGACCAAGGGAGACCCAGTGAGCTTTCTCGACCGCATCATCGCCGCGAACACCCCCGGACCGTTCCGCGCGGACCCCGTCACCGCGGACACCGCCCTCGCCGGCGGCCGGCACCCCGTCCTGCCCGACCCGCAGCCGCACACCGTGCTCGGCACGCCGATCACCGGCCCGTGGCGGGAGGGGCAGCGGCACATCGTGCTTGGCCTCGGCTGCTTCTGGGGCGCGGAGAAACTGTTCTGGCAGCTCGACGGCGTGGAGTCGACGGCCGTGGGCTACGCCGGCGGGTACACCGCCAACCCCACGTACCGGGAGGTGTGCACCGGGCGCACCGGGCACGCCGAGGTCGTCGACGTGGTCTACGACCCGGAGCGCATCACCGAGGAGGAGATCCTCCGCGTGGCGTTCGAGAACCACGACCCGACGCAGGGGGACCGGCAGGGCAACGACGTCGGCGCCCAGTACCGCTCCGCCGTGTACGCGACGACGCCCCGGCAGCTCGAGACCGCGCGGGAGGTCGCGCGGGCCTACGGGGAGAAGCTGCGTGACGCCGGGTACGGGGACATGACCACCGAGATCACCATGCTCGACGACACCCCGGCGGGGACCGTGTACCTCGCCGAGGACGAGCACCAGCAGTACCTCGACAAGAACCCCGGCGGGTACTGCCCGGTGCACGCGACCGGCGTGACCTGCGGGTAGGCGGGGGCGCGGGGGGTGGGGCGCGGTGGCCTGGCGCTGCCGGTCGTCGACGCGCACGGGCCCCGGACGCACGACGACCCGCCGCGGGTGGCCGGAGGGCCTGCGCGGCGGGTCGGGGGTCGGGGCGGAGCGTCAACTCCGCGCCGGTGGTGCCCGGAACACCCGGTGTCACCCGGGGTTCCCGGTGTCACCCGGAACTCCGGGTGGGGGAGCCGGAACTACTTGGCCTTGGCGGCGGCGTAGCGCTCGGCGACGTCCTCCCAGTTGAAGACGTTCCACACGGCCTTGACGTAATCGGCCTTGACGTTCTTGTACTGGAGGTAGAAGGCGTGCTCCCACATGTCGAGCATGAGCAGCGGCGTGAAGTTGACGCTGATCTGGCCCTGCTGGTCGGTCATCTGCTCGACGACGAGGCGGCCGGCGATGTGGTCGAAGCCGAGGACGGCCCAGCCGGAGCCCTGGAGACCCAGCGCGGCGGAGGAGAAGTGGTCCTTGAACTTGTCGAAGGAGCCGAAGTCGCGGGTGATGGCCTCCGCGAGCTCACCGGTCGGCTCGCCGCCACCGTTCGGGGAGAGGTTCTTCCAGAAGATGGAGTGGTTGGTGTGGCCACCGAGGTTGAACGCGAGGTTCTTGGACAGCGCGCGGATCTGGTCCGGGTTGGTGCCCTCCTCGCGGGCCTTCTCGAGCGCCTCGAGGGCCGCGTTCGCGCCGGCGACGTAGGTCGCGTGGTGCTTGTCGTGGTGGAGCTGCATGATCTCGCCGGAGATGTGCGGCTCGAGGGCGTCGTAGGCGTAGGGCAGGTCGGGAAGCTCGTAGACAGCCATGGTGGGTCCTTCCGTTGTTCGTGTGATGACTACGGCCACCAGTGTGGTGAAGAACTCACCCCCTCGCAATGATTTTATTATAGAACTCCTAAGTTCAATAGGTTGAATAGGAGATTTCGTTCGACACGAACGGCCGGGGACTGCGGAAAGGCGGGCGGGACCCGCCATCGGGGGGAGTGCACCCGCCGCGGCCAGGGGGGAGGGGTGCGGCACGCCCGGAGCGCGCCCCGGGGGTGTCGGCGTCGCCGTCGTCGCGGGAGCGGTCGTGGGGGGACGACGCCGCCCGCCGCGTCGGGTCGCGGTGGGTGCCGGTGGGGTCGCCGGCGGTGGTTCCGGGCGGTGGGTGCCGGGGTGGCCGCGAGGGTGGGTGACGGGCGCGACTCCCGGAGGGGGAGCTGTGCCCGAACTCACGTCCGAAGCCTCCTTTTCAGGGCCGTGACCAGCGGTATCATCGGCGGTGACGGTAACGGTGCGGCGTGGCCCGGCAGGGTCGGCCGCCGGCGGGCCGCGCGCGGCCACGGACGGGAGGAACTGACGGTGAGGCACAGTGACGGCAACACGATCGTGTTGATCGGGGCGGGGGAGGTCGGCGTCGCGTACGCCTACGCGATCGTGAACCAGGGCCTGTGCGACAGGCTCGTCATCATCGACATCGACGAACGCCGGGCGTGGGGGCACGTCCAGGACCTCCGCCACGCGGTCCCGTGGGCCGGGCACCAGGTGACGGTCACGACCGGCACCTATGACGACTGTGCCGACGCGACCCTCGTGTGCATCTGCGCCGGCTCGGCGCAGAAGCCCGGGGAGACCCGGCTCGACCTCGTGGACCGGAACGTCGCGATCTTCCGCGACATCGTCTCCCGGGTCACGGCGACGGGCTTCGACGGCGTGTATCTCGTCGCCACGAACCCCGTCGACATCCTCTCCTACGCGACGTGGCGTTTCTCCGGGCTGCCGGCCAACCAGGTCATCGGGTCCGGCACCATCCTCGACACCGCCCGGTTCCGCTCCGCACTCGGTGAGTACTTCGACGTCGCGCCGACGTCCGTGCACGCGTACGTCGTCGGCGAGCACGGGGACACCGAACTGCCGGTCCTGTCGGCGGGGACGGCGGCGGGCATCCCGCTGCGCACCCGGCTCGCGCAGTCGCCCACCGGCGAACAGGACGTGACGGAGATCTTCGAACGGACCCGGGACGCCGCCTACGAGATCATCGACGCGAAGGGGTCGACGAGCTTCGGCATCGGCACCGGCCTCGCGCGGATCACCCGGGCGGTCCTCCAGAACGAGGACGTCGTCCTGCCGGTGTCGGCCCTGCTCGACGGCGAGTACGGGCAGACGGACATGTACATCGGCACACCCGCGGTCATCAACCGGCACGGCGTGCGGCAGGTCGTGGAGCTGGACCTCGACGACACCGAGCGCGAGCGGTTCACCCGCTCCGCGGAGACCCTGCGCCGGGTGATGGACGCCGCCGGGCTCGGGGAGGCCGCCGGGGAGTGACGGTCGGGGGTCGACGCCCCGGGGTGGCGCTCGGCCCCGGGAGGGTGTCGGGGGAGCGGTGACCGGGGGCACCGCGCGCCGCGGGGGGTGCCCGGCCGGGGGTCAGCCGTCGAGGCCGAGGAACCGCCGGATGCGGGGCATCTCCTGCCGCGCCTGCTCCAGGCCGGAGTCGTAGGTCTCGATGAGCCGGTTCAGCTTCCGCGTCCCGTTGCCGATCGGCATCGTCTGCGGGGCGAACACGTACGCCCGGCCCTCGCGCTCCATCTGGAAGATCCGGTCCCGGGTCGCGTTGTAGCGGATGTGGCGCGTCGCCATCGACTCGACGAGCTCGGGGTAGTGGGCGAACCGTCGCGCGAACGGCCGGGTGAACCGGCTGCCCCGCTTCCGGTAGCCCCGGGTCCGGGTCATGACGACGACGAACCTCTCGAAACCCTCCGCCTCCGCCGCGTCGAGCGGGATGCCGCCGGTCGGCCCGAAGGCGCCGTCGAACCACGTGTCCCCGTCGATGTGCGTCGGCGGCATGATGAACGGCAGCGACGAACTCGCCCGCGCGTGCAGCAGGAACTCCGGCAGGGAGTCGATGTGCTCCCGGCCCCAGTGCACCGTCTCCCCCGTCCGGCCGTTGAACCCGGAGAACCGGTACTTCGCCGGGTTCGCCTGCACCGCCTGCCAGTCGAGGTGGAGCGCGTAACTGTCCCCGCCGTACTCGCCGTAGATGTACCGGGAGTTGAAGAACCCGTCACCCCGCAGGAACGGGCGGATCCCGCCGAACAACGGGTCACCCGGGAACACCGTGAAGTAGTCCCGCGCCCCCTGCGCGTCCCCCGCCAGGTAGTTCGCCACGTGCACCGTGCTCGCCGAGTTGCCGAAGACCCAGTCGAAGTACACCCCGGACTCCAGTAACGCCTCGACCATCGCCGAGGAGAACGCGGCGCGCATGGCACCACCCTCGAACACGAGCGCGGTGTCCTGCACGTTGGGTGCGGGGGGCGTCCGGTCTGCGCGCCGGGCCGACTGCTTCTGCGGGCTCACGCGCTTGAGGGTACAGCCGCCGCGGGGAGGGGGAGGCAGTGGGCGAGGGTACAGCCGTCGCGGGGAGGGGCAGGCGGTGGGCGAGGGTACAGCCGTCGTGGGGAGGGGCAGGCGGTGGGCGAGGGTGCAGCCGTCACCCCGGGGGAGGCGGTGGGCACCGGCCCGGGGGTCGACGCCGCCCCGGCGTGTACCCGGGGTGAACGCGACGTGAAAGGTAGCCGACAACCCGCGCCCCGGCCCCGTCGTCCGGCAGCGCCGGTGACGCAGGAGGGCTAGAAAGAGAGGCGTGGAGATCATCGCGCACCGTGGAGCATCCGGATACCGGCCCGAGCAGACCATGGCCGCCTACGAGCTCGCCGCCGACCAGGAGGCCGACGGGTGGGAGTGCGACATCCGCCTCACCGCGGACAACGAGGTCGTGTGCTTCCACGACTCGACGGTCAACCGGGTCAGCGACGGGCAGGGGGCCGTCGCCGACATGACGCTCGCCGACCTCCGCGCCCTCGACGTCGGGGCCGGGCAGCCGGAGCGGGCGGGGGGACGACGGCACAGCGTCGTCACCCTCCGGGAACTCATCACCTTCACCATGGACCGCCGCGCCGGGCTGCCGGACACCGACGGCCCGGAGCTGTTCATCGAGACGAAGAACTCCGAGCAGTTCGGCGGACAGCTCGAGGCGCTGCTCAACCGCGAACTCCACCGCGCGGGCATCGACCGGGCCCCGTTCGTGCACGTCATCAGCTTCTCGCCCCGGTCGCTCGACCGGTTCCACCGCATCAACCCGGCGGTCAACCGCATCCTCCTCCGGCGGCAGTACCGGATGTGGGTCCCCCTCCCGCTGCCCCGGGGCCTCCGCGGCGGGGACACCGGCCGCCACGAGGCCGGGACCGCCGGCTGCGACGCCGGCTACGGGGTGCTCCGCGCCCGGCTGCGCCCGCGCGCCGTCGACACCCGGGCCGGCCGGGCCTACCTGTTCACCGCGAACCGGGAGGAGGACGTCCGGTGGGCCGCGCGGCACAACGTCGGCTGGCTCGCCACCGACGTCCCCGACCGGGCGCTCGCCTGGCGTGACGACTCCGCGGCCGTCGAGTTCCGGCGGGCCGGCGTGCGCGTGCACCAGTAGGCGGCCGGCGCGGTCCGGCGGGCCGGCGGGCCGGCGTGCGCGTGCACCGGTCGCCGGTCACCGACCGTCCCACCCACGCGTCCGGCACGGCCGGTTAGACTCACGGGCGTGGCTAAGAAGAACAGGAAGAAAGAAGACCTCCCGGAGGGCATGAGCCGCCGACAGGCGAAGCTCGCGGCCCGGGCCGCCGAACGCGCGGCCCTGGAGAAGGACCCGCGCCCCTACGAGGGCTACGCGGCCGAGACGGACCTCGTGGCGCTCCAGGAGTTCGTCCCCTCCGCACACGTGCGGGTGCGGACCACCGGGATCGACCGCCCCGTGTCGCTGTGCACCGTCCTGCCGGGTGCCGTCTCCGCGCTCGTGCGCGCGGAGGACGAGGGCGGGGAGGTGTTCGTCGCCCTCCAGACCCAGCAGCGCGGCAACAACCCGCAGCGGGACCTGGCCTTCGCCCTGTCCTGGGCGGCCTCGGCCGCACCGGGCAGCACCCTCGAGGTCGGCATCGCCGACGGCACCGAACCCCCGGTCACCGACCTGCTCCCGCAGGACCAGGAGCTCGACATCGAGGTCGCGGACGACTTCGCCTGGTGGCTGCCCGAGTCCCAGCGGAACAACCCGCAGATCGCGGCGTCGCTGGAGCAGGCCAACGCCTCCGTGCTGCCGTCCCGCCGCCTCGACGTCGACGTGCCCGGCGCCGTGTGGTGGATCGACCCGGGCGAGAAGGCCCACATCCGCTGGGTCCGCCCCGAGGCGGAGGACGAGCTCCTCGACGCCCTCGCGCGCGTCGCCGCCGACGGCGGCCTGCACCTCGGGGAGAACACCCGCTTCGCCGGGGCGTTCCGCACCCACGGGCTCCTCGTGCCCGTCTTCGACCTGGACAACACCGTGCCCCACACCGAGTTCGCCGGGCCCGTCGCCGAGCTCGACCGGAGGATCAGCGCCGCGCTGGAGACCGGCCGGGGTGAGGCCGGCGGCCAGCTGACCGCCGAGGAGCACAAGGCGAAGCAGACGATCATCGCCCGGCAGGTCACGATCCGCTGACCTGCGGCCCCCACGCGGGCGGCGGGCGCGGTCGTCCGGGGACGGCCCCCGCCTGAGCCCCCCGCGCCCGCCTGAGCTCCGCCCGCGCGCGCGGGCGGTCGGCGTCCCCCCGCCCCCGCCCGGGGCGTCCCCCGCCCCGGCGGCCGGTCAGCGCAGGGAGGCGAAGAGCTGCTGGGCGGCGGCGTCGTCCCACACGACGACATTGCCGACGTCCACGTCCTCGAACCCGGCGACCGGGACCGTCTCCTGGTTCGCGCCCCGGGCCAGCGCGAGGGCGAGCGCCCCGAGGTTCCACAGGTGGTCGTCGTCGTCGATGGTCAGCGCCTTCGAGAAGGCGTCCGCCAACGGCAGTGACCGGAACGGGTTGACCACCGTCCCCGCGGAGCCGATCTTGTGCGTGATCGCGGAGAGGAACTCCCGCTGCCGCTGCACCCGGTCGAGGTCACCGTTCGCCGAGGTGTACCGGGTCCGCACGTAGCCCAGCGCCGTCGGGCCGTCCATCGTCTGGCAGCCCGGCTGGAGGTTGATCCCCGCCATCGGGTCGTCGATCGGCTCCTTCGGGCACAGCTCGATGCCGCCGACCGCGTCGACGATCGTGGCGAACCCGCCGAAGCCGATCTCCGCGTAGTGGTCGATCCGCAGGCCCGTGGACTGCTCCACGGTCTGCTGCAGCAGCGCCGGGCCGCCCTCGTTGAACGACGTGTTGATCTTGTCCTTCCCCCAGCCCGGGATGTCCACGTAGGAGTCGCGGGGGATGGACAGCATCGTCGCCTTCCCGCCGAACCGGGGCACGTGGACGACGATGATCGAGTCCGTCCGCGCGCCCGTCGCCGTGATGTCCCCGGCGGCGAGGCGGGCGCCGTCGGCCTCACTGAGCCCCTCGCGGGAGTCCGTGCCGACGAGCAGCCAGTTCGTGCCCGCCGAGTCCGCCGGCCGGCCGTCGTAGTCCTTCAGCGCGTCGATGCGCTGGAGGTTGCCGTCCACGCGGAAGGCCATGACGACCGGCACCGCGAGGATGAGCACGAGCACGACGGCGAGGATGTACCGCTTCTTCACGAGGCGGCGGGGGCGTCCCACCGCGTCCGCCCGACCCCGCCCGGGACCCCGGCCGCGGAGGCCGTGGGGGGTGCGGGGGCCGCGGGGGAGGGCCGCGCCGGGGGTGTTCCGGGTCTGCCGGTCGCCGCGCCGGGCACTGCGCCGGGAGGCCGGTCGCCGGGCACGTTCGTCACGGCGGGAGGGGATCTCCCCGGGGACGGGACGACGCTGCCCTCCGCCCGCGCGCCCGTCCACCGGCGGGGTGGTGCGGCCGGGGAAGCCGTCCCGGCCGGCCGGCGGCTGGCCGGGCGCCGGGGCATCGGCGCGGACGTAGCGGGGTGGGGTCGGGGTGGGGCCGCCGGGCGGTGTCGCGGCGCGGCGCGGGGTGGCGTCGCGCGCGAGGTCGTCGCGGGGTGCGGCGTGGCGGGCGGCGTCGCGCGGGGTGGCGGTGCGTGGCGTGGCGTCGCGCGGGGTGGCGTCGCGGGGTGCGGCGGCCCGGGGCGTCGCGTCGCCGGGGGCGGCGTGGCGGGGCCGCCGGGGAGGCCGCGGGGCGTTGAGGTCGATCGGCTCGTCGAGCGGGGACGCCGGGGCCGGCGACGCCGGCGGGGGGCCGGCCGGGGACGCCGGCGACGAGGGTGACGACGGGGGCGCGGCGTCGGACCGGCCGCGGCCGGGCGTGGCCGGCGGCGGCACCGGGCGGGACCGGCGGCGGCTGTGGCGTCCGCGGCTCCCGTCGAGACCGTCGAGACCGTCGCGCCCGGCCCGGTCAGCCCGGTCGGCGCGACTCAGCCGTTCGGCCCGGCCGGCTCGGCCCGCCCTGTCGGCGCCGCTGATCCGCCCGTCCCCGGCGGCCCGGCTCCCACCGCCGGACCGGCCGGCGTCGGCGGGCGGCGGCACGGGCCGTCGCCGGCGGACGGGGCGTCCGTAGCGGTCGCGGAGCGGCCTGCCGTCACGCCCGCGGACGACGTCGTCGTCGACCGGCCGGGCGCGGGGGTCGTTGGGGTCGCTGTCGTGTCCGGTGGGAGACATGAGGGACATGGTAGCTGTCGTGGCGGCCCGGCCGGGGGCCTGCGGGACCGCCGGTCAGCCGAGACCGGGCAGCGCGACGGCCCCGACGAAGGCCACCGTGTCGATGAGCCCGTGCGCCACGATCAGCGGCCACACCCGTCCTGTCCTGCGGAACCACCACACGAACACCAGGCCCATGACGATGTTGCCCACGCCCGCCGAGTAGCCCTGGTACAGGTGGTAGCTTCCGCGGAGCACAGCTGAGCCAACGAAGATCCACGCCCACGGCACCCGCAGCTGCCGCAGCCGGGTCGCCAGCCACGCGACGACGACGACCTCCTCCCCGACCCCGTTCGCCCACGCGCCGACGACGAGCGTCGGCACGGACCACCAGTCCCCGGTCCCGCCGGCGGCGACGTGCCGGGACAGGCCGAGGGCCACCGCCCCGAGGTACAGGGCGAGCCCCGGCAGGCCGATGAGCGCGGCGAGCCCCACGCCGGGAAGGATGTCGCGCCGGGAGGGGCGGAGGCGGAGCGGGGCGTCGTCCCCGGAGTCCCCCGGCGCCGGCCGTGGGTCCGGCGACGACCCCGGCGACCGCACCGGTCCCGACGGGCGCAGCGTGGCGGGCGGGCAGTGCCGGAGCAGGAGGAGCACCGCGAGCCCGGCCCACGCCACGAGCACGGCGGAGGAGACGAGCTGGAAGGCCGGGTCCAGCCACCGCACCGCCGACTGTGCGGCGTTGAGTGTCACAGTCTGCCCGGACAGAGGCTCCGGTCGTGCCAGTGCGTCGATGAGCCGCAGCACCGCCCGCACACCGGACGTGCCGAAGGTCACGACGAGGACGACGACGATCTCCCACCGCAGCGCCACCCGGTCGCGCGGGGCGGGGTGTGGGGTGGGGTGCGTGGTCGGGTGCGGGGCGGGGGAGCCGCCCGGGGTGGTGCCGGGGTAGCCGCCGGGGGCGGGGGACGACGCCGTCACGGCCGGTGGACCCCGGCCCCGCAGCCGCACGGACCGGCGTGGTCGTGCCCGCGCGGTGTCGGCGCTGCCCCGAGACCCAGCGGGTCCCCGGGCCCGTCGACACTGAGGTACTCCGGGTTCATGCCCGACGCCCGGATCTGCGCGACGATGCCCTCCGCGAGGTCGAGCAGGTCCGCCGCCGTGGCGCGGTCGCCGACCGCCCCGAGGTGCACGGAGACCGGCCAGCGGCCCGGGACGTCCGCCGGGTCGACGAGCGGGACGGTGAGCGCGGCCCACCCTGTGAGGTTCCACAGCGTCGCCCACGGGGTCCACGCGGTCTGCACGGCGACGTCGGCCGCCGGGCTCAGCGCCGAGAACGTGCCGGGCGGCGGCGGGGCGCACGCGAGGGTCGGGGTGACGGCGACGTCGACGTCCGGCCAGGCGCGGAGCACCTCGTCGGGGAGGGCGGCGATGGTGCGGGTGGCCGCGGCGAGCCCGCGGTCCGGGTCGGCGTCGGTCACCGCGCGACCCCGGTCGCGGAACCACGCGGTCACCGGCAGCAGCGGGTCCGGCAGCCCGGCGCACCGGGAGGCGAGGACGTCGGCGAACGTCTCGAACAGGGCCGGCGGGTACGGCGCCGGCAGTGGCACGACGGAGCTGACCTGCGGCAACCGGGTCGCGAGCACGGCGGCTGCGGCGGTCGCGGCGGCGATGACCGGGTCGACGTCCGTCGTCGACGGGACGACGCCGGGGTCGCCGGGACCCGTGCTCGCGTGACCGTGCCCGCCGTGACCGTGCGCGCCGCCGGCGGTGACGGCGCAGTGGAAGGGTGTGTTCGTGTGGGCGATCCGGAGCGGGCGGGTGCGCCCGGGCTGCGCCGCCGACGGGGCGGGGAGCCCGTACGCCCGGGCCGTCCACGCGAGGTCCCGGGCGATGAACCCCTGGGCCGTCGGGGTGACGCCCGGTGCGGCCGCGGTGGCCGCGGTGGTCCCGGCCGGTGCCGCCGGCTCGCCGGCCCCGGGGCTCCCGCCACCGGTGACGACGCTGTGCGCCGGCTTCAGCCCCGGCAGGCCGCAGCACGCGGCGGGCACGCGGATGGACCCGCCCCCGTCGGTCGCGTGGGCGACGTCCACCACCCCGTGGCCGACCGCCGTCGCCGCGCCGCCGGACGACCCGCCGGGCATGTACCCCGCACCCAGCGGGTTGACCGGCCACGGCGTGCCGACCGGCTCGGTGTACGCGGTCGCGCCGAACTCCGCGGCGGAGGACGCGCCGACGAGCACCGCCCCTGTCGCGCGGAGCGCCCGCACGGCGGCGTCGTCCGCCGTGGCGTGGACGGCGTGGGCGGCGGAGCCGTACGTCGTCACCTCCCCCGCGACGAGATTCAGGTCCTTGACCAGCACCGGGACGCCGGCGAGTGGGGCGGTCCCGGAGTCGGTGACCGTCGGCGGGGCCGGGTCGGGGTACAGCCGGGCGACGCCCAGCTCGGCGGGTGAGAGCCCGGTGCGGGCGCTCACGGTGGCCAGTCGGTCGCGGACCGTGGCGGTGTCGTGTTCGCACATGGGCGACAGCGTACCCGGCGGCGGTGACGGTCGGCTGCACACTCTGTAGTCTGTGGACATGCAGGAGTCCAGCGCGTCCAGCGAAGAGCGGCAGGGTCGGCCCGGCATGGGCGGGCGGCCCGTCGTCACGTACCTGGGACCGCGGGGGACCTTCACGGAGCAGGCGCTCCACCGGTTCATCGAGGCCGGTCACGTCCCGGCGGAGGCGGAGCTCCGGCCGGTGGACTCCCCGGCGGCGGCGATCCGCGCGGTGCGGGAGGGGTCGGCGGACATGGCGTGCGTCGCGCTGGAGAACAGCGTCGACGGGCCGGTCGTCCAGACCTTCGACGCGCTCGCCGGGGTGACGGCCGGGGCCGGGCCGGGGGCCGCCGGGGCCGGACTGACCGCCGCCGGGGCCGCCGGGAATGCCGCCGCCGGGGCCGCCGCCACCGCCGCCGACGCGCTGGAGAACGCACCGGGTGACGTGCGGATCCTCCGGGAGACCGACGTCCCCGTGGAGTTCGCCGTGCTCGTCCGCCCGGGGACGGCGGCGGCGGACGTGCGGACCGTCACGACGCACCCCGTCGCGATGGCGCAGGTCCGCGGCTGGATGGACCGCGAGCTGCCCGGGGCGCAGTTCATCCCCGCGAGTTCGAACGGTGCGGCGGCCGCCGCCGTCGCCGCCGGGGAGGCCGACGCCGCCGCGGCGCCCCTGCTCGCCGCCGGCATCCACGGGCTCGACGCGCTCGCCGAGGGGGTGGCGGACGTCCGTGGCGCGAACACCCGCTTCGTGCTCGTCGGGCGGCCGGGGGCCGCGGCGTCGGCGGGGCGCACCGGCCGGGACCGGACCGCCGTCGTGTTCTCCCTGCCGAACCACCCGGCCGCGTTGTGGACCGCGCTGAGCGAGATCGCGATGCGGGACGTCGACATGTCCCGCATCGAGTCCCGGCCCACGCGCACCGGGCTGGGGACGTACATGTTCCACGTGGAACTCGTCGGTCATGTGGAGGACGACGCGGTCGCCGATGCGCTCGCCGGCCTGCACCGCCGGACGGACGCGGTGCGGTTCCTGGGGTCCTGGCCGCAGTCCGGGGGGACGGTGCACGCCGACGCCGGCGGGTCCGGTGGCCGGGTCCCGCCGGACCTCACCGCCTCCCGCCGGTGGGTCACGGACCTCCGGGAGGGCCCGGGGCACGCGCCGGGGCCGGACGCGCAGGGCCGGGTGCAGAAGTGACACGTCTGTATCTCATCCGGCACGGCCAGACGACGTCGAACCTCGTCCACGCCCTCGACACCCGCCTGCCCGGGGCGTCCCTCACCGACCTCGGACGCGAGCAGGCCACGGCCGCCGGATCCGCTCTTGCGCAGGTCACGCGGCGGGTGGCCGTCGTGAGCTCGCTCGCGGCCCGGGCCCAGCAGACCGCCGCCGTCCTCGCCGCCGTCGCGCGGGACGCCGGGACGCTCACCGTGCCCGTCGGCCCCGGATCGGACTTCGCGGAGGAGTACGGCCGTGCTTTTCGGGGATCGGTGCCGACGCTGCGCCTCCCCGACGACGCCACCGCGCAGGCCGCGGCCGGGGAGCCCGGGACCGTCGCGACCGTGCCCGGGATCACGGAGATCCCCGCCGGGGACATGGAGATGCGCAACGACGCCGAGGCCCACACCGTCTACCACGGGCTCCTCGGCTCCTGGCTGCACGGCGACCTGGACGCCGCCCCGCCCGGGGGCGCCACCGGGCGGGAGGTCCTCGACGCCTACCTGACGTCCCTGTCCGGGCTTGTCCACGCGGCGGTGGCGACGGGCACGGACCTCGCCGTCGTCAGCCACGGTGCGGTCATCCGCCTCGTCGCCCGGTGGCTCGGGGACGTCGACCCCGCCTTCGCCTGGCGGACCTACCTGCCGAACGCGCACCGCATCGACCTCGACCTCGACCCCGCATCCGGTCAGCCCGGTCAGCCCGGCCAGCCCGGTCAGCCCGCGGCGGCCGGGCCCGCCGCGCCCGACGCGCTGCGGGGCGCGTTCCGCGTCGTGGCCTGGGGCGCCGGGGACCCCGCCGGCGCGTGACCGGCCTCCCCGAGGCTTCATGCTGACGTACCTCCACGAGAGGGGCACCCCCGGTACAGCCCTCCCGTCCTGACCGATCCAGGCTTATTGTCTGGGGCATGACAACCAATCACAGCAGTTCGACGCGCACCCGCAGGCGCTCCGGACTGATTCTCGCAGCCCTGTCCGTCCCGATGATCGCCGCGTCCGCGTTCGCCCCCGCCGCGAGCGCCGGCGCCGACCCGTCCGTCTCCCCCGGCACGGAGTCCAGCCTCCCCGACCCGGCGCAGCCGCTGGCCGGCCGCCACATCTACCTCGACCCGGGCCACCAGGCCGTCACGGAGCCGGCGACCCACACGGTCACCGACGGCCGCGGCGGGCAGAAGCCCTGCCAGGCCCCCGGCACCCACGCCCGCGACGGCTGGCCGGAGCACACGTTCACCTGGCTCATGGGCCAGGAGCTGAAGTCCCAGCTGGAGCACCTCGGTGCCCGTGTGTCCCTCACCCGCCAGGACGACACGGGCCCGGCGGACTGCATCGACACCCGCGCGCTGAAGGAGAACGCCTCGGACGCGGACCTCGTCATCAGCATCCACGCGGACATCAACAAGGAGGGCAACCGGGGCTTCCACGTCTCCCCGGTCAAGGACCCGCTGCCGCAGAACAAGGGCCCGGAGTCGATGGACCTCGCGAAGGACGTCCGCGACGGGCTCGTCGACGAGGGCTTCCAGACCTCGAACTACCTCGGCGTGGACGGCATCAACCCGCGCGACGACCTCACCGGGCTGAACCTGTCCACGAAGCCGAAGGCGCTCGTCGAGTTCGGGAACATGCAGGACTCGCAGGACATCGCGGTCCTCAAGGACGCGCACGGCCGGGAGCGGCTCGCGCACGGCGTCGTCGACGGTGTGGAGAGCTACCTCGGCGTCCGGGGGACGACGGCCCCCGCCTCGTAGTCGCCCGCCGGGGGTGGGGGCGTCCCGGTCGCCGGGGGGGACCCGGGTTCACGGGACGCCTACCACTGCCCCCAGTTCGCGCACAGCACGTCACTGACGTCCGTCTGCACCCCCGCGTACACGGGGGCGGGCGGGGTGTCGGAGCCGAACCGGTTCTGGTGGAGCACGGCGCGCGGCTCCACGACCCCGTGGGACCACGCGCGGGTCTGCCAGCACCAGTGGTGGGGTGTCGCCGTGGAGGGGTCCGTCGGCACCCTCCCCACCAGACCCTCGTCGCACGCCCACGCGCACAGTGAGGCGCTGCCGTACACCCCCGTGCGGTCGAGGCCGATGACCTCGGCGACGGCCTCCAGCCACGGGCGCACGAGGGACTCCCGCTGGTCGACGGTGACGTCCTGGTCGACGGCGAAGAAGATCGGCGCGGTGTCCGGCCCGCCGGCGTCCGCGTGGATCTGCGCGGCGGTGTGTGCGTCCTCCAGCCCGCCGCGTCGGCCGCGGGTGAAGTCCGACGGGGCCGTCCCCTCCGGCTTCCCGTACTGGTACACGCTGGCCACCATGAGGCCGGCATCGTGGATCGAGCTGGCGTAGTCCCTGGTCAACGGCTTCGCGCCGAAGTTCGCGCCGGGACGCGAGAGTGACACATACGAGACAACACCGAGGTGGCCGTCCCGGGCGATGAGCGCGGGCGGCACCGGCGCGGACGAGAAGTCCACGACCGTGCCCAGCGGCGTCGGCCGGGCACCGGCCGGGGAGGGCGCGCCGGTCGTCGCGGAGGCCCCGGCACCGGCCGTGCCTGCCGCCCCCGCCCCGGCGGTCGCGGCGCGGGCCCGCCCGGCCGTCGTCACCCCGCCGGGCGCGCCGACCCCGCCGAGCCCGGCGGCGACGGCGGCGGACGCGAGGGACGCGGCGGCGGCACCGAGGAGGCGGCGTCGTGAGATCCCGTCACTCATCGGGAACCTCCGCTCAGCAGCCCGGACGGCGTCGTCCCCCCGACCGCGGCCGCCACCCGACGGCGCAGCTCCGGCAGCCTCCGCCACAGGTTGTCCCCGGGGCACTCGGTGGTGCCGGCGGCCTTCTCCCAGTCCCGGTGCCCGGTGACGGTCGGCTGCGTGAGGTCGATCGACGACGCCGCGTTGACGTACCGCACCCGGCCCTCCGGGTCGAGGCCCAGCGCGGAGCACAGGGCGGTGAGCACGGTCGTGAGGGAGTCGAGGGCCGCGGCGGTCGGCTCGCCGGTCTGGAAGTCCCCGATGAGACACACCCCGATGTTGCCCGTGTTCGCGCGGTACACGTGCCCGGCGGTGACGACCTGCCCGGCCGCCGACCCGGGGCGGAACACCGCGTGCCCGGCGACCCCGGTGGACCGGCCCTGGTAGACCACGCCCTCCGGGTCGATGACGAGGTGGTAGCCGATGTCGCCCCACCCGCGGCCGCCGTCGTCCGACGACGCGTGGAAGCGGTACACGGAGCGCACGGCCGCGGGCCAGTTGTGCCGGTACTGCGGTTCGCGGCCGGTGGGCACGGCCGTGTGGTGGACGGTGACGCACACCGGCGGGGCCCATTCCGGGGCCCACGTCATGAGGGCCTCGTCCGCGCCCCACTGCCGCCGGGACACGACGGTGAGCCCGGGGAGCACGGTCGCCTCCGGGTCCGCGACGGTGCGGTCGCCGGTCTCGACCCGGTGGATGTGGGCGGTGGTCGTGGGGGTGTCGACGTACGCCTCCGTTGCCCCGGCGGGGACGGCGACGGGGTCCGAGCACAGCGGGAACGCGCCGTCCCGGCAGTGGCCGGACGGGTGGACCGTGCGGGACGTGCGCGTGCCGTCCGGGGCGGTGAAGTGGACGGTGGCCGTGGGGACGGTGGGGGTGCCCGGGGAGCCGGCGGGCGCGGTCGGCGTGCCGGTGGAGCTGCCGAGGGGTCCGGCGGCGGAGCCGGTCAGCGACCCGGTGAGGGAGCCTGCGAGCGATCCGGCGAGCGCCGTGGAGTCGCCGGGGAACCGCAGGGAGAGGAACGACGGGGCCTCCGGGACCGGGATCCGGGTGAGTCCGGCGGTGGCGCCGGTGGCGCCGGTCGCGGGGGACGGGGCGGTGCCGGCGGCGGGCGCGGCGACGGCCCGGGCGGCGGGGAGGACCGCGAGGGTGGCCCCGGCGGCGAGGGCGCCGAGTCCGAACCGGCGGCGGGACAGCGTCCGGGTCCCCGCCGGGGTGGGTGAGGGGGCGGGGGACGGGGACGGGGCGGGGGACGGTGACGCCTGCGGGGACGTCGACTGCGATGACGTGATGGGAGTGTTCACACCGTGGAACCTAGGCGGGGCACCTGAGAATTACCGGCACGGGGGTGTGCGCGCAGGCCTGTGTGCAGCACCGATGCGGGCCGCGGGGTGCGTGTGGCGGGCACGGTCCGCGGGCCGGGCGGGGGCTGCGCGGACGGGACGGGGCGTCGCACGGGGGTCCGGGAGGGCCGGTCGGCGCGACGGGGCCCCGGCGGCCGGGGGTCCACCGCGACCCGGCCGGGCAGCGGCTGTGGCGACACCGTGGTGTCGGGAACGGCTTTCTCATGTGCCCCTGCGGGTACTGGGGGGGATGGATTCAGCCGGGCCGACGGCGACGTACCCCCGCCGGGGGTCAGCCCCAGCCGAGCTCGTGGAGGCGGTCGTCGTCGATCCCGAAGTGGTGGCCGATCTCGTGGATGACCGTGACCGCCACCTCCTCCACGAGCTGCTCCCGGCTGTCACACCACTCGCAGAGGGCGTCCCGGTAGATGCTGATCTTGTCCGGCAGGACCGTCGGCCACTCGACGGACCGGTCGGGGAGGGCCACGCCGTGGTAGAGGCCGAGGATCGTCGGGTCCTCCTCGTTGCGGTCCTCGGTGACGATCGCCACGTTGTCGAGGGCGTTGAGCAGCTCCCGGGGGATGCGGCGCAGGCCCCGGTCCACGAGGTCCTCGAACTCCTCGTCCGTGATGTCGACAGCCATCGTCGTCTCCTCTCCGCAGGGGCACGGGTCGTCACCGGCCGCCCCCAGTCTCCCACCCGGCGGCGACCGGCGCACCGCGTTCCGCGGCGGCCGGGGCCACCGGTCACCGGGTGCCGGCCACCGGCCCCGGGGTTCCGGCTACCGGCGCACCGGGTTCCGCGGCGGCTGCGGGGGCGGCGGGGCCCCGTCGATCGTGAACCCCTGCGTGACGTCCCCGTTGAGGGTCGCGAACCCGCCGCCGGGGTCGCCCTTCGTCAGCGCACAGTTCACCGTCCGGGAGCCCGCGTCCCACGACTGCTGCTGGAGCGTCGTCCAGAACGGCGCGAGCGTGGACTGGTACAGGGCGTCGTCGCCGCCGATGTAGTCCATCGCGGCCTTCGTGCACACCCCGTTGAGGTAGTCGTTCTGCTGCTCGACCGGCGGCCACCCGTCGGGGAACTGCTGGCCCAGCGTCACCACGGACACGACCTGCCAGGCGTGGTCCTCCTGGCACGGCACCTCGGTCGTGAGCTCGCCGTCGACCCGGACGCACGTGCCCTCGGGGAAGGCCCGGGACTGGTCCTGCTCGGCGGCGAGGCCCTGGACCTCCTGGGCCCGCCCGGCGGCGTCGGGCACCATGACACCGCACAGCATCGTCCGGTCACCCTTCTCCCACGACGCGACCGGGGGGAGGATCGGGGAGATGGAGTACCGCCCCTCGGGGTCGAGGGCGCCGTTGAGGTAGGACATCGTCGGCCCCTCACACAACTCGGCGGTGAGGCGGGCCTGGCGGTCCTTGTCCGGCATCGCCGCCGTCGGCCCGAACTCGCTGGTCGGGTACGCGGACAGGTCCTCCCGGGTCGCGACCTCGAACCGGTGCGGGGTCGCGCAGTCCACGCGGGAGAAGTTCGACGCCCTCCCGTCCGGTGCGGTGTCCCAGGTGATGCAGGTGCCGCGGTCGGCGTCGGTGAAGGACGGCGGGCGGTCGCCGGACCCGCCGGCGTCACCGCCGGGGCGCTCGGTGGTCGCCTGCGTGCCGGTGGACACCGGGGAGCGGTTCTCCGGCGCGGAGTACTCGTACGCGCCCGCCGCGACACCGCCGGCGAGGGCCGCGACGGTCACGACGGTCACGGACCGGCGCCGACGGGCGTGCGTGGAGGCGTCAATCGTCATCGCTGCTGCAATCTGCTGGTCGGGGACGGTGGGTGGGGCATGGCCGACGGGGACGCGGTGGCGCTGTGCGTCACGGCGCGAAGGTCCCCACCACTATAGCTAAGCTGTGACACATGATTGATCTCAAGCTACTCCGCGACAACCCCGAGGCCGTCCGCACGTCACAGCGCACCCGGGGCGAGGACCCGGAGCTCGTCGACCGGCTGCTCGACGCCGACCGGCGACGCCGGGACGCCATCGCGGACGCGGACGCCGCCCGGACCGCGCAGAACGCCTTCTCCAAGGAGATGGGGACGCTCATGCGCACCGCCTCCGACGAGGAACGGACGCGGCTCCGGGAGGAGGGCCGGCGCAAGGCCGAGGCCCTCAAGGAGATCGAGGCCGTCCAGGCGGAGGCCGAGGCCGCCGTGAACGACCTCCAGATGCAGCTCTCCAACGTCGTCGAGGAGGGGGCGCCCGCCGGCGGGGAGGACGACTACGTCGTCCTCGAACACGTCGGGGAGCCCACGACCTTCGACTTCGAGCCGAAGGATCACGTCGACCTCGGCGAGTCCCTCGGCCTCATCGACATCAAGCGCGGGACGAAGGTCTCCGGGGCGCGCTTCTACTTCCTCACCGGCGACGGCGCACTGCTCCAGCTGGGGATGCTCCAGCTCGCCGCGCAGAAGGCCCGGGCCGCCGGGTTCACCCTCATGATCCCGCCGGTGCTCGTCCGCCCGGAGATCATGTCCGGCACCGGCTTCCTCGGGGCGCACGCCGACGAGATCTACCGGCTCGAGGAGGACGACCTGTACCTCGTCGGCACCTCCGAGGTCGCCCTCGCCGGCTACCACTCCGACGAGATCATCGACCTGTCCGACGGGCCCGTCCGCTACGCCGGCTGGTCCTCCTGCTTCCGGCGCGAGGCCGGGTCCTACGGCAAGGACACCCGCGGCATCCTCCGCGTCCACCAGTTCGACAAGCTGGAGATGTTCGTCTACTGCCGCCCCGAGGACGCCGCGGCGCAGCACCGGGCGCTGCTCGAGATGGAGAAGGAGATGCTCTCCGCCGTGGAGGTCCCGTACCGCGTCATCGACGTCGCGGGCGGTGACCTCGGCTCCTCGGCCGCGCGGAAGTTCGACACCGAGGCCTGGGTGCCGACCCAGCAGACCTACCGGGAGCTGACGTCGACGTCGAACTGCACGACCTTCCAGGCCCGACGGCTCAAGACGCGCTACCGGGACGCCGACGGCCGGACGCAGACCGCCGCGACGGTCAACGGCACGCTCGCGACGACGCGCTGGCTCGTCGCGATCCTGGAGAACAACCAGCAGGCCGACGGGTCAGTCGTCGTGCCGGAGGCGCTGCGGCCCTTCGTCGGCAAGGACGTGCTGGAACCCGTGCGCTGACCGCACCCGCCGCAGCGGTGGCCGTCGTGACCGGCGGCCGTCGTGACCGGTGACCCGCACCCGCCGCACCCCGCACCGCACCCTCCGCCCGCCCCTCCCCGAGAAGGAGCCCCCATGAGCAGGACCGAGACCTTCATCCTCCCCCCGGGCCACGACCGCGGCCCGGACCACCCCGAGGCCCGCGAACTGTTCTACGGCCGGATCATCATCCCCGCGGCGAAGCTGTGGATGCGGCTCGTCCAGCGGGTGCAGGTCGTCATCCTCCACCCGGAGCGCAGCCCCCTCGACGGCGGGGCGCTGCTCGCCGTCAACCACACCGGGTACTGGGACTTCGTCTACGGCGGCATCCCCGCCCACTTCCACGGCCGCCGGCTCGTCCGGTTCATGGCGAAGAAGGAGATCTGGGACGCGCCCGTCGCCGGGCCGGTCATGACGGGCATGCACCACATCCCCGTCGACCGGGCGGACGGGCAGGCCTCGATGGACGAGGCGGTGCGCCGGCTCCGCGCCGGGCAGCTCGTCGGCATCTTCCCGGAGGCGACGATCAGCCGGTCCTTCGAGGTCAAGGAGCTGCGGCAGGGGGCGGCCCGCATCGCCCGGGAGGCCGGCGCCCCGCTCATCCCCGTCGCGATCTGGGGCTCCCAGCGGATCTGGACCAAGGGCCGGAAGCCGGTGTGGCGGCCCGACGGGGTCAACCTCGTCATGGCCGTGGGGGAGCCGGTGGAGGTCGACGACGACGCCGCCGCGACGACCGACCGCCTCCGCACGGCGATGCAGGCCCTCGTCGAGGACGCCCGCGCCGAGTACGTTCGCCGCTACGGCCCCATGCCCGCCGGCGAGTTCTGGGTCCCGGCCGCCCTCGGCGGGTCCGCGCCGACGCTCGACGAGGCGACGGTGAAGGACCGCGAGGACCAGCAGCGCCGCAAGGAGCAGCGCGCGGCCCGCGAGCAGGCGAAGGCCGACCGGGACCGGCGCAACCGCGAGGAGCTCGCCGCGGCCCCCGGCCCGCTCCGCCCGGTCGTGCGGCTGCGCCAGCGGTGGCGGGACAGGCGCCGGTCATGAGGGCGGGGGAGGCCCCGCGGCTCGTCGTCTGCGACGTCGACGGCACCTTCGTCACCTCCCGGGACCGGGTGTCGCCGCGGACGCGCGGCGTCGTCGCCTCCCTCACGGCCGCGGGCGCCGGGTTCATGCTGGCCACGGGCCGTCCGCCCCGGTGGCTCCTGCCCGTGCTCGACCAGGTGTGCGTGCGGCCGGTGTGCGTGTGCGCGAACGGGGCGGTCGTCTACGACGCCGCCGCCGACACGGTCGTCCACGCGGAGACCCTCGCACCGGACCTGCTGGCGGCCGTCGCCCCGGAGATCGCGCGGGCGACCGCGGCCGTCGGCGGGGCGACGTTCGCCGTCGAGCGGGTCGGGCGGAGCGCCTTCGACCGGGCCGACGAGCTGTTCGCCGTCGAACCGGAGTACCCGCACGCGTGGGACACCGACGAGCACAGCGTCCAGCCCCGCGCCGAGCTGCTCGCCCAGCCGGCGGTGAAGCTGCTCGTGCGCAACCCCGCGCTGGACAGCCCCGAGCTGTACGCGCTCGTCCGCGAGGCCGTCGACCCGGCGGTCGCGCAGGTCACGTACTCCTGGGGCGGCGGGTTGCTCGAGGTCAGCGCGCCGGGCGTGTCGAAGATGTCCGGGTTGCAGTGGGCGCTCCGGCACGGGCACATCGGTGGGGCCGGGGCCGGGGTCGGGGTCGGTGCCGTTGCCGGTGCCGGTGACGACGCCGTCACGGCCGCCGTGGCGGATGCGGCGCGGGCGCCGGCGGGCGCGGGCCGCGGGTCGGCGGGCGGGCCGGCGGGCGGGGAGCCGGGCGCGGTGGAGCCCCGGCACGTCGTCGCGTTCGGCGACATGGCCAACGACCTGGAGATGATCGCCTGGGCCGGGCACGGCGTGGCGATGGGCAACGCCATCCCCGCGCTCAAGGACGCCGCCGACGAGGTCACGGCGTCGAACGACGACGACGGCGTGGCCCGCGTCCTCGAACGCTGGTTCTGACCCGCGGGCGGGCGTGCCGGCGGGGCCGCTGACCAGCCCGGACCCGCCGGTCCCCCGACCCGCCCGGACCCGCAGGCGGGGCCGCCGTCCGGCTCAGAACTCGACGACGAGCTTCCCCGTCAGCCGACCGTCCTCCACGCGACGGTGCGCCTCCCGCAACGTCTCCGCGGACAACCCCCGCAGGTGCAGATTCGCGGTCGTGGAGAGGCGTCCGTCGTCGATCATGTCCGCCACCCGGTCGAGGGCGAGCCCCTGATCCTCCATGTCCGCCGTCCCGAACGACGACCGGGTGAACATCGACTCCCAGTGCACCGCCACGGACTTCTGCTTGAACGGGGTGATGTCCAGGCCCTCCGGGTCGTCGATGAGCACGAGGTGCCCGTGCGGGGTCATGATCTCCGCCAGCTCCCGCTCCCGGCCCGTGGTCCACGAACTGAAGACGAGGTCCACGCCGTCGGGGTCGATCTCCCGCACCTGGTCGACGAGGTCACGGCGGTGGTTCACGACGTCGTGCGCCCCCATCTCCAGCACCCAGTCCTCCGACTCCTCCCGCGAGGCCGTCGCGATGACCGTCAACCCCGTCAGCGCGCGGGCCAGCTGGATGAGCACCGACGGCACCCCGCCCGCGCCGCCGAGCACCAGCAACGTGCCGTTCGAGTCCACGTTCGCGCCCATCCGGTCGAAGAGGGACTCCCACGCGGTGAGCGACGTCAGGGGGAGGGCCGCGGCGTCCACCGCGCTGATCTCCGTCGGCGCGCGGCCGACGAGCCGCTCATCCACGACGTGGAACTGCGCGTTCGTGCCCGGGCGGCGGATGTCGCCCGCGTAGAAGACCCGGTCGCCGGGCTGGAACCGGCTCGTGGCGTCACCGGTGGCGCGGACCGTGCCGACGGCGTCGTAGCCCAGGATCTTCGGCCGGCCGTCCGGCTGGCGGCCCGCGCGGCGGCGGACCTTCGTGTCGATGGGGTTGACCGAGATCGCCTCGATCTCCACGAGAAGATCGTGGTCACCCGGGGTGGGGACGGGGACCTCGACGTCGACGAGGCACGCCGGGTCGTCCACCGGGAGGGAGTCCGTGATCCCGACGGCGCGCATCGTGTCGGGGACGTCGGGGGCGGCGGTGGGCTGGGTGGCCGTGTCCGCCGTGGTCGCTTCGCTGTCGCTCATGGCCGCCATGCTAGGACTTTTCCGCGCGGTGGTCCGGGCAGTGCGTGCGTCGTGCGCGGGGTCCCGTGTCTACGCGGGGTGCTGGGTGCACGAGGTGCGTTGTGTCCGCGCGGCGCGCTGTGCCGGCGCCGCCGGCGTCACGCCGCGCCGACGGCGACCCGCGCGACGACCCCGAGGACGACGGCCGCCACCAGCGGCGCGACGACCGGCACCCAGGCGTAGCCCCACCGCGCGGACCCGGGGCGGCGGAGCCGGCCCAACGGCAGGACGAACGCGTACATGATGCGCGGCCCGAGGTCGCGCACGGGGTTGATCGCGTAGCCCGTCGGCGACCCCAGGGACGCGCCGACCGCGACGATCACCGCGGCGACACCGAGGTACGCCAGCGGCCCGGTGTCCCCGCCCGACGGCCCGAGCAGCACGAACGCCAGCAGCACGGCGGTGGCGATGAACTCGGTCACCGCGTTCCACCCGTTGCGTGGCCCGACCGGGACGGTGAAGAACACCGGCCCGACGTCCGCGGGGGAGTCCTCCCGGGCCTCGGCGTCGAAGAGCTGCCGGAACGCGGCCCACGCCAGGCCGGCGCCGACCATCGCGCCGAGCATCTGCCCGGCGACGTACCAGGGGACCAGCCCCCACGCGAGGTCCCCCTTCACGGCGAGGGCGAGGGTCACCGCGGGGTTGAGGTGCCCGCCGGTGGGGTCGGCCACGCTCGCACCGACGAACACCGCCAGCCCCCAGCCGGCGGCGATGAGGTTCCACCCGGTGCCGTGGGCGGCGGAGGCGCGGAGCGTGTTGGCCGCGCACACACCGTTGCCGAGGAGCAGCAGCAGCGCCGTCCCGGCGAATTCCCAGGCCAGTACCTCCGGTCCACCCATGCTGTGCTCCTCTGCGCGTCGTGTCCGTGTCGGGCCGGCGGGGCGCCGCGGGCGGGGGTGCCCGGCCGGGGCGGCGTCCGGTCTGCCGGTATGTCTACCCGACGGCCCTCCCCGGCCGGGCATGGTGGAGATGTGAAGCCCCACGTCCGGGGTGGGCTTCCCGCGTGGGGTGACGACGCCGCGCCTCCACGGGTGCCCCGCGTGCGGTGGCGACGCCGCGCCCCCGCGCCGGGCCGCCCGGCTGGTTCCGTCGTCACCCGACCCCCGACCCCCGGGCCACCGCCCCGGTCGCCGCCGACCCCCACCGGGCCGCCACACCCGTCGAAAACCCGGGCGGACGGCCGGGCGGGCGGTAGCGTGGGGCACCATGAGTGATCCCTATGACCTGATTGTCGTCGGAAGCGGTTTCTTCGGCCTCACCGTCGCGGAGCGCGCGGCCACCCAGCTGGGCAAGCGCGTGCTCGTCGTCGAGCGGCGGTCCCACATCGGCGGCAACGCCTACTCGGAGCCGGAGCCGCGGACCGGCATCGAGATCCACACCTACGGGGCACACCTGTTCCACACCTCGAACGAGCGCGTGTGGGAGTACGTCAACCAGTTCACCGAGTTCACGAACTACCAGCACCGCGTCTTCGCGATGCACAAGGGCACCGCGTACCAGTTCCCGATGGGGCTGGGGCTCATCAACCAGTTCTTCGGCCGCTACTACTCGCCGGACGAGGCGCGGGACCTCATCCGCCAGCAGACCGACGGCCTCGACCCGGCGGAGGCGACGAACCTCGAGGAGAAGGCCGTCGCCCTCATCGGCCGCCCCCTCTACGAGGCGTTCGTCCGCGACTACACGGCGAAGCAGTGGCAGACGGACCCGAAGAACCTGCCGGCGTCGAACATCAGCCGCCTCCCGGTCCGCTACACGTTCAACAACCGGTACTTCAACGACACGTACGAGGGCCTGCCGGTCGACGGCTACACCGCGTGGCTGGAGAACATGGCCGCCGACGAGCGCATCGAGGTCCGCCTGGACACCGACTGGTTCGAGGTCCGGGACGAGCTGCGCGCCCAGTCGCCGGACGCGCCCGTCGTGTACACCGGCCCCCTGGACCGGTACTTCGACTACGCCGAGGGCCGCCTGGGCTGGCGCACCCTCGACTTCGAGACCGAGGTGCTGGACACCGGCGACTTCCAGGGCACGCCGGTCATGAACTACAACGACGCGGAGTTCCCCTACACCCGCATCCACGAGTTCCGGCACTTCCACCCGGAGCGGTCCTACCCGGACGACAAGACGGTCATCATGAAGGAGTTCTCCCGCTTCGCCGGCGAGGACGACGAGCCGTACTACCCGATCAACACCCCCGACGACCGGGAGATGCTGCTCCGCTACCGCGAGCGCGCCGAGCGGGAGACGCAGGAGCGGAAGGTGCTCTTCGGCGGGCGGCTGGGCACGTACCAGTACCTCGACATGCACATGGCGATCGCCTCGGCGCTGACCATGGTCGAGAACACGCTGACGCCGCTGCTCGAGGGGTAGCCCGCGGCGTCACCTCCCGTTCCCGGGCTGTTCCCGCTGAATTCACCGGCGCTCCACACGTGTGTTCCCCGGGGAACATAGGGTCACGTCACATGACCGATTCAGGGTCCCCGAACAGGGGACACCCCGGGACCGTCACCCCGGTCCCCACCGGCGCCGCCACCCCGGTCGCCGCCGCCGGGGCCGCCGCCCCGGCCCCCGCCGCCGGCCGGTCGACGCGCCGCGCCGGGCGGTGGAACGGCAGGGAGAGCCTCCTCGCCGTCGTCCTCCTCGCCCCGAACCTCATCCTCCTCGGGGTGTTCACCTACCGGCCGCTGCTGGACAACATCCGCCTGTCCTTCTTCGACTGGAACATCTCGTCGCCGACGTCGACGTTCATCGGCGTGAAGAACTACGTGGAGTGGTTCACCCGCCCGGACACCCCGCGGATCGTCGGGAACACCGTGTTCTTCACCGTGTTCGCCGTCGCCGGGTCGATGATCCTCGGCCTCGTCCTCGCGCTGCTGCTGGACCAGCGGCTGCCCGGGCGGAACCTCGTCCGGGGCGTCATCTTCGCCCCGTTCGTCATCTCCGGGGCGGCGGTCGGCATCTCCCTCCAGTTCGTCTTCGACCCGAACTTCGGCATGGTCAACGACCTGCTGCGCCGCCTCGGGGTGGAGGGGCCGGACTGGTACGGCGACCCGGCGTGGGCGCTGGTCATGGTGACCTTCGCGTTCGTGTGGAAGAACCTCGGCTACGCGTTCGTCATCTACCTCGCCGCCGTCCAGGGCCTGTCCCGGGACCTCGCGGAGGCCGCGCAGATCGACGGCGCGGGCCGGTGGGCCGCCTTCCGCCGGGTGACGCTCCCGCAGCTCCGGCCGACGACGTTCTTCCTCATGATCACCATCCTGCTCAACTCCGTGCAGGTGTTCGACATCATCAACGTCATGACCGCCGGCGGGCCCCGGGGCGACGGCACGACGACCCTGGTGTTCCAGGTGTACCGCGAGAGTTTCGTGAACTTCCGCGCCGGGTACGGTGCCGCGGTCGCGACCGTGCTCTTCGTCGTGCTCCTCGTCGTGACCGTCATCCAGGTCCGCGTCATGGACAGGAGGACAGCGCAGTGACCCCGACCACCGACCCCGGTCAGAGCCGGGTGCGCTTCATCGCGGGCTGCGTGGCGATGATCCTCGCCCTGCTGTTCGTCGGCGGGGCGCTGTACTGGACCCTCATCTCCTCGTTCAAGCTCCGGGCGGACATCTACACCTCGCCCGCGACGTGGTGGCCGCCGCACTGGGCGCCGGGGAACTACCGCGACGCCGTGACCTCCGTGCCGTTCGGCCGGTACCTGCTGAACTCGGTCATCATCACGGCGGTGCTGTGCGCCATCAAGATCACGCTCGGCGTGCTCTCTGCCTACGCCCTGGCGATCCTCCGTTTCCCGGGCCGGAACATCGTGTTCATCGTGGTCATCGCCGCGCTCATGGTCCCGCCGGAGGTCACCGTCATCTCCAACTACGCGCTCGTCGCGCAGCTCGGCTGGCGGAACACCTTCCAGGGCGTCATCCTCCCGCTCGCGGGGATCGCCTTCGGCACGTTCCTCATGCGCAACCACTTCATGTCCCTGCCCCGGGAGCTCGTCGAGGCGGCGCGGATCGACGGGGCCGGTCCGATGACCCTGCTCGTCCGCGTGCTGCTGCCGGTCTCCCTCCCGACGCTCGTGGCGTTCTCCATGATCACCGTCGTCAACGAGTGGAACCAGTACCTGTGGCCCTTCCTCATGTCCGACACCGAGGCCGTCGCGCCGCTGCCCGTCGGCCTGACGATGCTCCAGAACAGCGACGGCGTGACGAACTGGGGCCCGGTCATGGCGGCGACGGTGCTGAGCATGCTCCCCGTCCTCGTCCTCTTCGTCGCGCTCCAGAAGTACATGATCAAGGGCCTGACCAGCGGCGCGGTCAAGGGCTGACCGCCCGCCGGCCCACCCGGCACCGACCCCGTCCCGCCGGCGGGCCCGGCCCGCCGGCGAGCCCCGCGAGGACCCCCGCCCACCCACACACCCCGTCCCCACCCCGACGTCACCGCACCGACGTCCCCCACACCCCGAAAGGACAGACCACATGAACGTCCCGTCGTCACCCCTCCACCGGAGCACCGCGACCGTCACCGACCCCGCGACCGCCGCCCCCGGCCCCGCCCCCCGCGGCCTGAGCCGCCGCAGCTTCCTCGCCCTCGCCGGCCTCACCGGCGCCGGCCTGGCCCTCAGCGCCTGCGCCGGGACCGGCGGGACCACCGTCCAGGGCGGCGACGCGAACACGATCACCTGGTGGTCCTCCCACCCGGGCACGTCGAAGGAGGTCGAGCAGGAGCTCATCCGGCGGTTCCGGGAGAAGCACCCGGACATCACCGTCAACCTCGTCGACGCGGGCAAGAACTACGCCGAGACCGCCCAGAAGTTCAACGCCGCGCTCTCCGGCGGCGACCTGCCGGACGTCGTGCTGCTCTCCGACGTGTGGTGGTTCAACTTCGCGCTCACCGGGCAGATCACGGACATCGGCGCCCTGGCGAAGGACAACGGCATCGACACCTCGACGTTCGTGCCGTCCCTCTACGACGACTACTCCTTCCGCGACGGCCACTACGCCATGCCCTTCGCCCGGTCGACGCCGCTGTTCTACTACAACAAGGACGCCTGGTCCGCCGCCGGCCTGCCCGACCGCGGGCCGACGAGCTGGCAGGAGATGGCCGACTGGGGCGCGAAACTCCAGGGGGGTCTCGACGGCAACCGGCGCGCCCACGGCTGGGGCGACGCGAAGAACTACATGTCCTGGACCTTCGAGGGCGCCCTGTGGACGATGGGCGGGGCGTACTCCCGGGGCTGGGACCTCACCCTCGACTCCGACGAGACCGTCAAGGCCGTCCAGTGGCTCCGGTCCAGCGTCCGCGACGGGTGGGCGACCGTGAGCAAGGACCTCGCCAGCGACTTCTCCGCCGGGCTGCTCGCCTCGACCGTCGCGTCGACCGGCGACCTGTCGGGCATCACGAAGAACGCGACGTTCCCCGTCGGCACCGCCTTCCTCCCCAACCCCACCGGGCAGGGCGGCTGCCCGACCGGCGGCTCCGGGCTCGCGGTCCCGTCGAACATCTCCGACGAGCGCAAGCGCAACGCCGTGACCTTCATCGACTTCGTGACCAACCCGGCGAACACCGCCTACTGGTCCCGGCAGGTCGGGTACATGCCCGTCCGCACCACCGCCGCCGACGACCCGGAGCAGAAGGCGTTCATGGCGGACAACCCGAACTACCGGACCGCCACCGAACAGCTGCCGACGACCCGCCCGCAGGACAACGCCCGCGTGTTCATCGGCGGCGGCGACCAGTCCATCGGGGCCGTGCTGGAGACGCTGGCGACGACCGACAAGGACGTCCGCGGCGAGCTCTCCCGGGTCACCGACGAGCTGCAGGCGACGTTCGACCGGGACATCAAGCCGAAGCTCTGACCCACCCCACCGCACCCCAGAAAGGCACGTCATGGCCACCGTCACCCTCCAGTCGGCCACCCGCCGCTACCCGGGCGGACGCCGTCGTCCCCCGTCCGTCGCCGTCGACGCCCTCGACCTCACCGTCGGGGACGGCGAGTTCCTCGTGCTCGTCGGCCCGTCCGGGTGCGGCAAGTCCACCACCCTGCGCATGGTCGCGGGCCTCGAACCCGTCGACGACGGTCACATCCTCATCGGCGGCCGGGACGTCACCGGCGTCCCGCCGAAGGACCGGGACATCGCGATGGTGTTCCAGAATTACGCGCTGTACCCGAACATGACCGTCGCGGGGAACATGGCCTTCGCCCTGCGCAACGCCGGGGTCGGCGCGGACGAGGCGCGGCGCCGCGTCGAGGAGGTCGCCGCGATGCTCCAGCTGGAGCCGTACCTCGACCGCCGCCCGTCGGCGCTGTCCGGCGGGCAGCGGCAGCGCGTGGCGATGGGCCGGGCGATCGTCCGGGAGCCGGCGGTGTTCTGCATGGACGAGCCGCTGTCCAACCTCGACGCCGCGCTGCGCGTGTCCACCCGCACGCAGATCACGGAGCTGCAGCGGCGCCTCGGGGTGACGACGCTCTACGTCACCCACGACCAGGTCGAGGCGATGACGATGGGCGACCGCGTCGCCGTGCTGCGCGACGGGGTGCTCCAGCAGGTCGCGCCGCCGACGGAGCTCTACTCCGCGCCGGTGAACATGTTCGTCGCGGGGTTCATCGGGACGCCCGCGATGAACCTCGTCCGGGCCGGGGACGAGGTCGTCGGGGTGCGGCCCGAGGATCTGCGGTGTGACCCGGCCGGTGCCGGTGCCGGTGCCGGTGCGGGGGCCGGTGCGGGGTCCGGGGAGGGGACGACGACGGGAACCGGCCGGCCCTTCAGCACCCCGGTCCGCGGCGAGGTGCGGTCCGTCGAGGACCTCGGCAGCACCGTGCACGTGCACGTCGGCCTCCCGGCGGACACCGGGTGGGTGACCGTCACCGCCGACGGTTCCCCCACCCCGACCGGGGGCGTCGTCGTCGAGGCCGGCCGGGGCAGCACCCTGCGAGTCGGTGACACCGTGACCGTCACGGCGGACCCGGCGCACGTGCACCTGTTCGACGCCGCCACCGGGATCCGCCGCTGAGCCGCGGACGAGCAGCCGCGGGTCGGCCGCGTGCCGGCGCCGCCGGGCCGGGGATGACCCGCCGCGCGCCCGACACCGCCGACCCGCCGCCGGCCCCCCGCCGAGCCCCGCATGACCCGCCGCACGACCCGCGGCCCCCGGGTGGGCGCGTGGCGTGACCGGCGGGCGGGCCGGGCATGGTGGATAATGGCTGACGCACACGCGCCCGCTGGTGCGCACTCGGCTACCGGCGCACACACGTCTACACGGAGGTCGGCGCACACGCCCATGTCTGGACACAGTCTGAACACCCAGTTTGACCCCACCCGCCTCGCCCGGGTGATCCTGCCGAAGCGCGGTGAGCCGCGCGACGTGCGCTCGCTGTACATCGTGGAGAACGAGTCGACGCCCGGCCGCGTCTCCGCGGTCTCGCGGACCGAGGCCGTCATCCCCGGCGGGACGGAGGTGAGCTTCGAGTCCTACTTCAACGCGTTCCCCGCCTCCTACTGGCGGCGCTGGTCGCAGCTGGACGAGGTGCTCCTCCGCGTCGAGCTCACCGGTGACGCCCGCGTGGACGTCTACCGGTCGAAGATCGACGGCTCCCGCATCGCCGTCGACGGCGGGATCGTCGCCGTCGACGACAGCGGCCGGGGCGTCGCGGAGTTCGTCGTCTCCCTCGCCCCGTTCGAGGACGGCGGCTGGATCTGGTTCGACATCACCTGCGAGTCGGAGACGACGCTGCACGCCGCCGGGTGGTACGCGACGAAGGAGGCGGAGGGCCAGGTCCTGCGCTCCCCGGCGACCGTCACCGACCCCGCGACCGGGGAGACCCGCACGGCGCAGCCGGGGGAGCGGCTCCCCGTCGCCGAGCCGCGCGTGACCGTCGGCATCCCGACGTTCAACCGGCCCACCGACGCGGTCGCGGCCCTGGAGGCGCTGTCCTCCGACCCGCTCGTCGACGGCGTCATCGACGCGGTCATCATGCCGGACCAGGGCGACCGCCACCCCGCCGACCAGCCCGGGTTCCCCGCCGTCGCGGAGCACTTCGGCGACCGGCTGCGGATCGTCCGCCAGGGCAACCTCGGCGGCTCCGGCGGCTACTCCCGGATCATGTACGAGGCCCGCCACCCGGAGCGCGGCACGGACAGCCCGTTCATCCTCTACATGGACGACGACATCGCGATCGAACCGGACTCCGTGCTGCGGTCGCTCGCGGCCTCGCGGTACGCGGCGTCGCCCATGCTCGTCGGCGGCCAGATGCTCAACCTCCAGGAGCGCAGCCACCTCCACACGATGGGCGAGGTCATCGACCGCCACCGGTTCATGTGGACCGCCGCCCCCCACACCCACTACGACCACGACTTCCACCGCCACCCGCTCCGGGACCGCGGCGTGTACGGCCGCACCCCGTCGGGCGAGCTGCTGACCTCCCGTGACCTGCACCGGCGCATCGACGTCGACTACAACGGCTGGTGGATGTGCATGATCCCGCGCGTCGTCGCGGACACGATCGGCCAGCCCCTGCCGCTGTTCATCAAGTGGGACGACGGCGAGTACGGCCTGCGCGCCGGGGACGCGGGCTTCCCGACGGCCTCGTGGCCGGGCATCGCGATCTGGCACATGGCGTGGTCCGACAAGGACGACGCGATCGACTGGCAGGCGTACTTCCACCTCCGCAACCGCCTCATCGTCGCCGCCCTGCGGCACGAGGGGCCGGTCACGGGCATCATCTCGTCGATGGCGAAGGCCACGGCGAAGCACCTCCTGTGCCTGGAGTACTCGACCGTCGCCATCCAGAACGAGGCGATGAAGGACTTCCTCGCGGGCCCCGACCAGCTGTTCGACATCCTCGACACGGCCCTGCCGCGCATCAACTCCCTGCGGAAGGGGTACGACGACGCCGTCGTCCTCCCCTCGGCCAGCGAACTGCCCGGACCGACGGGCGGGCCGGCGCACCTCACCCGGATCCCGCTGAGCCTCCGCGCGAAGGTCACGACCCTCGCGAAGGCCGTGGCGAACAACATCCGCCCGGCCGACCCGGCGCACCACGAGGCGCCGCAGGTCAACCTCCCGCCGATCGAGGCCCGGTGGTTCAGCCTGTCCCGGGTCGACGGGGCGACGGTGACGACCGCCGACGGCCGGGGCGTCGTCTTCCGCAAGCGGGACCGGGAGCGGATGCTCGCGCTGGCGAAGGAGTCCGCGCGGCTCCAGCGTGAGGTCGCCGCGCGGTTCGACGACCTGCGGTCCGTCTACCGGGCCGCGCACCCGACGCTCACGAGCCGTGAGGCGTGGGGGAGGGTCTTCGATGCCTGACCGCCGCGAGGCAGACCTGCTCGTGTCCCTCCAGTCGGCGCTCGCCGCCCGGCCCGGGGTGTTCGACACGGCCACCGCGACCGCCCGGGCGATGAGCCATTTCGGCGAGCACGCGCTCGGGTGGATGGGGCTGTCCGCCGCCGGGGCGGCGCTCGACGGGCGCCGCCGGCGGGGCTGGGTGTCCGTCGGCGTGTCCGCGGTCGCCGCCCACGCCGTGTCCGTCGGGGTCAAGCGGGTCGTCCGCCGGCCACGGCCGCACGACCGGCGGGTGCGCGTGGGCGTCGGCACCCCGAGCCGGCTCAGTTTCCCGAGCTCCCACGCGACGTCGACGAGCGCGGCGCTCGCGGGCGTGACGCGGGTGACGGGGTCGCGGGCGCCGCTCGTCGGGATCCCGGCGATGGCCCTGTCCCGGCTCGTCCTCGGCGTGCACTACCCGACGGACGTGGCGGCCGGTACCCTGATCGGTCTGGCGGCCGACCGGGTGACGGCCCGGGTCCTCGGCCCGTGGATCGCCGGGGACCGCTGAGCGGTGCCGACGCGGCCGCGCGGCCGTGACCGGCGGCGCGACCACGGCCGGCCCGCAGTGACCGGCGACGCGACCACGACCGCCCCGGGGTGACCGACGGCGCGACCGCCCCGGCGCGAGCCGGTGCGACCACAGCAGCGTGACCACAGACACGTGACGGACGACGAAAGGGAAGAGATGAGCGAGAGTCACGAGGATCCGGTCCTCGGTTCCGAGCCTCACACCTCCGGGTTCGAGAACGAGGCCACGTGGGAGGAGGAGACGAACGCGACGACGCGCCGCGGGACGGGCTCGACCTCCCCGGGGCCGCCCCGCAACCTCGTCGACGGGATGGTCAAGGCCCTCCGTCCGAAGCAGTGGGTGAAGAACGTCCTCGTCGTCGCGGCCCCGGCCGCCGCGGGCGGGGAGATGCTCTTCCAGGGCCGGGTCCTCCTCGACGTCGTCATCGCCTTCGTGGTGTTCTGCATGGGGGCGTCGTCGATCTACCTCATCAACGACGCGCGCGACGTCGACGCGGACCGCCAGCACCCGACGAAGCGCTTCCGCCCCATCGCGGCGGGCGTGCTCCCCGTCGGCCTGGCGTACGCGATGGCGGTGATCCTCATCGTCGCGGCCGTGGGCGTGAGTTTCCTCGCGTCGTCCGGGCCGGGGCTGGCGATCGTCATCGCGGTGTACATCGCGCTCCAGCTGGGCTACTGCTTCGGGTGGAAGCACCAGCCGGTCATCGACATCGCGCTCGTGAGCTCGGGGTTCATGCTCCGGGCGATGGGCGGCGGTGTGGCCGCCGGGATCGACCTGTCGCAGTGGTTCCTCCTCGTCGCGGCGTTCGGGTCCCTGTTCATGGCGGCGGGTAAGCGGTACGCCGAGCTCAAGCTGTCGATCCGGTCGGGGGCGAAGATCCGCCGGTCGCTGGAGAGCTACACGCCGACCTACCTGCGGTTCGTCTGGACGCTCAGTGCGACGGCCGTCGTCCTGTCCTACGCGCTGTGGGGTTTCCAGATGGGCGAGGAGCACCCCGGGGACGCCGCGGTCTGGTACCAGGTCTCGATGGTCCCGTTCACCGTGGCGATCCTCCGGTACGCGGCGGACGTCGACCGCGGCGACGGCGGGGCCCCGGACGAGACCGCCCTGAGCGACCGGGTGCTCCAGTCCCTCGCGGTGCTGTGGATCCTGTGCATCGCCATCGCGGTGTACCTCATCCCGGTCCTCACCTGACCGGGGCCGCGCCCGGGTGACGGGCGCCGCCGGGTGGGGGAGTGAGCGACCGTCGGGGGCGGTCGCTTTTATGTGTGTGGGGGTGACGACGCCGTGCTCCGCCCCCGCGCCTGCGGGCGCCGTGTGGGGCGGCGCCGGGGGGCACCGCGTGGGCCGTGCCTGCGGGCACAGCGCGGCGCGCTGCCGGGGCCACCGCGCGGCGCCGCGCACTGGTACGTCGCGCTGTCAGTGTGACCGCTGCCACAGCTGTAACGCCGTCGGGCCCCTGTGACACAGATGAGCCAGGAGCCGCCGGCGGTGCCCCGCCCGGCCGCCGGGTGAGTGCCGTTTTCTGTTCCGTGAACGAACATGGTGTTAACGTTTTGCCGTGTACGGCCGATATGGGGGACGTACGGTCTGCTGAGCCCGGTGACCCGGGCGTGGCAGGACGTGCCCGCGCCCACCGGTGACAGCCCCGCGCTGCCCCGGTTGTGTCACGGGTGGTCCAGCATCAGCGATCCGGTACGTCCCTGCTTGTTACGGGTCGGAGTGGAACGCCGGGCGTTTTCCTCCCCACCGTGGCCGTGGGTACGCTCGACGCCGCAGACGCCCGCGGGTGCCGGGCACGCACCGGGCCGGCCGCAGGAGACGAACCGGGAGAGACCGGATGAACCGACGAGGACACAGGGACAGGAACAACGCATGAGATCAGTGAGCAGGGTCAACGGCTGGGGACGGCGGGTGCTCGCCGCCGTCGTGACGGTCGCGACGGCGCTGGGGCTGGCCACGGTGGCCGCACCGGGCGCCGCGGCGGACCCGGACCCGCGTGAGGTCCTCGGCCCCCGGTGCTCGTGGAGCGACTACAACTTCTACGTGCAGAACTGCTGGTTCCACTCCGACGCGATGCAGCAGGACATCCAGGTCCAGATCAAGCGGTCCCGCAGCGACGCGGCGGTGTACATGCTCGACGGGCTGCGGGCGCGGGACGACTGGAACGCGTGGACGTGGCTCGGCCACGGCGTGGACCAGTTCGTCAACGACGACGTCAACGTCGTCATGCCGGTCGGCGGCGCGTCCCAGTTCTACGCGGACTGGGTCGGGCCGTTCCAGGGCAGCACGACGCCGAAGATCCCCCGGTGGGAGACGTTCCTCACCGCGGAGCTCCCGGCCGCGCTCCAGCGCGACTTCGGCATCAGCCCGCAGCGCAACGCGGTCGTCGGCCTGTCGATGGGCGGCACGGCGGCGATGAACCTCGCCGCGCACCACCGGAACCAGTTCAAGCAGGCGACGTCGCTCTCCGGGTACCTCAACACGACGTGGCCGGGGATGTACGCCTCCCTGCAGTTCGCCATGAACGACGGCTCCCCGGGCGCGAACGTCTGGGACATGTGGGGCGGCCCGTTCGACCCGCTGCGCGTCCGCAACGACCCGTTGCTCCAGACCCCGGCGCTGTCCGGCCTGCCGATGTACCTGTCCTCCGGGGCGGGCATCCTCGGGCCGCAGGACGACTTCCTCGCCAACCCGCAGGGCGGGGTCGCCGGCATCGTCCTCGAGTGGATCTCCCGGGACTCGACGGCGCGCTTCAACCTCGCGGCGCTCGCGACCGGCAGTCAGCCGGTCATGAGCTACCCGCTCATCGGCGTGCACAACTGGACGGCGTGGACGCCGGAGCTCGGCAAGGCCCGGCCGTACATCCTCTCCGCGCTGGGTCTCGGCCCGCAGCCGGGGCCGCGCCCGACGGGCTCCCTGTAGGCGACGCCGCGCAGCGGCCGCCGACCTGCCCCGCGGGCGGGACGCGTCGACCTGACCCCCGCCGGGGACGGTGGACGACCTGACCCCCGCCGGGGACGGTGGACGACCTGACCCCCGCCACCCCCGTTCTGGGGGAGGCGGGGGTTTCTGCATGATCGGGGGTGACGACGGGCGCGCGGGGGGCTGTGTGACAGGGGACGACGCGGCGTCGTGCGCGTGCAGCGGGGGTGAAGCCCCGGCGGCGACCCTCAACTAAAACTTGAGACTTTGCGTGTGTCGGACCTGTGACGGGGACTGCAGCTGCCATAATGACCGCTGAAAGCCCGTCGTCGTCACCGGGACGATCATGCGGGCCGGAGCGGGAGGGGAACCCGCTCCGGCCGGCACCCCGACCCGGCGGACCTCACCCCGGGGACCGGCCCGACGGTCCGGCCCCCGGCCCACACGGCCCGGGTCCGGCGCGCCACGCCGGGCCCGTGGTCACCGGGCCGCCACCTGACGTCGCTCGCACAAGACCGAGAAAGAAGAACCACACATGCGCCCAGCTGCGTTCCTCCCCCGCACCCGCCGCTCCCGCACCACCCGCCGGGTCGGTGCCGCCGTGCTGGCCCTGCCTCTCACGGCGGCCCTCGTCGTCCCCTCCGTCTCCGTCGCCGGCGCACAGACCCTCCCCGGCAGCTCCGGGAGCTCCGGGACCCCCGGCAGCTCGCGCGGCAGCGGGCCGGGGTCGGGGACGAACTACCTCGACCCGGGCAACGTCCCGCAGCGCAGCCCCCAGAAGGTGGAGAAGCAGGTGCTCAAGGGCCTGCCCGCCGGGGTGAGCGTCGACCGGGTGGAGTGGATCTCCGACCGCTGGGTCAACGTCTACATCAACTCGCGGGCCATGCCGGCCGGCCCGGTCAAGGTGCAGATCCTCCTCGCGCGTGACTGGTACTCGCAGCCGTCGAAGACCTTCCCGTCCGTGTGGGCGCTCGACGGCCTCCGGGCCCGCGACGACGAGTCCGGGTGGACCATCGCGACGAACATCGCGCAGTTCTACGCGGACAAGAACGTCAACGTCGTGCTGCCCGTCGGCGGCGCGTCGTCGTTCTACTCGGACTGGCAGAAGCCGGACAACGGCAAGGACTACAAGTGGGAGACCTTCCTCACCGAGGAGCTCCCGGCCGTCCTGCGTGAGGGGTGGCGCACCACGGACAAGCGGGCGATCGTCGGCCTGTCCATGGGCGGCACCGCGGCCGTGAACCTCGCCGAGCGGCACCCGGACATGTTCTCCTTCGTCGGCTCCTTCTCCGGCTACCTCGACACGACGTCCTTCGGGATGCCGCAGGCCATCAACTACGCCACCCACGACGGCGGCGGGTACGACGCCGAGGCGATGTGGGGCCCGTACGGGTCGCAGGACTGGATCGACCACGACCCGAAGCTCGGCATCGAGGCGCTCCGCGGCAAGACCGTGTACGTCTCCGCGGGCAACGGCAACGCCGGGCGCTACGACACGCAGGGTGTCATCCCCGGGCTGCCCGCGAACATGGCGGCCTTCGGCCTGGAGGTCATGTCCCGGCTGACGACGCAGACGTTCGTCGCCCGTGCCCTCACGGCCGGGGTGAGGCCGATCACGATGTACCGCCCGTCCGGGACGCACGACTGGCCCTACTGGCAGTTCGAGATGACCCAGGCGTGGCCGTACATCGCCGACAGCCTCGGGCTGCCCGAGTCCGACCGGGGTGCGACGTGCGTGCCCGGCGGGGCGATCGGGGAGGGCCTGCGGACCCGCGCCGAGGCCGGGCAGCAGCTCGGCACGTGCACGAGCGGCGAGTACGACGGCCCGCGCGGCGGCAAGATCCAGGACTTCCGCGGCGGCCGGGCCTTCTGGACCCCGCAGACCGGGGCGCACTACACGTGGGGCCGCATCGGGGCGCGCTACGGCGAGCTCGGCGGCCCGGAGAGCTGGCTCGGCTACCCGACGTCGGAGGAGATCCCGCTCGTCGAGGGCGGCCGGCTCGTGACCTTCGAGCACGGCAACATCTACTGGACCCCGCAGACCGGGGCGCAGGCCGTGAAGCCGGACATGCTCGAGGCGTGGGGCCGGACCGGCTGGGAGAAGGGCCCGCTCGGCTACCCGACCGACCAGGAGCAGGACACCGCCGGCGGGGCCGTGCAGCAGTTCAGCAACGGCGTCGTCACCCGCGACCCGAAGGGGGCCACGCAGTACGTGCAGGGCCTCATCGCGAAGAAGTACGTCGAGGCCGGCGGCCCCGGCGGCGGACTCGGCTGGCCGCTCAGCGGTGAGCGCGACGTCCGCGGCGGCAAGATGAGCGAGTTCGAGAACGGCTACATCTACTGGTCGCCCACCACCGGCGCGCACATCATCCGCCGCGGCCCGATCTTCGACGCGTGGGGCCGCGAGGGCTGGGAGACCGGCCGCTACGGCTTCCCGACCGAGGACCAGAAGGCCGCGGACGGCGGGGAGCAGGTCGTGTTCCAGCACGGCACCATCTCCGTCGTCGGTGGACGCGTCCGCATGTGACGCGGGGTGTCCCGGCCGGGGCCGGGGTCGCCCCGGCCGCCCGGCGCCCGCACGTGACTCGCAGACGACCGCTCGCAGACGAAAGGCAGCCATGACGACCACCCCGACCACCCGCACCGCCCGCACAGCCCGGAGCACCGACGCCGCAGACACCGCGCACACCGCGCGCACCGCCCCGGGCCGGGCGCGGCGCCGTGCCGCCGTCCCCGCCGCCCTCGCCGGGCTCCTCCTCGTCGGGGGGCTCACCGCCTGCGGTGACGACGCCACCGTCGAGTCCGACAACGCCGCCCCGTCCGTCGCCGCCTCCACCGGGACCGGGACGTCCGGCTCCGCCACCGCGTCCGCCTCCGGGTCGGCCTCCGCCTCCGGGTCCGCCACGGCCCCGTCGTCGGGCGACGCCGGGTCGTCGACCGGCCGGTCCTCGGGCGGGGCGGCCGGGGCGGCGTCGGGAGCCACCGGACAGGGGGCGAGCGACGGCCGGGTGACCGAGGTCACCGACCCGCCGCAGGCCGGTGTCGGCCAGCGGACCTCGAAGGACGACTCCTTCCTCGAGGAGCTCAAGGCCAAGGGCATCTCCGTCCCGGCCGAGACCGAGGACCAGCTCATCGCGGCCGCCAACGAGGAGTGCCTCGCCGACAAGGACGGCCGGAAGGGGTTCACCATCCCCATCGCCGCCGGGCAGCTGCAGGCCCAGGGGCTGACCGACATCCCGCCGGAGAAGGTCGTCGACATCATTGCGAACGCGGCGCGGAGCGCGTACTGCTAAGCGGATGAGAAAGTTCCTCACCGTCGTCGGTGCCGTCGTCGTCATCCTCGTCATCATCATCGGCGTCGGCCGGTTCACGGGTGGACAGCAGACCCCCGGACCCGGCCCCGGCGGCCCCGGCCAGGCCCCCGCGCCGTCGCAGCCCGAGGCGCAGAACCCGCCGGGTTGCGTGGCCCACGAGGTCATCGCCGCGCCGGGGACCTGGGAGTCCCGGGCGGACGACGACCCCGTCCACCCCACCGCGAACCCGAACTCCCTCATGCTCACCGTCACCGGCCCGCTCCAGGAGGCCTACGGCCCGGAGGACGTCAAGGTCTGGACCGTGCCGTACCCGGCGCAGTTCCGCAACATCCAGGCCCAGAACGAGCTCAGTTACGACGACTCCCGGGCGCAGGGCTACTCCCGCGTCGAGGACGAGCTCCGGGCGATGCACGACGCCTGCCCGGCGACGCGGTTCATCCTCACCGGGTTCAGCCAGGGCGCCGTCATCATGGGTGACATGGCCAGCGAGATCGGCAACGGGCGCGGGCCGGTGCCCGCCGACCGCGTCGAGGGTGTCGCCCTCATCGCCGACGGCCGGCGCGACGAGGGGTCCGGCACGCTCGTCGGCAGCCCCGCCGTCACCGGCATCGGCGCGGAGATCGCCCTCCACCCGGTGAGCGGACTCGTCCAGCCGATCATCCCCGGGGCGACGATGCGCGGGCCCCGGCCGGGCGGCTTCGGCGAGCTCCAGCCCCGGGTCACGGAGTTCTGCGACCCGGCGGACCTCGTGTGCTCCGCGCCGCGGGACATCGGCAACGCCCTCCAGCGGGCGCAGGACCTCGTGTCCGCCAACGCGGTGCACGCCCAGTACGCGACGAACGGCGGGGTCGTCGAGGGCACGACGGTCCCCCGGTGGATCGTCGACTGGGCCCGTGGGATCATCGACGGCTGAGCAGCGGCCGGGCCGTGACCGGGCCGTGGCGGCCGGGCCGTGACCCGGCGGCGGCCGGGCCGTGGGCGCCGGACACCGCCGGGGACCGGCGGCTGAGCTGCGGCAGCCGGGCGACGACGGGTGAACCGGTCCGCCGGGGGACGCGGACCGCGTAACATGCACCGAGACATGTTTTGTCGAGAAAACTTCAGTGGGTCGGGCACACCGGCCAGTGACCACGACGGGAGACCAATGGACATCAGCGCGGCCATGAGCCGGTTCTTCGACGACAGGGGCGGCATCGTCGTCCCCGACACCCTCACCCTCCCCGGGATGTGCGAGATGCTCTACCAGGCCGCCCGGGCCGACGGGGAGGTCGACGGCACCCTGCTGCGGTTCCACGACCACTCCGCCGACCGGGAGGGCACCGTCCGGGAGTACACCCGGGCCGAGGTCAACACCCGCATCAAGGCGGTGGCCGTCCGGCTCGCGCAGATCACCACCCCGGGCGAGCGCGTCGCGGTGCTGGCGAACAACTCGCCGGAGTACATCTTCGCCTTCCTCGGCGCGATGTACGCCGGCACCGTGCCGGTCCCGCTCTACGACCCGAACGAGCCGGGCCACGCGGACCACCTCCGCGCGGTGCTCGGCGCGGCGGCCCCGACCGTCGTGCTCACCAACCGGTCGTCCGCCGCGGCGGTCCGCGAGCACTTCGCCGACCGGCCCGGCCCGGAGCGCCCCCGCATCCTCACCGTCGACGCCCTGCCGGACACCCTCGCCGCGCAGTGGGCCCCGCCGGGTGCCGACGCCGCCGACGCCGCAGCCGCCGCACCCGCCGGGGCCGACGCGGCCGACGGCACCCCGCCCCGCGGGCCGCGGAGCACCGACCCGGCGTTCCTCCAGTTCACGTCCGGGTCGACGCGAACCCCGGCGGGCGTCATGCTCACCCACCGCAGCATCGTCACGAACGTGCTCCAGATCTTCCGCGCCGGCCAGCTGGAGACCCCGCTGCGCCTCGTGTCCTGGCTGCCGCTCCACCACGACATGGGCATCATCCTCGCGGCGTTCGTCACGATCCTCGGCCTGCCGTACGACATGATGACGCCCCGGGAGTTCATCCAGGACCCGTCCCGGTGGATCCGGCAGCTCCACGACCGGGGCGACGGCCTCAACGTCTACACGGCCGTGCCGAACTTCGCCCTCGAGCTCGCCGCCCGGTACGCGGACCCGGCGTCGGACAGCACGCTGGCCGACCTCGACCTCGGTGCCGTCCGCGGCATCATCAACGGTGCGGAGCCGGTGAGCGAGCAGACGATCCGCCGGTTCGACGCCGTCTTCGGCCCCTACGGCCTCGACCGGACGACGCTGCGCCCCAGCTACGGCCTCGCCGAGGCGTCGCTGCTCGTCACCACCCCGCAGACGCGGAACCGTCCGCTGGCGGCGTGGTTCGACCGGGCGGCGCTCTCCGACGGGCGGGCGGAGTGCGTCGCCGCGGACTCGGACGGGGCGGTGCCGATGATGAGCGTCGGGTCCGTGTGCCGGCCCCAGGAGCTCGCCGTCGTCGACCCCGCCACGGGCGAGGAGCTGCGGTCCGGCCTCGTCGGCGAGGTGTGGGTGCACGGCGACAACATGGCCGCCGGCTACCTCGACCGGCCCGAGGAGACCGCCGCGACGTTCCGGAACTCCCTGCCGGTGGACAAGCGCCTCGCCGAGGGCTCCACGGTCGCGGACGCCCCGGACGACGACCGGTGGATGCGCACCGGTGACCTCGGCGTCCTCATCGACGGCGAGCTCTACGTCACCGGCCGGCTCAAGGACCTCGTCGTCGTCGCCGGGCGGAACCACTACCCGCAGGACATCGAGGCCACGGCCGAGGCCGCCACGCCCCAGATCCAGCGCGGTGTGCTCGCCGCCTTCGCCGTGCCCGCCGGGGTCGCGGCCGGGGAGGGGGCCGGTCACGGGGGAGGGGACGACGGCACCGAGCAGCTCGTCATCGTCGCGGAACGGGACCCGGAGGCGGACCCGGCCGGCGACGCGGACGCCGTCGACGCCGTCCGCGCGGCCGTGACCCGCACCCACGGCGTGACGCCCCGGGACGTGGTCGTCGTCGACCCCGGGGCGATCCCCCGGTCGTCGGCGAACAAGATCGCGCGCCGGGTCTGCGCGCGGGCGTACCTCGACGGGCGCTTCCGCCCCGGGACCGGTGGGGCCTGAGCCCGGCCCGGCCCGACCCCCTGCCCGGCGGACAGCGCCCGGCACGGTCTGACCCCCGGCCCGGCGGGTAGTAATGTCGGGCGCGCGGCCATCGTTCGACTCGTCAGTCCCCCACGGGTGCCCCGCGGCCCCGGCCACCCGGACCACCGTGTGGCGCTGACGGACGGTGGCCGTCATCTGTTCACGAGAATGACGACAGGAAAGATCGACGACGTGACGAATGAGCAGTCCAACCCCACGCCCGCCCCGCAGGCCGCCGCGCCACGCACGGCACAGGACCTGCGGACATGGCTGCGCCGGTGGATCGCGGACGCGACGGGCACCGCTGCCGCGGAGATCCCCGACGACCGCCCGCTGGACGAGGTCGGACTGTCCTCCCGCGACGTCGTCGTCCTCTCCGGCGAACTGGAGCGCCTGACCGGGGTGCACCTCGACGCGACGGTCGCCTACGAGTACAACACCGTCGCCGCGCTCGCCGACTTCGTCGCCGGGGGCGGCGTCCGGCACCGCCCCGGGACGGGCGCAGGCGCGGGCGCGGGCACCGTCCCGGGCGGGGCGACCACCGGTGACGGGCGCCCCGGCGACCCCGCCGAGCGGGACATCGCCGTCGTCGGCATGGCCGCCCGCTACCCGGGGGCGCCGGACGCCGACGGGCTGTGGGACCTCGTCGTCGAGGGACGCAGCGGCGTCACCGGCCTGCCGGAGGGCCGCTGGTCGGAGTACTCCGGCGACGCCGAGATGATGCGCCGGATGCGCGCCGCCCGGCTCGAGGGCGGGTACCTGCCGGACCTCGACCTCTTCGACGCCGAGTTCTTCGGCCTGTCGCCCGTCGAGGCGGAGAACATGGACCCCCAGCAGCGGCTGCTCCTCCAGCTCACGTGGGAGGCGCTCGAGGACGCGCACATCCCGCCGGACCGCCTCCGCGGGGACCGCGTCGGCGTGTTCATGGGCAGCACGACGAACGACTACGCGCTGCTCGTCTCCGGGGACTCCCGGGCCGCGCACCCGTACGCGCTGACGGGCACGTCCACGGCGGTCGTCGCCAACCGCCTCTCCTACCACTACGACTTCCGGGGCCCGTCGGTGGCGATGGACACGGCGTGCTCGTCATCCCTCGTCGCGATCCACGAGGCCGTGCGGGCCCTCCGGGCGGGCGACGCGACCGCCGCCGTCGCCGGCGGCGTGAACCTGCTCCTCGCCCCCTTCGCGACCGTGGCCTTCTCCGAGCTCGGGGTGCTGAGCCCCACCGGGGCGATCCACGCCTTCTCCGACGACGCCGACGGCATCGTCCGCTCCGACGGCGCGGGGGTCGTCGTGCTCAAGCGGCTCGCCGACGCGCGCCGGGACGGGGACGACGTCCTCGCCGTCATCAAGGGCTCGGCGGTGAACTCCGACGGCCGGTCGAACGGCCTCACCGCCCCGAACCCCGAGGCGCAGGTCGACTGCCTCGCCGCCGCGTACGGGGACGCCGGCGTCGACCCGGCCGTCGTCGACTACGTCGAGGCCCACGGCACCGGCACGATCCTCGGCGACCCGATCGAGGCCTCCGCCCTCGGCACGGTGCTCGGCCGGGGCCGCGACGGGGCGTCGCCGCTGCTCCTCGGCTCGGTGAAGACGAACGTCGGCCACACGGAGGCCGCCGCCGGCGTCGCCGGGGTGGTCAAGGTCGTCCAGGCCATGCGGCACGGGGTGCTCCCGCCGTCGCTGAACTACGCGGGGCCGAACCCGTACATCGACTTCGACGGCGACCACCTCGAGGTCGTCGAGGACCCCCGCGAGTGGCCGGAGTACTCGGGGGCGCCGCTCGCCGGCGTGTCCGGCTTCGGGTTCGGCGGGACGAACGCGCACGTCGTCATCGCCGCGCCGGACTCCCCGGTCGTCGCCCCCGCCCCCGCGGCGCCCGAGGCCGCGACGCCGGCACCGCTCGACCCGGCGGGTGCCGACCCGGCGGTGGGCCTGCCCGCCATCCTCCCGGTGTCCGGGCTGCTGCCGTCCCGGCGGCGGACGGCCGCCGCGGACCTCGCGGCGTGGATCGCGGCTGAGCGGGACGCCGGCCGGCCGGTCGACCTCGCCGCCGTCGCCCGGTCCCTCGCCGGGCACAACCACGGCCGGTCGCGCGGGGCGGTCGTCGCGACGGACGTCGACGCCGCCCTCGACGGCCTGCGCCGGCTCGCCGACGGCACCGCCGCGACGGCCGGGCCGACGGTCCACACCGCCGACGCCCCCGACCGCGCGGGTGCGGTGTGGCTGTACTCCGGGTTCGGGTCGCAGCACCGGGCGATGGGCCGGGACATGCTCGCCCTGTCGCCGGTGTTCGCGGAGTCCCTGCGGGCGGTCGACGCGGTCGTGCGCCGGGAGGGCGGCTGGTCCGTCCTCGACCGGATCGGGGACGACGACGACTTCGGCACCGAGGCCGCCCAGGTCACCATCACCGCCGTGCAGATCGCGCTGACGGACGTGTTCACCGCGGCGGGTCTGCGCCCGGCGGCGGTCGTCGGCCAGTCGATGGGGGAGATCGCCGCCGCGTACGCCGCGGGCGGGCTGTCGATGGAGGACGCCGTGACCGTCGCGGTCCACCGCGCGCGGCTCATGGCCGAGAGCGAGGCGGGGGTCGACGACGCCCACCGCGGGGCCATGGCCGTCGTCGAGCTCGGGGCCGGGGAGCTCGACGACCTCGTCTCCGCGGACCCGTCGCTCGCGGGGGTCGAACCGGCGGTCTACGCGGCGCCGGGGATGACGACGGTCGGCGGCCCCGCCGACGCCGTCGCGGCGGTCGTCGCGCGCCTGGAGGCCGAGGGCCGGTTCGCGCGCACCCTCAACGTCCGCGGCGCGGGGCACACGAGCATGCTCGACCCGATCCTCGGGGAACTGTGGGCGGAGGCGTCGCAGATCACGCCCCGTCCGCTCCGCGTGCCGCTCGCCTCGACCGTCGACCGGGGGCGGGTCTACGGCGTCGGCGAGCGCCCGCACGACGCCGACTACTTCGTGCGCTGCACCCGCCAGCCGGTGTGGCTCGACGACGCGACCGGCGGGCTCGTCGACGCCGGCCACCGGACCGTCGTCGAGGTGTCGCCGAACCCGGTGGCGCTCATGGCGGTCATGACCACCGCCGCGGCGCACGGCGTGCGCGACGCCGCGCTGCTGCCCGTGCTCACGCGCAAGGCCCCGGCCGAGGAGACCGTCCCGGCGCTGTTCGCGGCCCTGTACGTCCGGGGTGCGGACGTGGACCTGCGGGCGCTCGCCGGCGCCGGCGGGTACGCCCCCGTGCCCGGGGTGCACTGGCGGCCGCAGCGGTTCTGGACGTCGGCCCGGCCGTCGTCGGGGTCCGCGGGGATGCCCGGCGCCCGGGTGACGCTGCCCGGCGGGCGGACCGCGTTCAGTGTCGCGGCGGAGACCGTGCCGTCGGTGGAGGCGCTCGTCGAGACCACCGTCGCGGCCGTGAGCCCGGGGGCGCGGGTCATCGCCGTCGAGTCCCACGGCACCCTGCCGGCGTCCGGGGAGCTCAGCACGCTCGTGTCCCGGTCGCTCGGCGGCCTCCAGGTGGAGGTCCACGCCGTCGACGGGGAGGTCCTCACGCCGGTCGGCGAGGCGTTCGCGCTGGCCCCGGGCCTCGGTGAGGCCGCGGGGGACGACGCCGCGACCGGGGCGCACGGTGCGGTCGGCACGGCCGGTGCCGGTGCCGCCGGGGTGGGTGCCGCGGGGACGGCTGCGTCCGCCGCGGGCACCGCCACCGCGGGCGCCGCCCCCACCACCACGGCCCCGGCCGCGGGCGACCCCGCCCCCGCGACCGCGCCGGGTGACGACCGCTGGACCCCGGGGAGCGGCGAGTCCGTCCGGGACCGGCTGCGCGGCATCGTCGCGGAGTCGATGGGCTACGACCCGGAGGACCTGCCGGGCGAGCTCGCGCTGACGGACCTGGGCCTCGACTCGCTCATGGGGATGCGCATCAAGAACCGGGTGGAGTACGACTTCGCCCTGCCGCCGGTGCCGGTCCAGACGTTGCGGGACAGCAGCCTCGACGACGTCGTCCGCCTCGTCGAGGAGCAGGTCGCCGACCGGGTCGCCGCCGCGGGGGAGGGTGACACGGTCGCCGCCGCGGGGTCCACGGCCCCGGGGGTCGACGCCGACGCCACCCCGACCGACGCCTCCGCCCCGGCTGCCGCGACCCCGGCCACCCCGGCCACCCCGACCGCGACCGCGACGGACCCGACCGCCCACCAGGGCGTCGGCATCCCGCCGCGCGACGCGTCGGAACGCCTCGTCTTCGCCACGTGGGCGGGGGTCACCGGCGTCGCCGCGGCCGGCGTCACCAGCGCGCTGCCGGAGGTCGACGAGCCCACCGCGCAGGCCGTCGCGGAGCGGCTCAACGAGCGGAGCGGGTCGTCGATCTCCTCCGCCGACGTCCTCGCGGCCCGCACCCTCGAACCGCTCGCCGACGCCGTCCGCGAGCACCTCGAGTCCGAGGTCGAGGGCACGGTCCGGGAGTTCCGGCCGCGGCCCGCCGGGTCGACCGCCCCGGCCGTGATCCTGTTCCACCCGGCGGGCGGGTCGAGCGTCGTCTACGGGCCGCTCGCCCGGCGCCTGCCCGCCGACGTGCCGGTGTACGGCATCGAACGGCTGGAGGGCAGCCTCGACGAGCGCGCGGCGGTGTACGTCGACGAGGTCCGCCGGCTCGCCGACGGCCACCCGGTCATCCTCGGCGGGTGGAGCTTCGGCGGGGCGCTCGCCCTCGAGGTCGCCGTCGGGCTCGCGGGGACGGGGGTCGACGTCGCCCACGTCGAGCTGCTCGACCTCGTCCGCCCGGAGCACCCCGCCCCGGACACGGCCGAGGAGATGCACGCCCGGTGGGACCGCTACGCCGCGTTCGCGGCGAAGACGTACGGCATCGACCTCCCGGTGCCGCACGACCTGCTCGACGAGTACGGTGAGCAGGTGATGATGGACATGTTCACGCAGTTCATGTCCAGTTCCGACGCCGCCGACCACGGGGTGTCCGTGGGCGTCCTCGAACACCAGCGGGCGAGTTTCGTCGACACCCGGGTGCTCAACCAGCTGGACTTCCACCGGTGGAGCAGCGTCACCGCCCCGGTGACGTTGTTCCGCTCCGAGGGGATGCACGAGGGTGCCGTCGAGCTCGAGCCGGCGTTCGCCACCATCGCCGCCGACGGCGGGTGGGGCGGCGTCCTCCGCGACCTCGAGACCGTGCAGCTGCGCGGTGACCACCTCGCCGTCGTCGACGAGCCGGAGATCTCCACCGTCGGCGCCGTCGTCACCCGGCACATCCGGGAGGTCACGGCCGCCGCCGGGGCCGGGACCGGAACCGGCACAGACACCGGGGCCGCGGCCGACGCACCGGCCGACGCGCCGGCCGACGCACCGGCACCCGGGCGCCACCGCCGGGACGGCGACGCGGGGGAGGCGACAGACCAGGCCGCCGGGCGGGAGTCCGGCCGGGACGACCGAAAGGACGGCCAGCAGTGACCGGAACACCGGAGAACCCCCAGTTCGGCGGAGACCACCCGGGTCCCCTCACCACGGCGGAGAAGCTCGCCGACCTGCACCGGCGGCTCGCCGCGGCGGAGGACCCGGGCAGCGAGCGGGCGAAGGCGAAGCGTGACGCGGCCGGCATCTCGACCCCGCGCCAGCGCATCGACCAGCTCGTCGACCCCGGGTCGTTCCGGGAGATCGGCGCCCTCGGCCGCACCCCGGGCGACCCGGACGCCCCCTACGGCGACGGTGTCGTCGCCGGCTACGCGACCATCGACGGCCGCACCGTCGCGGTGTACTCGCACGACAAGTCCGTGTACGGCGGCTCGGTCGGCGCGACGTTCGGCAAGAAGGTCGTCGAGGTCGTGAACATGGCGGGGAAGGTCGGCTGCCCGGTCATCGGCATCAACGACTCGGGTGGCGCGCGCATCCAGGACGCGGTGACGTCCCTGGCCTGGTACGCGGAGATCGCCCGTCGCCAGCTGCCGCTGTCCGGCCTCACCCCGCAGATCTCCGTGCTCCTCGGCAACTGCGCGGGCGGCGCGGTGTACGCCCCCGCGACGACGGACTTCATCATCGCCGTCGAGGAGCAGACGACGATGTTCGTCACCGGCCCCGCCGTCATCGAGTCCGTCACGGGCGAGAAGGTGAGCATGCAGGACCTCGGCGGCGCCCGGGTCCAGGCCCAGAACGGCAACATCCAGCACGTCGCGTCGAGCGAGGAGGACGCCTTCCGCTACGTCCGTGACCTGCTGGACCACCTGCCGTCGACCGCCTTCGAGGACACTCCGGAGTTCTACGCCCCGGACGACGCCCCCCAGCCCCGCGACGGGGAGCTCGCCGCGATCGTCCCGGACGACCCCAACGCCGGGTACGACATCATGGACGTCCTCACCCGCATCTTCGACGACGAGAACATCCTCGAGCTCCAGGAGGAGTACGGCCAGAACATCATCACCGCGTTCGCGCGGGTCGACGGGCACAGCGTGGGCGTCGTGGCGAACCAGCCGATGATGCTCGCCGGGTGCCTCGACGCCGAGGCCGCGGACAAGGCCGCGCGGTTCATCCGCATCTGCGACGCCTACGGCATCCCGATCATCTACGTCGTCGACACCCCCGGCTACCTGCCCGGGGTGGAGCAGGAGAAGCTCGGCCTCATCCACCGCGGCGCGAAGCTGGGGTTCGTCCTCGCGGAGTCGACGGTGCCGAAGATCAGCCTCGTCGTGCGGAAGGGTTTCGGCGGCGGCTGGGCCGTCATGGGGTCGAAGTCGCTCGGGGCGGACCTGTCCTTCGCGTGGCCGACGGCGCAGATCGCCGTCATGGGCGCGGAGGCGGCCGTCGTCATGATGAAGGGCCGCGAACTGGCGGCGATGCCCCCGGAGAAGCGGCCCGCCGCGAAGAAGATGTTCATGGACTTCTACAACGCGAACATGACGAGCCCGTACGTCGCGGCGGAGCGCGGCTACATCGACGCGATGATCCAGCCGCAGGACACCCGGGTGACCCTCCGCCGGGCGCTGCGGCAGCTCCGGTCGAAGGACGTGCCGGAGGTGCGGAAGAAGCACACGATCCTGCCGATGTGACCCGCGGTCGCCGGTAGGGGGGACGACGCCGGGGTCGCCGGTAGGGGGGACGACGCCGGGGTCGCCGGGGGTCGGGCGCGGTGCGGGGGCGCCCGGTCGCCGGGGGAGGGGCGAACATTCCGAATTATCTGAACTGTTGCAGCAGGATACAGGGCGCAGCAGACATGCTGCCCCGGTGAGCTGTAGATATGCGTAACGCCTGGTACATCTGTGCCGTTGGTCTGAAGTGACGTTGACGCAGTCGCCGTGAGGTGCCCGCCCGGGGTGCCACGGTGCCGGATGATCGGAGCTGACAATGAAGCACAGGCGGACCACGCGGTGGACCTCCATCGCCGACGCGCTCACGGCGGGCCGACGGACGGTGGTGACCTCGGTCGCCGCCGCACTCACGGTGGGGGCGGCGACCGTCGCCGCCGTGACGGGTGTGACGCCCGCCGCGCAGGCCGACGACCACGGGGGGATCGTCATGCTCGGGGACTCCTACTTCGCGAACACGACGCTGCCCCAGGTCGTCGGCGCGCTCACCGGGCTGGGGGAGCAGGGCTGCGTGAAGGGGGAGTACCGGCCGGCGACGGAGGTCGGGCGGATCACCGGCGCCCCGGTGCAGGACTTCTCGTGCAACGGCACGCGGCTGTACGGGGAGGGCAACGTCATCGACGCCCACATCGACGAGGCGGTGCGCGCCGGGGCGTTGAACCCGGGGACGGCGTTCGTGCCCGTCATGATCGGGGCGAACGACGGCCTGGCCTCCAACGGCGCGATCGACCCGGGCGCGGCGGCGCAGGGCTTCGACCGGGTGGCGCAGCGGGTCCGGGCGGCGGCGCCGAACGCGCGGCTGCTCTTCGTGTCCTACCCGTCGATCACCAACGACCGGGGCAACACGTGCCCGCTGCGGCTCAACGGCCTGCCGCCGACGGAACTGCCGGTCGGGTCGATCGGTGCGACGGAGAACCTCCTGTGGGAGCTCGCCCGCGACGGGGCGGCCCGGAACGGTGCGGAGTTCCTCGACCTGCGGGCCCAGACCCGCGGGCACGACATGTGCCAGCCGGGGGGTCAGGCGTGGGTCGCGGGGGTCGTCGACACCCAGACCCCGCAGTACAACCTCATGGTGCACCTGTCGGGGGACGGGGTGCGCAACGCCGCGGAGCAGATCGCCGCGCGCTACTGACCCGCCCCGGGGGGGCGGGAAAGGGGAGGGGAGGGGGCCGACGGCCCGACCCCGCGGGGGGCACGGTGGGCCCGGTGGGCCCGGCCCGGAGGGGGCCGACGGCCCGACCCCGCGGGGGGCACGGTGGGCCCGGCCCGCCGGGTGGGGTGGGGGGACGCGCGTCAGGCGGAGATCGTCGTCCCCGGGCCGCCGACGAGGCTGTCCGAGGAGATGTAGTACGTCTCCATCGTGCAGTTGAGCATGACCGTCTGGTCGGAGATCGCGTCGGGCAGCCCGGCCCCGACCTTCTTCAGCTCCTCGCCGACCTGCTCCGGCGCCCACGAGGCGTCGACGGGCACGGCGAACGGGAGGGCGACCCCGGCGATCTTCGGGGTGACCGTCAGCGACTTCACGATGATGTGGAAGTTGCCGGTGAGGGTGGTCGTCTGGCCGGGGCCGCTGCGCTGCCACACGTCCGTGACGCCCGCGCCGGTGCCGGGGAAGCGGACGCGGAGGTTGTCGAGCACCACGCGGTCGGCGTCGATCCGGATCGCGGGGCGCGGCCCCTGCATCGTGTCGATGCTGACGTAGGAGAGCTTGACGTTGCCCAGCAGGGCCGTCGAGTCCGACTGCACCGTGTACGTCTCCCCGGTGGGGGTGATCATGTCCGGGATCGGGCCCGGGGGTGCGAAGTCGAGCCCGCCGATCGACGGCAGCGCCATCCCCGACAGCTCCGGGGGGGGGAGGGAGGGGGCGGGCAGTGCCGGGAGCGCCGGGGGCGGCGGCAGCTGGGGCAGCTGCGGCAGCTGGAGCTGCGGCAGGGCCGGCGGGGCGGGGGTGTCGCCCGGGGCGGGGGCACCGGGTGACGCGGGGGCGGCCGGCGCCGCCGGGGCGGAACCGTCACCGTCCGAGGCGCCGGGGCCCGACGGCGGGGGTGTCTGCCCCTGTCCCGGGGAGAGGAGCTCCCGGAGGTCGGGCAGCGGCGGGATCTGCGCGGTCGCGGTCGCGGTGCCGGCACCGAGCGCCGTCACCGCGGCGACGACCGCGGTGGCGACGCCGAGGGTGTGCCGACGTCGGCCGGTCCGGAGGAACTTCGTCATGGCTCGCCCTTCGGGTCATTACGTTGTGAGGAATAACAAGTTTAGCGTGGACGGCCGCATTCGCACAGCTGATCGGCAGTTTCGCCGCAGACTCCCGCGAGGCCCCCGCTCCGACCCTCCTGACCTGCGACAAGGGGGCCGTCGTCCCCTCCGGCGGCGGGGGCCGGGCGCGGTCCGCGACACGCGGAGGACCCCGGGCCCGCCCCGGTCGCCCCACCCGGGGGGAGGATGAGGGGAGTGGACCGGGGGAGGACGACGACGCCCGCCGCGCCGCGCCGGCGTCCCCGCGTCGGCGTCCCGCCCCCGCCCCGCCCCGCCCCGCCCCGGTCCCGGTCCCGGAACCCGGGTGTAACGCCCGGCCCGCCACGGTCACAGTCCGTGCGGTGGCCGGGTGCGGACCGGATCCGCGGCCCGCCCCCGGCGACCCACGGGGCGGCACGGTCCGCGCCGTGCCCACGAGCATGAGACCCACGGTACCCACGGCCCCCGCCCCCGGGCGGGTGCCCCGAGACACGACAGGCCCGCACCAGGTGACATCCCCTCCCCTCGACACCCGGACACGGCGGGACCGCCGGTGGTTCACCTCCGTCTACGAGGAGCACTACGGGCAGGTCCTGGCGTACCTCACGCGACGGTCGGACCGGGCCACGGCCCAGGACATGGCGGCCGAGGTCTTCCTCCGCGCGTGGACCACCCGGGAGTCCCTCCGGGGCGCACCGCTGCCCTGGCTGTACGGCATCTCCCGCAACGTCGTCCTGGAGTTCTACCGGGGCCGGGAGCGGGACCGGGACGCCCGGGAGGCCGTCGCGGGACGGGAACGGCGGCGGGGGACCTCGCCGGACGAGGCGTCGGCCGTCGACCTGCACATCGACGTCGCCCAGGCGATGGGGACCCTGTCGGAGGCCGACCGGGAGATCCTCACCCTCCACACGTGGGAGGACCTGGACCCGGCGGACATCGCGACGGTGCTCGGGGTGACGCGGGGCAGCGCGCGGGTGCGGTTGCACCGGGCGCGCCGCCGGCTCGCCCGGGCCCTCGGCGCCGACGGGACGGGCGGGTAGACGGATGGGTCGAGAGGACAGGACAGACATGGACGACCACAGGAGTGCGGCAGGTGACCGGCGGCGTCGCGGGGACGGGCACGACGCCCGCGACGCCCGTGACCCCCGCGACGTCCTCGGCAGGCTCCGGGCCGCGAACCCGGTCCCGGGGACGACGCTGTCCGCCGCGGAACGACAGCGGGCCGGGCGCGATCTCGCCGCGATCCTCGACGGGGAGGCGGCCGGCGCGGCCGCGACCGGCGGCGACGTGACGGCCGGTGGGGCCGGCGGCGCTGCCCCGTCCGGTGACGCCACCGGCGATGTCCCGTCCGGTGGAGCCACCGGCGATGCCCCCGTGCCGCTCGACGCCCACCGGCGCGCCCGCCGCCTGCGCGGCCGGACCGGCGGTGACGGCCGGGCACCCGGGACGCGCCGGCGCACCCCGGTGGCCCGCGGCCTGCTCGCGGCGGCGGCCGCCGTGGTCCTCGTCGTCGGCGCGGTCGTCGCCGTCCCCGGGCTCCGCGACTCCGCGACCCCCGAGGCCGGCGCCGCGGACCTGCTCACCTCCACCGCGCAGGCCGTCGACCGGCGCGCGGACGGGGACGTGCCCCCCACCGCGCGGGACTACCAGGGGCGGACGGACGCGGACGCGACGGGCAGCGTCGTCACCACGACCCAGGTCGGGCGCGACGGCGGCACGGCCCGCGTCACGGTGACCACCACCGACCGCCTGAGCCCCGCGCTGCGCGCCCTCGCCGACACCCGGCAGCGGCAGGCCGCCGCGGGCACCCCCGCGGTCGTCACCCCGACCGGGGAGATCGACCTCGCCGACCTGCGCCGGACCGGGGCGGACCGGGCGCGGCTCACGGAGCTCATCCGCGCGCACTGGGGTGACGACGTCGTGCGCGGGGCCGTCGGGCTCCTCACCACCCCGGGCCTCGCCGGTGACCAGCAGCGGGAGCTGTACCTCATCGTCGCCGACGCGCCGGGCAACACCGTCACCGCCCGGCCGGGGTCGGGGGACGACGCGACCGCCACCGTGACCAACGGGCCGAGCGGGCTCGACATGACGTTCCTCCCCGCGACCGGGCAGTTGACGCAGGTCCGGGGGCTCGTCGCCGACGGGGTGACGACGACCGTCGACGCCGCCGGGATCGTCGACTGCGTCAACGTCGTCGGGACCGAGGGGCCGCGGTCGGTGAGCCTCGCCTGCGGCGACAACAACGACCGGCTCAGCGACCTCACGTGGACCGGGTGGGGGTCGCCCCGGGCCACGGCCACCGGCACGGAATGGGCCAACGACTGCGACCCGTCGTGCGCGGACAGCACCGTCCGCCCGCACCGGGTGCGGGTCACGGCCGACACCCGCCGGTCCTGCGGCTACAACCTCACCGTCTACACCCGGTTGCGGGTGGAGGGGGACGACGCCGCCCGCGACCCCGCGGACCCGGGCGCCGGGGCGGGGGACGCGGCCGGGGCGGGGGAGCCGGCCGGCGGGGCCGGCGCGGACGCGCGCACGTACGACATGACGTGCCACTGACCGTCCGGTCGCTCCGGGACCGGAGCTGACCTGCGGTGACCGGCCCGGACCGGCCCGGGGTGGCCGCTGCTCGCGCCGGGATCCGCGCCGGGATCCGCACCGCCCCTGTAACGCCGGGGCCGTTCCCGTCACAGACACAACAGACCGCGACGGAGAGCCGCGGTCGCGGCCGCACCGCCCCGGTGCCCGCCGGACGGGTCACCCCGACCGGGCCGGGACCGGGCGACGGGGTCCCCGGACCCCACCGGCCGCACGACCGGACGACCACAGAGCAGAGAGCGAGGATCACATCATGACCGACGCCACGATGACGTCCACCACCCGTACCACCCGCGCGACCCGCACCCGCCGCATCCTGGCGGGCACCGGCGCCGCCGCCGCGCTGGCCCTCGGCCTCGGCGGGGTCGCCGGCGGGGCCGTCGCCGGTGCCGAGACCCCGGCGGCCGACCCGGCCCCGGCGGTCGTCGAGGCCCCGGCCGCCCCGGCCGTCGACCCGGCGTCGCTCCCGACGGCCGACGAGGCCGCGGGCACGACCGGTGTCACCGTCGACGGCCTGCTCAAGCCGGGCGGGTCCCTCGCCGTCACGGCCGCCCCCGGCGGCGACGACGCCCACGCCCACGTCACGACGAACTTCGGTGTGGAGGGTGAGCTCCTCCCGGCGGCGGATGCCGCGGTGCTCACCGGCGAGCTCACGCTGCCGACGTCCATCGGCGCGCCCGACGACGGCGGTGACGTCTACCGCGTCACCGTCACGACGGACAGCGGCCTCACCGGCACCGCCGAGGTGCCCACGGGCTCGAACGCGGAGGCCCAGGCGCCGACCGCGTGACCGCGCCGCTGACGGCGGGCCGTGTGCGCCGCCGTCACCACCGGGTTCCGTGACGACGGCCCCGTCCACCTGTGGGGGGTGGGCGGGGCCGTCGCCGTGGGGCCGGTTGTACTTGGGGGGTCAGTCCGTGCCGGGGGCGGGGGTGGCGTCCGCGGCCCGGCCGGCCGGGACGGACTGCGCCGCGGTCTGACCTGCGGGGGCGTCCGGCTGCGCCGCGGCCTGCGCGTCGGCCTGGGCCGCGGCCTGCGCGTCGGCGCGGCGTCGGCGGTCCCGCGACCGCTCCGACTCCGTCCACGACAGCGCGAGGGCGCCGCCGATGAGGGCGAGGATCGTGCCGAGGAGGAAGCCGCCGAGGTTCGATGTCGGCAGCGCGACGATCGCGAGGATCATCGCCGTGACGCCGGTGAGGATGCGCCCCTCGCCGCGGAACCACGTCATGAGTCCGCAGACGATGAGGAGGATGCCGATGAGCAGCGTCGAGACCCCCGACATCGTCGAGATCTGGACCTTGATGTTCGAGATCTCGAGCGACAGGTAGGCCGGCATGAGCATGACGGCACCCGCGAGGATCATGAGCAGGCCGGCGCCGAAGGGCCGCGACCGGCGCCAGCGGGTGAACCCGCGGTTCGTCCGCTCGAGCGACGGCGCGGCGGCGGTCGTCCCGGCCGCCGGCGCGGCGCCGTCGGTCTCCGGGGCCTCCGTGGCGTCCGTGGCGTCCGGGACCGGCCGGCCGTCGACCTCCGTCGTGTCGAGGGCCGTCCCCGTGTCCGGGGTCACCCGGTCGGTGGGGACGCCGTCGGCGGGCGTGCCGTCAGCGGGCGTGCCGTCGGTGGGGCGGGGTGTTGCTGAGGGGTCAGCACTCACCGCCGTCACTGTCCACGATCGAGATCTGGCCGCCGGCGGCGGTGAGCTTGTCGGCGGCGATGGACGACGCGTGGATCGTCTGGTTGACCGCCTCGACCGTCTGGGACGTCAGGCCGAACGAGCCCGGCTGGGCCTGGTCGGACAGCTGCTGGGCGTCCACGCCGATCTGCGGCTTCGTCAGCGTCAGGGAACCGGCCATGTCCTTCGCACCGATGACGAGGTTCGTCGCCGTCGTCCCCGCGCCGGGGACGAACATCTGGAACTTCTTGTCGCCGACGCCGGGGATCTTGATCGGCGCGGACATGCACATGTCCGTCACCGTCGCGTCGGAGATGCGGAGGCGGGACACGGCGATGTCCCCGCTCTCCATGCTCTCCTTGTCCACGAAGAGGGTGAAGCCCTTGCCTTCGAGCCCGCCGACCTGCTGCGTGAAGATCGTGTTGGAGAGGGCGAGGTTGGCGGCGATGCCGCCCTGGGCCATGGCGACCCCCATGCCGCCGGCCGTGAGCAGGCCCACGGCCATGATGCCGGCGAACCGCAGTCGTCTGATGTGTCCCATGATGTGTCTCCTGTGCGAACGTCGTCGTGTGACGTGGTCGTGTGACGTGGTTCCGGGGGCGCAGGGGCAGGAAGGGTCATTGACCGCTGCATCCGGTGGTAGTTAGTTTTTCAGGCCCTAACTAGCCCTCATGCTAACCCGACGCGGCCCGCCCGCGGGAAAACGGCGTGAAATCGCCGGGAAAACAGTGGTCGGAGGGTGCTGCGACCCGGGGAACCGGGCGCCGGTGACCGGCCGGCGGGGGGCCGTCGGACCGCGTGGCCCGTCAGTCCCCCGACCGTTCCCGGACCTGTGTACCAGATGTGGACGCGAGCCACACGCAGAGCAGCAGGGCGGCCGCCTGGAGGACCGTCAGCCAGATGACCAGCGCGGACCACCCGAGGTCGAGGACGTGCCCGGAGCTCCACCCGATGACGCACGACCCCACGTAGTAGCACATCACGTACATCGACGACGCCTCCGGCCGGTCCCGCCGGGCCGTCCGCCCGACGAGCGCGGAGGCCGTCGAGTGCACCGCGAAGAACGCGGCGGTGACGAGCAGCGCGCCGAGGACCGTCGTCACCACCGACGGCAGGAGGAGGACGAGCAGCCCCACGACCCCGACCGCCGACCCGGCGACGGTCACGCGCCCGGAGCCGAAACGCTCGACGAACGCCCCCGCCCGGGCCGCGGACCACGTGCCGGAGAGGTAGAGCACGAACACGAGGCCGGCGAGCGCCTCCGGCAGGCCGAACCGGTCGCCGAGGCGGTAGCCGAGGAAGTTGTAGAGGGAGACGAAGACGCCCATGAGGAGGAAGGGGAGGACGAACAGGGCGGCGAGCCGGGGTGTGGCCCAGTGCCGACGGAACGCGGCGACCTCGGCGCGCAGGTCCACCCGGTCCGGGTCCCAGCGGCGCTGCGCGGGGAGCGCCCGGGCGCACACGACGCCCGCGACGAACGCGACCGCGCCGCTGACGAGCAGCGCGGCCCGCCAGTCGGCGACGGCGAGCACCCCGGAGGGGATGAGCCGCCCCATGAGCCCGCCGACGGTCGTCCCGGCGACGTAGCGGCCCATGATCGCCGGCAGGTGCGCCCGGTCGACCTCCTCGGTGAGGTGGACCATGATGACCGCGGGCACCCCGGCGACGGCGACACCCTGCACGGCCCGGAGGACGATGAGGGTGCGGATCCCGGGGGCGAGGGCGAGCAGCATCGTGAGGGCGGTCGCGGTGAGGACGGACCACCGGAGGGTGCGGCGGCGGCCGATGCGCTCGGCGAGGATGCCCGCGGGGACGACGGCGAGCGCGAGCGCCCCCGTCGTCGCCGAGACGGTGAGCGCGGCGGTGGCCGGCGTGACGCCGAGGCGGTCGGTGAGCGTCGGCAGGAGCGCCTGCGTGGCGTAGAGGGCGGAGAAGCTGGCGAGGCCCGCGCACAGGGCCCCGACGGTGAGTCGGCGGTATCCGGGGTCGGCGGGGGTGAGGCCCGCGTCGCCGGGGCGGGTCACGGGCGCCGGTGCAGCCGGGCGGAGATGAGCCTCCACCCGAACAGCAGGATCGCGGAGGTGACGGCCGCGACGATCATGAAGGACCAGTGGGGGACCTGGGTGTGCCGGATGCCCCACACGACGAGACCGACGACGACGGTGGACAGCCAGATGAGCACGACCGTGCCCCGGGCGGGCCGGAGGACCCCGGCGGCGAGCAGCCCCCACGCGATGAGCGTGCCGAGGACGAACGGCCAGGCGGTGCTGATCCAGCCGCCGACGGACAGCGGCAGCTCGGGGGAGTTGTGCGCGATCCGGGCCAGGAGGGCGAAGACGAGGACGGCGATGACGTCCGCGGCGACGGCCGCCCCCCGGCTCAGACCGGCCGTGAGCAGGGTGGGCGCGGCCGCGTCCGGGGTGCCGGTGCGGTCGGTGCGCGCGGGGCGGGCCGGGTGGTCGGTGCGATCGGGGTGATCGGGTTGCGCGGATTCAGACATACCGTCGAGCATAACGCCGGGTCGGGTCGGGGGGTCCGTCACGGTCGGGTCCGGGTGTGCGCTGACCTGGGACGACGGCGACGACGGGGGTGTCGGCGGCCGGCCCGTCCGGCACAGGTGTCCGAGAGGGGCTAGGTTCTTAAATGAACATGACTTTCAACAAGTAGGAGATGTCTGCATGACCCGTTCACGCACAATCGTCCGTCCCGTCGCCCTCGCCCTCGCCGGCCTCACCGCCGCCGCGGTCCTCGCCGGCCCGGCGTCCGCCCACCCCGCCCCGTCCTCCGACGACGTCGCCGCCGGCTCGTCCCAGCTCGCGGGCTCCCTCGCCCACGACCACGACCACGGCCACACCCACGGTTCCTCGTCCGCCGCCGGCGACGTCACCGTCTCCCCGATGCCCGAGGGCCTCGGCGTCGCCACGGTGAGCTACCTCGACGGCCTCACCCGCTGCCACGGCGTCCAGATCGCGCCGACGTGGGTCCTCACGGACTCCACCTGCACGACCGGTGACAGCCAGGAGATCCGCACCGCGAAGACCGCGTCCTTCCCCGAGGGCTGGTCCAGCGACATCAAGGAGACCTACCACGGCAACCTGGAGAAGGGCAGCGTCGCGTCCGGGCTCGTCGAGCTCGACAGCCCGACCCGCCAGCCCTCCGCCGAGATCTCCGACGAGACCCCGAAGGTCGGCGACACGGTGCAGGTCATGGTCTACACCGACAACGGCCCCGAGGCGTGGTCCATCCCCGTGCTCTCCGTCGACGACAACGGCGGCAAGGGCACCGTGGCCTTCCGCGGCCCGAAGCTCGAGCAGGGCCGCGGCATCACCGAGGGCATGCAGACCAACCGCTACACCGGCGCGCCCGTCTTCAAGGACGGCAAGCTCATCGGCATGTTCTCCGAGGCGAACGCCGTCGACTCCTACTTCGTCACCCTCCACGGCCTCAAGCCCTGGATCGACGAGGTCACCGACGGCGCCGTGAAGTAGGCACCACCGGCCGGGACCACCGGCCACACCGGCCGGGACCACCGGCCGGGTACCATCCCCGGGCCGTTCAGCATGGCCCGGGGGGACCGGGCCCGCGCGCCCGGTCGTCTGCGGAGTACTGACGGCACCGCCCCGACGTGGGCCGCCCCGGACCATGCGTCCCGGGGTCGGGCCAGGTCGGGGCGGTGCCGTGTGCGGGGGAGGGGAGACGACGCCGCGTGTCCGGGGGAGGGGAGACGACGCCGCGTCTCCGGGGGAGGGGGGGACGACGCCGCGTGTGCGCGGTCTGTGCCGGGCGGGAGGGGGTGGGCGGGAGGGGCGGGCCGGAGGAGGGGGTCGACGCCGTCAGGCCTCCCCGCGACGGCGGGTGCCGCCGCGGTGGGACCGGGCGATGAACATGGCGAGGAACACGAGCCAGCCCACGACGGCGGGGAGGGCGAAGCTCACCATCCGGAAGAGGATCACCGCCGCGAGGGCGTCCGCGGACGGCATCGCCCCGACGCTGACGAGCATCGTCGTCAACGCGAGATCCACCGGACCCAACCCGCCCGGGGTGACCGGCGCCTGCCCCACGAGCTTCGCGGCGAGGAAGGCGAGGACGACGGCCGCGACCGGCGGCGTCCCCCCGACGGCCTCGATGGCGAGGAGCAGGCAGGCGATCTCCGCGATCCAGTTGAGCAGCGACCACACCATCGCGAGGGTGAGCCGGGGCAGCGGCAGCTGCACGGCGCTGAGCTGCTCGGTGAAGGCGCGGATCCGGTCGTGCCACCGGTCGTCGGCGGCGCCGCGCCGCCGGTTGAACGCGGTGAGCGCGGCGAGGAGCCGGCGTTCGACGGCGCGGGGGTGCGTCGCCGCCCAGTTCGTCGCCCAGGCCAGCACGACGAGCACGAGCAGGGAGATCGCCAGGGTGAGCGGCTGGACACGCGCGCCGAGGAAGAACACGGCCCCGAGGCCGAGCAGCGCCATGCCCCCGGCGGACAACGCCCCGGACAGGACCATGTACCAGCTGGCGATGACGGGCGTGGCCCCCCACTTCAGCTGCTCGCGGAAGATCATCGCCGCGGAGATCGCCGGGCCGCCGGGGAAGGTCAGCGACCACGAGTTCGCGGCGAGGCCGAGGGCGTTCGCCACGCCCCGCGCCACGCGGACACCCGCGGTCCGCAGGAGCACGACCATGACCTCGGCCTGCGTGACCATCGCCAGGGCCATCGCGATGACCGCGCCGGCGAGGTACCAGTTGTTCGCGCGGGCGAGCGTCGCCCAGCCCTCGGCGAGGAAGTGCTTCTGGTCGCGGAGGAGGAACGCCGCGAGGGCGAGGAGGACGACGGCGAGGAGCGTCCGCACCCAGGGGTCACGCAGGGCGCGGACGACACGTCTCCACCGGGAGCGGCGGATCTCGATGCCGGGGGCCACTAGTGACGGCCGTCCCCGGACGTGGGGCTGTGGTCGGGGGTCGACGGGTCGGTGCGCCCGGTCCGGTCGGCGGGGGTGGCGGGGGTCGAGGGGTCGACGGAGCCCTCCCCGGTGCCGGCGTCCCCGCGCGGGGTGTCCGTGCCGGTGGTGGCGGTGGTGCCGGTCGTGCCGGTCGTGCCGGTGGTGCCGGTCACGCCGGACCGGACGCGACGGACCATCTCCTCCACGCTGACCGCGCCCTCGCGCTCGCCGCGGCGGACGCGGAGCGCGCGGGCGGTGCCCACGGTGGCGGCGGTGCCCACGGTGGCGGTGGTGTCCGTGGTGGCCGGGCTCCCTGCGCCGTCGGCGCTGTCTGCGCCGCCTGCACCGTCCGCACTGCCCGGGGCGGCGGCCCGGCCCTCGGCGGCGGCGATCCGCTGGGGGAGCCGCTCGTGCTCCATCGAGTCGAGGATCGTCTGCACGGGCACACCCGTGCGCCGCGCGCCCGTGCGGTCCGCGGTGCGGTCACCGGTGCGGTCACCGGTGGACACGGCGGTCCCAGTGGTCCCGGCCGGTCCGGCGGCCGCGCCCGCGGGGGAGGCGGCGGTCGTGGGGGCGGTCCCCGCGTCGGCACCTGCACCGACACCGGCAGCGGCCCCGGCACCGGCTGCGGTCCCGGCCCCGGCACCGGCGAAGCCCCCGGGCGCGCCGGCGGGCGGCGCGAGCTGCTCGTGGTGCCCGACGTGCTCGGACAGCACGCGGACCCACCGGGGCGCCCACCAGCAGTCCTCCCGCAGGAGGTACATCACCGCGGGCACGAGCAGCATGCGGATGATCGTCGCGTCGAGCAGCAGCGCGGCGATCATGCCGAAGGCGATGTACTTCATCATGACGATCGAGGAGAACCCGAAGGCCCCGCACACGACGATCATGATGAGCGCCGCCGCGGTGATGATCCCGCCGGTCGTCGCCGTGCCGAAGCGGATGGCCTGCGGCGTCGTCGCCCCACGGGCGCGGGCCTCGACCATCCGCGACACGAGGAACACCTCGTAGTCCGTCGACAGGCCGTAGACGATCGCGACGATGAGCACGAGCACCGGGCTCATGAGCGGCCCCGGGGTGAAGGAGAACAGGGTCGAACCGACGCCGTCGACGAACAGCGCGGTGAGCACGCCCAGCGTCGCGCCCGTGCCGAGCATGTTCATGATGACCGCCTTCGCCGGCAGGATCACCGACCCGAAGACGAGGGACAGCAGGATGAACGTCGCGGCGACGATGTAGAGCAGCATCCACGGCAGCCGGTCGAGCAACGCCTCGACGGACTCCACCTCCATCGCCGGGGTGCCGGCGACGTGCACCGTCGCCCCCGGGACCGACCGGCCGATGTCCCGCAGCTGCTTCACGATGCGGTCGTTGTCGTCCCGGTCGGTGATGCCCGCGGAGAGGACCGTCGTCCCCTCCTTCGTCGGACGCGAGACCTGGAACGGGCCCGTGAGCCCCTCCACCGCCCGCGTCTTCCGGTACACCGAGGCCACGGCCGCGTTGTCCCCCTCGATGACGAGCTTCACCGGGTCCGTGCGGAACGTGGGGAAACGGTCGTTGAAGTGGTCCTGGGCGACGCGCGTCTGCTGCTGCGGGGGCAGGTAGGACTCGTTGATGCCGCCGAAGCGGATGCCCGCCAGCGGGGCGGTCAGCGCGAGGAGCAGGGCGCACACCCCCACGGTCACGACCCACTTGTGCCGCATGGCGAACACCGGCAGCCGGCCCCAGAAGGAGTCCACCGTCTCCTGCCGCGTCCGGTGGTGCCGCTTCCACGACCAGCGGTCGATGTTCGGGCCGAGCATCGCGAAGATGCTCGGCAGCACCGCGACGGACAGCACCGCGGCGAGGGCGACGGCGGACACCGCGCCGTAGGCCACGGACTTGAGGAACGCCTGCGGGAAGATGAGCAGGCCCGACAGCGCCACCGCGACCATCGCCGCGGAGAAGACGACCGTCTTGCCCGCCGTCGCCGTCGTGTTCCGCACGGCCGTCGGCACGTCCTGGCCGTCCGCGAGCTCCTCCCGGAACCGGGAGACCATGAACAGCCCGTAGTCGATCGCGAGGCCGAGGCCGAGGAGGGTGACCACGGACTGGGCGAAGACGTTGACCTCGACGACGTTCGCGAGGACCGCGAGCACGCCCATCGACCCGAGGATCGAGAGCACCCCCACGATGAGCGGCATCCACGCCGCGACGACCCCGCCGAAGACGAGGAGCAGCAGCACGGCCACCGCCGGCAGGCCGAAGAGCTCCGCGCGGCTGATGTCACTGGACATGCCCTCGTCGAGGGCGTCGGCGACGGCGGTCGCCCCGCCGATCTCCACGGTCGCGCCGTCGACGTGGATCGCGCGGAGGTCGTCCTCCACGGCCCGGAAGTTCCGCAGCACGTCCTGGTCCACGCCCCGGAGGCCGACGGCCGCGAACGCGGAGGTGCCGTCGGGGGTGATCATCTCCTTCTGCGCGCGCTCGAAGTAGCTGACCACGTGGGAGATCTGGTCCGGGTGGTCCGCGGCGAGCCCGGTGAGCTGCCGGGTCATGCTGTCGCGGACGGCGGGGGAGTCGACGACGCCCGGCCGGTCGGCGGTGACGAGGACGATGACGTCGCCGGAGTCGTCGCGCCCGAAGATGTCCTGCTCGATCTGCGCCGCGCGGGTCGACTTGCTGCCCGGGTCGTCCCAGCCCTCCTGGCTCATCCGGTCGTCGAGCTGGGTGCCGAGGACGCCGTAGAGCAGGGCGACGAGCGCGATGACGATGACGGGGATGACCCGGCGGAATCTGTAGGCGACGGAGCCCCAGGTGGAGAACATGGTCTGTGCCTTCCTAGCCTTCCCGGCCGTCGTGGCCGTGTGCGGTCGTGGTCGGCGGTCGCGCCGGCCGTGTGGGGTGGTGCCGTGCCGTCTACCCCATGAGGGCCGACAGCGGGCGGAACGGTTGCAGCCACGCGCCGCCCTCGGGCAGCGAGTCCAGGTTCACCCGCGGCAGCGGCTCGCGGAAGACGTCCGGGATGTCCTCGAGGTCGACGAACTCCAGGTGCTCGTTGTCCACCGCCCACGTCGCGTGCTCGTGGAAGCCGATGACCGTGACCGGTATCTCCTGCGCGAGCTCCTCGAGCGGCAGGCGGAAGTTCTGCCCGTCCGCGCTGGCCACGACGACGCCGGCGAGCGTGCCCTCCTCGTGGCGGGCGCGGATGTGCGCGAGCATGTCCGGGTCGACGTCCGAGTCGTCCGTGAGCTTCGGCTTGGCGAACACGGCGAAGCCGACGTTGCGCAGCGCCTCGATCCACGGCCGGATGTTCTCCGCGGTGCCCGGCACGACGTTCGTGAACACGGTCGCCTCCGGCTCGACGGCCCCGTCGGGGAGGTGCCCGTCGTCCCCCTCGGCGGCGACCGCCGCCGTCTCCCCGCCGAGCTCCCGGGCGCGGCCGATGAGCCAGCGGCCGACGGCGTCGAACCGCGGGCGGTGGACGGCGGTGGGGCGGCCGCCGAGGATCGCGCCGAGCCCCATGTCCAGGTTCGGTGCGTCCCACACCAGAAGCAGTCTGCTCATCGTCTCCTCCAGAGGTACTCGGTGATCGTGTGGTCCTTGTCGATCCCCTTGGCCTCGAACTTCGTCACGACCTGGCGGTCGGTGAGCACGGGGACGTCGGCCGGCCAGCCGAGGTACTCCAGCTCCGGCTCGACGTCGACGAGCTCGGTGATCCACTCCGCGTACTCCGCGTGGTCGGTCGCCACGTGGAGGATCCCGCCGGGCCGGAGCCGCGACGCGATGAGGTGCAGCGGGCCGGACTGGATGATGCGCCGCTTGTGGTGGCGGGCCTTCGGCCACGGGTCGGGGAAGAAGATCCGCACGCCGTCGAGCGACCCCGGGGCGATCATCCGCTGGAGGACCTCCACGCCGTCGCCCTTGATCATCCGCATGTTCGTGATGTCCCCGCGCACGCACGCGCCGAGGAGCTTCGCCAGGCCGGGCCGGTAGATCTCCACCGCGACGATGTTGTGGTCGGGTTCGACGGGGGCCATCGCGGCGGTGGACGTGCCCGTGCCGGACCCGATCTCCACGATGGTCGGGGCCTCGCGGCCGAACCACTCCGTCATGTCGACGACCTCGTCGCCGAGGTCCCGGCCGAGGTGCGGCCAGTGGTCGCGCCACGTCCGCTCCTGGTTGTCGGTGAGCGTGCCGCGGCGGAAGCTGAACGCGCCGAGTCGCGGGTAGTCCCGGCCGTCGGCGAAGTCCGTCTGCGGGGGCCGCCCCGCGCGGGGCGCCTTTCCCGTATCATCCTGAGGAACACTATGGGGGGTAGACATCCCAGTCATTGTTGCAGACGACGGGGTGAGGGGGAACTGCTGTGAGGGTTGTGTCGGTCATCGGACCGGACAGGATGTCCGTCGACCGTCTCTCGGCGACGGTCCGGGGGTGCCGGGTGCGGCCGGGTGCGGGGCCGGGGGAGGGCGTCGACGGGGTCGTCGCCGTCGTCCCGCGGCTGGGGGAGGAGGAGCTGGAGGTGGTCCGCGCCGTCCGGGACGCGATGGGGGTGTGCGTCGTCGCCGTCACGGGGGACGACGCCGCCTCCCCGCCTCCGCCCCCGCCGGCGGAGCCCGGTGTGGTCGTGTGCACCCCGGCGACGGTCAACGTGGTCGTCGGCGACCTGTGGGTCGACCGGGGGCGGTGGGTGGCCGACGCGCGCCGGGCGGACGCCGACCGGTTGGAACGGGTGCGGATCGCCGTGCGGATCGACGGTGAGCGGGCGTGCCGGGACGTCGCCCGGGCGTGGGTGGAGGGCCGCTGCGCCGACCCGGACGCGGTCATGGCGGCGGCGCTGCGGCGGACCGTGCTGGCCCACGGGGTGGCGGTGCCGCCGCTGCCCGCGCCGGGTGGTGGGGCGTGCGGCGGTGCTGGTGGTGCCGGTGGCGGCGGTGGTGCTGGCGGTGGTGGTGCTAACGGTGCCGGTGCCGGTGGCGGTGGTGCGACCGGGGCCGTCGCGACCGGGGCCGGCGCGTCCGCCGGTCACGGTGCCGCGGGGGCGGAGGGGCCGTCGCCGCTGACGGGTGCCGTCGTGACCGGGACCGGGGCGATGGCGGGCGGCGTGGCCTCCGGGGCGGCCGTCCTCCGGGCCGGGGCCCCCGTGTGGGCCGCGGTGGTCGTGGGGCTGGTCGTCACCGGGGCCGTGGCGGGGGTGCGCTGGTGGATGGACCGGCAGCGGGCCGCCGCCCGACGACGCGCCCGGGAGGTCGCGGCGTGGCGGGAGCGGTGGTCCGCGCAGATCGCCGCGTGTGTCGTCCAGCTGCGGGTCCCCCGGGTGGCCGACGCCGTCGCCGCCGGGTGGCCCGCCGCGGGGACGGGGCACGGCGTGGGGACCGGGGACCGGGAGGGGCCGGGGGAGGCACAGGGGACACGGGAGACGCATGGGACGGGGCACGGCGTGGGGACCGGGGACCGGGAGGGGCCGGGGGAGGCACAGGGGACGCGGGGGACGCGGGGGACGAGGCACGACGTGGGGACCGGGGACCGGGAGGGGCCGGGGGAGACGCAGATGCGGGACCGGACACAGGAACAGGCGCCTGACCAGGCGCGGACGGACACGGAGACGGAGACGGAGGAGGCGGTCGGCCGTGGATGACATCGCGGGTGACATCGGGGGTGACGTCGTGGGTGACGTCGTGGGTGATGTGACGGACTGGTGGTCGGACGGTGACCCGGGGCGGGGGCTCAGCGCCCTGCCCGGGTACGGGTGGGAGGCCGACCCCGGTGGGGGTGGTCCCGCCGGGGGGACGGGGCTGCCCGGGGACACCGGGTTCGGCCCGACGGGAGGGACCGGGGGGACGGGGGTGTTCGTCGACCCGGCGGAGGACGCCGTGACGCTGACGGACGAGCGCGGGATGTCCGTCCTGTCCGACACCGACGGGGACGGGGTGCTCGACCACGCGTCCGTCGTCGAGTTCAGCGGCGCGTGGAGCGCGTGGCGGCGGCTGCTGCCGGGGACCCCCGGTGTTCCCGACGTGCCCGGTGCCGCCGGCGCTGACGGTGCCCCCGACGTGCCCGGCGCCCCCGACGGCGACCCCGCGGCCCCCGGCACCGCCGGTGCCGACGGCGACCCCGCGGCCCCCGGTGCGGCCGTCGTCCCCGGGACCGGCGGGTGGCATCCCGCCCCCGGGAGAGATCCGGGTCACACACTACCCCCGAATCACCCCTCCTTTACGGGCGAAATCTGGGACGCTGCCGTGTGGACATGTGTTGAGAAGGGGAGTTGGGGTTAGTGTTGGGGGTGTCTCGACGGTCGGCCTCCCCGTGTGCCGGGGTCCGGTCCGTGGAACCCCACCCCCTATAGCCCCGATCACCCCGACAACCACTTTCTGACCGTCAGGAGTATGACGATGACGATTCCCGGACTTGCCGACGCCCCCCCGACCGAGAACACGGCGCTGCTGGACTGGATCCGCGAGTGCGTCGAGCTCTGCCAGCCGGACGCCGTCGAGTTCTGCGACGGGTCCGACGCCGAGTGGAACCGGCTCACCGACCAGCTCGTGGAGCACGGGACCCTCGTGAAGCTCAACGAGGACCGTCAGCCGAACTCCTTCCTCGCCCGCTCGGACGCCGGCGACGTCGCCCGCGTCGAGTCCCGCACCTTCATCTGCACGGAGACGGAGGAGGGCGCCGGCCCGACGAACAACTGGGCCGCCCCGGACGCCATGCGCGCCGAGATGCGGGAGCACTACCGGGGCAGCATGAAGGGCCGCACGATGTACGTCGTGCCCTTCTGCATGGGGCCGATCTCCGACCCGGACCCGAAGCTCGGCATCGAGCTCACGGACTCCCCGTACGTCGTGCTGTCCATGCGCATCATGACCCGCATGGGCTCCGAGGCGCTGGAGAAGATCGGGCCGGACGGGGGCTTCGTCAAGGGCCTGCACTCCATCGGCGCCCCGCTCGCCGAGGGCGAGGAGGACTCGACGTGGCCGTGCAACGACACGAAGTACATCTCCCACTTCCCCGAGGACCGCGAGATCTGGTCCTACGGCTCCGGCTACGGCGGCAACGCCATCCTCGCCAAGAAGTGCTACGCCCTGCGCATCGCCTCGGCGATGGCCCACGACGAGGGCTGGCTGGCCGAGCACATGCTCATCCTCAAGCTCATCTCCCCGGAGGACAAGGCGTACTACATCTGCGCGGCGTTCCCCTCCGCGTGCGGCAAGACGAACCTCGCGATGATCCAGCCCACCGTCCCCGGCTGGCGCGCCGAGGTCATCGGTGACGACATCGCCTGGCTCCACTTCGGCGAGGACGGCCGCCTCTACGCGGTCAACCCGGAGAACGGCTTCTTCGGCGTCGCCCCGGGCACGAACTACGCCTCCAACCCGAACGCCATGAAGACCCTCGAGCCGGGCAACAACATCTACACCAACGTCGCCCTCACCGACGACGGCGGCGTCTGGTGGGAGGGCCTGGAGAACCGGCCCGACCACCTCATCGACTGGCTCGGCAACGAGTGGACCCCGGACAGCGAGGGCCTCGCCGCGCACCCGAACTCCCGGTACTGCACGCCGATCTCCCAGTGCCCGGTCGCCGCGCCGGAGTACGACGACCCGAAGGGCGTGCCGGTGTCCGCCATCCTCTTCGGCGGCCGCCGCCCGGACACGGTGCCGCTGGTCACGCAGGCCCGGTCGTGGAACCACGCGACGTACATCGGGGCGACGCTCGCGTCCGGCCAGACGGCCGCCGCCGCGGAGGCGAGCGTCGGCACCCTCCGGCACGACCCGATGGCCATGCTGCCGTTCATCGGCTACAACGCCGGCGAGTACCTGCAGCACTGGATCGAGATGGGCCGCCGCGGCGGGGACAGGATGCCCGAGGTGTTCCTCGTGAACTGGTTCCGGAGGGGTGACGACGGACGCTTCCTCTGGCCCGGCTTCGGTGAGAACAGCCGCGTCCTCAAGTGGATCATCGACCGGATCGAGGGGCGGGTCGGCGCGGACGAGACGGTCGTCGGCCACACCGCCCGGTACGAGGACCTCGACCTCGACGGCGTCTCCGAGCCGGAGGCGGACATCCGCGAGGCGCTGAGCGCGCCGCCGGAGGACTGGGAGAACGACATCGCGGACAACGAGCAGTGGCTGCGGTTCCTCGGCCCGAAGGTGCCGCAGGAGGTCTGGGACGAGTTCGAGGCGCTCAAGGAGCGCGTCGCCGCCGCGAAGGCCGGGCAGGCCCCGACGGCGTAGCCCGTTCCGCGCGGGGGGACCGGGGACGGCCGGGTGCCGGCCGGGCCCCGCGCGGTTCCGTCCCGCACCCCACGCGGTGCCACCCGGGGGGACCGGGGACGGCCGGGTGACGGCCGGGCCCCCGGGTCGGGGGGCCGACGACGGGGGCGGTGGCAGACTGGGGGCATGTCGGACCGCCCTGTCACCCGCCACACGATCTTCCAGAACTCCCTCATGACCGCCCTGCTCGACGGCATCTACGACGGCGAGATGACCGTCGGTGAACTCCTCGGCAAGGGCAACTTCGGCCTCGGGACGTTCGACGCCCTCGACGGCGAGATGGTCATCGTCGACGGCGTGTGCCACCAGCTCCTCCACGACGGCACGGCCCGGCGGGCGGACCTCGGGGCCCGCAGCCCGTACGCCGTCGCCACGAACTTCGTCCCCCGCATCCGCCGCCGGGCGCCGCGGGACATCCGGCGCGCCGACCTCTCGGCGTTCATCGACGACATGACGCCGTCGGCGAACTACATGTACGCCGTGCGCATCACCGGGACGTTCTCGTCGGTGCGGACGCGCACCGTCGTCCGCCAGGAGCGCCCGTACCGGCCGATGACCGAGGCGACGGACGACGACGCCGTGCAGGAGTTCACGGACGTCTCCGGCGTCATCGCCGGCTTCCGCACCCCGATCTACGAGAAGATGATCTCCGTCCCCGGGTGTCACGTCCATTTCATTGACGACGCCCGGACGCGGGGCGGTCACGTCCTCGATTTCACCCTCTCCGAGGGGAAGATCGAATTGTGCCCGGGCACGGACCTCGAACTGAGACTGCCGTTGACCAGCGCGTTCTCCTCCGCGAACCTCGATCCGGAGGATCTCGACGAGCAACTTCATAAAACGGAGATCAAGGACTGAGTTTCTTCCGGTCACGGCACAGCCGACTGTGCCACAGGTAGGGTGGACGGCTGCATACCACCGAACCCGAGACCGAGGAGCCGACATGACCGACACCCAGGACCGCACCCCCACCCCCGACCGCGCGGAGGACGAGGCCTTCTTCCCCTCCCCGTACTCGCTCAGCCAGTACGTCCCGCCGCGGACCGACTTCGACGGCGCCGAGCACCCGGGCGCCTACACCGGTGGCCGCTGGAAGGTCCTCGTCATCGCGACGGAGGAGCGCTACCTCCACACCGAGGAGGGGGCGTTCTTCTCCACGGGCAACCACCCGGTCGAGACCCTCGTCCCGCTCCGGCACCTCATGGACACCGGGTTCGGTGTCGAGGTGGCGACGCTGACCGGCGCCCCCGCGAAGTTCGAGCACTGGGCCTTCCCGGCGGAGGACGAGACCGTCTCCGACACGTACCGGCAGCTCCGTGAGTCGTTCCGCGAGCCGAAGTCGCTGGCGGACGTCGTCGACAACGAGCTCGGCGAGGACTCCGACTACCTCGCCGTGTTCATCCCCGGCGGGCACGGCGCGGTGCTCGGCCTCCCGGACAGCCCGCTCGTCCAGGACGTCCTCGACTGGGCGCAGGACCGGGAGCGCGTCGTCGTCACCCTGTGCCACGGTCCCGCCGCGCTCCTCGCCTCCGGGCGGGGCCGGGCGTCCCGGTTCGACGGCTACAGCGTGTGCGTCTTCCCGGACGCGCTCGACCGTGGGGCGAACGTCGAGATCGGCTACCTCCCCGGGCACATGCGGTGGTACGTCGCCGAGGAGCTGGAGAAGCAGGGGCTGACGATCGTCAACGACGACATGGCCGGGACGGTCCACCGGGACCGGAACCTCGTCACCGGGGACAGCCCGCTGGCGTCGAACGCGCTCGGGAAGCTCGCCGTCGAGGCGCTCCTGGAGACCGCCGGGGCCTGAGCGCCCCGGACATGCAGCGGGGTCTGAGCACCCCGGACAACAAGGCCCCGGCCCCCGGAGAACACGGGGGGCCGGGGCCGGGGCACCGCCCCGCCGCGGGGGCGTGGGGGACCGGTCAGGCGTCGTCGCGGGGGGAGGCGGCGTCGTCCCCCGGGACGGTCCCCGCAACCGGCCGGGCGCGGCGACGCACCGCCCGGCGCACGAGCACGACGAGCACCGCGACCACCGCCACCGCGCAGGCGAGGTAGAACCACACCGAGTACTTCTCGATGGTGTCCGACACCCGGTGCCAGTTCTCACCGAGCGCGATCCCCAGCCAGATCAACGCCGCGTTCCACACGATGCTCCCGACCGTCGTGAGCACACCGAACCGCACCAGCGGCATCCGGTGCACCCCCGCCGGCACGGAGATGAGCACCCGCAGGCCCGGCAGCATCCGGCAGATGAGCACCGACGCGGACCCGAAACGGTCGAACCAGCGCAACGCCCGGTCCACGTCGGCCGCCTCCGTCAGCCACATCCGGTCCGCCCACCGGCGCAGCCGCACCGCGCCGATCGCCGCGCCGACCCAGTACAGGATGTACCCCATGACCGTCGACGCGACCGTCGCCCAGATGAACGCACTCCACGCGCTCATCTGCCCCTGCGTGGACGTGAACCCCGCGAGCGGGAGGATGACCTCGCTGGGGATGAACGGGAGGACGGTCTCGGCGAGGATCGCCAGGCCGACGCCCGGGCCCCCGAAGGTGTCCACGAGGGAGACGACGGAGTCGACGAGTGAGGAGAGCATGGGGCCTTTCGTGTCGCGGCGCCGGTCGGGTGCCGGGGGCGCCCCTGCGCCGGTGACCGGGGAGCGGACGTGGGGGAATTGACCCGGTCACTCTACGTCACGGTGCGGCGGCGGCCGGCATCAGCCGGCGCACGGCTGCGTACGAAACCGCTCTGAACTCGATGGCGGCGTGCTGGTCGCCGGCTGTGTGGGCTACTGGCAGTGGCGGGTCATTTTTCGGGCGTTTTTTGACCCGGGGCTGCCAGTTGCTGACGTGCGCCGCGCCGCCCAGCGCCCCCCGTGCTGCGCCCCCCCGAGAGCCGCGCCCCCCCCCCGCGCGCCGCTACGCCGTGAGCGAGCTCATCGGCGCGAAGCGGTCGCCGTAGCGCTCCGCCAGCTCCCGGGCGCGGGCGACGAAGCCCTCGCGACCGGTCGTCGGGTAGTCCGCGCCGGCCCCCTCGGGCAGCGGCGCGGCGGCGGGCCGCACGTAGTTGCTGATGTACTGGCGCGTGCCGCCGGTCCAGGCGGGGTAGCCGATGCCCATGATGGACCCGATGTTCGCGTCGGCGTCCTCGACGACCACGCCTTCGTCGACGCACTTCTGCGTCTCCAGCGCCTCGATGAACAGCATCCGCTCGATGAGGTCGATGAGCAGCGGGCCGTCGCCGTGGGCGGTGTCGAGCCCGGAGCCGGCGACGGTCGTCTCCCCGTCGGGGACGGTGACGGTGCCGGCGCCGAGCTCGTCCCACAGGCCGCGCCACAGTCCGGCGCGGTGGCCGTCCTCGTCGTACTCGTAGAACCCGCGGCCCTCGAGCTTGCCGGGCCGGTCGTACTCGTCGAGCATCCTGTCGACGATCGCCGTGACGCCGCCGTCGTTGACGGACGCGCCCGCGGCCTCGGCGGCGGCGGTGTTCTCCGCGTTGATCTTGCGGACGAGCTTGAGGTTGAGCTCGTCGACGAGCTGCAGCGGCGGGGCGGGGTAGCCGGCCTGGCGGCCCGCGGCCTCGATGACCGCCGGGTCGATGCCCTCGCTGAGCATCCGCAGGGACTCGTCGAGGAACAGGCTGATGACGCGGGAGGTGTAGAAGCCGCGCGAGTCGTTGACGACGATGGGGGTCTTGCGGATCTGCTTGGCGAAGTCGAGGGCCTTCGCGAGGGTCGCCGGGGCGGTCTTCTCGCCGGAGATGATCTCGATGAGGGGCATCTTGTCGACGGGGGAGAAGAAGTGCAGGCCGATGAAGTCCTCCGGCCGGTCGACGCCCTCGGCGAGGCCGGTGATCGGCAGGGTGGAGGTGTTCGAGCCGAGGACGGTGGTGTCCGGCACGGCGGCCTGGATCTCGGCGAAGACCTTGTGCTTGAGCTCGGTGTTCTCGAAGACGGCCTCGATGATGAGGTCGACGTCCGCGAGGTCGGCGTAGTCCACGGTCGGGGTGATGCGGTCGAGGAGGGCCTTCGACTTCTCCTCGGTGGTCCTGCCGCGGGCGAGGGCCTTCTCCTCGAGCTTCTCGGAGTAGTTCTTGCCCTTCTCCGCCGCCTCGGTGGAGATGTCCTTGAGGACGACGTCCATCCCCGCGCGGGCGCAGGCGTAGGCGATGCCCGCGCCCATCATCCCGGCGCCGACGACGCCGACGGTGCGGAACGTCGTCCGCTCGAAGGGGGTGCCGTCCTCGGCGGTCGGGCGGGAGCCGCAGCCGGTGCAGTGCTGGATGTCGAAGAAGAACGCGTTGATCATGTTCTTCGCCGTCGGGCCGGTGACGAGGTCGACGAAGTAGCGGGTCTCCACGGCGGTGGCGTCCTCGATGCGCTTGAGGGCCAGGCCCTCGACGGCGGCGGAGAGGATCGCCTTCGGGGCGGGCATCGGCGCGCCCTTGATCTGCTTGGTGACGTTCGCGGGGAACGACGGCAGCATCGCCGCGAGCTTCGGGGTGGTCGGGGTGCCGCCGGGTACGCGGTAGTCCTTGCGGTCCCACGGCTGGACCGGCTCGGGGTCGGTGGCGAGCCAGGCGCGGGCGGCGTCGAGGAGCTGGTCCGCGGGGACGACCTCGTCGACAAGTCCCTGCTTGAGGGCGCCCTCGGCGGAGAACTGGCGGCCGGTCGTGAGGACCTTGGTGAGGGCGGCCTGGAGGCCGAGGAGGCGGGTGACGCGGGTGACGCCGCCGCCGCCGGGGAGCAGGCCGAGGGTGACCTCGGGGAGGCCGAACTTCGCGCCCTTGGCGTCGGTGGCGATGCGGTGGTGGCAGGCGAGGGCGATCTCGAGGCCGCCGCCGAGGGCCGCGCCGTTGAGCGCGGCGACGACGGGCACGCCGATGGTCTCGAGGCGGCGGAGGTCCGCCTTCATGGCGTCGGTGTTCTCGGCGATGGCCTGGGCGTCGTCCGGGCCGGCGGTGATCATGTCCTTGAGGTCGCCGCCGGCGAAGAACGTCTTCTTCGCGGAGGTGAGGATGACCCCGGTGACCTCGCCGGCCTCGACGGCGGCGGCGAGGCGGTCCACGGTCTCGTGGAGGGACGGGGCGAACAGCGCGTTCATGGTGTTCACGGGCTGGTTCGGGTCGTCCATGGTGAGGGTGAGCACGCCGTCGCTGCCCAGATCCCAGGTGATCATGTTGTCGCTCATGGTGTTGTCTCCTTCGGAGGTGACGGGTGGGGGTGTCTGGTGACGGGGCGTGTCAGACCCGCTCGATGACGGTGGCGACGCCCATGCCGGCGGCGACGCAGAGGGTGATGAGGGCGTAGCGGCCCCCGGAGCGGTGGAGCTCGTCGACGGCGGTCGCGGTGATCATCGCGCCGGTCGCGCCGAGCGGGTGGCCCATGGCGATGGCGCCGCCGTTGATGTTGAGCTTCTCGTCGGGGATGTTCAGTTCGCGCTGGGCGCGGAGGACGACGGAGGAGAACGCCTCGTTGATCTCCCACACGTCGATGTCGTCGGGCTCGAGGCCGGCCTTCGCGAGGGCGGCGCGGGCGGCCGGCGCGGGGGCGGTGAGCATGATCGTCGGTTCGACGCCGGTCGTGGCGACGGAGACGACGCGGGCGCGGGGGGTGAGGTCCATGTCCGCGCCGGCCTGCTCGCTGCCGACGAGGATGAGGGACGCGCCGTCGACGATGCCGGAGGAGTTGCCGGCGTGGTGGACGTGGTTGATGGTCTCGAGCTGCGGGTACTTCGTCTGCGCGACGGCGTCGAACCCGCCCTGGTCACCCATGACGGCGAAGGCGGGGCGGAGACCGGAGAGGGACTCCGCGGTCGTGCCGGGGCGGATCGTCTCGTCCCGGTCGAGCAGGAGGGTGCCGTTCATGTCCCGGACGGGGACGACGGTGCGGTCGAAGCGCTTGTCCTCCCAGGCGGCGGTGGCGCGCTCGTGGGAGCGGGCGGCGAAGGCGTCGAGCTCCTCGCGGGAGACCCCGTCGAGCGTGGCGATGATGTCGGCGGAGATGCCCTGGGGGATGAAGTCGGCGGAGAAGGAGGTCTCCGGGTCCATGGCGATGGCGCCGCCGTCGGAGCTCATGGGGACGCGGGACATGGACTCGACGCCGCCGGCGATGACGAGGTCGTCCCAGCCGGAGCGGATCTTGCCCGCCGCGAGGTTGAGGGCCGTGAGGCCGGAGGCGCAGTAGCGGTTGATCTGGACGCCGGTGGTGCTGAACGGCAGGCCGGCGGAGAGCGCGGCGGTGCGGGCGATGTCCATGCCCTGGTCGCCGACGGGCGTGACGCAGCCGGTGATGATGTCGCCGATGCGCTCGGGGTCGATGCCCGGGTTGCGCTCGATGATGGCCTCGATGAGTCCGGTGAGAAGGGAGACGGGCTTGACCGTGTGCAGCGATCCACCCGGCTTGCCCTTGCCGCGTGGTGTGCGAACGGCGTCGTAGATGTAGGCCTCGGGGATGCCGGAGCCGGTCGTGCTGGTCATAGTGGTCCTCGCTCAGAAAAAAGGGAGTATGTGTCTTGGGTCACTATAACGAAGGTGGTCACGGGCGGGCACGCCCGGGCGGTGGCCGGGGGTACTTATATTTCTGTGTCTTCCGGCCCCCCGGCGCGGGTGCCTCGGCACCCGTCGTCCGGGGGGTGGTACCCGGGGTCTGTCCACCTGCGTCATGGTGCGGCGGTCGGTGGCCGTCCTGTTCGACGCTACCCCCGGCGCGGGCCCCGGACGGAGGTGGGGTGCGGCGGGGTCGGTGAGGCCGGGTGTGGACGGGTGTGGGTGCGGGGGGGGCAGGCGGGGTGAGGTGCGGGGGTCGCGGGAGGGTGCGGGCGCAGCCGTGGGAGGGGTGGGGTCGGGTGCCGACGGCCGGGTGAGCGGCGGGACGTGAGGGGTAGGGCGGGGCCCGGGAGGCCGGGCGGCTCATCGCGGACGGGTCCATCGAGCAGATCGGGGACTTCCTCGGGGACGGGTGGAAGCGGGCCCAGGCCGACGACGACCGCGCGACCGCGTGGGAGGCCGCCGGCTCCCCGGACGGGAGCAGCGTCAAACGCGCCGCGGACGCGGTCCTCCGGTCGCCGGAACCCGACGCTCTCGCACAGTTCGCGGCGGAGGGGCTCGACCGGGCGCAGCGCGCGGATCAGCGTCGGGAAGTCTAGGAGCTCACGGAGTCGCCGCTGCCCACCGTCGCGGCGAACGCGCAGCAGGCGGTCCGCATCGGGACCGACGAGGCGATCGAGAGCTTCCTGCGCTACGGGCAGTTCGTCGCCGCCGCCCAGGACGCCGAACGGATGCAGGTCAGCGACCTCGTCACGATGGCCGTCGACGAGGCGGCCCGGGCGAACGAGGCCACGAGCCTGGCCCTGCAGCAGGCGGACCGCGCGGCCCGGGCGGCGGAGAACGCGCGGGAGGCCACGGACCGCGCCCGGGACGAGGCCCGGCAGGCCGGTGACGCGCAGGTCCGCGCGGAGAACGCCGCCAACGCCGCGGGGACGCTCGCGAACCGGTCCGCCGAGGTGGCGGATCAGGCGGTCGCCGCGGCGCAGGATGCCCGACGGGCCCTCCAGCAGACGGCCGATGCCATGTCGCGGGCCGCCTCGGCCGCCGCCCGTGCCCGCGCGGCCGCGGGTGCGGCGTCGGCGCGGGCGTCGGCGGCCGCCCGGGACGCGTCCGTCGCCCGGGACGCCCGGATCGCGGCGGAGCAGGCCCGGGACGCGGCGAAGGCGGCGCGGGACTCGGCGGCGGCGTTCGACTTCGCGGCGACCTCGGCGGGGCACGCGGACAACGCGGCCCGGGCGGCCGGGTCGGCCGCGGCGAACGCGGACGCCGCGGCGGCCGCCGCCGGGGAGGCGGCCCAGGCCGCCGGCGTCAGTGAGGGCGCGGCGGCGGAGGCACGGGCCGGGGCCGCGCGGGCCCGGGCGGCGGCCGGTCGGGCGCGGGCGGCGGCCGGGGAGGTCGACAGGATCGTCGGCCGGATCCGGTCGCTGGTCGACGAGGTCCGGCGGGCGGCGACGGAGGCCGCCGAGCACGCCTCCCGCTCGGCCGACGCCGCGGACGCGGCGGTGCGCGAGGCGGGCAACGCCGACTACGCGGCGCGCATGGCGGGCCGCCACGCCGACGACGCCGCGGCCGCGGCGGAGGCGTCGCGGAAGAACATCGACCTCGCCGAACGGGTGGGTGAGGTCGCGGGCGCGGTCGCCCGGGACCGCCTCGACGCCGAGGGGGCGTTCCTGCGGGACCGGGCTCTCGCGGCGCGGGCGGCGCAGGACGCCCGGGACGCCGCGGCGGAGGAGACGGCCCGGCGGCGGGACGACCTCGCGGCGCGGATGGCGGTCCTCGACGGTGCCGGTGCGACCGCTGACCCGGGTTCCGCGGAGGTCCGCGGCGCGGTCGTCGCCGCGGCGCAGGTCGGCGGGCCGGCGGTCGCCGGGGCCGCCCGGGTCGCTCTCGAGGGTGGGACGGCGGACGACCTCCGGGGGTTCGTCCGCGTCTCGTACCCGGAGGCCGTGGCGGCGGACAACGCCACCCGGGTCCGGAACCTCTGGGCGACGGACCCGGACGACGCGGTCCGCGCGGCGGCCGACCGGATGGCCGACGCGGGGCCGGACGAGGTGGCGGAGTTCCTGGCGACGACCGTCCCCGAGCTCCGTCTCCCCGGCCTCAGGGCGAGGGCGTGGGCGCTGCGCGAGGGCGCGGGTCCCGCGGTCACCCGGGCCGCGGACGACGCGCTGCGGACGAACACGGCCCCGGCCCTCGAGGGCTTCGTCACCGGGGGCGGGTTCGAACGGGCACGTCAGGTGGATCAGATCCGGGAGGCGTACGCACTCGCCGACAGCGGCGGCCCGGAGGTGAAGGCGGCCGCCCAGGCGGCGGTCGTCGGTGACCGGGCGATGCTCAACGACTTCATCGTGGTCGGGCAGTACGTCCGGCAGGGGCTCGACGACCAGCGTGCGGCCCACGACGCCCAGATCGCGGGGATGCTCCAGTCCGGCCGCCGGGTGGCCGACTCCGCGTCGGCGATGGCGGCGGATGCGCGGGCGGCGCACTACCGGGCGGTCGGGTCGGCGGCCCGGGCGGCGGAGTTCGCGGCCGAGGCGCGCGGCTGGTCGGGCCAGGCGCAGGCGGCGGCGCAGGCCGCGCGGGAGAGCGTCGGCCGGGCGGAGCAGTCGCTGCGCTTCGCGGAGGCCCAGCAGACCCGGGCCTGGCAGGCGGCCCGCGCCGCGCAGCAGGACGCGGAGCAGGCGACGACGAACGCCGCGCGGGCGACGTCCTTCGCCACCGACGCGTCCGCCGCGGCCGCCGAGGCGGCGGCCTCGGCGCGGGACGCCCGGGCCTCCGCTGTGGCGGCGGGCGAGGATGCGCAGCGGGCGTCCGATGCGGCCGCCGAGGCCTACGCGAGTGCGGTCGAGCTGCAGGAACGTGAGCAGGCCGAGATCCAGGACAACCTCGTCGCCCAGGGGGAGGACCCGGCGCCGGCGAGCTTCCTCGACGTCCTCAAGGAGACGGTCGGCCAGCAGGCCCTCGATCTGCTCCTCGACATCATCGGCGTGAACGACCTGCTCGACTGCGCGAAGGGCGAGCTCTCCGGGTGTCTGCTCACCCTCCTGAACTTCGCGGGGCCGATCGTCAAGGTCGGGTTCAAGGTCGCGAGGAACTTCAGCACGATCCGCTGGATCATCAGCAAGGTCGACGACGTCGCGGCGGCGTGGAAGACCCGCAAGGCCGCCCGGGTGAAGAAGGCGGACGCGGTCTTCGACGCCCCGGCCTGCGCGATGCGCCCGGCTCGGTTCAGCGGGCCGGCGCGGATGCTCACCGCGGGGTACCGGTGGGCGGCGGCGGGCGCGGGGGTCCTACGGCAGGTCGCGGCCTCGTGTCCGGCGCCGTACCTGAAGCCGAAGCGGGCCAGCTACTACCGGGTGAACATCAACGAGCTCACGCCGGATGAGCTCAATGTCTTCCAGCGGTGGGACAAGACCCGGGAACTCAGTGAAGCAGCAATTGATCGGTTCCCCGAGGGGCATAAGCTCCCGGACGATATCGGGGGCATCGTCGAATCGCTGAAGGCGAAGATCACGAAGCACGACATCGAGATCAAGGCCCCGCACCGGCTCAATCAGGGGATCGACCCGGCCAGCCCCACCCGTGATCTCGGTCTTCTCAATGCAGCCGAACAGGAACGGAAGATTGCTCAGGATCGGTACCAGAATGTGATGGCGGCGGCGGAGATCCGGTTCGCGAGGTCCAATGGCGCCGCCTTTGCCCGTCTGAATCAACGGGATATCTCGATGGTCAGGAAGTTGGCTAATCAAGTCTATGAGCGGGTGGCGCGCAGCCGGGGGCGCCCGGATGTGGCGACGGCGAGTGAAAAAGGCGACGTGAACGTCAAGATCGAATTCGACACGAAGTCGTCGAACCGCGGCATCGGCCACGCGGAGCAGCTCCTGGACGCCGACCCGAACGCGAAGGTGTTCCTCGTGGAGCTCACGAGCGGGAAGGACGGGTCGCTGCTGAGCAAGGAGCTGCGGGAGGTGCTCGACAAGAACGCCCCGGCGTTTGCTGCCCTCGAGCAATCGAAGAAGGTAGACTGATGTGAAGCATAAGTGTCATACTGTGTCATGTGGAGGAAGGAGGCGGTGAATGGCCGGGAGGCGGGCGCGCGGGAGATCGGACTTCAGTGCTCCTATCGATGAGGTGGCTCCGTTGAGCTACTCGATGATGTTCATTCACGGGGACTTCGACACCGTCTGTGAAGCGGCGGAGTATCTTTCCCTGTCGCCGGCCGATGAGGAGCGGGCTCCGAGTGACTGGTCGGTGCGGGAGCACTGGCGGGACCGGGTCGGTGACGACTGGGTCCGGGAGTTCCGGCTCGCAGAGGACCCGCGGTACCCGGGGTTCGGGACCCTGATCCAGACGGCGAATCCCCGGTGGATCGCGTGGATCGGGGCGAGCTACCAGTATGTCGACAGAATCGACGGGCGGCTGCAGTCGACGGTGGCCCGGCAGGTGGTCCCGGACTATGAGATCGTGCTGGTGAACCGGTACCCGGATGGGGAGTATCTCGCGGAGAGTATCCCCGGGTGGCAACACAATTGGCGCAGCCGGATCGAGTTCTGGGATTCGGAGACGTTTATCCGGTACCAGAATTTCGATCGGGGCTGGCGGAAAATCGGTCTCGAGTTGTCGCAGTCGTGGCGGTTGCAGCCGGTGACGGACTGGTTGGAGGGTCCGGAGTACGCGTTTCCCGGGATGGAGAAGCTGCGGTCGAAGAAGGGTCCGTTGCGGGCGCGGTTCGGTGACGAGGAGTTGGCCGCTGCGGCGGCGGTGTTCGGGATTGATCTGTTCTCGAAGGAGTTCTACTGCGGCCCGGCGGTGACGTTCGGGGTGAGTGCGCTGGCGGACAAGGAGTTCGGGGTGGCTGACGCGGAGCAGTACCGGGACCTGTTTCTCCCGGGGTGGCGGGAGGATCCCGGCAGGGGGTGTGTGCGGTGGTGAGGATGTTTCGGTCGGTGCCGGGGTTGCCGGAGGAGTTCCGGGGGTCGTTGTCACCGGTGAGCCGGGAGGTGACGTTCCTGCGGGCGTCGGTCGATGAGATCGCCGGGGCGTTCACGCGGGTCGTCGAGTCTGACAACCCGACGGAGGACGGCAACGGTTGGGGTTTTCCGCTGTGGGTGCACCGGGAGCAGGTGCGGGCGCGGCGGGAGGATATTCCGGGGTTGCTGCTGCCGCAGAACCGGGTCACGCGGGTGCTGGTGGTGCCGATGGTGTTGCCGGAGTGGAATGCGGTGTTTCATTCCTCGTCCGACCGGCATAACTCGAGGTGGACCCTCAGGCTGAGTTTTGCGTTCTTCACCTATGGCTTGTCCGGGGAGGTGATGCAGTCGTTGTGGCGGCGGGCTCAGGAGGAGGGGCGGGACCCGGAGGTGGCGCATGTGCGGGTGGTGGCGTGGCCGCGGTACGAGTCGGAGGAACCGGACCGGCGGAGGTACACGACGTCGGGGGCGTGCGGGCTGGAGGTTTCCGCGCTGCACCGGACACATGAGGACGAGCGTGAATTGGCGTCGGTCAGTGACTTCACGAGTTACATCTTCGGCCACGATCGAGGTGAGGTGACGCGGGCGCGCAGTGAGTTGGTCGGTGCGTTGCTCGGTGACCCTGAGCTGCCGGAGTTGCAGAGCGGGCATGAAACGAAGGATGACCCGGTGGCGGATCGGCGTCGTCGGGAGGAGTTGTGGCGGCGGTTCAGTTTCCGGGATGTCAACCGGATCCTGGCGCCGCTGGGGATCCGTCCGTTCGACGACGGGTTCTACGGGACCGACGGCACGTTGTTGACCGTGTGGACCGAAGGGCAGGAGCCGTTCGATGTCGGTGAGCGCGTCCCGTTCGAGCACTACCAGGCGTTCCGGGGGTTGGGCCCGGAGATCATCCGCGCACCGGGGGCGGCGGACATGACGTGACCCCGGCCCCGTCGGCTGCCCCGGCGCACACCCGTGGCCGACACCGCAGAGGGGCACTCCACCGTTCGCCGCCCCGGTCGCCGGGAGGTGCCGTCGTCCCCTGACAGACGGACCCCCACCGGCCCGGAACCCGTCCACACACACCGAGCACCGCGCCACGCCCCGCGCCCACCACGGACGCACCGGGCAGGCGCACCGCAGGAAAGGAACCCACCCATGAGTGACACCACACCCGCACCCCTGCCCGCGGACTTCCCGGACCCGCCGCACGTCGCGGTCCGGGGCAGGCACACCGTCGCCGTCGTCGACGCGGCGAAGGCCGTCGACCTCGACCGCTGGCGGACCTTCCACAGCGACAACCCCGGCTGGACCCTGCTGTTCTGGGAGCGGTCCGAGGACGGCTGGGAGGACCCGGAGGACACCCGCGGCCTCGAGGACGACGAGTTCTTCGGCGAGCCCTTCGACGCCGACGACGCCGACGCCGACGACGCCGACGCTGACGACGCCGGTGACGTCGACGCCGCCTGGGAGAGCTTCTCCGTCGACCCCGCGACCCTGGACGGCGACGACGACGCCGCCCCGGACGTCGTCGACGACCTCGACGAGATCTGGTGCGGCCTCAACTCCGGGCACATGTGGAAGCAGGGCCTGGCCGTCCTCGTCGACTGCCCCTCCTACGACGTCCCGGCGGCGCTGCCCTGGTGGGGCTGCGCCAACGCGGGCATGCCCGCCGACCTCTCCGTGATCCTCCGCGACCTCCACGACCGGTGGGGCACGGAGCTCCTCGGGCTCAGCACGGAGGAGGACGCGGCGTTCGTGCTGCGCATCCCGGTGGACACCGTCGAGGACATCCCGGCGGACCTCTCCCGGCGTCTCGCCGCCCTCGGGGACGAGGCGAGTGTCGCCGAGGACCCGGAGTGGGGCGTCCTCGCGAGGATCTGGTTCGACTGAGCCGGGGGCGGGGCGGGACCGGGCCGGGCTCGGGGGCGGGGCGTGACCGCCCGCGCCGCGCCGCTCGGCCGCCGCGCCGCGCCGCTCAGCCGCGGGCGCCCCGCCGCGGGCGGTGGACCGCCCACGCCGCGACGAGGGCCAGCACACCGAGGATCCCCGCCGCCCACGGGATGACCTCCTCGCCCACGGCGAGCGCCCGCAGCCCGTCCTTCGCGAGCGCCATCTGCTCGTCCTGCGTCGCCCGGTCCCACCGGGCGGGGAACTCCAGGACCGTGCGGCGCGGGGAGCGCAGCTCCTGCCCCCGCCTCTCCGGGGTGGCGAACCGCCGCGCCTCGGCGTCGTCGCGGGCGTAGTAGACCCACACGTCCTCGGCGTCGTCGACGATGATGCCGGTGTCCGGCTGGACCAGCACCGTCCGGTTCACCGTGTAGTACCGGCTCATCCGCACGTCCGGGCCCCGCGGGTCGGTGGCGGACCAGCCGGGCACCTCCGCCCGGTCGAGACCCCACGCGGCGGCCGGGGCGGTGTGGCGCAGGGGGTCGAGCATCTCCCGGTCGCCGTCGGAGAGGCTGCCGTCGGACCGGAGCATCGCCTCGAGCGCCGGGTACATCTCCGTCGGGTCGACGGTCTGCTCGAAGCGGTACACCGTCTCGCCGTCGCGCTTCTCCTCGTCGACGAAGTCGATGTCCTTGTTGCGCAGGACGGTCGTGTCGAAGTAGGGGTACGCCTTCTTCTCCGTGTCGGCGGGGAACCGGTAGTCCAGGCCCGAGCGGATGAACCGGGGGGTCTCGGTGCGGCGGGTCCCGGTGGGGTCCGTGGCCGTGAGGGTGGACACCGGTTCGTTGACGGGGAACCGGGTCTCCCGGTCGAGGGTCACCCGGTCGACCGTCCCGCCGAGCGACGCCCGGTCTGCCGGGGCGTCGGTGCGCGTGAGCTCCGTCGTCGCCTCCACGGTGACCTGTTTGCGGGACGACGGCTCCCGCGCGGTGAGCTGCGTCCGTGACTGCAGCGGGACGTCGGTGGCGATGAAACAGCTGATGCGGGGGGTATCGCCGGCGCACTCCGGGGACCGCCGCCGGTCGGCGGCCGGGCGTCCGGCGGCGAGCGCGGCGGAGTCCAGCACGATCCCGCCGACGGGGTCGGTCACCGTGTGGGAGTCGATGTCCTTCGGCAGCACCTTCCCCCGGGGGACGACGTACGCCGGCACGGCGACGCAGATGACCAGCAGGGCCGTGCCGACGATGATGGCGGCGGTCGTGAGGAGCTTCTTCATGGCTGACAGGTCCTGTCGTCGTGCTCGTGGTGCTCGTGCCGGGGACGTGGGGGAGGGGTGGATGCGGCGCTCACCACCCGGGCGCGGACGGCGCGGACGGCGCGGTCGTCCCGGACGCGGCGGGTGCCGGTGCTCCGGGTGCGGACGTCGCGGTCGCGGTCGCGCCCGCGGGCTCCGCGGGCTCCGCGGTGGGCCGCCCGGTGGGCTGCGCGTGGCCCGTGACGGACTCCGTCGGCGTGGTCGGGGACGCCGGGAGGCGGCTCGTGTCCGCGACGGCACCGAGGAGGAGGGTCACGCCGACGCCGAGGACGACGCCGACGGCGGCGGGCACGGCGACGCGTCCGGCACCCGTCCGGCGGTCGGTCCGGATCTCGAAAGGCACGGGAAGTCTACCGGGACGTCGGGGTCGCGGAGGACCCCGGCGTGTCGGGGGCGTCGTGCCCGGTCGCGCGGCCGTCGCGGCCGTCGCGGTCGCCGTCGCCGTCGCGCCCCCGGCCCTCGCCGGCCGGCGGGACGATGAGCACGGGCCGCCCGGCGTGCTTGACGATGCTGTCCGACACACTGGACTGGAGCAGGGACTTCCACCCGCTGAGGGCCCGGGTCCCGGCGACGATGACGTCGACGTCGAGCTCCTCGGCGGCGTCGACGATCGCGCTCCACACCGCGGTGGCGGACTCCACGAGGTAGGGCTCCGTCGTGAACCCGTGCGACCGGGCGAGCTCGACCCCCTCCCGGCAGATCGCGACAGCCTCGCGGTACGCGGGGTCGTCGTCCTCCTCCGCGGCGGTGCTCGCCCAGTCGTGCTGCATCATGCCGCTCATCCCCGCCGCCCGGGCGGCCTGCCGGTGGATCGGTTCCCAGGCGGTGAGGATGTAGGCGGTGGAGCTGCTCAGGAACCGGGCCGCCTCGCGGATCGCGGTGCGGGCCTCGTCCGAGCCGTCGAAGGCGATGAGGGCCGTGTCACCGGTGAGGTTCCCGACGTGCCCTCCCGTGCCGGTCGCTGTCTCAGTCATGGCTACTACCGTAGTACGGGCACGGGGTCACGTCCGCCGGTCCGCGGACGGGCGTCGACCCCGCCGTGCCCACGACACCACCGACCGGAAGGCCCCCGTGCCCCTTCGCAGCCCGCACCACGCCCACCCCGCCGCCCCGCGCACCCCGCGCGCACCCCGCACCGCGCGCACCGCCCGGGACCCCCGCACCCCGCGCGCCGCCCGGGCGGTGTCCCCGTCGCCCTCGCCCGCCCCGTCGCCCCGGGCGGTGCTCGCCGCCGCGGCCGTCGCCGCCCCGCTGCTCCTCGCCGGCTGCTCCGGCACCGGCACCGGATCCGGGGACGCGCCCGGCTCCACGTCCGTGACCGGCGCGGACGGTGCCGCGACGACGACGGCGACCGCCGCGGCGGGGTCGGCGTCGTCCCCCGCGACCGGAACCGACGCCTCCGGTGACCCCGCGTGCGTGGCGCACCTCGACACCCGGCAGCGGGCCGCGCGCACCCTCGCCGTCGGCGTGACGGGCTTCGACGACGCCGCCGCGGCCGTCGACCAGGGCGTCCGCCACCTCTTCATCGGCTCCGGCACGGACATGAGCATCCTCAACGGCCGGGGGGACCCCTCCCGCAGCCTCGCCGAACTGGAACGCCGCGCCGGCGAGCCGCTGACCGTGAGCGTCGACGAGGAGGGCGGGGAGGTCCAGCGCCTCGCGGAGGTCGCCGGCGAGCTGCCCTCGGCCCGCCGGATGGCCGGGACGATGACCCCGGAGCAGGTGCGGGCGCTCATGGCCGACCACGGCCGGGCGATCCGCGCCCTCGGGGTGACCGTCGACTTCGCGCCGGACATCGACCTCGACGGCGGGGCCGACGCCACCGCCGGGGTCATCGGCAGCCGCGCGTTCTCCCCGGACCCGGCGACGGTCACCGCCTACGCCACCGCGTACGCGCAGGGCCTGCTCGACGCCGGGGTCACGCCGGTCGTCAAGCACTTCCCGGGTCACGGCCACGCCAGCGGCGACTCGCACACCGGCAGCGTCTCGACGCCCCCGCTCGACAGCATCGGCCCGGACCTCGAACCGTTCGCCGCGCTGTCGCGGATGCCGGGGGTCGGGGTCATGGTCGGGCACGTGCAGGTCCCGGGGCTCGACGCCGCGACCGGGGGCGGGGACCGGGTCCCGGGGGCCGACGCCGCGACCGGGGGCGGGGACGGGGTGCGCGGGGCGGAGACACCGTCGTCGGTCAACCCGGCGGCCTACCGGATGCTGCGCGACGGCTGGCCCGGGGCCGCGCCGTTCCACGGGACCGTGTACACCGACGACCTCACGGGCATGAAGGCGATCAGCGGGACGATGGACGGCCCGGCGAGCGTCGTCGCCGCCCTGCGGGCCGGGGCGGACCGGCCCCTGACGACCGAGAGCCACGACGTCACGGCGATGCTCGACGCCGTCGTCGCCGCCGTGGACGACGGCACCCTCCGGCCGGGCGACCTCGCCCGGGGCGCGGGCGCGGACTGCCGCTGAGGCGGGCGTCGACCCCTCCGGGGACCGGGACCCCACCGGTCCCGGCACGGTCCCGGCACGGTCCCCGGACCGCCCCCTCCCCGCCGCCGTCGGGCCCCCTCACGGCCCCTGACCGGCCCCGGGAGGGCGTCGTCGGGTACCCGCCGGGCCACTCCACCCGTTATGGTGGACGCGTGCACAACCAGGACCCCCATCCCGCCGCGGGTGCCGACGGGCAGGACGCCCCGACCGGCACCGGCGCGTACGGCGACGCCGCGTACGGCCCGGCCGGCGCGCACGCCCCCGCAGGCGGACAGTACGTGGACCCCACCGGTGCCCTCCCCCGGGACCCCGACGGGTACCCCGCCGAGGACGACGAACCCCGTCGCCGCCGGTGGGGGGCCGTGGGCTGCCTCGGCGGCGGGCTCATCGGGCTCATCGCCCTCGGCGGCATCCTCTACGGCGTGGACTACTTCATGTCGGAGGGGCAGGTGCCGCGCGGCGTGACCGTCGGCGGCGTGGACATCGGGGGGCTGGACCAGGAGCAGGCGGAGCAGCGGCTCCGCAACAACCTCGAGGGCGGGCTCCGGGAACCGGTGACCGTCGTCGCCGGGAACATGTCCTCCGTCATCGACCCCGCCCCGTCCGGTCTCAACGTGGACTGGGGTCGGACCGTCGACCAGGCGGGCCGGCAGCCGCTCAACCCCGTGACCCGAATCCGCAGCTTCTTCGAGAAGCGGGAGGTCGGCATCGTCAGCCGCATCACCGACGCCCCGCTCAACCGCACCCTCGACCGCGTCGGCGGGGAACTCCAGCGGGACCCGTCCGACGCCGCGCTGTCCATCGGCCCCGACGGCCGGCCGGACATCACCGACGACGTCCCCGGGCAGACCGTCGACCCGGCGGTGCTCAGCACGCTCGTCCGGGAGAACTGGCTCAACACCTCCCACACGGTCACCGTGCCGGCCGACGTCGTCGAGGCCGCGCTCCGGCGGTCGGCGGCGGACGCGGCGGTCCGCGACGTCGTCAGCAAGGTCACCGCGTCCCCGGTGGTCTTCCACGGCCGGGACGGGGTCAACGGGGTACTCCAGCCGACGGACATGTCGCGCATCGTGACCTTCGACCCGGCCGGGGACCACTTCACCCCGAACTACCACCGGGACGTCGCGCAGGGCATCCTGTCCGCGCAGCTCGCGTCGACCGAGACACAGTTCCGGAACGCGACGTTCACCGCGCAGGGCGGGGGACTGGCCGTCGTCCCCTCCCAGGACGGCACCGAGATCGTGTGGGACCGGACCCTCGACCCGCTCGACCAGAAACTCCTCGACGTGTCGAAGCGGGACTGGGACGTCACCTACGAGGACCGCAAGGCGACGTACACGACGGAGATGGCCCAGAAGGCGACGTTCGACGACGTCATGGGCACGTTCACGACCGGCGGGTTCACCGCCGCCTCGGGGACGAACATCCGGCGCGTCGCCGAGCAGGTCAACGGGGCGATCGTCCTGCCCGGCGAGACGTTCAGCCTCAACGGCTACACCGGCCCGCGCGGCAGCGCCCAGGGCTACGTGGAGTCCGGGATCATCCTCGACGGCCACGCCGACAAGGCCGTCGGCGGCGGCATCAGCCAGTTCGCGACGACGCTGTACAACGCCTCCTACTTCGCGGGCATGGACGACGTCGCCCACACCCCGCACTCGTACTACATCAGCCGGTACCCCGCGGGGCGCGAGGCGACGGTGTACGAGGGGGCCATCGACCTGCAGTTCAAGAACCCCTTCGACACGCCCGTCATGATCACCGCGACCGCCGGGGCGGACTCCGTCACCGTCGAGCTGCGCGGCGTCCGGCACGTCACCGTGGACTCCCAGACCGGGCCGAAGACGAACTTCACCGACCCGCCGCGCCGGGAACTCAGCGGCCCGACGTGCAGCCCGTCGTCCGGGGAGCGCGGGTTCACCGTCACCGACACCCGGACCGTGCGGGACCTCACCGGCCGCCAGCTGTCGCGGAAGACCACGACGACGACGTACGACCCCGCGCCCATCGTCACCTGTAAGCCGTGACGGGGGTGCCCGGCGGGCGGTGCCGACCCGCCGGGCTGCTGTCGTGCAGTACGGATCCCGGGCCCACCTGGGGTGTTGCGGCCGGGGGCGGGGGAGCGTAGACGTTCGTCTACGGGGGTGGCCGTTCGTCTACGCACCCCCCGCCTGACGCGGGGGTGGCTGCGCGCTGTGGGGTCCCTGTGAATCCGCGGACCCACTGTTCGGCTCGGCGTGTCGCGGTGCACGCACTGTGATAGACGAAAGGGAGCTGCACTGGTGCGCGGCGTCGAAAATTACCCCTGACCAGCCCGAACTCTAGCGGACGGCGGGGATGGGCGTTACGGTCACTGTGTACCGCGGCCCGGACCACCACAGTCCACCACAGTGGGGCGGGTGGGTCGCAGAAGGAAAGGGACACAGTATGCGTTTCCGTTCGATCACCACCGCCGTCCTCGCCGCCACCGCGATCATCGGCGCGACCTCCGCCGTCCCGGCCGCGACCGCCGCGACGGACGACGTCCCGGGTCGCGCGCAGGCGATCCCGATCACGAACTTCAACAAGGCCTGCACGGTCGGGGAGTCCGTCAAGGAGGGCTACCCGCAGTGGCACTACGGTGAGACCGCCCGCCGCTACGAGGGTGACGGCACGATCCAGTTCAAGAACACGACGGACCAGGAGATCGACTACACCGCCACCGTCGAGACCGGGACGAACCACCAGATCAGCTCCAACTCCCGGGCGGCCCTGCCCTCCGGCTGGGACACGACCGCGAAGTCGGACATCGGCCTCAAGGAGTCCAACGGCTGGCTCGAGGGCGAGACGATCGGCCCCGTGAAGCTCAAGCCGGGCGAGTCCTTCCGCGTGGAGTACGGCACCCTCATCAAGGACTTCGTCGCCGTGTTCCAGGCCTGCGAGAACGGCACCCTCGGCGGGGCCCTCGGCGCCGACGTCATCCGGGGCACCGGCCCCGCGGAGCGCTACGCCTTCGCCTACGTCGTCCACGCCGACGGCTCCATCTCCGACAAGGGCCTGAACATCCCGTCCCGGGGCCCGGGCGCCGCGTCCCGGCTCACCCCGGACGACACGACGAACGTCTACGGCCCGAGCCTGGAGAAGGTCGCCGACCCGGAGAAGGACTACATCAAGGAGCCCGACGTCCCGGTCCAGCGTGACCCGTCCTGGCCGAAGGAGGGCGGGAAGTGCGCCCCGGGCGACCACGGGTACTACCCGCTGGACATCACGACGACCGAGCCGACGATCCGTAAGCCCGGCTTCTCCCAGTCGTTCCTCAACTGGTCGTCCGCGGACTACGAGTTCAAGCCCACGACGGACAACGTCGTCGGCGCCTGGTACACCGGCCAGAGCAACTGGAACGGCACGCCGGACGGCATCCCGGACGGCTGGCTCGCCTCCGTCGGCGTCGTCGGCCGGGCGTACATGCCGGTCGGCACGGCGCTGAAGCCCGTCGACCTCAAGGCCGGTGAGAAGGTGCGGGTCGAGTACGGCACGACGCTCACGCGCATCAACTACCGCGAGTTCAACTGCTCGACCGGCAAGCCCCTGGCCTTCCGCCAGGCGTCCGCCCCGAGCGGCTTCTGGGCGGAGGCCGTCGTCACCGCGAAGGACGGCAGCACCCGGACGCTGGACATCACCCCGGACGAGTGGCGGGACCTGCCGGTCCCGACGCAGACCAACCGGTCCTGACGCCCCGCCCCGCCCCGGGGCACCGGGCGGTCCGCCGGACGAACGTCCGGTGACCGTGCGGGCTCCGGGGCGGCCCGGGCACCAGCGTCACCACCGGCCACCACGCCGGCCGTCGGCGTCGACCCCCTGCCGACCCCACCCCGGCCGTCACCGACCGTGGCCGTCACCACCCACAGACCTCAGCACACCCCTGACAGAGGAGAACATCATGACCGTCCGCCGCATCCTCACCGCGACCGCCGCCACCGGCGTGCTGGCCGCCGCCGCGCTCCAGGCCCCGGCCGCGTCCGCCCTGCCGCAGCGTGACCTCGGCCCCGCCAACCCGACCACCATCGGCGAGAAGTGCGTCAACCCGGGCGACCGGGGCCAGACCATCGACATCAAGCGCACGTACTTCGACGGCTCCGCCGGCACGTGGACCGTGTCCAACTTCAACGACGAGCCGCTGCCGGTCACCCGCGCCGTGACCGAGACGAAGACGAAGACGTGGAACGTCTCCGCGAGCGTCGACTTCAAGCTCCTCGACCTCATCCACTTCACCTTCTCCAGCAGCTACACCGACACGCAGACCTACGAGGTCGGCGAGACCGTCGGCCCGTACAACATCGCCCCGGGCAAGACCGCCGTGCTCAAGGCCGGCTGGGTCGTCTCCGACTTCGAGGGCGAGAAGACGGTCTGCGGTTCCGACCACACGTGGCAGGGCACCGGCCAGACCTTCACCGCCAGCCTCCCGAAGGAGCGCTCCGTGCAGGTCAGCACCCGTGACAACAAGGACATGACGGGCTAGTCCGTCACCCCCCCACCCCCATCCACCGGAACCCATCCACCGGAAACCGAAGGAGGCGTCCATGAGGACAGCCCACACCACCGCCCTGCGGAGGGCGGCCACCGCATCGGCCGCGGCGGTGCTGGCGGCCGCGACGGTCGTCGGGACCCCGGCCGTGGCGGGTGCCGCGACGCCCGCCCCCGTCGACACGACCGGCCAGAAGACCGCGTCGTCCGGCTTCGGCGGGGACTTCGAGCTCCCGCAGCGGTGGAACGACGACTACAAGCCGGGCACCCGGTGCACCCCGCCCGGGTCGGTCGGCACGTACGTCGAGGCGAAGCGCCGCTGGTTCAAGCAGACCGACGCGTCGAGCGTGCAGAACCTCAACGACGAGAAGGTGCCGGTCCAGCACACGGTGACCGACATCCGGAAGCAGACGACCGAGGTCAGCGCCAAGGGCGAGGGCGAGGGAGAGATCGCCAAGTACCTCACCCTGGCGTTCGGGATGAGCTACGTCAACGAGATCTCCTGGAAGCTCAAGCAGGTCGTCGGCCCGTACGACCTGGCCCCGCACAAGAAGGGCCGGCTCGTCTGGGGCTTCACGATGCTCGACGTCGACGCCCAGGACGTCCGCTGCGGCGACGACCTCGTGTGGCACGCCGAGGGGAAGCCGTACCACGCGACGTCCCCGGAGTCCCGGTACTCGGAGCTCCAGATCACGGACAACGACGCGTACTGACGCGGCGGTCACGCGTCACCGACGCTGACCGGCGCTGTCCGGCGCTGTCTGACGCCGACCCGGCGGCCACCGGCCCCGCGCGCTCCGAGGGAGTGTGCGGGGCCGTCGTGCGTCCGGGGGCGGGTCGGGGCGGGGTGCGTCCGGGGTCGGGGGACGACGGACGCCTCCGGGGTGCCGCCCGTGCGCGGGTGCGGGGCCGGGGTGCCGCGGGTGAGCGTCAGGCGCGGCGGCGCAGCACGAGGAGCGTCGCGCCGCCGACCAGCGCGAGGGCCGCGAGCGCGACCGCGCCGGCGACGTCGCTGACACCCGTGCGCGCGAGTTCGGCGCGCGCGGCGGGCTGCGCGGTGGTCTGCGCGGCGGTGGACCCGGTCGCGGCCGTGGCCGCGGACCCCGGGGTCACCGTGCTGCCGCCCGTGACAGCCGGCACCGCGTTGCCTGCGGTCCCTGCGCCGTTCGGGACCGGGGTGGTCGTCGGTGCCGCTGCGCTACCCGCACCCGCCGGGGCCGCCGAGCCCGCGAGGCCCGGGAGCGCGGGGAGGCCGGGGAGGGCGGGGAAGTCGGGGAGCGGCGGAAGCCCGGGGAGGCCCGGGTGCGCGCCGGCCCCGGACGAGCCGGAGACCAGCCCGCCGAGGAGCCCGACGGCGAGGACGCCCGCGCCGGACCCGACGAGCGCGGGGATGAGCGCCGACGGCCTGGTGAGTGAGCCGGTCAGCGACCCGTCGAGCGAACCGGGCAGCGAACCGGTCAGTGAGCCGGTCACCGACCCGCCGTCACCGGGGGCGGACGGCGTGGTCGGGGCGACGCTCGACGTCGTCGGCGTGCCCGACGTGGTCGGGGCGGCGGTCGGGGTGGCCGACGTGGTCGCCGGGGTCGCCGGGGTCGTCTCCGTCGAGGTGGCGCTCGGAGCCGCCGGGGCGGCCGGCGTGGTCTCCGTGGTCACCGGCGTGGTCTCCGTCGAGGTGGCGGTCGGAGCCGCCGGCGCGGCCGGCGTGGTCTCCGTCGGGGTGGCGGTCGGGGCCGCCGGGGCGGACGACGTCGGCTCCGTGGTCCCGGTCGTCGGCGTCGCCGGAGCGGTCTCCGTCGCCGGAGCGGCCGGCGTCGTCTCCGCCGGGGAGGTGCCCGGCGTGGGCTCCGTCGTCTCCGTCGCGGAGGCGGTCGGGGCTGCCGGGGCGGCCGACGTGGTCCCGGCCGTGGAGGTGCCCGGGGCCGTGGAGGGGTCCGTCGTCCCTGTGGCCGTCGTCCCCTTCCCCGGCGGGACAGCCCCCGGCATGACCGTGACCTCGTTGACCGCGCGGTCGCAGAGGTCCTCCTTCGCGCCGATGTACCGGGTCGCGAAGTCGTCGCCGATGATGACCGCGTTGTAGTCCACGAGGGTGTTCTCGTGGTCCGTGCCCGGGGCGTACGGGTCGCCCGTCCACTGGGTCGCCGCGCACGTGATGTCGCCGGGGATCGAACGGTCGAACGGCAGGACGAAGCCGATCTTCTGCGGGGCGGGCAGGCCCGTGTCGGCCGGTCGGCGCAGGTCGAGGAGGCTCCGCGCGCCCTCGACGAAGGTGCCCAGGCCGTCCGCGGAGTCCGCCACGGTCTCGTTCTCGACGCGCACCGGGATGCGGAGCACGCCGGGGGCGCTGTCGGCGGGGACGGTGGTCTCGGCGGTGATGCGGAACGTCGTCGCCCCGCCCGTCGCCGTCGTGAGGCGGAAGTACTGGGCGGGGATGTACGGGCCGTCCTGCAGGTAGTCCGGGGCGAAATCGTCCGGGCCGACGCGGCCGACCTGGAAGGTGTCCCGGCCCTGGTTGTACTCCTCGGCGGAGGGGAAGCGCGCGGAGCGGGTGGCGTCGTCGACGACGGTCGCCTCCACGGGGCCGATCGGGACCGAGGGGTTCCGGTCGTTGAAGTCGGTCGTCGGCGGGACGCTCGTCACGGTGAAGCGGACGTTCGTCAGCGAGGCGGGGAGGCTCACGAGGTAGGCGTGGCCGACGGCCCGGCGGTTCCCGGCGTCCGTCGGCACGACGACGACGTCCCAGGACAGGGTGGCCGTCGACCCGGGGGAGGCCTGGACGCCGGCACCGCGGACGTCCACGCCCGCGGCGTAGATGATGTTCTGGTGCTGGCCGTCGACGGCGAGTGCGGGGGAGGGGGTGGCCGCGAGCACGCTCACCGAGGCGGCGAGGGTGGCGGCGAGAAGTCGGCGTTGGGGGATCACGTCCAATCTCCTTGCGTGGGTGAGGTGTGGGGGCCCGGCGGCCGCCTGGGGGCAGGTGATGTGAAGCCGTGGGCTGGGTGAGTATAAGGCGTACTGCCGATGAGCATAAAAACTGAAGCTGTCGGCGTGGCGTGGGGCTATTCGTGTTACACGGCGGTGCCGGGGCCGTGGTGGGCCGCGGGGGCGGGCGGCTGCGGAGCGCGGCGAATCGTGCTACACGGCGGTGGCGGGCCGCGTGATGTGGAGCGGGGCGGAGTGGCGTGGCGCGGGGTGGGTCGGCGGGTGCGGGCGGCGCGGGGGGGTGTGGGTCAGGCGGGGGCGGCCGGGGCGGCCACGGCGCGGCCGGGTCGGCAGGATCGGCCACGGCGCGGGGGCGGCGGTGGGGCGTACGGTCGCGGACGAGGCCCGCCCCCGGACCTGCGGGCCGTCACCCGAACGGCGAAAGGACACCCGACATGGCGAAGAACATCCTCATCCTGTCCACCGACTACGGCGTGGAGAAGCCCGAAATCGTCCAGCCCCTCGAGACCCTGCGCGCCGACGGCCACACGGTCACCGTCGCGACCCCCGGCGGTGGGGACGTGCAGACCGTCACCGACGACCGGAACCCAGACGTCACCGTGCCCACGGACACCGCGCTCGCCGACGTGACCGGGGAGTTCGACGTCATCGTCCTGCCCGGCGGCACCGTCAACGCGGACACCGCCCGGGCGGACGAGGGCATCCGCGACATCGTCTCCGCCCAGGCGAAGGCCGGCCGGACGGTCGCGGCGATCTGCCACGCGCCGTGGGTCCTCGTCGACACGGAGCTGGCGAAGGGGAAGAACCTCACGTCCTTCTCCTCGATCCGGCCCGACCTCGTCAATGCGGGCGCGACCTGGCACGACGAGGAGGTCGTGGTCTGCGACACCGACGGATGGCGGCTCATCACCTCCCGGAACCCCGGTGACCTCGACGCCTTCATCGCGGCGATCGAGAAGGACTGACCGGAAGCGCCGGTGATGTGAGCTGCCGGCAGTGCGGGGTCACCGGAGTGGCGGTGATGTGGGCTTCTGGCAGTGCGGGGTCAAAAAGGAGGCGATTTTTGACCCGGAGCTGCCAGTTGCTGCCGGCACGCGTGCCCGGCGGCCCGCCACGCAGGTGCGCACGCGACGAGGGCGCCCCCGGAAATCCGGGGACGCCCTCGTCCTGTTCTGGAGCCGATGACGGGAATCGAACCCGCGCCGCCTGCTTGGGAAGCAGGAGTTCTACCATTGAACTACATCGGCAGTGTCCACGATCTGCTCGTGACCGGCGGCCGACCACGGGCCGCCCAGCGTCCGGACAGTGTGCCGTGCGCTGTGGGAACAGACTCTAACATACGCCCGCGCCGCCGCGGCAATCCGCCCCCGTACCAGGGCACCGCCGCGGCCGCCCGCCCCGGCACCGGCGTTCCACCACGCCGATCCGCCCCTGCGCTAGGGTTGTGGCGTGCTTCTCTCCGACCGAGACATCCGTGCCGCCCTCGCCTCCGGACACCTGGGCGTCGACCCCCTCGACGCGTCCCTCGTGCAGCCGTCGAGCCTGGACGTCCGGCTCGACCGCTACTTCCGGGTGTTCAACAACTCCCGGTACACGCACATCGACCCGAAGCAGCCGCAGGAGGACCTCACGACACTCGTCGAGGTCGACGCCGACGAGGCGTTCATCCTCCACCCGGGCGAGTTCGTCCTCGGCGCGACCCTCGAGGCGGTGACGATCCCGGACGACCTCGCCGGCCGCCTGGAGGGGAAGTCCTCCCTCGGCCGCCTGGGCCTGCTCACGCACTCGACGGCCGGGTTCATCGACCCCGGGTTCCACGGGCACATCACCCTGGAGCTGTCGAACACCGCGAACCTGCCGATCGCCCTGTACCCGGGGATGAAGATCGGCCAGCTCGCCCTGTTCTCCATGAGCAGCCCCGCGGAGAACCCTTACGGTTCGGGTACGCTCGGCTCGAAGTACCAGGGGCAGCGCGGCCCCACCCCGTCGCGCGCCTACCTCAACTTCCGGTCGTGACGCCGGCGCGGCGCCCGCCGCGCCCCCGCGACCCGTCTGGAGCGCACCCCTCACCGTGATCACCTTCGACTCCGTCACCGTCCACTACCCGGGGGCCGGTCCGCCCGCGGTCCGCGACTTCTCCCTCGAGGTCCCCACCGGCGAGGTGACGGTCCTGCTCGGCTCGTCCGGCTGCGGCAAGACCACGCTGCTCCGCTGCGTCAACCGCCTCGTCGAGCCGACGTCCGGCACGGTCCGCATCGACGGCGCCGCCGTGGGCGACCGCGACCCCGTCGCGCTGCGGCGGTCGATCGGGTACGTCATCCAGAACGCGGGCCTGCTCCCGCACCGCACGGTGCGGGACAACATCGGCACCGTGCCGCGCCTCACCGGCACCCGGGGGTCGGGGCTCGACGAGCGGATCCGCCACGCCGCGGAGCTCGTCGACCTCCACCCGGAGCTGCTCGACCGCTACCCCCGGCAGCTGTCCGGCGGGCAGCAGCAACGGGTGGGCGTCGCCCGGGCCCTCGCCGGGGACCCGGACATCCTCCTCATGGACGAGCCCTTCGGGGCGGTCGACCCGATCGTCCGGCGCGACCTCCAGGACCAGGTCGGGCGGCTCCAGGAGGAGCTCGGCAAGACCGTCATCCTCGTGACGCACGACGTCGACGAGGCCTTCGCGCTGGGCGACCGGGTGGTCGTGCTGCGGGACGGGGCGCGGGTGGCGCAGGCGGGGACGCCGGAGGACCTCATGCTCCGCCCGGCGGACGGGTTCGTGGAGAGTTTCGTCGGCGGGCAGCGCCGGGGCCTGCAGGTCGGGACCGTCGCGGGCAGGCGGGTCGTGCAGGACGCGCGCGGGCGGATCGTCGGGACGCTCGACGCCGACGCCGACGGTGCCGGTGCCACGCCGGGGGACCGGTCATGACCGCCGCCCTCGCCCACGCCACCGCCGCCACCCACGCCACCACCACCCACCCCCTCACCCGCGACGTCGCGGGCGTCGACGTCGGCTGGCTGCGCACCAACGCCGGATCCGTGGTGGAGCTCGCGTGGGACCACGTGCTGCTCTGCGTCCCGGCGGTCGTGCTGTCGTTCCTCGTCGCCGTGCCGCTGGGGTGGGGCGTCCACCGCCTCGGCCGCCGGCGGCGCACGGCGGTCGTCGGCACGGGTGTGCTGGCCGTGACGGGCCTGGTGTACGCGGTGCCGTCGCTGGCGTTGTTCGTCATCCTGCCGTACATCATGGGGGTGTCGATCCTCAGCCCGCTCAACGTCGTCGTCGCGTTGCTGCTCTACGGTGTCGCGCTCCTCGTCCGCGTCGCCGCCGAGGCGTTCGCCACGGTGGACGCGGACCTCCGCGACGCCGCGGTCGCCGTCGGCCACTCGGGGTGGGGACGGTTCGTCGCCGTCGAGCTGCCGCTGGCCGGTCCCGCCCTGCTCACCGGGGTGCGGGTCGTCTCGGCGTCGACGGTGAGTCTCGCGTCCGTCGGCTCGCTCATCGGGGTGAGCACCCTCGGGGACCTCTTCACCCGCGGGTTCCAGCGGGGGTTCCCGACGCAGGTCCTCGCGGGGGTCGTCGGGGTCGTGGCCGTCGCGGTGGTCCTCGACCTTGTGCTCGTCGGCGTGGGCCGGGTGCTCATGCCCTGGCGTTCCCGGGCGGGGGTGTAGCCCGTGCTGACGGAGACGTTCCACCTGCTCACCCGCCCGGAGACGTGGTCCGGCGCCGCCGGTCTGTGGACCCGGGTGGGCCAACACCTGTGGTACAGCCTGCTCGCGATGGCTGTCACGGTCGTGCTGGCCGTGCCCGCGGGGCTGGCCGTCGGGCACACCGGCCGGTTCCGGGGGCTCGTCATCGGCCTCGGCGGTGCCCTGCGGGCGCTGCCGTCGCTGGGCCTGCTGACGTTCCTCGCCCTCGCGGTCCCGGGGGCGACCGGGCACGCGGTCGTGCCCGCCGTCGCCGTCCTCGTGCTCCTCGCCGTGCCGCCGGTCCTCGCCGGCACGGCGGCGGGGGTGGAGTCGGTCGACCGGGACACCGTCGTCGCCGCCCGGGCCGTGGGGCTCAGCGAGCGGCAGATCCTCCTCCGGGTCGAACTGCCGCTCGCCGCGCCGATGATCGTCGACGGCATCCGTTCGGCGGTGCTCCAGGTGCTGGCGACGGCCACGGTCTGCGCGTACATCGGGCTCGGGGGCCTCGGCCGCTACGTCCTCGACGGCCTGGCGACCCGGGACTACCCCACGGTGCTCGTCGGGGCCGGGTCGGTCATCGTCGTCGCCCTCGTCGCCGAGGGGGTGCTCGCCCTGGTCCAGCGGTGGAGCCGCCCGCGGATGTCGACGGGCGGCCGGGGTTGAGGTCCGGGGGCGACGACGACGCACGCCGCCGCGGAACGCGCGGATCGGTGACCGCGGACCGCCCGTCCGGCGTATCGTCTGGACGCGGTACCGTGCCGTGACGGGCACGGCAGCGTCGGGACCCGGCACCGACGAGACCACGCACCCCACACGACCTTCAGGACCCCGCATGGACCCCCACCCGGACCGGGCCGCACGCCCCTCCCGCCCCCCGCACCTCCCCGCCCCCGGCCCGCGCGCCGGCCGCACCACCCTCGACCCGCGCGCCATCCGCGGCACCCTCACCACCCGCGACCGCCGCACCACGCACGGCCCGGCCGGCCGGCTGCGCGCCGCCGTCACCCGCGCGACCACCGTCCTCGCGGCGCTCCTCGTCGCGGCCGTCGGCCTCACCGCGTGCGGCGGCGACCCCCTCGCCACCGGCGGGGGCGACGACGGCACCGTCACCGTCGGCGCCGCGAACTTCCCCGAGAGCGAGATCGTCGCCCAGCTCTACGTCCTCACCCTCCGGGACGCGGGGGTCGACGCCGACCTCCGCGCCGGGATCGGCTCCCGCGACGTGTACCTGTCCGCGCTGCAGGCCGGGGACATCGACGTCGTGCCCGAGTACTCCGGCAACCTCGCCCAGTACTACGCCGCGGACGACGAGCGGGAGCTGCGGCAACTCGGCCCGGGGGCGGACGGCCGGGCCGTCGACCGGGTCCTCGACCGGGTGCTCCCCGACTCCCTGGAGACCGGCGACCCCGCGCGGGCGGAGTCGAAGGACGCCTACCGGGTCCTCCGCTCCGTCGCGCAGGAGCACCACCTCAAGACCCTGTCCGATCTCGCGGGCCTCGACCGGGTGCGGATCGCCGGCAACCCCGAGCTCGCGACGCGCCCCTACGGGCCCGACGGCATCGCCTCGGTGTACGGCGTCGACCGCGACCGGCTGTCCGTCACCCCCGTGTCCGACGGGGGCGGACCGCTGACCGTCACCGCCCTCACCGACGGCACCGTCGAGGTCGCGGACGTGTACACGACGTCCCCCGTCACCGACCGCACGGGCCACGCGGTGGACACGGTGACCCTCGCGGACCCGAAGAACCTCATCCTCCCGCAGAACGTCCTGCCGGTCATGCGGCGCGACCGGCTGCCGCAGCACGCCCGTGACAGGCTGCGGGACGTCCAGTTCGCCCTCACGACGAAGGACCTGCTGGACATGAACCGCCGCAGCTCGGGGGAGGAGAAGGCGGAGCCGGAGACGATCGCGCGGGACTGGCTCGTGCGCAAGGGGCTCATCGGCGCGTGACCGGGGGTGTCACCGCGGGGACACGGCGCGGTCACCGGCGGTTCACCTCGGGCTGGTACCACTTCCCGGTATGAAGATGACTGTGTTCGGGACGGGGTACCTCGGCGCGACCCACGCCGCCTGCATGGCCGAACTCGGCCACGACGTCCTCGGCGTCGACGTCGACGCCCGGAAGGTGGAGATGCTCAACGCGGGGACGGTGCCGTTCTACGAACCCGGTCTGGAGGAGATCCTCGCCCGGGGGCTGCGGGAGGGTCGGCTGCGGTTCACGACGGACCCCTCCGAGGCCGTGCGCCACGCGACCGTGCACTTCATCGGCGTCGGGACGCCGCAGCGCAAGGGGTCCTACCGGGCGGACACGCGGTACGTGGAGGCGGTCGTCGACACCCTCACCGGGCTCGTCGAGGCCGGGGTGGGCCCGGGGACCGCGACCGGTGACGGCGACGGGCCCGTCGGCACCCTTGACGGTGCCTCCGACGGCGCAGACGGTGCGGACGGCACGGACGGTGCGGGCCCGGTGCACCTCGTCCTCGGGAAGTCCACCGTGCCCGTCGGCACCGCCCACGCCCTCCGGGAGCGCGCCGGGGACGCCCTCGAGATCTGCTGGAACCCGGAGTTCCTCCGCGAGGGAAAGGCCGTCGAGGACACGATGCACCCCGACCGGATCGTCCTCGGCACGGACCGGCCCGGCGGCCGGGCGGAACGCGTCGCCCGCGAGGTCTACGCGCAGCCGCTCGCCGAGGGCACCCCGCTGCTCGTCACCGACCTGCCGACCGCGGAGCTGGTGAAGGTCAGCGCGAACGCGTTCCTCGCGACCAAGATCAGCTTCATCAACGCCGTCAGCGAGGTGTGCGAGGCCGCGGACGCGGACGTCACGCAGCTCGCCGCGGCGATCGGGCTCGACGAGCGGATCGGGCCGAAGTTCCTCGGCGCGGGCCTGGGCTTCGGCGGCGGCTGCCTGCCGAAGGACATCCGCGCGTTCATGGCCCGCGCGGGCGAACTCGGGGCCGACCAGGCGCTGACGTTCCTCCGCGAGGTCGACGCGATCAACATGCGCCGCCGCGAGAAGATGGTGCAGCTGTGCCGGAAGGCGTGCGGGGGCTCGGTGCTGGGCCACAACATCACCGTCCTCGGCGCGGCGTTCAAGCCGGAGAGCGACGACGTCCGCGACTCCCCGGCGCTCAACGTCGCCGGCGCGCTGTCCCTCGCGGGGGCGCAGGTCACGGTGTACGACCCGCAGGCGATGGACAACGCGCGGCAGCTGTTCCCGACGCTCGGCTACGCCAGCGGCGTCGAGGAGGCGCTCGCCGGCGCGGAGGTCGTCGTCCTCGCGACGGAGTGGCGGGAGTTCCGCCGGCTCGACCCGGCGTGGGCGCTGCGCTGCGTGCGGGGGGAGGCCACCGGCGGGGACGGGGCTCCGGGGGCGGCCCCGGGTGGGGGTCAGGGCGCGGCTGCGGGGGCGGCTGCGGGAGACACGTGGGATGCGCCCGTCATGCTCGACGGCCGGAACTGCCTCGACGCCGAGGCGTGGACCGCCGCCGGGTGGGAGTACCAGGCCCTCGGGCGCGGCCGGACGGCGAAGACCCGCACGCCCGCGCCCGCGCGGCACGCCGCGCACTGAGGGGATCCGGGAGGGCACGGCCGGACGGCGACGACGCACGTCCGTGCGGCACGCCCGCGCCCGCGCGACACGCCGCGCACCCTGCGGCGATGCCCCGGTAGACGAAGGTCTACGGCTCTGTTGGCAACAGGAACCGAAAGAGTATTGGCGACCCCGGGGCGCGTTGGCATCATGGAGCACGGTCCTGCGGACAGCGGACCGCTCCTCGCAGACCCCGGGGTGAGACCCCGGGGTGGTGACGGGCACTGACGCACACTGTGTGGGTGTGCTGTGGTGCGGCAGCCGGAATCCCCCGATGTGTGGCGGGGGTGGTGGAGAGTGTTCCCCTGTGTGGTTCCTCCGGGTGGGACCTCCGCCCCGGGTGCCGCGCCGTTCCCGTCTCAGTCCCGTCCTGTTCTCTCCCGGTTCCGGGGGGTCGACGGACACGCGTGGGCACCCGACGCCGCCGCTGCGTCGGGCGGGGGGTCGGGGGACGTCAGCCGGGGTCAGTCGGCGCCGCGGAGGCACCGGGACTCAGGCGTCAGGAGTCAGGCACCGGGACTCAGGCGCCGGGAGTCAGGCGTCGCCGGCGTCGGGACGCGGCGTGAACCCGCTGTTGAGCGCGTTGACGGCGAGGCTCAGCCGGGAGGTCGCGTTGAAACGCTCGAAGAGCGAGGAGACGTACTTCTTCACCGTCGCCTCGGAGAACCCGGAGCGCTTGGAGATGTCGGAGTTGGACAGCCCCTCGCACAGCAGCGAGAGGACGAGTTCCTCGGTCTCGTTGAGGTCGACCTTCTTGACGTCGACCGACCCGCGGTTCTGCGGGAGGTGCTGCATGAGCCGGGACGCGGGCTGGGGGGAGACCGTCGTCCCGCCCTTGTAGGCGTCCTTGACGGCCTGGATGAGAAACTGCGGCTCCGAGCTCTTGAGCACGTAGCCGTGTCCCCCGTGGGAGAGGATGTGGAGCATCGTCTCGTCGGAGTCGAGGGCGGTCATCCCGATGAACACCGGCGGGTTGGAGCGTGCGCGCACGCGGTCGAGCAGCGTGAGTCCGTCCATCTCCGGCATGTGGATGTCCGCCATGACGACGTCGACGAGGTGACGTTCGATGAGGTCGACGGCCTCTGACCCGTTCGCCGCCTCGCCGACGACGACGATGTCCTCGTCGGACGAGAAGTAGAGACGCAGGGACGAGCGGACCAGCGGGTCGTCGTCGACGACGATCACGCGGATGGGGTGTGCGTTAGGCATAGACCATGGCTTCTCGGGGGGTTGGGGTGCGGTCGGCGGGGGAGCGGTGACACGACGGGCGCGCGGCGGTCCGCCGCCCGGGAGGTCCGTCCGCGCGGCAGGTCAGCGGGCGCAGTAGAAGTTCGACGGGTGCGCGCGGCAGCTGAGGATCTCCCCCGGGTAGCCGTAGCTGGACACGGTCGGGACCCGCTGCGCGGAGGGGGCCGCGGTGGCGGCCGGCGTGCCGAGGCCCATGAGGGTCGCCCCGGTCACGAGTGCGCTGACGGAGAGCGTGAGCTTCTTCATGGTGGTTCCAGACTTTCTCTCGTGTGGCGAGGGTGTGGATCCCGCAGGGTTATTGCGAGCTCAACGCGATAGTAGTCACGCCCCTCGTGGCCTGCAACGGGAGGGGCTGAGTAACACGCACACAATATGCTTCTTCCACATGTTTCTCACGGTGTGGGATTCGTCACACGGGGGAGGCGGAGGGTGGTCGTCCACTGGCCCTTGTGCTGGGACGTCGTCACCGTCGCCCCCACCGTCTTCGCCCGGGACGTCATCGCCGGCAGCCCGAGGCCGCTCGTCATGTAGCGCTTCTTCACGCCCCGGTCGATCGGGTTCGTCATCGTGATGACGACCTCCCCCGCGCCCCCGGCGCCCGGCCCGCCGTCGCGCCGCTCGGCGCGCAGGGACACGACCCCGTGGCGCGGGGTGTACTTCGCGGCGTTCGTCGCCGCCTCGACGAGGATCTTGTTCGCCATCTGCAACGCCTCGGAGCTGAAGTCGTGGTCGAGGGTCTCGACGCCGCGCACCGTGGAGTCGACGTCGAGCCCCGCCCCCTCGAGCTCGACCGTGATCGCGGTGAGTGTCTCCATGAGACCCGGCGTCGTCACCCTCCGCTGCACCCGCGCGCGGTCACTCTGGCTGAGCAGGGACAGCATCGCCCGCAGCTCCTCCATCGACCGGCGGCCCGCCTCCGAGATCTTCCGCAGCTCACCGGCGGTCCCCGGGTCCGTCGACGGGTTGAGCGCGAGCGCCTCGGCCCGCATGACGATCGAGGTCAGCGACTTCGCCACGGAGTCGTGGAGGTCGGAGGCGATCGCGAGCCGCTGGCTGCGCAGGTCCACCTCCCGCTCCCGGGTGAGCTGGGTGCGCTGGGCGCGGATACCCCACCGCACGCGCCCGGTGACGAGCGCCAGCGTCGTCACGACGATCCACACGATGATCGCGGTGGGTTCGACGACGAACCCCTCCGCGTCACTGACGTCGTAGAAGGTGAACACCGCGATGACCGGCACGACGACGGCGGTGAGGACGAACCGCCCCCGCGACGCGAGCAGCTCGATGAGCAGCATCGGGAGGAACATGAGCATCTGGAAGTGCACCGTCGTCACGACGTAGGTCACGAACGTCACGAGGAACAGGACGGTCATGATGCGCGGCAGGCGCGGGGTGAACGCGATCGCGACGATGAGCGCCGCGGAGAAGAACACCGGGGCCGCGTCCGGGCGGACCGCGTGCCACACGTCGAGGGCGACGAACGCGGTGGCGATGACCGTCTCCACCGCGCCCGGCGGGATCCGCCCGACGACCTCGCGGAGCCGCGCGCACGGGGTCCACGCGTCGCAGCGCTCCCACCAGAACCGGTCCGGGCGCGGGGACTCCGGTGACCCCTGCGGCTCCTGCACCCCCTGTGACCGGCGTGTCATCGCGTGGGGACCTCCTTGTCCTGCGTGTTCGGGGTGAGGTGGGTGGCCGGGGTGTCCTGGGTGTCCTGGCTGGACCCGGTGGCCGGGGTGTCCCGGCCGGCCTGCGTGTCCGGGGCCGTCCCCCGCGCCGCCCGCCGCCGCACGGTGACGGCGGCGATGATCGTCGTCAATGGTACAGCTGTCACAAGGGCGAGGGCGCCCGTCGCCGAGCGCATGATCTCCCCGGCCATGACGTCCGAGGTCAGCATCTGCTCCAGGCGGCGGCCGGACACGCTGAGCAGCACGAGCATCGGCAGGGCCGCCCCCGCGTACGTGAGCACGAGCGTGTACAGCGTCGACGCGATGTGGTCCCGGCCGACCCGCATCGCCGCGGCGAACAACCGCAGCGGCCCGGCTGTCGGGTCGAGCTCGTGGAGCTCGTTGATCGTCGACGCCTGCGCGACCGTGACGTCGTTGAGCACGCCGAGCGTGCCGACGGTGAACCCCGCGAGCATGAGCCCCGTGATCTCCACCTGGGGCAGGTAGAGCAGCACCTGGAGGTTGTTCTCGTCGCCGAGGCCGCGCAGCTGGCTCGACCCGACGGCCCACCCGCCGAGCACCGCGCCGAGGAGCATCGCGATGAGCGTCCCGGCGAGCGCCGCGGACGTCTTCCAGCTGATCCCGTGGACGAGGTAGAGCACGAGGTACAGCACCGCCGCGCAGCACGTCACCGCGAGCGGCACCGGGTCGGTGCCCCGGGCGAGGGCCGGGATGAGGAACCCGCCGACGGTCACGAGCGTCACCGCGAGGCCGATGATCGCGCGGACGCCCCGCCACGCGCCGACGATGACGATCCCGACGAGCGTCGCCGCGACCCACAGCCACACCGGGGTGTCCCGCTGGTAGTCCTGGAACGCGTACGCCCGCTGCCCGGGGGCGTCCTGCGCGTCGGAGGTGATGAGCCGGATCGCGTCACCGGGCTGCAGGTCCGGTTCGCCCGGCACGTCCGAGGTCATGAGCAGGGTGCGGTGCCCCGCGTCCGGCCCGGAGGTGAGGTCGACGATGATCTGCGTACACGTGGCGTCGTCCCCGAAGTCCGTCGCGGGGGCGGAGTCGAAGACCCGGCCGACGGACGGGGAGTGGCAGCCGCCGGTCGTGCGGAGGGCGACGGTGCCCTCGGACAGGCTGTGGCCCAGTTCGGACGTCTGGTGGAAGTCGGAGCTCGTCGCGGGGGCGTCGTGGTCCGGCCACTGGAGGACCATCGCCACGGCCGTGACGACCGCCCCGACGAGGAGCAGCAGCGCGAGGGCCGTGCGCGCCGGGGTCCAGTCGGCGCGGCGGAACCGGAGGCGGCCCCCGCGGCCGTCCCCGGCGGCGTCGGCGGCGCCGTGCGCGTGACCGTGCGCGCCGCCGCCGTCCCGACTGTCATGACTGTGCCCGCCGGCGGCGTCACCGTGTGACCCGGCGGGCCCGAAGCCGTGGCTGTGCCCGTGGCCGTGGGCGTGCGTGACGTTCTTCAGCGGATCCGGGGCATGATGTCTTCCCACGTCGGCTGGCCTTTCGCTGGAGGGGCGCCCGCCGGCGCGACCAGCGGGCGACGGCGGGGGACCGTGCGGGGGTCAGCCTACTGCTTGTAGCTCGCCAGGAAGTTGCCGAGTCGCTCGATCGCATCAGAGAGCTCGCGGGCCCACGGCAGGGTGACGACGCGGAAGTGGTCCGGCGTCGGCCAGTTGAACCCCGTGCCCTGCACGAGGTGGATCTTCTCCGCGCGGAGGAGGTCGAACATGAACTTCTCGTCGTCGTGGATCTCGTGGACGTCCGGGTCGATGCGCGGGAAGCAGTACAGCGCGCCCATCGGCTTGACGCAGCTCAGGCCCGGGATCTCGTTGAGCTTCTCGTAGGCCACGGTGCGCTGTTCGAGCAGCCGGCCGCCGGGGAGGACGAGGTCGTCGATGGACTGCCTTCCGCCGAGGGCCACCTGGATGCCGTGCTGGGCCGGCACGTTCGGGCACAGGCGCGTCGACGCGAGGAGCGTGATCCCCTCGATGAACCCGCGGGCGTGGGCCTTCGGGCCGGTGATGACCATCCACCCCGCCCGGTACCCGGCGACCCGGTACGCCTTCGACAGCCCGTTGAAGGTGATGCACAGCAGGTCAGGGCACATGCCGGCGATGTTGATGTGGGTGGCGCCGTCGTACAGGATCTTGTCGTAGATCTCGTCGGCGAGGATGAGCAGCGAGTGCTCCCGGGCGATGTCGACGATCCGCTGGAGGATCTCGCGCGGGTACACCGCGCCGGTGGGGTTGTTCGGGTTGATGACGACGATCGCCTTCGTGCGCTCGGTGATCTTCGCCTCGATGTCCTCGATCGACGGGTTCCAGTCGTCCTCCTCGTCGCAGAGGTAGTGCACCGGCCGGCCGCCCGCGAGGGACGTCGCCGCCGTCCACAGCGGGTAGTCCGGCGCGGGGATGAGGACCTCGTCGCCGTCGTCGAGGAGCGCCTGCGTCGTCATGGTGATGAGCTCGGAGACCCCGTTGCCGAGGTAGACGTCCTCGATGTCGAAGGACGGGAAGTCCGGGACGAGCTCGTAGCGGGTGACGACCGCGCGCCGGGCGGAGGCGATCCCCTTCGACGTGGAGTAGCCCTGCGCCGTCGGCAGCGCGGCGATTATGTCCCGCATGATGACGTCCGGGGCCTCGAAGCCGAACACGGCCGGGTTGCCGGTGTTGAGCTTGAGGATCCGGTGGCCGTCCGCCTCCATCCGCTCCGCCTCGGCGTTCACCGGGCCGCGGATCTCGTAGAGGACGTTCTGCAGCTTCCGCGACTGGTCGAGGGTGCGCAGCTGGTGCGGTCGGAGAGGAGAGGAGTTCATTGTTCCTATGGTGCCAGGTCGGAGGGGAGAGGGGAACGACGACGCGCGTCAGCGGGTCTGCGTTCCACCCGTCTGGCCGTGGCCGGTGGCGGTGCCGCCGCCCGCGCCGGCGTCCTGACCGGTGTGGCCGCCCTGGCCACCCTGGCCGTTCTGGCCGGACTGACCGCCCTGGCCGGACTGGCCGCCGTGACCGTTCTGGCCCGACTGGCCGCCCTGGTTGCCCTGGCCGCTCTGACCGCCCTGCCCGGTCTGACCGGACTGACCCGACTGGCCGTTCTGACCACCCTGGCCCGACTGGCCGGACTGACCACCCTGGCCGGCGTCGCCCGGGGTGCCCTGCGGCGACCCGGTGCCACCCGCCGGCGCCTGCGGCTGCGCCGGCGTGGCGGGGGCCTGTCCACCGCCCTGGCCGCCGCCGGTGCCGGAGCCGCCGGACGACGGGGAGGAACCGTCGTCCCCCTGACCGCTCCCGGAGTCCTGGCCGCCACCGTCGGACGTGCCGTACCCGGATCCGTCCCCGGACCCCGAGCCGTAGCCCGAGCCCGACCCCGAGCCCGACCCGGAGCCGCCGCCGGCGGGGGCCGTCTCGGACTCGGTGTCGTACCGGCCGGTCGTCGGCGGGGTGCGGAACTCGGGGCGGACGCTGGTGAAGCCGTGCGAGTTGTCCGCGTCGTCGCCGTTGATGCCCTTCATGACGCCCATGCCGAGGATCGCCGCGACGACCGCGAGCACCGCGCCGACCGCGAGGATGAGCACGGGGACGGGGATCGAGCGCAGGCGGTCGCGGAACGTCAGCGGGCCCTCGTCCTCGTCGTCGTCGCCCTCGGTGTCGTCGGCGTCGTCCCCGTCGTCGGTGCCGGTGTCGGTCCCGCCCTCGCCGTCGGTGTCGGTGCCCTCAGTGGCGGTCGCGGCAGTGGCGGTCGCGGTCGCGGCGTCCCCGCCGTCGGTCTCGCCGTCGGTGTCGGTGCCGGTCCCGCCGGTGGGGGTCGACGCGGTCACGTGGTCAGCGTCCGAGCCGGCGTCTTCGTCGTCGTCCGGGGTGGGGACGACCGGGATGATGCCCGTGGACTCCGGGTCGCGGGCGGTGCCCACCGCGTCGCGGGTCGTTGACCCGTCCGTCGCCGAGCCGCCGGCCGTCGTGTCCTTCGCAGAGCCGTCCGTCACCGAGCCGCCAGCCGTCGTGTCCTTCGCAGAGCCGTCCGTCACCGAGCCGTCCGCCGCCGGCGCGTCGGCCCCGGTCGGGGAGCCGGCCTCGTCCGGGGCGGGCGCGTCGGTGCCGTCGGTGCCGTCGGCGGGCCCGGAGGCGTCGTGGGACGCCGGCATGACCTCGGTCTCGGCGGCGTCGGCATCCGTGGTCTGTGATGCAGACGTGTCAGAGGCAGGGGTGTCGCCGGTCGCCGCCCCGTCCGGGGCATGTCCTGCGGAGTCGGCGTCGTCGGTGACGTCGAAGTCGGTGTCCTCGAATGCGTCGGTGTCGCGGGGGACGTCGCCGTGTCCGGTGCGGCGGGCGTTCGGGTCAGAAGGGTCGCTCATGGGGTCATTTCATCGAGATCGCCGCCGGGTGGTGACCCGGTCGTCGGCCGGTCGGCCAGTCCCGTCCATCTTAACCGGCCCCTCCTCCACGTCACATAACGGGCCGCGGGGGCGACGGGGGGCCGCGGACGTGCGCACCCCGCCTGCGTCCCGCGGAACTGGTACACGGTGCGCGCGGTCGGGGAGGGGAGCGCCGCACCAGACGGACAACCCCCGCCACCTGTGGTCCGGGTGGCGGGGGTTGTCGTGGGCGGCCCGTGCGGGCCGTGGTCCGTCGCGGCGGCGGTCAGGCCTTCGGTGCGCCGGGAGCACCCGGGGCGCCGGGAGCGCCGGGGGCGTTCCGGGTCAGCTTGATCGGGCCGTCGGACGGGGCCGCGGCTTCAGGCTTCGACTCGGTCTCGGCCGGGGCTTCAGCCTCAGCCTCGGTCGCGGGCTCAGCCTCGGCCTCGGGCTCGGTCTCGGGAGCCGACGGAGCCTTCGGCGCTGCCGGTGCGCCCGGGGCAGCGGGAGCACCCGGAGCCGACGGGGCAGCGGGAGCACCCGGGGCGGCCGGAGCGCCAGCCGACGGAGCGGACGGTGCCGACGGAGCGGCCGGTGCGCCCGGAGCCGAGGGAGCCTTGGGGGCACCCGGGGCGGCCGGAGCGCCAGCCGACGGAGCCGACGGTGCCGACGGCGCAGCCGGAGCACCCGGAGCCGAGGGAGCCTTGGGAGCACCCGGGGCAGCGGGAGCGCCAGCCGACGGAGCCGACGGCGCAGCCGGTGCGCCCGGAGCCGAGGGAGCATTGGGGGCACCCGGGGCGGCGGGAGCGCCAGCCGACGGTGCCGACGGCGCAGCCGGTGCGCCAGCCTTCGGCGCAGCGGGAGCACCCGGGGCGGCCGGGGCCGACGGAGCGCCGGCCTTCGGGGCGGACGGCGCGCCACCCGGGGCGGGGGCACCGCCCGGGGCGGGAGCGCCACCCGGTGCGGGGGCGCCGGCCGCCTGAGGCGCGGCGTCGTCCCCTGCCTGGGCAGCCTGCTCAGCCTGCTCGGCCTTCTTCTTCTCGGCCTCGGCCTTCTTCCGGGCCTTCTCCTCCTCGGCCTTGCGCTGCGCCTCCTCCTCGGCCTTGCGCTCGGCCTCCTCGCGGGCGAGCTTCTCCTCGTCGACCCAGCCACGCTCCGGCGTCCCGACGAAGGCGGGCTCCTTCGGGGCGGGCAGTTCGCCGTCGACGAGGATCGCGTCGCGGAACATCTGGGCGATGTCGACGACCGCGGTGCGGTCCTTCTTGTTGTCGACGTCGGCCTGGCGGTTGTTCACACCGTCCGTGAGCATCGTCTTGCAGAACGGGCAGCCCACGGCGATCTGCTCACTGCCGGTGGCCAGCGCCTCGTCCGTGCGGTTGAGGTTGATGCGCTCACCGATCTGCTCCTCCATCCACATGCGCGCGCCGCCGGCGCCGCAGCAGAAGCCGGTGTTGCGGTTGCGCGGCATCTCGACGAGGTCCGCGCCCGAGGACGCGATGAGCTCACGCGGGGCCTCGAAGACCTTGTTGTGCCGGCCGAGGAAGCAGGGGTCGTGGTACGTGACCTTGCGGCCCGTCTGGTTCGACGCGACCGGCTCCAGGCGGCGCTCGCGGATGAGCTTGTTGAGCAGCTGCGTGTGGTGCATGACGTTGTACACGCCACCGAGGTCCGGGTACTCGTTGCGCAGGGTGTTGAAGCAGTGCGCACACGTGACGATGATGTTCCGCTGCTTCGGCGGGACACCCTCGAAGGTGTTGTTGAGGATCTCGATGTTCTGCTCGGCGAGCATCTGGAAGAGGAACTCGTTGCCCGCGCGGCGGGCGGAGTCACCCGTGCAGCCCTCCGCCTCGGAGAGGACGGCGTACTTCACGCCGGCGGTGTGGAGCAGCTCGGCGACGGCGCGCGTCGTCTTCGCGGCGTTGTCGTCGTAGACACCCGCGCAGCCGACCCAGAACAGGTACTCGGTGTCGTCGAAGTTCTCGACGTCCTCACCGAAGACCGGCACGTCGATGCCGTCGGCCTTGGCCTTCTCGATCCACTCGGAGCGCTTGTTGTTGTTCTGGCCCCAGGGGTTGCCCTTGGTCTCGAGGTTCTTGAACAGGCCGCCGAGCTCCGTCGGGAACTCGGACTCGACGAGCACCTGGTAGCGGCGCATGTCGACGATGTGGTCGATGTGCTCGATGTCGATCGGGCACTGCTCGACGCACGCGCCGCAGTTCGTGCAGGACCACAGGACGTCGGGGTCGATGACACCCATGTCGCCGGAGGCGACGAGCTGGAGCAGCGGCAGGTCGGCGTGCATGTCCGCCTGCGGGTCGGCGAGCGCCACGGCCGAGACGTCCGGGGCCTCACCGGTGAACAGGCCGGCGGACTGACCCGCCTGGGAGCGGGCCGCGCGGAGGTACGGCGCGGACTCGTAGGCGTGGTCGCGCAGGTTCGTGATGAGCATCTTCGGGCTCAGCGGCTTGGCGGTGTTCCACGCCGGGCACTGCTCCTGGCACCGCCCGCACTCCGTGCAGGAGGTGAAGTCCATCCAGCCCTTCCACGTGAAGTCGTCGATGGTGCCGACGCCGATCGTGTCGTCCTCCGGGTCCGCGTTCTCCATGGTGAGCATGCGCCCGCCGGAGGTCATCGGCTTCGCCGCGCCGAGGGCGTTGCGGCCGTCGGCGTTGCGCTTGAGGAAGATGTTGAAGAAGGCCATGAACCGGTGCCAGGCGACGCCCCACGTGACGTGCTGGCCGACGATGAACAGCCAGATCATGCCGGAGAGCAGCTTGATGAGGGCGAAGATCGACACGAGCAGCGGGGACTGCGGCAGGAGGTGCGCGAGCTGCATCGTGAAGAAGTCGCTCCACACGTGCCCGCCGTGGTAGCTCTCGAACGTCGCGATCTTCGAGGCCTTCACGAAGATCATGCCGAGGCCCTCGATGAGGACGACGATCTCGACGAAGTACGCCGCGACCATGTTCGACCCGTAGAAGCGGGCCTTCTTGTCCCGGTCACGGATCCGCTGGCGCACGATGATGAGCGCGAGGATGCCGAGGACCGTGCCGAGGCCGAGGATCTCGTCGACGAGGTGGTAGATGCCGAGGTCGCCGATGATCGGCCAGCCGCCCTCGGGGTTGAAGATCTGGATGTACGCCTCGAACCACACGAGGGAGCCGAGGATGAAGCCCACCATGACGAACCAGTGGGCCAGGGCGATGCCCGGCTTCTTCGCCATCTTGGTGTGGCCGACGATCTCGCGGATGAGGTTCACCAGGCGGCGGACCGGGTGGTCCAGCCGGGACATCGCCGGCTGGCCGAGGCGGATCGTCGAGATGATGTGGACCACTCCGCGGAGGAAGAACACCCACGCGGGGAGCGAGAGCAGCGCACCGATGATCCCCAGGGGAACGGTGATCTCCCAGGGTATGTCACCTCGGGTTGCCTCGCCTGCAGCCAGTAGAGTCATGTGCAGCTCCTTGATGTGTCTCGGTCACCGGAGTCACCGGTGGTCCGGAGCGCCGAAGGCTGTCTCACCATCAGTCTCGCCGTCGGCACGAGCAGTTGGGGGTGGTGAATTGTTATGTTGTGAGCACTTGCCTGGCACTCTAGCAGTCGCTCACGGAGAGAAATAATCGGTTCTGTGTCCTGAGGCACACCCGTTGTGGGGGTGTTGTGCAGGCTCCCGCGGGCCCCGGGGCCCGCTCAGGTCACCCTTCCAGAAGATCGTTGACCAGCGCCGACGCGTCGCGGCGTCCTTCGGGGGTCGACGCGAGCAGCCAGGCGTGCACGGCACCGGGGGTGACGTGGAGCCGGTGCGGGACGCCCTCCGCCGCGAGCCGCGCGGCGAGGGCGCGGCACCCGGGCAGGAGGATCTCCCGGTCGCCGGCCCACACCTCCACCGGCGGCAGCCCGCGCAGCGACGGTGCGGCCAGCGGGGCGACCCGCGGGTCGTCGGCCGGGAGGTCGCCCCGCCAGGCCTCGGCGGCGACGCGCAGCCCCGCCGGGTGCAGCACGGGGTCGCGCCCGACGAGCCCGGCGACGGCAGGGTCGTCGAGGGCCGGGTCGAGCCAGGGGGAGACGAGCGCGACGCGGGAGGGTGCCGTCGTGACCCCGGGGTCCCCCGGGGCGGGGTCGGCGAGGAGGGCGGCGAGCGCGAGCCCCCCGCCCGCGCCCTCCCCGAGGAGGACGACCCGGTGCCCGGTCGCCGCGGCCGCCGCCCGGGCCTCGGCGAGGACCTGCCGGACGACGGGCACCGCCGTCGCCGCCGTGACGAGGGGCGGCGGGTCCGTCACCGGCACGTCGACGCGGAAGCCCGCGTCCGTCAGGCGGGACACGAGGCCCCAGCGGGCGGCGTCCGGCGGGTCGATGTGGTGGCCGCCGGGCAGGTAGACGCAGATGTCGCGGGGGGTGTCGCTCGGTTCGTCGGTGGCGGGGACGAGCGTGTGGACCGTCGTCCCGGGCAGGTCACGGAACCGGGTGTGGCAGGTCTGGCGCAGTTCGTGCGGCACCGGCCCCCGGGGGACCCCGCCGACGGGGTCGGCGGCGCGGCGGCGGGCGGCGTCCCGGGCGCGGGCGACCCGGGCGTCGAGGTGGCGGCGGAGGCGGGCGGGGGAGGACAGCCGCCGGCGGTCGGTGAGGCGGAGCCGGACCGCCGCGAGGTGCATCGCTGTGCTCATGGCTCGATCGTAGGTGGGCGGCGGGGTGACGGGGGCGCCCGGGGTGGCGAGGGTGGAGGGCGGCGTCGGAACCCCTCCTGACCTGCGGCGGCAAAAAAAGTTGAGCGGATCGGGAACAAGATCGCGGGGGGACCCGTTGTGCAGGGTGACAGAACGTTGAGCGTGACCCACTCAAGGTCGCTTGACGCGCACACCGTCGGTGACCACACTGGGAACCAGACATGAGCGCGGTGCACTGAGAGTGCCGGCGGCGGAGTGCCCCGGTGACGCATCCTGCGCCGCAGGCGCTCAACACACATTGACCCGTCACAGGAGGAATATTCACTATGGGACGCGCAGTAGGTATCGACCTCGGCACCACCAACTCTGTGGTGTCTGTCCTGGAGGGTGGCGAGGCCACGGTCATCGCCAACTCCGAGGGCTCCCGGACGACGCCCTCGATCGTCGCCTTCGCCAAGAACGGTGAGGTGCTCGTCGGGCAGTCGGCCAAGAACCAGGCGGTGACGAACGTCGACCGCACCATCCGCTCCGTCAAGCGGCACATCGGTGAGGACTGGAAGGTCGACATCGACGACAAGTCCTACACCGCCCAGGAGATCTCCGCCCGCACCCTGCAGAAGCTGAAGAGGGACGCGGAGAGCTACCTCGGTGAGGACGTCACCGACGCCGTCATCACCGTCCCGGCGTACTTCAACGACGCCCAGCGCCAGGCCACGAAGGAGGCCGGCCAGATCGCGGGCCTCAACGTCCTGCGCATCGTCAACGAGCCGACGGCCGCCGCCCTCGCCTACGGGCTGGAGAAGGGCGACAAGGAGCAGACCATCCTCGTCTTCGACCTCGGTGGCGGCACGTTCGACGTCTCGCTGCTCGAGATCGGCGACGGTGTCGTCGAGGTCCGCGCGACCTCCGGCGACAACGAGCTCGGCGGTGACGACTGGGACCAGCGGATCGTCGACTGGCTCGTCGAGAAGTTCAAGGCCGCCCACGGCATCGACCTGACCAAGGACAAGATGGCCCTCCAGCGTCTCCGCGAGGCCGCGGAGAAGGCGAAGATCGAGCTGTCCTCCTCCCAGCAGGCGTCGATCAACCTGCCGTACATCACGGTGGACGCGGACAAGAACCCGCTGTTCCTCGACGAGACCCTGAGCCGGACCGAGTTCCAGAAGATCACCCAGGACCTCCTCGACCGGACGAAGAAGCCCTTCGAGGCCGTCCTCAAGGACGCGGACGTCGACGTCTCCGACATCGAGCACGTCGTGCTCGTCGGCGGCTCCACCCGTATGCCCGCCGTCACCGAGCTCGTCAAGCAGCTCACCGGCGGCAAGGAGCCGAACAAGGGCGTCAACCCGGACGAGGTCGTCGCCGTCGGTGCGGCCCTCCAGGCCGGTGTCCTGCGCGGTGAGGTCAAGGACGTCCTGCTTCTCGACGTCACGCCCCTGTCGCTCGGCATCGAGACCAAGGGCGGCGTCATGACGAAGCTCATCGAGCGGAACACGACGATCCCGACGAAGCGGTCCGAGACCTTCACGACCGCCGAGGACAACCAGCCCTCCGTGCAGATCCAGGTCTTCCAGGGTGAGCGCGAGATGGCGCAGCACAACAAGCTGCTCGGCTCCTTCGAGCTCGGCGGGATCGCCCCGGCGCCGCGTGGCGTGCCGCAGATCGAGGTCACCTTCGACATCGACGCCAACGGCATCGTCCACGTCACGGCGAAGGACAAGGGCACCGGCAAGGAGAACACGATCAAGATCCAGGAGGGCTCCGGCCTGTCCCAGGAGGAGATCGACCGGATGGTCAAGGAGGCCGAGACCCACGCCGAGGAGGACCGGAAGCGCCGCGAGGAGCAGGAGGTCCGCAACTCCGCGGAGTCGATGGTCTACCAGACCCGGAAGTTCCTCGACGACAACAAGGAGAAGGTCTCCGACGACACCCGCTCGAAGGTCGAGCAGGCCGCCGACGCCGTCGACGAGTCGCTCAAGGGCGACGACATCGAGGCCATCAAGGACGCGGTGGAGAAGCTCTCCGCCGAGTCCCAGGCGATGGGCACGGCGATCTACGAGGCCGAGGCCGCCCAGGCCGGTGAGGCCGGCGCCGCCGACGGTGGCGACCCCAACGTCGTCGACGCCGAGGTCGTCGAGGACGAGGAGGATGAGAAGAAGTAATGGCTGACGCATACACCTCCGGCGGCATGTCCGACGACCCCGGAGCACCAGAGTCCACGGACCCCGAGGCGACAAGCGCCGAGACCGCCGAGGCTGAGGCGGAGGAGGCCGCCGCTGAGGCGGCCGTCGACCCGGAGGCGGACGCCGAGGTCAACGAGGTCCTCGACGGCTCGGTCCCCCACGACCTCCGCGCCGCGGAGGACGCGCAGGACGACGCGGTCGACCTCGACGGGGTCGGCGGACAGGACGTCGATCCCGTCCGCGCCGAACTCGACGAGCGGACCGCCGACCTGCAGCGGGTCACCGCCGAGTACGCCAACTACCGGCGGCGGGTCGACCGCGACCGGAAGGCCGTCGTCGAGGGTGCGCGGGCGGACGTCGTCTCGTCCCTGCTCGGGATCCTCGACGACCTCCAGCTCGCCGAGTCCCACGGCGACCTCGACGGTCCCCTGAAGTCGGTGTCGGACAAGCTCACCTCGGCGCTCACGGGCCTCGGTCTCGAGGCCTTCGCCGAGGAGGGCGACGGGTTCGACCCCGCGCTCCACGAGGCGGTGCAGGACACGTCCTCGGGCGACGAGAAGGTGATCGGCACCGTCCTGCGCAAGGGCTACCGGCTCGGTGACCGGACGCTGCGCCACGCGCTCGTCGTCATCGCCGACCCGGCGTAGCCCCCCCCGGGCCCGCGGGCCGCGGGTCGTGGCCCCCTGACCGTGGTCGCCTGACCCCGGCCCCCGGTCCGGTTTCTCCGGGCCTCCGGGCCTCCGGGCCGCGGCCTGGTGGCCGGGCCTCGGTCTCGACCGGCCTCAGCGGCTCAGGCCCTCAGGCCCCCCGGGCCTCAGCGGCCCTGGCGGAGCAGGTCGGCGAGGGGGCCGTCCTCGTGGATGTGGATGAAGCTCCCGCCCGCGCCCTCCCCGGGGGCCGCGACCGAGGTCACCCGCGTGACCTCGCCGTCGAGCCAGACGGAGACCTCCGGGGACACGGGGTGCGGGTACCGGTCGTGCGCCCGGGCGGCGTACGGCCCCATCATCCCGATGCCGTTGTAGAGATGGTCCCCGGACGTCACGTCCCGGGCCATGAGCAGTCCCCGGTGGGGGACCGCGAAGAGGATGCCCTGCGACTGGTCGATCTCCGGGGCGAACCGGTGGAGGACGTCCGGCAGGGACTCCCCGGCGGTGCTGAAGTCCACCGCGTCGGACACCGAGCGGATCGCCCAGAAGTACGCCCCGCCGTCACCGTCGGCGATGCGGTCGACCGTGATGGTCACCGCCCCCGGCGTGGACGACGCCGTCGCCCCCGCGGCGGGGGAGGTGGCGGTCGCGGCCGACGCCCCGGCGGGTGCGCCGGTCGACGTGGCGGTGGTGGTGCTCTCGGTCTCGGTCTCGGTGCTGCTGGTCATTGCTGGCTCCCGGGGTCTGGACGGAATTCGGTGCCACCGTCGGCGGCCGCGCCGCTGACTGTGGCGGACCCTGTGCCTCCCGGCGGGGCCGCCGGGGCGTGGGACACGGTCGCGGTCCACGGTCGCGGTGCCGGAACCGCCGGACATGGTGGGCGTGCCGTCGCGAGCCTAATGGTGAACGGGCCCGGGCGCACTGACCGCCACCGGGGCCACCCCGCCGCCACCGCTCGGCCGGCCGTCACGAACCCGTGGTGAGCTGGGGTTACAGGGAGAAGTTCAGCGTGTTAGGCTCAAGAATGTGTGCCAGGTCCGGCTGACGGAGAGGGCACGAGAGAAGAAAGGAAGTCACGAGGTGGCACAGAAGGAGTGGGCCGAGAAGGACTACTACGCCGATCTCGGTGTCTCCTCCACGGCGGGCGCGGACGAGATCAAGAAGGCGTACAGGAAGATCGCCCGGGAGAACCACCCGGACGCGAACCCCGGGGACGCCGCGGCCGAGGAACGCTTCAAGAAGGCGTCCGAGGCGTACTCGGTGATCGGTGACAAGGACCACCGCAAGGAGTACGACGAGTTCAAGGCGATGCTCGCCTCCGGCGGCTTCACCGGCCAGGGCTTCGGCGGCGCCGGGCAGGGCTTCCGCGGCGGCTACGGCACCGGCGGCACCGGCGGGTTCACCACCGGGGGGTCGACGGCGGACTTCTCCGACATCTTCGGGGGAGGCACCGGCGGCGGCTTCAGCGGCGGGTTCAGCGGTGGCCTCGGCGACCTCTTCGGGGACATGTTCAGCGGGGCCGCCGACGGCGGTGCCGGGGCGGGGGCGTCCGCCGGCGGAGGCGGGCGTCGTACCTCCCGGAGGACCCGGGGCGCGGACGTCGAGACCGAGATCACCCTCGACTTCCGCGAGGCGACGAAGGGCGTCACGGTCCCGATCCGCCTCACCAACGCGGCCGCGTGCACGACCTGCCACGGCTCCGGCGCGGCCCCGGGCACCGAGGCGACCCGGTGCTCGACGTGCTCCGGCAGCGGGTTCGTCTCGGAGAACCGCGGCGCGTTCGGGTTCTCCCGGCCGTGCCCGGACTGCTCCGGCACCGGCACGCGCATCGAGGACCCGTGCCCGGACTGCGGCGGCAGCGGGCGGCGCACCCGGACGCGCACGATCACCGTCCGGGTGCCCGCCGGCGTCGTCGACGGGCAGAAGGTCCGGCTCGCCGGGCAGGGCGAGGCCGGTGAACGCGGCCGCCCCGCCGGCGACCTCTTCGTCACCGTCCACGTGCGGCCCGACCGGGTGTTCACCCGCAGCGGCGACGACCTGGAGATCACCGTGCCGGTGAGCTTCACCGAACTCGTGCTCGGCGGGACGATCACCGTGCCGACGCTGGACTCCCGCGTCCGGGTCCGCATCCCCCAGGGGGCGGCCGACGGGACGACGCTGCGCGTGCGCGGCCGGGGCGTGTCCAAGCGCAACGGCGCGAGCGGCGACCTGCTCGTCACCGTGAAGGTCAGCGTGCCGAAGGACCTCGACGAGGGCGCGATGTCCGCGCTGCGCCGGTACGCCGAGGAGGAGAAGCGGTCCGGATTCGACCCGCGGGCGAACTGGGACGGCAGGTGACCGGCGATGACTGCGGAGAACAGGGCCGCGGGGAACAGCACCGCGGATAACAGGACCGCGGGGAACAGGGCCGCGGACAACCGGGTCGCGGGGAACAGGGCCGCGGGGAACAGGGCCGCGGATAACAGGACCGCGGCGGACGGGACCGCCCCGGAGGGCACCGGGTCGCGCGGCGGCGGTGACCGGGGCCCGGCCGGCCGCGGCACCGGCGACCGGGAGGTGTACGTCATCTCCGTCGCCGCCGAGATCACCGGCATGCACGCCCAGACGCTGCGCACGTACGACCGGATGGGCCTCGTCACCCCGGAGCGGACGCGGGGCGGCGGTCGCCGGTACTCCCGCAGCGACATCGACCAGCTGCGGGAGATCCAGCGGCTCAGTCACGACGAGGGCGTGAACCTCGCCGGCATCAAGACGATCATCGCCCTCCAGGCGAAGGTCGCGGAGCTCGAGGAGGAGAACGACCGGCTCGCCCGGCGCCTCGCCGAGGCCGAGCAGGCCGCCGAGCAGGCCGGGGCCCGACGGCGCGGGGAGATCGTCCACGTCCCCCGGTCCACGGCCGTCGTCATGTGGGAGCCGCGCACCGTCAGGCGTCGGCGCTGAGGCGGGCGTACGCGCCCCCGGCGGCGACGAGCTCGTCGTGCGTGCCCCGCTCGACGATGCGCCCCGCCTCCATGACGAGGATGACGTCCGCGTCCCGGATCGTCGACAACCGGTGGGCGATGACGAACGACGTGCGGTCCCGCCGCAGCGCCGCCATCGCCCGCTGGACCAGCTGCTCGGTGCGGGTGTCGACCGAGCTCGTCGCCTCGTCGAGGATGAGCAGCGCGGGGCGGGCGAGGAACGCCCGGGCGATCGTGACGAGCTGCCGCTCCCCGGCGGACAGACTGCCGCTGTCCTGCGACACGACCGTGTCGTAGCCGTCGGGCAGGGAGTGGACGAACCGGTCGACGTACGCGGCCTTCGCGGCGGCGACGACCTCCGCGTCGGTCGCGTCGAGCCTCCCGTACCGGATGTTCTCCCGGATCGTGCCCTCGAACAGCACCGCGTCCTGGAGGACCATGCCGACCTGCGAGCGCAGCCCGTGCCGGGTCAGGTCCCGGATGTCCGTCCCGTCGAGGAGGATCCGCCCGCCCGTGACGTCGTAGAACCGCATGATGAGGTTGACCAGCGTCGTCTTGCCCGCACCCGTCGGGCCGACGATCGCGGCGGTCTGCCCCGGCCGGACGGTGAGGGACAGGCCCTCGATGAGCGGGGCGTCGGGGGAGTAGCTGAAGTCCACGTCCTCGAACTCGACGAGCCCCGTCGCCCGGCCCGCGACCGTCGGTGTCGGGTGGTCGGGCTCCTCCTCGTCGGCGTCGAGCAGCTCGAACACCCGCTCCGCCGACGCGACGCCGGACTGGAGCTGGTTCATCACCCCGGCGAGCTGGCCCAGCGGCTGGTTGAACTCGCGGGAGTACTGGATGAACGCCGTCGCCTCGCCGAGGGTCAGCGACCCGGAGGCGATGCGCAGCGCCCCGACGACCGCGATGCCGACGTAGCTGAGGTAGGACAGGAACTGCATGACCGGCATCATCATCCCGGAGAGGAACTGCGCCGACGACGACGTGCGGAACAGCCGCTCGTTGCGCTCGTCGAACTCCGCCTCCATGTCCGCGGACCGGCCGAACACCCGGACGAGCTCGTGACCGGAGAAGCTCTCCTCGACATGGCCGTTGAGCTGGCCGGTGCTCCGCCACTGCCCGGCGAACCGGGACTGCGCCCGCGCGCCGATGACGCCCACGACGACGCCGGTGAGGGGCAGGGCCACGAACGCGATGAGGGCCAGCTGCCAGGAGACCGCGAGCATCATGACCGTGATGCCGACGACGGTCAGCGCGGAGTACACGAGCTGGGACAGTGCCTGCTGGAGCGCCTGCTGGATGTTGTCGACGTCGTTCGTCGTCCGCGACAGGATGTCGCCGCGTTGCCGGGTGTCGAAGTAGCTCAGCGGCAGGCGGTTGAGCTTGCGCTCGACCTCCGCGCGGAGGGAGTGGACGACGTCCATCGCCACCCGGTTGAGCAGCAGCCCCTCCACCCACATGAGGACGGACGCGGCGAGGTACATGGCGAGCACGACGGCGATGACGGAGCCGAGCGCGCCGAAGTCCACGCCCTGCCCCGCGACGGCGCCGGACGCCCGGGCCATCGCCGGCATGTCCTCACCGGCGGTGTAGTGCCGCCCGGTGACCCCGGCGACGATGATGTCCATCGCGTGGCCGATGAGACGCGGGGCGAGGACGTTGAGGGAGACGTAGCCGACGACGAGCACGACGACGAGCGCGAACGTCAGGCGCGCGGGGGCGAGCAGGCCGGCGAGGCGCAGCGCCGACGGCCAGAACGCCCGGGCGGTGCGCGGGGCCGGGCCGCCGGTGGGGTCGGTGCCGACGAGGCCCTCGAGCTCCGAGATCTCGTCGTCGCTGATCGCGGCGTGCAGGTCGGGGCCGTCGGTACGGTCGGCGCGTCCGGTACGGTCGGCGCGCCCGGTGCGGCGGTCGGTGGGACGGCGGGTGACGCGGCGGAGCCGGGACTCAGACACGGGCCACCCCCTGGGACTCCGCGATGGCCCGGTACGTCGGTGACGTGGCGAGCAGGTCGTCGTGCGTCCCCTCGGCGACGACCCGGCCGGCGTCCATGACGAGGATGCGGTCGGCGTCGGTGATCGTCGCGACGCGCTGGGCGACGATGATGACCGTCGTCCCCCGCGTCCGTGGCGCCAACGCCGCGCGGAGGCGCGCGTCGGTCGCGACGTCGAGCGCGGAGAAGGAGTCGTCGAAAAGGAGCACCCTCGGCCGTGCGACGAGCGCGCGGGCGATGCACAACCGCTGCCGCTGACCACCGGAGACGTCCGTGCCCCCCTGCGACACCGTGGACTCCAGCCCACCCGGCCGGTCCCGCACGAGGTCCGCGGCCTGGGCGACGGTGAGCGCGTCCCAGAGTTCCCCGTCGGTCGCCGACGGTCGCCCGAACCGGAGGTTGTGCGCGATCGTCCCGGAGAACAGGTACGGCCGTTGGGGGACGACGGCCACCCGGCGGCTCAGCTCCTCCCGCGACATCTCCGTCACGGACACGCCGTCGACGAGCACCTCGCCGGACGTCGGCGCGTACAGCCGGGGGATGAGCGTGAGCAGCGTCGACTTCCCCGACCCCGTCGCCCCGATGACCGCCGTGACCTCCCCCGGACGCGCGGTGAACGAGACCCCGGAGAGCACCGGCTCCTCCGCACCCGGGTACCGGAAGGACACGTCCCGGAACTCGACGTCCCCCGCCAGCCGGTCCGGGGTGACCGGGTCGACGGGCTCACGGACGGCGGGCTCGGTGTCGAGCACCTCGGCGATGCGCCGGGCGCAGATCACCGCCCGCGGCAGCATCATCGCCATGAACGTGCCCATCATCACCGCGGTGAGGATCTGGAGGAGGTACTGGATGAAGGCGGTGAGGGAGCCGACCTCCATCGCCCCGTCGGCGACGCGGTGCCCGCCGAACCACAGCACCGACGCCGTGGCGACGTGCAGGATCATCGTGATGACCGGGCCCATGAGCACGAACACCTGCCCGATCGACAGGGACAGGGCCGTGATCCGGTCGTTCGCCTCCCCGAACCGCCGCACCTCGTGGTCCTCCCGGACGAAGGCGCGGACGACCCGGATGCCCGTGATCTGCTCGCGCAGCACCCCGTTCACGGCGTCCAGCCGGTCCTGCATCAGCGTGAACATCGGCATGAGCCGGGCGACCAGCGCGCCCACGACGACAACGAGCACCGGGACGGCCACCCACACCAGCCACGACAGGCCCGCGTCCTCCCGCACCGCCATGACGATCCCGCCGACCGACATGATCGGCGCCATGACCATGAGGTTGAGCATCATGACCGAGACGGTCTGCACCTGCTGGACGTCGTTCGTCCCCCGGGTGATGAGCGTCGCCGCCCCGAACCGGTCCGTGTCCTCCGCCCCGAACCGCGACACCGCGCGGTACACGTCCCGCCGCAGGTCACGGCCGATTCCCGTCGCGGTGCGCGCGCCGAACCACACCGCGGCGACGGCGGTGACGACCTGGAGGAGGGCGACGCCCAGCATGACCAGGCCCGTCCGCCGGATGTAGTCCACGTCGCCCACGGCGACGCCCCGGTCGATGATCCGGGCGTTGAGGGTCGGCAGGTACAGCGTGGCGAGGGTGGACGCCAGCTGGAGGACGAGGACGGCGGCGACGTACACGGCGTACGGCCGTGAGCGCATCGTCAGGAGGCGCAGTAGGTGCACGGTGGGGACTCCCGGCGGATCGTGAATGTCCGGTCAGGCTACCCCGGGGGCTGCGCGGGGAGGAATCGGGGCGACGTCACCGCGGGGGGTCGTGGGGCCCGGCGTGAGGTGTGGGGTGCCGCGTCCGCGTCAGAGGGAGAGGTTGCCGGTGAGGAGGAGGGCCAGGGCGACGACGGCCGCACCGACGATGACCGTGACGACGACCCACTCGAAGCGGTTGAACACCCGCCCGCCGGCGGCGAGCCGGGTCAGCGTGTACACGACCGCGCCGGGCAGCATGAGCAGCGTGCCGAGGAGCACGAACCGCAGGTCGGCGGCGTAGATGAGCCACAGGGAGTAGAGGAACCCGACGGCGCCGAGCACGAGGTGCACCCGGTTCGTCCCGGCCGGGACGGCCGGCCCGGACAGGTCGAACTTCCGCCCGGCGTCGGGGTGCTGGATCCCCTCGCCCCGGGTGCAGAGGAAGAGCAGGTAGAGGGAGGAGAAGACGTAGGGCACGAGGTAGAGGGAGGTCGCCAGCTGCACCATCGTCGTGTACGTCGCCTGGTTGAGGTAGAACACGACGATGAACACCTGGATGACCAGCGCGGAGATGAACTGGGCGGCGACGGGGGAGCCGGCGCGGTTCGTCCGGCCCACGACCCGGGGCAGCAGCCCGTCCTGCGCCATGAGCGTCACGGGTTCCGCGCACAGCATCTGCCAGGACACGTACGCGCCGAGGACGGAGATGCACAGCCCCGCGGAGATGAGCCCCGCGCCCCACGGCCCGACGACGGCCCGGAGGACCTCGGCCATGGAGTTGTCGCCCATCGCCGCGAGCTCCTCGCGGGGGACGACGCCGTAGGACAGGAGGCTCACGGCGACGAGCAGGGCGAACACGACGAGGAACCCGAGGAACGTCGCGACGGACACGTCCCGGCGGCTGCGGGCCCGCCGCGAGTACGTGCTGGCGCCCTCGACGCCGATGAACGTCCACACGGTGAAGAGCATCGTGCCCTTGACCTGGTCGGTGAAGGACCGGGCCTCGTCGCCGCCGGCCCCGAACGTCGCCGCCCGGCCCCACACGTCGGCGGTGAAGTACTCGGTGTGGAAGCCGACGAGGACGACGACGCCGAGGAAGACGAGGATCGGCAGGATCTTGCTCACCGTCGTCACGACGTTGAGGATCGCGGCCTGGTGCACGCCCCGGGAGAGGATGAGGAAGATCCCCCACGTCAGCGCGGAGACGGCGAGCGACTGGACGAGCGGGTGGTCGCCGTCGAACACCGGGACGAAGAACCCGAGGGAGCTGAAGAAGAGGGTGGCGTAGCCGACCTGGGCGATGATCGTGCCCAGCCAGTACCCCCACGCGCTGGAGAAGCCCACGAAGTCGCCGAGGCCGGCGCGGACGTAGGCGTACACGCCGGAGTCCAGGTGGGGTTTGCGGTGGGCGAGGGCCTGGAAGACGAAGGCGACGCACAGCATCCCGACGCCGGTGACGAGCCAGCCGACGGCCGCGGCCCCCGGCCCGGCGGCGCCGGCGATGTTCTGCGGCAGGGCGAAGATCCCCGCGCCGACGCACGAGCCGACGATGAGGGACACGAGCGTGCCGAGACGCACCGTGCCGACGGTGCGGGCCGCGGCGGTCGCCGTCGACCCCGACCCGGACGCGCCGGACCCGGCACCGGCACCGGCACCCGGACCGGCACCCGCGCCGGCGGCGTCGACAAGTGCTGGGGAATCCCCACTATCAGCTGAACTCACGGAGTAGAACCTAACCCGGTCAGTGGTCGTGCGCCAACTGGCGGAGACGGCGCAGGATCCCGGCCCCGTCGACGCCGATGCCGTTGTGCTCCCACAGGTTCGTCACGAAGGGGCGCAGCGGGGTGCCGTCCGCGCCGATGAGCTCGGCGGTCGCGGTGGACAGGTCGTGGGGGACGAACATGTCGTCGAGGTACACGGCCGCCGCGGTGGGCACGTCGACGGCCCGCAGCGCCGCGGCGTCGTACAGCGGCGTCCAGTCGTCCTTCCGGGCGAGGATCTCCGCGACGTCCCGCCACGGCCGCAGGGCGGGGTCCTCCTCGAGGTGCCAGGGGAAGAAGTGCTCGCCGGTGAGGAACACCGGGTCGTCCCCGGTCCCCGCGAGGTCCTCGGCGAAGCCCGCGGCGATGCCGTCGTCGTCCCCGGCCGTGGCCCGCAGCCGGTCGGCGGACCACGCGGTCGCCGTGTCCTGGCCGTAGATCGACTCGTGGAGGACGGCGTACAGCGGCGTCTCCCGCAGGTCGAGCATCGCCGCCGTGCGGGCGAGGAACGGGGTGCCCAGCCGGCGTTCCCCGCGGACCGTCCGGAACGGGTCCTCCAGGAGGTAGGCGAGGGTGTCGACGCCGCCGGTCCGGCCGAGGGACATGCCGACCGTGCGGAACCGCCGGGAGCTCAGCCGCTCCCCGGACGGGAGGCGTTCGTCGTGGTCGTCGAGGTGGGCGCAGACCTCCCGGACGCGCCCGGCGGCCCACGGCACCCGGCGGTGGAAGCGGCGGTTGCGGACGGCGGTGCGGGCGTACGTCGCGCGGTAGACGTCGTCGACGCGGGTGTGCGGGTCGTCGGCGAAGCCGGGCAGCCCGCCGGTGAGGTACGCCTCGGCGACACCCTGCGGGGCGACGGAGAGGTACGTCGTGATGCAGAACCCGCCGAAGGACTGTCCGAGGAGCGCCCACGGGGCGTCGGGGAGGTGGCCGTCGGCGATGAGGGCGTGGCGGAGCAGTTCGGCGTCCCGGACGATGTCGTCCGCGCGCAGGTGGGTGAGGTACTCCGCCTGCTCGGCCGGGGTGGCGCCGAGGGACGTCGGGTCCGCCGCGTCGACGGGGGTGGAGCGGCCCGTGCCGCGCTGGTCGAGGAGGATGACCCGCCAGTGGCGGAGGGCCTCGCCGAGCCAGCCGCCGGGGGTGCCGGTCGGGGCGGTGGGCCGGGGGGAGGGGCAGCCGGGGCCGCCCTGGAGGAAGAGCAGGGCGGGCCGGTCGGCGCCGCCGTCGGCGACGTACTCGCGCGCGTACACGTCGATGCGGCGGGGGTCGGGGGCCCGGTGGTCCAGCGGGGCGGTGAGCAGGTGCTCGTGGACGGTGTGCCCGTGGCGGCGGGTCGTCGTGGTCGTCAGGCCTGTGCTCGGTGACATGCGGACCAGCGTAGCCAGCCGGGGGGGCGGCCGGGCCGGGTCGGTGGTGGTCGGTGGTGCCGCGGTGGTGGTGGGGTGGTGGTGGGGTGGGGCGCGCGGCCGGGCGGGGGCGGGGTCGGCGGATCAGTCCGGGTCGTGGGGGGAGGTGTCGAGGGGGGACGACGCCGCCTTCCCCGCGAGCCGGCCCGCCCGCGTCGCCCCGACCGTCGAGGCGGTCGACCCGTAGCCGACGAGCAGCACCCGCGGGTCCGCCGCCGGGGTGACCTCGTCCGCCATGCGGATCCCGCCGCCGTGCCCGCGGAGGTGCAGGGGTGCGAGGTGCCCGAGGGCCGGCCGGAAGCCGGTGTTCCAGAAGATGACGTCGACCTGCTCCGTCGTGTCCGTCGTGAAGGGCCGCCAGCTCTCCGGGACGGCGAGGCTGTCCGCGGCGGCCGGGCCGTAGCCGCCGCTGCCGCCGTGCCACTCCGGGTCGCGGGCGGGGAAGTGGACGCCGTCGGGGAGGATGCGGTCGAACATCCCCCGGCTGACGAGGGTGCCGTCGGCGACGCCGGCGAGGTACGTGTCGAGCATCGCGATGCCCGTGGTCCGGACGACGGACGCCGGGGGCAGGCCCGAGGCCGTGCGGTCGCGGACGGCGGACTCCACGTCCCGGCCCCAGGTCGGGGTGAACTCGCGGTGGGTGAAGTCCGGCGGGCGGCGCGTCGCCCACAGCGTGTCCGTCACCGGGGCGAGTTCGAGGAGGAACTGGACCGCACTCGCCCCGCCGCCGACGACGACGGTGCGCTGACCTGCGAAATCCTCCTTCCTCGTGTAGTTCACGGTGTGGAGTTGGCGGCCGCGGAAGTCGGCGATGCCGGGGACGTGGGGGATGTACGGGTGGGTCCACGTGCCGGTGGCGTTGATGAGGCGGCGGGTGCGGTAGCGCCGGCACCGCCCGTCGACGACGACGGTCAGTTCGAGGTCGCCGCTGAGGTCGTCCGTGCCGTCGTCCGCGGACCGGGACAGGGAGTGGACGGCGACGACCGTCGCGGGGCGGACGACGTGGAGGCCGAACAGCTCCTCGTAGCGGCCGTAGTAGTCGCTGACGACGCGGGAGGCGGGGACCGACGGGTCGGGTTCGCCGAGCGGGAGGCCGGGCAGGTCGGCGACGGCGTGGGCGCGGCCGAGGGTCAGGGAGTCCCAGCGGTCCCGCCAGGCCCCTCGCCGGAGTCGAGCACGAGCATGTCCTCGCCCGGGGTGTGGCCCCGGCGGACGAGGGCGTGCGCGGCGGCGAGCCCCGCCTGGCCCGCGCCGACGACGATGACCCGGTACGTCGGCGGGGTCGTGTCGGCGGCGGGGGCGGGGTCGGTGGTGGACCCGGCGTGGGGCGACGCGGGTGGCGCGGGGGTGTGCGGTGTGCGTGGCGGCTGTGGTGACCTGCGGGGCATGGTCCGGATTCTAGGGCGTGGAGCGCCCGGGTGGCCGGCCGGGCGCGTGCTACGTTGACGCCGTGGATGAGCTGCGCAGGACCGGCCCGGACGGGGACCGGCCGGGTCCCCCCGACACCCGTGGCACCCGCGGCGCGACCCGCGTGCTGTACCGGTCGACGGTCCCGGGCCCGGTGTGGGCACCGGTCGCCGCCGTCGCGGTCGCCGTCCTGGCCCTCGGGCTCGCGTGGGTGTGCGTCCAGCGGCACCTCCCGGCGGGCACGGCGTTGTGCCTGCTCCTCGCGGTGGCTGCGGTCCCCGTCCACCGGGCGGTGTTCCCGGTCGTCCTTGAGGTCCAGCCGGACGTGGTCGTCGTCAACCCCGGGGCGTTCCGCCTCACCCGCGTGGTCCCGTTGTCCTCCCTGCGGCGCGTCCGTCCCGCCGACCGTCCGGGGCGCACGGGCGCGTGGTCGCCCGCGGCGCGGACGTGGGTGTACGAGGCCGGGCCGGCGCGGCCGCACGGCCGGGTGACGTTCATCGAGGACGGCGGCCGGACGACGACGGTCTCCGTCGCGGACGCGGCCACCGTCACGGCGGTGGTCGAGCGGGCGCGGGTGCGGTTCCGCCGGAGCCCGGGCCACTGACCCTGCCCGGCCCCGTGCCGCCTCCGCCCGGACCGGTGCCCGCCCCGTCCGCCGGAGCCGCGGCCCCGGTAGCGTCCCCGTCCCCGCCACCCGCACCGGCGGGGTCCCCGACGCCCGGGTCGGTGAGGGCCCGGTAGCCCCCGTGCGCGGCCCACTCCGACCGGGACCACAGGTAGCCGTCGAGCAGCCGGTCGCGGAGGTCCTCGGCCGCCGACGTCGCACCCCCGGCGGCCCCGAACGCCGGTGAGGCCGGGTCGCGGCCGTGGACCCCGGCGACGGGCCCGGTGGCCAGCCGGATGAGGTCGCCGGGCAACCGCCGGACCTGCACCTCCGGCCGGCCGTCCGTCGCGTGGAGGCGCAGGTCCGCGGCCGACGCGGCGTCGACCCCGGGGCTGCCCTCGAGGGTCACCCCGTCCGCCTCGAGGGGGTCGGCGCGGTCGCCGGCCGCCCGGCCGACGACGACGGACCCGTAGCTGTACCCGGTGACGGTGAGCCGCGCCCGCGGGTGACGCGCGCGGAGCGAGCGCTGGAACTCCCGCAGCGTCCGGCCCCCGGCGACGGCCGGGGCGTCGGCGACGGCGGCGGACAGGGACGTCGGGGCGTCGTACCCCTGCCAGGCGACGACCGCGTGGTCCGGGCGGGCGAGGGACGCCGCCCACGCCGCGGCCGTCGCGTCCCCGCCCGGACCCGTCGAGCCGACGCCGCTGACCAGCGTCGTCACCGTCGCCGCGGTGTCCGGGTCGCCGACGACGACGGCGCGCCGGGCGCCCGGCCCCGGGTCGCCGCCGGGGTCGGGGGTGCCGTCGGCCCCCAGCACCGTGACGGGCAGGTCCAGGCCCCGCGCGGTGAGGGTGTCGCGGGCGGCGGTCACCGGGTCGGGCGACGTCGACGCCAACGCCAGCGGTGCGGTGGACACCGGCGCCGGCGGGGGCACCGCGAGGGTGACCGTCCGGGCCGCGAGCCCGTCCGCGGCCGCGACCGCGCGGACCGCCGCGCGGAGGACCGGTCCGATCACCGCCCCGGGTCCGGCCGTGGCGGGGCCGGGGCCGGTGAGGGTGCCGTCGTCCCCGACGGTGAGTCCCGCGACCCGGGCGAGGGCGAGGGCGGCGGTGACCGTCGCCCGGATGAGGGCGAGTGCCGCGACGTGGGCCTCGACGACGACCGCGACGACGCCCACGGCGGCCCCGGTGACGTCGAGGTCGTCGGCGATGACCCGCAGTCGCGCGGCGGCGGCGTCGGCGCTGCGCCCGCTCCACGACGGCCACCGGCTCGCGACGCGCAGCTCCCCGCCCCGGGTCCGCAGGTCGGCCCCGGCGGCGTGCCACCCGTCGGGCAGCGCGCGGTCCGGGACGAGGCCGGTGATCCCGGCGATCCCCACCGCACTCACGGGCGTGCCCCCGGCGCGTCGAGGGCGTCCGCGCCGAGGACCGCGCGGGTGAACGCGGCGAGGTCGTCGGCCAGGGCGGCGGCGACGCCGGTGTGCGCGGCGGCGGTGTCCACCACCCGGTCGGCCAGCGCCGCGAGGGCCGCGGTGAGCTCCCCGCCCGGCATCGGTGCCGTCCCCGGCGCGGTGAGGGGGCGGGAGGTCACCGCCCGGATCTCCCCGGCCCGCCGGAGGAGGGCCCCGGGGTCGACGACGAGCGTCCCCGCGGCCGGGCCGGTCCCCGCGTCGGACGGGCCCGTCCCCGGCGCGGCCGCCACCACCCCCGGTGGTGTTGCCGGCCGGCCCCCGCGTTCCGGCACCCTGACCCCCGGCGCCCCGGTCACCCGGCCCGTGTCCGTCCGGTCCCCCTGCATCTGTCCCCCTGTCCGGGATCACCGCCGCGGCCTACCGTGACCGCCGCGTCCCCTGTGTCCGGTCTGCGTGCTCCGTCTGTGCTGCCACCACCGTAGCCGGGACCCCGGACAGTCCGCCCGGGGTCGTCCGCAGGCCTGTGGACAACCTGACCGACACTGTCCTTCAGTATTCAACCTCGGGTTCACCACGCGTTCACCACGGCCCGCCATACTCATGCGGACAGCAATATTTCAGCTGTGTCACATGAGGAGAGAAAAGGTCACATGAAAGCAGTGAAATCCCTGACCACGGCCTGTTGTGCCGCCAGCCTTGCGCTCGGAATGGCTGTGACCGCTGTGCCACTGGCGGGTGCGTCGGCCCCTGCGGCCCCCGCCCCCACCGCCCCCGCCGCGCCTGACGCGACCGCCCCCGCCGACAACCTCGACCCGAACCGCACCGCCCTGCTCGGCCAGTACTACGACTGGTGGACCCCCGCCGTCGCCGACGGCTCCTCCGAGGACGGCATCCGGACCACCGCCTTCCGCGGCGACGTCACCCCGTCCGGCGCGGCGGTCCTCGGCCGGAACGACGAGGTCACCGTCGGTGTCAACCACGCCGGTGCCGCGGACGTCGACCAGGCCCACCGCGCGCTCACCGACGCGGACATGGACTGGCGCGAGACCCTCGGCGACGCCCTCGGGCCGGTCCTTGGCGGCTACCTCCTCGACGGCGTGGCCGAGGGCCGCCTGCCCCTCACGGCGGACGCGATCGCCCAGGCCGGGAAGTCCTCGACGACCGGCACGGCGAAGCAGGACTTCAACTACCCGCGCCCCTTCCTCCGGACGGGCGACAAGGAGAAGGGCTCCGTCGGCGACCGCAGCCGCAACGGCGAGAACGACCTGCGCGGCCTCGCCCCGGAGCTGGACATCCACCGCATCGACGACTGGGGCACGAAGCCGGATTCCGACGAGCCGCACTCCGCGGAGTATGACATCTACGCGGGCACCGGTCCGAAGGGCGTGAAGGGCATCAACCAGGCCTTCCCCTCCGGGCACACGACCTTCGCCTACGGCATCGGCCTCGAGCTCGCCGAGCTGCTCCCGGAGCTCGGCCCCCAGGTCGTCACCCGGGCGTCGGAGGCGGGCAACAACCGCGTCGTCCTCGGCGTCCACTACGCCCTCGACATCATGGGCGGCCGCATCACCGGCCACGTCAACACGGCCTCCACCCTGTCCTCCCCGGACTACGTCACGGGCGTGCTCCTGCCCGCCCGCGCGGAGCTCACGGACTACCTCACCGGCCGGTGCGCGGCGGACGGCCACGGCGCGACCCTCGCGGACTGCATCCGCGACACCGGCGCCGCGGACACCGGCGGGTACACGAACGCGTTCACCGACCCGGTCTCGACGGCACCCGTCACCGGCCGGGCGTCCGCGCTCGACGCGTACCGCGCGCGCATGACCTACGGTTTCGACCGCGTCACGCCCGGCGGTGACGCGCCGGTCGTCCCGGAGAACGCCGAGGCCCTGCTCGTCACCGCGTTCCCCGACCTCACCCCGGAGCAGCGGCGCGCGGTCATCGCCGCGACGGAGATCGACTCCGGCTTCCCGCTGGACGCCTCCTCCCAGGGCTGGCAGCGCGTCAACCTGCCCGCCGCGATGAGCTCCCGGGTCACCCTCGGCGCGGACGGTGCGGTCGTGTCCGTCGAGCCGGGGCAGGACGCCCCGTCCGTCGTCCGCCCGGACACCGCCCCGGCCCCGGCACCGGCCCCCGCGCCCGCTCCGGCACCGGGTTCCGTCGCCCCCGCCCCCGGGTCCGCCACGCCGGGCTCCGGCGCGCCCCTCCCGGCGCAGCTACCCTAGGGCCCATGCGTATCGCGGTCATCCAGATGAACTCCGAGCCGGACGTCGACGCCAACCTCCGCACGATCCGCCGCTACATCGCGGCATCGGCGAAGAACGGCGCGGACCTCGTGGTCTTCCCCGAGGCGGCGATGTTCCCCTTCGACTCGGGGCGTCTGGACATGGTCGCCCAGCCGCTCGACGGCCCGTTCGCCCGGGCCGTGCGGCGGTCGGCGGAGGAGAACGACGTCACGGCCGTCGTCGGCATGTTCACCCCGGCGGACACGGTGTACCGGCAGCCGGCCGGGGACCTCAAGGAGGACCCGGTCGAGGGCTCCGGTGAGGCGAACCGGTTCCGCCGGGTCTACAACACGCTCCTCGTCGCCGGCCCGGAGGGGACGACGCACTACGACAAGATCCACACGTTCGACGCCTTCGGGTACCGGGAGTCGGACACGGTCAAGCCCGGGGGCCGCCGGGTCACCTTCGACGTCGGCGGGACGACCGTCGGCCTGGCCACGTGCTTCGACATCCGCTTCCCGAACCACTTCATCGCGTTGGCCGAGGCCGGGGCGACGGTCGTCGTCGTCCCCACCTCCTGGACCGACGGCCCCGGCAAGCTCGACCAGTGGCGGACCCTCACCGCGGCCCGGGCCCTGGACTCCACGTGTTACCTCGTCGCCGCAGGTCAGGCCCGTCCGGGGACGTCGGACCGGTACGGTCAGAACGACGGCCCGACCGGCATCGGGCACTCGGTCATCATGGGGCCCGACGGGGCACGCCTCGCGGAGACGGGGTACGTCGCCCAGGTGCTCATGGTGGACATCGACCCGAACCAGGTCGACCGGGTGCGCAAGACCCTCCCGGTGCTCCACGGGCACGGTCGGGACAGCGCGGTCGGCTGACCCGGCCCGCCCGGTCCGGGGCTGATCCGGGCTCAGATGAGGGGGTCGTGGCGGATGAGGGAGGGGTCCACCCCGTTCCCGACGAGCGCCTCCACCGTCGCGCGCACCATCGCCGGGCTGCCGCAGACGAGGACCTCCCGTCCGGTCCACGGCCCGGCGGCGGTGACGACCTCGGCGAGCGTCCCCGCCTGCATCGTCGCCGGGTCGTGCTCGGGCAGGCGGTGGCGGCTGAGCATGACCCCGGGGGCGTCCTCCCGGTGCTCGACGACGGGGGTGACGGTGAGCCAGGGGTGGGCGTCGGCGAAGCCGAGCATCCCGGTGAGTTCGACGAGCTCGCCGGGGTAGCGCGCGCCGTAGAACACGTCGACGGCCGGTGACCCGGGCGTCCGCGACATGTCGAGGATCAGCGCGCGCAACGGGCCGAGGCCGGTGCCGCCGGCGATCATGAGTACGTCCCGGTCGCCGCTCACCGCGAGGTCGCCGGCCGGGTTCGCGACGACCCACCGGTCGCCGGGCCGGGTCTCCGGCACGGTCGGGGAGAAGGTCCCGCCCGGGACGGTGCGCACCTGGAACTCCACGAGCCCCTCGGGGTTGCCGGGGAAGGTGGGGGAGAGGTGCCGCCACACCCCGGGGGCCCGGGGGGTGCGGACCTCGACGTACTGCCCCGCGTACCACGTCAGGGGAGGGGTGAGGCGGAGCCGGACGACGGTCACCTCCGCGGAGCGGCGTTCGACCTCCAGGACCTCCGCCCCGGCGGTGGCGGGCTGGCCGTGGTCGGCGTCCTCGGTCGCGCCGAGCGCGGCGAGGTGGACGGCGAGTTCCGTGGCCTGGAGGAGTTCGGCGGTGCCGGCGGAGATGCCGAGGCGTTCGGCCTCGGCGTAGGTCACGCCGGTGACCGGGCCCGGGGCGGGGGCGTCGGCGGCGTCGGTGGTGGGGGCGCCGGCGGTGGCGGGGGCGGTGCCGGCGGAGGGGTCGTCGTCGTCCCTGCCGTGCCGGCCGTGCCGACCGTGCCGGCCGTGGGGGCCGTCCGGGGTGGGCGAGCCGGGCGCGGGCACCCCGAAGGTCGCGCACACGGCGCGGATGAGGGACTCCGCGGCGGCCTCGTGGTGCGGGACGCCGACGCCGTACTTGCGCAGGTCCCGGCCGAGGGCGGTGAGGAGGTCCGCGGCGGGGCGGGTGAAGTCGCCGGCGGGGGTGAGGCCGTCGAGGGCCCGCCGGGCGACGCGGAGGAGCAGCTGCGGGTCGGGTCGCGGGGCGGTCTCCGGCGGGAGGTCCGGGCCGTCGGCGGGGCCCGGCTGGTGGACGTCCAGGGGAGGCGGCGCGGTCCGGGTGTAGTGCTCCACCGCCCGGCGCAGGATCTCCTCCGCGCGGTCGCGCGCGACGGCGACCGCGGCGGGGAGGTCGGCCGGTGCGGCCGTGGGCCACCCGCTGTCAGTTCCGCTCCAGTTCACGGTCCTATTGTGCCAAAGGTCCCGCCGCCGGTCGCCCCGGCGGGTGGTCGTCGGGCCCGGGGGTGGCCAGGCCCCGCCCGCCGGATGTGACACACATCACAGGAATTCGGAGAATTGAGCGGAACAGACTCAACCCCGGGTGCGTTGCACAGGGTGACGACAGATCCGTCAGACGAGACAGCCCGGACGGACCGGACGGCCCGGACGGCCCGGGCCGACACGATCACCGCCGTCCCCGCCCCCCGCGACCGCACTACCCTGGACACCGGCAACGTTGCCCCGTCGGGTCAGGCCGGTCCCGGAGCGGGGCCGGTGTGGAATTCGCAGCTGTGCGCGCAGACCCCGCCCCTCCCCGGAGACGGCCCGGTCGCGCGGGGTCGACCGACGAAAGGACATCGCAGATGACCAACTTCACCCCCACCACGATGACGAGGGAGGCCATGCAGGCCGCCCTCCAGTCCGCCAGCGCCAAGGGGAACCCGGACATCCGTCCGGCGCACCTCATGGTCGCCCTCCTCGAGCCCGAGGACTCCATCGCCCGCCCGGTCCTCGAGACCGCGGGTGTCGACGTCAACGCCGTCCTCGCCCGGGGCCGGCAGCTCGTCGACTCCTACCCGACGGCCACCGGCGGCGGCATGGCGAACCCCCAGTTCACCCGGGACAGCCTCAACGCCCTCACCGCCGGCCAGGAGCTCGCCGAGTCCCTCGGTGACACCTACGTCTCCACCGAGGTGCTCCTCGCCGCCATCGCCGCCGGCACGTCCGACGCCGCGACGGCGCTCCACGAGCTCGGCGCGACGGCCGAGGCCGTCCGCGGTGCCCTCGAGGCCGTGCGCGGCAACCGCCGGGTGACGACCGAGGAGCCCGAGGGCCAGTTCCAGGCCCTGGAGAAGTACTCCACCGACCTCACCGCCCGCGCCCGCGAGGGCCGCATCGACCCCGTCATCGGGCGTGACCAGGAGATCCGCCGGGTCATCCAGGTCCTGTCCCGCCGGACGAAGAACAACCCGGTCCTCATCGGCGAGCCCGGCGTCGGCAAGACCGCCATCGTCGAGGGGCTGGCCCGGCGCATCGTCGCCGGCGACGTCCCGGAGTCCCTGCGCGGCAAGAAGCTCGTGAGCCTCGACCTCGGCTCGATGGTCGCCGGTGCGAAGTACCGGGGCGAGTTCGAGGAGCGGCTCAAGGCCGTGCTCGACGAGATCAAGGAGGCCGACGGCGAGATCATCACCTTCATCGACGAGCTCCACACCATCGTCGGTGCCGGTGCGACGGGCGACTCCGCGATGGACGCCGGGAACATGATCAAGCCGCTGCTCGCCCGGGGTGAGCTGCGCCTCGTCGGGGCGACGACACTCGACGAGTACCGGAAGTACATCGAGAAGGACGCCGCGCTCGAACGCCGCTTCCAGCAGGTCTACGTCGGTGAGCCGACGGTCGAGGACGCCATCGGCATCCTCCGTGGCCTCAAGGAGCGCTACGAGGTCCACCACGGCGTGCGGATCCAGGACTCCGCCCTCGTCGCGGCCGCGACCCTCTCGGACCGCTACATCACGAGCCGGTTCCTCCCGGACAAGGCCATCGACCTCGTCGACGAGGCCGCCTCGCGGCTCCGGATGGAGATCGACAGCCGCCCGGAGGAGATCGACACGGTCGAACGCGTCGTCCGCCGCCTCGAGATCGAGGAGATGGCCCTCGAGCAGGAGTCGGACGCCGCGTCGAAGGACCGCCTGGAGCACCTGCGCAGCGAACTCGCCGACGAGCGGGAGAAGCTGTCCGGGCTCACGGCGCGCTGGGAGAACGAGAAGGGCGTCATCGACACGCTCCGCGAGGCGAAGGAGGAGCTCGACCACTACCGGAACGAGTCCGAGATCGCCGAGCGCGACGGTGACTTCGCCAAGGTCGCGGAGCTGCGCTACGGCCGCATCCCCGACCTGGAGAAGAAGGTCGCCGAGGCGGAGGACCGCGTCGCCGCGACCCAGGGCGAGATGATGCTCACCGAGGAGGTCACCCCGGACACGATCGCCGAGGTCGTCAGCGCGTGGACCGGCGTGCCCGCGGGCAAGATGCTCCAGGGCGAGACGGAGAAGCTCCTCGCGATGGAGACGGCGCTCGCCGGCCGGGTGGTCGGCCAGGACCGTGCGGTCGAGGCGGTGTCCGACGCCGTCCGGCGCTCCCGCGCCGGGGTGGACGACCCGAACCGTCCGACGGGGTCGTTCCTCTTCCTCGGCCCGACGGGCGTCGGCAAGACCGAGCTCGCCAAGGCGCTCGCGGAGTTCCTCTTCGACGACGAGCACGCGATGGTGCGCATCGACATGTCCGAGTACGGGGAGAAGCACTCCGTCGCCCGGCTCGTCGGGGCGCCTCCGGGGTACGTCGGGTACGACGCCGGCGGCCAGCTCACCGAGGCCGTCCGCCGCAGGCCGTACACCGTCGTCCTCTTCGACGAGGTGGAGAAGGCCCACCCGGACGTCTTCGACGTGCTGCTCCAGGTTCTCGACGAGGGGCGCCTGACCGACGGACAGGGCCGGACCGTGGACTTCCGCAACACGATCCTCATCCTCACGTCGAACCTCGGTGCCGGCGGGACGGACGAGCAGGTCATGGACGCGGTGAAGGCCGCGTTCAAGCCGGAGTTCATCAACCGGCTCGACGACGTCGTGATCTTCAGCAGCCTCTCGACCGAGCAGCTCGCCGGGATCGTCGACATCCAGGTGCGGCAGCTCGCCGACCGGCTGGCGACGCGGCGGCTCGTCCTCCGGGTCTCCGACGGGGCGCGGGCGTGGCTCGCGGAGAAGGGCTTCGACCCGGCGTACGGCGCCCGGCCGTTGCGCCGGCTCATCCAGAAGTCCATCGGTGACGCCCTGGCGAAGAAGCTGCTCTCCGGGGAGATCCGCGACGGTGACGTCGTCATGGTCGACACCGATCCGCACGCGGCCGACGGCGTGGAGTCCCTGTGGATCCACCCGGCCGAGCGCGACGGGGACACCGCCTCGGATGACCGGGGGAGGGACGACGCCGCCTCCGACGACGAGCGCTGACCCCGGCCGCTGACGCCCCCGCCGACCCGACGGCCCCGGTTCCGACACCGGGGCCGTCGTCGTGCGTCCGCCCCGGGTCACCTGCCCCGGCCTTCGCTCACCGCCAGATGAGGTGCAGCAGGCCCGTCGTCGCGGCGACGGCGAGGGCCGTGTTCACCACCGCGCTCACCACCCCCCAGAGCCGCAGCGCCCGCCGGTTCATCCCCGCCGAGGCGAGCAGGAAGGCGTTGATCGCGACCGGTGACACGACGCCGCCGAGGATCATCGCCGCCGGCAGACCCCACCGGGCGACCCGGTCGAGCAGGGCGCGCCGCCGCTCCTCCCGGGACCGGTCGCGCCCGCGGCCGCCGACGGGCAGCGCGGTCCCGTCCGGCGTCCGCACCGGTCCGGGGTCCTGGCCGGTCGGCGCGGCGGTTCCGTCCGCCGCGGCGGGGAGCCGCTCCCGGTCGCGTCGACGCCGCCGCGCGCGGAGGCCTCCGTCGACCCTCCCCCCGAGGGCGACCCCGCCCACCGTCGCGAGGACCGTCCCCGCCGTCCCGGCGAGGAACGTCGCGGGCCACGAGACCCCGGCGACGATCCCGACGGCGGCGGCGACATCCCCCTCGAGCACGGGGACCACCCCGATGACGAACACGGCGAGGACCTGGAGCACGACCGGCAGGCCGTGCACCCACGACTGCAGGCTCTCCAGTGCGTGACCGATCATCGTGCCCACAGTACGGCCCGACCGCGCGACCCCCGATCACACCCGGCCGTACCCGGCCACACCCGGTCACACCCGCCCCGCGCGACCCGCGCGACCCCCGCTCCGCGGCGCGCGGTCGCGTGCCCCCGGCCCTACACTGGGGCCCATGACTGCATCCTCATCCGCAGCGCCCGCCGCCACCTTCGTCACCGGGGACGACCTCCTCGCCTCACTGACCCGCGGCGACCGCGTCACGGTCCTCGACTCGAACTGGCACCCGGGGGAGAACTCCTCGTGGCTGGCCTACGTCTCCCAGCACATCCCGGGGGCGATGTTCTGCGACCCGCTCGCCGCCCTCGCGGGCACCCCGGCCCGGGGGGTGGGCCGGAACCCGCTGCCGCAGCCCGACGTCCTCCAGCGGCACTGCCGGGACTGGGGGATCGACGCCGCGCAACCGGTGAGGATCTACGACGCCGGCCGGAACCTCTACGCCGCCCGCGCGTGGTGGGTCCTGCGCTGGGCGGGCCACCCGGATGTCGCGGTGCTCAACGGCGGCACCCCGGCGTGGGAGGCGGCCGGCGGCGACGTCGCCGGCGGGGTCGGCGCGTTGCGCGGCCACGGGCGGTTCACCGTCGAGCCCGGGTCGATGCCGGTCGCGACGCTGGAGGAGGTCGCCGAGGTCTCCGACGCGCTCACCGGCCGGGGTGACGGGGGCACGGCGTCGTCCGTCCCCGGGGCCGCGGACGTGCCGGTTCTCGTCGACGCCCGGGAGGAGTCCCGCTACACCGGCCGGCGCGAGGCCCTCGACCGGCAGGCCGGGCACATCCCCGGTGCCGTGAGCGTGCCCGTGTGGGAGCTCACGGAGGACGACGGCACCGTCGCCGCGCCCGAGGTGGTGCGGGAGCGGCTCGCCGGTCACGGAGTGACGTCCGGGGAGGGGGTCATCGTGTACTCGGGGTCCGGGCTGCACTCCTCGCTGTTCCTCGCCGCGATGGAGTACGCCGGGCTCACGGGGGCGCGGCACTACGTCGGCGGCTGGTCGCAGTGGGCGGCCGTGGGGTCGCGGCCGGTCGACCGGGGCATCTGACCGCGCCGGCGTGCCCGCGCCGGCGTGACCGGCGTGCCCGCGCCGGGCGGGGGTGTCCGGGGGACGGGCGGCCGGCGGAGTTCGCTGATCGACGGTGCGCCGGGACGGCCCCGCCTATCCTGTCCCCCATGACGCAGGGACCGAGGGACCGTGCGGGGGCCGGAGTCGCTCCCGGGCACGTGAGCAGCACCGTTGTCGCGCCGCTGGCGGGGACGGTCGCCCCGTTGTCGTCGGTGCCGGACCCGGTCTTCGCCGTCGGCGCCGTGGGCGACGGGGTGGCCGTCGTCCCGGACCCGGGCGGCGGCGCGGTGGCGGTCCGTTCGCCCGTCGCGGGTGTCGTGCGGCGGGTCCTCCCGCACCTGTTCATCGTCGACACCGCGGGCGGGGCCCATGTCCTCGTGCACCTCGGCATCGACACCGGCCGGTTGGAGGGGGAGGGGTTCACGACGGTCGTCGCCGAGGGGGACCGGGTCGCGGCCGGGGACCCGGTGACGACGTACACGCCGTGCGAGGTCGCCCGCCGCGGGTATGATCCGGTGGTCGTCGTGGTCGCGTTGCGGTCGGGCGCGGGGACCGTCGTGCCGGGCGCGCTGCCGGGGGAGCCGTGCGCCGCCGGGGACGCCCTGTTCACCGTCTGAGGGACGGCGGCGTCACCGTGCGGAGGGACCGCGGCCGGACCCGGTGGAGGGTGCGGGGGACGGCCCGGCGGGGTGGGCCGCGATGCTGTCGGACCGAAATGGTCGGTACGAGTGTGACACAATGTTTTCCATGGCCCGGCGAATATTCTCCGTGTTCACGGTGATTGTCCTCCTTCTCGGTGTGACGTCTGTACCACGGTGGATTGTGGAAAATTGGGGGATCCCGTACGCCGTTGAACTCTATTTCCTCGCGCTCGCGGGGCCGCTCGTCGCCGGCGCGCTCATGACCCTCGCCGGCTACCACGGCGCGCCCCGGCACCCGGTCGACCGCATGTACGTCGGGTTCGCCGCCGGCGGGGTCGTCGGGGCGGTGCTGCTCTACGCGACGTCGTTCGTCGCCACCCCCGGCGTCCTCGCCGTCGTCGGGGCCCCGGTGCTCTTCCTCGGCGTCGTCGGCGCGGCGGTCCTCGCGTTCTCGGCGAGCCCGTGGCGGGAGTTCGTCTCCTGGTGGGCCGATGACCAGCAGGAACGCCAGGAGCGTCAGGAGCGGCAGGAGCGGCAGGAGCGCCAGGACCGGCAGGGCCGCTCCCCACGGCCGGGGCGGGGGCCCGGCACCCGGCCGGACGGCGCGGGGGACGCCGGGGCCTGACCGACCGTCCGGTGGGCGGCGGGGGGGGGGTGACGCGCCCGGGGTGGCGGTCGCGGGCGCGGTGAACGGGGGTCCGGGTGCGGCGAACGGGGTCCGCGACGGGCGCTGCGGGGCGGTGACGGACCGGCCGTGACAGACGGATCGGGGCCGACACGCGATCGGAAATGGTGCTTCACACATGCCGCAACCACGATAGATGAGAGCGGGTCGGGAAAAATCCCGCAATAAGATCAGCACACGCTTACATTCCTGCTATCTTGCTCTCATGGTCAGGAAGTTAGCCCATGAGCGTCGGGCGAACGCTCTCCAGGCGGCGCGCCGTCTCATCGTCCAGGGTGGAATCGAGGCGGCGAGCGTGCGCAACGTCGCCGACGAAGCCCAGATGTCCCCCGGATCACTCCGCCACATCTTCCCCGCGCACCAGGACATGTTCATCGCCCTCATGCGGCAGGCCGAGGACGAGCGCCGCTCGGCGATCGTCGCCGCGACGGAGTCCGCGGCGCTCGCGTCACTGCCGCCCCGGGAGCGGGCGGTCGAGATCGTCATGAAGATGCTCCCGCTCGACGAGCAGACGGTGACCCACGCCGTCGTGCAGCTCGCCCTCGTCGGGGGCAACCCGGGTGACCTGCGCATCAAGCTCCTGCGGACGTCGATGTCCCGCGGGGAGGACGAGTTCTGCCGGCGGGTCGTCGACATCGCGACGCGCGGCGGCGAGCGCCCCGAGGACCCCGAGCGGGCGGCCCTCGACCTGCGGCTCGTCCTCGACGGCCTCTCCATCCGGGTGCTCGAGCACTGCGAGTTCACGCGGGAGCGGGCGCGGACCGCGGTCGTCCGCGCGCTCGAGCGGATCCTCGGCCCCGAGCCCGGCCGGGAGGGGGCGGACGCCACGGGTGCCGCCGCCACTGACGCCGGCGCAGCCGCCCCCGCCGCAACCGCCGCCGCCACTGACGGCGGCGCAGCCGACACCGCCGACCGTCCCGACCTGGCGTCCGTCGTCGCCGGGCCGGGGGCGGACACCGGCACCGGGGAGGCCGACGGCGACGGGGACGCGGAGGACGGGGAGGGCGTCGTCGGCACCGTCGCCGGGGGCCGGGCCGCCGTCGTCGACGGGGAGGCGGGGACGCCCGCCGTGTGAGGGGCGGGCGCGGGGCCGCCTCCCGGACCGTGACCTGCGCCACCCCCGTCGGCTATACTCGGGCCACACTCCGGACCAGTCCGGATGACCGTTCACGATCACCTCGTCGACGCACCTCGTCGAGGTGATCCGCCGTTCGTAGCTGTGGTGGGAGAGGCCGGGTCCATCCCCCGGCCGCCGTAGGAGCAAACCCTCCCCGGGACACTCTCAGGCACCCGTACCGCCGTAGTGAGGCACCTCTGGAAAGAGCCGCACACCGTCGTCCGTGTGCCCGGCCGCCGAAGGAGAAAGGCAGCGTCGCCGCTGCTGAAGCTCTCAGGCACCACCGACAGAGCGGGGAGGAGCCCGGGTCCGGTGACCCGGGCACGCGCCCCTGTCCCCGGCCCGAAAAGACGCACTCCATGGCTACCGTCCACGACGCTTTCCCGAACCGCCACATCGGCCCCGACCGCCGGGAGACGCGAGAGATCCTCGACGTCCTCGGCTACACCAGCACCGACGAGCTCGCGCGGGCGGCCCTGCCCGCGTCGATCGTGCAGGACGAACCGATCGGCCTGCCGCCCGCCCTCGACGAGACGGGCGTCCTCGCCGCCCTCCGCGGCTACGCCTCCCGCAACGTCGTCAAGAAGCAGCTCATCGGGGCGGGGTACCACGACACCGTCACCCCGGCGGTCATCCGCCGCAACGTCGTCGAGAACCCGGGCTGGTACACGGCCTACACCCCGTACCAGCCGGAGATCTCCCAGGGCCGCCTCGAGGCCCTGCTGAACTTCCAGACCGCCGTCGAGGACCTCACCGGCCTGCCCGTCGCCGGGGCCTCCCTTCTCGACGAGGCCACCGCGGTGGCCGAGGCGGTCCAGATGATGGTCCGCGTCAACACGAAGGCCGCGAAGGCCGGGGGCGTCGTCCTCCTCGACGCCGACCTCCACCCCTCCTCGATCGCCGTGACGTGCGCCCGCGCGGAGGCGGCCGGCATCCCCGTCGAGATCGTCGGGATCGGCGACGCCGGTGAGGGCACGGACCGCGACGACCTCGTCGGCGTCGTCGTCTCCAACCCGGGCACGACCGGCCGGGTCCGTGACCTGCGGCCCGTCGTCGAGGCCGTGAAGGCGCGGGGCGGGCTCGTCACCGTCGCCTGCGACCTCCTCGCCCAGGTGCTCGTCGAGTCGCCCGGGGCGCAGGGGGCGGACATCGCCGTCGGCTCCGCGCAGCGCTTCGGGGTGCCGCTGTTCTTCGGCGGCCCGCACGCGGCGTTCCTCGCGTGCGCCGAGGGGATGCAGCGCAAGCTGCCCGGCCGCATCGTCGGGGTGTCCGTCGACAGTGAGGGCACGCCCGCGTACCGGCTCGCGCTCCAGACCCGTGAGCAGCACATCCGCCGGGACAAGGCGACGTCGAACATCTGCACCGCCCAGGCGCTGCTCGCCGTCGTCGCCGGGTTCTACGCCGTGTGGCACGGCCCGGAGGGCCTGCGGGAGATCGCGACGGCCGTCCACGGGCGCGCGGTCGCCCTCGCCGTCGCCCTGTCCCGGGCCGGTCTCGCCCTCGCGCACGACGCGTTCTTCGACACCGTCACCGTCGACCTCGGGTCCGTCGCCGGCGGTGGCTCCGCCGGTGACGGTGACGGCGCGACGCCCGCCGACCGCGCCGTCCGCGCCGCGTGCGACGCCGGGTTCAACATCCGCCGGATCGACGACACGCACGTCGGCGTGTCCGTCGGGGAGTCGACGACCGACGCGGACATCGTCGCGCTCACGGACGCGCTCGTCGGCACCCTCACCGGCGAGGAGCGCCACGCGAGCGTCGACACCTCCTCCTTCACCCCCGCCGACGGCCCCCTCGCCGACGTCCTCCGCGCGGACGACATCCTCACCCACCCGGTGTTCCACTCCGTGAGCTCCGAGACGGAGATGATGCGCTACCTGCGGCGGCTCGCCGACCGGGACCTCGCCCTCGACCGGACGATGATCCCCCTGGGCTCCTGCACGATGAAGCTCAACGCCGCGGTGTCGATGGAACCCGTCACGTGGCCGGAGTTCGCGGGCATCCACCCGCTCGCGCCCGTCGACCAGGTGCAGGGCTGGCTCGACCTCATCGCCGACCTGGAGGACCGGCTCGCGCGGATCACCGGCTACGCCCGGGTGTCCGTCCAGCCGAACGCCGGCTCGCAGGGCGAGTTCGCCGGGCTCCTCGCGATCCGCCGCTACCACCGCTCCCGCGGGGACGACGGGCGGACGATCGTCCTCATCCCCGCGTCCGCGCACGGGACGAACGCGGCGTCCGCCGCGCTCGCCGGGCTGCGGGTCGTCGCCGTGGCCAACGCCGGGGACGGGTCCGTCGACCTCGACGACCTCGACGCGAAGCTCGCGAAGTACGGCGATGAGGTCGCCGGCATCATGATCACCTACCCGTCGACGCACGGCGTGTTCGAGGAGCACGTGCGCGAGGTCTGCGACCGCGTCCACGCGTCCGGCGGCCAGGTGTACATCGACGGCGCGAACCTCAACGCGCTCGTCGGGCTCGCCCGGCCCGGGCGGTTCGGCGGCGACGTCTCCCACCTCAACCTCCACAAGACCTTCACGATCCCGCACGGCGGTGGCGGCCCGGGCGTCGGCCCGGTGTGCGTCGCCGAGCACCTCGTGCCCTTCCTGCCGACCGACCCGTGGGCGCCGGTCGACGGCGAGGGTTCCGGTGAGGGGGCCGACGGTGAGGGTGCCGGTGAGGGTGCCGACGGCACGTCCGCCGCGACGGGCCGTCCCGTGTCCGCCGCCCGCTACGGCTCCGCCGGCGTCCTGCCGATCTCCTGGGCGTACATCGCCATGTCCGGCGACGAGGGGCTCACCGAGTCCTCCCGCATGGCGCTCGTCAACGCGAACTACATCTCCCGCAGCCTCGCGGACTGCTACCCGACGCTGTACACCGGCGAGAACGGCCTCGTCGCCCACGAGTGCATCCTCGACCTGCGCGAACTCACCCGCCGCTCCGGCGTCACCGCCGAGGACGTGACGAAGCGCCTCATGGACTACGGCTTCCACGCGCCGACGCTCGCCTTCCCCGTCGCCGGGACGCTCATGGTCGAGCCGACCGAGTCCGAGGACAAGGGGGAGCTCGACCGCTTCATCGAGGCGATGCGCTCCATCCACGCCGAGATCACCGAGGTCATCGACGGCACGGTCGCCGTCGAGGACTCCGTGCTGCGCAAGGCCCCGTTCACCGCCGAGTCCGTCGTCCGCGACGACTTCGACGACGCGGTGTCCGGCGGGCACTTCACCCGCCGCCAGGCCGCGTTCCCGGTCCCCCGGCTCGTGCGGGACAAGTACTTCCCGCCGGTGCGCCGCATCGACAACGCCCACGGCGACCGCAACCTCGTGTGCGCCTGCCCGCCGATCGAGGCGTTCGACATCGAGGCCGACTGACCCCGCCCGAATCCGCCCCGCCCGATCCCGCCCGAATCCGCGCGACCCGCACCACCCCGATCCCGCGCGACCCCGATCCCGCGCGACCCGCACCACCCCGAACGAAGGAGCCCGACCATGACCGGAACCCCCCGCCGGACCGCCCTCCACCCCGTCCACGAGGCACTCGGTGCCCGCTTCACCGACTTCGGCGGCTGGGACATGCCGCTGAAGTACAACAACGAGCTCGACGAGCACCGCGCCGTCCGTGAGCGCGTCGGCGTCTTCGACCTCTCCCACATGGGCGAGGTCCGCGTGACCGGCCCGGAGGCCGCCGCGTTCCTCGACCACGCCCTCATCTCCCGGCTGTCCGCCGTGAAGGTCGGCAAGGCGAAGTACTCGATGATCTGCACGGAGGACGGCGGCATCATCGACGACCTCATCACCTACCACCTCGCCGAGAACGAGTTCCTCGTCATCCCGAACGCCGGCAACGCGCCGACGGTCGCCGCCGCCCTCGCCGAGCGCGCCGCGGGCTTCGACGTCACCGTCGCCGACGAGTCCGCGGACACGGCGCTCATCGCCGTGCAGGGCCCGGACGCCGCCGCGGTCATGCGGGAGATCGTCGCCGAGGTCACCGACGCGCCCGAGGCCTCCGGCGCGGGGCGGACCGTCGACGCGGCGGTCGAGGGCCTCGGCTACTACGCGGCCTTCCGGGGCCGGGTCGCCGGGCACGACGCCGTCGTCGCGCGCACCGGGTACACCGGCGAGGACGGCTTCGAGATCTTCGTCGCGAACCCGGGGGCCGCCGACGTGTGGGAGGCCGCCCTCGCCGCCGGGGAGCGCTTCGACGTCCTCCCGTGCGGCCTCGCCTCCCGGGACACGCTGCGCCTCGAGGCGGGGATGCCACTGTACGGCCACGAGCTGTCGCTCGACCTCACCCCCGTCGACGCGGGTCTCGGCGTGCTCGCCGCGACGTCGTCGAAGGAGGAGTTCGTCGGCCGGGACGCGATCGTCGCCGCGAAGGAGCAGGGCACCCGGCAGCGGCTCATCGGCCTCACCGGTGAGGGGCGGCGCGCGGCCCGGGAGGGCTACGACGTCTACGTCGCCGGCACGGACGAGAAGCTCGGCACGGTGACCTCCGGCGCGCTGTCGCCGACGCTCGGCCACCCGGTCGCGATGGCGTACGTGTCCTCGGAGGCCGCCGCCGAGGGCGGCGCCGCGGCCGAGGGCACGGGCGTCGAGGTCGACGTCCGCGGCCGCCGCCTGCCGTTCACGGTCACCGCGCTGCCGTTCTACTCGCGGGGGCGCTGACCCCGCACCCGCGGGGGCGTCGACGCCCGGGCCCCGCGGGACCACCGACCCCCCCGGGCCGGGGCGGCCGCGGCGACACCGCCCGTCCCACCTGATGTAATGACTGTCACGAGGGCACACCGTGCCGAGACGACGAAGGAGATCCACCGATGACCGCACTGCCGACCGACCACCTGTACTCCGAGGAGCACGAGTGGGTGAACACCACCGACGTCACCGAGGGCGCGACCGTGCGCGTGGGCATCACCCACATCGCCGCCGAGGCCCTGGGCGAGATCGTCTTCGTCGAGCTCCCCGAGGTCGGCACCGAGATCGAGGCCGGTGAGGCCTACGGCGAGGTCGAGTCCACGAAGTCCGTGTCCGACATCTACGCCCCGGTCTCCGGGGAGGTCACCGCGGTCAACGGCGACCTGGAGGACAACGCGGGGATCATCAACGACGACCCGTACGGCGCCGGCTGGCTCTACGAGGTGAAGGTCACCGCCGCGGGTGACCTCATGGACCACGAGGCCTACGCGGCCGCGAACAACTGACGGTCGACCTCCCGGGCACTGTCCGGGGCGTCGGTTAAGCTGTCGACTGATGTTTACCGCCCTTCTCGCCCTGGTTCTGGGCCTTGTCCTCCTCCTCGCCGCCGTGCTGCTCTTCCGGCGGTCGTCGCAGGTGCAGGTCCCGCAGCGTCCCGCCCGTCCGGTCACCCGCGGTGAGGTCGTGCGGGAGGGGGACGACGACGCCACCCGTCCGTCGCCGGACACCCCCACCGGCGGGGACGCCCCGGCGGTGGGTGGCGGCGCCGCGCGGGACGCCGCGGCGTGGGACATCGACGACGAGTGGTTGGGGACGTGGTCGGGCGGCGGTGCGGGCGGCGTCGGACCCGGGACTGGGGCGACCCCCGCGGACCGCACCGGGGACTCCCCCCGGTGGGCCACCGCGGAGCCCGCCCGCGACACGACCGGTGACCTGACCTGGGACGATCCCCGGGACCTGACCCGGGACGCGACCCGCGACGACCCCCGGGACCTGACCTGGGACGCCCCCCGGGACGCGGCCGGTCACGGCGACGGGCCGGCGGGGGCGTCGGCCGTCCCCGCCTCGGCGAGCCCCGTGAGCGCCGGGACCCCCGGGACCCCGGCCGCCGCCGGCCCGACCGGCTCCGCTGCCCCTGCTCCCTCCGCTCCCTCGGCCGCCTCCACCGCATCCGCCGGGTCTCCCTCGGCCGCCTCCGCGACCTCGGGGATCGTCGACGGTGCGGCCGTGCCCGTCGTCGACGCCGGGTCGTCGTCCCCGGGACGCCGGCAGCGCCGGCACTGGGCGCAGCAGCACGGCTTCGAGTACACCCGGGAGGACGCCGACCTGCCGGGGGAGTGGCCGGCGAGCGTCATCGACACCCTCGCCGACCAGGGGCGCGCCCCGGTCGCGCGCGACGTCGTCTCCGGTGTCGTCGGGGGCCACCCGGCGCACGTCGCCGACGTCGGCGGGGTGACCGTCGTCGCCGTGCGCCGGGACGAGGGCTCGCCGGTGAGCGTCCACGCCACCCGCCACGCGGGGATGCCCGCGGGGATGCGGCACGGCGCGGAGTTCGACCGGCCGCCGTTCACGCTGTACGCGACGGACCTGCGGGCCCTCGACCGGATGCTCGACACCCGGGCGGACGCCGCCCTGCGCGCGGTGGAGGACATCGCCGCGGACGTCGCCCTCGCCGACGACTGGGCGCTCGTCCGCCTCCGCCCGCGCCTCGACGTCGCCGTGTGGGCGGACGTCATCGACCGTGTGATCCTCCTCGCCGACGCCGCGCGCGTGCTGCCCCCGTGGGTGACGAGCGTGCCGCTGGACATGCTGCACGCGGACCCGACGACCGCGCTCGACGGCGACGGCGTCCACGTGGAGACGCGGGGCCCCGGGGAGGACGGTCCGGCCGGGCGGTCCGACGCCGGGGACACCGGCGGGACCGGGGGTACCGCCGGCGCGGACAGCGGGGCCGGGACCGCCACCGGGGTGCGCGGCCACCTGCGCGCGGTCCCCGACGCCCGCGGGCCGCATGACCGTGCCACGGCCGGCCCCGCCGACGGTGCGTCCGGCACGGCCGGCGACGACGCCGACGGCACCACGGGACACGGCACCACGGGATACGGCGACGACGTCACCACGGCCTACGGCACGGGCGGCGACGACGTGGCCGGCGCCACGGCCGGCGACGCCGCCGACGCGACGTCCGCGCGGGAGCGCCCGTACATCACCCGCTCGGCGGAGCCGGTGGACCTGCCCCGCCGCGACGGGGCCCGCCGCGTCGGCGACACCGCCGGCATCGACGACCGCCCACCGGGCGACCCGCTCGCCGGCGAGGGCGACCTCCCGCTCCTCGGCGAGGACCCGGACCACATCCGGGTGCCGACGACGAGCCCGCGCGTCATCCGCACCGACCGCGGCCACGGGGCGACGATCTTCGACGACGACGGCAGCCTCGACGGTCACGGCACCGGCACCCGTTCCGGCGCCCGCACCGGCACCGCCACCAGCACCGACGCCGACGACACCGACACCGACGCCACCCCCGGCACGGGCGCCCGGGGCGGCCGGCACCGCGCCCCCGCCGGCCGCCACTGGGCGGGCGACGGCCCGCACGGGCCGGGGAGCGGCCGGGACGGGGAGGACCCCGACGGTGTCCTCGACGCCGAGATCGTCGAGGCGGAGATCGTCGACCCCGGGACGGTCCGGGGCCGGGACGGCCGCGGCGGACCCCACCGGCCCTGACCCCGCCCACGCCGGGACGGGCGGGCCCCGCGCCGGTACCATCGTGGACGGCGGCCGCCCGCCGCCGACGCTGCGGCCCGGCACCGCCCACCGCACGGACAACAGAAGACACCAGCAGACACCTGCGCCGCCCGGCCGTCGACGACCCGCCGGCCGGCGACGGCACCGTCGGAAGGGAACACCAGTGAGCGCAGCGAACGGCCGGGAGACCGACACCGAGACCACCGCCGGGACCGCCGGGACGGCGACCACGTCGGCCACCCCGTCAGGCACCGCGTCGACCCCCGTCCCGGAGGTCGACGCCGAGCGGAAGGCCCGGCTCGCCGAGCTCGTCCGGGACCTCGCCGTCGTCCACGGCCGGGTGACCCTCTCCTCGGGCAAGGAGGCGGACTACTACGTCGACCTCCGCCGGGCGACCCTCCACCGCGAGGCCTCCCCGCTCATCGGCGCGCTGCTCCGCCAGCTCACGGCGGACTGGGACTACACGAACGTCGGCGGCCTCACCCTCGGCGCGGACCCGGTCGCCACCGCGGTCATGCACGCCGGCGACGGGGTCGACGCCTTCGTCGTCCGCAAGGAGGCGAAGAAGCACGGGATGCAGCGCCGCATCGAGGGCCCGGACATCGCCGGCCGCCGGGTGCTCGTCGTCGAGGACACGACGACGACCGGCAACTCGCCGCTCACCGCCGTCGCCGCCGCCCGGGAGGCCGGGGCCGAGGTCGTCGGCGTCGCGACCGTCGTCGACCGGGAGACCGGGGCCCGGGACGTCATCGAGGCCGAGGGCCTGGAGTACCGTCCGCTGCTCGGCCTCGCCGACCTCGGCCTGGAGTGACCGCGGTGAGCCGCAGGAGGATCCTCACCGGCCGCGCGGCCGAGGGCGTCGGTGCCCTCCGCCGCGCCGTGACCCGCCGCCACCCGGCCCGCGTGGCGTACCTCGCGGCGGGGGCGGCGTCCGTCGGCGCGGCCCTCGCCCGCTCCGACCGCACGACCCGCACCGTGAAACCGCTGCTCATGCCGCTGCTCGCGGCGGGGGTGCTGCACCGGGCGGTCGTGCGCGGCGCGGGGCGGGCCGTCACGGGGTCCGACGTCACCTCCCGGACGACGGGCGTGGACGTCGCCCTCGTCACCGCCGGACTCGCCGGCGCGTGGGCCGGGGACGTCGTGCTCATGGGCCCGGGGTCCCGTGCGGCGGACACGCGCGAACGCGCCCGGACGCTCAGCGGCGGGGCGGCGGCGTTCACCGCCGCCCAGGCGGCGCACATCGCGGTGCTCCGCCGGCGGGGCGCGCACCTCACCCGGGGCGCGGTCGTCCGGCGGCTGCCGGTGTGGCTCGCCGGGGTGGGCCTCGCGGCGGTCGCCGCCCCGTCCGCGTTGCCGGCCGTCGCCGGGTACGGCGCGGCGCTCGCGGTGACCTCCGCCCTCGCGGCCGACCCGACGCTGCGCCGCGGCTCGGGCGGCGCCCCGGCGACCGGCCGGCCGACCGACCCGTCGCGGGGCCTCGCGCCCGGTGGGGTGCTGTTCATCGTCTCGGACGGGCTCATCCTGGCCCGGCTCGCCCTGCACCGGGTGGGGTCCTCCGCCGGGTCGGGGGCACGGGGGTCCCGGGGGGTCGACGCCGTCGACCGCCTCCTCGACGGCACCGTCATGGCGACGTACGTCGTCGCCCAGATGCTCCTCGTCGACGGGGAGACCGAGTGAGCGGGGAGGACCCGCAGCGCACGCCCGACCCCGCCCCCGGCGGCCCGCTGACCGGCCCCGACCCCGACCCCGCCACCGGCGGCGAGGCCCCCGGCCCCACCGAATGGCACCCGCACCCGGTGGGCGTCGGCCCCTGGGCGGAGGAGCACCCCGGCGAGCCGGAACCGACCGGCGACCGCTGGGACCCGCAGCTCCTCGCCGAGGGCGACCGGCGCAACGTCGTGGACGCCTACCGCTACTGGACGCGCGAGGCGATCGTGCGGGACATCGACGCGCGCCGCCACCCGCTGCACGTGGCGATCGAGAACTTCGGCAACGACGCGAACATCGGCACCGTCGTCCGCACGGCGAACGCCTTCGCGGTCGACACGGTGCACATCGTCGGGCGTCGCCGCTGGAACCGGCGGGGGGCGATGGTGACCGACCGCTACCAGCACCTCCGGCACCACGCGGACGTCGCCGGGGTGCTGGAGTTCGCCCGCGCGCACGGGCTGACGGTCGTCGCCGTGGACAACACCCCGGGCAGCGTGCCCCTCGAGACGACGGACCTGCCGGAGCGCTGCCTGCTCCTCTTCGGCCAGGAGGGGCCCGGGGTCACGGAGGCGGCCCGCGACGGCGCGGCGCTGACGGTGTCCATCGCCCAGTTCGGCTCGACGCGTTCGGTCAACGCGGGGGTCGCCGCCGGGATCGCCATGCACGCGTGGGTCCGGCGGCACGCGGACCTCCGCGCGGCGTGGTGACGGGCTGTGCGACCGCCGGGGCGCGCCGTCGGGACCGACCCCGGGACCGACCCCGGGACCGGCCCCGGGACCGACGCCGCGCGGCGTGGTGACACCCCCGGTGACCGCCGTGCAGCCCCACCGTCGGGGGGAGATGGAGTTCCCGGAGTTTTTCAGGCACGATAGGTGACGTGCAGGAACGATGGGACCACAGAGCTGACCTCGCCGAGCAGGCGGTGGCCGAGCGTCACGCTGCCCGGCTGTGGGGGATTCCCAGGACGAACCTCGCCGTCATCGCGTGGCCGCCGACCTCCCGGGACAAGATCTTCTTCCGCTGGCACTACTGGTGGCAGGCGCACTACATCGACTGTCAGGTCGACGCCGCGCAGCGCCGCTCCACCCGCCTGCGCCTGGGCCAGATCCGCCGGACGATCCGCGGGATGCGCCTGCGGAACTTCGGCCGCCTCACGGCGAACAACTACTACGACGACAAGGCGTGGCTGGCCCTCGCCCTGGAGCGGACGGAGAACCTGCGGAAGTACGGGACCGTCCGCTACCGCGACGCGCTCGAGGAGAACATCCTCGACGGCATCGACCCGCTCACGGGCGTCCTGCCGTGGCGCAGCAACGAGACGTTCTACAACGTGCCGACGAACGGCCCGGCGGCGATCCTCGCCGCGCGGACCGGGCGGCTCGACGTCGCCCGGCGGCTGACGGACTGGGTGTTCGAGACGCTCATCAACGACGACGGGCTCGTCCTGGACGGCCTGCGGATGCGGATGCACGGCCCGGAGCAGGAGACGGCCGTGCACCCGTACTGCCAGGGCGTGATGATCGGGGCGTGCGTGGAGATCGCCCGCGCGATGCGGGAGGAGGCCGGGGTCGGGCCGGACGAGGTGTCCCCGGTGGGGGTGGAGTACATCACCCGGGCGCAGGGCCTGGTCCGGGCGGTCGCGCGGTCGATGGCGACGCGGGACAACGTCATCGACTGGCGGACCGGCGGCGGCGACGGGGGCCTGTTCAAGGGGATCCTCGCCCGGTACCTCGCGCTCGCGGCGGTCGCGCTGCCCGGGGAGGACCGCAGCACGCGGGAGACCCGGCGGTTGGCGGGGCAGCTTGTCACGGCGTCGGCCGGGTCGGTGTGGATGCACCGGCTGGAGGTCGACGGCCTGCCGGTGTTCCCGTCGGACTGGACCGCGGACGCGGTGCTGCCGCAGTCGGGCGGTCTCGTCGGGGCGACGATCGCGGGGGCGGTGGGGTCCTCGGACATCGCCGAGCGGGACCTGTCGGTGCAGTTGTCGGGGTGGATGCTCATGGAGGCTGCCGCGCAGGTCGCGGCGGCGGAGGACGACGCCCGCACCCGGTGAGCCGCCGGGCCGCCGCCGGGGTGCGGCGGGTGGCTGCCGGGGAGGAGGGGGACGACGGACCCCTCCGCGGCGCGCCCGGTGTGCCGGGGGAGTGCCGGTCACCGATAGGGCGACGCGGCCCCTGCTGATAGGCCACCCCCACGGGGGGAGGGGTGCTGAAGCCGCCCTGACGGGGGTGTTTCGCGACGTCGCGGGCGTGCTGCAGGCATAATCGGGGGTGTCGCGCAGCCGCCGGTCCGTTCGGCGTGCGCAGAGAAGCCACGAGCTCCCGAACAGCTCTCGCCTACAGCTACGGAGGATGACCCCATGCCCATCGCAACCCCCGCCGTCTACCAGGACATGCTGGACAAGGCGAAGGAGAACGGCTACGCCTATCCGGCCATCAACTGCACGTCCTCGGAGACGATCAACGCCGCGCTGAAGGGCTTCGCGGACGTCGAGTCGGACGGCATCATCCAGTTCTCGACCGGTGGCGCGGAGTTCGGCTCCGGCCTCGCGGTGAAGAACATGGTCGCCGGCGCGGAGGCCCTCGCCGCGTTCGCGCACCAGGCGGCGAAGCACTACGGGGTGAACGTCGCCCTGCACACGGACCACTGCCAGAAGGAGAAGCTGGACACCTACGTCCGGCCGCTGCTGGAGATCTCCCGGAAGCGTGTCGAGGCCGGCGAGATCCCGCTGTTCCAGTCCCACATGTGGGACGGCTCGGCCATCCCGATCGACGAGAACCTGGAGATCGCCAAGGGCCTGCTCCCCGCGTGCCGTGACGCGCAGATCATCCTCGAGGTCGAGATCGGTGTCGTCGGCGGCGAGGAGGACGGCGTCGAGGCGAAGGCGGGTGACAACCTGTACACGACCGACGAGGACTTCGCGAAGACCGTCGACGCCCTCGGCACCGGCGAGAATGGCCGGTACCTCCTTGCGGCGACGTTCGGCAACGTCCACGGCGTGTACAAGCCGGGCAACGTCAAGCTCCGCCCCGAGGTCCTGGAGATGGGCCAGAAGGTCGCGACGGAGAAGCTCGGTCTCGACGCGGGCTCGCGGCCCTTCGACTTCGTCTTCCACGGCGGCTCCGGCTCCGAGAAGGAGAAGATCGAGGAGGCGCTGGGTTACGGCGTCGTGAAGATGAACGTGGACACGGACACCCAGTACGCCTTCACCCGCCCGATCGTGACGCACATGTTCCAGAACTACGACGGTGTGCTCAAGATCGACGGCGAGGTCGGCAACAAGAAGGTGTACGATCCGCGCTCGTACATGAAGAAGGCGGAGGCCGCGATGGCCGAGCGCGTGGTCGAGGCCTGCCGCGACCTCCACTCCGCCGGGACCTCGCTGTCCTGACGGCCGGTCCCGACGACCCCGGCGGCGGGGACAGCCGCGACGCAGCGAGCACAGGAGGCACGATGGAACACATCCGCACCGGACGGGACCTGTTCGGGTCCGAGCAGCCGGAGGTGCGGCTCCCCCGGGAGCTCACCACGGCGGTCACGGGGACCGAGGACATCGCCGGGCTCAACGCCCTGGCGGTGAAGGACCCGAAGGACTCCGGCGTGTGGGCGGCCCTCGCCGCCTCCCACCTGGCCGCCGGGGACACGGTCGTGGCCTACGCCTGCGCGCGCACGGGCTACCACCGGGGGCTCGACGCGCTCCGCGCGAACGGCTGGCGGGGCACCGGCCCCGTGCCGTGGGACCATGAGCCGAACCAGGGGGTCCTCCGCGCGATCATGATGCTCTCCGCCGTCGCCCGCGCGATCGGCGAGGAGGACGAGTACATCCGGTGCCTCAACCTCGTGCACGACTGTGACCCGACCGCCGCGGAGAAGATGACCCGGTAGGTCACCGGGGGGAGGGGTCTCGCCGACGTGCGAGAATGACAGGATGTCCGAGTACCGTGACCGCGAGAAGGCCGCCCGCGAACGCCCGCGGCTCCGCGCCTCCGAGGGGGTGCGCGCCGCGGCCGCGAGCCTGCGGCGCATCGCCCCGGTCCAGGGCTGGCACCGGGTGCGGGAGGCGTGGGTCTTCGCCGTCCAGTGCGCCATCGCCGCCGGCCTCGCCCTGTGGTTCGCCACGGACGTCATGGGCCACCAGCGGGCGTTCTTCGCCCCGATCGCGGCGGTGATCAGCCTCGGGGTGTCCGGCGGGACGCGCCTGCGGCGGGGGTTCGAACTCGTCCTCGGCACGGCCGTCGGCATCGGCATCGGGGACGTCATCGTGTCCGTCATCGGCAGCGGCTACTGGCAGGTGGCCGTCGTCGTCCTCGTCGCGATCCTCCTCGCCGTGTTCGTCGACAAGGGGGCGATGGTGCCGACCCAGGCGGCGGGCTCGGCGGTGCTCGTCGCCACCCTCATCCCGCCCGGCACCGCGGGCAACCTCAGCCGGATGGTCGACGCCCTCATCGGCGGTGTCATCGGTCTCATCGTCATGGCCGTCGTCCCCAGCAGTCCGCTGCGGGCCGCCCGCCGGGAGGTGTCCTCCCTCATCAGCAAGGCCGCGCTCGTCCTCGACGACGTCGCCGAGGGCATCGAGGACCGGGACGCCACCCACATCCGCGAGGCCCTGGAGACCGCCCGCGGCACCCAGACCGGGGTGAACGCGCTGCTCAGCGAGGCGTCGGGTGGGCAGGAGATCGTGTCGCTGTCGCCGATCTACTGGACCGCGCGGCGGCACTCGAAGAGCATGACGCGCATCCTCGCCCCCGTGGACAACGTCATGCGGAACTCGCGGGTCCTCGCGCGCAGGGCGGAGCTCATGATCGACGACCGGGAGGAGGTCGACGAACGGATGCCCCGGCTGATCCGGGACCTCTCGGACGCGCTGGGGCACCTCGGCGCCCTGTACGCGCAGGGGGGTTCGCGGGGGAGTCGCCGGCAGCTCGTCGAGATCCCGGACATCACGCGGCGGCTGCAGTTCATCGCGGGGCGGGCCGGCCTGTGGGTCGCGGGGGATTCCGGGTTGTCGGGGCATGTCGTGCTGGCCCAGTGCCGGTCGATCATTGTCGACGCCCTGCAGATCTGCGGCCTGTCGCGGGAGTCGGCGGTGGCCGCGTTGCGGCCGACCGTGGAGCGGCCGAAGCGGCCGCCGGAGGTCTGGGAGGACGGGGAGGACGGGGAGGACGGGGACGGCCCGGGCGGGGCCTGACACCCCGGGGAACCTCAGGGAACCTCGGGGAATCCGCGGAACCCTTGGCGGCTGCAAATGTGCTGCGGTAGGGTGCGGGCACGCCGCCGCGGTGTCCCGGACGTCGGTGCGGCCGCTCCGGTCCGCGCGGGCCGGGGTCACCACAGCTCACCGCCCCGGTCCCCAGGGTCGGGGTCACCACGATTCAGGGAGTCCCACCATGTTGTCCTCACGTGTCACCCGTCTGTCCTCCGCGCTGGCTGCGACCGCCCTGGTTGTGGGCCTCGCGGCACCGGCGACCGCCGCTCCGGCGGCGCAGCAGTCCCCCGCCCCCTCGAAGACGTACTCGGACCCGATCTTCCCGTACTACACCGACTGGGACGGATCGAGGTTCCTTGCGGACGACATCATGCCTAAGGCGGCGATGGCCAAGCTCACGCCGAAGCAGCGGAACGCGCTGCGTTTCGGGCCGACCAGTGCGGCGTCCGCGCAGGCCTGCTACGACAAGTGGAAGTTCGTCGCTGATCCGGGCCCCGGGCCGGTGACGCTGCCCTGGTATTCGATCCGCTGCAACTTTGAGGAGGTGACCGTCGGGGAGTACCTGCAGACGGTCGGTGCGGCGACCGGGGCGTTCATCAGCACCGGGTTCGAGTCGGTCGCGGGGTCGCTGGGCCGCATCGCCGGGTCCCTGTGACCTGACGCGGCGCCACATCCGGCGCCGCGTTCACGGTGTGGTCCGGCCCGAACACCGTCGGCACGCCCGACGGCGGGGCCTGGATCGAGCTTGGGGGGTCAAAGGTCGAACCGGGATAGGGGGGGAGCGCGGTGGGGCGCGCTGACCGGGTCGAGGGGGACCTGCCGTGGAGGGGGAGAGGGATGGATTTCAAGAAGAGTTTGTCGCAAAAGGTTCGACATCTGGCATTAATCACGGGGCCTTCTTCCGCAATATCATTCTGGGTTCTGCGGTGTTGAATTATTGACAGGTGGCGGTTCATTTCTGGTGGGTCGCGGTGGGGTGTGGGCTAGTGGGGAGCAGTTGGCGGGGGTAATGAACTGGTCATTGCCGCTGTTGAGAGCTACCCCCGACGGGACTTTGGGGTGACCGCCGGGGGGGGGGGGGGTGAACATTTCCAAGCAAATTGGCCGTCTGCTGTTGACGTGTCGGAAGTGAAGCCATAGCGTTCGATATGACGAAAGGAGAACTCATGACTGCCATGAGGAAAAGAATGCTCGCGGGATGTGCGTCCCTGGTCGTGGCAGCGGGGATCGGTGTGTCTGCCCCGGCTGCTCACGCTGATGATGTGGATGCGGGTGGGAAGACATATTCGCTTCCGGGTTTCCCGTACTACACGGACAACTACGGCCCGAGATTCCTTGCGGATGACATCATGCCTAAGGTCGCAATGGCCAAGCTCACGCCGAAGCAGCGGAACGCGCTGCGTTTCGGTCCGACCAGTGCGGCGTCGGCGCAGGCCTGCTACGACAAGTGGAAGTTCTACGTTGATCCGGGCTCGGAGTTGACGCCGACAGCCGCTTATCTCATCCGATGCAACTTTGAGGAGGTGACCGTCGGGGAATACCTGCAGACGGTCGGTGTGGCGACCGGGGCGTTTATCGGTGCCGGGTTCGATTCGGTTATGGGATCGTTGGGGCGTATCACCGGGTCCTTGTGACCTGACGTGACTCTCACGCATCCGGCGCTGCGTTCACGGGGATGACGACCACACGTGACGTGGTCGTCACCTTCTGAGTGGCACTCACACGCGGCGGAACCGCACCTCGGTGCCCGGGGCGGCCTAGGTGAGGGCGTCGACGGGCTCCGGGGTCGGGGGGCGTGGTGGGGCACGCTGATCGTGTCAGGGTGTGTGGTGTGCAGGGGCGGAACAGTGGGATCAATTTTGAGAAGATTTGTCGCAATAGGTTCGATATTTCGCTTTGGTCATGAGGCTTTCTCCCGCAATATCATTCTGGGTTCTGCGGTGTTGAATTATTGACAGGTTGCGGTTTGTTTCTGGTGGGTGACGGTGAGGCGCGGGTTAGTGGGTGGTGTAGGAGACGGGGGTAAGAATACGGTCGTTATCGCTGTTGGCGGCTACTCTCGACGAGGTTTTGCTAATCACCGGGGGCGAGCGGGAACATTTTCAAAAAAAATGACCGGAAGCTGTTGACGTATCGGGAGTGAAGCCATAGTGTTTGACATGACGAAAGGAGAACTCATGACTGCCATGAGGAAAACAATGCTTGCGGGATGTGTGTCCCTGGTTGTGGCGGCGGGGATCGGTGTGTCTGCCCCGGCTGCTGTCGCCGCTGATACGGGGACGGGTGGAAGGATCTACTCCCGCCCGGAGTTCCCGTACTACACGGACGTCTACAACATGCGGTTCCTCGCGGACGCGATCATGCCCAAGGCGGCGATGGCCAAGCTCACGCCGAAGCAGCGGAACGCGCTGCGTTTCGGGCCGACGAGCGAGGCGTCCGCGCAGGCGTGTTACGACTCGTGGAAGCCCTACATCGGCCCGATGGACGGCATCCGTCAGCCCATCGCGATCATGCAGTGGTGCAACCTGGAAGAGGTGACCGTCGGGGAGTACCTGCAGACGGTCGGTGCGGCGACCGGGGCGTTCATCAGCACCGGGTTCGAGTCGGTCGCCGGGTCGCTGGGGCGTATCGCCGGGTCCTTGTGACCTGACGCGGCGCCCACATCCGGTGCCGCGTCAGCGAAGCAGGTGACGACCACACGTGACGTGGTCGTCACCTGTGGTGTCGCGTTCACACGCGCCGGAACCGCACCTCGGTGCCCGGGGCGGCCTGGGCGAGGGCGTCGACGGACTCCGGGGTCGCCGCGCCGATGACCGGATAACCGCCGGTCACGGGGTGGTCCGGCCCGAACACCGTCGGCACGCCCGACGGCGGGACCTGGATCGTCCCCCGGACGGTCCCCTCACTCGGCAGCGAGCCGCCGAGCGTCGTCAACGGCGGCCCGTCGAGCCGCACCCCCACCCGGTCGGACTGCGGCGTCACCCGGTACACGCGGGTGTAGAACGTCTCCACCGACTCCGGCGCCACCCGGTCCTCACGGGGACCGGGGACGACGTCCACCACCACCGCCGTCGGACGCAGCGGCGGGAGGAACCCGCCCCGCCGGTGCGGCGGCGCGTCCCCCGCGCCCGCCGGCGGGCCGAGGTGGAGCGGCCCCGGGGCCACCGGCGCCGGGCCGAGCGACCCCAACGTGTCCGTGGAGGCGGAGCCCAGGACGAACGCGGCGTCGACACCCCCGGAGAACGCGACGTACCCGCGCAACCCGGACGTCGCCGTGCCGAGCACCAGCCGGTCCCCGGCGGCGAGCCGGACGACCGTGCGCGTGTGCCCCGGCCGCGCGCGCCCCGCGGCCGGGTGGACGGTGAGCGGGGCGTCGATGCCCGTCACCGCGACCGTCACCGGGCAGCCGGCCGTGACGTCGAGGCCGCCGAGCAGCACCTCCAGCAGCGGGGCGTCCGGCGGGTTCCCCACGGCCACGTTCGCCTGCCGGGCCGACGCCCGGTCGAACGCACCCGACCCCGTGACACCCGTGTCCGCGTGCCCCGGGCGGCCCATGTCCTCGACGAGCGTCAACGGCCCGGTCTCCGCGACGGTCAGCGTGCGGTCGGTGGCGGTCATGCTGTCACCTCTGTGAATCGGACGGTCTGGCCTGCGGTGATGAGGTTCGGCTGCGGGCGGTCGGTGTCCCAGAGCACGGCGTCCGTCGAGCCGATGAGCTGCCAGCCGCCGGGGGAGGACGACGGGTACACCGCCGAGTACCCCGCCGCTACGGCGACCGAGCCCGCCGGGACGGACGTGCGCGGCGTCGGGCGCCGGGGGATGTCCGGGACCGTCGGGGTGGAGCCGTCCGCCCCCGCGACGGGCACGAGGTAGAAGAACCCGGGCGCGAAGCCGCCGAACGCGGCCCGCCACGTCGTGCCCCGGTGCCACTCCCGGAACGCCGCGGGCGTCATCCCCGCGGCCTCCGCCGCCCCGGCGAGATCCGGGCCGTCGTAGCGGACGGGGATCTCCACCTCGTCACCGCCGGCCGTGACCTCCGTCGCGAGCAGGGCCGACCAGTGGGCGGCGATGACGCCGCGCGGGTCCGGCGCGTCCCCGTCGACCGTCACGAGCACCGTCTCCGCGGCGGGGACGAGGTCCACGACCCCGGTCAGCCCGCCGTCCGCGGCGAGGGACCGCAGCCCGGCCGCGACGGACTGGACCGCGGCCCCGGGGTCCGGGGCGTCGGCGAGGTCGACGAGCCAGCCGGTGCGGCCGACGCGGCGGAACACGGGGGAGGGGGTCTCCGGGGGCATGGGGTCCTTTCGTCGGGATGCTGTCGGGGTGCTGTCAGGGGTGCCGTCGGGTGTCGGTCAGGGGGCCGGGGCCCGGGGTGTCGGGGCGTCAGGACCCGGCGGGGGCCGGGGCGTCTCCCGGGGCGGGGCTCGTCGCCTCGCCCGGCGCGGTGACCGTCACCCCGGCGGCGACGAGCGCCTCCCGCACGGTGCGGGACATCTCCACCGCGTGGGGGCTGTCCCCGTGGACGCAGACCGAGTCCACGTCCAGCGCGATGTCCGTGCCGTCGACCGCCGTGACGACACCCTCGGTGACGAGGCGGACCATGCGCCGGGCCGCCTCCGCGGGGTCGTCGATCATCGCCCCCGGCTCCCGTCGTGACACGAGTGTGCCATCAGGGGTGTAGCCCCGGTCGGCGAAGGCCTCCCGGATGACCGGGACCCCCTCGCCCCGGGCGACGTGCTCGACGACCGTCCCGGGCTGCACCATGAGCGCCAGCGGGGCGTGCCGCCCCCGGGCGGCGTTGACCTGCGTCAACGCGGCGACGACCGCGCGGGCCTGCGTCTCGTCCCGGGCGATCGTGTTGTACAGCGCGCCGTGCGGCTTGACGTACCGGACCCGCGTCCCGGCGACGACGGCCGTGAGGTGCAACGCCCCGATCTGGTACACCGCCTCCGCCGTGAGGTCCTCCGGGGCGTACGCCATCGCGCGCCGACCGAACCCCGCCAGGTCCCGGTACGCGATGTGCGCCCCGACCCGCACCCCGCGCGCGGCGGCCCGCCGGCAGCGGTCCGCCATGATCGTCGGGTCGCCCGCGTGGAAACCGCAGGCCAGGTTCGCGCTGGAGACGATGTCCAGCACCGCCGAGTCGTCCCCCGTCGACCACGACCCGAACCCCTCGCCGAGGTCCGAGTTCAGGTCGATGGTGCGGGTGGTCTCCGTGGGGCCGGTCATGGGCTCCTCCTGTCGGTCGTGGTGCAGGTGTGCCGGTCGGGGTCGACGCCGTCCCGTCCATTGTGACACCCGCCGGCCCGTCACGGCGGCCTCAGAGGATCGCGAAGACCTGACCGAACGACCGCACCGCGAGGTACACCGTCACCACCAGCCCGAGGACGCCGAGGACGAGCAGCCACCGCGGGTACCGGTAGCCGTGGAGCAGGTCCCGCGACCGGAACACCGCGACGTACAGCATGATCGCCAGGCCGACCGGCAGGATGAGCCCGTTGAACGCGCCGGCGAAGACGAGCAGCGTCGCCGGGGCGGACCCCATGACGAGGTAGAGCACGAGCGACACGGCGATGAAGACGACCGTCGTCACCGCCTGCCGCCGGTCCCCCGCCCCGCCCCCGCGACGGCGGGTGAGGAACGTCGCCGACGTGTACGACGCCCCGACGACCGAGGACAACGCCGCCGCCCACAGCACGACACCGAACAGGGTCTCCCCGACGTCCCCCGCGACGGCCCGGAAGGCGTCCCCGGCGGGGTTCGTCGTCCCCAGGGACACCCCACCGGCGACGACGCCGAGCACCGCGAGGAACAGCACCGACCGCATGACCCCCGTGACGACGACGCCGACGACCGACGTGCGCGTCACCGACGGCAGGTTCTCCACCCCGCCCTGGCCCGAGTCGAGCATCCGGTGCGCCCCGGCGAACGTGATGTACCCGCCGACCGTGCCGCCGACGAGCGTCACGATCGCGAGGACGTCGACCGTGCCCGGGGCGACGACGTTGCGCACCGCCTCCCCGAGCGGCGGGTGCGACCGCACCGCGACGTACACCGTGAGCGCGATCATCGTGAACCCCAGGCCCACGATCACCCGGTCCATGATCCGGCCCGCCTTCTTCACGAGGAACAGGGCGACGGCGAGCACGGCCGTGACCGTCGCGGCGGTGCGGACGTCGACCCCCGTCGCGGCGTGCGCGCCGAGCCCGGCACCGGCGATGTTGCCGATGTTGAACACGACCCCGCCGACCGCGACCGCGACACCGAGGACCACGCCGAGCCCGGGGACGACCCGGTCCGCCAGCTCGTTCGCGCGCAGCCGCGACACCGCGACGATCCGCCACACGTTGAGCTGGATGACGATGTCGAGCAGCACCGAGACGACGATGACGAACGCGAAGGCCGCCCCGAGCGACGAGGTGAAGCTCGCGGTCTGCGTGAGGAACCCCGGGCCGATCGCCGAGGTGGCCATGAGGAACACCGCGCCGAGCAGGGCGGAGCGGCGGGCGCGCCGGGCGACCCGCGCGGCGGCGGTCGTGGCCGGGCCGGTGGCGGGGGCTGCGGTGCCGGTGGGTTCGGCGGGTGCGGCGTCGGCGGGGGAGGGGCGGCCCTCCGGCGCGCTCACCGGCGCACCACCTGGAGGTCGCCGAGGTGCCGGTAGAACGTCACCGAGGACACGGGCCGCGGGTGACGCACCCCGTCGCGCACGACGGCGAGCTCCACCCCGCCCGCCTGGAGGGCACGGCCGGTGAGGACGTCCTCCGCGTCGACCTCGCCCGGCGGCGCGGGCGGTCGGAGCCGGTCCCGCAGCCGCGACCACAGGCCCGCCCGGGACCCGGCCGCGCCCGACCCCGCGTCCGTGCCCGCGCCGGCGCCGGCGGCCCACCGCGACGGCGTCGTCAACCGCACCGCCGCGATACCCGGCGCGCCCGGCATCGGCACGAGGCGCACGCCGTACGCCCCGCGCCGCGGGCGCCGCGACGACCCGGTCGCGTCGTGCATGAACAGGGTGTCGCTGTCGACGATCGCCTCCCCGGTCATCTCGCCCGGGGTGGGGGAGGACCCGTCGAAGACCTCCGCCGCGCCGAGGGTCACCGTGCCGTTGTCGTCGCGGACGAGCACCGTCGGTGTCGTCGGCGCGGTGAGGGCCTCGGCGAGGAGCGCGCCGACCGGGGCGTCGAGCCCCCAGGTCGCGGCGATGACCGACGGCCCGGGGCCGACGGGCACGTACCCGACCTCGATCCACAGGGCGTCGATGCGCATGAGTTTCGTGACGACCGCGTTGCAGGCGGCGTCGTCACCGATGACGACGACGCGCACCGTCGTGTCCGGGACCTGCGGCGCGGGGACCGGCTCGGCGAGGTGGGGCACGTCCGGCCGGGCGGCGAGGTCCGCGAGCGAAGGGGTGTCGTCCTCCCCGAGCGCCGCGGCCGCGAGGTCGCCGAGGAACGCGAGGTCGCGGCGGCCGGGGACGGCGGGCAGGTCGTGGACCGTCACCGTGCCCGTGAACGCGTCGGGCACGCCGGTGACCGTGGTGGGCGCGGCGGGGTCGGCGCCGGGGTCCGCGCCGGGGTCCGCGCCCGGCACGTCGACGGCCCGGGCCGCCGTGCCGCAGCGCAGGATCTCCGTGCGTCGTCCACGGTCCCCCCCTGATGTGCCCCCCGCGGGCGGGGAGGTCCGCCCGGCTGATCCGCTCGTCGTACCAGTCATGGGGGGTACTGTACCGCCGGACCGGGGCACCCTGCCCGGCCGCACACCGGATGGACCGCTCTGTCCACCGGGAGGGACGGTCGGGATAGTAGACTGGCCAACCGTCTGTGTCCCGCAGCCCGGGACACCCACCGGAACGCAGTGAGGACGTGCAGCGCACATGACAGCAATCATCGTGGTCGGGGCCCAGTGGGGCGACGAAGGCAAGGGGAAGGCGACCGACATCCTCGGGGAGCGGGTCGATTACGTCGTCAAGCCCAACGGCGGCAACAACGCCGGGCACACGGTCGTCGTCGGCGGGGAGAAGTACGAGCTCAAGCTCCTGCCCGCCGGCGTGCTCAGCGAGAACGCGACGCCGGTCATCGGCAACGGCTGCGTCGTCAACCTCGAGGCGCTCTTCGAGGAGATCGACGCGCTCGAGGCGCGGGGGGCCAACGCCTCCCGCCTCAAGGTCAGCGCGAACGCGCAGCTCGTCGCCCCGTACCACCAGGTCATCGACCGGGTGACCGAGCGGTTCCTCGGCAAGCGCGCCATCGGCACGACCGGCCGCGGCATCGGCCCGACGTACGCGGACAAGGTCTCGCGCATCGGCATCCGCGCCCAGGACGTCCTCGACGAGTCGATCCTCCGGCAGAAGGTCGAGGCCGCGCTCAACCAGAAGAACCAGATGCTGGTCAAGATGTACAACCGCAAGGCGGTCGACCCGGAGGAGGTCGTCCAGTACTTCCTCTCCTACGCCGAGCGGCTCGAACCGATGCTCATCGACAGCGAGCTCGTGCTCAACCGCGCGCTCGACGAGGGGAAGTCCGTGCTCATGGAGGGCGGGCAGGCGACGATGCTCGACGTCGACCACGGCACGTACCCCTTCGTCACGAGCTCCAACCCGACGACCGGCGGCGCGTGCGTCGGCTCCGGCATCGGGCCGACGCGCATCACCAGCTCGCTCGGCATCGTCAAGGCGTACACCACGCGCGTCGGGGCCGGGCCGTTCCCCACCGAGCTGTTCGACTCGTGGGGCGAGTTCCTGCAGAAGACCGGCGGTGAGGTCGGCGTGAACACCGGCCGGACGCGGCGCTGCGGGTGGTACGACAGTGTCATCGCCCGCTACGCCTCCCGGGTCAACGGGTTCACCGACCTGTTCGTCACGAAGCTCGACGTGCTCACCGGCATCGGCGAGATCCCCATCTGCGTCGCCTACGACGTCGACGGCGTCCGTCACGACGAGATGCCGATGACGCAGACCGACGTCCACCACGCCGTCCCCGTCTACGAGACGATGCCCGCGTGGGACGAGGACATCACCGGCTGCCGGACGTTCGACGAGCTGCCGCAGAAGGCGCAGGACTACCTCAACCGGCTCGAGGAGCTCTCCGGGTGCCGGATCTCCTACGTGGGCGTCGGCCCGGGCCGCGACCAGACGGTCGTCATCAACGACGTGCTCGCCGGGTAGGCGCGGCGTGACCGGCGGTGGCGTGGCCCGGGGCGGGGAGGCCGGCGGCGCGGGGCGGTGGCCGTCGTTACCCCCGGTGATCCCGGTCGGCACCGGGACCGGCCCGCCGACCGCGACCGGCACCGACGGTGGGTGGGAACTCCGGCTGCTCACGGGGGAGGATCCCGGGGAGCTCGACGCCGTCCTCGCCACCGTCCCGGAGGCCGACCGGGCCGCGACGTTCCACTTCTTCACCGTGGTGCCGCTGCCGCTCGACGAGTTCGTCACCGCCGACCCGGGCCGGCGCACCTACGGCCTGTTCCGCGGCGACGAGGCACTGGCCTGCACCAGCGTCTACGCCGCCGACCCGGACGCGCGGACGGTCATGGCGGGCTTCACGTGGACCGCCCCGGCCTGGCGCGGGCGGGGCGTCAACCGGGCGATGAAGTCCGCCCTGTTCAGCACCCTCGCCGACGCCGGTGTCCGCGAGGTGTGGTTCCGCGCGGACGTGGAGAACACCGCCTCCTGCCGCGCGCTGGAGAGATGCGGCGCGGAGCGGGTGCGCGTCGACGACGCCCCGCGGGTGTACCCGGACCGTGTGTCACGGTCGGTCTTCTACCGGCGGGTGCTCTGAGCCGGTCCGGTCGGCGGGGCCGTCGCCGGCGTGGTCGGAGTACCGTCGGCGGTGGCGAGCACGGGGCCGCGCGGAACCGCCGGGTGGAGCCGACCGTGCCACAGACACACCGGAAGGGACTGAACTTCATGAACGACACCACGTCTGGACGGACCTACCGCGTCGTCGACTACCTCCTCGACCGACTCGCGGAACTCGGCCTCACCGAGGTCTTCGGGGTTCCGGGTGACTACAACATGAGCATCCTCGACGTCGTCGACGACCACGACCGCCTCCGGTGGGTCGGCAACGCCAACGAGCTCAACGCCGCCTACGCCGCCGACGGCTACGCCCGCGCCCGCGGCCTCGGCGCGCTCATCACCACGTACGGCGTCGGCGAACTCTCCGCCGCGAACGGCATCGGCGGGGCCTACGCCGAGTACTCGCCCGTGCTGCACATCGTCGGAGCCCCCAAGGACGAACTCCAGGAGCAGCGCCTCCTGCTCCACCACTCCCTGGGTGACGGGAACTTCGAGCACTTCCGGGACATGGCCCGGCACATCACGGTCGCCGACGCCCACCTCACCGCGCGCAACGCCGCCGCGGAGATCGACCGGGTCCTCCGGGAGGTCGTCCTCGAGTCCCGCCCCGGCTACCTCATGCTCCCGGCCGACGTCGTCGAGGCACCCGTCTACCGGCCGTCCGGCCCGCTCCGCGACCTGGAGCGGACGTCGTCGCAGGACGCCGTCGAGGCCTTCCGCGCCGCCGCCCGCGAGCAGCTCGACGGCCGCCGCACGACGATCCTCGCCGACCTCCTCGTCCAGCGCCTCGGCGCGACGGACGCCTTCGACCGGCTCCTCGAAGCCACCGACGTGCCCTTCAGCACCTCGGCGTAGGGGAAGACCCTCGTCAACGAGTCCCTCGACCGCTTCGCCGGGGTGTACGCCGGCGGCGCCTCCGACGAGCGCGTCCGCGCCGCCGTCGAGGACGCCGAGACCCTCGTGTCCATCGGCGTCGTCCTCAACGACACGCTCACCGCCGGGTTCACCGACAGCATCGACCCCGAGCGGGTCATCTCCGTCGACTCCGGGGTCAGCTCCGTCGGCGGGCAGATGTTCGCCCCCCTCGCCCTCCGCGACGCCGTCGACGTCCTCACCGACCTGGCGAAGGAGAAGGCCTGGGTGCCCCAGCCCCTCGACGACGCGTCCCGGCCCGAGGCGGACCCCGCGGACGCCGACGCCCCGCTGACCCAGGCCGACCTGTGGCCCACCATCGCCGCCGCCGTGGGCGAGGGCCAGACCGTCCTCGCCGACCAGGGCACCTCCTTCTTCGGCGTCGCCCCGCTGCGGATGCCGAAGGACGCGCTGTTCCTCGGCCAGCCCATGTGGGGGTCCATCGGCTACACCCTGCCCGCCTGCCTCGGTGTGGCGCTGGCCGTCCCGGAGCGCCGCGCGGTCCTGCTCATCGGCGACGGCTCCGCGCAGCTCACCGTCCAGGAGATCGGCACGATGCTCCGGGAGAAGGTCAACCCGGTCATCATCGTCGTCAACAACGACGGCTACACCGTCGAACGCGAGATCCACGGGCGGAACCGGCACTACAACGACATCGTCCGCTACGACTGGCAGACCCTGCCGGCGGCTTTCGGTGCGACCGAGGACACCGCCCTCACGCTCAAGGTCACCACCCTGCGCGAGCTGAAGGACGCCATCGCCACGGCGAAGAAGACGACCGACCGCATGGTCGTCGTCGAGGTCGTCACCGACCGCAATGATGTCCCGACGCTGCTCGCGAAGGTCGCCGGCGCGATGAAGTGACGCGGAGGTGACGCGCGGGCGGGTCCGCCCGCGCGTGCGCGGGACCGCCGGCGACGGAACCGGTGGTGGGGGCCCGGCGGTGGGGGTGACAGATCGCCGGTGAGAGGGTGACCGCCCCGGTCCGGCACCGGTCCGGCACCGGGGCGTGGTCCGGGCGGGGGGAATTATTGCCGGGGTGCTGTCACAGAGGTGCCGCCACAGGCCACTGAAGGGGAATGTGAAATGCCTTTTTTGTGCGGTGGCGAGGGTGTCGTGTGTCACATAGGCTTCGATAGTGAAGCCAGTGAAGTCCGGGTTTGCCGCAGGCCTCTGATCTCAGGGGACCTCGATTCCGGCGCCGGTCACGGTGCCTTACCTGAAAAATGGTGAAAGGGGCAGGGCGATGTCCTTGTACGATAAATCATTCACGGTTCCTAATCCGCATGAGAAGAGTGTGGACGAGCTGGCCGGCGCGTTGTCACCGTTGCTCTTCGTGCGGAGGGTGGAGCAGTCGAATGAGCGCATCGTTCTCTGGACCGGGTCCGTCCTTCTCCAGATGTTCGTCGGCATTGTGTTCTACTCCCGGTACACGGCGGCCCTCCGCGTGACGCTGACGGCGCGGCCCGGGGAGTTGCAGGTCGATGTGTCGTCACGTCACTGGGACCTCCTGTACGCGGTCATGAAACCGTTGGATGACGCGTTCCACGAACGGACAGTCCGTCAGATCGACGAGCTGCTCCGAAAGGCAGCGCAGTGAGCGGGCGGTCCCCCGGGGCAGCGCCGGCGTCGGGGGCCGGACCGTCAGCGCCGTTCGTCCTGCTCGACGGGGTGTCGTTCGACTTCCCGGGCACCCGGTTCCGCGACCTCACGCTCGAGGTCGGGCCCGGGGAGCTCATTCTTCTCGACGGGCCGAACGGGGCGGGAAAGACCACTGTCCTCACGACCATCGCTGGATTCCGCACGCCGTCCCGCGGTCGACGGGGGCCGACGCTTCCCCGCGTGGGAACGCGTCGGCACCAGACCGAGATCGGCTACCTTCCCTCCGACCCCGGGCCACTGGTCAACCTTCCCCTCCGGAAGTGGACGAAACTGATGGCGTCCTCCTTCGGTGTGCGTGACGGGGAACTCCGGGACATGTGGGTGGCCATGTCCGGGGACCCGTCCGCGTGGGACACCAGCCTCAGCGACCTGTCCACCGGTAACCGGAAACGCACCCTCCTGCTGCTCGCCTTCGCACTCCCGCGCCGGCTGCTGCTGCTCGACGAGCCGTTCGAGTCGGTCGACGACGCGGGGTCGGACGCGGTCGCGGGCGTGATCCGGGACCAGCTCTCCCGTGGGGCGGCGGCGGTGGTCGTGTCCCAGCGGGCGCTGCCCGGGGACCTCCGTGCCGACCGGACGGTCGTGCTCGGGGATCGGGACCGGGGCGGGTCACAGGCCCCCTCCGCCGACGGGTCCCGGGACGGCACGCAGCACGCCGGGCCTGACTCCGGGAGGTCGGCGTGACGCCGCCGTCACCCCCGCGCGGAGCCGCGGCGACGCAGACCGGGATCGTACGGTCCTCCTACGTCACGACGGGTCTCGGGCAGGTGCTGCTGTCTCTCGTCAGGTTGGCGTGCCTCGGGCGGACCGTCCTCCTCGCCGTCGACCCGGCCAGCCTGCACGACCTGCTGGTGACGGTGCCCGTCCACGTGCTCATCGTCGTGCTGGTCACGGTGCTCTACCCCGTCCTGCCCGCGGCGATCCCCGTCACCGACTCCCGGATCGCGTTGCCGGTGTCACGCGGGCCCAGGATCCTGGGTGGGCTGCTGGGCATGCCGGTGGTGGAGATGGTCGCCGCCCTGGCCGTCCTCTGTGCCGGGGCCTGGTACGCCGACGGCACGGTGGCGGCGGTCATCGCTGTCGGGACCGGTCTCGGTGTCCTCGTGGTGCTCCAGGCGTGGACTGTCATCCTGGTGACGTGGAGAAGCCACCACTGGGACGGGGCGCGGGGACGGCGCACCACGCCCCTGCTGTTTGTCGGTCTGGCGGTCCTCTACGCGGCGTTCTACTCCCTCGGGATCGTGGAGGGCAGCTTCTTCGGCCAGGCGGGTCTGCTCGCCGCCGTGTTCTTCGGCATGAATGAAGTCGGGGAGATCGCCGCCGCACGGGCCGTCGTCACCGAGCTCCTTCTCCCCGGGGTGGCGTCCGCGAACATCCGCCGGCGACTGTGGGCGTCCTCCGGCGTCGCCGCCGCCTGCGCGTTCGTCGCGGCGATGGGGGAGGGAGGTGTGGCACCCACGGTCGCCGCTCTCTGTGCCCTGTCGGTCGGGGCGGGGGTGTGTGTGACCGTCACCCTCACGTGGTGGTTGGTGGGTGTCCAGTCGTTCCTCTCCACCCTGATCAGCGTCGTGACCGGTGCTGTCCTGGCTGACACCGGGATCATCGCGCTCACCCGCGAGAGCTGGGCGCCGAGACGCACGGCCGTGATCGCTGTGGTCATCGGCGCCGGGCTCCTCGCGGTGCTGCTCATGAGGTTCCTGGGTGACCGGCGGGTGGCGCGCCGGGCCGGGTTCGCCTGACCTGGCGCGGGTGACCGGGCCTATCCTGTCCCCATGACCACGCAGCCCGGCCCCGGCCCCCGCCCGCTGTCCGTCGTCGCCGACGTGGACACGGGCATCGACGACGCCCTCGCCCTCACCTGGCTCGCCGCCCGCCACCGGGCCGGCCGGCTCCGCCTCACGGTGACCGCGAGCGCGGGCAACACCACGGCCGCCCTGGCGGCGCGCAACTCCCGCGAGGTCCTGCGCGTCTGCGGTCTCGGCGACCTGCCGGTGACCTGCGGGGCGGCTGCGCCGCGGGAGGTGCCGCTGGTCACCACCCCGGAGACCCACGGCCCGGAGGGGCTGGGCCACTGGATCCCCGCCGTCGGGGCGGACGCGCCGACGGTGGCGGACGCGCCGGACTCGCCCGACGAGGCCGTCCGTGCGTGGCGGGACGCCGCGCCGGACCACATCATCGTCGCCGGCCCCGCGACGACGCTCGCCCACGCCGTCGATCACGCGCCGGACGTCCTCCGGTCCGCGCGGGTCACGCTCATGACCGGCGCGTTCCTCTACCCGGGCAACACCACGCCCACGGCCGAGTGGAACGCCTGGGTCGACCCCCACGCCCTCGCGCACGTCGTCGAGCACTGGCCCGAGGGCGCGCCCCTGCCCACGGTGTGCCCGCTCAACGTCACGGAGCGGGTGCTCCTCCGCCCGGAGCGGCTCGCCCGGATCACCGCCGCGGTGCGCGCGGGGGGCCCGGGGTCGGGGGCCGGGCGGCCGGGGGAGGGTCCGCTCGTCGCGGACTTTCTCGACGCCGTCCTCCGCTTCTACTTCGAGTTCCACGATGCGGTCGGCGTCGGCTACGCCGCGCAGATCCACGACCTCGCGGCGGCGCAGGTCGCGCTGGGGGCCGTCGGCTACTCGACCCGGGAGGCGACCGTGGCCGTGGGGACCGCCGACGACCCCCTGCGGGGGACGACCGTCGCCGACGACCCCGGTTCCGCCGGACACTGGGGGCGGCCCGCGACCGCGCGGATCCTCACCGACCTCGACCCGGAGGCGGTGTTCGACGTCTACGCCCGGGACCTCCGCGCCGCCTACGCCGGGGGACCCGACGCCGCGCCGGGCACGCCGTGACGCGGGGGGCGGCGGCCCTGACCACGCCGACCCCCGATTCCGCCCCGCCCCCGCCGCCGTGCCGGACAGTCATCTATCACAACAGTATTAGTAATAGGGCTTCACCGCTCGTGGTACGGTGTGTGACGACGTGATGACCGTGACACTGTGGCCGGCCCCGCCGACGCAGGTCGGACAGAGTGGAGCACACATGGACAGCGTGGAGACCGGGACACCCCGGCACGACGGCACCCGGTCCGCAGGGGCCGGACACGACGGGGGACGCCGCCGGGCGGGGAGCGGGCGACGCCGGCTCCGGACGGTGGTCGCGGGCGTCGCGGCGGTGGGCGTCGTCGTCACCGGCCCCGGCCCCGCCGCCGGCGCCGTGGACCTCACCGACGGTGCCCCCGCACCGGCCCCCGCTGCCGCCCCGCCTCCGCACCCCCCCCGGTACCGGCCCCGACCCGGGACCTGGCCTGGGGCGACTGCCCCGCCGGCTCCCAGACCGGCCCGGCGACCCGGTGCGCCGACGTCACCGTGCCGCGCGACCCCGCCCACCCCGACGCCGGGACCATCACCCTCACCGTGAGCCGCATCCCCGCCGAGGGCGGTCCCGCGGAACGCCGCGGCGTCATCGCCGGCAACCCCGGCGGCCCGGGCGGCGACGCGCTCGGCATGTTCGCCGCCCCCGACGGCAGCCGCCCCGTCGACCTCCCCGAGGAGGTCCGCCGCCGGTACGACCTCATCGCCGTCGAACCGCGCGGCCTCGCCTGGGGCACGCCCCTGGACTGCTCCGGCGGGCCCTCCGAGGCGCTCGCCGCCGCCGGTGCACCGGCCCAGGTCGTCGCCATGAGCGCGACCGGCGGTGCGGTCCACGCGGCCTGTGAACGCAACCAGCCCGGGTACGTCGACACCATCACCACCGACAACACCGCCCGCGACCTCGACCGGGTCCGCGAGGCGCTCGGCGAGGACCGCCTGAACCTCTACGGTGTGTCCTACGGCACCCTGCTCATGGGCACGTACGCCACCCTGTTCCCGCAGCACACGGGCCGGGTGATCCTCGACTCGCCGATGGTCCCCGGCGACCGGTGGTTCGGCGTGGGGGAGAGCCGCAGGGCCCTGCGGAGCGAGACGATCGCGAACTTCTTCGCCTGGGTCGCGGAGAGGGACGACGACTACCACCTCGGCACCACGCCGCTCCAGGTCTACCGCCACTGGCTCGACCGGGTACGCGAGGAGTCCGGGATGACCGGGGCGCTCACCCCGCCGCCGGCGCAGGCCGGGGACGTCGCCCCGCTGGAGGGGTCCGTCGGGGACGCGGCCGTGGCCGTGATCGACGCCGTCGCACCCGCCCTGTGGCGGTCCGGCACCGCGTTCGACGCGGCACGCGCCGCCGCCGGGGAGGAACCGACGATGTCCATGATGAGCGCCGTCATGATGACGGCCGTGCTCTACAAGGAGGAGTCCTGGCCGCAGGTCGCCGAGCTCATCCGCGACGGGCTGCCCGCCGCGGACGGGGACGGGGACGGCGACGGTGAGCCGGGTGGCGACGAGCCGGGTGAGCCGGGTGGCGACGGCGGGCCGGGTGGTGGGGAGGCCGAGCCGACCCCCGAGGAACAGGAGGCCGCCCAGCGGATGCAGACGGGCCTCGAACTCGTCGACCTCGCGGTGAGCTGCAACGAGAACCAGGTCGTGCCCCGGCAGGACCGCATCGCCCCCGCCCTCGTCGCGAACCTCACCGGGGGTGACATGATCGCGATGAACGAGGACCTCCTCTCCTCCGGCATCCGGTGCGCCGGGTGGCCGGTGCCGTCCACCGCGACGCAGCTCGACGGCTCCGCCCTCGACACGCCGCCGCTGATCCTCGGCTACACCCGCGACTCCGCGGTCACCGGCGCCGGGGTGGAGGCCATGCGCGCCGTCCTCGGCGGGGACACCGTGGTGCTCGACGGATCGAGCCACGGCGTGCTCTCGAACAACCCGGACGAGGTCGTCGACCGCGTGACGGGGTACATGACCAGCTGACGGGCGGCGCGGCGCCCTGCCCCCCCGGGCGAGCTGAAACCCCCGAGTGAGCTGAAACCCCCGAGTGAGCTGACACCCCCGAGTGAGCTGACACCCCCGGGCGGGCCGACACCCCCCGGGGCGCCCGCGGGCGGGGTTGGGCGAGGTGTCAGGTGAGCCTCTGCAGCCTTTGACGGACGTATTCGGCGAATGCCGGGGAGGTCTTCCCCAGATCAGAGACAAGATTGTGGGGGATGCGCGCCGGGTGTTGTACTCGTGTTGCTGGAGGATGACCGAGTCGATCGTGTCCGGAGCGCTCTCGGCGGCGAGCATGAGCCAGGCGTCCGACGTGTAGAGCTCGTACGGGCGCTCGTCGGGATCGGCGTACAGCGGCTCGAAGTCGTGGATGTTGTCGGTGACGAGGTACGAGATGTTTCCGAACACCGCCGCCGAGTGGACGTGGGCGTCACCGGGGTCCGGGTACTCGACAGTCGTGTCCGTGGGGAACCGTTCGATCTTGTTGTCGCCCATGACCGCCATGAGGTAATTGCGGATGTTCTCCATCTGTGTGCTCGACGAGGTCGGGAAGCGGCGGCGACGTGCTCTCACCGCTTCGGCCAGGATGTCCTCGGTCCAGTGGAAGGACCACTCGCCCTGGGCTTCGGCGGCGATGAGACCGAACCAGCTGTGGAGAGTGGCGGATGCCCAGATGGTGGAGTCTACGAGTACGGAGTTGCGCCGTGGTGTCGTCACTGTGGGTCCATGGAGGGGATGCGGGGAACGTTCCGACGATGAGGCTACCGCGTGGTCGTCGGGTTCCCGTCGGCGAGCTCCTCTTCTGCGTCCATGAGGGCGAACACGGCGTTCCGGCGACGCTCCTTCAGCCGCTCGGCGAAGTCGAGGACGTCGCGGGCCGAGAGGCGGTGGTGGGCGCCGACCTTGTGGGCGGTGATGTCGCCGTTCCTGATGTACTTCATGAGCGTCGGGCGCGAGACGTCGAGCATCGACGCTGCGGTCGTCGTCGTGACCTCGCGGGGGAGGGTCGAGACGGTGATGGGGAGATCTTCCCTGATCGCGCGGAAGACTGCCGCGATCACGTTCGCCAGGGGCTCCGGCAACCGGCCACCGTCCGTGGTCCGGAGCGGATCGACGTCGGGGCGGAGACCGGAGATGAAATGCTCGGCGGAAGCCTGCTCCTCCGGTGTGAGGTGGAAGTGTTCCTTGTCGACGGCGATGCTCATTGCGGGCCTCCGATCTGTGGTGCACGCGGTCGGTTCCCGTGCATGACGCTCAGCGTACGGAGTTTCACATGTAAGTGCAATTCTCGCCGGCGTGCGGGGCTCCCGGCCCACGATCACCCGTGGGCCGGCCCCGGTCACACCGGGTGTGCCGGGCTGTCGCCGTCGTCCCTTGCCTCCCGAGCGAGCTGACACCCCCGGGCGGGCCGACACCCCCTCCGGGCGAGCTGACCCTCGGCGGGCGGCGGCGCCCTGCCCCCCCCGGGGCGCCCGCGGGCGGGGTGGGGAGGGCTAGGAGCCGACCTTCTCCCGGGCGGTGCGGGCCGCCTGGACCAGCACGCGGATGCTCGCGGTGGTCTCCTCCCAGCCACGGGTCTTCAGACCGCAGTCCGGGTTGATCCACAGCTGCTCCGGGGGGACGGAGTCCAGCGCGGAGGCGACCAACGCGTCGACCTCCGACTGCTCCGGGACGCGCGGCGAGTGGATGTCCCACACACCCGGGCCGACACCCAGCTCGAAGCCGCTGTCCCGCAGGGCCCCGAGGACCTGCATGCCGGACCGCGCGGCCTCGATGGAGGTGACGTCGGCGTCGAGGTCCCCGACCGTGCCGATGAGCTCGTTGAACTCGGAGTAGCACATGTGGGTGTGGATCTGGGTGTCGTCCGCGGCGCCGCCGGTGGCGAGGCGGAACGCGCCGACCGCCCAGCGCAGGTACGCGGGCTGCTGCGACCGGCGCAGCGGCAGGAGCTCACGGATCGCCGGCTCATCGACCTGGATGATCGCCGCCCCGGCGTCGGCGAGGTCGGAGATCTCGTCGCGCAGGGTGAGGGCCACCTGGTCGGCCGTCGCGCCGAGCGGCTGGTCGTCGCGGACGAATGACCACGCGAGCATCGTCACCGGGCCGGTGAGCATGCCCTTCACCGGCTTGTCGGTGAGCTTCTGCGCCTCCCGGAACCAGCTGACGGTCATCGGCTCGGGGCGCTCGACGTCGCCGAAGAGGATCGGCGGGCGGACGCACCGGGAACCGTAGGACTGCACCCACGCGAGGTCGGTGGAGTGGTAGCCCTCGAGCTGCTCGGAGAAGTACTGCACCATGTCGTTGCGCTCCGGCTCGCCGTGGACGAGCACGTCGAGGCCGAGCTCCTCCTGGCGGCGGATGACGTCGGCGATCTCGTCGCGCATCGCCTGGTCGTACTGCTCCTGCGTGATGTCGCCCTTGCGGAGCTTCGCGCGGGCCTGCCGGATCTGCGTCGTCTGCGGGAACGAGCCGATCGTCGTCGTCGGCAGCGGCGGGAGGTTGAGGCGCTCCTGCTGGGCGGCGTGCCGGGCGGCGAAGGGGGAGCGGCTGCGGTCCGCGTCGGTGATGTGGTCGGTGCGCTCGCGGACGGCGTCCTTGTTCGTCCGCGGGGACCGACGACGGGACTCCACGGCCCGGGCCGACTCCTCGACGGCCTCACGGTCCGCGTCCGTCGCCTCGCCGCGCAGCAGGCGGGAGAGCACCGCGACCTCGGCGACCTTCTCCTCGCCGAACGCCAGCCAGGAGCGGAGCTCCGGGTCGTCGTCGAGGGAGGTCTCCTGGGCGAGGGAGTAGGGGACGTGGAGCAGCGACGACGACGTCGAGACCCCGACCGGGCCGCGGGCGTCGAGCGCGCGGAGGGTGTCCAGGGCGCGGCCGAGGTCGGTGCGCCAGATGTTGCGGCCGTCGACGACGCCCGCGAGCAGCAGCTCCTCACCCGTCCAGGAGGGGAGGAGGTCGCGGTCGGCGACGTCGGTCTGCTCGGTGTAGCGCTCGTCGGTCCTGCCCGTGACGAGGTCGACGCCGAACGCCGCGACACCCGTGCCCGACAGGGTCTTCACGGCGAGGTCGCCGTCGCCGAAGTACGTCTGGACGAGGAGGGACAGGCCCGCGGCCTCGGCGGCCGCGGCGAGCCGCTCGTAGCCCGCGCGGGTGCGGGAGAGGAGGTCCTCGCGGCGGGCGTCGTCGGTGGAGACGTCGGTGACGAGGAAGGGCTCGTCGAACTGCACCCACACCCCGGGGGTGGAGTCGGCGGCGTCGGTGTCGGCGTCGGCGGCCGGGGCGTCGGCGGAGGCGCCGGCACCGAGGCGGTCCGCGAGGCGCGGCAGGAGCCGGATGTAGGCCTCGACGACGTCCTCGAGGTGGTCCAGCGCATCCGACCCGTCGGTCGTCCGCGCGAGGGCCAGGTACGTCAGCGGGCCGATGAGCACGGGGCGGACCGCCGTCCCGCGGGTCGCCTGGTCGGCGATGTCCGCGAGCAGGGCGGCGTCGTCGAGCCGGAACTCCGTGTCCGCCGCGAGCTCCGGGACGATGTAGTGGTAGTTCGTGTCGAACCACTTGGTCATCGCCGAGGCCGGGAGGTCCTTCGTGCCGCGCGCGGCGGCGAAGAGGCGGTCGATGTAGACGGGGAGGCCGTCGTTCTCGTGGTCGGGCACGTCGGCGACGCGGGCCGGCAGCGCACCCAGGAGCGCGCTCGTGTCCAGCATCGAGTCGTAGAAGCTCCGGCCGATCGAGGGCACGGAATCCAGCCCGGCAGCGGTGAGGCCGTCGGACAGCTGGTTGACGAGCCGGGTGGCCGTCGTGGCGAGGGCACGCCCGGTCGACGGGTCCTTCCAGTACGTTTCCAGCGCCTTCTTGAGCTCGCGCCGGGGGCCGATGCGCGGAACCCCGGCGACCGTGGCGGTGATCGGGTCCGTGAGCGGACGGTTCGTCGAACTGGTCATGGTGAGTTCTCTGATCCTCGTAGAGTTGATGTGCGATGTGTGGCGCGACCGGTGGTCGCACGGCCGGGGGCCGACGGCGACGTGCCGCACGGCAGGGGGCCGACGGGGACGGGCCGCACGTGATGTCGCAGATTCACCCTCGTCCGGGGCTCCAGGAGGGGGGTTCGGAATGAACGCACTGCGAGACCTATCCAACAGTAGACCGCTCAGTCTGTCAACTGTGTCACGTGCGTGCGGGGGGTGCCCGTGAGCAGCTCGGCGACGGCCCGGAACCCCGTCGGCGAGACCATCCCCGGGTGGTCGACGGGCAGGGGCAGGATCTCGACGCGGCGCGCCCACGGCCGCCACAACGTGGCGTCGAGGGTCGCCGGGACGGGCGGGCCGGGCGGACGGCGCGGGGGCGGCGGGGCGGTGGTGTGCGGTGTGGCGGGGTCGGCCGGGGTTGCCGGGTCGGCCGGGGTGGTGGTGTGCGGGTCGGCCGGGTTGGCCGGGGTGGCGGTGTCACGGGCTGCGGCGGTGAGGACGTGGAGGGTGGCGTCGACCCTCCTCGTGTGGTGCGTGCGCATGAGGTGGGCGTTGTGTGCCACCATCTCCGCGACCGTCCGCACGGTGTCCGCGGGCAGCGACCCGAAGACGCCGCCACGCCCGTCGACCGCCGCGAGGACCGCGTCGAGCGTGACCCGCGACGGGTCCGGCAGATCCCCGACGCCGAGCCCCGCCATGGCCAGCACGCCGGTGAGACGCTCCTCCTCCGTCGGCGGAGGCAGGGCCGCCCACGTCTCCGCCGGGTAGGCGTCGAGGAGGATCAGCCGGCCCACCCCGATCCCCCGGTCGGCGAGGACCGCCGCCGTCTCCTGGGCGAGCACCCCGCCGACCGACCAGCCGAGCAGGTCGACCGTCGGCGTGGAGGTGGCGTGGGGCGTGGTGGTGGCGTCGGGGTGGGGCGTGGTGGTGGCGTCGGCGTCGGCGTCGGCGTGGGGCGTGGCGTCGGCGTGGGGCCCGGAGGCGGCGTTGGCGTCGGCGTGGGGCGCGACCGCAGCAGCGATGAGGTCGGCGTGGAGCTCCGCCTCCTCCCGCAGCGACCGCGCACGCGGCCCGCCCGTGAGCCCCGGCGACTGGAGCGCGAACACCTCGCGCCCGTCCGGCAGACACGGCAGCAGGCCGGTGTACGCCCAGCCCAGCCCACCCGCCGGATGGACGCAGAACAACGGCGGCGGCAGGGCGTGCTGTGACGGTGCCGGGGGAGAGGTGGCGTCGTCCCTGGTCCGGAGCCGGAGTGGCACGATCGGCGAGTAGGCGGACTCCCCCGTGACCGCTGTCACGATCCCTCTGGGGGTGCGGCCCGCGATGACGTGGGCGACGGTCACGCCGGGGCCGAGCACCGCGCGCAGCTCCGTCGCCAGGCGCACCGCCGTGAGCGAGTTGCCGCCGAGGTCGAAGAAGTTCGCCGTCGGCGGCACGGACCCGACGCCCAGCAGGCGGGCGACGGTGTCCGCCACCGCGCGCTCCGTCGCGCTCGCCGTCCCGGGCGGCGCGGGCGGGTGAGCGCTGTCCCGCTCGTCGGCGTCCCCGCCGGTGCCGGCGAGAACCTCGAGCGGGGAGGGCAGGGCGGCGACATCGACCTTGCCGTTGACCGTCACCGGGACCGACGCGATCGCGCGCACCACCGGCTGCACCGACCCCGGCAGGGCGTCCGCGGCCCGACGCCGGGCGACGGACACGGCGGTCGCGTCGTCCACCCCCGGCGCGGGGACGACGTACGCCGCCAACGTCGGCTCACCCGCCACCGTGGTCACGACCGCCACGCACGCGGCGACGGGACCGCCGGTGATGACGGACTCGACCTCGGCGGGTTCGAGGCGCTGCCCCCTGATCTTCACCTGCCTGTCCCGCCGCCCGTGGACGACGATGAGGCCGTCGTCGCGCACCGTCGCGACGTCACCCGTGCGGTACACGCGCGCGCCGGGCGGGCCGCCGGCCGTGGGATCGGCGGTGAACGCCACGGCGGTGGTCGCCGGGGCGCCGACGTACCCCGTGGCCAACTGGATCCCGCCGAGGATGAGCTCCCCCGGCGTCCCGACGGGGACGGGGCGACCGAGATCGTCCACCACCTCCGCGCGGGTCCCGGGCACGGCCGTGTCCACGGCGACCGTGCCGTCCGGCTCCGTCACGGCGGCGAGGGTGTCCGCCGTGAAGGACGCGGCGGTGACGTCGACGGCGGCCTCCGTCGGGCCGTAGAGGTTGTGGACGGTGAGCGGCGGGGTGGCGGGAGCGTGGGGTGCGGGGTCCGGGGGTGTGGGAGCGGAGGCGGCGTCTGCGCCGGTCGGCGGGGTAGCGGCGAATGTGGAGAAGGCGGCCCGCGCGGTGGCGGCGTCGAGAACCTCCCCCGACAGGACGAGGTGGCGCAGCCGCGGAAGGATGCCCGCCGTGGGCGTGGGGTCCGTGGTGGGCGCGGGGGCGGGGTGTGGCGTGGGGTCCGCGGTGGGCGCGGGGGCGGCGTGTGGCGTGGGGTCCGTGGTGGGCGCGGGGTGGCCGGCGTCGACGAGGACACTCTTCAGCGCACTCGGGACAAAGTGGCACACCGTAGTGGCCGTCTCCCGGAGTTCGCGGAGCAGCACCGCCGGGTCCCGGTGCGCGCCGTCCGACGCGATCGACTGGCACATGCCGTGGGTGTACGGCAGCAGGAGCTCCCACACGGAGACGTCGAAGGACATGGGTGTCTTCTGCATCACGGTGTGCGGCTGTGTCAGTGGCCGGGTGGTGGTGGGGTTGGCGGGGTCTGAAGCCGTGCCGGGCGCGGTCGGGCTCGTGGGGCTTGAGGTCGTGCCGGGCGGGACGGCGGAATCCACCCCGAGGAGATCCGCCATCCACGACAGTCGCGCGGCGATCGCGCGGTGCGGGACGGCGACACCCTTCGGTCGGCCCGTCGAGCCCGACGTGAAGATGACGTACGCGGTGTCCCACGGATGCGGCGACGCCGCCGCGCGGGGCGGCGCGGAGGTCGGCGCGGACGTCGGCGCGGAGGCCGCGTGGGGGCCTGGGGCGGACGATGCTCCGGTGTCTGTGACCAGGGATGTTCCGGGTCGGGGGGACGACGGGTCGAGCCGCACGACCGGCGCGTCCGTGTCCACGCCTCCGCCGCCGACGTCCGTGACGAGGATGTCCGGCGGGCAGGTCTCGACCATCGACGCGAGCCGGTCCGGCGGGAGGTCCGGGTTCAGCGGAACCCACGCCGCGCCCGTGAGCGCCGTCGCGACGACAGCCATGCACGACGCCGGACTGCGCCGGAGGTGGATGCCGACCGTCCGTCCGGGCCCCGCGCCGAGGGCCAGGAGGTGGTCCGCGAGGTGGTCGACCTCCCGCCACCGTTCCGCGCGGTCGAGGTCCCCGACCGGGCTGCGGACCCCCGGTGACCGGCGGAGATCCGGGTCGGCCAGGTCGCGCTCCCGGGCGTCGCGCAGGAGCCGGGTGAGCGTCGTGGGGTCGGCGGCAGCGGTGGCGTCGGCGGAGGTGGCGCTGCCGGGGGTGGCGCAGTCCGCGGAACCGCGGGCGGCCGGCGGGTGGTCGGCCGACGGACCGGTTGGCGGATCCGTTGACGGGCCGGTTGGCGGATCGGCCGGCGGGTGGTCGGCCGGCCGCAACGGGATCTCGGCCCAGTGGCGCGGACGCGCGTGGACCAGAAGCCGGATCATCGCCGCCACCCCGCGGCAGTGACGGTCGGCATCATCGTGGGTGTGCCACGTCGGGCGACCGATGATCTGCAGGTCAAGGCCACTGTCCGGGCGCGACTGCGCGATGAACTCCAGGTCGGTGACCGGCCCCGTCGAGATTGTCGTCAGGGTCGCCCGGGTGTCACCGAACCGGAACAGCGGAGAGAACGGCCGGATGTTCAGGCTCGGCCCCGTGAGCAGGCGGTCGGGATCCGTCACCCCGCGTACCCGCCGGATGTCCTCGGCCCGGCACCCCGAATGGCGGCGGAGACCGGCGAGGGCGCGGTCGACGGCTGCGAGGCTGTCGTCGGGCCGCAGGTGGGGCTCGACGACGAGCGGGAGCACGGTGACAGCCGGGTCGACGGCGGTGAGCCGACTCCCGGCCGGCCGGCCCATCACCGGCAGGCCGAGCACCGCAGGGTCCGATCCCGGCGACGTCCCCGTGCCGGACACCGCGGCGACGTAGTGGCCGGTGACCGCCGCGAGGACCGTCGCCTCGGAGACGCCGTGGTCCCGCGCGAACGTCCGGAGCGCCCGGTGGTCGTCCGGGCTCAGCGTCGTCGTGGCCAGGGGGTACGTCCTCCGGGGCCCCGGGGCCGCCGGTGCCGGGGTGGGCCGGTGGCGCGCCAGCACCGGGGGACTCACGGGGAACTGCAGGTCACGCCAGTATTCGAGGTCTGCCTCCCGCGCCGGGGACGACGCCGCCTGCGCCGCCTGCCCGAGGCACTCGGCGTGGCTGAGGAACCGGTCGGCGACACCCGGCGACGCGGCGCCCGCGACCCGCGCCGTGTAACACTCCGCGATCCAGCGGATGATCACGTGGACCGCGAAACCGTCCGCGATGACGTGGTGGAACCGGGCGAGCCAGGCGAACCGTCCGTCGGGGAGGTCGAGCAGGTCATGGCCGGAGAGCATGTCCCCGGACAGGGAGAACGGTGCGTCGACACCCGACGTCCGGTCGGCGTCGTCCCCGGGGGCCACCGCGATGCGCGCGGCACACCAGTCGATGAGGTCGACCGCCCCATCCGGCGCCAGAGGCTCCGCGACCTCGTAGCGGTGCGGGTGCGGAACCAGCCGGGCCCCGTCGTCACCCGGAGTCGCCGTGACCGCGGACTGGAGGACCTCGATCTGGTCGAGGCAGTCGGTGACTGTGGCACGGAGTACCGCGACGTCGGGCCGGTCGTCGAACACGAGCAGCTCAGCGCACTGGAAGCGCGTCGAGGTCGGGTCCGCCGCCTGTGCCAGGAACACGGACATCTGCCCGGGGGTCAGGGGCAGTCCGGGCTCACCGTCCCGGGACGGCGGGGCCGGGGGCACGGTCGGTGCGGGCCCTGCGGTGGGAAAGTGCTTCTGATCAGTCACGACGCCCCCCTCAGCAGGCTCTCGAGTCCGTCGATGACGCCGGCCCGCCACCAAGCGTCGTCGTGCCCTCCGTCGTAGACCCTCGTGTCCACCGGCCACCCGAGGGCTTCGAGCGTGAGGGAGAGCTCGTGGACGTGCGGGAGAAGGTGGGGCTCCCGTAGGCCGACAGTCAGCCTGACCTGCGGTAGCGGGTGACCGTCGGGTGGCGTCGGCTCCGACGGTTGGCGGGACCCTGACTGCGGTCGCGGCTCCGGCGGGCGGGACCCTGATTGCGGTCGCGGCTCCGGCGGGCGGGACACTGATTGCGGTTCGCGCTCCGGCGGGCGCGGGTGGGAGAGGATCCAGCGGGTGAACCACGTCTCGCCGTGACCGGGCCCCGGTTCCGACGGTCGACCTGGCCTGCCGGGGGTGCACCAGAGGGACGGCGACTGCGCCAGGATGCCGCCCCAGGTCCCCGGGGCTTCGTGGACACTACGCAGCGCGGCCAGTCCTCCGAGACTGCAGCCGCACACGATCCGCCGGCGGTCACCCGGTGGGGCCAACGTGATGCCGTGCGCCGCGGCCGTGTCCTCCGCCCAGGGGATCGCCTGGTCAGCGACGGCGCGGAGCAGATCGGCGCTGTGTCCCAGGGAACCGACCCGGTCCGCCCGGTCCGCGTTGCCGACGCCGAGCACCGCGACCGCGGGAAGACGGCCGGCGGTGACGGCGGCGTCGATCGCGGCGGGGAGTCCGAGATCGTCGAACCAGTGGTCTCCGTCGAACATCGTGATCAGGGGGACCGGGGCCGGTGGGCGCGGGTCGTCCTCATCCGCCACTGTCGGCGGCGCGGGGAGGAGGAGGCGCAGCGGCTTCTCGCGCATCGTCGGGGTGAGCACCGGGTGCCCGCCGCCGGGCGGGCGCGCCGCGCCGGGCAGCCGCATGACGGTGCTGTGGACCCGTCCCGTGCTGGTTGTGGCGACATCGTCCCATTCGGTGAGCGGGCCGGCGAGCGGGCCACGGTAGACGGAATGGCCGATGCCCTCGCGGTGGACGATGAGTGGCCGGGACCGGTTGAACGGATCCGGGTGCGGTCGCAGGTGACGGGGCACGACGGGCGGTGGGCCGGCGGGCGGCTCCGTGCCCGGGGGCAGGGGGACGAATCCGTAGCTCAGGCGGGTCGTCGGGGCGAGGTCGAGGGTGAGGACCCAGACGTCCGTCCCCGGGATGTGGTGCATCAGACCGAGAGCCTCCCGCCCCTTGTCGGTCACGCGGTTGACCCGGAGATACACCCGGTCGCAGGTGGCACCCCGCTCCTGGCGCCAGAGGAACGTCACCTGCATCGTCGCGTCAGCGGTGCGCGTGTCCCCGGCGGCGGTGTCCGTGACCGGCCCGGCCCCGGCGGCGGAACCGGTGTCCGTCCCCGCGCCGGTCTCGGGCGCGACGAGTGGGAGGGCTGCGTCGACCGGTGTGCCGAGCGTGCGCACGCGGGTCCAGAACCGCTCGACCGTGGCGGTGTCGGCGTGGGTCAGGTGCGCGGTGATCGCCGCGGCGGTCATGCAGCCTGACGCCCCCGGGGAGCCGGTGGCGGGCAGGGGGCCTGTCATCACTGCTCCCCGGCGCGGAGAAGGGTGACCCATTCACCGAGCGTCGGGTGGGTCACGAGCTCGTAGTAGTCGACCGACGCCCCGTCGGCACGCCAGTCCTCGATGAGTTCCATCATGCGCAGGGAGTCCAGACCGATGTCGGTGAGGACGGTGTCGTCCTTCAGCTCGTCGGCCGGGTAGTCGGTGACGGAGGCGATGTCCGCGACGATGCGGGCGCGGGAGAATGTAGCGGACATGGTCACCTCACTTCCCCGTCTCCGGGCGCTGCGACTGGAAGTACCGGCTGAGACGTTCCCTGAGGTCGCGGCGCGACAGCTTCCCGACACCGGTCAACGGGAACTCCGCGCCTGTGTGGATGACGTCCGGCACCGCATGGCGGGCCAGACCACGGTCGATGAGATACCGGCGGAGCTCCGTCTCGAGAGCGCGCCCGGAGTCGGTTTCGGATGAATCCCCGGCACCTGCACCGGCCCCGGCGGAGGGATTCGGGATGACGAACGCCACGATGCGCTCGCCGAGGCGGTCATCCGTCACAGGGACGACAGCGACATCGCGGACGGCGGGATGTGTCAGGATCACATTCTCGACCTCGGTCGGGGAGATCTTCTCCCCGGCCCGGTTGATCTGGTCCTTCACCCGTCCTGTCACCATGACGGCACCGTCCTGACGAAGCCGGACGAGGTCGCCGGTGCGGTAGAAACCACGGCTGTCGAACGAATCCCGGTCGACCCCGCCGACGTACCCCCGCACCGTGTACGGCCCCCTGGTCCACAACGCGCCGACGGCGCCGACCGGGAGCAGCTCACCGTCCTCGTCCCTGACCTCGATCTCGTCCGCCGGGGAGATCGGCCGCCCCTGGGTCGTCAGGACGGTCTCCTCGTCATCGTCCTCGCGGGTGTAGCAGACCAGGCCCTCCGCCATCCCGAAGACCTGCTGGAGCCGGACGCCGAGCTCGGGCTGGATACGGCGGGCGGTCGTCTCGGTGAGCGGGGCCCCGCCGACCTGGAGCGTCTGCAGTGACGAGATGTCCCGGTCGATGCGGGGCAGGGCAGCGAGCCAGGCGTTGACGAGCGGAGGGACGAGGGCGGTCAGCGTGATCCGCTCCTGCTCGACCAGCCCGAGGGCGGTGCTGGGCGTCGGGTCCGGGCAGAACACGAGCGTTCCCCCGGACCAGAGGATGCCGAGGATGCCGGGCGAACTCAGCGTGAAGTTGTGGCCGGCCGGGAGGACGACGAGCATCCGGGTGCCGGGTCCGGTCCCGCAGATCTCCGCCGAGGCGCGGATCGAGTAGTGGTAGGCGGCATGAGTCCGCGGGATGAGCTTGGAGGCGCCCGTCGTACCCCCTGAGAGCTGGAGCAGGCCGAGGTCGGTCGGTGCGACGTCGGGGCATGGCGGTGGGACCGGGTCCTCCTTGCTCCCGTCGACGAGCGCGTCGAGGGAGACGGCGTCACCGGTGATGTCGTCCGCCGGGCCCGCGACGAGGGTGAACGGCCGGTCGGCGTCGTCGGCGGGCGTTGCCGCGTCGTCGGCGGTGGCCCCCGGACCGTGGACGTCGGCGATGGCGCCGGCGGACAGCGCCGGGTAGTCGACGCCGGCGTGCGTCACCGGGACCACGTGCGCGCGGGCCCCGGACATCCGGAGGAAGTGGGCGATGTCCGCCCGTCCGTGGGCGGGCAGGCACAGCACCGGTATGGCGCCGATCCTGAACACGCCGAGGAGGACCCGGACGAAGTCGACCGTGTTCGGGAGCTGGACGAGGACCCGGTCGCCGCGGTTGACGCCCGCGGAGGTGAGGGCCGCGGCGAGACGCCCGACCTGCTCGTTGAGCTCCCGGTAGGTCCAGCGCCGGCGACGGCCGTGGCAGTCGTCGCCGACCACCGCCTCGAGATCGCCGAAGCGCGTGGCCGACACCTCCGAGAGCTCGGCGAACGTGTCCGCGGTCCAGTACCCGGCCTCTGTGTACCGTTCGACCCATTCCTGCGGGTAGAGCGGGGTGTCGGCGGGGAAGGATGTGGTGGTCAATGTGGCTCCTGAGTGTGGTCGGTGTGGTGGTGTGTGGCCCGGCGCGCCGGGCTTCAGGTGTTGTGTCCCGGGACGATACAGCAGGGGTGGGCGCTCGGCCCCGATTCGGGGGTAGCGGAAGGCGGTGACCTGCGGATGTGTCGCTGACGGGACGGCGTATCGGAGAGTGTGTTCGATTGTCTGTGGCGGTGGGGAGAGGGTCTTGACGGGATGTGAAGCCCTGTGTATGCTGCGGGTATCGAGATGTGAACGGCCTGGTGGGCGTGCATATCGGGGATTCTGCAGGGGGAACGGATGGTCGAATGACCGTCCCGGTGACTGGCCCTAGGGGAGGGGAGACGATGCAACCGGTGGGGAGTACTCACGATCTGCGGACCGCCGTGGCGGCGATGGAGAGTGCGGCGGCGATCGTCGCCGGCAGCGGCGAGGAGGTCTGGGGGCGGCTCGGCGAGGATGAGCGCGTGGAGCTCTACGCCCGCCTTGAACGCGCCCGGAAGTCGCTGGCGCTGGCGGACGCTGCGTTCCTTCTCGCCCACGCGCCGTGCATGCCGGCCGGTGTGTACCGACGTCCCGCGTGGCTGGCCCGGCGGTTCCGGCTCACGTCACGCGATGCCCGCCAGCGGGTCAAGGCCGTGCGCCGGCTCGACGACCGACCCGTCGGCCCTGAGGGACGATCGGCGGCGACGGCCATGCCGGAGGTGAGGGCGATCGTGGCCGAGGGCCTGCTCGACACCGAAGGTGTGGAGAAGATCGACCGTGCGATCACAGGACTCCCCGCATCGGCGCAGAACAGGATGGCTGCGGTGGCCGACGGCCCGATCGCCAGGGTCGTCCGCGACCACGGGCCCGACGCCCTCGACGACCTGGCGCCGATGCTGCGGGCGCTGCTCGGACAGGATGACCCGTACACGCGGGAGGACCGGGCGCGGATGCGACGGCTCACCCTCAGCAAGCAGGGGCCCGACGGGATGTCGTCACTGCGCGGGCTCGTGACACCACGGTGCGCCGCCGCGCTGGCGAAGCTCTTCGCCGACCACGCCGGGACGGGGGATCTCCTCGAGGAGGGGGAGAAGGACCTCCGTTCTGCGGAGCAACGACGCCACGACGCGCTCGAGGCGGCGGTCCACGGGGGTTTCGGTGTGGATGCCGACGGGGCCGACGCCGCAGGCCCGGGCCGGGCTGGGGGAGTCACCGGTGGCAGCGGGGGACAGGACCGCGGCGGCGGAGAAGGCGACGGGGACAGTGCCGGAGGTAAGGGGGAACCCGGCGACGGCGACGGGCCCGACAGTCTGCAGATTCCGCGACTGCGTGGGCGTGGTCTCGCTCCCCGACGTCGGACGACGACCATTGTCGCGGTCACCACGCTGAAGGATCTGCTCGCCCGACAGGGCACGGCGATGACGGACACCGGAGTCCAGCTCCCGCTGGCGGATCTCGTCGAGGATGCACTGTGCCGCGACACCTACCTGCATGTTCTCGGCCTGCGGGGCGAGACGCTGTACCTCGGGCGGTCATCCCGGCTCGGGAGTACGGCACAGTACCTCGCTCTGCTCGGGGAGGAGGGGATGAGCATGGCGCCGGGCTCCGCGACATGCGCGGCCCGGTGCCACATGCACCACATCGACTCGTGGGAGTCGGGTGGGATGACGGACATCGACAACCTCACGCTGGTGGACCCGCTCACCCACGCCAAGATCGACGACTCGCGGACCGATTCCTCGCGGTGGTGGACCATCAGGTCCGATGCGCAGGACAGAGAGCGCGGTGGTTCGGGTGGTGGACCGGGCGCCGGTGGCGGCGGCGACGGTGGAGGCGCCGGTGGGGGCGCCGGTGGAGGTGACGGTGGAGGTGACGGCAACGGTCCAGGTCGGCGTGAACGTGTGGACAAAGCCGTGTGGATACCGCCGGTCCAGCTCGATCCGGAACGGGAACCGAGGGTGAACGGGCACCCGTCGGCGTGGGCCAATCCGGGGCGTTCGGTGCGTCGTGCGCGCCAGGACGAGAAGGAGCTCCGGGGAGAACATGGCCGGTTCACGGATGAAGGCTGAGGGAGTGAGAGTGGAGGGAGCGAGACTGGCGGGCGTGGGGACGAAGGGTGCGGGCGCCGGGTCGAAGGCTGAGGGAGTGAGAGTGGAGGGACTGAGAGTGGAGGGACTGAGAGAGAGGAGAGAAGAGAGAGGTCAAGGGAGGAACGCCCGGAGCCGGGGACGAGGCCGTCGTGGAGGCTGGGGGCGGCGGGGAGTTGACCGGCCCTCGGCGAGCGGAGAACAATGGTCGCAATCACCGATCGCTCCCCGAGGTGACATAGGGCGGTTGCGGTCGGCACTGCAGGTTCACCGATCCCCTGCCCGCCCCCGACGTCAACGGTGTCGCCGGCCGGCCACCGGAGCACAGCGCCCCGGTGACGTCGCCGCATCCGCCGCTGAGGTCCGTCCACGGGAGACCCTCACACGCCATGCGCCCCCTGTCACCGACCACGACCGTCGCGCTGCTCTTCACCGCCGCGGTGCTCTACCTTGCGACGTGGATCACCCTTGTTGTCGTCCACCCCGGCGACACCGACTGGTCGTCCATCGCCGCCTCCCACGCGTCACTGCTCGCGCTGCTGGGTTTCCTGGTGCCGACGGTCCTCGCGCTTGTCGCCGTCGTACCCCGGCTGCCCGTCCGCTCGTTGACATTGCTCCCGGCGGCGTTGGTCCTCAACATCGTCGTCGGCCAGGTCATCGGCACCATGGGCCTGCCGGTTCCGCTCTACCTCGACAGCATCGGCACCGTCCTCGTCGGAGTGCTGGCGGGGCCCGGGGCCGGCCTCGTGACCGGCAGCCTCTCCGCCCTGGTGTGGGGGACCTTCAACCCGACGGTCATCCCTTTCGCCGCCGGGTACGCGATGGTGGGGCTCGCCGCCGGAGTGACCGGGCGCCTGATCAGGCGGTCGTGGTGGTGGACGGTCATCGTCGGCGCGGTCGTCGGGGTGTTCTCCGCGGTGATGGCCGCGCCGGTGGCGAGCTTCATCTACGGCGGAACCGCCGGGACCGGGACCGGGCTCCTCGTGACGTTCTACCGGTCCCTCGGGGCAGGGCCCGTCGAGGCGGTGTTCCTCCAGTCGTGGACCTCGGATCCCGCGGACAAGGTCATCGTCTTCGCCGCCGTTGCCGCGGTCGTGCGGTCCCTGCCGCAACGGGCCGTCCGGGCGTTCGCGCCGGCGACGCTGCCCGGGCCGGACGGCGAGGCGGGGCTTGCTGGATTTGCGGGCGAGGCCGGAACCGCGGGCGAGGCCGGAACCGCGGGTGAGCCGGGCCAGCCGGGAATTGCGGGCGAGGCCGGAACCGCGGGCGAGGCCGGAACCGTGGGTGAGCCGGGTACTGCGGGCGGTGGGGCGCGGCGATGAGTCTCGCCCCGGTCGGCAGCGGCGCGGGCGGCCCCCGGGTTCACCCGTACACCCCGGTGACGGTGGCGGCGTGCCTGATCGTCCTCGTTCTCGCGGTGGGTTCGCCGGTGATGTGTGCCGTCATCGCGGGCGCGGTGGCGGTGTGGGGTCTGCTGCGGGGGCCGCGTCAGCGTCGCGCCGTCGTCGCCGCCGCGGTGGTCAGCGTGCCCGCGGCCGTCGGGTTCGCCCTGATGTACGTGCCGTTCGGCGCCGACGTCGTCGCCCGGGTCGCACCGGCCGTCCTCGGGGGCGTGCCGGTGACGTCCGACGGGGCGGCGACCGCCGGGCGCCTGGCGCTGCGGGTGGCGGCGGTCGTCGTCACCGGCCTCGTCCTCGCCGCCGAGGTGGACCTCGACCGGCTCATGCGCGCCCTCCAACCGTCGGTGCCCGCGCCGGTGGTGTACGTCGTGGGCTCGGTGGTCCGCCTGCTCCCGATGGCGCGCGACCGGTGGCGGACGATCCGGAACATCCAGGCCGCGCGCGGGGTGCCGGTGCGGTCCTGGCGGTCGCGCATCGACTCGGTGTTGCCGCTGGTCGTCGGCCTTGTCGACGACGCCGCCCAGCGGTCCCGGCCACTTCAACGGACCGGGGTCGGGACACCGGGGCCGCGGACGGTCCTCCGGCCGGTCCCGAACCCGGTGGGGCAACGGGTGGTCCGGTGGGGTGTGATCGTGGCCACGGTCCTGGCTGTCGTCGTCACGCTCATTCCCTGAGGGGGGCGGAACACCATACTCTCTGGGGCATGACAGACAGCACCGACGCCGGCACCCGCGCCGGCACAGACCCCGACGCCGGCACCCGCCCGCTGATCCTCGCGATCACGGCCTGCCCGACGGGCATCGCGCACACGTACATGGCCGCGGAGAACCTCACGGCGGCGGCGGAGGAGGCGGGCGTTCGCGTCCGCGTCGAGACCCACGGGTCCATCGGGGTCGAGGGGACCTTCACCGACGCGGAGCTCCGCGAGGCGGCGGCGGTCGTCGTCGCGGCGGACACGGCCGTCGACACGGCACGGTTCGCGGGGCTTCCGCTGGTCACCACGGGGGTCGACGAAGGCATCCGCCGCCCCGCGGCCCTGCTCCGGCGGACGCTGGAGGCGGGCCGGGCAGGCGCAGACGGCAGGACGGGCGCGGCCGCGGGCGTGGGCGCGGGCGTGGGCGCGGGCGTGGGCGCGGGCGTGGGCGCGGCGGGCGGCGCGGGGTCGGTCCGGGCAGGCGCGGCGGGCGCGGGCGCTGCCGCGGGGTCGGGCCGGGCGGGCGCAGACGGCAGGACGGGCGCGGCGGGCGGCGCGGGCGCGGCGGGAGCAGCCGCGGGGTCCGGCGGCGCGGGAGCGGCCGCGGGGTCCGGCGGCGCGGGAGCGGCCGCGGGGTCCGGCGGCGCGGGAGCGGCCGCGGGGTCCGGCGGCGCGGGAGCGGCCGCGGGGTCCGGCGCCACGGCCCGCACCACGGCCCGCACCGCGGGCCGCGACCTGGGCCGGGAGCTCTACGCCGCGCTGATGAACGGGGTGTCGCACATGATCCCGTTCGTCGTCACCGGTGGGCTGCTCATCGCGGTCGCCCTCTCCCTGGGAGGCGACCCGACGGCGGAGGGGCTCGTCGTCCCCGACGGCTCCCCCTGGAAACCGGTCGAACAGCTGGGCGCCCTCGCGTTCACCCTCATGGTGCCGGTGATCTCCGGGTACATCGCGCAGGCGATCGCCGACCGGCCGGGGCTGGCACCGGGGTTCATCACGGGGCTCGTCGCGGCGACGGGGGCGCTGTACCACTCGGAGGCGGGCGCGGGGTTCCTCGGCGGGATCGTCACCGGGCTGCTGTCGGGGTACGTCGCGCGGTGGATCCGGCGGATCCCGGTGCACCGGTACATCGCGCCGGTGTGGCCGATCATCGTCATCCCGGTGGTGACGACGGTGAGCGTCGGCCTCGTGTTCATCTACGTGCTCGGCCGGCCGATCGCCGCGGTGTTCACGGCGCTGACGGAGTGGCTCGCGGGCATGGACGGGGACTCGGTGCTCATCGTCGGCGCGGTCGTCGGCGCGATGATCGCCTTCGACATGGGCGGGCCGTTCAACAAGACGGCGTTCCTCTTCGGCGGCGGGCTCATCGCGGCGGGGAACGCCGCGCCGATGGGCATGGCCGCCGCGGCGATCGCGGTGCCGCCGCTGGGGATGGGCCTGGCGTCGGTCGTGCGCCGGCGGTGGTTCACCCGGCCCGAGCAGGAGGCGGGCATCGCCGCGCTGTTCATGGGGTTCTTCGGCATCACGGAGGGGGCGATCCCCTTCGCCGTCGCGCGGCCGCTGCAGGTCATCCCGGCGAACGTGCTCGGTGGCGCGGTGGCGGGGGCGCTGGCCGGGGCGACGGGGGTGCGGGACAACGTCATGCACGGTGGGCCGATCGTCGCGGTGCTCGGCGCGGTCGACGGGGTGCCGTGGTTCGCCGTCGCGGTGGTCGTCGGCGCGCTCGTGACCGCGTCGACGTCGCTGCTGCTCGTGGGGCTGGCCCGGCGGCGCGGGGAGCGGGCGCAGGGGGAGCCGGGGCCGGGGGAGCCGAGGGAACCGGGGCAGGGCGAACCGGGGCAGGGGTCCGACGCCGCGACCGATCCGGGTGAGCCGGGGCAGGGGGAGCAGGTGCAGGGGTCCGACGCCGCCACCGGGCGGGCGGACGCCCCGGGTGCCGGGGCCGCGGGGGCGGGCGCGGACGCGGGACAGCCGGAGGGCCGGGAGCCGCTGCTGACGGAGGGCGGCGTCGTCCTCTATGACGGTGACGGGCCCGCCCCCGGCACCCGCGACGAGCTCATCCGCGCGCTCGCCGGGCGGGCGGCGCAGGTCGGGCGGGTGACGGACGTGGAGGACGTCGTGCGGGCGGCGGTCGCGCGGGAGGAGACGTCGTCGACGGCGGCGGGCCACGGCGTGGCGATCCCGCACGCGCGGACGGCGGGGGTCGCGCAGCCGGTCGTGACGGTCGCGCGGGTGCCCGCCGGGGCCGTCGAGTGGGACACCCCCGACGACGCGCCGGTGCGGCTGGTGTTCCTCATCGCCGTGCCGGACGACGCCGGGTCGGCGCACCTGCGGATCCTCGCGGCGCTCGCGCGGGCGCTCATGCGCGAGCCGTTCCGCCGGCGGCTCCTCGACGCGCCCGACGCGGCGGCCGTGGCGGCGGCGGTCGACGACGCGCTCGCCGGCGCCCGGCGGTAGGGGCGCGGCCGGGGTCCGGTGTGGTTCGATGTGACCATGCCGGTCGTGAGGTTCGTGTGGGGGTCCAGCGGCAGCGGTCTGTCCGACCACGCGTGGCGGACCGCCGAGCGCACGGGGGCGGCGTGGGTCGGCAACGACGCCGCGGCGCACATCTCGCTGCTGCGCGCGACGGTCGCCGAGGAGCTGGCCTTCGCGATGGAGCAGCGCGGCGTCCCCCGGGAGGAGATGCGGCGGCGCGTCGACGCCGCGCTCACCGAGTGGGACCTGCGCGGCGTCGCCGGGGACGACCCGGTGACCCTGTCGACGGGGCAGACCCGCCGCGTGGCGGTGGCGCAGGCGCTGCTCGCCGCCCCGGGGGCGCTGGTGCTGGACTGCCCGCTCGACGGGTTCGACGCCGACGCGGTCCGCACCCTCCGCCACGTCCTCGCCGGCGTGCCGGGCCCGGTGACGGTGTACGACCGGGTGCGCACACCGCTGGCGGACGACGCCGCCGAGGAGCTGGAGCTGCGGCCCGACGGCACCCTCGTCGCCGCGCGGGCGCCCGCGGCGGTGGTCCCGGAGGGGGGTCGGGCGGTGCTCCCGGAGGGGGCTCCCGAGGAGGGTCAGGGGTCGGCCCCGGTGCTGGAGGCCCGGGAGGTCACGGTGCGGCACGGGTCGTTCCGCCTCGGCCCGGTGTCGCTCGCCGCGCGCGGCGGGGAGGTCACGCACCTCGCGGGCCCGAACGGCGCCGGGAAGACGACGCTCATGCTCGCCGTCCTGGGGCTGCTGCCGCACGCCGGGCGGGTCACCGCGCCGGTCGCGGGGTGGGCGCCGACGGCGATGGACCGGTCGTTCCTCCGCCGCACGGTCGTCGAGGAGCTGTCGGTGGGGACGACGCGTCGCGCCGCGGAGGTCGCCCTGGGGTGGGCGGGTCTCGGCCGGTGGCGGGACACGCACCCGCTGGACGTGCCGGCGAGCGACCGGCGGCTGCTCGCGGTCACGGCGGCGGTGGTGCGGGGGCCGGGGCTGCTGCTCGTCGACGAGCCGACGGTGGGGCTCGACGCGGCGGGGCACGGCCGGCTCGCGGAGCTGCTGCGGGGGTTCGCCTCCGGCGGGTACCACCGTGCCCTCACGGCCGCCGGCGGGCGGCCGCTGTGGGTGGGGCACGGTGGTCCCGGGGACGGGGCTCGCCCGGCGGTGCTCTGGACCTGCCACGACGCAGCATTCGCCGGGGCGGTCAGTGACCGCGGGGTCACCCTGGCCCGGCCCGGGGGACCCGGGCGGTGAGTGGTGCGCGGCGGGGTCGGCCGTCCCGGGGGGACTGCCGACGAGGGTCCGCCGCGCCGACGTCGCGGTCCCCGGCCGGGGCCGGGGCGCGGAGACATCGTGTGCGCTGAGTGCACCCCGCGCGTGCGTCCGGCCCTGACTCCGGTTTGACTCCGTGGCCGGGGTACGTCGGTGTGCGCCTCAGTCACGGGGTTCATCGGACGGGCCGGCGGGGGCGTTACAGGGCGGGGAGCGACTGGGGATCCCCCGGCCGCCGGGGTGTGGGTGCGGGAAGCTGTCAGCTGGTTCGGGGGTCCTTCCGGGGTCCATCTCAGGTTGTCAGGAGTTCACGTGAGGAGCGACTGTCAACTCCTGGGGCTGGTGTGACTGGTGTGACTAATGGGGCGAGAAAGGCCCCCGAAAAGGGGGGACTGTGATAAGTTCTTCGGAACTCCCCCGTGTCTGAGGCTGTAGCAGGACTTCATCGGTGTACGGGACGCCGGCGTTACCGGGGAGGGGACCGGTCCGGCGGGCCGCGGCGGCGGGCCGGGGGTCCGCGCGGCGGTGAAACTGCCGGTCGCGGGAGGGGAGGCCGCCGGTCGGGCGCCGGGAGACTGCCAGAAAAGATCCAGCTGTATCACTTCTGCTGTTAGTAGCTCGCCTGTCTTACAGTGCTGTGAACACGCATTCTGTGATTTCCCGGGCTTCGGCTGGGTTGGGCATGGCTCCGAGACATCGTGTTAGATGTGAGTAGTGGTCACAGCGCCGAGATGCGCCCGGTGGCTGCGAAACCTACGCGTTGACCCACAGCAACACTCATGGCGTAATCGAGCACACCCTGCCCCCACATAAAACAGGCAACTGTACTAGGCAGGGGAGCGGTTCATACGCTGGTACTACGGTGAGAAAGAGGAAATGCCCTTGTCTATCAAACGACGTATAGCCGCCGCGGTCGCCGCGGCGGGCCTGGCGGCCGGCACCGCCGGTGTCGGATCCGCAGCAGCAGAGCCGGAGCTTCCGCCGATGCCGCAGCTTCCGGCGTTCCCTCAGTTCACCCCGGACCAGCTCATGGCCCTGCAGCCCATGATCCTGCCGGCCCCGAACAACGACGCCATCACGGTCAACCCGGACACCCGGGAGAACTTCGTGGCCTTCGGCGACTCCGCCGCCGCCAACGTCACCGCGATCGACATCGTCGCCTCCAAGGCGATCGAGCGCGGGGTCCCGGTGGCCTGGCCGAACATCGGCAACGGCAACTGCGCCCAGGGCGCGGACTCCTTCCCCGTCAAGACCGCGCAGCGCGCCGGGCTGCGGCTCAGCAACTACACCTGCGCCGGTGCGGTCGCCCGTGCCGACGTGCGGATGCCGAGCCTGCACACGAACTCGGTCACCCACCAGGTCGACCTCGCCCTCAAGGACGGCGCCCTGACCGGTGACACGAAGCTCGTCACCATCACCGCCGGCATGAACGACACCTACCAGGCGCCGTACGGCGACCCCTCCCAGTACGGCGAGTACGACGACGAGTACGTCCGCGTCATCGGCGACCAGGTCCGCCGCATCCGCGAGGCCGCCCCGAACGCCCGCGTCGTCATCACCGGCTACCCGGACCAGACCGACGGCCACGGCTACATCTGCCAGCTCAACGCCGGCGGCCTCGTCACCCGCACCTACTACCCGCTGCTCGACTGGCTGCAGAAGCACATCCGCACCGCCCAGCAGCGGACCGCGGACGAGCAGCACGTCGACTTCTACGACGCCTTCTCCGAGATCGACCTCGGCCACGACAACAACGCCTGCTCCCCGAACCCGAACCGGCTGAGCAGCGCCTGGGTCGACGACCAGTCGCACGCCCTCGCCGGCCACCTGACCTCGCTGGGCAACGACCACTACGCGGAGGCCCTCGCGGCGCGCGCCAACCACTGACCGTCCGGTCGCCGGGCCGCCTCCCCCCGCGGGGGACGGCACCGGGACCGCCCCGGACCCTCCACACTGAGAGACGAAAGGACCGACCCCGAATGAACCTCCTCCAGTCGTGGGCTGACCTGGCCATCCAGCTGCTCCGTGACTACCCGCTGACCAACCTCCCGGTGTACCTCACCTACACCCCGGAGCCCTTCACCCCGCAGAACCTCATGAACATGGGCTCCAGCGGGTCGTAACCACCGCCCCACCGACCTCTCCAGGTCACGAACACCAATGACCACGCCGCAGAGGTTGCCGGGTACGGCCCGGGACCCTGCGGCGCCGTCGTCCCCGCACTCCACAGCACCACGTCCCCCCACGACGGGGACGCCCGCCGAGCCCCCGCCGCCGCGCCGTGCACGGCCCGTGCACGGCACCGGCGCGCGGTGACGGCACACCCCAACTCACCGAAGAAGTGGTTCAGAAGATGACACAGACAGTGCCCGGTCCGAAGAAGTACCCGGTCGTCGGAACCGCCTACACGATCGACCCGGACAAGCTCATCCAGTCGGATGTCGCCCTGGCCGAGAAGTACGGCGGGATCTTCCTGCAGCGGTTCCCCGGCCACGAGCCGGTCTACATGATCAGCTCGCAGCGCATCGTCAACGAGATCTGCGACGAGACCCGGTTCTACAAGAAGATCCACGCCGCGATCCGCAACCTCCGTCCGCTGGGCGGGCAGGGCCTGTTCACGGGTGACACGCACAACGAGGAGTGGCAGCAGGCGCACCGCATCCTCATGCCGGCCTTCTCGCCGACGGCCCTCAAGGCGATGTTCGAGTCCATGATGGACATCGCGGACCAGCTGAAGCTGAAGTGGTCCCGACGCCGCCCGGACCAGCCGGTCGATGTCGCGGAGGAGTTCACCCGCCTCACGATCGACACGATCGCGCTCACCGCGTTCAGCTACCGGCTGAACTCCTTCTACTCGGAGACGCTCCACCCGTTCGTCAACGCGATGGTCACGGCCCTCGTCGAGGCGGCCCGCCTGGCCCACATGCCGGGCTTCCAGAAGGCGCTGAACAAGAGCGCGGTGAAGAACTACGAGGAAGCCATCGCCGAGATGCGCTCCATCGCGCAGGACTTCATCGACGACCGGCGCCGGAACCCGCTGCCCGAGGGGGAGTGGGACATCCTCGACACGATGCTCAACGCCGAGGACCCGGTCACCGGCGAGAAGCTGTCCGACGAGTCGGTCTGCAACCAGATGGTGACCTTCCTCATCGCCGGGCACGAGACGACGTCCGGCCTGCTGAGCTTCGCGGTGTACGAGCTCATGCGGAACCGCTCCGTCCTCCGCCACGCCCAGCAGGTCGTGGACGAGGTCCTCGGCGGCCGCCCGCCGCGGTACGACGACCTCAAGGACCTGGGCTACATCGACCAGATCCTCCGCGAGACGCTGCGCATCTACCCGACGGCCCCCGCCTTCGGCGTGACGCCGTACGAGAAGACCCGCATCGGCGCGACCGACGACTTCGAGGGCTACGAGGTCAACCCGGGCGACACGCTGCTCACCCTCATCCCGAGCCTCCACCAGGACCCGGAGGTGTGGCAGAACCCGAAGCGTTTCGACTCGGAGCGGTTCTCCCCGGAGAACACCCCGAAGATCCCGCAGAACTCGTGGAAGCCCTTCGGCAACGGCGAGCGGTCGTGCATCGGCCGTGGTTTCGCCCTGCAGGAGGCGCAGCTCATGCTCACGCTCGTGCTGCAGAACTTCGAGATGGACTTCGCGGACCCGAACTACGAGCTCGACATCCGCGAGTCCCTGTCGCTCAAGCCGAACAACCTCATGGTCCGGTTCACGCAGCGGGAGATCTCGAAGCGGTACAGCGCCGCGCCGACGGCCGCCGGGGCCACGACGCAGGCCGCGTCGACCCCGACGACCGAGCCGGAGATCGCGGTCACCGGGTCCGTCGCCGCCGGCAGCCGGATGCAGGTCCTCTACGGTTCCGAGGCGGGCACGGCCCGCGGCTTCGCGGAGCGCATCGCGACGACCGCCGGCCGGATCGGTTTCGAGACCCTCGTCTCGCCGCTCAACGACGCCGTCGACAACCTCATCACCGACGGCCCGGTCATCATCGTCACCGCCTCCTACGAGGGCCTGCCGCCGAAGAACGCGAAGGAGTTCCTCGACTGGGTGCGGTCGACGGAGGGCACGTCCGCGCACGAGGGCGTGAACTACTGCGTCTTCGGCGTCGGCAACTCCGACTGGGGGCCGAGCTTCCAGCGGGTCCCGACCCAGATCGACCAGGGGCTCGCCGCCGGCGGTGCGCAGCGCATCGACGACGCCGGCGCGGCCGACGTCCGCGGTGACTTCGAGGAGGACTTCAACGGCTGGATGACCGGCCTGTGGGAGTCCGTCGGGGAGGTGCTCGGCGTCGACATCGCCGTCGCCGACGTCGAGCAGCAGCGGGCGACCGTCGTCCTCGCCGAGGAGGCCCCGGAGGCCATGCTCGCCGAGGGCCCGCGCGCCCCGAGCGCGTTCCGCACCGCGATCGTGCGCTCGAACGAGGTCATGAACACCGGCGGGGCGGGCGAGATCGGCGTCAAGCGCCGCATCGCCTTCGACCTGCCGGAGGGCATGGACTACCGGCTCGGCGACTACCTCGAGGTCGTGCCGCGCAACTCGGCCCGGCAGGTCGAGCGCGCGCTGCGGCTCCTGCGCACCGCCCCGGAGACGCGCGTCGTCGTCGGCGGCGAGAACACCTTCCTCCCGCAGGGCTTCCCGCTGGCCGTCGGCGAGATCTTCACCTCCCACCTCAACCTCAACGCCCCGGCCGGGTCGTCGGCGCTGCGGACCCTCGCGGAGCACTGCGACTGCCCGCCGGAGAAGGCGGAGATCGCGGCGCTCGCGGAGCCGGACCGGTACCACGACGAGGTGGTGGCGAAGCGCCTCACCGTCCTCGACGTGCTCGACCGGTACCGCTCGGTGTCGATGACCGCCGTCGAGGCGATCCCGCTGTTCACCGAGCTGCTGCCGCGCCAGTACTCCATCTCCTCCGCGCCGTTCGAGAACGAGGGCACGGCGGAGCTCACGGTCTCCGAGGTCGCGGGGCCGGCCTGGTCCGGCGTCGGGGAGTACCGGGGCACGGCGTCGACGTACCTCGGGTCCGCGGAGCCGGAGACCCCGGTGTCCGTCGCCGTCACCCCGGGTCCGGAGGGCTTCCGGCCGCCGGAGGACATCACGGTGCCGATGGTGCTCGTCGGTGCGGGGTCGGGTATCGCCCCGCTCCGCGCGTTCCTCGTCGACCTGGAGCGCCGGGCGGAGTCGAGGGACGACGCCGCCCGCGCGCTGCTGTTCTTCGGCACGCACGGCCGGGACACGGACTACCTCTACGCCGACGAGTACGAGCGGCTCACCGGGAAGGGGCTGCTCGATGTGCGCCCCGCGTTCTCGCGGCAGCCCGAGGGTGACGTGAAGTACGCCCAGGACGCGCTGTGGCGCGACCGCGACGAGGTGTGGGAGCTCATCACGTCGGGGGCGAAGGTCCTCGTCTGCGGTGACGCCCGCACCCTCGTGCCGGGTGTGCGCGAGACCCTCACGGAGATCATCCGGGAGAAGGTCGGCGACCGGCAGGAGGCCGAGCGTCGGCTCCACGCGATGGAGACCGAGACGATGACCTTCGTCACGGAGTCCTTCACGTGACCGCCGGTGACCGGACCTGACCGCACCTGACCGCACCTGACCCCTCCCACCGACACGAGCAGAACGGGGCCCACAAGCCAATGTCGAACTTCACGTTGAACCCGGTTCCGGAGCACGGCGTCACGCGCCGTGACATCACGGACCAGTTCTTCTTCTTCCTCAAGCAGCTCAAGAAGAGCAACCTCACCGAGAAGCAGTCCCTCCGGGACATCGGTAAGGCCGTCATGAGCCAGGTGCGCTGGGGGTCCTACGAGACCTCCCAGCTCAACCAGGCCGCCCGGAAGCACCCGGACCGCCTGGGTCTCGTCGACGACGACGGGGAGCGGACGTTCGCCCAGTTCTGGGAGGACGTCAACCGGCTGGCGCTGGGCCTGCAGCGGCGGGGGATCGGCGAGGGCTCGCGCGTCGCGGTGCTGGCCCGCAACGGCCGCGCGGCGATCTACCCGCTGTGCGCCCGCCACCTGCTCGGCTACCACATCTTCATGATCAACGCGAACGCCTCGGCGGAGCAGATCGAGCGGGTCCTCGACTTCCACGAGATCGAGCTCATCATCGTCGACGAGGAGTTCCTCGACCGGATGAACGAGGGCTCCCGGAACCGGGACCTCGTCATCGGCCACGTCGACACGGACGAGGAGGCCGGCCCGGGCGAGCGCGAGGACATCAGCGGGTTCGACACGATGCAGGACGTCATCGACTCCGCGCGGGTGACGGACTCCCTGCCGTTCCGCCCGGGGCAGAGCCGCCACATCGTCCTCACGTCCGGCACGACGGGCATGCCGAAGGGCGTCGTCCGCCGCGTGACCCGGTCGCCGCAGCCCGCGGCCCCGATCCTCGCGGCGATCCCGTGGCGGCCGGGCATGACCCTCATGCTCACGGCCGTGCTCTTCCACGCCTACGGCTGGGCGAACCTCCTCATGGCGCTGCTCACGGGCTCGACGATCATCGCCCGCCGGACGTTCGACCCGGCGCAGGCGATCGACGACATCCGCCGGTACGACATCACGGCGATGGCGAGCGCCGCGTCCCGCCTGCGCGCCCTGTACCGCTACATGGACGAGAACGGCATCGAGAAGGTCGACGGCCTCGAGTTCATCGTGTCCGCCGGCAGCCCGCTGACCCCGCACGAGATCCAGGAGGCGGAGCGGAAGTTCGGCCGGGTGCTGTGCAACTGCTACGGCAGCACGGAGACCGCGACGCTCGCGATGGCCCGCCCGGAGGAGCTCGCCGCCGACCCGACGCTGAGCGGTGTCGTCTACCCGGGCACCCGCGTCGAGATCCGCGACGAGAACGACGAACTCGTCCCCGAGGGCGAGACCGGCAACATCTTCGTCGGCGCGTACGACATGTTCCTCGGCTACACCGACCCGACGGTGCCGGTGAAGGTCGTCAACGGCCTCGTCCCGATGGGCGACAAGGGCTACTTCACGGAGGGCAACCACCTCCACGTCCTCGGCCGGGCGGACGACATGGTCATCACCCAGTCCGCGGAGAAGATCTTCCCCTCGGAGCTGGAGGACCGCCTCACCCGCGACCCGCGGATCGCGGACGTCACCGTCCACGGTGTGCCGGACGAGCACTTCGGCCAGGCGCTGCGCGCGTACATCATCCGCGCGGAGGGCGTGACCCCGGCGGAGCTCGACGCGGAGGAGGTCCGCCGGATCCTCCGCGAGTCCCTCTCCGACGCGCACGCCCCGCGTGACGTGTTCTTCGTCGAGGAGTTCCCGCGGAACCCGATGGGCAAGGTCATCCGCCCGCAGCTGCCGGGGCGCTCGACCGTCGAGTGACCCCGGGCGCACGGCGTCGTCCCTCCCCGGCGTCGTCCCTGCCCGGTATGGTCGGGGCAGACCCAGCCCACCCCCACCCGGAAAGGTCCACCGTGCACACTCCGTCCGCCCTCGGCACCCCGCTCTCCCCGTCCGCCACCCGGGTCCTCCTGCTCGGGTCGGGGGAGCTCGGCCGGGAGGTGACGGTCGCGTTGCAGCGGCTCGGCGTGGAGGTCCACGCCGCGGACCGGTACAGCGGCGCGCCGGCGCACCACATGGCGGACCACCGGCACGTGCTGGACATGACGGACGCCCGCCAGCTGCGGGCGCTCGTCGAGGAGGTGCGGCCGGACTTCATCGTCCCGGAGATCGAGGCCCTCGCGACGGACGAGCTCGTCCGGATCGAGCGGGAGGGGCTCGCCGACGTCGTGCCGACGGCCCGGGCGACGAACCTCACGATGAACCGGGAGGGCATCCGCCGGCTCGCGAACGACGAGCTGGGGCTGCCGAACTCCCGGCACGCGTTCGCGTCGTCCCGGGAGGAGCTGCGGGAGGCGGTCCGCGGGATCGGCTTCCCGTGCGTCGTCAAGCCGGTCATGAGCTCCTCGGGGAAGGGGCAGTCCTACGTCCGGTCGGCGGAGGACATCGACGCCGCGTGGGACCACGCCCTCACGGGCGGGCGCGTGAGTTCGGGGAGGGTCATCGTCGAACAGTACGTGCCCTTCGACTACGAGATCACCCTGCTCACGGTCCGGTCCGTCGACCCGGAGACGGGCCGGGAGGCGACGTGGTTCTGCGAGCCGATCGGCCACCGGCAGGACCGGGGGGACTACGTGGAGTCCTGGCAGCCGGCGGAGATGACGGAGGCGGCGCACGACAACGCCCGCTCCGTCGCCGCCCGGGTGACGAACGCGCTCGGGGGCCGGGGGGTGTTCGGCGTGGAGCTCTTCGTGAAGGGGGACGACGTCTACTTCTCCGAGGTCAGCCCGCGTCCGCACGACACGGGCATGGTGACGATGGGCTCGCAGCGGTTCAGCGAGTTCGACCTCCACGCGCGCGCGGTCCTCGGCCTGCCGATCGACACGACGCTCATCTCCCCGGGCGCGTCGGCGGTCATCTACGGCGGGGTCGAGGGGGAGGCCCCGGAGTACTCGGGGCTCGCGGACGCGATGCGGGTGCCGGAGGCCGACGTCCGCCTCTTCGGCAAGCCGGTGTCCCACCCGCGGCGGCGGATGGGGGTGGCGTTCGCGACGGCCGAGTCGGTGGACGAGGCCCGGGAGCGGGCGTCCCGCGCGGCCGAGGCCGTGACGGTGCGGGTGCGCTGACGGACGGTGCGGGTGCCGCGGTGACGCGGCCCGCCCCGGCTACAGCGTGAGCCGCATGGTGCGGTGGGGGATGCCCTCGACCGCGAACGGGTCGCCGACCGGCTCGAAGCCGAAGCCGGCGTAGAGGTCGACGAGGTGCGCCTGCGCGTCGAGGACGACGGTGGCGCGCTGCGTCACCGGGTCGAGCGCGGCGGCGCGTCCCCGGCAGACCTCGAGGGCCTCGGTGACGAGCTGCCGGGCGATGCCGTGCCCGCGGAGGTCGGCGGCGACGCACACGCGGCCGATGTGCTGCTCCTCCGGCGGGCCGTACACGCGCGCGGTGCCGACGAGCCGGAGCGGCGAGCCGGGGTCGGCCACGCCCCACGGGTGGTCCGGGCCGGCGCCGGGGTGGACGTAGGCGAGGATGTGGTGGGTGCCGGGGTGGGCGTCGGTGTCGTCGATCTCGGCGTGGGGGGCGCGCTGCTCGTGGACGAAGACGTCGACGCGCAGCCGGTAGAGGGCGTGGACCTGCTGGGGCTGCATGGAGAGCAGGGCGCGCCCGGTGTAGTGGACGTCCGGGCCGGCGGTCTCGCTCATGCGGGGCCTCAGGCCTCGACCCGGTTCTCGCCGGAGGAGTAGCGGACCATGTCCTCCCACAGCCGGACCTTCTTGCGCTCCCGGCCCTCGGCCTCGCCGAGGGCGCGCTCGTGGGCGTCGAGGTTGTACCAGCCCTGCCACGTCGTGTAGTCGACGCCGCGCTCGTGGAGGAGGTCGAGGACGGCGTCCTCGCCGGGGGCCTCCGGGTCGAAGCCGACGCCCTCGGCGTGGTCGGCGAGGAGGTTGGCGACGGCCTCGTTCGCGTCACCCTTCGTGTTGCCGATGAGCCCGACGGGTCCGCGGCGGATCCACCCGGTCGTGTAGACGCCGGGGAGGACCTCCCGGGACGCGGCCTCGGGGTCGGCGGAGCCGGGGACGCCGGCGATGCCGTCGGCCGTCGGCCCCTCGGTGAGGACCCGGCCGCCGACGTTGGGGATGACGTTCTTCGCGGCGTCCCAGGGGACGTCGGGCTGCTCGTCGGAGCGGTAGCCGACGGCGCGGTAGACGGCGCCGACGGGCCACTCGGTGAGCCGGCCGGTGCCGCGGACGCCGCCGGAGCCGTCGAGTTCGGTGCGCTCGGTGACGAAGGCGGTGACGCGGCCGTCGGCGTCGGTGACGATCTCCTTCGGGGACTCGAAGAAGTGGAGGTAGAGCTTGTGCGGGGCACCCTTGGGCTCGGCGATGGCGTACTGCTCGAGGATGGTGCAGACCATGTCCTGGATCTTGGAGTTCCGGCGGGCCTCCTCGGAGGCGGCGTCGTACTCGATGTCCTCGGGGGACACGACGACCTCGATGGTGTCGGAGTGGTTGAGCTCCTTGAGCTCGAGGGGGGTGAACTTCGCCTGGGCGGGCCCGCGGCGGCCGAAGACGTGGACCTCGCGCGCGCGGTTGGTCTTGAGCGAGTCGTAGACGTTGTCGGGGATCTCGGTGGTGAGGAGTTCGTCGCCGGTCTTCGCGAGGACGCGGGCGATGTCGAGGCCGACGTTGCCGACGCCGACGACGGCGACGCTCTCGGCGCTGAGGTCCCAGCTGTCGGAGAAGTCCGGGTTGGCGTCGTAGAAGCCGACGAAGCGGCCCGCGCCGACGGAGTGCTCGCCGCCGGCGACCGGCAGGTCGCGGTCGTCGGTCGCGCCGGTGGCGTAGATGACGGCGTCGTAGTGGCGGCGGAGGTCGTCGAGGCGGATGTCGGTGCCGACGGCGACGTTGCCGAGCAGGCGGATCTGGGGCTTGTCGAGGACCTTGTGGAGGCTCTTGATGATGCCCTTGATGCGCGGGTGGTCGGGGGCGACGCCGTAGCGGATGAGCCCGAAGGGCGCCGGCATCCGCTCGTAGAGGTCGATCGAGACGTTCTCCCCGGACTTGACCAGGGCATCGGAGGCGTAGATGCCGGCGGGTCCGGAGCCGATCACGGCGACGCGGAGCGGACGGTTCTCAGGCATGGGGTGCGGGTCCAATCAGTTCACGGGTGGGTTGTCGGGTGGGGCCGGTCCCGGCGCGCGGGGGCTCCCGTCCACGATAGTCGGGTGGCGGGGCGTCCCGGGGTGCGGCCGGGTGGAGACCCCCGTCACGATAGACCGAGTGGTCTACCGCTGGCAAGCGTCCATCAGGTGAGCCTACCCTCCTCCGCAGGTGGGGTGGGTGCGGACGGGCCGTCACGGTCGCTTCCGGGGGACGTCCGGCGTGTCGACGGGCGTGTTGACGGGATGGACCGACCGGTCTAGTGTTGACCGCCACAGACCGATCGGTCTGCAACGGGGGTCGGCCGACGTCCCGACGGGACACCGACCGGCACCGTGACCTGCGACCGCCGGGAACGAGGACGGGAGAACCACCCATGACAGCAGCCACGCCAGGGTCCACGACCGAGACGCGGCGTCCGCGCGCGCGGAAGCCCCAGGGCCAGTGGCTCATCGACGGCCGTGACCCGCTCAACGACGACGAGCGCATCAAGCAGGAGGACGCCGGCCTCGCGGTCGCCGACCGGATCCGCGACATCTACGCCGTCCAGGGGTTCAGCTCCATCCCCAAGGAGGACCTCGCCCCCCGCTTCAAGTGGGTCGGCCTCTACACCCAGCGCAAGCAGAACCTCGACGGCGAGGCCACGAACACGATGACCACCGAGGAGCTCCAGGACACGTACTTCATGATGCGGATCCGGCTCGACGGCGGCATCTGCTCCGCCGAACAACTCCGCACCATCGGGCGCATCTCCTCCGAGTTCGCCCGGGGCACCGCGGACTTCACCGACCGGCAGAACATCCAGCTCCACTGGATCCGCATCGAGGACATCCCCGAGATCTGGGACCGCCTCGCCGAGGTCGGCCTCGACACGTACTTCGGCTGCGGCGACGTCCCCCGCGTCATCCTCGGCTCGCCCGTCGCCGGGATCGCCCGGGACGAGATCATCGACGCCACCCCGGCGATCCGCGAGATCAAGGAGAACCTCCTCGCCCGGGAGGAGTTCTCCAACCTCCCGCGCAAGTTCAAGTCCGCGGTCTCCGGGTCGCGGCGGCAGGACGTCACCCACGAGATCCAGGACCTCGCGTTCATCGGCTCCGAGCACCCGGAGCACGGCCCCGGTTTCGACGTGTGGGTCGGCGGCGGGCTGTCGACGAACCCGATGCTCTCCCAGCGCCTCGGCGCGTGGGTGTCCATCGACGAGGTGCCCGAGGTGTGGGCCGGCGTGGTCCGCATCTTCCGCGACTACGGCTACCGGCGGATGCGCAACCGGGCCCGGCTGAAGTTCCTCGTCGCGGAGTGGGGCGTCGAGAAGTTCCGGAAGGTCCTCGAGGAGGACTACCTCGGCCGCCCCCTCCGGGACGGCCCCGAGCCGGAGACGTGGCCGGGCTACCGCGACCACGTCGGCGTCCACGAGCAGCGGGACGGGCGGTTCTACGTCGGCGTGAAGCCGACGGTCGGCCACACCGAGGGCGACACGCTCCAGCGGCTCGCCGACATCGCGGAGGCCCACGGGGTCACCCGCCTGCGGACGACGCCGGACAAGGAGCTGCTCTTCCTCGACGTCGAGGAGGACGCGGTCGAGCCGCTCACGGCGGAGCTCGACCGGCTGGGCCTGTCCGCCTCCCCGTCGGCGTTCCGCCGGGACATCATCTCCTGCACGGGGCTGGAGTTCTGCAAGCTCGCGCTCGTCGTGACGAAGCAGCGGGCGATCCGGCTCGCCGACGAGCTCGAGGAGCGGCTCGGCGACCTCGACGTCCCGCTGAAGATCAGCCTCAACGGGTGCCCGAACTCGTGCGCCCGGACGCAGGTCGCGGACATCGGCCTCAAGGGGCAGATCGTCACGACGGACGACGGTGAGCGCGTCGAGGGCTTCCAGGTGCACCTCGGCGGGGCCGTGGGGATGCGGCCCGACTGGGGCCGGAAGCTCCGCGGGCACAAGGTCACGTCGGAGGGGCTCACGGACTACGTCGTCCGGCTCGTCGAGAACTACCGGGAGGGCCGCGAGGACGGCGAGCAGTTCCGCGACTGGGTCGCCCGCGCGCCGGAGGAGCAGCTGCAGTGACCGCCGCGCCGGGCGGTGGGGCCGGCGCCGCGCCGGGCGACTCGGCGGGGGGCCGGGCCGCCGGGCACCCGGACAGCGACGGCCTGCCGCCGGCCAACGAGATCATCGGAGGGAGGGCCATGCACCCCAACGCCCGGCGGGCGACCGTCGTGAACTGCCCGTTCTGCGCGTCGGAGAACCTCTTCCCCGACGCCGAGACCGACAACGCGTGGCAGTGCCGTGACTGCTGCCGCGTCTTCTCCGTCAAGCTCCACGGCTACCTGCCGCGCGGCGTCACCGGCTGACCTGCGCCCCGGCACCCGGGCGCGCCCCGCCGCAGCAGACTAGACAGGTACGTCTGTTCCGGTGGCCGGGACCCGCTGCCGGGGAGGGGTGACGACGCCGTCACGGCCGCCCCGGCCCCCGGATCCGCCCCGGGGTGTTGCCGGAATGGACAGGTTGGTCTAGTGTGGGGGACACCAAAACAGACCGACCGGTCTGTGGTGGCGCTCACGGGGCCGCGGTGACAGGCGACCCCCGCGACGACCCGCCACCACCCACGAGAAGAGCGACGGAGAACGTCAGATGAGTTTCCCGGCACAGGTCTCCGGCCTGCGGTTCACCACCGCCGCCGAGAGCTACCGCGACCCCGAGGTCAGCCCCGAGGGCGCCCCCACGACCACCCGCCACCTCGACCCGGAGCGGGAGGCGGAGAACCACCGCCTCGTCGCGGAGTGGAACGACCGCCTCGACGGCGCCCCGGCGGAGGAGATCCTCGACTGGGTCGGCGAGCACGTCGCCGGGACCGTCGCCGTGACCCTGTCCATGCAGGACACCGTCCTCGCCGAGCTCGCCGAGGGGCGGCTCGGGTCGGCGGAGATGGTCTTCCTCGACACCGGCTACCACTTCCCGGAGACGCTCGACGTCGCCCGCGCCGTCGAGACGCGCTACACCCTGCCGCTGCGCACGGTGGAGCCGGAGTACAGCGTCGAGACCCAGGACAAGGTCTACGGCCCCCGGCTCTACTCCCGGAACCCGACGGCGTGCTGCCGGATGCGCAAGGTCGAGCCCCTCGCCCGGATGCTCGACCCCTACGACGCGTGGATCTCCGGCGTCAAGCGCGTCGACAGCCCGCTGCGCCGGTCGACCCCGGTCCTCGCCGTCGACCGCAGCGGCCGGCTCAAGGTCAACCCCCTCGTCGCGTGGACCGACGAGGACGTCGAGGCGTACATCCGCGACCACGACCTCATCGTCCACCCCCTCACCCGGCAGGGCTACCCCTCGATCGGCTGCGCGACGTGCACCCTCCCCGTCGCCGAGGGGGAGGACCCCCGCTCCGGGCGGTGGGCCGGCACCGGCAAGACCGAGTGCGGGCTCCACACCTGACCCCGCCCCCGCGCCGCCCCGCGACAGCCCCCGCGACAGCGCCCGACCAGACCCCGTTCCCCGACACAGAGCCGGAGCACCCGACATGACCCAGACCACCAGCCCGCACCCGCGACCGAGCGCGGACACGCCGCTGAGCCCGCACCTCGCCGGCCTCGAGGCGGAGGCCATCGAGATCCTCCGCGAGGTCGCCGGACAGTTCGACCGCCCGGCGCTGCTCTTCTCGGGCGGCAAGGACTCCGTTGTCGTCCTCGAGCTCGCCAAGCGCGCCTTCGCGCCGGCCGCCGTGCCCTTCGAGCTGCTCCACGTCGACACCGGCCACAACTTCCCCGAGGTCATCGCCTTCCGCGACCGCGTCGCCGCCGACCCGCGGATCAGCCTCCACGTCGCCCACGTCCAGGACTGGATCGACTCCGGCGCCCTCCGCGAGCGCCCCGACGGCACCCGCAACCCCCTCCAGACCGTCCCGCTCGTCGAGACGATCCAGGAGAGGGGGTACGACGCCGTGCTCGGCGGAGCCCGCCGCGACGAGGAGAAGGCCCGCGCCAAGGAGCGCGTGTTCTCCGTGCGGGACTCCTTCGGCGGCTGGGACCCGCGCCGGCAGCGGCCCGAGCTGTGGGGCCTGTACAACGGCCGCCACCAGCCGGGGGAGAACATCCGCGTCTTCCCGATCTCCAACTGGACCGAGGCCGACGTGTGGGACTACCTGCGCGACCGGGACGTCGAGGTGCCCGGCATCTACTACGCCCACGACCGGGACGTCTTCGAACGCGGCGGCATGTGGCTCACCGCCGGGGAGTGGGGCGGCCCGCGCGACGGGGAGACCGTCGAACGCCGCCGGGTGCGCTACCGCACCGTCGGCGACATGTCCTGCACCGGGGCGGTGCTGTCCGAGGCGACGACGATCCACGAGGTCATCGACGAGATCCGCCTGTCCACGACCACCGAGCGCGGGGCGACCCGCGCCGACGACCGCCTGTCCGAGTCCTCCATGGAGGACCGCAAGAAGGAAGGGTACTTCTGATGACCGCCGCCACCCGGGAGACCGCCGCTCCGGCGCTGCCGACGCTCCGCCTGTGCACCGCCGGCTCCGTCGACGACGGCAAGTCGACCTTCGTCGGCCGCCTCCTCCACGACACGAAGTCCATCCTCGCCGACCAGTTCGAGGCCGTGACCCGCGCGTCGACGGCCCGCGGGCTGGAGACCCCCGACCTGTCGCTCCTCGTCGACGGCCTCCGCGCCGAGCGGGAGCAGGGCATCACCATCGACGTCGCCTACCGCTACTTCGCCACGGACCGGCGCAGCTTCATCCTCGCCGACACCCCGGGCCACGTGCAGTACACCCGCAACACCGTGACGGGCATGTCGACGTCGCAGCTCGTCATCGTCCTCGTCGACGCCCGCAACGGGGTCATCGAGCAGACCCGGCGGCACCTCACCGTCGCCGCGATGATGGACATCCCCCAGGTCGTCGTCGCCGTGAACAAGATCGACGCCGTGGACTTCTCGGAGGACGTCTTCGCCACGGTCGCCGCGGACATCCGGGAGCTCACCGAGGGCCTCGGCCTGCGGCACGTCGACGTCGTGCCGACGTCCGCGCTGCTCGGCGACAACGTCGTCACCCGGTCGGAGCGCACCCCCTGGTACCACGGCCCGGCGGTCCTGGAGATCCTCGAGGACGCCCGGCCCGACCTCCTCGCCTCGGAGGCGGACGACAAGGCCGACGACCTGCGCCTGCCCGTCCAGTACGTCATCCGCGACCACGCGACCGACTACCGGGGCTACGCCGGGCGGATCACGTCCGGCACCGTGCGCGTCGGCGACACCGTCACCGTCGGCACGGGCGGCAGCGTCCGCGAGGTCGCCGTCACCGGCATCGACACCCCGGACGGGGAGGTCGCCGAGGCGGGCGTCGGGCGGTCCGTCACGCTGCGGCTCGCCGAGGACATCGACATCGCCCGCGGGGACCTCATCGCCGACGCCACCCGCCCGGAGGCCGTGACCTCCCTCACCGCGACGGTCGTCCAGCTGTCCGAGACGCCGGTGCGGCTGCGGTCGCTCATCCTCCTGCGCTACGGCTCGGCGCTCGTCCGGGCCCGGGTCGACGAGATCATCCGCCGCACCGACATCGCGGGGGGCGACCCCGTCACGGACACCGCCGCCCCCGCCGACGACACGCAGCTCCGCCTCAACGACATCGCCGAGGTCCGCGTGACCCTCGCCGAGCCCCTGCCGGTGGAGACGTACCGCCGCGGAGGGGCCGTCGGCTCCTTCCTCCTCATCGACCCCCAGACCGGCGACACCGTCACCGCAGGTCTCGTCAGCTAGCCCCGGGCCGGGCCCCGCCCCGGCCCCTGCAGAAAGGACCCCGCCGTGACCGCTCCCACCCCCGTGATCTGCCTCGCGCACGGTTCGCGGCACCCGCTCGCCGACGGGGTCGTCGGGGACATCGCCCGCGGCCTCACCGCCGCCGGCGGGCCGCCCGCGGCCGAGGCCTTCCTGGACTTCTCCCCGCGCACCCCGCTCAACGCCGCGCGGATGCTCGCCGCCGCCGGGCACGACCGGGCGGTCGTCGTCCCGCTGCTGTTCACCTCCGCGTTCCACATGACCGAGGACGTGCCCGCCGCCGTGCGGGACATGGCCCGGGGCACGGGCATGGACGTCCGGTGCGCCGCCGGGCTCGGCACGGGGCCGGACCTCGCGCGGCTGCTCGCCGGGGTCGCCCGGGAGCTCGCCCCCGGGGAGCCGGGTGCGGCGCGGCCGGGTGCGGTGGTGCTGTACTCGGTGGGGTCGACGCGTCCCGGCGCGAACGCCGCGGTCGGCCGGCTCGCCCGGGCGGTCGGGGCGGAGCTCGGCGTCGCCGGGTCCGCGGTCGTCGCGACGGGCGCCCCGGCGGCGCGGCTGCGCGGCGAGGTCGGGCCCGCCGCGCTCGTCGACCGGGTGCGGCGCAGCGCTGCCCCGGACCGCAGCGTTGCCCCGGACCGCAGTGCCGGCCCGACGGTCGTGCTGCCGCTGTTCGTCGCGCCGGGCACGCTGTGGGACCGGGACGTGGAGGCCCTCGACGCCCTGCCCGCCGCGGGGGTGCCGGTGCTGACCGGTGCGCCGCTGGGGACGCGCGTCGTCCCCCTCGTCCGGGAGCGCGCCGCGGCGGCGCTGACCGGGACCGCCCCCGCCGGAAGTCCCGGACAGCGGGTGGCGTCATGATGAAACTGCTGCTCTTCGCCGTGGCGGGCCTGCTCGCCCAGCTGGTCGACGGCGCCCTCGGCATGGCCTTCGGCGTCACCGCGACGACCGCCCTCGTCTTCTCCGGCACCGCCCCCGCCCAGGCCAGCGCGGCCGTGCACTTCGCGGAGGTCGGCACGACGCTCTTCTCCGGCGCCGCGCACTGGCGGCTGCGCAACGTCCACTGGCCGACGGTCGTCGCCCTCGGCGTGCCCGGGGCGGTCGGCGCGTTCCTCGGGGCGAGTGTGCTCTCGACGCTGTCCACCCGCGCCGCGGAACCGGTCGTCTCCACGATCCTCGTGCTCCTCGGCGCGTACGTCCTCGTCCGCAGCGTCGCCGCGCCGTGGCGGGAGTCGCGGCGGACCGCCCCCGTGTCCTCCACCCGGCGGTCCCGGCTGGGCCTCGCCGCGCTCGGCCTCGGCGGCGGCTTCATGGACGCCAGCGGCGGCGGGGGCTGGGGGCCGCTGACGACCTCCACGCTCATGTCCGTCAGCAGCGGCGAGCCGCGCCGCATCATCGGCACGGTGAACACCGCGGAGTTCCTCGTCGCGGTGTCCGCCTCGGGCGGGTTCCTCGTCGGCCTGTCCGACCAGCTCCACGAGTCGTGGCAGCCGGTCGTCGGGCTGCTCGTCGGCGGGCTCGTCGCCGCGCCGGTCGCCGCGTGGGTCGTCACGGTCATCCGGCCGCACACCCTCGGCGCGGTCGTCGGCGGGCTGCTCATGGTCCTGAACTCCTCGCGGCTCATCCGGTTCTTCGGCTGGCCGGGGGCGGTCGCGGTGGCCGTGCTCGCCCTCGTGGTCGTCGTCGCCGTCGTCCGGGTGCGGAAGCGGTCCATCCTCGCCGGCAGTCTCGCGGACGCGGACGGCGTCGACCCCCGACCCCACCCCCGGCCCACCGCCGCCGGGACGCGGCCGGACCCCGCCGCCGACCGGGCCCGGGAGGAGCCCCGGGGCCCGGAACCTGCAGCCGTCGGACGTGACCGCGCGGCGACGCCCGTGGCCTGCGGCCGCGACGGGGGTGACCGGGGCCCGCGACCCTGACCCCGGCCCCCGCATCCGGTGGTCCCCGGCGGGCTGCACGGGCACAATGGGCACCGAGACCGCGCCCCGACGGCGGGCCCGCCACGGCCCCCGCGCCGGGGTCGCGGACAGGCACCCACGACCGAGGAGTCGCATTGACCGTCACCGCCGTCCTCAGCCCGCTGGCCTCCGCCGCCGGCACCGACCAACGCCGCCGCACCGTCACCGTCTTCTCCGCCGCCGACGTCTTCGACGGCACCCGCCCGACCGGCCCGGACATGGGCGAGGCGGTGGACTTCACCCTCGGGGCCGCGGCGTCGGCCGGGGTGCTCGTCGGCACCGGCGACCCCGCCTTCGACGCCCGCCTCGCCGCCGCCACCGGCGCCCACCACATCCTCGTCGGCAGCACCCGTGACGACGACGTCCCCGTCCAGGCCACCGCCGCCGGGCTCGCCGCCGCCGGCCGCCCCGTCGACGGGGTGTGGTTCCTCGAGGGCGGGCACGACGGCACCTCCCTGCCCCTCGACGCGGGGGAGGGGTCCCTGCCCGTCCTCTCCGACGACGACGTCCGCGCCACCCGCCCGCGCACCCCCGTCACCGGCCCCGAGGTCTTCCAGCGGGACCTCCTCGGGAAGGCCCGCGCCGCCGACGCGCACATCGTGCTCCCGGAGGGGGACGACGACCGCATCCTCCGCGCCGCCGACGAACTCCTCCGCGACGGGGTGTGCCGGCTCACCGTCCTCGGTGACCCCGCCGCCGTCCGGGCCCGGGCCGACGAGCTCGGCCTCGACCTCTCCGGCGCGACGGTCACCGACCCGACCGCGGGGGAGGACCTCGAGCGCTTCGCCGCGGACTTCGCCGAGCTGCGGAAGCACAAGGGCGTCACCCTCGACGACGCCCGGGAGACCATGCGGGACATCAGCTACTACGCCACGATGATGGTCCACACCGGGCTCGCCGACGGCATGGTCTCCGGCGCGGCCCACACCACCGCCCACACCATCCGGCCGGGCCTGCAGATCATCCGCACGGCGCCGGGGGCGAGCGTCGTCTCGTCGATCTTCCTCATGGTCATGGACGGGGTGCTGTGGGCCTTCGGTGACTGCGCGGTGAACCCGGACCCGACGCCGGAGCAGCTCGCCGAGATCGCGGCGGTGTCCGCGGAGACCGCCGCGCAGTTCGGCGTCGAGCCCCGGGTGGCGATGCTGTCCTACTCGACGGGCACGTCCGGCAGCGGCGCGGACGTCGAGGCCGTCGCCGCCGCCGTCGAGGCCGCCCGGGCCGCGCACCCGGACCTCACGGTCGACGGGCCGCTGCAGTTCGACGCCGCCGTCGTCGAGTCCGTCGGCGCGAAGAAGATGCCCGGGTCCGACGTCGCCGGCCGGGCGACGGTCTTCATCTTCCCGGACCTCGACGCGGGCAACATCGCGTACAAGGCGGTCCAGCGCACCGCCGGCGCGCTCGCCGTCGGACCGATCCTCCAGGGGCTGAACAAGCCGGTCAACGACCTCTCCCGCGGCGCGACCGTCCGCGACATCGTCAACACCGTCGCCGTGACGGCGGTCCAGGCGGGTGCCCGTCGGACCCCCTCCGGCGAGTGACAACCCACACACCTGCACCGAAAGGCCACCGACCCATGACCGACACGTCCGCCGCCCCCGTCCCCGCGCCGACCGACGGCGACCACGAGTACGTCCTCGTCCTCAACTCCGGGTCCTCCTCGATCAAGTTCCAGGTCCTCGACCCGCGGGCGGACGGCACCGAGCCGCCGTACATCAGCGGGCTCGTCGAGAAGATCGGGGAGGACCGCGGGCACATCCGCATCACCACCCCCGACCAGGCGATGGAGGACAACCGCCCGATCCTCGGCCACTCCGTCGGCCTCGAGCGCGCCTTCGGCATGATGAGCCTCCTCGGCGTCGGCCCGTCCGACCTCAACGTCGTCGCCGTGGGGCACCGCGTCGTCCACGGCGGCGAGACGTTCTCCGGGCCGGTGCTCATCGACCGGGACGTCATCCGCCGCATCAAGGACCTCGTGCCGCTCGCCCCGCTGCACAACCCGGCGAACATCGACGGCATCGAGAACGCGCGGAGCCTCCTGCCCGACGTCCCCCACGTCGCCGTGTTCGACACCGGCTTCTTCCACACCCTGCCCCCGGCCGCCGCCCGCTACGCCATCGACCGGAAGGTCGCCGAGGACAACCACATCCGCCGCTACGGCTTCCACGGCACGAGCCACGAGTACGTGTCGCAGCAGGTCGCCGGGCTGCTCGACCGGGACCCGGCGGACGTGCGGCAGATCACGCTGCACCTGGGCAACGGCGCGTCCGCCGCCGCGATCGACGGCGGGCGGGCGGTGGACACGTCCATGGGGCTCACGCCGCTCGCCGGGCTCGTCATGGGCACCCGGTCCGGTGACATCGACCCGGGCATCATCTTCCACCTCCACCGGTCGTCGGGGATGAGCTCGGAGGACATCGACACGATGCTCAACCGGGACTCCGGCCTCAAGGGCCTCTCCGGGGTCAACGACTTCCGGCAGCTCCAGGAGCTCATCGACGCCGGCGACGAGGACGCGATCCTCGCCTACGACATCTACGTCCACCAGCTGCGCCGCTACCTCGGGTCGTACATGCTCATCCTCGGCGGGGTCGACGCGATCACGTTCACCGCCGGGGTGGGGGAGAACCACGCGGGGATCCGGCGGGACACCCTCGCCCGGCTCGAGGGGTTCGGCGTGGAGATCGACGACGCGCGCAACGAGGACCCCGAGGCCGAGGGGCCGCGGATGATCTCCACGGACGACTCGCGCGTGAAGGTGTTCGTCGTGCCGACGAACGAGGAGCTCGCGATCGCCCGGTACGCCCTCGACCTCGCCGACGACGGGGAGGGCTAGCGGCGGGGCCGGGGTGCCGGGGCGCGCGGTGGTTGTCAGCGACTGGCAGCGCGGGGTCACCGCGGCGGGGTGGTTGTGCGCGACTGGCAGCTCCGGGTCACCGCGGCGGTTGTGCGGCGCGGCGGTTGTCAGCGACTGGCAGCTCCGGGTCATTTTTCGCCCGTTTTTTGACCCGGGGCTGCCAGTTGCGCGCATGACCTGCCCGGCGAGCGCTTGACCTGTGCGGTGAGCGCATGAAAAAGGTGTGCACCGCGGGGTGCACACCTGGGTGGGCGGCGGGGTGCCGCGCCGGGGTCAGGGGGGGGCAGGGGATCAGGGTCAGACGACGTCCGGGACCTCGACACCGGGGGCGACGGCCGCCGCCGCGGTGCGGATCCCGTCGTTGACCGCCTGGCGGGCCGTGTCCCCGGCCGCGAGGAGATCGGCGGCGACGGCGTCGGAGCTGCCCGCCGAGGTGGTCGGGGCCGGCTCCTGAACCTCCGGGGTGCCGACCTGGTCGGCCGCCCCCGCCTGCGCGCCGAGCTGCGGGAGCTGCGGGACCTCAGGCAGCTGCGGCAGCTGGGGCGCCTGGACCTGCGGGACCTGGGGAAGCTCGGGCAGCTGGGGGAGCTGGGGCGCCTGGACCTGCGGGACCTGCGGGAGCTGGGGCAGCTCGGGCAGCTGCGGCGCCTGGACCTGCGGGACCTGCGGGAGCTGGGGCAGCTCGGGCAGCTGCGGCAGCTCCGGGGCGGGGAGGGCGTCCGGCGCCGAGGACGTCGGGTCCCCGGCCTCCGGCTCGTCGGCCGCGGGCTCGTGCTCGTCGTACCAGGTCATGAGCGCGATGATGTCGTCGTCCATCGTGCGGAACGTGTCGTGCTCACCGGTCGCCGGGGCGATCCGGAAGGTGTCCGCCGCCTGCCCGTCGGGCGCGCCGTAGAGGTGCTCGAGCGGCACGTCGAGCGGCTGGTACCGCTGGAACGGGCCGATGGCCTGGGAGGACACGCCGACGACCTCGCCGGTCTTCGGGTCGTACGCCGGGCCGCCGGAGTCGCCCTGGCTGAGCCGGACGTTGACCGACCACACGCCGTTGGCCGTGCGGAACAGCTGGAAGCCGCAGCTCCGGCCCGTGCGGTTGCCGTCCTTGCACACCGGCTGGCCGAGGTTGTCGAGGGAGACCTGCCGCTGGCCGAGGTCCGGGTAGTCCCGCACGCGCGTCAGCGGGATCGGGCTGCCGTACCGGCGCCCCTCGGAGTCCACGGAGTACGTGCTGCCGTTCATCTCGACGTCGTCGTCGACCGCGACCACGGCGTAGTCGGGCATGTTGAACGCCTGGTCGAGGAAGGCCACGGGGTCGCCCTCCTCGGAGGCGGCGGCGTCGTCCTCCGCCGTCTCGAGCCCGTTGGCCGGGTCGCCGTCGATGAAGCCGAGCGCCCGGACGTCCCGGGCGGTGCCGACGTGCCGGTCGCCGTCGGGGGCCGGCACGTAGAACTCGCCGGTGATGTCCTCGAACGGGGAGGCGGCGCAGTGGCCGGCGGTGATCATGACCCGGTGCGTCGTGCCGTCGGGGTCGGTGACGGTGCCGGGGATGCCGGCGGTGCACAGGCCGGTGGCGGTGTGGACGCCCGCGTCGGTGACCTCGGTCTCCGCGGCGGGGATGCGCACGGGGTCGCCCGCGCCGAGGGTGACGGCGCCGGCGGTGCCCGCGCCCACGGCGCCGGTCGTCAGGGCGACGACGCCGGCGACGGAGACGGCGACGGTGCGGGGGCGGAGGCGGGAGAGGTGGAACCTGGTCGGACGAATCACGTGAGGGTGCCTTCCGGTCTGGACCCGGCCGTCGGGGCCGGGTCGGGTGTCGGGTGCGGTGAGGGGGGGGGGGACGACGGGAGCCTCCGCCGACCTCGTTCACGGCTACGCTAACACCGTGAAAGGACAGGTCAATGGCTGTGATCGTGTCCGTTTCGTGACCTGTGCAGGGGCGACCTGCACGGATGCGTGCACCCCGCGGATCGGCCCGGCTCCCGCCCTGGCCAGCGGGATTGTCACAATTCGGAAACAATGAGCTGTCATTCACGTTCGGGGGTGCCGGGGCCCGGGAAACCGGGGGTGGGGAGGGCCCCCGCGCGCGACCCCCGCGCGGCACCCACCCCGCTCAGAACCACGTCCGGGGCCGGATCTTGTTCGCCATGTCCACGAGCCGGTACCGGTGGCGGTCGAACGGGGACTGGCGGGCGAGCTGGCGCAGCCCCTGCTCCAGCCCCGTGCGCAGGCCCCGTTCGGTGAACCGCACGTCGAACAACGGCGCGGACCCGACGCGGCGGGTGGAGTCGTCGTCGTCCTCCGTCACCGAGCGCAACCAGTCGAGGGCCGCACCGAGCACCGCGAGCCGCACCTGCGGCAGGCGCGGCTCGTTCGTGGGCATCGTCTCCAGGCGGCGGGCCGCCCGGCGCAGCCGCGACTCGTGGAGGGACTCCGGGTCGGCGATGAGGATGAGCACGGTCGTCAGCCGGGCGAGGTGGTGGTGGCGGGACGCCTGCGGCACCCGGTCGAGCACGGAGACGGCCATGTCGATCAGCCCCTCGGCCTGGATCTGCCGGGCGAGCCCGAAGGCGGAGGAGACCGTCGTCGGGTTCGTCGCCCACACCAGCCCGTACAGCCGCATGGAGTGGAACCGCAGGGCCACCGGGTCCTGCGTGACGTGGTCCCAGCTCGGCACCGTGCTGTAGTCCGCGATCTGCACGCTCTGCGCGTACGCGAGCGCCGTCGCGGCCCGCCGGACGTCGGCGTCGAGCAGCCGGGTGCCGTTGACCCCCTGGTGCTGGAGCAGCAGCTCGTCCGTCGCGGCGAGGGCGAGCTTCGGCGCGGGCTCCCCGGGGAGGATGTTGAGCACGTGGTTGAAGTACACCTGCGCGCCGGCGAAGTCGCCGAGCAGCAGGCTCGCGATCCCGGAGTACCACTGGTGACGCCAGTCGTTGTGCATCGTCCCGTCCATCGCGCGGAGGGCGTCGTGCGCCTCCGTGACGAGGCCGAGGTCGAGCTGCGCCCGGACCTTCGTCAGCGGGATCTCCGTGGAGTTCGCCATGTCCGGCTGCCGGGCGGCCTCGGTGAGCGTCTCCAGCAGCTCGCCCGGTTCGGTGAACCCGGTCGCGGACAGCAGCGCCGCCCCGGGGTCGTCCTTGTCCGCGAGCGGGGTCGGCAGCGCGGCGACGACCTCCGCCGGGGAGATCTCCACCGAGCGGACGATGCCGTCGAGCAGCTGGTCCGTGCGGAACACGAGGTGCTTCGTGCCGAACGTCGACCGCTGGGCGGTGAAGCGGGTGTCGAGGTGCGGGAACTTCCGGCCGTCCCGGATGGCGAGGATCTCGCGGAGCACGCCGATGAGCTGGTCGGCCATCGTCGACGCCGAGGAGAACCGCACCTCCGGGTCCTCCGCCGTCGCGCGGAGCAGGAGGCGGTAGAGGGACAGGTAGCGCCGGAAGAGGGGCTCCTGGTCGGGGGTCGGCAGGCCGGGGTCGTACACCCCGTCGGTGACGGGCAGCCGGACGACGAGGCTCGCGAGCGTCCGGCCGACGGTGTAGATGTCCGACGCCACGGTCGGCCCCGTCGTCGCGATCTCGGGGGCCTGGAACCCCTTCGTGCCGAAGATGTGCCCGTACGCGCCGACGCCGGACACCGCCCCGAGGTCGATGAGCTTGACCTGGTCCTCGGTGATGATGATGTTGTCCGGTTTGAGGTCGTTGTAGACGACGCCCCGGCTGTGCAGGTAGTCCAGCGCCGGGAGGATCTCCAGGATGTAGCCGATCGCGTCGTCGACGGGCAGGACGTTGCCCGGCTGCCGGCGCCGCCGGCTGCGCAGGGACGGCCCGCCGACGAACTCCATGACGATGAACCCGCCGGGGCTGCGCGGGTCGTCGATGAAGTTGAAGATCTTCACGATCCCGGGGTGGGTGATGTCCGCGAGGAACGCCCGCTCGGACTCCGCGACCGCGGCCTCGTGCTCGTTCTCCGTGGCCATCATGCCCTTGAGCACGACCCACCGGTCGGCGACGTTGTGGTCGACGGCGAGGTAGATCCAGCCGAGGCCGCCGTGGGCGATGGGGCCGAGGACCTCGTACTGCGCCGCGACGATGTCGCCGGAGGAGAGCGTCGGCGGCTCCGTGCCCTCGGCGACGGTGCGGGCGGTCTCCTCCGGGCTGATGACGGCGTCGTTCGGGTCGGTCGGCGTGACGAAGGGCAGCCGGACCATGCCCCCGGCGACGGTCGCCCCCTCCCGGTACGTCCCGCGGAGGCGGCGGAACTTCGTCAGCGCCTCCCGGCGGCTGCGTTCCCCGGTGTCGGTCGCGGACTGGGTCGCGCCGGCGGGCAGCGGGTTCGTGACGGTGTCCTCGCCGTCGCCGTGGTGGCCGCCGGCCGCGGCGAGGTCGTCGAGGTACGTGTCCGGGTCGACCTCGATCTCGGCCATGTCGTCGTCATCGTCGTCGGCGAAGGGGTCGAAGACCGTGGCCTCCGTCCCGGGCTCGGTGACCGGCCCGGTCGACGGCCCTGTCCCCGGCCCGGTCGACGGACCGGTGCGTGGCCCGGCCGTCGGGCCGGTCGTCGGCTCCGTGTCACCGTCGCCGCTGAGTCTGCCCCGGGCTCCCGGGGTCGTCGCGTCATCGGTCACCGTTGCTCCTCCCGTGTCCGGTTCCCGCGGACCTCGGCGCGGCTCCGCGCGAGGTCGGCGGACTGGGCCTCCGTCCGGTAGGACAGCGGCGGCGGGTCCGCCGGGCCGAGGTACTGCCGGAGCCACCGGTCGTAGGACCGCCGCCACGTGCCGTCGTCCCGGATCCGTTCGACGGTGGCGTTGACCTGCCGGATGAGCCCGCCGGTGTCCCGCCCCGACGCCGACGACGCCGCCGCGACGGCGTAGCGCTGCACCGTCGGGGAGGGCAGGTCGACGAACTCGGTGTGCGGGTCCTGGGCGCGGAGCCCGGCGAGGATCGCGCTGTCGGAGAACACCGCGTCGACCTGGTGGCGTTGCGCGGCCATGAGGCAGTCCGGCCAGGTCTGGGTCAGCAGCACGTCGCCGTGGGGGATCTCCGTCCACACGCGCCGGGCGGACGTCGAGTCCCGGGCGACGCACACGGTCCGCCCCGCGAGGTCGTCGCTGCCGTCGATGCCGGCGTCGCGCATCGCCAGCACCGCGGTGCCGGTCGTGAGGTAGGGGGTGGAGAACTCGATCTCGTCCTGCCGGTCCCGGGTGACGGTCATGGTGCGGATGATGAGGTCGACGTCCCCGGTGGTCAGGGCGTCGTCCCGGCGGGTGGACTCCACGTAGCGGAAGTCGACCTTCGTCGGGTCGCCGAAGATGTCGCGGGCGATCTCCCGGGCGAGGTCGACCTCGAACCCGGCGAGGTCACCGGTCACGGGGTCGCGGAAGCCGAGGCCGTTGAGGGACTGGGCCACGCCGACGATGAGCCGGCCCCGGTCGATGATCTGGGGGACGCGCTCGGCCGCGGTCCGGTCGTCGGGGGGCAGGGACCCGACGGGGGGTGCCGACGCCGACGTCCCCGCGTCGGACGGGTCCGCCGTGGCGGACGTCATCGTCGCGCCGGCGGGGAGGTCGTCGCCCGCGTCGTCGGTGACCGTGGGCCACGCGGGGAGCGTGAAGTCGGGGGAGCTGCACGCGGAGAGCGTCACGGCGGCGAGCGTGAGCGCGGCGCACACCCGCAGCGGGGCGCGCCGGGGAGGGACGGACAGCGGGGACATCACATGTACTCCTGGAGGCGGGGGCGGGTGCCCAGGATGACGCACAGGGCGGAGAACACGGTGAACACGACGACGAGGTTCGTCACCCGTTCGGCCGAGACCCGGCTCTCGATGAGGTAGTCGCGGAGGTCCTTGCGGGTCTCCGCGATGAGCTGCTGGAGCTGGCGGTCGAGGCGCGCGAAGTTCCGGGTCGTCCCCGTCGCACCCGTCGTCCCTGCCGCGCCGGGGTCGGCGGCGGTGCCGGCGGGGTCGGTCGCGTCGTCCGGCCCGGTCGCCCCGTTGCCCTCCGCGACGGCGACGCGGATCGCCGCCGGGTAGTCCCCGTCGCGGATGAGGGTCAGCGTCCGGGCGTGGGACGTGTCCCAGCCGCGGAGCAGCTCCCGGGAGCTGTCGACGAGCGCCGGGTCGTGCACGGTGTCGCGCAGGTCGTCGAGCGCGGCGTCGATGGAGCGGATGTGCTCGGAGAACGACGTCCGCTCCGCGTCGGAGTACTCCCGGCGCACGAGGCTCAGCGCCTCCGTCGTCCGGGTCTGCTGGGCCTCGATCCGCACGGACGTCAGCGTCTCGAGCGGCTCGGCGGCCCGGGTGAGGCCGTTGGCGCCCGCGTGCCACGTGACGACGGCGGAGCCGACCGTCCACAGCAGCGCCAGGGTCATGAGGATCGTCGCCGTCCCGTACCCGGCGTTGAGCCGCCGGTTCGTCAACGCCGCGAGCCAGAACTGGGCGAGGACGAGCATGACCACCGCCGCGAGCAGGCCGGACAGCGGGAACCACATCGGCCGGGTGAGACCGACCTGCTGTTCGCCGACGCGGGCGTTCGTGCGGGTGTAGAGCTCGGACGCGGCCGTGAGCAGGTCGTTCTGCATGAGCTCGCTGGCCTGGGCGATGTACGCCCCGCCGACGGGGTTGCTCACCCGGTTGTTGACCTTCGCCTCCGCGATGAGGCTGACGTAGTCCGGGAGCTTCTGCTGGATCTCCAGCACGAGGCGCATGTCCCGGCTGGAGGGGTCCTCGATGCCGTTCGCCGCGCGGATGACGGACTGCGTCGCGTTCTGGAGGGCGTGCGTGTACGCGGCGTCGTCCGCCCCCGTCCCGGCGCCGTCCTGGATGAACGACGTCGTCGCGACCGAGTCGGCGACGGAGAGGGAGTTGAACAGCTCCTGGGAGGCGTAGGACAGCGGCTCGGTGCCGTTGACCAGCTTGTTCAGGTCCGCCTGCCGGGACTGTGAACTGGCCGCCATCGCCCCGCCCGCGGCGAGGATCGCGAGGACGAGCACGGTGGAGACCACCCACAGCAGGCCGGGTGACGTCGACACGAACTCGGTGAACCGGCGCGGCAGGGCGAGCGCCGGGGCGAAGATGCTGAGCCGCGGCGACCGGCCGCCCGCGCGGTCGGTGTCCATCCACCGGTCGAAGTCGTCACGGGGACCGTGCACGGGGCGTGCGGGCGGGGTCTCCGGTGCGGACATGGGTGACAGCTTACAAGGTGCCGGGACACTCCACGGCCTGTCCCGGCACCTGTCCACAGGCCCGGCCCGCGCCCGTCCACAGGCCCGCCGCACGGCCGCGTCCCGGGTCCGGGCGCGGAGTAGCGTGTGTGCCATGACCCGGACCGACACCCACCCCGACGTCCCGCCCCGGCAGCGCCTCCGGGACGCCCGCCTGTACCTCGTCACGGACTCGTTGCGCCGGGAGGGGGACAGCCCCGCCGACCGGGACGCGCTGACCCGGCTCCACGCGACGGTCGCCGCCGCGCTCGACGGCGGGGTGGACGTCGTCCAGTTCCGGGACAAGGGTGCCGTCCCCGACCGGTTCGGGGCCCTGAGCGTCGCCGACGAGATCGCCGTCCACCGCCGGCTGCGGGACCTGTGCCACCGGCACGGCGCGCTCTACGCGGTCAACGACCGGGCCGACGTCGCCCTCGCCGTCGGGGCGGACGTCGTCCACGTCGGGCAGGACGACGTCCCCGTCGACGTCGTGCGCCGGATCGTCGGCCCGGACGTCGTCGTCGGCCTGAGCTGCCACACCCCGGGGCAGGTCGACGCCGCCGCCGCGGACCCGGACGTCGACTACTTCTGCACCGGCCCGGTGTGGACGACGCCGACGAAGCCGGGCCGCGCGGCCGTCGGCACCGCGCTCGTCCGGCACGGGGCCGCCGCGTCCCGGGACACCGGCACCCCGTTCTTCGCCATCGGGGGGATCGACGCCGCCTCCGTGGGGGAGGTCGTCTCCGCCGGGGCGCGGCGCATCGTCGTCGTCCGCGCCGTCGCCGCGGCCGCCGACCCCGCCGCGGCCGCCCGCACCCTCCGGACGGCGGTGACCGCCCGTGACTGACGTCGCCGCCCCCGTCACCGTCGTCGGTGGCAGCGTCATCGGCCTCGCGTGCGCCCACCGTCTCGCCCGCGCCGGGCACGCGGTGGAGGTCGTCGACCCCTTCGACCCCGGCACCGGCACCGCCCCCGGCACCGGCACCGGCACCGCCCCCGCCCCCGCGGCGTGGGTGGCCGCCGGGATGCTCGGCGCGTACACGGAGGCGTGGCCGGGCGACGAGGACCTGCTCCACCAGGGGGTCACCGCCCTCGCGGCGTGGCGGCGGCTCCGGGCGGAGCTCGGTGAGGAGTGGGAGGGACGCCCCGTGTTCCACGACGGCACGGTGCTCCTCGGCGTCGACGACGCCGACGCCGCGGACGTCGGGCGGGTCGCCGACCTGCTCGACCGCGAGACCCCGGGCGCGGTCACCCGCCTCACCCGCCGGGAGCTGCGGGACCGGGAGCCGTCGCTGCGGCGGGGCGTTCGGGCCGCCGTCGCCTGCGACGCCGAGTTCGCCGTCGACAACCGCCGCGTGCTCGCCGCCCTCGCCGCCCGGTGCCGGGACCTCGGCGTGCGCTTCACCCGGCGCACCGTCGCGTCCCTCGGGGAGGTGACGACGCCGGTCGTCGTCCTCGCGGCCGGGCACGCCGCCGGTGACCTCCTGCCCGCCCTCCGCCCCCTGCTGCGACCGGTGAAGGGGGAGGTCGTGCGCCTGCGCCGCCGGGCGGGCTCCCTGCCCGGGCCGACCCGCACGGTGCGGGCGCGGGTCCACGGCCGGGCCCTCTACGTCGTCCCCCGGTGGGACGGGTGCGTCGTCGGGGCGACGGAGTACGAGCACGGCGTCGACCGGGAGCCGACCGCCGGGGGCGTGCGCCAGCTCCTCGACGACGCCGCCGAGCTCGTCCCGGGGCTCGACGACCACGAGTTCACCGAGGTCATCGCCGGGTTGCGGCCCTACAGCCCGGACAACCTCCCGCTCGTCGGCACGTGGACCGGCCCCGTGCCCGCGCCGTGGCCGGACGGGGCGGACCGGCACCTCGTCGTCGCCGTCGGGCACGGCCGGAACGGTGTGCTGCACAGCGCCGTGACCGGTGAGATCGTCGCCGCCGTCGTCGGCGGACGGACCCTCACCGGCGAGCTCGCCGCCGCCGCCCACCGGGTCCGGCCCGGCCGCTACGATGGAGCGCATGATGATCTGCACGGACGTCAACGGTGAGGAACACTGCGTCGAGCCCGCGACGACGGTCGCGGAGCTCGTCGGCGGGATCGTGGACTCCACCCGGGGGATCGCCGTCGCCGTGGACGGGCGGGTGCTCCCCCGGGACCGCTGGTCCGAGACCCTCGGTGACCTGCGCCCGGAGAGCGTCGACATCCTCACGGTGGTGCAGGGCGGATGACCGGGGGGCTGCGCATCGCGGGTGAGGAGTTCAGCTCCCGCCTCATCATGGGCACCGGCGGGGCCTCCAACCAGCAGATCCTCCGCGAGGCCCTCGTCGCCTCCGGGACGGAGCTGACGACGGTCGCCATGCGCCGCGTCGACGCCTCCCGGGGCACCGGCCTCGTCGGGCTCCTCGACGACCTCGGGATCCGTATGCTGCCGAACACCGCCGGCTGCTACAGCGCGCGGGAGGCGGTCCTCACCGCCCACCTCGCCCGGGAGGCGCTCGGCACGGACTGGGTGAAGCTCGAGGTCATCGCCGACGACCGGACGCTCCTGCCGGACCCGGTCGGGCTCGTCGACGCCGCCGAGCAGCTCGTCGACGACGGCTTCACCGTCCTGCCCTACACCACCGACGACCCGGTCACGGCCCGGCACCTCGCCGACGCCGGCTGTGCCGCGGTCATGCCCCTCGCCGCCCCCATCGGCACCGGCCTCGGCGTGCTCAACGAGCACAACCTCGCGATGATCTGCGGGGAGGCCGCCGAGCGGGGGCTGCCGGTGATCTGCGACGCGGGCCTCGGCACGGCCTCGGACGCGGCGCGCGCGATGGAGCTCGGCTGCGACGGGGTGCTCCTCGCCACGGCCGTGACCAGGTGCGACGACCCGGTGCGGATGGCCCGGGCGATGCGCCTCGCGGTCGAGGCGGGCCATCTCGCCGCCGGGGCCGGGCGGATCCCGCGCCGCCGGTGGGCCCGGGCCTCGTCGCCGCCCCGGGAGGACCTGTCCGTGTGACCCCGCGGGGGGAGGCCGCGTCGCCCGCCCGGGTGTGGTGCCGTCCGCGCCCGGGGGTGTAGTGCGCGTCACTGTGGCACGATGGCCCCATGATCGAAGTCACCTCCCTGTCGAAGAGATACGGCGACAAGACCGTCGTCGACGACCTCAGTTTCGCCGTGCAGCCCGGGATCGTGACGGGCTTCCTCGGCCCGAACGGTGCGGGCAAGTCGACGACCATGCGCATGATCGTCGGCCTCGACCGGCCGAGCGCCGGGACGGCGACCGTCGACGGCCGCCCCTACGGCGCCTACACCCGGCCGCTGACGAAGGTGGGCACCCTGCTCGACGCGAAGTGGGTCCACCCGGGCCGCAGCGCCGCGAACCACCTCCGGTGGATGGCCGCGGCGAACGGCATCCCGCTGTCCCGGGTCGACGAGGTGCTCGCGCTCGTCGGCCTCTCCGACGCCGCCGGGCGCAAGGCCGGCAAGTTCTCCCTCGGCATGGGCCAGCGCCTCGGCCTCGCCGGGGCGCTCCTCGGCGACCCCGAGGTCCTCATTCTCGACGAGCCGGTCAACGGCCTCGACCCGGAGGGCATCCGCTGGGTCCGTGACTTCGTGCGCCACCTCGCCTCCGAGGGCCGGACCGTCCTCATCAGCTCGCACCTGCTCAGCGAGATGGCGCAGACCGCCGACCACCTCGTCGTCATCGGCCGCGGCCGCCTCGTCGCCGACACCTCGACACACGACTTCATCAGGAACGCGTCGACGGCGACGACCGTCGTGCGCACCGACCACCTCGACGAGCTCGACGCGGTCCTCACCGAGGAGGGCATCACCCACCACCGGGAGACCGACGCCGACGGCCGGCCGACGGTCGTCGTCCCCGACGAGGAGCCCGACCTCATCGGCGGCCTCGCCTACTCGGCGGGCATCCTCCTCCGCGAACTCTCCGAGCGCCGCGCCTCCCTCGAGGACGCCTTCATGAGGATGACCGGCGACGCGGTGGAGTACCACGCCGAGGTCGGCGGGACGACCGGCCCGCGGGCCGCGCAGACCACCACCCAGACCCCCCTGACGACCCCGACGGAGGACCCGAAGTGAACCTGGGACACGCCATCCGCGCGGAGTGGATCAAGCTCCGCTCCACGAAATCCCTGTACTGGACGAGCGCGCTCGTCATCGTCTTCTCCGTCGCCGTCGCCGCGATGATGGGCTTCGGCGCCGCCTCGGTGCTCAACGCCGCGGTGGACTCCGGCGACCCCGGCGACCTGCAGATGGCCCTGTCGTCCTTCAACCCGGAGGCCGCGCTCGTGGGGCCGACGGTGTTCGGGATCATGGTCGTCATCATCCAGGCGGTCATGACCGTCACCTCGGAGTACGGTCACGGCACGGCGAAGCCGACGGCCCTCGCCCTGCCCGGCCGCTGGCAGGCCCCCGTCGCGAAGGTCCTCGTGTACGCCGTCCTCGCCGCGGTGACCATCGTCGTCGCCGCGGTGCTCAGCCTCCTCGTCGCCCACTGGACCGCGGCGGCGCTGGCGAAGGACACGCCGTTCACGGACGACGCGCTGCGGAACATGTCCTTCTCCGCGGAGCACGCGTGGGGGGAGACGGGGATGATCGCGCTCTACGCCGTGCTCGTCGTGCCGCTGTCCGTCGGCACCGGCTACCTCGTGCGCCACACGGCCGGGGCCATCGCGGTCCTGCTGCTGTGGAAGCTCGTCGTCGAGACGGCCGTCGTCGGCCTCATCCCGAAGATCCGCGACTGGCTGCCGCCGTACATGCCCTTCGGGAACATGGACTCCGCGACGCAGCTCTCGGACGTCACGGACGCCCCGTGGGGGTGGCAGGGCTCGGCGGTGTACTTCGCCGTGTGGTCCGTCGTCATCTTCGTCGCCGGCATCGTCGTCCTGCGCCGCCGCGACGCCTGACCGGCGCCGCCTGACCTGCGCCGGCCCCCGGCCCGTCCCGCCCGCCCGCCCCGCCCGCCCCGGCTCAGCCCCGGGGGAGCGGGGCGGTCGCGAGTTCGGCGGTGAGGACGCGGCGCACCGTCGCCCGCTGGTCGGCGATGTCCACCGTCGACCGCCAGATCGCGATGCGGGGCAGCGTCCCGCTGAGCACGGTGCGCACGACGTCGGTCATCCCCGACGCCCACCGCGCCGCGTCCTCGGGGTCCCCGCCGGCGGCGACGCACCACTCGGTGAGGCGTTCGCGGACCGTCCCGTGGGCCCGCCCGACGTGCTCCGCGAGGACGCGGGCGAGCTCCGGGCGCACCGTCGCCTCCGCCCACAACGCCATGATCATCGCGAGCAGCGGCCGGTGCCGCGCCCACTCGTCGATGAGGGCGTCCACCGTCTCGACGGGGTCGGAGAAGTCCCCCCGCAGGATCCGCTCGGACAGCGCCCGGACCGTGTCGACCGCCGCGGCGACCGCGAGGTCGTCCTTGCCGCCGGGGAAGTGGGCGTACACCGTCCCGGCGGACATGCCGGACGCCTCGATGATGTCCGTCACCGGGGTCCCCTGGATCCCCGTCCGGCTGAAACACTCCATGGCCGCCGCGACGATCCGCGCGCGGCGCCGCCGTCGGTGCTCCTCACTGACCTTGGGCATGGGAACACGATAGCAGCGGCCCCGGACCGCCCCCACGCCGCCGTGACGGGCCCCTACGTCGCCGTGATGGGCAGGTAGACCCGGTCACCCGCCTCCGAGAACTCCTGCGACTTCTCCGCCATCCCCGCCTCGATGGCCTCGACGGAGGTCAGCCCGTGCTCCTCGGCGTAGTCGCGCACGTCCTGGCTGATGCGCATGGAGCAGAACTTCGGCCCGCACATCGAGCAGAAGTGGGCGGTCTTCGCCGGCTCGGCGGGCAGCGTCTCGTCGTGGAAGTCGAGGGCGGTGTCCGGGTCGAGCGCGAGGGCGAACTGGTCGTGCCAGCGGAACTCGAACCGGGCGGTGGACAGGGCGTCGTCCCGCTCCTGCGCCCGGGGGTGGCCCTTCGCGAGGTCGGCGGCGTGGGCGGCGATCTTGTACGTGATGACGCCGGTCTTCACGTCGTCCCGGTTCGGCAGGCCGAGGTGCTCCTTCGGCGTGACGTAGCACAGCATCGCGGTGCCCGCCTGGCCGATGATCGCCGCGCCGATGGCGGAGGTGATGTGGTCGTAGCCGGGCGCGATGTCCGTCGCGAGCGGGCCGAGCGTGTAGAAGGGGGCGCCGTCGCACCACTCCTCCTCCCACTCGACGTTCTGCGGGATCTTGTGCATCGGCACGTGACCGGGGCCCTCGATCATGACCTGGACACCCCGGCTGCGGGCGATGCGGGTGAGCTCGCCGAGGGTGCGCAGCTCCGCGAGCTGGGCCTCGTCGTTCGCGTCGGCGATCGACCCGGGGCGGAGACCGTCGCCGAGGGAGAACGTGACGTCGTACCGGGCGAGGATGTCGCAGAGCTCCTCGAAGTGGGTGTAGAGGAACGACTCGCGGTGCTCCTTGAGGCACCAGGCGGCCATGATCGACCCGCCGCGGGACACGATGCCCGTGACGCGCGGGGCGGCGAGCGGCACGTAGCGCAGCAGGACCCCGGCGTGGACGGTCATGTAGTCCACCCCCTGTTCGCACTGCTCGATGACGGTGTCGCGGTAGATCTCCCACGTCAGCGCCATCGGGTCACCCTTGACCTTCTCCAGCGCCTCGTAGATCGGGACCGTGCCGACGGGCACGGGGGAGTTGCGGATGATCCACTCCCGGGTCTCGTGGATGTCCGAGCCGGTGGAGAGGTCCATGATCGTGTCCGCGCCCCAGCGCGTCGCCCACACCATCTTCTCCACCTCCTCCGCGATCGAGGAGGTCACGGCCGAGTTGCCCATGTTCGCGTTGATCTTCACCGCGAAGGCCCGGCCGATGATCATCGGCTCGATCTCCGGGTGGCGGTGGTTCGCGCAGATGACCGCCCGGCCGGCGGCGACCTCGTCGCGGACGAACTCGGGGGTGAAGCCCTCGCGGTGGGCGATGAACGTCATCTCGGGGGTGACGACCCCGGCCCGGGCCCACGCCAGCTGGGTCTGCACGCGCAGCTCCGGGTGCTCGGCGCTGGCGGGCGCGGCGGCGGGCCGTTCCCACCCGTCGCGGGTGCGGGCGAGGCCCGCGGCGAGGTCGAGCTGCGGGTCGTCCTCGGTGTAGATGCCGGAGGTGTCGTAGAGGGGGAACTGCGCGCCGGTCGTGAGGTCGACGCTGCGCTGCGGGATCCGCAGGACCGTCGACGTGCCGTCGGTGTTGCGGTGGGTGACCTCGGTGTACGTCTTGCGGCTGCGGTAGATCGGGCCGGTGGTGACCTGGCCCGCCTCGGGGGCCGCGGCCCGGTGTGAGCGCGAGGATGAACGGACACGTGTGCTCATGGAGCTTCCTTCCTTCGCCGGAATGACCCGGACAGGTTCAGACGGTCGACCCCCGTTCCGGTGGGGTCCTCTCAGCGCGCGGCGTGCGCGCTCCCGTGGTGTGCGTCCCACGGTAACAAGCATCGGGTCGCGGTGCCCACCGGACCTGTGGTTGAGTCGACAGGTGTGAACACTCCGCGTGACACCAGCAGCACCCCGTCCCGCTCGTCGATGCCCCTCGGCCTCCTCGCCGGGATCGCACTCCTCGCGGCGGGCGGGCCACTGGGGACGGACATGTACCTGTCCACCCTCCCCGCCATCGCCAGGGACCTCGACGCCGCCGACGCGGTGACCCAGCTGTCCATCACCGCGTTCATGCTCGGCATGGGCGTCGGCCAGGTCGTCGTCGGCCCGGTGTCGGACCGGGTCGGCCGGCACCGGCTGCTCGTCGTCGGGGCCGTGGCGGGGGTCGTGGGCTCCGTCGCGTGCGCCCTGTCCCCGCACATCGCCGTGCTCATCCTCGCCCGCCTCGTCCAGGGTGCGGCCGGGGGCACCGGGGTCGTCCTCGGCCGGGCGGTCATCGCCGACCTCGTCTCCGGGGCGGCGGCGGCCCGCGCCTTCTCCGTCATGATGCTCATCATCGGGCTCGGCCCGGTGGCCGCGCCGGTCATCGGCGGGGTCCTCGGCGGGGCGGTCGGCTGGCGGGGGATCTTCGCGCTCCTCGCCGTCGTCGCCGTCGGGCAGTTCGTCGTCGCGTGGCGGATGCCGGAGACGCTCCCGCCGGAGCGGCGTTTCGGCGGCAGCCTCGGCATGACCTACCGCCGGATGGGGCAGCTCCTCGCCCGGCGGGCGTTCATGGGGCAGACCCTGTGCTTCGCGCTCGGCTTCGGGACGATGTTCTCGTTCATCTCGGGCTCGTCGTTCGTCATGCAGGAGCAGCTGGGGATGAGCCCGCTGGGCTTCAGCCTCGTCTTCGCGGTCAACGCCGCGGCGCTCATCGTGGGCAACATCGTGACGATGCGGATCGTCGGCCGGACCGGCCCCCGGGTCCTCCAGACGGTGGCGATGGGCCTCCAGGTGGTCGGCGTCGTCGCCCTCCTCCTCGTCGCCCTGTCCCACCCGGGGCCGGGTGGGGGCTCGGTGGCGGCGGTGCTCGGGTGCACCCTCGTGGTCACCCTCGGGTCGTCGTTGAACTTCGGGAACACGACGTCGATCGCCCAGGGGATGGCGGCCGACCGGGCGGGGGCGGCGTCCGCCGTGCTCGGTGGCGTGCAGTTCCTCGTCGCGGGCATCGTGAGCCCGCTCGTCGGGCTGGGGGAGGACTCGCTGCTCACGATGGCCGTCGTCATGGCGGTGTGCTCCGCCGGCGCCGTCTCCGGCGTCGTCCTGTCGCGGACGGCCCGCGAGGCCCGCTAGCTGCGCCGCTGGATGTCGTCGACGAGCCCCTCGGCGGCGACGGAGAGGTTCCGCAGCGCGGGCACCCCCTTGCGGAGGGTGGCGAGGTCGCGGGTGTCCATCCGGCGGGCGGCGGCGAGGATGAGGGTCGCCCACTCGTCGGTGATCGCGTTCATCATCTCGACGCCCCGGTCGGACAGGTACAGGTCCTGGGCGCGGCGGTCCTGGTCGTTCGCCTCGCGGTGGACGAGCCCGGAGTTGATGAGCCGCCGGACGGTGGCGGAGACGTTCGACGCCCGGAGGAACCGCAGCCGGGCGATGTCCGACACCCCGCACCCCGGGTGGCGGCTGATGAAGTGGAGGACCTCGATCTCCGACTGGGAGATGGCGAGCTTCTGGTTGGGGCGCTCCATGAGCCGCCGGCTCGTCGAGAGGAAGTCGTAGACGGCCGTGGCGATCTCCCCGACGTCGACGTCGGGGAGCAGGCCGGGCGCCCGGCGGCCGCGGATCGCGGTCGAGTTCGCGCGGTGGTCGTCGTCCCCGGTCATGGCCGTCCTTCTTTCTGTCTTTCCGGCTGTCGGTCGGTCCGTCCGTGGCGGACCCGTCGTGTGGAGATATCTTAAGCGACGGGGGGAGGGCCCCGGGGAGGCCCCGCCCCGGTCACCGGGGGGCGGTCACTGGAGGGCGGAGGTCAGCCGGGCGACGTTGTCGAGGTACTGGAGGTACCAGGGGCGCCGGGACCACTCCTCGAGGGTGAGCCGGTGGCTGCGCTCCTTGTACGTCGCCGCGAGCCGCCGCAGCGACGTCAGCAGGTCGCCGCCGGTGGTGAGCACGGTGATCTCGTAGTTGAGGCCGAAGGAGCGCATGTCCATGTTCGACGAGCCCATGAGCGCGATCTCGTCGTCGGCGAGGGCGAACTTCGAGTGGAGCACGGCGGGGGCCGGGTACTGGTGGATCTCCACGCCGGCCCGGAGGAGGGCCTCGTAGTACGACGACTGCGCGTGCCCGACGAGGGCCTGGTCCGCCTTCTCGGAGACGTAGAGCTCGACCTGCACGCCCCGGTAGGCGGCGGTCGTCACCGCCTCGAGGAGCGACTCGTCGGGGATGAAGTACGGGCTGACGAGCTGGAGCCGGTGCTTGGCGTGGTGGGCGACGGAGGTGAACAGCCGGAGGTTCGGTTCCGTCGTGAACCCCGGGCCCGACGGGATGATCTGGAGGATGTCCGCACCCGAGTCCGGGAGGGCGTCGTCGTCGGTGCGTTCGTCGAGCCACCGGGTGAGCTCCGTCGGCGAGCTCACCGACAGCTCCTGCTTGGACTCCGTGTACCAGTCCACCGCGAAGACCGAGTCGATGATCGTCACGACCGGGCCCGTGACCTGGGCCATGACGTCGACCCACCGGCGGCCGGAGCGGCGGTTCGCCGACGTGAGGTAGCTGGAGTCGATCATGTTCTGGCTGCCGATGAACGCCGTGTGCCCGTCGATGACGACGATCTTGCGGTGGTTGCGCAGGTCCGGGCGGCGGAACCGCCAGCGCCACGGCTTGAGCGGCAGCATCATGAGCCACTCGACGCCGATCTCGTCGAGCCGCCGGCCGAGGGAGAGGTAGCCGGGGTACTTCCAGCTGCCGACCTGGTCGAACATGAGGTGAACCTTGACCCCGCGCGCGACGGCCCGTTCGAGCGCGCGGAAGAAGACGTCGGTCGTGTCGTCCCAGGCCATGATGTAGATCTCGACGTTGACGTACGTCTCCGCCCGGTCGACCGCGTCCGCCATCGCGCGGATCGACGCGTCGTAGTCGGGGTGGAGGTCGACGAGCGACCCGGTCGTCGCCGGGATGGCCGTCAGCGCCCGGTTGAGCTTCACCAGCGAGGTGAGCTCCTCGGTGAGCTCGGCGCCCGGGGGGACGTCCGGCTCGTCGCGGGTGATCGTCCGGAGCAGCTCGTTCGCCCGGTCCTGGATCCGGTGGCGCCGCCGGTTGATGTACGGCGAGCCCATGAGGAAGTACAGGAGGATGCCGACGAACGGCAGGAGGAAGATGGCGAGCAGCCACGCCATCGCGCTCGTCGGCCGGCGGTCCTTCGGCACCCAGCCGAGCGCGATGAACTTCAGCAGGTAGTCGAGGACGATGAGCGCGACCTGCCACCACTCCAGGCCGTCCTGGAGGAGGCTGCCGACGAAGGGGACCGACACGAGCGACTCGCCGACGGTCGACAGGATGTTCGCCCCGGTCATGCCCCGTGCCCGCCCGTCGTCCCGTCGACGGTGTAGTCGACGATGACGGGGGCGTGGTCGGACGCGCCCTTCCCGCGGCGTTCCCCGACGTCCACCCACGCCCGCTCGACCGTGAGCCCGCGGGTGAACTGGAGGTCGATGCGCATCCCCTCGTCGCGGCGGAAGCGTCCGCCCTGGTAGTCCCAGTACGTCCACGTGCCGTGGAGGTCGGCCGTCGCCTCGGTGAGCCCGGCGTCGCCGAGGGCGGCCAGCGCCGCGCGCTCCCGGGGGGTGACGTGCGTGCGCCCGGCGAAGACCGCGGGGTCCCACACGTCGGCGTCCGTCGGGGCGATGTTCATGTCCCCGACGAGGCACAGCGGGGTCGGGCCGGCGGCGGCGTAGCGGCGCACGGCGTCGAGCCAGTCGAGCTTGTACGTGTAGTGCCGGTCGGCGATCTCCCGCCCGTTCGGCGTGTAGAGGCTCCACACCTCGACGCCGCCGCACACCGCGCCGAGCGCCCGGGCCTCCTGCTCCTGCGGGGCGAAGGGGTCCTTCGCGAACCCGGGCTGGCCGAGGTCGTGCCGGGGGTCGTCGAGGCCGACGCGGCTGAGGACGGCGACGCCGTTGAACGCGTGGAGCCCGTGGTGGGCCTGCGCGTACCCGGTGTCGGAGAAGTCCGGGAACTGCGCGTCCGTGCACTTCGTCTCCTGGAGACAGAGGACGTCGACGTCGGAGCGGCGGAGGAAGTCCCGGACCCGGTCCTCCCGGGTGCGGACGGAGTTGATGTTCCACGTCGCGATGCGCATGGCTACAGACTAGCCGTCGGGGAGGGTGAGGCAGCGGTGCCGGTGGTGCTCGCTGAAGTCCAGCGAGTGGTACAGCCCGCGGCCGGCGGTGTTCCCGGCGACGACCTGCAGGGCGGCGGCGTCGGCCCCCTCCCCGGCACCCCAGTGCAGCATCGCCGCGGTGAGCAGCCGGCCGAGCCCCCGCCGCCGGTGCGACGGGGCGACCTCGACGGCGGAGTACCCGAGGAACCTCCGGTCCCCGCCGGCGGTGACGGTGCCGCGGGTGACGGCGACGAGTTCGCCGCCGACGGTGAGCCGGGCGAAGACGAGCTCCCCGTCGATCCGGTCGGCGAGCAGGCGCAACGCCCGCTCCGGCAGCGGCCGCCCCCGGAAGTGGTACAGGCTGAGCCAGGCGTCGTCGGGCCGGTCGAGGAGCTCCAGCCGCGCGCCGAGCGGGTTGGGCTGGTCCGGCGGCAGGTCCGTCAGCGGCCGGGTCATGACGATGATCTCCGGGCCGCGGTCGACCCCCGGCGCCCCGGCGAGGGGTTCGGCCGGGCGGCCGAGCCGGTCGGGGAGGAGCAGGCGGGTCGGCAGGTCGTGGCGGCGGTAGAAGTCCCGGATCCCGTCGAGCGGCACCGGCGACGTCCCCGCCCCCGGCCCGAGCGGGACCGCGGAGTTCGACCGCTCGGTGATGCCGTCGCCGGCGCGGACGAGCCACCCGTCGACCCACGTGTTGCTCGTGCCGGGGAAGGCGGCGGCGGTGGCCTCCTCGACGGCGCGGATGTCGGAGGTCCGGACGGGGGCCGCGGGGAGGGTCTTGAGGACGACGACGTCCGCCGCGGGGATGAGTTCGACGGTGTCCGCGCCGTCGGGGCCGGTGCCGGTGCGCACCCGCAGCGGGTCGACGGACACGAGCGTGCCGATGACGTCGGTGACCCCGGGCCGTCCGGAGGCGGCGCGGCGGCCGGTCGCCCGGCGGACGGTGACGCGCACGCCGGGGCGGACGGAGACGGGGTCGGTCCACCGGGAGACGGGGAACGGCAGGCCGGCGTCGCGCGCCCCGGCGTGCGCGGCGGACCAGGAGGTGTCGCGGGGGGTCACGGCGGCGGTCAGTCGTCGTGCCCGAAGGGGTCGGGGGTCTCGCCCGGGGTCCACGTCAGCCCGCCGACGGTCCACCCCTCCCGCTTGACGGCCTTCCGGGCGGCCCGCCGGTACCGGCCGATGAGCATGTCGGTGTAGAGGAAGCCGTCGAGGTGGCCGACCTCGTGCTGGAGGCACCGGGCGAAGAAGCCGTACCCCTCGACGCTCACGGGCCGGCCGTGTTCGTCGGTGCCGGTGACGCGGGCCCAGTCGGCGCGGCCGGTGGGGAAGTCGTAGCCGGGGACGGAGAGGCAGCCCTCGGAGTCCTCGTCCTCGTCGGGCATGGTCTCGGGGACGGCGGAGGTCTCGAGGACGGGGTTGACGACGGTGCCGCGCCGCATCGGCCCGCCCTGCGCCTCGATGTCCTCCTCGCTCTTGCGGGTGCCGTCGGGGCCGTCGATGTCGGGGCAGTGGTAGACGAACAGGCGGGAGCCGACGCCCACCTGGTTCGCGGCGAGGCCGACGCCGTGCGCGCGGTCCATGGTCTCGTGCATGTCCGCGATGAGCTCCGCGAGCTCCTCCGGCGACGCGGTGACGGGCGCGGTCGGCGTGTGGAGCACGGGGTCGCCGCAGATGACGATGGGGAGAACTGTCATGAGCACAGAATCCCCGACCGGGTGCTCCCGGGGCAACCGGCGCGGGGGCGGGGTCGTAGGATCGGGGGTCATGGATGCTGTGGGCAGGGGAGGTGACGACGGTCGCCTCAGCGAGCGCGACCTGGAGATGCTCGCCTTCGAACGGCGGTGGTGGCGCCGCCGGGGAGCGCGGGACGAGGAGATCCGCCGTCGCTTCGGTGTCACGCCGGTGCGGTACTTCCAGCAGCTCAACGCCCTCATCGAGCGGCCGGAGGCGTTGGCGGAGGACCCGGTGCTCGTCCGGACGCTGCTCCGGCGCCGGGAGGGCTGAGGGGCGGGGCGGACCGGGCCGGGGAGGCGGGGTACCGGGGGAGTGTGACTGAAGTTAGTATTGGTGCGTGACTTCATCGCACCGCCCACGCCACTCCCTCGATGACGACGACGACTTCCTCCTCGGGGACGACCCCGCCGCCGTCCCCGCCGGGGCCGCCGCGTCCCCCGACCCCGACGCCCCGGAGGCGGAGCGCTCCGGCCCGCCGCTCCGCGGGCTGGCCATGATCCTCACGGCCGTCGCCGTGCTCCTCATCGCCTGGGGCGCGTACTCGTTCTTCTCCGGCCGGGGCGACGACGGGGCCGACGGCTCCGACGCCGCCGCCGCGTCGTCCCCGCAGCAGCCCGGCCGCGGGGCCGCCGGGGCGTCCGCGCCCGCGGCGGCGCCGACGGAGGGGGCCGACCCCGCCGCGCCCGCCGCCCCGTCCGCGCCGGCGCAGCAGCCGGGCCAGTCCGGCGCGGCACAGCAGCCGGGCCAAGCCCAGCAGTCGCAGCAGTCCGGCCGGGACGGCGCGGCGCAGCAGTCGGGGCAGGCGGGCCAGTCGGGCCAGTCGGCGCAGTCCGGCGGTGACGTCGAGGTCGACCGCGGGCGCACCGTCGTCACCGTCCTCAACAACAGCCCCGTCCAGGGGCTGGCCAGCGACACCGCGGCGAAGCTGAAGCAGGACCGCTGGTCCCGCACCGGCTACGGCAACCTCCCCGACGAGGCCGGGGCCTTCCCGGAGTCCGTCGTGCTCTACCCGGGCGGGAACGCGGAGGCGAAGGCCGCCGCCGAGGCCATCGCCGCGGACCTCCACATCACCGCGCGGCAGCGGGACGCGGGCATCGACCGCCAGCTCGCGGGCGCGGCGATGCTCGACGGCCCCGGCCCCTCGAACGTCGTCGTCGTGACGACCCGGGACCTGCGGTAGTATCCCTGACATGGATTTTCCGTCCTCCCGACCGACCGTCGGCGTCGAGTGGGAGCTCGCCCTCGTCGACCCCGTGACCCGTGACCTCACCCCGCGGGCCGCCGAGCTCGTCGCCGAGATGGACCGGCGGTTCCCCGGACACCGGGTGACCCGCGAGTTCCTCGCGAACACGGTGGAGATGGTGACGGGGGTGCACGAGGCCGTCCCCGGGGCCGTCGCGGACCTCCGCGAGCAGCTCACCCAGCTGTACGCGTGCGCGGACGCGGTCGGCGTCGACCTCTTCTCCGCGGGGACGCACCCCTTCGCCCACTGGGGGGACCAGGAGCTCAGCGGGAAGTCGAGCTACCAGGAGATCATCAACCGCACGCAGTGGTGGGGCCGCCAGATGCTCATCTGGGGCATCCACGTCCACGTCGGCGTCGGCGGCCGCGACCGGGTGTGGCCGGTCATCAACGCGGTCATGATGCAGTACCCGCACATCCTCGCGCTCTCGGCGAGCTCGCCGGCGTGGGAGGGGCTGGACACCGGCTACGCGTCGAACCGCACGCTGCTCTACCGGCAGCTGCCGACGGCCGGGATGCCGTACCAGTTCCGGGACTGGGGGGAGTGGGAGGACTTCAACCGGGACCAGGACCGGTCCGGGGTCATCAACCACACCGGGTCGATGCACTTCGACGTCCGGCCGTCCCGCTTCGGCACGGTCGAGGTGCGGTTCGCCGACGCGACGATGGAGGTGTGGGAGGTCGGCGCGATCGCGGCGTTCATCCACTGCCTCGTCGTCCACTACGAGCGCCGCTGGCGGGACGGCGAGCGGCTGCCGACCCTCCAGCAGTGGCACGTGGCGGAGAACAAGTGGCGGGCGGCGCGCTACGGCCTCGACGCGCTCGTCATCACCGACCGGGAGACGACGGAACGCCCCGTGCGGGAGGACCTCGACCTGTGGCTCGACCGCCTCGCGCCCCTCGCCGCGGAGCTCGGCTGCGCGACGGAGCTGGCGGACGTGCGCCGGCTCATGGAGCGGGGCGGGGACTACGAGCTCCAGCGGGCGGCCGCGCGGGCCGCGGGGGCGGCGCTCGAGCCGGGCACCCGCACCCGCGGCGACGCCGGGGCGGAGGAGGGGTTCACCCAGCCGCGGGCGTGGGTCGCCGCGGTCGACCTCACGGTGGAGGCGCTGCGCCGGAGCGTGTGACGCTCAGGGGTGGAGCCGCGACGCGGCGTTCGCGAGGGCCGCGGCGATCGAGAGGTCCCGGTCGGCCCCGAAGCCGACGGCCCACACGCGCGTCGTCCCGTGGACGGTGTAGAGGAACGTCACCGTCGCCTCGAAGATCTCGTACTGGTGGAACTCGAGGATCTCGACGGGGCGGCCGTGGTCGCCGAGCACCTGGGTCACGGCGCTCACCGTGCCCATCGCGGTGACGGCGGCGCGGGTGCCGTGGCCGTCGGCGCGGAGGCCGGTGACCGCGAGGTCGATGTCGTGCCGCCCGGTGGCGCGGCGGACGGAGCGGATGCCGTCGACGCGGATCCGGCCGGGGGCGTACGTGGCGACGAACTCCCGCCACGCCATGCCGCGGGCCTCCTGGCGCATGCCGGTGGGGAGGCGGCGGCCGAAGCGGGCGCGGAACGGGTCCTCCGCGTAGGTGCGGGTCCGCTGCCGGCGGCGTTCGATGCGGGTGGGGGTGGCCCCGCGGTACGTCACGGACGTGGACCGGCGGCTGCCGGGCTGCACGCTGTACGTCGCGGGGGAGGGCTGGGCCTGCTGCGCCTGCTCGGCGCGGGCGAAGCGGATGAGGGTGCCGGAGGACATGTGGTCTTCCCTGTCGCTGAACATCATGGACTGTTCCCTTGGTCTGCGGGACCGTCGGCGGTCCCGGGCGGTCGGTGCGGTGGACCGACCCTGGCGAGCGTGCGTGGACGACCCCGGGGTGGAGGGGTCAGTCCGCGCCTCCACCCGGGTGGGCTACTCGCCGGGAAACGATGATCATGGTGGCACATGATAGCCAGGTCACATCGCGGGGGGCAAGGCGCGTCACCGTCCGGCGGCGGCCGTCCGCGCGAGGAAGAGCAGCTCCGCCGTGCCGATCGCGTGGATCTCCGTCGGGTCGACGGACTCGTCGGAGGAGTGGATGCGGCACGCGGGCTCCTCGACGCCGAACAGGGCGAGCTCCGCGTCGGGGTGCCGGGCGAGGAGGGACGTGCACAGGGGGATCGACCCGCCGGAGGCGATGTGCACCGTCTCCACGCCCGGGTCGGTGTCCCGGCCGTACGCGTCGGCGAGCGCGTCGGAGAGCGTGGCGAGCGCCGGCCCGGTGAGGTCGGCGGAGAACGGCGCGGCGACCTCGCCCCGCTCGACGGTGAGCCGGGCGTGGAGCGGGACGTTCGCCTCGAGGTGCCGGACGAGCGCGTCCTGCGCGGCGGTCGGGTCCGTCCCCGGCGGCACGCGGAGGTGGACGACGGCCGCGGCCTCGGCGGGCACGGCGTTGACCGGGTCGTCGACGGGCAGGGCGTCGAGCCCCGTGACCGTCACGGAGGCGCGGGCGACGGTGAGGTCGTCGGGCCGCAGGCCGGCGGCCGCGCCGGGCAGGTCGACGCCGTCGAGGACACCGGCGTCGCGCCGGAAGGTGGCGGCGTCGGGACCCCGACCCTCCCACCGGGCGTCGGAGGCGAGCCCCTCGACGGCGAGGAGGCCGTCGTCGTCGTGGAGGGTCGCGAGCAGCCGGACGAGGCTGAGCAGGGCGTCCGGGGCGGCCCCGCCGAACTGTCCGGAGTGGACGGGCTGCTCGAGCGTGCGGAGCCGGACCGTCACGGGCGCCGAGCCGCGGAGGGCGGTGCAGAGGGAGGGGACGCCGACGGCGTCGTTCCCGGAGTCCGCGATGAGGAAGGTGTCCGCGGCGAAGAGCTCCGGGCGCGCGGCGAGGAGGTCCTCGAGGCCGTGGCCGCCGCGCTCCTCCGAGCCCTCGACGACGACGCGCACGCCGATGCGGCCGAGCTCGGGGTGGTCGGGGGTGAGCTCGCGGAGGGCGCGGAGGACGCCGAGGTGCATGACGAGGTTGCCCTTGCAGTCGGCGGCCCCGCGGCCGTACCACCGGCCGTCGCGCTCGGTGAGCTCCCACGGGGAGGACGTCCAGTGCGTGGTGTCCGACGCGGGCTGGACGTCGAAGTGGGAGTAGAGGAGGATCGTCGGGTGGCCCGGGGCCGGTTCGCGCAGGCCGATGACGCTCGTCGTCCCGTCGCTGGTGAGGTGGGGTTCGACGGGGACCCCTGCGTCACGGAACGCGGAGACGACCCAGGCCGCGGCGGCGGCGTTGTCCTCCTCCAGCCCGGGGGCGGAGTGGACGGAACGGAAGGCCACGAGCTCGGTGAGGGCGTCGCGGATGAACGGCATCTGGGCGTCGAGGGCGGCCCGCGCGGCGGCGGGCGTGAGGGTGCTGTCGGTGCTCATGTCCGTCACCCTACGCACCCGGGTCCGCGGCCCCGCCGACATCCCGTCGGGAACCCGTCGGGGGCCGCCGACATCCCTTGCACTCGGGCACGGGGACTGCTAGAAACGGGGTTAGCACTGTCACTGTGTGAGTGCCAGATCCCGGGTCGTCCGACCCGGGACCGTGGGCCCCGGCGGTGACGGTCACCAGTCAGATGCAGTGAGGGTGGACGTCGCGACAACCGTCCGTCCGTGCCGTCGCGGGCGCTGGGTCTGATCCGCACGTGTCGCGTCCAAATCTGTAACGGAGGATCAGGAGCCTCATGGCTAAGATGATTGCATTCGACGAGGAAGCACGCCGCGGTCTCGAGAAGGGTCTGAACACCCTGGCGGACGCGGTGAAGGTCACCCTCGGCCCCAAGGGCCGCAACGTGGTCCTGGAGCGCAAGTGGGGTGCGCCCACCATCACGAACGACGGCGTCACCATCGCCCGGGAGATCGAGCTCGAGGACCCCTACGAGAAGATCGGCGCCGAGCTCGTCAAGGAGGTCGCGAAGAAGACCGACGACGTCGCCGGTGACGGCACGACGACCGCCACGGTCCTGGCCCAGTCCCTCGTCAAGGAGGGGCTGCGCAACGTCGCCGCCGGGTCCAACCCGATGGGCATCAAGCGCGGCATCCAGGCCGGCGTGGAGAAGGTCACGGCGGAGCTGCTCGCGTCCGCCAAGGAGATCGAGACCAAGGAGCAGATCGCCGCGACCGCCGGCATCTCCGCCGCCGACGAGAAGATCGGTGAGCTCATCGCCGAGGCGATGTACAAGGTCGGCGACGGCCAGCTCAACAAGGACGGCGTCATCACCGTCGAGGAGTCCAACGCCTTCGGCGTGAACCTCGAGGTCACCGAGGGTATGCGCTTCGACAAGGGCTACATCTCCGGCTACTTCGCCACCGACGTCGAGCGCGGCGAGGCCGTCCTGGAGGACCCCTACATCCTCCTCGTCTCCTCGAAGATCTCGTCCGTCAAGGACCTGCTCCCGCTGCTCGAGAAGGTCATGCAGTCCGGCAAGCCGCTGCTCATCGTCGCCGAGGACATCGAGGGCGAGGCCCTGTCCACCCTCGTCGTCAACAAGATCCGCGGCACGTTCAAGTCCGTCGCCGTCAAGGCCCCGGGCTTCGGTGACCGCCGCAAGGCCCAGCTCCAGGACATCGCCATCCTCACCGGCGGCCAGGTCATCGCCGAGGAGGTCGGCCTCTCCCTCGAGACCGCCGACCTGCCGCTGCTCGGCTCGGCCCGCAAGGTCGTCGTCACGAAGGACGACACGACGATCGTCGACGGCGCCGGCTCCTCCGAGCAGCTCGCCGGCCGGATCAAGCAGATCCGCCAGGAGATCGAGAACGCGGACTCCGACTACGACCGGGAGAAGCTGCAGGAGCGGCTCGCGAAGCTCTCCGGCGGCGTCGCCGTCCTCCAGGTCGGTGCCGCGACCGAGGTCGAGCTCAAGGAGCGCAAGCACCGCATCGAGGACGCCGTGCGCAACGCGAAGGCCGCCGCGGAGGAGGGCATCGTCGCCGGTGGCGGCGCCGCGCTGCTCCAGGCCGCGCACGTGCTCGACGACAACCTCGGCCTCGAGGGCGACGAGGCGACGGGCGTGCAGATCGTCCGCGCCGCGCTGTCCTCCCCGCTGAAGCAGATCGCGCACAACGCGGGCCTCGAGCCGGGCGTCGTCGTCGACAAGGTCGCGAACCTCGACCGGGGCCGCGGCCTCAACGCCGCGACGGGCGAGTACGTCGACCTCCTCGAGGTCGGCATCTCCGACCCGGTGAAGGTCACCCGCTCCGCGCTGCAGAACGCCGCCTCCATCGCGGCGCTCTTCCTCACGACCGAGGCCGTCGTCGCCGACAAGCCGGAGCCCGAGGGCGCCCCGGCGATGCCGGGCGGCGACGAGATGGGCGGCATGGGCGGCTTCTGACCCCGTCCGACTTGCGCGCTGCAGATGTGGTGCTAATCTTCTTGGCGGGCACCTGACCATGGGTGCCTCCACACTGTTCCGCCGGTCCGCCACAGGGGCCGGCGCCTCATCGAAGGAGTACCCCATGCAGCAGATCCTCGACATCGTCGGCCAGGTCAAGACCTTCTTCTCCGGCCTGAAGGACCTCTTCTCCGGCCTCAAGGACGTCCTCACCGTCGTGTCCAGCTCCACCAAGTAATCGGGAGCTCGCGGTCCACGCCGGTGAGGTGTGGATCAAAGGCCCGGCCTCTGTGCCGGGCCTTTCGCGTGTCCGCGGGTGCACCCACCGCCGTTGTCCGGTGCCGGGGCCGGTCGTGCCACTACGATGGAGCCCATGGCGAACAGCAGCGGACCACGTGACGGCTCGGCGGACACCCCGGGGGAGGGCTTCCACGTCGTCGACCTCGCGGCGACCGAGGGGTACATCGTCGACGACTCGGACGAGGACGACCCCGTCCTCATCACCCCGGACGGTCACCGCGTCGACACCTGGCGTGAGAACTACCCCTACGACGAGCGGATGAGCCGCGACGAGTACGAGACGACGAAGCGCTCCCTCCAGATCGAACTGCTGAAGTGGCAGAACTGGACGAAGGAGACCGGCCAGAAGCACATCATCCTCTTCGAGGGCCGGGACGCCGCCGGCAAGGGCGGCACGATCAAGCGCTTCAACGAGCACCTCAACCCCCGCGGCGCCCGGACCGTCGCCCTGGAGAAGCCGTCCCCCCGGGAGGCGACCTCCTGGTACTTCCAGCGGTACATCCAGAACTTCCCGGCGGGCGGGGAGATCGTCTTCTTCGACCGCTCCTGGTACAACCGCTCCGGTGTCGAACGGGTCATGGGCTTCTGCACGAACGAGCAGCACGCGGAGTTCCTCCGCGAGGTGCCGATGCTGGAGAACATGATCATGGGCTCGGGCATCAGCCTGACGAAGCTGTGGTTCTCCGTCACGCGGACCGAGCAGCGCACCCGCTTCGCGATCCGCCAGGTCGACCCGGTCCGCCAGTGGAAGCTCTCGCCCATGGACCTCGCCTCCCTCGACCGGTGGGACGACTACACCCGGGCGAAGGAGGAGCAGTTCCGGTACACGGACACCAACGAGTCGCCGTGGATCACCATCAAGTCGAACGACAAGAAGCGCGCCCGCATCAACGCCATGCGCTACGTCCTCAGCAAGTTCGAGTACACGGGCAAGGACCACGCCGTCGTGGGGGAGCCGGACCCGCGGATCGTCAAGCGGGGCCGGGACCAGATCGGCGACTAGTCGGCGACCGTCTCCACGGGGTTGCCCTGCCACCGGGTGTGCGCGGGCAGCCGGTCGCCGCGCATGACCAGTGACGCCGGGCCGACCGTCGTCCCCGCGCCGAGGGACGACGCCGGGAGGGCGACGGAGTGCGGGCCGAGCGTCGCCCCGTCCCCGACGGTCACCCGGTCGAGGCTCATGACCCGGTCCTGGAACAGGTGGGTCTGCACGACGCACCCGGGGCCGACGGTCGCGCCCCGGCCGATCTCGCAGAGGTCCGCCTCCGGCAGCCAGTAGCTCTCGATCCACGCCCCGCGCCCGATCCGGGCGCCGAGCGCGCGGAGGAACACCGACAGGCTCGCCGTGCCCGAGGTGTGGCTGAGGAACCACGGCCCCGCGACCGTCTCGACGAACTGGTCCTGGAGCTCGTTGACCCACACGAACCCCGACCACAGCAGGTGGTCGCCCGCCCGGATCCGCCCGACGCACAGCCACTTCACGGCGACGGTGACGACGGCGGCGACCGCGCCCGCGGCGGCGAGCACCGGGCCGGACAGGACGAGCGCCACCGCCGCCCCGCCGAGCCCGCCGCCGGCGGCGACGAGCAGCCACTGCAGGCCCGCGAGGACCGCCGCCGCGATGAGCGCGGACGTCATCGGGGCGGTGAGCCGCAGCGTCTCCACGACCCCGCGCGCGGCCTTGAGCCGGAACGACGGCCGGTAGGTGCGTTCGTCGGACCCCCCGGTGTCCACCTCGACCCGACGCAGCCGCTCCGGCGGGCTGCCCAGCCAGTTCGACCCGGCCTTCGCCTTCCGCGGCGTCGACGAGAGCACCGCGACGAGACTGTTCTTCTTCAACGTGCGCTGCGGGGCGGCGATGCCCGAGTTGCCGAGGAACGACCGCTTGCCGACGCGCGTCGGCCCCGTGAGGAGCCAGCCGCCCCCGCCGAGCTCGTAGCCGCCGACCATCGTGTCGTCGGCGAGGAACGCCCCGTCGCGCACCTCGGTGAACCGGGGGACCATGACCGCGGTGGAGATCTCCGCGTCCCGGCCGACGGTCGCGCCGAGGCTCCGGAACCACGCCGGGGTGAGCTGCGCGGCGTACAGGGGGAACAGGTGCGTCCGGGCGGCGTCCATGAGCCGCTCGACGGCCCACACCCGCCAGCCCCGGTGGCTGCGCACCGGCCACACCCCGGGCCGGAGGCCCAGCGACAGCAGCCGCACGAGCAGCCACGTCAGCGCGGTGTACGCGGCGAAGACGACGAGCCCGGCCGGGGCGCCGAGGAGCACCGCCGTGAGCACCCAGCCCGCGTCCGCGCCGGACAGGGGCGTGCCCGTGAGCGCCGTCGTCGCCGCGAGGTCCGCCGCCGCGCCGACGAGGAGGGCGACGAGGGGGAGCAGGTCGAGGACGACGCTGCTCACGCCGTACACCGCGACCCAGTGCCGGCGGCGCGGCGGGGCCTGGTCCGGGAAGCGGTGCCGCGCCCGGCCGACTTTCGCGGCCGGCGAGCCGGCCCACCGGCTCCGGGCCTTGACCTTCCGGTCGCCCGTGACGCAGGACCCCGCCTCGACGTGGGCGTCGCGGCCGATCCGCGTGCCCGGCAGGAGGGTGGAGCGGGCCCCGACCGTCGCGCCCGGGCCGACGCTGACGGGGCCGACGTGGACGACGTCCCCGTCGACCCAGTACCCGCGGAGGTCGACCTCCTGCTCGACGGAGCAGTGGTCGCCGAGGGTGAGCATCCCCGTCACCGGGGGCAGCGTGTGGAGCTGGACACCCCGGCCGACGTCCGCGCCGAGCCACCGGGCGTACGTCGTGATCCACGTCGCGCCGGCGAGGCCGCGCGCGCCGGACGTGTCCGCGATCCGTTCCGCCGCCCACAGCCGCAGGTGGACGGAGCCGCCCCGCGGGTGGTCGCCGGCGGTGACGCCGCGGGTGACGAGGCGGACGGCCGCCGCGCTCAGCGGCAGGCGGCCGAGGGGGGTGACGACGACCACGACGGCGGCGAGCGCGAGCCACCACGGCACCCCGCCGACGCCGAGCACCGCGTCGGCGACGAGCAGCCACGTCAGCCACCGCGCCCCGACGAGCGTCATCGCGGGAACCTGGATGAGCGCCTGGAGCAGGCGCGTCCGCGCGCCGACGGGCCGGGGCAGCGGGGTGTCCTCCGCCGCCCCGGTCGTGTGGTCGTCGACGAAGGCGGCGAAGGCCCCGAGCCGGCTGCGGTCGTAGAGGTCGCGCACCGACACCGTCGGGGCGACCTCGCGGACGCGGGCGACGAGCGTCGCCGCGCCGAGGGACGTGCCGCCGAGGGAGAAGAAGTCCGCGTCCGCGTCCGCGACCTCCGTGCCGAGGGACTCCGACCACAGCCGGCCGAGCCACTCCTCGGTGGGGGTGGAGAAGCCGTCGCCCGCCGGCCCCTGCGCGGGCAGCGGCCACGGCAGGGCCTTCCGGTCGACCTTGCCGGACGTCGTCACGGGCAGCTCGTCGAGCACGCACACGCGCGGCACCATCGCCGCGGGGAGGCTGTCCCGCAGGTGGGCGCGGGCGTCGTCCGGGGTGACGTCGCCGGAGACGTAGGCGACGAGCACGCGGTCGCCGCCCCCGGTCGTCCGGACGACGACCGCGGACGAGCGGACGCCCGGCACCGCGGAACACGCGGCGTCGACCTCCCCGAGCTCGATGCGGCGGCCGCCGATCTTCACCTGGTCGTCGACGCGGCCGACGAAGTACAGGCCGTCCTCCTCGAGCCGGACGTGGTCGCCGGAGCGGTACGCCCGCTCCCAGCCGAGGGTCGGGGCCGGGGCGTACTTCTCCGCGTCCTTCTCCGGGTCGAGGTAGCGGGCCAGGCCCACGCCGCCGATGACGAGCTCACCGGTGCCGCCGACGGGCACGGGGGCGCCGTCCGCGTCGACGACGGCGAGGTCCCAGCCGGCCAACGGCAGGCCGATCGACACGGGGGAGACGCCGTCCATCGGCGCGGCGCACGCGACGACCGTCGCCTCCGTCGGGCCGTAGGTGTTCCACAGCTCCCGGTCCGGGGTCGCGAGCCGGGCGGCGAGCTCCGGCGGGCACGCCTCGCCGCCGAAGATGAGGAGGCGGACGGCGTCGAGCGCCTCGTCCGGCCACAGGCCCGCGAGGGTGGGGACGGTGGAGACGACGGTGACGCCCCGGGAGATGAGCCACGGTCCGAGGTCGACGCCCGAGCGGACGAGCGCCCGGGGCGCGGGGACGAGGCACGCGCCGTGCCGCCACGCGAGCCACATCTCCTCGCACGACGCGTCGAAGGCGACGGACAGGCCGGCGAGCACCCGGTCGTCCGGGCCGAGCGGCTCGTCGCGGCAGAACAGGTCCGCCTCGGCGTCGACGAACGCCGCGGCGCTGCGGTGGGTGACGGCGACGCCCTTCGGGCGGCCCGTCGAGCCGGAGGTGAAGATGATCCAGGCGTCGCTGTCCGGCGTCGGGCCGTCGGGCTCCGGCGCGGTGTCCGGGTCGGTGTCCGGCGGGGGTGTGCCGTCGGTGCGGACGGGTCCGTCGGGACCGTGGAGGACGACGATCCCCGCCTCGCCGAAGACGAGCTCGGCGCGCTCCTCCGGGTCGTCGGCGTCGACGGGGACGTAGGCGGCCCCGGCGGCGAGGACGGAGAGGATCGCGGTGTAGAGGGCGCGGTCCCCCGAGGGCATCCGCACGCCGACGCGGTCCCCGCGCCGGACCCCGAGCGCCGCGAGACGGCGGGCGCCGTCCTCGACCTCGGCGACGAGCTCGGCGTAGCTGAGGACGCCCCGGCCGTCGTCGACGGCCGCGGCGTCCGGCCAGCGCGCGGCGGTGGCGCGGAGGACGTCGACGAGGTTCCGCGGGGCGGGGGCCGCGGCGGAGCGGAGGTACTGCGGGGGGACCGTCACGTCAGTCGTCCTCGGCGGCGATGATGGACTTCGCGAGCTTCTTGAGGTGCTTGAGCTGCTTCGACGTGGACTCGTCGAGCGCGGCGTCCTCGGCGTCGTGGACGAGGGGGCGCAGCTCCGCGTGGGCCTTGCGGCCCTTCTTCGTCACGGAGATGATCTGGCGCCGGCGGTCCGCCGGGTCCTTGACGCGCTTGGCGAGGCTGCGCTTCTCGAGGGCGTCGACGAGCCGGACCATGTCCGAGCGGTCGACGCCGAGGACCTCGCCGAGGGCGGACTGGCTCGCCGCGTCGCCCGCCACGAGGCACGTCAGCACCCAGTACTCCCGGAGGTTGAACCCTTTCGTCGCCAGCTCGGCCTCGACGACGTCGCGGGTGCGACGGCGGAGGCGCTCGAGCTGGAACGACGGGGAGGACAGGAGGTCCGGGGGGAGAGGGAGGGATTCGGCCATGGGCCGATGCTACCGCGCAAAAGCGTGGGAGCGGTAATTGTAGGGGTTACCCAGTAATCCGGGGGTTCCGGGACCGGGTGTCACGCGCCCGGGGTCTCCATCGGCAGTCCGGCGTCCCGCCACCCGGCGGTGCCGTTGGCGACGTTGATCGCCTCGACGCCGTTCTGCTCCAGCCACGCGGCGGCCCGGGAGGACCGGCCGCCGGAGAGGCAGATGAGGTAGATGTCCCGGTCGAGGTCGAGCTCGCCGTACCGGGCCTGGAGCTCGGAGAGGGGGAGGTTCACGGCCCCGCGGGCGTGACCCGACGCGAACTCGTCCGGCTCCCGGATGTCGATGAGCTGGGCGCCCTCGGGCACGTCTGTGGGCTGCACGGTCTCGAAGTCACTCATGCCGCCACAGTGTACCCGCGCCGACCTCAGCCGTGGCGCGCGACGGCCTCGTCGAGGATGCGCTGCGCCTCCGCCGCGTCACCCCAGCCGGAGCCCTGCACGGACTTGCCCGGCTCGAGGTCCTTGTAGTGGACGAAGAAGTGCTCGATCTCGTCGCGGGTGAACTGGTCGACGTCGGAGATGTCCCGGAAGCGCTCGTAGCGGACGTCGTCGAGGACGCAGAGGAGCTTGTCGTCCCCGCCGGCCTCGTCGGTCATCTTGAACACGCCGACCGGGCGGGCCTTCACGGCGACACCCGGGAACACCGGCTCCGGCATGATGACGAGCGCGTCGAGCGGGTCGCCGTCCTCACCGAGGGTGCCCGGGATGAACCCGTAGTCCGCCGGGTAGCCCATCGCGGTGAACAGGTACCGGTCGAGGTGCACCTGCCCCGTCTCGTGGTCGATCTCGTACTTGTTGCGGGACCCCTTGGGGACCTCGATGGTGACGGTGAGCGCCATCGTTTCCTGTCCTTTCACGTGAACGGTCTGTCAGCGGGTCAGTCTACCCTGCCGGGTGGCGGTCCCCGCACGTCACGGCGCGGCCTCCGCCTCCCGGGCGACGGCGTCGAGCGTCGCCTCCATGCCCGCGCGGAGCTCCCGCTCGAACGACGCCTCCCCACCGAGGGCGAGCGCGACCGCCACCCGGGAGAGCGGCGTCGTCCTCCCCTCCACGAGCCGGCGCTCCGTGACGAGCGTGCCCTCCCCGGCGGGGGCGAGCTCGAACCGCCACCGCGAGCCGTTGAGGGGGATCCGGAACTCGACGACCTCGTCGCGGCGCCACCGGGTGACGACCGCCCACGTCACCCACACCAGCGGGCCGCGCCGGTTGACGTTGACGGTGACCGTCCCCGGACCCGTGCGGGACCCGAGGACGGTCATGCTGCGGCACTGCGGACTGCGCCGCCCCATCGCACCGAGGTCGGAGACGATCTGCCACACCCGGTCCGGGGCGGCGGCGACGGTGCGGGAGACGGAGATCTCCTGAGTGGTCATGCGGCCAGTGTAGGGGCCGGGCGGCCGCCCGTCACCGCCACGGGTCCGGGTAGCCGACGTACCGGACCGACGTGTACTCCTCCAGGCCCTCGGGGCCGCCCTCCCGGCCCGTGCCGGACATCTTCACCCCGCCGAACGGGGCCGAGGCGTCCGAGATCACCCCGGCGTTCGCGCCGAGCAGGCCGAACTCCAGGGACTCCGACAGCCGCAGCACCCGGTCGTGGTCGCCGGTGAAGACGTACGACGCGAGGCCGTACTCGGTGTCGTTCGCCATGGCCACGGCCTCCTCCTCGGTGCGGAAGGTCTGGACCGGCGCGACCGGGCCGAAGATCTCCTCCCGGACGACCCGCGCGTCGGCGGGCACGTCCGCGAGGACCGTCGGCCGGACGTAGTGGCCGGGACCCGCCGGCGCGTCCCCGCCCGTGACGACCCGGGCCCCGCGGGACACGGCGTCGTCGATGAGCTCAGTGACCGACGCGACCGCGCGGCCGTCGACGAGCGGGCCGCAGTCCGTGGCCGGGTCCGTGCCGTCACCGACCGTGAGCCGCCCGACGGTCTCGCCGAACGCGGCCGTGAACTCCGCGGCGACGTCCTCGTGGACGAGGAACCGGTTCGCCGCCGTGCACGCCTGGCCGCCGTTGCGCATCTTCGCGGCGACGGCCCCGGCCACCGCGGCGTCGAGGTCCGCGTCCGGGAAGACGAGGAACGGCGCGTTCCCGCCGAGCTCCATCGACGTGCGCAGCACCCGGTCCGCCGCCTGCCGCAGCAGCACCTGGCCCACCGGCGTCGAGCCCGTGAACGAGACCTTCCGCAGCCGGGGGTCGGTCATGAGCGTGCCGGACACCGTCGACGCCCGCTGCGACGACACGACGTTGAGCACCCCCGGCGGCAGGCCGGCCTCCGTGAGCACGTCCGCGAGCAGCAGCGACGTCAGCGGCGTGAGCGACGCCGGCTTGAGGACCATCGTGCACCCCGCCGCGAGGGCCGGGGCGATCTTGCGGGTCGCCATCGCCAGCGGGAAGTTCCACGGGGTGATGAGGAGGCAGGGGCCGACGGGACGCCGCAGCGTGAGGACGCGGAGCGCCCCCGCCGGCGACGGCGCGTACCGGCCGAAGTCCCGGTCCGCCTCGCCGGCGAACCACCGCAGGTAGGACGCGCCGTACGTGACCTCGGTCCGGGCCTCCGCGAGGGTCTTGCCCATCTCCAGGGTCATGACCGTGGCGAAGTCCTCCGCCCGCTCCGTCACGGCCTCGAAGGCGCGGCCGAGGAGCGCCGCGCGGGTCGCCGACGGGGTGCGCGCCCAGTCCTCCTGGGCGGCGCACGCGGCGTCGAGGGCGGCGGTGACGTCCCCGGCGGTGGCCGTGGCGACGTGCGTGAGCGTCGTCTCCGTCGCCGGGTTCTCGACGGCCAGCGGCTCGTCGCCGCCGTCACGCCAGGTCCCGCCGATGAGGAGGCCGGTGGGGACGTCCGGGGGCAGGGTTCTGAGGGGGGTCGGGGGGTTCACGGGCGTCAGCCTTTCGTGGGGTCGGTGGTGCCGGTGGTGGCGGTGCCGGGGTCCCCGCCGCGGAAGGTCCCGGCGAGGGTGACGGCCGACGCGGCGAGCTGCTGCACGTCGGCCCCGACGAGGACGAAGGACGCGCCGGCGTCGACGTACCGGCGCGCGAGGGTGAGGTCGAAGGCGTTGACCCCGACCGGGGTGCCGGTCCCGCGGACGGCGTCGAGCGCGCGGGTCACCGCGGCGACGACGTCCGGGTGGGACTGGTCGCCCAGGTGCCCCATCGACGCGGCGAGGTCGGACGGGCCGACGAAGACCGCGTCGACGCCCTCGACGGAGGCGATGTCCGCGGCCGCGTCGACGGCGGCGGCGGACTCGACCTGGACGGTGACGCTCACCGTCCGGGCCGCGCGCGCGAGGTAGCCGGGCACGAGGTTCCAGCGGGCCGAGCGGGCGAGGGCGCTGCCGACGCCCCGCACCCCCTCCGGCGGGTAGCGGGTGGCCCGGACGACGGCCTCGGCGTCCGCCGCGGAGTCCACCATCGGGACCATGAGGTTCTGGGCGCCGAGGTCGAGGTACCGCTTGATGACGGTGGTGTCCCCGACGGGCACCCGGACGACGGGCGTCGCCGGGTACGGGGCGACGGCCCGGAGCAGGTCCGTCACCGTGCCGAGGTCGTAGGGGGAGTGCTCCCCGTCGATGAGGAGCCAGTCCAGGCCGGACGCGGCGAGGATCTCCGCCGCCGTCGCGGACCCGGAGGACACCCACATGCCGGTGAGCGGCCGGGGGCCGGCGAGCCGGTCGGCGAACGTCGGCGGGAGCTCTAGCGGAGACTGCACGTCACCACCCCCAGCTCCCGGTAGTCCACCTGGACGGTGTCCCCGGGGTACACCCACACGGGCCGGGTGAAGGACCCGGCGAGGATGACCTGCCCGGCCTCGAGGGACTCCCCGTGGCCGGCGAGCCGGTCGGCGAGCCACGCGACCCCGCGCGCCGGGTGGTCGAGGACCGCCGCGGCGACGCCGGACTCCTCGACGACCCCGTTGCGGTGGAGGACCGCGGAGACCCACCGCAGGTCGACGGCGTCCGGGCGGACCGGACGCCCGCCGAGGACGACCCCGCCGAGCGCGGCGTTGTCCGCGATCGTGTCGACGATCGTCCGGCCCTCCATGTCCACCCGGGAGGAGAGGATCTCCAGGGCCGGGGTGACGTACTCGGTGGCGCGGAGGACGTCGGTCAGCGTCGTCCCCGGACCCTCGAGCGGGGCCCCGAGGATGAAGGCGAGCTCCACCTCGATGCGCACGTTCGAGTACCGGGAGTGCTCGACGACCGCGCCCGTCTCGTGGACCTGGTCGGCGAGGATCGTCCCGTAGTCCGGTTCGGTGATCCCGGTCGCGTCCTGCATGACCTTCGAGGTCAGGCCGATCTTCCGGCCGACGACGCGACGCCCCGCCGCGACGGCGCGCCGGGTCCAGGCCTGCTGGACGGCGTAGGAGTCCTCCACCGTCATGTCCGGGTGGCGTGCCGTGAGCAGCGGCACGGTCGTCCGGTCCCGTTCGGCGGTGGCGAGCTCGGCGGCGATGGTGTCGAGGGTGGCCGGTTCCAGCACTGTGTGCCTCCTTCAGGTCGTTCAGGTCGGTGGGTGGGTGGGGCTCAGGCCCCGGCGTCCGGGGTGGCGTCGGGCGCGGGGCGCCGTTTCCACGACGGCAGCTCCTCGCCGGGGCGGGTGTAGGCGAAGCCGTCGGCGCCGATCGTCTGCGCCATCTCCGACGGGTCCTCGCGGGTGACGAGCGGGACGGGGTTGCCGTCGAGGTCGAGCACCCGGGAGGCGTCGGTGTACCACGAGGGCACGACGGGCGTGCCCCACCAGTCGCGGCGCTGGTTGTCGTGGACGTCCCACGTCACCCGGGGGTTGTCCGGGTCACCCGTGTAGTAGTCCTGGGTGTAGATCTCGACGCGGTGCCCGTCGGGGTCCCGGAGGTACAGGTAGAAGGCGTTGGAGACGCCGTGCCGCCCCGGGCCGCGCTCGATGGCGTCGGAGCGGCGGAGCGCGCCGAGCCGGTCGCAGATGGCGAGGATGTTGTGCTTCTCGTGGGTGGCGAAGGCCACGTGGTGCATCCGCGGGCCGTCGCCGCCGGTCATGGCGGTGTCGTGGACGGTCGGCTTGCGGCGCAGCCACGCCGCGTACTGCGTGCCCTCCGCGTCCTGGATGTCCTCGGTGACCTGGAAGCCGAGGGCCTCCATGACCTCCACGCCCTTCGGCACGTCCGGGGTGACCTGGTTGAAGTGGTCGAGGCGGACGAGGCAGCCCGGGGTGTGGAGGTCGTAGCGCCAGGCGAGCCGCTCGGCGTGCTCGATGCCGTGGAAGAACTCGAGCGGGAAGCCCAGCGGGTCCTCGACGCGCACCGCGTCGCCGACACCGTGGACGAACCCGTCGGCGCGGCGCTCGACGCGGCAGCCGAGGGCGCGGTAGTACTCCTCCGCGCGGTCGACGTCGGCCGCCGACCGGACCCGGTAGGCGAAGACGGCGACGGCCGGCTCCGGCCCGACGCGCAGCACGAGGTTGTGGTGGATGAACTCCTCCGCGGCGCGGAGGTAGAGGGCGTCGTCCTCCTCACGGCTGACCGTGAGACCGAGGACGTCGACGTAGAACTCCCGCGACCGGGCGAGGTCGGAGACGACGATCTCCATGTAGGCGCAGCGGAGGATGTCGGGGACCGACGGGGTGGGTGTGGGTGAGGGGGTCATGACTGTTCTCCCTGGTGTGTGGACGGGTGGTCAGGCGGAGGTGTCGCGCCCGAAGACGGGGTTGTGGACCTCGCCGAGGTTGATGTGCACCGCCTGCTGGTCGGTGTAGAAGTCGATGGACCGGTAGCCGCCCTCGTGGCCGAGACCGGAGGCCTTCACCCCGCCGAACGGGGTGCGCAGGTCGCGGACGTTGTTCGAGTTGAGCCAGACCATCCCGCTCTCGACCGCCTGGGCCACGGTGTGGGCGCGGCGCAGGTCACTGGTCCAGATGTAGGCGGCGAGGCCGTAGTCCGTGTCGTTGGCCAGGGCGACCGCCTCCTCGTCCGTGTCGAACGGGGTGATGGCGACGACCGGGCCGAAGATCTCCTCCCGGAAGATCCGCGCCGTCGGCGGCACGTCGGCGAAGACCGTCGGGGCGACGAAGTTGCCCTCGTCGAACCCCTCCGGGCGCCCGCCGCCGGCGACGAGCCGGCCCTCGGACTTGCCGAGCTCGACGTAGCTCATGACCTTCTCGTAGTGCTCCGGGTGGACGAGCGCCCCGACCTCGGTCTCCGGGTCGTGGGGCAGGCCGACGCGCACGCGGGAGGCCTGGGCGGCGTACCGCTCGACGAACTCGTCGTACACGGGCCGCTGGACGAGGATGCGGGAGCCGGCGGTGCAGCGCTCGCCGTTGAGCGAGAACACGCCGAAGATCGTCGCGTCGATGGCGGTGTCGAGGTCGGCGTCGGCGAAGACGACGGCGGGGGACTTGCCCCCGAGCTCCATCGACAGCCCCTTGAGGTACGGGGCGGCGTTGCCGAAGATGATCTGGCCCGTCCGCGACTCCCCGGTGAAGGAGATGAGCGGGACGTCCGGGTGCTTGACGAGCGCGTCGCTGGCGCTCTCGCCGAAGCCGTTGACGAGGTTGAACACGCCCTCGGGCAGCCCGGCCTCCTCGAAGATCCCCGGCCAGAGCTGCGCGGACAGCGGGGTGAACTCCGCCGGCTTGAGGACGACGCTGTTGCCCGTCGCGATCGACGGCGCGAGCTTCCACGACTCGAGCATGAACGGCGTGTTCCACGGTGTGATGAGCCCGGCGACGCCGATCGGCTTGCGGTTGACGTAGTTGATCTGGCGGCCGGGCACCTTGTAGGCGTCGTCGGCCTGGGCGACGATGAGGTCGGCGAAGAACCGGAAGTTCTCCGCGGCGCGCCGGGCCTGCCCGCGGGACTGGCTGATCGGCAGGCCGGAGTCGAAGGTCTCCATCTCCGCGAGCTCGTCCTCGCGGCTCTCGACGAGGTCGGCGATGCGGTGGAGCACCCGGGAGCGCTCCCGGGGGAGGGCCCGGGCCCACGGGCCCTCCTCGAACGCGGTGCGGGCGGCGGCGACGGCGGCGTCGATGTCCGCCTTCTGGCCGGAGGCGGCGGTGACGTACGTCGTGTTGCCGACCGGTTCGAGCACGTCGAACGTGCCGCCGTCCACGGAGTCGGTGAACCGGCCGCCGATGTAGTGGCGGATGCGGTCCGGGACGCCCGCCGGGGGCGTCGGTGCGGTGGTGGTCATGATGTGGCCTTTCTGCGGTTCTGGTGGGTGTGGGACCCCGGGGCGCGCTCGAGGCAGGCCTCGAGGGTCGCCATCCGGTGCCGGCGGGCGACCTGCCCGACGTAGGCGGGGTCGGCGCCGGCCCGGATGAGGTCGACGATGCGGGTGTGCTCCGCGACCGACGCGGGGGCCCGCTCCGGCACGAAGGCGAAGGTGGACTCCCGCTGGTGGTCGAGCCGGTCCCACTCGGTCGTGAGCAGTTCCCGGAGCCGGGTGTTCGGCGACCGCCGGAAGAGGATGCTGTGGAACCGGCGGTTGAGGAGCGTGAACCGGCGGGGGTCGAGGTCGTCGAGGAGCGCCGCCATCTCGGCGTTGCACTCCTCGGCGTCGTCGAGGTCGAGGGCGGTGAGCCGCGGGACGGCCAGCGCCGTCGCCGCCTCCTCGAGGTAGGCGACGACCTCCATGGTCTCCGCGTAGCTCCGGCCGTCGACCATCGCGACCCGGGCCCCGACGTTGCGTTCGAAGGTCACCAGGTCCTCGGCTTCGAGCTGCCGGATCGCCTCCCGGACGGGGACGACGCTCACGCCGAGCTCCTCGGCGAGGCTGCTGAGCACGAGCCGGTGGCCCGGGGCGAACTCGTGGTTGTGGATCCGTTCCCGGATCCACCGGTAGGCCCGCTCGGTCTTCCCCGCGCGGGACGGGGCCGTGTGTGTCGTGTGTGCCGTGCCGTTCACCGCTCACGCTCCCAGGCCTCGGCCCAGCGGCCGGTCGGGGGGAAGAGCCCGTCGACCGGGTTGCCCTCGGCGACCCGCGCGGCGACCCACGCGTCCTGGCGCTCCTTCTCCGCCGCGACGCGCGCGACGTCGGCGGCGATGTCCCGGGGCACGACGACGACGCCGTCGTCGTCCCCGAGGACGATGTCGCCGGGCACGACCGTCGTCCCGCCGCACGCGACCGGGAGGTCGGCGTCCCACGGGACGTGGCGGCGGCTGAGGACCGCCGGGTGGGGGGTGCGGGTGAACACCGGCAGGCCGGTCGCGGCGACGGCGGCGGAGTCCCGGACCCCGCCGTCGGTGACGACGCCCGCGGCGCCGAGGTGCCGCGCCCGCAGCGCGAGGACGTCGCCGAGGGTGCCCGCCGTGGGGTCCTCACCGGCGTCGATGACGAGCACCTCGCCCTCGCGGAGCGCGTCGAACGCCCGCTTCTGGGCGTTGTACCCGCCGCCCCGCGCGCTGACGAGATCCTCCCGTCCGGGCAGGAACCGCAGCGTCCGGGCGACGCCGACGAACCCCCGCCCGGCGGTGAGCGGCCGCACCCCCTCGACGACGCACCGGTCGATCCCCCGCCGGCGCAGCTCGGCCGAGACCCCCGCGGTGGGCAGCCCGTCGAACGCCGCGCGGAGCCCGCGGTCCGCGGCGTCGAGCCCGGCGGCGGCGCGGTCGCCCCAGGCGTCCTCGCGCTGCCGGTCGTCGACGTGGGGCAGGGCGCCGAGCGCGGGGTCGAAGTCCCCGGGACCCTCGGTGACCGGGGTGCGGAGCCGCCCGGAGGTGGGGTGGCCGGGGGTGTCGGGGGCGTCGACCTCGACCTCGAGGACGTCACCGGGGACGGCGACGCCGGCGCCCGCCGGGGTGCCGGTGAGGATGACGTCGCCCGGTTCGAGGGTGAGGTGCTGGGAGAGGTCGGCGACGAGCTGCGGGAGGGGGAAGAGGAGGTCCTCGTCGCCGGTCCGGCCCTCCTGGACGAGCGTGCCGTTGAGCCACGTGCGCACGCGGAGGGCGGTGGGGTCGACGGTCCGGGCGTCGATGAGCTCCGGGCCGAGCGGGGTGAAGCCGTCCCGGCTCTTGGAGCGGACGTTCGAGCCCTTGTCGGCGGTGCGGTAGTCGTACAGCCCGACGTCGTTCGCCGCGGTCACGGCCCCGACGTGGGACCAGGCCTCCGCGAGCGGGACCCGGTGGGCGCGGCTGCCGATGACGAGGGCGATCTCCCCCTCGAAGCCGAGGAGTTCGGTCCCCGCGGGGCGCGCGACGGGCTCGCCGGTCCGGGAGAGGGAGCCGACGGACTTGAGGAAGTAGGAGGGGGTCGACGGCGTCCGCCCCCGCTGGCGGGCCCGGGAGACGTAGTCGACGTGGACGGCGATGACCGTGGAGGGGGAGGGCAGCTGCCCCGGCCCGGTCCCGGTGTGCGGCGTTGTGTCGTGCATGGTGCGTCCGTGCCTCCGTCCGCCCCCCGGCGGGAGCCCTCGCGTGTGATGTCTTGTGACCGAAAAGGTCTTGTGTATGAAACCAGATCGTATATGATCGTCCGCAGGTCCACAAGTGGTGTGGATCACAAACATTCTGTCCAACAGGTGACATCACTAGGAGGCCGACATGGTGGACATGTCAGTCACGGCGCCCGCACGGGGCATCACGATCGCGGAGCGCCGGCGGGTCGTCGCCGCGACGACCGTCGGGACCGCGATCGAGTGGTACGACTACTTCCTCTACGCGGCCGCGGCGGGCCTGGTGTTCCGCACCGTCGTCTTCGCCCCCCTCGGGCCGGCCGCCGCGACGGTCGTGTCCTTCCTCACCGTCGGCCTGTCCTTCCTCGTCCGGCCGTTCGGCGCCCTGCTGGCCGGCCACTACGGCGACCGCATCGGCCGGCGGACCGTCCTCATGGTCACGCTCCTGTGCATGGGGGCGTCGACCACCCTCATCGGCCTACTGCCGACGTACGCCAGCATCGGCGTCTGGTCTCCCGTCCTGCTCATCGTCCTCCGCGTCCTCCAGGGCGTGTCCGCCGGCGGGGAGTGGGGCGGTGCCGTGCTCATGTCCGTCGAGCACGCCCCCGTCGACCGCCGGGGCCTCTACGGCTCCGGACCCCAGGTGGGCGTGCCGATCGGCCTGCTCATGGCGTCCGGGGCGCTCGGCCTCGTGTCCGTCATCGCGCCGGGTGACGCGTTCACCGCCTGGGGCTGGCGCATCCCGTTCCTCGTGAGCGCCGTCCTCGTCGTCGTCGGCTACCTCGTCCGGCACGGCGTCGAGGAGTCCCCGGTGTTCACCGAGATCGTCGAGCGGGGTGCGGCGGCGTCCGCGCCCGTCGGCGTGCTCCTCCGCGGGCACCTCCCGGTGGTCGTCGTCGCCGCGCTCGTCTTCGCGGGCAACGGCGCCGTCGGCTACATGACGACGGGCGGGTACATCCAGAGCTACGCGACGGACCCGGCGGGCCCGCTGCGGATGGACCGCACCGGCGTGCTCCTCATCGTCTCGGCGTCCGCGGTCGTGTGGGGGGTGTCGACGCTGCTCGCCGGCTGGCTCTCCGACAAGGCCGGGCGCCGGACGACCTACCTGCTCGGCTTCGCGCTCCAGTTCCTCGGTGTCCTCGCCCTGTTCCCCCTCGTCGACACCGGGAACCTGGGGCTGCTCGCCGTCGCGCTCGCCGGCCTGTCGGTGGGCCTCGGGTTCACCTACGGCCAGCAGTCCGCCATGTACGCCGAGCTCTTCCCCGCGAACCTCCGGTTCTCCGGGGTGTCGGTGACGTACGCGCTCGGGGCGATCCTCGGCGGGGCGTTCTCGCCCACCGTCGCCACGCTCCTGCGCAACGCCACCGGCGGGACGGGGGCCATCACCGTCTACCTCGGCGCGATGACCGTCGTCGGCTTCATCGCCGCGTTCGTCCTGCGCGACCGCACCGGGGTCCCCCTCGGTCAGGACGACGCCACCACCCTCCCACGATTCCGAGGTCTCCGGTGACCGCCTCCGGCACCGGGATCATATATGACCATGCCGCGCACTGCGCCGCGGCCGCAAGGAGAAGTCATGAAATTCCACCACCACGGGTACGTCTCCGGTGACCCGCGTCGCAGTCCCGACGCCCAGGCCACCGAGTGGCCCACCGAGATCCCCGACGAGGTCGACGTCCTCATCGTCGGCGCGGGCCCCGCGGGGATGATCGCGGCGGCGCAGCTGTCCGTCATCCCGGGGGTCACCACCCGCGTCATCGACCGCCGCCCCGGCCGCCTCGAGGTCGGCCAGGCCGACGGCATCCAGGCCCGGAGCGTGGAGACCTTCCAGGCGTTCGGCTTCGCCGACCGGATCAGCGAGGAGGCCTTCCACATCACCGAGACGGCCTTCTGGCGCCCGGACCCGGAGGACCCGGAGCGGATCGTCCGCGCCGGCCGCACCGTCGACGACGAGACCGGCATCAGCGAGTTCCCCCACCTCATCGTCAACCAGGCCCGCATCCTCGACAACTTCGCCGAGTTCATGGCGAACTCGCCGAGCCGGATGCGGCCCGACTACGGCTGGGAGTTCACCGGCCTGCGCCGGGAGGGCGACGTCGTCCACGTGACGATCCGCGACACGGACGGCCGGGAGCGCACGGTCCGCGCCCGGTACGTCGTCGGGGCCGACGGGGCCCACAGCAAGGTGCGCGCGGCGATCGGCCGGACGATGACCGGCGACGCCGCCAACCACGCCTGGGGCGTCATGGACGTCGTCGCGGCGACGGACTTCCCGGACATCCGCCGCAAGTGCGCGATCCAGTCCTCGCACGGCGCGATCCTCCACATCCCCCGGGAGGGCGGCCACCTGTTCCGCATGTACGTCGACCTCGGGGAGGTCCCCGTCGACGACGACCACGCCGTCCGCCGCACCCCGCTCGACGAGGTCATCCGCCGGGCCAACGAGATCCTCCACCCGTACACCCTCGACGTCCGCGACGTCGCGTGGAACAGCGTCTACGAGGTCGGCCACCGCCTCACCGACCGGTTCGACGACGACGCCGACGACCCCCGCGTGTTCATCCTCGGCGACGCCTGCCACACCCACAGCGCGAAGGCCGGCCAGGGCATGAACGTGTCGATGCAGGACGGCTTCAACCTCGCGTGGAAGCTCGCGTACGTCCTCACGGGCCGCTCCCCGGAGGAGCTGCTGCGGACGTACTCGTCCGAGCGGACGGAGGTCGCCGCGAACCTCATCGCCTTCGACCGCGAGTGGTCGTCGATGATGGCCCGGCCCGTCGACGACCCGCGCGACGCGGCGGAGATCGAGCGGTTCTACATCGCGGGGGAGGAGTTCTCCAACGGCTTCCTCACCGAGTACCCGCCGTCGCTCGCGACCGACGGGACGGAGGACCAGGCCGTCGCGACGGGCTACCCGGTCGGCCGGCGCTTCCACTCCGTCGAGGTCAACCGGCTCTGCGACGCCTACCCGGTCCACCTCGGCCACGAGGCGACCGCCGACGGGCGGTGGCGCGTCTACGTCTTCGGCGACGTCGCGGAGACGCCCGTCGGACCCCGGCTGCAGCGGTGGGCGGACTGGTGGCAGGAGTCCCCGGACTCGCCCCGGGTGCGGTGCACGGGGGAGGGGGACGACGACGCCCTCTTCGACGCCCGCGTCGTCCTCCCCTGCGACCACCGGGCGGTGGACACCACGGACGTGCCCCGCGGGTTCCGCCCCGAGGTCGGCCCGTTCCACCTCACCGACCTCGGCAAGGCGTACTGCGTCCTGCCCGGCCACGACACGTGGGCCGAGCGGGGGATCTCCCGGGACGGGGCGGTCGTCCTCGTCCGGCCCGACCAGTACGTCGCGGGCGTGTACGCGCTCGACGACACCGACGCGCTCGCCGCGTTCCTCCGGCCGGTCCTGCTCACCGCGTCCTGACGGCGATAGGCTGGTCCACCGTGAGTGGAACCAGGAAACGCCGTATCTGGCCGTGGCTGGCGGGGATCGTCGCGTTCATCGTCGTCGTGGCGGTCGTCGTCACGGCCGCGGTGGTGTGGTCCGACCGCTCCGGGACGACGGTCGCCGCCGCCCCGGGCCCCGACCCCGCCCCGGCGGCGCTGCTGCCGGCGACGGACGCCGGGCCGCTGCCGGACGTCCCCTCCGCCCTCGCCGGGCCCGCCGGTGACCCCGCCCTCGGCGCCCTGTCCGGGGAGGTCTCGGACGCGGCGACGGGGAAGTCGCTGTGGTCCGGCGCCGGCGACCGCCCGCTGGTCCCGGCGTCGTCGACGAAGCTGCTCACCGCCTCGGCGGCGCTGCTGGAGCTCGGGCCGGACGCGACCGTGCCGACGGTCGTCGCCCGGGGCGCGCGTCCCGGGGAGGTCGTCGTCGTCGGCGGCGGCGACGTGACGCTCGCCCGGACCGCCGGGTCCGGCACGTTCACCGACGCGGCGACGGTGGCCGACCTCGCCGACCAGGTCCGCGCGGCGCTCGGGGGCGAGCCGGTGACGGCGGTGACGGTGGACGACTCGGTCCGCGGGGGCTCCTTCTTCAACGACACGTGGGACCGCGCGGACGTCGCCGGCGGCAACGTCACCGACCTCGGGGGGACCATGCTCGACGCGGGCCGCGTCGACCCCCGGGACACGTACTCGCCCCGGTCGACGACCCCGTCGGCGGACGTCGGCCACGCCCTCGCCGCCGCGCTCGGCGCCCCGGACGTCCCGGTGGCGACGTCGCCGACGCCCGTGCCGCACGCGGACACCCTCGGCGAGGTGCGCTCCGCCCCGCTCGTCACGCGCGTCCGCGACATGCTCCTCCACAGCGACAACCTCCTCGCCGAGGCCGTCGGCCGGGAGGTCGCCGCGCACCGGGGTGCCCCGGGGACGTTCCGGGGCGCCGTCGACGCCGTCCTCGGCACGCTCCGCGACCACGGCCTCGGCACGGACGGCGCGGTGCTCGTCGACACCTCCGGGATGAGCGGCGACGACCGGCTCTCGGCGCACCTCCTCGACGGCGTCCTCGCCGCCGCGGCCGCCCCGCGCGCCGGGGACCTCGGCCTTCTCCTCGACGCCCTCCCCGTCGCCGGCGGCGACGGCACCCTCCGCGACTGGTACTCCGTGCCCTCGGGGGCGCGCGACGGCGCCGGGTGGGTGCGGGCGAAGACCGGCACCCTCGACGGCGTCAACGCGCTCGCCGGCACGGTGACGACGCGCGGCGGCCGGGCGCTGACCTTCGCCTTCATCTCGAACACCCCGGGCGGCGGGGACATCGACGCGGGCCGGGCGGCCCTCGACCGGCTCGCCGCCGCGCTGCGGGACATGTGAGGTCCGCCGTGAGGCACACCGCCGCGGTCCGCCGGGCCCTCCGCGCCGCCGCCGCCGACCTCCCCGCGGGGACGGACGCGGTGACCGTCGGCGTGTCCGGGGGCGGGGACTCGCTCGCCCTCGTCGCCGCCGCGTGCGCGGAGGGGTTCGGGGTCCGGGCGGTCGTCGTCGACCACGGTCTCCAGCCGGGCTCGGCGGCGGTCGCGGCGCGGGCGGCGGCGACGTGCCGGGACCTGGGGGCGGAGGCGGAGGTCGTCGCGGTCACGGTCGACGGGCCGGGGGAGGGGCCGGCGCGGGACGCCCGGTACCGGGCCCTCGGCCGGGCCGCGCGGGGTCCGCTCGCCGTCGGGCACACCGCCGACGACGACGCGGAGGGGGTGCTGCTCGGCCTCGCCCGGGGGTCGGGGACGACGAGCCTCGCGGGGCTGGCCCCGGTGACCGTCGACCACCCGGCCGTCGCCGCGGGGGCGACGCTGCTGTGGCGCCCCCTCCTCCGCGTGACGCGGGAGCAGACCTACGGGTCGTGCGCCGAGCTCGGGCTGGACCCGTGGCGGGACCCGCACAACGCGAGCCCGGACGTCCTCCGCAGCCGCCTGCGTCACGAGGTCATGCCGCTGCTGCGGGAGGTGCTGGGGGAGGCGGTCGGCGCGAACCTCGCCCGGTCCGCCCGGCTGCTCCGGGAGGACGACGACGCCCTCCGCGCGCTGACCCCCACCCCGGGCCCGGGCCCGCTGCCGGTCGCGACGCTGGCGGGCCTGCCCGCGGCCCTGCGCCGGCGCACGGTGCGGGCGTGGCTGCGGGGCCGGGCGGGGGCGCTGACGGCGGCGCACCTCGGTGCCGTCGACGCGCTCGTCGCGGACTGGCACGGGCAGGGGCCCGTCAGTGTCCCGTGGCCGTCTACAATGGACGCGGCACGGCGGGCGGACCTCAGGCTGGTGGTCGCCCGCCGGGACGCAGACCTTGTCCTGGACGAGCAGCCGAGAAAGCGACACGTATGAACGACATCCCTTCCACCTGCTACGGAGACGACCTCGGGGAGATGCTCGTCGACGAGCGGACGCTCCAGGCGCGGGTCCGGGAGATGGCGGACGCCGTCTCCGACCGGTTCCGTGACGAGGAGGAGGACCTCATCCTCGTGTGCGTCCTCAAGGGCGCGGTCTTCTTCATCACGGACTTCGCCCGGGCGCTCAGCGTCCCGAGTCAGCTCGAGTTCATGGCGGTGTCCTCGTACGGCTCGTCGACGAGCTCCTCCGGGGTGGTGCGCATCCTCAAGGACCTCGACCGGGACATCGAGGGGCGCAACGTCGTCATCGTCGAGGACATCATCGACTCCGGTCTCACCCTGTCCTGGCTCCACAAGAACCTCAGCAACCGCAACCCGAAGTCGCTCACCGTCGTCTCCCTCCTCCGCAAGCCGGAGGCGGTGCGGACGAAGGTCGAGATCGCGGACGTCGGTTTCGACATCCCGGACCGGTTCGTGGTGGGCTACGGGCTCGACTACGCCGAGCGCTACCGCGACCTCCCCTTCGTGTGCGTGCTCCGGGAGTCCGTCTACAGCTGAGCCACCGACCCCCAGCAGCCGCCGGACGTTGTGTGTCCGGCGGCTGCGTTACCCTAGTGAGATCATGGATAAGAAGAGAGTCCTGAGGATCGGCGGGATCGTGGCCGTCATCCTCGTCGCCATCTACGCCTTCAGCGTCCTCACCGACGGCACGCGCGGATACGACGAGGTCGACACGTCTGTCGCGGTGAAGCAGCTCGACGACGGCAACGTCCGCGAGGCCCAGATCAACGACCGCGAACAGGAGCTCCTGCTCACGCTCCGCTCCGACATCTCGGTCGACGGGAAGGACGGCGTCTCGAAGGTCGTCGCCCGGTACCCGGCGCGGACCGGGGGGACGATCTTCGACAAGGTCGAGAAGGCGCACCCGGACTCCTTCACGACGAAGGTGTCGAAGGACAGCATCCTCGGCAGCCTCCTCGTGACGATCGTCCCGTTGCTGCTCATGGTCGGCCTGCTCGTCTTCCTCATGTCGCGCGTCCAGGGCGGCATGGGCGGCGGCCCGTTCGGGTTCGGCCGGTCGCGGCACAAGGAGCTGACGAAGGACAACCCGGAGACGACGTTCGACGACGTCGCCGGGGCGGACGACGCCGTCGAGGAGCTCGACGAGATCCGGGACTTCCTCTCCGACCCGACGCGGTACGAGCGGCTCGGGGCGAAGATCCCCCGGGGTGTCCTGCTCTACGGCCCGCCCGGCACGGGCAAGACGCTCCTCGCCCGCGCGGTCGCCGGCGAGGCCGGGGTGCCGTTCTACTCCATCTCCGGGTCGGACTTCGTCGAGATGTTCGTCGGCGTCGGCGCGTCCCGCGTCCGGGACCTCTTCGCCCAGGCGAAGGAGAACAGCCCGTGCATCATCTTCGTCGACGAGATCGACGCCGTCGGCCGCCAGCGCGGTGCGGGCATGGGCGGCGGCCACGACGAGCGTGAGCAGACGCTCAACCAGCTCCTCGTGGAGATGGACGGCTTCGGCGACCGCCAGGGGGTCATCCTCATGGCGGCGACGAACCGGCCGGACATCCTCGACCCGGCGCTGCTGCGCCCGGGCCGTTTCGACCGGCAGATCCCGGTGACGAACCCGGACCTCGCCGGCCGCGAGCAGATCCTCCGCGTCCACGCGCGCGGCAAGCCGCTGGCCCCGGACGTCGACCTCCACTCGCTGGCGACGCGGACGGCCGGCATGTCCGGCGCGGACCTGCAGAACGTGCTCAACGAGGCCGCGCTGCTCACGGCGCGCGTCGACGGCACGGTCATCACGGCGGACGCCCTCGAGGAGGCGACGGACCGCGTCGTCGGCGGCCCCCGTCGGAGCTCGACGATCATCTCCGAGCAGGAGAAGAAGGTCACCGCCTACCACGAGGGCGGGCACACGCTCGCCGCGTGGGCGCTCACCGACATCGACCGGGTGTACAAGGTGACGATCCTCGCCCGCGGCCGCACGGGCGGCCACGCGATGACCGCCGCCGAGGACGACAAGGGCATGTACGACCGCAACGAGCTCTTCGCCCGGCTCGTCTTCGCGATGGGCGGCCGGTCGGCGGAGGAGCTCGTCTTCGGGATCCCGACGACCGGGGCGTCGTCCGACATCGAGCAGGCGACGAAGATCGCCCGCGCGATGGTCACGGAGTACGGCATGAGCCCGGAGCTCGGCGCGGTGAAGTACGGCGAGGAGCAGGGCGACCCGTTCGTCGGGCGGGGCGGCCAGGGGCAGCTCGACTACTCCCCGCAGGTCGCCGCGCTCATCGACGAGCAGGTCCGCACGCTCGTCGAGAAGGCCCACGACGTCGCGTACTCCATCCTCCGCGAGTACCGGGACCACCTCGACGTCCTCGCGGCGAAGCTGCTGGAGAAGGAGACGCTGCGGCGGCCCGACCTCGAGGCGATCTTCGGCGACATCGAGCCCCGCCGGGTGAGCGACGTCCACCACCTCCGGGACCTCGACCACCCGCAGGACTACCGCGAGCCGGTGAAGACCCCCGTCGAGCTCGCCCGCGAGCGCGGCGAGGAGCCGCCGGAGCGGTCGAACTTCTTCTCCTCCGCCCGCCGCGAGCGGATGCGCCGCCGGGAGGAGGCCCGGGAGACCCCGCGGCCCCACCCGGGGGAGGCGAACTACGGGGCCCCGCGCGGGTTCCGCCTGCCGGACCACGAACAGCCCGACCACGGCGGCAGGGAGGGCGACCGGTGACGGGCACGTTCGACCACGACCGGGCCGCGGCGGCGGTGCGTGAGCTCCTCCTCGCCGTCGGCGAGGACCCGGACCGGCCCGGCCTGCGGGACACCCCCGACCGGGTCGCCCGCGCGTACCGGGAGACCTTCGCCGGCCTGTACACCGAGCCCTCCGACGTCCTCGGGACGACGTTCGAGGAGAACCACCGGGAGCTCGTCCTCGTCCGGGACATCCCGATCTTCTCCACGTGCGAGCACCACCTCGTGCCCTTCCACGGCCACGCCCACATCGGCTACATCCCGGGGGAGTCGGGCACGGTGACGGGGCTGTCGAAGCTCGCGCGGGTCGTCGACCTCTACGCCCGCCGCCCGCAGGTGCAGGAGCGGCTGACGACGCAGGTGGCGGACGCGCTCGTCGACCGGCTCGACCCGTCCGCGGTCATCGTCGTCATCGAGTGCGAGCACATGTGCATGGCGATGCGCGGCATCCGCAAGCCCGGGGCGTCGACGGTGACGTCGGCGGTCCGCGGGACCTTCCTCGACGACGCCGCCGCGCGGGCCGAGGCGCTGACCCTGATCAGGGGGCGGTGATGGCCCACGCGGTGTACGGCGCGGACCGGACGCTCGTCATGGGTGTCCTCAACGTCACGGAGGACTCCTTCTCCGACGGCGGGGACCACGTGACGACGGCGGCGGCGCTCGACCACGCCCGGGCGCTCGTCGCCGCCGGGGCGGACATCATCGACGTCGGCGGGGAGTCGACGCGCCCGGGGGCGCGGCGGGTGGACCCGGACGTCGAGCGCGCCCGGGTCGTGCCGGTCATCCGGGAGCTCCACGCGGAGGGGGTGACGACGAGCGTCGACACGATGAACGCGGCGACGGCGGAGGCCGCCGCCGAGGCGGGGACGGACCTGCTCAATGACGTCTCGGGCGGCCTCGCCGACCCCCGGATGACGGGCGTCGCCGCGGAGACGGGCCTGCCGTTGTGCCTCATGCACTGGGAGGCCTTCCACGCCCCCGACGGCGCCGCCGCGCCGGACGACATCGTCGCCCACGTCTCCCGCCGCCTCCGCGCGGTCGTCGACCGGGCGGTGGACGCGGGCGTCGACCCGGCCGCGCTGTCCGTCGACCCCGGCCTCGGCTTCGGCAAGTCCGCGCGGGACAACTGGCGGCTCCTCCAGGGCCTGCCGGCGCTCGTCCGGCTCGGGCTGCCGGTGCTCGTCGGGGCGAGCCGCAAGCGCTTCCTCACGACGCTCCGCCCGGCGCCGGACGGCCGCCCGGGCACGCCGGCGAGCGCCGACGACGCCACCGCCGCGGTGAGCGCGATCGCCGCCTCCCGTGGCGCGTGGGCGGTGCGGGTGCACGACGTCGCCCCGAGCCGCGCGGCCGTCGACGTCGCCCGGGCCGTCGCGCTCGGCGACGGGCCGGAACCGCCGGAGGGATGGAGGGCCCGTCGTGGCTGACCGTATCGAACTGACCGGCCTGGAGGCCTGGGGCTACCACGGCGTGTACAGCGACGAGAAGGAGCACGGCCAGCGCTTCCTCGTCGACCTCGTCGTGTGGACCGACTTCACCGCGGCCGTGCGCTCCGACCGCATCGCGGACACCCTGTCCTACGTCGACCTCGCGCGGGAGGCGGTGGAGGTTGTCGAGGGGCCGGGCTACGACCTCATCGAGTCGCTCGCCGCGGCGGTCGCGGACCGGATCAACGCCCGGGAGGGCGTGTACGCCGTCGAGGTGACGGTGCACAAGCCGGACGCGCCGATCCCGTACCCGTTCAGCGACGTGCGCGTCGTCGCGCGCCGGTCCCGGAAGGCCCCCGATGTCCGCACCTGAGACCCGCCGGGCCGTGCTCTCCGTCGGGGCGAACCTCGGGGACGCGGAGGCCACGCTCCGGGACCTGCTCGCCGCGTTCCGCGCGGACCTCGACGTCGTCGCCGTGAGCCCCCTGTACGCGACGCCGCCGTGGGGGGTCACGGACCAGCCGGAGTTCCGCAACGGGGTCGTCGTCGCCGACACGACCCTCACCCCGCCGGAGCTGCTGCGGTACTGCCAGGCCCGGGAGCGGGACGCCGGCCGGGAGCGCACGCGCCGCTGGGGGCCGCGGACCCTCGACGTCGACATCGTCACCGTGCGCGTCGACGGGGAGGACGTCACGTGGGACGACGCCGCGCTCACCCTGCCCCACCCGTGGGCCCTGGACCGCGCCTTCGTCGTCGTGCCGTGGCTCGACGTCGAGCCGGACGCGCGGCTGGGCGGCACCCGGGTCGCGGACGTCGACGTCGACGCCACGGGGCTGCGCCGGATCGACGGGGGGTGGTGACGGTGCAGCCGACGCGTGTCCCCGCGCTGCTCGTGACGATGCTCGTCGTCGGCGTCGTCACGGCCGCCGCCGCGTGGGCGTGGTACGGGTCGTTCCCGCCGGTGCAGGTGCGGGACAGCCTCGTGCTGTGGGTCGTCGCCGCGGCCGCGGGGTGGCTCGGCGTCGTCGTCCGCCGGCGCATCGCCGACGGGATGGTCGGTTTCGACCGGTCGCAGTGGTCCCCGGTGACGGTGACGTGGTGCGCGATGGGCGGCCGGGCGGTCGCGTGGGTCGCGGCGGCGGTCGCCGGGGCGTACGGCGGGGTGGCCGTGTACGTGCTCGCGCACCGCGCGGAGCTCGTCGCGGCGGCGGGCGACGTGCCGGGGGTCGTCGCCGGGTGTCTCGCGGCCGTCGCGGCGACGGCCGCCGGGGTGTGGCTCGAATGCGGGTGCGCTGTCCCGCTCTAGGGTCCCGCTGTAGGGTGGTCCCCATGACTCCAGGAAACCGTGTGCCGTCGGAGGGGTCCGGCGGTGTGATGAGGATCCTCTGGTACGTGCTCTGTGCCCTCGCCCTCGCCGCGAGCGCGGTCATGGTCGTGACGGACTCCGACACGTGGCTGAAGATCGCCGTCATCGCGTCGCTGTGGGCGGCGTTCTCCGGGGCGGTCCTCGTCACCCGGTACGCCGGGTCGTTGTCGACGCTGCGCCAGCGGTCCGCCGACCTGGAACGCCGGCACCGGGCGGAGCTGGAGGAGGAGCGGCGTCGCCACCGGGAGCGGGAGCTCACCCTGGAGAACTCCTACGCGACGCGCCTCCGCGAGGACCGCGACGAGGCCGTCGCGGCACTGCGCCGGGAACTCGCCGCGATGCGGGAGCAGCTCGCGGCGCTGTCGGGCACGGAGCTGGGCGAGGAGCCCGCCGCGCTGCGGGCGACGGCGGAGCGGATCGTCGAGCTCGAACGGGAGCAGCCGGCCCCGGCCACGGCCTCCCGCCCCGGCTTCTCCACCGGGTCGTTCGCGGCCGTGCGGTGGGCCGGGTCGGACAGCGAGGAGACGGCGCAGATCCCGCTCGTCGTCAGCACCCCGCCGGCCGAGGAGGAGGACCGCGGCCACCACCGTCACCGCGCGCCGGAGACGCCGGCCGCGGCGTCGACCGGGGGCCGCCGCCGGGCGGACGCCGGCGGGCGGACGGTCGCGGAACTCATGGAGCAGCTGCGGAAGAACTCATGACGGACCGGCAGCCCCCACGCCTGAGCGTGGGCGTGATCTCCGCCGGGGCGGTCGGCACGGCGGTCGCCCGCGTCGCCCTCGCCGCCGGGCACGACGTGCGCGTCGTCTCCCGGTCGGGCACGGACCTGCCGGTGCCGGTCGTCGGGGTGGAGGAGGCCGCGCAGGCGGCACTCGTCGTCCTCGCCGTGCCGGACCCGGTGCTCCCCGAGGTCGTCGAGCGGGTCGCCCGGACGACGCGCGACGGGCAGATCGTCGCCCACACGTCCGGCGCGCACGGCTGCGCGGTCCTCCAGCCGGTGACGGACACCGGGGCGCTGCCGCTGGCCCTCCACCCGGTGATGACGTTCACCGGGGAGCCGGACCTCGCCGGCTGCCCGTGGGGGGTCACGGCGGACGGTGAGGCGGGGCTCGCGGTCGCGCAGGTGCTCGTGTCCTCGTTCGGCGGGGTTCCGGTCGTCGTCCCCGAGGAGGCCCGCCCCGCGTACCACGCGGCCGTCGCCCACGCCGCGAACCACACGGTGACGCTCCTCAGCGACGCCCTCGCGGTCCTCGACCGGGTGACGGACGCGCCGGAGACGCTGCTGCGCCGGATCGTCCCGGCGGCGGTGGAGGCGGCCCTCGACCGGCGGGAGGCGGCGTTGACGGGCCCGGCGGCGCGCAACGACGTCGCGGCGGTGCTCCGGCACGTCGACGCGCTGCGGGACCTCTGCGGTGACGGCGGGGTGACCGGGGCGTACATTCACGGTGCGGTGCGCACGGCGCAGCTGGCGGGGGCGGCGGACGTCGAGTGGGCGCTGACAGGCAGACAGTGCTGACAGGCAGACAGTGACGACAGACCCGACAGACTCAAGGAGAACCATGACCTTCCGGCCAGGCGAGGCGACGGTGTACACGACGACCGACGGCATCGGGGACCTCACCCGGGCGCTGCGGGCCACGGGGCGGCCCGTCGTCCTCGTCCCGACGATGGGGGCCCTGCACGAGGGGCACCTCGCGCTCGTGCGGGAGGCGCAGCGGATCCCGGGCGGGGTCGTGGTCGTCAGCATCTTCGTCAACCCGCTCCAGTTCGGGGAGGGGGAGGATCTCGACGCCTACCCGCGCACCCTCGACGAGGACGTCGCGAAGCTCCGCGCGGCGGGGGTGGACGCGGTCTTCGCCCCGACGGTCCGCGACATGTACCCGAACGGCCCGCGGACGACGGTCCACCCGGGGCCGGCGGGGGCGGTCCTCGAGGCGGAGCACCGGCCGACGCACTTCGCGGGGATGCTCACGGTCGTCAACAAGCTGTTCCGCCTGACGAACTGCGACCACGCGGTGTTCGGGGAGAAGGACTGGCAGCAGCTCGTCCTCGTGCAGCAGATGGTGACGGACCTCGACATGCGGGTCCGCGTCCACGGGGTGCCGGTCGTCCGGGAGGCCGACGGGCTCGCGCGGTCGTCGCGGAACACGTACCTGTCCGCCGCGGAGCGGGAGACGGCGTTGGCGCTGTCCGCGGCGCTGACGGCCGGGGCGCACGCCGCGGCGCGGGGCCCGGAGGCGGTCCTCGCCGCGGCCCGCGCGGTGCTCGACGACAGCGGCGTCGACGTCGACTACCTGGCCCTGCGAGCCCCGGATCTGGGGGAGGCCCCGGCGGAGGGCGACGCCCGTCTCCTCGTCGCGGGCCGCGTCGGCACGACCCGGCTCATCGACAACGTCGGGGTCCCGCTCGGCGCCGCGGGCGTGGAAGGGTAAGGTCCACCCCGTGTTGCGGACGATGCTGAAGTCGAAGATCCACCGGGCCACGGTCACCCAGGCCGACCTCCACTACGTGGGGTCGTGCACGATCGACCGTGACCTCATGGACGCCGCCGACCTGCTGGAGGGGGAGCAGATCGACGTCGTCGACATCGACACCGGGGCGAGGCTCACGACGTACGTCATCGCCGGCGAGCGGGGGACCGGCATCATCGGGATCAACGGTGCGGCCGCGCGGCTCATCAGCCCCGGTGACCTCGTCATCATCATCGGCTACGCCCTGTACGGCGAGGACGAGCTCGCCGACCGGTCCCCGCGCGTCGTCTTCGTCGACGGGGACAACCGCCGGGTCGAGGAGGGCACCGACCCGGCCCACGCGCCGGAGGGGTCCGGCCTGCTCGACCCGCGCACATGTGACTGAGATCATTCGCGTGGGGGTGGGCTCGACGGATGACGCCCGCGCCGGCGCGGCGTGACATTTAAAGGCGCATCCCGGATGGATCTTTTCCCGGCGGCGGCCTAGCGTCAGGGGCATGCACCTCACCACCTTCGCTGACCTGGGGCTTCGTTCGCTCATGCTCATGTCGGGCCGGCGGTCCACGGTGGGGCGGATCGCGGTCCTCGCGAACGCGTCGCCGTCCCACGTGAAGAAGGTCGTGGCCCGGCTCGTCGACCTCGGTGTCGCCGAGTCCGTCCGCGGCCGGGGTGGTGGGGTGTCCCTCGCCGAGGGTGCGCTGCGGACCGACGTCGGTTGGCTGCTGCGCGAGTTGGAGGGCCCCGGCGAGGTCGTCCGGTGCGGGGGGTGCCCCCTCGCGGACCGTGGCTGTGCCCTGCGTCACCGGTTGGCGGAGGCGAGGGAGAACTTCTTCGCCACCTTCGACGGGCAGACGGTCGGCGACCTCGTCGCCGGCACGGCCGGACTCCCGATCCACCCTCCGACCCTGACGAAGGACTGACTGCCATGCTCACGACCACCCATCCCCGCCTCACCCCGGAGCACGAACGGACGGTGCGGGAGACCCTGCCGCTCGTCGGCGCGCACATCGGGGAGATCACCCGGCTGTTCTACCGCTCGATGTTCGCCGCCCACCCGGAGCTCGAGCGGGACCTGTTCAACCGGGGGAACCAGCGCTCCGGTGGGCAGCAGAAGGCGCTCGCGGCGTCGGTCGCGACGTTCGCCACGATGCTCGTCGACCCCGGGGCGCGGCCCCCGGAGGGGATGCTGTCCCGCATCGCGCACAAGCACGTCTCCCTCGGTGTGACCGCGGAGCAGTACGTCGTCGTCCACGACCACCTCTTCGCGGCGATCGGCGAGGTTCTCGGCGACGCGGTGACCCCGGAGGTCGCGGAGGCGTGGGAGGAGGTGTACCGCCTGCTGGAGGAGGTGCTCGTCGGGGAGGAGCGGGCCCTGTACCGGCGGGCGGGGGTCGACGACGGGGACGTGTTCGTCACCGCGCGGCTGCGCGGGTCGCGGGCGCTCACCCCGCGGGTGACGGAGCTGACGTTCGACGCGCCGGGGTTCGCGGACACGCGGCCGGGGCAGTACACGTCGATCGGGGTGCGGCTGCCGGACGGGGCGCGGCAGCTGCGGCAGTACTCGCTCGTCGACTGGGACGGGCGGGGGTTCACTGTCGTGGTGCAGCGGGACGGCGAGGTGAGTTCGCACCTGCTGGACACCCTGCCGGCCACCGTCGACGCGACGCTGCCGGCCGGGGACCTCGTCCTCGCCGGTGACGAGCCGCTGGTGCTCGTCGGGTCCGGGATCGGGTCGACGCCGCTGGTGGGCATCCTGCGCGGGGTGCGGGACCGGCCGGTGACGGTGCTCCACGTCGAGCAGCCGGGCGTGGGGTACGCGCAGGAGGAGGTGACCGACCGGCTCGTCGCGGCGCTCGGCGGGGAGCACCGGCGGTTCACCGGGGAGGTCGAGCTCGCGGACCTGCCGGAGGGGGCGCGGTGGTACCTCTGCGGCGGGGAGCGGTTCCTCCGGGCGGTGCTGCCGCAGGTCGGGCGGTTCGCGCCGGCGGCGGTGCACACGGAGCTGTTCACCCCGAACGACTGGCTGGTGTGATGTCTGCCACATTGGCTGTGTGGTTCGAACGTGACAGTCGGTGAGCTGCGGGAACGGGCGCTGCGGGTGGGGGGGCGGTGTCCGGGGCGGGTCCTAGGGTGGGGGCAGCACATCGGACGTCGCCGCGGGGTGCGGCGACGGGGAAGGGGGGACCCGATGGACACCGTGGTCACTGCGCTGCGCGAGGTGACCGTCGCCGAACTCCGGCTCGCCGCGACGCTCCACGGGACAGGGTGCGTGCGGCTGCTCCGGGGGAGGGGGAGGTACGACGCCGCCGTCATGGCCCACGCCGGGGAACTCTCCCGGCGGATGCCGGACCTGTGGGAGGTGGCGGAGGACGACGGACGCCTCTCCGTCGTCCACCTCCACGTCATCTGGACCGCGGTCCGGCGCCGCACGGTGCGGTGCCCGGAGGCGACCGCGGAACTCGACTTCACGTGTGAGGTGGCGGTCATCGAGCTGCTCGACGCGACGGAGGGGCCGCTGTCCGTCGAGGACCTGCGGGACGTCCTCGAGCGCGTCCTCACGACGGCGGCCCCGTTCCTCAGCGCGGAGGCGGAGCGACGGACGCCCGGCGTCCGGCGGCGCGGCTCCCGGATCATCGTCGAGTGCGGGGACGACGTCACGGCCGGGCTGTGCATGGCGGCCGTGCGGACGGCGGCGCGGCGGCGCGGCGGCAGTCCCGTGGAGGCGGCCGTCGACCTCCTCCGCGGGTCCCCGGAGCGGGTGACCGTCCACCTCCACCTCTTCCGCGCCCTGGGCGGGCCCGGGTACGTCCCGGGCACCGGGTGGGTGAGTCCGTGCACGGCGGACCTGTGGGCGGAGGTCGCCACCCGGGTCCACCGGCACGCCGAGGTGCCCCCGGGGGTGGACCGCTACCGGCCGTCGGCGGCGGTCCGGCGGCACCTCACCGGAAGGGACGGGCACTGCCGGTTCCCCGCGTGCCGGGTGCCGGCGGACCGGTGCCAGGCCGACCACATCGTCGGGTACGCCGAGGGCGGGCCGACGGACCCGGCCAACCTGCACTGCGTGTGCCAGCACCACCACAACCTCAAGACGTGGTTCGGGTGGCGGACGCGGACGCCGGACGGGGGAGTGACGGTCGTCTGGACGGCGCCGGACGGCCGGGAGTTCACGACGCGCGCGCGGGGACCACTCGCGTTTCTGCACGAGTGACGGTCACGTAGGCTGGGGGACCATGACTGACGCGAAGAACCAGACAGACCTCCCCGAACAGCTCCGCATCCGCCGGGAGAAGCGGCAGCGGATGCTCGAGGACGGGCGCGACCCGTACCCCGTGGAGGTGGCGCGCACGCACTCCCTCCGTGAGATCCGCGACGCCTACTCCGTCGAGGAGCCCCGGGAGGGCGCGCGGGTCCTGGCGACCGGCGAGGAGACCGACGTCGAGGTCGGCGTCGCCGGGCGCGTGATGTTCGTGCGCAACACCGGCAAGCTGTGTTTCGCGAGCCTCCAGGACGGCGACGGGACGCAGCTGCAGGTCATGCTCTCGCTGGCGGAGGTCGGGGAGGAGGCGCTCGCGCAGTGGAAGGCGGACGTCGACCTCGGCGACATCGTCTCGGTGCACGGCCGGATCATCGCCTCGCGGCGCGGTGAGCTGTCCGTCATGGCGGACAGCTGGGCGATGGCGTCGAAGTCGCTGCGCCCGCTGCCGGTCGCGCACAAGGACCTCAGCGAGGACACCCGCGTGCGGCACCGCTACACCGACCTCATCATGCGTGAGGAGGCGCGCCGCAACGCCCTCACGCGCATCCGGGTCATGCGGGCCCTGCGCACCGCGCTCGAGCGCCGGGGCTTCCTCGAGGTCGAGACGCCGATGCTCCAGACGCTCCACGGGGGTGCGGCGGCCCGCCCGTTCGTCACGCACTCCAACGCGCTCGACATCGACCTGTACCTCCGCATCGCGCCGGAGCTCTACCTCAAGCGTTGCGTCGTCGGCGGCATCGACCGGGTCTTCGAGATCAACCGGAACTTCCGCAACGAGGGCGTCGACTCCTCCCACAGCCCCGAGTTCGCGATGCTGGAGACCTACCAGGCCTACGGCACGTACGACGACGGCGCCCGCACGATCCGCGAGGTCATCCAGGAGGTCGCGCAGGAGGTCTTCGGCTCGACGACGGTGACCCTCGCCGACGGGACGGAGTACGACCTCGGCGGCGAGTGGCCGTCGATGGAGATGTACCCGTCGCTCAACGCCGCGCTGCGGAAGCGGTTCGACGACCGGTTCGAGGTCACCGTCGACTCGACGGTGGAGGAGCTCACCGCCGTCGCCGACGCCGTCGGGCTCGAGGTCGGCACCGGGTGGGGGCACGGCAAGCTCGTCGAGGAGCTGTGGGAGCACATGTGCTCCGACCAGCTGGGCGGGCCGGTGTTCGTGCGGAACTTCCCCGTCGAGACGTCCCCGCTGACCCGGCAGCACCGCACGGAGCGCGGGGTGACGGAGAAGTGGGACCTGTACGTCCGCGGGTTCGAGCTGGCGACGGGGTACTCGGAGCTCGTCGACCCGGTGGTGCAGCGGGAGCGCTTCGAGGACCAGGCGCGGCTCGCCGCCGGCGGGGACGACGAGGCCATGGTTCTCGACGAGGACTTCCTCGCGGCCATGGAGCAGGGGATGCCCCCGACAGCGGGTACCGGGATGGGGGTGGACCGGCTGCTCATGGCCCTGACCGGCCTGGGTATCAGGGACACCGTGCTCTTCCCGATGGTCAAACCCGAGGCTCCCCACTGATGTGACCCCAGTCACCGGCGTGGTTTATGATGGATACATAAGTTCTCTCCCAGCGAAAGGTGGACGCCACACCATGAGCGACCGAAACAAGCGTGACGACTCGACTCCCGGACTCAACAACATCCGCCGTGACGCGGTCGGTTCGGTGATGCGGGTCCTGACCCGGTTCACCGGCTCCGATCTCGCCGCGAAGTACGGCCTCAACGAGAAGGTGGACCGGGTCGCCTACGAGTCCACGAAGACCGGCATGCGCACCCTCGGGGCCGTGAACCGGACGTTCGCCAAGTCCAAGGGCTCCGGCGACCCGGTGCGCCTCCCCTCCGAGGAGCCGGGCAAGGCCCTCTGGGACCTCACCCCCACCGAGGACCAGGAGATGATCGTCGGCGCCGTGAAGGAGTTCGCCGAGGAGCGTCTCCGCCCCGTCGCCTCCGAGTGCAACGAGAAGGCCGAGCCGGCCGAGGGCCTGCTCGACACCGCCGCGGAGCTCGGCGTCGCCCTCATCAACCTCCCGGAGGAGTACGAGGGCATCGCCACCGCCTCCGGCGCCACGACCGGCGCGCTCGTCGCCGAGGCGCTCGCCTACGGTGACATGGGCCTCGCCACCGCGATCATGGCCCCCGCCGGCGTCGCGACGACCATCACGAACTACGGCGACGACGCCCAGCAGAAGACGTACCTGCCGTCCTTCGCCGGCGAGTCGGTGCCCCCGGCCGCCGTCGTCGTCTCCGAGTCCCGCCCGCTGTTCGACCCCTTCGAGCTGCAGACGACCGCGCGCCGTGAGGGCGGCGACATCGTCATCAACGGCGTGAAGACGATGGTCCCGAACGCCGGCAAGGCCGAGCTGTTCGTCGTCGCCGTCAACCTCGACGGCGTCAACACCTTCGCCATCGTCGAGTCCGGCACCGAGGGGCTCGTCGTCGAGGCCGACCCGTCGATGGGTCTGCGCGGCGCCGCCCTCGGCCGCGTCCTCCTCAAGGACGTCAAGGTCCCGGCCGCGAACCTCCTCGGTGGCGCGGACCTCTCCGACGAGGACCGCACCGAGCAGTACGCCGAGATCATCCGCCGCGCCCGCCTCGGCTGGGCCGCGCTCGCCCTCGGCACCGGCAAGGCCGTGCTCGACTACACGAAGACCTACGTCAACGAGCGTGAGGCCTTCGGCGAGCCGATCTCCCACCGCCAGGCGGTCGCCTTCATGGTGGCGAACATCCGCATCGAGCTCGACGGCCTCCGCCTCCTCGTCCTGCGCGGTGTCTCCCGCCTGGACCAGGGTCTGTCCTTCCACCGCGAGGCCGGCCTCGCGCGCCGCTTCGCCTCCGACAAGGGCATGCAGTTCGGACTCGACGGGGTCCAGCTCCTCGGCGGCCACGGCTACACCAAGGAGCACCCGGTGGAGCGGTGGTACCGCGACCTGCGTGCCATCGGTGTCGCCGAGGGTGTCGTCGTCCTCTAACCCGCCACTCGTCACGAAGGAGACTTCAATCATGATCAACCTCGAACTTCCCAAGAAGATGAAGGCGGGCATCAACGAGGCGCACCAGGCCGCCGCCGAGATCTTCCGCCCGATCTCCCGCAAGTACGACCTGGCCGAGCACGAGCGTCCGGTCGAGCTCGACACGATGGCCTCGCTCGTCGAGGGCATGGCCGACGCCGGCCAGTCGATGGCCGGCGCCTCCGGCGGCCGCGGCGACTCCAAGAAGAAGGACACCGGCGGGGTGAAGAACGGCGGCAACATGGCCTCCGTCCTCAACGTCATCGAGACCTGCTGGGGCGACGTCGGACTGACCCTCTCCATCCCCTACCAGGGCCTCGGCAACGCCGCCGTCGCCGCCGTCGCCACCGACGAGCAGCTCGAGCGCTTCGGCAAGATCTGGGCGTCCATGGCGATCACCGAGCCGCAGTTCGGCTCCGACTCCGCCGCCGTCGCCGCGACCGCGAAGCTCGACGGCGACGAGTACGTCCTCAACGGCGAGAAGATCTTCGTCACCGCCGGTGAGCGCTCCACCCACGTCGTCGTGTGGGCGTCCGTCGACAAGTCCGCCGGCCGCGCCGCGATCAAGTCCTTCGTCGTCCCGCGCGACACCCCCGGCTTCGAGCTCGTCCGCCTCGAGCACAAGCTCGGCATCCGCGCGTCCGACACGGCCCACTTCATCCTCGACAACGTCCGCGTGCCCAAGGAGAACCTCCTGGGCTCCCCGGAGGTCGACACGAAGAAGGGCTTCGGTGGCGTCATGGCCACCTTCGACAACACCCGCCCCATGGTCGCCGCCATGGCCGTCGGTGTCGCCCGCGCGTCGCTGGAGAAGCTCCGTGAGGTCCTCACGGACGCCGGCGTCGACCTCAACTACGACGCCCCGGCGTGGGCCCAGTCCGCGGCCGCGTCCGAGTTCGTCCGCCTCGAGTCCGACTGGGAGGCCGCGTACCTCATGACGCTGCGCGCCGCCTGGATGGCCGACAACAAGCAGCCGAACTCCAAGGAGGCCTCGGAGTGCAAGGCGAAGGCCGGCCGCATGGCGACCGACCTCACCCTCCGCGCCGTCGAGCTCGCCGGCGCCTACGGCTACTCCGAGCGCGACCTGCTCGAGAAGTGGGCCCGTGACAGCAAGATCCTCGACATCTTCGAGGGGACCCAGCAGATCCAGCAGCTCGTCGTCGCCCGCCGCGAGCTGGGCCTCAGCTCCAAGGATCTGAAGTAGCCCACCCGTGATGGACGGGGCCGTGGCCCCGTCCGACATGGAGGTCCGCCCCGTGGACGATCGCCCCGTGGAGCCAGCGTGTGACCCACGCCAGCGCTTCACGGGGCGCATCCGTCACGAGGCGCGTCGCGAGCGCCGAGGACAGTGAGCAGCCGGTGCCGTGCGTCGTCGTCGTGTCGACGCGCGGCGACGGCACGTGGTGCACGCCGTCCGGGTGCACCCACACGTTCCCCGCGTCGGGCCCGCTGAGGTGCCCGGCCTTGACGACGACCGCGGTGGTGGGGGAGGCGATACGTCGGGCCTGCTCGACGGCGCCGGTGAGCGTCGTCGCGGGCTCCAGGCCGGTGAGGACGGCGAGCTCGGGGATGTTGGGGGTGACGACGCCGGCCTGCGCCACGAGCCCCCGCAGCGCCTCCTCGGCGTCGCGGGGGAGGAGCCGGTCCCCGCTCGTCGCGACCATGACCGGGTCGAGGACGGTGAGCACGTCGGGCAGCCAGTCCGCGACGGTCTCCACGGTGGCGACGTCACCGAGCATGCCGATCTTCACGGCGTCGACCTCGACGTCGTCGGTGACGGCGTCGAGCTGCTCCCGGAGGAACGCCGGCGGCGGGGTGTGCACCGAGCGCACCCCGCACGTGTTCTGGGCGACGAGTGACGTCACCGCCGCCATGCCGTAGCCCCCCGCGGCGGCGATGGACTTGAGGTCCGCGTGGATCCCCGCGCCCCCGGTCGGGTCCGTCCCCGCGACGGAGAGGACCCGGGGGATCACGCGCGGTCCTCCGCGGTCACCTCGGGGAGCTCGCGGGGCACGACCTTGCCGACCTCGTTGCGGGGCAGGCTGTCCATGAACACGTAGTAGCGGGGCACGCAGTGCCGCGCGAGCCGGTCCTTGACCTCCTGCTTCGCCCGCTCCCGGAACTCGGCCGGGTCGACGCCGTCGGCGAGGACGACGAACGCGGCGAGCGCCTGGCCGAAGTCCTCGTCGTCGACGCCGTGGACGGCGACCTCGTCGACCCCGTCCATGACGGAGATGACGTCCTCGGTCTCCTGCGGGTACACGTTCTCGCCGCCGGAGACGATCATGTCGTCGGAGCGGCCGGCGATGTAGACGAGCCCGTCCTCGACGTAGCCGAGGTCGCCGGTGGCGACGAGCCCGTCGACGACCGGCTTGTCCGCGCCCGGGCGGGTGTAGCCCTCGAAGAGCATGTCGTTGCCGACGTAGATCGCCCCGACCTCGCCCTCGGCGCAGGGCTTCCCGTTCTCGTCGACGATCTTCACGACGGTCGCCATCGGCGGCTTGCCGGCGGTCGACGGGTGCTCGCGGAGCTCCTCGGGCGTGGCGATCGTCGCCCAGCTCACCTCGGTGGAGCCGTAGAGGTTGTAGAGCACCGCGCCGAAGGCGTCCATCGTGTCGGAGATGACGCGCGGGGGCAGGGCCTCACCGCACGCGGCGATGACCTTGACACCCGGGTTGAAGTGCTCGGGGATCGCGGTGAGGAGCCGCTTGAGCATCGTCGGGACGATGGCGATGGTGTGCGGCCGGTTCGCCTCGATGAGCTTCACGGCGGACTTCGGGCTGAAGCGGCGCTGGACGATCATCGTCGCGCGGAGCGCGAGCGCCAGCTGGATCTGGGCGAAACCCCACGTGTGGAACATCGGCGCGGCGATGTAGTACGGCCGGTGGTGCCGGAGGGGGATGCGGGACATGATCGACGACGCCGGCAGGTAGGTCCGGGGTTCCGGCCGCCGGGCGCCCTTGGGGGTGCCGGTGGTCCCGGACGTGAGGATGACGGTGCGCCCGCGGCGGGGGCGGGACGGGATCGTCTGGGTGTCGGGGGAGGTGCGGAGGACCTCGTTGAGCGACGGCCAGTCGGGGTTGCGGACGGCGTGGTCGCCGTCGGCGGCCTCGCTGACGTTCTCCGCCTCGGGGTCGTCGTCGGTGTCCTCCCAGGCGATGATGACCGGGCAGGCGTCGAAGTCGCGGGGCAGGAGGGGGATGAACTCCTCGTCGAGGACGAGCAGGTCGATCTTCTGCTCCCGGATGACGGCGCGGGTCTGCTGGGCGGAGGCGCCGGTGTTGAGCAGCACGAGGTCGGTGCCGAGCCGGCCGTGGGCGCACAGGGTCATGACGAAGCCGCGGTGGTTCCGGCAGAGCATGCCGATGCGGTCGCGCTCGCGGATCCCGGAGCGGAACAGCGCCCGGGCCAGGCGGTCGGTCTGGTCGTCGAGCTCGCTGTACGTGAGCGACCCGGCGTCGTCGATGAGGGCGGCGTGGTGGGGGTCGCGGGCGGCACCGATGGCCAGGAGGCCGGCCGGGAGGAACTCCCAGTGGTGGATCGCGCGGAGCACCTTGCCGACGGTCACCGGCCCCATGGGGCTGAGGACCCCGGAACGGAACAGGGGAAGCGTGCCTTTCGCAAGGGTCGGCAGCATTCCCGGGGTGACGGCGGGCTGCGGTTGGCTCATGGGTGTCTCCTCGGATGTCATGCGGATCTGTGATCCAGACTACAGCCCACGGTCCACCTGCGGACCACAGCCGTGTTCGCTGCTGGCGTACATCACCCTCGCATGGCCTGTGACCTGCGGTGACGGGGTGCCGGACGCGGGTGGTCCGGCGTGGGGGACGCGCGGGGGGCCGTGAGCGTCCGCACAAGCAATTACAGTGGGACGCCAACAGACCGAACGATGAGGGAGAGCTAATGTTCGAGAGGTTTACTGACCGGGCGCGGCGCGTCGTCGTCCTGGCGCAGGAGGAGGCCCGCGCGCTCAACCACAACTACATCGGGACCGAGCACATCCTGCTCGGCCTCATCCACGAGGGTGAGGGGGTCGCGGCGAAGGCCCTGGAGTCGATGGGGATCTCCCTCGAGGCCGTCCGCACGGAGGTGGAGGACATCATCGGCTCGGGCGGCCACCCGCCGAGCGGGTACATCCCCTTCACGCCGCGGGCGAAGAAGGTCCTCGAGCTCGCCCTGCGGGAGGCGCTCCAGCTCGGCCACAAGTACATCGGCACCGAGCACATCCTCCTCGGCCTCATCCGCGAGGGCGAGGGCGTGGCCGCCCAGGTGCTCGTCAAGCTCGGGGCGGACCTCTCCCGGGTGCGGCAGCAGGTCATCCAGCTGCTGTCGGGCTACGAGGGGGCGGAGCCGGAGAGCGAGGGCGACGAGCCGGCGACGGCGGGGGTCGGCGCCGGCGCGGAGGGCGGCGCGAAGATCGGCCAGAAGTCGAACTCGCTCGTCCTCGACCAGTTCGGGCGGAACCTCACCCAGGCGGCCCGGGACGGCAAGCTCGACCCGGTCGTCGGCCGTGAGAAGGAGGTCGAGCGGATCATGCAGGTCCTCTCGCGCCGCACGAAGAACAACCCGGTCCTCATCGGTGAGCCGGGCGTCGGCAAGACCGCCGTCGTCGAGGGCCTCGCCCTCGCCATCGTCAACGGCAAGGTGCCGGAGACGCTGAAGGACAAGCAGCTGTACTCGCTCGACCTCGGCTCGCTCGTCGCCGGGTCCCGTTACCGGGGTGACTTCGAGGAGCGCCTGAAGAAGGTGCTCAAGGAGATCAACCAGCGCGGCGACATCATCCTGTTCATCGACGAGATCCACACCCTCGTCGGCGCGGGCGCCGCGGAGGGCGCGATCGACGCCGCGAGCATCCTCAAGCCGAAGCTCGCCCGCGGTGAGCTGCAGACCATCGGTGCGACGACGCTGGAGGAGTACCGGAAGCACATCGAGAAGGACGCCGCCCTCGAGCGCCGGTTCCAGCCCGTCCAGGTGCCGGAGCCGTCGGTGGAGGACACCGTCGAGATCCTCAAGGGCCTGCGGGACCGCTACGAGGCGCACCACCGGGTGTCCATCACCGACGGCGCGCTCGTCGCCGCGGCGCAGCTGTCCTCCCGGTACATCAACGACCGCTTCCTGCCGGACAAGGCCGTCGACCTCATCGACGAGGCCGGCGCGCGGATGCGCATCAAGCGGATGACCGCGCCGAAGTCGATCCAGGTCGTCGACGAGAAGATCGCCGAGGTCCGCCGCCGCAAGGAGGCCGCGATCGACGACCAGGACTTCGAGAAGGCCGCCGCGCTCCGCGACGACGAGCGCACCCTCACGGAGGAGCGCGAGGAGAAGGAGAAGCAGTGGCGCGCCGGCGAGCTCGAGGACGTCGCGGAGGTCGGTGAGGAGCAGATCGCCGAGGTGCTCGGCAACTGGACCGGCATCCCCGTCGTCAAGCTCACGGAGGAGGAGTCCTCCCGGCTCCTGCGCATGGAGGACGAGCTGCACAAGCGCATCATCGGCCAGGAGGACGCGGTGCGCGCGGTGTCGCGGGCGATCCGCCGGACGCGCGCGGGTCTCAAGGACCCGAAGCGCCCCAGCGGTTCGTTCATCTTCGCCGGTCCCTCCGGCGTGGGGAAGACGGAGCTGTCGAAGGCCCTCGCGGAGTTCCTGTTCGGGGACGACGACGCGCTGATCCAGATCGACATGGGTGAGTTCCACGACCGCTTCACGGCCTCCCGTCTCTTCGGCGCGCCCCCCGGGTACGTCGGCTACGACGAGGGCGGCCAGCTCACGGAGAAGGTCCGTCGCAAGCCGTTCAGCGTCGTGCTCTTCGACGAGATCGAGAAGGCCCACCAGGAGATCTACAACACGCTCCTCCAGGTCCTCGAGGACGGCCGTCTCACCGACGGCCAGGGGCGCGTCGTCGACTTCAAGAACACCGTGCTCATCTTCACGTCGAACCTGGGCACCCAGGACATCTCGAAGGCCGTGGGCATGGGCTTCAGCGGTGTCGGCGCGGCCGACGAGGCCGGCCGGTACGAGCGGATGAAGCAGAAGGTCAACGACGAGCTGAAGAAGCACTTCCGCCCGGAGTTCCTCAACCGCATCGACGACATCGTGGTCTTCCACCAGCTCACGCAGGACGAGATCGTCCAGATGGTCGACCTGCTGCTCGGGCGCGTCGAGCGGGCCCTGGCCCAGAAGGACATGGGCCTGGAGGTCTCCGACACGGCGAAGAAGCTCCTCGCCGACAAGGGCTTCGACCCGGTGCTCGGTGCCCGCCCGCTGCGGCGCACGATCCAGCGGGAGATCGAGGACCAGCTCTCGGAGAAGATCCTCTTCGGCGAGATCGGCGCCGGGGAGATCGTCACCGTCGACGTCACCGACGGGGCGTTCGTCTTCGGGTCGCGGCCGAAGCCGCTGCCCGAGGTCGCGACGGAGGGCTAGGCCTTCACCTCGACGTCGCCGCCGACGAGGGCCTCGTCGTGGAGGCCCCGGCGGCGGTCGACGGCGTAGCCGACCGCCCCGGCGACGAGCGTCGGCACGAGCCAGCCGAGCCCGTCGGCGAACAGGGGGATCCAGCCGATGACGAGGCCGCCGAGGGAGCGGCCGAGGTCGAGCAGGGAGAACAGCACCGCGACGGTGACGGCCGCGCGGTAGGTCACGGGGATGCGCAGCGTGCCGACGGTCATGTGGAACACCGTCAGCAGGATGAGCGTGATCGCCACGGGGTAGATGAAGCCGATGACCGGCCCGGACACGGCGAGGATCCGCTGGAGGCCGAGGTTCGCCACGGCGAGCCCGGTGACGGTGAAGACGACGCACCACGCCCGGTACGACAGGCGGGGGAGCAGTTCGTGGAAGAACGACGCCGACGCCGTGATGAGCCCGACCGCCGTCGTGAGGCAGGCGAGGAGGACGACCGCGGCGAAGACCCACGCCCCGGCGTCGCCGAGGGTGAGCTCCGACGCGCGGGACAGCAGTTCCGCCCCGTCGGAGAACGAGGTCTTGTCCGGCATCTTCGTGCCGAGGACGGCGAGGGAGACGTAGACGAGCAGCAGGCACGCCCCGGCGATGAGGGTCGACACCGCCGTCGCGCGGACGACCGTGCGGTGGTCCGTCACGCCGCGGGCGCCGAAGCTCGTCACGACGACGATGGCGAAGGCGAGGGCGGCGACGGAGTCCATCGTGAAGTAGCCCTCGAGGACGCCGGTGACGAGCGGGGAGTCCGCGTACTTCGCCGACGACGCGACGGCCGGGTCGTGGAGCCGGGTGAACCCGACGACGACGAGCACGGCGATGAGCACGAGCAGCGCGGGGGTGAGGTACTTGCCGAGGGAGTCGGCGACCGTGCCGGGCACGAGGACGAGGGCGAGCGAGACGCCGAAGAACACGAGGCTGAACAGCAGCCGCGGCCACTCGCCGTGGAGGTCGAGGGTCGTCTCGACGCTGAGCGTGTACGCCGTCGACGCCGCGCGGGGCATGGCGTAGAGCGAACCGATGGAGAGGTAGGCGACGACGGAGAAGACGACGCCGAACACCCGTCCCGCCCGCGACGCCAGGTCCAGGACACCTGAGCCGGAGATGGCGACGGCGATGACGGCGACGACGGGGAGTAGCACACCGGTGATGACGAATCCGGTGATCGCGGGGATGAGGTCGGGGCCGGCCTCGGCCCCGAGCATCGACGGGAAGATGAGGTTGCCGGCCCCGAAGAACATCGAGAACAGCATGAGGCCCACGGCCACGACGTGGGTGGCGCGAGGGGTGCGGGGGGCGGTCACGGATGCGTCAACCTTTGCGGAGGGGTCAGATACAGGCGAAATACTACTGCCTGGTCACCGGGGGAGGTGCCACACGTCCCCGGTCCGGGTGACGAGACCGTCGTCCATGAGCGACCGGACCGCCCGGTCCCGCTGACCCGCATCCCCCCACACCCCCGCGAGCGCGGCCGCGTCGGCGGTCTCCCGGCTCCGCAGCAGCGCCATGATCCGGCCGCGGGCCTGCCGGTCGGTGCCCTCGAAGGTCTGCACCCGGCGGCGGGCGTCGGCCCGCTCCCGCTCCGTCGGCTCCGGGCGGCCGAGGGCGGTCCACCGGCAGCGGTCGAGCACCGGGCACCGGTCGCAGCGGGGCGTGCGGGCGACGCACACCGTCGCGCCGAGCTCCATGAGCGACGCGCACATGCCGAGCGCCTCGTCGCGGCGGGCCGGGTCGTGCGTGGGGTTGGTGTAGCCGCGCCGGGTCAGCGCGGGGTCCTCGTCGACCCACGGCATGAGGTCGGCGACGTCGACGAGGTCGGTGGCGCGCGCCGGCCCGGGCAGCCGGACGCCCCGGACGAGCCGGTGGTGGACCCGCCGGACGTTCGTGTCGACGACCGGCACGGCCCGGCCGAAGGCGAAGGCGGCGACGGCGCGGGCGGTGTACGTGCCGATGCCGGGCAGGGCCTCGAGCCCGGCGACCGTGTCGGGCAGCGCGTCGCCGACGGCCTGCGCGCACTCCCGGAGGCGCAGCGCCCGGCGCGGGTAGCCGAGCGACCCCCACTCGCGGAGGACGTCCGCCGTCGGCGCGGCGGCGAGGTCGGCGGGCCGCGGCCAGAGCTCCAGCCACCGCTCCCACCGGGGGATGACGCGGGCGACGGGGGTCTGCTGGGACATGACCTCGGAGAGGAGGACGGCCCACGGCGTCGTGCCCGGTCGTCGCCACGGGAGGTCGCGCGCGTGGGCGGCGTACCAGTCGTTGAGCAGCGTTCCGGTGGAGGTCATGGTGCATTCACTGTACCGGGCGTGCAGGATGGTCCCATGACCATGACTCAGGACCTCACCCCGCAGCAGGCGTGGGAGATGATGCGGGACGGCAACCGGCGGTTCGTCGAGGGCGATCCGGACCACCCCCGCCAGGACGTCGGACGCCGCACGGCGGTGCAGACCGGACAGGCCCCGCACGCGGTCGTCCTCGCGTGCTCGGACTCGCGGGCGCCCGTGGAGATCATCTTCGACCAGGGGCTCGGTGACGTCTTCGTCATCCGCACCGCCGGGGAGATCACCGACCTGTCGGTGCTCGCCTCGCTGGAGTTCGCCGTCGACGGGCTGGGCTGCCCGCTCGTCGTCGTCCTCGGCCACGAGAGCTGCGGGGCGGTCAAGGCCGCCTACGCCGCGCTGGAGAACGGGACGATGCCGGACGGCTTCCAGCGCGTGCTCGTGGAGAAGGTCACCCCGTCGCTGCTCACCGCCCGGGCGGCGGGGCAGACGACGATGGAGCAGTTCGAGCGGCACCACGTCGTCGAGATCGCGAGCCACCTCATCGACCGGTCGCCGCAGCTCCAGCAGCGGATGCGCGACGGCCGCTGCGGGGTCGTCGGGATGCACTACCGGCTGTCGGACAACCGGGCGGTGCCGGTCGTCGCGCACGGCGTGGACCTGGGGGAGGAGCCGGGCCCTGTGTCGGAGCCGGGGGCGGGCGACGCACGGAGGTAGGCTGTCAGCGTGTCGCAGCCCAACCAGCCTCTGCCCCGGGAGATCTACACGCGCCGGCGCATCGCCGCCGTCGTGGTCCTCGTCGTGGTCATCGCCCTCATCTGGTGGGCCGTGAGCAGTCTCACGGGGGGCGGGGACGACGGCGACCCCGCACCGGCGGCCGCCTCCTCACCGGCGGCGTCGTCACCGGCACCGTCACCGTCGCCCACCCCGACCTCGACCGCCCCGGCCGCGACGACCGCGGCCCCGACGACGTCGGAGAAGACGGACTGCTCCCTCGCCGACCTGCGCGTCGAGGCCGCCCCCGGCCAGCCGTCCTTCGGCCCGGACACGGCCCCGAATTTCTTCCTCACGGTGACGAACCCCACGCGGGGCGACTGCCGCGTCGACCTCTCCGACCACCCGCTGCAGTTCGAGGTCTTCACGCTGACCACCTACCAGCGCGTGTGGGCGGACACGGACTGCAACCGGCCGGAGGACGCCGGTGAGCTGCGGCTCGCCCCGGGCGCGTCGAAGACGTGGGAGCTGACGTCGTGGTCGCGGACGACTTCCGCGCCGGACGGGTGCGGCGACCGCCGCCCGGTCGACCCCGGCTCGTACCTGCTGTACACCCACGTCGGCGACGTCGTGTCGCAGCCGGCGACGTTCAACCTCGAATAGCGTCCGCGAGCGTCGGCACCCGGGTGACGGTGAGGCCGGCCGGGACGTCGACGGGCTGGTCGGGCACGACGGCCCGCCGGAACCCGAGCCGCGCGGCCTCCGCGAGCCGCAGCCCGAGGTCGGGGACGCGGCGCACCTCCCCGCCGAGCCCGACCTCCCCGAGGACGACGACGTCGAGGGGGAGCGGGGCGTCCCGCAGCACGGAGTCGAGGGCGAGGGCCGTCGCGAGGTCCGCGGCGGGTTCGACGATCCGCATGCCGCCGACCGTCGCCACGTACACCTCGTGCTGGGCGAGGTTCCGCCCGCACCGTTGGGCGAGCACGGCGAGGATCATGCTCACCCGGCCCCCGTCGACGCCGGTGACGACGCGGCGGGGGTTGTGCTGCCCGGTGGGGACGGCGAGGGTCTGCACCTCGCCGACGAGGGCACGACGCCCGTCCATCGCGACCGTCACGGCCGTGCCGGGGACGGGGGTCTCCCGGTGGTGGAGGAACAGGCCGCTCGGGTCCGTGACCTCCCGGATGCCCCCGGCGGTCTGCTCGAAGCAGCCGACCTCGTCGGTGGCGCCGAAGCGGTTCTTCACGCCCCGGAGGAAGCGCAGCGCGCTGTGCCGGTCGCCGTCCATCGAGAGGACGACGTCGACGAGGTGCTCGACGGTGCGCGGCCCGGCGACGGTCCCGTCCTTCGTGACGTGGCCGACGGCGACGACGGGGACGCCCGAGGTCTTCGCGTACGTCGTCAGCGTCGAGGTCACCGCCCGGGTCTGGGCGACGCCCCCGGCGACCCCCTCGACGCCGGGGGCGTGGAGGGTCTGGAGGGAGTCGACGACGACGAGCGCCGGGTCGAGCTGCGTCATCTGCTCGACGGCGGTCTCGAGGTCGGACTCCGCGGCGAGGTAGAGGTGGGGTGACAGCGCCCCGGTGCGTTCCGCCCGGTGCCGGACCTGGCCGGCCGACTCCTCGGCGGTGACGTAGAGCACCCGCCGGCCCTCCGCGGCCCAGTGGGCGGCGGCGGTGAGGAGCAGCGTCGACTTCCCCACCCCCGGTTCCCCCGCGAGGAGGACCGCGCTGCCCGGGACGAGCCCCCCGCCGAGCACGCGGTCGAGTTCACCGACGCCGGTGGGGCGGTGCGCCGCGGCGGCGGGGTCGATCTCGGTGACGGGCAGGGCCGACGTCACCGGGGTCGACCGCGCGCCGACCTCGTCGAGCGTCCCCCACGCCCGGCAGTTGGGGCACCGGCCCATCCACTTGCCCACCGTGTGCCCGCACGCGGTGCACCGGTAGGTCGTCGTCGTGCGGGCCAGCTCAGTGCCCGGTGGTGTAGCGGCCGTCCGCGCCGCGGTGGACCTGGCCGGCCTCCGGGACGTACGCGGCGACGGGGGCGTTGACCTTGACCTCGCCGGTGGAGAAGTCGAAGACGACCTCCTCGTGGCCGCCGGCGAGGTAGGAGTCGCCCGGGACGCTCGTCGTGACGTAGTGGATGCAGCCGGGGGCGCCGCCCTCGGGCTCGGCGCGCCGGATGCCGGCGGCCCCGTCGGCGACGATGGAGCAGCCGGCGCCGAGGGAGGTGTCCCCGTCGAGCTCGACCTTCCGGCCGTCGACGGTGATGCCGCGGAGGGTGACGTCACTGTCGTCGAGGGTCTTGTTGACGGCGGTGAACTTCAGCGCCGTGGAGCCGTCCTCCTGGAGCGAGACCGTGATGTCCCGGACCGGGGTTCCGGGCGGGTTCGCGTACACCCCGTCCACGGCGGGGACCTGGTTCGCGGTCTGGGAGATCTGACCTGCGCTGCAGGCGGTGATCGCCAGCGCCGAACCGGCGGCGAACACTGCGAGGACTCCGCGCGCTGCGGTCGACTTCAGGGGCTTCACGTCGTGCTCCTCCATATGAAACGAATGTCTGCTGTCACTCACATTAGCCCCTCCGCCGGTCGCGGGCCTAGTCGGCAGGGGTGTTAGAATGGCCCGGCCAGAGTGAGGCCAGCAGACACACCTTCCGGCGGCGGCCGGGGTACGGGAGAACAACGGATGGATTTCAACGTCGGGGACGTCGTCGTCTACCCGCACCACGGCGCGGCCGTGATCGAGGGCATCGAGCAGCGGGAGTTCAAGGGGGAGACGGTCGACTACCTCGTCCTCCGCATCAACCAGGGTGACCTCTCGGTGAAGGTGCCCGCGGCGAACGCGGAGAAGGTCGGCGTGCGCGACGTCGTCGGTGAGGAGGGCCTGCTCAAGGTCTTCTCCGTCCTCCGGGAGACCGACGTCGAGGAGGCGGGCAACTGGTCCCGCCGGTACAAGGCCAACCAGGAGCGCCTGGCCTCGGGTGACGTGAACAAGGTCGCCGAGGTCGTGCGCGACCTGTGGCGCCGGGACCAGGACCGCGGCCTGTCCGCCGGCGAGAAGCGGATGCTCGCGAAGGCCCGCCAGGTGCTCGTCGGGGAGCTCGCCCTCGCCGAGGGGGTCGACGACGCGAAGGCGGACGCCACGCTCGCGCAGATGCGGGAGACGATCGTCCGGCTGCGCGAGAAGGCCGCCGCCGCCCGGGCCGCCGGTGTCGAGGGGGAGGACGGGCCGACGGCCGTCGACCTCGACGTCGAGCTCGGCGGCGACGTCGATGACCTCGATGAGGACTGACCGGGTCCACGCCCTCGTCCCGGCGGCGGGCGCCGGCACCCGCCTCGGCGCGTCGGTGCCCAAGGCGCTCGTCGAGCTCGACGGCCGTGCCCTGCTGCTCCGCGCGCTCGACGGCCTCGCCGCGTCGGGGGTCGTCGGTGACGCGCTCGTCATCGTGTCCGGGGGGATGCTCGGGGAGGTCGACGCCGCCCTGCGCGGGAACGACTGGGGCCCGATGCGCGTCGCGGTGTGCCGGGGCGGGGCGGAGCGGGCCGACTCGGTCCGCGCCGGGCTGCGGGTCCTCACCGACCGGCTCGGCGAGGAGCGGGAGGGCCACGTCGTCGCCGTCCACGACGCCGCGCGGTGCCTCACGCCCCCGGGGCTCGTCCGCGACGTCGTCGCCGCGGCCGTGGCGGGCCCGGCGGCGGGGGCGGTGCCCGTCGTCCCCGTGACCGACACGGTGAAGACCGTCGCCCCCGGACCGGGGGGCACCGAGACCGTCACCGGCACCCCCGACCGGGCGACCCTCCGGGCGGTGCAGACCCCGCAGGTCTTCGCGCTGCCCGCGTTCGTCGAGGCCCATGAGCGGGTGACCGGACCGGTGACCGACGACGCCTCGCTCGTCGAGCGCGCCGGGTTCACCGTCGCCGCCGTCCCGGGGGACCCCCGGGCGTTGAAGATCACGACGCCGACGGACCTCGCGCTCGCGCGGGTGCTGCTCGGCGGGGAGGAGACACCATGATCGTGCCGCGCGTCGGCGTCGGGACGGACGCCCACCGGGTCGAGGAGGGCAAGCCCTGCCACATGGCGGGCCTGCACTTCCCGGACGACGACGGGTGCGAGGGGCACTCCGACGGGGACGTCGTCGCCCACGCCGTCGTCGACGCCCTGCTCTCCGCGGCGGGCCTCGGTGACCTCGGCAGTTTCGTGGGGACGGGCCGTCGGGAGTACGACGGCGTCTCCGGGGCCCGGCTGCTCCGCGAGTGCCGGGAGCTGCTCGACGGGCACGGGGTGACGGTCGGCAACGTCGCCGTGCAGATGATCGGCAACCGGCCGAAGATGGGGCCGCGCCGGGAGGAGGCCTCGCGGGTCCTCTCGGAGCTCGTCGGCGCGCCGGTGAGCGTGTCGGCGACGACGACGGACGGCCTGGGCTTCACCGGCCGGGGCGAGGGGGTCGCCGCCGTGGCGACGGCGGTGGTGTGGACGGGGCCGGACCGACCGTAGGATGGGGCACGTGACTCTCCGAATCTACGACACCGCGTCCCGCACCCTCCGCGACTTCGTGCCGCTGACGGAGGGGCGGGCCTCGGTCTACCTCTGCGGGGCGACCGTGCAGTCGGTGCCGCACATCGGGCACGTCCGCTCCGGGGTCGCCTTCGACATCCTCCGCAACTGGCTGGAGGCCTCCGGCCTGGAGGTGACGTTCGTCCGCAACGTCACCGACATCGACGACAAGATCCTCGCGAAGGCCGCCGAGAACGGCCGGCCGTGGTGGGAGTGGGCGGCGACCCACGAGCGCGAGTTCACCCGCGCGTACGACCTGCTCGGCGTGACCCCGCCGTCGGTCGAGCCGCGGGCGACCGGCCACGTCCCGCAGATGGTGGACTACATCCGGCGCATCATCGACGCCGGCCACGGGTACGCCGTCGACGGCAGCGTGTACTGCGAGCCGACGACGATCGACGACTACGGCTCCCTGTCCGGCCAGCGCCTCGACGAGCTCGACCAGGGGGAGCAGACCGTCGCGGGCAAGCGCGACCCCCGGGACTTCGCGATGTGGAAGGCGGCGAAGCCGGGGGAGCCCGCGTGGGACACCCCGTGGGGCCGGGGCCGGCCCGGCTGGCACATCGAGTGCTCGGCGATGGCGACGACGTACCTCGGCGCGGAGTTCGACATCCACTGCGGCGGGCTCGACCTGCAGTTCCCCCACCACGAGAACGAGCAGGCCCAGGCCCACGCGGCGGGCGACCCGTTCGCCCGCTACTGGATGCACAACGGCTGGGTGACGATGTCGGGGGAGAAGATGTCGAAGTCCCTCGGCAACGTCCTGTCCGTGCCGAACGTGCTCACGCAGGTGCGCCCCGTCGAGCTGCGCTACTACCTCGGCAGCGGGCACTACCGGTCGATGCTCGAGTACTCGGAGGGCGCGCTGCAGGAGGCGGCGGCCGGGTACCGCCGGATCGAGGCGTTCCTCGACCGGGCCGTCCGGGTCGTGGGCACGATGGACCGGGGCACGTGGCCGGAGGCCTTCGGCGCGGCGATGGACGACGACCTCGCGGTGCCGCAGGCCCTCGCCGTCCTGCACGACGTCGTGCGCGCCGGCAACCGGGCGCTGGAGCAGGGGGACCACGCCACCGTCGCCGACCTCGCGGGTCAGGTCCGGGCGATGGCGGCGGTGCTCGGCGTCGACCCCCTCTCGCCGCGGTGGGCCGGTGACGCGGGCGGGTCGACGCAGGCGCTCGAGGCCCTCGACGTCCTCGTCCGCGCGGAGCTCGACCGGCGGGCGGAGGCCCGGGCCCGGAAGGACTTCGCGACGGCCGACGCGGTGCGCGACCGCCTCCGCGCGGCCGGCGTGACGGTGACGGACACCCCGGACGGCGCGGAGTGGTCGCTGGACGGCTGACCGTGTCAGGCTAGGATGGGCCGGACACCAACGGGAGGACTCGGAACACACATGCCTGGAAACGACCGCCGCCGCGGCGCCGTGCGCAAGACGGAGAAGAAGGGGGCCCCGAAGGGCTCCGGTGGCCAGCGTCGCCGGGGGCTGCGGGGGAAGAAGGCCACCCCGAAGGCCGAGGACCGGGTGTACCACGCCGCGTACCGGCGGAAGAAGGAGGCCGAGCGGCGGGCCCGCGGGCGGCAGAACCAGCACGACAAGCCGGAGGGCCCGGAGCTCGTCGTCGGCCGCAACCCGGTCGTCGAGTGCCTCCACGCGAACGTCCCGGCGACCGCGCTGTACGTCGCGGTCGGCACGCAGAACGACGACCGGCTCGCCGAGGCGGTCCACACGTGCGCCGAGCGCGGCATCGCCGTGCTCGAGGTCAGCCGCAGCGAGCTCGACACGATGACGGGCAACGGCCTCCACCAGGGCGTGGGCCTCCAGGTCCCGCCGTACAGCTACGAGGACGTCGAGGGGCTCATCGGCCGGGTCCGGGACTCCGGCGAGCCGGGCATGATCGTGTGCCTGGACAACATCACCGACCCGCGCAACCTCGGCGCGGTCATCCGCTCCGTCGCCGCGTTCGGCGGGCACGGGGTCGTCATCCCGGAGCGGCGGTCGGCGTCGGTGACGGCGGTGGCGTGGCGGACGTCGGCGGGCACGGCGGCGCGGCTGCCGGTCGCGAAGGCGACGAACATGGTCCGGGCGCTCAAGGAGTTCCAGCAGGCGGGCTACCAGGTCGTCGGGCTCGACGCCGGCGGCGACCACACGCTCGACACGTACGACGGCACGACGCCCGTCGTCATCGTCGTCGGCTCCGAGGGCAAGGGGCTGTCGCGCCTCGTCCGGGAGACGTGCGACACGGTGATGTCGGTGCCGATGGCGTCGTGGGTGGAGTCCCTCAACGCCTCCGTCGCGGCGGGGGTCGTCCTCAGCGAGTTCGCCCGGCAGCGCCGCGTACGGTAGGGGGTATGGCTTCCCCCCGTCTCTTCCGTCCCCTGACCCTCCCGACCCCCGACGGGTCGGGCCTCGTCGTCGGTAACCGCGCGTGGATCGCGCCGATGTGCCAGTACGCCGTCGACCGGCGGGACGGGGTGCCGACCGACTGGCACGTCCAGCACCTCGGCTCCTTCGCCGCGGGCGGGTTCGGCCTCGTCGTGGCGGAGGCGACGGCGGTCGAGGCGCGGGGGCGGATCTCCCCGCAGGACCTCGGGTTGTGGGACGACGACCAGGTCGCCGGCCACGCCCGGGTCGTCGACGTCATCCACTCCCAGGGCCGGGCCGCCGGCGTCCAGCTGGGCCACGCGGGCATGAAGGCCTCGACGTACCCGATGCTGCCGGGGGTGGACGAGGGCCGGGTGCCCGCCGCGGAGGGCGGGTGGCCGGTGCTCACGGCCGAGGAGGCGCTCGCCGACCGGGACGTCGTCGTGCAGGCCTTCGTCGACGCCACGCGGCGGGCGGAGGAGGCGGGCTACGACGTCGTCCAGGTCCACGCCGCCCACGGGTACCTGCTCCACCAGGCGCTCTCGCCGCTGGTCGGGGGGACGTCGGACGCCACGCTGCTCCGCGACGTCGTCACGGCCGTGCGGGAGGCGTGGCCCGCGTCGAGACCCCTGGGGGTGCGGGTGAGCGCGACCGACTGGGTCGACGGCGGGGTCACCGTCGCGGACACGGTCGCGGCGCTGGAGGGGCTCGACGTCTCGTGGGTCGACGTCTCCTCCGGCGGGTTGACGGACGGGTCGGAGATCCCCGTCGGCCCGGCGTACCAGACCCCGCTCGCGGCGGAGCTCGCCCGGGGGGTCGACGACGGGGTGGTCGTCAGCGCCGTGGGGCTCATCACGGAGCCGGCGCAGGCGGAGACGATCCTCGTGACGGGGCTGGCGGACGCGGTGTCGCTCGGCCGGGAGGCGCTGCGTGACCCGCACTGGGCGATGCGCGCCGCCCGGGCGCTGCGGGTGCCGGAGGACGAGGTGCCGCGCGCCCCGCAGTTCTGGCGCGCCTAGCGCAGCCCGCGGATGTAGACGCCGACGAGCCACTCGGCCTGGCCGGGGGCGAGGCGCTCGGCGGTGGCGGGCAGGGGGCGGGTGAGGGCGGCGAGCCCGAGGTGGAACCGGACGGGGGTGACGTCCGCGGCGACGAAGCCGTGGGCGCGGGCGTGGTCGAGGAGGGTGGCGAGCCGGGCCTGGAGGTCGTCGCGGACGGGGGTGGCGGAGGCCATGAGCTCCTCGTCGACCATGGCGACGGGCATCATCTGCGTCGCGAGCGCCCCGGTGTGCAGCGCGGCGAGGTCGTGGACGACGCTGTGCCACGTCGCCGTGGGGTCGTCGTCCCATCCGTCGCGGTGCCGGTCGATGACGTCGGCGACGCGGTCCCGGACCTCGCTGAACAGGCCGAGGATGAGGTCGCGGCGGGTGGGGAAGTGGCGGTAGAGCGTGGCGATGCCGACGCCGGCCTCCTGGGCGACGGCGCGGAGGGGGACGTCGACCCCCTGGTCGGAGACCAGTCTCCACGCGGCGTCGAGGATCTCCCTGCGTTTCGCGACGGCGTCTGCCCGCATCGGCGTGTCTCCCTGCTGTTCGGTTTGCGCTCCGATAAACGGAGCGATACGCTCCGTCTACCCACAACCGGAGCGCAGTGCTCCGTCTATTCTACAGGAGTCCCCCATGAAACGGACGCTCGCGGCGCTCGTCGCCGCCCTCACCGCAGCCCTGTGCCTCATGCTGCTGGCCTTCCTCGCCCCCTCGCTGAACTCCGGTCCCACGGACGTGCCCGTCGCCGTGAGCGGCACCGACTCCCTGCCCGGGGACCTCGACGTCCGGACGTACGGCTCACTCGACGAGGTCCGTGAGGCCGTGCGCCACCGCGACGCCGTCGGCGGCGTCGCCCTCGGCCCCGACGGCGCGACCGTCGTCACCGCCACCGGCGCCGGCCAGCCCTACCCGACGCTCCTCACGGGCGTCGGCTCCGGTCTCGCGGCGCACGGCACCCACGTGACCTACGACGAGGTCGCGCCGCTCGCCGCGGGCGACCCCGGCGGGACCGCCCTCACCGTCCTCGCCCTCCCGCTCGCCTTCGGCGGCATGGCCTCGGCGGCCGTCCTGTCCTTCACGATGAAGCGGCGCTACGCCCTGCGCGTCATCGGCTCCCTCGCCTTCTCCGTCCTCGGCGGCCTCGCCCTCGCGGCGATCCTCCAGTTCGGCTTCGACGCCGTCGGCGGCAGCTACGCGGAGCTCGCGGCCGTCCTCGCCGTCGGCATCGCCGCGACGTCGATGGTCGTCCTCGGCCTCGAGGCGCTCCTCGGCGTCCCCGGGCTCGCCCTCGGCGCGGTGCTCACCCTGTTCGTGTCCAACCCGCTGTCCGGCATGGCCACCGGGTGGCAGTGGCTGCCGGCCCCGTGGGGCGCGGTCGGCCAGGCTATGCCCATCGGCGCGGCGGGCACCGCCGTCCGCTCCGTCGCCTACTTCGACGGCAACGGCATGACCCACGCCGTCACCGTGCTCGTCGCGTGGATCGTGGTCGGGGCAGCCCTCGTCGGTCTCGCCACGCTGCGACACCGCGGCACGCGAGGTAGATGACGAACGAGATCGTCGTGACGAACGGGCTCACCGGCAGCCCCGGGGCGAGGGAGGCGACGAGCCCGCCGACCGCGGAGACCGTCGCGAAGACCGCGCTGAGCAGGACCGCGACGACCGGGTTCGACGTCACCCGCACCGCCGCCGCCCCGGGCGTGATGAGCAGCGCCATGAGCAGCAGCGCCCCGACGATCTGCACCCCCTGGGACGCGACGACCCCCAGCAGCGCGGCGAAGACGACGGCGAGGAGCCGCACCGGCACCCCGGCCGCCGCGGCGAGCACCGGGTCGACCGTCGCGTAGAGCAGCGGCCGCCACAGGAGGGCGACGACGACCACGACGACGACCGTCACCACCGCCAACACCCCCAGCGTCGGCCCGGACACCCCCACGATCTGGCCTGTGAGCAGCGACATCGCCCGCGACGAGCGCCCCGGGTACAGGTAGATGAACAGCACCGACAGCCCGGTGCCGAACGCGAGGACCACCGCGACCGTCGAGTCCTGCTCCCGCATCCCCAGCAGCGCGAGGACGACCGCCGCGAGGACCGCCCCGAGCATCGCCCCCGCCGAGACACTCACCCCGAGCAGGAGCGCCGCCGCCGCGCCCATGAGCGCGAGCTCCCCCGTCGCGTGCGCGGCGAAACTCATCCGCCGCATGACGATGAGCGGGGCGAGCGCCCCGGAGACGATGCCGAGCAGCAGCGACGCGAGGATCGCGTGCTGGACGAAGTCCACGCCGAGCAGGTCCACGGCTCACACCTCCCCGAGGCGGACGACGCGGTCGGTGACCGCCCGGACGGGCTCGACGCCGTGCGTGACGCACACGACGGCCGTGCCGTGCTCCCGCCGCCGCCGGTCGAGCCGGGCGACGGTCTCCGCCTGGGCGCGGACGTCGAGGCTGAGCAGCGGCTCGTCGCACAGGAGCAGGTCGGGGTCGTCGACGAGCGCCTGGGCCTGCCGGACGAGCTGCTGCTGCCCGCCGGAGAGCACACCCACGCGCCGGTCCGCGTACCCGAGCGCCCCGACCGCGGCGAGGGCGGCGTCGACCGTCCCCGGGGCGGGGCGCCGCCGGTGCAGCACCCCGTGCCCGGCGGAGAGTCCGACGAGGTCGCGGGCGCGCAACGGGATGTCCGCGCCCATCATGCGCTGCTGGGGGATGTAGCCCACCCGCCCCCGGGTCGTCACCGTGCCGGCCGTGAGCCGGCGGGTGCCGAGGACGACGTGGAGCAGCGTCGTCTTCCCGGCCCCGTTCGGGCCGAGCACCGTGACCCACTCACCGGGGGCGACGTCGAGGTCGAGGTGCTCCCACAGCGGGGCGACCGCGGCGTCCCGGAGGGAGAGGACCGGTGCGGTCACCGGCCGGCGAGGCCGTCGAGGACGGCGCCGACGTAGCCGAAGTAGTCCTGGCCCTCGTCGGGGGTCTCGTTGACGTTGACGATGCGCACGCCCCGGGCCTCCGCGGCCTTCGTGAGCTGCGCGGCGGCCGGCGACTCCGACTGGCGGTTCGTGACGAGGACCGTCACCGTGCCGTCCTCGATGAGCCGGCGGGCGGCGTCGATGTCCGCGGCGGAGGGCTCCGCCTCGGCGAGGGTGGCGTGGGCGTAGCCCTCGGGGGTGACGTTGCGCAGCGGCGTGCCCTCGATGAGGTCGGCGGCGACGGGCTCGGTGAGCAGGGCCGCGCCGGCGGGCAGCTGGGCGGCCCGGGTCTTCAGCTCGTCGATCCGGCGGGTGACCTCGGTCGCCCGGTCGGGGATCGCGTCGTCGCGGGCGTGGAGGGCGACGGCGAGGTGGTCGGCGAGGTGGGAGGTCGTGTCGAGGTCGAACCACACGTGGGGGTTCGTGCCGTCGTCGTCGGCGGGGAGGGCGGAGACGAGCTCGGTGTCGTCGCCGGCGGCCTCGCTGAACCACGTGTCGTAGCCCGCGCCGTTGGCGACGGCGATGTCGGCGTCGCGGACGGACGCGAGGTCGCGGGCGCTCGGCTCGTACTCGTGGGGGTCGTCCTGCGTGCCGCTGATGACGCTCGACACGGTGACGCCGTCGTGCCCGGCGACGACGGCCTGCGCGAGGTCGCCCCACAGGGAGGTCGAGGCGACGACCGTGACGGTCTTCGTGTCGTCGGTGCCGCCCTGCGAGCAGGCGGTGAGGAGGGCGAGGGTGCCGAGCACCGCTGTCGTGGCCCGGGCCAGGCGTGCTGTGGTCATGGAGCCACCGTACGTCTACTGATAATTAGTGTCAAAAAATAGGCGGCCCGGGGGAGGGGGACTATCGTCGGACCGGTGAACACCCCCAGAACCCTCGCGTCGCTCGCCGCGGAACTCGGTGTGTCCCGCACCACCGTCTCCAACGCCTACAACCGCCCGGACCAGCTCTCCGAGAGCCTCCGCGCGCGGATCCTCGCGGCCGCCGAGCGCGCCGGGTACCCGGGCCCGGACCCCACCGCGCGGTCCCTGCGCACCCGCCACGCCGGGGCGCTCGGCGTCCTGCTCACCGAGGACCTCACCTACGCCTTCGAGGACCAGGCGTCGCTCGAGTTCATGTCCGGGGTGTCCGTCGCGTGCAGCGGCCGGGACACGTCCATGCTCCTCGTCCCCGCCGGGGCGGAGACCCAGGGCGACGGCCGGGCGGCCGCCCTCGTCAACCAGGCGGCCGTCGACGGGTTCATCGTCTACTCCGTCGCCGCCGACGACCCCTTCCTCGCCGCGGTCCGGGGCCGGGGGGTGCCCACGGTGGTCTGCGACCAGCCCGCCGACGGCCACGACCTCACCTTCGTCGGCATCGACGACCGGGAGGCCGTCCGCCCCGCCGTCCGGGCCCTCGTCGACGCGGGCCACCGCCGGGTCGGCGTCCTGTGCATCCGGCTCGCCCGGGAGCCGAACAACGGGCCCGTCGGCCCGGAGCGGCTCGCGGCGGCGCAGATGCACGTCCAGCGGTCGCGGGTCGAGGGGGCGCTCGCGGAGCTCGCGGCCGCCGGGGTCGTCGACGTGCCCGTCGTCGAGCGGCACATCAACACCCCGGAGACGGCGCGGGACGCCGCCCGGGAACTGCTCGACGCGCACCCGGACCTCACCGCGGTCGTGTGCACGACGGACTCCATGGCGCTCGGCGTCCTCGACGTCGCCGGGGAGCGGGGGCTCGACGTCCCCGGGGACCTGTCCGTCACAGGGTTCGACGGCATCCCGCGCGCCGTGGCCCGGGGCGTGACGACGGTCGTCCAGCCGAGCCGGGAGAAGGGCCTCGCGTCCGGGCGCGCCCTGTTCGCGCTGCTCGACGGGGAGGAGCCGCCGCGCCGGCGGCTCCTGGGGACGCGGTTCCGGCCGGGCCGGACGGTCGCGCCCCCGCGGTGATCAGCCCCGGGCGTCCGCGAGGCGGCGGAGCAGGGCCGCGGTGTCCGTCGGGGACTCGACGCGCCGCTGCGCGGCCGTCGCGCCGAAGCCGACGCGCACGCCCATGTCCGGGCGGGCCTCCGTGTCCTCCCCCTGGTCGAGCACCTCCATGGCCGTCTCGTCGGTGACGTCGTCACCGATGAAGAGCACCGCGTCGACCCCCAGCTCCTCGCGGAGGTGGCGGACGTACGAGCCCTTCGTCGTGCCGTCGACCGCGACCTCGAGGATGTCCTTGCCCCACGTGATCGTCGTGCCCTCGCGCTGCGCGGCGACGTCGTGGAAGGCCTGCATCGCCTCCTCGGCGATGGAGAAGTCGAGGGCCGTGCGCTCGTGGAGGCCCACGGCGAAGGTCTTGTACTCGACCCACATCCCCTCGTCGCGGGCGGCCTGGCGCTCCGCCTCCGCCCCGAGGTCGGCGAGGAGGGACTTCTGGTCGTCGGTGAGCGTCACCCCGCCGTCGACGGCGGGCTCGGCGCCGTGGCTGCCGACGAGGAGGATGTCGTCCTCCCCGGGCTCGCGGAGCGCCGGCAGCTCGGTGACGGTCTGGAGCTGGCCCAGGTCCCGGCCGGACAGCACGCACACCGTCGTCCCCGGCAGGGCCGCGAGGTCGCGCAGCGCGTCCATCGCCCCCGGCACCGCGCGGGCCGTGTTCGGCTCGTCGGTGAACTCCGCGAGCGTGCCGTCGAAGTCACAGGCCACGAGCAGTGAGGGGACCCCCGCGAGATAGGCGATGTCCTCGTCGCTGACGGTGAAACTGTCGAAGGCCGATGCGGGGCGCTGGGGCATGGTGAAGGGTCCTCACTGCTCGAGGGTCATGGTGACCGAACTCTACCCCGCGCCGTCGGTGAACTCCACCGAACGGGGGGTCTGCCACGGCTCGACCTGCTCGTCCGTGCGGGTGAGCTTCAGCTCGTGCTCCGCCGGCCGGGTGACCGCGAGGTCCCCCGACCCGAGGACGGACCGCAGCCGCTCCGCCGTGTCCTCCTCGCCGGGGATGCAGCGCCCCGGGGACGGCGTGACGGTCATGTCGGACAACCGCGCCCGGGACTCGTCGTCCGCCCACCACGCGCGGCCGGAGAAGGTGAGGCACCCCGTCCCGCCGGTGAACGTGTCCCGGCCGATGACGAGGTACACCCGGCCCTGGAGGGTGTCCGGCAGGAGGGTCGCGCGGTCGGGGTCGTCGGTGATCCGCACGACCTGCCAGCGGGTCGCCCCGAGGGGGGACTCCGCCGGGCCCGAGCAGCCGGCGAGTGCGAGCACGCCGACGAGGAGCGGGACGAGCCTCCTCACCCGAGCGCCTCGAGGAACTCCCGGGCCCACCGGTGGACGTCGTGGGTCCGGACCTGCTCCCACATCGCGGACATGCGGCGGCGGCGCTCGACGGCGGGACTGCGGACGGCGTCGAGGAGGGCCTCGCCGACGGACTCCCGGTCGTGGGGGTTGCACAGGTAGGCGTCCGTGAGCTGCGTCGCCGCGCCGGTGAACTCGCTGAGCACGAGGGCCCCGGAGCCGTCGGAGTGGCAGGCGACGTACTCCTTCGCCACGAGGTTCATCCCGTCCTTGAGGGCGGTGACGAGCATGACGTCCGCCGCGGAGTACAGCGCGACGACCTCGTCGAACGGGAGCCCGGCGTGGGTGTAGTGGACGACGGTGTGCCCGAGGCTGCCGTGGTTGCCGTTGATGCGGGACACGGTCTGCTCCGCGAGCTTCCGGGTCTGCTTGTAGGACTCGAGCCGCTCCCGGGAGGGGGTGGCGACCTGGACGAGGCAGACGTCGTCGGCCCGGAGGTCGCCGTTGTCGAGGAGCATCTCGAGCGCCTCGAGCCGGTGGAGGATGCCCTTGGTGTAGTCCATCCGGTCGACGCCCGCGATGAGGATCTTCGGGGAGCCGAGGCGCTGCCGCAGCGACATCGCCGCGGCGATGGACTCCGGGGTGTTCGCCTTCGCGTTGACCTGCGCGGAGTCGATGGAGATGGGGAAGACGCCGACGGTGACCGTGCGCCCGTCGACCTCGACCGTCCCGGCGGCGGGGGAGCCCTCCGGCAGCCGTGCGCCCCGGATGAACGTCGCACCGTCGCCGATCTCCGGCTCGACGGTCACGTCGTGACCGAGGGCGCGGAGGGTGAGCAGGAAGTTCGACGCGCTGTCCGGGGTGTGGAAGCCGATGACGTCCGCGCCGAGCGTCGACTCGAGCACCTGGCGGCGCCACGGCAGCTGCCGGAACAGCTCCGGGGCGGGGAAGGGGATGTGGAGGAAGAAGCCGATGCGCACGTCGGGGCGCATCTGCCGGATCATCCCCGGGACGAGGTGGAGCTGGTAGTCCTGCACCCACACCGTCGCCCCCTCGGCGGCCTCGGCGGCCGCGGCGTCGGCGAAGCGGCGGTTGACGGTGACGTAGCGCTCCCACCAGTCGGGCCGGTACTCCGGGTGGACGATGAGGTCGTGGTAGAGCGGCCAGAGGGTGGCGTTGGAGAAGCCCTCGTAGAAGGCCTCGTGGTCCTCGGGGCTGAGGGCGACGGGGACGAGCGTGACACCGTTGTCGTGCGGGAGGTCGGCGGTCGTCACCGGCTCCTCGTCCTCGGCGGTCGTGGTCCCCGGCCAGCCGATCCACGCGCCCGAGTGCTCCTCGAGGACGGGCCGGAGGGCGGTGACGAGTCCGCCGGGGCTCGGTGTCCAGGAGACGGTGCCGTCCCGGTCGACCCGACGGTCGACGGGCAGACGGTTGGCGACGACGACGAAATCACTGCTGCTGTCCATGGCCCTAACTCTTCTTCGGTGTGGTTTTCGTGGCTTTCTTCGTGGTCTTCTTCGCCGTCGACTTCTTCGCCGCGGCCTTCTTCGTGGTCTTCTTGGCCGTGGTCTTCTTCGTGCTCTTCTTCGCGGCCTTCTTCGTCGTCTTCTTCTTCGCCGACGACGCCGCGTTCTCCGCCTCGATCTCGGCGAGGACGCGGCGGTGGATCAGCCCCTCCGGCTCCACCCCGAGCATGCACATGATCGTCGTGGCGTCGAGGAAGTCCTCGGCGTACGTCGCGACGATCCGCTGCGCGGCCTCAGCCGTCTCGACCTCCACTGCGTGCAGTGCTTCGGCGTTCGCGGCCCGGGTGTCGGTGACCTTCGGCGGCACGTGTACTCCCTCTTCTCAGACTGTGTTGCGTGACCACGCCAGCTTACGTGGCGGGGTCACGGCGTGCACGCCGTCGCCCGAGGTCGGGGCTCCACTGGCTCGACAGGGTGCGGGGGCGGCGGCGCATCCAGTGCACCCGGGACTTCCGGCGCGTCCCCGGGCGGCGGATGCCGTCGGCGATGTGGAGGATGCGGGGCCGGCGGAGGCGGCGCGCCACCCACTCGCCGAGGACGACGCCCGCGCCGAGCGCGGTCGCCGTCGCCAGGGCCGCCGCGAGGCTCGAGAAGCCGACGACGAACTGGTTGTTCAGCATGGCGTACATCCCCCGGTACAGCGCGAGACCGGGCAGCAGCGGCGTGATGCCGGCGATCGCGGTGATCTGCGGCGGGATGAGGTACCGGCGGGAGAGCAGACCACCGGCGAGGCCGATGAGCACGGCCGTCGCCGCGGACCCGCCGATCGCGCCGAAGCCCGTCGGCAACATGACGAAGTAGTAGGCGGCCGAGGCGACGAGGGAGGTGAACGACGCGACGATGAGCGCCCGGCGTTCGCAGAAGCACGCGACACAGAAGAACGCCGCGGCCGCAGCACCGGAGACGACCTGGATCGTGGAGTTCGCGAACGACGTCGACGTCGCCGTCGTGTCGAGCGGCGGGAGGGTGACCCCGAGCCGGTCCATGATCCGGATGCCGACGCCGATGCCGGAGATGATCGCCCCCGTGCCGAGGATCGTCTCGAAGAACCGGGCCGACGACGTCACCGGGGCGCCGGTCACCCCGTCCTGGAGGGCCTGGACGAGGGTGAGCCCGGCGAGCAGGGCGACGATGCACGACGCGACGACGAACGACGGCGCGAGGAAGAGGTTGAACCGTTGGCCGACGCCGTAGATGACGGCGGCGGGCACGGTCGCGATGAACCCGCCGACGAAGTTCTGGAAGAAGGTCGGCAGGGACTTCGACGCGAGCCACGCGGTGGTGAACATGGAGAAGACCGTCGTCACCGTCGCGATGACCGCGACGGTGAGCCCGCCGCCGAGGAGGAGCGCGACCGCGCCGGCGAACCCGCCCCACGACAGCAGCGCGTAGCGCGTCCGGTACGGCGGGGGAGCGGTCTCGATCTCCCGGAGGAGCTTCTGGGCGAGCTCGAGGGGCGTCGCGCCCGCGACGATCGACCGGATGAGGCGGTCGACCTCCGTGAGCTTGGAGAAGTCCGTGTTCAGGCGGTGGACGACGCGGAACGCCGTCGTCGGGGCCTCACCGGTCCGGGAGGGCGCGAACATCGTGATGGTGTTGAGCGTGATGTCCACGTGGCAGCCGTAGAGGCCGTAGGCGGCGGTGATGCCGAGGATCTGCGCCTTCGTGTCGCTGTTGCCCGTCCCGGAGGACAGCAGCAGGTCGCCGATGCGCGCGGCGAGGTCCATGACGGTGTGGACCGTCTTCGGCTCGCTGAGGTCGACGGGCGCGAGGGGGGACGGCGGCGGGGCCGTGCGGATCGCGTCGATCGTCGACCTGTTTCCGGTGAACACGACGTCGGCCAGCCGGTGGCGGGCCTGGCGGATCCTGTCCATCGTCGTCACGGGGCCTCCCCTCAGTCGTTGTCGCTCACACTGTACGTGACGCGCCTGCTAGGCTGTCGGGCGGACCGCGCCCGACGCGGCCCCGCTGGAGTGGCGCAATCGGTAGCGCAACGGTCTTGTAAACCGTAGGTTGCGAGTTCAAGTCTCGTCTCCAGCTCCGAGCACCTCCGGCCACAAAAGCCCCCGTGGGAGTCCTGTTATGCTGTCGGCGTACCACACCACCACAGTCAGGAGCGAATCACCCATGGGTCACCGCATCGACGTCCACCACCACGTCATCCCGCCCGTCTACCAGGAGGCGGTCGACCGCTACGCCGGCGGCACGCAGCTCGACGGCGTCGACCCCGTCCACTGGGACCGGGACACCGACCTCGAGGTCATGGACCGCCACGGCATCGACATGGCCCTGCTCACGGTCACCGCGCCGGGGGCCACCCTCGCCGGGGACGACGCCCCGCGGCTCGCCCGCGAGGTCAACGAGTACATGGCGGAGCTCGTCCGGGACACTCCGTCCCGGTACGGCGCGCTCACGCTCCTGCCCCTGCCGGACGTCGACGCCGCGATCGCGGAGCTGGACTACGCCCTCGACGAGCTCGGCCACGACGGCGTCGGCCTGTACACCCACTACGACGGCGTCTACCTCGGTGACCCGCGCCTCGACCGCATCATCGACCACATCGCCGAGCGCGGCGTCGGCGCCCACGTCCACCCGGCGATCCCCGCCTCCGACCCGGAGCGCTGGGGCCTCCCGCCGTCGCTCTACGAGTTCACGTTCGACACCACCCGCGCGACGGCGAACCTCCTCTTCAGCGGCACGCTCGACCGCCACCCGGACCTCAAGCTCATCCTCTCCCACGCCGGCGGCACCGTCCCCTACCTGGCGAAGCGGCTGACGTACGCGTCGACCATCGCCTCCGACCTCAAGGACCGGGAGCCGGAGGACCTCCTCGGCTCGCTGCGCCGCCTGTACTACGACACGGCGATGTCGGCGAACCCCGCCACGCTCGCCGGCCTCACGGCGCTCATCGACGACACCCACATCCTCTTCGGCAGCGACTTCCCCTACATGCCGGAGTCCACGACCGCCGAGACCGTCTCCGGGCTGGAGGACTACTTCGACCGCGACGCCCTCGCCCGGATCGACCTCGACAACTACCGGGACCTGTTCCCCCGTGCGGTCGAGCGCCTCTGACCGGAGCGGCGTCGACTCGCTGCCCCCGCTGCCGGTGACGCTGGTCCTCGCGGTCCAGCACGTCCTGGCCATGTACGCCGGCGCGGTCGCCGTGCCGCTCGTCATCGGGGGCGGCCTCATCGCGGCGGGCCGGTTGAACCCCGGTGACCTGCACCATCTCATCGTCGCGGACCTCTTCGTCTCCGGGCTGGCGACGATCGTGCAGTCGGTGGGCCTGTGGCGTTTCGGGTCGCGGCTCCCGCTCGTCCAGGGCGTGAGTTTCGCCGCGGCCGCGCCGATGATCGCCGTCGGCAGCGACCACGGCCTGCCCGCGATGTACGGGGCGGTCATCGCCACCGGGGTGCTCATGATCGCGGTGGCCCCGGTGTTCTCCCGCCTCACCCGCTACTTCCCGCCGCTGGTCACGGGGACGATCGTCATGGTCGTCGGGCTCAGTCTCTCCGGCGTCGTCGCCGGGTGGGTCAGGGGGGACGACGGCGACCCCCTCAACGTCCTCCTCGCGGTGGCGACGGTCGTCGTCGTCATCGTCGTCCACCGTTTCGCGCCGCCGACGCTGCGCCCCGTGGCGGTGCTCGCCGGCCTCGTCGGCGGGACGGTCCTGGCGCAGCTCCTCGGCCGGGTGTCGTGGGAGGGCGTCGGCGGGACCGCGTGGTTCGCGGTGCCGCAGCCGTTCATGTTCGGGGTGCCGCAGTTCCTGCCGGGGGCGGTCGTGACGATGGCGGTGTGCGGGCTCGTCGTCATGACGGAGACGTCGGGGGACCTCGTGTCCGTCGGGCGGATCGTGGGGCGGCCGGTGGACCGGCGCACGATGGCCGACGGGCTGCGGGCCGACGGCCTGTCCACGGTCCTCGGCGGGATCGTCAACACGTTCCCGTACACGGTGTTCGCGCAGAACATCGGCCTGGTGAGCCTGTCGCGGGTGCGCAGCCGCTTCGTCGTCGCGGCGGCGGGGGTGCTGCTCGTCGTCCTCGGGCTCGTGCCGCGCGCGGGGGCGGTCGTCGCGGCGCTGCCGCAGCCGGTGCTCGGCGGCGCGGGGATGGCGTTGTTCGGCATGATCGTCGCCTCGGGCGTGCGCACGCTCGCCGCGGTGGAGTTCACGGAGACGAAGGCGCTGGTCGTCGGCATCGCGGTCATGGTGTCGCTGCTGCTGACGGTCGTGCCCGGGTTCTTCGACGCCTTCCCGTCGTGGGCGTCGATGATCCTCGGGAGCGGGATCTCGCTGGGGGCGGTCGTCGTCGTGACCCTCAACATCCTCCTCGTCCGCGACGGGATGGGACCGGCCCGGGTGGAGCGGCTGCCGTGACGACGTACGACAGGATGGCGCGGCGGGCGGCCGCGGGGGTGATCGGGACGTACTCGTCGTCGTTCTCGCTGGCCGTGGCGCTGCTGCCGCGGCGGGTGCGGGCGGACGTGCGGAACCTCTACGCGGTCGTGCGGATCGCCGACGAGATCGTCGACGGCGCGGCCGCCCGGGCGGGCGCGGACCCGGTGGCGCTCCTCGACGACTACGAGCGCGCCGTGCTCGACCCCCGGCCGCTCCACACCGACCCCGTGCTCCACGCGTGGGCCGGCACGGCGCGGCGCCACCGCATCGACCCCGCGCACATGCGCGCGTTCTTCCGCTCCATGCGGGCCGACGCGACGGGTGAGGGGTGCGACATCGGCGAGTACATCCACGGCTCCGCGGAGGTCGTGGGCCTGATGTGCCTGGACATCTTCGCGGGCCCGTCGTCCCCGGAGGTGCGGGAGGCGGCGCGCCGGCTCGGCGCGGCGTTCCAGAAGGCGAACTTCGTCCGCGACGTCGGGGAGGACGTGCACGGCCTCGGCCGGGCGTACGTCGCCGCGCTCACGGGGGAGGGGGAGTTCACCGACGCGGTGAAGGACCGGCTGCTCGACGACGTCGAGGCGGACCTCGCCGCCGCCCGCCCCGGCATCGCGGCCCTGCCCCGTGACGTCCGCCCGGCGGTCGCGGCGGCGGAGGCGATCTACGCCGACCTCGTGCGGCGGCTCCGCGCCACACCCGCCGCGGACGTGCTCCGGCGGCGGGTGCGGGTGCCGGGGCCGCGGAAGGCGCTGCTCGCCGCGCGGGCGGTGGTGCGGCCGTGAGGACCGTGGTCATCGGGGCCGGGATCGCCGGCCTGGCGACGGCGACGCTGCTCGCCCGGGAGGGCCACCGCGTCACGCTCGTCGAGCGGACCGGTGAGGTCGGCGGCCGGGCGGGGAGCCTCGCCGTCGACGGGTTCCGGTGGGACACCGGCCCGAGCTGGTACCTCATGCCCGAGGCCTTCGACCGTTTCTTCGCGGCGGCGGGGACGTCGACGGCGGAGCAGCTGGACCTCGTCCGCCTCGACCCGTCGTACCGGGTGTACCCGGAGGGGGCGGACCCGGTGGACGTCCCGGCGGGCCGGGAGGCCGCGGCGGCGCTGTTCGACGCCCTGGAGCCGGGCGGTGGCGCGGCGCTGCGCCGGTACCTCGACTCGGGGCGGCTGGCGTACACCGTGGCCGTCCGCCGGTTCCTCTACACGACGTTCAGTTCGCCGCGCCCGTTCCTCCACCGGGACGTCCTCGGGCACGTCGGGCTGCTGCTGCGGCTGCTGCTCACCCCGCTGGACCGGTGGGCGGCGGGGTTCGTCCGGGACCGGCGGCTGCGGCAGATCCTCACGTACAACGCGGTGTTCCTCGCCTCGCGGCCGTCCGCGACCCCGGCGTTGTACCACCTGCTCAGCCACGCGGACATGGACCAGGGCGTGTTCTACCCGCGCGGCGGGTTCGCCGCGGTCGTCGACGCGCTGCACGGCCTCGCCCGGGACGCGGGCGTGGAGATCCTCACGGACACGGAGGTGACGTCGGTCGACGTCGCCGACGGCCGGGTCACCGGGGTGACGACGTCGGCGGGGCGGATCCCCGCGGGGACGGTCGTGAGTTCGGCGGACCTCCACCACACGGAGACGGCGTTGCTCGCGCCGGGGCAGCGGACGTGGCCGGAGCGGCGGTGGCGGCACCGGGACCCGGGGCCGGGCGCGGTCGTGGTCATGCTCGGGGTCCGGGGGCGGCTGCCGGAGCTGGCGCACCACACCCTGTTCTTCAGCCGGGACTGGGACGCGGACTTCCGGGAGGTGTTCGAGGGGGAGGGGCCCGACGCGTGGTCGCGGTCGGTGTACGTCTCGCGGCCGTCGGCGACGGACCCGACGGTCGCCCCCGCCGGGCACGAGAACCTCTTCGTCCTCGTCCCGGTGCCGGCGGACCCGGCGACGGGGCACGGTGACGCCTACGCCGCGGCGGAGTCGCCGGCGGTGGGGCGGATCGCCGACGCCGCGGTGCGCCTCATCGCGCGGCGCACCGGGGTGACGGACCTCGCGGAGCGGACGGTCGTCCGGCGCACGCTCGGCCCGGCGGATTTCGCGGAGCGCTACCACTCGTGGCGGGGCGGGGCCCTCGGGCTCGCGCACACGCTCCGGCAGTCCGCGTTCCTCCGTGGTTCGAACGCATCACGAAAGGTCGACGGACTGTATTACTCGGGGGCGACGACGCTGCCCGGCGTCGGCGTGCCGATGTGCCTCATCTCCGCGGAGAACGTGCTGCTGCGCCTCAGAAGGTGAGCCGCATGACGTCCGTCCCGGCGTCGGTGAAGCCGAGGCGTTCGCAGAGCCGCCGCGCCCGGTCGTCCGCGACCGTGGCGGTGACCCCGGCCCGACCCGCGGACCGGGCGACGTCGGTGATCGCGGCGAGGAGGTCGGACCCGAGCCCGCCCCCGGTCCAGCCCGGGGCGATGGCGACGGTGACCTCGGGGTGGTCGTCGTCGGCCGGGCCGGGGGTGAGCCACGCCGCCCCGATGCGGGACTCCCGGCCGAGCGCGCCGGGGAGGTCCGCCTCCATGACGAGCCCTCCCCGGTCGGGCGACCAGTCGTCGACGGGGCGCCGGATGAGCTCCTCGAGCACCCCGCGGTCCGCCTCGGTGGCGGGGCGGGTGCGGATGCCGTCGCCGGCGCAGCGGAGCTCGTGGCGCAGGGTGTTCCGGTCCGTGAGGAGGTCCCAGATCTCGTCCTCCCCGGAGACGGGCAGGTGGGGGGCGGTGTCCCGGTCGCGGATCCACGACGTGTCGTACCAGCGTCCCAGGGGGACGAGCGCCGCGTCGAGCGCGGCGACGGCCTCCCGGGCCCGGCGCACGGCCTCGGCGGCGGCGTGGGCTCGCCGGGAGGCGTCGTCGTACAGTTCCTGTCCCTGCGCGGGGTCCATCACTAGATGAAGACCTCGTCGCCCGGCTGGAGCGAGTCGAAGAACGTCACGGCGGCGTCGTGGGAGAGGTGGATGCAGCCGGCGGACGGGACGTTCGGGTTGCCCTCGTGGAAGGCGTGGCCGTTGTAGGTGAAGTACACGGCGTAGGGCATCGGCGCGTTGTTGAACTCGCGGCTGATCTCGTCGCGCACCTTGTACGTCACGCGGAAGCTGCCGCGGGGCGTCTCGGTGTCCGGCCCGGGCGAGCCGGAGGAGATCTGGACCGGGCCGTAGGAGACCTGGCCGCCCTCCTGGAGCCACGTGCGCTGGCCGTCGATGTCGACGCACGCCCGCGCGCTCGCCGGGCACGGCTCGGGGCGCGGTGCCGGCTCCGGCGCGGGGGCCGGGGCGGGGGCGGGGGCCGGCGCGGGGGCGGGCTGGAGCAGGCCGGGGGCGACGGCCTCGGTGAGGGCGTCGATCCCCTGGCGGGCCTGCTCCTGGAACTGCTGCGGGAGGAGCGGGACCTGGGCCTGGGCGGTGTCGTGGGCGGTGCGCACACCGTCGCGGATCATCCGGTCGATCTCCGGCTGCGAGGGCGGCTGGGACGACTGGACGGGGTCCGCGCCGGCGACGCCCCCGCCGAGACCGACGGCCATGAGGGCCGTCGCTCCGGCGGCGAGGCCGCGGTGGGTGCGCCGGGGTGAGTGAGCGCGGTGCTTGGGTGTGTTCGTGGAAGTCACCCGCACATACTAACGCCTGTCACAGGTAACATCCAGACGGGCCGCAGCGAACCGGAGCACACTAGGAAGTCATGAACCAGTCCACGAAGGTTCTCGTCGTCGACGACGAGCAGAACATCTCCGACCTCATCAAGGTGAGCCTGAAGTTCCAGGGGTTCGAGGTGGAGACCGCCGACAACGGCGACGACGCCGTCGCCCTCGCCCGCAGCTTCCGCCCGGACGCCTTCATCCTCGACGTCATGATGCCGGGGATGGACGGCTTCACCCTCCTGTCCCGGCTCCGCGCCGAGGGGCACGAGGCCCCGGCGCTGTTCCTCACCGCGAAGGACGGCGTGGAGGACCGCATCCACGGCCTCACCATCGGGGCGGACGACTACGTCACGAAGCCGTTCTCCCTCGAGGAGGTCATCACCCGGCTGCGCGTCATCCTCCGCCGGGTCGCCCCGGAGGAGTCCGAGGGTTCGCCGCTCATCAGCTACGCCGACATCACCCTCAACGACGACATGCACGAGGTGACGAAGGCCGGGGAGGTCGTCGACCTCTCCCCGACGGAGTTCAAGCTCCTCCGGTACCTCCTCGTCAACGCGGAGGTCGTGCTGAGCAAGGCGAAGATCCTCGACCACGTGTGGAACTACGACTTCGGCGGCGACGGGAACGTCGTCGAGTCCTACGTGTCCTACCTGCGCAGGAAGATCGACACGGCGGAGCCCCGCCTCATCCACACCGTCCGCGGCGTGGGGTACGTGCTCCGCCTGCCGCGGTCATGATGTCCCGCCTGCCCCTGCGGGTGTCCCTCGTGCTCGTCATCACCGTGCTCGGGGGGCTGGGGCTCCTCGTCTCCGGCGGGGTGGTGACCGGGACGATGAACCGGTTCATGGTGAGCCGGATCGACGACCAGCTCACCCTCGCCACCGGCTCGTGGGCGCACACGACGGCGCTCGGGGAGCCGGCGTCGCCCGACGACATGGGCTCGTACGACTCCCGGGTCGGTCCGACGCGGCCGCCGTCGGAGTTCGTCGTCGTCATCGCCGTCGGCGGGGAGTTCTACTCCGTCAACGGGTCGATGGCCTCGCTCAACAGCATCCACGACTCGGGTCCGGAGCTCGCCGGGCTCGACGAACCGACCCGGCCGGTGACCGTGCCGGCGAGGGCCGGGTCGGCCGACGACGCGGACTGGCGCGCGGCGAGCGTGCGCAACGGCGACGGGTCGGTGACGATCGTCGCCCTGCCGCTGGCGAGCGAGGAGCACACCATCCGGCAGCTCATCATCCTCCAGATGCTCATCGGGTCGATCGTGCTGGTCAGCCTCGTCGTCGCGAGCCTGTACCTCGTGCGGCGGGCCCTCCGGCCGCTCCACGAGGTCGAGTACACGGCCCAGCGGATCGCCCAGGGGCAGCTCGACCAGCGGGTGCCCGCGTGGTCGCCGCGGACGGAGGTGGGGCGGCTGGCCGTCGCCCTCAACCGGATGCTCGCGCAGATCCAGGGGTCGTTCATCGCGGTCGGCGCGTCGGAGCGGCAGGCCCGGCAGGCGGAGTCGGCGATGCGCCGGTTCATCGGCGACGCCTCCCACGAGCTGCGCACCCCGCTGACGTCCGTGCGCGGGTACGCGGAGCTGTACACCTCGGGGGCGACGGACGACGCGAACATGGTCGTGGGCCGCATCGCCGACGAGGCGGGGCGGATGAGTCTGCTCGTCGAGGACCTCATGGCCCTCGTCCGCATGGACGAGGGGCGGCCGTTGCGCCGGGAGAAGGTCGACATGCTCGAGCTGTGCCTCCACGTCGTCGAGTCGGCCCGCGCCGGGTTCCCGGGCCACCGGATCTCCGTGCGCAACAACGCCGAGGGGGTTCCCGTCGTCACCGGGGACCCGGACCGGCTGCACCAGGTCGTCGGCAACCTCGTGACGAACGCGGTGCGCCACGGCGGGCCGGGGACGACGGTGACCGTCACCCTGTCGACCGGCGACGGGCAGGTGTTCGTCGAGGTCGCCGACGACGGGCGCGGGATCGCCCCCGAGGACCTGCCGCACCTGTTCGAGCGGTTCTACCGGGCGGACGTGTCGCGGTCGCGGGCGTCCGGCGGGTCGGGGCTCGGCCTGTCGATCGTGAAGGGGCTCGTCGAGGCGCACGGCGGGGACGTGTCCGTCACCTCGACCGTGGGGGAGGGGACGACGTTCGTCGTCCGGCTGCCCGGCCGGTCGGGGGACTAGTCGGGGGCTAGTCGGGGATGCCCTGGAGGAGGGCGGAGTGCACGACCTCCTGGACCTGCGGGTGGGCGGGCAGTTCGTCGTGGCGGACGCGGGTGAGGCCGAGGTCCTGGAGGAAGAGGTTCGTCACGACGGCGTCCTCCTCCTCCTCCGAGAGGAACGCCGACTCGTGCGGGACGACGGTCGTGTCGTTGCGGGTGGCGAAGCACGTGTAGAGGATGTCCGGCCGGGTGTCCTCGCTGGCGGCCATCGTCTCGATGATCGGCGAGCCGATGACCTGCTGCATCCCCGCGGGGCCGAAGATCCGGCGGATCGTGGCCTGGGCGACGCGCTGGGACGTCTCGGAGGTCAGCATCCCGCCGAGCATGCCCATGAGCGTCGTCCCGTGGTGGGGGGAGCCGAGGGTGATGAGGTGGTGGACGTGGTCCTCGCCCTCGAGTTCGTTGATCCAGTAGCGGGCGAGCAGCCCGCCCTGCGAGTGGCCCACGATGTCCACCTGGTCCGCCCCCGTCGCGGAGAGCACCTGTTCGATGTACGCGCCGAGGTCCTGCGCGGACGTGGGGATGTCCTGCGTGCCGTGGACGCCGTAGTCCGGGCAGAACACGACGAACCCGTCGTCGCGCAGCCGGGCGACGAGGTTCTGCCACACGTTCTTCGACGAGATCGTGCCGTGGATGAGCACCACCGGGTACGGCCGGTCGAGGGTCGGCCGGGCCTGCCACAGGTCGTCCGCGTAGCCGGGGGAGACCGTGCGGGCGCCGAGCGGCGGGTCGGGGATCGCGCCTCGGAGCTGCGGCACCCGCGACGGGAAGTCGCCGAGGAACGCCGAGATCCGGCCCACCCACGTGCTGTCGGTCACTGTGCCAGGGCGCGGCGGAGGCGGTCGGCGGCGTCGTCCATCCGCGCGGGATCCGGGTCGGACATCGCGGCGCTGAGGTCGTAGCCGGACATGTCCGCCGCGGGGAAGACGTGGATGTGGGTGTGCGGGACCTCGAAGCCGGCGATGAGGTACCCGGCGCGGGGCGCGTCGAACTCCTCGACGACCGCCGCCCCGACCCGCTGGGCGACCTCGTTGAGGTGCGCCCACAGGGCGGGGTCGAGGTCCGTCCACCGGTCGACCTCCTCGACGGGGACGACGAGGGTGTGACCGTAGGCGACGGGCTCGATGGTGAGGAACGCGACGACGCTGTCGTCGCGGTACACGAACCGTCCCGGGAGCTCTCCGGCGATGATCATGCTGAATACGCTAGCCATGGGTCCCGATGGTACCGCTAGAATCAGCCCCCATGCGTGTACTAGTGATCGGCTCCGGAGCCCGCGAGCATGCCCTCTGCCACCACCTCTCCGAGGACCCCTCCGTCACGGAGGTCCACGTCAGCCCGGGGAACCCCGGGATGACCGCGGTTGCGACCGTCCACGACGGCGACCCGGTGGCGCTCGCCCGTGACCTCGGCGTGGACCTCGTCGTCGTCGGCCCTGAGGTGCCGCTCGTCGACGGTCTCGCCGACGACCTGCGGGAGGCGGGTGTGCGGGTGTTCGGCCCGTCCGCCGCGGCGGCCCGGATCGAGGGGTCCAAGGCGTTCGCGAAGGACGTCATGGCGCGCGCCGGGGTGCGGACCGCCCGCGCCGAGCAGGTCCTGCCGGGTGAGGACGCCCCGCTCGACCGGTTCGGCCCGACGTGGGTCGTCAAGGACGACGGCCTGGCCGGCGGTAAGGGCGTGGTCGTCACCACGGACCGGGTGGAGGCGGAGGCGCACGTCGCCGCCGTCCACGCGGCCGGCAACCCGGTGCTGCTGGAGAGTTTCCTCGACGGCCCGGAGGTGTCCCTGTTCTGCCTCGTCGACGGCGGGACGGTCGTGCCGCTCCTGCCCGCCCAGGACCACAAGCGCGTCGGGGAGGGTGACACGGGTCCGAACACCGGCGGCATGGGTGCGTACACCCCGCTGCCGTGGCTGCCGGAGGACGGCGTGCAGCGGATCGTCGACGAGGTCGTCGCCCCCGTCGCCCGCCAGATGGTCGAGGACGGCTGCCCGTTCTCCGGCCTGCTCTACGCCGGGCTGGCGTGGGGTGCGGAGGGGCCGTCGGTCGTCGAGTTCAACTGCCGGTTCGGTGACCCGGAGACGCAGGCGGTGCTGGCCCTGCTGCGCACGCCCCTCGGCGGGGTCCTCGACGCGGTCGCGTCCGGCCGGCTCGCCGAGCTCCCCCCGCTCGAGTGGGAGGACGGGTACGCGCTCACGGTCGTCCTCGCCGCGGAGGGGTACCCGGCGTCGACGGTGACCGGCGGCGTGGTCTCCGGGGGTGGCCCGGGTCGGGAGCACGACGGCGTCCTCGCCGCGGGTGTCGCCGCCGACGGTGACCGCCTCGTCGCCTCGGGGGGCCGGGTGCTCAACGTCATCGGCACCGGGGCGACCCTGGAGGAGGCGCGCGAGCGGGCCTACGGGGTCATGGACTCGGTGACGCTGCCCGGCGGTCACTTCCGGCGGGACATCGCCGCGGGCGCGGTGGAGGGGCGGATTCACGTCTAGGCCACCCTCCTGCGCCGTTCGGCCCGCTCCGCGTACGTGACCCGCCGGTCGGCGAGGGGGCCGGTCGGCACGGTGACGACGACGTGGCCGTCGTCGATGCTCGACCACACCTCCGTGCCGTCGGCCGCGGCGGTGACGTCCCAGAGGCCCATCGTCTTGAGCTCGTGGTGGCGGTGGCACAGGCAGTGCATGTTCGCCGTGTCCGTCGGCCCGCCGGCGGCCGGGTCCGCGTGGTTCCAGCGGCGGATGTGGTCCTTCTCGCACCGGGTGGCGGGGACGGTGCACGAGGGGAAGCGGCACGTGCCGTCGCGCCCCTCGAGGAAGGCCGTCATCGCGGGGGTGGGCCGGTACCCGGCGGCGGAGCCGGGGCCGATGAGGCGCACCGACGTCAGCCGCCGCATCAGCGCCTCGCCGCCGGCGGCGGAGAGACGTCCGTCGGCGAAGGACACCGGGCCGCCGTCGGCGGACCGGTAGACGTTCAGCGTCACCTCGACCTTCGCGGTCTGACGGCACATGTGCATCAGCGCCTCGCCGAGCGGGCAGCTCATCGTCCGCGCGACGGCCCGGAGCACCGTGGTGAACTCGCGGCCCTCGTCGTCGGGCAGGCAGATGTCGAGGAATGTCGCGTCGCGGCAGCTCTCGTCGATCTTCACCCAGCGCTCGGGCGGCGGGGTCTCCTTCGGAGCGGCGGGCGGGTCGTGCAGGTCGACGATCTGCGTGAGCCGCCGGTGCAGCCACTGCGGCGTCGGCACGGCCTGCCGGTCCCGGCGTGGCGTGAGCAGCGCGACCATGTCCTGCTCGACGGCGCGGACGGCGTGGGCGGCGAGCGCCACGGTGTCCGTCGCGAGGGTCCGCATGTGCTCGAAGCCGAGGAACCCCCGCTCGAGCAGCGCCGCCACGCGAGGCATCCGCCGCATCATCACCCCGATGTCCGCGAGGGTCATGGCCTTGCCCCGCGTCACGCCGACTGTGGCGGCGATCCTCGCGACGTGCCGCTCGACGTCGTCGTCCTCCTCCGGCGTGCACAACCGGGCGAGGGTGACCGTCGACCGGTTGATCTCCACGGCGCACCGCGCGCGGTCGTCGTCATCCACCTCGGGGCGCCACCGACGGACGACCGTGTGTTCGATCACATCGCGTGGCGTCCGGCCGGTGGGGTCCGGCGCGTTCCGCGGGGGCGTCGGGCCCGTTCCGCCTTGAGGTGGCGTCCCCGTTCCGTCGTGTGGCGCCCGACCCGTGGAGTCCTGTGTGTCCGGTGGCGTCGTCCCCGTTGCGCCCGGTGGCGTTGTGTGTTGCGTCTGCACCCGTCCCCTCCTGTCGTGCGTGTCCCCTGGTGCGCGGTTGCTGTGGTGTGACTGACTCTGTTCCGGTGGTGTCCGGGCCCCTGACCTGGGATCCGGTCTGTCCGGAACTGGATGTGCGTCCGTCCTGGTCCGTTGGTGTTTCGACCTTGGTCGGCATTCCCGCCGGCCCTGAGCTGGATCTCCGTCCGTCCTGGCCCGGTGTTTCCCTGTCCCTGGCTGACCCCTCGTCCGCCGTGAACCGGATGTGTGCCTGGCCGCAGGGCCGGACCCGGTTCCGTGTGGACCCGATCATGCGTGTGGCCTGCGCTCATCCTGCGAGTGTCACTCACCCCGCCCAACAACACTTGCAACCCTACAGCACCCCTGCTACCCTGTCAAACACACGAACGAATACGACGAACAGACGGGGGTCGGGGACGGTGTCGGTGACGGGGTCGGTGACGGGGACGGTCCGGTGTAGCGGTGGCAGCGGTGGCGGCAGGCGGTGTCCGGCCGCCCGGTTACACTGTCGCCATGCCAGAAGGTCACGTCATCCACAGGCTCGCCCGGGATCTCACGGAGAGGTTCGGGGGAGTGGAGGTGCAGGTGTCGTCGCCGCAGGGGCGGTTCGCGGAGGAGGCCGCGGTTCTCGACGGGCGCGTGCTCGAGGGGGCGGAAGCGTGGGGGAAGCACCTCTTCATCGGGTTCGGCGATCTCGCGGTGCACATCCACCTCGGGCTCATCGGGACGTTCCGGTTCGGGCCGGCCGACCCGCCGACGGGACAGGTGCGGCTCCGTCTCAGCGACGGGGAGACGGCCGCGGACCTGCGGGGACCGCAGTGGTGCCGGCTCGTCACGGAGGCGGACCGGGAGCGGGCGGTCGCGGCGCTCGGGGCGGACCCGCTGCGTGCCGGGGACGGGGCTGCGCCGCAGAGGCTGCGCGAGCGGCTCGCACGGACGCGGAGGAGTGTCGCGTCGGTGCTCATGGACCAGTCGTTCTACGCGGGCGTCGGCAACATCTACCGGGCAGAGGTCCTGTTCCGGCAGGGGATCGACCCGGCGACGCCCGCGTCGGCGCTCACGCCCGGGCAGGTGGACGCCATCTGGGAGGACCTCGTCGAGCTCATGGGGTACGGCGTCGAGGCCGGGCGGATCGACACCGTGCGCCCCGAGCACACCCCGGAGGCGATGGGGCGCCCGCCGCGCCGGGACGACCACGGCGGGGAGGTCTACGTCTACCGCCGGGAGGGACTGCCGTGCCTCGTCTGCGGGACGCCCGTCCGCGCGCGTGACCTCGAAGGTCGCACGCTGTTCTGGTGCCCGACCTGCCAACCACCCCTGTGAGAGAATGACCACCGTGCCTGAGAACACCGAGAAGTCAGAGATGCCCGAGAACACTGCGAACGCCGCGAACACACCGAACGCCGAGACCACAGCGAACGCCGAGACCACTGCGAACGCCGAGACCACTGCGAACGCCGGCCGACCCCGGAAGCGGGCCATCGCCGACGTCCTCGCCACGCGCTACGCCTCGCCGGAACTCACCGCCGTGTGGAGTCCCGAGGACAAGATCATCATGGAGCGCCGCCTGTGGATCTCCGTGATGCGCGCGCAGCGGGACCTCGGCGTGGACATCCCCGCCGACGCCATCGCGGCGTACGAGGCGGTCGTCGACACCGTGGACCTCGACTCGATCGCCGCGCGCGAGCGGGTGACGCGCCACGACGTCAAGGCCCGGATCGAGGAGTTCAACGCCCTCGCCGGACACGAGCACATCCACAAGGGGATGACGAGCCGCGACCTCACGGAGAACGTCGAGCAGCTCCAGATCCACCGGTCGCTCGTCATCGCCCGGGACAAGTCGGTCGCCGTGCTCGCCCGGCTCGGTCGGCGGGCGGAGCAGTACCGTGACCTCGTCATGGCGGGCCGGTCGCACAACGTCGCCGCGCAGGCCACGACGCTCGGCAAGCGCTTCGCCTCCGCCGCGGACGAACTGATGGTGGCGCTGGAACGCGTCGGGAACCTGCTGGACCGCTACCCGCTGCGCGGCATCAAGGGGCCGATGGGCACCAGCCAGGACATGCTGGACCTCATGGGCGGGGACGAGTCGAAGCTCGCCGAGCTCGAGCAGCGCATCGCCGACAACCTCGGGTTCAGCCGGGTGTTCACGTCCGTCGGCCAGGTGTACCCCCGGTCGCTCGACTTCGACGCGCTGTCCGCGCTGGTGCAGCTCGGCGCGGCGATGTCCTCGCTGTCGATGACGGTCCGGCTCATGGCGGGCAACGAGACGGTGACGGAGGGCTTCAAGGAGGGGCAGGTCGGTTCGTCGGCGATGCCCCACAAGATGAACGCCCGGTCGTGCGAGCGCGTCGGCGGGATGCAGATCCTCCTCCGCGGGTACATGGCGATGGCCGCCGACCTCTCCGGCGCCCAGTGGAACGAGGGGGACGTGTTCTGCTCCGTCGTCCGCCGCGTCGCCCTGCCGGACGCGTTCTTCACCTACGACGGCATGTGCGAGACGTTCCTCACCGTCCTCGACGAGTTCGGGGCCTTCCCCGCGATGATCGACCGCGAACTGGAGCGCTACCTGCCCTTCCTCGCGACGACGCGCATCCTCATGGCCGCCGTCCGCGCGGGCGTCGGCCGCGAGACCGCCCACGAGGTCATCAAGGAGAACGCGGTCGCCGTCGCCCTCAACATGCGGGAGAACGGCGGGGACCAGGACCTCGTCCAGCGCCTCGCCGCCGACGACCGCCTGCCGCTCACCGAGGACGACCTCACCGCCGCCCTCGCCGACCGGGCCGCGTTCATCGGCGCCGCCGGGTCCCAGGTGGACACGGTCCTCGCGCGCATCGCGGACATCGTCGCGCAGCACCCGGACGCCGCCGCGTACACGCCCGGCGACATCCTCTAGCCCGGCGACATCCTCTATCGCCGCTACAGCAGCGTCGCGCCGGGGACGGAGTCGAGCAGCCGGCGGGTGTAGTCGTCCTGCGGGTCGGCGAAGAGCTCGTCGGTGAGGCCGCGCTCGACGATCTCGCCGCGGCGCATGACGAGCGTCTCGTCCGCGATCTGCTTGACGACGGCGAGGTCGTGGGTGATGAACAGGTAGGTCAGCCCCATCCTCGCCTGGAGGTCGGCGAGCAGGTCGAGGATCTGCGCCTGGACGAGGACGTCGAGGGCGCTCACGGCCTCGTCGAGGATGAGCACCTCCGGGTCGAGGGCGAGGGCCCGGGCGATGGCGACGCGTTGCCGCTGCCCCCCGGAGAGCTCGCCGGGGAAGCGGTGCATCATCTCCTGCGGCAGCGCCACCATGTCGAGCAGCTCCCGCACCCGGGCCTCCCGCTCCGCGCGCGACCCCACGCGGTGGATGCGCAACGGCTCGACGATCGTGCTGAACACGGAGTACATCGGGTCGATCGACCCGTACGGGTTCTGGAACACCGGCTGCACCCGCCGCCGGAACGCCAGCTCCTCCTTCCGCCGCAGCCGCGTGACGTCCGCACCGTCGACGAGCACCCGGCCCGACGTCGGCGGCAGCAGCCCCAGCACCATCTGCGCCACCGTCGACTTCCCGGACCCGGACTCCCCGACGAGCGCGAGCGTCTGCCCCCGCCGCAGCTGGAACGACACGTCCTTCGCGGCCGTGAACCCGCCGAAGGTCTTCGTGAGGTTCTCCACCTCGACGACCGGCGGGGTCTCCGGCCGGGCCGGGCTCGTCGCCCGCACCGACGGGGCGGCGGCGACGAGCCGCCGGGTGTACTCGTGCTGCGGGTTGCGCAGCACCTCCAACGCCGGCCCCGTCTCCACGACCCGGTCCCGGCTCATGACGACGATCCGCTCCGCCCGCTCGGCGGCGAGACCCAGATCGTGCGTGATGAGCAGCACGGCCGTGCCGAGCTGCGCGGTGAGGTCGGCCAGGTGGTCGAGGATCTGCCGCTGCACCGTGACATCCAGGGCGGACGTCGGCTCGTCGGCGATGAGCAGCTTCGGCCGGGCCGCGAGCCCCGCCGCGATGAGCGCGCGCTGCCGCATCCCGCCGGAGAACTGGTGGGGGTACTGCGACATGCGTCGCCGCGCGTCCGGCAGCCCCGCCTCCTCGAGCAGCTCCGGCACGCGCGACACGGGCAGCCCGTTCGCGCGGAGCGCCTCGCCCACCTGCCGGCCGATCGTCCACACCGGGTTGAAGTTCGACATCGGGTCCTGCGGCACGAGGCCGACGACGGACCCGCGCAGCGCCGTCCACCGCGCCGGCGACAGGTGCGTGACGTCCTGCCCGTCGAGGGTGATCGTCCCGCCCGTGACGTGGCCGCGGCCGGGGAGCAGCCCGAGCAGGGACATGGCCGTCGTCGACTTCCCGGAACCGGACTCGCCGACGACGGCGACGGTCTCGCCCGGGTGGACGTCGAAGGACACGTCGGAGACGGTGGGCCGGGACCCGAAGGCGATGTCGAGGTTCCGGACGGAGAGCAGGGGGGTCATCGGGTCCGTTCCTTCGGGTCGAGGGAGTCCTTGAGGGTGTCGCCGAGGAGGATGAACCCCAGCACGGTCACGGCGAGGGCACCGGCCGGGTAGAAGAGGATCTGCGGGGCGATGCGCAGCGTCGACTGCGCGGTCGAGATGTCGTTGCCCCAGGACACCGTCGTCGGCGGCAGGCCGATGCCGAGGTAGGACAGCGTCGCCTCGGCGACGATGTAGATGCCCAGGCTCGTCGTCGCCATGACGATGATCGGGGCGAGGCAGTTCGGCAGGATGTGCCGGGTGAGGATCCGGGTCCGCGACAGGCCGAGCGCGCGGGAGGCGAGGACGTAGTCGTTCGTCTTCGCCGACAGCACCGCCCCGCGCACGATGCGGGCCATCTGCGGCCACCCGAACGCGGAGAGGACGAGCACGACCGTCCACGTCGTCCGCACCGTGAACATCTGCATGAGCACGATGCCCGCGAGCAGCAGCGGGATGGCGAAGAAGATGTCCGTCACCCGGCTCAGCACCGCGTCCACCCACCCGCCGAGGTAGCCGGCGACCGCGCCGACGAGCACACCGAGGACGGTGATCGCCACGGTCGTCAGCACCCCCGTCACCACCGACGCGCGGGCGCCGTAGACCGTGCGGGCGTAGACGTCGTACCCCTGCTGCGTGAAACCGAAGGGGTGGCCGGAGCGGGCCGGCTCCAGCGAGTCGTGGAGGTCGGCGGCGCGCGGGTCGGTGTGGGCGAACAGTCCCGGGGCGACGGCCACCGCGAGGACGGCGACGATGATCACCACGGCCACCCAGAACATCGGGCGGCGGCGGAGGTCCACCCAGGCACCGCCCCAGAAGCCGCGCGGGGTCGTCGTCCGCGGGGTCGTTGTCTCAGGCATAGCGGATCCTAGGGTCGAGAAGGGCGTACAGCAGGTCGATGAGGAGGTTGGACACGACGAACACGATGACGAGCACGGTGACGACGCTGACCACCGTCGGGGACTCACCGAGCGTCACCGCCTGGAAGACGAGGCCGCCGACGCCGTGGATGTTGAAGATGCCCTCCGTCACGATCGCCCCGCCCATGAGCGACGCGAGGTCCGCGCCGATGAACGTCACGACCGGGATGAGGGAGTTGCGCAGCACGTGGTCGCGGATGACCCGGCCGCGGGACAGGCCCCGGGCCGTCGCCGTGCGGACGAAGTCCGCCTGCAGGTTCCCCGCCACCTCCGAGCGGGTGAGCCGCAGCACGTAGGCGAAGGACACGAGCCCCAGCACCACCGCCGGGAGGAGCAGCCGGCCGAACGACCCGTGCGAGCCGACGGTCGGCGGGACGAGGCCCCACCGGATGCCGAAGAGGAACTGGCTGACGAAGCCGATGACGAAGATCGGCACGGCGATGATGACGAGGGACACGACGAGCAGCGTCGAGTCGAACCACGACCCCTTCCGCAGCCCGGCGACGACACCGAAGCCCACCCCGAGCACCGTCTCGATGACGAGCGCCATGACCGCCAGCCGCAGGGTCACGGGGAAGGCCTCGGCGAGGACCTCCGCGACCGGCCGGTCGGAGAACGTCATCCCGAGGTCACCCTGGAAGATACCCTTGATGTACAGCAGGTACTGGACGATGAACGGCCGGTCGAGGTGGTAGCGTTCGCGGATCGCGTCGAGCACCGCGGGGCTCGTCGCCTTCTCCCCGGCGAGGGCGAGCGCCGGGTCGCCCGGGGTGAGGAACACCATCGCGTAGATGAGGAACGTCGCCCCGAAGAACACGGGGATGAGCTGCAGGAGTCTCCTGCCGATGTACCAGAGCATGGGTCAGTCCGTCTCCTTCGTGATCTCCGTGAAGACCGGGGTGCCGTCCCACCCGGTCTCGAAACCGCGGAGCGCGGGGTTCCACGCGGTCGACGCCGCGTAGTACCACAGCGGGATCGCGGGCAGGTCGCGCAGGAGGATCTCCTGGGCGCGGATGTAGGTGCGCCGGGCGTCCTCCGGGTCGGTCGTGCCGCGGGCGGCGGCGAGCAGCCGGTCGAACTCCGGGTTGGTGTACCCGCCGTCGTTGGACGCGGCGCCGGTGGCGAAGTTCGGTTCGAGGAAGTTCGCGATCGACGGGTAGTCGGCGTTCCAGCCGGAGCGGAACGCCGCGTCGACCGTGCCGGCGACGATGTCGTTGCGCATGCCCTTGAAGTTCGGGTACGCCTTGCCGTGCGCCTCGATGCCGAGGGTCTGGCGGACGGAGTTCGTCACCGCCTCGACCCACTCCTTGTGGCCGCCGTCGGCGTTGTACGCCACCTCGAAGGTGCCGCTCCACGGGGAGATCGCGTCGGCCTGCGCCCACAGCTGCCGGGCCCGGTCCGGGTTGTGGTCGAGGACGTCCGCGCCGCGCAGGTCGGGGACCCCGCCGCTGAGCGTCGGCGCGCCGAAGTCGCGCGCCGGGGTCCGGGAGCTGAAGAAGACCTTGTCCGTGACGAGTCTCCGGTCGACGGCGAGGGAGATCGCCTGCCGGCGCAGCCGTCCCTCCTCGCCGGGGCCGAAGTGGGACAGGGACGACGGCACGGTGATGTACTGGACCGCCGCGAAGGGGCGGCTGCTGTGGCTGTCGGGGAAGTCCGCCTGGTACGACGCCAGGTCCCGGGGTCCCACCGTCTCGCGGACGGAGTCGAGGTCCCCGGACTGGAGGTCGGAGTAGGCGGTGTCGACGCTGGTGTAGACGCGGAAGTCGAGGCCGGGGTTCCGGGCCGGGTCGTCGCCGGCGTAGGTGGGGTTGCGCAGGACCCGGATGCCGACGTTGTGCTGCCACGAGTCGAACATGTACGGCCCGTTGCCGACGGGGTGCTGCCCGAAGGCGTCCATGTCCTCGAAGGCGACGGACGGCAGCGGGGAGTACGTCGTCGCGCCGAGGCGTTCGGGCCACGTGCTCTCCGGGGCGGACAGCTCGACGGTGAACTCCAGGTCGTCGACCTTCCTCAGGCCGGACATCGTGTCGGACGTCGCGCCCTCGGAGGCGACGTCGTCGTACCCCTTGATGCTCTCGAAGAACGTCGACTGGGCCTGGCCGTTGCGCACGGCCGCGCCGTAGTTCCACGCGTTGATGAAGCTGTCCGCGGTGACCGGTTCGCCGTTGGAGAACGTCCAGCCGGGGCGGAGGCGGATGTCGAAGCGGGTCGCGTCGTCGTTCGGGGTGATCGACTCGGCGACGGCGAGGCGGGTGGTGCCGTCGGGGGCGTACCGGATGAGCCCGCGGAAGAGCGTGCCGAGGATGACGCCCCCGCCGTTCTCGTTCGTGTTGGTGGGGATCAGCGGGTTCTGGGGCTCGCTCGTGAACACGGAGATGAGCGCCGGGTCGGGGCGGTCGGGGGCACTGCACGCGCCGAGCAGCAGCGACAGTCCCGCGACGACGGCGAGCAGGGTTCGGACGGGTCTCAACGGCATCCTCCTGAGTGTCAGGTGAATCACTCTAGTGGGCCACCAGTGGCACAGTGCATGAACGGTCGGCGGGACCTCGCGTGGAGTCGGGCGCGGGGGAGGGCTAGACTGTCTCACCATGCGTCCAGAACTGTGCTCATACGACCACGTTTCCGCAGGTAAAGTACGCGAAATCTACGACTCCGGCGACGGTTCCCTCCTCATGGTCGCCTCGGACCGGATCTCCGCCTACGACTTCGTCCTGGACACCCCCATCCCGGACAAGGGGCGGGTCCTCACCGCGATGAGTGCGTTCTGGTTCGACCTGCTGGACGTCCCGAACCACCTCGCCGGGCCCGCCGACGACGAACGGATCCCCCAGCAGGTCCTCGGCCGCGCGCTCATCTGCCGGAACCTCGACATGGTCCCGTTCGAGTGCGTCGCCCGCGGCTACCTCACCGGCTCCGGGCTCAAGGAGTACCGGCGCGACGGCTCCGTCTGCGGCGTCGACCTGCCCGACGGCCTCACCGAGGCCTCCCGCCTGCCCGAGCCGATCTTCACCCCCGCGACGAAGGCCGAGATCGGCGACCACGACGAGAACGTGTCCTTCGACGTCGTCGAGGAACGCCTCGGCTCCCGCCGCGCCGCCGAACTCCGCGACGCGACCCTGCACATCTACTCCACCGCCGCCGCCCACGCCGAGGAGAAGGGCGTCATCCTCGCCGACACGAAGTTCGAGTTCGGGATCGACGCCGACGGCCAGCTCGTCCTCGCCGACGAGGTCCTCACCCCCGACTCCTCCCGCTACTGGCCCGCCGACGCCTACGAGGAGGGGCGCACCCAGCCCAGCTTCGACAAGCAGTACGTGCGCAACTGGCTCACCGGCCCGAAGTCCGGGTGGAACCGCAAGGACGGCACGCCCCCGCCCGCGCTGCCCGGCTCCGTCGTCGAGGCGACCCGCGAACGCTACATCGAGGCCTACGAGCGGATCTCCGGCCTGCGGTTCTCCGACTGGATCGGCAGCTGCGTGTAGGGCTCAGGGGAGCCGGGCTTCTCACCGACCTTCTCACGGCCCGGTCGCGGTGAGCGGGCAAAAAATGTCTTTGACCTGCACAGTTACGGAACGGGGCCGGAACTTTCTCACCGACCTGCCCAACTTTCTCACCTACCTGCTCAACGGTCCCGTCTCCGCGACACGCGGTCGCCGACTGGTACGGGGAGCGGTTTTCAGGGGGTCGACGCAGCGACCCCGCCGCGCAGCGTCCTGACCAGCTGTGACAGAGGCCGGGAGGGCTTCGGGAGTGCGGCATACTGGCCCGCATGTCCACCGTCGACGACGTCTACGCGGCCCTGCGCGACTCCCCGGACCGGGGCATCGCCTTCGAGAAGCTCATGGTCCGGTACTTCGGGCTCCACCCCACGCTCCGCCAGGAGTACGACCAGGTGTGCCGGTGGACGGACTGGGAGTACAACGGGGGCCGCCCGGACACGGGCGTGGACCTCGTCGCGCACCGCCGGGAGGACGACTCCTGGACGGCGGTGCAGTGCAAGTTCTACGAGTCGACGACCACCCTGTCGAAGGGCGACCTGGACTCGTTCTTCACCGCGTCGGGCCAGGGCTTCGACACCCCGGACGGCCACCGGTACTTCACCAACCGCATCATCATCTCGACGACCGACCGCTGGGGGCGCAACGCGGAGGCGGCGATCGAGGACCAGGCCGTGCCGGTGCAGCGCTTCGGCCTGGCGGAGATCGCCGAGGCGCCCATCGACTGGGACATCGCCTACCCGGGCAGCGGCGCCCCGGTCGTCGTCGACATGCGGGAGCGGCAGCGGTTCGCGCTGCGCCCGCACCAGCGGGAGGCCGTCGACAAGGTCCTCGCCGGGTTCCGCACCCACGACCGCGGCCAGCTCATCATGGCCTGTGGCACGGGCAAGACGTTCACGGCCCTGCGGCTGGCGGAGGAGTGGGCGGAGAACAACGGCGGCCGGGCCCGCGTGCTGTTCTGCGTGCCGTCGCTGAGCCTCCTCGCGCAGTCGATGCGGGAGTGGACGACCCACGCGGAGCTGGACCTGCGGTGCTTCGCGGTGTGCTCGGACACGAAGGTCACCCGGGCGGCGGAGGACATCGCCACGTACGACCTGGAGATCCCGGTGACCACGGACGGCGCGACGCTCGCCGAGCGGCTGCGGACGCGGCGCCGGGCGGCGGGCCTCAGCGTCGTCTTCGCGACGTACCAGTCCCTCCAGGCGGTCCACGGGGCCCAGGAGCTCGGGGCGGACGACTTCGACCTCGTCCTGTGCGACGAGGCCCACCGGACGACGGGCGTCACCCTCGCCGGGGAGGACCCCGGCCAGTTCGTGCGGGTGCACGACCCGGAGTACATCCGCGCCCGCCACCGCCTGTACATGACCGCCACCCCGCGCCTCTACGACGACGAGGTCAAGGGCGCGGCCGCGGAGCACTCCGCGGAGCTCGCGTCGATGGACGACGAGGCGGTCTTCGGCCCGGAGTTCCACCGGCTGGGCTTCGGCACGGCCGTGGAGTCCGGCCTGCTCACGGACTACCGGGTGCTCGTCCTCACGGTCGACCAGGAGCTCGCGGCGGCGGCGACGCAGGACCTCGTGGAGGACGACGGCACGGAGATCAGGCTCGACGACGTCGCGCGCCTCATCGGCTGCTGGAACGGCCTCGCCGGCGGTTTCGACGCCGCGGCCCGCCCGATGCAGCGCGCGGTGGCGTTCGCCGTGGACATCCGCGCGTCGCGCCGGGTCGCGGAGACCTTCCCCCGCATCACGGCGGGGAAGGAGCCGGAGGTCGACGCCCGCCACGTCGACGGGACGATGAACGCCCTCGAACGCGGCCGGCTGCTGCAGTGGTTGAAGGCCCCGGTGCCGGACGGGGAGTGCCGGGTGCTGACGAACGCCCGCTGTCTCTCGGAGGGGGTGGACGTCCCGGCGCTCGACGCGGTGATGTTCCTCAACCCGCGGAGCAGCACGGTCGACGTCGTGCAGTCCGTCGGCCGGGTCATGCGGCGGTCGCCGGACAAGGACTACGGCTACATCATCCTGCCGGTCGGCGTCCCCGCCGGGACGTCGCCGGCGGAGGCCCTGAAGGACAACCGCCGGTTCCGTGTCGTGTGGCAGGTGCTCAACGCCCTGCGGGCGCACGACGAACGCTTCAACGCGGTGGTGAACTCCGTGGCCCTCGAGGGGCGGGAGGCGCTGCAGGACACGCTGCGGGTCGACCACCTCGGCGAGGTCGCCGGCGGCGACGACACGGACGCGGACGCGGCCCGGCAGCTGGCCCTGTTCTCCGTGGAGCAGTGGCGGGAGGCGGTGTACACGCGCGTCGTCGAGAAGGTCGGGGACCGCGCGTACTGGGAGGACTGGTCGGCGGACGTCGCGGACATCGCGTCGGCCCAGGTCACCCGCATCCGGGAGATCCTCGCCACGGCCGGTCCGGGGCTGCGGGCCCGGTTCGACGACTTCCTCGCGGGCCTGCGCGCGAACCTCAACGACGCGGTGACGGAGGACGAGGCGGTGAGCATGCTCTCGCAGCACCTCATCACCGCGCCGGTGTTCGACGCGCTCTTCGGGGACTCGGACTTCGCCCGCCGCAACCCGGTCTCGCGCGTCATGGACGGGATGGTGCGGGCGCTCGACGACCGCCGCCTGGAGTCCGAGACGGAGGGGCTCGCCCGGTTCTACGAGTCGGTCCGCGCCCGGGCCTCCGCGGTGACCTCCGCGTCCGGCAAACAGCAGGTGGTGAAGGACCTCTACGAGCGGTTCTTCCGGACCGGCTTCCCGCGGCAGGCGGACAAGCTGGGCATCGTCTACACCCCGGTGGAGGTGGTGGACTTCATCCTCCGCGCGGCCGACCACGTGCTCCGGGAGCACTTCGGCCGGGGGCTGACGGACCGGAACGTCCACGTCCAGGACCCGTTCACGGGCACGGGCACGTTCATCGTCCGGCTGCTGCAGTCCGGGCTCATCCGGCCGGAGGACCTGGAGCGGACGTACCGGGAGGAGCTGTGGGCCACGGAGATCATGCTGCTGGCCTACTACGTCGCCGCGGTGAACATCGAGGTGACGTACAACGGGTTGCAGGCGGAGCGGGCGCGGCGCGCCGGGCTGCCGGAGCCGGGGTACGCGGAGTTCCCGGGGATCGTGCTCGGGGACACCTTCCAGATGTCCGAGGAGGGGGACGCGCTGGACCTCGACGTGTTCGTGACGAACTCCGAGCGCGGGCAGCGGCAGCTCGCGGCGCCGATCGAGGTCGTCGTCGGCAACCCGCCGTATTCGTCGGGGCAGCAGTACGTGAACGACTTCAACGCGAACATCCCGTACCCGACGCTCGACGGGCGCATCCGGGACACGTACGTCAGGCGGTCGGCGGCGGGGAACAAGAACAATCTCTACGACTCCTACGTCCGGGCGGTCCGGTGGGCGACGGACCGGATCGGGGACCGCGGCGTCGTCGCCTTCGTGTGCAACGGCAACTGGATCGACGGCGTCTCCTTCGACGGGATGCGCCGGTCCCTCGCCGCGGACTTCTCCCGGGTGTACGTGTACAACCTGCGGGGGAACACGCGGGGGGCCGGGGAAGTCCGGAAGAAGGAGAGGGAGAACGTCTTCGGGCAGGGCTCGCAGGTCACCGTCGCCGTCCTCGTGGCGGTCAAGGACCCGGCGCACACCGGGGAGTGCGAGATCCTCTACCACGACATCGGGGACTACCTCAGCCGCGAGGAGAAGCTCGCGCGCGTCGCCGCGGCGGACGTGGGGACGCTGGAGTGGACCCGGATCGAGCCGGACGCGTACGGGGACTGGATCTCCCAGCGCGACGACCGCTTCCTCGGCTGGCCGGTGCTCGGGGAGAACCGGGCGGAACGGGCGACCGAATGGGTCTTCGCGCAGTCCTCCCGCGGCCTCATGACCGGGAAGGTCGGGCTGTTCACCGCGTTCTCGGCGGCGGGGCTGCGTGAACGGGTGGCCGTGGCGCTGGAGAGCTACCGCGCGGCGCAGGCGGCGTTCGCGGCGTGGTGCCGGGAGGCCGGGGTCACGACGCCGACGGTCGAGCAGGCCGCCGCCTTCCTCGCCGCCCACCCCGGGCTGACGGGGGACGACGGCGTGAGCTGGCACGCGACCCTCACGCGCCGCCTCGCCCGGGGGGTGGACCTCCGGGCGGAGCGCGACGGCGAGCGCACCGGCCTGTACCGGCCGTTCGCCCCGCGCCACGTCTACCTCAGCCGCGACCTGAATCTGGGACCCTACAAGATCCCGGCGCTCTTCCCGACGCCCCGGCACCCCAACACCGGCTTCTACATCGTGCCGCCCGGCAGTCCCAAGTCCTTCAGCGCGCTGGCGACGGCGCGGATCCCCGACCTGGCCCTCTGGGGGTCGTACGGCGGCCAGTTCTTCCCCCGCTGGACGTGGGAGCCGGTCGACGGGACGCTCGACCTCGCCGTCGGCGGCGACGGCGACGGGATCGTGGAGGGGTACCGCCGCGTCGACAACATCACCGACGGCATCCTCCGCCGGTACCGGGACGCCCTCGGCGGGGACGTGACGAAGGACGACATCTTCCACCTCGTCTACGCGCAGCTCCACGACCCCGCCTACCGGGAGGCGTACCGCGACGACCTGCGCAAGGTGTTCCCGCACATCCCGACGCCCGAGACGCGGGAGCGCTTCGACCGGCTCGTCGCCGCCGGCCGGCGGCTCCTCGAGCTGCACGTCGGGTACGAGGACGTCGATCCCCACCCCCTCGACGTGCAGCTGCGGGACGGCGCCGACCCCGCCGACCCCGCGACGTGGCGGGTGACGTCCATGCGGTGGCGGTCCCGGACGGACCACACGGCGATCGTCGTCAACCCCTCCGTGACCGTCGCCGGCATCCCCCCGGAGGCCGAGGAATACGTCCTCGGGTCGCGGACCGCGCTGAGCTGGGTCATCGAGCAGTGGAAGGTCACGACCGACAAGGCCACCGGGCGGACGAACGACCCCAACGACTGGGCCGCCGAGCAGGGCGACCCCCGGTACATCGTCGACCTCATCGGGAAGGTCACCCGCGTCGCGGTGGAGACGGTGCGCATCGTCGGCGACCTGGCGACCGGCTAGCATCGGCGGTCATGGATTCCTCAGCCTCACCGTCCCCCGCACCGGCCACCCCACCGGTCCCGCGGAAGATCCCGTACACCCGGTCGATGCACGGCATCGACGTGCAGGACGAGTACGAGTGGCTCCGGGACAAGGACAACCCGGAGGTCATCGCCCACCTCGAGGCGGAGAACGCGTACACCGACGCCCGGACCGCCCACCTGAAACCCCTGGAGGACGCCCTCTTCGAGGAGATCCGGTCGCGCGTCCGGGAGACGGACATGTCCGTGCCCGTGCGCTCCGGCGCGTGGTGGTACTTCTCCCGCACGGAGGAGGGGAAGTCCTACGCCCGGATGTGCCGGATCCCGGTGACCGGCGGGGAGGGGCTCGCGTCGTGGACGCCCCCGGAGATCGAGCCGGGGGTCGCCGCCGCGGGGGAGGAGGTGTTCCTCGACGTCAACGAGCTCGCCGAGGGGCACGAGTTCCACTCCCTCGGCGCGGCGAGCGTCACCGTCGACGGCACCCGCCTCGCCTACTCCGAGGACACCGAGGGCGACGAGCGCTTCACCGTGCGGATCAAGGACCTCGGGACCGGTGAGCTGCTCGACGACGTCATCACCGACACGTTCTACGGCGTGACGTGGGTCGGCCGCGACCACCTGTTCTACCAGCGGGTCGACGACGCCTGGCGGCCGCACGAGATCTGGCGGCACCGCGTCGGCACCCCGGTGGAGGACGACGTCCTCGTCTTCCGCGAGGACGACGAGCGGTTCTGGGTCGGCGTCGGCACCACCCGGTCCGAGCGGTACCTCCTCGTGAGCACGGCGTCGAAGACGAGCAGTGAGACGTGGTACCTCGACCTCGAGGCCGACGGCCCCACGGGTGAGCTCACGTGCATCCGGCCGCGGGAGGCAGGGGTGGAGTACGACGTCGACCACGTCGTCGTCGACGGCGCCGACTGGTGGCTCGTCCTCCACGACGACGAGCGCGACCTGCCCAACGGCCGGCTCGCCCGCTGCCCCGTCGGGCCCGTCGCGGACCTCCGCGCGCTCGAGGTCATGGTCCCGCACCGCGACGACGCGCGCGTCGAGGGCGTGGACTGCTTCAGCGACCACATCGTCCTCGCCGTGCGGGAGAACGCCGTCGAGACGCTGTCCGTCATGGACCTCACCGACGGGTGGGGGGAGTTCCGCACCCTCGACTTCGGCGAGGAGCTGTACTCGGCCGGCAGCGCGGGCAACGCCGAGTGGGACAGCCCCGTCCTCCGGGTCGCGTACACCAGCTGGGTGACGCCCTCGCAGGTGTGGGACATCGTCCTCGCGACGGGGGAGCGGATCCTGCGCCGGGAGCAGGAGGTGCTCGGGGACTTCGACGCCTCCCGGTACACCGCCTCCCGGATGTGGGTGGAGGGTCACGACGGCGCCCGCATCCCGGCCTCCGTCATCCACCGCACGGACGTCGACCCGGCCGGGCCGAACCCGGTGCTCCTCTACGGCTACGGCTCGTACGAGGCGTCGATGGACCCGTACTTCTCCGTCGTCCGGCTGTCGATGCTGGACCGGGGGGTGGTGTACGTCGTCGCCCACGTGCGGGGCGGCGGGGAGATGGGCCGGCGCTGGTACGACCACGGCAAGGGGCTGGAGAAGGTCAACACGTTCCGCGACTTCATCTCCGTGGCGGACCACCTGCTCGACACGGGGATGACGACCCGCGACCGGCTCGTTGCCGAGGGCGGCAGCGCCGGCGGGCTGCTCGTCGGCGCCGTGGCGAACATGGCCGGCGACCGGTTCGCGGGCATCGAGGCGGTGGTGCCCTTCGTCGACCCCCTGACGTCGATGCTCAAGCCGGAGCTCCCCCTCACGGTGACGGAGTGGGACGAGTGGGGCGACCCGTACCACGACCCGGAGGTCTACCGGTACATGGCGGACTACTCCCCGTACGAGAACGTCGACGGGCGGTACCACCCGCCGATCCTGGCGATCGGCGGGCTCAACGACACCCGGGTGCTCTTCGTCGAGCCGACGAAGTGGGTCGCCCGGCTGCGGGAGCGCGGGGCCGAGGGCTCCGGGGAGGTGCTGCTGCGGACGGACATGTCCTCCGGCCACGGCGGGGTGTCCGGGCGGTACGGGAAGTGGCGTCAGGCGGCGTTCGAGACCGCGTGGGAGCTCGACCGGATGGGGGCGACGACACTCCTGCAGTGACTTGGTGATCCGCGCCACACGGAGTATTTTCCCCGGTATGAGCGCACAGGGTAAGAAGGACCACACACACTGGCTCTACATCGGCGTCATCGTCGCCGTGATCCTCGGTGTGGCCTTCGGCCTCCTCTTCCCCGACCAGGGGCAGAGCCTCAAGATCCTCGGCACGATGTTCGTCGGCCTCGTGAAGATGATGATCGCGCCGATCATCTTCTGCACCATCGTCCTCGGCATCGGCCACGTCCGGGAGGCCGCGACGGTCGGGCGCGCCGGGGGCATCGCGCTCGTCTACTTCATCGTCATGTCGACGTTCGCGCTCGCCGTCGGACTCGTCGTCGGCAACATCATCAAGCCCGGCACCGGCCTCGACATCAGCGGCGACGGCAGCCGGGCCCGTGCCCTCGTCGACTCCGGGGCGGCCGAGAGCCAGGGCCTCGCCGGGTTCATCAGCAGCATCATCCCGGAGACGATGATCTCCTCCCTGACCTCGGGGAAGATCCTCCAGACCCTCTTCATCGCCCTGCTCGTCGGCTTCGCGCTGCAGTCCATGCCGGAGAAGACCGCCGCGCCGGTGCTCCACGGCATCGAGCTCGCCCAGGGCGTCGTGTTCAAGGTCCTGTCGATGGTGCTGTGGGTCGCGCCCGTCGGCACGTTCGGCGCGATGGCCGCCGTCGTCGGCCGCAACGGGCTCAGCGCCGTCGGGTCGCTGCTCACCCTCATGCTCGGGTTCTACGTCACGTGCGTGATCTTCATCGTCGTCGTCCTCGGCGGCGTGCTGTGGGCGTGCACCCGGATCAACATCCTCAAGCTGCTGCGCTACCTCGGGCGGGAGTACCTGCTCATCGTCGGCACGTCGTCGTCGGAGTCCGCCCTGCCGACGCTCATGCAGAAGATGCAGTTCGTCGGCGTCCAGCGGTCGACCGTCGGCATCGTCGTGCCGACCGGGTACTCCTTCAACCTCGACGGCACCGCGATCTACCTCACGATGGCGTCGATCTTCATCGCCGACGGCATGGGCATCGACATGGGCATCGGGGAGCAGATCGGCCTGCTCGTGTTCATGATCGTCGCCTCGAAGGGCGCGGCGGGCGTGTCCGGCGCGGGCATCGCGACCCTCGCGGCGGGGCTCCAGGCGCACCGGCCGGAGATGCTCGGCGGCGTGGACGTCATCACCGGCATCGACCGGTTCATGTCCGAGGCCCGGTCGCTGACGAACTTCACCGGCAACGCCGTCGCCACCCTGCTCGTCGCCCGCTGGACCGGGACCCTCGACCGGGACCGCGCCCGGCAGGTCCTCGACCGGGAGGTCACGTTCACCCCGGAGGCCGTCGGCGCCGCCTGAGCCCTCACCTGACGTTCACCGCCCCGTGCCGCCCCGGACACGGGGCGTTCACGTCCGTGGACGAGACTGTCGCGACATGACCGGCACACACGCCCCCTCCGTCCTCCTCACCGTCTCCGGGACCCGCCGGGACACCGTGCCCGCCGTCGAGACCCTCCGGGACATGGCCCGCGCGCACGGGGTGCGGGCCGGGTTCGTCATCGTCCCGCGGGGCTCCGGGTGGCGGCTCGGGGACGACGACGCCACGCTCGAACTGCTCCACGACTCCGCCGCGCGCGGGCACGAACTGCTGCTCGGCGGCCTCGGGGAGCCGGTCGACGACTTCCGCCGGATCGGCCACCACGAGGCCCGGCTGCGGCTCACCGCCGCCGGGCGGCAGCTCGGCGCGCTGGGCCTCCGGCCGGAGGTCGTCGCGCCCGTGCGCTGGCAGGTCTCCGCCCCGGCGCTCAGCGCCGCCCGGGACCTCGGCTACCGCACCGCCGCCGACGCCTACGAAGTCCACGGCCTGCGCGACGGCACCCGGTGGGGCGTGCGCGTCCTCGCCCTCGGCGAGGGCTTCGGGGCCGCGCCGTGGTGGCGGCGGACCGTCGTCACGAGCGCCCGGCGGCTCATCGACCGGCGGCACGACCTCCGGCTGTCCGTCGCCGCCTCCCACGCGGGCAGCGGGAGGGTCGTCGAGGCCCTCGACCGGGTGCTCGGCGACGCGGCGGCGGCCGGCTACCGCTCGCCCGGCTACGGGGGGTTCCGGGGCTGCGCCGGCGCCGTGGCCGCGTGACCGGCGGCTGTTACGATGAGGGCGATCATCCGTCGAGCCAGGAGAGCCAGGAGCAGTCACAGTGGCCCGTGTCGTAGTCAATGTCATGCCGAAACAGGAGATCCTCGACCCGCAGGGGCAGGCCGTCGTCCGGGCACTGGGGCGCATCGGCGTCACCGGTGTCTCCGACGTCCGCCAGGGTAAGCGGTTCGAACTCGAGGTCGCCGACGACGTGTCGGCCGAGGACCTCGAGCGCGTCGCCGCGACGCTCCTCGCGAACACCGTCATCGAGGACTACGAGATCGTCACCGACGGGGCGGCCCGATGAGTCGGGTCGGGGTCATCACGTTCCCGGGCACGCTCGACGACGTCGACGCCGTGCGGGCGGTCCGCCTCGCCGGCGCGGAGCCCGTCGCCCTGTGGCACGCGGACGCGGACCTGCGGGACGTCGACGCGGTCGTCGTCCCCGGGGGGTTCTCCTACGGTGACTACCTCCGGGCCGGGGCCATCGCGGCGCTCGCCCCGGCGATGCGCTCCGTCGTCGACGCCGCCGGGAAGGGCATGCCCGTCCTCGGCATCTGCAACGGCTTCCAGATCCTCCAGGAGGCGGGGCTCCTCCCCGGCGCGGTGACGCGCAACGAGGGCCTGCACTTCGTCTGCCGGGACATCCACCTCGAGGTCACGAACACCTCGACGCCGTGGACGTCCGGGTTCGCGCCGGGGGCGCGGATCCTCGTCCCGACGAAGCACGGTGAGGGCCGGTTCCAGGCCTCGCCGGAGACGCTCGACCGCCTCGAGGGGGAGGGGCAGGTCGTCTTCCGCTACGAGGTCAACCACAACGGGTCGCGCAACGCGATCGCCGGCGTGTGCTCCGCGGAGGGCAACGTCGTCGGCCTCATGCCCCACCCCGAGCACGCCGTGGAGGAGCTCACCGGCCCCTCGACCGACGGCCTGACCCTCTTCCGTTCCGTCCTGACCGCGACCATCGCCGGGGAGGCCCACCCGTGACAGACTCAACCCCCTTCAACGACACCGTCGAGGCCGCCCGCACCGGCGGCGACGTCGAGCAGCCGTACGCGGAGCTCGGGCTCAGGGACGACGAGTACCGGCGCATCCGGGAGATCCTCGGCCGCCGGCCCACCGACGCCGAGCTCGCCATGTACTCGGTCATGTGGTCCGAGCACTGCTCGTACAAGTCCTCGAAGGTCCACCTGCGCTACTTCGGTGAGACGACGACCGACGAGATGAAGCGCAACCTCCTCGCCGGCATCGGCGAGAACGCCGGCGTCATCGACGTCGGGGACGGCAACGCCGTGACCTTCAAGGTGGAGTCCCACAACCACCCGTCGTACGTCGAGCCCTACCAGGGTGCGGCGACCGGTGTCGGCGGCATCGTCCGCGACATCATGGCCATGGGCGCGCGCCCCGTCGCCGTCATGGACCAGCTCCGGTTCGGCCCGGCGGACGCCCCGGACACGCAGCGGGTCCTCCCCGGCGTCGTCGCGGGCGTCGGCGGGTACGGCAACTCCCTCGGCCTGCCGAACATCGGCGGCGAGACCGTCTTCGACGCGAGCTACGCCGGCAACCCGCTGGTCAACGCCCTGTGCGTGGGGACGCTGCGGAGCGAGGACCTCAAGCTCGCCTTCGCCTCCGGCGAGGGCAACCGCGTCATCCTCTTCGGGTCCCGCACGGGGCTCGACGGCATCGGCGGCGTGTCCGTCCTCGCCTCCGACACGTTCGAGGACGGGGCGGAGCGCAAGCTGCCGGCCGTGCAGGTCGGCGACCCGTTCGCCGAGAAGGTGCTCATCGAGTGCTGCCTCGAGCTCTACGCCGCCGACGTCGTCGTCGGCATCCAGGACCTCGGCGGCGCCGGGCTGTCCTGCGCGACGGCCGAGCTCGCCGCCGCGGGCGACGGCGGCATGCACGTCGTCCTCGACAACGTCCACCTCCGCGCCGAGGGCATGACCGCCGCCGAGATCCTCTCCTCCGAGTCGCAGGAGCGGATGATGGCCGTCGTCACGCCGGACAACGTCGACGCCTTCATGGAGATCTGCGCCCGCTGGGACGTCACCGCCTCCGACATCGGCGAGGTCACCGGCGGCACGAACCTCGTCATCGAGCACCGGGGCGAGATCGTCGTCGACGCACCCCCCGGGTCGATGGCCGACGACGGCCCCGTCTACGACCGGCCGTGGGAGGTCCCCGCGGACCAGGCCGCGCTCAACGCCGAGCCCGCGCTCGACCGGCCCGCCACCGCGGACGACCTGCGGCGGACCGTGCTCGACCTCGCCGCCTCCCCGGCGCTGTGCTCGCGCGCGGCGATCACCGAGCAGTACGACCGTTACGTGCGCGGCAACACCGTCCTCGCGAAGGACGCCGACGCCGGCGTGCTCCGCGTCGACGAGGAGACCGGCCGCGGCATCGCCGTCGCCACCGACGCCTCCGGCCGCTACACGCGGCTCGACCCGGAGACCGGCGCGCGGCTCGCCCTCGCCGAGGCCTACCGCAACGTCGCCGTGACCGGGGCGACGCCCGTCGCGGTGTCCAACTGCCTCAACTTCGGCTCCCCCGAGGACCCGGGTGTCATGTGGCAGTTCCGCAACGCCGTCCACGGCCTCGCCGACGGCTGCGCCGAGCTCGGCATCCCCGTCACCGGCGGCAACGTCAGCTTCTACAACCAGACCGGGGACGAGCCGATCCTGCCCACGCCGGTCATCGCGGTGCTCGGGACGATCGACGACGTCGCCACGCGCATCCCCCAGCAGGTGCCCGCGGGGGAGTTCGACCTCGTCCTCGCCGGTGCGCTGACCCGCGACGAGCTCGGCGGCAGCATCTGGCAGCAGGTCGCCCACGACACGCTCGCCGGGATGCCCCCGGGGGTCGACCTCGACGACGAGAAGCGGCTCGCCGCGGCCTTGTCCGCGCTGCGCGGCACCGTCGCCGCGGCCCACGACCTCTCCGAGGGCGGCCTGTCGCAGGGGCTCGTCGAACTCGCCGTCCAGTCCGGGCAGGGGCTCACCGTGAACCCCATGCTCGCGCTCGACCGCTCCGTCACCGGCACCGAGGGCGAGCAGGCCTTCACCGGCCTGTTCTCCGAGACCGCGACGCGCGTGCTCCTCGCCGTCACCCCCGGCCGGCGCGACGCCGTGCTCGACACCCTGCGGGAGCACCACATCGACGGGGTGTGGGTCGGCCGCACCGGCACCGTCGACGCCACCGGGGAGCCCGAGCTGCGGATCAGCACGAACGCCGTGCCGGACCCGGACCGGGGCTTCGACGACCGTGCGTCCCGCGACGGCGACGGCGTCGAGTTCGCCCTGCCCCTGGCGGAGCTGCGCTCCGCGTGGGAGGGCACGCTCCCGCGGCTGTTCAGCCACGCGGTCGGCGCCAACTCCGTCGTGGAGTGACGCCCCGTCGGCGGGGGCGCGGCTAGAGCAGCCCGCCCCCGGCGGGCTTGACCAGCGGCTGCGGCTCGTAGTGGGAGCGCAGCTCCCGCAGCGTCACCGCGTGGGCCTCGAGCCGACGGTCCTCGTTGGTCTGCGGCACGAACTGGCGGGCCGTCAGCGGGTGGCCGTCGATGTCCACGGCGACGTACGTCGTCGACGCGTGGATCGCGACCGGGAGGTTGCCCACCCCGTCGCGCGGCGAGCCCGCCCGCAGGTGCACCGTCACGGACATCGACCGGGCGTCGGTGCGGATGAGCCGCGCCTCGACCTCCACGAGGTCCCCGATGTGCACCGGGCGGTAGAAGCGGATGCCCCCGGCGTACACGGCGACCGTGCGCTCCCCGGACCACTGCATCGTGCACGCGGTGGCGGCCTCGTCGATCCACTCCATCGCCGTGCCGCCGTGGACGTTCCCGCCCCAGTTCACGTCCGTCGGCTTCGCCATGAAGCGGTGGACCATGCGCGGGGCCGTCGAGTCGTCCGTGTAGGACTGCTTGAGCATCTCCTCCTCGATGGCCTTGCGCAGCTGGATGCGGGACAGGGCCGCGTCCCGCACCCGCACCTCCTCCTCGGTCCGCGGCTCGTACGTCGGCACGGCGAGGGACTTCCGGTTCTCGTCCATCGCCACGAAGATGACGAGGCAGTCGCACGCCCGGGTGAACACACCCTGGCGGGGGTCGGCCGACAGCACCTCGTTGACGATGTGCATCGACGACCGCCCCGTGTACGCGATCCGCGAGCGGACCTCGACGACGTGCCCCGACGGGATCGGGCGGGTGAAGTGGATGTGGCCGACGTACGCGGTGACGCAGTACGCCCCCGACCAGCCGACGGCGCACGCGTACGCGCCCTTGTCGATCCACTCCAGCACGCGTCCGCCGTGGACGCCCATCGCCCCCTGCATGAGGACGTCGGTGGGGGAGGCCATGAACCTCATCACGGTCTCTGGGTTCCGGGTGTTCTCCTCTGCCACGGGTGACCTTTCTGTTCAGTTCTCGTCAGTGTTCCGCTCGGTGGGACGCGCGGTCGGAGGCCGTGCCGTGTCCGTTCCCGACAACAGCACCATGCTAGTCACGTCACGCCGTAGACTTCCCGTCATGGTGCGGACAGTGGACGGTGCGGAGGTGCGGTCGGCGGTGCTCGCCGTCGCGGAGTGGGTGCGTGGGGAGGGGGAGCGCCCGTCGCGGGAGGCGGTCGCCGCCGCCTGCAGGACGACGACGGCCGCCCTGGCGCAGGACGCCCCCGGGCACAGCGTCGAGGTCCGCGTGCCGCCGTTCGCCGCGGTGCAGTGCGTCGCCGGGACCGTCCACCGCCGGGGGACCCCGCCGAACGTCATCCAGTGCGACCCGCTGACGTGGCTGCGCCTCGCGACGGGGCTCGTCGACCTCGACGGGTCCGGCGCGGAGGTCTCCGGCGCGCACGCCGCCGACGTGGCCCGTTGGCTGCCCGTCGTCGACCTGCGTTAGCACTCCTTTGGGCGGCCACCGGCGTGCAGGGTATGGTGGCGGTCGTGGCACACGCTGAATGTCCCGACACGGCAGTGACAGGTCCCTACGATGACCGGGGGGAGACCGATCCCCGCGAGGAGTGCGGCGTCTTCGGCGTCTGGGCCCCCGGGGAGGACGTCGCGAAGCTGACGTACTACGGGCTCTACGCTCTCCAGCACCGCGGCCAGGAGGCCGCGGGCATCGCCGTCGGCGACGGGGACCAGACGGTCGTCTTCAAGGACCTCGGGCTCGTCAGCCAGATCTTCGACGAGAAGTCGCTCAACGCCCTCAAGGGCCACGTCGCCCTCGGGCACACGCGGTACTCCACCGCCGGGGGCGCGTGCTGGGAGAACGCCCAGCCGATGTTCCGCATGGCACCGGACGGGACGGACATCGCCCTCGGCCACAACGGCAACCTCGTCAACTACCTCGAGCTCATGCACGAGGCCGCGGAGAAGGGTCTCGTCGACCCCCACTCCCAGCCCTCGGACTCGGACGTCATGTGCGCCCTGCTCGCGCACGACACGCGCGAGCCCCGCACCGTCGAGGACGCGGCGATGGACCTCTTCCCCCGCGTCAACGGCGCGTTCTGCGTGACGTTCACCGACGGGTCGACGCTCTACGCGGTGCGGGACCCGCACGGCGTGCGGCCCCTGTGCCTCGGCCGCCTCGGCGCCGGCTGGGTCGTCGCCAGTGAGACGTGCGCGCTCGACATCGTCGGGGCGGAGTTCGTCCGGGAGATCGAGCCCGGGGAGCTCGTCGCGATCGACGCCGACGGCGTCCGGTCCCGCCGCTTCGCCGGCACCCGGCACAAGGGCTGCGTCTTCGAGTACGTGTACCTCGCCCGGCCGGACTCCGTCATCCGGGGCCGGTCCGTCAACGCCACCCGCGTGGAGATCGGCCGGCTCCTCGCCGCCGAGGCCCCCGCCGACGGCGACCTCGTCATCCCCGTCCCGGAGTCCGGGACGCCCGCCGCCGTGGGCTTCGCCCAGGCCTCCCGCATCCCCTTCGCCCAGGGGCTCATGAAGAACGCGTACGTCGGCCGGACGTTCATCCAGCCGTCGCAGACGATCCGCCAGCTCGGCATCCGCCTCAAGCTCAACCCGTTGCGCGAGGTCATCGAGGGGCGCCGCCTCATCGTCGTCGACGACTCGATCGTCCGCGGCAACACCCAGCGCGCGCTCATCCGGATGCTCCGCGACGCCGGCGCCGCCGAGGTGCACGTGCGGATCGCCTCCCCGCCGGTGAAGTGGCCGTGCTTCTACGGCATCGACTTCGCCTCGCCCGACGAACTCATCGCGAACACCGTGGCGCAGGACGACGCCGTCGCCCGCGTGTGCGAGGACATCGGCGCGGACTCGCTCGCCTACGTGTCCGTCGACGCGATGGTCCGGGCGTCCCGCCAGCCCCGCAGCGACCTGTGCTGCGCCTGCTTCGACGGGGTGTACCCGCTGGGGATGCCCGCCGGGAACCCGAACGCGGAGCGGGTGCGGGAGATGCAGGACGCCGCAGAGACAACCGACCGAACCTACGAAGGTGTGTAATGGACAGCGCAACCGACCAGAATGACAGCCCGACCGGCGCCAGCTACGCGGCGGCCGGCGTCGACATCGAGGCCGGCGACCGGGCCGTCGAGCTCCTCGCCCCGCTCGCGGGGAAGGCCACGCGCCCCGAGGTCCGCGGCGGCCTCGGCGGGTTCGCCGGGCTCTTCGCGCTCGGCGAGTACGACCGACCGCTCCTCGCCGCCGCCTCCGACGGGGTCGGCACGAAGCTCGCCGTCGCCCAGGCCGTGGGCCGGCACGACACGATCGGCCGGGACCTCGTCGCCATGGTCGTCGACGACCTCGTCGTGTGCGGGGCCGAGCCGCTGTTCCTCCAGGACTACATCGCCGTCGGCAAGGTCGTGCCGGAGCACATCGCGGAGATCGTCTCCGGGATCTCGGCCGGGTGCGTCGACGCGGGCTGCGCCCTGCTCGGCGGGGAGACCGCGGAGCACCCCGGGGTCATGGAGCCGGGGGAGTACGACGTCTCGGCGACGGCCGTGGGCGTCGTCGAGGAGGCGAAGGTCCTCGGCCCGGACCGGGTGCGCAGCGGTGACGTCGTCCTCGCGATGGCGAGCTCCGGCCTGCACTCGAACGGCTACTCGCTGGCCCGGCACGTGCTGCTGGAGACGGCGGGGCTGCCCCTCGACGGGCACATGAACGACTTCGGCCGCACCCTCGGCGAGGAGCTGCTCGAGCCGACGCGCATCTACGCGCTCGACTGCCTCGCGCTGGCGAACGAGTGCGCCGTCCACACGTACGCGCACGTCACGGGCGGCGGGCTCGCCGCGAACCTCGCGCGCGTCATCCCGGAGGGGCTCACGGCCGAGCTCAACCGGGGGACGTGGACGCCGGGACCGGTCTTCCGCACCATCGCCACCCTCGGCCGGGTGAGCCGGGAGGAGATGGAGAAGACCTTCAACATGGGTGTGGGGATGGTGGCCGTCGTCGCGGAGGACGACGCCGAACGTGCCGAGGCGATGCTCACCGCCCGGCACGTGGACTGCTGGCGTCTCGGCGAGGTGCGCCTCGCGGAGAACGACGACGAGCCCCGGGCCGTGCTCACGGGGGAGCACCCCAGGGCGTGAGGGTCAGCGGCCCCCGTCGTCGGGGCCCCAGTCCTCCCATTCGGCGTAGTCGTCCGCCGAGGCGGACTCCCGCTCGGAGGAGAGCTCGCGCTGGAGCCTCTCGAGGTCCATCTCGGGAGTGTTGTACTTCAACTGACGAGCAACCTTGGCTTGCTTTGCCTTGGCACGGCCGCGACCCATGGCCTGACCCCCTTGGTTCGTCGGGGCAGCCGGGGAGTTCGGGCCGCCCTCATGTGCTGACGTTGTCTGTTTCTTCCTGCCACCACAATAGCGGAGCAACCCCCGGTTGTCCGAAACCGCTGTCCGCGGGCCTGTCCGCCGTGGTCAGCGGCGGGGCGCACCCCGGAGCCGGCTGACCGCCTCCCGGCCCGGCCGGGGGGAGTCGTCCACCGTGAGGTCGCGCGGGTCGACCGCCGCGTCCACCCCGTCGACGGTGAGCGGCGGCACGTCGGTCCCCGCCGCGAGCGCGTCGAGCACCGCGCGCTTGACGAGCGCGAGGACGACCGGCCCCTCCTCGGCGTCGTGCACGGCGACCCCCGCGCGCCCGACCGTCCGGCCCCCGCCGACGACCGGCTCCCCCGGGGCCGGCAGCCGGTTCGCCGTCCCGTCGAGGTGGATCATGACGAGCGACCGCGGCGGCCGGCCGAGGTTCTGCACCCGGGACACGGTCTCCTGGCCGCGGTAACAGCCCTTGTTGAGGTGGACCGCCCCGTCCGACGGGCCGTCGGCGGCGTCGGCGAGGCGCGTCGGCCCCGTCGCACCCGGGCCCATGAACGCGGGCACCTCGTGGGGGATCACCCGGTCGTCCGTGTCCTCCCCGAGGACCGGCAGCCGGTCCCGGATCCGCAGCGCCCGCCCGGCCAGCGCCCCGGTCGGGCGGACGCCCGCGGCGGTGAGGGCGTCCCACGCGGCCGTCACCCCGTCCCGGGGGACCCACACGTCCACGGCGTCGTACCCCCCGAGCCGGCGGCTCGTCCACGCGACCGCCCCCGGCACGACCGGGTCGGCGGGGGACCCGGTCCCGCACCGGCCGGGCGTGCCCGGGGCCCCGACGACGGTGAGGCGGGTGAGGTCCGGCACGGTGACCTCGACCTTCGCCCAGAAGACCATCGAGCGCAGGTACCCGGCGAGCGCGTCCGCGGCGGCGGTCGGCGTGTCGAGGAGGAGACCGTCCGGCAGCGCCGAGACACCGAAGTGGTGGAGGACCCGGCCCTGGATGTCGAGGATGAGCGAGGACGTCGCGGCGCCGGTCGCGAGGGCGTCGAGCTTCTGCGAGGTCAGGGTGTTCAGCCACGTCGCCGCCTCCGGGCCCGTGACGAGGACGGCGGTGCGGTCCCAGCCGTCGACGACCCCCGGCCCCCGCTCCAGGCGGAGCTGCTCGACGAGCGGTTCCCCGTAGTGCCGGGCGGTCACCCCGCCGACACCGGTGCCGTCCTGCGCGGATGCACCGGCGACGTGGGTCAGCAGGGGCGAGACGGCACTCTCAGGATCAGTCACGCACCCCATCGTAGCGCCGTCTAGGCTCGGGGGTCATGACACCTCAGACCGGCAGCCGGTGCTGCGTCGTCGACGTCCTCGGCGGCGGCACCCTCCACGACCCCGACGTCCCCCTCCTCCACGCCGACGACCTCGCCGCCGTCCGGGGCGACGGCGTCTTCGAGACGATGATGCTGCGCGACGGCGCGGTGCGGAACGTCGACCGGCACCTCGCCCGCTTCCGCCGGGGCGCGGCGACCCTCGGCCTGCCCGCGCCGGACGCGGGGCGGTGGCTCGAGGCCACGGACCTCGCCGCCCGGACGTGGGGGGACGGCGAGGCCGCGCTGCGCTGGGTGTACTCGCGGGGCCGGGAGTCGACCGGGCGGCCCACCGGCTGGATCACGGTCCTGCCCGTCTCCGACGCGGTGCTGCGGGCCCGGCGGGAGGGGGTCGACGCGATGACCGCCGACCGGGGCTACCGCATCGACCTCGACGAACGCTCCCCCTGGGCGCTCATCGGGGCGAAGACCCTGTCCTACGCGGCGAACATGTCCGCCCTCCGCCACGCGCGGGAGCGGGGCTTCGGTGACGTCGTCTTCCTCTCCGACGACGGGACGGTCCTCGAGGGGCCGACGTCGTCGGTCGTCGTCGTGCGGGGGCGGCGGATGACCACGCCGCCGGTGGGGGAGGGGGTCCTGCCGGGGACGACGCAGGCCGCGCTGTTCGCCCTCGCCGCGGGCGAGGGGTGGGAGGTCGACGAGGAACAGCTCCGCGTCCCCGACCTCCTCGCCGCCGACGGGGTGTGGCTCGTGTCCTCGGTGCGGGGGCGGGCGCGGGTCCGGTCCCTCGACGGGACCGTCCTGCCGCGCCCGGCGTGCGCCGACGAGGTCGAGGCGCTCGTCGACCGGGCCGTGCTCGGCGGCTAGCCCATCACCCGGCGCAGCTCCGCCGAGCGCCACGGGCGGAGTTCACCGTCGACGAGGCGCTCGTCGACCCACCCGAGGTTGTTGTTCGGCATGAGCCCGTAGAGGCGCTTGCCCGGGCCGAGGGCCGCCGGGCCGGTCTCCGTCACCATCGTCGACGCGGACTCCAGCTGCCAGGCGCGCTCCGTCGTGGGGCTGCCGTAGAGGATCTCGGTGAGGCCGAGGCTGTGCGCGGCGACGACCTCGATCCGGTCGTCGGCGTCGATGCGCCAGAAGCCCGTCTCCCGCATGTCCTGGCCGGTCGGCTCGCCGTCGTCGTCGAGCCGCCACGTGCGGGAGGAGAACCGCAGGTAGTTCTCGCCGTCGTGGGCGAAGACGAGCTGCTGGCCGAAGGCGTACTCGGCGCCCTCGCCGTCGACCGGGGCGGCCCGGCCCTCGCCGCGCCACACGCCGACGAGCGGCAGGAGGGCGAGGAGCCCGTCGTGGAGGTTCGGCCCCTGGCGCAGGTTCGCCGTGTCCTCGGCGACGGGCAGGTCGCCGATCGTCGGGATGTTGCGGCCCCCGGTCGTCTTCGCGGCCTCGGCGGCGCGGTCGACGGCGGAGTTCCCGCTGAGCGGTGCTGTCTCGTTCGTGTCGGGCGTCTCGTTCGTGTCGGTCATGCGGTCCAGCATACGAGGGTCCGCTCAGAGCCCGGGCGTCTCGTCCTCGGTGAGGTCCCGGCCCCGGGGGGCGAGGTCGCTGACGCTCACCCGGGTGTACAGCTGCTCCGTCTCGACGGTCACCGAGCCGCCGCTGGTGTAGATGCGCGACGGGCGGGAGCGTAGCGGGAACGAGCTGCCCGGGATGTCCAGCCGGAACGTGTCCATGATCTGCCGGGTCAGGGCGGGGTCGAGGTCCGCGCCGTCGACCGAGGGGGCGCGGGGGCCGGTGTCCCGGGGCGCCCGGATGACGCGCGTCGGGACGATGTGGACGTCCCCCTCGCGGATCCGCAGGCGCATCTCGACCGCCGCCGGTTCGGAGAACCCGCGCGGGGTGCCCTCGAACACCGCCTCGGTCTCCCAGCCCCCCTGCGGCGAGATGTCGTCCTTGGCCTGGATGAGCAGGTCGTCGACCCCCATCCGGCGACCGACCGCGACGCCGTCGAGGCGGAGGCTCGTGAAGACCTTCCGCGCCGGGGCGTCGGTGAAGGACCCGGAGACGACCGCGTCGGTCGGGAGGGTGACCTTCTGGGCGGAGGAGGTCACCGAGACGAGCCCGAACCCGGGGACGTCGACGTCGTTCGCCTGGACCGAGACCGACGGGACCTCGTGGCTGAGGACCGCACCGAGGTACGGGAACCCCGTGACCTCGACCGCCGGTGGGGAGGCGAGGTGGGCGTCGCGGTAGATCCGCTCGGAGATGCGGTGCTCGGCGCGCGCGGCGACGAGCGCGTCGGCGACCGTCGCGGCGAGGAGCACCGCGACGACGACGCCGAGGGCGGTGAGGAGCCGTCGCCTGCGTGGAGTCACCCCTACAGTTGTACCCGACGTCCGTGCCTGTACCATCACAGGCATTCCGACGTGGGCGAGGAAGGAGCCGGACCGTGAAACTGTCCCTCCTGTCCGACGCCGACGACGTCGCCGCGGTCCTGCCCTCCCTCGCCCTGCTGCCGCACGAGGTCGAGCTGCTGCCGCAACGCGCGGCGTCCGTCCGCGAGATCGTCGACTCCACCGTGTGCGTCGTCGACGTCACGGGCACGAACCTCCTCGCCGCCCGTGACCTGTGCCGCGCCGTCGCCGCCGCGCACCCCGACCTCCCCGTCGCCGTCGCCATCGAGGAGACGAGCGTCATCGCCCTCGACGGGTCGTGGGCGGTCGACGACTTCCTCCTGCCCGGGGCGTCCCCGACGGAGGTCGACGCGCGCCTGCGGATGCTGCTCACCCGCCGGCCCGTGCCCGTCGAGGAGGCGGAGGACACGCAGGTCGCCGCGATCGGCGGGCTCGTCGTCGACGAGGTGACGTACGTCGCCCGCGTCGAGGGCCGGCCGCTCGACCTCACCTACAAGGAGTTCGAGCTCCTGCACTTCCTCGTCCGCAACGCGGGGCGGGTGTTCAGCCGGGAGCAGCTGCTCCAGGACGTGTGGGGGTACGACTACTTCGGGGGGACCCGGACGGTCGACGTCCACGTCCGCCGGCTCCGCGCGAAACTCGGCCACGATTACGAGCGCGTCATCGCCACGGTCCGTAACGTGGGCTACAAGGCCGTCGAGCTCGACGACCTCTGACCCCATGACCTGCACGGGAGGAGCACCAGTGCCTGAGGATGTCCGGTACCACCTGCTGGAGGACCGCCCCGGAGACGGGGGCCGTGCCGTGCGCGGGCTCCTCGACCGGGTCGCCGCCGCCGACGGCGTCGAGGCGCTGGGGGAGGCCTTCGTCCGCGGCCTCACCGAGGACCGGGGCCACCGGCACGTCCTCGCGGAGACGGCGGACGGGCGCGTCGTCGGCGTCCTCGCCGTCGACCGGGAGGACACCGCGGAGGTCGCCGTCGACCCCGACCACCGGCGGCAGGGGGTGGCGACGGGCCTCGCCCGGACCCTCGCCCCGACCGGGGGCGGCACCCTCAGCGTGTGGGCGCACGGCGACCTCGCCCCGGCGCAGGCCGTCGCCCGGGCCCGCGGCGCGCGGCGCGTCCGGGAACTGCTGAAGATGCGGGTCGACTGCCCGGAGGGGTCGGACCGGCGGGAGGAGTTCACCCGGGGCGCGGAGGCCGCCGTCGACGCGGTCGCCGCCGCGGGGCTCGAGGTGTTGACGTACCCGGAGGCGGTCGACCGCCACGGGCGTGACGTCGTCGACCGGCAGTGGACCGACGTCAACAACGAGGCCTTCGCCTGGCACCCCGAACAGGGCGGCTGGGACGTGGAGACGCTGCGGGCGGCGCGGGACACCGCGTGGTTCCGGCCCGAGGGGGTCGTCATGCTGTGGAGCGACGAGCCGCGCTGCCTGGGGTTCCACTGGACGAAGCTGCCGGAGGGGGAGGAGGCCGGGGAGGTGTACGTCGTGTGCCTCGCCGACGCGGCGCGCGGGCGGGGGCTCGGCGGGCCGGTGACGCTGCTCGGCATCGGGGAGCTCCTCCGCGAGGGGGCGCAGGCCGTCGAGCTGTACGTGGAGGGGGACAACGACCCGGCGGTCGCCACGTACCGTCGGCTCGGTTTCGGGGTCGAACACGCCGACGTGGTCTACCGGGGGGTGCTCGAGGGGGGACCTGCGGACCCGTCCTGAGCGGGACCGATACGGGAGTTCACGGAGAATTCACCGGCCGGGCGACTTTTGTCCATTGACAGCGGATAACTTACTGGTCGTTGCACAGCGGCGGGTCGACCCGACTCCGCCGTGCACATCAGCACGACTCACACTGCACACCCGGAGGAACCACCGTGAACGTCATCCGCACCCGCACCGGCGTGGCCGTTGCCACCCTCGTCGCCGGATCCCTCGTCCTCGCCGGCTGCTCGAACGCCGACAAAGCCAGCACCGGCGGCAGCTCGAGCGGCGGGGCGTCCGCCGGGAGCATGTCCAACACCCAGGGCGAGCTGCGGGGTGAAGGCGCGAGCTCCCAGCAGAAGGCCATGGAGATCTTCGGCAACGCCTACGCCTCCGCCGTGCCCGGGGCGACCCTCGCCTACAACGCCACCGGCTCCGGCGCCGGCCAGAAGCAGTTCATCGCCGGCCAGGTGGACTTCGGCGGCTCGGACTCCCCCCTGAAGTCCGACCAGGCCGCCGACGCCGCCAAGCGCTGCGAGGGCAACCCGGCCTGGCACCTGCCCATGGTCGTCGGCCCCGTCGCCGTCGCCTTCCACCTCGAGGGCGTCAACTCCCTGAACCTCTCGGTCCCGACGATCGCCAAGATCTTCAAGGGCGAGATCAAGAACTGGAACGACCCGGCCATCGCCGCGGAGAACGCCGGCGCCACCCTGCCGGACAAGCCGATCAGCGTGCTCTACCGCGCCGAGGAGTCCGGCACGTCCGACAACTTCCAGAAGTTCCTCAAGGCCGCGTCCGGCGGCGTGTGGACCTCCGAGGGCAAGACCTTCCCGACGGAGGTCGGCTCCGGTGCGCAGGGCTCGTCCGGTGTCGCCGACCAGGTCAAGGCCACCGACGGCTCGATCACCTACGTGGAGTCCGGCTTCGCCGACGCCAGCGGCTTGAGCAAGGCGAAGATCGACTTCGGTGCCGGCCCGGTCGAGCTCACCGCCGACAGCGTGAACAAGGCGCTGTCCTCGGTGTCCTACTCCGGCCAGGGCAACGACCTCATCGTCGACGCGGACAAGCTGTTCGCCATGAAGGAGTCCGGCGCCTACCCGCTCGCGCTGACGACCTACGAGATCGTCTGCTCGAAGGGCTACGACGACGAGACGAAGAACCGCGTCAAGGACTTCCTCACGGTCATGCTCGACAACCAGGGCTCGGACCTCGAGGAGGCCGGCTACATCCCCGTCGACGGTCCGTACAAGGACAAGCTGAAGAAGGCTGTCGACGCGATCTCCTGAGTCGCGTCCCCACCCCACGGATCGGCCGCACCACCCCCTGAGCCCGTCTCACCCCGGCCCAGGGGGTTTCGTGTGGGGCCGCCAGCATAAAGGACACACTTCATGGCTGACACAGCCGACACCACCGCCGTGACGACGGCGGACACCCCGGTCTCACTCCGCCCCGGGACACCGGGCCGCGGCGAGAACCAGGTCCCGTCGTCCGGCACCGGCGTCCGCCGCCCCGGTGACAGGATCTTCGAGTTCCTCTCGACCGGGTCCGCCACGCTCATCACCGTCATCATCGCCGCCATCGCGATCTTCCTCATCCTCCAGGCCGTCCCGGCCCTCGCCCGGGAGCGGGACGGCATCCTCGCCTTCCTCACCGACGGCGAGCGCTGGAACCTGGAGTACGCCACGAACGACGGCGGCTGGATGTCCTTCGGCATCCCGAACCTGTTCTTCACCACCGTCCTCGTCTCGCTCGTCGCCCTCGTCATCGCCATGCCCGTCGCCCTGGGTATCGCGGTGTTCCTCTCCAACTACTGCCCGGCCCGGTTCGTCAAGCCGCTCGGGTTCCTCGTCGACCTCCTCGCCGCCGTGCCGTCGATCGTCTTCGGCATCTGGGGCATGCAGGTCCTCGGCCCGTTCCTCGGCCCGTTCTACGAGTGGCTGTCCGGCTGGGCGGGAGGGTTCTTCCTCTTCGACTGGCAGCAGGGCACGTCCCCGGCGTTCTCGACGAGCCGCAACATCTTCACCGGTGGCATCGTCCTCGCCGTCATGATCCTCCCGATCATCGCGGCGACGGCCCGCGAGGTCTTCGTCCGGACGCCGAAGGGGCACGTCGAGGCGGCCCTCGCCCTCGGCGCGACCCGCTGGGAGGTCGTCCGCATGGCCGTGCTCCCGTTCGGCTTCTCCGGGTACGTGTCCGGCGCGATGCTCGGCCTCGGCCGCGCGCTCGGCGAGACGATGGCGCTGTACATGGTCATCGCCTCCGCCCCCGGGTTCCGGGCCTCCCTCATGGACGGTGGCACGACGTTCGCGACGGCCATCGCCAACGCCGCCCCCGAGTTCAACGACGACCTCAAGGCCGGCGCGTACATCGCGGCGGGCCTGGTGCTGTTCGTGCTCACCTTCGTGGTGAACGCGGCCGCCCGCGCCGTCGTCGCCAACAGGAAGTAGGACTTTCGCGATGACACACGCACTCCCGGCGGACACCCCCCGCTTCACCGGCATCTCCTCGTCCCGGAAGATCCGGAACACCGTGGCCACGGTCGTCGTCTACGCGGCGATGGCCCTCGCCCTCATCCCCCTCGTCTGGATCCTCGCGACCCTGCTCGTCAAGGGCCTCCCGACGATCCTCAGCCCGGACTGGTGGGCGTTCGACATGTACGGCCAGCTGTCCAACAAGCCCGGCGGCGGCATCTCCCACGCCATCGTCGGCACCCTGTCGCAGGCCGTCGTCACGACGGTCCTGTCCGTGCCCATCGGCATCTTCACCGCCGTCTACCTCGTCGAGTACTCCCGGGGCGGGATCCTCGGCCGGATGACGACCTTCATGGTCGACATCCTCACCGGTGTCCCCTCGATCGTCGCGGCGCTGTTCATCTACGCGCTGTGGATCACCCTCTTCGGCTTCAGCCGGTCCGGCTTCGCCGTGTCCCTCGCCCTCGTGCTCCTCATGATCCCCGTCATCGTCCGGAACACGGAGGAGATGCTGCGGATCGTGCCCCAGGACCTGCGCGAGGCGTCGTACGCCCTCGGCGTGCCGAAGTGGAAGACGATCGCGAAGATCGTCCTGCCGACGGCCCTGTCCGGCATCGTCACCGGCGTCATGCTCGCCGTCGCCCGGATCATGGGCGAGTCCGCCCCGGTCCTCATCCTCGTCGGCGCCACCCCGGTGCTGAACTGGAACGTCTTCGAGGGCAACCAGAACTCCCTGCCGCTGTTCATGCTCGAGATGTACAAGCTCCAGGCGAACGACCAGGTCATCGCCCGGATGTGGGGCGCCGCCCTCACCCTCGTCCTCATCATCGGCCTGCTGACCGTCGCCGCCCGCATCATCTCGCGGCGCTTCTCCGTCCGCACCTGACCCCGGCCACCCCGGCCACCACCGCCACCACCCGACCCAGGAGACCCCATCATGGCCAAGCGCCTCGACCTCAAGGACGTCGACATCTACTACGGCGACTTCCACGCGGTCCAGAACGTCAACCTCAGCGTCCCCCCGCAGTCCGTCACCGCCTTCATCGGCCCGTCCGGCTGCGGCAAGTCCACCGTGCTGCGCACCCTCAACCGGATGCACGAGGTCACCCCCGGTGCCCGCGTCACCGGTGAGATCCTCCTCGACGGGGAGAACATCTACGGTCCGAAGATCGACCCCGTCGCCGTCCGCAACACGATCGGCATGGTCTTCCAGAAGGCCAACCCGTTCCCCACGATGTCCATCGAGGAGAACGTCGTCGCCGGCCTCCGCCTCGCCGGGGAGAAGAACAAGAAGAAGCTCAAGGAGGTCGCCGAGCGGTCGCTCCGCGGCGCCAACCTCTGGGACGAGGTCAAGGACCGCCTCCAGAACCCCGGCGGCGGCCTGTCCGGCGGTCAGCAGCAGCGCCTGTGCATCGCCCGCGCGATCGCCGTCGAACCCGAGGTCCTGCTCATGGACGAGCCGTGCTCGGCCCTCGACCCCATCTCCACCCTCGCCGTGGAGGACCTCATCCACGAGCTGAAGTCCGAGTTCACCATCGTCATCGTCACCCACAACATGCAGCAGGCCGCCCGGGTCTCCGACCAGACGGCCTTCTACTCCCTCGAGGCGACCGGCAAGCCCGGCCACCTCGTCGAGGTCGGCCCGACGAAGCGGATCTTCGAGAACCCGGAGAAGAAGGAGACCGAGGACTACATCTCGGGCCGGTTCGGCTGATCAGGCCTCGCCGTACCGCCGGCGGATCTCGTTGAACTGCTCGCGCATCGTCGCCTGCTGCTCCTCGGTCCGCCGGGACACCTCGTACTCGGCGGGCTGCATGCCCGTCGCGAGGTACACGACCCGCGTGCCGATGTTCACGGCGTGGTCGTTGTACCGCTCGAAGTAGCGGGAGAGGAGGACGACGTCGACCGCCGCGGTGACCCCGTGGGGCCAGTCCCTCGCGGTGGTCAGCTGCATGATGTGGTGCTGGATGTCGTCGACCGCGTCGTCGTCGAGGGCGAGCTCCATCGCCCGCTCCGGCTCGTACGTCGCGAGGATCTCGTGGAGCTTCCCGCTGTTCGCGTCCGACAGCCGGACGAACTCGCGGAAGTAGGGGGCCAGGGCCTCGGGCACGACGGCGTCCGGGTGGCGGCGGCGCGTCGTCTTCGCCACGTGCACCGCGAGCGCGGCCATGCGGGCCAGGTCCTCGACGATGTGGAAGCCGGACACGACCTGCCGCAGGTCCCGGGCGACCGGGGCCTCGAGGGCGAGCAGCTCGAAGGCCCGTGCCTCACACGTGGACCGCAGGTCCTCCACCGAGTCGATGGAGCTCACGACGCCCTCGGCCGCGGACAGGTCGCGGTCGAGCAGTGAGTGGCCGGCGGACCGCATCATGGTCCGGACGTAGTCGGACATGACCGTGAGGTCGCGGGCGAGACCGCCGATGTTGTCGTTGTAGGCGCTGCGCATGACCGCCGATGATACCGGGAGGTGTCAGCCGCCGCTGTTCTCGGCGTCCGCCCCCGCGGACGGCACCATCGCGTCCTCCGGGTCGTCCAGCCAGCCCTCCGGCAACGCCACCTTCGCGGGGGAGCCCTGCCGCCCCCGCGCGCCGTCGGCGTCGTCGGCGCGGGTGTCCGCGAGACCGCTGTCCCGCACCGTCGCCAGCGCCTCCCGGAGCTCCGCGAGGGAGCTCACCCGGGCGAGCGTGCGCCGCAGGTCACCGCCGGCGGGGAAGCCCCGCAGGTACCACGTCACGTGCTTGCGCAGGTCGCGGCACGCCTTCTCCTCGCCGTCGTGGGCGGCGAGGAGTTCGGCGTGGCGGACCATGACGTCCGCGACCTCGCCGAACGTCGGCTCCTCCGGCACGGGCAGCCCCCGCAGTTCCGCGGAGAGCTCGGCGAACAGCCACGGCCGGCCCAGGCACCCGCGGCCGACGACGACGCCGTCGCAGCCCGTGCGGTCCATCATCGCCCGGGCGTCCGTCGCCCGGAAGATGTCCCCGTTGCCGAGGACCGGCACCCCCGTGCCGTCCATGTGCTCGACGAGGCGCGCGATCTGCGTCCAGTCCGCCTCGCCGGAGTACCGCTGCGCCGCCGTCCGCGCGTGGAGGGCGACGGCCGCCGCACCCTCCCCGGCCGCGATCCGCCCGGCGTCGAGGTGGGTGTGGTGGTCGTCGTCGATCCCCACCCGGAACTTCACGGTGACCGGGACGTCCGTGCCCTCCGTCGCGCGCACCGCGGCGGCGACGATGTCCCGGAACAGCCGGCGCTTGAACGGCAACGCCGCCCCGCCGCCGCGCCGGGTGACCTTCGGCACGGGGCAGCCGAAGTTCATGTCGACGTGGTCCGCGAGGTCCTCCTCGACGATCATCCGCGTCGCCCGGTACGTGTACTCCGCGTCCGTCGTGTAGAGCTGCAGGCTGCGGGGGTTCTCGTCCGGGGCGAAGGTCGTCATGTGGAGGGTCTTCGGGTTGCGTTCGACGAGTGCGCGCGCCGTGACCATCTCGCAGACGTAGAGCCCCGACACGCTCCCGGTGCGGGCCAGCTCCTGCTCGCGGCACAGGGTGCGGAACGCCACGTTCGTCACCCCGGCCATCGGGGCCAGGACGACGGGGGAGGGGAGCTCCACGGGGCCGATACGCAGGGCGGGGCCGGTGCTGGCGGTGTTTCTCACCGGCCCAGGGTCTCACACCCTGCGGCGACGACGAAAGCTGGGACGCACCTGAGACGGTGGGCGTAGGCTGAGGTCATCGACCACCATCGACCACAGCTGCCCAGGAGGGAACACATGACCGACCGCATCGCCAGCACCGCACTCCGGGGGAAGGTGATGAGCGCGGACGACGCCGCCGCGTTCATCGTCGACGGGGACCAGATCGGGTTCTCCGGCTTCACCGGTGCGGGCTACCCCAAGGAGGTCCCGGGGGCGCTGGCCCGGAGGATCACCGCCGCGCGGGACGCCGGCGACCAGTTCCGGGTCAACGTCCTCACGGGCGCGTCCACCGCCCCGGAGCTCGACGGCGTCCTCGCCGAGACCGGCGGCGTGAACTGGCGGATGCCGTACCAGTCCGACCCGTCGCTGCGGAAGGCCATCAACGACGGGACGACGTACTACAGCGACATCCACCTCTCCCACTCCGGCATGATGACGACCGAGGGGTTCTTCGGTGACGTCGACGTCGCCGTCATCGAGTGCGTGAAGATCAACGCCGACGGCTCCGTCGTCCCCTCCTCCTCCGTCGGCAACAACGTCAACTACATGGACGCCGCGAAGAAGGTCATCCTCGAGGTCAACGAGTGGCAGTCCCCGGGGCTCGAGGGCATGCACGACATCTGGACCCCCGGTCTGCCCCCGAACCGTCGGCCGATCCCGATCACCGGCTCCGGCGACCGCATCGGGACGACGTCGATCCCCCTCGACCCGGAGAAGGTCGTCGCCGTCGTCATGACCGACGCCCCGGACCGCAACTCCCCGTTCAAGCCCCTCGACCAGGACTCCAAGGACATCGCCGGGCACCTCCTCGAGTTCTTCCGCCACGAGATCTCCCGGGGGCGGCTGACGAAGGAGCTCCTCCCGCTCCAATCCGGCGTCGGCAACATCGCCAACGCCGTGCTCGCCGGCCTGCTCGAGTCCGAGTTCGAGAACCTCACCTCCTACACCGAGGTCATCCAGGACGGCATGGTCGACCTGCTCGACTCCGGCAAGATGACGCTCGCCTCGGCGACGTCCTTCGCCCTCTCCCCGGACGCGGCCGAGCGCATGAACGACCGGGCCGAGGAGTACGCGCGGAAGCTCATCCTCCGCCCCCAGGAGATCTCCAACAACCCCGAGGTCATCCGCCGCCTCGGCGTCATCGCCACCAACGGCATGATCGAGGCGGACATCTACGGCAACGTCAACTCCACGCACATCAGCGGCTCGAAGATGATGAACGGCCTCGGCGGGTCCGGCGACTTCACCCGCAACGCGTACATCTCCGTGTTCGTCTCGCCGTCGCTGGCGAAGGGCGGGGACATCTCCGCCATCGTGCCGATGGTCAGCCACCACGACCACACCGAGCACGACGTCCAGGTCATCATCACCGAACAGGGCCTCGCCGACCTGCGCGGCCTCGCCCCGCGGCAGCGGTCCCGCGTCATCATCGAGAAGTGCGCGCACCCGGACTACCGGGCGCAGCTGCTCGACTACGTCGAGCGCGCCGAGCGGCTGTGCACCGGGACCCGGTCCCTGCACACCCCCCACGACCTCGGCGAGGCGCTGTCCTGGCACCGGCGCTTCCAGGAGACCGGGTCGATGAAGAACTAGCCCGGGGTGGTCGTCTAGAATCACCGACGGCGGCGCGGCAGCGGCCGGGCCGCCGGACGGGCCTTTAGCTCAGTTGGTAGAGCTACGGACTTTTAATCCGCAGGTCGTGGGTTCGAGCCCCACAGGGCCCACCGTATTTTTCCGGGGCGCGGGGGAGCGCCGGCAGGTCAGCGGTACGCCGCGACCTCCGGGATCGTCCGGGCGAAGACCGAGGCGATGTCGCTGGGGTGGTCGCCGCCGCGGGTGCCGAAGGGCTTGCCCTCCACCGTGACGTCGGGGTTCGAGTACATGGCGATCCGGTGGCACTTCGAGCCGCAGATCGGGGAGTTCATGTAGGCCATGATGTCGACCCGGCCGTCCGGGGAGGCGAAGCCGTGGGCCTCCGGGGTCGAGCCCGGGTCCGGCACCGTCGCCCAGTCGTGGGCCGCCCCGAGGTTGTGGCCGAGCTCGTGGGCGAACACGCCCGCCTCGCCCTTGCGGGGGATGGGCTCGAGCCAGTCGTTCCCGACGACGCTGAAGGCCTGCTTCGAGGTGTTCTTGCCGAGGGGGAGTCGCGGCTGGTGTCCGATCCCGGCGACACCCGGGACGACGAGTGATACGAGATCCGCCTTGTGGGAATCGCGGAGCGACGCGACATGGGAGTCCTCGGAGACCCACTTCAGGAGTTCATTGTGGGACCCCTGCGGAATATCGATGACTTCGGTTCCCGCGAGGTTGACGTGGCCGTCGATGCGGCTGTCGGAGAGGGCCTTGTTCATGCCCTCGACGCTCTTGCGCACGGCGGCGTCGGCGGCGCCGCGGCTCCCGCGGGCCTTCACGACGGACTGCGGGTAGACAACGAGCAGGTCGATGGTGTGCTGGGCATCGGCGGCGACGGCGGCCGGGGTCGCGACGGTGGTGACCGCGGCGAAGGTGGTGAGGGCGGCTGCGGCCGCCGCCACGATGGACCGGGTGAATGCCATTGTTGGCGTCCTTTCTGGGGTCTGCGATTGCGTCGATTTTCTGCGAGACGCGGGGACATTTTAACCATTTCCGTGGGAGTGGGTGAAGGGGGTTTTTCCGGTGGTATGGGTGTGTGCGGCGGACACGGGTATCATCGGGGGCGACGACGGGTCGCATCCGCCGCCCGTCGGGACCGTGAATTCCCGCGGGGAATTCCCCGCACGCGAGAGAGTGGAGCACCATGTTCAAAACGACCGTCATCGCCGTCATCGTCGCCGTGCTGGCCGCCATCGGGGCCTACGCCCTGTGGAGCCGGAGCCGCGCGGCGTCGGTCGCGCTCGGGTTCGTCTGCCTCGTCGCCTCGGCGGTCGCGGTGCTGACCGCGTTCATCGGCGCGGTGGCCGTCGCCTTCAAGATCCTCCCGATCATCCTGCTGATCCTCGGCATCGTCATCGTGTGGAAGGCCTTCTCCGGGCGCTCCTCCCGGCAGTGACGTCGCGCAGCCCGAAAAAGCGGGCGTAACCTGCTGTTTTGTGTGGTTCGCAGAGGGTGCATTATGCTGAACGAGCTGCCGAGAACAAGCAGATCGCCTGCGGTTCAGCTGTGGGCGGGCTCCCATCGTCTAGTGGCCTAGGACTCCGCCCTTTCACGGCGGCAACACGGGTTCGAATCCCGTTGGGAGTACGGTGCGAACCGTCTCCCCGAGGTTCGCAGCCACAACAACAGAATGGCCCTGTGGCGCAGTTGGTTAGCGCGCCGCCCTGTCACGGCGGAGGTCGCGGGTTCAAGTCCCGTCAGGGTCGCCACCGGAGAAGGCCGGACGCATCGAGCGTCCGGCCTTCTCCGCGTTCGCGTGTTCGTGCGTGGGCCGCGTCGTCCCCCGGTCGTCCCCCGGTCGTCTCCCGGCCTGTAAGGGCCGTGAACTGCGCGTTTGGAGGGTTTCCGCGCCACTGTGTAGAGTATCGAACCGGTGCACGGCGCGTCCCGGTTCCGGCCGGAGGCGCGCTTGTTGTCATCAGAGATATGGCCCTGTGGCGCAGTTGGTTAGCGCGCCGCCCTGTCACGGCGGAGGTCGCGGGTTCAAGTCCCGTCAGGGTCGCCACGGAGGTTCGCCTCCGATGGCCAGATAGCTCAGTCGGTAGAGCGTTCGCCTGAAAAGTGAAAGGTCGCCGGTTCGATCCCGGCTCTGGCCACACCGACACGAAACCCCCGCCCGGGATTCCCCGGCGGGGGTTTCGGCTGTGCCGGGCGCGGCCGCCCGGGGGACTCAGATGTTGTTCTGCAGGTCGTCGACGTACTCCGCGGGGTCGACGAGCGGCGTGCACTCCTCCGGCTTCCGGGGCCGGATCTTCGCCGGGATGCCGATGAGGATGGAGTCCTCCGGCGCGTCCTTCGTCACGACGGCGTTCGCGCCCACCGCCGACCGGGCGCCGATCGTGATCGGCCCCAGCACCTTCGCGCCCGCGCCGATCATGACGCCGTCGCCGATGGTGGGGTGCCGCTTCCGGTGGACCAGTTCGGCCCCACCCAGGGTGACCCCGTGGTAGAGCATGACGTCGTCCCCGATCTCGGCCGTCTCACCGATGACGACACCCATGCCGTGGTCGATGAAGAACCGCCTCCCGATCGTCGCCCCGGGGTGGATCTCCACCCCGGTGAGGAACCGGGTGACCTGGCTGAGGACACGGGCGGGGCCGCGTGCCCCCGACGTCCACAGGCGGTGGGCGACCCGGTAGCTCCAGATCGCGTGGAGCCCGGAGTAGACGAGCGCGTTCTCCACGTCGCCACGCGCCGCCGGGTCGTGCAGACGGGCGTTGTCCAGATCCTCTTTCATTGTGCCGAGCAGGCTCACCTGGGCTCCCTCCCGCGTCCCCGGGGGGAGCGGCGTCAGTAGGTTCGTCGGTTTCGTCGTACAACGGCAGGCCCCGGGCACCGCATTCCCCGGGGGTGCCGGGGAGGGGTGCACAGGGCCTGTGCCGTGGGTCTGTCCGGGCCGGTGACGGCCGGCGACGGTCAGTCGCGCAGGTCGTCGAAGAGGATCGTCGAGACGTAGCGCTCACCGAAGTCGGTGACGACGGTGACGATCGTCTTGCCCTTGTTCTCCGGCTTCCGCGCCTCCTCCAGCGCGGCCCACACGTTCGTGCCGGACGAGATGCCGCCGAGGATGCCCTCCTTGACCGCGAGCTCGCGGGCGGTCGAGACGGAGGCGTCGAGCGGGGCGTCGATCACCCGGTCGAGGATGTCCCGGTTGAGGTTCTCCGGGTAGAAGTTCGTGCCGATGCCCTGGATCTTGTGGGGTCCGAAGCGGCCCTCGGTGAGCAGGGGGGAGTCCGCGGGCTCGACGCCGACGACCTCGACCGACGACTTCTGCTCCTTGAGGTACTTCCCGACACCCGAGACCGTGCCGCCGGTGCCGATCCCCGCGACGAAGATGTCGACGGCACCGTCGGTGTCCTCCCAGATCTCCGGGCCCGTGGTGCGGTAGTGCACCTCGGGGTTCGCCGGGTTGGAGAACTGCCGGGCGAGGACCGCGTTCTCCGTCGACTCGACGATCTCGTTGGCCTTGTCCACCGCGCCCTGCATCCCGGCCGGGGGCGGGGTGAGGACGAGCTCGGCGCCGAGGGCGCGGAGCATGACGCGGCGCTCCATCGACATGGACTCCGGCATCGTGAGGATGACCTTGTAGCCCTTCGCCGCGCCGGCCGTGGCCAGGGCGATGCCGGTGTTGCCCGACGTCGCCTCGACGATGGTGCCGCCGGGGGAGAGCTCGCCGGCCTTCTCCGCGGCCTCGATGATGGCGACGCCGATGCGGTCCTTGACCGAGTTCGCCGGGTTGGCGGACTCCAGCTTGACGAGGACCGTGGCCTCGAGGCCCTCGGTGAGGCGGTGGAGCTTCACGAGGGGGGTGTTGCCGATGAGTTCCGTGATGTTGTCGTGGATCTTCGCCATGGGGTTCCTTTCGGTTGCTGAGGGGCACCGGTGCGCCGACAGGCTGTCGTCCGGCGGAGGGGCTGGCCGCAGACCGAACGTAGACCGATCAGTCTGTCCATACCGCACCCATCCTACCCTCCGTGCCGGGCCGGCGGGGACGAACCGGACAGCTCCGCGCACCCGCCCCGCCGACGCCGCGATACGTCACAATGGAGGGGACCCGACCCGCGGACACCGACGAAAGGACACGACGACCATGACCCGTGACACGCAGGACACCCCGACCGGAGGGGCCGCGGAGTACACCGCGATCACCACGCAGACCAGCGACGACGGCGCCGTCGCGACGATCGTCCTCGACCGCCCGAAGGCCCTCAACGCCCTGAACTCGCAGATCCTCGCCGAGGTCCTCGACGCCGTCGAGGGGTTCGACGCGGACGACGCCGTCGGGGCCATCGTCATCACCGGCGGCGAGAAGGCCTTTGCGGCCGGGGCCGACATCAAGGAGATGAAGGACCGCACCTTCCCCGAGGTCCGGGAGGAGCAGCTCTTCCTCGACTGGGAACGTCTCACACGTGTGCGCACCCCGATCATCACGGCCGTGTCAGGCTTCGCCCTCGGCGGGGGATGTGAGCTGGCGATGCTCGGCGACATCATCCTCGCGAGCGAGACCGCGCGGTTCGGGCAGCCGGAGATCACCCTCGGGATCATCCCGGGCATGGGCGGCACCCAGCGGCTCACGCGCGCCGTCGGCCGCTACAAGGCGATGGACCTCATCCTCACCGGCCGCATAATGGACGCCGAGGAGGCCGAGCGCTCCGGCCTCGTGTCGCGCGTTCTGCCTGCGGAGACGTTCCGCGAGGACGTCGCCGAGATCGCCGCGACGGTCGCGGGCATGCCACGGGTCGCCGTGCACGCGGCGACCCAGGCGGTCGACACCGCGATGGAGACCCCGCTGTCCGTCGGCGTCACCGCCGAACGCGAGGCGTTCTGGTCCCTCTTCGCCACCGACGACCAGAAGGAGGGGATGGACGCGTTCGTCTCCCGGCGCACGCCCCGGTGGACGAACCGCTGAGGGGTCGGGGGAGGCTCCTCTGACACACCCGGGGACCTGTCACGTGTCACAGGTGGCGGTCTCATAGCGCACCGTGTGCCGTCTCGGCCATCCGGGGGTGCCGTGACGGTGGTCGGCCGGGGGGACCGTGATTGGGTCGTGCCCGGCCGGGGATAGGGAAGTCCTGCATCACCAAGATCACACCTCCCCCTGTCGGTGCAGGTCAGAGGCCATGTCAGGGGGCTTCCCCGGTGCGCTCGGAGCCGCCGCGGCGGGTGCGCGTTTGGGGGTGACGGCGTGTGGTTTTATACTGACCCCTGGCAAGGCCAGATCCCCGCATATGGGTGTTCCCGTCGATCGCGGGCACCGTGTACGTAAAGGAAGATTGAGCCGTGGAGCAGCAGCGACACCGCGAAGACGAGGACGCCATCCGTGGCGCGCTCTCCTCGCTGAGGAATGCGACGGGGATCCCCGTCACCATGTTCGGCGCCGGCCAGGGGGACGGCAGACTGATGATCACCTCCTGGGTCGGGCTCCGGACGCCCGCTCTCCACAACCTCCAGATCGAGGCGGGGACCGGCGTCGGCGGGCGGGTGCTCGTCACCCGCCGGCCCGTCGGCGTCTCCGACTACGTGCGGGCGAAGTCGATCAGCCACGAGTACGACCGGCAGATCAAGGACGAGGGGCTCCACTCCATCGTCGCCGTGCCCGTCATCGTCGGACGGGAGGCACGGGGGGTGCTGTACGCGGGCGTGCACTCGCCGGTCCGCATGGGGGACAAGGTGCTCGAGGAGGTCACCATGACCGCCCGCTGCCTGGAGCAGGAACTGGCCGTGAACGCCGCGCTCCGGCACGGGGACAATCCGCGGCCGGCGTCGTCCTCCATGACGGCGGCGGTGACGGCCGGGGCCGCGACGACCCCGGGCAAGAGCGTCCGGTCCATGTCCGGGGCGGAGTGGGAGCAGGTCCGCGCGACGCACTCCAAGCTCCGCATGCTGGCCAACCGGGTCACCGACGAGGAGATCCGCCGCGACCTCGAGGTGCTCTGCGAGCAGATGGTCTCCCCGGTGCGCGTGAAGCAGACGACGAAACTCTCCGCCCGGGAGCTCGACGTGCTCGCGTGCGTCGCACTCGGCCACACCAACGTCGAGGCCGCGGAGGAGATGGGCATCGGCGCGGAGACCGTGAAGAGCTACCTGCGGTCCGTCATGCGCAAGCTCGGCGCGCACACGCGGTACGAGGCCGTCAACGCCGCCCGCCGCATCGGCGCGCTGCCCTGATGCCCTGACACGCCGGCGTCGCCGCCGCACGGGTGACGCCGAGCAATTAGGGTGGGGTCCGTGAAAGATCATTTCCTGGTAACCGGTGGTGCACGCCTCGAGGGGGCCGTGCGGGTCAACGGCGCGAAGAACAGCGTGCTCAAACTCATGTCCGCCGCGCTCCTCGCGGAGGGCACCACCGTCCTGACGAACTGTCCCGAGATCGCCGACGTGCCCTACATGGCGGAGGTCCTCCGCGGACTCGGCTGCGAGGTCGAGCTCGCCGGGACGACGGTGACCATCACCACGCCCGAGACCGTCGAGTACAACGCCGACTTCGACGCCGTCCGGCAGTTCCGCGCCTCCGTGTGCGTCCTCGGCCCGCTCACCGCCCGGCGTCACCGGGCCGTCGTCGCCCTCCCCGGCGGTGACGCGATCGGCAGCCGGCCGCTCGACATGCACCAGTCCGGGCTCGAGAAGCTCGGGGCGACGACGCGCATCGAACACGGCTGCGTCGTCGCCGAGGCCACTGAACTCGTCGGCGGGAAGATCAAGCTCGACTTCCCGTCGGTCGGCGCGACGGAGAACATCCTCACCGCGGCCGTGCTCGCCAAGGGGACGACCATCCTCGACAACGCGGCGCGCGAGCCGGAGATCGTCGACCTCTGCGCCATGCTCACCGAGATGGGCGCCGGAATCACCGGGGCCGGCAGCAACACCATCACCGTCACCGGGGTCGACCGGCTGCGGCCGACGACCCACGACGTCGTCGGGGACCGGATCGTCGCCGGGACCTGGGGCTACGCGGCGGCCATGACGCAGGGCGACATCACGGTCAGCGGGATCAACCCCACCCACCTGCACCTCGTCCTGGAGAAGCTCAAGCTCGCGGGGGCGGACGTCGAGACCTACCCGACCGGGTTCCGGGTCCGGCAGAACCGGCGGCCCACCGCCGTCGACTACCAGACCCTGCCCTTCCCCGGGTTCCCGACCGACCTCCAGCCGATGGCCATCGCCCTGTGCACGGTCAGTGACGGGATGAGCGTCATCACGGAGAACATCTTCGAGTCCCGGTTCCGGTTCGTCGACGAGATGACGCGGCTCGGTGCCGACACCTCCATCGACGGCCACCACGTGGTCATCCGCGGGGGACGGCCGCTGTCGTCCGCGCCCGTGTGGGCGTCCGACATCCGTGCCGGGGCGGGGCTCATCCTCGCCGGGCTGTGCGCCGACGGGGTCACGCAGGTCAACGACGTCTACCACATCGACCGTGGCTACCCGGGGTTCGTGGAGCAGCTCCGGGCGCTCGGCGCCGACGTGCGCCGGGTGACGGGCGACGAGGGGCGGTGACGGGGCCGGTGGCCGGGGTCGGGGCCCGAAACCGTTCGTGACCTGCAGATTTGTGAGCGCCGGGAGGCGTGTGTACATTTATGCGAGTCAGCGCAACGGCGCAGGGGCCGGAACGGTCACCGCGAGCGGTTGAGGCTGACGAAGCACCCGATCTTCTTCGGGGCTGTGAACTGGGTGTTCATCTGGGGTTTGCTTTGCTGCCACCGGGTGTAAAGTTCTGGTCCTGTCACACGGACTGTTCCGGCCGCTTGGTCGGTGTGGTTGTGTGCGCATGATGTTTGAGAACTCAATAGCGTGATGAACCAAGTGCTCTGATCTTTGGTGCTGGTGCCGTGTGTGGCGCAGGTGCTGTGATCGGTGGTTGTCGTGTCTGGCATGAATGGTTCGCGTACCGGCAAGTGTTGATCGCTTGTTAAATATGTGATTGTTTGTGTCGTCATGGTGTCACTGTCACTGGATTTGTGTTGCAGGTGGTGCTTGCGACCTTTGGTTTGTGAGTATTGTTTGTAATTTATTTTGTTGTCGCTGCCCTGACCCCCCGTTGGGGTGGTGGCGACGGTCAGTGTGGTGGCTGCGTCCGGCTGTGTGTCGGGCGTGGTTGCTGTGATGATGTTTTGTTTTGCCAGTGGTTGGGCTTTCTTTGATATTGCCTATGGCTTTTATGGAGAGTTTGATCCTGGCTCAGGACGAACGCTGGCGGCGTGCTTAACACATGCAAGTCGAACGGAAAGGCCCCAGCTTGCTGGGGTACTCGAGTGGCGAACGGGTGAGTAACACGTGGGTGATCTGCCCTGCACTCTGGGATAAGCCTGGGAAACTGGGTCTAATACCGGATAGGACCGTGCTTTAGTGTGTGCGGTGGAAAGTTTTTCGGTGCAGGATGAGCCCGCGGCCTATCAGCTTGTTGGTGGGGTAATGGCCTACCAAGGCGGCGACGGGTAGCCGGCCTGAGAGGGTGTACGGCCACATTGGGACTGAGACACGGCCCAGACTCCTACGGGAGGCAGCAGTGGGGAATATTGCACAATGGGCGCAAGCCTGATGCAGCGACGCCGCGTGGGGGATGACGGCCTTCGGGTTGTAAACCCCTTTCGGCAGGGACGAAGCTTTTGTGACGGTACCTGCATAAGAAGCACCGGCTAACTACGTGCCAGCAGCCGCGGTAATACGTAGGGTGCGAGCGTTGTCCGGAATTACTGGGCGTAAAGAGCTCGTAGGTGGTTTGTCGCGTCGTCTGTGAAATCCCGGGGCTTAACTCCGGGCGTGCAGGCGATACGGGCATAACTTGAGTGCTGTAGGGGAGACTGGAATTCCTGGTGTAGCGGTGAAATGCGCAGATATCAGGAGGAACACCGATGGCGAAGGCAGGTCTCTGGGCAGTAACTGACGCTGAGGAGCGAAAGCATGGGTAGCGAACAGGATTAGATACCCTGGTAGTCCATGCCGTAAACGGTGGGCGCTAGGTGTGGGGATCTTCCACGATTTCCGTGCCGTAGCTAACGCATTAAGCGCCCCGCCTGGGGAGTACGGCCGCAAGGCTAAAACTCAAAGGAATTGACGGGGGCCCGCACAAGCGGCGGAGCATGTGGATTAATTCGATGCAACGCGAAGAACCTTACCTGGGCTTGACATGGGCAGGACCGGCGTGGAGACACGTCTTCCCTTTTGGGCTTGTTCACAGGTGGTGCATGGTTGTCGTCAGCTCGTGTCGTGAGATGTTGGGTTAAGTCCCGCAACGAGCGCAACCCTTGTCTTGTGTTGCCAGCACGTAATGGTGGGGACTCGCGAGAGACTGCCGGGGTTAACTCGGAGGAAGGTGGGGATGACGTCAAATCATCATGCCCCTTATGTCCAGGGCTTCACACATGCTACAATGGTCGGTACAGTGGGTTGCGATGCCGCGAGGCTCAGCTAATCCCTTAAAGCCGGTCTCAGTTCGGATTGGAGTCTGCAACTCGACTCCATGAAGTCGGAGTCGCTAGTAATCGCAGATCAGCAACGCTGCGGTGAATACGTTCCCGGGCCTTGTACACACCGCCCGTCACGTCATGAAAGTTGGTAACACCCGAAGCCGGTGGCCCAAACTCGTTAGGGAGCCGTCGAAGGTGGGATCGGCGATTGGGACGAAGTCGTAACAAGGTAGCCGTACCGGAAGGTGCGGCTGGATCACCTCCTTTCTAAGGAGTTTTATTTTATTATTGTTGAATCCGGGTGGATGCGCGGATCGCTGGATGGTTGCCCCACGCCGTGTGGGGTGATGATCGCTGGTTGTGGTGTTTGTGCCTGGTGGTGGTGCCGGGGGTTGGGGTGCTTGGTTTGTCGCGGTGTTGGGTGTCTGGGGCGTCATGCCCTTGGATGACTGGCATGCTGCTGGTGGTGCGGGACTGTGTTCTGCGCTGGTGGTGGTGTGTGTGGTGTTTGAGAACTGCATAGTGGACGCGAGTATCTTCTTTATTCTGCATGCTGCCATGTTGTGTGGTGGTGTGTTGTGCTTTTTGTTCACCTAACTGATTGTGTGTGTTGTTGTTAAGGGCGCACGGTGGATGCCTTGGCACAGAAGAGCCGATGAAGGACGTGGGAGGCTGCGTTATGCCTCGGGGAGTTGCCAACCGAGCGTTGATCCGAGGATGTCCGAATGGGGAAACCCGGCCGTGGTTATGTGCGGTCACCCGCCGGTGAATAGATAGCCGGTGTGGAGGGAACGCGGGGAAGTGAAACATCTCAGTACCCGTAGGAAGAGAAAACAATAGTGATTCCGTCAGTAGCGGCGAGCGAAAGCGGATGGTGGCTAAACCGTGTGCGTGTGATACCTGGCAGGGGTTGCGTGCACGGGGTTGTGGGGCGATGTTGTGTGGGTCTGCCAGCCTGCGCATGCGCGTGTTGTGTTAGCGGAAGTGGTCTGGGATGGCCCGCCGTAGACGGTGAGAGTCCGGTACGTGAAAACATGATGGGTGTGTGTGGATCTCGTTCCCGAGTAGCAGCGGGCTCGTGGAATCTGCTGTGAATCTGCCGGGACCACCCGGTAAGCCTGAATACTCTTTGTGACCGATAGCGGATAGTACCGTGAGGGAATGGTGAAAAGTACCCCGGGAGGGGAGTGAAATAGTACCTGAAACCGTGCGCTTACAATCCGTCAGAGCCTCCTTGTGGGGTGATGGCGTGCCTTTTGAAGAATGAGCCTGCGAGTCAGCGGCACGTCGCGAGGTTAACCCGTGTGGGGTAGCCGTAGCGAAAGCGAATACTAACTAGTGTGGTTGAGTGGCGTGTCCTGGACCCGAAGCGGGGTGATCTACCCATGGCCAGTGTGAAGCGATGGTAAGACGTCGTGGAGGCGCGAACCCACTTAGGTTGAAAACTGAGGGGATGAGCTGTGGGTAGGGGTGAAAGGCCAATCAAACTCCGTGATAGCTGGTTCTCCCCGAAATGCATTTAGGTGCAGCGTCGTGTGTTTCTTGCCGGAGGTAGAGCTACTGGTTGGTTTAGCGGGACTACCATCTTAGCGACATCAGCCAAACTCCGAATGCCGGTAAGTGAGAGCGCGGCAGTGAGACTGCGGGGGATAAGCTTCGTGGTCGAGAGGGAAACAGCCCGGATCGCCGGCTAAGGCCCCTAAGAGTGTACTAAGTGGAAAAGGATGTGGGATCGCGAAGACAGCCAGGAGGTTGGCTTAGAAGCAGCCATCCTTGAAAGAGTGCGTAATAGCTCACTGGTCGAGTGGTTCTGCGCCGACAATGTAGTGGGGCTCAAGTACACCGCCGAAGCCGCGGAACTTCCATCTTTTGGTGGGGGTTGGTAGGGGAGCGTCGTGTGGCCGGTGAAGGTGCGGGGTGACCCAGTGCTGGAGGCCATGCGAGTGAGAATGCAGGCATGAGTAGCGAATGACGAGTGAGAAACTCGTCCGCCGGATGACTAAGGGTTCCTGGGTCAAGCTAATCTTCCCAGGGTGAGTCGGGGCCTAAGGCGAGGCCGACAGGCGTAGTCGATGGATAACGGGTTGATATTCCCGTACCCGTGTGTGTGCGACCATGGTGAATCGGTGATACTAACCACCCGTGTGTGCTGCTGTTTCCGGTCTTTGGCCGGTTGGTGGTGCATGTGCGTGGGACCTGAGCTGGTAGTAGCCAAGTGATGGGGTGACGCAGGAAGGTAGCCGAGCCACTTATTGGATTGTGGTGTAAGCGTGTGGCCCGTCAGCCTGGTAAATCCGGTTGGCATGAGGGTGAGGCGTGATGCGTACCCGTTTGCGGGGATGTCGGTGATCCTATGCTGTCGAGAAAAGCCTCTAGCGATGTGCACATTCGGCCCGTACCCATAACCGACACAGGTGGTCAGGTAGAGAATACTAAGGCGATCGGGTGAACTGTGGTTAAGGAACTCGGCAAAATGCCCCCGTAACTTCGGGAGAAGGGGGACCACTGCTGGTGACAGACTGGTTTTGAGCTGGTGGTGGTCGCAGAGAATAGAGGGAAGCGACTGTTTACTAAAAACACAGGTCCGTGCGAAGACGGTAAGTCGATGTATACGGACTGACGCCTGCCCGGTGCTGGAAGGTTAAGAGGACCTGTTAGACCCTTGTGGTCGAAGCGGAGAATTTAAGCCCCAGTAAACGGCGGTGGTAACTATAACCATCCTAAGGTAGCGAAATTCCTTGTCGGGTAAGTTCCGACCTGCACGAATGGCGTAACGACTTCCCTGCTGTCTCAACCACAGGCCCGGCGAAATTGCAGTACGAGTAAAGATGCTCGTTACGCGCGGCAGGACGAAAAGACCCCGGGACCTTCACTATAGCTTGGTATTGGTGTTCGGTTCGGTTTGTGTAGGATAGGTGGGAGACTGTGAAGCGGCCACGCCAGTGGTTGGGGAGTCGTTGTTGAAATACCACTCTGATCGTATTGGATACCTGAACCTCGGCCCGTGATCCGGGTTAGGGACAGTGCCTGGTGGGTAGTTTAACTGGGGCGGTTGCCTCCCAAAGTGTAACGGAGGCGCCCAAAGGTTCCCTCAGCCTGGTTGGCAATCAGGTGTTGAGTGTAAGTGCACAAGGGAGCTTGACTGTGAGACTGACAGGTCGAGCAGGGACGAAAGTCGGGACTAGTGATCCGGCACCGGCTTGTGGAAGCGGTGTCGCTCAACGGATAAAAGGTACCCCGGGGATAACAGGCTGATCTTCCCCAAGAGTCCATATCGACGGGATGGTTTGGCACCTCGATGTCGGCTCGTCGCATCCTGGGGCTGGAGTAGGTCCCAAGGGTTGGGCTGTTCGCCCATTAAAGCGGCACGCGAGCTGGGTTTAGAACGTCGTGAGACAGTTCGGTCTCTATCCGCCGCGCGCGTTGAAACTTGAGAAAGGCTGTCCCTAGTACGAGAGGACCGGGACGGACATACCTCTGGTGGGCCAGTTGTCACGCCCGTGGCATGGCTGGTTGGCTACGTATGGGAGGGATAACCGCTGAAAGCATCTAAGCGGGAAGCCTGTTTCAAGATGAGGTTTCGTTTGAGGTTCCCTGTAGATGACGGGGTTGATAGGCCGGATCTGGACGCCATGTAAGTGGTGGAGGTGACCGGTACTAATTGACCGAAATGACACACTGCTTGTTGGTTGGGTGTGTGTGCAAAAAGTGTTGCCCGTGGTTCGCACTGTTTGGTGTGTGTTGTGGGTGTTGATTCTCGCGTCTGTTGTGCAGTGTCTGGAGCGTCACGACGTGCCGGCACTCCCTTGGGGTTGTTCCCGGGGGTGTGTGGGGTGCGTGTGGTTGTTCTGTTGTGTTTGTCGGTGGTTTTAGCGGCGGGGTCACGCCCGGTCCCTTTCCGAACCCGGAAGCTAAGCCTGCCTGCGCCGATGGTACTGCACCCGGGAGGGTGTGGGAGAGTAGGTCACCGCCGGCATTTTTCTTTGTGTGTGGTGGGGTGGTGTCACCCCTTCACGGCCTGTGTGGTCACCGTCCCTGTCAGGGGTTGGGTGGTCAACGGGTTGTGGGGGTGTGGCACCACCCCACTTTTTTGTGCCCTTTTCCGCGCCTCGTGCTCCGCCCCCGTGCCTCGTGCGGAGCGGGCGAGGGTCTCGGGGGCCGTGCGTCCGCCCGGAGAGGACGAGTCCAGACCGGGCGGGGGAGGGGAGGGTCAGCGGAGCTCGTCGCTGGCGATGCGGGCGCCCTCGACGAGGGACTCCAGCTTCGCCCACGCGATGTCCGCGTGCAGGCGCTCGCCGAGACCGCAGTCCGTCGACGCGATGACGCGCTCCGGCCCGACGAGCTCGGCGAAGCGGAGGATCCGGTCCGCCACGAGCCGCGGGTGCTCGACCGCGTTCATCGCGTGACTCACGACGCCCGGGTAGATCACCGCGCCCTCGGGCAGCTCGTGGTCCCGCCACACCCGCCACTCGTGGGCGTGCCGCGGACTGGGCCCCTCGAAGGAGAAGCTGCCCACCTCCGCCCGGAGGATCTCGTCGAGAATGTCCCCGAACGGGACATCCGTGACGTGCGGGCCGTGCCACGAGCCCCAGCACACGTGCAGGCGCGTCCGCTCCCGCGGCAGGCCCCGCAGGGTGGAGTTGATGGCGTCCACTCCGGACGCGGATCCACGCCCGGTAATCCTCGATGGACGGCTCCGGGTTGATCTGGTCCCACGGCTCCGCGAGATCCGGGGCGTCCAACTGGACGGTGAACCCCGCGTCCGTGATCGCCCGGTACTCGTGGGACAGGGCGTCCGCGCACGCGGCGACCAGCTCCTCCTCCGTGTCGTAGTACCGGTTCTTCAGGCGCGCGGCCGCACCCGGGGACAACGCCGCGACGAACCCACGCGGCCGGGCCGTCGCCCCGGAGCCCACCGACCCGCGGGCGCCGCCGGGGGCGAGATCCTCCCGCGCGTCGAGGGCGTGCGTCCAGCAGGGCGGTGTCCGCCTCCACCTCACCGGTCTCGAGGTACGTCACCGGCCCGGTGAACTCCGGGTTCGGGACCTTCGCCCGGCCCGCCAGCACACCGGACGTCGGGTCCTCGTACGCGTCGCGGAACCGGGTGCGGTCCCGGCGGTCCGCGAAGGACGTCAGGCGGATGTTCCCCGGCGTCGACCGGATCTTCTCCGGGTTCGCCCACCGGTCCTCGTCCGTCATCGTCAACCCGCCGAGGCGGGAGAAGGAGTAGTTCCACCACGCGCCGTAGTCGACGGCACCCGAGGTGATGTGGCCGTACTCGCCCTCGTTGACGATGTCCACCCCCATCTCCAGCTGCCGTCGCACGACCGCGTCCACGCTGTCGCCGAGAATGCCCAGGAACTCCTCCCGGTCGATGGTGCCCGCAGCCCGGCGCTCATTCGCCTCGAGCAGCTCCGGGGTACGTGGCAGGGACCCCACGTGGGTCGTCCGGATCGTCGTGTCAGTCATGCCCTCCATCGTAGGAGCCCCCGAACGCGGCGGCGAGGCGGGCCTGCGCCGTGGCCATCGTCCGCGCCGACTTGCAGAACGTCCACCGCACCAGCGTCCGCGTCACCGGGTCGCCCGGGTCGGACATGAACGCGCTCACCGGGATCGCGGCGACCCCCGCCACCTCCGGCAGGCGCAGGCAGAACTCCTCCGCCGTCCGCCCGAGCTCCGGCCGGGCGGCCAGCACCGGGGCGACGTCCGACACGACGAAGTACGTCCCCGCCGACTCCGCGACCGTCATCCCCGTCGACCGCAGCGTCGCGACCAGGGAGTCCCGGCGGGAGCGCAGCGTCGACACCCACCCCTCACCCCAGTCCCCGGCGTGGTCGAGGGCCCAGGCCACCGCCGGCTGCAGCGGCGTCGCGCCGACGAACGTCAGGTACTGCTTCGCCGCGGCGACGGCGTCGATCATCTCCGCCGGACCCGTCGCCCAGCCCGTCTTCCACCCCGTGACGTTGAAGGACTTCCCCGCCGACCCCAGGGTCACCGTCTGCGCGGCCATGCCCGGCAACGACGCGAACGGCGTGTGCTCGCCGTCGAGGACGAGCCGCTCGTACACCTCGTCCGCGATGACCGGGACGCCGCGCGGGCGCACGACGTCCGCGACGGCCCCGAGGTCGTCCGGGCCGAGGACCAGGCCCGTCGGGTTGTGCGGGGTGTTCACGACCACCGCCGCCGTGCGCGGCCCGACCGCCGCCGCGAACGCCTCCCGGTCCAGCGACCAGCGGGTGCCGTCGAACCGCAGGGGCACCGGCCGCGGCACCCCGCCGGCGACCCGGACGGCGGCGTCGTAGGCGTCGTACGTCGGCTCGAGGACGACGACCTCCCGCCCCGGCTCGACGAACGCGAGCAGCGCCGCCGCGATGCCCTCCGTCGCGCCGACGGTCACGAGCACCTCCGCGTCCGGGTCGAGCTCGAGGCCGTACCGGCGGCGACGGTCCTCCGCGACGGCCCGCCGCAGCGCCGGCACCCCCCGGGGCGGCCCGTACTGGTTCGCCGCCGCCCCGCCGTCCCGGACCGCGCGCGCCGCCCGGTCGAGCATCCCCGCGGGGCCGTCGTCGTCCGGGAACCCCTGGCCGAGGTTCGCCGCCCCGTGCCGCGCGGCGAGGGCGGTCATCCGGGCGAAGACACTGTCCGCGAGGGTGATCCTCGACGCAGGCCAACCGTGACTCGGTGTACGCTCCATGGCGCCAGCTTACGGGCCCGGGCACCGGCCGCGGGGAGGCACCCGGGGGCGCGGGTAGACTCCCGGGGCATGGGAGCAGACCGTGCAGCAGGGACCACAGGCCGGGCGCAGCAGGCGGAGGACATCCCCGTCGCCGCGCCGTCCGGTGACGTCCAGGAGGGGGTCGCGCCGCTGACCCCGGAGGGGCAGCTCACGCAGCTCGTCCAGTTCATGGAGGACAGCTACCCGGAGATGTGGGAGGCCGTCGCCGCCGGGCCGGGGGAGGGGGACGACACCGCCGCGCGCACCGACCGCGTCGAACGCCTGTGGGCGCGGCTGCCGGACCTGCTCAGCCACTCCAGCCAGCTCGTCCTCGGCGCGGGGCTCGACCACTCGATGCCCGGGGTGGCCTTCACCCGCACCGGCCCGGAGCCCACCCCGTTCGCCGTCCCCGGGACGCAGGTCACCGGCACCGTGCTCACCCCGTCGGGGGTCCCGACGCCGCGGACCGGGGCGGTGGCCGTGGCCCTGCACGGCGGCCCCGGGTGGTTCGGGGACGGGGCCTCCCACGACCAGCTGTGGCTGCCGCTCTTCGCCGCGCTCGCCGAGCAGTCCGGCGTGACCGTCGTCGACCTCGTCCACCCGCTGCCGGTGCCGCCCGCGGCGGTGGCCCGCGCCGTCGCCGCCGTCCGCGACCGGTTCCCGGACGCCCCGGGTGTCGGCTCGGTCGTGTTCGGCAGCGGGATGCGGGCCCTGCGGGAGGTGGAGGTCGACTGGCTCGTCGCCTTCAGTCCCCGGGTGGGGGACGACGGACCCCTTCCCCCCGGCACCGCCGGCACGCCCGTGTTCCTCAGCGCCGCCGACGCGGACACGACCGGCACCCCGCCGGACGTCGCCTCCCGGGTGTTCCACGACGCCGGGGCGCAGGTCGAGGAGCGGCACTACGTCTCCGACCACCTCGTCGCCCCGCCCGCCGAGTGGCGGCGCCGGGTCCTCGACGCCGCCCGGTGGATGGCCACCCGGCCGTCACCGGGTGTTCACCGGGGGCCGCTAGTGTGACGCCCATGCGCCGTCACCTGCACCGTTCCACCACCGCGCTCGTCACCGCGGGCACCCTCCTCACCGCCACCACCACGACCGTCACCACCGCCGCCGCGTCCGGGTCCGTCGCCGGGTCCGTCGCGGGATCGTCCGTCGGCACCCCGGCCCCGGCCCCCGGCCTCCGGGTGGCGACGTACAACGCCAGCCTCAACCGAGCCCACGAGGGCGACCTCGTCCGCGACCTGTCCACCCCCGACAACCCGCAGGCCCGGGCCGTCGCGACCGTCATGCGCGCGCAGGCCCCGGACATCCTCGTCGTCAACGAGTTCGACCACGACCCCGACGGCCGGGCCCTCGACCTCTTCCGCCGGAACTACCTGGAGAACCCCGACCTCCCCGGCGACCCGGTGACCTACCCCTACGCCGTCAGCGCCCCCGTGAACACCGGCGTGGACTCCGGCCTCGACCTCAACGGCGACGGCCGTCTCCACGGACCCGACGACGCCTGGGGCTTCGGGGCGTTCCCCGGCCAGTACGGCATGGCCGTGTTCTCCCGGTACCCGCTCCGGGCCGACGACATGCGGACCTTCCGGACCCTCCGGTGGGCGCAGGTCCCCGGGGCACTCCTGCCCCGCGACTTCTACGGCGACACCGCCGACAGCCTGCGGTTGTCGAGCAAGTCCCACTGGGACCTGCCCGTCGACGTGCGGGGCCGCCGCATCCACCTGCTCGTCTCCCACCCCACCCCGCCGTCCTTCGACGGCCCGGAGCAGCGCAACGGGCGCCGGAACTCCGACGAGATCCGCCTCACCGCCGACTACATCCGGGGCGGGGCGGCCGCGGATTGGATCGTCGACGACGCCGGCCGGCGCGGGGGCCTCGACCCGGACGCCGAGTTCATCGTCTTCGGCGACCAGAACTCCGACCCCCACGACGGCGGCGCCGGGTTCCCCGGCATCAACCAGCTGCTCGCCGTGCCCTGGGTCCACGACCCCCACCCCACGAGCGACGGCGCGGTCGTCGCGGCGGCCCAGCCGGGCAACGCCGCGCACCTCAACCCGCCGGCGGAGGACACCGCCGACTTCGCCGACCCGACGCCCGGGAACCTCCGCGCGGACTACGTGCTGCCGTCCCGGGGGCTGCCCGTGCGCGACGCGCACGTCGTGTGGCCCGCGCCCGGCGAGCCGCTGTCCGGGCTCATGCCCCCGGAGGTCGGCAGCGACCACCGCATGGTGACCGTCGACCTCGACGTCTGAGCGCCCGGCCCGGGTGGCCCGTCAGCGGGCGCGGTCGAGGGGGAGGAGGTTGTGCTTCGTCGCGACGACCTCGTCGACCCTCCCGACGAGCTCACCGAGGCGACGCCACGCGGACGCCGGGACCGCCTCCTCCGCGGCGCGCCACACGTCGCGGTCCGGCGTGCCCCAGCACACCGGCATCGGCGAGATCTCCTGCCAGTGGGTGCGGTCCGACATCGTCCGGCCGCCGGTGACGGCGACGGAGGGGACGCGGGCGCCGACCTCGCGGGCGACGCCGGGGACCGACGTCACCGTGCGCACCGCCAGCGCCGGGGCCGACGCCCCGGACCCCTCCACGGCCGCGTCGACGAGCGCCATGAGCACGAGGTCGCGGGGGTTGACCTTCGCGACGACGGCGGGGACCAGCGCGTACGTGTCGTAGTACTGCTGCGGGCTGCCCATCGCCTTCGGCAGGGCGGGGATGATGACGAGACAGATCACCGCGAGGATGACGAGGGCCCCGGCGACGAGGACGGCCCCCGTCGAGAAGGAGTCGAGCGTCACGGCGAGGACCGCGGCGACGACGAGGATGAGCGCGAGGATCCCCGCCGACCACTGGAGACGGCGGGCGTCGCGGAAGAACTCGTTGTGCTTCCGGGCGTAGGGGTCGTCAACGGAGAAGTGGAAGTCGGTCACGCGGTCTCCTCGTCGAGGTCGGTGGAGTCGATGATGCGGTAGCCGTACCCCTGCTCGGCGAGGAAACGCTGACGGTGGGCGGCGTACTCGCTGTCCAGTGTGTCACGGGCGACGACGGAGTAGAAGTGGGCCGCGCCCCCGTCCGGCTTCGGGCGCAACAGCCGCCCGAGCCGCTGCGCCTCCTCCTGCCGCGAGCCGAACGTGCCGGACACCTGGATCGCCACGGACGCGCCGGGCAGGTCCACGGAGAAGTTCGCGACCTTGCTCACGACGAGCACCCGCACCTCCCCGGCCCGGAAGGCGGCGTAGAGCGCCTCGCGCCGCGTCGTGCTCGTCCTGCCGTCGATGACGGGGGCGTCCAGCTCCGCGCCGAGCTCCTCGAGCTGGTCGACGTACGCGCCGATGATGAGCGTCGGCTCCCCCGGGTGACGGGCGAGGAGGCGGCGGACCGTGCGGGTCTTCGTCGCCGACGTCGCCGCGAGCCGGTACCGGTCCGCGGGCTCCGCCGTGGCGTAGACCATCCGCTCGGCGTCGGTGAGGCTCACGCGGACCTCGGTGCACTCCGCCGGGGCGATCCACCCCTGGGCCTCGATGTCCTTCCACGGCGCGTCGTACCGCTTCGGGCCGATGAGGGAGAACACGTCGCCCTCCCGGCCGTCCTCCCGGACGAGCGTCGCGGTGAGGCCGAGGCGGCGGCGCGACTGGAGGTCCGAGGTCATGCGGAACACGGGGGCGGGCAGCAGGTGGACCTCGTCGTAGATGATGAGCCCCCAGTCCCGGGAGTCGAACAGCTCCAGCGACCGGAACTCGCCCTTCGTGCGGCGCGTGACGACCTGGTACGTGGCGATGGTCACCGGGCGGATCTCCTTGCGTTCCCCGGAGTACTCGCCGATCTCCTCCTCGGTGAGGGTCGTGCGGCGCAGCAGCTCGTCGCGCCACTGCCGGCCGGCGACGGTGTTCGTCACGAGGATGAGCGTCGTCGTCCGGCTGCGGGCCATCGCCGCGGCGCCGACCATCGTCTTGCCCGCCCCGCAGGGCAGGACGACGACGCCCGAGCCGCCGTCCCAGAACGAGTCGGCCGCCATCTGCTGGTAGTCCCGCAGCTGCCAGTCCTCCGTCTCGGTCGACAGGGCGATGGGGTGCGCCTCGCCGTCGACGTAGCCGGCGAGGTCCTCGGCCGGCCAGCCGACCTTGAGCAGCTCCTGCTTGAGCCGGCCACGCTCCGAGGGGTGGACGACGACCGAGTCGCCGTCGAGGTCCGCCCCGAGCATCGGCCGGATGCGGCGGTGCCGCCGGACCTCCGCGAGCACCGCCGGGTCCCGGCTCTGGAGGACGAGGCCGTGGGCCGGGTCCCGCACGAGGGTCAGCCGGCCGTACCGGTCCATCGTCTCCGCGATGTCGATGAGCAGCGGCTGGGGGACGGGGAAGCGGGAGTAGCGCTCGAGGGCGTCGACGACCTGCTCCGCGTCATGGCCGGCCGCGCGGGCGTTCCACAACGCCAGCGGGGTGATCCGGTAGGTGTGGACGTGCTCCGGGGCCCGTTCGAGTTCCGCGAACGGGGCGAGCGCGGTGCGGGCCTCCTGCGCGAGATCGTGGTCGATCTCCAGCAGGACGGTCTTGTCCGACTGGACGATGAGCGGGCCGGTGCCGAGATTCACGCGTGCCTCCCTGGTGGCGGTGGACGAAGGGGACCAGTCTACGCCGGGGGGACGGGCACCTGCACCGAGGCGATCCGGTGCGGTTGGACGGACAGGGACCCGCCGCCGGTCTCGGAGACGGCGACGATCGACGACGGCGTCATCGTCACGACCGACACCCAGTCGCGGGTCGCCGTGCCGGTGGCGTCGACGTACGCCAGCCGGACCCGGTGCCCGGCGACGTACGCCTCCCGCAGCGCGGCCATGACCTCCCGCGGTTCGCGCACGGTCCGCAGGTCACCGTCGACGGGGGCGGCGGCCCGGGCGCGCCGGAACGCCTCGACCGCGGCCGCGGCCTCCGCCCGGCCGTCGGGCACCGGGGACGGGGGGTCGGGCACCCGGGACGGGGCCGGGCCGGTCGTCACGCGCGCCCCGCCGTCCTCGAGGGTGAGGCGGACCCCCGCCGACTCGAGGGCCTCGACGACGGCGGAGACCTGGAGCGGGCTGACGAGCACCGTCGGGGCGAGCCGGCGCAGCGGCAGCCCGGGGGAGACCGTCGCCGCCGTGGAGACGACCCCGTCGACCGTCGCGGCGTCGGGCCCGACGATGTACGACGACGCCGTGCCGACCGTCGCCGTCGTCGCCGCGCGGGCCGTGTCGGTGATCATGTACCGCAGGGCCTGCGGGATCTCCCGCGTGTAGGAGGACAGGAACCCCTCGATGTCCGCGGCCGTGTCGCCGGCGCGCACCGCCCGGGCGAGGCTCTCCGGCGTCACCCGCCACACGCTGGCCATGCCGCTGGACTCCCGGTCGGCGATGCGGCGCAGCCACGTCTCGGCCTCCGGGGTCAGCGGGCCCGGGGCGAGGATCGTGTGGTCGGCCTGGATGATGAGTGTCGTCACCGGGGGCGGGAGGATCTCCCGCAGCGCCGCGGCGAGCTCCCCGACGTCGTCGGTCGCCGCCACCGCCGCCGCGGCCGCGCCGGGCAGGCCGAGCCGGTCGGCCTCGGCGAGGACGGCGTCGAGGTCCCCGGGCCGGGTCACGGCCGCCTGGGCGGGCCGGAGCCGCCACACCGTCGCCGCCGGGGTGTCGGCGGGGGCGGTCGCGAGGAGGTCCGGAACGAGGCGGCGCAGGCCCGCGACGGCGGCGTCGTCGAGCTCGGGCTGGAGCAGCCGCGCCCCCCGCCGGTCGGCGAGCCAGGGGGCGTGGGGGCTCGTCGTCCAGCCCCGGAGCAGCATCGCCCAGCGGAGGTCGAGCGGGGCGTCGAGGAACTCCGCGCCCCGCGCGGTGACGGCCCAGTACGGTCCGCCGTGGTCGTCGACGGGCGCGGGGGTGGGGTGGTCGCAGGCGATGAACCCCGCGTGCCGGCACAGGGCGACGTCCTCCGCGACCTCGTCGACGGTCACGTCGAGGCGGCGGGCCACCTTCGTCAGCTCCCGGGGGCCGACGCCGCCCGCCGCGAGGGGGCTGAGGGGGGAGCGGCCGAGGTCGGTGAGCAGGTCGACGAGCCGACGCAGCGTCTCCACGGCGGCGGCGACGGAGGCCGCGTCGCGGCGCGGGTCCGGGTCGGCGGGGCGGGGCGGGCGGAGGTCACCGCCCGGCTCGGACACGAGCGTGCCGCCGACGACGGCGGAGACCCGGCCGGACAGCCGGGCCGTCTCGTCGTCGACCCGGTCGAGGACACCGGCCCGGAGCAGGCCGGACAGGGGGCTGTCCGGGTCCCCGAGGCTCGACGACCGGCCGATGCCGCCGCTCGCGTGGAGGGTGTCGAGGAGCCGGCGCTGCCGGGTGGGCAGGTCCGCGACGAGGGCGGGGAGCTCCGCCGTGGGGACCGGGCAGCGGTGGACGTCGACGCGGCGCCACAGGTGGTCGGTCGTCGGGTCGAGGAGCCGGGCGACGTGGGCGGGGACGGCGAGCACGACGTCGTCCCAGTCCCCCTCGGCGGCCTCCGCGGTGGGGCCGTCGAGCCGGAACCCGGGGCCGTACAGCAGCGCCCACCGGGCGAGGACCCCGGCGGCGTCGCGGAGGTCCGCCGGGTCGGGGCGACGGGTGCAGCCCGTGTCGTCGAGGAGGGTGGTGAGGGCGGCGGTGACGTCGGCGCCGGTGACGGGGGCCTCGTGGCCCCCCGCCTCCACGGCGGCGTGGAGAAGGGCGAGGTCCACGGCCCGGAGGTGGCGGAGGGCGTGGGGGTCCGCCACGGCACCGATGATGTCGCGGCCGCCGGGGTGCAGCACACGGAGACGGTGCAGCAGGTCGACGAGGGCGGCGTCACCGTGGTCGGTGAGCCAGTCGACGAAGCTGGGGACCCCGCCGCCGTCGGGGGAGGAGGCGTTCGTGGTCATAGGTGCTCCATCGTAGCGGGGGGTGCGTCCCACGGTGGATGGCGTGGGGCGGGGCGGTGTGGAAAGCTGGAGCGTATGGCGAACGTTGAGAAGAAGTACTACGTCGATCCGGGCTGGCCGAAGGACCTCGCGCCGGGAGAGCACGCGGTGACGGAGATCGTGGCCGACACCGCCGGGGCGCTGAGCCCCTACGGTGACATCGAGTTCCCCGTCCCCGCGGAGTCCCTCCCCTACGTCCACCCCTACACCAGGACCAACCCGGTCTTCGGCCGCTGACCGTCGGCCGCTGACCCTGACCCCGCCCCATCCCCCCGGGGCCGGTGCGGCGCGCTCAGCGCAGGGCGTCGCGCACCGGGGCCGGCAGGCTGTCCCGGAAGGCCTCGGCCTGGACCGACGCCTGGTCGGCGGCGGCACGGACCTGCTCGACGGTCGCGGCGTAGCCGGACTCGAGCGCGTCGCGGTAGCGGTGGTAGAGCTCCTCGAGCGGCTGGGGGATCTCCACGCCGGCGGCCTGTGCGGCGGCGACGAGGGTGTCGTGGAGGGCGTCGACCTGGGGGACCGAGTGGGCGTTGACGATCGTCTCGGCCGGGTTCTGCTCCGGGGCCGGGGCGGGTGCCGGGGCCGGCGCGGGGGCGGCGGAGCGGTCCGTCGGGCCGGAGTTCAGGCCGAGGCTCGCCGAGCAGGCGGGCCAGGCGCCCCAGCCCTGGCTGGCGAGGACGCGCTCGGCGACGGCGATCTGCTGCTCACGGGAGGCCTGGTTCGCGGTCGCGGCGAACTCGCCGCCGCCGTGGGCGCTCCACGTGCTGGGGGAGAACTGGAGTCCGCCCTGGAAGCCGTTGCCGGTGTTGATCGCCCAGTCACCGCCGGACTCGCACTGCGCGAGGCGGTCCCAGTCGGAGTCGGGGGCCGCGTGCGCGGCCGGGGCGACGAGGGCGCCGAGGCTGCCGACGGCGAGGCCGGCGACGGCGAGACGCGCTGAGGTCGAGAACGAGGAGCTGCGTGTGGAGTGACGTCCCATGAGGAGGCGTGGTCCCTTCCGTGTCGGTTCCGTGGTGGTTGCCGGCCAGAGTAGCGGTTTGTAACGAAATAGTCACGTTTAGGGGTCAAATCGTGATCTTCGGGCCGGTGACGCCGGACCGTTGGGAACCTCCGCCGGCCGCGGGTATGATCGTTCTTTCACGCAGAAGAGAGGGATGAGCGTATGCCGACCGGAAAAGTGAAGTGGTATGACGCCGACCGCGGCTTCGGGTTCGTCTCGAACCCGGGGGACGAGGACGTCTACGTGGGCTCCCAGGTGCTCCCGGACGGGGTGACGGAACTCGTGCCCGGCCAGCGGCTGGAGTACGACGTCGCCACCGGCCGCCGCGGCCCCCAGGCCCTGCGGGTCACGGTGCTCGACGACGGTCCGCGGCGGGCCCAGCACCGGTACCGCCCCGACCAGCTCCATTCGATGGTCCAGGACACGATCACGATCCTGGAGAACCAGATCCAGCCCGGGCTCCAGAAGGGGCGCCGCCCCAACCGGGGCGAGGGGCACCGCGTCGCCGAGATCCTCCGGACGATCGCGCGCGAACTCGACTCCTGAGGTCGGGCCCGGCGGTCGGGCCCGGCGGTCAGGAGGCGTCCGCGCTGACCGGGACGTCCTCCGGGGCGATCGACCAGACGACGGCGTACGGGGTCTCCTCGCCGGCGTCGTCCGTGCCGACGACGAGGGAGTGGATCTCGACGACGGTCAGCCGCGGGCTGTCGGCCTTCGCCGAGTCCGCCCGGCCGGCGACGGTGACGGAGTCCGTCTGGTCCGCCGTGAAGTACTGCTCCCGGTTCGCCGCCGGGTCGTCGTAGATCGTCAGCATCGACCAGTCGTGGTCGGAGACCTCCCCGGGGATCGACAGCGTCGCCGAGTCGTCCGGGCCGAGGGGGATGCGGGCCGGGGCGTCCCCGTGGCAGTCCGCGTCGTCGAGCGGGCAGGCGGAGTACGGGGCGATGTCCCGGGACTCGCCGCCGACCGTCGCGGTGACCCGGAGGTCCCGGGGCGGCGTGCCCGGGCGGGAGTCCCACCAGCGCTGGAAACCGATCGCGCCGACGACCACCACGACGACGAGCACCGCGATGACCGCCATGACCCGCAGCTGCCGGCGCTGGGCCTTCCGCCGCCGCTGTTTCCGCGACGTCGCCGGTGCCGCCCCGGCTGGGTCCCCGGCCCGGTCGCCGGTCACGTCGTCGCGCTGGTCCTCGGAGCCTGCTGAAACCATGTCCGTCCTTCGTGTGGGGGACGCCCCTGCCCGGGGCGCGTGCTCGACCACACTGTACCCACCCGTGCCCGGCGACCCCACCGGCACCACCGTCCCGCGGGGTCGGTCACGGGGTGACGCGCACCTCGTACAGCGTGTCCCAGAGCTTGCCCGTGAGGTACATCCGGTCCGTGCCGGGGATGTGGGCGATGCCGTTGAGGACGTCCGCGTCCGCGGGCCGGGGGAGGTCGGCGGTGATCTCCGCGGTGACCTCGCCCGTGTCGGGGGCGATGCGCTCGATCGTGTCCGTCTGCCACACGTTCGCGAGCACCGTCCCGTCCTCCGCGCAGTCGAGCTCGTTGAGCCGGCGGACCGGCTCGCCGTCGCGGCGGACCGTCACCCGGCCGGTCTCGGCGAACGTCGCGGGGTCCCGGAAGGTCAGGTCCGCCGAGCCGTCCGACATGATGAGGCGGCGGCCGTCGAAACACAGCCCCCAGCCCTCCCCGTCGTAGGGGACCCGGCCCGTCTCCGCGAGCGTCCGGGCGTCCCGGCGGATCGCCGTGCCGTCGGTCCACGTCAGCTGCCACACGGTGTCCCCGGCGACGGCGACGCCCTCGCCGAAGAGCCCCGGGTCCAGCGGCCGGCTGTCCGACTGCCGGCCGTCGGGGGTCGTCCGGTAGATCCGGGAGCGCCCGGTGAGCCCCGTGCCGACGACGACGGACCCGTCGGGGGCGACGTCGAGACCCTGGGTGAAGCTCGTCGGGTCGAAGGGGTGGGTGGCGACGACCTCCACCCGGGGGGTCGGCACCGTCGACGGGGGCGGCGGCGCGGTCCCGCACGCGGCGAGGACGGCGCCGAGGACCACCGTGGCGGTCGCGGCGGTGACGGCGCGGCGGGCGGGGCGCGGGGGACTGTCCATGACCCCATCCTGCCCGGTCCGGGGACGGGTTTGTGCGTCGGGGCGGGGGGTGGGAATCTTGGTGCGGTACCGGGACGGCCCGGACGACCCGGAGGGCCCGGAGAACACTGAGGACACGGAGGGCGTGGACGACATGGACGGTGCGGTGACGACCGGCGGGCCCGGGGTGCTCGACCGGTGGTTCAGGATCACGGAGCGGGGCTCGACGGTCGCCACGGAGGTGCGCGGCGGGGTGGTGACGTTCTTCGCCATGGCGTACATCGTCGTGCTCAACCCCCTCATCCTCGGGACGACGGCCGACCGGACCGGGGAGGTCCTCGGCACGTCGCGGGTCGCCGCCGTCACCGCGCTCGCCGCCGGGGTCATGACGGTCCTGTTCGGCGTCGTCGCCCGACTGCCGTTCGGCATCGCCACCGGCCTCGGGATCAACAGCCTCGTCGCCGTCACCCTCGTCGCGGGGGAGGGGCTGACGTGGGCGGAGGCGATGGGGCTCGTCGTCATCGACGGTGTCGTCATCGTCGTCCTCGCCCTCACCGGGTTCCGGGAGGCGGTCTTCTCCTCGATCCCGGACTCGCTGAAGTCCGCCATCGGCGTCGGTATCGGCCTGTTCATCGCGATGATCGGGCTCGTCGACGCCGGGTTCGTCCGCCGCGTCCCGGATGCCGCGCACACGACCGTCCCCGTCGCCCTCGGCACGGACGGCTCGATCACCTCGTGGCCGACCGTCGTCTTCGCCCTCGGCCTGCTCATCTGCGGTGTCCTCGTCGCCCGGAAGGTCCGGGCCGGGCTGTTCATCGGCATCGTCGCGACGACGGTCCTCGCCGTCGTCGTCGAGGCCCTCACGCACGCGGGGCCGTCGGTCGTCGACGGCGAGGCCCGGCCGGGCGGGTGGAACCTCTCCGTCCCCGGTCTGCCGGACTCCCTCGGCGGCGTGCCGGACCTCAGCCTCGTCGGGGCCGTCGACCTCGTCGGCGCGGTGACGCACCTCGGCGCGCTGTCCGCCGCGCTGCTCGTCTTCACCCTCGTGCTCGCGAACTTCTTCGACGCGATGGGCACGATGACCGCCCTCGGCCGGCAGGCGCGGGTCATGGACGAGCGGGGGGAGCTGCCCGGGCTGCGCACCGCCCTCGTCGTCGAGGGCGCGGGGGCGGTCGTCGGCGGGGCGGTCTCGTCGTCGTCGAACACCGTCTTCGTCGACTCCGCCGCCGGGATCGGCGACGGCGCCCGCACGGGCCTCGCGAACGTCGTCACCGGCGTGCTGTTCCTCCTGGCGATGTTCCTCACCCCGCTCTACGAGGTCGTGCCGATCGAGGCGGCCGCGCCGGTGCTCGTCGTCGTCGGGTCGCTCATGATGGCCCAGGTGGCGGACATCGACTTCCGCGACCCGGGGACGGCGCTGCCGGCGTTCCTCACGATCGTCGTCATGCCGTTCACGTACTCCATCGCCAACGGCATCGGCGTCGGGTTCATCACGCACGTCGTCGTCGCCGTCGCCCTCGGGCGCGGCCGGTCGGTGCACCCGCTGCTCTACGTCGTCGCCGCGCTGTTCGTCGTCTACTTCGCCGTCGACCCGATCATGGGGGCGGTGCGCTCATGAGCCCGTGGCCGACCGTCACCGACCCCGCCGACCCCCGCGTCGACGACGTCCGCGACCTCAACTCCTCCGACTCCCGCCCCGACCTGCCCGGCGGGAAGGGGCTCGTCGTCGCCGAGGGGAAGCTCGTCGTCCCGCGGCTGCTGGAGAGCCGGTTCCCCGTCCGGTGCGTCGTCGGCTTCCGGTCGCGGTTGGAGGAGCTCGACGCCGCGCTCCCGGGGTTCAGCGACACCGTGCCCACCTACGAGGTGACCCGGGCGACGCTCGCCGCCGTCGCCGGGTTCGACATGCACCGGGGGCTCGTCGCCGCCGCGGACCGCGTGCCGGAGCCCGACGTCGACGCCGTCCTCGACGACCTGCCCGAGGAGTGCACCGTCGCCGTCCTCGAGGGCGTCGGCGACCACGAGAACATCGGCTCCCTGTTCCGCAACGCCGCCGGGCTCGGTGTCGCCGCGGTGGTCTTCGGCGCGGGGTGCGCCGACCCGCTGTACCGGCGCGTCGTCCGCGTCTCCATGGGGCACGTGCTGCGGGTGCCGTTCGCGCACCTCGGCGGGCGGCCGACGACGTGGCAGCGCGGCCTCGACCGGCTCCGGGAGCGGGGGTTCACCGTCCTCGCGATGACGCCCGACGGGGACCGGACGCTCGACGACGCCGTGCGTGACGCGACCGAGGCCGCGCGGGCCGCGGGGCGGCCGCGGCGCATCGCCGTCATGGTCGGCGCGGAGGGGCCCGGTCTCACCGAGCACGCGATGCGCGCCGCGGACGTGCGGGCGACGATCCCCATGGCCCCGGGCACGGACTCCCTCAACGTCGCGACGGCGGCGGCCGTGGGGTTCTACGCGGCGGCCCGGCGGGACTGAGCCCGGCCGGGCCGCGCCGGGGGAGGGGCCGTCAGCGACGGCCGGTGTTCCGGGCGCGGCGGCGGACCTCGTCGCCGACGCGGTGGGACAGCGCCTGCGCCCCCCGCGCGCCGAGGCGGACACCCCGGCCGACCGAGCGCGCGGCGGCGCGCAGCAGCTGGGCCGTCGACTCCGAGGGCCGCGGCGCGGCGGCGGCGTAGTCGTCGTAGACGGGGGTGTCGGCGTCGGCGTCTGTGCCGGTGTCGGCGGCAGCGCGCGGCGCGGGGTGCGGGCCCGTCCGGGGGGTGGGCCGGCCGTCGACCGCGAAGGCCGACACCGGGATGTCGACGTCGTCCGGGGAGACGGAGAAGCCCAGCCACGCGCGGGCGACCGCGGCGGCGAGCTCCGTCGGGATGAACGGCAGCTGGATGCCCGTCGCCTCCGTCGTGCCCTCCCAGAACGGCGCCTCCGCGGGGTGGGGCAGGCCGATGTCCTCGAACACGGTCTCCCGCGTCGCGCAGAAGCTCCGCCGCAGGTCACCGCCCGCCCAGTGGGCGATCCCGCCGAGCCCGTCCGGCCGCGTGAGCGTCGCGTAGACGTCCGCGGCCCCGATGAGGCGGCGGACGGCGTCGGGAACCTCCGAGAGACGGGTGAGCTCCGTGGCCGTGCGGACGACCGCGAGCCCCTCGTACCCGCCGATGTAGAACTCGTCCCGGCCCGGGTCGGCGGACCGGTTCATGTCGAAGTCCCCGATGTGCGTCAACGGCCACGCGGGGTTGAGCTGGGCGAGGTACTTGCGGGCGAACCCGCGGTCGGCGCGGGGTTCCGCCGCGAGGACGGCCCGCGGGTCCGCCGCCGTGACGAACCACAGGGTCACGACACTGTGCACCGGTCGGTCACCTCTTCTTCTTCGGGGTGGTCCTCACACCGAGCAGCACGTCCTCCCAGTGCGGGGTGACGGCCTTGCGGCGACGGCGGTGCGCGCCCTCGTCCGCGTCCCCGTCCGGGTGCCGGAGCAGCCCGTCCGGGTCGTCGGCACCGGCGTCCGCGTCCGCGTCGGTGTCCGGGTCCGAGGCGTCCGTGAGGTGCGCGCGGCCCGCCGGGTGGGCGGTGCCCTCGCGGCGCGGCGGGTAGTCGAACTCCGCGTCGTCGCCGTGGAGCGGCGCCGGGCGGTCGCCGGACAGGGGGGTCACCGCCGCGACGCTGCGCACGGGGCGCTCGAAGCGCGGGTCGATGATGTCGGTGGCGACGCTGTTCCGCGGGACCGCCGTCGACGGGCCCTGCCGCTGCGGTTCGTAGGTGAACTCCGCCTCGAGGGCCGACCCGCCCCGGCCCCACGCGACCGTGACGACCCACTGGCCGGAGAAGTCCTGGTGGGCGTCCCACTCGGCGTCGCGCACGCTGTCGCCGCGCGCCGCGAGCGCGGTCGCGAGGACCTCCCACAGCGTGTGCTCCGCCGGCCCGTCGGAGCGGACCGGGTGGGCGTCGTGGGCGAGGGTGGCGATGCGCTCCCGCTCGAGGAGGATCGGGTGGGCGTACGGCTCGACCCGCGACGGGTCCATGCCGGTGTCCCCGACGATGTCCGCCACCGACTCGCCGTGGCGGATCCGTCCCTGGATGTCCTTCGGGCTCAGCCGCAGCCGGGGGCTGCGCTGCTGGTCGACGTGGCGGCGGCCGGACGCGAAGTGCCGGGCGTCCTTGCCCGTGCCGCCGGCCGGGACGGCGTCCGCGGCGGGCTGCGCGACCGGGGTCGCGGTGCCGGCGGGGTCCGTGGCGGACGCCGCGCCGTCGGCGGTGCCGTCGGTGGCGGTGCCGGCGGCCGGGCGGACGCCGAGGAGGTCCCGCAGCTCGTCGGTCACGGGCAGCCAGAACTCGGCCGCCGGGGTGGTGTCCCCGTCGGTCCCGTCGGTGCCGTCGGTGTCCGCCGGGCGCAGGAGGAGCGACGACGGGTCGCTGCCGTCCGTGACGAGCCTGAGCTCCTGCATCGTGCGCCTCCTGGGGTCGGGTACGTGGGTGACGGTCCGCCGGTGGGGTCGACGGTGTCGCCGTGACAGGTGGGACAGTCTGGGACAACCTTAGCGAAAGTGACGGCACGTCGCCGTCGGCGGGCGGGGGACGGGGCGGTCTGGAAGTGGTACAGCCTTCCCGATAGGGTCGGCCCGTGCCTGTGTCCCGCGACCCCCTCCGTCCCCGCCCCCACCAGCCGCGTCACCGGTCCGGTGGAGGGCGCTCCGCCGTCGCTGCGTCGACTGTCACAGTTGTGACGGCCATGACGCTGGCGGCGGGGCCGGCTGCACCCGCAGCGCCCGCTGTGCCCGCCCCGCCGCCGGCCGCGCCGGCACCCGACGCACCGCCGGAGGCACCGGCACCGGATGTGCCGGCGCCCGACGCACCGCCGCCGCCGGAGCTCGACCGGCGGATGATCGGGGCCGGCCTCGTCGTCACCGCCGCCGCGCTGGCGGCGGCGACGGTCATGCTGTGGCGAGACCGTTGTCGAGGATGTGGTCGAGCGCGCGGGTGAGCGTCTCCACGTCCGCGGTGTCCACGGCCGGGAACATGCCGATGCGCAGCTGGTTCCGCCCGAGCTTGCGGTACGGCTCCGTGTCGACGATCCCGTTCGCGCGCAGGATCGCGGCGACGCGGGCGGCGTCGACCGACCCGTCGAGGTCGACCGTGCCGACGACGAGCGACCGGGCCGCCGGGTCGGCGACGAACGGCGTGGCCTCCGGGCGGTTCTCCGCCCAGCTGTACAGCGCCCGGGCGTTCGCCGAGGTCCGGGCCACCATGCCGTCGAGGCCGCCGTTGTCGTTCATCCAGCGGATCTGCTCGTCGAGCATGAGGAGCGTGGCGACCGCCGGGGTGTTGTACGTCTGGTTCTTGCGCGAGTTCTCCACGGCGGTCTGCAGGTCGAGGAACGCGGGGATGTACCGGTCGGAGGCGGAGATCTCCGCGATCCGGTCGACGGCCGCCGGGCTCACCGTCGCGAGCCACAGGCCGCCGTCCGCCGCGAAGCACTTCTGGGGGGAGAAGTAGTAGACGTCCGTCTCCGCGACGTCGACGGGCAGGCCGCCGGCACCGGAGGTCGCGTCGACGACGACGAGGGCGTCGGTGTCCGGGCGGCGGACCTCGACCATCGCGCCGGTCGAGGTCTCGTTGTGCGCCCACGCGACGACGTCGGCGTCGGCACCGTCGAGCTCCGACGGCGACGGGGCCGTGCCCGGCTCGGAGGCGTGGACGACCGGCTCGTCGAGCCAGGGGGCCTTCTTCGCGACGGTGGCGAACTTCCCGGAGAACTCGCCGTAGGTCAGGTGCGCGGACCGCGACCGGACGAGACCGAACGACGCCGCGTCCCAGAACGCCGTCGCCCCACCGAGGGACAGGACGACCTCGTGGCCCTCCGGGAGGGAGAAGAGCGAGGACAGGCCCTCCCGGACGCTCCCCACGAGGTTCTTCACCGCCGGCTGCCGGTGGGAGGTCCCCATGATGCCGGCGGCGTCCGCGACGGCGCGGAGCTGGGCGGGGCGGACCTTCGACGGACCGCAGCCGAAGCGGCCGTCCGCGGGGATGAGGGAGGAGGGCAGGGTGGGGATCTGGTCAGTCATCATGCACTTTCCTGTCGGGGCATCTCGACGCGGCCACCGGGGGCGGCCGTCCCCGAACAGAGTAGCCTGGTGCAGCACGGGTGAACGGTTCCGGGGGTGACCGACACCACACCGGGAAAGCGATCCCGTGTCCCACGTCTCATCGGTTTCGCTACACTGACTGTTGACCGACCTCACGTTCGACGTCGACCTTCGGTGATGCGCGTGGGCGACACAGACACGCGTTGGACCAACGCACGTGCAGACTTTTTGGAAAGGTATGTCAATGGCTACCGAGAATCAGGACAAGGCAGTACTCCAGTACCCCGGCGGGGAGTACGAGATGGACATCGTCCGGGCCACCGAGGGCAACGACGGTGTCGCGCTCGGGAAGATGCTCGCCGAGACCGGCCTCACCACGGTCGACCCCGGCTACGTCAACACCGGCTCGACGCTCTCCGACATCACCTACATCGACGGTGCGAACGGGATTCTCCGCTACCGCGGGTACGACATCGCGGACCTCGCGAAGAACGCCACCTTCAACGAGGTGAGCTACCTCCTCATCAACGGCGAACTGCCGAACCAGGAGGAGCTGGACACGTTCAACCACAACATCCGGATCCACACCCTCCTCGACGAGGACTTCAAGAGCCAGTTCCGCGTGTTCCCGCGGGACGCCCACCCGATGTCCGTCCTCGCGTCCTCGGTGAACATCCTGTCGACGTACTACCAGGACTCCCTCGACGTCCTGAACAAGGACAACCAGCGTCTCAACACCTACCGCCTCATGGCGAAGGTGCCGATGCTCGCCGCGTACGCCTACCGCGCGTCCAAGGGCAAGCCGTACATGTACCCGGACAACAGCCTCAACGCCCGGCAGAACTTCCTGCGGAACATGTTCGGCTACCCGACCGAGCCCTACGAGAACGACCCGGTCGTCACGAAGGCGCTCGACAAGCTCCTCATCCTCCACGCCGACCACGAGCAGAACTGCTCGACGTCGACGGTGCGGATGGTCGGCTCCTCCCAGGCGAACATGTTCGCCTCCATCGCGGCCGGCATCAACGCCCTGTCCGGCCCGCTCCACGGCGGCGCGAACCAGGCCGTCCTCGAGATGCTCGAGGACATCCACGCCGGCGGCGACGACGCGACGAACTTCATGAACCGCGTGAAGAACAAGGAGCCCGGCGTGAAGCTCATGGGCTTCGGCCACCGCGTGTACAAGAACTACGACCCGCGCGCCGCCATCGTGAAGGAGTCCGCGCACGAGATCCTCGAGCACCTCGGCGGCGACAACCTCCTCGACCTCGCCATGAACCTCGAGGAGATCGCCCTCGCGGACGACTACTTCATCGAGCGGAAGCTCTACCCGAACGTCGACTTCTACACGGGTCTGATCTACCGGGCCATGGGCTTCCCGACGGACTTCTTCACGGTCCTGTTCGCGATGGGCCGCCTCCCGGGCTGGATCGCCCACTACCTGGAGCAGGTCAACGACCCGAAGGCGAAGATCAACCGCCCGCGCCAGATCTACACCGGCAAGTCCCTCCGCACGGTCACCCCGCGCGACCAGCGCTGAGGACGACCCACGCCGACCTGACGAGACAGATCCCCGACGAGCGAAGGAGAACGCCCCAGTGAGTAAGCCGCAGATCGACGTCCAGGCAGGCCCTGCACCGACCGACCTGGTGATCGACGACATCACCGTCGGTGACGGCGCGGAGGCCGTCGCCGGCGGCATGGTCGAGGTCCACTACGTGGGGGTCGACTACGAGACCGGCGAGGAGTTCGACTCCTCCTGGGACCGTGGCGACACCATCGAGTTCCCCCTCAACGGACTCATCGAGGGCTGGCAGGAGGGCATCCCCGGCATGAAGGTCGGCGGACGCCGCAAGCTGGTCATCCCGCCGGAGAAGGCCTACGGCGCCGCCGGCGGCGGCCACCCGCTGGCCGGGCGCACCCTGGTCTTCATCATCGACCTCATCGACGCCCGCTAGCGCGCCCCCGGGACGCACCCGGGACGCAGCGGCCCGCGCGACCCCGTCCCACCCTCGGAGGGTGGGACGGGGTCGTCGTCTGTCCGGGGGGTGGTGCACATCCGGCGGCACGTGGGTTTAATGGACGTATGGACTCCATCAGCGACACCATCACGCTCAACGACGGAACACCGGTACCGGTGCTCGGACTCGGGGTCTGGCAGCTCGACGACGACGCCACCTACGCCTCGACCCGCGCCGCCGTCGAGGCCGGCTACCGCCACATCGACACCGCCGCGGTGTACGGCAACGAGGCCGCCGTCGGCCGCGCGGTCGCCGACGCCGTCGCCGCCGGGGACGTCCGGCGCGAGGACCTCTTCATCACGACGAAGCTGTGGAACGCGGACCAGGGGCTCGACGAGGGCTGCGCGGCCTTCCAGGCGTCCCTCGACCGCCTCGGCCTGGAGTACGTCGACCTCTACCTGCTCCACTGGCCGTGCCCGGCCTACGACCGGTACATCGACGCCTACCGGGCGCTGACGACCCTCCAGGGCCTCGGCCGCGTGCAGTCGATCGGCGTGTGCAACTTCTACCCCGAGGTCCTCGACGACCTCGAGCAGACGCTCGGCCAGGTGCCGGCGGTCAACCAGATCGAGCTCCACCCCGGGTTCTCCCAGGCGGAGCAGCGGGCGGACAACGCCCGGCGGGGGATCGCCACGGAGGCGTGGTCGCCCCTCGGCAAGGGCGCGGTGCTCGACGACCCCGTCATCGGGGAGATCGCCCGGGAGCACGGGGTCACGCCCGCCCAGGCGGTCATCCGCTGGCACCTGCAGCTCGGCAACATCGTCATCCCCCGGTCGAGCCGGCCCGAGCGGGTGCGGGAGAACGCCGACGTCTTCGGCTTCACCCTCACCGACGACGAGATGGACCGCATCACCGCGCTCGACCGGGAGGACGGCCGGGTCGGGCCCGACCCCCGCGAGATGAACGCCGGGACGCCGGTGGGTGACGCATGAGCGGGGTCACAGGCGCACCGGGTCACGACGGCCACCCCGACAGCGGGTTCGCGCCCGAACGGTTCCGGGCGGAGGAGTCGGTGGACATCGACGCCCGGCCGGAGACCGTGTTCGACATCGTCACCGACGTGCGGCGGACCCCGGAGTGGAGCCCGGTGGTCGCGGAGGCGTCCCTCCGGGAGGGCACGGCCGGGGACGACGGGCGCCCCACCGTCGGCTCCGTCATCGTCGGCGTCAACCGCAAGGGTGACCGCACGTGGACGACCGAGTCCCGCGTCGACGTCGTCGAGCGGCCGTCGCGGTTCGTGTGGACCGTCGCCGGGGGCGTGGTCACGTGGGGCTACCGGATCGACGCGACGGACAGCGGGTGCAGCCTCACGGAGACGTGGCACGTCAACGACGAGGGCTTCGCGTTCTTCCGTGACCGGTACGGTGACGACGCGGCGGCCCAGCTGGAGTCGCGCCGGGACGACGCCCTGTCCGGCATCCCGGCGACCCTCGACCGCATCCGCCGGATCGCGGAGGCGGTGGGGGCCGACGCCGAGCCCGGGGACGACGGGGCGTGAGCGCGGGGGCGGGCGTCGCGGGGGCGCGGCGTCGTACCCCCGACCGTGCCGCCCCGTGCCCGGGTGGGTGCATCTGACCTGCGGTGACGGTGACCGGGAACAAAACCGCCGGCAATGTAGTTGACATGTCACGTACAGCGGCGCACACTGGCGCCGGACGTGAGACAGTGCGTGGCCGACCGCCGGAGGGACCGGCGGACCGGCCACCGACCGTGGAAGGCGGCAGACATGCAATTCGGACTCTTCTCCATCGGCGACGTCACCCGTGACCCCGTCAACGGGACCGTCCCCACCGAGCACGAGCGGATCATGAACACGGTGGCCATCGCGAAGAAGGCGGACGAGGTGGGGCTCGACGTCTTCGCGACCGGCCAGCACCACAACCCGCCGTTCGCCGCCCCCGCGAACCCGCCGGTGCTCCTCGCCCACCTCGCCGCCGTCACCGAGACCCTCAGCTTCTCCACGGCGACGACCCTCATCACGACGACCGACCCCGTGCGCATCGCCGAGGACTACGCCTACGCCCAGCACCTCGCCGAGGGCCGCCTCGACCTCATGCTCGGCCGCGGCAACACCGGGCCCGTCTACCCCTGGTTCGGCAAGGACATCCGCAAGGGCATCCCGCTCGCCGTCGAGAACTACCACCTCCTCCGCCGGCTGTGGCGCGAGACGAACGTCAACTGGAAGGGCGAGTTCCGCACCCCGCTGCAGAACTTCACCTCGACGCCGCGCCCCCTCGACGACACGCCCCCGTTCGTGTGGCACGGCTCCATCCGCTCCCCGGAGATCGCCGAGCAGGCCGCGTACTACGGTGACGGCTTCTTCCACAACCACATCTTCTGGAACATCGAGCACACCGCCCAGATGGTGAACCTCTACCGCCAGCGCTTCGAGCACTACGGGCACGGCTCCGCCGACCAGGCGATCGTCGGCCTCGGCGGGCAGGTCTTCATGGACGAGACCGAGGCGAAGGCGAAGAAGTTCTTCCGCCCCTACTTCGACAACGCGCCGGTCTACGGCCACGGCCCCACGATGGAGGAGTTCACCGAGCTCACGCCGCTCACCGTCGGCACCCCGGAGCAGGTCATCGAGCGCTACCTGGGCTACGCCGACGCCGTCGGCGACTACCAGCGCCAGCTGTTCATCCTCGACCACGCGGGCCTGCCGCTCGACGTCGTCCTCGAGCAGATCGAGATCCTCGGCACCGAGGTCGTGCCCGTCCTCCGCAAGGAGTTCGAGGCCCGGCGGCCCGCGCACGTCCCGTCCGACCCGCCGACCCACGCCTCCCTCGTCGCCGAGGGGCCGGACTCCCCGTTCCACGAGGTCGAGCCCGCCCGCGGGCGCGTCACCGACGCCAACTGACCGGCCGCCCGGCACCCGCCGGGCCGGCCCGACCACCCCACCACCGTCCAGGAGGTACCACCTGTCATGAGCACGCTCGTCGTCCTCAACGCCGGGCTGTCCAGCCCGTCCAGCACCCGGATGCTCGCCGAGCGGATCGCCGGGGCCGTCGAGGCCCAGGTGTCCAAGCGGGGGGAGGGGCTGGAGACGCGGATCCTCGACCTCCGCGACTACGCCAGCGACCTCGCCACCGTCATGGCCACCGGCATCCCCACCGCCGCCCTCACCGAGGCCCAGGAGCTCGTCTCCGGCGCGGACGCGCTCATCGCCGCGTCCCCGGTGTTCACCGCCAGCTACAGCGGGCTGTTCAAGATGTTCATGGACGCGCTCGGGACCGACTCCCTCAACGGCATGCCCGTCGTCATCGCCGCGACGGCCGGCACGCCCCGGCACTCCCTCGTGCTCGACTTCGCCATGCGGCCGCTGTTCACGTACCTCCGCGCGGCGGTCATGCCGACCGGGGTGTTCGCGGCGACGGAGGACTTCGGGGCGGAGACCGACCTCGACCGGCGGGTGCAGCGCGCCGCGGCCGAGCTCGCGCGGGAGATCGTGCGGACCGACGGCGAGATCGTCGGGTTCGGCCCCGACCTCGGCGGCGACGCCGACGCCGGGGCGGCGCCGGCGCGGGACGCCGGCACGCGCGTGACCGGCGACGTCACGTCCTTCGCCGACCTCCTGCGCGGCCACGAGGGCTGACCCCGCGGGGGTGGTTGGTGCCGGTGTGGTTTCAGCCCCGGTGGGTCGGTGGTGTTGTGGTGCGGGTGTGTGGGGCGTAGCGTTCTCGGTGGTTGCAGTTTCTGAGTTGTTTTCCCTTCCGCCGCGGCGGGAGGAATGAAGTTCGCGGAAGTTGTTGTCACGATGCGAACGAGTTCCTCTGAGCTTTTCGGTCGGTCCGGGTGTCGGCGTCCGTCGTCCCCGTTTTCCAGGAAAGGGAAATACACATGATTAATGGCACTGTGAAGTGGTTCAACTCCGAGAAGGGCTTCGGCTTCATCGCTCCCGATGACGGTGGGTCTGATGTGTTCGTGCACTACTCGGAGATCCAGGGTGGCGGTTTCCGTAACCTTGAGGAGAACCAGAAGGTGACGTACGACGTCGAGCAGGGTGCCAAGGGGCCGGCGGCTGTGTCCGTCAATGTCGCCTAGGGCGTAGCCCTTCTGTTCCACCGGACCCCCGGTTCCTTCCGCGTTGCGCGGTCGGGCCGGGGGTCCGGTGTGTCCGGGGTGGGGGGTCAGGACTCCTCGGGGACGATCCCGACGAGGTCACCGGGGGCGGGGGCCGGGGTCGCGGGGATCCCGACGACCTGGTCGCGGCTCACGCGGCGGCTGCGGTGGGCCGGGGCGAGGGTCTGCACCGACCCGGACTCCAGGCTCGCCGCGACGGCCTCGCACACCCGGATGTCCAGCAGCCCCTCCTCGCCGTCGGGCTCCGGGCGCAGACCCTCGCGGACACAACGGACGAAGTACCGGGTCTCCCCGGCGAACTGGTCCACCGCCGGGTACGTGCGCCGGCGGGGGCCGTCGCCCGTGTCGACGGTGTACGCCAGCTCCGCGCCCCACATGAACGCCGCCGTCGAGGTCACGGACCCCTGCGACCCGGTGAGGGTGAAGGTCTCGACGGAGGCCGTCGCGTAACTCGCCGTGAACTGGGCCGAGCGGCCGCCGGGGAAGCCCAGCGTCACCGCCACCGTCGGGGTGACGCCGAGGCCCGTCCCGGCGTGGTGGACGCCGTGGGCCTGCACCGTGACCGGCTCCTCGCCGAAGACGGTCCGCACCGTGTTCAGCGGGTAGATCCCCAGGTCCGGCAGCGGCCCGCCCCAGAAGCCCGTGTGGCTCCGGTGGTTGTCCGGGTTGACCGTGTGGCCGAAGGTCGCGGTGAACGTGCGGAGGTCGCCGAGGGAACCGCTGCGGGCGAGGTCGGCCAGGTCCACGAGGAACGCGTCCTGGTGCATCCGGTAGCCCACCATGAGCGTGGTGCCCGACCGCTCCGCGGCGTCGATGATCGCCTGACAGTCCTCCACGGACGGGGCCATCGGCTTCTCCAGCAGCACCGGGACGCCGGCGTCGAGGGCCTCCACCGCGTAGCGACGGTGATGGGTGACAGGGGTCGCGACGTACACGGCGTCGACATCCCCCGAGGCCAGGAGCTCACCGTAGGCCTCGTAGGGGTGGGCGGGGACGCCGTAACGCTCGCCCTTGGCCGGGTCGGAGGTGACGAGGGCGGCGAGCTCCGCCTCCGGGAGGTGCGCGAGGCCGGGGATGAACGCCTGCTGGGCGATCTGCCCCGCGCCGACGACGGCGAAACGGACTGGCGGACGGCCGGTGGTGGTCGGGGACGTGGTGGGTGAGGGTGTGGTGTCGTGGCTCATGTCACCCGAGGGTAGGGGCGGGTCCGGCTCCGGTGCTGCTACCGGGCGGTGCGCTGCGGCGGGGCCGGGAGGCGCGGGCCGGGACGACGTCCCGCGTGGTCACGGGGCCGTGGGTGCGGGGGTGGTTGGCGTCGGTGTGGTTTCAGCCCCGGTGGGTCGGTGGTGTTGTGGTGCGGGTGTGTGGGGCGTAGCGTTCTCGGTGGTTGCAGTTTCTGAGTTGTTTTCCCTTCCGCCGCGGCGGGAGGAATGAAGTTCGCGGAAGTTGTTGTCACGATGCGAACGAGTTCCTCTGAGCTTTTCGGTCGGTCCGGGTGTCGGCGTCCGTCGTCCCCGTTTTCCAGGAAAGGGAAATACACATGATTAATGGCACTGTGAAGTGGTTCAACTCCGAGAAGGGCTTCGGCTTCATCGCTCCCGATGACGGTGGGTCTGATGTGTTCGTGCACTACTCGGAGATCCAGGGTGGCGGTTTCCGTAACCTTGAGGAGAACCAGAAGGTGACGTACGACGTCGAGCAGGGTGCCAAGGGGCCGGCGGCTGTGTCCGTCAATGTCGCCTAGGGCGTAGCCCTTCTGTTCCACCGGACCCCCGGTTCCTTCCGCGTTGCGCGGTCGGGCCGGGGGTCCGGTGTGTCCGGGGGTGTCACCGGTCAGTGGTTCAGCCGCCAGCCGGACTTTCCCTGCGTGTTCTCGTCGCTGACGAAGGCGGGGTCGGTGTCGACCTCGTCCGCCTGCCGGAGGCTTGTGAAGGACACGGTGTACCCCGTCACCTCGGAGGGTTCCCCGTCGGAGAGCGGCGTGGGCGGGTCGGTGTAGAACCACGTGAGGTCGATGACGCGGCACTGCGACGCGGTGACGGCGTCTCCGCCTGACCTCGAATTGTTCAGGCTGAACGAATCGTCGGCGGCGTTGGACGAGTAGTACGAACCGTTCTTGTAGATCGCGGGGCCGGTCCATCCCGGCGGGAAGTGCTTGTCCTTCATCCCCGTTGCCGCGGCCCGGTTCCTGGTGTCGGATTCCCCGTCCATCGGGAGGGCGAGTCTGCCGTCGATCACGGCCTCGATCTCCGCGGGTTCGCGGGAGAGGTAGACCGCCACCCATTCGGCGGGCGTGTCGTACCCGGAGTCCTCCGGCGCGGAGAGGCCGCGGAAGGTGACGTCGACGCAGGCCAGTGAGCTGTACTTTCTCGGCTGGGAGTCGGGGTGGTCCTTCGGGGCGTCGGGGTCGCCGGGCTGGAAGGCGTCGACGATGCGCAGGTTGTCCACGGACACCGTGTACCGGCCCCCGCCGGTCCGCGCCGTCCTGCCGTCCGGGTAGGTGTACTTCTTCCCGGTGGTCACCGTGACCTCGTCGCCGGCGTTCAGGTAGTCCTGCCGCGCGAACACGTCGCTGCGTGCCTCCCGGATGAGGTCGTTGACCGTCCGCGGTCCCGACGCCGTGGTGTCCCCGTCGGAGGATGTCACCGCGACGGCGGCGAGGACCACGACGATGACGACGGCGGCGAGCACCGCCCCGCCGGTGAGGGTGCGCGGCGTCGGGGGGAGCGCCCACCACCGGCGGAGGAGCCCGCGGGCCCGGGCGTCCACCGCCCGGGCGGCGGTGAGGGTGTGGGCGCCTGCGGTCCGGGCGAACGTCCGCGCGTGGGTCGCGGCGGCCCCGCGGAGCGGGGGGTGCGACGGGGAGCTGTCCGCGGGGGACGACGGCTGCGAAGCGAGGTCGCGGAGACTGTCGAGCGTGATGTCGGCGACCGACGGGCTGGCGAGGGCGGCGTCGTACCGGCGGCGTCGGCCCGGGTCGCCGAGGATCCGGAGCCCGAGGGTGAGCTCCTCGACGGCGACGGCGTCGTCCTGCGGCGTCGCGGCGAGGCGGGAGGTGAGGGTCCCGGCGATCTCCTCGCAGCTCGCCGCCGGGTCGACGGAGAGCTCCCGGTAGAGGTCGAGGTGGGCCATGACGGCGGTGTCCTTTCGCGGTCTCCGGTCTGGGGCGGTCCGCGGGGAGGGCGGCCCGGTGGGGTCGGTGGCCGCGGAACGGGTGACAGTATAGTCACCTTCGCGGCACCGCGAAATCAGGTTTTGTGTCGCGTGTGGAGCGGGATGTCCGGCCGGTCGCCGCGGGGGAGGGGTGGTTCGTGCAGGTCAGGGAGGTAGGTGGGGCGCTGTGCCGGATGCGTCCGTGGGTGTGTCGCGGCCCCCGTCGGACCCCTCGGCGACCCTGCCGCCGCCCCCTCCGACGTGCCCCGACGCCCCTCATGTCCCCCGATTTTTGTGAGGTTGGTCACATTCCGGGAAAAGATTATGGCGGTTAATCCCGTAGCCCTGCGGGCTGTATGAATACTACCGGGATTACTCTTACCATACGTGTCAAGCGGGCGCTGCACTGTGCGTGTCCCGGGGGTTATGCTCAGCCGCGTCAGGTGACAAACGCCAGTTCAGGGGAGGTTTCCGTGCGGAACGGTGAATGCGTCCGGCGTGTCGCGGGACCGGGTGACGGTCGCGGCGCCCCGGCTCGGCCGGTGCCCGCCGGGTCACTCCGGGGCGGACTCCGGTGTGGTGTCCGTCGCGGCCTCCGGCGGGGTCGCGGGGAGCGGCGGCAGGGCTGTCTCCGCCTGGCGGAGGATCTCGCCGGGGTGGACACCGAGGGCGTCGGCGAACCGGCCGAACAGGTCGAGGGTGAGGCTCGACGCCCCGGTCTCGACGCGGATGACCCCGCGTTTGCTGACGCCCGCCTTTGCCGCCAGCTCCTTCTGGGTCAGCCCCCGTGACCGACGGAGGTGGGCGACCGTCGCGCCGAGCGCGGCACGGCGTCGTTCCTGACGTTCCAGCTGTGCGGCGGTGAGGTGGTCGGGTGACTGCGGCATGACCCCCATTGTGCCTGACTGTTCCGCCTGTGCCGGACGGGCCGGGGATCCCGCCCGGTGACCCCGCCGTATCCCCGTCGGACACCCCACATCCATAAGGTGACGGAAACGTCACTTATGCTGTGTACTGGCAGGGCCACCACAGGGATGCGCCGCTGTCCGCGCACCGCCGCCACCCGCCGGTGACCACGACCCCGAGGAGACAGGACCGATGACCACAGACCACACCCGGGGCGTCCCGCAGGGGCCGCCCCGACCGGACACGGACGGTGGCCGTCATGCGTGAGGACAGCCTCTACGGGCTGCTCGGGCTCGACCCGGACGAGGACCCGGCGGTGCTCGTGCACCGGATCGAGCGGCGGATGGACGCCGCGCAGCCCGGGGACACGGCGCGGGTCGACGACCTGCTGCTCGCCCGGGAACTGCTCGGGGACCCGCTGCGCAAGGCGGAGTACGACCGGCGGCTCGCCACCCTCCCGCGGGACACCCGCCGCCGGTGGCCACGCCGGTGGTCACGCCGCACACCCGGCGTCGTCCGGCGACGACCGTGGGCCCTCCGGCGGACGGGTCAGGTCGCGGCGGGACCGCTCGCCGCCACCGTCGTCCTCACCGCTGTCGCCCTCGCCGTCGCCGTCACCGCCGCCACCGGCCGCGGGCCGTGGCCCCTGCGCCACCGCCGGCGCGCCCGCCCCCACGCCCGCTGACACGCCCCAACCACAACCACGACCGACAACCACGACCACAACCACGACCACAACCACGACCACAACCACGACCACACCCACGCCCCTCCGGGGGCGGGGAAGGAAGGACCACATGTCCCACCACCCGCACCGTCAGCACCCGTCGACCCGCCGGGGACGACGCGGCCGCGCGCTCGCCGGGGCCGCCGCGGTGGCCGTCGTCACCCTGGGCCTGGGGGCCTGCGGCCGGGACGACGGAGCCACGGCCCGCACCCCCGCGCCCGCCACCGGGTCCGCGACCACCGCGGCCACCCCCACCTCCCCGGCGCAGGCCCCCGCGGCGACCCCGTCCGACGCCCCCGCCACCGGGGACGACGCCGACGACGGCCGCGGCCGGGCCTACGGGCAGGTGCTGGACACCCTCCGGCGCGACCAGTTCGACACCTCGAAGACGAACTCCCTCACCGGGGAGTACGAGTACGCCCTCGCGGACGCCGACGAGGACGGGAAACCGGAGCTCGTCGTCCGGCAGCTCGCCCGCGCCAACAACGTGACCGAGGAGTCGCCGGTGAAGGTCTTCGGGTACGACGCCCGGCGTCGGACGGCCCTCGAGGCGCGGAGGACGGTCTACGACGGGGCCGCGTCGGTCGGGTTCATGCGCTACGCCGTCACCGGCACCCGCGACGGCAGCGGCCTCGTCTACTCGAAGTGGAACGGCGGTGACGGCCAGACCACGTCCGTCGTCGTGCGCTTCACCGGCACCGACCTCGAGGACACTCCCGGCCGGGTGTGGGACTACCGCATCGACCGGTCGCCGGCGGACCTCGAGGCCCTGAAGGTGCCGCTGCAGTGGACGCCGTCCGGGGACCGCGGGCCGCTCACCGGATCCGGCGGCCCGACGCCGGGCGAGCAGGCCGAGCAGGCCGCGCCCCCGGCGGGTCAGGCCGCGCCCCCGGCGGCCGGCACGGCGTCGGCCGACGGGCGCTCCAAGGCGGACTTCCCCTACTACACGGTCGGGCAGACCGGGACCGCGCCGGCCTCGTCACCGAACAGGACCTCGCCCGAGTTCGGGCGCGCGGTCTACGACGCCTTCATCGACGCGTGGACCCGCACCGGCGACGACGAACCGGTGCTGTCCGTGACCTCCCCCGTCACCGGGACCGCGTACACGATGACCTGCTCGTACACCGGTTCCGGCGGCCTCTCCGTGCTCTGCTCGGGGGGACAGGACGCGAAGGTCTACATCTACAGGCCGATCCCGGACTCCGTCACCAAGCCGAACCACCTGCAGCAGGGCTAGCGGCCGCCGTCGACACCCCGACCACCGACACCCACCCACTCACCCACCCACCCACGAGAGAGAGATGAGACACATCATGACCACGCACCCCGCCGTCCGACGGCAGATCCTGGCGTGCATCACCACCGCATCCGTCCTCGCCGTCGCCGCGTGCTCCGCCGGCGGCCCGGCCCCCGAGGGCCCGAACGGGACCACCGGCGCGGCGGCCGACGGGCCCGACCGCGCGGGAGGCGGCTCCGGCGCCTCACCGACGACGACGGGCGCCTCCCCGGCGACCGGCCCCGCGCACCGGACGCTCCGCGTCGTCGACGCGATGACCGTGCCGGGCGCGGGCCGGATCCGCGGGCTGGAGGCCGCCGACGACGGCTCGCTCGTCGCCAACCTCGCCGCGGACCTCACCCGGCCCCAGTCCACCTCGCAGCTCGTGCGGGTCTCCGTGGGCGGGGGCGCACCGACGGTCACACCCCTGACGGACCCCAACCCGGTCGGCGCGGACACCGTCCTCGAGCAGGCCCGGGCGACGGTGCGGATGACCGTCGTGCGCGGGTACAACTGGCTGCCGACCGAGCAGGCACTGCGGGAGGACCTGGCCGACCTCGGCTGGGGCGTCACGCAGACCCTCGGGGCGCCCGCGGGGGACGGGGGCGCGCCGCGCACCGCCGCCCTCGTCAGCACGCAGGCCGGGTACTGGAGGGGGCAGGCCCTCCCCGGCGCGAAGACGCAGCAGATCAGCAGTTCTCCGAGCGATAAGGAGGCCCGGGTGGGGGTCTGCGCCGTCCCGGGCGAGCCGGGCAGGAGCGACGTCACCGCGAGCGGGAAGGACGTCACCCCCAAGGAGATCCTGGGGACCGGGTCGGTGGCGATGTCCTCGCCCCGTGACTCGACGATCCGGTTCGCCCGCCCCGGGCTCGACGAGGACGTCTCCATGAAAGACCTCGGGTCGGTCGCGGTCACCGTCCCCGTCGACGGTCGCTCCGTGACCGTGGCGGACGACATCACGCCCGCCGTGGAGAAGGACCTGCCGGTGCAGGACGAGTTGTACAAGGACGACCGGGGGGTGCTGCGCCCGGACTACCGGGAGATCCTCGCGCGGGCCCGGTCGGCCTCCGTCGCCGGGCTCACGGAACTCGACTGCCTCAACGACCGCCAGCGGCAGGCGTGGGAACAGGCGGGGGCGTACCCGGAGCCGGTCGTCGTGAACGAGCGCATGCACCCGGGTGTGGACAGCCTCGGACGGCCCCAGCCGGACACCCGGTGGAACAAGGCGACATGTTGGGAAGGCTCGGACCGCAAGATCGTGAGGTTCGACGACACCTCCCACGACGACACCTCCGGCAGCCGCAGAGATGACCCCGACCGGCTCGGCACGGGGACCTGGGGGGCGGCCACGGGCGCCTGCCTGGAGTCGACCTCCCCGACCGGGGGCGACGGGGAGCACGAGATCCTGCCCACGGACGCCGTGCCCGTCGTCGCCGTGGTCAACCGGCAGCTGGCCCGCGAGGACATGGACGCGTCGATCGCCCACGGAAAGGCCGGACAGCAGCTCTTCGCCGAGTTCGACGGCGACCGGGTCGACGCCGTGGTCACGGACACCGTCCGCGGGATCGTGCGGACCACGCTCGGCCTCGACGGGCCGGGGATCACCCCGGAGACCCAGGTCTCGGCCATCGCGGTGGACCCGCGTGACCCGAAGACCGTGTGGGTCACCGTGGAGGGGTCCGACACGGTCTACCGGACGGAGCTGCAGGGGTGAGGGAGGCCCCCGCCACCCTGACCGCCACGCGCGGTGCCGGGCGGGCGGCCGGGCCCGCCCCGGCCGCGGGGACGGCGCGTGCGCCCCGGCGCGCGGCAGCGGTCGTCGCCGTCGTCGCCGTCGGCCTCGTCCTGCTCGTCCGCGGCACCCTCGGCGCCCTGACCTTCGCGCACACCACGGACCTGCTCGACCTCGGCGTCTTCACCGACGCCGGGGCCGCCCTGGCGCGGGGACGGGACATCTACGGTGCCGGGTTCCCGTCACGGACCGGCTACAGGTTCATCTACCCGCCGTTCGCGGCCGGGCTGTTCGTCGCGCTCACGTGGCTGCCGCAGGACCTCTGCGAGACCGCGTGGACCGCGGCGACCGTCGTCGCCGTGTGGGGCATCGTCGTCATGGGGCTCGGGGCGCTCGTGCCCCGGTGGCGCACCGGGCCGGGACGCCACCGGCTGTGGCTCGCCGGCGCCGGACTCACCGGCTACGCGCTGCTCCTCGAACCCGTGCAGATGACCCTGCTCTACGGCCAGATCAACGTGTTCCTGTTCCTGCTCGTCACCGCGGACGTGCTCGGGTACGTCCCGGCGCGGCTCCGGGGGACGGCCGTGGGCGTGGCGGCCGGGGTGAAGATCACACCCGCCGCGTACGCGCTGTACTTCCTGGCGACCCGGCAGTGGGGGAACCTCCTGCGGTCGCTCGCCGGGTTCCTCGGGACGGTCGTCGTCGGGTTCCTTCTCCGCCCCGCGGACTCGGTGTACTTCTGGACCACCGAGGCCTTCGACACCGGCCGGGCGGGAACGTTCTGGGCCCCGCCGAACCTCGCCCTCACCGGGGTGCTCACGCGCGCCGGGGTCGACCCGGCGGCGGTCAGGGACATCATGGTCCCGGGGCTCGCGCTGTTCGCCGTCCTCGCGTTCGTCGCCGTCCGGGCCCTCACGGACCGCGGGGGCGCGGCGCGCGGCGGGTCCGTGACCGCGCTGACGGTGCTGCTCCTGGCGGTGAGCCTGTCCGCGCCGGTCGCGGTGACCCACCACTGGGCGGGGGTCGTCATCGTCGTGCCGCTGGTGTTCACCCTCGGCCACCGGGTGCTCGCCGGGACCGTCGGGCGGTCGCAGGTCGCCCTCCTCGTGGCGGGCCTGGCCCTGTACGTCGTCAACGTGTCGCCCGGCACCCTGACCTCCGCGACCTACCAGGTGCCCCTCAACCACCGCTACCTGGTCTTTCCCCCGTCCGGGCCGTGGGGGGCCGGCGAGCTCGGCGTCGGGCGGCTCCTCGTCGGCGGTTCCCAGTCGCTCGTCGCCGTCGTCGTCTTCGTCGCCGTCGTCGTGGTCGCGCTCAGCCGTGGGCGGCAGCACCGGGCCGTCCGCGGCCCCGGGGAGGCGGTGGTGCGGCGGTGACCGGCGGCGACCCGGGCGCGTGGACCCTCACCGACGACTTCTGCATCGCGTACTACGGGCTCTACCTCGCGATCAGGGGCTACGAGGCGGGTGAGGAGGCGGGCGTCGCACCCGACCGGCGGGCCGAACTCAGGGAGACCCTCGTCGCGTGGATGGCGGCGACCGGGGACCTCGACCGGCGGTACCCGGCGTTCTCGCGGTGGGCCCACGAGGTCTCGGAGAACGCCGACCCGGGGGCGGACCCCGACCCGCCCGGGTGACACGGCGACCGCCCGGGCGGCGGGGGCGGCGGGGTCAGCGGGGGATGAGGTTCCAGACCAGCGGGGGGATGCTGTCGCGGACCGGCGCGGGGAGGGCGTTCCGCAGCCCGTCGCGGCGGAGCTGGGCGGGGATGAACCCGGTGAGTGCCGCCGGGTCCTCCCAGTCCGGGTAGATGTCGGCGCCGAGGATGGGGGAGTGGTACAGGGAGGTCCACTGGCCGTCCGGCCGCTGCTGCCACGTCACCGTGGTGTGGTCGGCGCCGTTGCGCACGCGCAGGCGGGTCACGGGGTAGGGGGAGATGACCCGCGTGGTGGAGGCGGCCGGGTCCTCCTCGGTCCAGACGTAGCTGGCGTGGGGCTCCAGGCCGTCCGCCGGGGTGGTGGGGATGGTCACGGCCGAGGCGGCCGGGGCGGCGAGGCCGGCGGTCGTGATGACCGCGAGCGCTACGGCGGTGGCCCGGCGGGTGAGGGGGTGTCGCATGAGGTGCCTTCCTGTCGGCGGATGGTGGTGAATCGTCCGGTGTGGCTATCGCTGACAGTGAGGAGGCGTTACAGATCGCCCCGTGCCCGGCCCGGGGAGGGGCCAGGGGAGGGGGTCGACGCACGGCACCCCCGCGGACCGGCGTCGACACCGGTCACAGGCGGGGGTGCGGGGAGTGCCCCAGAGAGGAATCGAACCTCCGACACCGGCTTTAGGAGAGCCGTGCTCTATCCACTGAGCTACTGGGGCGGGCGCGGGGTCGTCGGCCACGCGGCGTCCTGAATTCTACAGGGCGGCCGCGCCGGGCAGAAACACAGGTGCCACCGCCCCCACCGGTCACAGGCGGCGTGCGCCCCGCGGCTGCAGGGTCGCGGCGAGCAACGGGAAGAGGAGCACCGTCATGGCCCCGCCGGCGACGAGGAGGGAGGCGTCGTCGGCCCCGAGGAACCCCGCGCGGACGGCGACGTCGGTGACCGCGACGATGATCGGCAACCCCGTCGCCACGTACAGGCCGAGCTGGACCTGCGGCCGCCACCCCGTGAGCCCCGACCCCGTGGCGCAGAACCGCTCCCGCAGGATCACCGGCACCCCGCGCGTGCAGAAGATCAGCGGCACGAGGACCACGAGGAACCACGGGCGGTGCACGACCACGCCGGTGTCGATGTCCATCCCCGAGGCGACGAAGAAGACGGGGATGAGCAGGCCGTACCCGACGACGTCGAGCCGCCCCTCGAGCGCCGTGCGGTACTCGGCGGGGATGAGCTGCCCCAGGATCATGCCCGTCGCGAACGCGCCGAGCACGACGTCGAGGTCGAGGACCGCGGCGACGGCCATGAGCACCCCGAGCATGAGGATCACCGCGCGGACGACGGTCTGGTCCGTCGACCCCGCGCCGTCGGCCATCGCCCGCGTCGCCCACGGGGCGAGGAACCGCACCGTCCGCGGCACGAACGCGACCGTCACGGCGACGGCGAAGAACGCCAGCAGCACCGCCGCGGACAGCCACGTCGCCCGCGCGGAGAGCAGCAGGGCCATCGCGATGATCGGGGCGACCTCGCCCACCGCCCCGTGGACCATGACGCTCTCCCCGAGGGTCGTGCCGGTGAGCCCCTGCTGGCGGAGGATCGGCATGAGCGTCCCGAGGGCGGTCGACGTCACGGCGATGGCGAGGACGACCGCCGTCGACGACCCCGACACCCCGGTGAGGGAGAAGACCGCGAGGAACCCGAGGAAACTGAGGACCGCGCAGATCAGCCACGTCGCCAGGGCGTGCCGTCCCTCCGCGCCGCGGAGGGACTCCGGGCGGATCTCGTACCCGGCGAGGAGGAACAGCATCCCCAGGCCGAGTTCCTTCACCATCCCCACCGACGGCTCCTGGTCCGCGAGGCCGGTGCCGAACGGCCCGATGAGCGCCCCGAGGGCCAGCAGGAACACGACCGAGGGGATGCGCTTGCCCGTGACGAAGCTGAGGATCGGCGCGGCGAGCGCCGCGGCCATGATCCACGCGAAGGACACGAGGGCGTGGTTCTCGTCCCCCGTCGCCGCGGCGAGGAGGGCCGGTCCCCCGTCGGCCACCAGGAATGACACGTCTGTGCCGCAAGCAGTCATGGTGTCAATCTACAGCCGGGGCCGGGGCGGGGGCCGACGCCGGGGCCGGGCCGGGGCCGGGCGGGGCTCAGTGCGCGACCGGGGCCTCCACGCCGACGCCGGTGACGGACCGGACCTCCATCTCGGTCCGCTTGTCGTCGAGGTTGTCCCGGGGTCCGACGAACGTCCCCACGACCGCCGCGAGGAAGCCCAGGGGGATCGTGACGAGCCCGGGGTTCGTCAACGGGAACCAGGCGAAGTCCACCGACGGCAGGATCGACGTCGGCGACCCGGACACGGCGGGGGAGAACACGATGAGCACGAGCGCGGACACCAGCCCCACCGTCATCGACGCCACGGCCCCCGTCGTGGTGAACCGGCGCCAGAACAGGGAGAACAGGATCGTCGGGAGGTTTGCCGACGCCGCGATACAGAAGGCGAGCGACACGAGGAAGGCGACGTTCTGGTGCATCGCCGCGATGCCCAGCGCGGTCGCGGCCACCCCGATGACCACCACCGTGATGCGGGAGACGCGCACCTGCTCCTCCTCGCTGGCCTTGCCGTGGCGCAGCACGGCGTCGTACACGTCATGGGCGACCGACGCGGACGCCGCGATCGCGAGCCCGGCGACGACCGCGAGGACCGTGGCGAAGGCCACCGCGGAGATGAGGGCCATGAAGATCGGTCCGGCGAGCTCCAGCGCGAGCAGCGGCGCGGCGGCGTTCGCCCCACCCGGGGCGGCCTTGATCCGGTCCGGGCCGACGAACGCGGCCGCCGCGTACCCCAGGATGAGGGTCAGCAGGTAGAACCCGCCGATGAGGACGATCGCCCAGGTCACCGACTTGCGGGCCTCCCGGGCGGTGGGGACGGTGTAGAAGCGCATGAGGACGTGCGGCAGGCCCGCGACACCGAGCGTCAGGGAGATGCCGAGGGAGATGAAGTCCAGCTTCGTGGCGGTCGTCGCACCGTACTTCACACCGGGGCTGAGGATCGCCTCGTTCCCGCCGTGCTTCTCGACCGCGAGCTGGAGCAGCTCGGAGACGTTGCCGCGGACCATCGCGAGGATGATGACGGTCATGATGATGACGCCGCTGCACAGCAGGATCGCCTTGATCATCTGCACGTACGTCGTCCCCTTCATGCCCCCGATGAGGACGTAGGCGGTCATCATCACGCCCACCACGCCGATGACCACGGCCTGGGCCGCCGAGCCGTGGATGTCGAGCAGCACCGAGACCAGCGCCCCGGCGCCCGCCATCTGCGCGATGAGGTAGAACAGCGACACGAACAGGGTGGCCAGGGCGGCGGCGATGCGCACCGGGCGCTGGCGGAGGCGGAAGGACAGGACGTCGGCCATCGTGAACCGCCCCGTGTTGCGCAGCGGTTCGGCGACGAGCAGGAGGGCCAGCAGCCACGCGACGAAGAAGCCGACGGCGTAGAGGAAGCCGTCGTACCCCGTGAGCGCGACCCCGCCGACGATGCCGAGGAAGGACGCGGCCGAGAGGTAGTCACCGGCGATGGCCAGGCCGTTCTGGCGGCCCGAGAACCGGGCGCCGCCGGTGTAGAAGTCCGCGGCCTTCGAGGTCGTGCGGCCGACGCGGAAGACGACGAAGAGGGTCACCGCGATGAAGGCGATGAACACGGTGATGTTGAGGACCGGGTTGCCCGACGAGGACTGGGCGAGGGTCACGGTCTCCGGGAGCGGGGACATGGGTACTCCTTGGGGTGGTGCGGGGTGGGACGGGGGCGGGGAGCCGGGGTCAGGACTCCGCCGCGGCGCGGGCCTCGGCCTCCAGCCGTTCGCGGATCGCGCGGGTGCGCGGCTCGATCTCCCGGTCCGCGTAGCGCACGTAGATCCACGTCACCGCGAAGGTGAGCACGAACTGGAGGACGCCCATGACGATCGCGACGTTGATCCGTCCCAGCACCGGGGTGGAGTAGAACCCGGGGGCGAACATCGCGAGGGTGACGTAGACGATGAACCACAGCACCCCGGCCACGGTCGCGGGGAAGGTGAAGGACCGGATCCGGCGGCGGAGCTCGATGAACTCCGCACTGTCCCGGGTCCGCCGGAACTGCTCGGGGGTCGGGGCCGGGGCGGTGCCCGGGGGTGCGGTGCTCATCGGAGGCCTCCCGTGGGGTCGTGACGGATGCGGCCGGGGCCGGCCGCGTTGGGCTAGAACGTACCGGCTCCACACCTGCGGCACGGGACGTTTCGGAAACAAAATCCGGCCCGGGCCGCCGGGTCACTCGCCGTGGGAGACGGCCCGGTTCGTCGCCCCCGCGTAGCGCTGGTGGAGGACCAGGGCGACGACGACCACCGCGGCGGTCACCGCGACGGTCCACGGGTCCCACCACGCGCCGGGCTTCGTCATGGCGGCGAGGGGCCAGAAGAACTCCGTGGAGCGGGTCATGAGGACGAGGTACCCGGCGACGTACACCGCCATCCCGGTCGCGGCCCCGCGCAGCGGTCCGAGGAGAACCACGCCGATGAGGACCACCCCCGCGGTGAACAGGGCGTTGTTGATGACGACCTCCGCCTGGGGCTGTCCCTCCGGCGTCGAGTACGTCGCGATGAGGCGGGACCACACGACGACCGCGAGGGCGGCGGTGGACCCGACCGTCCACGCTGCGGCCCCGGCGGCGGCCCAGCGGGTCGGCCGTCTCCGGAGTTCCCACGGCATGAGCCGGGGGTGGAGGAGGACCGCGGTGAGGGCCGCGTGGAGCACGACGATGATCTCACCGGCGGGGATTCCGCCGAAGACCTGGGTCCGTCCGAGGGGGGACTCGATGCCGGCGGCCCCGCCGAACCAGACGGAGACGGCGGCGAGGACGAACACCACCACGGCGAACCCGGCGTGCCGGACGCGGACCGCCGGGTGGAGGCGGGGCCTCACCGGCCCGCCCCGTCGGCCGCGGGCAGCGTGAACGTGCACGTGGCGACGGCCTCCCGGTTCTCCCGGAGGAGGCGCTGGACCTCGGCGACGGGCACGGTCGAGAGGTCGGTGAGCGAGGGGACCTCCAACGACCCGGCGACGTTCGGCTCCGCCGGGATCTCCGCCGGGGCGGGCCCGCCGAAGCCGGGGGACAGCTGGGAGGTGCCGTCGTCGGTCACGATCTGTCCGTCCCCGGGGACGTCCTCGCGGAGCCAGGCCCCGAGGGCGAGGCTCGTCGCGACCGCCGCCGGCGGGGAGGTCTCCCCGCAGGCGAACGTCCCGGCCAGGCTGTCGGCGAGGAGGGCGGGGACGGTGCTGTCGTTCTCGCGGCTCACGCCGATGAGGAGCACGTCCTTCGTGTCCGTCGGGGTGGCCGCATCCTGGTCCCGGAGTTCGCGGACCGGTCGCTCGCCGGGGCCGTAGCGGGCGAGGACGGAGGCCACCCCGGGGGCGATGAGCTCCCGCAACGGCTCGTTCGCGGGGGCGAGGCATACCGGCAGCCCGGCGATGTCCCGGCACACCGGCGTCGGGGCCGCCGCCGTGAGCGGTTCGGCCACGGCCGCGCCGCCGCCCGCGAGCAGGGCGACGGCGGCGACCGCTGCGCCGGCGACCGGTGCGGTCGACCGCACCGGCACCGCGAGCAGGCGGTGGACCGCGAACCACGCCGCCGCGAGGAGGACACCGGCGGCGACGACGAGGAGGATGAAGTACCCGGGCGTCGGCTGGGTCGTCACGAACCTCCCGGGGGACCGCACCGGGGAGAGGAGCCAGGCGGGCCGGACTCCGTTCGAGGCCGGGATGTTGACGAGGAAGGCCAGGCCACCGGCGAGGAGGGGGGCGACGATGACGGGGAGGGAGCGGGTCGCGGCCCCGACGGCCGCCCCGATGACGCTGAGGGCGAGCAGGTAGACGAGGGCGACGAGGACGGACGGGAGGTAGGGGGCGGGGCTGCCGGTGGCCGAGCCCGACGTGACGACGATGAGCGGCACCTGGCCCGCAAGGTACGCGAGACAGGAGAAACCGGCCCACACGGCCGTGACGGTGACGGCCGCGCGGCCCCGGTCGCGGCTGCCGAGGCCCGTCCCGGTGGCGGCCCCGGGCCGGCACAGGCGTGCGGTCGTCAGCGCCGGGACGGCGGCGGCGACCGGGCCGCAGTACGCGACGGCGGAGGTCATCGACTCCAGGGTGTCCGCCCACCGTTGGTAGGTCATCCCCATCTCGCCGGTGGACTGGGCGAAGGAGATGCCCGCCACGGCGAGGAGCCCGGCGACGCCGAGGAGGAGGGATGTGGGGGACCCGAGTCTGCGCAGGACGGTCATGACGCGCGCACCTCCGCGATGAGGTCACGGTAGGCGAGTTCGAAGCTGCTGCCCTCGGTCTCGGCGACGTCGGGAACCCGGGAGGAGAGGTCGTCCCACGTGCCGACGTAGGCGAGGGAGCCGGCGGCGAGGACCGCGACGGTGCCGTCGATGAACCGGAGGTCCTCGACCATGTGGGTGGACATGACGACGGACGCCTCCCGGCTCACCGCGCGGATGACCTTGCGGACCTCGACGCGCACCTCGGGGTCGAGGCCGACCGTGGGCTCGTCGAGGAAGACGAGGGCCGGACGGTTCATGAGTGCGGCGGCGATACCGAGGCGGCGCAGCTGCCCGCCGGAGAGGGCGCGGGTCCGCTGCCCGGCCTTCGCGGTGAGCTCGAAGGCCTCGAGCAGTTCGCGGCCGCGGGCGCGGGCCGCCGACCGGGTCATGGAGTAGGTCCACCCGATGTACTCCAGGGTGTCCTCGCAGGTCATGGAGGGGACGAAGGAGACGTTCTGGGGGACGAGCCCGACGGACCTGCGGTACTCGTCGACGGTCGAGCGGGTGACGGGCGTGCCGTCGTAGGTCAGGGTGCCGTGGCGGGGGGCGATCAGGGTGGTGGCGACACCCATGAGCGTGGACTTCCCACCGCCGTTCGGGCCGATGAGCGCGGTGAAGCCGGAGCCGATGTCGAGCGAGACGTTGTCGAGGGCGGTCGTCGTCCTCCCCAGCCGGTGGTAGGTGACGGAGACGGAGTCGAGCTGGAGCATGTCACCGCCCTCCCTTCTCCGGGGACGGGTGGGGCGGTGGCGCCGGGTGGCGGTGCGTGGTGGTCACGGGCTGGTCCTCTCTGACGGCCGGTGGTGGCGGCCCCGCGGGGCGGGGTGGCGTCAGAGTAGAAGCCCGGGACGGGGATGTCACGGGTTTATGAGGGAATCCTCAGCATATTGTGCGGTTCGCCGGAGGGGTCCGTCACTCGCCCCGGTGGCCCTCCAGCCACTGCCGCACCGCGCTGGCCGGCGGGTTCGTCGCGTGCGAGCCGTCGGCGAAGTGGACCGTCGGCACCACGCGGTTACCGCCGTTGACGGACTCCACCCACCGCCCGGCGGTCGGGTTGTCCTCGACGTCGACGCGCGTGTACGGCGTGCCCGTGCGGTCGAGGGCCCGGGTGAGCCGGGAGCAGAACGGGCACCACGTGGTCGTGTACAGGGTGACGGTGTCGTCCCCCTCGGCGGCGCCGTTGTGGTAGGTCGCGGCGAGGTCGGACAGGGCGGGGCGGTCGGTCATCGGTTCTCCTCGGGGGTCGGGGTGGGGTGGGGGTCAGGGGTGCAGGGGACGACGACGCGACGTGCGCGTGTACTCGCGGATGCGGTAGCGCAGGTGCGTCTCGCCGGTGAGGGCGGTGCCGTTCTCCGAGGTCAGCCACGGGCCGGACGAGACCTCCCACTCCCCGGTGCGCACGGCGTCGTCCATCGACGGGGCCGTGACGGTGAACCGGTCCGGGGACCCGCACCCGATCTCCGTGACGACGACGCGGTCGGAGACCGGCAGACACTGCCGGTAGATCTGCCCGCCGCCGAGGATCCACACGGTGCGGCCGGTGGCGGAGCCGTCGCGCAGCGCCTCCGCCGCGGCGGACACGGACGCGGGCACGGACGTGACGACCGTCCCGCCGGGGGCGTCGTAGGACCCGTCCCGGCTGACGACGATGTTCACGCGGCCGGGCAGGGGGCGGTACCCGTCGGCGAGGGCCTCCCACGAGATCCGGCCCATGACGACGGGCGCGCCGCGCGTCGAGTCGGTGAAGTGCCGGAGGTCCTCGGGCAGGTGCCAGGGCATGTCCGCGCCGTCGCCGATGACCCCGGCCGTCGTCTGCGCCCAGATCATCGCGATCTCGACGTCGTCCGGCAGGTCCGCCCGCACCGTCGCGAGGTCGAGCGGCGGGTGGGCGGCGTCGTCCCCCGCCCGGGCGGCGTCGTCCCGTGGGGCGCCGTGCGTGCCGGTCACACCGCCACCTCCCCCCGGATCGCCGGGTGCGGGTCGTACCCCTCGACGGAGATGTCGTCGAACCCGTAACTGAACATGTCCGGCGCGGGGCGCAGGCGCAGCCGCGGCAACGGGCGCGCCTCCCGGCTGAGCTGCAGCTTCACCTGCTCGACGTGGTTGTCGTAGATGTGGCAGTCCCCGCCGGTCCACACGAACTCGCCGACCTCCAGGCCCGCCTGCTGGGCGAACATGTGGGTGAGCAGCGCGTAACTGGCGATGTTGAACGGCACGCCGAGGAACATGTCCGCGCTGCGCTGGTAGAGCTGGCAGGACAGGGTGCCGTCCGCGACGTACAGCTGGAACAGCAGGTGGCACGGGGGGAGGGCCATTGCGTCGAGCTCCGCGACGTTCCACGCGCTGACGATCGTGCGCCGCGAGTCCGGGTTCGTCCGCAGGGTCTCGACGGCCCGGGCGATCTGGTCGATGTGCCGGCCGTCCGGGGTGGGCCAGCTGCGCCACTGGACGCCGTAGACGGGGCCGAGGTCGCCCTCGGCGTCCGCCCACTCGTCCCAGATGGAGATGCCGTGGTCGTGGAGGAACCGCACGTTCGAGTCCCCCCGGAGGAACCACAGCAGCTCCCCGATGACGGACTTCAGGTGGACCTTCTTCGTCGTGACGAGCGGGAAACCCGCGGACAGGTCGAAGCGCATCTGGCGGGCGAACAGGGAGGTCGTCCCGGTGCCGGTGCGGTCGTCCTTGCGGGTCCCGTGGGCGAGGATCTCCGCGAGGAGGTCCTCGTAGGGGGTGGGCGGGGTCTGGCTCATGGCTACGAGAGTAGGTGGCGGAGGCGGTCCGTGCGTCGTCGGGGTCGTCGGGCCCGCTACAGCGAGTACGACCCGTGCTCGGCGTGGAAGTCCGCGGCGGCGTCGAGGACCGGGCCGGCGAGCTCGGGGCGGCAGATGAGCAGGTCCGGCAGGTACGTCGACTCGTGGTTGTAGGTGAGCTCGCTGCCGTCGAGGCGGCTGCAGTGCAGCCCGGCGGCGAGGCACACGCCCACCGGCGCGGCGTTGTCCCACTCGTACTGCCCGCCCGCGTGGACGTAGGCGTCGTTGTCCCCCAGGAGCACACTCATGGCCTTCGCCCCGCACGAGCCCATCGTCGTCGTCTCCATCCCCAGGGCCCCGGCGATGTGCCCGGCGATCGTGGGCGTGCTGTTGTGCGAGATGACCAGCCGGTTCGTCCGCGGGCCGAGGACCGCGCGGACCTCCCCGGTGTGGAACACGCGGCCGAGGTCGGGCATCCCGACGGCGGCGTGGGTCACCCGGCCGTCCTCGACGAGGGCGATGTGCACGGCCCAGTCCTGGCGGCCGCCGGCGAACTCCTTCGTCCCGTCGAGGGGGTCGACGATCCACACGCGGTCGTTGTCCAGCCGGTCGGGGCTGTCCGCCGCCTCCTCGGACAGGAAGCCGTCGTGCGGCCGGTGCTGGAGCAGGACCCGTGCGATCCAGTCCTGGGCGAGCGCGTCGCCCGCGTCGCCCAGTTCGGTGCCGCGGAGCAGGCCCACGTTCCGCACACCCTTGAGGATCTCGCCGGTGCCGAGCGCGAGGCGGAGGGTGAGCGTCGCATCATCTACGTTCGCCGTCATGCCTGACACCCTAGTAGGTTGAGGGGATGGTCACACGAGCCCCGGCCCCCGGTGACAGCTCTCACGGTGATCCGGCGGGCGACCCGGCGGACGATCCGCTGGACCTGTTCCACCCGCCCGTCGCGGCGTGGTTCCGCGAGGTCTTCACGGAGCCGACGGCCGTCCAGCGGGCCGCGTGGCGGGCCGTCGCGGCGGGGGAGCACGCGCTCGTCGTCGCCCCGACGGGGTCGGGCAAGACCCTCGCCGCCTTCCTCTGGGCCCTGTCCCGGCTGAGTCCGGGCGGGTTTCTCCAGCACACCGACGGTGGGGACGACCCCGGACCGGGGGCGGGGGCCGGTGCGGGGAGGGGGACGACGCCGCGCTCCGGGCGGTCCGGGCGCACCCCCGGGTCGGGGACGCGGGTGCTGTACATCTCGCCGCTGAAGGCCCTCGGCGTGGACGTCGACCGGAACCTCGCCGTGCCGCTCGCGGGCATCGCGCGGACGGCGGAGGCGACGGGCGACGACGTCGCACCCGTCCGGGTGGGGGTGAGGTCGGGGGACACCCCCGCCGCGGAGCGGGCGCGGCTGCTGCGCACCCCGCCCGAGATCCTCATCACCACCCCCGAGTCGCTCTACCTCATGCTCACCTCGAAGGCGGCGGGGACGCTCCGGGACGTCGACACCGTCATCGTCGACGAGATCCACGCCGTCGCCGGGACGAAGCGCGGCAGCCACCTCGCGCTGAGCCTCGAACGCCTCGAGGCCGTGACGGGGGCGCCCGTGCAGCGCATCGGGCTGTCCGCGACGGTCAACCCGGTGGACACGGTCGCGGCGTTCCTCGGCGGCGACCGGCCGGTGACCGTCGTCAACCCCCCGGCGCACAAGGCGTGGGACGTCCACGTGCGGAGCGTCGTCGAGGACTTCCGGGACCCGCCCGGGATCGACGGCGAGGGTGCCGGGGACGGTGCCGGGGACGGGGTGGAGGTCGGGGACGGGGACCCGCCGGTCGACGACGCGCTCGTCGGCCCCACCCTCATCGGCGAGGGCGTCGGCGGGGCGACCCCTCCCGGCAGCGGGCGACGCGTGGCCTCCGGGGTGGACCGGGAGTCCGCCCTGCCCACGCAACGCTCCGTGTGGCCGCACGTGCAGCGGGCCGTCTACGGGCGGATCACCCGGCACCGCTCGACGCTCGTGTTCGTCAACGCCCGGCGCACCGCCGAACGCCTCACCGGCGCGCTCAACGAGATGTGGGCCGAGGAGCACGACCCGGACGCGCTCGCCGCGCCGACCCGCCGCGACCCCGCGCAGGTCATGGCCCAGTCCGCGCGGGTGCCCGGGGCGCCGGCGGTCATCGCCCGGGCGCACCACGGGTCCGTGTCGAAGGACGAACGGGCGGACATCGAGGCCGCGCTGAAGTCCGGGGAGCTGCGGTGCGTCGTCGCGACGTCGAGCCTCGAGCTCGGCATCGACATGGGGCTCGTCGACCACGTCATCCAGGTCGGGGCCCCGCCGTCGGTGTCCGCGGCGGTGCAGCGGTTCGGCCGCGCCGGGCACACCGTCGGCGCGGTGTCCTCCGGCACGGTGTACCCGCTGCACCGGCAGGACGCGGAGATCGCGACGGTCGTCGTCGACCGGATGCTCGCCGGCGACCTCGAACCCGTCGAGGTCGTCACCAACGCGCTCGACGTGCTCGCCCAGCAGACCGTCGCCGTCACCGCGCAGGCCGCCGTCGTCGCGGGGCTCGACGGGGACGACGGGGACGGGGACGACGGGGACGGGGCGCGCGCCGGCACGGTCGCGGTCGAGGACTGGTTCCGCCGCGTCCGCCGCGCCCACCCCTACGCCGCCCTGCCCCGGGAGGCGTTCGACGGCGTCGTCGACCTCGTCAGCGGCCGCTACCCCTCGACCGACTTCGCCGGGCTCCGGCCCCGCGTCGTCTACGACCCCGTCGCCGGGACCCTCGAGGCCCGGCCCGGCGCGCAACGGCTCGCCGTGACCTCCGGCGGGACGATCCCCGACCGGGGAATGTTCGGCGTCTTCCTCGCCACCGGGGACGACGGCGGCACCGGCGGGGCGGGCGGCACCGGCGGCCGGCGGGTCGGCGAGCTCGACGAGGAGATGGTCTACGAGTCGCGCGTCGGCGACGTCTTCACCCTCGGCGCGTCCAGCTGGCGCATCACCGACATCACCCGCGACCGGGTCGTCGTCGTCCCCGCCGCGGGCCACACGGGCCGCCTGCCGTTCTGGACCGGCGACGGCGAGGGCCGCCCCGCCGGGCTCGCCGCCGTCATCGGCCGCTGCCGCCGCGCCTGGGGCCGGGGCGGCGACGGCGACCTGCGGGACGCCCCGTTCCTCGACGACAACACCCGGGCCAACCTCGACTCCTTCTACGCCAGCCAGCGGGAGACCACCGGGACCGTGCCCGACGACCGCACGCTCCTCGTCGAACGCTTCCGGGACGAGGTCGGGGACTGGCGCGTCGTCGTCCACTCCCCGTACGGCCGGGGCGTCAACGCGCCGTGGGCCCTCGCGCTCGGGGTGGAGCTCGAACGCCGCTCCGGGATCGACGCCATGCCCGTCGCCGGGGACGACGGGATCGTCCTGCGGCTGCCGTACACCGAGGAGCCGCCCGGGGTGGAGCTCCTCACCGGGGTCGGGGACGACGCCGGCGCCCCCGCGGACCTCGTCCTCGGCGACGTCACCGGCGCGGTCGGCGGGTCGGCGCTCTTCGCCGCCCGGTTCCGCGAGTGCGCCGCCCGGTCGCTCCTGCTGCCCCGCCGCAGCCCCGGGGCGCGTCAGCCGCTGTGGCAGCAGCGGCAGCGGGCCGCCCAGCTGCTCGACGTCGCCCGGCAGCACCCGGAGTTCCCCGTCATGGTCGAGACGATGCGCGAATGCCTCCACGACGTCTACGACCTCGACGCCCTCGCCCGGCTCGTCACCGCCGCCGCCGGGGCCGCCGCCGGGGCCGCGGGCGGGCGGGTGCGCGTCGCCGAGGTCACGACCGACACCCCCGGCGAGTTCGCCCGGTCCCTCCTGTTCAGCTACACCGGCGCGTTCATGTACGAGGGGGACTCCGCGGAACGCTCCGCCGCGCTGGCCGTCGACCCGGCGCTGCTCGCCGCGGTGCTCGGCCGGAGCGGCGGGGGACTCGTCCTCGACGCGGACGTCGTCGCGGACACCGTGGCCGCCCTCCAGTGGCTCGCCGACGGCCGGCGGGCCCGCTCCGCCGAGCAGGTCGTCGACATGCTCCGCGAACTCGGGCCGTTGACCCCGGAGGAGGTGGAGCGCCGCTGCGACGGCGACGCCGCCGCCCGTGCCGCGACCCTGGACGCGGTCCGGGCGATGATCCCGCGCCGGGTGTGCGCGGTGCGGGTCGGCGGGACCGGGCGGCTGGCCGTCGTCGAGGACGCGCCGCTGCTCCGCGACGGGCTCGGCGTGCCCGTGCCGCCGGGGGTCGCCGCGGACACGGGGACCGTCCGGGACGCCGTCGACCAGCTGCTCCTGCGGTGGGCGCGCGGCCGGGGGCCGTTCACGGCCGCCGAGGCCGCGGCGGAGTTCGGGCTCGGGGTGGCCACGGCCGGGGCGGTGCTGCGCCGGTGGGTGCAGGGACGACGCCTCGAGTCCGGGGTGTTCGAGGTCGGCGGGGACACCGGCGGGGCGGGGGAGGGACCCGGGGAGGGGACGACGCGGTTCGTCGACGTCGCCGTCCTCCGGCGGCTCCGCGCGGCGACGCTGGCCCGCGCCCGGGGTGCGCTCGACCCGGTGAGCCCGCAGACCTACGCGGAGTTCGTCGCGTCCTGGCACGGCCTCGGCCAGTGCACCCGGGACGAGCTGCCCGGCGTCCTCGAACAGCTCGCCGGCTGCGCCCTCCCGGCGAGCGCGTGGGAGACCGTCGTCCTCCCCGCGCGGATCCCGGACGTCCGGCCCGCGGACCTCGACGACCTCCTCGCCACCGGGGAGGTCCTCGCCGTCGGCGCGGGCACCGCGGGGACGGACGACCCGCTGGTCATGCTCCTGCCCGCGGACCTCGCCCCGGTGCTCCTGCCGGAGCCGGGGGAGGGCACGGCCGTCGGCCCGCTCGCCGCGGCGGTCCACGGACACCTGCGCGGCGGGGGCGCGTTCCTCGCCGCGGAGGTCACCCGGGCGCTCGGCGCGGACGCCGACCACGCCGCCGTCGACGACGCCCTGTGGGAGCTCTTCGACGCCGGGCTCGTCACCCCGGACTCCTTCGCCCCGCTCCGCGCGCGGCTCGCCGGGGTGGGCCGTCCGGGGTCGGGCACGCGCGCCGGCAGCGCCCACCGCGCGCCGCGCCGGGGCCGGGACCGGGGCCGCGGGGCCGGGCGCCTGCGCATGGGCCGCACGACGTTCGCCCAGACCGTCCGCTCGGAGGAGGTGCGGGCCCGGCGGGAGGCGATGAACGCGCACGCCGGCGCGCCGGGCCGCTGGTCGGCCGCGCCGGAGCCCTCGACCTCCGCCGCCGACCGGGCCGTCGCGCAGGGGGAGGCGTGGCTCGACCGTTACGGCGTCGTCACCCGCGGCTCGATCGTCGCCGAACACGCCGAGGGCGGGTTCGCGCAGGTCTACCGCACGCTCTCCGCGTGGGAGGACAGCGGCGCGGTGCTGCGCGGGTACGTCGTCGACGGGCTCGGCGGGGCGCAGTTCGCCTCCCGCGGGGTCATCGACCAGCTGCGGCGCACGGAGGACTCCCGGTCCGGCGGGGACACGCCCCCGGTGCTCCTCGCCGCCGCCGACCCGGCGAACCCGTTCGGGGCGGCCCTGCCCTGGCCGGCGTCCGGGTCGACGCCGACGCGGGGCGCGGGGGCGCTCGTCGTCCTCTCCCGGGGCCGGTGCCTCGCCCACCTCACCCGGGGCGGGCGGACGGTGACCGTCTTCGGCCCGCCCTCCTTCGACGACGCCGCACCGGGGGACGACGCCGTGCCGGCGGAGGACGTGGCGACCGTCGTCGGGGTGCTCGCCGACGCGGTGCGGGCGGGGCGGGTCTCCCCGGTGACGGTGGAGCGGCTCAACGGCCGGGACGTCATGGAGGCCGACACCCGGGCGTGGGTCGCCGCCGGGGCGCGGCTCACGCCGAAGGGGCTGAGCGTGCGCGGGTGACGGGGCGCGCGGGGCGGTGGTCCGGGGCCGCGGCGCGGGGCCGGCGGCGTATCCTCGGACGCCACCGGCCGCACGACCCCGTGACCCCGTGACCCCGTGACCGCACGACCCGGCGGAGGTGAGACATGCCGGAAGGGGACTCCGTCCTCCAGCTCTCCGAGCGGATGCAGTGGATGACCGGCCGCACCGTCACCCACTGCGACATCCGCGTGCCCCGCCACGCCACGGAGGACCTCACCGGCCGCACGGTGCGCCGGGTGTGGCCGTACGGCAAGCACTTCTTCATCGACGCCGGCGGGCGCATCCTCCACACCCACCTGCGGATGGAGGGGGTGTGGTCCGTCCACCGCGTCGGCGACCGGTGGAGGCGCCCGGCGCACACGGCGCGCGTCGTCCTCCGCTTCCCCCCGCAGCACCCCGGCGGCCCCGCGATCGAGACCGTCGGGCACAGCCTGGGGTTCGTGCGGCTCCTCGACGCGGACGAGTATCCGCAGGTCATCGGGCATCTGGGGCCGGACATCCTCGACCCCGGGTGGGGGGACGACGGCCGCGCCGAGGCCGTCCGGCGGCTCCTCGCGCGGCCCGGGCGGCCGGTCGGGGCGGCACTGCTGGACCAGCGGGTCGTCGCCGGGATCGGCAACGAGTACCGGGCGGAGGTGTGCTTCCTCGCCGGCGTGGACCCGCGGGACAGCGTCGCCGCGGTGGGGGAGGAGCGGGCCGTCCGGGCGCTGGACCTCGCCCGCCGGACGATGTGGGACAACCGGTCCGAACCCCGGCGGGTGTTCACCGGCGACCGGCGGCCGGGGTGGGGGAACTGGGTCTTCGGCCGCGCGGACCGGCCGTGCCGGAGGTGCGGGACGACGCTGCGCACCGGGGTCCTCGGGGGGCCGGACGCCGGGGGCGACGACGGCGAGCTCGAGCGCATCATCTGGTGGTGCCCGCACTGCCAGCCGCGGCGCGGGGGGTGAGGGGACGCCCCCGTGAGGTGGAGCCCCGTGAGCTGAAGGCCCGGGAGGTGAAGGCCTGGTAGAGAACGTTCCCATAAATCTGCCGTACGACAGAACTTCACCGAAAGTTCACCCGACAAACATACAGCGCACAGCCTTTCATGATCCCATGGGAACGTTCCCACGACCAGAGGGGTGAGGCGCCCGCCGTGCCGCGGCGCCGTCACGTCGTCGAACCGCAGTGGTCCCCGGGAACCGGACCCGCCCCCGGCACCGACCGCCCGGCACCGACCGGCACCGGCCGCCGTCGCGGGCCCCGCCCGTCCCCGTCCGTCACACCCACGGAGGCACCCCCCGTGTCAGCCATCGTCTTCGACAACGCCACCCTCATCCACGACAACGCCACGACCCCGTCCATCGACTCGCTCACCCTCACCGTCGAGGACGGCGAGTTCATGGCCCTCGTCGGCCCCTCCGGCAGCGGGAAGTCCACCACGCTGCGCATGATCGCCGGGCTGGAGGACGTCACCTCCGGCGCGATCCGGCTCGGCGGCCGCGACGTCACCGGCGTCGCCCCCGCCGACCGCGACATCGCCATGGTCTTCCAGACCTACGCCCTCTACCCCCACATGACCGTCGGGCAGAACATGGAGTTCGCCCTGCGCATGCAGGGCATCGACGCCGACGAACGCCGCACCCGCGTCCGCGAGGTCGCCGCGCTCCTCGGCCTCGCCGACCACCTCGACCGGCGGCCCCGCGACCTCTCCGGCGGCCAGCGGCAGCGCGTCGCCATGGGCCGGGCCATCGCCCGCCGCCCGTCCGTGTTCCTCATGGACGAGCCCCTGTCCAACCTCGACGCCGTCCTCCGCGTCGCCACCCGCGCGAACATCGTCGACCTCCAGCGCCGGCTCGGCACCACGACCGTCTACGTCACCCACGACCAGGTCGAGGCCATGACGATGGCCCACCGCATCGCCGTCCTCGCCGACGGCCGCCTCCAGCAGGTCGGCACGCCGCGCGAGCTCTACGACCGGCCCGGCAACCTCTTCGTCGCCGGGTTCCTCGGCTCGCCGTCGATGAACCTCCTCCCGCTCGTCCTCGACGGCCACGGGGGCGCGACCGCCCACGCCGGCGCCACGACCGTCGCCGTCCCCCGCGACATCCGGGAGGCCGCGCCGACCGGGCGGGTCACCCTCGGCGTCCGCTGCGAGGACCTGGAGTTCGTCACCCCGGACGGCCCCGACGCCGACCTCACGGTCACCGTGCGCTTCGTCGAGGACACCGGCAGCGACTGCTACGTCCGCACGGTGCCCGGGGACCAGGGGGTCGACGACGACCACCCCGTGATCGTCCGCACCACCCGGGACGCCGCCCCCGCGGCCGGGACCCGCGTCGGCCTGCGCATCCGCCCCGGCGCCGCGCACTGGTTCGACACCGACGGGGAGGGGGCGATCCGGCCGTGACCGCACCGAGCCCCGCCCGCGCCCGGGCCGCCGCCCGGCGCCGCCCCCTGTGGCCCTGGCTGTTCCTCCTGCCCGCCCTGCTCCTGTTCGCGGTGTTCGACTACTACCCGTTCCTCCGCGCCGTCGTCCTGTCCTTCCAGGCCACCGACCTCTTCGGCCGGCCCGCCGGGTGGGCCGGCCTGGAGAACTACACCGTCATGCTCTCCAGCGGCGAGTTCTGGTCCACCTTCGCCTGGACGCTCGTGTTCACCGTCGCCTCGACGGTCGTCAAGCTCGTCCTCGGCCTCGCGATCGCGGTGCCGCTCGCCCGCCGGCTGCGCGGCACCGCCGTCCTCCGCAGCGCCGTGCTCATCCCCATGGCCGTGTCCACCGCCGTCGGGGCCCTCATCTTCTCCCAGATCCTCGCCCCGTCCGTCGGCCCCGCCGACCAGCTCGCCGACCTCGTCGGCCTCGGCCCGGTCGGCTGGCTCACCGACGCGGGGTGGGCGCGGGTGTCCGTGCTCGTCGTCGACACGTGGGCCGGGATCTCCTTCGTCGTGCTCCTGCTCCTCGCCGCGATCGACGGCGTCCCCGGCGACATCACCGAGGCCGCGGGGCTCGACGGCTGCACGGGCCTGCGCTACATCCGCCACATGCTCGTGCCCTCGATCGCGCCGATGCTGCTCTTCCTCGCGGTGACCCAGTCCGTCGCGGCGCTGCGGGAGTTCACCGTCATCAACGCGCTCACCGGCGGCGGACCCGCCGGGGCCACGCAGACGCTCGTCGTCGACCTCTACACCCGGGCCTTCGGCGACTCCACCAACGACTACTCCAGTGCCGCGGCGAGCGGCATGGTCCTCGCGGTCTTCATCGTCGTCCTCTCGGCGGTGCAGTTCGCCCTGTCAGCACGGAAGGTGACGTACCGGTGACCACCACGACCACGACACACCCGACCCGGAAACCCCCGCGCCCCGCGCGCCGCCCCCGGCGGTCCCGCGTGACCGTCGGCACCGTCCTCACGGTCGTGTGGCTCACGCTGACCGCCCTCGCCGTCGCCGCGCCCGTGATCTACGCCGTCCTCGGCGCGCTCCACCCGACGACCGCCCTCACCGGCGGGATCGGCGGGCTCGTCGGCGACGGGTGGACCCTCGAGAACATCCGCAACGCCTGGGACCGGTCGTCCATCACCGACCAGCTGCTCAACAGCGTCACCGTCACGGTCGTCCAGACCGCCGCCCAGTTCGTCACCGCGGTCCTCGCCGCGTACGCCCTGGTCTTCGGCCGGATGCGGTTCACCGGCGTCATCGCGGTGGCGCTCGTCGTCCCCATGATGCTGCCCCAGGAGGTCAACATCCTCGGCAACTTCCTCACCGTCCGGCAGCTCGGGCTCTACGACCAGGTCCCGGCGATCTTCCTGCCGTTCCTCGCGAACGCGCTGACGATCTTCCTGTTCATCCAGGCGTTCCGCCGGTTCCCGACGGAGATCCACGAGGCCGCCCGCCTCGAGGGCGTCGGACCGCTGCGGTTCCTCGTCCAGTTCGTCCTCCCCCTCAACGCGCCGGTGTGCATGACCGCGCTCATCACCTCCGCCGTCGCCGCGTGGAACGGCTACATGTGGCCGCTGCTCGTGACGATGTCGGATGAGGTGCGCACGATCCAGCCGGGCCTGAAGTCCCTGTCCAGCGAGAACTCCTCCGACACCGGGATGGTCCTCGCGGGCCTGCTCCTGGCGTCCCTGCCCATGCTCGTCCTCGTGCTGCTCGGCCAACGCCACCTCAGCCGGGGCCTGACGGAAGGAGCGGTGAAATGACCCGCCTGTCCCGACCCCGCGCCGCCCGGACGGCCACCCGGACCGTCGCCCGGACCGTCGCCGCGGCCCTCGCCGCCACCGGCCTCCTCGGCGTCGCCGCGTGCGGTGGCGGCACCGCCGAACAGGTCACCGCCGACGGTGCCGTCACCGTCCAGTTCTGGTACGGCGTCTCCGGGGCGGCCGGGGACTACCTCAAGCAGAAGGTGGCGGAGTTCAACGACGCCCACCGCGGCCGCATCACCGTCGAGGCCTCCTACCAGGGCGGATACGAGGACACCTTCGCCAAACTCGCCGCGAGCATCCAGACCGGCGACGTGCCCACCCTCATGCAGGCCTCCGACGTGCAGTCCGCGTACATGCGGGACTCCGGCATCGTCGAACCCGTGCAGGACCTCCTCGGGGCCGACGGCCGTACCGTCGCCGACGGCCTCCTGCCCATCGTCCGCAACTACTACGAGACCGCCGGCACCCTGTGGTCCATGCCGATGTTCGTCTCCCAGCCGGTGATGTACCTCAACAACGCCGTGCTGCGGGAGGCGGGCGTCGACCCCGCCGGGCTGCGCACGTTCGACGACGTCCTCGGGGCCGCGCAGACGATCCACCGGGTGACCGGCCGGGCCGGGCTGACGTTCCCCGTCGACAGCTGGTGGGCCGAGCAGTTCGCCGCCGCGTCGGACCGGCTGTGGTGCACGCCCGGCAACGGCGTCGGCGACACCCGGGCCACCGCCCTCAACGCCGACGACCCGGCGCTGCTCGACCTCTGGGACCGGCTCGCGGCGATGTACGCCGACGGGTCCCTGGCCAACCTCGGCACGTCCGGCGACAAACTCGTCGGCGCGTTGAGCGCGGGCACCGTCGGCATCCTCTTCAACTCCTCCGGCGGCCTCTCCGCCGTCGAGAAGGCGAAGATCGACGTCACCGTCGCCCCCATGCCCCGGGTCTCGGACCGCACGGGGTCCGCCCCGGGCGGGAACTCGCTGTGGGTGCTCAAGGAGGGGAAGGACGGCGCCCGCCTCCGCGCGGCCGCCGAGTTCGTCCGTTTCGTCGGGTCCGCGGCCTTCCAGGGCGACGTGCTGAAGACCACCGGCTACCTGCCCTCGACCGCCGAGGCGGCGCAGGCCGCCCGGGCGTCCGCCGACGCGAACCGCCGGGTGCTCCTCGACAACGAGGCCCGCACCCCGGCCACGCCCGTCACCGCCGGCTGCCACCTCGGCGCCCTCAACGAGGTCCGCGCGGACGTGCGCACCGCCATGGCGCGGATCGCGGCCGGGGAGTCACCCCGGGAACAGTTCGCCGAGGTGCAGGACAAGGCCGAGACCGCCGTCCGGCGGTACGAGACGAGAGTGGAGGCGACCCAGAAGTGACACGGACGGCGCAGGAGACGCGGGTCCGGGCGGCCGACGCGGAACGGCGCGACGCCCTCGCGAAATGGCACACCCCGGAGGAACCCCGGCGCTACCACGGGTGGAGCATCATCTCCCCGGTGCCGGACGCCTCCCCGGCCCTGCGCCACGGCGCGGACGTCCTCGCCGCCCTCCGGCGCGACGTCCCCGCCGGCGAACTCACCCGCCACCCGGCGTCGAGCCTCCACATGACCGTCGCGCCGGGCATGAGCGCCGCCGGGGCCGACGGCGCCGACGGGACGATGCCCCGGTGGGTGACCCCCGGCATGACGCACCGGGACCGCGCCCTCGGGGTGCTGCACCGGCTCACCGCGGCCGACCTGCCGCCCGTCGGGCCCGTCGACGTCACCGTCCGGGAGGTCACCCTGCGGGGCAACGCGGCGGTCGTCGTCGACCCCGTCGACGGCGGGACCCTGGAACGGTTCCGCGCCGCCGTGTGGGAGGCCGTGTGGGGCGCGGGCGGTTCCGGTCGCGCCGCGGCGGCGACCCCGGGGGAGGGGGCCGGCGACGGCTACCGCTTCCACGTCACCCTGGCCTACCGGCTGCGGGACACCGCGCTGCCCGACGACCGGCTCCGCGCGCTGGAGGACGGGTACCTGCGGACCCTCACGCAGGACGGGCCGGTCCTCCGGCTCGACCCGCCGGCGTTCTCCGTGTTCGACAGCATGGTGGCCTTCCCGCCGCTGCTGAGGTTCTGAGCCGCTCAGCGGCGGGGCGGCGGACCGGCCGTCGTCCCTGTCAGCAACCAGCCCGGGACCGTCCGGCGCACCGGGCCGTCGGCCGGGTCCGGACCCCCGCCCCCGACGAGGTCGACGACGAGATCCCCGGCGAGCTCCGCGATCCGCTCGACGGGCTGCCGCACCGTCGTCAACCCCAGCAGGTCGACACCGTCGGTCAACCCGTCGCTGCCCGTCAACGACACGTCGCCGGGGACCGACAGGCCCCGGGCCCGCAGCCCCCGCCACACCGCGAGCAGCAGGCGGTCGTGCAGGCACGCCACCGCCGTCGCCCCCGTCCCCCGGACCACCCGGTCGACGAGGTCGTCCACGTCGTGCCCGGCGGTGACGTCGTACTCCGTGACCTCCACGCCGAGCTCCCGCGCCCGCGCGACGAGCGCCGCGCTGCGCACGTGGGACCCGAGGGAGTGGGCGGGGTCCACCACCTCGACGACGATCCGCCGGTGACCGAGCGCGTGCAGGTGCCCGGCGAGCGCCCGGCCGTTCGCCGGCTCGTCGTTCGCGATGCAGTGCACCCCCGGCGACGGGTCCGGCCGCGCGACGACGACCAACGGCACCCGGGACGACCACTCGACGAGCACCGGCGACGGCACACTGCCGCTGGCGACGAGGATGCCCCGCACCCGCAGCGAGGCGATGTTCGCGAGCAGCTCCTCCTCACTCACCGGGTGCGGGCCGACGACCGTCTCCTGGACGACGTGGAACCCCCGGGCGCGCAACCGCTTCTGGAGCAGCAGGTTCAACCGCGCGTAGTACGGCGAGTCGATGTTGCGGATGAGCAGGCCCAGGGACTCGCCCCCGCCCGTGCGCAGGGACCCGCCGCGCATCGACCGCGCCGCCGCCGTCGGCACGTACCCGAGGTCACGCACGACCTCCGTGACCCGGGTCCGGGTCGCGTCCGCCACCCGCCCGTCCCCGCGGAGCACCCGGGAGACCGTCGACGTCGACACCCCCGCGGCGGCGGCGACGTCGGTGATGGTCGGCCGGGGGTTCGGGGTGGGGGACATGGTGCCTCCTGGTCTCGGCGGGGACGGGGACGACGGCGTGCGGCCGCGGTCCCGGGCGTCACGTCCACCGATACTAGGCTGCGGCGCGCACCCCGGCGCCCGCTCCGGCGCTCACTCCGACCCGGCGGCCGCCTCCGCGTCGAGCTCGGCGAGGAGCAGGTCCAGCGTCGCGTCCGCACCCCGGGTGTGCAGGGACTCCAGGACGCGGGCGTACGCGGCGGTGAACCTGGGCTCGTCGACGAGGTCGCCGAAGACCTCGCGGTCGCGGAGGAAGGACAGCGGGTCGGTCCGGTACCCCTGCGCGGCGGCGGTGAGCCGGTCGGCCATCCGGTCGACGACGCGGATCGGGCGGCCCTGCTCGTCGGTGCCCTCGGCGTACCGCGCCCAGGCGGCGACGACCGCGGCCGCGAGGAGCACCGGCCGGCCGGCCGCGAGGTTCTCGCGCACGACCGGGAGCAGCCACTTCGGGATGCGGTCGGAACTCTCCGCGCACAGCCGGGCGACGGTGTCCTTCACCGCGGTGTTGCCGAACCGCTCGATGAGCGTGTGGCGGTACCGGTCGAGGTCGACGCCGGGCAGCGGGCGGAGCGTCGGCGTGGCCTCCCGTTCCATGTACGCCAGGAGGAACCGCCGGAAGCGGGGGTCGGCCATGACGTCGTGGACCATCCGGTGGCCGGCGAGGTACCCGAGGTAGCACAGCGCCTGGTGGGAGGCGTTGAGGAGCCGCAGCTTCATGAGCTCGTAGGGCACCACGTCCGCGACGACCTCGACGCCGACCTCCTCGAGCGGCGGCCGGCCGTCGGTGAAGGAGTCCTCGAGGACCCACTGCGTGTAGTCCTCGGCGACGACGGGCCAGGCGTCGACGTAGCCGCGCCGGCGGATGTCCGCGCGGTCGTCGTCGGTCGTCTCCGGGGTGATCCGGTCGACCATCGAGTTGGGGAACGCGACGTGGTCGCGCACCCACGCGGCGAGGTCCGCGTCGACCCCCTCGGCGAAGGCGGTGAACGCCCGCCGGGCGACGTCCCCGTTGCCCTGGATGTTGTCGCAGCTCATGACCGTGAACGGGGTCGCCCCGGCCGCCCTGCGCCCGGCGAGGGCGGCGGTGACGAGCCCGAAGAAGGTCCGCAGGTCGCCGGTGCGCCCGGCCCGCAGTTCGGCGGTGTCGTGGGCGACGTGCTCCTGCCCGGTGAGGAACCCGCCGGTGACGTGGTCCGTGTTGTAGCCGCCCTCGGTGACGGTGAGGCTGACGATCCGGGTCGACGGGTCCGTCAGCAGGCGGACGGCGGCGCCCGGGTCGTCCGGGGCGAAGACGTAGCCGGTGATGCTGCCGATGACCCGCCGGTCCTCGGTGCCGTCCGGTGCCTTCGTCGTCAGGGTGTACAGGTGGTCCTGGCCGGTGAGGGCGTCGCGCATCCGCACGTCGGAGGGCATGACGCCGAGGCCGGTCACGGCCCAGTCGAGTGCCCGGCCGCGGGTCATGAGCCGGTCGAGGTACATCGCCTGGTGGGCGCGGTGGAACCCGCCGACGCCGATGTGCACGATGCCGGGGCGGGTCGCCGCGCGGTCGTAGGAGGGCACGGCCGTCGGGGTCGTGGCGGAGGTGTCGGACGCGATCCGGGGCAGGGCGGCGGTGCTGAGCCGGGGGAGGTCGGTGCCGGTGGGGTCGGTGCTGGTCAGGTCGGTCATGGTGTGGTCCTCGGGGGTCGGGGGTCGGGGGCGGGTGGGTGAGGGGTCAGGGTCGGGGTGTCAGGGGGTGGGGGACGACGCCGCGCTGCGCGTCCCCGGCCCGGTCGCGCCGTCCGGTGCGGCGGAGGCCGGGGCGTCGGCGGCGGGGACGCCGTCGAACCCCGGCTGCGTCCCGCGGAGTGCCAGGCACAGCACCGCGGCGACGAGGTACAGGCCCACCATGACGACGGTGAGACCCGTCGCCCCGATGAGCGGGTGGAGGACGGCGACGAGCAACGGCCCCACGGCGACGGCCGCACCGACGCCGAGGTTGTACGTCGACATCGCCGCCCCCGGGTGGCCCGGGTCGAGGGACACCGCGATGGCGGACAGCGGGACGTAGCCCGCCAGCGAGACGCCGAAGAGCGCGCCGCACACCAGGGTCACGCCGAAGACCAGACCGTCCGGGAGGCCGAGCGACCGGCCGGCCAACGGGGCGGCGTAGAGCAGCGCGAGGGTCACGGCGCAGGCGACGGCGCCGGCCCAGAACATCGTCCGCGCCCAGCCCAGGCGGTCGCCGAGCCGGCCGTAGAAGGGGTTGAACGGGAGGTTCACGGCGTAGATGACCGTCGTGAGGATGAGGAAGCGGCCGAGCGGCCAGTGCAGGGTCCCGGTGACGTGCGCGGGGAAGTACACCGCCATCGCGTACGTCGGCACCGAGTTGATGGTGCGGATGTACGTGACGTACCGGGCCCGGCGGTCGTCGCGCAGCAGGCGCAGCCCGCGGGTGACGGTGGCGAGGACGTCACCGGGGTTGTCGACGAGCGGCCGGCGGCCCCGGCGTTCGCGCACGCCGACGAGGGCGGTGAGCGACCCGAGGACGACGAGCCCGAGGGAGATCCACAGCGTCCCGTAGAACGTGAGGTCCAGCACGGACAGGGAGACGGTCGCGACGAGCGCGCCGAGGGTCGGCAGCCCGGCGGAGAAGGCGACGTAGAACCATCCCACGCCGGTCGCCCGGTCCTCCGGCGGGGCGACGGCGCTGATCCAGACGAGGAACCCGTAGGCGAACAGCGGGTACCCGAAACCGCGGAGGCCGTAGGTGAGGACGATGAGCCAGCCGGTGTCCGTCGTGAGGGCCAGGCCCAGGAACAGCAGCTCGAGGACGATCCACACGGTCGCGCCGAGGACCATCACGCGGCGCGGCCCCCACAGGTCGGACAGGGCGGCGGCGATGAACGCGGCGACGGCGACCGCGACGCCGTAGACGGTGACGAGGCGTCCGACGACGGCGACGTCCATGCCGTGCTCGCCGCTGAGGAAGGGTTCGAGGATGTTGGTCTCGACGCCGTCGCCGATCATGAACAGGGTGAGCCCGACGAAACCCCAGATGAGCGGGCGGGGGATCCCCAGGCGGCGGAGGATGCCGGGGGACGACGGTGCGGACGTCGCTGCGGACGCCGGTGCGTCGGAGGGCCGGTCGGTCATGGGGCGGGTCCTTCGTGGTGGGGCCGGGACCCGTGGGGGTCGGGGCGGGAGGTCGGTGGTCGGGGAGAGCCGGTACGGGACAGTGACCGTGTCAATATAACGCCGGAATGTGAGAAAGTCACCGTTTCTGACAGACAGGTGTGATGAACGGCCGGGGATTCACACCCCGTTGTGCTACCGTGAGCCCATGTCACGCACCGGCGGGCACACCGACCCGCGCCCCGAGCGGCGGCCGGAGAAGCGCCGCGAGCAGATCGTCGCCTACGTCACCCGGCACGGCACCGCCCGCGTCGAGGACCTCGCCCGCCTCCTCGACGTCAGCCACATGACGGTCCACCGCGACCTCGACGTCCTCGCCGCCGACCACCTCCTCGAACGCATCCGCGGCGGCGCGGCGGCGGTCAGCCCCTCCATGAGCGAACTCGGCGTCGGCCAACGCCGCCGCCTCCGCCGGGAGACGAAGGCCGCCCTCTGCGCCTACGCCGCGACCCTCGTCGACGCGGGGGCCGTCGTCGCCGTCGACGACTCGACGACCCTCGAACCGATCATCGGCCCGCTCCAGGACCGCGACCCGTCGACCCTCATCACCCACTCCCTCGCGGCGATGGCCGCGCACCGCGACCGCACCGGGGCGGCCACCATCAGGCTCATCGGCTGCGGCGGCCGCTACTTCCCGGAGACGGACTCCTTCCTCGGCGCGGACACCGTCCGTCAGCTCCGCCACCTCTCCGCCGACGTCTCCTTCGTCTCGACGACCTCCGTGCGCCCCACGCCCGGCGGCGCCGCCCTGTTCCACCCCGACGGCGAGGCCGCCGAGACGAAACGCGCGGTCATCGACGTCGGCCGCGTGCGGGTCCTCGTCGTCGACGCGACGAAGGTCGACGCCCCCGGGGTGTTCCACGTCGCCGACCTCGCGGAGTTCCACCACATCGTCACCGACGCGGACACCACCCCGGACCAGCGGGAACTCCTCGCCGCGTCCGGCGCGACGGTCCACGTCGTCGGGGCCGACGGGACCGCCCGCCCGGCGGAGGGGGAGGCGTCGTGACCCTCGTCCTCGGCGTCGACAGTTCGACCCAGTCCTGCAAGGCCCTCCTCGTCGACGCCGACACCGGCCGGGTCGTCGACGAGGGACGCGCCCCCCACCCCGACGGCACCGAGGTCGACCCCGAGGCCTGGGCCACCGCCCTCGACACCGCGACCGCCGGGCTCCTCGACCGGGCGGAGGCCGTCGCCGTCGCCGGGCAGCAGCACGGCATGGTCGCCCTCGACGCCGCGGGCGACGTCGTCCGGCCGGCACTGCTGTGGAACGACACCCGGTCGGCCCGGGCGGCCGACACCCTCGTCGACGAACTCGGCGGCGTCCGGGCCTGCGCGGAGCTCACCGGCAGCCGGTACGTGGCCTCCTTCACCGTCACCAAGCTGCGGTGGATGCGGGATCACGAGCCGGACAACGCCGCCCGCACGGCGAGCGTCCTCCTGCCCCACGACTTCCTCACCTGGCACCTCGCCGGCCGGGGGTCCGCGCCCGTGACGACCGACCACGGTGAAGCCTCCGGCACCGGCTACTACAGCACCCGGGACCGGTGCTGGCTGCCCGACGTCGTCCGGCTGGCCCTCGGTCACGACGTCGCCCTGCCCCGCCTGGCCGGGCCGGACGAACGCGTCGGGGTCACCCCCGGCGGGGCGGTCATCGCGCCGGGCACCGGCGACAACCAGGGCGCGGCGCTCGGCCTCGGGCTCGACGTCGGTGACGTGTGCGTCTCCGTCGGCACCTCCGGGGTCGCCTCCGCCGTGGCCCCGACGAGCGTGCACGACCCGACGGGCGTCGTCGCCGGCTTCGCCGACGCCACCGGGCGGCACCTGCCCCTCGTCGCCACGCTCAACGCCGCCCGCGTCCTCGACCTCGGCCGGCGCCTCCTCGGCGTCGGGTGGGAGGAGTTCGACCGGCTCGCCCTCGCCGCCCCGCCGGGCGCGGGCGGGCTCGTCCTCCAGCCGTACCTCGACGGGGAACGCACCCCGAACCGGCCCGACGCCACCGGGCTGCTCCACGGCCTGACGACCGCGACGTCGCGGGAGGACCTCGCGCGCGCGACGGTCGAGGGGCTGTTGTGCTCCCTCGGCGACGCCGTCCGCGCGGTCGTCGACGCCACCGGCGTCCCGGCCCGGCGGATCCTCCTCATCGGCGGCGGTGCCCGGTCGGCGGCCGTGCAGGCGCTCGCCCCCGCCGTGTTCGGCACGGACGTCACGGTCCCCGCCCCCGCGGAGTACGTCGCCCTCGGTGCGGCCCGCCAGGCGGCGTGGGCCCTGCGCGGCGACCTGCCCGCCTGGGAGGTCCCCGGCAGCGAGCCGGTCTCCGCGCCCCACGACACCGCGACGGTCCGGGCCTACGCCCGCCTCCGGGACGCCACCGCCGACTGGTAGCCCGGCGCCCGCTCCGGCGCTCACCCCAGCCCGGCGGCCGCCTCCGCGTCGAGGACGACCGTCGCCCGCGGGTGGAGCTGGAGCACCGACGCCGGGCACGTCGTCGTCACCGGCCCCCCGACGAGCGCGGCGACCGGCCCCGCCTTCGCCGCCCCCGTCGCGAGGAGCAGCAGGTGCCCGGCGCGGAGGATCGTCCCCAGCCCCTGGGTGAGCACGTGGCGGGGGACGGCGTCCTCGCTGCCGAAGAACCGGGCGTTGTCGCGGACGGTCTGCGGGTGGAGGGTCGTCGGCCGGGTGGGGGAGTCCAGCGCGCTGCCGGGTTCGTTGAAGCCGATGTGCCCGTCGGTGCCGACGCCGAGGAGCTGCACGTCCACGCCCTGCGCGGTGACCTCCCGGTCGTAGCGGGCGCACTCGGCGTCGAGGTCGGCGGCGGTGCCGTCGGGGGAGTGGACGGCGGCGTCGGGGATGTCGACGTGCGCGGTGAACTCCCGGCGGATCGTCGCGTGGTAGGACTGCGGGTGCGCGGCCGGCAGGCCGACGTACTCGTCGAGGAGGTACGCCCGGCACCGGGCGAAGCGCAGCCCCTCCTCCCGGTGGCGGCGGATGAGCTCCCGGTAGGTCGGCAGCGGCGTCGACCCCGTCGCGAGGCCCAGCACCGGCCGCTCCGCCCCGGTGACGTGCGCGGCGACGATGTCCGCCGCGGTCACCGCGACGTCCGCCGGGGTCCGTTCCACGATGATCTCCATGCCGTCACCCCTCCTCCCCGCGACCGGGGTCGACGGGGGTGTGTTCGTGGTCGCCGTCGACGGTGCACCGCACGGTGAGGTCGGGTCGGAGGACGACGAAGGCCGCCGCGTCCCCCACGCCGAGGCCGCCCCGGGCCGGGCGGCCGGTCGCCCGGGCGAGCACCTCCGGCGCCCGCGTGGACGTCACCGCCGCCACCTCACCCGGCGGGCGCCCCCGGTGGAGGTGCCGGCGGGCCTGGTCGGCGAGCGTCGTCGTCCCCCCGGCGAGGGCCCCGCCCGGCACCCGGGCGACACCCCCGGTGACGGTGACGTCGAGCGACCCGAGGACGTACCGGCCGTCCGGGCGGCCCGCGGCCTCCATCGCGTCGCTGACGAGGTACGCCCGGTCGGAGGCGGCGAGGACGAGGTCGACGGTCGCGTCGGCGAGGTGCACCCCGTCGCCGATGAGCTCCAGGCCCGCCACCCCGGCCGTGAGCAGGGCGGCGACCGGGCCGGGGTCCCGGTGGTGGAGCGGGGGCATGGCGTTGAACAGGTGCGTCGCGGTGACGGTCACGCCCCGGGCGTGGGCGGCGGCGACGGCGGCGGCCGTCCGCGCGGCGTCGGCGTCGGTGTGGCCGAACCCGGCGATGACGTGGTGCTCCGCGCAGAGGTCCAGCAGGTCGTCGAGGTGGGCGGTCTCCGGGGCGAGGGTGAGCTGCCGGACCGTCCCGCGCCCGGCCCGGAGGAGCCGCCGGAGCAGCGTCGGGTCCCCCTCCCTGACCCACGCCGGGTCCTGGGCCCCGCACCGGGCGGCGGCGAGGAACGGCCCCTCGAGGTGCACCCCGGCGACGAGCCCCTCCGCGGTCGCGTCGGCGAGGAGCGCGACCTGCGACAGCAGCGGCCCCTCCGCGGCGGAGACGGTCGAGGCGAGCAGGGTCGTCGTCCCCCGGTCCCGGTGGTGGCGGGCGGCCCGGCGCACCGCGGCCTCGTCCCCGGTGGGGAACGCGCCCCCGGCCGCGCCGTGGCAGTGCAGGTCGGTGAACCCCGGGAGGATGAGGTCCCCCTCCGCCGGCGGGTCGGGGTCGGGGTCGACGGACGTCACCCGCCCGTCGACGACCGTGACGGTCACCGCGCCGAGATCGCGGGCGCCGTCGTGCGCGCGCCCCCGGTACCGCCGCACGGTTACCTGCCGGACTTCTCCCGGCGCGACCGGTAGAAGCTCACCAGCGCGTCCGTCGACCCGTCCCCGGAGTCCGCGTGCGTGCGTCCGGTCACCGCGGGCAGCAGGTCACTGGCCTGCTGCTTGCCCAGCTCCACACCCCACTGGTCGAAGCTGTTGATGCCCCACACGACGCCCTGGACGAAGACGACGTGCTCGTAGAGGGCGATGAGCGCCCCGACCGTGCGGGGGGTCAGCCGGTCGGCGAGGATCGTCGTGCTCGGCCGGTTGCCCGGCATGACCTTGTGCGGCACGAGCGACTCCGGCACCCCGGCCTCGCGCAGCTCGTCGGCGGTGCGGCCGAAGGCGAGGACGCGGGTCTGGGCGAAGAAGTTCGACATGAGCATGTCGTGCATCCCCGTCTCCCCGTCGGGGGCGGCGACGTCCTCGACCGGGTTGACGAACCCGATGAAGTCGGCGGGGATGAGGTGCGTGCCCTGGTGCATGAGCTGGTAGAACGCGTGCTGGCCGTTCGTGCCCGGCTCACCCCAGTAGATCTCGCCCGTCGTCGTCTGCACCGGCGTGCCGTCGACCATGACCGACTTGCCGTTGGACTCCATCGTCAGCTGCTGGAGGTACGCGGGGAACCGGGCGAGGTCGTCGGAGTACGGGAGGACGGCGTGGGTCTGCGCGCCGAGGATGTCCGTGTACCACACGCCGAACAGGCCCATAAGGGTCGGGACGTTGAACTCCATCGGCTCGGAGTAGAAGTGGTTGTCCACGTCGTGGAACCCGTCGACGAAGTCCATGAAGTTCTGCGGGCCGACCGCGATCATGATCGACAGGCCGATCGCCGAGTCCACGGAGTAGCGGCCCCCGACCCAGTCCCAGAACCCGAACATGTTCCGGGTGTCGATGCCGAACTCCGCGACCTTCTCCGTCGCGGTGGACACGGCGACGAAGTGCTTCGCCGTCGCGTCCCGGACGGCGTCGTCCCCCGCGTCGGTGAGGCCGAGGCCGTCGAGGAGCCAGCGGCGGGCCGCGTGGGCGTTCGCGAGCGTCTCGGACGTCGTGAACGTCTTCGACGCGATGATGAACAGGGTCGTCCGCGGGTCGAGCCCGTCGAGGGTGCCGACGAGGTCCGCCGGGTCGACGTTCGAGATGAAGTGCGGGGTGATGCCGGCGGTCCGGTACGCCCGCAGCGCCTGGCAGACCATCTTCGGCCCGAGGTCGGAGCCGCCGATGCCGATGTTCACGACGTCGGTGATCGTCTCGCCCGTCGCCCCGAGCCACGACCCGGACCGCACGGCCGTCGCGACGTCCCGCATCCGGCCGAGCACGGCGTGCACGTCCTCGGCGACGTCCTGGCCCGCGCCCGGCGTGCCGTCGTCCCCCGGCAGCCGGAAGTCCCGCTCGACGGGCAGCCGCAACGCGGTGTGCAGCACCGAGCGGTCCTCGGTGACGTTGATCCGGCGGCCGGAGAACATCGCCTGCCGGTAGTCCTCCAGCCCCTTCGCGCGCGCGACGTCGATGAGGAGCTGGACGGCGTGCTCGTCGATGAGGTTCTTCGACAGGTCGACGTGGAGCGGGCCGACGTCGAACGTGAGGTCGCCCGCCCGGCCCGGCTGCTCGGCGAAGAGGGTGCGCAGGTCCGTGCCCTTGAACTTCGTGGCGTACTCCAGGAGGGCGTGCCACTCGGGGGTGCGGGTCACGGGGGAGGGGTTCGGCACCTCGAACGCGAGGGCGTCCGCCGCGGTGACCGCTCCTGCGTCCTGCCCGGCCTGTCCTGGATTCTCGCTCACTGGCCCTCACTCACCTTCCGACGGCGTCTCTCGTTGGTCTGTCCGGTCTGTCCGGTCCGTTCCGGCCGTGGGACGGCCGCGGTTGTGCACACCACGGTAACGGAAAACCGTGCCCCGGGGCAGGGGGGACGGCCGGTGACCACCGGGGTGGGTGGGCTGCACGGCGGCCGGGGGCCGGGGCAGGGACGGGCGGGGGCCGGGGAGGGGGTCGACGGACCCCGCGGCGTCCGGCGCCGGCGGCGGGCGGCCGGCCGGTGGCAGAGTGGACCCATGACGACCTTCACCACCACCCTCACCGCCGCCGACCGCACGGTCACCGTCCCCACGGGCCTGTTCCTCGGGGGCTCGTTCCGGGCGGGCTCGGACGGCGAGACGTTCACCGTCACCGACCCCGCCACCGCCCGCCCCCTCGTCGACGTCGCCTCCGCGACGGAGGCCGACGCCCGCGAGGCCCTCGACGTCGCCTGCGACGTCGCCGACGACTGGGCCGCGACCCCCGCCCGCGACCGCGCGGAGATCCTCCGCCGCCTCTTCGAGTCCGTCACCGCCCACGGCGACGACCTCACCGTCCTCCAGTCCCTCGAGATGGGCCGGGCCCTGCCGGACTCCCGGTCCGAGGTCGCGTACGGCGCGGAGTTCTTCCGCTGGTTCTCCGAGCGCGCGGCGTCGGTCCGCGGCGACTACCGCCACGCCCCCTCCGGCTCCGGCCGCATCATCACCCACCACCGCCCCGTCGGCCCGGTCCTCGCCATCACCCCGTGGAACTTCCCGCTGGCGATGGCGACCCGGAAGATCGCCCCGGCCCTCGCCGCGGGCTGCCCGATCATCCTCAAGCCCGCCCAGCTCACGCCCCTGACGATGCTCTACCTCGCGGACCTCGCCCGGGAGGCCGGCGTGCCGGACGGGGTCCTCCAGGTCCTGCCCACCCACGAGGCCCGGCGCGTGTCGTCGCTGCTCGGCGACCCGTGGCTGCGCAAGCTCACGTTCACCGGGTCGACCGCCGTCGGCCAGGCGCTCGCGAAGACCGCCGCGGAGACGACGGTCCGCACGTCCCTCGAACTCGGCGGCAACGCGCCGTTCATCGTCCTGTCCCACGCGGACGTCACGGCCGCCGCGGAGGCGGCGGTGGCGTCGAAGATGCGCAACGGCGGCGAGGTGTGCATCGCCTCGAACCGGTTCATCGTCCACGAGGCCCTCGCCCCGGCGTTCACCCGCGCGGTGACGGAGCGGATGGCGGGCTACGTCATGGGCCCCGGCACGGACCCGGCGACCACGCTCGGGCCCATGGTGTCGGCCGAGCAGCGTGACGGCATCGCCGACCTCGTCGACACCGCCCTCGACGAGGGGGCCACGGCCGTCCTCGGCGGGGAGCGGGTGACCACCGCGGAGGGGGCCGTCGACCCCGCCGGGTTCTACTACCCGGCGACGGTCCTCACCGGGGTGGAGCCGGACTCGACGATCGCGAACACGGAGATCTTCGGCCCCGTCCTGCCCGTCCAGACGGTCGCGAGCGACGAGGAGGCCGTCCGCGTCGCCAACGACACCCCCTTCGGCCTCGCCGCGTACGTCTTCGGTGAGCGCTTCCCCGAGACCCTCGACGTCGCCGAGTCCGTGCAGGCCGGGATGGTCGGCGTGAACCGCGGGGTGATCTCCGACGCGGCGGCCCCCTTCGGCGGGGTCAAGCAGTCCGGGATCGGCCGCGAGGGCGGCTTCGAGGGGATCGACGAGTACCTCGAGACGGTCTACCTGGCGCTCTGACCGAGGGCGCCGAGCACGGCGTCGTGGAGGAGCCCGTTCGTCGCGACGGCCGAGCCGTGCCCGGGGCCGTCCTCCCCGTCGACCGAGGTGAACCGGCCGCCGGCCTCGCGGACGAGCACGTCGAGCGCCGCGAGGTCCCACAGGGAGACCTCCGGCTCGGCGGCGATGTCCACGGCCCCCTCGGCGACCATGCAGTAGGACCAGAAGTCCCCGAAGCCGCGCAGCCGCCACGTCCGGTCGCCGAGGGCGACGAGCTGCTCCCGGCGGCCGATCTTCTCCCAGCCGAGGAGGCTGGAGATGCTCAGCGAGGCGTCCGCGACGTCCTTCACGCCGGAGACCTCGAGCCGCGACGGGCCGGAGTCGAGCGAGCCGACGGACGTGTCCCGCCACGCGCCCATCCCGGCGGCGGCCCACCAGCGGCGGCCGAGGGCCGGGGCGGAGACGACGCCCACGGTGGCGACCCCGTCGACGAGCAGGCCGATGAGCGTCGCCCACACGGGCACGCCCCGGACGAAGTTCTTCGTGCCGTCGATGGGGTCGATGACCCACTGGCGGCCGACCTTCTCGACGTCGCCGCCGAACTCCTCGCCGAGGATCGCGTCGTCCGGGCGGTGGGCCTCGAGGAGCCGGCGCAGTTCCCGCTCGGTCGCGGTGTCCGCGTCGGAGACGGGGGAGAGGTCCGGCTTCGTCTCCACCTTCAGGTCGGCCGCCTCGAAGCGGTTCATCGTGATGGTGTCCGCCGTCGACGCGAGCGACAGCGCGAGGGTGAGGTCGTCGGACACCGGGATGGTGTTGGTCACGGTTGTCTCCTTCGGTGATGCGGAGGGTGGTGCGGAGGGTGAGGGGAGGGGGTGGGGGTCAGGAGTGCCGGGTGAGGGTGTCGACGACGGCGTCGACGGCGGTCGGGGCGCCGGCGACGGACCACTGCCGGCCGGCGGCGGTGACGCGGCGGCACACACCCCCGGCCCCCTCGACGAGGGCCTTGCCGGGCAGCCAGTCCCACGACTTCACGGAGGCCTGGAGCCAGCAGCCGGTGTGCCCGTCGGCGACGTCACCGAGGTCGACGGACGCCGCGCCGAGCATCCGCCACGTCGCGAACTGCTCCACGCAGGCGACCCAGGGGTCGCGGACCGCGGGCACGGTCATGTCGGCGGGGCGGAGGTACCCGCCGAGGCACGTCTCCCCGGCGGCGACGTCGGGCACGGTCAACCGCCGGTCGTCGCGGGTCGTGGGGTGGTCGGGCCCGCCGAACCACGTGTAGCCCATCGCCGGGCGGTGGACGGCCCCGAGGAGGAGCCGGCCGCCGCGGTCGTCGGCGACCTCGTCCGGGTCCCCGTCGACGAGGGCGAGGGCCGAGCACCAGTAGTCCGACCCCGTCGTGAAGTTGTACGTCCCGTCGACGGGGTCGATGACCCACACCCGGCCCGAGGCGGACGGGGAGGCCGCCCCCTCCTCCCCGAGGAGGCCGTCGTCCGGGCGCAGCGCGCGCAACGCCCCGGCGACGAACCCCTCGGCCGCCCGGTCCGCGGCGGTCACCACGTCCGAGACGCTGGTCTTGTACTCGGTGGTGAGGCCGGCCTCCCGCATGCGCCAGGCGAGGCGGCCCGCGTTGTAGACCAGGGCGCGGGCCAGCCGGTCGTCCGGGTCGTCCGCGTGGGAGATGACGAAGGTCTTCGTGATCGCGTCGATCATCTCCTGCGGGATCGGCTCGTGGGGTTCGCTCATGCCACCATTGTGCACCGGGTCTGCCCGGGATGCAGTCCGGACCTCCGGGTAAACTCGTCCACCATGCACCCGGACGTTAGCTCAGACCTGGCCGACCTCGACTCCACGCTCACGACCATCGAGAAGGTCCTCGACCTCGATGAGCTGTCCAGCCGCGTCCGTGAGCTGGAGGATCAGGCGGCCGACCCCACCCTGTGGGACGACCCCGACCACGCCCAGACCGTGACGAGCCGGCTGAGCCACACCCAGGCGACCCTCCGGAAGGTCACGGGCCTGCGGCAACGCCTCGACGACCTGCCGGTCATGTACGACATGGCGGAGGAGGCCGACGCCGAGGAGGCGCAGGAGGCGACCGAGCTCGCCGACGCCGAGCGGGCGGAACTCCGCGCGGAGATCGAGTCCCTCGAGGTGACGACGATGCTCTCCGGGGAGTACGACTCCCGCGAGGCCGTCGTCACGATCCGCTCCGCCGCCGGCGGGGTCGACGCCGCCGATTGGGCGGAGATGCTCATGCGGATGTACACCCGCTGGGCGGAGAAGCACGGCCACAAGGTCGAGGTCTACGACATCTCCTACGCGGAGGAGGCCGGCATCAAGTCCGGCACGTTCGTCGTCCACGGGGAGTACATGTACGGCGAGCTGTCCGTCGAGCAGGGCACGCACCGCCTCGTGCGGATCAGCCCGTTCGACAACCAGGGCCGGCGGCAGACGTCCTTCGCCGAGGTCGAGGTCCTGCCCGTCGTCGAGCAGACGGACCACATCGACATCGACGAGAACGAGGTGCGCGTCGACGTCTACCGGTCGTCGGGCCCCGGCGGGCAGTCGGTCAACACGACCGACTCGGCGGTGCGGCTCACGCACGTCCCCACGGGCATCGTCGTGACCTGCCAGAACGAGAAGTCCCAGATCCAGAACAAGGCCTCCGCCATGCGGGTGCTCCAGGCGAAGCTCCTCGAGCGCAAGCGCCGGGAGGAGGAGGCCGAGCTCGACGCCCTCCGCGGCGACGGCTCGAACTCGTGGGGCAACCAGATGCGCTCCTACGTCCTGCACCCCTACCAGATGGTCAAGGACCTGCGGACGAACTACGAGGTCAACGACCCGTCGAAGGTTCTCGACGGGGACATCGACGGCCTGCTCGAGGCCGGCATCCGGTGGCGCATGGCCCAGAGCCAGGCTACGGAGTGAGCCCGTGGATGTAGCCGAAGCGGTGCTCCGTCGTCGACACGGCCTGTTCCAGCAGGAACGGCAGGAGCTCGCGGCGGCCGTCCGGCAGGACGTCCTGGTCGAGGATGACGCTGCCTGACTCGACGGCGGCCTCGTACAGCCCGTCCGGGGCGGTGCCCACGGCCCGGACCCGTGTCGACGGGGAGACGGCGACCGCGGCGGCGAACTCCTCGTCGGTGCACGTGCGGAACCGCATCCCCAGCTCGCCCATCGACGCGGCGGTCTCGACCGTCGAGGAGACGTCGATCTCCGTCCCGGTGATCGCGGCGGCGAGGTGGAGCCGCAGGACGTCCCGGGGCGCGGCGTCGGCGTGGACGCGGATGCGCAGGGGGGTGAGCAGCGGCCGGTAGCGGAAGACGTTCGACTCGGTGACGAGGGCGGTGTTGTCGTGCTCGACGCCGAACTCCGTCGACCAGGCGTGGGCGTCCGACTCGGCGGCGCGGCGCAGCCACTGGGTGTCCGCCGTCGACAGCACGGGGCTGCCGAGCCCGCGGAACTCACGGAGCAGCTGGGTGATGGTCGTCGGCAGCGTCCCGGGGACGAGGGAGTTGACGTCCCCCTCCCGCCACACGCCCTGCTGGGCGACGTAGTTCGGGCCGCCGGCCTTCGCCCCGCCGCCGATGGAGCTGTTCTTCCACCCGCCGAAGGACTGCCGCTGCACGATCGCGCCGGTGATGCCGCGTTCGACGTAGGCGTTCCCGACCTCGACGCGTTCCCGCCAGTACGCGGCCTCGTCGCGGTCGATCGTGTGGATGCCGCCGGTGAGGCCGAACCCGGTGGAGTTCTGCCACTCGATCGCCTCGTCGAGGTCACGGGCGTGCATGATCCCGGCGACCGGGCCGAAGCACTCGTGGGTGTGGAACCACGACCCCGGCTTCACCCCGTCGCGCAGGCCGGGGCTCCACAGGGTGCCGTCCGCGGAGAGCTTCCGCGGGGTGACGAGCCACCGTTCGCCCTTGTCGAGGCGGGTGAGGCCGCGCAGGAGCTTCTCCCCGGGCGGTTCGATGAGCCCGTTCATCCACGTCGACAGGTCGTTGCCGCGGCCGACGTGGATGCTGCGCACCGCGTCGACGAGCTGGTTCATGAACCGCTCGGACTCGCCCATGGACCCGACGGTGATGATGAGCGACGCGGCGGAGCACTTCTGCCCGGCGTGGCTGAAGGCCGAGCGGTAGATGTCCGCGACGGCGAGGTCCGGGTCGGCGGCGGGCGTGACGATGATCGCGTTCTTGCCCGACGTCTCGGCGTTGACGACCATGCGGGGCCGCCAGCCGCGGAAGAGCTTCGCCGTCTCGGAGGCGCCAGTGAGGATGACGCTCCCGACGTCCGGGTGGGAGATGAGGCGGCGGCCCGCGTCGCCCTCGTCGGCGTTGACGAGCTGGAGCATGTCTTCGGTGACCCCCGCCCCGCGGAGCACGTCGGTGAACTCCTCGGCGATGCGGAGGACCTGCGGCGCGGGCTTGAGGATGACGCAGCCGCCGGCGGCGAGGGCGGCGAAGCAGCCGCCCATCGGGATCGCGAGCGGGAAGTTCCACGGCGGGGTGACGACGACGCACCGGTACGGGTGGAACTCGCTGCCGGTGACGTGGTCGAGGGCGCGCGCGGACTCGGCGTAGTAGCGGGCGAAGTCGATGGCCTCGGAGACCTCGGCGTCGGTCTCGCCGACGGTCTTGCCGGCCTCGGCGACGGCGGCGGCGATGAGACGCCCGCGGTTGTCGGCGAGGGCGTCGGCGGCCCGGTCGAGGAGGGCGGCGCGCTCGGCGCCGCTGCGGCGGGCCCACTCCTCGCCGGCGGCGACGCAGCGGGCGACGTGGGCGTCGATCCGGTCGGGGTCGGTGACGACGGGGGTCTGCGCGGGGCCGGGGTCGCTGGCCGGGTCGACGATGCCACGGGCCCAGGCCCGGTTCGCGGGGAGGGAGGGGTCGGTGTCCGGTTCGTTGACGAAGTTGCCGGGGATGCCGTCGGAGCGGACGCCGCGGTGGTCCCGGGCCTCGGCGGTCCGGTCCTGGTCGCGCCGGGGCCCGGCGAAGGTCGTCCACCGGTCGCGGACGGAGTTGAGGAAGCGCTGCTCCTGGGCCTGCATCGGGGTCTGGCCGGTGTCGTCGTCGTCCTCGGGGGTGAACAGGGCGTAGAGGAAGTTCTGTTTCGCGCCGTTCTCCTCGAGCCGGCGGACGAGGTAGCTGACGGCGACGTCGAAGCTCTCCCTGCGCACGACGGGGGTGTAGAGGATGAGGTCGCCGGTGACCTCGCGGACGGCCTCGGCCTGGGCGGGGGCCATGCCCTGGAGCATCTCGACGTCGATCTGGTGCTCGACGTTCCGCGCGACGCTGAGTTCGTGGGCGAGGGCGACGTGGTAGAGGTTGTGCGACGCGACGCCGATGCGGATGTGGTCGGCGTGCTCGGGGCGGAGGACCCAGTCGAGGAGGCGCACGTAGTTCGCGTCGACCTCGGCCTTCGTGAGGTAGGGGGCCTGGGGCCAGTCGTGGAGTTCGGAGTCGACGCGCTCCATCGAGAGGTTCGCGCCCTTGACGATGCGCACCTTGATCGGCGCCCCGCCGCGGGCGACCCGGTCGCGGGCGAAGGCGGCGAGGTGGGTGAGGGCGTCGAAGGTGTCGGGGAGGTACGCCTGGAGGACGATGCCGGCCTCGAGGCCGCGGAACTCCTCCTCGTCGAGCAGTTCGGTGAACAGGCGGAGGGTGAGTTCGAGGTCCTTGTACTCCTCCATGTCCATGTTGATGAACGGGTGGGGGTCGCGGCGGAGGGCCTGCCGGTAGAGGGGGCGCAGCCGGTCCTTGAGGCGCTCCGTCGACCCGTCGAGGTCCCAGTGGTTGAGCTGGGACACGACGGCGGAGGCCTTCACCGACACGTAGTCGACGCGCGGGTTGCGGAGGAGGTCGGTGATGTCGTCGAGCCGTTTCTGCGCCTCGGCCTCGCCGAGGACGGCTTCGCCGAGCATGTTGAGGTTGAGGCGGAAGCCCCGGTTCCGGGCGTCGTCGAGCATCCGGTCGAGGGCGGCGGACTCGGCGTCGAGGACGAGGTGCCCGACGACGGCGCGGAGGTAGCGCCGGGCGACGGGCATGACGATGTTCGGGAGGAGGGGGGCGGCGACGGCGCCGACGGTGACGAGGACCGTGTCGAGCAGCCCGAGGAACGCCGGGGTGCGGGAGCCGGTGAGCGGGTGGGCGATCTTCGCGAACTCGCGGGCGGCGACCCGGTTGTCCTCGGGGCGGGCGACGCGGTCGACGAAGGCGAAGGTGAACTCGACGCCGTCGGGGTCGTGGACCATGGCGGCGAGTTGCTTCGTCGACGACGAGGTCTCCTCGACGGCGAGCCATTTCTCGGCCCGGTGGATGGCCTTCTGGACCGACGCCTCGACGTCGGTGGTGTCCGGTGGTGGTGTGTGTGCGTCCAGGTCGAAGGTGGTCACGTGCGCTCCGGTTTCGTGGGGTGGTGGTGATGACCGTGATGGTCCTTCATTTCACCCTACCGGCCTTTCCGGTACGCGCAGTGCTTGTTTTTTTTGGCGCTCGCTAGCCGGGGTAGCTCATCGGGGAGCCGGGGCCGAGCGGGATGCCGAGCGCCCACCAGACGACGAACGCGATGAACCAGCCGACGAGCATGCTCACCGAGAACGGGATGGCCAGCGACATGAGCGTCCCGACCCCGGCGGGCCGGTAGTAGCGCTGGAGGAACGTCAGCGCGAGGGCGAAGTACGGGCTCATCGGCGTGATGATGTTCGTCGGCGAGTCCCCGATGCGGTAGAGCATCTGCGTGGCCTCGGGGGAGACGCCGAGGTACATCATCATCGGCACGATGACGGGCGCCATGAGCGCCCACTGCGCGGAGCCGGACGTGATGAGCAGGTTGAGCACGGTCACGAGCAGCACGAACCCGGCGAAGAGCAGGACCGTCGGGAGGTGCCAGCTCTGCAGCAGCTCGGAGCCGCGGACGGCGAGCCACGAGCCGATGTTCGACCACTGGAACCATGCGAGGAACTGCGAGATCGCGAAGAACAGCACGAGCATCGGCAGGAGCGTGCGGATGCCCCGGGCCATCATCTCCGGCAGGTCCGACGCCGACCGCACCGTCCCCGTCACCGCCCCGTAGACGAGGCCGAGGAGGAAGAACCCGATGGCGATCGGCACCGCGACGTCCGAGATGAGCGGGCTGTCCATGATCGACCCGCCGGGCCCCCGCAGCGGTGAGCCGGGGATCGTGAGCAGCGCGGCGTACACGGCGGCGAGGATCAGCGCCGCGACGCCGGTGGCCGCGAGTCCCCGCACCTCGGTCCGGTCGAGCGCGAGGTCGGCGTGGAGGTCCTCCCGGGTCTTGTCCCGCTCCGCGCTGTCCCCGCTGCCCGCGGTGTTGCCCGGGGCGTTGGCGATGGACACCTCCTCGTAGCTGATCAGGTCGTGGTCGACGAGCTCGTGGGCCTTCCGGTCGACGAAGAGCTCGGTGACGGCGGTGATGATGCCCGCGAGGATGAACGACGAGACGACGACGAAGAAGTAGTTCGCCAGCGGGGAGACGGCGTAGCCGGGGTCGACGAGCTGCGCCGCCGAGGTGGAGATCCCGCCGAGGAGGACGTCGGTGACGTTGAGCACGAGGCTCGCGTTGAACCCGGCGGAGGAGGCCGCGAAGGCGACCATCGCGCCGACGATCGGGGAGCGGCCGAGTGCCCGGAAGGACATCGCGCCCAGCGGGATGAGGATGACGTACACCGCGTCGGACGCGACGGAGCCGGTGACCCCGGCGAGGGCGACGGCGAAGGTGAGCGTGCGGGGCCCGACCCTGGCGACCATCGCCCGGACGACCGCGCTGATGAGCCCGGAGTGTTCGGCGACGGCGACGCCGAGCATCACCGTGATGATGAGCCCGAGCGGCGGGAACGACGTGTAGTTCGTCACGGTCTCGGTGACGATCCGGGACAGCCCGTCCGACGAGAGCAGGTTCTCGATGTGGATGGTCTTGCCGGACTGCGGGTCGTCCGCGGAGAGTCCGGCGACGGACCCGATCCACGACAGGACGAGCACCACCCCGCCGAGGATGACGAACAGCCAGAACGGGTCGGGCAGGACGTTGCCCACCCGTTCGACGACGCCGAGGAACCCTGAGGGCCGGGCGGGACGTGATTCGCGGGAGTCCTTCGTCATGGGGGTCCTCCGTGGTGTGGCGCCAGTGACAGTAATCGTGCACGCTAGCACAGTCGGCGGGACATTCCCTGTCGAAACAAATGCCACATAAGGTTTCACCTGTCACAACTGTTTCGCTAGAGTAGCTGCCGTGATCACATTCGAGCACGTCACCAAGAGCTACCGGACGTCGACGCGCCCGGCGCTGTCGGACATCAGTGTGGAGATCGGCAAGGGCGAGTTCGTCTTCCTCATCGGCCCGTCGGGCTCGGGGAAGTCGACGTTCCTGCAGCTCATGCTCCGCGAGGAGGACGTCGACTCCGGCGACCTCCACGTCGCCGGCTACCACGTGAACACGATGCCGCGTCGGAAGGTCCCGCACCTGCGTCGTCGCATCGGGTACGTGTTCCAGGACTTCCGGCTGCTGCCGAAGAAGAACGTCTTCGACAACGTCGCCTTCGCCCTCGAGGTCATCGGGTCGTCCCGGTCGGACATCGTCGAGACGGTGCCGGAGGTGCTGCGTCTCGTGGGCCTGGAGGGCAAGGAGACGCGGATGCCGCACGAGTTGTCGGGTGGCGAGCAGCAGCGGGTGGCGATCGCCCGGGCGAGTGTGAACCGGCCGCTGGTCCTCCTGGCCGACGAGCCGACGGGCAACCTCGACCCAGACACGTCCTCGGAGATCATGCTGCTGCTCAACCGGATCAACGCCACGGGAACGACGGTCGTCATGTCGACGCACGACGACGTCGCCGTGGATTCGATGCGCAAGCGGGTCATCGAGTTGTCGAACGGGCGCGTGGTCCGTGACGACTCCCACGGTGTGTACGGCGTCGGCCGGTAAGGGGAGAGCATGAAAACGAGATTTGTCGTCCGGGAGGCCGTCGCCGGCCTCAGCCGTAACGCCACGATGACCGTCGCGATGATCATCACGACCGCGATCTCGCTCGCGCTGCTCGCGACGGGTGTCCTCATCACGACGATGACGAATGAGACGAAGGACATCTACCTCGACCGCATCGAGGTCATGATCCAGTTCGACGGTGACGTGTCGGCGAACGACCACGACTGCAGCTCGGACGAGTGCCGGGCCGTCAAGGAGAAGCTCGAGTCCGACGGCGGCGTGGAGCGGGTGACGTTCCGTAACCGTGAGCAGTCCTTCGACCGTTTCCGCCAGCTCTTCGGCCAGTCGGACCCGCAGCTGGTCGCCCAGACGTCGCCGGACGCGCTCCCGGCGGCGCTGCACGTGCGCCTCGCCGACCCGTTGACGACGGGCCCGGTCGACGCGGTGCGGGACATGCCGGGTGTCGCGACGGTCGTGGACCAGGGTGACGATCTGCGTGGGGCGACGCGCAACCTCGACGCGATCCGCAACGCGAGCTTCATCGTCGCCGCGATCCAGGCGGTGGCGGCGATCTTCCTCATTATGAACATGGTCCAGATCGCGGCGTTCACGCGGCGGCACGAGATCAGCATCATGCGGATGGTCGGCGCCTCCCGCTGGTACACGCAGGCCCCGTTCGTGCTCGAGGCGATCGTCGCCTCGGTCATCGGGTCGGTCATCGCGGTGGCGGGCATGTTCCTCGGCAAGGTGTTCGTGCTCGACCGGGCGTTGCGGGCGTTGTACGACTCGAACCTCATCGCGCGGATCACCAGTGCCGACATCTGGCTCGTCAGCCCGGTCATCGTCGTCGTCGGCGCGGTCGTCGCGGCGGTCACGGCGCAGATCACCCTCCGCTGGTACGTCAAGCGGTAGGGACGGTAGTACCGTGTCCCCATGTCCAAGGCACGGAAGAAGAACACCCGGCCCGTCGTCGCGACGAACCGGAAGGCTCGTCATGATTACACGATCCTCGACACCCTCGAGTGCGGCGTCGCGCTCGTCGGCACCGAGGTGAAGTCGTTGCGCGAGGGGAAGGCGTCGCTCGTCGACGCCTACGCGACGATCGACGACGGCGAGGTGTGGCTGAGGAACCTGCACATCCCGGAGTACTCCCACGGGACGTGGACGAACCATGCGCCGCGCCGGACGCGCAAGCTGCTGCTCCACCGCCGGGAGATCGACTCCCTCATGGGCAAGGTCCGCGACGGCAACAACACGCTCATCCCGCTGGAGCTGTACTTCGTCGACGGCCGGCTCAAGGTGGAGCTCGGACTTGCGCGGGGTAAGCAGGCGTACGACAAGCGCCAGGACATCAAGCGCCGCACGGAGGAGCGTGAGGTCACCCGCGAGCTGGGCCGTCGCGTCAAGGGCATCACGGGCTGACGTGTTGGAGTCCTGGAGCCTCGACCACGCGACCCTCGGACGTATCGACCTGCACGTCGGCACCAGTGCCGAACTCAGGGACGTCGATCCGGACTTCCCGGAGGCATCGGACACCCACATCCTCGTCCTCCGTGACGGTGAGGTGACTGCCCGCATCAAGCACGTCATCAACCAGAAGGTCCCCCTGGACCCCGAGGTCGACACGAAGGGGTTCGCCAAACAGGGCCGCGGCCGGCCGTTCCTCGACATCGAGGTGGGCTTCCTCGGTCGCTGGGTCCGGGAGGTGCGGTTGCGGGACGACGACGGCGTGGTCCTCGTCGAACCCCCGGAGGGGTCGAGGGCGTGGTCGCGGTACCGGGAGATGGAGGCGTCGCCGTGGAAGCGGGTGGCGTACCCGTTGGCGGCCGGGCTGGGCAAGGGCGGGTGGGCGTTGTTCCTTCTGGTGGTGCTGCCTGTCCTCCGCGTGGTGTCCGAGGCCGTGCACCGGTGGCTGGCGCCGCTGGTGCCCGACGTCACGTTGCCGCAGATCAGGTGGCCTTCGATCCCGTGGCCGCACATCACGTGGCCCTCGATCCCGTGGCCGCACATTCCCTGGCCGGACATCCCGTGGCCGGAGTGGACGGCGCCGGGCTGGGTGCAGCTGCTCGTGGAGTACGAGCGGGTGTGGGTCCCGGTGGTGGTGGGCGTCGTCATCGGTGTGCTCTCGTTGCGCAGGCACAGGCAGTCCCAGGCGCGGAAGCGGGAGTGGGACGCGGGCGCCGGCGAGCAGCACCGACCGGACGTGATCGAGGGCGAGCAGGACTGACCGGTCGCGGGCGTCATCGTGCGCCACCTCCCACCGGTTCGGTCGCTTCGCCCGCGCGGATGCGGGCACCGGCCGCAGCCAGGGCTGTCGGCGAGGTGTTCGGCCGTGGTCGTCTCCCCGGGTCGTGGCCGGCCGGGGGAATCCAGACGGGTTCCCCTCCGGGGCCGATGTCGGCGTATCCGCGGGTCGCCCGCGAGCGTGAGTCGTCGTTGTCGACGTGGTGCCGGGGGCAGAGCAGGAGCAGGTTCTCCACGTCCGTCCGCCCGCCGGCGATCCAGGCCCTCACGTGGTGCGCCTGGGTCCGGGAGGCCGGTTCCTCGCATCCCGGGTGGGCGCAACAGCCCTGGTAGGCGAACAGTGCGGCGCGTTGCCACGCGGTCGCCAGCCGCCCGTTGGTCCGGAGTTCGACGACCCGGCCGTTCCCGTCGTGAATCGCCTCGAGCCACTGCGTGGTCAGCCCGACGGACACGAGTTCCGCCCAGCTCAACGTGTGACCGGTGGAGGTCAGCAGCAGCGGCCGGGTCGGCGCGGTGACGGCCTCGGTGAGTTCCCGGCGGGTCGTGGACACGAGCAGGGAGGCGACGGGTCGAGACTCCGTGGTGTCCGCCGCCCCCGCGCGGCACGCCCGCACGATCGCGTCCGCCCACCGCTGACCACGGTTCCGCAGGTCGCGGTTGTGGTCGCGGCCGTGGTTCCCGGGGCCACGGGTGCCGGTCCCGTCTGCCGGGGCCGTGGTGCCGGCCCCCGCGTCACCCGCGCCCGCACCGCCCGCGTCACCCGCGCCCGCGTCACCCGCGCCCGCACCGCCTGCCGCCGGCCCCGGCGCCATACCGGACCCGGGTGCGCCGGCGGTGGCCAGGAACGCGGTGACGACGGCCATGAGGTGTTCAGGCAGGCTGAGCGTCAGCCGCTGCATGCCGTCCGACCCGGTGCGGCTCACGCTGCAGGTGCGCTTCCGGGTCGCCTCGATGAGATCGCGCGGTGCCTCCCGGTTGGCTCCGTCGACAAGTCCCCGCGCGGTACGGCGGTTGCCGGTCGCGCCCGGGGCCGCCGATCCGGGCGGCACCGGGGCGGTTGCGCTGTTCAGCACCCGGGATACGACGTCCTGCGTGCTGAGCCGCGCACCGCGGACGAGCCGACACGTCTCCGCCGCCGCCCCGGCGAGGGTGGCGATCCCCACGGGGACCGCCCGGCTGGTTCCGTCGAGAACCCTCCTGTTGGCGAGGACGGTCGTGGCCGTGTTCCTCTCCCTGAGCGCGTTCTCCTGCCGGGCCTGCTCGAGTGCGGCCTCCCGCGCGGCCTGGAGGTCCTCGTCGGGCGCGTCCTCGGGGAGGGCCACCGGTTGCGGGTCGACCGGCTTCATGAGCAGGTCACGGGCGCGCAGCCGTTCGTTCGCCTCCCGGACGGACAGCCCCAGCGACTCCACGAGGAAGTCCACCGGCTTCGACGAGCCCTGCCGGTCCGCGGCCCGGGCGCGCACCACGAGATCGGTCGTCCGCAGGTCCACGACCGCTTTCGCCGTGACCACGTGTTCCAGGCGGATGATGTGCGACAGCAGCGCCGGGGCGTCGGCGACGGACAGATCACCGAGGTCGGCGAGCATCCGTAGTCCCGTCGCGACCAGCTCCACGCCCTCGGCGAACCGTTGCGTGGTGGTCGTCGGCGTGTCCACCGGCGCGACCGTCTGTTCCGTCCGCTCCGTGCGTGTCCGCCGGATCTGCTGTGACATCGTGCCCCTCCTTCCCCGTTCCCGCCTCGTGCCCCGCGGCGCCGCCCTCTACCGGCCCCGGGTCCCCGTTCCCGTCGGTCTGCTGCAATGCTACTGCACTCGCGCCGGATGTGCAAATATGTTCGACGCCCATCGCCCGGCACGTGCTCGCTCATGCTGCTGTTGTTGCAGGTGGAAGGGGTTAATTCGGGGGTGAGGAAGGGATTGTGATGTCGATCATATACATCATTACCTGGGGATTCCGGCCTGACGGGCGGGGATGGTGGTGGGCATGGTGGTGGGGGAGCTGACGGTCGGGGATGGTGGCGGGAAGCTGACGGGCGGAGATGGTGGCGGGGAGTTGACGGGCGGGGGTGCTGACGGGAGGGAGCTGACGGGCGGGGGTGCTGACGGGAGGGAGCTGACGGGCGGGGATGGTGCCGGGGAAGGGGGAGGCGCCCGCCGGCCAGGGATCTGCGCCCACCCCCCGAAAAGCCCGTCTACCGCCACCCACCGGGCCGGTTGCGTGTCGTCGTCCGGAGGGAATAGACTGACTCATCCTGCCGAGTGCTTTCCGCGGCAGGTGACGGGGCCGACATGGTTTCGACTTCGTTGATTGAGCCAGGGGAAGCGTGCCGGTGCAGGCTGGAGACCACCGTAAGCGTCGCAGCAACCTGATAAGCGCCGAGAACACTCAGCGCGACTACGCCCTCGCTGCCTAAGCAGCGACGCGTGTCTGTCGGCCCGGGTACGTCCCCGACCCGGTCACCGGCATCGTTCAGGGGACTCGCCGCGCGGCTGCGCCGTCTGGGCCGCGCGGGACATCTGCAGGCGGCTGGGCTCATCGTCCGGGCTGGTCCGCGTGACCCGGAGAGCCGAGCAGGGATGGAGCGGACTGCGCACGGAGAAGCCCTGGCGAGGTTGCGAAGGACCCGGGTTCAATTCCCGGCGGCTCCACTGACAGCCCCCCTGACCGGCACGAGGTCAGGGGGGTTTCGACGTTCCGGGGTAGGGGGAGGCGGGGAGGGGTGCCCCGCCGGTCACGCCCGCCCGCTCCCATCGCCCCACGCCACCCCGCCGCCCCCACGCCACCCGTTGCCCCCGTCACACCCGTTACAGTTGTGACATGGCTTTCACTCCGCGTCAGTTACGCGTGCTCATGAGAATCTGGCCCCCGTACCTCGGCGCCGGGGTCCGGCTCCGGGAGTTCGCCGATGACGGCTCGCGGGTCGTCGTCACGCACCGGCTCAACCGTGTCACGGCGAACGCGCTCGGTACGGTGTTCGGCGGCACGATGTTGTCGATGACCGACCCGTTCTACGTGCTCATGGGGATGCAGCGGCTCGGATCGGACTATCGCATCTGGGACACGGAGACGCAGATCGCCTTCGTCAAGCCCGGCCGCGGCCGTGTCACGGCTGTGATGGAATTCCCGGACGAGGTCGTCGAGGAGGTGCGCCGCGAAACCGCCGGGGGTGAGAAGTACCTCCGCTGGTTCGAGTCGTCCATTGTCGACGACGACGGCTCCACCGTCGCACGCCTCCGCAAGCAGGTCTACTTCCGCCGCCGCACCCGCTGACCACCCCACCCCATCCCGACTGTCCACAGCCCCCGCACCCCTCCCTCGCGCGGCAGCCGACTCTGGGGCACCCTGGAGGTGTACCGACCGCCCCGACGAAAGGCCAGACCTCCATGCACCCCAGGGCCGGAACCCCCGCGACCGCGGACGATCTCACCGACATCGACGCCCTCCTGCGCGCCTACACCGACCGGCACCCGGACCCGTCGGACCCGGACCAGCGGGTCGTCTTCGGTACGTCGGGTCACCGCGGGTCGTCGCTGACGGGCGCGTTCACGGAGGACCACATCCTCGCGACGACGCAGGCGATCGTGGACCACCGGCGGGAGCAGGGGATCACCGGGCCGTTGTTCATCGGCCGGGACACGCACGCGCTGTCGGAGCCGGCGCACATGACGGCCCTGGAGGTCCTGGCCGGTAACGGCGTGGAGGTGTACGTCGACTCCCGGGGGTCCTGGACCCCGACCCCGGCGGTGTCCTTCGCGATCCTCGAGTACAACCGGCGGCTCCCCGGCGGCCCGACGGGCACGGATGCGGGGCGGGCGGACGGGATCGTCGTCACGCCGTCCCACAACCCGCCGCGCGACGGGGGGTTCAAGTACAACCCGCCGACGGGCGGTCCGGCGGGGTCGGACGCGACGTCCCGGATCGCGGACCGGGCGAACGCCTACCTGGAGCGGGGGTTGGAGGGGGTTCGACGCGCACCCGTGCCGGAGGCCGTGGCGCTGGGGCGGGCGTCGGGCGCCGGTGCGGACGGTGACGGCTCGGGGGCCGGGATCCGCCCGCACGACTACCTGGGCACCTACGTGGACGCGTTGCCGCAGGTGGTGGACCTGGACGCGGTGCGGTCGGCCGGGGTGAGGATCGGCGCGGACCCGATGGGCGGGGCGAGCGTGGACTACTGGGGGCGCATCGCGGAGGTCCACGGGCTCGACCTCACGGTCGTCAACCCGCAGGTCGACCCGGCGTTCGGGTTCATGACGCTCGACGCCGACGGGGAGATCCGCATGGACTGCTCCTCGCGCTGGTCGATGGCCTCGCTCGTGGAGAACCGGGGTTCGTTCGACATCGCGACGGGCAATGACGCGGACTCGGACCGGCACGGCGTCGTCACCCCCGACGGCGGGCTCATGAACCCGAACCACTACCTGTCGGTGTGCGTGGACTACCTGTTCCGTCACCGCCCGGACTGGCCGGCGGACGCGGCCGTGGGGAAGACCGTGGTGAGTTCGTCGATGATCGACCGGGTCGCGGAGGCGGCGGGGCGCCGGCTCACGGAGGTGCCCGTGGGGTTCAAGTGGTTCGTGCCGGGGCTCGTCGACGGGTCGGTCGGTTTCGGCGGTGAGGAGTCCGCGGGGGCGAGTTTCCTGCGCCGGGACGGGTCGGTGTGGACGACGGACAAGGACGGCATCATCGCGGACCTCCTCGCCTCGGAGATCCTCGCGGTGACGGGGGAGAGCCCGTCGGCGGCGTACGCGCGGCTGGAGGAGCGGCACGGCCGGGCGTACCTCGACCGGGTGGACGCGCCCGCCGACCGGGAGCGCCGGGACCGGTTGCGCGCCCTGTCCGCGGCGGACACGGGCCTGACGGCCGGGTCGGACGAGCTGGCGGGGGAGACCGTCACCGGGGTGCTCACGGACGCCCCCGGCACGGGTGCGGCGATCGGCGGTGTCAAGGTCACGACGGAGAACGCGTGGTTCGCCGCCCGCCCCTCCGGGACCGAGGACAAGTACAAGATCTACGCGGAGTCCTTCCGCAGTGAGGGGCATCTGCGGCAGGTGCTGGAGCAGGCGCAGGGCATCGTCGACGGCGTCCTCGGCGGGTGACCGCCCGGGCCGGGAGGCTGGCAGTCCGCTGTGTCCGGCGGGACGGACCTTCAGGTTTCCTGGGAGCCTGCCGCGAATGCCCCGCCAATCTCCGGCGATCTGCGGTTTCCTCCGGCCCCGGGATGGTCCCCGGACCGTGCATGAGACTAGTCTGAGAGACGATTTTGTCGGACTTTTGTACTCGTCGACCGCCGACGTCCGCCCCCGGGCGGACTGGCGACCGCCACCGGTCGGGTGTCGACGCGACGGGAAGGAACACAGCAGTGAGTCAGAAGATCAAGGCGCCGAACGAGAAGGGGGCGGGCGGATTCCTCTGGGGCGTCGTCGCCATCATCGTCATCGCGGCCGTCGTCATCGCGTTCGTCGTCTGGAAGGGCAGCTCGAAGAACGCCGACGCCCTCGCGATCGGGCAGGACGACGTCGACTTCTCCGTGACCGCGCAGGACAACAAGGTGACCCTCAAGAGCGACAAGGTCGCCAAGGACGCGCCGGTCGTCGACATCTACGAGGACTTCAGCTGCCCGCACTGCGCTGACCTCGTCACCGCGGACAACGAGGACATCAAGCAGGCTGTCTCCGACGGCAAGATGACCGTCAACCTGCACTTCCTCAACTTCCTCGACGGTGGCAAGCCCGGGTCCTCCACCCGTGCCGCCGCCGTCGCCACGGTCCTCGCGGAGAACAACCCCAAGGCGTTCTGGAACATGCACGCCAAGGCCTTCCTCGATCAGGACGAGGTCGCCCGCCAGTGGGGCTGGGAGCAGTTCGCCGACTCGCTGAAGGACTACAACCTCGACGACTCCGTCATCAACTCCATCCGTGACGGCTCCGTCCAGAAGAAGGGCGAGGATGTCGCCGCGGCGAACACCGAGGAGCTGAAGCAGAAGGCCGGCAAGGTCTCCGCCCCGGTCGTGTACGCCGACGGCAAGGAGGTCCAGCTCAAGCGCGGGGAGAACGGCAAGCCGTCCTCCTGGGTCTCCGACGTCGTCAAGGGCTGAGCCCGCCCCGCCGGCACCCGGTCCGGTGCCGCCGGCACCCGGTCCCCCGAGGGCCCTCCGCCGGCCCGGACCTCGACCGGCCCGGACCTCACCCGGCCCGGACCGCAATCGCCGCCCACCGCCCCGGAACCGCCGAATTGGTGAATGACCTGGGGATTTGTTCCCCGTTCCGGCGGCGGTGTACGGTGTAGATCGTTCGCACGGCAGCCGGGACACGCTCCCGGAAGGTCATGCAACGGGGCTATGGCGCAGCTGGTAGCGCACCACACTGGCAGTGTGGGGGTCACGGGTTCGAGTCCCGTTAGCTCCACCATCAACGACAAACCCCCGGTCTCAGCGACCGGGGGTTTTCGCGTGTCCGACGAGCAGTGCGTCAGAGGATGTCGTCGGTGTCCGTCCGGCGACGGATGACGAACACCCCCACGAGGGCGAGGACCACGGCGACGCCCGTCGTCAACCAGGAGACGCCCAGCGACGAGGAGGAGGACATCCCGACGCTGTTGCCGCAGATGCAGACGAGGATCACGCCGGTGATCAGGCACCCCAGGGGGGGAGCGCCACCACATGCCGATGCACCCGGACAGGACGGTGAGCGCGAGCGACAGGATGGCGGTGCTGACGGAGGCGCCGAACGCGTAGACGAGCGCCTCGGCCAGCGGCATGTCCGGGATGACGGCCCACGCCTGCTGCGCGAGGATGAAGACGATGATGCCGGCGACGGTGCCGACCGCCGCCATGCCCATCGCGATGAGGGCGGCGAGTGTCTTGGCGGTGAAGAGGGGCGAGCGGCCGTACGGGTACATGTAGAGCGCGATGCGCCGGTCGCCGACGTAGTCGGCGATGACGGACCGCGCGAACACCACCGCGCCGGTCACCGACACGACGCCGAGCGTGACGGTCAGCGACAGGTTCACGACGAGGTGGTAGTCGAGGAACGCCGCGGCGTCAGGGTCGGAGTCCGCCCTGCTGATGGCGCCGAAGAAGTAGAGGAACAGCAGGACGGGGACGAAGCCGGCGAGGAAGAGGTAGACCAGGGTCGACCGGTACTGCTTCAACTCTGTCGCGATCATGGTTTTCACTGGTGTCCTCCTGTGGTGGCGGCCCGGTAGGCGTCGTCGAGGGAGCCGGGACCCTCAGCGGGCATGGTGGTGAGGTCGAACTTCCGGCCCAGCTGGCCCCGGTGCATGATGTAGGCGGTCCGGGCCATGAGTGAGATGTCCGACCGGACGTGGGTGGACAGGATGACGGCGTGGCCCTGCGCGGCGATCTCGGTGAGGATGTCGTTCAGGCCGTCGACGGCGTCCCGGTCCAGGCCGTTGGTGGGTTCGTCGAGAATGAGCAGCGACGGCCCGTGGGCGAGGGCGCGGGCGATGGACAGTCGCTGCTTCATGCCGAGGGAGAAGCTGTTCACGGGGAGGTCGGCGGCGTAGTCGAGGCCGACGCGCCGCAGCATCGGCTCGACCGGGTCGTCACCGGTCCGGCCCATGAGCCGCAGGTGGCGCTCGAGCACCTGCCGGGCGGTCGTGCGCTTCGGGACCTCGAGCGGGCCGATGACGACGCCGATCCGGGGCAGCAGTGTGGTGCGGGTGGCGGTGGTCAGGGGCTGGCCGTCGACCAGGACGGTCCCCGACGTCGGCTGCACGAACCCGCACACGGTCTTGAGCAGTGTGGTCTTTCCGGCGCCGTTCGGTCCGATGAGGGCGCACACCTCCCCGGGGAGGATCTCCATCGTGGTGGGGTGGACGAGAACTTTTCTGCCGTGGCTCTTCGCCAGGCTCTGCGTACTGAGAATCGGGTATCGATCCATCGGTTATTTTCTCCTTGACAGTGCCGCGAGGCACAGAACGTAGGCGACGACGGTCCAGACGACGATGACCGACACCGGAGCGAGCGGGACGCCGTCGGTGGGGAAGGAAAAGTGTCTGATCACCCTGCTGACCGGAACGAACGGCAGGTACCCGTGCACGGTGACGAGCCACCCGGGCAGCCGGTCGGAGGGGTAGACGATCGGTGAGAAGAGCAGGGACCCGATGAGGATGACCTGGGTCGCCAGGGAACTCGCGTCCGCGGGAAGCCAGAACGTCAGGGCGTACCCGATGAGCAGCACGGTGACCTGGCAGGCGAGGATGACGGGAACCACGGTGAGGGTGACCGTGATGTACCCGGAGAACCGGAGTTGCGCGGCGACGATGCCGGACACGATCCCGGGCAGGGCGATCACGAGCCAGACGAGGACGTCGGACATGAGCAGCGCGGACCGGGGGACCGGCAGGGTCCTCTGATAGTCGAGCAGCCCCTCCACCTTGGACACGCTGAGCAGCTGCGGGGCCAGCACGCAGCCCACCGCGAGCGTGCACAGCGTCCACGTCCCGGTGGAGACGTACCGCGCGGTCGTCTCGTCGACGGCCGGGAGCATGAGGGGGATCCCGTAGATCACCGCCACGGAGAACAGGACCTGGACCGCCGCGACGACGGGGAGGAAGTACGCGTGCCGGATCACACTCCACCGCACGAGCGCCAGCCAGCTGGTCACCCACCGGGTCCGGGGGAGCGGGTCCGCGGGGACGACGGTCACCGGGTCAGTGGTCATCGGTGAGCCTCCGGTAGGTCGATTCGAGCGAGGTGGACGCGGGGGACACGCTGTACCCGTCCGCCTCCCCGGAGCGGACGAGGGCGGTGGCCCAGGTGGTCGCGGTCCCGAGGTCGGCGGGCTCGACGTCGACGACGAGCCCGCCGTCGTCGGTGTGGCACGAGCCGCCCCAGGACGCGGGTGCCCGGACCGTCGGGTCGCGGGTCCGGACGGTCATGCGCACCGACCGCGGGTCGCTGTCGGCGGCGAGCTCCGCCGACGTCGTGTCCAGGCGCACCCGGCCGTGGTGGAGGAGGACGGCACGGTCGGCCGTCTCCTGGACCTCGTTGAGGTTGTGGGTCACGACGATGACGACGTGTCCGTCGTCCGCGAGGGCCCGCAGGTGTCTCCACACCAGGGGCCGGCGGGTGGGGTCGACGTCGTTCGTCGGCTCGTCGATGAGGAGCACCGGCGGCGGGGCGATCGTCGCCATCGCGAAGCAGGTCAGGCGGCGGATGCCGCCGGAGAGCCGGTCACCGCGGGTCGAGGCCCAGTCCCCGATGTCGAGCGCGTCGACGAGCTGCCCCGCCGCGCGCCGGGCCGCGGGTCCGCCGTACCCGCGGATCCGCCCGATGGACGTGACCGCCTGGAGGGGGGTCACCCCGGTCAGCGGTGTGCCGGCCTGCGGCATCATGGCGGTCACCGTCCGGGCGAAGGACGGGTCCCGCGTCAGGTCACGGTCGCGGTACCGGATGCTGCCCGAGTCGGGGGCGACCAGGCCGGACATCTGGCCGAGCAGGGTGGTCTTGCCCGCCCCGTTGTGGCCGATGAGCGCGATGACCTCGCCGGGGGAGAAGGTCAGGGTGATGCCGTCGTTCGCCGGCGTGGTCGACCCGCGGTAGGTCTTACGGATGTTCTTAAGGCACACTGCATCGTTGGCAGTTTTGGTGATAGCCATCAAGGTTTCCCTTCCATGAATCCCAGCCGCGAATACGGTGCCAACATGCGTCGCATTAAGGGGGCGCGATGTCGGATGCCAGCTTTCCTATTGATCATTCTAAGTGCGGGCCGAACTATCCAGTAGAAAATTGAGGAAACCTCTATAAGTCTACCGATAGCCTCGAGTGTGAACCATAGCTTAACTTCGCGAGGTGCTGACGCCAGCGACTTTGTTTTAGCGAAGTCCCTACATTCGGCCGCGATATCCGGGTTGTCAATGAGTAACATCGCAATATGCCGTCCGTCGCAGTTCCGGTGGAAGCGGAGTTGGAGTGACAAGCGTGCTGCAGTCATCGACGACGCAACTGACAACAGACTGGATGGTTTACGTTTGTTCAACAACTCCAGGGCTGCCAAGCTGGCCAAATCGATAATAATCCCGGAACTAACGGCAGTCAATCGTTCACGAACTCCCCAGGTCCAGACATGTGTCAGTGACGTTGTTGCCGTACCCTTCAATACGGAAACGTGAAGGGGGTTTTTCCCGCTTCTCCATGCGGCACCAAAATATATGTGGGAGGCCTCGTGGGGGATAGATCCCAACACGCCGCTAGCGACTGCAGACAATAAAAAACGAACCACTGATGCAGGCGCTTTTCCTGGACCTGAAAGAGGTTTACGCCGTAACGTGATGAAGTGCTTTGTCAACGTCAGCACGGACAGCCTGCCGATGGTCCAGAGAGCGGGAGTTGAAATCGTCCCGAGAGGGATGTCGTCCGCTGTCGGGATGCTCGGGCAGGTGGTCGCAGAATCCGCAATGAAGCCCGATTCCCGTAGTAAGTCGAGAGAAAGCTCGCAGGAGTCAATCTCGCCGTGGATCATCTCGTCCTTTAATTCTTCAGTCATTACGAGCGGGGCTGATCCGTCGGCCACGACTACCCAACTTCCCGACCGCAGCTTTCGTGCTGACACGGGTTTCAGATTCACGATACGCCTCCTTCCGTTGTGTGCCTTATCCATAAAGTGAGAAAATCGGCCACTGCGACTCGTCGCCGGCTCCGCACGTTGGGCAAAGGTCGGCGAATCGGGGCCAGGAAGGGTGTTGTGATTGCGACCCGTCTTCGTAATCAACCTCTAGTTGGAGTCCATGTGAGCGCGGAGGAGCATAGCTTGTTATCGTCCGCACAACTTCGTCGACGATCGTAGCGCTTAGCGTGAACATCGCAGGTCCGTAGGCGATCGATGGCGGATCGAACTTAGATTCCGCAAATCCCTCAAACTGGCTCAGGAACTGGGGGTCGCGCTGACTGTAGTGAATGTTCAAGCAGTCAAAGCATCCCGTTTCTTCCGGAATGATTGTGAATACTCGTCCGTGGCTCACCTGCGAAGCGCCGTAAACGCACGGCTTGCCGGCCAGGATGCAGGCCTTGTTTACGATGCGTTGGGCCTTGAAGGGGGGTTCGTCGATTGCGCAAATCGCGATATCGTTGTCGTGGAGGAGGTCTGTGACTTGGCTCGGCGATTCGATTTTTTCGTTCACCGCGTGAAAGGCAATGTTTGAGTTCATCTCCGCCAGTGCGTTTGCTGCGGCTGTAGTCTTGAGTGTCCCGATGTCATGCTCGCGGTAGATAAATTGACGACCAAGATTCCCTTCCTCGACACGATCGTAATCGACTGCGGTGATCGACTTGGGTTCGATGCCGGCCAGCAGGGTCAAGATATTGGATCCGCCTCCGCTGAGACCCAAAAGAAGAACATTTGTGTCTTTGATGGCATTTTGAACGTCATATTTAGACTTCTCCGGGCTGGAGAAATGGCTAAAATAGCTGATGTTAGGCTGTAGGCGTGCGCCAAAGATTCGACTAGGTCCGCTGCCGTCTTCAACAAAGCCCTCGTTGTGAAGCAGGTTGATCCCGTCAAGGACATCGCCTTCGTCAAGGTCCGGGAATCGACCTGTCATTTCCTGCACGATCTCCGCTGTTGTCCGTCCGTCCATGATGGAGACGAGAGTCCACAGGGTTGCGTCTGGGTCGTGGAACTCCGCCGTGATACCGATCTGGGCGCCAATGCGGAACGTTTCGCTGTCGAGCCTGTATACGGGATAGATTGGTTTTATAGTGGGGCGACTGGAAGATTCAAACATTTGATACCCTTTTTCAACTTGGCCTTAAAACGGTTCGAAAGTCACGGAGTCCCGGTGATCCGTACGCAGTATGGATCACCGGGTCTCTCTACCTTCTGTTGGTGCGTCAGAAGACGATCCAGTGGACGGTTGCCTCGAGCTTGTCAGCTCGGCGAACGGTGACGTTCTTCATCTTTTTCACCTCCTGTCGTTGGTGTTCTGGGGTGGGTTGGGGGAATTCCCTGCGATCAGGATAGCGGACCTGAAGCCCGCGGTCTAGGGTCTTGGGCGATTATTTCCAGATGCTTATAACGTCAGTCGCTCAAAGAGAGAGAGGTGTCACTATGTCTATATTGGTACTTCTCCGTTCGGCATTGTGGCCAGTTGTTTTCGTCCCTAGGTTCGACTTTTCTTGTGGGGCCGGCGTGGGGTGTCCCGTAAAAGGGAGGGTGCCGATCCTATAAAAATGTGCCCCCATGTGGGGGTGTATCGTTGGTGGCGTGCTGTACTCGGTTGTCTGACCTGTCGATACAGGGCAGTGCTTGAGGGGGGGGATGTGCCACTGGGCTTCTCGCCTGGCCGAACACCTTCTGCTTGTCGAGGGCGTGTTGACAGTGAGGCTCGTCACGCTGTCAGCTGAGTTCGCCTGTCTGGTCTTCCGCGCGTGGCGAGGGGCGCCGAGCGGAGCGTCTTCGCAAGGCTCTGATCTGAGCCTCTGCTGCGACCATGTATCTACGGCCCTGTGGGCATTTCTCTACCTCGGGGGCCAATTGCGGCTTGAGGCCTTGTGTAGCTGTTCAGCCTTCTAGGCCAACCCGGGGGAGCAGCCCCCGGGAACTCTCACCATCCGCGCGCCCGACGGCGCCGGCGGGCGGGACCGGGGGAGCGCGGAGGCGGGGAGAGGCGGCGTCGTGAGTGACTCATCCCCCGGGTCACGTTGTCTCTCTCCCCGGAGACCGGCCCCCGGGCACCTGCCCGCGGAGCCGGCCCCCGGGCCCCACCCCTCAACCCGACCCCGGGTCCCCGGCGAAGCCCCCCAGCCCCGCCCCCGGTCCCGGCGGGTCGAGCCCCCCGGAATCCCCGCCAATGTCCCCCGGCCCCCGCGGGTTTCCCCGGCCCCCGCGGGTCAGCGTCAGCGGCTCAGCCTCCGCGACTCAGTTGCCGCGGAGCGTCTCGATGTCGACGGGCCCGTCGACGGGCATCGTCTCGAGGTCGTACTTCTCGTTCGCCTCGACGTTCTCCACGACCCCGCGGACCTCGTGCTCGTGGTCCACGACCGGCATGGAGCCGATGAGGTTGCGGCCGGAGGACTCCTTCATGCAGTACACGCCGATGCCGCCGACGATGCACGCGAAGATGATGTAGTACGCGCCGGCCATGTCGGAGCCGATGATGCTCTGCAGGGCACTGATGACGAAGCCGGTCGTGCCGCCGAACAGCGCCACGGCGATGTTGAACATCAGGCCCATCGCGGTGTAGCGGCTCTCCGTCGGGAACAGCGACGGCAGGGCCGACGCCTGGACGGACACCTGGAACATCATGATGACGCCGATGATCATGAGGCCGGCGAGGGTGGACCACGTGTGGCCCATCATCATGAGCATGAACGCCGGGATCGCCAGGATCACACCCGCGACACAGCCGGTGAGCATGACCGGGCGCCGGCCGACACGGTCGGACAGCGCGCCGAACAGCGGCAGCGCCACGGACACGATGATGAGCACCGGGACGAGCAGCGCGTTGCCGTGGAGCGTGTCGTAGCCGAGGGAGTCCGTGAGGTAGGTCGGCATGTAGGTCGTCAGGGCGTAGCCGACGACCTGCGCGCACATGACGAGCCCGGAGCCCATGAGGATCTGCGGCCAGAAGGTCTTCACGAGGTAGCGGACCTGGGCGACCATGCCCTCCTCGGGGGCACCGCCGGCCTGGGCCTTCTTCTCCTTGTCCTCCTGGTTGGCCTCGAAGGTGTGGGACTCCTTGATGTGGGAGCGCATGTACACGCCGACCAGGCCGAGGGGGAGGGCGACGAGGAAGGGGATGCGCCAGCCCCAGGACTCCATCTGGGCGTCGTCGGTCAGCAGCTCGACGACGGTGACGAGCGCGGCGGCGGCCGCGAACCCGAGGTAGGAGCCGAAGTCGAGGAACGAGCCCCAGAATCCGCGGCGCCGGTCGGAGGAGTACTCCGCGATGAACGTCGCCGCGCCGGCGTACTCGCCGCCGGTGGAGAAGCCCTGGATGAACTTCAGCAGGATGAGCAGCACCGGGGCGGCGATGCCGATCTGCGCGTACGTCGGCAGCACACCGATGAGGAACGTGCCCAGGGACATCGCCACGATCGTGAAGGCGAGGATCCGGCGGCGGCCGATGCGGTCGCCGAGGGGGCCGAGGATCAGTCCGCCGAGGGGCCGGACCAGGAAGGTCACGGCGAGGGTGGCGAACGAGGCCAGCTGGTCCCACGGGGACGGCAGCGGGAAGAACAGGAGTGAAATGTAGGTCATGACGTAGGCGAAAATGCCGATGTCAAACCACTCCATGAAGTTTCCCAGGAGGGTTGCCCGGAGGGCTTTTTTCATTTCGTCCTGGTCGACGACATGGATGTCCTCTTCGCGGAGGACTGAAGCACTTTTGTGGCTTCGTCGCATGGAATTTCCTTCCGGTTCGGGAACCGTGACGACAATAGCGGTTCTGCGGCCGTCTGTCATGAAATGCGGTTTTCCGAGGGGAGACGACGGCACGCTTCGGGCGGGGGTCGCAGACGCGATACCGGCGGCGTCCGGGTGGGGTGGCGGCCCCGGCCGGATCGCGGTCCGGGCGCAGGTCAGCGCGGGGTCGGCGGCGGTGCGGCCGGGCGCTCCGGGGCGCGCCGCTGCGGCGGCGGGGGTGCCGGGGGAGGGGGACTCTGCTGCACCGACATTGTTGACATGTCAGCTTTCGGTGCGGGCGGGCCGGTCGTACAATGTGGGGCGGCGTCCCCCGGGCGCGGGCACCGGCCGGTCGGCCGGGTCCCCGCGCCGCGCGGGCGACGCCACGCGACGACCACACACACCAGCGGGGCGCGGGCGCGGCGACCCGCACGGGTCGCGGCGGACGACGCCTCCCCACACACCCTGTGAAGGACTCCACCATGTCGGGCATGACCGCAGCCAGCACCCCGGGCGGTGACACCGCCGTGACCGCCGTGACCGCCGCGTCGGGCGGACCGGCCCCCGGGACACCGTCCGCCGCCCGGACCGCCGCGACCGGCGCCGCGGCCGGCGCCGCCCCCGACGGCCGGTGGGGCGGCAGCGCCCTCTACGGCGTGTGGATCACGCTGCTCGGGGCCGTCGGCCTCATCTTCTCCGCGGTCATCATGGTGGAGAAGATCCACATGATGCAGGACAGCGGCTTCGTCCCGTCCTGCACCGTCAACTCCGTCATCGCGTGCGGTGACGTCATGGCCTCGGACCAGGCGAGCGCCTTCGGGTTCCCCAACCCGATCATCGGGCTCGTCGGCTTCCCCGTCGTCATCACCGTCGGCATGGCGCTGCTCGCCGGCGCCCGGTTCCGGCCGTGGTTCTGGTGGGGCTTCACCGCGGGCCTGACCCTCGCGGTGGTCTTCGTGCACTGGCTGGCCTACCAGGCGGTCTACGAGATCGTCGCGCTGTGCCCCTGGTGCATGATCGTGTGGGCGGTGACGCTGCCGCTGTTCGTCACGACGCTCGTGCACGTGGCCCGCGAGCGGCGCCGGGCGGCGGGGGAGGAGCCGGTGCGGCGCAACGCCCTGCCCGCGCTCGTCGTCCTCGTCTGGTACCTCGGCTTCGCCGCGCTCATCATCCAGCAGTTCGGGTCGGACCTCTTCGCGTCGTCCTGACCCCGGACCGGGGTGGGGGACGGTCGTGCCGGGCCCCCGCTCAGCGGGTGCGTCGTCCCGACCCCGGGTGAGTCGTCCCGACCCCGGACCCCGTCGGCCCCGCGACCCCCGTCAGACCTGGTGCGCCCACCACGTGTCGTGCGGGGCGACGGGCATCGCGCGCTTGTGGCGGCTGACCCGCCACAGGTGCTCGATGCGGGCGGCGGTCCCGCCGTCGATGTCCGCGCCCTCGAGGTAGTCGTCGATCTGCGTGTACGTCACGCCGAGCGCCTCCTCGTCGGGCAGTGCCGGGCGGTCGTCCTCGAGGTCGGCGGTCGGAACCTTCGTCCACGTGGACTCCGGGGCCCCGAGCTCGCGGAGCAGCGCCGCGCCCTGGCGCTTCGTGAGACCGGCCAGGGGGGTCACGTCCGCGCCGCCGTCGCCGAACTTCGTGTAGAAGCCGGTCACGGCCTCGGCGGCGTGGTCGGTGCCGACGACGAGCAGCCCCCGCTCGCCCGCGAGCGCGTACTGGGCGATCATCCGCTGCCGGGCCTTGACGTTGCCCTTGTTGAGGTCGGACAGGCGGTCCACACCGAGCGCGGCCGCGACGTCCGCCGCCGCGGCGTCGGCGGCGGGGCGGATGTCCACGCTCACGGTGCGGTCCGGGGCGATGAACCGGAGGGCGGTCTGCGCGTCGTCCTCGTCGGCCTGCTCCCCGTAGGGCAGGCGCACGGCGATGAACTCCACGTCGCGCGCGTCCGGGTGCCCGGCGTCGGCGGTGCCGCGCAGCTTCTCGACGGCGAGCTGGCAGAGGCGCCCGGCCAGCGTCGAGTCCTGGCCCCCGGAGATGCCGAGGACGAACCCGCGCGTGTGGGAGGCGAGGAGGTAGTTGGTGAGGAAGGTCACCCGGCGCTCGATCTCGGCGGCGGGGTCGATGTGGGGTTCGACGCCCAGCTCGTCGATGATCGTCTCGCGGAGGGGGCGGGCCGGTGCGCCGGCTCCCGGGCCGCCGGGGGAGGCGGTGGTGCCGGTGGTACCGGTGGAGTCCCGGTCGTCGGAGGGGTCGGAGGGGTTCGTGGTGGTCGGCGGCGTCGTCATGCGGCCGATCCTACCGGCCGCGGCGGCGCCGACCGGCGTGGGCGCTGCGGCCACGTTTTGGTCAGGCCCGTGGTCGCGGGCTATGATGACCGCTTGTGTCATGGTCAGTTCGGCCCGGACGTCGCCCCGCGATGCCCCCGGAGCGTCCCGGACGTGGCCGCCAGGTTGCCTGGCAAGTCGTGTGAGGCAACTCCTGTCCACCTGAAGGAAGAAAGGAGCGCCCGATGAAGGTCCGCAAGTCCCTTCGGTCGCTGAAGAACAAGCCGGGCGCTCAGGTTGTCCGCCGCCACGGCAAGGTCTACGTGATCAACAAGCGCGACCCGCGCTTCAAGGCCCGCCAGGGCTGAGCGGCCCAGGCCGCGCCGGGGCCCCGCCCCTGACCGACCCTCCCCCGGGATCTCCGTCCCGGCCGGGAGGGTTTCGTCTGTCCGGGGTCGGTGCGGGGGGTGGGGAGGCGGCGCGGCCGGGGACCGCCGCGGGCCCGGCGAGGGGGTCGGTGCGGGGGGTGGGGAGGCGGCGCGGCCGGGGTCCGCCGGGGTCCTGCGCAGACGTCGAGGTCAGCCTGTGCAGCCGACCTTTCCGGGGGTGTGGCGCGACGGACATCCCTGGAATTACATCCATGTTCCCCCGGTCCCTAGATGTAGTGCCACGCTTCCCGGCCACCAGCGAATTCCCGTAATGTAACTACTACATATAGTGTTTTGACCAGGATCACACCCCAAAATGTTGGGTTCCCGGAGCTTGCCGGGACGGTGTCTGACTGTGTAGTCTCGGTCAGGTCAGCGCGTCCTGCACGGGTCGCCGGACGGGCCGGGGAACAGGCCCGACCGCCATCTCAGGGAACAGCCGGGACGCGTCCGTACCAGCTTCACGATCAGCCACCGTCACCACGGGTACCGTCGCGTCGAGCGCGGTCCTGCACCCCGACACCGACACCCACAGCCCCACTCCAGGAGTCCTCCCCATGATCACCGTGTACACCAAGCCCGCCTGCGTCCAGTGCAACGCCACCAAGAAGGCCCTCGACCGCGCCGGTCTCTCCTACGAGCTCGTGGATATCAGCATGGACGACGAGGCCCGGGACTACGTCATGGCCCTCGGTCACCTCCAGGCCCCGGTCGTCGTCGCGGGGGAGGAGCACTGGTCCGGTTTCCGCCCGGACCGCATCCGGCAGCTCAGCGCCGCGGCGGCCTGACCGGCCCCGTCGTCACCGCCGGGGGCGTGCCCCCGGCCCCGCGCCCCACCATCGCGCGCCCCTCCCGTCGTCCGTCCCCCGTGCCTTCGCCTTCTTCCACCGACATCCTGCGTGAGGTGTGCAGCCATGGCCTTCAGGTCCGTCCTCGCGGACACGACCCCCCTGCGGTACCCGAGGTTCCGCCGCCTCTGGACGGCGAACATCATCACCGTCATCGGGGCGCAGCTCACCATCATCGCCGTCCCCGCACAGATCTACGTCATCACCGGCAGTTCGGCGTACGTCGGCCTCGCCGGGGCGTTCGGCCTCGTGCCGCTCATCGTCTTCGGCCTGTACGGCGGGTCGCTCGCGGACCACATGGACCGCCGCCGGCTGCTGCTGTTCACCACCAGCGGGCTCATCCTCACCGCCGTCGCCTTCTGGGCGCAGGCCGCCGCCGGGGTGGGGAACGTGTGGCTGATCCTCGGCATCTTCGCCGTGCAGCAGGCGTGTTTCGCCGTCAATCAGCCGGCGCGCACGGCCGTCATCCCCCGGCTCGTCGGCGTCGAGAACATCGCCGCCGCGACGTCCCTCACCATGACCGTGCAGCAGGCCGGCGCGATCGTCGGCCCGCTCGTCGGCGGCGCGCTCATCCCGTTCGTCGGCTTCGCCTGGCTCTACCTCGGTGACGCCGTCGCCCTGTTCGCCACCCTGTGGGCGGTGATCTCCCTGCCGCCGATGCGCCCGGGGGAGGGCCCGGACGGTGCGGGGGCCGCGGGGTCCCGGCGGGAGGGGGACGACGCCGCCTCCCCGCGGCGCGCCGGTCTCCGCAGTGTCCTCGAGGGGGCCCGCTACCTCGTGACCCGCCCGGTGCTCCTCGTGAGCTTCGTCGTCGACATCATCGCGATGGTCTTCGGCATGCCCCGGGCCCTCATCCCGCAGATGTCGACCGTCGACTTCGGCGAGCCCGCCGGGGGCGGCCTCATCTACGCCCTGCTCTTCGCGGCGCTGCCCGTCGGCGCGGTGCTCGGCGGCGTGTTCTCCGGGCGGATCACGCGGATGCGGCGGCAGGGTCTCGGCGTCACCGTCTCCGTCGTCGTGTGGGGGCTGGCGATCGTCGTCATGGGGCTCGCCGTCACCGCCGCCGACGGGGTGGTGGGGGTGTGGGCGGCCGTCGCCCTCGTCGCCTTCGCCGCGGGTGGCGCCGCCGACATGGTCAGCGCCGTCCTCCGCTCGGCGATGGTCCAGGAGACCGCCGACGACGAACTGCGGGGCCGGCTCCAGGGCGTGTTCATCGTCGTCGTCGCCGGCGGGCCGCGGCTCGCGGACATCCTCCACGGGTGGGGCGGCACGACCTTCGGGGCCGGGCCGACGACCGCGGCCGGCGGCGTGCTCGCGATCGTCGGCACGCTCGTGGCGGTCGCCCTCGCCCCGGCCTTCCTCCGCCACCGCGCGCCGTCCGCGGGGAGGGTGGCGTCGTCCTCCCCGGGGACCCCCACCCCCGGCGACGGCGACCGTCCCGCCCCCGGCGACGGCGACGACCGGCACCCGGCACCGTCCGCGCACCCGGCACCGTCCGGCGCGGCGGACACCACCACCGACCGGACCACCGAGCAGACCACCGAGCAGACCACCGCCACACCCACCACACCCACCCGTGCCGGGTCGACCGGCCCCGAGCGGAAGGACAGCTGACCGATGCACGTCGTCTACTTCTCCTCGACAACGAACAACACCGCGCGCTTCGTCGCGAAGCTCGGTCTCCCCTCCAGCAGGATCCCCCTGCTCCGGACGGAGGACCCGCTGACCGTCGACCGCCCGTACGTGCTCGTCTGCCCCACCTACGGGGGAGGGGCGTCGATCTCCGGCGACCTGTCGCGCCCGGTGCCGAAGCAGGTGATCCGGTTCCTCAACGACGAGGGCAACCGGCGTCTCCTCCGGGGGGTCATCGCCTCCGGGAACGTGAACTTCGGCGCGGACTACGGCAAGGCGGGGGAGGTCATCGCCGCGAAGTGCGGCGTGCCGTACCTGTACCGCTTCGAGCTGCTCGGCACGCCGACCGACGTCGAGCGGGTCCGTGAGGGACTCCGGGAGTTCGAGGACGCGCTCCGCGCGGAAGGGCGGTGGACGACGACCGCCGCCTGACCCCGCCCGGCGCCGCGCCCACCCGACGACAGACCACCCGACAACCAGACGACAGACCACAGACCACCCGACAGACAGACACCGGTCACCGGACCACAGACCACCCGAGACCGGACCACAGACCACCCGAGACCAGACCACAGACCACCCGACAACCGGCACACGAAGAGTGCCCCCCAGGAGAGGACCCGTCATGACCGAGACCGCACAGGGAGTCGGCCGCAGCGTCGCCGAGCCCGTCCAGCCCACCGAGCAGCTGGACTTCCACGCGCTCAACGCCCTGCTCAACCTCTACGACGACAACGGCAGGATCCAGTTCGACAAGGACCGCGAGGCCGCGAACCAGTACTTCCTCCAGCACGTCAACCAGAACACGGTCTTCTTCCACGACCTCGAGGAGAAGATCGAGTACCTCGTGGAGAACCGCTACTACGACCCCGAGGTGCTCGAGCCCTACGACTTCGCGTTCATCAAGAGCCTGTTCAAGCGGGCCTACGCCCACAAGTTCCGGTTCCGGACCTTCCTCGGGGCGTACAAGTACTACACCTCGTACACGCTGAAGACCTTCGACGGCCGCCGCTACCTCGAGCGCTACGAGGACCGCGTGTGCATGGTCGCCCTCACCCTCGCCGCCGGGGACACCGCCCTCGCCGAGCGGATCGTCGACGAGATCATCGAGGGCCGGTTCCAGCCGGCGACGCCGACGTTCCTCAACTCCGGCAAGGCCCAGCGCGGCGAGCCGGTCTCCTGCTTCCTCCTGCGCATCGAGGACAACATGGAGTCCATCGGCCGGTCGATCAACTCCGCGCTCCAGCTGTCGAAGCGCGGCGGCGGCGTCGCCCTGCTGCTGTCGAACATCCGCGAGCACGGCGCGCCGATCAAGCACATCGAGAACCAGTCCTCCGGCGTCATCCCCGTCATGAAGCTGCTCGAGGACGCGTTCTCCTACGCCAACCAGCTCGGGGCGCGGCAGGGCGCCGGCGCGGTGTACCTCAACGCGCACCACCCGGACATCATGCGGTTCCTCGACACGAAGCGGGAGAACGCGGACGAGAAGATCCGCATCAAGACCCTCTCCCTCGGCGTCGTCATCCCGGACATCACCTTCGAGCTCGCCAAGCGCGACGACGACATGTACCTGTTCTCCCCGTACGACGTCGAGCGCATCTACGGCAAGCCCTTCGCGGACATCTCCGTCACCGAGCACTACGAGGAGATGGTCGAGGACCCGCGCATCCGCAAGCGCAAGATCAACGCCCGCCACTTCTTCCAGACCCTCGCGGAGATCCAGTTCGAGTCCGGGTACCCGTACATCATGTTCGAGGACACGGTGAACCGCGCGAACCCCATCGAGGGGCGGATCACCCACTCCAACCTGTGCTCGGAGATCCTCCAGGTCTCCACGCCGAGCGAGTTCAACGAGGACCTCACGTACTCGCGGATCGGTGACGACATCTCCTGCAACCTCGGGTCGCTCAACATCGCCGAGGCCGTGGACTCCGGCGACTTCCCGGCGACGATCGAGACCGCCATCCGCGCGCTCACCGCCGTCGCCGACCAGACGTCCATCGACTCGGTGCCGTCGGTGCGCCAGGGCAACGAGCACTCCCACGCCATCGGCCTCGGCCAGATGAACCTCCACGGCTTCCTCGGCCGGGAGCGGATCCACTACGGCTCGGAGGAGGGGCTGGACTTCACCAACGTGTACTTCGCCGCGGTGATGTACGAGTGCCTCCGCGCGTCGATGACGCTCGCCCGCGAGCGCGGCACCCGGTTCACGAGCTTCGAGACGTCCGACTACGCCTCCGGCGCGTTCTTCGACCGGTACGACCCGGCGGACTTCGCCCCGCGCACCGACCGGGTGCGGGAGATCATCGAGGGCTCGACGATCCACGTGCCGACCGCCGAGGACTGGGCGGCGCTGAAGAAGGACGTCGCCGAGCACGGCCTGTACAACCGGAACCTCCAGGCCGTCCCGCCGACGGGGTCCATCTCCTACATCAACAACTCCACATCCTCGATCCACCCGATCGCCTCCCGGATCGAGATCCGCAAGGAGGGCAAGATCGGCCGCGTGTACTACCCGGCCCCGTACATGACGAACGACAACCTCGAGTACTACGAGGACGCCTACGAGATCGGGTTCGAGAAGATCATCGACACGTACGCCGTCGCGACGAAGTACGTGGACCAGGGCCTGTCCCTCACCCTGTTCTTCAAGGACACGGCGACGACCCGCGACATCAACCGCGCGCAGATCTACGCCTGGCGCAAGGGGATCAAGACGATCTACTACATCCGGCTCCGCCAGACCGCGCTCACGGGCACGGAGGTCCAGGGCTGCGTCAGCTGCATGCTGTGACGGTCCGGGGCGCGTGAGCCCGGGGCCGCGCGGAGCGCGGCCCTGCCTGAGGTTCGCCTCCGGCCGCGGGGGAGCGCGGTCCTGCCTGAGATCCCCCGAACACGGGAAACCGCCCGCCCCGACGTCGGTGACGTGGGGCGGGCGGTTCGTCGTTCATGCACCGCGTGTGGACCGGTGCCCGGCCGGGGCCGGGGGGTGCGGCGGGCGGCTGTCCGGGTGGTCGTCCCGGGCCGCGGGGAGGTCAGTCCTCGCGGGTGCCGAGCTCGGCGTCGATGCGCAGGAGCCCGGAGCCGTCGTTGCCGACGAGCTTGATGCGGTCGATGATCTCGGAGACGGTGGACTCCTCCTCGATCTGCTCGTCGAGGAACCAGTTGAGCAGGGACCGGGAGTCCACGTCACCGGTCTCCTCGGCGACCGCGACGAGGTTGCGGATCATGCCGGAGACCTTCTGCTCGTGGTTGTACGCGAGCTCGAAGGCGTCGAGCGGGGTCGCGATCTTGATCTGCGGGATCTCGATGTCGCGGAGCTCGACGCGGGCGTCGCGGTCCAGCATGTGCTGGGAGAACTTCGCGGCGTGCTCCCGCTCCTCCTCGGCCTGGACCTGCATCCAGTCCCGCATGCCGGGGAAGCTCAGGCGGTCCAGCTCGTAGGAGAGCTGCGTGTAGATGAGGGCCGCCTGGTGCTCGGCGATGACCTGGTTGTTGAGTTCTTCCTGGAACTTCTCGTTGATGCTCATGCGGCCGACAGTAATGATCGAATTTCCCTCATGCTAGTCAGGGAAGGCAAAGATCAGCCTATCGTCGCAGGTAAACAGGTATGGTTTACCTCACGGGTGAGTGGGTTCCCTACCCTGTGGCGGTCCCGGGGCCGCCTGGTGAATCCCCAGGTGGGGGGAGGGGGGAGGGGTGTCCCGACGGGGACGACGCCGCGACGGCCGGGGAGACGGCGGCCGGCGGAGGGGGCCGTCGAACCCCTGACCGGCGCCGTGGAACCACCCCCTTCCGGGGGAGGGTGACGGCTTCCCCCGCGCTGTCCTCCCCGGGGTCGCCGGCCGGGCGGCCTCGGCTACGATGGACCCCGAGAACAGCAGACCGGGTGCGTCGCGGACCGGAGACACCCACCGTGACAGTGACACCGACCGGACGACCGGTCGCCGCGGCACCGACCCGACACCGGCCGCCGCGGCACCGGTCCGATCACGGCCGCTGCACCACCCGGACCTGCACCGACACCACGCGCGCCCCCGGCCGTCCCGCGACGGACGGACCCGGGAGCGCGCCCTTCGCAGGAGCAGGAGCGATGAGTTCATCCGCAACGTCCCACACACCCGTCCACCACACCCCGGGGACCCCGGTCACGGCCATCAACTGGAACACCATCCCGGACGACAAGGACATGGAGGTCTGGGACCGGCTCACCGGCAACTTCTGGCTGCCGGAGAAGGTCCCGCTGTCCAACGACATCCAGAGCTGGTCCACGCTCACCGAGCTTGAGCAGCAGACGACCATGCGCGTGTTCACCGGCCTGACGATGCTCGACACGATCCAGGGGACCGTCGGCGCCGTGAGCCTCATCCCGGACTCCCTCACCCCGCACGAGGAGGCCGTGTACACGAACATCGCCTTCATGGAGTCCGTGCACGCGAAGTCCTACTCCTCGATCTTCATGACGCTCGCGTCCACCCCGGAGATCAACGACGCCTTCCGCTGGTCCGAGGAGAACCGGAACCTCCAGCAGAAGGCCGACATCATCCTCGACTTCTACAACGGGGACGACCCGCTGAAGAAGAAGATCGCCTCGACGCTGCTCGAGTCCTTCCTCTTCTACTCCGGCTTCTACCTGCCGATGTACTGGTCGTCGCACGCGAAGCTCACGAACACCGCCGACGTCATCCGGCTCATCATCCGTGACGAGGCCGTCCACGGGTACTACATCGGCTACAAGTACCAGCGGGCCCTCGCCGAGGAGAGCCAGGCGCGGCAGGACGAGCTCAAGGAGCACACCTTCGACCTCGTCTACGAGCTCTACGACAACGAGTCGCAGTACACCGAGGACCTCTACGACGCCCTCGGCTGGACCGAGGACGTCAAGCGGTTCCTGCGCTACAACGCGAACAAGGCGCTGAACAACCTCGGCTACGAAGGGCTGTTCCCGGACGACGAGACGAAGGTCTCCCCGGCGATCATCTCCGCGCTCAACCCCGGCGGGGACGAGAACCACGACTTCTTCTCCGGGTCCGGGTCCTCGTACATCATCGGCAAGGCCGAGACGACGACCGACGACGACTGGGACTTCTAGCCCGACGTCCCGGTCCCGGTCGGCGGGGTCCCCCGGGCCGGCGGGTCCGGACCGGGCCGGGGGAGCGGGGGTGCGTGACCGCCCGCGGCGGCCCGGGTGGGTGCGGGGGAGGCCGGGGGGCTTCGGCTCATGCGGGACCAGCACACCCAATTCGGGTGGCCGCAGGGGTGATGCCGCACCCTCGCCTACTCATTCGGGCCGATAAGCGATAACATCAACGTCAGCCTGCGTCTGTGCGGGTTGAGATCGACGACTTCACCCCGCTCTCACTCGGAGCAGATCATTCTTTGGGTGCCGGACCGACGGCCGGCACCGCGTAGTCAGGAGGATTGAATGACCGCAGTAGCGCCGCGGGAGGACCACAGGGTCGTCCCCGAGAGGCCTGCTCCCTCAGGAAGCACGCCGAAGGGTGGTTTCGCGTGGAAGATGCTCACCACGACGGACCACAAGCAGCTGGGCATCATGTACATCATCACCGCCTTCACGTTCTTCTTCATCGGCGGTCTGATGGCCCTGCTCATGCGCCTGGAGCTGTTCCACCCGGGACTCCAGTTCGTGTCCAACGAGCAGTTCAACCAGCTGTTCACCATGCACGGCACCGTGATGCTCCTGCTCTACGGCACCCCGGTGGTGTGGGGCTTCGCGAACTACATCATGCCGCTCCAGATCGGTGCGCCGGACGTGGCGTTCCCGCGCCTCAACGCCTTCGGCTTCTGGCTGACGGCCGGCGGTGGCGTCATCATGCTGTCCGGCTTCCTCACGCCGGGCGGTGCGGCCGACTTCGGCTGGACGATGTACATGCCGCTGGCTGACGCCATCCACTCCCCGGGTGTCGGGTCCGACCTCTGGATCATCGGCGTCGGCGCCGGCGGTGTCGGGACCATCGCCTCCGCCGTCAACATGCTGACGACGATCATCTGCCTCCGCGCCCCGGGCATGACGATGTTCCGCATGCCGATCTTCACGTGGAACATCCTCGTGACCTCGATCCTGGCGCTGCTCATCTTCCCGCTCCTCGCGGCCGCGGCCCTCGCCGTGATCTACGACCGCAAGCTCGGCGGCCACATCTACGACCCGGCCAACGGCGGTGCCATCATCTGGCAGCACCTGTTCTGGTTCTTCGGCCACCCCGAGGTGTACGTCCTCGCGCTGCCGTTCTTCGGCATCGTCTCCGAGATCTTCCCGGTCTTCAGCCGGAAGCCGATGTTCGGTTACGTCGGCCTGGTCTTCGCGACGCTCTCCATCGCCGCGCTGTCCTCCGCCGTGTGGGCGCACCACATGTTCGTCACCGGCGCCGTGCTGCTGCCGTTCTTCTCCTTCATGACGTTCCTCATCGCGGTCCCGACCGGCCTGAAGTTCTTCAACTGGCTCGGCACCATGTGGAAGGGGCACCTCACCTTCGAGACGCCGATGCTCTTCTCCCTCGGCTTCTTCGTCACCTTCCTCTTCGGTGGCCTCACCGGTGTCATGCTCGCGTCGCCGGCCCTGGACTTCCACGTCTCGGACTCCTACTTCGTCGTCGCGCACTTCCACTACACGCTGTACGGCACGATCGCCTTCGCGTCCTTCGCCGGTGTGTACTTCTGGTTCCCGAAGATGACCGGCCGGATGCTCGACGAGCGCCTGGGCAAGATCCACTTCTGGCTCACCTTCGTCGGCTTCCACGCCACGTTCCTCGTCCAGCACTACCTCGGCAACATCGGCTTCCCGCGCCGGTACGCCGACTACCTGGACTCCGACGGGTTCACGATCTTCAACCAGATCTCCACGATCGGTGCGCTGGTCCTCGGCCTGTCCGTCCTGCCGTTCATCTGGAACGTCTTCAAGTCCTGGCGCTACGGCGAGGTCGTCACCGTCGACGACCCGTGGGGCTACGGCAACTCCCTCGAGTGGGCCACCAGCTGCCCGCCGCCGCGCCACAACTTCACGTCGCTGCCGCGGATCCGCTCCGAGCGCCCCGCGTTCGAGCTGCACTACCCGCACATGGTCAAGCGCATGCGCGACGAGGCGCACGTCGGTCCGCACTTCTGACCTGACCGTCGTCCCTCCTGACCGAGGCCGCACCCCGCACACGTGGGGTGCGGCCTCCGCCGTTCCGGGGGGTGGGCCCGGGGACGCGCCGCCGTTCCCCGGGGGCGTCGGCCCGGGGGGTCGTGGCGTCGTCCCCCGACCGTGTGACCCCGGGGGGACGTGGCGTCGTCCCTCTAGCGTGTGAGCCCGGGGTCCGCACCGTCCCACCCCGGGTGTAAGAATGACACGGTGACCACCTCTGCCACTGATCTCAGCGACACCCTCCCGGACGGGCTCTCCCCGGCGGTCGTCACCGTCACCGGCCCCGACCGACCCGGTGTCTCCGCCGCCTTCTTCCACGTCCTGTCCACGTACGGCGTGCAGCTGCTCGACATCGAGCAGTCCCTCTTCCGCGGCGGCCTGTCCCTCGCTGCGTTCATCGGCTGCTCCGCCGACGACGTCCCCGCACTGACGGCGGCCCTCACCGACGCGCTCGACCCCCACGGGGTCCGCGTCGACCTCCACCTCGACGAGCACCCCGCGGCGACCCGCCCGCGGTCGACGCACGCCGTCGTCGTCCTCGGCAACCCCGTGACCGCCGAGCACATCTCCCGCATCGGCCGCACCCTCGCCGACCACGGGGCGAACATCGACACGATCCGCGGCGTCGCCGACTACCCGGTCACCGGGCTGGAACTGAAGATCCGCGTCGCGAACCCCGCCCCCGGCGGCGGCGTCGCCCTGCGCAAGGACCTCGCCGCCCTCGCCCACGAGATCGCCGTCGACATCGCCGTCGAACGGGCCGGACTCGCCCGGCGCTCGAAGCGGCTCATCTGCTTCGACGTGGACTCCACCCTCGTCCAGGGCGAGGTCATCGAGATGCTCGCCGCCCACGCCGGCCGGGAGAAGGAGGTCGCCGAGGTCACCGAGCGGGCCATGCGCGGCGAACTGGACTTCGCCCAGTCCCTCCACGAACGCGTCCGTGCCCTCGAGGGGCTCGACGTCTCCGTCATCCGGGAGGTCGCCGCCGACGTGAAACTCACCCCCGGTGCGCGGACGACCATCCGGACCCTCAAGCGCCTGGGCTACCGGTGCGGCGTCGTGTCCGGCGGGTTCATCCAGGTCATCGAGCCGCTCGCCCGCGAGCTCGACCTGGACTTCGCGCGGGCGAACACCCTGGAGATCGCCGACGGCAAACTCACCGGGCGCGTCATCGGCCCGGTCATCGACCGGGAGGCGAAGGCGGAGAGCCTCAAGGAGTTCGCCTGGTCCAACGGCATCAAGCTCCACCAGACCGTCGCCGTCGGGGACGGGGCGAACGACATCGCCATGCTCTCCACCGCCGGGCTCGGCATCGCGTTCAACGCGAAGCCCGCGCTCCGGGAGGTCGCCGACGCGTCGGTGACGCACCCGTTCCTCGACGAGGTGCTGTTCATCCTCGGGGTGTCCCGCGACGAGATCGAGGAGGCCGACCGGGAGGACGGCACGTACCGCCGGGTGCCCCGGGGGGAGTTCCCGCATGGCTGACCCGGCGGGCGCGGACCCGGCCGCGGAGCCTGGGGATACGGATCCGGCCGCGGGGAGCGGGTTCGACGCCGCGTGGGACCGCCTCAGCGTCCTGCGGCGTGACGCGGACCCCCGCGACGGGGAGAACCCGGACGACCCGGAGACCGTGCAGGCCATGCCTGTCGTCCTCGAGGTCCCGAAGTCCCCGCGCCCGGACCGGCGCGCGCTGCTCGAGGCCGCGGCGACCGCCGCCGTCGCCTGCTGTCTCGCGCCGGCGGCGGGGGACGACGGCGAGTGGGCGGCGGCGCTGCAGCGCTGGTACGGGGCGCGGATCCGGAAGGTCGCCCGCCGGGCCCGGGGCGCGCGGTGGGACGCCGTGCAGGCCCTCCCCGGCGTCACGGCGGAGGTCGGTGGGGCGCGGGCCCGGGCGTTCGTGCCCGGGCCGGTGTACCGCACGGACCCGCTCGTCGACCGCCTGCAGATCGAGGGCACGGACCTGCCGCCCGGTGACGCCGCGGAGGTCGCGGCGTCGGCCCGCCGGTGGGCGGGGGAGGGGCTGCCGGTCCTCTACGTCGACCGGACGCTCGGGATGACCGTGGGGAAGGCGGCGGCGCAGGTCGGCCACGCGTCGATGCTGCTCGCCGCGGAGATGGGCCGGGACGCGGCCCGGCGGTGGGCGGCCGCCGGGTTCCCGCTGCGCGTGGCGGAGGTCGACGCGGCGACGTTCGCGGACGCCCGCCGGGGTGCGGTGGCCGTCGTCGCCGACGCCGGGTTCACCGAGGTCGCCCCGGGGGCCGTGACGGTCGCCGCGTGCGCCGACCGGCCGGGGGACTGAGCGGGGCCCGGATCCCCGGGGTCACACGGCCCGCCCGGCCCGCCCGGCCCGCCCGGAGGGGCACCGGCCCGGGGTCCTAGCCCTGCTTCGCCCGGTCCCGCAGCTCCCGCCGGAGGATCTTGCCGGTCGCGGACTTCGGGATCCGGTCGATGAACTCGACCTGCCGGATCCGCTTGTACGGTTCGACGACCGCGGCGACGGCGTCCATGAGCTCCTGCCCGGAGATCTCCCGGCCCTGCACGGGGACGACGAACGCCTTCGGCACCTCGCCGCCGTCCTCACCCGGCGCCGCGACGACCGCGCAGTCCGCGACCGCCGGGTGGGCGAGCAGAACGGCCTCGAGCTGGGCCGGGGGCACCTGGTAGCCCTTGTACTTGATGACCTCCTTGAGCCGGTCGACGACGGTCACGGCCCCGTCGGCCGTCCGCGTCGCGAGGTCCCCGGTGCGCAGCCACCCGTCACCCGGCAGCGCCTGCGCCGTCTCGTCGTCGTGACCGAGGTACCCGGCCATGACCTGCGGGCCGCGGATCCAGAGTTCCCCGACCGCGCTCGTCTCACCGGCGGCGGGCCGGGGGATCTCGGTGTCCGTCCCCGGGTCGACGAGCATGTACTCGGTGTTCGCGACGGGCAGGCCGATGCTGCCCCGGTCGAGGTCGGGGTCGAAGTTCGCCAGGGCGACGGGGCTCGTCTCCGTGAGCCCGTACCCCTGGTACACCGGCACCCCGAGGCGGGACTCGACCGCGCGGGCGAGGTCCCCGTCCAGCACGGCCGCACCCGAGCAGAACCCGCGCACCGAGGAGAGGTCGGCGTCGTCGACCGCCGGGTCCTTCGCGAGCAGCACCGCGACCGGAGGGGCGATGAACGTGAACGTCACGCGGTGGTCCCGGTGGGCGCGGAGGAACGTGCCGAGCTCGAAGCGGGGCGCGGCGATGACCCGGGCCCGCTGGCGGATGACGAGGTTCGCCAGCACCGTCAGCCCGTAGATGTGGAAGAAGGGAAGGACGCCGAAGACCGTGTCGTCGCGGAGGCACAGCTCCGCGTCCGCGCTCTGGGCGATGTTCGCCACGAGGTTGCGGTGGGTGAGGCGCACGCCCTTGGGCAGGCCCGTCGTCCCCGAGGAGTACGGCAGGGCGGCGAGGTGCGTCGCGGGGTCGATGTTGACCGACGGGGGCCGGCGGCGTTCGGCGTACATCTGCCGGAAACCCTGGGGGAGGTCGATGTGCACGACGGCGTCGTCGTCCAGCCCCGCGATGCGCGCGGCCTCCTCGTCGCCGTCGCCCATCCCCGCGAGGGTGAGGAGCATCCGGGCCCCGGAGTCCTGCACCTGGCTCGCGACGCTCTCCGCGGTGGCGAGGAGCGGCACCGGGGTCACGACGGCACCGATGCGCCACAGGGCGTGGGTCGCGATGATGAACGCCTCGGAGTTCGGCACGTGGAGGGCCACGACGTCACCGACGCCGACGCCCCGGTGGGCGAGCCCGCCGGCGACGGCGTCGACGTAGTGGCGGAGCTGCCCGTACGTCGTCTCGGTGCCCTCGGCGAGATCGACGACCGCGACGCGGTCCTCGTCCTCCGCGGTGAGGTCGCCGTAGAGGAACTCGTGGAGCCCCACGTCGGGGATCCGGATGTCTGCTCGCGGGCTGGGGACTGGCACGGTGCGTCTCCTCACAGTCGGGTCGGCCACAAGGGTCGGTGGGTCGGGGTCGGTGGGTACGTGTGGTCGGTCATGACCCGGGTGTCACCCGGGGTGGCCGGGGCCGGGGGACGGCCGTCACCGCCGGTCCGTCCGCACGTCCGGCGGTCGGTGCGGCGGTCCGTCCCGCTGCGGGGCGACACGGTCGCCCGTCACGGCCCGGTCACGTCCTCCAGCCTACGTCCGCCAGCCTACGTCGCCGCGGGGCCGCCCGTCCCCGACTCGGGGCCGACGAGCCGGCGGAGTGCCCCCCGCACCGTCCCCGCGTCCTCGGTCGGCCAGAACGGGGGCATCGACGCGCGGAGGAACCGGCCGTAGCGGGCGGTCGACAGGCGGGGGTCGAGGACCGCGACGACACCCCGGTCCGTCACGCTGCGCAGCAGTCGCCCCGCCCCCTGCGCCATGAGCAGCGCCGCGTGCGTCGCCGCGACCTCCATGAAGCCGTTGCGCCCGGCGGAGTCCGCCGCCTCCTTGCGGGCCTGCATGAGCGGGTCGTCGGGGCGGGGGAAGGGGATGCGGTCCATGACGACGAGGGACAGCGACGGGCCCGGCACGTCGACGCCCTGCCACAGGCTGAGGGTGCCGAACAGGCACGTCTGCTCCTCGTCGCGGAAGCGGTCGATGAGCGCGCCGAGGGCGTCGTCGCCCTGGCACAGCACCGGGTACGGGCTGACCTGTCGGATCTGCGCGGCCATCTCCTCGGCCGCGCGGCGGGAGGAGAACAGGCCGAGCGTGCGGCCCCCGGCGGCGTTGACGAGGCGGGCGAGTTCGTCGACCGCCTCGGGGGTCGGGCCGCCCCGGCCGGGCGCGGGCAGGTGCCGGGCGGTGTAGAGGATGCCGTGGCGGGCGGGGTCGAAGGGGCTGCCGACGTCCATCGTGCGGCAGGCGTCCGCGGACAGGCCCCACGTGGCGAGCATCGCGGCGAACCGGCCGCCGAGGGCGAGGGTCGCGGAGGTGAGGACGACGCTGCGCCGGCTGAACAGCCGCCGGCGGAGCACGTCGGCGACGCTCAGCGGGGCGACGCGGACGGTCCGGCGGTGGGCGTCGCCGGAGAGCCACACGACGTCCTCGCCCCACAGCGAGTCCGCGTCCCCGGGGGTCGCGGCGGGGGAGGTGGTGTCGGCCCCGGACCCGGGGGAGCCGGCCGTCGTCGCGGCCCCGGCGGCCCCGGCACCACCGGCGGCGACCGGGGAACTGTCGAGCACCCGCACGACCGTGTCGTGCAGCTCCTCCAGCGCGGCGGTGCAGGCGTGGATCTCCGCCGTGCGCGAGGCGTCTGCCGCGTCGCCGCCGGAACCGGTCCCGCCGCCGGCGGCCCCCGCGCCGCCCCGCCCGGTGAGGGACAGCCGCGTCCGCCACAGGGCGTCCTGCAGCGCCACGAGGGGGGCGTGGAGGTCCGGCGGCACGGACGTCCACCGGCCGACCGCCGCGTCACCGACGTGCTCGACCGCGCTGACCCACGTGTCCCCGGCCTCGGTGAGCGCGTCGGAGCACCCCTCGGGCCCGACCTTCGCGCACCGGCGGGCGAGCACGGCGACCGCCGCGCCGGACAGCTCGGCCGTCGCGACGGAGGTGATGCGTCGTTCCAGCTCATGGGCCTCGTCGACAACCACGACCTCGTGCTCCGGCAGCACCGGCTGATCGGAGAGGGCGTCGATGGCGAGCAGCGCGTGGTTGGTCACGACGACGTCCGCCTCCGCCGCCGTGGCCCGCGCGCGCTCGGCGAAGCACGTGTCCCCGAACGGGCAGCGGGACGCCCCGACGCACTCGCGGGACGCCACGCTGACCTGGCGCCACGCCTGGTCGACGACGCCCCGGGCGAGGGAGTCCCGGTCGCCGTCCTCGGTCTCCTCCGCCCACTCGTGGAGCCGGGCGACCTGGGAGCCGACCCGCGACACCGCCGACGGGTCGAGCAGCGCCTCCGCGTCGTCGACCGGGTCCGGCATGCCGTTGATCTTGTTGAGGCACAGGTAGTTGTTCCGGCCCTTGAGGATCGCGAACGTCGGCCGCCGGCCGAGGCCCTCCGCGAGGGCGTCGGTCACCCGGGGCAGGTCGCGCTCGACGAGCTGGCGTTGGAGCGCGATCGTCGCCGTCGACACGACGACCCGCTCCCCGGCCTGCACGGCGTGCCGCAGCGACGGCACGAGGTAGGCGAGGGACTTGCCCGTGCCCGTCCCCGCCTGGACGGCGAGGTGACTGTCCCCCTCGAGGGCCGCGGCGACGGCCGTCGTCATCCTCCGCTGGCCCTCCCGGGGGGCGCCGCCGACGGCCGCGACGGCCCGGTCGAGCAGGTCGACGACCCCACCCCCCGACCGGCCCCCGCCGGTCTCAGAACCCCGTGACACGGACGGTCAGCACCGGCTCGTCACGGGAGAGCGCGAGGCCCTCCCAGGGCAGGGAGACGAGGCGCTCGGCGAGGAGCGCCCGGGAGGAGTCGAGGGTGCCGAGGTCGTCGACGAGGTCGCCGTCGACCATGAGCGGCACGGTGAGGTCGACGGCCCGGAGGACCCCCAGGTCGGGAACGTCACCGTCGACGGGGAAGGCGACCTCCTCGACGGCCGTGCCCGTGGCCCGGACGGCCCGGACCGCGCGCTTCGCCCCGCCCTGGCTCGACTTGTTGCGGGAGCGCTTCGCCACCGGCACGCCCTCGACCTCGACGAGCTTGTAGACCAGCCCGGCGGTCGGGGCACCGGACCCGGTGACGACGGACGTCCCAACGCCGAACGAGTCCACCGGCTCGCTGCGCAGGGCGGCGATGGCGAACTCGTCCAGGTCGGAGGAGACGACGATGCGGGTGTCGTACGCCCCCAGCGCGTCGAGTTGCTCGCGGACCTGGCGGGCGAGGACGCCGAGGTCACCCGAGTCGATGCGCACCGCGCCGAGGCCGGTGCCGGCGACCTCGACGGCGGTGCGGACCCCGTCGGTGATGTCGTAGGTGTCGACGAGCAGCGTCGTGTCCGTGCCGTGGGCCTCGACCTGGGCGCGGAACGCCGCCGCCTCGTCGGGGCCGTCCTCCGTCGTGTGCAGGAGCGTCCACGCGTGGGCGGCCGTCCCGGAGGCGGGGATGCCGTAGCGGGCGGAGGCCTCGAGGTTGCTCGTCGCGGTGAACCCGGCGAGGTACGCGGCGCGGGAGGCGGACACCGCCGCGTACTCGTGGGTGCGGCGCGAGCCCATCTCGATGATCGGCCGGCCGGCGGCGGCGGTGACCATGCGGGCGGCGGCGGAGGCCACCGCCGAGTCGTGGTTGAGGATCGACAGGATGACCGTCTCGAGGATGACGCACTCGGCGAACGTGCCCCGCACGGTGAGGATGGGGGAGTGGGGGAAGTACAGCTCGCCCTCGCGGTAGCCGTCGATCCGCCCCCGGAACCGGAAGTCGCGCAGGTACTCCAGCGCCTCGGGGGAGAGGAAGTCCAGTTCGGCGAGCTGCTCGGGGGTGAAGACGAAGTCACGGACGGCCCGGAGCACCCGGGCGGTGCCGGCGACGACGCCGTAGCGGCGCTCGTTCGGCAGCCGGCGGGTGAACACCTCGAACGCGCAGGCGCGGTGCGCGGTGCCGTCCCGCAGGGCGGCGTCGAGCATCGTCAGCTCGTACATGTCGGTGAGCAGGGCCGACGACCGCGGACCGGGGCCGTGGTGGAACCGGCTGTCGGGTGAGGGGCTCGGGTCAGTCGCGTGAGTCACACCGCCATCGTAAACCCCCGCCCTGCGGGTGCCCAGCCCCGACGTGACATCCGGGGTGCGTCCCGGCGCTATCCTTGGGCCCCATGACGTCACCAGCCGCACCCGCAGCCCCGGTCGCGACCCCCGGGACGGAGACCACCCCGGAGACCGCGTCGTCGCCCGACCTGCCGTGGGTCTGCATCTGCTGGGACGACCCGGTCAACCTCATGAGTTACGTGACCTACGTCTTCCAGACGGTGCTGGGATTCTCCCGGAAGAAGGCGACGGAGCTCATGATGGAGGTGCACACCGAGGGCAAGGCCGTCGTCACCTCCGGGGCGCGGGACAAGGTGGAGTCCGACGCCAAGAAACTCCAGGTCGCCGGGTTGTGGGCGACGATCCAGCGGACCGACGGCTGAGCCGGCCCGGACCGCGGTGACCGCCGGTCCCGGCGGGTGGCACCGGACCGTGACGGACCACGGTGACACCGGACCACCACGGTGACACCGGACCACACAACGCACCGCACCGGGTGACGGCAGGCGACAGCGAAGGAGACCACGAGAGATGAAACCCTGGACGAGGAAGTCCGGCATCATGCGCGGCACCCGGTTCCAGACGGTGCTCGAGCCGTTGGAGCGGGAGATGCTCGGTGACAGCGCGGCGACGATCAGCGACCACCTCATGGAGCGGGTCCGGACCGCGCCGAAGGACGAGCTCTCCGAGCTCACCGGCATGACCCCCGGCCACGCCGAACCGCCCGCCGACCCCGGCCTCGCGCGGCTGCTGCCGTCGTTCTTCCGGGAGGGGGACGAGGAGGTCGAGGGCGAGGCCGCCCTCACCCGGCAGCTCACCGAGACGGACATCATCCGGGAGAAGCTGCGGAACCTGCGGCTCATCGGCGACCGGCTCGGGCCGGACGGGTCGGTGGCCGTGACCCTCGGGCCGGAGGAGGCGCGGGTGTGGCTCGGGGCCGTCAACGACGTGCGGAACTACCACGCCGCGCAGCTCGACCGGTTCCGGGAGGAGCTCGGCCCGGACTCCGAGCAGGTCCAGGCGGCGGACAACTACCTCGAGTGGCTGGGGTTCCACCAGGACAGCCTGCTCACCGCGATGATGGGTGAGCTGCCGTGACCGACGGGGACGGCGACGCGGCGGGTGCCGCCGGGGCCGTCGCGACCGGGACCGTGGCGACCGGGACCGTGGCGGCCGTGCCCGGCGCGGCCGCCGGGGACGGGGACGGCGACAACCGCCCCATCGGCGTGTTCGACTCCGGTGTCGGCGGCCTGACGGTCTGCCGGACGCTCGTCGACCAGCTGCCGCACGAGTCGATGATCTACATCGGCGACACCGCGAACTCCCCCTACGGCGACAAGCCGCTGGCCCGCGTGCGCGCGCTGTCCACCGCCATCGCCGACGACCTCGTGGACCGCGGCTGCAAGATGATCGTCATCGCGTGCAACTCCGCGAGCTCGGCGTTCATCCGGGACGCCCGGGAGCGGTACCCGGTGCCGGTCGTCGAGGTCATCCTCCCGGCCGTCCGGCGCGCGGTCGCGAGCACCCGGAACGGCCGGGTGGGGGTCATCGGGACGACGGCCACCATCACCTCCCAGGCGTACCAGGACCTGTTCGCCGCCACCCCCGGCATCGAGGTCACGGCGGCGGCGTGCCCGCAGTTCGTCCCGTTCATCGAGCGCGGCATCACCTCCGGGCGGCAGCTGCTCGGCCTCGCGGAGACGTACCTGGAGCCGCTGAAGGACGCGGGCGTGGACACGCTCGTGCTGGGGTGCACGCACTACCCGCTGCTCTCGGCGGTGATCCAGCTCGTCATGGGCGACGAGGTGCAGCTCGTGTCGTCCGCCGAGGAGACGGCGAAGCTGACCTACCGGACGCTGTCCGAGAACGGGCTGCTCGCCGACGAGGGGCCGGGGCACCGCGCGGAGCTGAGCTTCGAGTCCACCGGGGACCCCCACCGGTTCGCGCAGCTGGCGAAGCGGTTCCTCGGGCCGGACGTCTCCGGTGTGAGCCGGATTCCCGGGTTTTGACCCCGTCCGGGGGCACCCGCGGCGCCCCGCCCCCCGGTGTGACGTACACCTCACCGTGACGGGGGTTGTTAGTTTGCCTCCAGCACGCCCCGATCCCCGCCGCAGGGGCAGACCCCGGCCGGTCGGGCATGCAAGAATACGGGGCATGGAGTTGCTTGTCCTGGGCTGCTCGGGCAGCCTCGCCGGCCCACGCTCACCCGCGTCCGGCTATCTCGTCCGTGACACCGTCACGGCGGGGGGTCACCGGGTGCTCATGGACATCGGCCCCGGGGTCCTCGCCGCCCTCCAGCGGCACGCCGACCCGAGCTCGGTCGACGTCGCGTTGAGCCACCTCCACGCCGACCACTGCCTCGACTTCCCCTCGCTGCTCGTGTGGCGTCGGTTCCACCCCACGGCACCGGCGGTGGGCCGCCAGCGCCTCGTCGGCCCCTCGACCACCGCCCTCCACCTCGGCCGGGCCGGTGCCGACCACCCCGACGAGTGCGACGACTTCTCGGACACCTTCGACCTCGCGACCTGGGACGAGACCCCGACCGTCACCGTCGGCGGGCTGACCCTCCGCGCGTGCCCGGCCGTCCACCCCACGGAGTCCTACTGCCTCCGCGTCGAGGACGCCGCCGGAAACCGGCTGGTCTACTCCGGGGACACGGGGCCCACGCCGGATCTCGTCGACCTCGCGACGGGGGCCGACGTCCTTCTCTGCGAGGCGACGTGGGGGGAGACCTCCGACGGGAAGGTGCCGGACATGCACCTGTCCGGCCGGGACGCGGGGGAGGTCGCGTCCGCCGCCGGCGTGGGGCACCTCGTGCTCACCCACATCCCCCCGTGGGTCGACCCGGAGGACGCGCTGCGCGGGGCGCGCCGGACGTTCGACGGGCGGATCACGCTCGCCCGCCCGGACCTCGTCGTGCCCGTCGGGGAGGGGTAGGGGCGGGGGCTCAGGCCGGGTCGACCATCGCGGCGAAGTCCGCGCGGAGGCGCGCGGCGTTCTCCAGGAGGGTGGCCTCGTCGACACTGTCGACGAACACCAGCCCCAGCGCCTCGGAGTCGAGGAAGGACTGCGTCTCCGGGTAGCTCGCCCCCGGCCGGGCGGCGATGCTCCCGCCGCGGACGACGTCCCGGTCGAGCAGCTCCTCCGGCCGGGCGTCCGCGCGGACGGTCCCGGGCCGGTCGAGGCTGAGGAACTCGATCGCCGCGGGCGCGGTGAGGGTGTAGCCGGGCGTGTCCGGCAGGCCGGCCCCGGCGGCGATGTCCACCTCCGCGTGGAGCTGCGACGACCCCGTGAGCGCGTGGGTCTTCACCGGGTGCCCGGCGCCGTGGGGGCGGACGCCGAGGTCGATGAGGCAGGGGCCACGGTCGTCGAGGATGACCTCCATGTGCACCGACCCCTCCCGGTGATCGAGGGCGGTGAGCACCTGCCCGGCGTACGCGGTGAGCCGGGTGGTGTCCGGGGCGTCGCCGTCGAGCCAGCGGATCCGGTCGTAGACCATCGCACCGGTCGACGACGGGTGCTTGTCGTAGGTGCACACGGCGATGACGTGGTGGCGGCCCCGGTGGGAGACGGTGTCGACGACGTACTCGCGGCCGCGGACGTACTCCTGGACGATCGCGGCCGGCACGGTGCCGCCGAAGAACCCCGCCGCGGAGACGATCGACCGGACGGCGTCGGCCGCCCCGGCGGCGTCGTCGACGATCCGCACGCCGACGCTGCCCGCCCCGACGTCGGGTTTCGTGACGGCCGGGTAGTCGACGCCGGCGAGGACGTCCCTGTCGCGCCCCGCCGCGACGTCCCCGGCGGTGAGCACGCCGAACCGCCGGGGGACGCGGACCCCGGCGTCCCGCAGCGTCGAGTAGAGCAGGTCCTTGTCCCAGAACCGCCGTCCGTGCTCACCGAAGTCGGGGGAGGCGAGGCCGAGTTCGACCTTGAGGGCCTCGGCCACCGGCACGCCGGACTCGGCTCCGGTGACGACGGTCCCGACGCCGTGTTCCCGGCTGAACTGCACGAGGGCCTCGAGGTCGTCGACGGTGGCGTCGTCGACGGCGAGGTGCGGCACGGTGGCGCCGTCGGCCAGGCCGCTGTCGAGGGCGCGGCGGGTGCGCACGCAGTGGTACGTCAGGCCACGGTCACGCAGCAGACCGTGATAGTGGCTTCCTGAGCTGAACGGGTCGACGAGGAGGACGGACATCACTGCTCCCGGGGGTGGGGGTCGGCGGTACAGGTGGAGGCGGCGTCGGCGTCGGCGGCGCCGGTGCCGGTGGCGGCGGCCGCGCGCCGGGGGTCTCCGCGCCGGGTCGCCGCGAGCGCGGCCGCCGCGAGGACGAGCACCGCGGCGGCGACCGTGAGCCCGAGGAACCCGGCCCACGCCCCCGCGGCGAGGACGAGCAGCATCCAGCTGCCGATGCCCGGACCGAGGGCGGAGCCCACGGCCTGGACCGCCGCGAGCCGGCCCTGCGCCCGGGCCTGCCCGGACGCGTCGGAGAGCTCCGCGACGTAGCTGTTGGACATCGGCGCGAAGACGCACTCGCCGACGGAGAACAGCACCCAGCCCGCGACGGCGAGGGCGGCGGTCCCGGCGAAGACCCCGGTGACGGTGACGCCGGTGCCCATGACGACCACCCCGAGCGCGAGTGCGAGGTGCCCGGGGATCCGCTTCGTCACCATGCTCAGCGGGAACTCCACGGCGATGACGATGACGGGGTTGATGATGAGCAGCAGCGAGTACAGGCCCACGCCGCCCGGCTCGTCGTCGAGGCGCAGCGGCACGGCGCTCTGGTGCTGGGCGTAGACGACCATCGTCAGGGCCATCGCCGCGTAGACCAGCGGCAGGGCGAGGGTCGCGCGGTGGCGTGGGGTGGGGGAGGGGTCGACGCCGCCCTGCGCGGTGGTCGCGGTCGTGGGGGTGTCGCGGGCGGAGGGGGCCGTCGTCCCCTCCCCGTCCCCGGCTGTCCGGGATCCGGCACCGGCACCGGCGCGTGAGCCGGCGACGAGCACGGCGGGGACGATGAGCGACCCGACGGCCGAGAGCCAGAACAGGGTGGGGAAGTGGTCGCGCCCGATGAGCCCCACGAGCGCCGGGGCGACGATGCTGCCGACGTTGATGAAGATGCGGTAGAACGCGAAGCGGGTGACCCGCTCCGGACCCTCCGCCGACTGCGCGACCAGCGCCGACGCCGGGCCGACGAACGCCTGCGACACGAGGACGCTCACCGCCGACAGGGCGATCACCCACCCGGTCAGCGCATGGTCGACGAGCGCGAGCGCGGTGAACAGGACGACGTTGACCAGCGTGCTGCCGACGAGAACGGGGACCTTCCCGACGTGGTCGGCCAGCTGCCCGCCGATCACCGACCCCGCGACGCCGGCGACACCCACGACGACGAGCGCGACGACCACCGTGCCCGGGTCCATGCCCGTGACGGAGAAGAAGATCGCGGCGAACAGGCCGAGGAAGCCGGTCGCCCGGTTGATGAACGTGGCGACGGACAGCGCCCAGATGTCGCGTCCGATTCCACGGGGTGCGGTCATGACGTCGGGCTCCTCCGTCTCGTCCGGGACTTCCGACGCGCACAACGCTACAGGGCCGTCACCGTTCGTCGGAATTCCCGCGGTGCGGGGGGCGGGGACCGCGCGGCGGGTGGTCCGGCGCCGCCGGTGGCTGACGCGTGGGGCGGCGTCGACAACCCCGTCGGTAGACTGCCCCCATGACTGATTCCGGAACCACCACCGCGACACACGCCGCGACACCCGCCGTGACCCGCGCCGACGGCCGCGCGACCGACGAGCTGCGCCCCGTCCGCATCACCCGCGGGTTCACGGACAACCCGGCGGGCAGCGTGCTCGTCGAGTTCGGCTCGACGAAGGTCATGTGCACGGCGAGCGTCGAGGTCGGCGTGCCCCGGTTCAAGCGGGACTCCGGCGAGGGCTGGCTCACCGCCGAGTACTCCATGCTCCCGGGGTCCACGCACGAGCGGATGCCGCGGGAGTCGATGCGCGGCAAGGTCAAGGGCCGGACGCACGAGATCTCGCGGCTCGTCGGCCGGGCCCTCCGCGCGGCCGTCGACCTGCGGGAACTCGGTGAGAACACGGTGATGGTCGACTGCGACGTGCTCCAGGCGGACGGCGGGACGCGCACCGCGGCGATCACGGGGGCGTACGTCGCCCTCGCCGACGCGCTGGACGTCCTCGCGGAGCGGGGCGTCGTCCCCGGCACGCCGCTGCGGGAGCCGGTCGCGGCGGTGAGCGTCGGCGTCATCGACGGCGTGCCGTGCCTCGACCTGCCGTACGAGGAGGACTCCCGCGCGGACGTCGACATGAACGTCGTCATGACCGCCGCGGGCCGGTTCGTCGAGATCCAGGGCACCGGCGAGCACGCGGAGTTCAGCCGTGGGGACCTCACCGCCCTCCTCGACCTCGCCGAGGGCGGGCTCCGCCGGATCATCGACGTCCAGCGGGAGGCACTCGCGGCCCCGCGGCCGGGTCCGGGGGAGTCGGTGACGACGGGCACCTCCGCGACCGACGGGGAGGCGCGGTGAAACTCCTCGTCGCCTCACGCAACGCGAAGAAGCTCGTCGAACTGGAGCGGGTGCTCGGCGCCGCCGGTGTCGCCGGCGTGGAGCTCGTCGGCCTCCGTGACGTGGCGGAGTACCCGGAGACCCCGGAGACCGGGGCGACGTTCGAGGACAACGCCCTCATCAAGGCCCGTGACGGGGCCCGGCACAGCGGGCTGCCGACGGTCGCGGACGACTCGGGGCTGTGCGTCGACGCGCTCAACGGGATGCCCGGGGTGCTCTCCGCCCGGTGGAGCGGCGGCCACGGGGACGACGACGCGAACAACCGCCTGCTCCTCGCGCAGACCGCCGACGTGCCGGACGACCGCCGGGGCGCGGAGTTCGTCTCCGTGTGCGCGCTGGTCCTGCCCCCGGAGCTCGCCGACCGGGCGCGCGGGGAGGGCGTCGCCGCCGAGACGACCGTGCGCGGCACGTGGCGGGGGACCCTCCTCCGGGCACCGCAGGGCACGCACGGTTTCGGCTACGACCCGCTGTTCGGTCCGGACGAGGAGCCCGGGCGGTCCGCGGCGGAGCTCACCCCCGGCCGCAAGGACGAGCTCTCCCACCGGGGAGCAGCTCTGACGAAACTCGCTCCGCTGCTCGGGCGGCTCAGTATGCTGGGTCGGTGACACCGCGCCGCCGAGCCACCGAAAGGACTGCCGCCGTGAGCCTGCAGGGTACCCCCGCCGACATCGTCGCGAACGCTGACGCCGACCTGAGCTGGCTGGAGGGCCTGTACAAGACGTTCCACCGCCACCCGGAACTGTCCGGGGCGGAGGAGTGGACGGCCGCGCGGATCACCGAGGAACTCGGCCGCTTCCCGGACTGGGAGGTCACGACGGGTATCGGCGGCTACGGCATCACGGCGGTGCTGGCCAACGGCGACGGCCCGACGGTCCTCATCCGCGCCGACTTCGACGGCCTGCCCGTCGCCGAGGCGACGGACGTGGACTACGCCTCCATCCACTCCCAGCTCGACGAGCAGGGCCGGCGGGTGCCGACGATGCACGCCTGCGGGCACGACGCGCACACGACGAGCCTGCTCGGCGCGATGACGCTGCTCGACGCCACCCGGGAGCGGTGGTCCGGCACGGTCGTCGCCCTGTTCCAGCCGGCGGAGGAGGCGTCGACCGGCGCGCACCGCATGGTCACCGACGGGCTGGCGGACCTCATCCCCCGGCCGGACGTGTGCCTCGGCCAGCACGTCGTGCCCGGCCCGGCGGGGCGGGTGTTCACCGCCCCGGGCCCGGTGCTCACCTCCTCGACGACCGTCGAGATCACGCTGTTCGGCCGGGGCGCGCACGCCTCGATGCCGCACCGCGCGGTCGACCCGGTGGTCCTCGCGGCGTCCGTCGTCATGAAACTCCAGACGATCGTGTCCCGGGAGGTCCCGCCGGACAAGTTCGCCGTGGTCACCGTGGCGTCGGTCGAGGCGGGCAAGGCGAGCAACGTCATCCCCGACAGCGCGCGCATCGCCCTGAGCTGCCGGTTCTACGACGAGGTGCTGCGGAAGAAGTGCGTGGACGCGGTCAAGCGGATCGTCCGCGCGGAGGCCGTCGCGAGCGGGTGTGAGCGGGAACCGGACTTCCGGTTCCTCGGCCTGCTCGGGGCGACGGACAACGACCCGGGGGTCTTCGACATCGTCCGCCCGGACTTCGACGCCCACTTCGGCGACGAGTCCGTGGACATGGAGCCGTGGACGGCGTCGGAGGACTTCTCCGTCCTGCCGAAGGCGTTCGGTGTGCCGTACCTGTTCTGGACGGTGGGGATCACCCCGTGCCGGCAGTGGGACCGGGCGGAGAGGTCGGGGAGGCTCGACGTCGACATCCCCACGAACCACAACCCCGCGTTCCTGCCGGACCTGTCGTCCCTGCCGGTGGCGACGGAGGCCGCGGCCGTCGCGGTGCTGTCCTGCCTCGGGCACGAGTGGCCCGAGCGCCCCGCGGACGAGGGGGAGGACGGCGACCGCCCGTCGGAGAGCGACGTCGAGGCCACGAGCGTGGAGACCTCCCGGGCCGACTGACCGCCGGGGTCGGGTGCCGGGCAGACCGCCGGGGTCGGCCGCCGGGCAGACCGCCGGGGTCGGGCGTCGGGTAGACCGCCGGGGTCAGGCGTCGAGCAGGAAGGTGCTCCGGACCTCGCGGCGGCGGTTGCGCTCCACGATGAAGGACATCACGGGGATGACGCCGGCGAGGCCGGTCGTCAGCCACTTCACCGGCTCCCACCGGGCCTTCACCCCGAGGTCGAGGCACGTCACGAGGTAGACGATGAACAGCCACCCGTGGATCCTCGCCACCCAGCTCGTCCACGACGGGATCTCCCCGCCCGACGTCGCGGGCAGAATGATGTACCGTACGATCATGACGACGCACAGGAGCAGCAGCATCACACCCGTGGCGTAGGCCATCACCGAGTAGCGGGTGAGGGCGCCCCGGACCTGCCGCTGCCGGGTGGGGGTCACGGGCCGCCCGTTGACGACGGGGGCGCCGTCGGTCCCGGCCGCCGCGGTCCCCGTCGCCGGGGTGCCGGTGGGGGCCGTCGAGGGGCCGGCCGTGCCGGTCGCGTCGGTGGCCGGGGTGGCGGTGTGCTGGGCGTCGCTGCGGGGGTTCTCGCTGCGCGGGGTGTCGGTCATCGGGCTGAGGATCCTCCGTGGGAAGCGGGGTCGGCGGTGCCGGACCCCCGGGTGGTGTGCGGGGTGCGGGGACGGTCGGTGCGTGTCCCGGCCGGGGTGTCCCCGCCGAGGCCGCCGGGACGACGGTCCCGGTCGAGCGCCGCCGTGAGGTCACCGCGCCGGCTCGACCGGCGGCGGTCGTCGACCTCCACCGTGGGCTCCGGGACCCGCGTGGGCAGCAGGTCCTCCGGCAGGGCGCGCATCTCGTCGTCGGTGGACGGCGCGGCCGGGGTCTCGTCCCCGAGCATCCGGTCGCGCTCGTACTCGATGTACTTCCGGTAGGCGATGATGAAGAACACGCCGAACACCGGCCACTGCAGTGCGTAGCCGAGGTTCTGGAAGCTGCCGGAGCCGGACCGGAAACGGGTCCACTGCCACCACGCGAGCAGGAGCGTCGCCACGACCGCGAGGGCGAGGAAGATCATCTGGACGACCCTCACCCGCAGCGGGAACGGGTTCTCCTGGCGACTGTCGGACACGCGGTCCACCCTACCCCTCACCAGCGGGGGAGCGGCAATTCCCGCGCTGCTACGATGAACCGGCGACGCGCCCGTGGCGGAATCGGCAGACGCGCCGGGTTTAGGTCCCGGTGTCCTCGGACGTGGGGGTTCAAGTCCCCCCGGGCGCACCACGGCGCATCCGCTGACGCGGGTGCGCGTCCCCTGCGGTGCGCCCGGGGGGCGCGGGTCAGCGGCGGTCGTCGTCCGGGGCCGCGGCGTGCCGGCCGGGGGTGTCGGTCGGCAGCGGCGGGGGGAGGGGACGTCGCGGGGCCAGGTACCGCACGGGTTCGGCGGGGACGTCCGCCGCCGGACGGGGTGCGGGGTCGGGGGAGGAGGTGCCGACGGCCCCCTCCGCGACGGGCGCGGGCTCCGGCTCCGGGGCCGTGGTGTCGTCGTGCCGTTCGCGGATGAACACCGCGCAGGCCAGGGCACCGATGACCGCGAGGACCGCGGCGATGACGAAGATGCCGTGCAGCGCGTCGACGAACGCGTCGAGGGCCGTCGCGGCGAACGGCGGCGAGACCTTCTCGATGAGGGCGAACTGCCCGCCCTCCGCCGCGTCGAGGATGCGCTGCGGTGCGCCGTCGAGGGCGTCGCGGACCGTGTGGGACAGGTACGCCCCGTACGCGGCGACACCGAAGGACGTGCCCAGCGGCAGGGCGGTGTTCGCGATGCCGCTGGCCGTGCCCGTCCGGCCCTCCGGCACGACCGACACGGCGAGGTCCATGAGGTGCGGCAGCATGATGCCCGTGCCCACGCCGATGGCGACGTACGCCGGGATGAGCGCCGGCCACCCGGACTCCGGCTGGACGAGCAGCCCGAGGAGCAGGCCCGCCGCGACGACGACCATGCCGATCGCCTGGACGTAGCCCAGTCGCATCCGCTTCCCGAGCAGCAGCCCGACCGGGGCGAAGAGCACGATCGGCCCGGCCATGGCGGTCGAGACGTAGCCGATCTCCAGGGCGGTGAGGCCGACGTGCCCGGACAGCCACAGGACGAGGAACGGCATCATGCCGAAGCTGAACATCCGCGCCGCGAACGCGGCGAACGTGACCGTCGAGAACGAGGGGATGGAGAACAACCGCAGGTCGACCATCGCGCGGTCGCCCTTCGACAGCTGGATCGAGGCCATGACGACGAACAGCAGCAGCGCCGCGCCGAAGCTGGAGAGCACGAGCCCGTCCGTCCACCCCCGGTCCGAGCCGGAGATGATGCCGTAGTTGAGGGTGAACAGCATCCCCGCCGCGATGACGGTCGTCGGCAGGTCGAGGGGCGGCAGGTCGGAGGACCGGTCGTCCGCGGTCTCCCGGTGGATGTCGGGGATCACCAGCAGCGTCGCGAGGACGGCGAAGATGCCGATGGGGATGTTGATGATGAAGATCCACTCCCACGCCCCGTACTCGACGAGCGCGCCGCCGATGAGCGGGCCGAGGGCGCTCGCCGCGGCGCTCGTGCCCATGAGCACGGCGATGGCCTTCGTGCGGCGGCCCTTCTCCGAGGGGAGGAACGCGTCGCTGAGCAGCGGGATGCTCGTGCCGAAGACCAGCGCCCCGCCGGCGCCCTGGACCGCGCGGGAGGCGATGAGCATCCCCTCCGACCCGGCGGTGACGCAGCCGACGGAGGCGGCGAGGAAGAGCACGTGGCCGATGAGGAAGATCGTCCGGCGGCCGATGATGTCCGAGATGCTGCCCGCGGACAGCAGGAGCGAGGCGAAGGCGAGGCTGTAGGCGTTGATGACCCACTGCCCGCCGCTGAGGGACAGGTCGAGGTCCTTCGCGATGGACGGGAGGGCGACGAGGACGATGGTGATGTCCAGCGTCATCATCACCGACGAGATCGTCGCGACCGCCGTGCTCCACCCCTTCGGGCGGGTCGGGGGCAGGCGGTGGCGCCCGGCCCGGGGTCGGGCGGGGCGCGGGGTCGGGGTCGGGGTGGATGTCGGGTCGGCCAGGCGGCGCGGGGCCGCTGCTGCGGGAGCCGGTCCGGAGGGGGAGTGGGTCATGGTGGGTATCTGCCGTCGGTCGTGGGCGGGCGGTGTCGGGGAGGTCGGGGTCGCCGCGCGGGGGGCCGGGTGAGGGGGACGACGCGACCCTCCCGCGCGGGGGCGTGTCAGGCCGCGCCGATCTCCTTGGCGATCCGCGCGACGTGCCCGGTGGCCTTGACGTTGTACTTCGCGAGCGTCACCCGGCCCTCCGGGTCGACGACGACGGTCGACCGGATGACGCCCTCGACGACCTTCCCGTAGTTCTTCTTCTGCCCGTAGGCGCCGTAGGCGCGGAGCACGGTCCGGTCCGGGTCGGACAGGAGGGGGAAGGTCAGGCCGTGCTTGTCGCGGAAGGCCGCGAGGGCCTCGACGGGGTCGGGGGAGATGCCGACGACCGTCGTCCCCGTGCCCTCCAGCGCGTCGAGGGAGTCACGGAAGTCGCAGGCCTCCGTCGTGCACCCGGGGGTGTCGGCCTTCGGGTAGAAGTAGACGACGACGCTGCGCCCGCGGAAGTCCGCGAGCGACACCGTGTTCCCGTCGGCGTCCGGGAGGGAGAACGCCGGGGCCTCCTGGCCCGGTTCCAGCCGGACCCGGTCGTCCGTCGTCTCGGTCGTGTCTGTCGTGGGGGTCGTGTCCTCTGAGGCTGCCATGGGGGTCAGTCTAACCGGGGACGCGCGGCTGCACGTCCCCGTGCGCCGCCGACTGCAGCACGGGTGTACCGGACCCGGGTGGGCGGGGTCGGGGGCGCAGGACGGCGTCGGGACGAACCCTCCTCTGCGCGCGACGACCCTGAACCTCTACAATGACGGTGACGAGACACGTGGCCGCCCGCCGGCGCGCCCGGTCACGACCGAGACCGACCGAGACCGACCAAGACCGGCAGAGACCGATCCACCAGGCTCAGCCGCCATCCGACCCGAGGGAGTTTTCCGTGGCCCGCAGCACCGACGCCATCCAGCGTGACATTGAGCGCACCCGCACCCAGCTCGCCCAGACGCTCGAGGAGCTGAGCATCCGCGCGGACCCGAAGAACCTCGCCGACGACGCGAAGGGGCAGGCCGTCGGCGTCCTCCGGGAGCCGAAGGTGCAGATGGTCCTCGGCGGCGTCGCCGCCGGCGTGGCCCTCCTCATCGCGCTGTCCGCCGCGGGCAAGCGCAAGGAGAAGAAGCAGCTCAAGGAGATCCAGCGGCTCCTGGCGGCGACACGCTGACCCCGCGCGGTCCGCGCGTCGGACGGATGCCCGGCGTGACCCGACCCCGGCGACTCATCGAGGTCGCCGGGGTTTCGCTGTGCGCGGGACTGCTCGCGGTGCTGTGCGTCCACCTCGGCGTGCCCGCGCCGTGGATCGTGTCGTTCCTGCTGGTCTTCGGCGCGTGGGCGGTCGTCGGCGACCGCCGGGTCACCCCGCCCCGGTCGGCGATGACCCCGGCGCAGGTCGTGATCTCCATGCTGTGCGCCGTGCCGCTGGTGGACGTGGGGCTGCGGACCGTCGTGAGTTTCGCCTGGCCGGCGCTGCTGTCGACCGTCGTCACCCTCACCGTGTGCGGTGGTGCGGCCGTGCTGCTCACGCGGTGGGCGCGCGTCGGCCCCGTGACGGCGGTGCTGTCCACGCTCGCCGGCGGGGCCAGCGCGATGACGATGATGGCCCGGGACCTCGACGCCGACGCCCGCTTCGTCACCCTCACCCAGTACCTGCGGCTCACCCTCGTCGTGCTCACGATCCCGGTCATGGTCGGGGTGCTCGGCGCGCCGGGGGACGGGGCAGGCGGGGGCGGGGCCGGTGGTGGTGCGGGCACCGGGCCCGACGCGTGGTGGGCGGTGGACTGGCGGCCCGTCGTCGGCGTCGTCGGGGTGTACGTCCTCGTGCGGCTCATCGCGGCCGTCGTGCCGGTACCCTCGCCGTTCCTGCTGCTCAGCATCCCCCTCGTCGTCGTGCTCGCGGCCGTGGGGGTGCCGGAGGCGTTCCTCCTCCCGCACGGTATCGTGACGACGCTCGCCTACGCGCTCGTCGGCGTCCAGGCAGGGGGGACGCTGACGTGGAGTTCGCTGCGGCAGTTCGCCTCCGCCCTGCCGATCATCGTCGGCGCGATCGTCACCGCCCTCGCCGGGTGCCTCGCCGCGGCGTGGGTCATCGCCCGGGGGATGGGCCTGCCGCTCCTGGACGCGTACCTCGCGACGACCCCGGGCGGGATCTACGCCGTCCTCGCCTACGCGCACGACGCCCACGCCGGGGCCGTGGTCACCGTGGTGCAGGTCGTGCGGGTCGTCGTCATGCTCGTCGTCGGCGCGTACATCCCCGTGCTCCTCGGGCGGTGGGCGCGCCGCTGACGGCGTGGGCGCGCGCTGACGGCGTGGGCGCGGCGCTGACGGTGTGCGTGTGCGCGCCGGTGGGGGCGGCGGCGCCCGGACCGCGGTGCCGGGAGGGGACACGAAAAACCCCCGGCGGGACGGATCCCGACGGGGGTGGAACTGTGCGCCATCAGGGACTCGAACCCCGAACCCGCTGATTAAGAGTCAGCTGCTCTGCCAATTGAGCTAATGGCGCATGTCCTGGCTTCCGGACTCTGCCGGTCTGCCGTGCGACGTGGGAAACTATAGCCCCACCCCGCCGGACCCGACAAATCTCCAGGTTGCGGGGTGTTTTCACAGGGGAGTCCACCGGACCGGCCCGCCCGCGCCCGCCTGCTCCCCCCGCTCGACCCCTGCGCGCCCGCGGCGCCCTGCCCGTCCGCCACCCGCCTGCTCCGCGCGCCCGCCGCCCGCCGCCCGCGCCGGAGGGGAGGCGCACCCCGTCGCGCACCCGCCCGCCGGCGGAGGGGGCCGTCGTCCCCCTCCCGGGGCCGGACCCCGGCGACGCGCGACCCGTGCACAGTGAACCCACAGAATTGCCAGGTGAACCGGGCTGCATCACGGTGGCGTGTCATGCCGATAACGATTCGGACACAAGTTGGGGACAGGCGTGGCGGGAATGCGGTCCCTGCCCCACCGCGGCTGTAACCTTCCTTCCGACCGGGGGACCAGCCGCTCCACCACACGATGTGGACCATCGACGGGCGGCGGGTCCCCCCACCCCGCCTCGGGGACCGGTGCCGGGACAGATGTCCCGGACCCGTAACCCCGGGGCACACTCCCGTCACAGGAGGACAGGCACGACCCCCGCCGCGGTGGGGCACGGCACCTCACGGCACGGACCCCACGGCCGTGACCGTCGCCGCGCGTCACACCACGGCACCTCTGCATCACCAGGTTCACTCACACGTCATCACGCGGCCGGTGGCGATCCATCGGCCGGACAGAAAGCGACACGTCATGTTCACTCACCGACGCCCCGGCCGCCGCCCGGCGACGACAGCCCTCCGGCTCATCGTCGCCTCCACCGCCGCAGTGGCCCTCGCGACCACCGCAGCCTGCACGATCGACAAGGGGGACGGGTCGCAGTCGTCGGCCTCCGGCTCCTCGGCGGACTCCACGGAGAACGCGCCGAAGGCCCCCACCTCGAACGTCAAGGACGGGGCGACCGGCGTGAGCGTGACCGAGCCGGTGACCGTGAAGGGGGAGGGGCTGTCACGGGTGAGCCTCACCGACGCGGACGGCACCGTCGTCGACGGCGACCTCGACACCGCCGCCGGCACGTGGACCTCGACCGGCGGGCTCAACTACTCGACGACGTACACCCTCACCGCGGCCGCCGGCGACCGGACCCTCTCGGAGACCTTCACCACCTTCGCCCCGGAGACCGTCACCAACGGCGCGCTCGCCCCGCTCGACGGCGCGACCGTGGGCGTCGGCCAGACCATCGCCCTGCGGTTCGACGAGGTCATCCACGACCGCCGGGCCGTCGAGAAACTCATCAAGGTCACGACGGAACCCTCCGTGGAGGGGGCGTTCTACTGGGTGAGCAACCAGGAGGTGCGCTGGCGCCCCAAGGACCACTGGGCGCCCGGCACGCACGTCACCGTCGACGCGGCGCTCAAGGGGCACGACCTCGGCGGCGGCACGTACGGCGAGGTCGACCGGCACGCGGCGTTCACCATCGGCGACGAGGTCGTCGGTAAGGTCGACGACGCGAACAAGATCCTCACCTTCTACAAGAACGGGGAGGAGTGGCGGTCCATGCCCGTGTCCATGGGCAAGGACAAGTACCCCACGCCGAACGGGACGTACATCGTCGGCGACCAGGTGCCGTCCATCGTCATGGACTCCAGCACGTTCGGCCTCGCCGTGTCCGCGCCGGAGGGGTACCGCTCGAACATCCAGTGGGCGACACAGATGTCCTACTCCGGGATCTACATCCACTCGGCCCCGTGGAACGTCGGCATCCAGGGCGTGCAGAACGACTCGCACGGGTGCCTCAACGTCTCCCCGGAGAACGCCGAGTGGGTCTACGAGAACGTCAAGCGCGGCGACCTCGTCGAGGTCTCCGGCACCCTCGGGCCGACCCTCGACGGCACGGACGGCCTCGGTGACTGGAACATCCCGTGGGACGTGTGGTCGGCCGGGAACGCCGACGCGGCGTGAGCGGGGCCGGGCCCCGGGCTCAGGCCCGGGTGAGGGCGGGGGCCGGCGGCGCCGGGTGAGGGCGGCGGATGCGCGACATACCCCAGGGGGGTACTGTCGGGCGGTGGTCACTGCCAGTTGAGAACACGACCGGGCAACCGGTCGGGATGAGGAGACACCTGTGAGCACCCGGACCTACACCGTCACCGGCATGAGCTGCGGACACTGCGAGAATGCGGTCCGCGAGGAGGTCGGCGCGCTCGACGGCGTGAGCGACGTCACCGTCAGCGCCGAGACCGGCACCCTCACCCTCGACGCCCCCGACGCCGTCACCGACGACGACGTCCTCGCCGCCGTCTACGAGGCCGGCTACACCGCGACCCGCGCCGAGTAGGGCCCGCGCCGGCCGCCGGTCACGGGGGGAAGGTGAGCCCGGGGGGGCAAGGGGCGTCACGCGCCCGACGCGCTCACAACGGCGCTCACAGCGGCGGCTGGTCCACCGGGAAGCGGTAGAACTTGTGCGCCCGGAACATCAACGGCGCCGGCTCCTGCCGGTCCGCCGCCGCGGCGCAGCCCGTGTCGTCCTCCGGCGCCTGCAGGATGTCCGTCACCCGCGCGGCGATGAGCGTCGACTGCCCCACGCTGATCCGGTCCTCCGGCACCGCACGCATGACCGTCAGCGCGTCCGTGAGCATCGGCTCGCCCGTCTCCACGGTCTCCCAGGGCTGGTCCGGCGTGAAGCGTCGTCCCCCCGACCGCGAGAACTGGTACGCGACGTCCGCGTGATCCTCCCCGAGGAAGTGGATGAGGTAGCTCTCCGCGTCGTAGATCGCCCCCGCGCTGCCCTCCCGCTTCGTCAGCGAGAAACTCACCGCCAGCGGGTCCACCGCGAGGGAGGCGACGCTGCTCGCCGTGATCCCCACCGGCTCACCACCGACACGGGCGGTGATGAGCGCGACACCGGTCGGATGATGACGGAAGGCGGTCCTGAACAGCTCGCTGAGGTGTGCCATACCTTCAGAATCTACACCCGGTCCGCAGGGGCCCCTCCGCCGAGCCCCCACGCCTCGGCGAGGATGTCCATCGACCGGTCCTGCGTCTCCTCCGACGGCGAGGACAACGCCACCATGAGCTCGTCCGCCTGCGCCTTCTCCGCGAACGCCGTGAGGTACGCGCGGACCTCCTCCCCGGTGCCGATCGCCGAGTAGTGCAGCATGTCCACGATCTGCCGGCCGGCCGGGGACTCCATGACGAGGTCGAGCTCGTCGTCGCTGAGGTGCGGGGCACTCGGCCGACGCTGCCCGATCATCCCCGCCACCCGGCGGCGCCGCACCCGGTGCGCCTGCTCCGCGGCCTCCTCCGTGGTGTCCGCCGCCGTGACGTTCACCGCCGCGATGACGTACGGCTCCGACAGGGCCTCCGACGGGCGGAACGTGTCCCGGTACACCTGGACCGCCTGTTCCAGTGCCGCGGGGGCGAAGTGGGAGGCGAAGGAGTACGGGAGGCCCAGCTGGGCCGCAAGCTGCGCGCCGAACAGCGAGGACCCGAGGATGTACACCGGCACATCCGTGCCGGCGCCGGGGACGGCCCGGACCCCCGGGATCACCGACCGGCCCTCGAGGTAGCCGCGGAGCTCCCGGACGTCCTCGGGAAAGGACTCGGCGCTGCGCGGGTCCCGGCGCAGGGCGCGCAGGGTGGTCTGGTCCGTGCCCGGGGCGCGGCCGAGCCCGAGGTCGATCCGCCCCGGGTGGAGCTCCGCGAGCGTGCCGAACTGCTCCGCGACGACGAGCGGGGCGTGGTTCGGCAGCATGACGCCGCCCGCGCCGAGGTTGATGGACTCCGTGTGCGCGGCGACGTGGGCGATGAGCACCGCCGGGGCGCTCGACGCGATGCTCGGCATGTTGTGGTGCTCGGCGTACCAGATGCGGGAGAACCCCAGCCGCTCCGCCTTCTGCGCCATGAGGACGGACCGGCGGAAGGCGTCACGGGGGGCCTCGCCGCGGTGGACGGTCGCGAAGTCGATGAGGGACAGGGGGAGCATGTGGGGCCTTTCGGGAGGGGCGGGTGGGTGTGGCCGAGGCTAGTCCCGTGCCGCCGACTGTGCCGGGGAGGCCCCGGACATGCGAGAACCCCCGCCCGCAGTGATGCGGACGGGGGTTCTGCCTCGGGGTGACTGACGGGACTCGAACCCGCGACACCCAGGATCACAACCTGGTGCTCTACCAGCTGAACTACAGTCACCATTGCTGTCCTGCATGTCCGTCCGGCGGTGTGACCTGCGGCGGAGAACCACCGCGGGGAGTCCCGGCGACCGGGGTCGCGAGGGACGTCACGCTGGGCCGGAGGGCCGCGTGAACAGCGTGCCCAATACTATGTCACCTGCACCGGACGACCAAACGGGCTGGAAGTGGCGGGTTTTCCCGGACCGTCGGCCGTGTCACCCCGCCGTGTCCGCGGAGCCGCCCACCGGCACGGCGCGGACGGACTCCTTCGCGGCGGCGTCGACCTGCAGGCTCGTCGGCCCGGGCTGGGCGACGAACACGGTCCGCCGGTAGAAGTCCAGCTCCCGGATGGACTCCAGGATGTCCGCGAGCGCCCGGTGCGCCATCCCCTTGCCCGGCTGTCCGCTGTACGTCCGCGGGTACCAGCGTCGCGCGAGCTCCTTGACCGAGGACACGTCGATCATCCTGTAGTGCAGGAAGGCGTCGAGACCCGGCATCTGCTCCGCGATGAAACGCCGGTCCGTCGCGATGGAGTTGCCGGCCAGCGGCGCCGCGCCCTCGACGGCGATGAACCGTCGCAGGTAGTCGATGACCCGGCGCTCGGCCTCGGCGACGCTGACGGAGCTGGCGCGGATCTCGTCCGTGAGGCCGGAGGAGCGGTGCATGGTCGTCACGTAGTCGTCCATCTCGGCGAGTTCGTCGTCGGTGGCGTGGATGACGATGTCGATGCCGTCGTCGAGGGGTCTGAGGTCGGCGTCGGTGACGACGACCGCGATCTCGACGAGCACGTGGCGCGACGGGTCGAGGCCCGTCATCTCGCAGTCGGCCCAGACGATGCGGTCGTTCTTCGCGATCTGGTTCGGGGTGGTGTTGCCGGAGCTCATGGGTCCTTCTCGGGTCGGGAGGGGGGCGGTGGGGTCGGTCGGGGTGGCGACGCGTCCCGGGCGGTCAGTCGGTCTCGGACATCCGGGAGTACAGCGCCCCCAGCACCGGGGCGGTGAGCCGCCGGGGAAGGTACGTCGTGAGGATGTTGCCCAGCTTCGACAACCCGCCGGGCACCACGCGCATCCGGTTCGCGTCGAGCGCGGCGAGGGTGTCGAGCGCGCAGTCCGGGTAGGTCGTCCACACGAAGTCGGGCGTCGCGCGGTCGACGACCGTCCGCTCGGTGTCGGCCTTGACCTCTTCGCGCACGGGGCCGGGGGCGAGGAGCGTGCACGCGACGCCCGTGTCCCGCAGCTCGTGGTGGAGGGACTCCGTGAACGTGTTGACCAGCGCCTTCGTGCCGACGTACGTGGCGTTGTTCGGGATCGCCGCGTTGCCGGCGACGGAGCCGACGTTGACGATCCCGCCCGCGTGCCGCTCGACCATGCCGGGCAGCACCGCGGCGGTGAGCTCGAACAGGGCGGTCGCGTTGAGCTCGAACTGGGTGCGTTCGTGCTCCGGGTTGAGCTTGTGGAAGGCCCCGAAGGTCGCGATGCCCGCCGAGTTCACGATGACCGAGACCTCCAGGTCCCGCAGCTCGGCGATGAGCTCCGCCCGGGCGTCCGGGTCGGCGAGGTCGCACGGCCGGACGGTGACGGTCACGCCGGGCAGCGCGTCCCGGATCTCCTCCATCGGCCCGGGGGTGCGGGCGACGAGGAGCAGGTTGTGGCCGCGTCGCCCGAGCTCGAGGGCGATGGCCCGGCCGATGCCGGACGACGCGCCGGTGACGACGGCGACCGCAGTCGGCCGGGGTGCGGGGATGTGACCGTGTGCTGCCACTGGGGATCGACTCCTGACTGTGCCTGGACGGGGCGGGCCCGGCGGGGGCCGGGTGGGGTGCGACGACCGCCGGTGGGCCGGTCAGGTCCGGGTGGTGCCGGGCCGGGCGTCGGCGGGGTGCCGACGGGGGCCGGTGCGGGACGCGGCCGCCCCGGTGGTGCCCGCGGTCGGTCTGCGGTTCAGGCTACACGGCGGACGCCCGCGCGCCCCGGGGTCGTCAGGGGCCCCGGGGGTCGGTGGTGTGGAGGGTGGTGGTGACGCGGTGGGTGGCGGTGGTGTGGTGGATCGGGGGAGGGGCGTGGCGGGGTGGTGGCGGTGGTGTGGTGGAGAGGTGGGCCGGGGCGGTTACCGCTTCGACTCGCAGGCGACGCCGTCGCCGTCCCGGTCGAGGTCCGGGCTGTACCCGGGCTGTCCGGCGTACAGCGGCGCGGCGCCGGCGGCGCGGACGGCGGCGCAGTTGTCGTAGTAGGCGACGGGGTCCGGAGCGGCCTCGGGTGCGGGCGCGGGGGCGGGTGCCGGGATGAGGGCGGGGGCCTGCTGCTCCGGCGCGGGGTCGTCCGCGGGGAGGGGGGCCTCCTTCTCGGGCGCCTCGGGGGCCGGGGCGTCGTGGTGGGCGGGGGCGGGGGCGTCGGCGCCGTGGTCGTCGTGCACGTCTGTGTCACTGTCGTGGGTGTGGGTGTCGACGCCGGGCTCCGCGCTCGGATCGGCGGCTCCGGGGGAGGCCGGGGCGGGGGTGGTCGACGACGACGCGGACGTGGTGGCGGACGTGGTGGTGGTCGTCGTGGAGCTGGAGGGCGCGCTCGTGGAGGGGGCCGTCGACCCCTCGTCGTCGGAGGAGCACGCGGCGGTGGCGAGTGCGAGAGCTGCACAGACGGCGATGGGGAGGGTGCGGCGGGCGCGGCGGGTACGGGTCGGCGGGAGCGTCGTCGGTCGCATGGGGGTCTTCCGTTCGGTGAGGGGTCGGCGCCGGGGGCGGCCGGGTGTGGACGGGTGGTGGACCGTGCTGCCGGACTGGAGCGCCGGCGCGGTTCACATCACTGAACGCGAAGAACTGATGGGTCGTTACAAATGCGACTGTATTACTTCGGGAGGGGGTGGCCGCCGGGGCGGGCGCGGGGCGACGACGTGCGGCGCGGGACATGTGGAACCCCCGCCGGGCACCGCTGTCGACGGTGCCGGGCGGGGGTGACGGCGGCGGGATCCCGGGGTGATCCGCCGCCCGCTGGGTGCCCCCGGCAGGATTCGAACCCGCGACCAGCCGGGTAGAAACCGGATGCTCTCATCCACTGAGCTACGGAGGCGTGCCACGGCCGTCGACGCAGCCCGAGGTGAAGACCCGGAAGCGTTCGTGCCGAGGGCGACCATCATCCTAGCCCACCCCGTGGGACGGTGAGGGTGGCACCCACCCCGGCCCGCGGCGTCGTGACCCGCTCCCCCCAGGGGCGGTGAGGGTGGGACCCGCCCCGGCCCGCGGCGTCGTGACCCCCTCCCCCCAGGGGCGGCGAGGGTGGGACCCGCCCCGGCCCGCGGCGTCGGGGATGTCCACCCCGGGTAGTAAGGTCCCGGGTATGGCTGACCAGCAGCATGATCGCTCCGCCACCCCGGCCGGGACCCGGTCCCGCGCACGGCTCGTCTCCCCGGGTTGGACGTACGGCGCGGCGGCCCTCGTCGCAGGTGTCGTCGGCGCGTGGGTGAGTTTCTCCTTCCTCGGCCTGTCGCTCGCCGCGCTCGGGATCCCGGACCCGGGGAAGCTCACGACCGTCGGCCTGCCGTTCGTCCGGTCGGCGGGGACGCTCTTCGCGTGCCTCGGCGTCGGCTCCTTCCTCATGAGCGCGTTCGGCACCCCGCCGCGGACGGACGGGGCCCTCGACCTCGACGGCTACCGGGCCGCGCGCACCGGCACGTGGTCGATGCTCGTCTGGGCGCTGTGCGCGCTGCTGCTCATCCCCCTGTACCTCTCCGACCTGTCCGGCGCCCCGCTGACGCAGACGATCCGGCCCGCCCTGTGGTCCGTCGCCCTGGAGCAGGTGTCCACGGCGACGGCGATGCTGTGGGTGGCCGTCTTCGCCGGGGCGGCGGCCCTGTTCTCCCTGTTCACGCGGCGGTGGATCTGGCAGCCGGTGTTCCTCGCGCTGGCGGTCGTCAGTCTCGTCCCCCTCGCGCTCGAGGGGCACTCCGCGTCCGGCGGCAACCACGACTACGGCGTGAACTCCTTCCTCTGGCACATCATCCTCGCCGCCCTGTGGATCGGCGGGCTCATGGCGCTCATCGCGCACGCCCTGCGCCGGGGGCCGCACCTGGAGGTCATCACCCGCCGGTACAGCATCCTCGCGCTCTTCTGCATCATCGGCCTGGCGGTGTCCGGCGTGGTCAACGCCGCGATCCGCCTGCGGTTCGACGAATGGTTCACCACCGACTACGGCCACGTCATCACGGCGAAGGCCGTGCTCACCGTCGTCCTCGGGCTCATCGGGTTCGCCCACCGGAAGGTCACGATCCCCGCGCTCGGCGGGTCCCGGTCGGGGGAGGGGGACGACGGCTCCCCCCGGCGGTGGCCCTTCATCCGCCTCGCGGCGGTCGAGGTGCTCATCATGGCGGCGACCATCGGCGTGGCCGTCTCCCTGTCCCGGATCCCGCCGCCCGTCGGGGAGGTGGCGGACGTCACGCCGATGGAGCTCGTCCTCGGCTTCACCCTCACCGAGCCGCCCGGGTGGGCGTCGTTCCTCGGCACGTGGCGCTTCGACCTCGTCTTCGGCACGGGCGCCCTGCTGCTCGAGGCGGTGTACCTGTGGGCGTGGATCTCCCTGCGCCGCCGGGGCGGCGAGTGGCCGGTCATCCGGGTGGTCTGCTGGACCCTCGGCAACGTGTCGCTGCTCGTCGCGACGAGCAGCGGGCTGGGCCTGTACGCGATGGCGATGTTCGAGCCGCACATGCTCCAGCACATGATCCTCACCATGCTCATCCCGGTGTTCTGGGTGCTCGGTGGGCCGGTGACGCTCCTGCTCCGGGCCCTGCCGGCGGCGGGGCGGACGGGCGTGCGGGGGCCCCGCGAGTGGATCGTCGTGTTCATCAACAACCCGGTGTCCCGGTTCCTCACGAGCCCGGTCGTCGCCGCCGTCCAGTTCGTCCTCAGCTTCTACATCCTGTACCTGACGTCCCTGTTCGGGTTCCTCGCGGAGAACCACGCCGGGCACCTGTTCATGAACGTGCACTTCCTCATCTCCGGGTACGTCTTCTACTGGGTCGTCATCGGTGTCGACGCCGCGCCCCGGCAGCTGAGCCCGCTGGCGAAGATGCTGACCATCTTCGCGGTCATGCCGTTCCACGCGTTCTTCGGCATCACGATGATGCAGATGCGGGAGCCGATCGCCCGGGACTACTACGAGTCCCTCCACCTGCCCTTCCCCGTGGACCTGCTGGCCCAGCAGCACAACGGCGGGGCGATCGCCTGGGGGCTCGGCGAGATCCCGCTGCTCATCGTCGTCGGCGCGCACTTCGTCCAGTGGCTCCGGCAGGACCGGCGCGAGGCCGCCCGGTTCGACCGGACGGAGGAACGCCGGGCCGAGCACCACGAGGACAGTGAGCTCGACGCCTACAACGCGATGCTCGCCGGTCTCCAGCAGGGTGAGGTGCCGGGGGACTCCGGCTACTACACGGACGACTACGCCGAGGACGAGGTCCACGGGTTCATCCGCGGGGGCCGGGGTGCGCGCGGGGACGGCCGCGCCGCGACGCGGCCCCGGCGGAGAGCCGCGGGCGGCGTCGCGAACGAAGACGGCGTCGGGGACGAAGACGGCGTCGGGAACGACGGCGGCGCGGGGAACGCGGGCGGCGTCGACGGGCCTGAGCCGGACACCCGCGGCTGACACCCGCGCCTGACACACACCGGCGGTGCGCGCCACCCGCCGGCGCACGCCTGTGGACAGCCCGGCGGGGGCGGGGCCCGCGGCCGCCCGGGGAGCGGGGTTGTCCACAGCCTGACGGCAGGGGGCTGTCGGGCCGGGGGAACCGCTGGTTGACTGGGCGCCACGCACCGAGGGTGCGCGCCCGACCGGGCCGCCCGGCACCGGTCCACGGCGACCACACACTGACATCCAGAGGGGGGATGGGGCATGAGCCTCAACATCGCGAGCGTCGTTCTCGCGGGCAACGTCGTCGGCAATCCGGAGCGCAGGAAGGGGACCTTCGACCTCGTCACGTTCCGCATGGCGTCGGACCGGCGCTGGTTCGACGGCACGGAGTGGCAGCAGGGGGACACGGTCTACATCGACGTCCAGTGCTGGGGCCAGCTCGGACGCAACGTCCTGACGTCGGTGAGCAAGGGGATGGCCTTCATCGTCGTCGGCCGGCTCATCATGTCCCGGTGGCAGGAGGAGCTGCCCGACGGGACGACACGCCAGCGCCAGGCCATCCGGCTCAAGGCGACGCACTGCGGCCCGGACCTCAACCGGGTCGAGGTCACGGCGGTCCGCCCGCGGCGCAGCGACGACGACCGCTACGGCATGACCGAGGACGAGCGCCGGCGCGAGGCGGAACGGATCGCACGCCGTAACGCCGACAGCGACGCCACCGACGCCACCGGCGGCCCCGGTGGCCCCGCGGACGGTGGAACCGGGGCGACCGGCGGTGCGGTCGGCACGGCGTCGGGCTCGTCGACACCCGACGGGGAACCGGGGTCCACGGCGACATCCGGGGCGACCACCGCCCGGGAGGTGGCCGGGGTGGGTGCGGCGGCACCGCCGTTCTGACGGGCCGGCGGGAGCGGGGAGGCCGGGGTGGAACCGGCGTCCCCGCCGTCGCCGTGGGACGGGGGGACCGGCGGGACCGGCGCGGGAGGCGTCGTCGGGCGGCGTCGTCCGCGGTGGCCGGGGCGGGATGGGGATTCAGGGACGGGGCACGTACACTGGCGCTCGGAAAACAGGGACATCTGTGTGCCGCAGACTGCTGAAAGGTGCTTACACTCCAGTGGGCGAGTTCATTTACACCATGAAGAACGTGCGCAAGGCGCACGGCGACAAAGTGATCCTGGACAACGTCACGATGGCGTTCTACCCGGGCGCGAAGATCGGCGTGGTCGGCCCGAACGGTGCCGGCAAGTCGTCGATCCTGAAGATCATGGCGGGTCTCGACCAGCCCTCCAACGGGGAGGCGTTCCTCGATCCGGGCGCGACCGTCGGCATCCTCCAGCAGGAGCCGCCGCTCAACGAGGACAAGACCGTCCGGCAGAACGTCGAGGAGGGCCTCGGCGAGATCTTCGAGATCAAGCAGCGGTACGAGGCGATCGCCGAGGAGATGGCGACGAACTACACCGACGAGCTCATGGAGGAGATGACCGACCTCCAGGAGAAGATCGACGCCGCCGACGCCTGGGAGATCGACTCGAAGGTGGAGCAGGCGATGGACGCCCTGCGCTGCCCGCCGCCGGAGGAGAAGGTCACGCACCTGTCCGGTGGTGAGCGCCGCCGCGTCGCCCTGGCGAAGCTGCTGCTCAGCGAGCCGGACCTCCTGCTGCTCGACGAGCCGACGAACCACCTCGACGCCGAGTCCGTGCTGTGGCTCGAGCAGCACCTGTCGAAGTACCCCGGCGCCGTGCTGGCCGTGACCCACGACCGGTACTTCCTCGACCACGTCGCCGAGTGGATCTGTGAGGTCGACCGCGGCAAGCTCTACCCCTACGAGGGCAACTACTCCACCTACCTCGAGACCAAGGCGCAGCGCCTCGAGGTCGCGGGGAAGAAGGACCAGAAGCTCCAGAAGCGCCTCAAGGAGGAGCTCGCCTGGGTCCGGTCCGGGGCGAAGGCCCGGCAGGCGAAGAACCGCGCCCGCCTCCAGCGGTACGAGGAGATGGCTGCGGAGGCCGAGCAGTACAAGAAGCTCGACTTCGAGGAGATCCAGATCCCGACCCCGCCGCGCCTGGGCAACCAGGTCGTCGAGGTCAACGACCTCACCAAGGGGTTCGACGGGCGCACCCTCATCAAGGACCTCTCCTTCACCCTGCCGCGCAACGGCATCGTCGGCGTCATCGGACCGAACGGTGTGGGCAAGACCACGCTGTTCAAGACGATCGTCGGCCTGGAGGAGCCGGACTCCGGCGAGGTCAAGGTCGGCCAGACCGTGCAGCTCAGCTACGTCGACCAGAACCGGGAGAACATCGACCCGGAGAAGACCGTGTGGGAGGTCGTGTCCGACGGCCTGGACTACATCCACGTCGGCCAGAACGAGATGCCGTCCCGCGCGTACCTCTCCGCCTTCGGGTTCAAGGGCCCGGACCAGCAGAAGCCGTCGAAGGTGCTGTCCGGTGGTGAGCGTAACCGCCTCAACCTCGCGCTGACGCTGAAGCAGGGCGGCAACCTCATCCTCCTCGATGAGCCGACCAACGACCTCGACGTCGAGACGCTGTCCAGCCTGGAGAACGCGCTCCAGAACTTCCCCGGCTGTGCCGTGGTCATCTCGCACGACCGCTGGTTCCTCGACCGGACCTGCACGCACATCCTCGCGTGGGAGGGCAACGTCGCCGAGGGGCAGTGGTTCTGGTTCGAGGGCAACTTCGAGGACTACGAGAAGAACAAGGTCGAGCGGCTCGGTCCGGACGCCGCCCGCCCGACGCGGGTGACGCACCGCAAGCTCACCCGCTGACGCCCCGCGCCGCCCCGGCGGCGCCCGGCGACAGAACTGCCCGGCGGCGCCCGGCGACAGAACCGCCCGGCGGCGCCCGGCGACAGAACTGCCCGGCGGCCCACCACGACAGAACGGACGAGGGATGGATGACGTCACGCTCACCCTGACCCGGCCGGCCGGGGCGCAGGCCCCGACGCTGCGCCGCATCGTCGGGGTGCTGGCCCGGGCCGTGCGGATGGACGGCCAGGCCGTCGTCCGGCTCCGCGTCGTGGCGGACGACCGCACGGACCTGTTCATCTCCACGCCGCTGGGCTGCATCGTCTCCCAGCGGATCGCGGCCCGCCCCGTCGGGGCGTCCGGCCCCGGGGCCGAGCGGGGGAGGAGCGGGGTCCTCGGCGGGGACACGACCGACGGGGCGGTCGTCATGGCGGACCGCGTGCTCGCCGCGGTGGACCGCGCCCTCGTGACGGCGACCGACCCGTCCGCGACGGCGACCGACCCGTCCGCGACGGCGACCGCGACGGGCACCCCACCCACCGCGGACGCTGCCGCCGTCGGGACCCCGGACGCCCCCGGCGCACCGGCCGGCGGGTCAGACCCCACGACCGGGACCGCGCCCACCGCGGACGTCCTCACCCTCGGGCCGCGCGTCGACATCCTGTGGACGGGCAGCCCGCCGCCGGTGTCCGGCTTCACCGTCGTGGAGACGGTGCCGGGTGCGGCGGTCAGGGAGCTCTACGCGGGGATGTCCGCGGAGAGCAGGGAGCATTCGGGCCCGGCGGGTGTCGCCCGGTCGCTGCTGGACCAGGAGGTGCTCACGCTCGACAGCCCGGCCACCGGCCCGGTCGCCGTCGGGGGGCGGGTCATCGCCGCGATGGGGGCACTCGGCCTCGCGACCGAACCGGCGGCCGAGGCGCTACGAGTTCACGACCGTGTCCGCGTGAGCGTCACCGGGTCGTGGATCCGCATCGACGGGCTCTTCGGCACCGCCTTCGCCCCGCGCCCCGGCGGACTCGCCCGTATCCCGCAGCCACGCTGACTCCGCCAGCTCCGCACCGTGCCGCGCCCGGTACGTGTTGAGGGCGATGGCGAACAACAGCAGGCCGACGACGGGCACGAGGATGACCGTCCGCTCGACGACGGTCGACTCCGTCGCGGCGAGGACCCCCAGCACCCCCAGCGCCAGCAGTGCCGTCACGGCGATACCGCGACGGGTGGCGATGACGGGCGGGGTGACGGGGCTCACGGCTGTTGGTCCTCTCGACGGGAACCCCCGGGCGCCGACCGGTCGGCGCGGAGGCCGGCCTCGGGTCCCGGGGTGAAGGTCGTCACTCACTGTCCCCGCTCGGGCGGGCTTTTTCAAGCCTGCCACGGCCCCGGGAGCGCATCGGTGTGCTCCCGGTCCCGCCCGGTCAGGGGTGGGGGACGACGCCGCGACCCGTCAGAGCGTCCCCTCGCCGGGGGTGTTGACCAGCATGTCCGCCACGCGGACCATGTGGTCCCACATGGCCTCGCGGTAGGCGTCGGGAAGGGTGTACCGGTCGACGCTGTCCATCGCGGCACCCATGAGTTCCAGCCAGCGGTCGCGCGCGGCGGGGTCCACGGTGAACCGGGCGTGCCGCATGCGCAGCCGGGGATGGCCGCGCCGCGCGGTGAACTCCTGCGGCCCGCCCCAGTACTGGGCGAGGAACCAGCGCAGCCGGTCCTCCGCGCCGTCCCAGTCGTCGTGGGGGTACATGGGGCCGAGGATGTCGTCCTCCCGCACCCGGCGGTAGAACTCGTGCACGACGGTCCGGAAGGTCTCCTCCCCGCCGACGGCCTCGTAGAACGTCTGCGGCCGCGCCGGCTCCCGGGGGTCCGCGCCGGCACCGCCGGGCACGCCACCACCGGCCGGGCCGGGACGTGGGGACCGCGAGGGGTCGGGGAGCGGGCCGGGACGGCTCATCGTGCGGACTCCCCGGCGTCCACCGCGCGGGCGGCGGCGCGGCGGCGGGCACGGTCCCGGCCCTCGGTGAGGACCCGCCGGAGCCCGGACGGCGTCGCGTCGTCGGTGATGAGCCGGTCCACGCCCGCGGCGGTGTCCCCGGAGTTGTCCCACACCGGGTACAGGGCGTCGAGCGTGCGCTGGGCCATCTCGGGGGAGAGGCTGCGCCACATGCGCACGACCTCGGCGACGTAGAGCGGCCCGAACGGCTGGAGCGCTTCCGCGTGCCCGTTGCGCACGAACGCGGAGACCAGCGCCTCCAGCTGCCGGTTCGTCCACTCCGGGCCGTGGACGCTGAGCTTCTCCCAGACGTCCTCCTTCACCCGCGGCAGGGACGACCGCGCGTGGAGCGCGGCGAGGGCCCCGGCGGCGGACCGGTCCGCCTTCTCCTCCGCGGCGACGAGCTCCTCGACCTCGTCGGGGGAGACGACGGCGCTCGTCTCCGCGCCCGCGAGGGCGCCGATGACGGACCAGCGGAGGTCCTGGTCGACGGTCAGGCCGGGCACGGCGTCCCCGTCCCGGTCGAGCAGCGCGCGCAGCACGTCCGCCGAGGCGCTGTCGTGGACGCACCGGATGAAGCCGCGGATGAACGCCAGCTGCGCGGTGCCGGTCGTCGAGCGGGCACCGTCGAGGTACGCCCGGCGCAGCTCCGCCCAGCCCTCGGGCGCCCACGTCGGGGCGGCGAAGCCCTCGACCGCGGCGACGCCCTGCGCGATGATCTGCTCCAGGACCGCCATCTCGGTCTCGGCGGCGGCCCCGCGGACGACGAGCGCGACGAAGTCCCGGGCGCGCATCTTCGCGTCGCGGGTCATCTGCCACGCGGTGGACCACACCTGGCTGCGGGCCATCGGGTCGGCGATCCCGCTGATGTGCTCCACGGCGGTGGCGAGGCTGCGCGGGTCGAGGTCGAGCAGCGTGTAGGTGAGGTCGTCGTCGTTGAGGATGACGAGGTCGGCCGGGGCCTCGCCGACGAGGGCGGGGACGTCGGTCCGCTCACCGGTGACGTCGATCTCCACCCGACGGCGCAGGGTGACCGTGCCGTCGTGCCCGTCGTACAGGCCGACGGCCGCGCGGTGCGTGCGGGTCTCCCCGGCGCCCGGCTGCGCCCCGGACTGGACGACCGTGAACCGGGTGTAGACCTCGGCCCCGTCGTCGCCGGGGGCGGTCTCCGTGTCCGCCGAGAACGTCGTCACACCGGTCGTGCGCAGCCACTCGTCGGCCCAGCCGGACAGGTCACGCCCGGAGGCCTCCTCGAGCGCGCCGAGGAGGTCGTCGAACGTGGCGTTGACCCACGCGTGGGCGGCGAAGTGGGCCCGCACGCCGGCGAAGAAGGCGTCGAGCCCCACGTACGCGGCGAGCTGCTTGAGCACGCTCGCGCCCTTGGCGTACGTGATGCCGTCGAAGTTCGCGTCCGCCTCCTCGATGTCCTCCGCGCCGCTGAAGATCGGGTGGGTCGACGGCAGCTGGTCCTGGCTGTAGGCCCAGGCCTTCTCCTTGTTCGCGAAGGTCACCCACGCCGTCGTCCACTCGGTCGCGTTCGCCTGGGACATCGCCGCCGACCACGTGGCGAAGGACTCGTTGAGCCACAGGTCGTCCCACCAGCGCATCGTCACGAGGTCGCCGAACCACATGTGGGCGAGCTCGTGGAGGATCGTGTCCGCGCGGCGCTCGTGCTGGTAGTGGCTCGCGGCGGAGCGGAAGATGTACTCGTCACGGATGGTGACGCAGCCGGCGTTCTCCATCGCGCCCATGTTGTACTCCGGGCAGAACACCTGGTCGTACTTGTGGAAGGGGTAGGCCACGCCGAAGTGCCGGTGGTAGTAGTCGAACCCGGCCTTCGTCACGGAGAAGATCTCGTCCTCGTCGAGGTACCCGGCGAGCGACCGGCGGCAGAACACCGCGAGGGGCACGGTGATCTCCCCGTCGGTGTGGAGCTCCGCGGTCTCCGGGTGGGGGGTGAGGGTGCCGCGCCACTCGTCGCGCACGACGTGCCACGGGCCGACGCAGAACGCGACGAGGTACGTCGACAGCGGGTAGTCGACGGTCGCGGTGGACGTCACGACGCTGCTGCGGTCGTCGTCCCCCTGACCCCCCTCGGCACCCTCCCCGTCCGTGCGGGTGGTGACCGTGTTGTTCGTCACGACGGTCCACTCCCCGGGGGTGCGGACCGCGACGTCGTACGTGGCCTTGATGTCCGGCTGGTCGAAGCACGCGAAGACGCGCTTCGCGTCGGCGGTCTCGAACTGCGTGTACATGTACACCCGGTCGTCGGCGGGGTCCCGGAACCGGTGGAGGCCCTCGCCGGTGGTGGAGTAGACGCACTCGGCGGTGACCTCGAGGTCGTGCTCACCGGGGGTGAGGCCCTCGAGGAGCAGGCCGCGCGACGCGTCGTACGCCCCGTCGGCCCCGCGGGGCACGGCGGCGTCGGTGATGTCCCGGCCGTCGAGGGTCACCCGGGGGACGTCCGCGGCGATGAGGTCGATGAACGTGGACGCACCGGCGGTGCCGGTGCCGGTGGCCTCGCCGCCGTCCGCCGGGTCGGTGACGGTGAAGGTGACGGAGGTCGTCGACGGGAACGTCGCCCGCTCCGGGTCCGCCCCGGCGGTGAGGTCGAGACGGATGCTGTAGTACACCCCGGTGATGAGGCTGGCGCGCCCGGCGGCTTCGGTACGGGTGAGGTTCGTTGAGCTCATGTGGCCAACGATAGCCTCCCGACCGGACACCGGCCCCCGGTGCCGGCGATCTGCGTAGGGTGGGTGCCTGAACTGCCGGTGCCCCGGCCTCCACCGCGCCGGGCACGACCCTGAGAGGACATCCCCGCATGACGGACACGACCACTGTGACCATGTACTTCGACGCGACCTGCCCCTTCGCGTGGGTGACGAGCCGGTGGCTCAAGGAGGTCGGCACGGTCCGCGACATCGAGGTCGAGTGGGCCCCGATGAGCCTCGCCGTGCTCAACGAGGACAACGAGGACATCTCCGACGGCTACCGCGAGCACCTGCTCGCCGCGTGGGGTCCGGCGCGCGTCGCCGCCGCCGTGTACACCGAGCACCCCGAGGCGCTCGACGCCTACTACACCGCCATCGGCACCCGCATCCACAACGAGAAGCGCGGCGGCTCCGGGCTCCACGGTCACGACGGGCTCATCAGCGAGGCCCTCGCCGAGGCCGGTCTCCCCGCCTCCCTCATCGACGTCGCCCACCGCGGACCCGACGAGGAGGGCTCCTACGAGCCGCAGTTGCGGGAGTCCCACGCGAAGGCGCTGGAACTCGTCGGCAACGACGTCGGGACCCCCGTCCTCCGCCTCGGCGACCACGCGTTCTTCGGCCCCGTCCTCACCCGCGTGCCGCGGGGCGAGACGGCCGGGACGCTGTTCGACGCCGCGGTGACGCTCGGCGGGTACCCGCACTTCTTCGAGCTCAAGCGCTCGCGGACCGAGAACCCGGACGCGAGCTAGGCATCTGACCTGCGGTAATGGGGTTGGTCTCCGGCGTTCGTCCCTCACCGAGCACCGGCCATCCCGCATCCGTCCCGCACGGGAGCCGACGGGACACCGCCCGGAAGGCGCCCGGACGGGGCGAAACCACCGGGAACGACGCGGCGCTCCGGCTATGCTGGGCACATCGCTGAGGACGTCAGGACACCAGGTACCACCGGAACGATCCGGCGAAGCGACGAGGCGGGACCACCGCATGTCGGCCGGATCCGTGCAGGAGGGAGGAGATACCATGATTCGCGCAATCGACGTCGGGCAGTACATCTACTCGAAGCTGGGGTGGGTCGATGCATGGCGTCTCCAGAAGCTGACGTACTATGCGCAGGCTTGGACCCTGGCCTGGTCGGGTCACCGGCTCATCGAGGACGACTTCCAGGCGTGGAGGGACGGTCCTGTGGCCCCGAGACTCCACCGGGAGAACAAGTACTCCCGCGATGGACACACGGGGACGTGTATCCCGGATGCTCACCCGGAGAAACTCAGCGATGAACAGAAGGCGATGATCGACGCCGTCATCGAGCACTACGGGAGTCTGACGAAGGAACAGATCGTCGCATTGGTCCATGAGGAAGCACCGTGGAAAACTGCTCGCGGCGGCCTTCCTGCGGACGCTCAGTGCGACACACTGATCGACGTCGCCGACATGAGGCGCTACTACGCAGTCCAGCAGTTCTCCGGTGGAGACGTGCCCACTGCGCCGGGGTGCATCCGGGACACTGCAAGCCGGTCACCAGCTGAGCAACAGCGAGCCACGATGATGGACAACCGTGTGCGCTGGGCCGACGCGCTCGAGCTTCTCGCTGATCGGTGAGCGGCGAATACTGCCTGGCTCCGGACGTTGTCATCCGGGCCAACGCAACTGAGCTCGGGCTCACTCCTGGAGACAGCCTTCTTGACCGGGGGAAGCTGGAGAGCGCGCTGGCTGCACCACTCGCCACCTTCGGCGGTGAGTACCTCTACCGTTCACCCCTGGAGCGTGCTGCCGCGCTACTGCATGGATTGTGCAAGGCGCATGCGTTCGTCGATGCGAACAAGCGGACGGCGTGGCTGTCGACCGTGTCCTATCTCCAGGAGTCCGGGTATCACCTCGTTCAGGTGGAAGCACTCAGAGTGGCAGACTTCGTTGTCGATGTCGCCACACAGAACACCAGGGACCTCGTGCCGATCGCCCGCCAACTTGCTCTCTGGCTCAGGTGATCTCCCTGCCTGTCGCGCCGTTCCCGTCGTCCCTCGCGAGAGGGTTCCGGCACCGCGGCGTGCGGTATACCGCAATGGCGATAGCTGCACTGTCGCGACCGGGTGACACGCGAGTGGGCACAACAGGAGAACAAACGTTCTCGTGCGCGCCTCGTGACTGCTGTGGCTGCCGCCTGTGCCATGCGGAGATCGTCGACGGAGGTGCACGCGTCCGGTCTCACCGCCGGTGGGACGCGGCCCCGGGGAGGGGCCGCATACACCCCGGGGAGGGGGTGGCGCCGGGGTGGGCCGGAGGGGTCGGGTGACGCCCGGGTGAACGCCCGGTGAACCGCGCGTGACCAGGCGAAACCGGGGCTGCAGACGGAACTTTCGGCGATCCGGCGGGCGGAAAGTGTAGACGAAAGTCTCTGGACTGTGCCGAGACCACGTTGAGACACTGGGGCGGTACCGGCATCCGACAAGGGTGCCAGGACCCCTCACGAAAGGATTCACCATGTCTGATCAGATCGACGCTCTGTTCAAGGGTTTCTCCGGCATCGCCGACAGCTCCATCAAGCTGACCAAGGCCATCGTTGACACCATCTTCGCCGGCTCCGACCTCGGGTCCTCCGCGATCAAGGGTGTCACCGACGCCGTCAGCAAGTAAGCTGACGCCGGCACCCGGCACGTCCGCGTGACGTGACCGACGACGGACCCCGTGCAGCCCTGCGCTGCACGGGGTCTTCTGCTGTCCGGGGGACCGGGCGCCCGGTGGGGGCGACCGGCCGCCCGGTGTGGGGGGCGGCCGGGCCGGTCCGGTGTGGGGGGGGGGCGGAGCACCGTGCGTGGGGACGGGGCCGCGCCGGCGCGTGGACGGAGCGCCGTGCGTGGGCGGGGACGGGGCGGTCGGGCGGCGGGGGCGCCCGTTAGACTGGGGTTATGCGAATTTACCTTGGTGCCGATCATGCCGGCTTCGACCTCAAGAACACCGTCGCCGACCACCTGCGGACAGCGGGGCACGACGTCGTCGACTGCGGCGCGTTGACCTACGACCCCGACGACGACTACCCGGCGTTCTGCGTCGAGGCGGCCCGCCGCACCGTGGCGGACGAGGGCTCCCTGGGCATCGTGTTCGGCGGCTCCGGCAACGGTGAGCAGATCGCGGCGAACAAGGTCCCGGGCGCCCGATGCGCGCTGGCGTGGTCCGTCGAGACCGCGAAGCTCGCGCGCGAGCACAACAACGCCCAGCTCATCGGGATCGGCGGGCGGATGCACACGAAGGAGGAGGCGCTGGCGATCGTCGACGCCTTCATCGAGCAGCCCTGGTCGGAGGCGGAGCGGCACCAGCGGCGGATCGACATCCTCGCCGAGTACGAGCGGACCGGGGTGGCCCCGGCGCTGCCGGCTGCGGGGGAGGACGCGTAGGACGTCACGCCGGGCCGGGCCGCCCGTGAGGCCGGGCCCTGCCGCGCGGTGCTGTGCCGCGTGGCGCCGTGCCGTGCGGTGCTGTGCCGCGCGGTGGGGTCAGCTGGTGCAGCCGTCGCGCGGCCACGTGGTACAGCCGCCGCGCGGTCACGTGATACAGCCGTGCGGGAGGGGGTTCGGGTGCCGGCTCTCCGGCCCCGGAGTGTCACGGTCGAATTTATTTTCCGACGGGGCCCGCGTCGTGCCCGGCCCGGGTCCCGGTGCCGGGAGCGGGGGCGGGGGAGGAGCGGCCCCGACATGTCTGAGACGCCCCGCCGGGCCGGTCGGGCCGATGGGACGTCTCGGGAGATGGAGGCGGTGACGGGTGGCGGAATGCGGGTCCGTCAGCAGGTGCGCCGCCGGAAACGGGTGAACTGTCTCGGTCAGCGATGTGGTGCGGTGGGTCAGGAGCGTGCACTGGCGCTGGAGCTCTTCCGGCGCTCCTGGTGCCAGTCCTTGATGACCTCAGCGTCCCACAGGGTCAGGCCGTGGTACTTGGCGACGGGCTGGGGGGCGCGCCCACGACCGGCGTAGCTCGTGAACGTGCCAAGCGCCGTGCCCGAGTGCTCCGCGCACTGTGCCGCCGTCCACAGTTCATGCCCTGTGTCAGAGTCGATGATTTTCGGAGTCATGCGTTCGACCCTAGTGACCTCCGTTCTCAGTGACAATCTCAACCGTGATACTTGTCCAACTGATACCCCAGCTGATCTGATGTATATTACATATTTCAATATCTGAATTTATTCCCCGAAACTGTGACCGTCCTGAACGTTGTTCCCGACGGCCCGCGGGAGGGGGCGGTTACGTGCCGTGACCACAGCGGCGGTGACACACGGACCTGAGCGTCGTCTGAGGGGGCTCATCAAGGGCTCATGTCCGTCTGTGGGTAGCGGTTGTACTGGGGTTTTCGGAACCTGAGTTTTGGAATTTCAACGGGGGTAACCGTACGGGGGAACCACATCCGCGGCTCGGCCGCGTGGGGCGTCCCCGGCACCGGGGAGGAGCCGTCCCCACCGCGTCGAGGGGTGCGCGCGGCGGGTGAACGAGGGTGACCCCACACCGGCCGTCCGGTGAGTTCGGTTTCCCGCCCACCGGCGGCGGGGCCGTGGCGACGCCGTCCGCACGTGTCTACGCTGGATGGACGTACACCGTGCCGCCGGGCCCGGGGGGATGCCCCGGCGCAGGTCACACGGGCCGCAGGGACGGCGACACCGGCTCCCGCGGCGGACAGACACCACGCACGAACCGGTGCACCCGGGGAAGGACTGACCATGGCGAAAACCTATGCTGAGCAGCTGGTGGAGACCCTCGAGAAGCAGGGGGTGAAGCGGATCTTCGGTCTCGTCGGCGACAGCCTCAACCCCATCGTCGACGCGGTGAAGCGCAGCTCCATCGAGTGGTTCCACGTGCGCAACGAGGAGGCGGCGGCGTTCGCCGCCGGCGCGGAGTCCGTCGTCACCGGCGACCTCGCCGTGTGTGCCGGGTCGTGCGGGCCGGGGAACACGCACCTCATCCAGGGGCTCTACGACTCCCACCGCAACGGGGCGAAGGTCCTCGCGATCGCCAGCCACATCCCGTCGCACTTCATCGGCTCCCACTACTTCCAGGAGACGCACCCGGAGGCGCTGTTCCAGGAGTGCTCCGGGTACTGCGAGATGGTGAACTCCGCCCGCCAGGGTGCGACGATCCTGCACAACGCCATCCAGTCCACGGTCGCCGGCAACGGCGTGTCCGTCATCGTCATCCCCGGTGACATCGCCGCCGACGACGCCGTCGACACCCCCGCGATCGACAGCGCGTACGCGACGTCGTCGCACCGGGTCCGCCCCGACCACGACCAGGTCCGGGCCCTCGCGGACGCCGTCAACAAGGCGGAGAAGGTCACGCTCTTCGGCGGTGCGGGCTGCGCCGGCGCGCGCGAGCAGGTCTTCGCCCTCGCCGAGAAGATCAAGGCCCCGGTCGGGCACGCCTACGGCGGCAAGGAGTACCTCCACTACGACAACCCGTACGACGTCGGCATGTCCGGCCTCCTCGGCTACGGCGCGTGCAACGACGCCTTCGACGAGGCCGACCTGCTCATCCTCGTCGGCACCGACTTCCCGTACTCGGAGTTCCTGCCCCGGAAGACCCTGACCGCCCAGATCGACATCAAGGGCGCGAACATCGGGCGTCGGACCGCGGTGTCCCTCCCGGTCGTCGGTGACGTCGCCGCGACGATCGAGGACCTCCTCCCCCTCATCAGCGAGAAGACCGACCGCAGCTTCCTCGACTCGATGCTCCGCAAGCAGGAGAAGAACCTCCACCACGTCATCGAGGCGTACACGAAGAACATCAGCAGCCGGACGCCCATCCACCCGGAGTACGTCTCCTACGTCCTCGACGAGCTCGCCGACGACGACGCCGTGTTCACCGCCGACACCGGCATGTGCAATGTGTGGCAGGCGCGGTACATCACGCCGTCCGCGAACCGGCGGCTCCTCGCCTCCTTCCGCCACGGCACGATGGCGAACGCGCTGCCGCAGGCCATGGGCGCGCAGGCCGCGGACCGGAACCGCCAGGTCATCTCCATGAGCGGCGACGGCGGGCTGGGGATGCTCCTCGGCGAGCTGCTGACGGTGAAGCTCCACCAGCTGCCGGTGAAGACGATCGTGTACAACAACTCCACGCTCGGCATGGTCAAGCTGGAGATGCTCGTCGCCGGCCTGCCGGACTTCGGCACGGACCACGAGAAGGTCAATTACGCCGACATCGCGCAGGCCTGCGGCATCACGTCCTTCCGCATCGAGAAGCCGGAGGACGTCGAGCCGATGCTGCGGAAGGCCCTCGCGCACGACGGCCCGGTGCTCGTCGACGTGGTCACGGACCCGAACGCGCTGTCCATCCCGCCGGAGATCTCCCTCGAGCAGGTCGCCGGCTTCACCCGCGCGGCGACGCGCACCGTCCTCGAGGGTGGCGTGGGCAAGATGCTGGGCATGGCCCGGTCGAACCTGCGCAACATCCCGCGGCCGTCGAGCTTCAAGGGGCTCTGACCCGCGCGGGGCGGGGCGGACGGTGCCGGGCGGTCCCGGAGGTGGCCGCGCGGGGGCGGGTCGGCCCGGTCGTCCCGGATGCGTGCGAGATTAAGTGCACCTGAATGCGTCGGACGCCATTCCGGGGCATTCTGTGCCACTCGGCGCCATTCCCGGCCATTCCCGGCCCAACGGAGTTCATCCCGAACCGACGCCGCTCCGCCGTGGGTTCCCGGTGACCTGATCACTCCGGGCTCGTTCCCGGGAGATATCCGGAACAGCGGTGGAGTAATATTCACCGCCGCGACTTTCTCCTTCCCGGAATGGGTTCCGCAGCTCGTCCGGGCCCTGTCCGCGGTCCCCGGGTGACCGGCTGAACGGACTCCGCGGGAACCGTTCCCGGCGTGCTGCGGATGTGATACGTTCGCCGCGTGACGCGCTGCACAGATGCTGCGCCGCTGCGTGACCCCGCCCGGGCGCTCCGGCTCATGACGGACCTCCACGCCGCGCTGACCGGGGACAGGGCCGGGCACGCGCACACGGGCGCAGCGTACGCCTCCGCCGGCGCCGGGTACGCCCCCACCGGTGCCGGCCGGTCCCGCCGGACCGCGGTCGTCCTCACGCGCCTGCTGTTCCTGCTCTACGGTGACGACGCCGGCCTGTGGGAACCCGGCCTGTTCCACCGTTTCGTCCTCCACCACACGACCCCGGCCACGCTCGGCCCGCAGCTCGCCCGCCTGTTCCGGCTGCTCGGCACCGCGGAGGGGGACCGTCGGCACGTCCCGGCGGCGATGGCCGGGTTCCCGCCCGTGACCGACGGCCTGTTCGCCGAGGAGTGTCCCCCGGGCGCCCTCCCCGCCGACGTGCGTGAGGCGCTGCTCGCCGCGTGCCGGTTCCGGTGGACGCGCATCTCCCCGGCGGTGTTCGGGTCGGCCCTCCAGCTGGTGACGTCCGCGAAGGACCGGCGGGCCGGCGGCGAGCACTACACGACCGAGGAGAACATCCTCAGGGTCGTCGACCCCCTGTTCTTCGACGAGCTCCGGGCGGAGGCGCGGCGCCTGCTCCGCGACCCGTCCACCACCGTCGCGGAGCTCCGGCGCTTCCGCGACCGGCTCGCGGAGACGGTCGTCGTCGACCCCGCGTGCGGGTGCGGGAACTTCCTCGCCGTCGCGTACCGGGAGATGCGCGCGGTGGAGACGGAGGTCATCGTCGCGATCCTCGGGCGCGAGCGCGAGCGCGAGCGGGAGCAGGAGCGGAAGCAGGAGGGGGAGGGGGGTGGGCCGGGTGCAGGGGTGAGGAGGGGGACGACGGACCCCTCCGCCGGCGGGCCCGTCGGCCACGGCCGGGGCGGTGGTGCCGCCCGTGCGTCGGGCGCGGGGGAGCGGGCGCGCGCCGAGCAGCGGGTGAGCCTCGGGCAGTTCCACGGCATCGAGATCAACGGGTGGTCGGCGACGGTCGCCGGGACGGTCATGACGCTCGCCGGGCACCTGGCGGACCGCGCGCTCGCCGCCGCCGTCGCCGGGCACGTGGACGCCGACCCCGCCGCCGTACCCGCCCCCGCCACCGCGACGTCCCCCGCCGCCCCCGCCACCGCGACGACCCCCGCCGCACCCGCCACCGCGCGCACCGCCACCGCCCCCGCCACCGCGCACATCATCCACGCCAACGCCCTGCGCCTCGACTGGCGGGCCGTCGTCCCGCGCACCCCGGGGATGACGTACGTGTTCGGCAACCCGCCGTTCCTCGGCGACCACACGCGCACCCCGGACCAGCTCCGGGACCTGCGGGCCGCGTGGGGCCCGGGCGTGCAGCTGTCCCGCCTGGACTACGCCACCGGCTGGCACGCCCGGACGCTCCGGCTGCTGGCGGACCGGCGGGGCGCGTTCGCCTTCGTGACGACGAGCTCGGTCACCCAGGGCGACCAGCCGGCCCGGCTGTTCCGCCCGATCGTCCGGGAGGGCTGGCGGATCCGGTTCGCCCACCGGACGTTCCCGTGGACCTCGGAGGTGCCGGGGCGGGCGGCGGTGCGCTGCGTCATCATCGGGTTCGACCGCGAGGGGCACCCGCCGCCGGTGCTGTGGGACCACCCGGGCCCGGACGGCCGGCCGGTGGAGGTGCCCGTCGGGACCTCGATCAACGCGTACCTCGTGGACGGGCCGATGGTGCTCGTGGAGAAACGCCCCCGGCCGTTGAGCCCGGAGGTGCCGCCGCTGGCGTACGGGTCGAAGCCGGTCGACGGCGGTCACCTCGTCGTGGGGCCGGAGGAGTACGCGCGGGTGGCCGCCGACCCGGTCGCGGCGCGGTACCTGCGGCCGTACGTGGGCTCCCGGGAGCTGCTCCACGGCGGGCGGCGGTGGTGCCTGTGGCTCGTCGACGCGGACCCCGCCGACCTGGAGCGGTCGCCGGAGCTGCGGCGGAGGCTCGCGGCGGTGCGGGCGTTCCGTGCCGCGTCCCGGGCGGAGTCCACGCGCGCGTTCCGGCACGACCACCTGTTCCGGCAGCGCGGGTTCACCGCCGCGGGGCCGGTCGTCGGCCTGCCGGAGGTCAGCTCGGAGCTCCGGCCGTACCTGCCGGTCGCGGCGCTGGCCCCGGGGGTCGTCGTGTCGAACAAGGTCTACGCCGCGCCGGACGACGGGGGCGTGCTGTTCGGTCTCGCGTCGTCGTCGATGGCGGTGACGTGGATGCGGACCGTCGGGGGCCGGCTGGGGTCCTCGCTGAGCCTGTCGAACACGGTGACGTGGAACAACCTGCCGGTGCCGGTTCTCGACGCCGCCAGCCGGGCCGCCGTCGTCGCCGCGGGCCGGGGCGTGCTCGCCGCGCGGGCGCTGCACCCGGGGCGCAGCCTGGCCGAGGCGTACGACCCGGCGGCGATGGACCCGGCGCTGCGCGCGGCGCACGACGCCCTCGACCGCGTCGTGGACGCGGCGTTCGGCGCGTCCCCGGGCCCCGTCACGGAGCGGGTGCGCCGGGACCTGCTCTTCGCCCGCTACCTGGAGCTGACCGGTGAGGGCTGATCCGCGGACCCCGACCCGGCGGGCCCGCGGGACCCGCCCGGCCGGCCGCCGCCGAGGTCACCGCGGAAATCGGCGCGGAACCCGGCCGGGCCCGTGATCGTGACATCCCACCGGCCGTCCCGCAGCGGCACGTCGACGGTGACCTCGCCGAGGACGTCGTGGGCGCCGACCGTCGCGTGCGGGTCGTGGAACGGGTGGACCAGCAGGTTCGCGTGCCGGGGGCCGGCGTTGCGCAACGTCAGCCGCAGGTGACGGCCGTCCGGGATGGGCTCGGCCGTGGCCGACACCCGGTAGGGCAGCGGCCGCTGCGGGCGGGTTCCCGGCTCCTGGTACGGCATGACCGGCTCCTCCGGCGGGTCGGGGGTCCACCGTGGCGTGAGCGGGTCGGCGGGTGCCGGGGCGGTGGTCGGGGTGTACGCCTCGGGGGTGGAGAAGTCGAACGCCCCGGTGAGGTCGCCGCACACCCGGCGGCGCCACGCGGAGACCGTCGGGACCGTGATGCCCTTCCACCGTTCGAGGAAGCGGGCGGCCGACGTGTGGTCGTGGACCTCGGAGCAGCGGTGGCCGCCGACGGTCCACGGGGAGACGACGATCATCGGGACCCGGTTGCCCAGTCCCATCGGCAGGCCCCGGTACCACTCGTCCGGTTCGCCCTCCGGGGGGCGCGGCGGCGGGACGTGGTCGAAGTAGCCGTCGTTCTCGTCGTAGGTGATGAACACGGCCGTGTGGCGCCACGTCTCCGGGGAGCGGCCGAGGGCGTCGAGGAGGCGGTGGATGAGGTTCGCCGACGCGCGCGGCGACGAGCCCGAGGGGTGCTCCGACTCGTCCGTGCCCGCGACGATCCACGAGACCTCCGGGAGGGTGCCGGCGCGGATGTCGGCGGCGACGCGGTCCGTCAGCGTGCCGGTCGGGGAGCGGTACAGGGCGAGGTCGAACAGCCGGCGTTCGTCGTCGGTGAGGGTGGCGAGGCGGTCGGCGAGCTGGTCCTCCAGGCGGCGGCGGGTGGCCCCGTCCCCGTCCGCGACGGCCTTCGCGAGGGCGGAGTAGTAGTTCTCCCCGACACTGCCCCACCGGTCGAAGACCTTCCGGGAGACGGCTTTCGTGTAGTGGAAGTACTCCAGGTTGTTGTCCGTGAAGTTGTCCCACTCCTGGTAGACCTTCCATCCCACTCCGGCGGTGTCGAGGATCTCCGCGAGGCACGGCCAGTCGTAGCCCGGGTGGCCGTCGTCGTAGGCCCGGTTGTCGACGGCCCGCGTCCCCGGGGCGTGCGGCTCCCAGCCGGTCCACCCGGAGAACCAGTAGTTGCGGTTCGGGGAGGTGCTCGTGGGCACCGAGCAGAAGTACTGGTCGCAGATGGTGAAGGCGTCCGCGAGCTCGTAGTGGAAGGGCAGGTCGCGGCGGTCGTAGAAGGCCATTGTCGACGCCGTCTTGGCCGGCACCCACCGGTCGCACCATCCGCCGTCCAACGCCTGCTGCCCGCTGTCCCACTCGTGGTCGAGGGCGTCGACGTTCTCCGCGTTCATGTTCTGCCGTCCCGCCGCATTCCGGATCAGAAACGGGAGCACGGTCGAACCATCCGCGGTGCGCTGTTCGAACACGGTGCCGCCGTCGCGGCGACGCAGCGGGGCCGGGTCACTGAACCCCTGCACGCCCCGGAGGCTGCCGAAGTAGTGGTCGAAGGCGCGGTTCTCCTGCATGAGGAAGATCACGTGGCGGACGTCGCGCAGCGACCCCGCCGGGGCGGCCTCGGCCAGGCGGTCGAGCAGCGGGCCGGGCAGGAGGGACGACCCCGCGACGCCCGCCGCGGCCGCCGCGGCACCGAGGGCGCCCGCCCGGAGGACCGCGCGGCGGGACACCCCGCCCCGGGCCGGGGTCGGGGTGTCCGGGTCGGCGGTGGCGGCGGGGGAGTCGGCCGTGGTGGGGGCGGGGCGGGTGGCGTCGGCGGTGCCGGTGCCGGTGGTGTCCGGGTGCGGACGGTCGGCGCGGTCGGAGGAGTGGTCGGCGGGGTCGGGGGTCGTGGACGTCATGGTCCGGGGAGCGTAGGGCACCCGGGTGACCCCGCGGTGGCGTCCCGGTGTCCCGGCGGCGAGGAGCCGGTGCACGTCCCGTGGCCGGGACATGAACACGGTCGTGACAGTGGACGTGAACGCGGCCGCGTCCGCGACGGCGGAGGTGGACGCGGCCAAGATGGCCGTCCGGGAGCACGGTGGACGGAGGGGGCCGGCGGTCCGGCGGCCCGCGGAACGCGACTGGGAGCGCGACGGGGAACGCGACCGGGAGCGCGGCCGGGAGCACGGTCGGGGCCGCCGCCCGGACCGGGCCCGGGGGTTTCGTCGGCGGCGACGCGGTGGTGTATGGTCGTGAACCGGTCCGGTCCCCGCGGGCCGGTGACGTACCGGGCCCCGCAGCCCGGACACCGCAGCAGGTCACCGCAGGTGACCGCCCGGGAACGTCGTATAGTGGCTAATACCTCAGCCTTCCAAGCTGAAGACGCGGGTTCGATTCCCGTCGTTCCCTCCACACCCCCTCCGCCCCGCCCGGTTCAGCCCGGCGGACGCGGGGGACCACCGGTCGCCCCGGGTCGATGATCGCGTCGGCCCGGGGCGACTGTCGTTCCGGGGGCGCCGCCGTTCCGGGGCGTCCGTCGTTCCCGAGCCCGGTCATCCCGGGGCGCCGTCGTCCCGGGGCTCGGTCGTTCCGGCCCACCGTCGTTCCGGGGCCTCCGTCGTTCCGGGGATCGCCGTCGGCGCCGGGCCGGACCCGCCGGGGCCGTCCGCGGGCCGCGCGACGGGACCCGTCGGGGGTGTCCGCCGGGGTGCCCACCGGGGCGCGCGACCCGGGGGTCGGACCCGTCAGGCAAAGGGGCCCCGGCTGTAGCGTCGCGCGAACCCACCACGTACAGTTGGTCGCGCACGTCACCGGCCTGCGCCGACCCGACCGTGCCCGGCCGCGGCCCGCGGTCCGCGGCGCGGGACCCCCGGGACACGGCACGGGTGACCCGGATCACCGCAGGCGACGGGCACCCACCCCGGACCCGGGCGACGGTGGCCGTCGTCCCCTCCGGTGGTGACGGTGGCGACCGGGATATGGCGCAGCTTGGTAGCGCACTCGCTTTGGGAGCGAGGGGTCGTGGGTTCGAATCCCGCTATCCCGACTGGTGACCGACGGCTCACGTGTGGACCCCGCACGGCCCCGCCGGTCGGCACCCCGATAAAATCAGCAACCGACCATTTCCGGTGACACCCCACAGCGGAGTCGCCGACGACCCGAAGACCACACAGGAGTGTGCATCCGTGAAGAGCTCCGTTGAACAGCTGAGCGCGACCCGCACGAAGATCACCGTTGAGGTTCCCTTCGAGGAGCTGAAGCCGGAGTTCGACAAGGCGTACGCCAGCCTCGCCCAGCAGGTGAACATGCCTGGTTTCCGGCGCGGTAAGGTGCCGCCGAAGATCCTCGAGGCCCGCCTCGGCCGCGGTGTGATCCTCGACCAGGTCCTCAACGAGATGCTCCCGTCCCGGTACGGTGCCGCCGTCGACGAGCACAGCCTGCCGGTCCTGGGCCAGCCCGAGATCGACATCGCCGAGCTCAAGGACAACGAGTCCGTGACGTTCACCGCCGAGGTCGACGTCCGCCCCGAGATCGACGTGCCGGACTTCGCGTCGATCTCCGTCGAGGTCGAGCCGCTCGCCGCCGACGACGACGCCGTGCAGGCGGAGCTCGACTCGCTGCGCGCCCGCTTCGGGACGCTCAAGCCCGTCGACCGGGCCGTCGCCGAGGGCGACTTCGTGTCCATCGACCTGTCCGCCACCGTCGACGGTGAGGCCGTCGACGAGGCGAGCACCGAGGGGCTCTCCCACCAGGTCGGCGAGAACGAGCTCATCGACGGCCTCGACGAGGCGCTCGTCGGCATGAAGGAGGGCGAGGAGAAGACCTTCACCTCCACCCTCGTCGCCGGCGACCACGCCAACGAGGAGGCCGAGGTCACCGTCACGGTGAAGTCGGTCAAGGAGCGGGAGCTCCCGGAGCTCGACGACGACTTCGCGCAGCTCGCCTCCGAGTTCGACACCCTCGACGAGCTGCGGGAGTCCCTCGTCGGCCAGGTCGAGGAGCAGAAGAAGGGCGCCCAGGCCGCGGAGATCCGCGACAAGGTCCTCGCCGCCGCCCTTGAGAAGACCGAGGTGCCGCTGCCCGAGTCCGTCGTCAAGGAGCAGGTCGACGGCCAGATGCAGCAGCTCCTCCAGCAGTTCGGCGGCGACGAGAAGATCTTCGAGCAGATGCTCGCCGCGCAGGACATCACCCGCGAGAAGTTCGAGGCCGACAGCCGCGAGGCCGCCGAGGACTCCGTGCGCACCCAGCTCTTCCTCGACGCCCTCGCGGACATCGAGAAGCCCGAGGTCAGCCAGCAGGAGCTCACGGACCACATCATGTTCACCGCGCAGCGGTACGGCATGGACCCGAACCAGTTCGTCATGCAGCTGCAGCAGTCCGGCCAGATCGCGAACCTCTTCGCCGACGTCCGGCGCGGCAAGGCCCTCGCGCTGAACATCTGCAAGGTCACCGTCGCCGACACCGAGGGCGCGAGCATCGACCCGAAGGAGTTCTTCGGCGACGAGTCCGCCGAGGGCTCCGACGCCGACGCCGAGGCTGACGCCGACGCGAAGGACGGGAAGAAGGCCGCGAAGAAGTCCGACGCGAAGTCCGAGGCGAAGTCCGACAAGAAGGATGACGCGAAGGACGCGAAGAAGTCCGAGGCGAAGTCCGACAAGAAGGACGACGCGAAGGACGCGAAGAAGACCACGAAGAAGTCCACCGCGAAGAAGTCGACGGCGAAGAAGTCCACCGCCGCGAAGAAGGACGACGACGCCGCGGCGACGAAGTCCACCGCGAAGAAGTCGACCGCCAAGAAGTCGACCGCCACGAAGTCCACGGCGAAGAAGAGCTCCACGAAGAGCACCGGGAAGGCGTCCGACGACTAGGACACCTCCCCGGGGACGGTGACACCCCGCCACGCCGGTCGCCGGCGTGACGGCGCACCTCCGCCCCACCGACGACAGCACCCGGCCACGCCCGTGACCGGGTGTTGTCGCCGTTCACGGCGCCGCCCACCGGCACCGCCGGCCCGGGCGGCGGCACGCGGACGGCGGGGCCCGGCCCCGCCCCGGGCGACCGCGCCGCGCCCCACCGCGTGGGGCCGCGCGGCGTTCCGTGCGCTGACAGCGAACACGGCGTCGTCCCGGCCCACCACCCCCGGACCATTGACTAGGGTGGTGACGCAGTGAGTCCGGCGCGGCCCCCACCCGTGGTGACACGACCCGGGGCCGCGCACACCGAGAACGAGACCGAGGAGAACAATGAGCACGAACGACTTTTCCGGGCGCGACCGGAACGGGTCCGTCGCGGGCGGTCCGGTGGCACCGCGGATGGCGGACGCCACGGCAGGGCTGAACCTCAACGACTCCGTCTTCGAGCGCCTGCTGCGGGAACGCATCATCTTCCTCGGCAGCCAGGTCGACGACGACATCGCCAACCGGCTCTGCGCGCAGATCCTCCTGCTCTCGGCGGAGGACCCGTCGCGGGACATCTCCCTGTACATCAACTCCCCGGGCGGGTCGGTCACCGCGGGCATGGCGATCTTCGACACGATGCAGTACGCGCCGTGCGACATCGCGACCTACGGCATGGGCCTCGCCGCCTCCATGGGGCAGTTCCTCCTCTCCGCCGGCACGAAGGGCAAGCGCTACGCCCTCCCGCACGCGCGGATCATGATGCACCAGCCGTCGGCCGGTGTCGGTGGTACGGCGGCGGACATCGCCATCCAGGCGGAGCAGTTCGCCGCGACGAAGCGTGAGATGGCCGAGCTCATCTCCGAGCACACGGGCCAGCCGCTGGAGAAGATCCAGGCGGACTCCGACCGTGACCGGTGGTTCAACGCCCACGAGGCGCTGGAGTACGGATTCGTCGACCACGTCATCTCGTCGGCCAAGGAGAAGTAGGACGCCGCGCGGAGCACCGCGCGGACCGGCACCCCGACACACAGGATCAGGTAGGAGACGAATCATGCACACCACGAGCACCCAGGGCGTGACCCACGCGACGCAGCTCACCGGCCAGGGACGGCACGCCGCCGGTGACGCCGCACAGCCGGGCGGCCCTCAGATGCCCACCTCCCGGTACATCCTCCCGTCGTTCGTCGAGCACTCGACGTACGGGGCGAAGGAGTCCAACCCCTACAACAAGCTCTTCGAGGAGCGCATCATCTTCCTCGGGACCCAGGTCGACGACGCCTCGGCGAACGACATCATGGCCCAGCTCCTCGTCCTCGAGGGCCTGGACCCCGACCGGGACATCACCATGTACATCAACTCGCCCGGCGGGTCCTTCACGTCCCTCATGGCGATCTACGACACGATGCAGTACGTCCGCCCCGACGTCGTGACCGTGTGCCTCGGCCAGGCCGCCTCCGCCGCCGCGGTGCTCCTCGCCGCCGGCACCCCCGGCAAGCGCGCCGCGCTGCCGAACGCGCGCGTCCTCATCCACCAGCCCGCGACCGGCGGGGTCCAGGGCCAGGTCTCCGACCTCGAGATCCAGGCCAAGGAGATCGAGCGCATGAGGACGCTCATGGAGACGACGCTCGCACGCCACACCGGCCGGACCGCGGAGCAGGTGCGGATCGACACGGACCGTGACAAGATCCTCACCGCCGCCGAGGCGAAGGAGTACGGGATCATCGACCAGGTCTTCGACTACCGCAAGCTGTCCGCCCAGTCCTGACCCGGCCCACCTCCCCGGCCGGGCCCCGCGGCCCGGCCGGGGGACTGCGTCGCTCCCCGCGACTGTCCGGACCCGGGGGTATCATGACCGAATCATGATCGGGACCGTCCGTGGTCCCCGCCGGCGCGAGCCGGCCCGAGCACACCCGAGTACACCGGAGTACGTCCCCGTGCCCCCGGGTACAGCGAGTCCACAGGAGAGTCCTCACCACCATGGCACCGATGCAGGAAAGCGCTGAGCTGCTCAAGTGCTCGTTTTGCGGTAAGAGCCAGAAGCAGGTCCGGAAGCTCATCGCCGGCCCCGGCGTGTACATCTGCGACGAGTGCATCGAACTGTGCAACGAGATCATCGAGGAGGAGATGGTCACCGCCGGTGACCAGCGCGACCGGACGGACGACCTGCCCCGCCCGGCGGAGATCGCCGAGTTCCTCGACCGGTACGTCATCGGCCAGGACGCCGCGAAGCGCACCCTCGCCGTCGCCGTGTACAACCACTACAAGCGCATCCGGGTGGAGGAGTCCAACGCCTCGGCGCGCCGCTCCGACGACGACGTCGAACTGTCGAAGTCGAACATCCTCATGCTCGGCCCGACCGGCTCGGGCAAGACCTACCTCGCCCAGTCCCTCGCGCGGATGCTCGACGTGCCCTTCGCCATCGCGGACGCCACCAGCCTCACCGAGGCCGGCTACGTCGGTGAGGACGTCGAGAACATCCTCCTCAAGCTCCTGCAGTCCGCGGACTTCGACGTCGCCAAGGCCCAGCGCGGCATCATCTACGTCGACGAGGTGGACAAGATCTCCCGCAAGTCGGAGAACCCGTCCATCACCCGCGACGTGTCCGGCGAGGGCGTCCAGCAGGCCCTGCTGAAGATCCTCGAGGGCACCGTCGCCTCCGTCCCGCCGCAGGGCGGGCGCAAGCACCCGAACCAGGAGTTCATCCAGTTCGACACGAAGAACGTCCTGTTCATCGTCGCCGGCGCGTTCGCCGGGCTGGAGAAGGTCATCGCCGAGCGGCGGGGCCGGAAGGGCCTCGGCTTCGGCGTCGAGGTCCGGGGCAAGTCGGACGAGGAGCCGGATCCGTTCCAGTTCGTCGAGCCGGGCGACCTCGTGAAGTTCGGGCTCATCCCCGAGCTCATCGGCCGCCTGCCCGTCGTCACGCACGTCGGTCACCTCGACGAGGACGCGCTCGTGCGGGTCCTCACCGAGCCGAAGAACTCGCTCGTGCGCCAGTACCAGCGGCTGTTCGAGATGGACGGGGTGCGCCTCACGTTCGACGACGACGCGCTGCGTGCCATCGCCCGGCAGGCGCTCGAGCGGGAGACCGGGGCCCGTGGCCTGCGGTCGATCATGGAGGGCATCCTCCTGCCCGTGATGTTCACCATCCCGGACGACGACGACACCGGCGAGGTCGTCATCACCGCCGACTGCGTCGACGGGGACAGCGAGCCGCAGCGGCTCACCCACGACCAGGTCGCGGAGCGGGACAAGCGCAGCGCCTGAGCCCGGGGAGGAGGCTCCGGGGGGGCGGCCGGCGCTGCCGGTGGGCGGCGGCGCCGGGGCCGGGTGACGCGGGGGAGGACGCCCGGGCCGGGGGCCCGGGAGGGGGCGCGGCCCGTGAGCCGCGAGCCTAGCGGTGGGGGAGGTCGTGCACGTCCGCGGACCCGGACGGGCGGTCCCGCAGCGGCTCGGCGTCGCGCCCCTCCGAGGAGTACAGCGACGCCGCGACGGACGTCGGCGTCGTCCGCGACGGCGAGGAGTGCGTGTACGAACTGCCCTGCGTCGTCGGCATCGACGTCGTGAGGAACGCGAGGGCGACGTCGCACGCCATGTGCTCCAGGCCGTCCGCGTTGTGCTGCTCCCACAGGTCCGTGCCGTAGTGCGCGCGGAACGTCGTCCCCGCCGCGGCGGGGAACGTGCACAGGGAGTCGATGACGAGGTACAGGTCCTCGGCCGAGATCCCCGGGCGGAAGGCGCCGAAGTCCTGGCCGCGCATGAGCACCCGGTCGATCTGGAGGACCACCGGGGAGGACTCCAGCACCCCCGGCCGGTCGACGACCCCGGCGTCACCCGTGAGGTTCTCCCGGATGATGAGCTGGACCGCCACAGGGTTCCGCCGGTGCCGGCGGTAACTCGAACGCACGAACGCGCGCACCGCGTCCGCCGGGACGAGCTTCTCCACCTCGATCTCGTCCGGGCGCGGCCAGATCCGCCGGAACGCCAGCCGCAGCGCCTCGCGGTACAGCTCGTCCGGGTCGGCGAGCAGCGGGTGCTGACGCGTCACCCCGGCGGCGACCGCGACAGCGGCCGCGCCGTCCCCGGTGACGCCCGCCGCCCCCGAGGCGACGAGCCGGGGGAGGGCGGCGTCGAGAACCGCGACGTACTCGGCGGGCGGGCACCCGTACCGCCGGTGGCTCTCCGGCAGGTCGCGGACGTCCACCGGATCGCGGGGGTCGCGCGCCGCCCGCGGGCCCCGGGGGAGCCCGGCGTCGGCCTGGGCGGCGAACGCCGGGTCGTGCCGGGTCTGAGCCGACGGCGTCCCCGGGGCGGAGGACGGCCGCGGGTGCCCCTGCGGCGTATCGGCCAACGACATGGGGGAGGTCCTTTCGTGTCACCACCCCGGACGGGGCCGCGGCGGTGGTGGGGCGAGGGTGCCGGGGGACCGGCACGGCGTGCTGGGTGTCCGGTACGGGGGTGGCGGACCACCACCGGACGTCTGACGTCCTGACCATACCCGGACACCGGTCACCGCCGGCCCCCCGGTGCCCCCGGCCGCGTCGTCGGCACCCCCGCGGGGCGGGCTGCGGAACCCCCGACAGGGGTGGGTCGCGGACGTGCCCCCGTCCGGTGGCGTCCCCGGGCGCGGCGGGGGCCGCAGGTCTACCGTGGACGGTGACGGGCACCGTCGTCGACGCTGCCCCGCACACCTCGCGAATGACGGGAGACACACCCATGACCACCGCCGGGACCACCGGGGTCCGCACCTCAGCCACGACCGCACCGTCGACCACCACCGGCACCGCCGGGTCGCCGACCCTCTCCGCCGGGGACGGGGCCGACGCCCCCGGCACCCGCACCGTCATCGAGGCGATCTCCGCGTCGGTCGTCACCTCCGACCCGCAGCCGGGGGAGGGCGGGGACACTGCCGCCGGTGACCGGGACGACCGTCGCGCCGTGACCGTCGCCGTCACCGGCGGGGCGGGGCAGATCGCCTACTCTCTGCTGTTCCGCCTCGCGACCGGGGAGGTCTTCGGCGACCGCCCCGTGCGGCTGCGGCTCCTCGAGATCCCGGACGCCGTCCGCGCGGCCGAGGGGGTGGCGATGGAACTCGCGGACTCCGCGTTCCCGCTGCTCCGCTCCGTCGACGTCACCGACGACGCCGCGACGGCCTTCGCCGGCGCGGAGGCCGCGTTCCTCGTCGGTGCCTCGCCCCGGACGAAGGGTCAGGAGCGCGCGGACCTGCTCACCGCGAACGGCGCGATCTTCGGCCCCCAGGGCCGGGCCCTCGCGGAGAACGCGGCGGACGACCTCCGCGTGCTCGTCGTCGGCAACCCGGCGAACACCAACGCCGCGATCGTCGCCGCGCAGCTGCCCGACCGCGACCCGCGGCGGGTCACGGCGATGACGCGGCTCGACCACAACCGGGCGCTCGCACGCCTCGCGGAGAAGCTCGGCTGCGCGACGACCGACCTCACCCGCATGACCGTGTGGGGCAACCACTCGTCCACGCAGTTCCCCGACGTCACGGAGGTGCTGCGCGACGGCCGCCCGGTCGCGGGCGACCTCGACGCGACGTGGCTCGAGCAGGACTTCATCCCCGGCGTCGCCGGCCGGGGCGCGGAGATCATCGAGGTCCGGGGGCGCTCCTCGGCGGCGTCGGCCGCGTCGGCGGCGTGCGACCACATGCGGGACTGGATCCACGGCACGCCGGAGGGGGACTGGGTCTCCGTCGCGCTGCCCTCCGACGGGTCCTACGGCATCCCCGAGGGCGTCGTGGCGAGCGTGCCCTGCCGGAGCGTCGACGGCGAGTGGCGCACCGTCACCGGCCTGGAGATCGGCGACGCGCAGCGGGCGAAGATCGACCGGACCGTCGCGGAGCTGCGCTCGGAGGTCGACGCCGTGCGGGACGCCGGGTTCCTGTGACCCTGTCCGTCCTGCTCACGGCGGGTGCGGAGCGGCGGGCGGGCCTGCACTAGACTGGCCGGCGTGAGTGACTCCGAACGCAACGCCGCCAACCGTGCCGACGCCCTGCCCGCGCAGTGGGACCCCTCCGCCGTCGAGGCGGACCTCTACCAGCGCTGGGTCGACGCCGGCTACTTCCACGCCGACGCCGCGAGCACGAAGCCGCCGTTCTCCATCGTGCTGCCGCCGCCGAACGTGACCGGCCAGCTGCACATGGGTCACGCCCTCGACCACACCCTCATGGACGTCCTCGCCCGCCGGCGGCGGATGCAGGGCTACGAGGTGCTGTGGCTGCCGGGCAGCGACCACGCGGGCATCGCCACCCAGACGAAGGTCGAGGCGTCCCTCAAGGAGACCGAGGGGCGCGACCGGTTCGACTACGGCCGCGAGGAGTTCGTCGGCAAGGTCTGGGAGTGGAAGCGGCGCTACGGGGACGTCATCCAGTCCCAGATGCGCGCCATCGGGGACTCGGTCGACTGGGAGCGGGAGCGGTTCACCCTCGACGAGGGCCTGTCCCGGGCGGTGCAGACGATGTTCAAGGAGCTGTTCGACCGGGGGCTGATCTACCGGGCGAACCGGATGGTCAACTGGTCGCCGGTGCTGCGCACCGCGATCTCGGACATCGAGGTCGTCCACTCCGAGGACGAGGGTGAGCTCGTGAGCATCCGGTACGGGTCGCTCGACGACGCCGCCCCGCACGTCGTCGTCGCGACGACCCGTGTCGAGACGATGCTCGGTGACGTCGCCGTCGCCGTCCACCCGGACGACGACCGCTACCGGGACCTCGTCGGCACCCGCCTGCCCCACCCGTTCATCGCGGACCGCGAGATGGTCGTCATCGCCGACGACTACGTCGACCCGGAGTTCGGCACGGGTGCGGTGAAGATCACCCCGGCGCACGACCCGAACGACTTCGCGATGGGTCAGCGCCACGACCTGCCGATGCCCGTCGTTCTCGACGAGTCCGGCCGGGTCACCGGCACGGGCACGGAGTTCGACGGCCTCGACCGGGCGGAGGCGCGGGAGCGGATCCGCCTCGCGCTGGAGGAGCAGGGGCGCATCGTCGCCCGGAAGGCCCCGTACGTCCACTCCGTCGGCCACTCCGAGCGCTCCGGCGAGGCCATCGAGCCGCGCCTGTCCCTCCAGTGGTACGTCCGGGTGGAGGAGCTGGCCCGCATGGCCGGCGACGCGGTCCGGGAGGGGGACACGACCATCCACCCGGCGAGCCAGGAGCCGCGCTGGTTCGACTGGGTCGACGACATGCACGACTGGTGCATCTCCCGCCAGCTGTGGTGGGGCCACCGGATCCCCGTCTGGTACGGGCCGGACGGCGAGATCGTGTGCTGCGGCCCCGACGACGAGCCGCCGACGGGTGAGGGCTGGGTGCAGGACGAGGACGTCCTCGACACGTGGTTCAGCTCCGCGCTGTGGCCGTTCTCGACGATGGGCTGGCCGGAGGCCACCCCGGAGCTCGAGCGGTTCTACCCGGTGTCCACGCTGGTCACGGGCTACGACATCCTGTTCTTCTGGGTCGCGCGCATGATGATGTTCGCCACGTTCGCCGACACCGTCGACGGGTCGCCGCTGTCGGGGGACGACGCCGCCCGCGCGGCGCGCGACGGCCGGCCGCAGGTGCCGTTCACCGACGTCGTCCTCCACGGTCTCGTGCGTGACGCGCAGGGGCGGAAGATGAGCAAGTCGCTCGGCAACGGCATCGACCCGATGGACTGGGTGCGGGACTACGGCGCGGACGCCCTGCGCTTCACCCTCGCCCGCGGCGCGAACCCGGGCACGGACCTGCCCGTCGGTGAGGACTCCGCCCAGTCGTCGCGGAACTTCGCGACGAAGCTGTTCAACGCCACCCGCTTCGCGCTCATGAACGGCGCGCGGGTCGGGGAGCTGCCGCCGCGCGCGACGCTCACGGACGCGGACCGCTGGATCCTCGACCGCCTGGAGGCGGTGCGGGCGCTCGTCGACGAGCACCTCGACCGGTACGAGTTCGCCGTCGCCCACGAGGCGCTGTACCGCTTCGCGTGGGGCGAGTTCTGCGACTGGTACGTCGAGATCGCGAAGGTGCAGATCCCCCGCGACGCCGACGCCGCGACGGAGGAGGAGCTCGCCCGGGGCGAGTCGACCCGCCTCGTCCTCGGCCGGGTTCTCGACGCCGTCCTGCGCCTCCTCCACCCGGCGATGCCCTTCGTCACCGAGACCCTGTGGGACGCCCTCACCGACGGTGTCGACGGCTACCCGGGGAGCATCGTCGTCGCCGCGTGGCCGGGGCAGGAGCTGACGAACGGCGGGGCGGAGCCGGACGCGGACGCCGCCCGCCGGATGGCGGACATGGAACGCCTCGTCACGGAGGTGCGCCGGTTCCGCGCCGACCAGGGTGTGAAGCCGACGCAGAAGGTGCCCGCGCGCGTCGACTGCGCGGCGGCGGACATCCTCGGCCTGGAGCCGGCCCTGCGCTCGATCGTCCGGATCGAGGAGCCGGGGGAGGACTTCACGCCGACGGCGTCGGTCGAGGTGCGCCTCAGCCGGGTGACGGTGACGGTGGAGCTCGACACGTCCGGCACCGTCGACGTCGCAGCCGAGCGCCGCCGCCTGGAGAAGGACCTCGCCGCCGCGCGCAAGGAGCTGGACAACGCGGCGAAGAAGCTCGGCAACGAGAACTTCCTCGCCAAGGCCCCGGAGGCGGTCGTCGCCGGGATCCGCGAGCGGCAGGCGGTCGCCGAGGGCGACGTCGCGCGCATCACGGCCCGGCTCGAGGGGCTGCCCTCGTGACCGCCGACGACACCACCGGCGCGAACCCGGACCCCGCCGGGGCGGACCCGGACGCCGTGATGGATGACGCCGACATCGACCGGGCCCTCGAGTCCCTGCCGGGCATCGGCGAGGTGGGCCTCGACGAGACGGGGCTGAGCCTGCCCGTCGACCTCGGTGACGGGACCGGCGACGGCGCCGGCGGCAGCGTCGACACCTCCGGGACCGGGGTCGCCGACGACCCGGACGCGCGGCCGCCCCGGCCCGTGACCGCCGCGGACCTCGAGGAGCTGCGGGAGGTCGAGGCCGAGCTCACCGCCCGCTGGCCCGAGACCCGCATCGACCCGACCCTCGACCGCATCAGCGCGCTCATGGACCTCCTCGGGTCCCCGCAGCGCTCCTACCAGTCCATCCACGTCGCCGGGACGAACGGGAAGACGTCCGTGGTGCGGATGATCGAGTCCCTGCTCCGCGCGTTCCACCGGCGCACCGGGCGGACGACGAGCCCGCACCTCCAGCTGCCGACCGAACGCATCGCCGTCGACGGCGTGCCGCTCCACCCGCGGGACTACGTCGCGACGTGGCGGGAGATCCAGCCGTTCGTCGAGATGGTCGACGCCCGCTCCGAGGCGGCGGGCGGGCCGCGGATGAGCACGTTCGAGGTGCTCGTCGGCATGGCGTACGCGGCCTTCGCCGACGCCCCGGTGGACGTCGCCGTCGTCGAGGTCGGCATGGGCGGCCGCTGGGACGCGACGAACGTCATCGACGCCGACGTCTCCGTCATCACGCCCGTCGGCCTCGACCACACCGACTACCTCGGCGACACGATCGCCGCGATCGCGGGCGAGAAGGCCGGGATCATCTCCTCCCCGTGGGACACGGACGACCTGCTCAGCCCGCCGGACACCGTCGCCGTCGTCGCCGAACAGGAGCCCGAGGCGATGGAGGTCATCCTCCGGCAGGCCGTCGAGGCCGACGCGGCGGTGGCCCGGGAGGGCAGCGAGTTCGGCGTCGTCGAGTCGACCGTCGCGGTCGGCGGGCAGCAGCTCACCCTCCGCGGCCTCGGCGGCACGTACACGGACATCGTCCTGCCCCTGTCCGGGGAGCACCAGGCGCGCAACGCCGCCCTCGCCCTCGCCGCCGTCGAGGCGTTCTTCGGCGCCGGGGCGAACCGCCAGCTGGACGTCGACACCGTCCGGCGGGGGTTCGCGCAGGTCCGGTCGCCCGGCCGGCTCGAGCGGGTGCGCAGCGCGCCGAGCGTCTTCATCGACGCGACCCACAACCCGCACGGGGCGCGGGCGCTCGCGAAGGCCGTGGACCGGGACTTCTCCTTCCGGCGGCTCGTCGGCGTCGTCGGCGTGCTGAGCGACAAGGACGCCCGGGGCATCCTCGCGGAACTGGAACCGGTCATGGACGAGGTCGTCGTCACGCAGTCGACCTCCCCGCGGGCCCTCGACGTCGAGACCCTCGCCGAGTACGCGCGGGACGCCTTCGGCGAGGAGCGGGTGCACGTCGCGCCGCTCCTGCCGGGCGCGGTGGAGCTGGCGACCCAGCTCGCCGAGGACGACGGCGGGGACGGCATGGTCTCCGGCGCGGGTGTGCTCATCACCGGGTCCGTCGTCACCGCGGGTGAGGCGCGGACCCTGTTCGGGAAGGAGCCGGCCTGATGCGCGTCGCGGTGTACGTCGGGTCGTCCCCGGGCGACGGGCCCGGGTTCGCGGAGGCCGCCCGGGAGGTCGTGCGGGGGCTCGCCGACGCGGGGCACAGTCTCGTGTACGGCGGGGGTCGCGCCGGGCTCATGGGGATCGTCGGGGACACCGCCGTCGCGGCGGGCATGGACGTCCTCGGGGTCACGACGCGGGCCCTCGTCGACGGGGAGACCGCGCACACGGGGCTCGGCCGCCTCGAGGTGGTCGACACGATGGGCGAGCGGAAGGCCCGGATGGCCGACGCGGCCGACGCGATGGTGGCCCTGCCCGGCGGGGTCGGTACGCTCGAGGAGTTCTTCGAGGTGTGGACCGCGCAGATCCTCGGGATCCACCGGTGCCCCGTGGCGTTGTACGACGTCGACGGTTACTGGGACCCGCTGGTGGAGATGGTCGACACGATGGTGCGGCGGGGGTTCCTCTCCGCCGGGGCCCGGGACGGGCTTGTCGTCGCCGACACCCCGGCGGGGCTGCTCGACGGGCTGCGGCGGTGGGAGCCGCCCCGGCCGCGGTGGGAGCGCCCCGCGCCGGCGACGGACGGTGACGGCGAGTGACGGTGGGTGACGGCCGGTGGCCGGTCGTGACCGGTGGTGACGACGGTGTGGACAGGGTTGACGGCGGGAGCCGGAAGGAGCGACGACGGTGAACAGGCGCAGCACGGACGACAACGGCACGGCCGGAGCGGCCGCGGCGGGCAGGTCGGGGTCGGCGGGGGACGACCGCTACGGTCCGCTCGGCCCCGGTCACGAGACGGCGACGGACCCGCTGGCCAGCGGCACGTGGGTGATGTCCGGGGCGTTGGTCATGGAGGCGATCGTCGTCCTCCTGGCACTGACCGTCGTCCTCCGGGTCGACGAGGGCGCGTACGCGACGCCGTTCAACATCACCTACGTCGCCGTCCTCGGGGTGGTGATGCTCCTCATGAGCGGACTGCAGAAGCGGCGGTGGGCCACGCCCGTCAACGTGATCCTGCAGGTCCTGGCGGTCGCCGGGTTCGTCGTGCACCCCGCGATCGGGATCGCGGGCGTGATCTTCGCCGCCGCGTGGGTGTACGTGTACTACCTGCGGCACACGATCCGGGAGCGGCAGCGCCGCGGGCTGCTGCCCGCGCAGCACTGGCCGACGGAACGCCGGGACGACGCCGGGGAGTGACCGCCCGGCGGCGGGGGCACGGGGGTGCGGGGGACATGGGGGTGTGGGCGTCGGGTGTGCGCTGAGCGACGGGCACCCGTCAGCTACCATGACGGGCATGACTGAACGCACCCTCATCCTCATCAAGCCGGACGGCGTCACCCGTGGCATCGTCGGCGAGATCATCTCCCGCATCGAGCGCAAGGGCCTCACCCTGGCCGCCCTGGACCTCCGCGTCACCGACCGCGAGACCGCGGAGAAGCACTACGAGGAGCACAAGGACAAGCCGTTCTTCGGTGAGCTCGTGGACTTCATCACCGGTGGCCCGCTCGTCGCCGGCATCGTCGAGGGCGAGCGCGCCATCGAGGCGTGGCGTCAGCTGGCCGGCGGCACCGACCCGGTGTCGAAGGCCACCCCGGGCACGATCCGCGGTGACTTCGCCCTGTCCGTCGCGGAGAACGTCGTCCACGGTTCCGACTCCCCGGAGTCCGCCGAGCGCGAGATCGGCATCTGGTTCCCGAACCTCTGACCCTGCCGGACCTCACCGCCGCCGTATTCCCGCGCCCCTGACCGGGGGCCTGGGGTGCGGCGGCGTCCCCGTTCGTGGGGGGGGGCGTCGCGTCCGTCGCGTCCGGCGCGGCCGTCGGTTGGGGCGGTGCCGGGAGCAGCGCCGGGCTACGCCGCGGCCCCGGCCCGACCGGTGGCGGTGCCGGCGGCATCGGTGCCGGCGACGCGGGCCTGGAACCGGTCCCGGCCCTCGGGGGAGAGGGTGTGCCAGGTCTCACGCGTCCCGTCGCTGCGGCGCTCGACGAGGACGGCGGCGTCACCCGACGCCGTGAGCGCGGCGAGTGCGGCGTCGAGGTGGTCGTCGTCCCCGAACCCGGCGGCGTCCCGGAGCCGGTCGCGGGTCACCTGGACGCCGGCCGGGCAGGCGTGGAGGGCGTGGAGGACGGCGGCGAGCTGCTCGGCGTCGTCGGCGGGGCGGTACCCCGGGTGGAGCCGGTAGAGCTCGGCCGGTCGCCGGTAGTCCGGGTTCTGCGTACCGGGGCGGAGGAGGACGGCCGCGATGACGGCCGCGACGACGACACAGACGACCCAGCCCCACCAGCCCGGCAGCCCCAACCAGCCCGGCAGCGCGGTCGCGAGCGTCAACACCGGGTAGAGCAGGAAGACGGCGACGGTCACGACGGTGGCCCGGGGGCGGGTGCCGTCGGCGGCGACGGCGTCGGGGCGCAGCGGGTCGTAGCTGTTCGGGCGGGTCCCGGGCACGCGGGCTCCCCACCAGGCGACGACGAGCATGACCACCGCGGTGACGGCGAGCACGACCGGCTCGATGCCCCGGAGCGGCAGGGTGACGGCGAGGGCCGTGCCGAGGACGAAAACGACGGCGGGGGCGGCGGTACGCCACGTCGGCGACGCCCGGTGGTGGATGTCCAGCAGGCGGGCGGCGTCAGGGGACAGGGCGGCGCGGCTCGGGTCCTGGTGCATGTGTACGAGTATAGGTATTTCCCGGTGCAGTGTCCGGGGCGGAGGGGGCCGTGGTCAGGGTGAGCCGGACCGGTGTGTGACCCGGTGTGAGACAATGGCGGCGACGGCAGGCACAACGATGATGCAGTGGACCGTCGACCAGCTTTTTCAATCAGTGGACATTCCGGGGGACCGGGCGACCGCGTGCGGCTGCGATTTCTGCGCCCGTGGTACCGCCGTCCCCCCGACAAAGGAGAAACGTGGCCCAGTTCAGCCCGGAGACCGCCCGCGCGGCGGAGACGATCGTCCTCGATGAGGTCCCCGCCAAGGTGCGGGTGCACGTCCTCGCCAAGACGATCGGTGTGACCAGCAAGGACCTCATCGCCGCCCTCGCGGCGACGGGGGTCGAGGGGAAGGTGGCGTCGTCGTCGGTGACCCGCGACCAGGTGGAGGCGCTTGTCGCGGCCGCCCGTGCCCAGGGGGGGGCCGGGGACGGTGCGGGGTCCGCGGCGACGGGGGAGGGGACGACGACCCGAGCGGCGGCGACGCGCCGCACGTCGGGTGGCGCGAAGGCTGCGAAGGCGACGAAGAGTACGAAGGCCACGAAGGCCGCGAAGAGCACGAAGAGCACGAAGCGGACGGCGGGTGCGACGAGCGCGAAGGCCCCGACGGGCGCGGAGGCCGCGCAGGACACCGGGGAGGCCGCGAGCCCGGAGAACGCTGAGAATGCCGCGAACGCCGCGAGCGAGGCGAAGGCGGAGCCGGCGAAGAAGACGAGGGCGACGAAGAGCACGAAGCGGACCGCGGGTGCGAAGGCCACGAAGACCACGAAGGCCGCGACGGCCGACGACGCGGCCACGTCCGGGCGGTCGGGGACGCCGGCCCCGGACGCCGCGTCGTCGGAGATGCCGGTTTTCCTCCCGCCGTCGGAGGACGGGGCCGGCACCACCGCCGGTACCGCGACCGCGGCCACCGCCGCTGCCGCGGACCCGGGGGAGACCGCGGCCGACACGCAGACCGACGCGGACGCGTCGGGCGCGGAGCAGTCCGGCGGCCAGCGGTCGTCCCGCCGGCGGCCGCGACGTCGCACGACGAAGCGCACGACCGCGGCGGAGACGTCCGGACGGCAGGCGTCCGTCGAGGCGTCCGAGGCCCCCGAGGCTCCTGACGCTGACGGGACGTCCGCACGCCAGGCGTCCGCCGGCACGGCGGAGGCCTCCGACAGCCGCGACGACACCCGCGAGGACGCCCGCGAGGACACTCACGGCGACGCCCGCGAGGACGCCCGCGAGGACGCCGGGACGGACCCGGCGACGGGCACCGGTGCCCCGCGGCGTCGGCGGGTGCGGCGGATCATCCGCCGCGTCGGGGCGGCACGCGTCTCCGACGACGCCGGGTCCACCGACCGGGCGCGGGGCGGGAACCGCTCCGACGACCGCGACGGGGACGCGGGCCAGGCAGAGGACGGCCGGAACCGTCGCGGGGGACGGGGCCGCGGTCGCGGACGCGGTGGTGACCGGGGGAGCGCGGCGTCGACCCCCTCCCGGACCCCGGACGACGACCGGCAGGAGTCCCCGAAGGAGTCCCCGAAGGAGACCTCCCGGGGCTCCCGGAAGGGCCGCCAGAAGGACCAGGGCAACCAGGGCAAGGACCACGGCGGCAACGGTAAGGACCACGGCAACCAGGGCGGCAACGGCAAGGACCACGGCGCCCACGGCAAGGACGGCAAGGACCAGGGCGGCCGCACCGTCGAGGTCGTCGACGAGCCCGTGAAGCTCAAGGGCAGCACCCGCCTGGAGTCGAAGCGACGGTGGCGCCAGGAGCAGGACAACGAGACCCCGCGCCCGATCTCGCGGGCGGAGTTCCGCGCCCGCCGGGAGCTCGTGCACCGCTCGCTGGTCGTCCGGGACTCCGAGCGCACCGACCACGCCGGCACGACCACGCAGGTCGGTGTCACGGAGAACGGGATGCTCGTCGAGCACTTCGTCACCTCGGAGACGCAGCAGTCGATCGTCGGCAACATCTACCTCGGCCGGGTGCAGAACGTCCTGGCCAGCATGGAGGCCGCGTTCATCGACATCGGCACGGGGCGCAACGCCGTCCTCTACGCCGGTGAGGTGGACTGGAGGTCGGAGTACCTGCACTCCCGGCACCGGAGGATCGACGCCGCGCTGAAGCAGGGCGACCAGATCCTCGTGCAGGTCATCAAGGACCCGGTCGGGCACAAGGGCGCCCGGCTGACCAACCGGATCAGCTTCGCCGGGCGGTTCCTCGTCTACCTGCCCGGCGGCACGAGCGCGGGCATCTCCCGCCGCCTGCCGGAAGGGGAGCACAAGCGCCTGAAGGAGGTCCTCAAGCGGGTCATCCCGGGTGACGGTGGGGCGATCATCCGCACCGCCGCCGAGGGCGTGAGCGAGGAGATGATCGGCGAGGACGTCACCGCCCTCCACGACCGTTGGCTGGAGATCCGGGCGCGGGAGAAGAAGGCCCGCTCGCGGCGCGGTTCGACACCGGAGACCATGTACGAGGAGCCGAACATGCTCGTCAAGGTCATCCGCGACATCTTCAACGAGGGCTTCAACGAGCTCGTCGTCGACGGCGACGCGTCGTGGTCCGTCGTGCAGTCCTACGTCCACCGCATGGCCCCCGACCTGGAGGACCGGCTCGTCCGCTGGAACCGGCGGCAGCACGGCGGCCAGGACGTCTTCGCCGCCAAGGAGCTCGACGCGCAGCTGGAGAAGGCCCTGTCCCGGAAGGTGTGGCTGCCCAGCGGTGGGCACCTCATCTTCGACCGCACCGAGGCGATGACGGTCGTGGACGTCAACACCGGCAGCTTCACCGGCGCCGGGGGCAACCTGGAGCAGACGGTCACGGAGAACAACCTCGAGGCGGCGGAGGAGATCGTCCGCCAGATCCGCCTGCGGGACATCGGCGGCATGATCGTCGTCGACTTCATCGACATGGTCCTGGAGGAGAACCAGGACCTCGTGCTGCGCCGGCTCACCGAGCACCTCTCGCGGGACCGGACGCGCCACAACGTCTCCGAGGTGACGTCGCTCGGCCTCGTCCAGATGACGCGCAAGCGCCTGGGCACCGGGCTGCTCGAGGCGTTCTCCACGCCGTGCGAGGCGTGCGACGGGCGCGGGCTGGTCATCCACCCCGACCCGGTGGAGCCGGAGGAGGACGACGGCGACCGCCGCCGCGATCACGGTGGCCGGGAAGGTCGTCGGCAGGCACAGCGGGAGCAGGAACGGGCCGAGGAGATCCGGAAGCGCACCGCCGACGAGGTGCGCCGGGCGCACGAGGCGGAGGAGTCCGGGGAGGACGACGACGCAGCCGCGGCCGGGGCCGGCCGGGGCCGTGGCCGCGGTGACGACGGGGCGCGCTCCGGGCGGGACGCCGGGGCGCGCTCCGGGCGGGACGCCGGGGCGGACGGGACCGCCGGGACCGCCGGGACCGCGGACGACAGCGGTGACGACGGGTCCGGGCGCGGACGGTCGCGCCGGGGCCGCCGGGGGTCCGGTCGCCGGACCGTCAGTGCCGCGCGGCGGTCGGAGCAGTCCGGGGTCTCCGGTGCGACGCGGCGCAGCCGGTCGGCGGACGCCGACGGGCGGGCGGACGCGGACGCGGACGTGCGTGCGGACACGGGTGCGGAGACGGGTGCGGAGTCGTCCGCGGCGTCGGCCCGTGGGGCCGGGAGCAGCGGTGACCGTCCGACGGTCGTGCGGCGTCGTCGCATCGTCCGCCGCGGCACCGGGCTCGCGGCGACCGGTCGGCCGACGCGCACCGGGCGCCCGCGCCGGACGGACGACGCCGACGTGGCGGAGATCGCCGCCGAGGCCCTGCGCCGCGCGGCGGCGGAGGACCCGGATGAGCCGACCGGTGAGAACTACGTCCCCGAGGACGTCCTCCGGCGCGACGGCGACACGGCCGCGTCCGGTGCCGGCACGCGCGCCGGGACCGGCGACGCGGAGGCGACGGGCGACTCCACGGGCGACTCCACGGGCGACGGGCAGCGCCGGTCCCGGCGGACCCGCCGGGTGGTGCGGAAGACCACGGGCTCCGGGAACGCCACGGGCGCGAAGGGCGCGAAGGGCGCCGGGAAGACCGGGAAGACCGGGAAGACCGGGAAGACCGGCAACGCCAAGCACACCGGCAACGCCACGGACACCGGCACCGCCACGGGCGGCACGAAGACCGGGAACACCGGGAACACGAAGAAGACCGGGAACACCGGGAACACGAAGGGTCGCACCGACGGGGCGGCCCGGGAGGCCGGGACGCGCCGGGGCGGCGGCACGGTCCGCGACGCCCGCGCCGCGTACGAGGAGGCCCGTCGGGAGTTCGAGACCTCGCCGCGCCGGCGTCGGTCCGTCCGCGGCAACTCACGGTCGGACGTGGCGCCGACCCCCGCCGACTTCGGCGTGACCCCGGAGGACGGGGCCCCGTCGGGTGGACCGTCCGGAGGCTCCGGGAGGGGCGACGCCCCGGCCCGGGGCGGGCGACGCGGCGGTGCCGCCGACCGTGACGCGACCCCGGACGACCGGGACACCGGTGCCGGGCGCAGCGGCGGCGGGCGGTCGTCGGGCCGCAGCCGGCGCCGCCGGGTCGTCCGCCGCAACGGCTGACCCCGGCGACGGCCCGCGGGGCCCGTCCCGGCGCCGGCCGACGGCTGCTCCCGCGCACCGGGCCCGTCCCGGTGCACCCGCCCGGTGCGCCGGACGTCCCGGACGGCTGAATTTTGGTGTACGGGCCGTCGGCGGGTAGTCTTGAGCAGTCGCTGTTCAACTGACGGTCACGTGCGCCTGTGCGCGGCACGCGCGCACGGCAGCCGCAGTCACGCTGCCCGCCGACCGCCCCGTGCATGGTCACCGGGGGCGGGGCCGGTCGTTGGACACAGTGAAGCCAATTGTCCAGACAGGACGCCTCCTCGGGGGGACTGGCACGGTTCGCGCCGTGTCAGGGCCACCGGGACGGGTGCCTGAGTCGAGTAGAGAATAAAGGGGTAGCCCTTCCATGTACGCGATCGTCAAGACCGGCGGAAAGCAGTACAAGGTTGCCGAAGGTGACCTCGTCAAGGTCGAGAAGATCGAGGGTGAGCCGGGTACGTCCGTGGCTCTCACCCCGGTTCTCCTCGTCGATGGCGCGAACGTCACCACCGGTGCCGACGCGCTCGCCAAGGTGAGCGTCAACGCGGAGATCGTCGACCAGACCAAGGGTCCGAAGATCCGCGGCATGCACTACCGCAGCAAGACCGGCTACAAGCGCCGCTTCGGCCACCGTCAGAAGCTGACGGTCGTCAAGGTCACCGGCATCAAGTAACACACCGAGCACTAATTCCTGAGTTTCCTGAGGAGGGAAAACAATGGCACACAAGAAGGGTGCTTCCAGCTCCAACAACGGTCGTGACTCCGAGTCCAAGCGCCTCGGTGTGAAGCGTTTCGGTGGCCAGCAGGTCAAGGCCGGCGAGATCCTCATCCGTCAGCGCGGAACCTCCTTCCACCCGGGCGAGAACGTCGGTCGCGGTGGCGACGACACGCTCTTCGCCCTCAAGGCCGGCGCCGTCGCGTTCTCCACGCGCCGCAACCGCCGCCTGGTGAACATCGTCGAGAACGACGCCGAGACCGTCGAGGCCTGATCCGGGCCGACACGTCCCACCGCGCCCCGTGCCTCCGGTCCGCCGGAGACGCGGGGCGCGGTCCGTTCTCCGGCGTCCCCATCTCACACAACCCCATCACGGCCCCTCGGGAGGGTGTCACCATGTCTCGTTTCGTGGACCGCGTGGTCCTGCACCTCCAGGCCGGCGACGGCGGCAACGGCTGCGCGTCGGTCCGCCGGGAGAAGTTCGTGCCCCTCGGCGGCCCCGACGGCGGCAACGGCGGCCACGGGGGTGACATCATCCTCGAGGTCGACCCGCAGGTCCACACACTGCTGGACTTCCACTTCCACCCGCACATCAAGGCCCAGCGCGGCGGGAACGGCGCCGGCGACCACCGCAGCGGCGCCCGCGGCGAGAACGTCACGCTCTCCGTCCCGGCCGGCACCGTCGTCCTCGACGAGGACGGCGAGATCCTCGCCGACCTCACCGGCCCCGGCTCCCGGGTCGTCATCGCCCAGGGCGGGCACGGCGGCCTCGGCAACGCCTCGCTCGTCTCGAAGGCGCGCAAGGCCCCCGGCTTCGCCCTCCTCGGCGAGCCCGGGGAGGTCCGGGACGTCGTCCTCGAACTGAAGTCCATGGCGGACGTCGGGCTCCTCGGCTTCCCCTCCGCCGGGAAGTCCTCCCTCGTCAGCGCCCTCAGCGCGGCGAAGCCGAAGATCGCGGACTACCCGTTCACGACCCTCCAGCCGAACCTCGGCGTCGTCACCGTCGGCCACGAGGTGTTCACCATCGCCGACGTCCCCGGCCTCATCCCCGGCGCCTCGGAGGGCAAGGGCCTCGGCCTGGACTTCCTCCGTCACATCGAGCGCACGGCGGTGCTCGCCCACGTCGTCGACTGCGCGAACACCGAGCCCGACCGCAACCCCGTCGACGACATCCGGGCCCTCGAGCACGAGCTCGACGAGTACCGCTCCGACCTCTCCGCCGACGCCGGCCTCGGCGACCTCCGCGACCGGCCGCGCATCATCATCCTCAACAAGATGGACGTGCCCGACGCCCGGGACATGGCCGACCTCATGGAGGACGAGCTGTCCCGGTTCGGCTGGCCGATCCACCGCATCTCCACCGTCACCCACGAGGGCCTCAAGGAGCTCACGTTCGCCCTCGCCGCGATCGTCGCGGAGCACCGGGCGACCACCGCGGCGCAGGAGCCCCCCGCCGAGGTCATCACCCCCAAGGGTGTGCGTCGTACCCCCCGCCGCGGCTACGTGGAGAACCTCGAGGTGCACGTCGACCCGCAGGACGAGACCGCGTTCATCGTCACCGGCGACAAGCTCGACCGGTGGATCCTCCAGACCGACTTCGAGAACGACGAGGCCGTGGGCTTCCTCGCCGATCGGCTGGCCAAGGCCGGGGTCGAGCAGGAGCTGTACCGTGCGGGGGCCGTCGAGGGGTGCGACGTCACCATCGGCGGGGTGACCTTCCAGTGGGAGCCGCAGACCGCGGCCGGCGTCGACGTCACGCCCTCCCACCGCGGCACCGACGCGCGCCTCGCCCGCACCGAGCGGGAGAGCGCCGCCGAGCGCAAGCGGGCGTCCCAGGCCCGGCGTGGCCTCATCGACGAGTTCGACTACGGCGACGGCGAAGAGGCGAGCCGCGACCGCTGGCAGGGGTGACCGCGGGGGCGTCGCCGTCGTCCCCGCCGGTCGCGGCACGCCCCCGACGCCGGCCGACGCCGGTGAGTGCAGTGCACCCGCTCCCGCCGTGGCATGGGGTGCACCCGGTCAGTAATAATTGTGCCCATGTCTGACACCGATCGGAACATCCCTGACCATGCGCATCCGGTGCCACTGGAGTTCGGCAGCGACGCCGTGCACCAGCCGGGGCCCATCGTCCCCGCCACGACCATCGAGTTCCCGGAACCCGAGGCGTCCGAGGCGGACCCGGCGATGGGGCACGACTCGGAGATCCGCGCGAAGATCCGCGCGGCGAAGCGTGTGGTGGTGAAGATCGGGTCCTCGTCCCTCACCGACGACGACGGGCGCGTCAGCCCCGGTCAGATCGACATGATCGCCGACGCCCTCGAGGCGCGGATGGACCGGGGCACCGACCTCATCGTCGTGTCCTCCGGCGCCGTCGCCTGCGGCATGGGCCCCCTGGAACTCCAGCAGCGGCCCACCGACCTCGCGACGAAGCAGGCCGCCGCCGCCGTCGGCCAGGTGCTCCTCGCCCAGGAGTGGGCGCGCAGCTTCGCCCGCTACGGCCGGACCATCGGCCAGGTCCTCCTCACCGCCTCCGACGCGGGCCGCCGCGACCGGGCCCGCAACGCCCAGCGGACCATCGACCGGCTGCGGCAGCTCCGCGCCGTGCCCATCGTCAACGAGAACGACACCGTCGCGACGTCCGAGATGCGCTTCGGCGACAACGACCGCCTCGCCGCACTCGTGTCCCACCTCGCGTTCGCCGACGCCTGCATCCTCCTCTCCGACGTCGACGGCCTGTACGACCGCAACCCCGCCGAACCGGGCGCGGCGTTCATCCCCGAGGTGCGGACGAGCAAGGACCTGCGCGGGGTCGTCGCCGGGGACGTTGGGCGGCTCGGCACCGGCGGCATGGCCGCGAAGGTCTCCGCCGCCCGCCTGGCCTCCCGGGCCGGCATCCCCGTGCTCCTGACGTCCACGGAGAACATCGGCGCCGCCCTCGACGACGCGCGCATCGGGACGACCTTCTGGCCCCGGGAGGACCGCCTGTCCGCGTGGAAGTTCTGGGTCCTCTACGCCGCCGAGGCGATGGGCACCCTGCACCTGGACGCCGGCGCGGTGAAGGCGGTGGAGGACCACAAGTCGCTCCTCGCCGTGGGGTTGACGCAGATGGACGGGAAGTTCACGTCCGGGGAGGTCGTCGATCTCGTCGGTCCCGACGGGCGGGTCATCGGCCGCGGCGAGGTGAACTACGACTCGGCGACGCTCGAGGGGATGATCGGGAAGCCGACGTCCGAGCTGCCGGAGTTCGCCCAGCGTCCCGTCATCCACGCGGACTACCTGAGCACCTACTCCAACCGGCATTCGCGGGAGTACGGCGCGACGGGCTAGGCCCGGCTGTCCGTACGAGTCGGTATGGTGGGGACCATGACTGACCGACACGACGACCTGTCCCCTGAACGAGCCGCCGAGCGCGAGGAGGTCCTCGCGAAGGCCGGCAAAGCCAAGGACGTGGCCCGCGAGCTGGTCCTGTCCACGGAGCAGAAGAACGCGCTGCTGACCGACGCCGCCGACGCGCTCGTCGCCGAGGCGGAGTCTATTCTCGACGCGAACCGTCGGGACATCGAGGCCGGTCGCGAGCGGGGGCTGGACGAGTCCCTCATCGACCGCCTCACCCTCGACACCGACCGGATCGAGGGGATCGCCGGCGGCCTCCGCCAGGTCGCGGGCCTCCCGGACCCGGTCGGTGACATCGTCCGCGGCACGACCCTGCCGAACGGCCTGCGCCTCAAGCAGGTCCGGGTGCCGCTGGGCGTCATGGGCATGGTGTACGAGGCCCGCCCGAACGTCACGGTGGACGCCTTCGGCCTCGCCGTGAAGTCCGGGAACGTGCCGCTCCTGCGCGGCTCGAAGTCCGCCGTCCACTCGAACACGCGCCTCGTCGAGATCCTCCAGGACGTGTGCGCCCGGCACGGCCTGCCCCGGGAGACGGTGCAGCTCCTGCCGTGCCGGACGCACGACTCGGTGCAGGACCTCATCACCGCCCGCGGCCTCGTCGACCTCGTCATCCCGCGGGGTGGCGCCGGGCTCATCGACGCCGTCGTCACCGGGGCGACCGTGCCGACGATCGAGACGGGCACGGGCACGTGCCACCACTACGTCGACGGGTCCGCCGACATCGACGAGGCCGTCCGGCTCATCGTCAACGGCAAGACCCGGCGCTGCTCGGTGTGCAACTCCACCGAGACGATGCTGCTGGACTCCGCCCTGTCGGACGCCGACGCGCTGCGTGTCATCGAGGGCGTCCAGGCGGCCGGGGTGACGGTCCACGGTGACAAGGGGAAGCTGGAGGCCCTCGGGGCGAAGGACATCGTCCAGGCCACCGACCAGGAGTGGTACGACGAGTACCTCTCCTTCGACATCGCCTGTGCGGTCGTCGACGGCGTCGAGGGCGCAGTGGACCACATCAAGAAGTACAGCTCGGGCCACACGGAGGCGATCAGCGCGCGGGACTACCGGGCGACGGAGTACTTCGAGCGCAACGTCGACTCCGCTGCGGTGTACATCAACACCTCCACCGCGTGGACCGACGGTGAGATGTACGGCTTCGGCGCGGAGATCGGCATCTCCACGCAGAAGCTCCACGCCCGCGGGCCGATGGGCCTGCCGGAGCTCACGTCCACGAAGTGGGTCATCCACGCGGACGGCCAGGTCCGGCCGTAACCGCGGGGGCGGGGGCCCGGGGGGGCGGGGGAGCGGCCCGGTGCGCGGGTCAGACCCGGTGCGAGGGGCCCGGGGGCCGGGTCAGGCCCGGTGCGCCGGGACCGTGCGTGCGGGCCGTGCGCGGGGGCCCGGCCGGGGGGGTCACACGACGACGGTGAACCCGCCGCCGTAGAGCAGCGCCGTGAGCAGGCACGCCACGAGTGTGCCGAGGACCAGCGGCATCTCCCGGCGTCCGACGGCCTTCGGCGTCCACACCCCCGCCGCGGCGCGGGCGGCGGCGCGGGGGACGAGCACGGACCGCGCGAGCGCGGCGGCCGCGACGAGCGTCATGACGACGACCGCCGCCGTCGGCACCCCGCGCACCCACCCGGTCGCCACGACGGCGACGAGCATGAGCGCGTGGTAGCCGACCGACACGGCGAGGAACGCCCGGTTGCCCTTCTCGCGGATCATGGTTTTGACGTAGAGGATCGTGCCGGTGTTGTACAGCAACGACCAGACGGCCGCGACCCACACGGCGGCCGGGAGCCCCTCGACGACCGCCGTCGTGAACGGGCCGGAGGCCCCCGCACCCCAGGTCACGCCCTCGGCGACCGCGCGGGCCGCGCCGATGCCCGTCGACGCGAGGGCGGGCACGGTCACGGCGCACAGGACGACGGTCGCCACCCCGGAGATCACGGACCGCGGCGTCCCGCGCCAGGTCTCGCCGACGGCGACGGCCGACGCGGCGGCGACGGGGATCGCCCACCACAGCAGGTGGGGCTGCAGGAGGAGGGCGACGACGACACCCACCAGCGCGACGGCGCCGTAGAGGAGCGTCGGCCGGAGTGCGGCCGCGCGCTTCGCCGGGGCCTTCGCGCGGAGCCAGATCCCGGCGGCGAAGAAGGCGAAGTAGCCGGCGAACCACGCGACGACGGCCGCGACGAGGACGATGACGGTGCCCGCGGTGCCGTGGAGGCCGGGGGCGCGGTCGTCGGCGGCCATGACGCCGAGGAGCACGGCGGCCCACGCGATGCCGACGACCGGCCCGGCGACGAGCATCGGCCACGCACCGTGCTGGTTCGGCACCCACGGGGAGATACCGTGGCGCGTCCGGCGGGGGCGGGGTGCGGTCCGGGCGGTCCGGGCGCTCCGGGGGCGCGGCCGGGTGGCGGTGCCGTCAGCGGTGCCGGCGGGGGCCACGGTCGGGGCGGACGTGCCGGTGGGAGGCGACGCGGCGCCGGTGGCATCCGGCTGCTGCTCTGAACGACGGCTTTCCTCCGCGTGACCAGTCATGCCTTCAGCTTAGATGCTCCGCGGCGTCGGTCGGGCCGCTGACCGGGATCGGCGTCCGGGGCCCGGCTCGGTACCATGACGACTGTGACGGACCACAGGAGGAGTACCGACGGCGTGGAGACCGCGTCCGCGCCGGACCACGCGCCGGACCACGCCGCGGACCACGCGCCGGGCACCGCGCCGGACACGGCCGGAGACCACGCCCCGGACACCGCGCCGGACCACGAGCCGACCCACGCCCCGGGCACCACGACCGACCACCCGACCGGCGGCGACGCCGCCCCGGCGCGCTCGTCGAGCGAGCTGTGCGGCGTGCAGGCGGCGCAGCGGTCGTCGCGCAGGCTCCGGCTCGGCATCATGGGCGGCACGTTCGACCCGATCCACAACGGCCACCTTGTCGCGGGCAGCGAGGTCGCGGACATGTTCGGGCTGGACACCGTCGTGTACGTGCCGACCGGACAACCGTGGCAGAAACGTGACCGCGGCGTCTCCGCCGCCGAGGACCGCTACCTCATGACCGTCATCGCGACTGCGTCGAACCCCCGGTTCACGGTGTCCCGGGTGGACATCGACCGGGAGGGGGACACGTTCACCGTCGACACCCTCCACGACATCCGCGCCGAGTACCCCGATGCGGAGCTGTTCTTCATCACCGGGGCGGACGCCCTGGAACGGATCGTGACCTGGCGGGACTGGGAGGGCATGTTCGACCTCGCGCACTTCGTCGGCGTGACCCGCCCCGGGCACGACCTGGACGGGGTGCGGGAGACGCTCGCCCGGGAGATCGAGCGGGGCACGTTGTCGCTCGTGGAGATCCCGGCGATGGCGATCAGCTCCACGGACTGCCGGGAGCGGGCGGCGTCCGGTCGGCCGGTGTGGTACCTCGTCCCGGACGGTGTGGTGCAGTACATCGGCAAGCACGGCATGTACCGTGAGCGCCCGGACGGTCGGGCGGGGTAGGGTTGACGGGTTGCGGGCGTCCGGACACCGCCCCCGGGACGCGGCACCGGCCGCCGGGGCGGGACGTCGCCCACCGGGACGCCGCCCACCGGAGCACCCCTGCTCGACACGCCAACCCACGCCCATCGCCGGCGTGCCCCTGACTTGGAGGACCGTTTGACCGCCAGTACCGAAGCCATCACCCGCGCCGGAATCGCCGCGCGCGCCGCCGACGAGAAGCTGGGCGAGGACATCCTCGTCCTCGACGTCTCCGACCGGCTCGCCATTACCGAGGTGTTCCTGCTGTGCTCGGGGGACAACGAGCGCCAGGTGGACTCCATCGTCGACGAGATCGAGGCCGAGCTCTCCGAGAAGGAGGGCGTGAAGCCGAACCGCCGGGAGGGCCACCGCGACGGCCGCTGGGTGCTGCTCGACTACGGTGAGCTCATCGTCCACGTGCAGCGCCGGGACGAGCGGGAGTACTACGCGCTCGACCGCCTGTACCGGGACTGCCCGCAGATCGAGGTCGAGGGCGTCGAGCAGGCCGACCGCGGGGCGTGGGCGTCGGACGTCGAGGTCGACCCGGTCGACGCCGCGTCCGTCGAGGATCTGCCGCTCGCGGGCCCGGCCCCGGACGCCGACAGTTTCTGAGACCACCCGCATGAGTCCCGCCACGCCTGACCCCTCGTCCGCGCCCGCCGCGCCGGACCGGGCCGCCACCGTGCCGTCCGCGTCCGCGTCCGCGTCCACGTCCGGTCCGGCCGCGTCCACGTCCGGTCCGGCCGCGTCGACGTCCGCCGCGACCGGGTCCCCGTCCCCCGCCCCGGAGCGGCGGCTGATCCTCCTGCGCCACGGCGAGACGGAGTTCAACCGGGGCCGCCGGATGCAGGGGCAGCTGGACACGGACCTCAGCGACGTCGGCCGGGCGCAGGCCCGCGCGGTCGCCGAGGTGCTCGCCGGGCGGCCCGTCGGGGCTGTCGTGAGCTCGGACCTCGTCCGCGCCCGGGAGACCGCGGAGATCGTCGCCGCGGGTCACGGCCTCGGGGTGCGCACGGACCACCGCTTCCGGGAGACGGATCTGGGCCGCTGGCAGGGGCTCACCCACCGGGAGGTCGACGGCGACTTCCCCGGCCACCGCTCCCACTGGCGCCGCACGCCGACGTGGGCCCCGCCGGGGGGCGAGAGCCGGGTCGACGTCATGCGCCGCACGACCGCCGGGGTCGCGGACCTCCTCGCCGACGACGCCCTGTGGGCGGGCGGGGCGGTCGTCGTCGTGGCGCACGGCGGGTCGATCTCGGCGCTGACCTCGGGGTTGCTGGACATCCCGGTCGAGCACTACCCGATGTTCGGTGGGCTGGGGAACTGCCGGTGGTCGCAGCTCCTCGCCGTGGGGGACGACGCCGCCCCGGCGCCGCAGCCCCCCGCGGCGGGGTCGGCGGCCGGCGTCACCGGCGCGTCCGGCGCGGCCGGCCGGCCCACCACGCCTGACGCGGCCGGCTGGCCCGCCACGCCCGCGGGCGCGGAGGCGCGTCGCGGGGAGAGGGCGTCGTCGTACCGCTGGGTCCTCGAGGGCTGGAACGTCGGGGTGGGCGCGCCGCCCGACCGGGGGACGCCGAACGCGGACGAAGGGGGACGGTCGTGACGGTCATGGTCGTGACGGACTCCGCGTCCTGCCTGCCGCGGGCGACCGCGCGCGAGCACGGCATCACCGTCCTGGACCTCCACACGATGGGCGACGGCGAGGAACGGTCGACGTCCGGGCTCGGGCCGCTGCAGCTCACGGCGACGTACGCGCGGCTGCTCGAACGGGGAGGGGACGACGGTGTCGTCGCCGTGCACCTGTCGAAGGAACTGTCCGGCACGTGGTCGGCGGCCGTGCAGGCCGCGGCGGTCTTCGACGAGGGGGCCGTGCGGGTCGTGGACACGAACTCCGCGGGCATGGTGCTCGGTGAGGCGGCGCTCGCCGCGGCCCGCGCCGCCGCCGGGGGAGCCGACCTGGAGGAGTGCGTGGCGCGCGCGCAGGCCGTCGTCGCGCGGGCGCACCTGTGGCTGTACGTGCACCGGTTGGAGGCGCTGCGGCGCGGCGGACGGTTGTCGGCGGGCCGCTCGCTGCTGTCGACGGCGTTGGCGATCAAGCCGATCTTCCACCTCGCCGACGGGCGGCTGGAGCTCGCGGCGAAGTCCCGCACGCAGGCCAAGGCGTTCGACAAGCTCGTGGCGATGGTCGCCGGGGCGTGCCGGGACGTGCTCGGGGACGACGCCGACGCCGGCGACGGTGACGGTCCGGTGGCGGAGCCCGGGGCGGAGCCGGTGGAGGCCGGGGACAGTGCGGCCGGGGGCGGTGCCGGGAGCGGGACCGGGGCCGGGAGCGGTGCTGGTGCCGCGGCCGGGGCGGGCGCGGGCGACGGTGCCGGCGGGGACGCGGCGCGCCCGGGCGACCCGGCTTCCGGCGATGGCGATGGCGATGTCGCCGGCGCGGCGGAGCAGGACGGGGACGCCGGTGGTGCCGGTGACGCTGCCGGTGACGCCGCCGGGCGCGCTCCGGAGGTCGCCGTGTGCATCCACCAGACCGAGGCCGCGGAGACCGCGGAGCGGCTGCGCCGGGCGCTCGTCGAGGCGTTGCCGGACGGCGTCGAGGTGAGCGTCGTCGCCATCACCCCCGCGATCGCGGTGCACACCGGCCCGGGGTCGGTGGCCGTCTCCCTCGTCGTGCGCTGACCCGGCGGGTGTGGTCCACTCGGCGGGGCGGGCCGACCCCTGGCCGGGGTCCCGGCGGGCCGGTCGTGGGCGGGCGGACACCTGGCCGGGTTCCGAGCGGGCCGGTCGTGGGCGGGCCGACCGACCTGCATCCGGCGCGTTTGTGCAGCGCACCGGCCGGTAGCACCAGTGCTGTGGTAATAATGAACGGTTGTGTGTCGTTTGCAGCTGTGTGAGGACGGTGAGAGACAGGGTGAGTGCTGATGCGTCGTCCCTGCGCGCCCGGCAGGCCGGTCCGGCCACGACGGACACCCGGCAGGCCGGCCCGGCTGCGGTGGACACCCGGCGGTCCTGGGCACGGACCGTGGCGTGGGTGCTGGCCGTCGGCCTGATCCTCCACCGCACGTTCGTCCTGCCGCTGCAGGGGGAGCGGACCGACGACTTCTCGCGGGTCTACGAGGCCCTGTCCCGCTTCCTCGGGGGAGAGGCCGTGTACACCGAGTACCTCGGCGACGCGACGCCGCACTACCTCTACTCGCCCGGGGCGACCGTCATCCTCTCGCCGATCGCGGCGGTGTCGGGTGACACGGAAGTCGCCCGATTCTGGTTCGTCTGTATCAACGCCGTGGGGGTCATCGCGGGGCTCGCCTGGTTGTGGCGTCGTGCCCGACTGTCGTTCACGGGGTGGCTGTTCCCCCTCGCCCTCGCCGGGGTGTTCCTCACCGAGTCCGTGACGAACACCCTCCGGTTCTCCAACATCAACGGCGTGCTCTCCGCGCTGCTGGCCGTGGTGCTCGTCGGCGTCGCGGGCCCGCCGCGGGGCCGGGGTGACGGTGACGGTGCGGTGGCGCGGCCCGGCCGGCGGGGCCGACGTGGCCGTGACGGTGACGGGGTGGCGCGCGGCCGGGGCCGGGCCGCCGGCGGCGGGGTGGCGCGTCAGGCGGTCCCCGGGGTGGCGCTCGGCCTGCTCATCCTCGTCAAGCCGTTCTTCGCCGTGCTGTTGCTCCTGCCCCTGCTGCGCCGGCGGTTCCTGCTGCTCGGCGCGGCCGTCGCGGTGCCCGTCGTCGCGAACGTCGTCGGCTACCTCCTGCTGCCGGACGCGGACGCCTACCGCACCACGCTCATGCCGTACCTGCGCATCGTCCGCTCCTACGCCAACGCGTCCATCGCCGGCCTCGGCGCGGCCCACGGGTGGCCCGCGGTGCTGGTCGTCGGGCTGCGGGTGGTCGTGGCCGTCGGGGTGGTCGTGGCCGTCGGGGTGGTCGTGGGCATGTGGACCGTCACGGCCCGGCTGTGGCACCGGAGTTTCGCCTGGGCGTGCGCCATGTCGACGATTCTCCTCAGTGGCACATTCGTCGTCGCAACACTGGGACAGCAGTATTATTCGCTGTTCCTCATTCCGGCGGTGTTCACGCTGCGGGCGGCGCCGCGGCTCTTCGGCGGTGTCACCGGCGCGGCCGGACTCCTGCTCGTGCTCAGCCACAACGCCGTGGGGTCCGTCGGACCGGTGCCGCTGACCGGCGAGGTCATGACGTGCATCGGCTGGACCCTCGTCATCGCCGCGCCCGTCGTGGCGGCCGTCCGCGACCGGCGGCGGCAGCCCGCCCGCGGTGCGGCCCGGGCGCGGGGCCGTGCCGATGCGGAGGGTGCGGTCGCCGACCGTGCCGACGCCGCCCCTGCCCCCGCCGTGCACGGCCGGCGTCCCGTCGCCGGGCGTCGACCGGTCCGCGAGGGCAGCCGGCCGGACAGTCGCTCCCGGGGCCGGCACCGCGCCGGGCGGGGGCCCGCCGGCACCACCGGTGACCTGGGCGAGCTGGGCGACCGGGGCGAGCTGGGTGGCCGGGGCGGACGGGCCGACCGGGGCCGCCCCGCCGTCCAGGGCTGACCGCGCCGCGCCTGCATCGGGCTGACCGGGCCGTTCGCGGCCCCGCCCGTCTGACCGTGCCCGGCTGACCGCGCCGGCCCGCCGTCCCCGCTCCGCGGCGTTATCCACAGCATCCGGTTCATCCACAGGCACCTGGGGCGATGCGCCGCGCACGGGCGGCGTCGTCCCCCCGAAGTCGTTCCATGGTCCGCATGGATCTCCTCACCCGCCAGCCCGCCGCCAGCCGTGTGAAAGACCGCGTGCGCGCCCTCGCCCAACCCATGCCCGGGCACGAGGTCGCGGACATCGACTTCGACGTGCGGCGTCGCATCAGCCCGCGCGCGGCCGCCGGCGCGGTGGGGATCGTGCTGCTCGTCCTCGTCGCCGTCGCCGGGGCGCGCTGGTTGTCGACGGGACAGGGGGACGACGCCACGGTCGCCGGCCCGGCCGGTGTCGCCGTCGGGATGCCACCGGGGGTGACGACGGGCCCCTCCGCCGGCACCGCGCCCGCCAGCGGTGGCCCCGGGGGACGCGGAACGCCCGGCGGCACGTCGGGGGCGGCGGGGCCGTCGGGTCAGCGGGGACACCCCGACGCGGGCGGGCCGGGCGCCGGCGGTGCAGGGACGCCGGGGCAGGACCCGTCGCCGCCGGTCCGCCCGGTGGTCTCCGTGCAGGGGATGGTGCGCACCCCGGGGCTCATCAGGGTCGACGACGGCACACGCCTCGGCGAGGCCCTCGACAGGGCGGGCGGCCCCCTGCCCGGGGCGGTGCTGGCCGGCGTGAACCTCGCCGAGCCGGTGAGCGACGGGATGCAGGTGACCGTCGACGACCAGGGCTCCACCGTGGCCTACCCGGGCCAGTCCGCGGTGGGCCGCCCCGCCGCCACGGCCGGGGCAGCCCCCGGTCCAGCTCCCGGTGGTGCCCCGGGAGGCGGGGCCGGTGCGCCGGGCGGGGCAGGGGCCCGGCCCGGCGGCGCGGGAGGGCCGGGACGCCCGGGGGCCCCGGGTGGTGGGGCCGGCGCGGCGGTGAACATCAACACCGCCGACGAGGCGGCGTTGACCACCATCCCCGGGATCGGCCCGCGCACCGCCCAGGCGATCATCGCGTGGCGGGAGCAGAACGGGCCGTTCGGCAGCGTCGACCAGCTCATGGAGGTCAAGGGCATCGGCCCGGCGAAACTGGAGGCGATGCGCAGTGCCGTCACCGTGTAGGGACCGCGCGCCCGGGGGCGGCGGGCGTGGCGCCGTACCGGTCGGCGGGCCGGGGCAGGGGCCGGGGCCGGGGCGGGCGCTCGACCGGTCGCCGGAGGCCGTCCGCCGGCGACGCGGCCCGGACCTGCGCCTCGTCCCCGTCGCCCTGGCCGCGTGGGCGGCCGTCGCCGTGACGGTCGTCGCCCGCGGGCCGGGCCCTGCGGTCGCCGGGGTGGTGGTGACCGTCGCGCTGGCGGTGGGCGGCGTCGTCATCCGGGACCGGGACCGTCGCCGACGGCGCCGCGGGCACCTCCTCACCGGCCGGGCGCACACCGCCCGCCGGTGGTGGAGCGCCTGCGCGCCGACGCTGTGGCTCAGCACGGTCACCGCCACCGCGTGGGCGGTCCTCGCCGCCTGGCGGACCGGCGACGCCGACCGGCACCCGTGGCTCGCCCGGGCCCGGGCCGGCGGCCGCACCGGGGTCCGGGAGACCGTCCACGTCGCCGGCACACCGCGGCAGGTCACCGGGGGACGACCGTCCTCGACGTCGACGTCGACGGCCTCGGTACCGTCCCCGTCTTCATCCGCCCCGACCACGCGGCCGGCGCCGCCGACCTCATGCCCGGCCAGTCCGTGCTCGTCACCGGCACCGCGGAGCTCAGCGACCGGGCCGGGCTGGTGCCGCTGACGCTGTCGACCACCCGGCCCGTCGAGCCGCTCGGCGACCCGGGCGGGCTGTGGTCCGTCGCCGCGGCCGTCCGCGCCGGGCTGCGCACCGCGGCGGAGGGACTGCCCGGCGGGGCCGGGGACCTCATCCCCGGCATGGTCGTCGGCGACGTCAGCGGGCAGTCGCCCACCGACCGGCAGGCCGCGCTGGCGACCGGGCTCAGCCACCTCACCGCCGTGTCCGGCGCGAACGTCGCCGTGGTCACCGGCGCGGCCATGACCCTCGCCGCCGTCCTGGGGCTGCGGCCGGCCGGACGGGTGGTCGTCGCGGCCGTGGCGCTCGCGGGGTTCGTGGTGCTCATCGGCCCTGAACCGTCGGTCCTGCGGGCGGCGGTCATGGGCGTCGTGGGTCTCATCGCCGTCGTCAGTGCCCGCCGGGCGCACGCGGTGGCGGCGGTGAGTCTCGCCGTCATCGTGCTCACCGCCGTCGACCCCGGGCTGGCCGTGTCCTACGGCTTCGTGCTGTCCGTCGTGGCGACCGTCGGCATCGTGTCGCTCGGCCGGCTGCTCGGCACGCGGTTCACCGGGTGGCGCGTCCGACGCCACGGCGGGCAGGCCCCGGGGTGGGAGGGCGTCATCGCCCGTGCGGTGGGGGTCGCGGTCGCGGCGGACGTCGTCACCGCCCCGGTCGTCGTGCACATGACCGGTGTGGTGTCCCCGACGGCGATCCTCGCGAACCTGCTGGTCGGGCCGGTGGTTCCGGTCGTGACCGTCAGCGGGACGGTCGCGGCGGTCGTCTCCGGGGCGTGGCCCGGCGCGGCGACGGTGCTGCTCGCCCCCGCTGTCCCGGCGGCGGAGTGGGTGCTCGTCGTCGCCCGCACCCTCGCCGGGGTGCCCGTGGTCCGCGGGCCGGCGTCGTGGACGTCCGCCGCGGTGTGGGCGGTGGTGCTCGGCTCGGTCGTGTGGGTCCTGGTGAGGAGGCCGACGACGCACCCCTCCCGCCGGCGGGCCACCGGGCGGGAGGCCGGGCGGAGCGGCGGGTGGGCGCGGGCAGGGCGGCGGAGCAGCGGGTGGGCGCGGGCAGGGCGGCGGAGCGGCGGGTGGGCGCGATCCGGACACGCATGGGACCGGACCGACGTGTGCATCGCCACCGTCTCCGTGGCGGTCGTGCTCGGGGTCGCCGGATGGCGCGCCGGGGTTGTGGTCGTCGGTCCCTACGCGGAGGTCACCGGGCCCGCCGGGCCGGGGGCGTCCGGCACCGCGGCCGGGGCGACGCTCGACCGGCGGTGGGCGGAGGACCCGGGGGACCTCGCCGGCTGGAGCGTCGCCGTGTGCCCCGGTCGGGCCGGTGGCGACCGCACGCGGGGAGTGGTCGTGGCCCGACCAGACCAACCGCCCCCGCCGTGCGCGCGGGGCCTCCCGGACGGTGCCCCCCGGCCGGCGGGTGCGGACGCCGGCCCGCAGGTCGTCGTCATGCCGACGGAGGACGACGTGCTCCGGGCCGACCGGGCACGCCTCGGCGGGGGAGGTGCGCCGCCGGAGATGTACGTCGTCACCCGGTGCACGCGGAGCCGGGGCATGCCGACCCGGACGAGCTCCGGGGTGCCGGTGGCGTACCCGTGCGCCGACGGGCTGCTCGTGCTCCTGCCCGACGGGCTCCACGCCGTACCGGGGCGGCGGTGAGCGGATGGCGGTCAGTGGTTCGCCGTACCGGGGCGGCGGTGACGGGACGGAGGCGGGGGAGTGGCGGACGTGACCCGGGGCCGGGCGCGGGCGACACCGGTGCGCACCGGCCCGACGCCTAGGATGGTCGGCATGGCGGCACGGACACAGGCACGAGGCGGACAGTCGGGCAGCGGCGCACCCGGCGGCACACCGGCAGGCCCGCCTGCCCCGGTGAACCTCATCGTCGGCGGCGAACCGTTCCTCGCCGAACGGCGCCGGCAGGAGATCGTCGCCGCCGCCCGCACCGCCGCCGGGCAGGACGACCTGCCCGTCGACCGCCGCACCGTCAGCGAACTCAGCGGCCCGGAACTCGCCGAACTGCTCAGCCCCTCGCTGTTCGCCGAGGACCGCATCATCGTCGTCTCCGGGCTCGAGGACGCGGGCAAGGAGACCGTCGCGCTCATCGAGCAGGCCGTCGCCGACCCGCCGGACGGCGTCGTCCTCATCCTCGAACACACCGGCAAGGGGCGGACGAAGTCCCTCGTCACCTCCCTGCCGAAGAAGGGCGCGCAGGTCCACCAGGCCGCCGAGCTCAAGGGCCGCGAGCGCCAGGGGTTCGTCGACGGCGAGTTCCGGCGGCACGGGGTGCGCGTCACCGCCGACGTCACCCTCGCCGTCCTCAACGCCGTCGGCACGGACCTGCGGGAACTCGCCAGCGCGGTGAGCCAGCTCGTCGCGGACACCGACGGGTCCGTCACCCAGGCCGCCGTCGCCCGGTACTACTCCGGCAAGGCGGAGGTCAGTGGTTTCGACGTCGCCGAACTCGCCGTCCGTGGGCAGGTCAACGCCGCCGTCGGGGCGGCACGACGGGCCCTCCAGCTGGGCGTGCCGAACGTCCTCCTCGCGTCCGCGCTCTCCGGCATGGTCGGGGACATCGCGAAGGTGCAGGGTGCGGGACGGATCAACGCCCAACGGCAGGCCGCGGAGTACGGGATGCCGCCGTGGAAGCTGGACAAGACCGTGGGCATCGCCCGCGGGTGGACCCCGGCGGCCGTCGCGCGGGCGGTGCAGGTCGTCGCCGAGCTCGACGCCGGCGTCAAGGGCCACTCCGCGGACGCCGAATACGCCGTCGAACACGCGGTCCGGGAGATCGCGCAGCTCGCCGGCCCGCGGTAGGCCCCCGCGCCGGGCGGGCGCCCGCCTACCGCGGCGCCGGCCGCGGCCCGCGGACACCCCCACGCCCCACAGCCCCACGCCCCCGCGCCGGGACGACCTACTGCCGGCTGAACCCGCGCCAGACACCGGAGCGGATCGCGGCGTCGTACCTGTCCTCGAACGCGGGGGTGGCCCCGTCCCGCTCCCAGTCCACGCCCGTGAGCGTGCCCAGCACCGAGCCCACCAGCGACGCGCGGCTGTTGCGGTTCCCCGGCCAGTTCACCGCCACATGGATCATGTCCTCGGGCGGCAGGGTGCGCCAGTTGTCCAGGTACAGCTGTGACAGAAGCACGACGGACGTCAGGGCGCTGCCCGCGTCCCAGCTGCGCCCGAGCACCTCGGTGATGCGCCGCCCCTCGGCGAGCACGTCGCTGGTGTCCCCGTCGGCGAGCGTCGGGCTGACGTGCTCGCGGATCCGGGCCGCCATGTCCAGCAGCTCCAGGACCGGCCGGTTCTGCCCCGGGATGTCGTGGACGAGGGCCCGGCGGACGTCCTCGGTGAGGGACTCCTTCTCCTCGTCCGTCAGCAGCCGGTCCTCGGTGAGCAGCGGGTTGGACGCCACCCCCCGCGCCACGTCGATGAGGTCCTCCGTCGGCTCCGCGAGGAGCACAGCCGTGAGCATCACCGTGGACGCCCGTGCCAGAGGACTGTTGTGCGTGATGAGCCCCTGGGTCACCGCCCACCCCATCTGCGTCCCCTCGTCGGCGAGCAGCGCCGCCGGGGTCAACCGCATGATCGACCCGCACCCGCCGGAGTGCGTCGTCGCCTTCGGCCAGTGCTCCGGCCCGAGCTCGTCGAGCAGGTCCAGCGCCGTGACCACCGCGCGCCCCGGGAACCGGTCGTTGTCCGCGTCCCGGTTGAAGTCCATGAACTCGTACGCGATCTCCTGCATCCCCGTGACCCGGGCCAGCCCGCGTGACGTGATCCGGTCCATCGCCGCGATGAGCGCCAGCGACATCTGCGTGTCGTCGCTGATGACGGGATCCTCCGGCTGCGGCGTCGACGTCGGCTGCGGCGGCAGCGTGTAGGGGTAGCCCCAGCTGTCGCCGATCGCGGTGCCCATGAGCGCCGGGATGAGGCGGTCGGCCCGGGGGGAGCTGCGCCGAGTCCGTGTAGTCATTGCCAGGATCCTTCTGTGTCACAGCCGACGGCCCCGTGGACGTGGCGGGACGGTCACGGGGCCGGTGAGAACGCCCTCAGTCTCGCACACGGGGGCGGCCCCGGGTCAATCGCCCGCCGTGCCCGGTGGGGTGCGGTCCGTCCCGGTCGGGTTCGACGCCGTCCTCCGCCGCCTCACCCGTCGGCCCCGGGCCGGTGCGGCGCGGTGTGACCGCAGGTGGTGGCCGGGCGTCGCGTCACCAGTCGGCGACGCGCATCGGCAGCGTGTCGCCGCGCAGCAGTGACTCGACGGCGTCGACCGCGGCGAGGACGCAGTCCCAGCGGACGTCGTCCGGCAGCGGGTCGGGGCCGGTGAGCGCCCGGCGGAAGTCGTTGAGGGGCAGGCGGGGCCGGTCGTCCGGCGCGGTCCGGGGTGTGCGGGCCGTGTGACCTGCGCCGGTGTCGCGGTCTGCCTCGGTGTCTGCGTGTGCGTCGGCGTCGGCGTCGGCGTCGGCGCCGAAGTCCGCACCGAACTCCGCCTCGACGTCCGCGCCGAAGTCCGCGCCGAGGTCAGCCTCGACGTCCGCACCGAACTCCGCACCGAACTCCGCCTCCGCGTCCGCCCCGAACTCCCCGCCGAACTCCGCCCCGAGGTCGCTCCCCGGGTCCATCGGGTCGGGCACGGACAGCGACGCCATGTGCCGCATCGCCTGGGCGTGCACCCGCTCGGCGATCTCCGTGCCGCGCAGCCGCACCGCCGCCATCGCCCCCGCCGCCTGCGCCTCGATCGGCGCCGCGGCGGCGGAGTGGTCCATCCGCTCCCGGGCGCGGTGCGTCCACACCCGGGGCACATGGTTGAGGAAGATGTGCGCCAGACCCGTGCAGAACTCGGTGAACGTCGCGTCGCCGAGATCCGGCCGCAACGTGATGACGTACCAGACCGGGGTGTCGTCCGCCCGGCCCGCGACTGCGCCGGGCAGGGGAGCGCCGTGCAACTCGACCCGGCACGCCGGGGTCGTCGTGTCCGTCGCGCGCGACCGGTCGGACGGCCGGCGGCCGGCGTGCCCGGCCGGTCCGTGGAGGGGTACGTCGTTCTCCCCGGGCCAGTCCGAGAACGTGAGGACCGCACCGATCTTCCACACATTCCCCGCCATGAGTTCCATCCGACGGTCGAAACTCGGGTGGATCCCGGCGTAGGCGACCGGGTCCGTCCCCGAATTCGGATTGATACGCATGTGCCAGGCGAGCATCGAGTCGGCGATGGAGATGACCGTCGGGTGCGGCGACGTCGGGTGCAGCCGGCTCACGGGTGCGACGACATCCTGACGGCGGAAGTACCGCACGGGTTCCGGCCGGCCGCGCACCGGCTCGGGCCGCGACGGCGGCGTGGTGAGCTCCGCGAACGGCGCGCCCGGGCGCGGGGTGTGGCCGAACATCCGCCACTCCACCTCCGGGCGGATGTCCATGTGCGCCGCCGCGTCGACCGCCTGCCACCCGGGCAGGTCGTAGATGCCCACCCGGTCGGCGAGGTCCAGCGCCACCCGCGCCGCCTGCCCGACGGTGAGGTTCACCATCGAGCTCACCGCCGGCACGAGGAACTGTTCGAGCGTGCTGCGCCGCGTGGGCGAGAGCTTCGCGAACAGGACATCCCGGACGTGGCGGTAGGTGGGGTCGGTCACGACGGGGCGCTCCTGTGGGTCGGGCGTGGACGGGACGGTCGGGCGTGGTGGTCGGCGGGGCGCGGTGCTCCGCCTGCACACCGGCCGCTCACCGCCTGCTCACCACAGGAGGCATGCGAGGTTAGGGTTGCCTCCACTAAAACCTGGGTCCGAATCTACCGCATCCCGGGCGTCACGTACAGGAGGGGCGGCAGGGGCGGTCGCGGCGGCAGGACCGCACGCACGGTACGTCGATCCCGTCCAGCACGGGCGGCACCCACAGCACCCACAGCACCCACAGCACCGACAGCAAACGCCCCGCCTCACCGGTGCGGTGGGGCGGGGCGGTCACGGGAACCGACGGGGTGTCAGTTCATCTTGTTGAACATCGCGGCCATGCCGGACTTCTTGTTCGCCGCATTGTTGCGGTGCAGCGTGCCCTTGGTCACGGCCTTGTCGTACAGCCGGGACGCGGTGCGGAGCTGCTTCTCCGCACCGTCCTTGTCGCCGGCCTTGACGAGCTCCTCGAACTTGCGGTGCTCGGTGCGCAGACGCGACCGGATGGCCTGGTTCCGCCGACGGCGGATCTCGTTCGTCAGGACGCGCTTCTTCTGCTGCTTGATGTTGGCCATGTCTGGACCTACCTCTTTCCGGTGTTCTCCATCAGTGGCCCGGGCACCCGCCCGGACCGGTGTCTCCCCACGTCAGCGGGCCTGCGTGTCCGCGCGGTCTCTGACAGCCCGCCCAAGGTCCTGCGGTCTGCGGCACGGACACCCCGGTGACGAGGTGTGAACCCGAACAGGCTAGCACGGGCCGGGGGAGTCCCTGTAATCCCTCCGGTGCCGCCCCGCCGCGTCAGTTCCAGCTGTAGTCCCGCCGCAGCCGCGTGCCGATCCGCTCGAACCGCCGCTCCGGCATGACCGCCCCCTTGCGCTGGATCTGGGACTCCGGGATGTCGACGACCTTGTCGAGGCGCACCCAGCACTCGTTGCCGCTGGGGTCCCACGGGCCGGAGCCGATGGCCAGCCAGTTGTCCTCGTCCCCGTGCTGCGGGTTGGAGCTGATGAGCAGCGCGAGGATCCGGTGGTGGTAGCGCCCGACGACGAGCACCGCGCGCTGCTCGACCGGGGACTCGCGGGTGCGGCGGATGTCCGTCCACACGATCTCGCCGGAGTCTGCCTGCCCGTCCATGTCCGGGACGTACATCACCACGCGCGCGTGGTTCCGGGTCGGGGTGGCGACGGTCACCTCGGTGGGGTCCCGGTGGTCGTGCAGGTCACGGGTGAAGCCGAGGGTGGAGCGCAGGTCGCTGAGGCCTTCGTCGAGACTTCCCCGGTGATGGAAACAGCGCCACAGGACGCGGCGGAGAAGGCCACCCTTCCGGCGGTCCTGAACGGCCTCTGACCTGGGGCCGGGTGGGGTCCGGCGGGCGCCGTCGGAGGGCATGGGAGCTGCCATGCCGGCAATGGTACTACCCGTCCGGGGCTCTAGTAGGGTTCACGGTAACTGACCTAGGAGGGATACGCCGATGGCACCGAAGCAGAAGAACTTCGCCGCGGAGACGTTCACCGATCCGGCCCGGATCCGCAACTTCTGCATCATCGCCCACATCGACCACGGGAAGTCGACGTTGGCGGACCGCATCCTCCAGCTCTCGGGTGTGATCGAGGACCGGGACATGCGGGACCAGTACCTGGACAACATGGACATCGAGCGGGAGCGCGGCATCACCATCAAGGCGCAGAACGTGCGCCTGCCGTGGGTGCCGCGCACCGGTGAGCTCGCCGGCCAGCAGCTGGTCCTGCACCTCATCGACACGCCCGGGCACGTGGACTTCACGTACGAGGTCTCGCGCGCGCTCGAGGCCTGTGAGGGTGCGATCCTGCTTGTCGACGCCGCGCAGGGCATCGAGGCCCAGACCCTCGCGAACCTCTACCTGGCGATGGACAACGACCTGGAGATCATCCCGGTCCTCAACAAGATCGACCTGCCCGCCGCGGACCCGGACAAGTACGCGGAGGAGATCGCCCACATCATCGGCTGCGAGCCGGAGGACGTGCTGCGCGTGTCCGGAAAGACGGGGGAGGGCGTGCCGGAACTCCTGGACCGGGTGTGCGAGCTCACGCCGCCGCCGGAGGGCGACGCGGACGCGCCGGCGCGGGCCATGATCTTCGACTCGGTGTACGACATCTACCGCGGCGTCGTCACGTACATCCGTGTCATGGACGGGCGGCTGGAACCGCGGCAGAAGATCAGGATGATGAGCACCGGGGCGACGCACGAGACCCTGGAGATCGGCATCATCAGCCCCCAGCCGCAGAAATGCCAGGGCCTGTCGGTGGGGGAGGTGGGCTACATCATCACCGGTGTGAAGGACGTCCGTCAGTCCAAGGTCGGTGACACGATCACGTGGGAGCACCACGGGGCGACTGAACCGCTGAAGGGCTACCAGGAGCCGACGCCGATGGTGTACTCGGGACTTTTCCCGATCTCGGCGAACCAGTACCCGGACCTCCGCGAGGCGATCGAGAAACTCCAGTTGAACGACGCCGCCCTGACATTTGAGCCGGAGAATTCCACCGCGCTGGGATTCGGTTTCCGGTGCGGGTTCCTCGGCCTGCTCCACATGGAGATCACCCGTGACCGCCTGGAGCGGGAATTCGACCTCGATCTGATCTCGACGGCCCCCTCCGTGGTCTACCGCGTCATCGCCGAGGACGGCACCGAGATGCACGTGCAGAACCCCTCCGACTGGCCGGCCGGGAAGCTCAAGGCCGTCTACGAGCCGATGGTCGACATGACGATCATCGTCCCGGAGGAGTTCCTCGGCGGGACGATGGATCTGTGCCAGCAGAAGCGTGGCCAGATGAAGAACATGGACTTCCTCTCCCCCGAACGGGTGGAGCTCCGGTACGCGATGCCGATGGGCGAGATCATCTTCGACTTCTTCGACATGCTGAAGTCCCGCACCAAGGGGTACGCCAGCCTGAACTACGAGGAGTCCGGGGAGCAGGAGGCCGATCTGGTGAAGGTCGACATCCTCTTGCAGGGAGAACCCGTCGACGCGTTCAGCGCGATCGTCCACCGGGAGCACGCCCAGACCTACGGCAACAAGATGACGGTGAAGCTCAAGGAGCTCATCCCCCGCCAGCAGTTCGAGGTGCCCATCCAGGCTACTATCGGCTCCAAAGTTATTTCCCGCGAAAACATTCGCGCCCTCCGAAAAGATGTGCTATCTAAGTGTTACGGCGGTGATATCAGCCGTAAGAAGAAGCTCCTGGAGAAGCAGAAGGAGGGCAAGAAGCGGATGAAGAGCATCGGATCGGTGTCTGTCCCGCAGGAGGCCTTCGTTGCTGCGCTGAGCACGGATGAGGGGTAGGGATAAAGCACTACAGTAACTGAGGGACGACTCGGAATAGTCAGTGAAGGTGCGAGTCAGGCGCTGGTGGCAAACGACTTCTCGCATCGAGAAAGAACGTTTCTATCTGTAGCTCGCCAGGAAATGAATCCTACACGGTAAAATGGGATCGAACTCCCTGAATCTGTTCAAGTTAGGGCTCGGGTAATAAATATTTCAAATGATATCCTCGATTCGTTCCTGACTTTCCGATAAAAAGAAGCGTCAGTCTAAATCGAGTTAGAGCCGCGGTATCTTTGGTATCGATAAGGGGTGATTGACTGGCCGCGCGCTATCCGCCCCTTGGGTCAACACTAATGTATAGCAGGTCTGGAAATGAACGACCGATGTGAAGAGGGAAATCTATGTCGGTCATCTAAAATGCGAACTCGGGAATAACTCTCGAAATTCCCACGACATCGTGTGGTGCATTGAAGTCCCGCCGTGACGGGTTGGCTCAGCGCGAGCTTATCCATCACTTCAGGCGCGAGAGTATTTCGGCAGGTGGCGACAATGGCTAATTTACCGTCCAGAACATGTTAGGTGTTATTCATGAAATCCGTACAAGAATTTAGATCCTACGACGAGGCGATGAAAGATTCTGAGGGCTTCGGGGACTCGCAGAATCTGCTTCTGGGGAATGGTTTCAGTATTTCGTGCAGTAAGGGCTTTAATTATGATAACTTGCGCGACCGAGCGGAATTCAAAGACCTGAGCGTTGATTATAAAGAGCTTTTTAAGGATGAGGATGGAAATCTCCTAGGAGACTTTGAGACGGTCATTGCCAGGCTAAATGACGCTGCGAAAGTCATCGGCCTATATGGCGGGAAAACTAACGGAAATCATGACGTCATCGAGGCTATGAAAGGCGATGTTTCTTGCATTCGTAAGGCCTTGGTTAACGCATTGTACGACGTGCATCCTGATAATGCATTTAAAATCTGCAAAAATCCCAGTGCGAGCCGCGATCATTACACAAAGATCGAGCGTTTCCTAGAGAGATTCCCTACCATTTATACCATTAGCTACGACATGATTCTGTATTGGGCGGCGCTAAGAATAATTGACAGGCACAACGGCGATGGCATGTTTGATGGGTTTATTGATCAGGCTGTAATCCCTTCGTCTCAGAGTAAATATCCCGCTCTGCGTTGGAATGGAGAGGTTCATAGGAGCCGTCGCGGGCAACGCATAGACGTATATTACCTTCATGGGGCATTGCACCTCTACGAGGAGGGTGCGGAAATCTTTAAGCTCAAACGGGGCAGTCGTGAATATCTCATGGACACTGTCCGAAAATTCTTTGGTGATTCCGGTGATAGGATCCCCTTGGTTGTGACGGAAGGAAGTAGTTCGGAGAAGCTGAACCGGATCGAAAATAATGACTATCTGCGTCATTGTCTGAATTCGATCGAGTCTATGTCCGGCGCCTTGTTTACCTACGGCGTTTCATTCTCTGATAATGATAAGCATATCGTCCGTCAGCTCGCTAGGGCTAAGGGGCTGAAGAAGGTGTACGTTGGGTGTTATGGTGAGAGTCTTCGTGAGGTGAATAATTTGCGAAGCGCCTGGGAGTCTGTCACGGAGGAAGCTGGAGATGATAGGGGCGGAGAGCCTGAACTGGCGACGTTCCCTTCAAGTACTGTGAATATCCAAAATCAAGACCAAGTTCACCCGTAGGTCGAGTGTGACGGTTTCGTCTTTACGTGGTAGCGAGCCGCTTGGTGGGCGGTATGGTCGCTGTCTAGTCTCCAGAATAAAAAGTCCATCCGCGAGTCGGGACCGACCAGACGTGGAGGGTTGGGGGGAAGAGTCGGGACGGGTCGCGGAGGAATTCTGCGTATGCCTCGGCCTCCGGCAGGGAGCTGAACGCGCCCATAATCTCCGGGGACGAGAACTCGCCGTACTTCTCGTACACGGACTGGGCGTGACCTCCGCGGAAGACCAGATGGATTGTCTCGTCCTTCTCTGGTTTCGGCGTACGTGGACAACGTCGGGGCCTCCTGACCTTGGGCCTCCTGATCTTGATGTACTCGGTCCAGCAGGTGAACTCATCAGTGTCGAGCTCCGCTGCGACCTCCTTCGCCGATTCGCTGTCCGGCATGACCGCGGCCAAGGCGTCGTCGCGCGTCTCGTTGTCCACCAGGTAGACGACCAGAATGTACTCCGGCCAACACCGGTCCTTGCGGTCCTTCATTCGCGTCTACTCCTGTGGTTGGGGGTGGAAGCTTGCTAGCGGCTCGAGCTCCAATTTGGCTGTCGCGGGGTGGCTTCGCGCATCGGCTCCGACACTAATAGGCTTCTGACGCGGGGTGGTGGACCGGCATGGCGGCCGGGAGTGGTACAGCTGCATGGTGGCCCCGGGTGGTGGTGCGGTATGGCAGCCCCGGAGGCGGTGGAGAGAGACGGCGACCGGGAGTGGCGCAGAGTCATGGCGGCGGGGGTGGCTGTGAGCGTTAGCGGTGGCGGATAGAGCCGCGGTCTCGGTCCCGACGAGTGGGGCTCAGGCACGAGTGTTCGGGTTTACGCGTTGGAACCCGGGAACGGTCTTTAGGGCTCGGGCTCAGGCATAAGAACCTGGCCGCGGTCGGTGGGAACGGTGGTCGCTTGTAGGCGTTGTTCAGAACCTGGCCGCGGTCGGTGGTACTGGCGCCCGGTTGTTCGCGTTGTCCCTGGGGAGAGCGTGGTTGTGGGGGCGGTGAGAGGGGGTTACCGTGGACGGTAAATCAGAACGATCGATGCGAGTAATCGGTCGGGATATTGCCGGATCCGCCGGGGCATGTGTGGTCGTGGTCCGTCATGGTTCTCCTGAAAGGAACAGATGAAGAACTGGCCGACCTACCGGAAGTGGAACGCCGCACTTGGGGTGGTTTTCCTGGTGGTACTCGTCAACAAAGCGGTGCACACGTCGATCGAGATGGAGGGCTGGCGTCTGTGGGCGTCAGCGCTCCTGTACCTGGTCGGTGCCTTCGGCCTCATCTGGGGTGTCAGGGGGCACCTGTTGAAGCCGTCCTCGTTCCTGCCGCGTGCCTACGGTTTCATCGCGGTGGTCTACCTCGGTGCACTCCTTCTGCAGGGGGCGTATGTCGAGGCCGCGGTGGGTCTGGTAATCACTGGGCTGGTCGCGTTCTTCCTCAGTCTCGACCGGATCGATCAGCTGTGCCGGTACTCTCCCGGCGACGAGGAACGCGCCGCCTCAGCCCCGGCCGTCGGCGACACCGTGTAGCTGCAGCCCCGTCGGACAGTGGTACGCAATGTGGGCGCCGGCGAGGTGGCGAGACGGTAAGGGGTTAGTCCTGCGGGCGCCGGCGGGGTGGCGCGGCGGACAGGGGTGCGGGCTGCCGGCGGGGACAGCGGGGCGGGGAGTGGTACGGAATGTGGGTGGCAGCGGGGGCGGCGGGGCGGGTGAACTCTCCGTAAACTCGGTGTCCTCACGTCCGAATATGAGGAGGAACACCATGGGATCGACCCACACGACCACCACGGGAATCACCGCTGACCACGGTCCGGCGACGGGCGCCGGCGCCGCCGACACGGCCCGGACGGGCCACGCCGCCGGTCGCCGCCGCGGCACCCGCACGCGCCGGCTCGGCGCGGCGGTCCTCGCCCTCGGCTCGGCGGCCGCCCTCGCGGCGTGCAACGACTCCACCGGATCCAACGGCACCGGCGGCTCCGACGCCGCCGGGAACAGCGCCCCCGTCACCGTGACGCAGACGGTCGTGGAGACGCAGGCGTCGTCGTCCCCCTCCCAGACCAGTGCAGCGGCCGGGGCGAAGGGCTCCGCGACCCTCAACTCCGTCGTCCTCGGCGGGCAGCCCGTGTCCCTCGCGACCGACTCCGCCCGCTGCGAATGGGGCCACGACGACGGGCGCGACCAGCTGGAACTGGACGTCGACCGGCCCGACGGGCGCGACGGCCTCAACGTGGAGATCGTCGCCGACGGCGAGAACCGCCTCGACGACCTGTCCCTGGAGACCCCCACCGAGGAGTGGGAGGCGGAGGATGCGCAGCGCGCGCAGGCGACCGTCGAGAACGACGGCGACCGCTGGACCGTGACCTCCCAGGTCACCGACGACAAGGACCACGCGCGGACCACCGAACTCCGCGCCGAGTTCACCTGCCCGCGCTGACCGGCGCCGGGGGAGGGGGCGCTGACCGGCGCCGGGGGAGGGGGCGCTGACCGGCGCGGGGGGAGGGGGCGCTGATCCCCGGCGCGGCCCGCGTTGATCCCCGGCGCGGCCTGCGCTGACCGGCGCGGACCCGCCGGCAGCCCCCGGACCCCTACTTCTCGATCTTCACCATCCGCGTCGCGGTGGCCTGCCACATGTCACCGTTCGGCGCGATCATGCCCGTCAGCTCCATCGGCTCGTCGAACGGCAGACGGCCGACGGGCCGGCGGACGACCTCCTCGCCGGTCGCGGCGTCGAGCCCCAGGAGACTGACCTCCGACCGACCCGGATCCGTGGTGAACGACCAGATCCGGTTGTCCTCCGTCGTCATCATCGGCAGGGTGGACAGCCGCGCCTCCGGCTTCTCCCACTGCCGCACGCAGTGCTCGCCCGAGGCGTCCCGGACCAGGTCGATCTTCGTCAGGCCGCCGGTGAACGGGGCGCTCGCGGGCGACGCCGGGCCGTCGACGGCCATCGGCGGGTAGGCGAAACCGTAGGTGGACGGCACCCACAGGCTGTCGCCGTGGGCGATGACGGAGTTCTCCGTGCCCTGCCCGGAGGTCTCGAACGCGGGCATGGTGCACACGTCCTCGCCCGTCGCCGCGTCCATGACCATGAGGTTCGGCCGGCCGTCCGCGTTGTCGACGATCGCGACGCGCGAGTCGTCCGGACCGAAGAACGTCGGCGTCGAGCCGGACCCCCAGGACAGCTGGCCCGGCTTGCGCGCCGACCCGCGGTCGTAGTCCCGCTGCCAGCGCACCGCCGGGGTGCCGTCCGCGTCCGCCCCGACCTCGTAGAGCCGGTGCGTCGTGAGGACACTCACGCCGTTGGGCCGCGGGGTGAGGCCGTTGGCGATCTTCTCGTCCGGCTCCGTGCCGACGCGCCGCGTGCGGACCGTCGCGTCCGGGCCCGACCCCTCGACCGAGCCGACCACCGCGTCCTCCGTGGCGAACCACGTGCGGCCCGCGCCGTCCGGGACGAGACCCGCGAGCGAGGCGTCCGTGCCGATGTCACCGAGCGGCGTGCGCTCGTCGACGGTCAGCTTCCAGCCGTCGGCGTCCTTGTGGTGGCCGATGCGGAGGATGTCGTGCCCCTCGGCGAGGACCACGCGGCCCTGCTCGTCCAGGTAGCCGTACACGCCGCCGAGCAGGCCGTGCTTCTCCAGCTCGAGGGTCGTCAGGGGCTGGGCCGTGTCCGGGTCGAACAGCGTCACCGACGGGGTGATCGGCGTGAGGTTCCGGCCCAGGTAGCGGGTGCACAGGCCGATGGGCATGCCGTCCGTGCCCTGGAAGACCGTGGAGCACGAGCCGCCGGGCACCGACCACTTCACCGCCTGGCCCTGGCCGGGGCCGGACCACGGGACGCTGTCCGAGGAGTTCATGTCCCGGTGCATGAGGGAGGTGCCGAGGGGCGGGGTCGCGGGGGTGGCGGGTGCGGGGTTGCCGGCGGGGGCACCGGCGGGATCGGCCGGGGCGGGGGCACCGGCGGGATCGGCGGCGGCGGGGGCACCGGCGGCGGGCACGGGTGCCGGGGCGGGGTTGGCGTGCGCCCCCGCGAGCGGGGCGGAGCCGGCCATGACGCCGACGGCGGCGATCGTGGCGAGGGTCGCGCGGCGCAGGCGGGTCACGCGCGGCGCGCGGTCGCCGGTCCGGAGGGGCTGGGGCGGGCGGAGGTCACTGGTCCTGGTGTCCATGACCGGTGAGTGTATCCCGTCTGTGCGGTTTCTGTGAGGTAGGGGAGAAGCTGTCCCAGGGAACGACGTACCCCTCCGCCGCCGACGTTTCCGCAGTTAGGGGCGTTTTCTGTTGGTTGGCCGGCGGCGGTGCCGGCAGCCCCCGCCTGTGACGGCGCCGGGTTCTGGCCCGGGTGTGCGCGGTGGTGTGGCCGGCCCGACCTGTGGGCCGGCTGAGTTGTGGCCCGGGTGTGCGCGGTCCGGGTGTGTGGTGGTGCGTGGCGGGGTAGTGCTGTGGCCGGGGCGCGTGGTGGTGCGTGGCGGGGTTGTGCGGCGGCCGGTGTGTGCGCGGCCCGGGTGTGTGGCGGTGCGTGGCGGGGCTGTGCGGCGGCCGGGGTGTGCGCGGCCCGGGTGTGTGGTGGTGCGTGGCGGGGTAGTGCAGAGTCCCGGGCGTGGGGTGGCACACACGTCACGGGCCGGGCCGCCCGACGACATCGGACAGCCCGGCCCGTGACGGTCACCGAACGCTCACCTCGGGGGTGGGCGGGTGACCTGATTGCTCGACCGGCCCGCGTCCTACTCGCTGTAGGAGCGGCGCTCCTGGATGGTGTTGTCCTCCTGGCGGTGCTTGATCCAGTCGGTGCCGCGGTTACGCGCGATCGTCTGCGCGGCCTCGCGGGCCTCTTCCTCGGTGTCGTGGTAGCTGGCCGCCTGCTCGGCGCCCTCGCTCTGGACCTTCCACTGCTGGCGGTCCTGGTCCCAGGTCTGGTGGACGTTGGCGTTCTCGTTGTCAGACATGAACTCTCCTTCGTTGACGATGGGTGACGATAAAACGTGGGTTCCGCGAATCGTATTATTCGTCGTGTGGAGCGCACGCCGAACGTGCACGCCCGAGCCTAATCACGGTCGGCGGGGTCTCGCAGAACGTGCCGTCACAGTTCGCCGGAATGCGGTTCATGACCTGGGGAGATGTCGTGATCGTGTCGTCCGTGGGGTGACGGGGACAGCGGGTGAACCGGGGTCCGGTGACGTCCCCGGGGCGACGCGGACACGGGGGGAGGGCGCTCGCTGGGGCGTGGCGGGTGTGACGTGTGGGGCGGGTGGGATGCGGTGGCGGGAGGGGGAGCCTGGTGCCGGCCCGTGGGCTGCGGTGTGGCGAAGGTTTGTGCACGTTTTCGGCCGAAATCCGGCAAAAAACGTTGCCACAGCGGCCGGGTGAGCGGGTGCGGCGAGTGGGTGAGTCGGATGGGCGGTTGTGGCGTACGGGTGAGAGGGGCGCCGGGGTGTGCGTGGTGGCTGTGGCGGGTGGGGTGAGGTGGCGGGCGAAGGGGCCCGGTGCGGGTCCGTGGGCTGCGGTGTGGCAAAGGTTTGTGCACGTTTTCGGCCGAAATCCGGCAAAAACTTTGCCACAGCGGCCGGGTGAGTGGGTGAGGCGAGCGCGTGAGAGGTGAGGCGAGCGGGTGGGCGGCTGCCGGGGTGCGGGTGAGTGGGTGCGGCGAGCGGGTGAGCGGGTGCCGGAGTGCGTGTGGTGGCTGTGGCGCGTGGGGTGAGGTGGCGGGCGAGGGGGTCCGGTGTCGGCCCGTGGGCTGCGGTGTGGCGAAGGTTTGTGCACGTTTTCGGCCGAAATCCGGCAAAAAACGTTGCCACAGCGGCCGGGTGAGCGGGCGCGGCGAGCGGGTGAGCAGGTGCGGCGGCCGGGTGAGCAGGTGCGGTGGGCGGGTCCCGGCAGCGGCGGCGACGCGGCGCGGGGGTGACCGGAGGGGAGTGAATTAGCGCGCGTGTGGGGGTATTTCATTGAAATTCTATCCGGCTGTCAGCTGCGTGTTACCTTCAGCGCACACGGCGCGGCGGGCACGGGCCCGTCGCCACGAGGAGGTGGTGACAGTGGGCGGTCGACCATGATTCGGTACATCATCAGGAGAACGCTCGGATGGTTGCTCGTCATCGTCCTGGCGACGAACCTCGCGTACATTCTCGCGGCCCTGTTCCTCGACCCCCGGTCGAACTACATCGGACGCCGCCCGCCCCTGTCCGCGGACCAGATCTCGCGGATGCTCGGCCCACTCAACCTCGACCCGGCGACGCCGCTGCTGACCCGCTGGTGGCGGTGGCTCACCGGGATCGTCCTCCACTGGGACTGGGGGACCTCGCCGCTGGGGACCCGGTCAACGCCCAGATCTCCTACCGGATGTGGACCTCCGCCCAGCTCCTGCTCGTGGCGACCGTCCTCTCGGTCATCATCGGCGTCGCGGTCGGCGTGTACACCGCCTCCCGGCAGTACCGCGCCGGTGACCGCGTGTGGCAGGGCCTGTCCATCATCACGATGAACATCCACGTCGTCGTCGCGTCCCTCGCCGTCGTCGCCCTCGGACTGTGGGTGAACAAGGCCACCGGGACGCGGGTCTTCTACGTCACCGGCGCCGCGTCCCCGGACGTCACCGGGTTCCTCCCGAAGCTCCTCGACCTCGGCCAACACCTCGTGCTCCCGACGGTGTCGCTCGTGGTCATCTCCTACGCGGGCTACCACCTCATGCAACGCACACTCCTGCTGGACACCCTCGCGGAGGATTACGTGCGCACCGCCCGGGCCAAGGGGCTCACCCGGGGCACGGCGATCCGCCGCCACGCGCTGCGCACGTCGATCATCCCCGTCGCGACCTCCGTCGCCTTCTCTATCCCGGGGATCTTCACCGGCGCGGTGATGACGGAGAAGATCTTCGCGTGGAACGGGATGGGCCAGTACTTCATCCAGACGATCAGCCAGAACGACGTCAACGGGGCCACCGCCGTCGCCGCCTTCAGCGCCGTGACCGTCGCGGTCTCGGCGGTGCTCGCTGATCTGGTCGTCGTCGCCCTCGACCCGAGAGTGCGGGTGAGCTAGATGTCCGGAACACGGTCACACACCCCCCGACACCCCGACCCCGCGACCGGCGTGAACGGCGCCCCACCCGCGGCGGACCCCGCGACCGGCGTGAACGGCGCCCCACCCGCGGCAGGTCCCGCGAACGGCGTGAACGGTGCCCCGCCCGCGGCAGGTCCCGCGACCGGCGTGAACGGCGACCCACCCGGGCCGGACCCCGCGGCGGGTCCCGCGGCGGACCCCGCGACCTCCACCGCCACGGACCTGACCACGGACGCCACCACCGAACCGGTGCGCGGAACGGGCCGATGGCGGCTCTACCTGCGGCGCTTCCTCCGGAACCGGACCGCCGTCGTCGGCCTCGTCATCTTCGCCGGGCTCATCGCCTTCGCGCTCGCCGGGGAGAACCTCACCCACTGGGCCTTCGACGACCCGGACTTCCTCAACCTCTCGGCCCCGCCGTCGTCCGAGCACTGGTTCGGCACCACCGAGGCCGGCAACGACCTCCTCGCCCAGACGGCCCACGGGCTCGGGCGGTCGCTCATCATCGCCGTCTCCGTGTCCGGCGCGACGTCGGTGCTCTCCGCCGTCATCGGCGCGGGCGCGGCCCTCTACGGCGGGGCGGTGGAGAAGATCGTGCTCGCGGCCATCCACTTCCTCATGGCCGTGCCGACGTTCCTGCTCATCGCGCTGCTCGTCGGCGGGTCGGGAGGGGACTGGATGCTGCTCGTCGTCGTGCTCGTCGCCTTCGGCTGGATGTACCCCGCGCGGGTGATCTGGTCCCTCGCACTCACGGTGCGGGAGAACGACTACGTGCGGGCGGCGTCGTACATGGGGGTCTCCCGGGCGCGGACCGTCGTGCGGCACATCATCCCGAACATCGGGTCCCTGCTGGTCATCCAGTTCACCCTCGGCGTCGTCGCGGCCGTGGGCGCGGAGACGGGGCTGTCCTTCCTCGGCCTCGGCGTGCGCCTGCCCGAGGTCTCCCTCGGCACGCTGCTCTCCGGCGGGGCCGACTCGCTGGAGTCCGCCCCGTGGCGGTTCTACGTCCCCGCCGGGGTCCTGACCCTGCTCACGGTGTCCATGGCGTTCATCGCCGACGGGCTGCGCGACGCGCTCGACCCGAACTCACGCTCAGGAGGCACGGCATGACCACCGCGCACACACCCCACCGCGACGCGCCGGCGACGACCGGCGCGCACACCCCCCGCCGGGACGCGGGGGCGACCGGGGAGCCCGTCCTGTCCGTCCGCGACCTGCGGGTGAGCTTCCCCTCGGAGGCGGGCGTCGTCCACGCGGTGCGCGGCGTCGACTTCGACCTCCACCCCGGCCGCACCCTCGGCATCGTCGGCGAGTCCGGCTCCGGCAAGTCCGTGACCTCCCTCGCCGTCATGGGGCTGCTCCCGGACTACGCGAAGGTGGAGGGGTCGGTCCGGTTCGGCGGTCAGGAGCTCGTCGGCATGTCCGACGCCGCGATGTCCGCCGTCCGGGGCGCGGGCATCGGCATGATCTTCCAGGACCCGCTGTCCTCCCTCACCCCCGTGTACACGGTCGGCGACCAGATCATCGAGGCCATCCGCGTTCACCGCAACGTCAGCGTCGCCGCCGCCCGGGCCGAGGCCGTCGAGCTGCTCGATCTCGTCGGCATCCCCGACCCGCAGCTGCGGATCCGGTCCTTCCCGCACGAGTTCTCCGGCGGGATGCGCCAGCGCGTCGTCATCGCGATCGCCATCGCGAACCGGCCGCGGGTCATCATCGCAGACGAGCCGACGACCGCGCTCGACGTCACCATCCAGGCGCAGATCCTCGACGTCCTGCGCACCGCCCAGCGGGAGACCGGCGCCGCGACGATCATGATCACGCACGACATGGGCGTCGTCGCCGGGATGGCCGACGAGGTGCTCGTCATGTACGCCGGCCGGGCCGTGGAACGCGGCGACGTGGACTCGATCTTCGCCGACCCCCGGATGCCGTACACCGTGGGACTGCTGGGGTCGACGCCGCGCATCGACGTCGCCACCGACGAACCGCTCACGCCCATCTCCGGGTCCCCGCCGCGCCTCATCGACCTGCGGGACCAGTGCCAGTTCGCGCCGCGCTGCCCGGTCGCCCTCGACCGGTGCGGGCAGGCGGAGCCGGAGCTCCGGGACGTCGCGGGCGGTGTCCCGGGGACGGGGGCGAGGGCGGCCGGGACCGCGGCCGTCGGGGCGCCTGACGCGGCCGGTCACGTGGGAGCCGGTGCCCCGGAGGCCGGGACGGGGACGGGGGCCGTCGGGCCGGCGGCCGCCGGGGAGACCCACCTGGCGGCGTGCGTCCGGGCGGGGGAGATCACCGGCGGGCTCCTCCACGGCCGGCGGCTGTACCCCGTCCCCGAGCGCCCGGACGACATCCTCGCCGGCATCCCCCGGGAGCAACGCCGCGTCACCCTCGAGGTCCGCGACCTGAAGAAGGACTTCCCCCTCACCAAGGGCGCCGTCATCAAGCGGCGGGTCGGCACGGTCCACGCGGTGAAGGGCGTGAGCTTCGACCTCCGCGAAGGCGAGTGCCTGGCCATCGTCGGGGAGTCCGGGTCCGGCAAGACCACGACCCTCACCGAGATCATGGACCTCACCCCGGGCCCGGGGACGACGATCCGCCTCGACGGCCGGGACGCCGCCACCATGACGCGCAGCGAACGCCGGGCCGCCCGGCGGGGCATCCAGATGGTCTTCCAGGACCCCATGAGCTCCCTCAACCCGCGGATGACGGTGCGGGAGGTCATCGCCGAACCCCTCCGCGCCCTCGGACACGACGGCGACATCGACGCCCGCGTCGCGGAACTCATGCGTCTCGTCGGCCTCGGACCGCACCAGATCGACCGGTTCCCCGGGCACTTCTCCGGGGGACAACGGCAACGCATCGGCCTCGCGCGGGCGCTCGCGACGAACCCGTCGGTCATCGTTCTCGACGAACCCGTCTCCGCGCTCGACGTCTCCATCCAGGCGGGCGTCATCAACCTGCTCGACGACCTCCGACGGCGGCTGTCGCTGTCCTATCTCTTCGTCTCCCACGACCTTTCCGTCGTGCGGCACCTGTCCGACCGGGTGGCCGTCATGTACAAGGGCGAGTTCGTCGAGGTGGGGGACGTCGGGACGATCTTCACCGCGCCCCGGCACGAGTACACCCGGGAACTCCTCGCCGCGATCCCCGTGCCCGACCCGGCGGTGGAACGCCGTCGGGCGCGACGTCGACGGGACGGCCCCGGCGACACCGCCCCGCCCGGGCGCCCCGGACCATCCGGGCCCGCGGGACCTGCCGGACCAGCCGGCTCCGCGGGACCTGCCGGACCAGCCGGCTCCGCCGGACCTGCCGGACCAGCCGGCTCCGCCGGAGCCGCCGGAGCACCCGACCGGGCGTGAGGGCACCAGCCATCGGACCCCAACCACCCCCAACGACCACAGAAGGGAACCCATCCCATGACAAAGACAACGATGCGGGCCGGCGTCGCCGCCGCGGTCTCCGTCCTCGCACTGACCCTCGCCTCGTGCGGGAGCGACTCCTCCGGGGGGTCCGGCGCAGCGCCCGTCCAGATCAAGTTCGACGGCGACTACAACGAGAAGGCCTGGGAGGACGTCCGGCAGGGCGGCACCCTCACCCTGGCGATCAATGAGATCGCCGAGCAGCAGAACCCGGACCACGGGGACGCCACCGGCTACACCTCGACCCTCGCCGGGTGGTACCTGCCCCAGGTCACGCTCATGGACGGCAAGGGCACGGTCCGGGCCAACCCGGACTACCTCACCGGCATGAAGGACGAGGTCAAGGACGGCAAGACCGTCGTGACGTACGACATCCGACCGGAGGCCGCGTTCAACGACGGCACACCGATCGACTGGCGGGCCTTCGAGACCACGTGGAAGGCCCTGAACGGGTCGAACCCCGACTACATCGTCTCGGCGACCGACGGGTTCGAGGCGATCGAGTCCGTCGTGCGCGGCGAGAACGACAAGCAGGTCGTCGTCACGTACAACCGTGAGTTCCCCTGGTGGTTCAACCAGTTCTCCAGCGTCCTCCACCCCGCGCTCCGCGACCCGGAGGTGTTCAACAAGGGCTTCCTGTCGAAGCTGCCCGACCAGTGGGGGGCCGGCCCGTACAAGGTCGGCACCGCCGACTTCCAGGGCGGCACCGTGACGTTCGTGCCCAACGAGAAGTGGTGGGGTCCGAAGGGCCGGCTCGACACCGTGACCTTCCGGCAGATGGAGTCCCAGGCGAGCCTCAACGCGTTCAAGGCCGGGGAGATCGACGCCACCGGCGTCGCCGACAAGGAACGCCTCGCCGCCGCCCGGCAGATGGGCGACAAGGTGGAGATCCGCACCTCGATGCGCACGGCGAACGTGCTGCTCACCCTCAACTCCAAGGCCCCGCTGCTCAAGGACGTCCAGGTCCGGAAGGGCATCATGACGGGCATCGACCGCTCCCAGATGGCGGCCATCCAGTTCAACGGCCTCGACTACACGGAGAAGCTGCCCGGGTCCTTCGTGATGTTCCAGTTCCAGGACGGGTACAAGGACATCTTCGGTGACCTCGTCTCCTTCAACCCGGACGAGGCGAGGAAGATCCTCGACGACGCCGGGTGGACCGTCGGCGGCGACGGTGTCCGGGAGAAGGACGGGCAGAAGCTCAGCCTGAAGTACGTGCTCGTCGGTGACGACCAGGGGTCGAAGGCCCTGGCCACGGCGCTGCAGAAGATGCTGAAGGACATCGGCGTGGACCTCCAGGTCCAGTCCCGCCCGTCCTCCGACTTCGCGAAGATCCTCGAGACGAAGGACTTCGACGTCTTCGCCTCCGCCTTCAACTCCGGGTCGCCCGACGGCGTGGCGTACTTCGGCCAGGTCTACGCGTCCGACTCCACGCTCAACAACTCCGGCACCGGCACGCCGGAGCTGGACCGGAAGATCGCCGAACTGCAGAAGCTCCCGACCGCGAAGGAGCAGATCGAGAAGTCCCACGAGCTGGAGAAGGAGGGGCTGTCCACGTACGGGATCATGCCCTGGGCCAACGGCCCGGCGATGTCCGCCGTGAAGCCCGGCCTGGCGAACATCGGCCCCGCCGCCTTCGCCTCGGTGGCGAAGGAGAACATCGGCTGGGAGAAGTAGCCCGACGCCCGGGGCGGGCCGGGCGGGTCCCCCCGGATGTCGCTGGACGGTCGGGCGGGTCCCCCCCCCGGATGTCGCTGGACGGTCGGGCGGGTCCCCCCGGTTGTCGCCGGGCAGTCGGGCGGGTCCCCCCCGGATGCCGCTGGACGGCGCCTCGTACTGAGGGGAGGGTAACGTCCCGGGTAGTGGGGGAACGAGGACCGTCCGCCCAGTCGGGGCGGACCCGACCGGAGGAGGACGCCGCATGCCCGACAGGCACGCAGGGAGCCACGCAGAGAATCACGCCGACAGCGAGAGAGTCAGCCGCGCGGACAGCCAGGCAGGGAGCCACGCAGGGAATCACGCCGACAGCGAGAGCGCCAGTCGCGCGGACAGTGCGGACAGTCACGCAGGGAGCCACGCAGAGAATCACGCCGACAGCCGCAGAGACAGCCAGGCAGAGAGCCGCGCCGGGAGCCACGCCGACAACCACTCAGAACGCCACACCGACCGGCGCCGAACCACGCCCGGCAGCGACCACGGCAGTGATCGCGGCACCCGGCCAGGGCGGCGTCGAACCCCCCGACCCACGCCGCCGGCCCTCCGCCGACGGCAGCCGGACCCGCGCGAGTTCGCACCGCTCATGCACTTCCGCCGCCCCACGCTCGACGTCACCGAACGCCGGCTGGCCACCGCCGCGGACGTGTGGGACCTGCGGCGGATCGCGAAGCGGCGGACCCCCACGCCGGCGTTCGACTACGTCGACGGGGCCGCCGAGGAGGAGATCTCCATCGCCCGGGCCCGCGCCGCGTACCGTGACGTCGTCCTCCACCCCCGGGTCCTCCGCGACGTCACCGACGTGGACCTCGGCACCGAGATCTTCGGCCGCCACTGGACAATGCCGTTCATGATCGCCCCCACCGGATTCACGCGCTTCATGCACTCCGAAGGCGAGTACGCGGGCTCCGCCGCCGCGGCGGACCGGGGCATCGGCTTCGGCCTGTCCACGATGGGCACGGCGTCGGTCGAGGACGTCGCGCGCAACGCCCCCGACGGCGACAACTGGTTCCAGCTCTACCTGTGGAAGGACCGCGACGCGTCGATGGCGCTCATCCACCGCGCCTGGGAAGCCGGGTACCGCACGCTCATGGTGACCGTGGACACGGCCGTCGCCGGCGCGCGGCTCCGCGACGTGCGCAACGGCATGAGCATCCCGCCGCAGCTCACGCTCAAGACCGTGGTCGACGCGGCGTACCGGCCGGCGTGGTGGTTCAACTTCCTCACCCGCGAGCAACTCAGCTTCGCGTCCCTGTCCCGGCACAGCGGGCCCGTCGCCGAGCTCATCAACACGATGTTCGACCCGACCCTCACCTTCGACGACCTCGATTGGCTGCGGAAGGAATGGCCGGGGAACCTCGTGTGCAAGGGCCTGCAGTCCGTCGAGGACACGCAGCGCGTGCTCGAGCACGGGGTCGACGGCGTCATCCTGTCCAACCACGGCGGCCGCCAGCTCGACCGCGCGCCCGTGCCACTGCACCTGCTGCCGGCGGTGCGCGAGGCCGTCGGCCCGGACGTCACCATCGGCGTGGACACGGGGATCATGGACGGCGCGGACGTCATCGCCGCCGTGTCACAGGGCGCGGACTTCTGCCTCATCGGGCGGGCGTACCTGTACGGGCTCATGGCCGGTGGGCGGCGGGGCGTGGACAAGGTCCTGGACCTCTTCGAGGAGTCCATGACGCGGACCATGCAGCTCATGGGCGTGCACTCGGTCGGTGAGCTCACCCCGGAGGCCGTGACGCTCGGCGAGGGCGGGGACGTGCGGTAGGAGGGGCGGTGTGGCTGGGCGGCCGGGCGGTCGGTGGGGTGGCCGGCGCGGAGGCCCCTCCGGTCGCCGGTCCGGCGGTGTGGCTAAGGTTTTTGCACGTTTTCGGCCTGATTCGTGCAAAAAGCTTAGCCACGCCGGGGGTGTGAGCGGTTGACGCGGCGTGGTGGTGTGAGCGGCCGGCGTGCCCGGGTGGCCGGGGGTGTGAGAGGCCGGCGTGGCTGGGCGGCTTGGGGCGTCCCGTGGCCGAGCGGCCGGGAGTGGCTAAGGTTTTTGCACGTTTTGGGCCTGATTCGTGCAAAAAACTTAGCCACGCCGGTGTGTGAGAGGCCGGCGTGGCCGGGTGGCCGGGGGTGTGAGAGGCCGGCGTGGCTGGGCGGCTTGGGGCGTCCCGTGGCCGAGCGGCCGGGAGTGGCTAAGGTTTTTGCACGTTTTGGGCCTGATTTGTGCAAAAAACTTAGCCACGCCGGGGCTGTGAGCGGTTGACGCGGCGTGGTGGTGTGAGCGGTCGGTGTGGCCGGGCGGCGTGAGTGGAGGGACGTTGCCGGACGCGCGGGGAGCGGCTGAGGCGGCCGGGTGGTCGGGCAGTGGCTAAGGTCTTTGCACGTTTTGGGCCTGATTCGTGCAAAAAACTTAGCCACGCCGTGGGGCAGCGTGAGCGGGGCGGGGGCGTCAGGCCATGCGGAGCAGGCGGTAGCGGTTCACCGCGGCCATGACCTCGTGCACCCGCGGGACCGCCAGCCTGCCCGGATGGGACGGGCGCCCGGTGCCGTCGCCGCGGCCACCGTAGGGGGAGAGGGCGTCGACCCCCTCCCGCGCGGCCCTGTCGAGGACCTCCGTGACCAGGTCCCGCAGGGGCGTGCGGCCGTCGGCGGCGCGGGCGAGCTCCGCGAGGACGGCGGCGACGGCGCGGGTCTGCGACGCGTCGACCAGCTGGGACACCGCCGCGAGGTCGATGAACTCGTCGCCGTGGCGGATCGTGCGCAGCCCCTTCGCCTGCGGGGGCTTCGGCGGCCGGCCACGGTGCCCGCCGGAGTGCTGCCCGCCCGCGCCGCGCCCACCGGACCGCTGCCCGTCCGCGCCGCGCCTGCCGGACCGCTGCCCGTCCGCGCCGCGCCCGCCGGCGTCGAGGCCACCGCGCGCCGGGACACGCGGCGTCGGCAGCGCGACCGGCGCCAGCGCCTCCACCGGCTGCGCCAGGGCACGGGCGCGGTCGGTGATGTCCGAGGGGCGGTACGCGTCGAGCATGATGACGGTGTCCGCGACGTCGATGAACGCCCCGGACCCGCCGGCGACCAGCACCGTCGAGACGCCGTGGTCCTCCCACAGGCCGCGCACGCGGTCGACGAGCGGGGTGATCGGCTCCTTCGTGGTCGGCACGAGGTCGCGCATCCGCGGGTCGCGGATCATGACGTTCGTCGCGGAGGTGTCCTCGTCGATGAGCAGCGCCGTCGCGCCGGCCTCGAGGGCCTCCATGACGGCGGCGGCCTGGGACGTCGACCCGGACGCGTTCGTCGTGGTGAAGCGGGTGGTGTCCGCGCCGGTGGGCAGGTCGCGGATGAACGGGGAGACGTCGACGGCGGTGACGGCGCGGCCGTCCTCGGCGCGCAGGGAGGTGGCGTCGGGGACGGTGAGCGCGAACTCGCGGCCGTCGCCGGCGACGTGGTCGTAGACGCCGTGCTCGAGGGCCGTCAGCAGAGTGGACTTGCCGTGATAGCCGCCGCCGACGATGAGTGTCACACCCTGCGGCACGCCCATGCCCGTGATCTCCCGGCCCGACGGGAGCGTGAACCGGCGGCGCAGGGACTCGGGCGAGGTAAAGGGGAGGGCGTCGGCGAGGGGGAGGGGGCTGTCGCCCGCGGCGCGGGGGAGGATCGAGCCGTCGGCGACGAAGCCGACGAGCCCCTCCTCGGCGAGCGCCGAACGGAGCGCCGCCTGGTCGCGGTGCAGCGCGACGGCGGCCGCGAGGTCGGCGTGGGCGGCGGCGTCCATCGTGAGCAGGGCATCCTCGATCACGGCCGGGAGTGCGCCGGTGAGCAGCGCGGCGGCGGCGCGGCCCGCGATGCGGCGGCCGTGGGCGGGCAGAGCGGCCTCGAGGCGGACCCGGACGGCGACCGGGGCGGGGTGGGCGTCGTCGGCGGCGGTACCGGGAGCGTCACCGGTGGCGGGCCGGTCGAGTACGACGGTCGCGCGGTCGAGCACCTCCTGGCCGAGGGCGTCGACTGTGAGGGCCCCGGCGGACTTGCCCCCGCGCGGAGAGTGGCGTCGAACCGCATGTGCCACACGACGGGCGAGGTGATCTGTCACGGCTGTGATCCCGACGTCGTGGGTGAGCGCCGGGTCGATGCCCGTCGCGGCGAAGGGCACGGAGACCTGGATCAGCGACGGCGGGGCGAACGGGTCCGACTGGACCGTGTCCACCGACAGGGTCAGCGGCGCGGTGGGGTGCGGGTGGGTGGGGCCTTGGCCGGTTGTGTCCGGGTGGGTGGTGTCCTGTGTGGTGGGGTGCGGGCCGGTGGAGCCCTCTGCGGTGGAGTCCGGGTGGGCGGAGTCCGGGCCGGGTGCGCCGGTCAGCGGGAGATCGTGGACGCCGCGGAGAGACTTGTAGGCGCCGTAGCCGGCACCGTCCATGCCGAGCAGGATGTCGGCCAACGCGCCGTCGGCCCCGGGTGACCCCTGCCGTGCGGCGCGCCGGCCGTGCGCCTCGGCCTGCCCGCGGCGGTCCGGCCCGCCGGGGCGCTGGTGGGGCCGACCGGGCCGGTGGGAGTGACCTCGGGGGGAACGGGAGTTCGCAGACATGGGGCCACGGTAACAACCGTGCGGCCGCGGGGGACTGTGGATGCTGCGGGGGCGCGTGAGAGGCCGCGGGGGACGGCGGATGCGGCGGGGATACGCGGGGAAGGTGCGCAGGACGCGCCGGGGTGACGACGCTGTCCACCACCCCGCACCCGTCGCGCCCCCGCGATCGCGCCGGTCACTTCCCGCCACGCGGGTGGAGACGAAAGTCTATTTCGGGGGGAGCGCGCCCGGGACTTTTGTCGTCTTATGAAGGATAATCTCAGGAAGAGTGGTACACCCTGTTGTGTAATAGTCAGCTTCTGACACACACGTTCCGCCCGGGGTGACCCCGTCGAGGCGGGAAGAGAAGGGAATCCCCCATGATGATCCGTCGTTTCGCCGCCGCGGCCGCCCTCGCGACCGTCACCGTCGGTGCGGGTGCCGGTGTCGCCGGTGCCGCGACCGCCACCCCCGAGTCCTCCTCCGACGCCGCCACGGGCATCGTCGCGGACCTGCAGGGCATCCTCGGCGCCGACCGTCCGCAGCTCGAGGGCGACGCCCCCGCGCAGTCCTCCGCCCCGCAGTCCTCCGACGCGCTCTCCGGCATCGTCGCGGACCTGCAGGGTCTCCTCGGCGTCGACCGCCCGCAGCTCGACCTCGGCGAGAAGGCCGCTCCCGCCCGCCCGACGCTGCTGCCCACCGGCCAGAACGCCGTGAAGCGCGTCCTCGCCCTCGAGGAGCAGAAGGCCGGCCACAAGCTCATGGACATCCAGTTCATCGACGGCAACCGCGCGCACATCTCCTTCGCGCCGGAGTACGACCTCCAGAAGGACAACGACGCGCTCGTCAACGTCACCAAGGCGCTCCAGATCAACGGTTTCTCGGTCACCGCCGACCGCTGACCGGTCACCGTCGGGCCGCGCCGGGGATGTCCCCGCGGGTCCGGTGGGATGTTCCGCCGGCCCGGGCACGATGTGCCCGGGCTTTTCGCGTGCCCCGCTCCGGTGATTCCGGTGGTGCACGGAGTTTCTGCTGCGGGGGATGCGCGTTGTGGAACGTGGCGGTGCACGGAGTTTCTGCTGTAGGGGAGTCCCGTCGTGGAACAGGGTGGTGCACGGAGTTTCGGTGGTGGGGGAGTCCCGTCGTGGTTCACGACGACGCGCCACCCGTGATACATCGACGTGACGGAATGGCGGTCTGTCGAGGTCACGCCGGATCGTGGCGGGACGGAATAATCATGAAGAATGGTCGCGGGGGAATGGCATTGTTCCGATGCGGAATAACGGATCATTCGGTGGTAGATACAGGGGAGCACAAGTGAACCACTGACTGACGCGCGACCCGGCATGACCGGGTCCGCTCGAGAAGGGAATTTCCCATGATGATCCGTCGATTCGCTGCCGCGGCCGCCCTCGCCACCGTCACCCTGGGTGCCGGTGCCGGCATCGCCGGCGCCGCCTCGTCCGCCCCGCAGTCCTCCGCCCCGCAGTCGTCCGACGCGCTCTCCGGCATCGTCGCGGACCTCCGGGGGATCCTCGGCATCGACCGCCCGGAGCTCATCCCGCACGCGCCGGTCGCCCACGACCCGTCCACGGGTGAGGAGCTCACCCCGGTCGCCCTCCCGGCCGCCGCGGGGGCCGGCACCGCCGCCACGACCTCGACGTCCACCACCTCCGCGCCGGCCGCCGCGAACTGCGCCCACACGGGCGGGGACGCCGACCCCGCCGCGAACTGTGGCGGCCACGCCACCACGTCCACGCCGACGACGGACACGACGACGGGTACCGCCTCCACGCCGACGACCGGCACGCGCCCGCTCATCGCCTCCGGCCAGAACGCGGTCAAGCGGGTCCTCGCCCTCGAGGAGCAGAAGGCGGGCCACACGCTCATGACCTTGACCTTCGACGAGGAGAACCACCACCTCCACATCGTCCTGCCGTGGGACTACGACACGAGCGCCGACAACGGTGCGTTCGACCACGTGATGAAGGCCGCGGCGAACAACGGCTACAGCGTCTCCGCCGCGCTCTGACCTGACCGTAGGGGAGTGGGGCGCCGCCGCGCCCAGGCCCCCGGCCGCGCTCTGACCTGGCTGTCCGGGGAAGGGCGCCCGCGCCCGCGCTTGTTCGGCCGCCGCCCCCCCCGCGCCCGGCCCCCACCCCGCCCCGTCAGCGCCGGTCGACGACCTTCCGCAGCTTCCCGCTGGTCGGCGTGCGCACCATCGTCGCCGCGTCGACGGCCACGACGTCCAGCGTGAGCATCCCGTCCTCCTGCGCCTCGGCGAGTTCCCACACGTCCTCGTCCAGCACGCGGCGGGCGTCCCCGGGATTGTCGCAGTAGCGTTCGTCGAGAACCACCGTGAGCGTCTCCCGTTCCGCGCCGGAGGTGACGATGAACTGCATCTCCCCGCTGTAGCCCAGCCGCTCCTCGAGCACCGCGGCGGCGTTGCCGTGGTGGAAGCTGCACGCCCCGACGCGCACGACGTCCCCGTGCCGGCCGAGCAGCTCGATCCGGGGGACGGTGCTGCCGCACGCGCACGGACCGGGCAGGATCCGCCCGAGGTCGCCGATGAGGTACCGCTCGAGGCGCTGCCCCTGCCGCAGCCGCGAGGTGAAGACCAGGCGTCCGACCTCGCCCGTCGGCACCGGGCGGTCCGCCGCGACGTCCACGACCTCGACGTCGACGAGCGAGGCGTGGATGTGGTGCTCCGACCCCTCGCACGCGCGGCACTGGTAGCCGAGCGGCCCGAGGTCCGTGCTGCCGTACGTGGCGGACCGGATCTCCGTGATGCCGAAGTCCTCGCGGAGCACGCGGCGCTGGGACGCGGTGAGGTGCTCGCCGCCGTAGTACAGGGCGCGGAGCCGGCCGTACCGGCGGAACTCGTCCCGCCGGGCGTGGAGCAGCTGCCAGAGGTACGACGGCATCCCGAACAGGGTGTCCGCCCCGTGGCGGATGACCGCGTCGGCGGCGGCGGCGTAGTCCGGGGTCGCGGCGACGGGCAGTTGCACGGCGTTGAGCTGCTCGAGGACGGTGAAGAAGCTGAGGAAGCCGCCGTACATCGACCCGCCGAAGAAGAGGTTCGCCACGCGCCGGCGGGCGGGGTCGAACCCGGCGGCGAGCAGGCCGTCCGCCACCGCGCGCATCTGGTCGGTGTAGTCCGGGTACGTGTACAGGGACAGCGCCGGCGCCCCGGAGCTGCCGCCGGTGCGGACGTACAGCCGGGCCGCGGCGTCGGGTACGTCGGGCAGGCCCGCCTGGACGGCCTCCTTCGTGAGCAGCGGGGTCGCGGTCGGTGCAGCCGGTGCCGACGGCCCGGTCCGCGCGGGGTCCGGGGGCCGGGGGACGACGTCGTCCAACACCGGAACGGCACCGAACGCCGGCTCGTCCCGGCGCACCGACACCCGGCGGGAGAACCGCTGGAGCGGGTAGAGACCGTCGTGCGGTTCGGCGGGGTAGCCGTCCGTCATCCCGCCCACCGGGGTGACCCGGTCCGCCCCCGCGGCGATGACCAGCCGGGACAGGGTGGCGACGTCGGCGGGGGAGCCGGCGATCCCGACGGTCTGGAGGTAGCGGCGCATCGGGCGCAGCACCTCGGTGACCCGGCTGCGGGGGAGCGGGCGCACGGACACCGTCCGGTGCAGCGGCGAGGCGGCGAGCACCGGCCGGCGGTCCGCGATGACCCGCCACCGGCCGTCCGGGGCGGTCGTCACCTCGGTGAGGCCGAGGCACGCCTCGAAGCGGGCGACCTCCACGGCGGTCGTGATCTCCGCCTGCTCGGGTTCGCTGATGTCGTCGCCGGTCATGACCTCGCCGGCCAGCGGTCCGGAAGCCCCGGCACCGGCCTCGCCGGCCAGCGGCCCGGACGCGCCGGCACCGGCCCCCGCGGTCAGGGTGCCGCCGCCCCCGCCCCCGCCGGTCACCCGGTCGAGGTGCCCGGCCAGGCGGTCCGCCAGGTCGGCGACGGCCCCCGTCGCCGGCGTGTCACGGAACCCGCGCAGGGCGGCGTCGTCCCCCGACCCGGACCCCGTGCCGTCCCCGGCGAGACCCTCGGTGTCCAGGTAGACGACCTGGGGGCTCGAACACGCCTGCTGACCGAACCGGTCGATGTCCCGGGCGAGGGCGGCGAGCGTGGCGTCGTCCCCGGCGGCCTCCGGCGTGAGGTACGCGAAGGACAACCGGTGACCCCAGGCCACGACCCGGCACCCCGGGGAGACCTGGGCGGTGATGTCCCGCTCCGCCTCCTCGCCGCCCCACACGGCGACGCCGTCGGCGCACGCGTACAACGGCCCGAGGATGTCCCGTCGCGACGACGGCACCGCCAGCACCGCCGTCCGCCGGGCGACCGCACCACCCGGGTCCGCGCGGCACAGGGCGGGCAGCACCGTCAGCGCCGGGGACGGCACCCCGCCGGCGACCTTGAGGACGTTGAGGTTGCCCGTGAGCAGCCCCTCCACGACACTGAGCACCCCGACCGCCGGGGCGTTCGACGGCGCGACGTGCACGAGCACGCCGAGCGGGGCCCAGCACTCGTACACGGTGCGCAGCGGGTCCGGGCGGCGGAACGTCCCCGGCGCGACCCGGTCGCCGAGCTCCCGGGCGAGGCGCAGCCGCAGCGCGTCCGGGGTCATCGCGACGGCGAGGTCGTGGACCTCCTCCGCGCCGACCCCCGCGTCGGTGAGCCGCCGGTGCAGCTCCGACCCGGGGTCGGCGAGGTCCGCCGCGACCCGGCCGCACGCCGCGAGGATGTCCTGCACGGGCGTCGGCTCCGCGGTCACCCGCCCGGCCTCCGCGACGAGGCCGTCGATGAGCCCGGGCAGCTCCTCCTCCGTGACGTCCCGTCCCTGCCAGTGGTGGCTCATGCCGGTGCTCCCTTCCCGCTCGTCAACATCTCGGCGGCCGCGACCGCGCAACTGCGGTTCCGGCTCACCCCCGCGCGGCCGTGGAGGGTGAACCAGTCCGTCCCCACCTCACAGGGGCACTCCGCGCCGGCGTGGACGGAGGCCATGTCCCCCATGAGCACGCTGTGCGCGGGGACGGAGGTGATGTACGGGCTCATGAGGTGGAGGAACCCGCGGCCCCCGTGGGGCAGCGCCTCCAGTGACGCGACGTCCCGCGCGACCGCCCGGGCCCACACCGTGAGGTGGAGGCGGTGGTGGTCGCACTCGACGACGGGCACGCAGTGCTCGACCGAGCCGAAACTGTCCCGGACGCGCACCTCCGGGATGCCGAGCCCGTCGCGGACCCGGCGGCGGAACTCGTCCTTGGGGATCTCCCGGTCGGCGTGGGTCTTCCAGCCGCCGCCGGTGAAGACGAGCGAGCCGGCCGGCAGGTCCACCGGCGGGTGGCCCGTCGCCCGCATCCGGTCGAGCATGGCGACGAGGAACGACGGGAAGCCGAGGATGCGCAGCGGGACCCCGTCCCGGGCCGCGCGGTCGACGGCGGCGATGCAGCCGGCCAGGTCCACCTCGTGCGTCGGGGAGGTGTCGCCGGTGCGGCGCAGGGCGTGGGTGACGCGGCGGGCCGGGGCGAAGTCGCACAGGTAGTTGTCGGTGAACGCCGTGCCGACGTCGAACCCGCGGGCCGGTTCGTAGCTGAAGAGGAGGTAGTCGACGCTGTGCTCCGTCTCCACCCAGCCCTCCGCCGCGAAGACCCGCGCGACCATCCGCTGGGCGACGTCGATGGTCCAGTGGTCGAAGAGCATGTGGGACTTCTGGCCGCTCGTGCCGGAGGACGTGAGTTCGAGGGCGACGTCCTCCGGCGGGACCGACACGACCTCGTGGCGTTTGAGGAACGCGGCCGGGAGCGCGGGGACGGTGAGGCCGGCGGCGGCCGGGCGGCCGGTCGACGCGGTGGGCGCGCCGACGTCGCCGGCGTGGCCGTCGCGCACCGCGGCCCAGAAGTGGCTGCGCGCGGCGTGCCAGCGGTCGGTCTGCGCCATCGCCCGGGTGAAGAGCGCGTCCGCGTCCGGGCCGGCGGTCCACGGGTCGTCGATGTCGCAGAGGGCCTGGACGTCGGGGAGGGCGCCGGGGTCGGGGACGGTGAGGGGGACGTCGTAGGGGACCGCCGGGTGCGGCGTGGGTGTGGCGGGGGTCGGTGGGGTCACCGGGTCACCTCCGGGGTGTCGCGGTCGGTGGGGGAGGGTGGGGTGGTCGGGTCGGGCGGGGTTTCCGGGGCTGTCCGGTCGGCCCGGTCGGTCGGGGCCGCCGGGTCGGGGGCGGTGGCGCGGGCGTCGGTGCGGGCGAGGATGACCTCGTCGTGCAACCGGGTGCCGTCCCACCGCCCGGCGGGGTGCACGGCCACGGGTCGGAACCCGCAGTCGAGCAGCGCGCCGGCGGTGACGGTGCCGTCGAGCGGCACGCGGACGTCGAGGTACGGCACGCCGTCGCGCAGCAGCAGCGCCGAGTAGGCGGCGACGAGGTCCGCCAGGCGGGGGCGCGGGGCCGGCGGGGTCGCGGGGGCGCCCCCGGGGCGGACGCCGGACCCGGGGCGCACGCCCGTCACGCGGCAGCTGTGGCAGAGGGTGTCGACGTCGACGAGCAGCGCCGGGACGTCCGCGTCCGTGGGGTCGGTGCCGGCCGGGGTGACGACGGCCGTGGGGCGGTGGAGCGTCGTGCTCACCGACCACGCCGTGCCGACGGGCCGGTCGGCGGCCGCGGCGACGCGGGCGACGGTCACGGGGTCCGTCGTGACCTGCACGTCCGTGACCTGCGCGTCGTCCGGGGTGGTGACGGCTCCCGTGCTCCCGGTGCCCGATGCGCCGCCGGCTCCTGCACCGGTGCCGGCCCTCACCCCCGCGCCACCGGTGCCCGACGCTGCTCCACCGGTGCCCGACGCGGGGCACGGCGCGGCGGCGGGGCAGGACCGGCCGTACGGCCCCGGCGCGCCCCAGCCGGTCCACGCGAGCGTGAACTCGTGGAGCGGGGTGAGGCGCGGGTCCACCGCCACCGGGTCGACGCGCCGGGCGCGGGCGCCGGCGGCGTGGAGGACGTAGTAGCCCAGGTCCTCCTGGCCGTCGACGAGCGCCGCGCCGGGCAGGATCCCCGCCGGGCGGAACCCTTGGTTGAGCACCACGTGCCGGGGGCCGGGGGAGCGCAGCCGCACGGTCGCGTAGAGGGAGTCGACGGTCCCCGCGTCGACCGCGGCGGCGCACGCCGCGCCGGTCACCGCGTCGGCGAGGCCACGGCCCCGGTGGGCGGGGTGCACCGCGATCCCGGCGAGGACGCCGGTCCGGTGGGGCGGGTCGGTGTGCACGAGCGCCGAGGCGACGGGGAGGCCGGCGTCGTCCCTGATCACGGCCCAGTGGACGGAGGGGTCGCCGGTGTACGCGCGGACGGTCGCCACGTCGCGGCCGAAGGGCAGCGGGTAGTGCCCGCCGTAGACCTCGTCGTAGAGGCGGACGAGCGCCGGGGCGTCGGCCGCGGTGGCCACGTCGGCCGCCGCTGCCGGGCCGGTTGCGCCGGGCGTGGCTGCCGCGCCGGCCGCGCCGGCGGCGGGGGCGCACGGCGGCACGCCGGACGCGACGACGGTCGGCGCGGCGTCGGTGCGGCGCAGGTCGGGGGCGGTCACCGGGCCACCTCCCCGCGTCGGCCGACGGCCCACAGCGCGACGGCCACGGGCACGAGCCCGACACCCTGGACGACCCACAGCACCCGCACGTCCACGACGTCGCCGAGCGCCCCGAACACGAGGGACGCCACCGGCAGCGTCGCGCTGACGAGCGCCTGCATGACCGCGAAGAACGCCGGCTTGTCCGCGGCGGGGACCGTGCGCTGGAACATGGAGACGAAACGCACCCCGATCGCGCCGATGCACCACCCGGCGACGAGCAGCCCGGCGGCCGTCACGGGCCGGGACGGCAGGACCCCGGGCGCGGCGAAGGAGACCGCGGCGACGCCGAGGCAGATCCCGCCGGTCGTCGTCGCCCGCCCGCGGAGGGAGGAGCCGGTCGCCGCGCCGAGGATCGTGCCGGCCCCGAGGGCGGCCTCGAAGAGGGAGGCGGTGGCGCCCGTGCCGTGGAGGACGGTGCGGGCGAACAGGGGCATGACGACGAAGACGGCCGTCGTGAACAGGTTCGCCGCGGTGAAGCACAGGAGGATCGTGCGGATGCGGGGCATCGCGGCGAGCACCGCCCACGGCCCGCGGGCGGGGGTGGGGGTCTCCGGTGCGGCGGGGTCCGGGACCGTCGCGCTCTGCGGGACACCGGCGCCGTCGGGGGACGACGTCCCGCTCCGCGGACCGGCGGACCCGCCCACCCGGGCGATCCCGCTGAGTGAGACGACCCCGGCCGCGACGAGGTACCCGGCGGTGCACGCGGCGAACAGCCCGGTCACACCGACGGCGTCGACGACCACCGGGCCGAGGAAACCCCCGGCGAGCCCCGCGGCGGACTGCGTCGACAACTCGAACCCCGTCGCCGCCTCGATGTCCCGGTCCTCGACGAGTTCGGGGACGGACGTCGTGACACACGGGTCGAACACGGCCTGACACGTCGCCAGGAGCAGGCACACGAGACACGCGAGGACGAGCGGCACCGTCCCCGCGACCGACGCCGCCGTCGCGAGCGCCGCGACGACCGCCGCGCCGAGACACGCCAGCACGAGCGTCCGGCGGTGCCGCCCCCGGGCGATGAGCCGGGAGACGAGGTGGACGAACAGGACCGCCGGGAGCGTCGCCACGGTGAGCAGGATCCCCGCCCGGCTGCCCGGGTGACCGCCGGACGCGGCGCTGACCAGCCACCACACCACGCCGACCTGGGCCATGCGGCCCGCGGTCTGGGTGAGCACCTGGCCGACCCACACGGCGGCGAAGGCGGGGCTGCGGACGATGACCGGGGCGGACACCCGGCGGCGGGCGGCCGCGGGGGCGCTCACGACAGCGGCCGTTCGTCGACGACCCGCACGAGCTTGCCGGAGCGCGGGTTCACCGCGAGGCCGCTGTGCCGCACCCACTCCACGCGCGCCGGGTGGGCGTCCCCGGCGGCGACGGCCTCCGCGTGGTTCGGCCGGGCGACGTCGAGGGCCGCGACGAACCGCCCGGCGAGGGCCGAGTGGTCCGCCTCCGGGTCGGCGACGGCGGCGCGGAGGATGAGCCCGTCCCGGCCGTCGTGGTGGCGGACGACGAGCTGGTGGTCCGTGACCTCACCGTCGGTGTCGACGCCGGCGAGGACGTCACGCACGTCGCCGGGGTACAGGGTCACGTGGCCGATGCGCACGCCCGCCTCGCCGCGCCCGAGCAGGCGGAACGTCGTCCGGGAGGCGTCGACCCACTCCGCCCGGTCGCCGACCGGGTACCGGAGCACCGGCATGAGCCGTCGGCGCAGGTCGGTGACGACGAGGTCGCCCGGCACGCCGGGGTCGGTGACGGGGGCGCCGGTGACGTCGTCGACGATCTCGGTGACCGTGTACGGCGCGCAGACGCGGTGGACGCGGGGGTCGTCGCCGGGGACGGGGGTGCCGAGGAGGCCGGCGTCGACACTGGCGTAGCCCAGGGAGCGGACGTCCGCCCGGGGGAACGCGGCGTCGAGAAGGACCTTCTGGTCCCCGAAGACCGGCTCACCTCCGAAGAGGATCGTGCGCACCTCGTCGAGGGGCTCGCCGGTGGCGATGACGTGCTCGGCGAGGGTGCGCAGGGTCGTCGGAAGCCCGGCGACGACGTCCACGTGGAACTGCCGGAGCGTGTCCGTGACGTGGTCGGGCGGGGTGGAGCCGGCGACGGGCAGGCGGACGGTCTGGACGGGGCAGCGGGCGAGGGAGTCCATGACGAAGGTGAAGCTGGCGTAGAGGTCGCCGACGAAGAAGAGGTCGGCGACCCGGGACCCGGCGGGGAGCCCGGCGGCGGCGAGGCCGTGGCCGAACGCGGCGGTGAACTCCGCCCATTCCGCGGCTGTCCAGAAGGAGAACTTTGGAGCTCCAGTCGTGCCACCACTCCGTAATACGAGAGCATCATTAAGAGGTGCGGTGAGGACCGAGTTTCCCGTCGGTGTGTTCGCGTGCCAGAAGGCGACGGTGTCCGTGACCGGAAGCTCGTCGGGGGAATGCACCTCCGGGGGGAGTTCGCGGTAGAGGTCCCTGTAGAAGGGGGAGTGTTTCCGGGCGAAGGAGATGTGCTCCGCGAGAGGGTGGACAGGCATGATTCCCTTGGGTTGTCTCGTTGACGACGTGGTGACGTGCTGTTTTCTGTACGTGTTTCCGTACGTTCCCGTGCGCGGGTGAACGGCCCCGGCGGGGTCGTCCGCACCCCGCCGGTGGTGGGGTGTCCCGTGGTCCGAAATATCTCATTGCGCGCTGTGTCCCGCACAGTGGAATCGGGGGGTCACCCCCGCAACACAATGGTTTTCTCCCGTCACATGAGTGCGGGCGGGGGAGACGGGGGTTATAGCACAGATGACATTACTGAAAAAGGTTGTTGTGATTGTTCCGGGGTGCGGGGCGGGAGTCGCGGGAATGGTGCGCGCGGGGCGGGGCTGCACGGGCGCGTGGGGCGGGGGCCGCCGGCTGCGCGGGGCGGGGCTGCACGGCTGCGCGGGGCGGGGCTGCACGGCTGCGCGGGGCGGGGCTGCACAGGTGGACTCCGGCGGGGTCGGCCTCCCATACTCGTCGTCATGGCTGTCACCCCCCGGCCCCGGAGCCGTCCCGCCGCCGACCCCGTCCCGGCGTCGCTTCCCCCGTCGCGCCCGCGGTCGGCCTCGGTCGGCGGCGTGGCCCTCGTCCTCGGGTCGTGCGTCTCGCTCCAGTTCGGGGCCTCGGCGGCGACCCACCTGTTCCCCTCCGCCGGGACGTGGGGGACGACGTCGGTCCGGCTCGTCCTCGCCGCCCTCGTCCTCCTCGCGGCGACCCGGCCGCGGGTCCGCTCGTGGGACCGGCGGGCGTGGCGGGCGGTCGTGCTCCTCGGCGTCGCCCTCGGCGGGATGAACGGGCTGTTCTACGCCTCGCTCGACCGGGTGCCGTTGGGGGTGGCGGTGACGGTGGAGTTCCTCGGGCCGCTGCTGCTCGCCGCGGTGCGGTCGCGCAGCGCCCGGGACATGGTGTGGGTCGTCGTGGCCGTCGTCGGGGTCGGCCTGCTCGGCGCGGGCGCGGTCACGGGCGCCGGGGGCGCGGCCGACGGCGCGGTGTCCGGGGGTGCGGGTGCCGGCGGCGCGGGGTCGCCCGTCGCCGCCGCCGACGCGGTCGGCCTGCTGCTCGCCCTCGGCGCCGGCGGGTTCTGGGTCTGCTACATCCTCACGGCGGCGTCCGTCGGGCGGCGCGTGCCGGGGACGGGCGGCCTGGCGGTCGCGATGGCCGTCGGGGCGCTGGTCACCCTGCCGCTCGGGGCCCGGGGTGCGGCGGTGGTCGTCACGGACCCGGGGCTGGTGCTGCTCGCGGCGGGGACCGCGCTGCTGGGGCCGGTGGTGCCGTACACGCTGGAGCTCGCGGCGTTGCGGCGCACGCCGCCGGGGGTGTTCGGGATCCTGCTGAGTCTGGAGCCGGCCGTCGCCGCCCTCGCGGGGTGGGTCATGCTGGGGCAGGTGCTCGGCGTCCGCCAGTGGGTCGCCGTCGGGCTCGTCGTCCTCGCCAGTGGGGGGACGACGCTGTCCCGCCCCCGCCGCACCCGCGACCGCGGAGCCTAGCCCCGCGGCGGGGGCGTGGTGCGGCGGCGGGAGTAGCTGCTCGCGTGGGGGTTGTCGATCGTGGAGTGCTCGCGGTTGTCGTGCATGAAGTACACCGCGACGAGGCCCAGCGCCGCCATGACGACGACGTACCAGGGGAACGCCCCGGCCCACCCGATGTCCTTCAGCCCGAGGGCGATGTACTCCGCCGAGCCGCCGAAGATGGAGTTGCCGATGGCGTAGGTGAACCCGACGCCGAGCCCGCGGATGTGCGCCGGGAACATCTCGGCCTTCACGATCCCGGACACCGAGGTGTAGAAGCTCAGCACGAGCATCGCGACGACGACCACGATCCCCGCGGTCAGCGCGGACCGGTGCGTCCCCAGCAGGGCGAACACGGGCAGCGGGATGACGATCATGCCGACGCTGAAGATGAGCATCGACGTCTTCCGGCCGATCCGGTCCGACAGCGCGCCGATGACCGGCTGCATGACCATGAAGATGAGCAGGCACACCGTCATGAGCCCGGCGACGTCGGCCTTGCTGAACCCGGTGGTGTTGATGAGGTGCTTCTGCATGTACGTCGTGAAGGTGTAGAAGGTCAGCGACCCCACGGCGGTGAACCCCAGGACCACGAGGAACGCCCGCGGGTAGGACAGCACCTCCCGGAACGTCCCGGCCCCGGCCTCCCCGCGCTCGGCGGTGGACGTCGTCTCGTGCAGGTGCGACCGCAGGACGAGGGAGACGACGGCGGCCAGCGCGCCGATGACGAACGGCAGCCGCCACCACCCGTCCGCGATCTGCTCCTCGGACAGGACGCGCGTCATGACGAGCGCGAGGGCACTGGCCAGCAGCTGCCCGCCGATGAGGGTGACGTACTGGAAGCTGGAGTAGAACCCGCGCCGCTGCGGCGTCGCGACCTCGGACATGTACGTCGCCGTCGACCCGTACTCGCCGCCGACGGAGATGCCCTGGATGCACCGCACGATGAGCAGCAGCACCGGGGCGAGGGCGCCGACCGTCTCCGCCGTGGGCAGGACCGCCATGAGCAGCGACCCGGTGCACATGATGAGGATCGCGGTGATCATCGACCGTGTGCGGCCGTGGCGGTCGGCGATGCGGCCGAAGATGTACCCGCCGACCGGGCGCATGAGGAAGCCGACGAAGAGCACCGCGGCGGTCCGGAGGTACGCCCCGGTCTGTCCCGTGCCGGTGAAGAACTTCTCCGCGAAGTACACGCTGAAGAAGGCGTAGACGTAGAAGTCGAACCATTCGACGAGGTTGCCGCTGGACGCGGCGATGATCGTCCGGACGGTGCGGGCGGTGGACGGGGCGGGGGTCCCGTCCGCGGTCGATGTCCTCGGCATCGGGTGGGTCTTCCTCTCGTGGGGCGCGGCCGGCGGGGGCCGCGGTGTCAGGGCGTCACGGACTCCAAGCAGTGTGACCCCTGAAACATTACTCAGGGCAGGTGATGCGGGACACGGGGTCCCGCCCGACCCGTGGCCGGCCCGCTCACCCGACCCGTGGCCGCCGGTTCACCCGGCCAGGCACCCCGCCTCCCGCGCCCCGCGCCCCGCCCCGTGGCCGCCGGTTCACCCCGCCCCGCCCGGTCCGGGCAGCGCCCGCGCCCCCGCGACGCGGGCCTGCCCGAGGTCCGTCCGCTCCCCGGCCGCCACACCCTCCCGGTAACTGTCCGGGTCGAGGGCCCCGATGCGCCGCCGGTCCCGGCGCAGGAACGGGAAGCGGTCCCGCATCGCCCGGTCGGCGAGGGCGGCGTCGTCGAGAAGGACGACCTCCCCCGGCCGACCGTCCCGGGCGAAGTCCCCGGTGTGACTGTCCTCGACCGTCCGCAGCCGCTCCGTGACCGACGCGATGAACCCCAGCATCCACGACCGCCTCCGCCGCCGGGTCGCGTGCCCGCCGTCGCCGGGGGCGGTGGTGACGGCCGCGGTCGCACCGGACACGAGGTGCAGCGACAACGCCGTGTGCAGGACCTCCACCCGGTCGAGGTAGTGGCGACGACCGAAGACCACCGTCCGGTCGACGGTCGACCGCCCGGGGGAGCGGAAGACCACGGCCCGGCAGTGCAGCACCGACGCCAGGTGCGTGAGCAGCCGCGACTGCAGGTCGGAGTACGAGCCCCGGTGATGCACCGTGAACTCGCCCACGCGGTGACTGTCCGCACCGGTGTCGCCCCGCAGCTGGGACTGCTCGATGCTGTACCGCGCCATGAGCTCGAAGGCCTTGTCGCGGAATGTCGCCCCCTCCGGTGTCCCCTCGCGGTCCGCCGCCTGCCGGAGCAGCTTCTCCACCCGCTGCCGGATGGTCTCCGTGTCCGTCATCGTCGCTCCCCTCACATCCCTGGCTGTCCCGCCCGTCCGGGCCCGGCTCCCGGCTGTCCCGCCCGTCCGGGCCCGGCCGACCGGTCACCGTGAGTCTGCCACGCGCACGGGCCCCGGGACCCCCGGACGCCACCGCGGGCCGTCGGCCTGTGGACACCGACGGCCGCCGGGGGCGGGGAGGGGGCCGGAGGGCCGCAGTTGTCCACAGGGACGGCGCGCGGGCCCCGGGGTGGAGGCGCGCCGGGCGGGTCCTGATGCAGAATGGTCGGATGGCACAGCAGTGGTTCACCAGTGATCTTCACCTCGGCCACCGGTTCGTCGCCTCCCTGCGCGGCTTCGACACGGTCGAGGAGCATGACGCCGCCGTCCTCGACGGACTGCGGGACACCCTCTCCGCCGGGGACACCGTGTGGATGCTCGGCGACCTGAGCTGCGGCGACACCGCGGACGAGGACCGCGCCCTCGACCTCCTCGCGGACGTCCTCACGGCGGCCGGGGCCACCGCGGACCTCATCGCCGGCAACCACGACAGTTGCCACCCGCTCCACCGCGGCGCCCACCTGCGGCAACGCCGCTACCTCGAGGTCTTCCGGTCCGTGCAGGCCTACCAGAAGCTGCGGTGGGAGGATCAGGACGTGTGGCTGAGCCACTTCCCCCGACCCGGTCGCGATCACGAGGGGATGGAGTCCAGGTACGACGAACTGCGCCTCGACGTCCCCCGTCTCATCCACGGCCACCTCCACTCGGACGCGCCGGACACGGGCCCGGGGATGGTCGACGTCGGGGTGGAGGCGTGGGGGCTGCGGCCCGTGGCGCAGTCGGACGTCGCGGACGTCGTCTTCGACCGGGCGTGAGCCGGCCGGCGGCCGGGCCACGGGGGAGGGCGCGGGCGCCGGGCAGGCGCGGGTCCCGGGCGCGGTGCGTGGCGGGGGCACCGGGCGCGGGGGTGAGGGCGGGCACGGGAACGCGCGGGTCCCGGGCGCGGGGAACGGCCTGTCCGCCGGGTGGCCGCGCGGTGGGGATTGCCTGACAATCCCCGGCCCCGGAGGGGATTCACGTCCGCGACCAGCTAGAATCGTCCGGACGCGGGCGTCGGCCGACCCGGTCGACGCCACACGCACCCCGCGCCCGGGGGAGTCCGCAGCCTCACCGCGGCCCCCGCACACCCGGCGCGGTCGACCCGGAAGGGAGCACGAGACATGACGCGAGGCAACGACCCCCGGCACGACCCCCGGCACGACCACGGTCCCGGGGCGGGGGCCGGAGGGGACGGGTACGCCCGGTCCCCCCGGCGGCCCGGCCCGGACGACGACCCCACGCGGGTCATGGGTGGTCAGGGCACCGCCCGCCCGGCCACCGGGGCGGACGACGAGACCTCGGTCATGCCCCGCGCGGGAGCCGGTGCGCACCGCCCGGCGGCCGGCGCGGACGACGAGACCTCGGTCATGCCCCGCGCCGGGGCGGACGGCGACCCGGACCGCACCCGCGTCCTCGACGGTGACGCGCCGGCGGCCCCTCCCGCCCACCCCGGCTACTCCGGCCCGGTGACCGCCGAGACCGCGGTGTACCCGGAGCCCTCCGCCGCCCCGGGGGCCGGCGGTCGCGGCGGCGACGTCCCGGGCGCGGGCCGGCCCGGTCCGGCCGACGGCGCGGGCGGCCCCGCCGGTCCCCGCTACGTGTGGGCGGGGGCCGGCCAGGGGGCTCCGCAGGGCCCGCCGCAGGGCCCGCCGCGCGGCCCCTACCAGGGCGGTCCCTACCAGGGCGGCCCGGCCGGTCCGCACCAGGGCCCGCCGCAGGGTCCGCCGCCGGAGAGTTACGGGCAGCCGTCGTTCGGCGCGCCGCAGCCGGGACGGGGCGGTGGTGGCCGGCGTTCCGGGCGGGGCGGGGGCCTCGCCCTCGTGCTGCTGCTCGCCCTGGCGGTCGTCGTCGCGGTCGTGTTCTTCCTGCTGTGGCTGTACAGCGCGGTCAGTGGTCCGGACCAGCCGCGTGAGGTCACGAAGACCGTGGAGCGGCCGACGACCGTGACGGTCACCCCGTCGCCGGCCCCCGACGAGGGCGGCCGCGGCCTCCACATCCCGGACCTGTCGACGCTGCTGCCGTCGCGCCCCGACAACAGCGACGGCGGGCAGACCCCCGACGACGGCACGGGCGGCACCGGTGGGACGGGCACCGACGGCGGCACGGGCGACGGGCTCGGCCAGGGCCTGGACGACCTGCTCAACCGCCTGGAGGAGCAGTTCGGCGGGGACGGGACCGGCGGCACCGGCGACCCGGGCGCCGGCGGTGCGGGCACCGGTGGCGGCACCGGCACCCCCGGCACGGCGGGGCTCTGACCCCGGCCCGGAAACTGCGCTGACCCCGGCCCGGATCCTGCGCTGACCCCGGCCCGGATCCTGCGCTGACCCCGGCCTGACCCCGGTCCGGACCCTGCCCCCGGGCCGCGCGTCGGCGGTCCCGCCCGGCCGCGCACCCGCCCCGACCCCGGTCGGCGGCCGCGGCCGGTGGCCCTGACGTGTGTAGAAAGGGGGCATGCGCGTATTCATCGGTAAGGATCCACTTCCGCAGACCAGTGACGCCCTCCGCGAGGCCGGGGCGACGCTCGTCGACACCCTCGGTGACGCCGAGGCGTTCATCTGTTCCGGTGTCGGGCGCGAGGGGTTCCCCGACCTCCCCGACTCCGTCCGCTGGGTGCAGCTGTGCCAGGCGGGGATCGAGTCGTTCATCGACGCCGGGGTCGTCACCAGGGGTCCCGACGGAACCCGCCGGTGGTCCAACGCCTCCGGGATCTACGGCCTCCAGGTGGCGGAGTCGGCCGTCGGGCTGCTCCTCAACGTCCTCCACCTCCACACCCGCATCGCCCGCGAGCGGACGTGGGACATCGCGAAGGAGGTCGACCGGCGGACCAGGTGGCTCCACGGGACGACCGTCGGCATCATCGGCGCCGGCGGCATCGGCGGGCACCTCATCGAGATGCTCGCGACGTTCGGGGCGGAGACCGTCGCGGTGAACATGTCCGGCCGCACGGTCGACGGTGCGCGGGAGACCTACCCGTACTCCCGCATCGACGAGGTCTGGCCGCAGGTCGACCACCTCATCCTCTCCGCGCCGCTCACCGACGAGACCCGCGGGCTCGTCGACGCCGACGCGCTCGCCGCGTGCCGGGACGGGGTGACGGTCGTCAACGTGGCCCGCGGGGCCGTCGTGGACACGGACGCGCTGGTCGAGGCGCTGCGCAGCGGGAAGGTCAGCGGGGCGGGGCTCGACGTCACCGACCCCGAACCGCTGCCCGACGACCACCCGCTGTGGGGGATGGACACCGTGGCGATCACGACGCACGCGGCGAACACGAAGTCCTCGATGGACGGCCAGCTGGCGCCGGTCGTCGCGGAGAACTACCGGCGCTTCACCGCCGGGGAGACGATGGTCACGGAGCTGGACCCGGACCGCGGCTACTGAGCGGGCGCGGGCCGGGGGCGGCACACCCGGCGCCCGGGGCCGGGGGCGCGGCGGTCGGCACCGGGCCGGGCAGCGTCGGCACTGTCGGCGTAGGGACCGTCAGCGTCGGCACTGTCAGCGGCGGGACAGGGACCGCCCGTGCAGCACGACGGTGACCGCGGTGACGACGCCGAGGATCCAGGGGCCGACGCCCTTCACCGGGTCACCGTCGGCGAACCCGACGACGCCGTCGAGCAGCTGGACCGCGACGAGGACCCAGCCGAGCACCGGCACGAGCCGCGAGCGCAGGGCGACGAGCACCCCGGCGAGGCCGAGGAGGGCCAGGCACCGGATGAGCGCGTACCAGGCGGCGGGGGAGGGGTCGGTGATCACGGTCGCGACCGAGAACCCGGTGCTCGTCAGGGCGTTGACGACGACGAGGACGCACATCAGCACCCAGGTCGTCGGGGGCCCGGCGGGACGCCCCGGGCGGCGGTCGGTGGGGCGGTCGGCGGCGTGGCCGACGGGGCGGCCCGTGTCGTGATCGGAGGGGCGGTCGGTGGTGTTCATCCACCCCAGCCTACGGACACCGGCGCCGCGTCTTCACCCGCCGTCCGTGCCGGACGCCGCCCCGGGGCGTCCCGCCGACTGTGCCACGGACATGGTGCACAGGTGTGTCTGTCCGCCGCACACGGCGGGCCGGGTGCGGCGGCGGCGAGGTGGAGCGCCGGGCGCGCCGCGGGCCGGTGGCCGCGCCGCGGGAGGCGGTCAGCTCGCGCGGATGTCCCGGGCGAACGCCGCCGGGGAGAAGGTGAAGACCATGATCTCCCGGCCCTCGAACTCGTAGGTCCCGTCCTCGGTGAAGGGGTAGTGCCGGTGGACCTGCATCGACCGGGAGTTCCCGGTGTCGACGAACGCCGCCCCGAGGTCGTAGCCGGTCAGCACGTCGGCCATCCGCGTGAGCAGCCGCCGCATGAGGCCGTGGCCCTGGTAGTCCGGGTCGATGACGACCGGGCCGTACATCGCCCACCGCGCGTCCGGGTGCGCGGACTCCATGTACCCGACGAGCGCCCCGCGGGCACCCGGGTCGCCGACCTGCGGCCGCGAGGTCACGCAGAACGCCGCGACCCGGCCGTTCGTCGTGTCCTCGGCGACGATGACCCCGGTCCCGGCCTCGAACTCGGCGAGGAGCTCGTCGTTCATCCGCCCCTGGACCCAGCCGCGCTCGGCCCGCTGCGCCTCGGTGAGGTTCTCGCCCCGCGCCTCGTCCATCATGTCGATGATCTGCCGGCGGTCCTCCGGCCCTGACATCCTCAGTTCAATCGTCACCCGTGCGTCCCTCCGGACGGCCGTCCGTCGCCGTCACTCGCTGTCGTTCACCAGAAGTGTCACACCGGCACAGACCGGTGCGGAACCAGTGTAAGACAGGACGGTAGGTGACGCGTCACTGTGGTGCGGGACGCGTCGAACCGCAGGCCGGGGTCGGCAGCATTGACGGAGCCCCCCGGGTCGGCGTAGACTGGGCACATGGCAACCTTCGCACTCCAGAACCCCAGCACCGGACAGACCGAACAGACCTTCGACCGCATCGACGACAGCGACCGGGACGCGATCCTCGACCGGTCCACCGCCGCCTTCCGCACGTGGAGCGGGATGAGCATCGACGACCGCGCCGCGGTCCTCCGCCGCGTCGGCGACCTCTACGACGAGAAATCGGACGAACTCGCGGAGTACATCGGCCGCGAGATGGGCAAGCTCACCGAATGGGCCAAGGGTGAGGTCGCCCTCGTGGCGGACATCTACCGCTGGTACGGCGAGCATGCCCACGAACTCCTCGCGGAGAAGGAGCTCCCCGCCCAGGGCGCGCTGCGCTCGTACGTGGTCAAGAAGCCGATCGGCCCCCTCCTCGGCATCATGCCGTGGAACTTCCCCTACTACCAGGTCGCCCGGTGGGCGGCCCCGAACCTCCTGCTCGGCAACTCCCTCGTGCTCAAGCACGCGTCGCTGTGCCCCCTGTCCTCGCAGGCGTGCCAGGACCTCCTCGTCGAGGCCGGGCTGCCCGACGACGTGTTCATCAACATCTACGCCTCCGGTTCGCAGATGGACGCCTTCGTCGCCGACAAGCGGATCGCCGGGGTGTCCCTCACCGGCTCCGAGTCGGCGGGCGCGGCCGTGGCGAAGACCGCCGGGGCGAACTACAAGAAGTCCCTCCTCGAGCTCGGCGGCAACGACCCGTTCATCGTCCTCGACGACGACAACCTCGAGTGGGTCCTCGACCAGTACGTCACGATCCGCATGCTCTGCACCGGCCAGGTCTGCGCCGCGCCGAAGCGGCTCATCGTCATGGACTCCTTCTACGACCGGGCCGTGGAGTACCTGGAGACGGCGATCTCCCGGCTCACCGTCGGCGCGTACGACGACCCGGACGCCGACATCGGGCCGCTGAGCTCGATCAGCGCCCGCGACGAGATCGTCGAACGCCTCGAGAAGGCCGAGCGGGACGGGTCGGCGACGATCCGCGTCGGCGGCAAGGCCGTCGACCGCGACGGCGCGTACATGGAGCCGACGCTCATCAGCGACGTCGACCCGTCCGCCGACGTCGGGTGCAACGAGATCTTCGGCCCGGTGGCGATCATCTACCGCGTCAAGGACGTCGACGAGGCCGTGGAGCTCGCCAACGACAAGTCCGAGTACGGGCTGTCCAGCTCCGTGTGGGGCAGCGACATCGAGGCCGCCCACGCGGTCGCCCGTCGCCTCAAGGACGGCATGACGTACGTCAACGAGCACGGCACGACCCTGCCGGGGCTGCCCTTCGGCGGCGTCGGCCGGTCCGGCTACGGCCGGGAGCTCGCGCAGTGGGGCGTCGGTGAGTTCGTCAACGACAAGCTCATCCGCGTCTCCCCGCAGGACACCTCCGCGTCCTGAGTGTCCGGCCCGGGGCGGGGGGCGTGCCGCGGCCGTGCCCCGCGCCCCGCGGTCCCGCGTCCTGAATGTCCGGGGGTGGGACGACGTGCCCCCGGTGTCTTGGGGGCACGTCGCGCCGGTGGTGAACACTCGGTGAACATCGCCGTGCGGTGTGGTCCCCGGGGGAGGGGGGTCCTAGCGTCGGGGACGTCACCGTCCCACCCCCTCCCCGAGGAGCGTCATGCCCCAGCCGTCGTCCCCGTCCACCGTCCCGTCGACCTCCCGCGCGGCCGGTGATCCGGGGGCGGGGCCCGGGGCGCGACCGGACCGGGTGACGGACCGGCCGACGGGGCGGCGGTGGTCGGCGGGCACGCACGGTGACGGGCGCTGCGCCCGGCACCGCGTCGCCGCGATCCTCGCCGCGTCCGCGCTGGTCAGTGCCTCGGCGGCGGTGGCCGGGCCGGTCGCCTCCGCCCTGCCTGCCGGGTCCTCCGTCGCCGTCGGCTCCGGCGGGACGGTCGTCGCCGGGTCCGCACCGACGGGCCCCGCCGACCCCGCCGACCCGGTGGCGGCCGCCGCACCCGCCGCCGACCCGGTGGCGGCCCTGCCGACGACCTTCGACCTCCAGGCGCACCGCGGCGGCCGGGGCGAGCACACGGAGGAGTCCCGGGAGGCGTTCACCACCGCCGTCGCCGGGGGCGTGACGACGCTCGAACTCGACGTCGTCATGAGCGCCGACGGCGTGCCCGTCGTGTGGCACGACCCCGCCCTCACCGCGGAGAAGTGCCGCGACACCGCCCCGGCGACCCCCGGGGACCCGCAGTTCCCCTACGTCGGCCGGGACATCCACGACCTCACGTGGGACCAGATCCGGACCGTGCGGTGCGACCTCCCCCTCGACGGGTTCCCCGCGCAGACCCCGGCCGTCGACAACCGGGTCCTCCAGCTCGCCGACGTCGCCGCGATCGCGGCCACCGACCCGCGCGTGCACCTCAACATCGAGACGAAGATCGAGGCCGACGAGCCCTCCCGCTCCGCCCCGCCGGAGGAGTTCGTCGACGCGATCCTCGGCGTGGCCCGCGCGGCGGGGGTGACCGACCGCATCATGGTCCAGTCCTTCGACTGGCGCACCCTGCCGCTCGTCCGCGCCGCGGCGCCCGGGGTGCCGCTCGTCGCCCTGTGGGACGCGACGACGTGGGTGCCCGGGTCCCCGTGGCTCGGCGGGGTCGACCCGGAGGCCGTCGGCGGGGACGTCATCGCGGGGGCGCAGGCCGTCGGCGCGAACGTGCTGAGCCCGGGGGCGGCGGCACCGACGCCGTGGATCCCGGCGGGCCCGGACGGGCTGCGGCAGTTCACCGACCGGGCCCACGCCGCGGGGGTGCGCGTCGTGCCGTGGACGGTGAACACCGTCGAGGACATGGAGGCGCAGCTCGACGGCGGGGTCGACGGCATCATCACCGACTACCCGACCCGGCTGCGGGGGATCCTGGACGCCCGCGGCATCGCCTACCGCGCCTGAGGCTCCGGGTCGGTCGCGGCGGTGCCGTCGTCCTCCGCGTCCCCGCCGAAGTCCTCCCGGAGGAACGCCGCGACGACCTGCCGGGAGATCCGGATGTGGAGCACGCTCACGCCGTCGCCGTGCTCGGCGAGGAACTGCGCGACCTCCCCGTCGTCGGCGAGCTGCCCCGGCCGGTCGACGGTGAGGCCCGGCACGCCGAACGGCGCGCCGATGCGGGAGAAGTCCACCCCGCCGAGCAGCATCGGGGCCTCGTCGAGACCCTCCCGGACGTACTGGTGGACCTCCGCGCCGTAGGCGCCGTCGTCGACGATGACGAGCACCCCGCGGCGGGTGACGCGGAAGAACGTCTCGAGGTCGGCGAAGCCCATGAGGGACCCGCCGTCACCGCACAGGCCGACGGTGAACCGGTCCGGCCGGGCGACGGACGCCCCGGACGCGGCGGCGAGCCCGAGGCCGATCGTCATGATGGCGGTGCCGACGAGCACGGTCCCGTGGGGGTCCGGGCAGTCGATGTACGGCGGCACCCAGCCGAGGAAGTGGCCGCCGTCGGTGGTCACGGTCCGCTCGGCGGGCAGCAGCGCGTCGAGCCGGCGCATGACGTGCCGCGGGTCGAGCAGGCCGTCGGCGGCGGTCTCCTCGAGGCACCCGGGGTCGAGCTCGTCGGACTCGGCGACGGGGAGCTCGCCGAGGGTCTCTCGCCACGTGCGGCCGCGGTCCGACGCCGCCTCCCCGCGGCACGCGTCGAGGAGCTCCGGCACGAGGTCCCGCAGGTCGCCGGTGAGCCGGTCCGTCACCGCGACCGGGGTGGGCCGCCGGACGTGGTCGACGACGACCCGGGCGGTCGGCCCGAAGATCGTGCCGAGGACGCTCTGGAAGGAGTTCAGCCCCGCGCCGAGCACGAGGACGACGTCCGCGTCGGCGACGGTCCGCCGGTAGCCGGTGTGGAGGAACCCGCCGCAGATGCCGAGCGACCACCGGGAGTCGACGACGTGGCGGGCCATCGCACTCGTGACGAACAGCGCGCCGAGCTCGTCGCCGAGGGCGAGCACGTCCGCCGCCGTCCCGGACTCGACGACGCCGCGACCGGCGAGGATGAGCGGCCGGCGCGCGCCGGTGAGGAGGCGGGCCACGGCCGCGGTGTCGGTCTCCTCACCGCGGAACGCCGAGGCCGGCTGGGCGTCCTCGGACGGGGCGGTCGCCGGCGGGACCGGGCCCGGGTCGGTCACGGGCTCGGTGTCGGCGGCGAGCGGGGCGGCGACGTGGTCGTAGTGGATGAACAGGACCACCGGGCCGCGGGACCGGGCGGCGACGGTGAAGGCCCGCTCGGCCGCGGCCGTCGCGTTCGTCGGGGTGGCGGTGACGACGGTCACGCCGAGGGCGGCGGTGATCGCCCGCTGGTCGACGTCGATGGGGCGGGGGCCGTCCGAGGGGATGTCGGAGACGACGTACACGACGGGGATGCGCGCGTTGACGAGCTCCGTCAGGGGGGTCAGGGCGTTGGTGAAGCCGGGGCCGTACGTCGTCGTCGCCACGGCGACGCCGCCGCCGGCGCGGGTGAAGGCGTCCGCCATCGTCACCGCCCCCGCCTCGTGGCGGGCGGCGGTGTAGGGGAAGCCGGCGGAGGTCAGGGCGCTGACGAGGTGGATGTTGCCGTTGCCGACGACGCCGAAGACGTGGTCGGCCCGCTCGCGGATGACGGCGGCGACGGCGTCGGAGACGGTCGCGGGCGCCGGGGCCCCGTCGGTGCGGTCGTGGCGGTCGTGCTGGTCGGTGGTCTGGTGGTCGGGTCCGTGGCCAGGGTCCTGGCGGCCCGGTGTGGTGGTGGTCTTCACCCGACACAGGGTAGCTTCAGATCTCGTGCCCCGCGGGGGTTTCGGCGTCGCCGCTGGTCCCTGCGGCACCGCACCCGTCCCGCGTACGGTGGGGGCCGTCAACCTGAACCGACACCCGGCACCCGCCGGGACAAGGAGTGAGTGGTCCCATGGTCCAGACACAACGGCAGTCCCGCACGGTCACGGTCATCGGCGGTCACGGCGCGGTGGCGCTCCGGGCCACCCCGATGCTCGCGGAGGCCGGGCACACGGTGCGCTCCGTCATCCGGTCGGACTCCCAGGCCGACGACGTGCGGTCCGCCGGCGCGGAGCCGGTCGTCACCGACGTCACGACGCTCGACGTCGCGGAGCTCACCGACCTGTTCGCCGGCCAGGACGTCGTCGTGTGGTCGGCGGGGGCCGGCGGGTCGGCGTCCCCTGAGCGGACGACGGAGGTCGACCGGGACGCCGCGGTCCGCACGATGGAGGCGGCCGCCGCCGCGGGGGTCGGCCGCTACATCATGGTCAGCTGGATCGGCTCCTCCCGGGAGCACGGCGTGCCCGCGTCGGCGGACCTCCACGCCTACGCCGAGGCGAAGGTCGCGGCGGACGCGGCCCTCATGGACAGCGACCTCGACTGGACGATCCTCGGCCCCGGCCGGCTGACGTCGGACCCGGGGGAGGGGCAGATCCGGGGCGTGAGCTTCGACGACCGTCTCGCCCCGGGCACGGACACCTCCCGGGAGAATGTCGCCGCCGCGGTCGCCGCGGCCGTCGACGGGCACGGGTCCCGCCGGTTCGTGCGCTTCGCCGACGGGGGCGCGCCGGTCGCCGAGGTTCTCGACGACGCCCCGGACGACCCGCGCCTCTGACACCGCCGTCGCGCCCGCGCCGCGCGGGCGCCCGTCGTACCCCCTCCCGCCCCGCGCACCCCGCGCACCCCGCCGCGGCTCAGAGCCGGGGCGGCTCGCCGAGCCGCCGCCGTTCCTCCGCGATGACCTGCTCGATGAGCCGGGCCTCGGACACGTCGACGGCCTCCGGTGCCGCGTCGGCGGCGGCCGAGTCCCGGGCGAACAGGTCGAACTGCGCCCGCTTCTCGGCGAGGAGCTCCACGAGCCGCTCGTCGACGGAGTCCGGGGTGAGCAGCCGGTGGACCTCGACCGTCCGGATCTGCCCCATGCGGTGCGCGCGGGCCACGGCCTGCGCCTCCACCGCCGGGTTGAGCTGGGGTTCGACGATGACGACGCGGTTCGCCGCCTGGATGTTCAGCCCCTCGGCCGCCGCGGTGATCTGGCAGACGAGCACCGCCCCCGGGTCGGCGGCGGTGAAGTCGTCCACCGCCTGCTGCCGGTCGGCGTGGGACACCCCGCCGGCGACGGGGCCGAACGCCCGGTCACCCAGCATCCCCGGCAGCGCGTCGACGACACTGCGGAAGAAGCTGAACACGATGGTCTTCCCCGCGTCCGCGCCGTCGTCGAGAAGCTCCTGCAGCCGCTCCATCTTCGCGCTGCCCGGGGCGGAGGCCGCCTGGCGCATGTCCGCGAAGTGGCCCCGGGCGACGGCGTCGCGGTACCGCTCCCGGTCCTCCGGGGTGGGGTCGACCCATTCCTCGACGTCGACGAGCGGGGGCAGCTCGTCGAGCACCTCGTCCTGGTTGCGCCGCAGGTAGACGCCGGCGATGGCGGTGCGGAAGCCCTCCGCCCGGACCGTGTCGAGCGTGAGCCCCGGGTCGAGGGCGGTGAGGAGGGTGACGAACTCGTCGACCCGGTTCTCCAGGGGCGTGCCCGTGAGGTAGGCGACGTACGGCGACAGCGCCGTCATCGCCTGCACGGCCTGCGACTGCTGGGACCGGCTGTTCTTCGCCCGGTGCGCCTCGTCGACGACGAGGATGTCGGCCGGTTCCTCCGGGTCCGTGTACCGGGGGTTGTCCCGGATCTCCGGGAACCCGACGACGGCCACCCCGCCGCCCTGCCGCCAGGCGTGGAACGCGGCGTCCCGGTCGGCACCGTGGATGACGTGGCAGTCGAGGTCCGTGAAGCGCTCGATCTCGCGTCTCCAGTTGATGCGCAGGGAGGGAGGGCAGACGACGAGCGCGTGGAGGCGTCCGTCGTCCCCCGTGGCCTCCGGCGTCGCGGCGAGGTGGACGATCGCGGCGAGGGCCTGGAGGGTCTTGCCGAGGCCCATCTCGTCACCGATGAGGGCCTTGCGCTGCGCGAGGATGAACTTCGCGCCGAAGGCCTGGTAGCCGCGCAGGGACGCGTGGAGGGTGCCGCGCAGCGTGATCCCCGCGATGCGCTCGGCGACCTCCTCCGGGACGTCGCCGCCGGTCACCCCGCCGCCGGCCCAGGCGTGGAAGTCCGCCGCGCGGACGGCGTAGAGGTTCCACGCGTCCTCGGCCGTCATCGCGTCGACGTCGGGCAGCGTCGGCACGTCGTCGGGCCCGAGCCACCGGACCGTCCCGGCGACGGCCACCGCCGTGCCCTCCGGAACCCGGGGGATGTGGAGCGGCACCTCGGGTGCGTCGCGCAGGGCGTCCCGGAACGTGAGCAGCCGGGCGAGGGCGAGGACGTAGGGGGTGGAGGGCCCCTTGTCGCGGTAGTCGATGACGGGGGTCTGGGAGTTCTCGACGTCACGGATGTACGCGCGGGCCGCGGCGACGGACTGCGTCGCCGTCTTCTCGCCGACGCCGTCGATGCGCTCGAGGTCCTCGGGCCGCGCGTCGGCGATCTGGCGGAGGGTCAGGCCGCGCAGGGCGCCGAGCCGCAGCCGGGACCCCGTCACCGTGTCGAGCACCGAGATGTCCGTGCGGGCGATCTCCGCCTCCGCCTGGCGGGCCGTGACCGCGCGCAGCGCCGTCGCGACGTCGGACTCCAGGCGGTCGGCCGTCGCGAGGGCGCGGGTGAGCGCGGCCACCGCGTCGGCGTGGGCGTCGACGGTCGCGGCGTCGACCCAGTGGACGTCCGCGCCGGTGGTCCGGCGCAGGTCGGCGGCGACGGCGGGGCGGTGGCGGTCGATGTCGAGGTAGACCCACTCGTTGCGGTCCGTGGAGCCGAGGCGGGCGTCGATGCCGCTGTACGCCTGGTGGAGCGCGTCGACGTCGAGCGAGCGCATCCACTCCAGCGCCCGGTCGCCCTCGACGGGGCCGCGGAACCAGCGGGCGATCCGGCCGGTCGACGCCGCCGCCCGCGCGAGGTCCGCCGTGCGGGCGAACTCCGCCGGGGTGGGCAGCGGCAGGGCGTCGAGGTCGCGGCGGAGCGGCCCGGTGAGCGCGGCCGTGGCCACGGGGTCGAGGGAGTGGAGGTAGGCGGCGGTCTCGAGGGAGGGGGTGAGGGCGACGACGCGGGCCTCGTCGGTGGCGAGGAGCGTCGGCGCTGTCGCGCCGCGGGTGATCGTCTCCAGCCGCCACGCCGTGGCCTCGCGGTGCTGGCAGGCGGAGAGGACGGAGGCGATGAGCGTCTCGACCGGGGAGGCGGGGGCTGCGGTGAATCCGGATGTCACCGGCACATCATAGGTCGGGGGAGAGCGGGGGGTCGGGGGAGCGCGTCCGGTCAGCGCATGGCGCGGACGTAGCGCGCGGCCATGCGGCGCTGCACGGCCCGGGCGGCGGGGCCGCCGAGGCGGGTCAGCCACGTCGCCGGGCGGGACACGGCCGTGACGGTGCCGGTGACCGTGCCGTCCGGCAGGAGGCGGGCGGCGAAGGTCTCCTCGCCGCACTCCTGGTGGCCCGGCAGCGTGCCGTACGTCATGGAGAACCACGTGCCGGTGGCGTCGGCCGGGGAGCGGACGTCGAGGACGAGGCAGGGCGACCGGGTGCCGAGGAAGTGCACGGTGACGACGTCCCCGACGGCCACGGGGCGGCCGCCGCCGGCGACCGGGCGGGCGTCGGCGGTCCACAGCGGGGCCCCGGCGGCGCGGTGGACCTCCCCGCCGAGGACCCGGTCCGCCGCGCGGAGGAGCACGTCCCGGCCGTGGCCGAGCACCGCCGTCGCGTGGACCCGGGTGAACCCGGGCCGGTCCGGCGGCGGCGCGTCGGGGGCGGCGAGCGCCCCGGCGAGCGACCGGCCGACGAGGTCGGCCGGGTACGTCAGGCGTGGGTCGCCGGGGATGCCGGGGTCGCCCGTGACGCCGGGGTCGCCCGTGACGCCGGGGTCGCCCGTGACGCCGGGGATGCCGGGGTTGCCCGGGTCGCCCGTGACGCCGGTCACCGCCGGTCCGGACCCGCCGCGCCGGAGCCCGCGCCGACCGCCGCCCGCCCGCCGGCGAGCAGCCGGTTCACCGGCCGGGCGAGCACGAGGAGCACCCCGCCGACGACGGCGCTGACGAGGAACATGACGAGGAGGAACGCCCGCTCCGCCCCGGCGTCCGACGGGTCGTAGTACCCGGCGACGGTGCCGGACAGCGCGGTGCCGAGGCTGACGGAGAGCATCCACAGCGCGAACATGCGCGTCGGGAACGCCGTCGGCGCCAGCCGGGTGACGAGGGAGTTGCCCACGGGGGACAGGAGCAGCTCACCGAAGACGAAGAGGAGGAAGAGCACGGCGAGGGCGAGCATGGGCGTCGAGTTCGCCGCCCCGCCCGCGAACGGGAGGAGAACGAGCATCGCCGCGCCGCACAGGATGATGCCGAGGCCGAACTTCACCGGGTACGTCGGCTGCCGGTCACCGAGGCGCGTCCACAGGGCCCCGGCGACGCCGGCGAAGACGATGACGAACACCGGGGAGATCGACTGCACGACGGTCGGGGTGACCTCGTGGCCGAACACGGACCGGTTGAGCCGCTGGTCGGCATACACCGCGAGGGTGGTGAACTGCTGCTGGTAGACCGTCCAGAACACGACCGAGCCGAGGAACATGGGGATGAACCCCACGAGCTTCGCCCGCTCCGGCGCGGTGACCAGCGGGGAGCGGTGCATCTGCACCCACAGGACGACCGCCGCGACGAGGGCGACGACCGCGGCGGACGTCGCGAGCTGCGACAGGGGGACGAGCCCGGTGGCGAAGACGGCGACGACGACGGCCACGACGACGACCGCCCCCACGCCCCACGGGAGGTACTGGCGGCGGGGCAGCGGGTTGGCCACCGTGTGCCCGACCTCCGCGATGATCCCGCGCCGGTTGAGGGTGTACTGGACGAGGCCGATGAACATGAGCAGGGCGGCCGCGCCGAAGCCCCAGTGGAACCCGCGCCAGCCCCAGAGCGTGCCGGTGAGCAGCGGGCCGAACAGCGCGCCGATGTTCACGCCGACGTAGTAGATCGAGAACCCGCCGTCACGCCGGGGGTCGTCCTCGCTGTAGAAGGAGCCGAGGACGACCTGGGACGTCGTCTTCAGCGTGCCCGAGCCGACCGCGACGCAGGCCAGGCCGACGCCGAGGCCGGTGTACCCCGGCAGCAGGGAGAGGCTGAGGTGCCCGATCATGATGAGCACCGCGGAGAGGAACAGGCTGCGTTCGGCGGACAGCACCCGGTCGGAGACCCACGCCCCGGCGACGCTCGTGAGGTACACGAGGCCGCCGTACGCGCCGACGATCGACAGGGCGACCTCCTTGTCCATGCCGAGGCCGCCGGCGGTCACCGAGTAGTACAGGTAGTAGGCGAGGATGCCCTGGAGTCCGTAGAAGCTGAACCGCTCCCACATCTCCACGCCGGAGAGCGTGGCCAGCCCCCACGGGTGGCCGAGGAACGTGCGTCCGGTGCCGGTGGTGCCGGAGTCTGTGGTGTGTCCGGTGCGTCCCGGGCCGGTGGAGCGTGCCGCCGGGGAGGCACCCGAGGGGACGGTGTGCGGACCGTTGTCGTCACTCATGGCTGTCAAGTACACCACTCCGGTCGGCGGATGACGGCACCAGGTTCCGTGGTGAACGGCGGGTACCCGGAAAGTGTCGGGGTCGACGGGCCCAGCGGGGGTGCGTTCGGGGGGAGGCCCGGCCCGGTGCGGTGGGCGGGGAGCCCGGAACAGAGACATCCCCCGGACCCGTGCGGGTCCGGGGGAGATCCCCTGACGTTTCAAGAGGAGAATGCCGGTACATCCTTCAGGGCCTCAATGACAGGACCCGGCGGGACATACCCACGAAAGCAGCTGTCGTATTGTGTGTCCTTTCGTCGTCCGACCGATGAGAATGACTCTAGGGAGCGATCATTGGAGAATCCTGGACCGGTACTGCGGTGTCTCTGCGGTGTCTCTGCGGCCTCACTGCGGTGACCGTGGACCCGGTCTGCGCAGCGTCCGCGGTGCCGCCGTGACCGGCCTGATCCGCCACCCGACCCACCCACCCCGACCCACCCACCCCGACCCCACACACCCCGACCCCACACACCCCGACCCGCACACCCCGCCCCACCACCCCGCACCCGGAGGACACCACCATGACCGACGCCCCGCCACCCACGCGCCGTCCGCGCCCCGACCCCCTCGTCCTCGGCCTGTCCACGGGGTTCACCGTGCTCTTCGTGGCCCTCACCGTCGTCTTCGGCGACCGCGCCCGGGCGGTCTACACCGCCGGGGCGGGCTGGCTGCTCGCGAACCTCAACTGGCTCTACATCGGCGGCGTCTCGCTGTCCCTGCTGTTCCTCCTCGGCCTGTTCGTCAGCCACTTCGGCCGGGTCCGGCTCGGCGCGGACGGGGAGCGCCCGGAGCACTCCCTGCTCAGCTGGTTCGCCATGCTCTTCGCCGGCGGCCTCGGGTCGGTGCTCATGTTCTACGGGGTCGCCGAGCCGCTGAACCATGCGTCGAACCCCCCGCTCGCGGACGTGCCGCCGATGTCCGACGCCGCGGTGGACGAGGCCGTCGGCTTCACCATGTACCACTTCGGGATCCACATGTGGGTCCTCTTCGCGCTGCCGGGCCTCGCCCTCGGCTACTTCATCTACAAGCGCAACCTGCCGCCGCGGCTGTCGTCGGTGTTCGCACCCGTCCTCGGTGGGTGGATCTACCGTTGGCCGGGGAAGGTCATCGACGCCCTGGCGATCATCGGCACGGTCTTCGGCATCGCGGTGTCGGTCGGCCTGGGCACGCTGCAGATCAACCAGGGGCTGGCGTCCGTGTTCGGGGCGCCGGTCGTGGCGTGGGTGGAGATCGCGGTCATCGTCGTCATCGTCGCCGCGGCGTCGTGGTCGGTCGCCGCGGGGCTCGACCGGGGCATCAAGCTGCTGTCGAACGTCAACATCGTCCTCGCGCTCGTGCTGCTCGTGTTCATCCTCGTCACCGGGCCGACGCTCATGCTCCTGCGCGGCACGATGGACGCGACGTCGATCTACGCGGACTGGCTGCCGCGGATCATGTTCTGGTCCGACGCGCTCGACCGCAACCCCGGCTGGCAGGGCCGGTGGACGGTGTTCTACTGGGCGTGGACGATCTGCTGGTCGCCGTTCGTCGGCATGTTCGTCGCCCGGATCTCGCGCGGGCGGACGGTGCGCGAGTTCATCGGCGGCGTGCTCATCCTCCCGACGGTCTTCACGATCGTCTGGTTCTCCGTCTTCGGCTACGCGGGCATCCACATCGAGCGCACGGAGCCGGGGTCGCTCAGCGGGCCGGTGGTGGACGACGGCCAGACGGCCTTCGCGTTGTTCGGCTTCCTCGAGCACTTCCCGCTCACCGGTGTGGTCAGCGTGTTCGCCCTCGTCGTCGTCGCGGTGTTCTTCGTGACGTCCATCGACTCCGCGGCGATGGTCAACGACATGTTCGCCGCGGGGGAGGAGGACCGCACGCCGACGGGCTACCGGATCCTCTGGGCGGTGCTCATCGGCGCGGTCGCCGCGGCCATCCTCGTCATGGCCCCCGACGGGGGCATCGACGCCCTCCAGGAGGTCGTCATCATCATCGGCTTCCCGTTCTTCCTCATGAGTGCGGTCATGATGTACTCGCTGGTCAAGGGGATGAACGACGACTACATGGCGCGTCCGGAACCGTCGACGCGCCAGTGGGGCCTCACGGACACGGCCGAGAAGCTGGAGGAGCACGAGGCCCGTCCCGCACCCGGGTACGACGATGACGGCCGGGCGCTCCCGCGGATCACGTACGACGACGACGGGGCCATCGTCATCCCCGGGGACCTGCGCATCGAGGGGGAGCTCATCGACGGCGACGGGGACCGCGGGGACGCGGGCAGCTGACGGGCGGCGTCGTCCCCCTCGGACACCTCCCGCCGACGCCCCGTCAGGGTCCCCATTACACTGGGGGTGTCACAGTGGCGTGGACCACACCGGCGGGCGACGGCGCCCGCCCTCCGCGCCCACCGCCGCCGTCCGACCGACGACGGCGGGAACGTCAACGACGACAAGGAGACAGACATGGTGCAGCGCGTTGGAGTTGTCGGAGCCGGCCAGATGGGCAGCGGCATCGCGGAGGTCGCGGCGAAGGCGGGCAGCGACGTCCTCGTCTGGGAGGGCAAGCAGGAGGCTCTCGACGCGGGGCGGGCCCGCATCGAGAAGTCCCTCGCCAAGGCCGTCGACCGCGGGAAGCTCTCCGCGGAGGACCGGGACGCCGCCCTCGGCCGGCTGACCTTCACCACCGAGCTCGCCGACTTCGCCGACCGCGAGATCGTCATGGAGGCGATCATCGAGAACAAGGAGGTCAAGGAGAGTGTCTTCCGGCAGCTCGACGAGATCGTCACCGACCCCGGCGCCGCGCTCTGCACGAACACCTCCTCCCTCCCGATCCAGGCGATCGCCTCCGCGACCGCCAACCCCGGCCGCGTCATCGGCCTCCACTTCTTCAACCCCGTGCCGGTCCTCCCGCTCGTCGAGGTCATCCCGTCCCTGACGACCGACGAGGCCGTCATCGAGCGCGTGACGTCCTACGCGACCGGGACGCTGGGCAAGACCGCGATCCGGGCGAAGGACCGCTCCGGGTTCATCGTCAACTTCCTCCTCGTGCCCTACCTCCTGTCCGCCGTGCGGATGGTCGAGGCCGGGGTCGCGACGAAGGAGGACATCGACACCGGCATGAAGCTCGGCGCGAACCACCCGATGGGCCCGCTCACGCTCGCCGACATGGTCGGCCTCGACACGTGCGCGTTCATCGCCGACGTCATGCTCGAGGAGTTCGGCGACCCGGCGTACGCCTGCCCGCCGCTGCTGCGCCGCATGGTCCAGGCCGGGCACACCGGCCGGAAGTCCGGCAAGGGCTTCTACGACTACTCCTAGGTCCGCCGGTCCCGGGGCAGCGTGTCCCGGGACAGCCGCCGCCGGGGTCGCGGGGCCGCGGCTCCCGGGGCAGCCGCCGCCGGGGCGCCCGGGCGGCACCCGTCCGGAGGTGACGCCCGCGACGTGCCCCGGCGTTTTTCGTTACGCTGGAGTCACGTACCTCAATCCCACGGGAACGTGGGCCGGAAAGGAGCTGACCATGTCCGCAAGTGACGAGCTGAAGAACAAGGCAGAGGATCTCGGTGGCCAGGCCAAGGAGAAGGTCGGCGACGCCACCGGCAACGACAGCCTGCAGAACGAGGGTCGTGCCGACCAGGTGAAGTCCGAGATCAAGGACAAGGCGAACGACGTCAAGGAGAAGGTCTCCGACGCCGCCAACAAGCTCCTCGGCGACGCCGGCGACAAGTAGGTCCCGAGACGCACGACAGCGGCCCGGTCCCACCCGCCTCAGCGGCGGGGGGCCGGGCCGTCGTCATGCCGTGGGCCGGGTGCGGCCGGGGTGGGCCGGGGTACGGCGGGGTGGGGTGCCGGTGCTTGGCCGACCGGCGGCGGGGGCGCGGCCGACCCGCAGGTGCGGCCGGCCGGCGCGGGGGCGTGGCTCAGCTGAGCTGCGCGTCGACCCCCGAGACCGCCCGGTCCACCGCCTCGAGTGCCGCGACGAGGTCCTCCTCCGCCGTGATGAGCGGGGGAGCGATGTGGAGGCGCGGGCCGCTGACCATCGGCCAGATCCCCGCGGCCTTGAGCTCCGCGGCGAACCCGGACAGGTCCGGGGCCCCGCCCTGCCCGTCGCTGAACTCGAGCGCCCAGAAGAACCCGCGGCCGCGCACGTCGGCGACCGAGGGGTGCTCCGCACCGATGCGCTCGAGCGCCGGGCGGAGGACCCGCTCCCCGAGGTCGGCGACGCGCTCGAAGATGCCGTCGCGCTCGTAGACGTCGAGGGCCGCCACCCCCGGGGCGCACGCGAGCGGGTGGCCGGAGTACGTCAGGCCGCCGGGGTAGGGGCGCTCGGCGAACGTCCCGTACACCGCGGGGGAGATGAGCACCCCGCCGAGCGGGACGTAGCCGGAGTTCACGCCCTTGGCGAAGGTCACGAGGTCCGGCCGGACCTCCGGGCCGCCGTGCTCGTAGGCGAAGAGCGTGCCGGTGCGGCCGAAGCCGACCATGACCTCGTCCGCGATGTAGAGCAGGTCGTAGCGGTCGCAGATCTCGCGCACGCCGCGGAGGTAGCCGTCCGGGGGCACGATGACGCCGCTGGACCCGACGACGGACTCGATGAGCACCGCGGCGGTCTCCTTCGGGCCCCACGCCTGGATCGTGTGCTCGAGGTGGGTGAGGGCCCGCTCGCACTCCTGCTCCTCACTGTCGGAGTAGAACTCCGAGTGGTGGAGGAAGGGGCCGTGGAAGTGCTCGATGTCCCCGTCGGTCGTGGGGTTGCCGTGCCGACGGGCCTCCCCGGTGGCCATGATCGCCGAGCCGGTCGCCCCGTGGTAGCTGCGGAACGCGGAGAGGATGCGGCGGCGTCCGGTGTGGAGGCGGGCCATGCGGATGGCGTGCTCGACGGCGTCGGCCCCGCCGTTGGTGAAGAACACGTGGCTGAAGTCGCCCTGGGCCCGGTCGACGAGGCGGCGGGCGAGTTCGCCCCGGACGTCGTCGGCGAAGGCGGGGTTGAGGTTCGTCACCCGGCCGGCCTGGCGGCGGATCGCCTCGACGAGGTCGGGGTGGTTGTGCCCGAGGTTCGCGCTGACGAGCTGGCTGCCGAGGTCGAGGTAGCGGGTGCCGTCGTAGGCGTAGAAGTGGGCGCCCTGCGCGGCGGCGACGGGCATGGGGTCGATCGTCGCCTGGGCGGCCCAGGAGTGGAAGACGTGGTTGCGGTCGTCCTCGCGGACCCGGCGTTCGGCGGCGCGGGCCTCCTCGCTGCCGGGGGTCAGGGGGACGCCCCGGGAGTCGGTGAACGACGGCCCCCTGTCCGCGGTGTCCGGGCCGGTCGGGGCCGTCCCGGTCGCGGGGGTGCCGCCGGCGGGGGCGGTCGGGTCGGAGGGGGTGGTGGAGGTCATGGTCGGGTGCGTCTCCTTCAGTCTGGATCGCGGGACCCCCGTGTGCGAGTGTCCGGTCGGCCGTCGTCAGGGGCGCCGGGGGATCGTCAGCTCGTCGGCGGGAGCATCCGGTGAGGTCTCCCATCGTAACCGCCGTCACAGCTGCCGTGCCACCGTGGCCGGTGCCCGTCGGGACCCGGCGTGACCGGCGGGACCCACCGCGACCGGTGCCCGTCGGGACCCACTGCGAGCGGCCCCGGCGGTCACTTCCCGGCGGTCATTCCCCGGCGGTCAGCCCCCGGCCGTCACTCCCCGGTGTCCGCCGGCCCGGCGTCGAACCCGAACCGCCGCAGCCGCTCCCGGTCGGCCTCCGAGGAGCTCGCGGTGAGCCGGAGCAGCTCGGAGTAGATCCCGCCGCTCACGGCGAGGTCCGCCGGGGAGCCGATCTCGTCGACGCGCCCGTGGTCGAGGGTGATGATCGTGTCGACGTCGGCGATGGTCGACAGCCGGTGGGCGATGACGAGCGTCGTCCGGCCCTCCATGAGCTCGTCGAGCCCCGCCTGCACGGTGCGCTCCGCCTTCGTGTCGAGCGCCGACGTCGCCTCGTCGAGGACGAGGACCGGCGCGTCCTTGAGCATCGCGCGGGCGACGGCGATGCGCTGCTTCTGCCCGCCGGACAGGCGGAGGCCACGCTCGCCGATGAGGGTGTCGTAGCCGTCGCGGAACCCCTCGATGAAGTCGGCGGCGTTCGCCCGGCGCGCCGCCGAGCGGACGTCCGCCTCCGTCGCGTCGGGCCGGCCGTACGCGATGTTCTCCCGTACCGTCCCGGAGAACAGGAACGGTTCCTGGAAGACGACGCCCACGCTCGCGCGCAGCTCCGCCGAGGTGAGGTCCCGGACGTCCCGGCCGCACACGCGCATGACGCCCTCCGTCGGCCGGTACAGGCCGAGCAGGAGGTTGACCAGGGTCGACTTGCCGCCGCCGGACTCGCCGACGAGCGCGACCCGCTCGCCGCGGGCGGCGGCGAAGGTGACGTCGTGGATGACGGGGTCGTCGGCGTCGTAGCCGAAGGTCACGTGGTCGAACTCGAGGACCGGGCCGGAGCGGGGGACGGTGAGCCGGGGCAGCGACGCCGCGTCGACCGCGGACTCCGGGACGAGCACCGGCCCGCCCCGGCGGGAGGCGGCGAGGAGGGCGGGGGACGTCGTCGGCTCCTCGAGCTCCTCCATCGCGTCGAAGTACTCCCGCGACCCGGCGGAGGCCTTCTGCGCGGTGTCGACCATCCAGCTCATCATCATCGCCGGCTGCCGGGCCATGGCGACGAGCTGGATGAGCAGCACCATGTCGCCGAGGGTGAAGTCCCCGTGGAGCGTGCGCAGGAAGAGCATGACGTAGATGGCGAAGAAGATGACGTTCATGCCGGACAGCCGGAGCACGTCCATGAGGTGCCAGTACCGGGACTGGTGGCGGGTCACCCCGACCGTCGACACGAAGTGGCCCTGGAACAGGCGCAGTTCCCGCAGCTCCGCGACGAAGGACTTCACGACCTTGACCTGGCCGACGACCTCCGCGAACCGGCCCTGGGCGGTGTCGATGTGGTCGTTCTTCTCCTTCTCCCACACCATCCACCGGCGGCTCGTCATCGCCGTGAGGACCAGGTAGAGGGGGAAGATGACGATGAGGAGCACGGCGAGCGGCCAGTAGTACCAGGCGGCGACGGCGAGGACCATGACGATCGTCATGATCATCGAGATGAAGCTGTTCGCCATGCTGTTGAGGAACTCCGTCAGCCCGAGGATCGACCGGTCGAGCCGGGAGATGATCGTGCCGGTGACCTGCGTGTCGAAGTAGCGCTGCGGCAGGCTGAGGAGCTTGGCGAAGTAGCGGCTGGACAGGATCTGGCGCATCCGCACGGCCATGACGTCGCCGAACCACCCGCCGATGTTCGACGTCAGCGTCGTCGCCAGTTCGACGGCGAGGAGGCCGACGGCGAGGAGGATGACGGTGCGGGTCGCCGCGTCGACGTCGAGGTCACCGGAGACCCCCGCGACGATCGTGTCCGTCGCGTGCTTGACGATGAACGGGCCGGCGAGCGTGAACACCGAGGTCAGGGCGCTGGTGACGACCACGACGAGGTAGAACGGCCACAGCTCCCGCATGGACCGGACGATGCGGGTGAGGTTACGCACGGAGGTCAGCACCCTCCACGCGGTCGAGGGCCTCGGCGAGGATCTCCCGCGAGGTGCCGAAGTTCAGCCGGGCGCACCCGGCCCCCGTCGGGCCGAAGGTCGTGCCCTCGTTGAGCGCGACGCCCGCGCACCGCCGGATGACCGCCGCCGGGTCGCGCACGGTGCCGTCGGCGCCCCGCAGCCGGTCGACGTCGCGGAGGTCCAGCCACGCGAGGAACGTCGCCCGGAGTGTCGTCAGCCGCACCCCGGGCAGCACCCGGGGCAGCCGTTCGCGCAGGTAGGCGACGTTCTCCCGGAGGGTCTCCACCTCCTCGTCCAACCAGTCCACCCCGTCGGTGTACGCCGCGGTCGCCGCGACGGTGCCGAGGGTCGACGGCTCGCGGGTCACGACGTTGCCGAGGTGGGTGAGGACCGCCGCGTCCGCCGCGGTCGACGCGATGATCTGCGCGCACTTCAGGCCGGCGGTGTTCCACCCCTTCGACGTCGCGGTGACGGTGACGGTGACCTCCCGCGCGGTGTCGCTCACCGTGGCCGTCGGGACGTGCGTGCCGTCGAGCACGACGGGGGCGTGGATCTCGTCCGAGATCACCCGCACGTGGTGCCGGGCCGCGAGGTCCGTGACCTCCCGCAGCTCCTCCGCGGAGAAGGGGTGGCCGAGCGGGTTGAAGGGGTTGGCGAGGATGAGGCAGCCGACGCCGGCCGGGTTGTCCGTCGCGGTGAACGCCCGCTCGAGGGCCTCGAGGTCGAGCCGGTGGCGGACACCTCCGGTCGCGGGGTCGACGCCGTCGGTCGCGAGGGGGATGTACGACGCCGGCCGTCGCGTCGCCCCCGGGACCTTCTGGAACGGCGGGTACGCGGGGAGGGGGATGACGATCGTCGACCCCGGGGCGGTGAGCGCGTCGACGACCGAGACGATCCCGGACACGACGTCCGGCACGGGCACGACCCACGCCGGGTCGACCCGCCAGCCGTACCGGTCGGCGCTGAAGGCGGCGAGGGCCTCCTCGAGCGAGCGGTCCCCGGCCGCCGGGTACCCGAGGTACTCCCGGTCGGTGGCCTCCCGCACCGCGGAGAGCACGGCCGGGCACGTGTCGAAGTCCGTCTCGGCCACCCACAGGGGCAGGACGTCCGGACCGTACGCGGTCCACTTCATCGTCCCCCGGGCGCGGAGTGTGGTGATGTCGGGTACGGAGAGCGTCATGGCAGCCCACTGTAGCGGGGCCACCGGACAGCCCGTGGCGGCCGCGCGCCGGGCGGGCCGGCCGGGCCGGTCACGGGGGGGGACGGGGCCGGGCCGGTCACGGGTGGTGCGCGGGCAGCAGCGCCCGCACCGCCCCGAGGGGGTCGACGACGGTCGTCTCCGTGCCGTCCGTCATGTCGAACCGCCGGCAGCACAGCGTCGGACCCTCCCCGGAGACCCGGTAGGGCTCCCAGTCCGGCATCCGACCGTGCGCGACGTCGACGGCGAGCCGGTGGAACCGGTCCGCGAGCGGCCGCAACCGGTCCGGGGCGTCCGGGCCGCAGAACCGGGCCACCGCCCGTGGGCCGTCGTCGAGGCAGTCGAAGAACAGGGGGAGCTCGCCGCAGTGCTGGGCCTCCGTGCCCCGGTCGACGGCGTCGCCTGCCGGGGTGGCCGCACCGCCGTGGAACTCGTACATCCACGTCCGCGCGGGCCCGTCCGGGTCGGCGGCCGCGACCGCCGCCGCGTGGGCGTCGGCGAGCATCACGTTCCACCGCCGGATCGCGGAGTCACCGATCGTCCGGCCCACCGGGACGAGCGGGTCCGTCGCCACGCAGTACCGGGTCCACGCGCGGAGGTCCCGCCGGGCCACCCCGAGCATCGTCGCGACGACCGGCCACACCGCCGTGCGCACCGCCGCCCGCACCGCCGCCCGCACCGCCGCCCGCACCGCCGTGCGCACCGCGCCGCGCACGGGGCCACCCGGGGAGCGCCCCGCCGGGCGCCGCCAGGCCCGGTCGGCGAGCCGGGCGGCGGGCATCCGCACGAACTCGTCGTGCATCGTGCCGACGACGAGCGGCACCGGGCGGACCCGCTCCGGACGGTACGGGTGGAGCCCCAGCGCGCAGTCCGTGGGGTACAGCCGGGAGAACCACCGGTACGCCCGCCGCACCCGCGTCATCGGCAGGCCCGCGACGTGCGCCGCCGTCAACGGCCCGCCGAGCACCGCCGCCGCGGCCGCCCGCCGCCGGGTCCAGGCGACGCGGGGGAAGCCCTGCGACATGATGACCGCCCGGTGGATCAGCCCCTCCGACCGCGGCACCGTGAGCAGCCAGGACACCAGGGCCCCGCCCGCGGACTGCCCGGCGGCGGTGACCGCGTCCGGGTCGCCGCCGAACGCGGTGATGCTCCGCCGGACCCACCGGAACGCCGCGAGCACGTCCTCGGCGCCCCGGTACACGGGCGGCTCGTCGGGCCCGAGGTCCTCCGGCACCTCCTCACCGCGCAGCGGCAGGAACCCCTCGAACCGCAGCCGGTAGATCACCGAGACGGACACGCACCGGTCGCGGGCGAAGGCCTGGCCCCGGTACCACGGCCCGTCGCCGTGCCCGCTCTCGTAGCGGCCGCCGTGGACGAAGACGACGACGGGCAGCCGGTCCCCGGGCCGGGCGTCCGCCGGCGTGGACACGGTGACGGACAGCCGCCGGTCGTCGACCCGCGTCGTGCAGTCGAGGGCCCCGGACCACGGCGTGACCGGCCGGGGGAGGGAGAACCACTGGGCCGTCGTCCGCGGCTGCGCGGCGTACGGCACGCCCCGGAACGTCGCGACCCCGTCGCGCACCGTGCCCGTGACGTCCCCGTCCGGGGTGGACACGGTGACCTGCCCCGGGGCGGGGTCACCGGGACCGCGACCCGGCCCGCCGGCACCGCCTGCCACTGCATCTGTCATGCCCGCCGATGCTAGTCCCCGGCCCGCGGCGGCGCCCGGCGGGGAGCGGCGGGCCCGCACCGCCACCGGGCCGGGAGCACCGCCGCCGGGCCCCCGCGTCACCCGCGACCCGGATCGCCGGAGCTGTCCGCCACTGTCCGACCCGGCCGTTAGAGTGGCAGCCATGACTGCCTTCCCCCCCTTCGCCGAGCCCTCCGCCCTCGACCACGAGCTGCCCGACTTCGCGGCGGTGCGCACCGGGGAGCTCATCCCGGCGCTCCGGACCGCCCTCGACGACCACGACGCGGAGCTCGCCGCGATCGTCGCGAACCCGGAGGAGCCGACGTGGGAGAACACGATGGAGGCGCTCGAGGCCTCCGGGCGGATGCTGTCCCGGGTCCTCGCGGTCATCGGCAACTACTCGGGTACGATGGCCGACGCGGAGATGACCGCCGTCGAGGAGGAGGCCACCCCGCTGCTCGCCGCGCACCACAGCGCCGTCATGCTCAACCGGGACCTCTACGCGCGCGTCCGGGCGATGCCCCCGCAGCCGGAGGGCAGTGAGGAGGAGGCCCTCCTGCGGCACCACCTCCGCCGGTTCGAACGGGGCGGGGCGGCCCTCGACGAGGCCGGCCGCGCGGAGCTCACCCGCATCGACGCCCGCCTCGCCGACCTGTCCACCTCCTTCGGCCTCACCCTCCTCGAGGCGACGGAGGAGGCGGCCGTGCACGTCACCGACCCGGAGCGGCTGGCGGGACTGTCCCCGGCGCGCCGGGAGCAGCTCGCCGCCGACGCCCGGGAGGCGGGGAAGGACGGCTGGCTCATCCGGCTCGGTCTGCCGTCGGTGCAGCCGATCCTCGAGGAGGTTGACGACGCCGCGCTGCGTGCGGACATCGCGCGGGCGTCCCGGGACCGCACGGCGGGGAGGAACGACGCCACGGTGCTGGAGATCGTCCGGCTCCGGGCGCGCCGGGCGGAGCTGCTGGGCTACGCCAGTCACGCGGATTTCGTCGCGGAGGAGGAGACCGCCGGGTCGCTCGCCGCGGTGGACGGTCTCCTCGACCGCCTCGCCCCGGCGGCGGTGGCGAACGCGCAGGGGGAGTACAAGCGGGTCCTCGACCTCGCGGCCGTGAGCGGCGGCGCCGACGCCGCCACGGACACCGACGGTGACGGCGGAGCCGACGCCCCGGTGGTCGGCGAGGCGGACTGGCCGTACTGGGCGGCCCGCCTCCGCGCCGAGGACCTCTCCGTCGACGAGGACGCCCTGCGCGCCTACTTCCCCCTCGACCGGGTGCTGCGCGACGGCGCGTTCCACGCGGCGCACCGGCTCTACGGCATCCGCGTCGAGCCCCGCCCGGACCTCGTCGGCTACCACCCGGACGTCGACGTGTGGGAGGTGACGGAGGAGGACGGGACGCCCGTCGGCCTGCTGCTCACGGACATGTTCGCCCGCCCGGGCAAGCGCGGCGGCGCGTGGATGAGCGGCTTCGTCGAGCAGAACCGCCTGCTCGGGCAGACGCCCGTCGTCGTGAACGTCCTCAACATCGCCCGCCCCGCCGACGGCCGGCAGGCGCTGCTCAGCCTCGACGAGGTGTTCACCGTGTTCCACGAGTTCGGCCACGCGCTCCACGGCCTCCTCTCCGACGTCCGGTACCCGAGCCTGTCCGGGACGAACGTGCCGCGCGACTTCGTCGAGTTCCCCTCGCAGATCAACGAGAACTGGGCGTGCGAGCCGGCGGTGCTGGCGCACTACGCCCGGCACGTCGACACCGGTGAGCCGCTGCCGCCGGAGATGGTCGCCGCCGTGCGCGAGGCCTCCCGGTGGGGGCAGGGCTTCGCGACGACGGAGTACCTCGCGGCGTGCCGCGTGGACCTCGCGTGGCACCGCCTGTCCGTCGCGGAGGCGGAGGCGGTGACGGACGTCGCGGAGTTCGAGCGCCGGGCCCTCGAGGACGCCGGGCTCGCCGTCCCGGGGATCGCGCCCCGGTACCGCTCCGCGTACTTCAACCACATCTTCGCCGGCGGCTACTCCGCCGACTACTGGTCGTACATCTGGGCCGAGGTCCTCGACGCCGACGGCTTCCGGGCGTTCGTCGACACCGACGCGGCCGTCGACCCGGATGCCGGGGAGGCGACGTCGGTCGACCCGTCCGACGTCCGGTTCGCGGGGGAGCGGTTCTGCCGGATGATCCTCTCCCGCGGGGCGACGATCGACTACGAGGACGCGTTCTGGATGTTCCGGGGGCGGCAGACGAGCGTCGAGCCGCTGCTGGCCCGCCGGGGGCTCGCCGGGACGCCGCCGACGGCCGGGTAGGGTGGCGGGAGTGAATGCGGTCGCCCAGTGGCTCATCAACGCGCCCGTCTGGATCCAGACCCCCCTGCTCCTGCTCGTGCTCGTCCCCGTCTGCGCGGTGGCGGCGCTGGTGCTCGTGCGCGTCGTCGACCTGCTGGTCCCGGCCGACGACGAGGAGCGGCGGGTGATCGGATCCGGGGCCGCCGACGGTCCGTCCGCGGACGACGGTCGGGGGCCGGAGCGGGCAGAGAGGAACGTGACGTCGTGAAGAAGCACTCCCGCGTGAGACAGGCGCTGATCCTGCTCATCGTCCTGGTCGTCGTCGCCTGGGTCGTGACCTCGGTGTTCTGAGGTCGACGCCCGGCGGCGCGCCCGCGCCCGACCCCCCGGTGACCCGGCGGCGCGCCCGCGCCCGCCGGTCACCCGGCGGCGGGTCAGCGCCCGTACCGGCGGTCACCCGGCGGTGCGCCCGGTCAGAGGCGCACGACCATCTTCCCGGTGTTGGCGCCGTGGAGCAGGTCGATGAACGCCTGCGGGGCGGACTCGAGCCCCTCGCGGACGGTCTCGTCGTACCGGACCTCGCCGTCGCGGAGCCAGGCCGACATCCGCTCGCGGAACTCCGGGCCGAGGTCCCAGTGGTACTTCATGACGAAGCCGCGGACCGTGAGGTTCTTCGCGATGAGCGCGGACATGTTGCGCGGGGCGGGGGTGGCGTCGGGGTCGTTGTACGCGGAGATCATGCCGCACACGGCGACCCGGCCGAGGGGGTTGATGACGTCGAGCGCGGCCTCGAGGTGCTCCCCGCCGACGTTGTCGAAGTAGAGGTCGATGCCGTCCGGGGCGGCGGCACGGAGCTGGTCGAGGACGCCGTCGTGGTAGTCGAAGGCGGCGTCGAAGCCGAGTTCCCGCAGGCGGGCGACCTTCTCCGGGGTGCCGGCGCTGCCGATGACCCGGGACGCGCCGAGGAGCTTCGCCATCTGCCCCGCGGCGGAGCCCACGGCGCCGGCGGCGCCGGAGATGAACACCGTGTCGCCCTCCCGGACCCCGCCGATGCGGGTGAGCCCGGTGTACGCGGTGAGGCCCGTCATGCCGAGGATGCCGAGGTAGGCCGTCTCCGGGGCGGCGTCGACGTCGACGGGCGTCGCGGCGGAGGCGTCGAGCACCGCGTGGTCGCGCCAGCCGAGGCCGTGGAGGACGTGGTCGCCGACGGCGAAGCGGTCGGAGCGCGACGCCTCGACGACGCCGACGGCCCCGCCCTCGAGCGGCCCGTCGACCCGGAACGGCGGCACGTAGCTCTTGACGTCGTTCATCCGGCCGCGCATGTACGGGTCGACGGACATCGCGGTCGTGCGGACGAGGATCTGCCCCTCGCCGGGGGCGGGGAGCTCGACGGTCTCCAGGCGGAAGTTCCCCGGTTCCGGGTACCCCTCGGGGCGGGAGGCGAGCACCCACTGCCGGGTGGTCGTCGGTGCACCGGTGGATCCGGTCGGTTCTGTGGACTCCGTCGTCGGGGAGCCTGCCGTGGTGTCGGTCATGGTGTCCATCGTCCCCGTGCCGGGGCGGGGGCCGCAATGTGCCGGGCCGCAGCCCCGCCCCCGGTCGCCGGGGTCGTCGCCCGGCGGAGGGGTCCGTCGTGACCCCGGGACCGTTCCCGTCGGGGCGCGGGACCGGGACCGCACCCGTCGCCGTCGGGGACCGTGCCCGGGGGTCGACGCCCGCAGGTGGGTGGGGGGTGCGGTGGCGTCGTGCCTGGCCGGGGGCCGTCCGGGGCCGGGGTGGGGGGAGGTCGGAGGCCCGTCGGGCCCGCGGTGGACGGGTCCGGTGCCCGGGCATGGCGTATCTTGAGGACGGAGAGGCCCGGTGTGACGCGCGTTACGTGCAGGGCCCCGGTGCGGCGAGGCCCGCACCCGGTGGGCGCCGGCCCCGGTGCCCCGGTGCGACCGGCCCGGCCCCCGAGGTGCCGCGGCGCGACGCCGCCGGCGGCCCCCGGCCACCCGCGGCCACCGCCGGTCACCGCCGGCCACGGCCGGTCGGCCACCCCGGACGCCCGCCGGACGTCCGCCGGACGACGTGAGAAGACGAGGTAGGAGAACGATGCAGGAATATTCGAGCGAGGCGCTGTACACGGTCGGTGAGCACGAGACCTGCTTCACGGCGCTGCGGGACGTCGCGCGCAGGACCCCCTCGGCGGTGCTGTTCAGCCGTCCGCGGAACTTCGGGTGGGTCGACGTCCGCGCGGACGAGTTCGTCCGTGAGGTGTACGCCGTCGCCAAGGGGCTCATCGCCAACAACGTGGAGCACGGCGACCGGGTCGTCATCATGTCCGAGACGCGCTACGAGTGGTCCGTCCTCGACTACGCCTGCATGGCCGCCGGCGTCGTCTCCGTGCCGGTGTACCCGTCGTCCTCGACCTCCCAGTGCGAGTGGATCGTCCGGGACTCCGGGGCGCACTTCGCCGTCGCCGAGGACGGCAACCACGAGACCCACCTCGCGACGTTCCTCCGGGACGGGGAGCCGGAGCCGGACACGGCCCACATCCGCCGGGTGCTGCGCATCAACAACGGTGCCCTCGACACCCTCATCGAGGAGGGGAAGCACCTCGACGACTCCGCGGTGGAGGAGCGGGTCGAGCGGACCCTGAGCTCGGACGTCGCCTCCCTCGTCTACACCTCCGGCACGACGGGGCGGCCGAAGGGCTGCCGGATCCTCCACGCCAACTGGCTGGCCGAGGCCCGGGCCGTCCTCACGAACCCGATCGGCGAGATCGCGGTGCCGGGCAACCGGGCGCTGACCTTCCTCCCGCTCGCCCACGTCCTCGCCCGCGCGGTGTCCATCGCCGCGACCCTCGGCGGCGCGACGCAGAGCCACTGGTCGGACTTCTCGACGATCGTCACCGAGTTCCAGCGGTCGAAGCCGAACCTCATCCTCGGCGTGCCCCGCGTCTTCGAGAAGGTCCACGCCGGGGTCAAGGCGAAGGCCGTCGACGGCGGTGGCGTCGGCGCGCGGATCTTCCCCCGGGCGGAGCGCACCGCGGCGGACTACTCCCGCGCCCTCGACACCCCCGAGGGGCCGTCGCTCGGCCTGAAGCTCCGCCGGGCGCTCTACGACCGGCTGGTCTACTCCAAGGTCCGGGAGGCGATGGGCGGCAACCTGCTCTACTGCATCTCCGGCGGCTCGGCCCTCAACCCGGACCTCATGCACTTCTTCCGCGGGATCGGGGTCACGATCTACGAGGGCTACGGCATGACGGAGACGACGGCCGCCATCGCGGTCAACCACCGGCCCGACGCGGTCATCGGCACCGTCGGCCAGCCGGTCGGCGGGGCGACGGTCCGCATCGCCGACGACGGCGAGATCCTGCTCAAGGGCCCGGTGGTCTTCGACGGCTACTGGAACAACGACGAGGCCACCGGGGAGTGCTTCACGGACGACGGGTTCCTCCGCTCGGGCGACCTCGGCCGCCTCCTGCCCTCCGGGCACCTGAAGATCACGGGCCGGAAGAAGGAGATCATCGTCACCGCCGGCGGCAAGAACGTCTCCCCGGGGCCGATGGAGGACATCCTCCGGTCCGCCCCGCTCATCTCCCAGGCGATGGTCGTCGGCGACGACCAGAAGTTCATCGGGTGCCTCATCAGCCTCGACGAGGACGCGGTCAAGCGCTGGAAGGCCGCGCACGGGGTCAACCCGGCGACGCCGGTCCGCGAGCTCGCGAAGAACCCGGTGCTCCGGGCGGAGATCCAGGACGCGGTCAACGAGGCCAACGCCTCGGTCTCCCACGCGGAGGGCATCAAGAAGTTCCGCATCGTCGACCGGGACTTCACCGAGGACCGGGGCGAGGTCACGCCGTCGATGAAGATCAAGCGGTTCATCGTCGCCCAGCACTTCGCCGACGACATCGCCTGGATCTACACCTCGAGCTAGGCCGCCCGCGATCGCCGGCCCCGGCACCGGACCCCACCGCCGGGCCCCGGGACCGCCCGGCCCGCCCCGGCACGTCGTTCCCCGGGGCGCGTCCGGGCGTGGTCTAAGGTTGTCCCGTACCCGGCCACGGACCGGGGTGGGACGAGGCGAGAGGAGCTCACGTGCACTTCGACGCGCGCTTGCGCCTCCGTGAGCTCACCCAGGCGATCTACGACATCGGGGACGAGATCGCCGCACACCTCGACAACGTCGCCGAGGCCATGACCGACTGGGACCCGGAACTCGTCGACGACTGCCTGGTGGAGCTCGCCGAGGTCGTCGCGGAGGGGCGGCGCGAGGTCCGGCCCGGCCTCGCCGAACTCAACGGGCTGCGCCAGGCCTTCGTCTCCGGCGTCCGCTCCGGCTCCCTGTCCAACGACTGGTCCGCCCCCGTGCCCGGCCGGCACCCGGGCCGCACGCTGTCCTTCCGCCACCCCGGCGCCCCCGCCCCGGCGGCGGACCGCGACGACGTCGGCCCCGTCGCGACGACGGCCGCGGTCCGGCTGCGGCTGCGGGAGCTCAACACCGGTCTCACCGCCCGCGTCACGGAGCTGTCCGGGTGGGTCGTCGGCCGCACCGGCGACGCGATGGACACGCAGTCGGTCCTCCTCCCGCAGGTGTACTCCCGGGCGGAGGCCGAGTGCCGGAGCATCGTCGACACGTGGCGGCGGACCGTCATCGCGCCGCACCCGGCGCTCGTCCGGGAGATGCGGGGCGAGGCCCCGCCCCGGTTCCTCGCCGAGCGGGCGCGGGTCGACGCCGTCGTCGCCCGGGTGCTCCGCAAGCGCGCGGCGGCGGGGTGACCTGCGGCCGGGGCCGCCGGGTAGCATCCCTGGTGACATGACTCACCGCATCCCCCCGTCCGCGCCGTCGCCGGACCGCGTCCCCGCACCGTCCACCGCGCCCTCCACCACGCCGGCCCCCGCACCGTCCACCACGTCGGCCCCGCCGCTCGGCCTGTACATCCACGTCCCGTTCTGCAGCACCCGTTGCGGGTACTGCGACTTCAACACGTACACGCCGGGGGAGTCCGGCGGCTCCGACCCGGCGAGCTACCTCGACGCCCTGGAGAAGGAGCTGGAGACCGCCGCCGCCGACTGGGACCGAACCGGGCCGCCGGAGACCGTCTTCCTCGGCGGCGGCACCCCGTCGCTCCTCGGCGGCGAGGCCCTCGCCCGCATCCTCCGCGCCGTCCGCCGCACGGTCGGCCTCGCCCCCGGGGCGGAGGTGACGACCGAGTCCAACCCGGAGTCCACCTCCCCGGAGTTCTTCGCGACGCTGCGGGACGCCGGCTACACGCGCATCTCGCTCGGGATGCAGTCCGTCGCCGGGCACGTCCTGCGGGTCCTCGACCGCCGGCACACCCCCGGCCGCCCCGCCGAGGCGGTCCGGGAGGCCCGCGCCGCGGGGTTCGCGCACGTCAACCTCGACCTCATCTACGGCACGCCGTCGGAGACCGACGACGACCTGCGCCGGTCGCTCGACGCCGCCCTGTCGTCCGGCGTCGACCACGTCTCCGCGTACTCGCTCATCGTCGAGGACGGCACGGCGATGGGCCGGAAGGTCCGCCGGGGCGAGCTGCCCGCCCCGGACGAGGACGTCCTCGCCGACCGGTACGGCATCGTCGACGACGCCCTCCGCGCCGCCGGGCTCGGGTGGTACGAGGTCTCGAACTGGGCGGCGCCCGGCGGCGAGTGCCGGCACAACCTCATGTACTGGCGTTCCGGCCTGTGGTGGGGTGCGGGCCCGGGCGCGCACGGCTGCGTGCGGCTGCGCCCCGGGGCGAAGGGGGTCGACGGCCCTCCCCACGACGGCCCGGTGCGCCTCGTCAACGCCCGGCTGCCCCGGCGCTACGTCGCCGCCCTCGACGCCGGCGCCTCCCCGGTGGTCTCCGTCGAACCCCTCTCCCCGGAGGACCTGCACACCGAACGGGTCATGCTCGGCCTCCGGCTCCGGGAGGGCCTCGAGTCCCGCGAGATCGCCGGGGCGGAGGAGACCGTGCGGCGGTACGTGGACCTCGGGCTGCTCGAGGTGGACAATGAGAGGGACCTGCCGGACGGTGCCGTCGGGCGGACGCGCCTCACCGACCGGGGCCGGCTGCTCGCCGACGGCATCGTCACCGACATCCTGCTCGCCGAGGAGGCCTGACCCATGACAGGGACCGCTGAGACCCGCCGGGGGCACGTGTTGCGTGCCATCGTCACCGACTACATCTCCTCCCAGGAGCCGGTCGGGTCGAAGGCGCTCGTCGAACGGCACGGGCTGGGGGTGTCGCCGGCGACGATCCGCAACGACATGGCCGCCCTCGAGGCCGAGGGGTACATCACCCAGGAGCACGCGAGCTCCGGCCGGGTGCCCACGCAGAAGGGCTACCGGCGCTTCGTCGACGGCATGTCCGGGATCAAGCCCATGAGCGCCCCCGAGCGGCGGGCTGTGCTGGAGTTCCTCTCCGGCGGGGTGGACATGGAGGACGTGCTGCGGCGCAGCGTGCAGCTGCTCGCGCAGCTCACCCGGCAGGTCGCGGTCGTCCAGCTGCCGGACCTGCGGGCCGGGCGGGTCAAGCACTGCGAGGTCGTCCAGCTCGCGCCGGCGCGGCTGCTGCTCGTGCTCATCACGGACACCGGGCGGGTCGACCAGCGCAACGTCGACCTCACCGAGCCGATGCCGGAGGCGGACACGCCCCGGCTGCGGGACATCATCAACACCGCGCTCGTCGGCCGGACCCTCGACGACGCCTCGGCGAACGTCTCCGCCCTCGCCGCCGGGGAGGTCGCGGGGCTGCCCGCGGACCTGCGCGGGCCGGCGCTGGCGTGCGCGACCGTGCTCGTCGAGACGATGCTCGAACGGTCGAGCGACCGGCTCATCCTCGCGGGCACCCCGAACCTGCTCAACGTCAACGAGCTCCAGCCCGTCATCGAGGCGCTGGAGGAGCAGGTCGTCATGCTCAAGCTGCTGTCGAGCGTCCGGGACCTCGGCGCGCGGGCCGGGGGCGTGGCCGGCGGGGTCGCCGGGGAGCCCGGGGGTCCGGGGCCCGGCGTGCAGGTGAGCATCGGCGGGGAGAACGAGGACGAGGAGCTGCGCGCGGCGTCCGTCCTGGCGACCGGGTACGGCTCGGGCGGGGAGGTCTTCGGCGGGCTCGGGGTCGTCGGGCCGACGTACATCGACTACTCGGGGTCGATGTCGTCCCTCAGCGTCGTCGCGCACTACGTGAGCCGGATCCTCTCCGGGCGGTGACGGCCGGGGCCCGCGGGGGCGCGGGCACGGTGACGGCCGGGGCCGGCGGGGTCGCGCACCCCGGGACGGCGGGTGCGGGGCGGGCCGACTACACTGGTCCGGCACCGCACCCCGCACCGCAAGCACGACGAAGGACGTAACCGCACAGTGGCACGCGACTATTACGGAATCCTCGGCGTCGACCGTGACGCCTCGGACGCAGAGATCAAGAAGGCGTACCGCCGCCTCGCCCGGAAGTACCACCCGGACGTCAACCCGTCCGAGGAGGCCGCGGAGAAGTTCCGCGAGATCTCCGTCGCCCAGGAGGTCCTCACCGACCCGCAGAAGCGGCGCATCGTCGACGCCGGCGGCGACCCCCAGGAGCAGGGCTTCGGCCAGCCCGGGGGCGCCGGCGGCTTCCCGGGCTCGGGCAACCTCGGCGACATCTTCGAGGCCTTCTTCGGCGCCGCCGGGGGCGGGGCCGGGGGCGGGAGGGTGCCCCGGGTCCGTCCGGGGAACGACGCCCTGCTGCGCATGGACCTCACCCTCGAGGAGTGCTTCACGGGGGTCAGCCGCGAGGTGACGGTCGACACGGCCGTCCTCTGCGACGTGTGCGACGGCACCGGCTCCGCGTCCCGCTCCGCCCCGGAGACGTGCCCGACGTGCCACGGGCAGGGCCAGGTCACGGAGCTCCAGCAGTCCATCCTCGGGCGCGTGCAGGTCGCCCGCCCCTGCCACCGGTGCAACGGCTCCGGCGAGGTCATCACGGACCCGTGCGAGAACTGCGGCGGCGACGCCCGCGTCCGCGCGCGCCGCGACATCACCGTCAACGTCCCCGCCGGCATCGCCGACGGGATGCGCATCCGGCTCTCCGGGGAGGGGGAGGTCGGTCCGGGCGGCGGCCCGGCCGGTGACCTGTACGTCGAGACCCGCACCCTCGAGCACCCCTACCTCGTGCGCGACGGCGACGACCTCCACGTCACCGTCCGGGTGCCGATGGCCGACGCCGCCCTCGGCACCGACGTCGAGGTCGGCCTGTTCCAGGGGGAGACCACGACGGTCACCCTCGAGCCCGGGACCCAGCCGGAGGCGACGGTGACGGTCAAGGACAAGGGGATGCCCCGGCTGCGCCGGGAGGGCCACGGGTCGCTCGTCACGCACGTCGACGTCACCGTGCCGACGGGCCTCGACCACCGGCAGCGGGAGCTGCTCGAGGAGTTCCGCTCGTCGACGAAGGAGTCGGCCGGGGTGTCGTCCCGGTCCGACGAGCGCTCCGGCGGGCTGTTCTCCCGGATCCGGCACCGGTTCGGGCGGTGACCGGTGACGGACCCGGTCTTCCACGACCCGACGCTGCGTGACCGGCTGGGCGACCGGCCGGCCGCCGGCGGCGGGGACGGCGCGGCCGCGGAGGGGCTCGTCGTCACCCTCCCCGCGGAGGAGGCGCGGCACGCGGCGGTCAAGCGCATCGGGGCGGGGGAGAGCGTCGTCGTGACCGACGGGGCGGGGACGGCCGTGCGGGGCCGGTGGCGCGACGGGGCCGTGGAGGTCACCGAGGTGCTGCCGCCGCACCGCCCGCGCCCGCGCGTGACCGTCGTCCAGGCCGTGCCGAAGTCCGAGCGGGCGGAACTGGCCGTCGACCTCGCCGTGCAGGCCGGGGCGGACCGGATCGTGCCGTGGGAGGCGGACCGCTGCATCGCCCGCTGGTCCGGCAAGCCCGGCCGCGTCGAGAAGGCGCGCGCGAAGTGGGCGACGGCCGCGCTCGCGGCGATGAAGCAGTCCCGGCGGACGGAGGGGGCGGTCGTCGCGCCGCTGCTCGGCGACGTCGCCGACCTGGGGACGGTGCTCGACGCCCCGCCGTGGGCGGAGGCCGCCGACCCGGGGGAGGCCGGCTGGACGACGGCCGTGCTCGTCCTCCACGAGGCCGCCGCCGTGCCGTTCGCCCGGGCCGTCGCGGACGTCGGGCCGGTCGACGAACTCGTGCTCGTCGTCGGGCCGGAGGGCGGGGTGAGCGACCGGGAGGTCGACGTCCTCGCCGGCACCCACGGCGCGACCGCCGTCGTCCTCGGCCCGGAGGTGCTGCGCACGGCGTCCGCGGCGGCCGTCGCCCTCGGGGCGCTAGGGGTGCTCACCGCACGCTGGGGCCGGGCTCCCGGCCCGCTCGGGTTAGGATGGTCGCGATGAAGCAACCAGCCAGGCGCGTCGCGAGCGCGACCGTCGACCTCGTCCCGGAGACCGCCCCCACCGTCATGGGGGCCGCGGACGCGAACCTCCGCGTCATCGAGGACCGGGTGGACGCGGACATCCACACCCGGGGCCACCACCTCACGGTGCGCGGAGAGGCCACGGAGGTCGCCCGCGCCCGCCGGGTCATCCGCGAACTGGAGTCGCTCGCCGCGCGCGGCGCCGCCGTGACCCCCGAGGTCACGACGCGGGTGATCGGCATGATCGACGACCTCGACCGGGAGGAGCTCTCCGCGGGCGACGTCGCCGGTGACGCGATCGTCAGCCGGCGCGGCCGCAGCGTCCGCCCGACGACGGTCGGCCAGCGGGAGTACGTCGACGCGATCGACCGGAACACCGTCGTCCTCGGCGTCGGCCCCGCCGGGACGGGCAAGACGTACCTCGCCGTGGCGAAGGCCGTCCAGGCGCTCCAGCGGCGGGAGGTGTCCCGCATCATCCTCACCCGTCCGGCGGTCGAGGCCGGGGAGCGGCTGGGCTTCCTGCCCGGCACGCTCACGGAGAAGATCGACCCCTACCTGCGCCCCCTCCACGACGCCCTGCGGGACATGGTCGACCCGGAGACGATCCCGAAGCTCATGGAGACCGGGGTCATCGAGGTCGCGCCGCTGGCGTACATGCGCGGCCGGACGCTCAACGGGGCGTTCGTCATCCTCGACGAGGCGCAGAACACGACGCCCGCGCAGATGAAGATGTTCCTCACCCGGCTGGGCTTCGGTTCGAAGATCGTCGTCACCGGGGACATGAGCCAGGTCGACCTGCCGGACCGGCAGGAGAGCGGCCTGGCCGTCGCGCGGCAGGTCCTCGCGGACGTCCGGGGCGTGCACGTCACGGAGTTCGACAGCGCCGACGTCGTCCGCCACCACCTCGTCGGCAGGATCGTCGACGCCTACGGCCGCTACGAGGCGGAGCGGGAGCTGGAGCGCCAGGACCGGGAGGAGATCCGGGCCGAGCGCCGCGCGGCCGACCGGAACCGTCGCCGGGAGTACGGCGGACCCCCACACACCCACGGGAGTGCACAGTGAGCATCGAGATCTTCAACGAGTCCGCGTTCGGCGACGTCAACGAGGAGGAACTGCTCGACGTCGCCCGGTTCGCCCTGTGGACGATGGACGTCCACTCCGCCGCCGAGCTGTCGATCCACGTCGTCGACCTCGACACGATCGCCGACCTCCACCTGCGGTGGCTCGACCTGCCCGGCCCGACGGACGTCATGAGCTTCCCGATGGACGAGCTCACGCCGGGCTGGGGCCGCAAGGACGGCCCGGCGCCGTCGCCGGCGATGCTCGGCGACATCATGCTCTGCCCGGAGTTCGCGCTGGGGCAGGCCGAGCGGGCGGGCCACCCCCTGTCCCACGAGCTCGACCTGCTCACGGTCCACGGGGTGCTCCACCTGCTGGGCTTCGACCACGTCACCCCGGAGGAGGAGCAGCGGATGTTCTCCCTCCAGAACGACATCCTCGCCTCGTGGTACGACTCGCAGGACGAGCGGGGCGTGTCCTTCGGCCCGAAGCCGTCGAGCCCGGCGGCGTTCCCCACGGCCGCGGACCGGGACGACCGGACGTCGTCGAACCCGGTGCCGCCGCCGTTCAGCGGCGACGCCCCGGGTGACCCCGAGCGCGTGAGCTTCACCGACTCCGGGGACACCGGACCCGCCGGGGACCCCGGTGCCGGCCGTGGCGGAGGGGCCGCACGGTGACGGGCTCCCCGGCGGCGTCGGTGCTGTGGACCGTCGTCGGCATCGTGGTCCTCCTCCCGCTGGCGGGTGTGCTGAGCTCGGTGGAGACCGCCGTGGCCTCCCTGTCCCGCGCCCGGGTGGAGACGATGGTCGACGACGAACGCCCCGGTGCGCCCCGTCTCCTCGCGGTGCTCGGCCGCCGGGCCGAGCACATCAACCTGCTCGTCCTGCTGCGCACGGTCAGTGAGGTCGCGGCGAGTGTGCTCGCGGCGTCGCTGGCCGTCCGGGTGTTCGGCACCTCCGGCGGGTCCCTCGTCCTCGTCATCGCGCTCGTCGCCCTGTTCACCTACGTCGTCGTCGGCGTGATCTCGCGGACCCTCGGGCGCCAGAACCCGTACACGCTGTCCCTGCGCGCGGCGCCGGTGCTCGCGGCGGTGGGCGTCGTCCTCGGCCCGGTGGCGAAGGTCCTCGTGTGGTTCGGCACCCTCATCACCCCGGGGCGCGGCTTCCGGGACGGCCCGTTCGCCTCGGAGATCGAGCTGCGGGAGATGGTGGACATCGCCTCGGAGCGGGGCATCGTGGAGAACGACGAGCGGCGGATGATCCAGTCCGTCTTCGACCTCGCCTCGACGCCCGCCCGGTCGGTCATGGTGCCCCGGCCGGAGATGCTGTGGATCGAGGACACGAAGTCCGCCGGCCAGGCGACGAGCCTGTGCGTCCGGTCCGGCCACTCCCGGCTGCCGGTCATCGGCGAGAGTGTCGACGACATCGTCGGCGTCGTGTACCTCAAGGACCTCGTCGCCCGGACGTACAGTTCCCGGGACAGCGGCCGGTCGGTGCCCGTCACCGACGTCATGCGCGACCCGGTGTTCGTGCCGGACTCCCGCAAGCTCGACGACCTCCTCGAGGACATGCAGCGCGACCACATCCACATCGCGATGCTCGTCGACGAGTACGGCGGCATCGCGGGGCTGATCTCCATCGAGGACATCCTCGAGGAGATCGTCGGCGAGATCGCCGACGAGTACGACGACTCCGAGCAGGCCCCCGTCGAGGAGCTCGGCGACGGCCGGTACCGCGTCGTCGCCCGCTTCGGGCTCGACGAGCTGGAGGAGCTGTTCGCCGACCGGGGCGTGTCCTTCACCGACGAGCAGCACGAGGACGTCGAGACCGTGGCGGGACTCGCCGCCTTCGAGCTCGGGCGCGTCCCGCTGCCCGGGGCCGAGGTCGAGGTCGCCGGACTGCACCTGCACTGCGAAGGTGGCCGCGACCGTCGCGGTCGCCTCAAGATCCGTTCCGTCGTCGTGACCGGCCCCGCCGGTCCCGTCGCGGACGACGACGAAAGGACCGACCATGGCCGCTGACCCTTCCGGGACCAGCCCCGACAGTTCCGACAGCCCCGACAGCACCGCCGACACCACCACGGACCCGACCGCGGACACGGCTGCGGTCACCACCGCGGACCCGACCGGTGGCCTCGGCGACCGGCCGGACGGCTTCCGCTCCGGGTTCGTCAGCTTCGTCGGCCGGCCGAACACCGGCAAGTCCACGCTCACCAACGCGCTGGTGGGGGAGAAGATCGCGATCACCGCCGACCAGCCGGAGACGACCCGCCACCCCGTGCGCGGCATCGTCCACCGGCCGGACGCCCAGGTGGTCGTCGTCGACACCCCCGGGCTCCACCGGCCCCGGACCCTCCTCGGCGAGCGGCTCAACGACATGGTCAAGGAGACCTACTCCGACGTCGACGTCATCGGGGTGTGCGTCCCCGCCAACGAGAAGATCGGCCCCGGGGACCGGTGGATCGTCGACGCGGTCCGCACCGTCGCCCCGCGCACGCCCCTCGTCGGCATCGTGACGAAGGTGGACACCGTCTCGAAGGACCGGGTCGGCGAGCAGCTGCTCGCGCTGCACGACCTGCTCGGCGTGGACGTCGTGCCCGTCTCGGCGGTCGACGGCATCCAGACGGACGTGCTGCTCGACGTCATCGTCGGCCTCCTCCCCGAGGGACCGAAGTACTACCCGGACGACCACGTCACCGACGACGACACCGAGACCCGCATGGCGGAGCTCATCCGGGAGGCGGCGCTCGGCGGGCTCCACGACGAGCTGCCGCACTCCGTCGCCGTGCAGATCGACGAGATGTTCGACTCCCCGACGCGCCCCGGGGTGCTGCAGGTCCACGCGGTGATCTTCGTCGAGCGCGACGGGCAGAAGGCGATCATCCGCGGCAAGGGGGGCCGTCGTCTCACCCGGATCGTGCACGACGCCCGCCGCGAGATCATCGACCTCCTCGACCGGAACGTCTACCTCGACCTGCGGATCAAGGTGGCGAAGAACTGGCAGACCGACCCGAAGCAGCTGGGGCGCATGGGCTTCTGACCGGGGTGCGGCCCGCGGGGAGGGTGTGGGGGACCCGTCGGCAGGGGCGTGGGGTCGGGCCCGCGGGGGGCGCGGGGGGCGCGGGGGGCGCGGCGGGCGTGGGGGGACGTGTCGGCAGGGGCGTGGGGACCGTTCCTCTCGCGGCGCGGACCGGCGGGACGGCGTTGATAGACACAACCTGTGCGTCCGCGGGCCCGGTCGGGTCCCAGTGGACGCCGGTGGTGGCGATCCCGCCGTCCGCCGTATCCGCACCGACATTGAAAGGGGTTCCCGGTGGCTTCCGGTGACATCATTCTCGCTCCCGGTGAACAGGGGCTGTACACGCGGGCGTTCCGCCCGAACCTGATCCTGTTCTGGCTGAGGACGACCATGACCGTGACGAACAAGCGGCTGGTCGTGAAGTTCCCGAACACCGTCCTGGGCGTGATCCCGCTCGGCTTCGAGGAGCGGAGCATGCCCATGGGGGCCATCGCCGGGCTGACGACGTCGCTGCGCGTGCGGCTGGGTCGGCTCATCGTCGGGGCGGTTCTCGGCATCGTGTGCCTCGTCTGGCTGTTCAGCGCCGTGTCCGCGGGCTCGGTCTTCATGGTCCTCCTCAGCCTCGTCCTCACGCTGCTGTTCTTCGCCATGGCCTGCAACGCGGTGACCTCGGCGCTCATCATGCAGAACAACGGCGGCAACAGCACGGAGACGACGGTGTCCTTCCTGGAGAACACCCAGCTGGACTCCTTCAAGAACAAGGTCAACGAGTTCGTCTACTCCGCCTCCGCCGGCGGCACGTCGTGGGAGATGCAGTACGGGACGAACTCCGAGGGCTTCCAGAACCGCCTCGGGCAGGCCGGGCCGTACGGCCACGGGCAGCCGGCGCCGGGTCAGCAGCAGTTCGGCCAGCCGGGCCAGGGCCACGGGCAGTTCGGGCAGCCGGCGCCGGGCCAGCAGCAGTTCGGCCAGCCGGGCGAGGGCCACGGCCACGGCCAGGGCCAGGACCGGCAGTAGCCGCCCCGCGGCGGTGAGCCCGCCGGCGGCGTCCGACCCCGGGGGTAAGCTGGCCGCATGTCCAGGAGAGGATCCCGCCCCAGCTTCCGGGACGAGGCGTTCGTCGTCCGGACCCACAAGCTCGGCGAGGCGGACCTCGTGATCGTCCTGCTCACGAGGAACCACGGCACCGTCCGTGGCGTCGCCAAGGGGGTGCGCAAGCCGAACTCCCGCTTCGGCTCCCGCCTCGACCGGTTCTGCCGCGTCGACGTGCAGCTCTACCCGGGCCGGGACCTCGCCTCCATCACGGACGCCGCGACGGTCGCGACGTACGCCCCGCAGATCGTCGCGGACGTCGACCGGTACTACGCCGCCACCGCGGCCCTCGAGGTCGCCCAGGTCACGGCGGGGGAGGACGGCGGGGAGATCTTCGACCTCCTCGACGCCGCGCTCGCCGACATCGCCGGGGTCCGCCCCGCGGCGCACCCGCTCCCGCCCCGGACCCTCGTCGACCGGTTCGTCCTCCACGCCCTCACCGTGGCGGGGTGGGCGCCGAGCCTCGTCGACTGCGCCCAGTGCGGGAAGCGGGGCCCGCACCGGGCGTTCCACCCGCTCGCCGGGGGCGCGGTGTGCACGGTGTGCCGTCCGCCGGGGTCCCTCACCCCGCCGCCGGCGGCCGTGCGGGCGCTGTGGTGGCTCGCCCACGGCCGGGACGAGGAGCTGTCCCGGCTCGCGGAGTCCGGGGACGGGGCGGACATCCTCGGCACCGCCCACGACCTGCTCGTCGCCCACGTGCGCCAGCAGGTGGAACGGCCGTTCTCCGCGTACGCCGCCGTGTGACACTCCTGAACCGGAACCCGACGCACTGTTTTCATTCCTCACCGGGACTGGCACAATGACACAGGTGAATTCCCGTTCCTCCGACCGCCCCCGCCCCGCCGACGTGAGCACCGCCGCGGCCGACGCGACCGCCGGGTCGACCGCCGCCGCGACCACCGCCGCGGAGCCCGCCGCCGACCCGGGCACGTCCGCCGCGCCGGCCGGGTCCCCGGTCCCGGTCCCCGCCGAGTTCGTGCCCCGGCACATCGCCGTCGTCATGGACGGCAACGGCCGGTGGGCCCAGCAGCGGGGCCTGGAGCGCACGGAGGGCCACCGGCGGGGGGAGGCCGCCCTCATGCGGATCGTCGACGAGTGCCTCGACCTCGGCGTCGACTACCTCTCGGCGTACGCGTTCTCGACGGAGAACTGGCGGCGCAGCGCCCAGGAGGTGAGGTTCCTCATGGGCTTCAACCGGGAGGTGCTGCGCCGGCGCCGGGACGAACTCGACCGCAAGGGCGTCCGCGTGCGCTGGGTCGGCCGCCGTCCGCGCCTGTGGCGCAGCGTCATCAGCGAGCTCCGCCGGGCGGAGGAGCAGACGAAGGACAACACCCGCCTGACCCTCGCCATGTGCCTGAACTACGGCGGCCGCGCCGAGATCACCGACGCCGCCCGGGCGCTGGCGGAGGACGTCCGGGCCGGGGACCTGCGGCCGGCGGACATCACGCAGGACGTGTTCGCGCGCTACCTGGCGGAGCCGGACATGCCGGACGTCGACCTGTTCCTCCGGCCGTCCGGGGAGATGCGGACGTCGAACTTCCTCCCCTGGCAGTCCGTGTACGCCGAGATGGTGTACCAGGATGTGCTCTTCCCGGACTACACCGGCGCCCACCTGAGGGAGGCCGTCCTGGAGTTCGCGCGCCGGGACCGCCGGTTCGGCGGGGTGGAGAAATGACCGGGGCCGGGGACCACCGCGGGTCCGGGGCCGGTCCCGGTGGGGGGCCCGACGGCGACGCCGTGCCCGCCGCACCGACCGGGGAGACCCCGACGCCCCGCCAGATCGCCCGCTGGCGGCGCTACCTCGCCAACGAGCGCGCCGAGGGCGCGGTCTACCGCGAACTCGCGCGGAAGAAGACCGGGGAGGAGCGGGCGATCCTCCTCGCGATCGCGGACGCCGAGGCCCGCCACGAGGACTACTGGCGCACCCGCCTCGGCGAGTACGTCGGCCTCCCCCGGAAGGCGAGCCCCGGGACCCGGGTCATGGCGTGGATGGCACGTCGGTTCGGGTCGGTGTTCGTCCTCGCGCTCATGCAGTCCGCCGAGACCCGCAACGACTACATCCAGGACAACGACGCCTCGGAGCGCATGGCGGCGGACGAGGCGATCCACGCCGAGGTCGTGCGCGGCCTCGCCTCCCGGGGGCGGGCGCAGATGTCCGGCAACTTCCGGGCGGCCGTGTTCGGGGCGAACGACGGGCTCGTCTCCAACCTCGCCCTCGTCCTCGGTGTCATCGGCTCCGGAGTGAGTTCGCACGTCGTGCTCGTCACCGGTGTCGCGGGGCTGCTCTCGGGGGCGTTGTCGATGGCGGCGGGGGAGTATGTCTCGGTGAGTTCGCAGCGGGAGCTGCTCGCCGCGTCGACCCCGGACCCGGAGGCGTCGGAGGCGGTGCCGAAGCTCGACGTCGACGCCAACGAGCTCGCGCTCGTCTACCGCGCCCGCGGCATGGAGCCGGAGGAGGCGCGGGTCAAGGCCGCGCGGGTGTTCGCCGACCTCGTCCGTCACGCCGGGCCGGCGGGGACGGGTGGTGCGCCGGCGGATGCCGTCGGCGAGGGGTCCGGGGCCGGTGGGGCCACCGGCGCGCCCACCGGTGAGGTCCTCACCGAGGGGGCCGGCACCGGCGAGGGGGCCGGTGGGGAGGGGTCCCGGCCCGCCATTTTCGACGCCGTCGACCGCCAGGCCCGGGAGGACATCGACGCGGAGGACGCGACGGGCAGCCCGGTGTCGGCCGCCCTGTCGAGCTTCCTCTGCTTCGCCGGCGGCGCGGTCGTCCCCGTCCTGCCGTTCATCCTGGGGCTCCAGGGGACCGCGGCGGCGGTGCTGAGCTGCGTGCTCGTGAGCGTCGCGCTCATGCTCACCGGTGGGCTCGTCGGCCTGTTGTCCGGGATGTCCCCGGGCCGACGCGCGCTGCGGCAGTGGGTCATCGGGATGGGGGCGGCGGCCGTGACCTACGGTCTCGGCGCGCTGTTCAACGTCACGACGGGCTGAGCCCGGGTCGCGGGGGCGCTGTGCGGCGTCGGGGCGGCGTCGTCCCCGGTCGTGCCGCGACAGGATGCGCCGGGACCGGCTGAGCCTGCGGCGCGGGCGGGGGCGTCGTCAGGGCGTGCCGGACGCGGAGCAGTCCGCGCAGAGCCCGAAGATCTCGGCCGTGTGGCCGGTGCGGGTGAAGCCGTACCGGGAGGCGATCTCGTCGGCCCACTCCTCGACGGGCCCGCCGTCGATCTCGACGGTGCGGCGGCAGTTCGTGCACACGAGGTGATGGTGGTGGTCGTCCGTCGAGCAGCTCCGGTAGAGCATCTCCCCGCCGTCGTCCTGGAGCGTGTCGATCATGCCGAGCTCGTTGAGCTCCTGGAGGGTCCGGTAGACCGTCGTGAGACCGACCTTCTTGCCCTCCCGGGTGAGCCGCGCGTGGATGTCCTGGGCGCTCGCGAAGGTCGTCTGTCCCTCGAGGATCTCGATCACGGCGGCGCGCTGGCGGGTGTTGCGCTGACCGATCCTGGGCTTCGGGGCTGTGGGTGTCATGTCGTGTCCTCCGGTCTGGCCGTCCAGTCGACCTCGGTCAAGGCTAGCGTTTTCATCAAGCGCTTTCCACACGCCTGCGGCGGCGACGGTGCCCGCGCCGTGCCCGTTGACCAGCGCGGTATCCCGGTCGCGGATCCGGTCGGGCCGGACATTTGACAGCTGCACCGGACAGGGGCTAGATTGGGTCCAGTTCCCCTGGGACGGCGTTATCCCCCCCCCTACGCAACGTCCCAATCAACGGGGAACAGGCCCCATTCTCTTCGGAGGACAGTGCGGCCGGGACCCGCGGAGTTTACCCCCCCCCAATCCGCGGGTCCTTTTTTAATGCCCGGATGAGAATGCGTGCACCGGGCGGACACCGCCCGGTGGCCCGCCGCCGCGGCAGGGGAGCGCGGGTGGTGGTGGCCGACAGGGCGGGCGGTAGGATGTACGTGACTCTCGACCGGGGGCGGACGCCCCGGTGCCGGCGGCCCGGACCGGGCACGTCGGCGGGATGACACACGACCGTCACCGACCTCTTTCAAGGAGTGCACAAGCATGGCCGCAAGCAGCATCGACACCGTCGTCAACCTCTGCAAGAGGCGCGGACTGGTCTTCCCCTGCGGTGAGATCTACGGCGGTACACGGTCGGCCTGGGACTACGGTCCGCTCGGCGTGGAGCTGAAGGAGAACCTCAAGCGCCAGTGGTGGCGGCACATGGTCACGGGCCGCCGGGACGTCGTCGGCCTCGACAGCTCCGTGATCCTGCCCCGGCAGGTCTGGGAGGAGTCCGGGCACGTCGAGGTCTTCTCGGACCCGCTCGTCGAGTCCCTCCACACCCACAAGCGCTACCGCGCGGACCACCTCCTCGAGGCCTATGAGGAGAAGCACGGCCACCCGCCGGCGAACGGTCTGGCCGACATCAACGACCCCGAGACCGGCGAGCCGGGCAAGTGGACCGAGCCCCGCGAGTTCTCCGGGCTGCTCCGCACGTACCTCGGCCCGGTGGCGGACGAGGAGGGCCTGCACTACCTCCGCCCGGAGACCGCCCAGGGTATCTTCGTGAACTTCAAGAACGTCATGACCTCGGCGCGGATGAAGCCCCCGTTCGGCATCGCCCAGACGGGCAAGTCCTTCCGCAACGAGATCACCCCCGGCAACTTCATCTTCCGGACCCGCGAGTTCGAGCAGATGGAGATGGAGTTCTTCGTCAAGCCCGGCGAGGACGAGGAATGGCACCAGTACTGGATCGACGACCGGCTCCAGTGGTACATCGACCTCGGCATCGACCCGGAGAACCTGCGGCTCTACGAGCACCCGAAGGAGAAGCTGTCGCACTACTCCAAGCGCACCGTCGACGTGGAGTACGCGTTCAACTTCGCCGGGTCCCGCTGGGGTGAGCTGGAGGGCATCGCCAACCGCACGGACTACGACCTCTCCGTGCACGCGAAGGGCTCGGGGGAGGACCTCAGCTACTTCGACCAGGAGCTCAACGAGCGCTGGACCCCGTACGTCATCGAGCCGGCGGCCGGCCTCGGCCGGGCGATGATGGCCTTCCTCGTCGACGCGTACCACGAGGACGAGGCCCCGAACACGAAGGGCGGCGTGGACAAGCGCGTCGTCCTGCGCCTCGACCGGCGGCTGGCCCCGGTGAAGGTCGCGGTGCTGCCGCTGTCGAAGAAGGACACGCTCACGCCGACGGCGGAGAAGGTCGCCGCGGACCTCCGCGGGTTCTGGAACGTGGACTACGACACCTCCGGGGCGATCGGCCGCCGCTACCGCCGCCAGGACGAGATCGGCACCCCGTTCTGCGTCACCGTCGACTTCGACACGCTCGAGGACCAGGCCGTGACCGTCCGTGAGCGGGACACGATGACCCAGGAGCGCGTGAGCCTCGACAAGCTCCGCGGCTACCTCGCCGAGCGGCTCGCGGGCTGCTGACGCCCGAGCCCCCGACCCCCACCCCCCGACCCCGGAAGGGACGCACAGTGAACACCGACATCCGTTGGGCCCTGCCCGATGACGGACACACCTTCCCGATCTACGCCGGGCCGACCACGGACATGGACCGGGTCGCGGAGTACTCGGAGGAGAGGGGGGTCTCGACGATCCGCTTCGGCGGCGACACGTGGTCCCTCACCGCGGACAAGGGGCCGGAGGCGTCCGCCGCGACGATGTCCGGCACGTTCACCGCGACCGGTGACGCCGCGACCTTCGCCCGCTCCCGCACCGTCCGGTGCGTGGCGGACCGGCACACGGTCACCGTCGAGGCGGAGTCCCGCCGCCAGTTCGTCCTCGACATCGACGGGGTGAAGGCCGGCCAGTTCACCAGCGAGAACCGGGGCCTGAAGAACCTGCACGTGCAGTTCGAGGGGCCGGGGGAGGCCCTGCCGCTCGACGTCCAGGTGTTCCTCAGCTGGGTCGCCCGGCGGTGCATGGAGACGCGGGTGCTCAACGGCACGTTGGCGTGGACGGTCGGGCTCATCATCCTCGTGCCGTTCATGATCGCCGTGTTCATGGGGCTGCTCTAGCCGCCCCGGGCGCGGGGCGCCCGCGGGGTGGGGGTCCGGCCCCGGCAGAGGCGCCCGACCGGCACCGCGCCCGCGCCGGGCGCGGGCGCGGAGGGGGGCGTCGGACCTAGAAGCTGTCGCCGCCGCCGAAGTCGCCGAACCCGCCGCCGCCGAAGTCGCCGCCCCCACCGCCGCCGAACCCGCCGCCGCTGAAGCCACCGCCCCAGCCGCCGTGGCCGCTGAGCAGTGACCCGAGCACGAGGCCGGTGACGATGTCGCCGCCCCCGCCACCACCACGGTGGGAGTTCCGGCGGGTGAAGTCCTCGATGTCCCGCTGGGCGAGCGTCGCCGCCTCCCGGGCGAGGCCGCTGGCCCGCTGCGCGAGGACGAAGGCGTCCCGCGGGCGGGGGTCGCGCAGCCGCGTCGCCTCGTCGAGGGCCTGCCGCGTGGACTCCGCCGCGGTCCGGGCGTCCACGCCGATGATGGAGCCCCGGGTGTGGATCGTGTCCTCCACCGCGGTGAGCTGCTGTTCGGCCTGCATGGCCGTGCGGTCGACGAGCTCGACGGTGTGGCGGTAGTCGCTGACGACGCCCCGGGCCTCGTCGAGCCGGATGTCCAGCTCACCGTCGGCCTCGAGCAGGTCGGAGTACGTGCCGAGCGGGTCGGAGTCCCCGCGCCCCCGGGCGGCGTCGAGTGCGGTCCGGGCTCGGTCGACGGCCGTGCGCAGTGCCGCCCGGTCGATGTCCGCCTGCCCGGCGGCCAGCCGGTCGGCCTCCGCGATCTCGTCGTCGACCTCCGCGATGAGGGAGGAGAGGTTCGTCCGGGCCTCCGTGAGCCGCTCCTCGGCCCGCTCGACGGCGGTGAGCAGGCTCTCCGCCTGGTCGCACGCCATCCGGGCCGCGCCGAGGGCGTCGATGAGCCCGCCCTGCTGTCCGGCGGGGCGGGACGCGAGCTCGCGGCCCCGGTCGAGGACCCGGTCCGCCTCGTCGAGCGCGGACTCCGCGAGGTCGGGGTTGTCCGCGACGGACGTGAGCAGCGCGGCGTCGACCCGCCCGCTGAGCTGGTCGAGCGTGCGCCGGGCCGCGGGGATCCGGGCGCGCAGGTCGACCGTCGCCTGCCGGGTGCGGTCGAGGAGGTCCGGCGCGTCGATGAGCTTGCGGCGCAGGTCCGCGAACTCGGCGGCCCGGCCGTTGAGCTCGTCGTCGGCCAACCCGCAGGAGGAGACGATGTCGATGAGCATCGCGCGCTCCTCGTCCTCCCCGGAGGCGAGACCGGAGCGGAGGCGCTCGTTGACCCCGTAGGCGCGGTTGAGCGTGGACCGGGAGTTCTCCAGCGCCTGGCGGAGACGGCGGGTCCGGTCGTCGCCGAACTCGCCCCGGGCGACCTCGTACTCGCGGGCGCCCTTGCGGATCGACTCGTCGGTCGACTGCAGCTCCTCCTGCGCGAGCTGCCGCAGCACGGGCGTGGGCTGCCGGGCGAGGTCCGGCGTGGAGCCCGGGGCGATCGACCGCGCGGCCTCCAGCTGCCGCTCCTCGTCCCGGCGGCGGCGACGGCGCGACCACAGCAGGGCCCCGCCGCCGCCACCGACGACCGCGACGCCGGCGGCCCCCATCCACACGTACGTCGACGCCGGCGTCGTGTCCGCGGCGACGTCCGCCGCGGCCTCCGCCGCGCCGGCCCAGTCGTCGTCGGCGAGCTTGTCCTTCATCGCCTTCTTGACGTCGGAGGCGAAGGAGTTCTTCACGCCGCGGCCGATGTCACCGTTGATCTGCCGGTGGGCGACGTCGACGACGACCACGGCCGTGTTGTCCGACGGGTCCTGCCGGCGCAGCTCCTGCGCGAAGGCCTTCGGGTCCCCGTCCACGGACGGGACGAAGACGAGGTAGAGCTTCGTGCCCGTCTCCTTGATCCCGGACCGGAGCTTGTCCGTGATCGACGCCGTGTCCGCGCCGTCGAGGACCCCGGCGGTGTCGATGAGCTGCCGGTCGAGGGTGATCGACGACGCCCGCACCGCGGTGGTCGCCGCCGGTGCGGCGGACGCGGCCGGGGTGGGGAACAGCCCACCGGGCCCGCCGTCCGGGGTGCCGGCGAGTCCGGTGCCGACGACGGCCGCGGCGGCGAGCGCCGCCCCCGTGAGCCCGACGGCGGCGAGCCGTGCGGGCAGGGACCGTCCCGCCGTCCCGGCGGTGTCCCGGGCGGCGCGCCGGCGCGCCGGGAGGGAACCGTGTTCACCCGTGGTGACGTGCGCGGTTCCGGAGTGTGTGTGGAAATGCAGGGACATGGGCACAAGGGTAGTGGAAGTCCGGGCCACGCTGCGTATCGTGGTCGGCATGGCTGTGCTCAACGCGCTCAGGATCGTCGGTGCCGGTGCCCGGGGGATCATCTACGCCGTCTTCGGCACGGTCCTGCTGGCGGTCGTCGTGTCCGTCGGTGTGGCCGGTCACGTGTGGGCGCACGCCCGGGACGACGACACGTCCCCGGCGGACACCATCCTCGTCCTCGGCGCGGCGCAGTACGACGGCCGCCCGTCGAACTGGTTCGCCGCGCGGCTCAACCACGCCGCCGACCTCTACGGGCGGGGCGTCGCCCCCCGGATCGTCACGGTCGGCGGCAAGCTCGCCGGGGACTCCTACACCGAGGCCGAGGCCGGGGCCGCGTACCTCCGGGACAAGGGCATCCCCGGCGACGCGATCTCGACGCTGCCGACCGGCAGTGACACGCTCGAATCCGCCAAGGCCTTCGGGACGGCGGCGAAGGAGAACGGGTGGGGCAGCGTCGTCGTCGTGACCGACCCCGCCCACTCCCTCCGCGCGACCGAGATGGTCGGGGACCAGGGGGTCCCGGCCCACGCCTCGCCGACGCGGGAGGGCCCGGCGGTGGCGGGCCGGTCCGCCCAGCTGTCGAGCATCATCCACGAGACCGGTGGCCTGCTGTACTACAAGGTGACGGACAAGGCCGGCAGCGACTACACCGTCGACGCCCTCAAGGCCCTCGCCGACGAGGCGACGGGCCCGTGACCGCCGGCCGGGTGCACCACCGGGGCGGCCCCTGACCCGCGCCGGCGCCGCGCCCCCCGCGGCCGCCCCCGCGCCCGAGCCCCCTGAGCCCTGACCCGCCCTGACCCACCCCTTCCCGCGACCGAGGACCGAGGATGCCACGCCCGTTCACGTACTCCGCCCACGACACGGCGAGAATCCTGCCGGTGACGCCGAAGACCCTCGGCCTCGCCGGTGCCGTCCCCGACCGCCGCGACGACTTCGACCGGGACCGCGCCCGGGTGCTCCACAGCGCCGCGCTCCGCCGGCTCGCGGACAAGACCCAGGTCGTCGGCCCGGGGGAGGGGGACACGCCCCGGACCCGGCTCACCCACTCCCTCGAGGTCGCGCAGATCGCCCGCGGGCTCGGCAAGACCCTCGGCGTCGACGCCGACCTCGCGGACCTCGCCGGCCTCTGCCACGACATCGGCCACCCGCCGTACGGGCACAACGGTGAGCGCGCCCTCGACGACGCCGCGGCCGACTGCGGCGGATTCGAGGGAAACGCCCAGACACTGAGAATTCTCACCCGGCTCGAACCGAAGACGGTCAGTCCGGACGGGGTGAGTTGCGGACTGAACCTCACCCGCGCCTCTCTCGACGCGGCCTGTAAATACCCCTGGGGACCCGTCGACGCGGACGGGACGCGGCGTCGGAAATACTCGGCCTACGCCGAGGACCTCCCCATTCTCGAATGGATCCGGGAGGGCGCCCCCGTCGGACGGCAGTGCCTCGAGGCACAGGTCATGGACTGGGCGGACGACGTCGCCTATTCCGTCCACGACGTCGAGGACGGAATTCTCTCCGGGCGCGTCACCCTCGCCGTGCTGTGGGACCTCGTGGAACTCGCCGCCCTCGCCGAGAAGGGGGCGCGGGCGTTCGGGGGCGACCCCGCCGAACTGCTCGAGGCCGCGGACCGGCTGCGGTCCATGCCCGTCGTCGCGCGGGCGGCGGACTTCGGAGGCGGCCTCGGTGACCTCGTCGCGCTGAAGTCGATGACGAGCGAACTCGTGAGCCGGTTCGTCACCGCCGCCGTGAGCGGCACCCGGGCGGTCCACGGGGACGGGCCGCTCGGCCGGTTCGCGGCGGACCTCGCCGTGCCGGACACGGTGCAGGCGGAGGTGGTGCTGCTGAAGTCCGTCGCCGTCCTGTACGTCATGGACGAGGACCGTCACCTCGCCGAACAGGAGCGGCAGCGCGACCGGATCTTCCGCGTCACCCGGTACCTGGCGGAGGGCGCGCCAGGCAGTCTCGACCCGCTGTTCCGGCCGTGGTGGCTCGAGGCGGAGACGGACGCCGCGCGGATGCGGGTCGTCGTCGACCAGGTCGCCTCCCTCACGGAGTCGCGGATCGAGCGGCTGGACCGGGGCATCTCCGGGGTGAGCGTCGCCTGGGGGTGACCGGCGGGGCGCGCGGGGCCGGCGCCGTCCGGGGGTGACGGGCGGGCTGCCCGGGGCCGGCGTCGCCCGGGGGTGACGGGCGGTGCCCCCGGCCGGGCACGGGGGGAGCGGGTGTGGGGGCTGCGGCGCGACGGACCTATTGACGCCGCGGGGACGGGTCATTAATTTTCCCCTCCGTACAATTCCGCACCGTCGCCTCCGTCATTTATCCCCACCGTGATTTATCCCCACCGTGGCCGACCGGCGTCGTGCCCTGTTCTTTTCGACTGCCGTCACGGAGGACGACAATGACCGAGAAAAAACCCCGTCCGGACAATTCGGATTCGGTGTCCCCGCTGATTCCCGCCGCCCGGTCCATTGCGTGGAGTGCCGTCATCGCGGGGACGCTCGCCGTCCTCCTCGACGGTTTCGACTCCGCCGCGATGTCGTTCCTCATCCCGACGCTGGCCCACCAGTGGGGCGTCGCGCCGCAGTACTTCACCGTCCCGCTGACCCTGACGAACATCGGCGCGGTCCTCGGCTTCCTCGCCTGCGGTCGGCTCAGCGCGCGCGTCGGCCAGCGAACGGTGCTCATCGGCGGCACGGCGTGGTTCGGCCTCGCCACGGTGCTCACCGCGCTCGTCCTGCCGACGCAGCTGCGCATCCTCCTCGACGTCACCCGGTTCCTCACCGGCCTCGGCCTCGGCGCGGTGCTGCCCGCCGCGATCGGCCTGGCGGTCGCCCGGTCCGGGGAGGAGCGTCGCCACGGGGTGTCCGCCGGCGTGGCCCTCGGCATCATCGCCGGTGGGGCCGTCGGTGGCATGGTCGGCGGCCCGCTGATCCGGACCGTCGGGGCGACCGGGGTGTTCTGGGTGGCGGGCCTGCTGCCCCTCGTCCTCGCCGCCGTCATCGCCGCCGTGCTCCCGGCGGTCGGGGCCGAGCGGGCCGCGGCGACCGGCGACGCGGACGCCCGCGAGGAGCACCGCCGGCAGGCGGAGGTCGGCCGGATGCTCGAGCGCGGGCTGCGGGTCCGCACGCTCCTGCTGTGGCTGTTCTCCTTCGCGGTGTTCATCGCCGTCTACGCGCTCATGTACTGGATCCCCACGCTGCTGCTCGCGTTCGGTTTCACGCCGGAGCAGGCGCCGAAGGGCACGGCGGTGTTCGGCCTCGGCGGGGTCGTCGGCGGGGCGCTCATGGTCCCGGTCGTCGCCCGGACCGGGATCCGGCGGGCGCTCGTCGTCGCCCCGGTCATCGGTGGTGTCGGGGCGGTCGCCGCGGCGAGCGCCCACGTCCCGGCCGCGGTCACCCTGCTCCTCGTCGCGGGGGCGGGTGTCGGTGTCACCGCCTGCCAGGTGGGCCAGCTCGTCGCGGCCGTCGCCTTCTACCCGGCGGGCACGCGGACGACGGCCGTCGCGTGGACGTCGGCCGCCGGGCGCATCGGGTCGATCGTCGGCCCGGCCGTCGGCGGGATCCTGCTCGGCCTCGGGCTGTCCGGCCAGGACGTGCTGCGGCTCGCGGTCGTGCCCCTGGCGGTCGCGTTCGTCGCCGCGGTCGGGCTGGCCGTCGTCTCGGTGCGGGACGCGCGGGCCGGCCGCGGGCACGGTGACGCGGGCGGGGCGGGTGACGCCGGTGACGCCGGCCGGACCGCCGCCGCCGGGGCCGTGACCCCCTGATCCCGGTCACGACCGCCGCCGGGGCCGTGACCCCGTGACCCCGTGACCCCGGCTCACCGGGGGAGGGCGGGGGCCTCCTGGTCCTCGGCGTCGGGGATGGCGCAGAAGCTCGCGTAGTGGTCCCCGGTGTAGTACCAGACGTCCGGGTCCGTCCGGGTCCCGCCGCCGACGACGATCCGGCGCGCGCCCCGCGTCCGGGCCCCGGGGGTGTCCACGGTGTACTCCCGGTAGTACGACGACGCCTCCGACGGCAACGCCCCCTCGTAGTTGCCGAAGTGCTTCCCGTCGTCCCCGGGGTGGCGGGGCGGCGCGCCCGCGAGGATCTCGTCGATGACGGCGTCGGCCTCGCCGGGCAGCGTCGTCACCGGGCAGGTCCCCGACAGTCCCCGACCCTCCCGGCCACCCTGCCCGGCCCGACCGGACCCTCCGGCCCCTCCGGACCCGCCGTCCTGACCCGGCCGGTCACCGCGCCCGCCCTGCCCCTGCGGGGAATGCGACGACGGTGACGACCCCTGCCCGGGGCCGTCCCCGGTGACCTCCGTGTACCCGAACGCGCCGAGAGCGGCGACCGCCACCGCGGCGAGCGCCCCCGTGACCGCGCGGGAGCGTCGGGACCCCCGGCCCCGACCCTGTGAACCTGCTGCCATGACCACACAGTGAACCACACCGGCCCGTCGGCGGCGAGCTCCGCCGGGGGTTGCCCCGGTGGCTATCATGGGCCCATGCCCAAAGGCCGTATCCCGGAACGCGACATCGCGGCGATCCGCGAACAGACCCCCATCGAGGAGGTCGTGGCCGACTACGTCCAGCTCACCCCGGGAGGCGTGGACTCGCTCAAGGGCCTGAGCCCCTTCAAGGACGAGAAGACGCCGTCCTTCCACGTCCGGCCGAACAAGGGGTACTTCCACTGCTTCGCCACCGGGGAGGGCGGGGACGTCTTCTCCTTCCTCATGAAGCTCGAGCACCTGAGCTTCCCGGAGGCCGTCGAACAGTGCGCCGAACGGATCGGCTACCGCATCACCTACGAGGGCGGCGGCCCCGGGCGGCGCGTCGAACCCGGCACCCGCCAGCGGCTCATCGCCGCGAACAAGGCGGCCCAGCAGTTCTACCGGGAACGCTACGAGGACCCCGACGACGAGGGCGCCGCGGTCGCCCGCCGCTTCCTCGCCGACCGGGGCTTCACCGACGCCCACGCCGAACGCTTCGGCTGCGGCTACTCCCCGGGCGGCTGGGACACGCTGACCAAGCACCTGCTCCGCAAGGGCTTCTCCGCGAAGGAGCTCGAGGAGGCCGGGCTGAGCAAGATGGGCTCCCGCGGGCCCATCGACCGCTTCCACCGCCGGCTCATGTGGCCGATCCGCAGCGCCGCCGGGGACGTCATCGGCTTCGGCGCGCGGAAGCTCTTCGACGACGACACCCTCGGCAAGTACATGAACACCTCCGAGACGATGCTCTACAAGAAGTCGAAGGTGCTCTTCGGCATCGACCTCGCCCGCAAGGCCATCGCCGCCGGCCACCAGGCCGTCATCGTCGAGGGGTACACCGACGTCATGGCCATGCACGCCGCCGGCGTCGACACCGCCATCGCCGCGTGCGGCACGGCCTTCGGCGCGGACCACCTCCAGGTCCTCCGCCGGTACATGCTCGACGACCAGTTCTTCCGCGGCGAGATCATCTACACCTTCGACGGCGACGAGGCCGGGCAGAAGGCCGCGATGCGCGCGTTCGACGGCGACCAGCAGTTCGCCGGCCGGTCCTACGTCTCCGTCGCCCCCGACGGCATGGACCCCTGCGACGTGCGCCTCGAACGCGGCGACGCCGCCGTGCGGGACATCATCGCGCGCCGGGTGCCCATGTTCGAGTTCGTCATCCGCACGATCCTCGCCGGGTACGACACGCACAGTGTCGACGGCCGCGTCCACGCGATGCGCCGCATCGTGCCCGTGCTCGCCGGGATCCGGGACGACGCCCTCCGCGACGAGTACGCCCGGCAGGCCGCCGGCTGGATCGGCTGGGCCGACCCGAACGACCTCGTCGCCCAGGTCCGGGAGGAGGCCCGCCGGGGCGGCGGCGCGACGCCGACGGTCGAGCTGAAGAAGGGCGCGGCGCGGCTGGCCCGCGAGGCCGGGGACCGTCCGAGGCTCCACGCGGTGACGGGGATGGAGCGGCCCGACCCGGCCGACGAGCACCTCTCCGCCGCCCGGGAGGTCCTTAAGCTCGGCCTCCAGGAGCCGCAGCTCGCCGGGGCGCTGTTCGACCTCCTGCCCCCGGAGGGCTTCAGCCACCCCACGTACGTCGCGGTCGCCCGCGCGGTCGCGGAGGCGGGAGGGTGCGCCGCCGCGTCCGGTGGGGTGGAGTGGATCGACGCCGTGAGTTCCGGCGTGGACGACGTCATGGGCCGGGCCGTCGTCAGTGAGTTGGCGGTGGAGGACATCCACTGCCCGTCGGACCGCCTGCCCTACTACGCCGACGCGGTGCTCGCCCGCCTGCAGGAGCGGTGGGTCGGCAACGAGATCGCGGAGATGAAGGCGTCCCTGCAGCGGATGCGGCCGGACACGGACCACGACGCGTACACGTCCGTCTTCGCCGACCTCATGGCGCTGGAGAAGTACCGCCGGTCACTGCAGGAGCGGGCCGCGGAGTACGGCGCGCTGCGGGACTGACGGCGCGGCGCGCCGCGGGGTCACACCGCGCGCCGCGGGGTCAGCGGTCGCGCCGCCGGCCGCGCCCGCGGCGGTCCGTGGAGCGGTCCCCGCCCTCGATCCGGTCCTGCTCGTGGGGCGTGCTGTCCGGTTCGACGATCTGCGTGCCGTCGAGGTCCCGGCGCAGGTCGCGGACCTCGCGCATCCGCGGCTCGGGGTCGAGCCGGTCGGCGATGGCCTTGCGCCCGGCCCGGACGGCCGCCCGGGTGGCGGGGGAGTTCACGGCGGCCTCGTAGCCGCGGCGGATCTGCTCGTAGCGGCGGCGGCCCGCCTTCGTTCCCATGAGGTACCCTGCTGCTGCACCGACGACCAGCTGGATCATGCTGCGGTCCTCCTTCATGTCCGGGGTCCGGCACGGGCGGCGCGCGGGGGGCCGCACCGTGAGGTGCCGGGGGTGCGCGCGCGGGGCGCGCGGAGAGTCGTCGCCCATCATACGTGACCCCGGGGACGGTGCCGGTCCGGGTGGCGGACGCACCCCGCCGGCTCAGCTGAAAACAGGTCCCGATAAACGGCGTCTGACGTGCACCGACAGACTGTGCCACCATGGGGAGCGGCCGTCCGGGGCCCGGTGGGCCGCGCCGCAGGGGGGTGGCCGTCGGACCCCGGAGACAACAGCACGCGAGGAGGAGCCATGCCGTCCACCGTCAGAGGTGTCATCGCCCGGGAGAAGGGTGCGGACGTCGAACTCGTCGACGTCGTCGTCCCCGACCCGGGACCGACCGACGTCGTCGTCACCGTCCGGGCCTGCGGGGTGTGCCACACCGACCTCGCCTACCGTGACGGCGGGATCACCGACGACTTCCCGTTCCTCCTCGGCCACGAGGCGGCGGGCGTCGTCGAGTCCGTCGGCGACCGGGTGACCCACGTCGAGGTCGGCGACGTCGTCGTCCTCAACTGGCGCGCCGTGTGCGGCGAGTGCCGCGCGTGCCGCCGCGGCGAGCCCCAGTACTGCTTCGACACCCACAACGCCTCCCGGCGGATGACCCTCACCGACGGCACGGAGCTCGAACCCGCCCTCGGCATCGGCGCGTTCATCGAGAAGACCCTCGTCCACGAGGGCCAGTGCACGAAGGTCGACCCGGACACCGACCCGGCCGTCGCCGGGCTGCTCGGCTGCGGGGTCATGGCCGGGCTCGGCGCCGCGGTGAACACCGGCCAGGTGCGCCGCGGGGAGTCCGTCGCCGTCATCGGCGCCGGTGGGGTGGGCATGGCCGCCGTCGCGGGGGCCCGGCTCGCCGGGGCGACGACGGTCATCTGCGTCGACCTCTCCGCGGAGAAGCTCCGCCGCGCGGCCGACTTCGGCGCGACGCACACCGTCAACCCCGCCGACCTCGACGGCGACCCGGACGCCGAGGGTGAGGACCACCCCGTCGTCACGGCGATCCGGGAGCTCACCGACGGCTACGGCGCGGACGTCGTCGTCGACGCGGTCGGGCTGCCGGAGACGTTCCGGCAGGCGTTCTACGCCCGTGACCTCGCCGGCCGCGTCGTGCTCGTCGGCGTCCCGACCCCGGAGATGGAGCTCACGCTGCCGCTCCAGGACGTCTTCAGCCGGGGCGGGGCGGTGAAGAGCTCGTGGTACGGCGACTGCCTCCCGGAGCGGGACTTCCCGCTCTACGTCGACCTCTACCGGCAGGGCCGGTTCCCGCTCGACCGGTTCGTCGACGAGCGGGTCGGCCTCGACCAGGTCAACGAGGCCTTCGAGACGATGAAGGCCGGGCAGGTCCTGCGGTCGGTGGTGGAGCTGTGAGCGCCGACGGGGTGACCGGCGGGAACGACGGGCACGGCGGGCACGACGGCGGGGTGACCGGCGGGCTCAGCGCGACCGGGCTGCGCATCGACCGCGTCCGCACGAGCGGCGTCTTCGCCCTCGACGGCGGGGAGTGGGAGGTCGAGAACAACGTCTGGGTCGTCGGCGACGACACGGAGTGCGTCATCGTCGACGCCGCGCACGACGCCCGGCCGATCGTCGACGCCGTCGGCCGCCGGGAGGTCCGCGCCGTCCTGTGCACCCACGCCCACAACGACCACGTCACCGTCGCCCCGGAGCTCGCCCGGACGCTCGACACCCGCGTCCTCGTCCACCCGGGGGACCAGATGCTGTGGGAGGAGACGCACCCGGGGGTCGCGCACGAGGACTTCGCCGACGGGCAGGAGGTCACGGTCGCGGGGACGACGCTGCGCGTCGTCTCCACCCCAGGACACTCCCCGGGGTCGTGCTGCCTGTACCTCCCCGAGGCGGACGTGCTGTTCTCCGGGGACACGCTCTTCGAGGGCGGGCCCGGGGCGACCGGCCGGTCGTTCAGCGACTTCCCGACGATCATCGCGTCGATCCGGGAGTCCCTGCTCACGCTCCCCGGGCGGACCGAGGTCTACACCGGGCACGGGCCGTCGACCCGCATCGGTGACGAGGCCCCGCACCTCGAGGAGTGGATCGCCCGCGGCCACTGAGCCGGTTCCCGCGGGGCATCCGCGGTCGCCGGACTCTTCCGCGCGGTCACCGGACCCTTCCGCGCGGCCACCGGGTCGGCCCGCGCGGCCACCGGGTCGGCCCGCGGACCTTGCGGTTCATATACCCCCTAGGGGTACAGTCGGCCGCATGGCGACCATCGACCTCGACATCACCGGCATGACGTGCGCGAGCTGCGCCAACCGCATCGAACGCAAGCTCAACAAGATCGACGGTGTCTCCGCGAGCGTCAACTACGCCACGGAGAAGGCCCACGTCGACAGCGGTGATGTCCCCGTCACCGCCGCGGACGTCATCGCCACCGTCGAGAAACTCGGCTACGGCGCGACCGTCCCTGCCCCGCCCCGGGCGGCCGCACCGGCCCGCGACGACGCGGCCGGCGCCACCGGCGACGGCGACCCGGCCGCCGGCGCCGAGGACCCGGAGCTCCGCACGCTCCGCCAGCGCCTCACCGGCGCCGTCGTGCTCACCGTGCCGGTGATGCTCATCTCGATGATCCCGCTGCTCCACTTCCCGAACTGGCAGTGGATCTGCCTCACCCTCGCGTCCCCGGTGTACGTGTGGGCCGGCTGGCCGTTCCACCGGGCGACCCTGCTCAACCTGCGCCACGGCCAGGTCACCATGGACACGCTCATCAGCGTCGGCACGACCGCCGCGTACCTGTGGTCCCTCTACGCCCTGTTCAGTGACGGCGGGGCGCACATCTACCTCGAGTCGACGGCCGCGGTCGTCACGTTCATCCTCGCGGGGAGGTACGTCGAGAAACGGGCGAAGCACCGGGCCGGTGACGCCCTCCGGGCGCTGACGGAGCTCGGCGCGCGGGACGTCGCGGTGATCCGGGACGGGCGGGAGGTCCGCGTGCCCGTCGACGACCTCACCGTCGGGGCGCGGTTCGTCGTCCGGCCCGGGGAGAAGATCGCGACCGACGGCACGGTCGTCGACGGGGCCTCCGCCGTCGACGAGTCCATGCTCACGGGGGAGTCCGTGCCCCGGGAGGTCGGGCCGGGCGACACCGTGACCGGGGCGACGGTCAACGCCGGCGGCCGGCTCGTCGTCGAGGCCGTGCGCGTCGGCCGGGAGACCCGGCTCGCGCAGATGGCCCGGCTCGTCGAGGAGGCCCAGTCCGGCAAGGCCCGGGTCCAGCGGCTCGCCGACCGGGTGTCGACGTGGTTCGTGCCGACCGTCATCGTCCTCGCCCTCGCGACGCTGGCGGTGTGGCTGCTCACCGGCGCCGCCGTGGAACAGGCGTTCACCGCCGGTGTCGCGGTGCTCATCATCGCCTGCCCCTGCGCGCTGGGCCTCGCGACGCCGACGGCCCTGCTCGTCGGCACGGGGCGTGGTGCGCAGATGGGCGTGCTCATCCGCGGCCCGGAGGTCCTGGAGTCCACCCGCGCGGTGGACACCGTCGTCCTCGACAAGACCGGCACCGTGACCACCGGGCGGATGGCGCTCGCCGACGTCCGCCCCGCCGCGGGGTACGACCACGACGACGTGCTGCGGCTCGCCGCCGCCGTCGAGGCGAACTCGGAGCACCCCGTCGCCCGGGCGGTCGTCGACGTGTGGACCGCCGGCAGCGGGGCCGACGGGCGCGACGTCCCCGTCTCCACCGGGTTCCGGAACGTGCCGGGGCGCGGGGTGGAGGCGACCGTCGACGGCCGGCGGGTGACCGTGGGCCGGGGGTTCGTCGACGTCCCGGACGGGGCGGTCGAGGGCGTGCCCGTCGGCACGACCGTGCACGTCGGCGTCGACGACACGTGGGCGGGGTGCCTCACCGTCGCCGACACCGTGCGGCCCGACAGTGCGCAGGCCGTCGCCGAGCTGCGCGGCCTGGGGCTCCGGCCGGTGCTGCTCACCGGGGACAACGCCCGGGTCGCGGAGGCCGTGGGGGAGGCCGTGGGGATCGACGACGTCATCTCCGGGGTCATGCCCGAGGACAAGGTCGACACCGTGCGGCGGCTCCAGTCCGGAGGGGCGGTCGTCGCCGTCATCGGTGACGGTGTCAACGACGCGGCGGCGCTCGCCCAGGCGGACCTCGGGCTGGCGATGGGGACCGGGACGGACGTGGCCATCGAGGCGGCGGACCTCACGCTCGTGCGCGGCGACCTCCGGGCGGCCGTGGACGCGGTCCGGCTCGCCCGGCGTACGCTGGGCACGATCAAGGCGAATCTGTTCTGGGCGTTCGCGTACAATGTCGCGGCGATCCCCCTCGCGGCGCTGGGCCTGCTCGACCCGATGATCGCGGGGCTGGCGATGGCCCTGTCCAGCGTGTTCGTCGTGACGAACAGCCTGCGGCTGCGTGGCTTCCGGTCCGTCGTGGACGACGCCGGACGCGCGTGACCCGGGGCGCGCGGCCCGGGTCCGGTGGTGCGGGCCAGCGGCGCGGCGTGGGTGCGCGGTACCGTGTGCGGGCACGGCAGCGGGGACGCGATCGACGGACGACGACGAGGAGGGCCGCTGGTGACACAGCAGCAACAGTAGGAACCCGGGGACACGACGCCCCCGGCGGACGCGGAACCGCAGACGACGGGTGGCTCGGCCGACTGCGCCGGCTGCGACGCCGACGGGCCGCAGGGCTACGGGTACACCGGGGACAAGAAGCGCTACCTCGCGCGGCTCCGCCGGATCGAGGGGCAGGTCCGCGGCATCCACCGGATGGTCGAGGAGGACCAGTACTGCATCGACGTGTTGACGCAGGTCGCGGCCCTGCAGTCGGCGCTCAAGGGGGTGGCGCTCGCGCTAATCGACGATCACATGCAGCACTGCGTGGTCAACGCCGCGAAGGCGGGCGGTGAGGAGGCCGAGGCGAAGCTCGCGGAGGCGTCCGCCGCCATCGCGCGCCTCGTGCGCTGACCGGCGTTCCGGGGTCACGGCGTGGTGCGCCGTGACCGTCATGTGTCAGCGACCGGCAGTCCCGGGTCATGCGCCGCCGCCAGATGTCAGTGACTGGCAGTTGGGGGTCAGAAAACACCCGATTTTTGACCCGGCGCTGCCAGTGACTGCCATGAGAGGGAGGGCGGGACGGTGACGGCGCCCGGTTTTTGCCCCGGCGCTGCCGGTGGCGGGCACCGGTGGCGCGCGGCGCGGTCAGGCGGCGGGGGCCGGTTCGTCCGCGCGGCGGTCCATCTCCCAGACGAGCACCTCGGACGGGGCGGACGCGGTGAGCGTGAGGGCTCCCGCGCCGGTGAGTCGGACGGCGTCGCCCTCCGAGAGCGTGGTCCCCGCACCGGATCCGGAATCGCCGGTGAGCTGCTCGGATGCGGGGCCGCCGACCGTGACCTCCCCGGTGGCGACGAACACGTGGACGTACGGTGCCTCCCCGTCGGTCGCGGTGAGGGTCTCGCCCGGTGTCATGTGCGCGACGCGGAACACCGCCCCGGTCGTGCCGGTGCGCAGCGGGTTCGGTGCCGTGGGGGAGGCGGTGTCGTCGCGGAGGCGGGCGTCGTCGTCCCCCTCCCGGTCCGGGCCGACGGCGACGGTGACGAACCCGCCGGCGGCGAGGGCGGCGGAGAAGTCCGCCTCGGCGTGGCGGGGCGTGGTGCCCGTCCGGTCCGGCGGGAGCCACACCTGGATCACCCGGAGCGACCGGCCGCTGGTGAACCCGTTGGCGTTGACCTCGGAGTGCCGCACCCCGGACCCGGCGCTGACGTGCTGGGACATCCCCGGGGTGAGCAGGAGGTCGCGGCCGTCGGAGTCGCGGTGGCGGACGCGGCCGTCGATGATCCAGGAGACGATCTCGACGTCCCGGTGCTGGTGCATGTCGAAGCCCTCGCCGGGGGCGACGACGTCGTCGTTGTGGACGAGGAGCAGGCCGAAGGCGTTGCCGATGAAGTCGGAGTTGCCGGTCGCGGCGAAGGACTGCCGGGAGCGGACCTCCGCCCCGGGCCAGATGTGGCGGTCGGCGGACCGGATCACGAGCGCGTGCGGCGTGAGAGTAGATGACATGTCACCTACCCTACGCCGGTGGGGCCTTCCGGGCGTACCCGGGTGGTAGCGTGACGCCTGGGAACACACCGCCGGGACCACCCGGGCCACCCCGGGAACGCACCGTCGGGGCCACCCGGGTCACCCCGGGAACACACCGCCGGGACCACCCGGGGCACCCCGGCACCCGGGCCGGGCCACCCCGCCGAGGAGGAGCGATGACCACAGACACAGGCGGGGCGGGCGTCGACGCGACGGACCGCGCCCTGGCCCGGGAACTCGAACGCGACCCGCTCGCGAGCGTCGCCACCCTCGCCGGCCGGATCGGCGTCAGCGAACGCACGGCCGCCCGGCGCTACCGCCGGCTCACCGACCGGGGCCTCGTGCGGGTCGTCGCGCGGACCCTGCCGGGGTTCGAGGGGCGGGTGTCCTGGCTCATCCGCGCGTGGAGCGACACGACGTACGTCAGCCAGCTCGGCGTCGTCCTCGCCCGGCAGCCGCGCACCCGCTGGGTGCGGACGTCCGTGGCGCGCGACGAGCTCGTCTGCGGTCTCGTCTCGGCGCCGCACCACGACGACCCGGTCCTCGGGGGCATCGCCGACGACCGGCGGACGCACCGCGTCGAGGCACTGCAGCTGCTCCAGGTGTGGACGGTCAGCGGGGCGGAGGCCGTGGAGTGGCCGGCGCACCGCCTCGACGACGTCGACCGGGCCGTCATCCGCGAACTCCGCGCCGACGGGCGGCGGCCGCACCGGACCGTCGCGGCGGCGGCCGGGGTCGACGCCACGACCGTCACCCGCCGCATCCGGCGGCTCGTGGACACGGGGGTGCTCTACCACGAGGCGGAGATCGCCCCGGAGCTGCAGGGACTCAGCGTCGACGCGATGGTGTGGGTCACCGTCGCCCCCGGCCGCATCCGGGAGCTCGCCGCGGACCTCAGCCGGCACCCCTTCTGCCGGTTCGTCGCCGCGACGTCGGGGAGGTTCACCCTCGCCGTCAACGTCGTCGCCCCGGGGCTGCGGGAGCTCGTCGAGTTTGTCGACGGACACCTCTCCGGGTACGGCGTCACCGCCCAGGAGGTCGTCCCCATGGGCCGCGTGCTCAAACGTGGTGCCCGGTGAGCCGGCGGCGCGGGCGGCCGGCGGCCTGAACCGGCGGGCCGGCGCGAGCGGGCGGCGCGGTCCGGTGCCCGGTGAGCCGGCGGCGCGGCCCTAGTCCCCGACGAGCACCCGCGGGTTGAGCAGCCCGTCCGGGTCGAGCGCGGCCTTCACGCGGCGCTGGACCTCCGCCACCGCCGGGCCGACCAGGTCCGCGACGGCGTCCCGCTTGTCCGCGCCGACCCCGTACTCGCCGGCGACCGCGCCACCGAGGGCGGCGGCCTCCGCGCGCAGCGTCGCGGCGACCCCGGCCGCGCGCCCGGCCGACGCCCCGTCCGTCGGGTCGAACGGGATGACCGGGTGGACCACGCCCTCGGCGGCGTAGGCGTAGGTGAGGACCTGCTGGCCGGCGTCGGCGGCGACGCGGCGGACGGTGCCCAGGTACGCACCGACGGCGGGGAGGGGGACGACGACGTCCTCCACGATCATCGCGTACCGGCCCTCGAGGGCCTCGTACATGGCCGACCGGGGGCGGCTCACCGCCTCGGCCTGCCGGGCGTCGTCGGTGGTGAAGACGTCGGCTGCACCGTGGTCCCCGCAGATCCGCGCCATGAGCGCCGCCCCGGACTCCTCCGACGCGGCGTAGAGGACGGCCTGCGTCGACTCCTCCAGCCCCATCGGGACGGCCTGCTCGGCGACCTCGAGCGCGGTCCGGTCGAGGATGACGAGGTCGGACGGCAGGAGCCGGTGCGCGATGTCCGCGGCGGCCGCCGCCGCGTCGTCGACGTCGGTGAAGAACGCCGCGACGGTGTGCTGCGGCGCGGGCGCGGGGAGCAGGCGGAGCGTGACCTCGGTGACGACCCCGAGCGTGCCCTCCGAGCCGATGAACAGGTCCAGCAGCGGCACCCCGGCGGACGCCTTCCGGGACGGGCCGCCGAGGACGAGGACCGTGCCGTCGGCGAGGACGACGCGCAGGGCGACGACGTGCCGGGCCGTCGACCCGGACGCCGTGCCGGACGGGCCCCCGGCGTTCGTCGCCACGTTGCCGCCGACGGAGCAGAAGTCCGCCGAGGTCGGGTCCGGCGGGTAGGCCAGGCCCTCCGCCGCCGCGGCCGCGCGCACCGCCCCGGTGACGGCCCCCGGACCGGCGGTGACGGTCATGGCCGCGGCGTCGACCGCGATGCCGTCCATCGCCTCGAGGCTGAGGGTCACCGCGCCCTCGACGGCGGTCGACCCGCCGACGACGCTGCTCCCGGCCCCGCGGGGGACGACCGGCACGTGGTGGGCGGTCGCGAACCGCATGACCGCGCGGACGTCGTCCTCGTCCCGGGCCCGGACGACCGCGAGCGGGGTCCCGGCGCCGGGGTCCATCGTGCGGTCACGACGGTAGCCCTCGACGATGTCCGGGTCGGTGACGACGGCACCCGGGGAGAGGGCGTCGGTGAGGGCGCGCAGCAGGTCGTCGCGCGTGGCGGGGGTGGTCTCGGCGGTGCTCATGCGGTCTCCGGTCGGTCGGTGCGGGTGGGTGCGGGTGGGTGCGGTGCGGTGCGCGTACGGGGTGCGTACGGGGTGCGGGCGGTCAGGCGGGGTGCGGTGCGGTCCGGGGCGGCGGTCGCCGGTGGTGGCGCGGCGGGCCCGGGGACGGGCGGCGGCGGGTGGGGACGTGGGCCGGGGGAGGGCGGCGTCGTCCCTAGACCGCGTCGAAGTCCCCGCGGGCGTAGGCCTCCTGGATCTCCTGGAACCGGCCCGACCGGGCGATGTCCCGCAGCTCGGCGGGGCTCTTCTCGGCGATGCCGCGCTCCGTGGCGTTGAGGCGGCGGTTGGCCAGGACGACCTCGGTCGTGCGGGGGCGGCGCTCCTCCTCGTAGGCGGCGAGGGCGGCGGGCACGTCGTCGACGGGGCGGCCGTCGTCCCCGGCGAGGTGGGCGGCGGCGGACACCGCGTCGAGGATCGCCTGCGACCCGCCGTTCGCGCCGATCGGGTACATCGGGTGCGCCGCGTCCCCGAGGAGGGTGAGCCGGCCCTCGCCCCAGGACGACAGCGGCTCCCGGTCGACCATCGGGTAGGTGAGGACGTCCGAGGAGTCGGCGATGAGACCCTCGATGTCGAGCCAGTCGAAGCCCCAGCCGCGGTAGGCCGGGACGACGTCCGCCGGGTCCGTCGGGATGTTGCGGATGCCGTCGTCGCCGAGCTCGGTCGGGTCGTGGTCCGGGACCATCGCGACCCAGTTGATGAGCGACCGGCCGGCCGCCGCGGCCTCCGCGGAGATCGGGTAGGCGAGGAACCGGCGTTCGTCGTCGCCGTAGACGAGGACCATCGACCGGCCGTCGAGGAACGGGGAGTCGGCGTCGCAGGTGCCCCGGTACATCGTCGTGCCCTCCCAGAGGTACGGCTCGTCCCCGCCGTGGAGCGACGCCCGCAGCGCGGAGTGCACGCCGTCGGCCCCGAGCACCGCCCGCGCCCGGTGGTCGCCGGCCGACCCCGTGTGGACGGTCACCCCCTCCGCATCCCCGCTCACGCCGGTCACCCGGGCCCCGGTGACGACGGAGCCCTCGGGGAGGCGCTCCGTCACGGCGTCGAGCAGCATCATCTGGAGCCGGCCGCGGTGGACGGAGAACTGACGGGCGTCGCCGCTGAACGTGCGGCGCGACAGCTCCGTGCCGTCCTGCGTGAGGTAGACCGCCTGCGAGGTCGGGATCGCGACGGCCTCGAGCCGGTCGCGCAGGCCGAGGTCGGCGAGGGCCTCGGCCGCCGCGGGCTGGAGGTTGATGCCGACGCCGAGCGGGCGGAGCTCGTGGGCGGCCTCGAGGACGGTGACGCTGAGGCCCCGGGCGTGGAGGGCGAGGGCGGCGGTGAGGCCGGCGATGCCGGCCCCCGCGACGACGACGTCCGTGTCCGTGGCGGGCGTGGTGTCAGCGGTGTTCGTGGTGTCAGCGGTATCCGTGGCGGGCGTGGTGCTGGCGCCGGGCGTGGTGGGGGTGGTCATGGGTGGTGACCTTTCGTCGGGGATGGTGGTGGTCGGTGGTGTGGTGGAGTCCTGGGTGCCGGTGGTGCCGGTGGAGTGGTGGTGTGGTGGAGCGTGGTGGTCGGTGGTGTGGTGGAGTCCCGGGCGCCGCTGGTGCGGTGGCGCCGCTGGTGCCGGTGGTGCGGCGGTCAGCGCTCCCGGCGGAGCGAGCTGTCGTAGAGCCGCTGCGCGTTGCCGGAGAGGATGGCCGCCGTCGTGTCGTCGGACAGCCCGGCGTCGCGGATGTACGTCACCGCGCGGGTGTACTTCTCGTCCTGGAAGTACGGGTAGTCCGACCCGACGAGGATCTTCCGCGGGTCGAGGATCTCGGCGGACAGGCGCAGGGAGGCTCCAGTGAAGTTCGCGGCGTCGAACCACATCGTGCGCAGCATCTCGTTGGGGGAGGCGGGGAAGGAGCCCCAGTCCTCGTAGTTGTCCTCCAGGCGCTGGGAGAGGAACGGCACGTCGCCGCCCAGGTGGGCCAGGTGGAAGCGCAGGTCGGGGTACGTCCGCGGGTAGTCGGCCTTGAGCAGCTGGAGGGTGACGATGCCGTCCTCGACCGGCGCGCCGTTGACCCACGCGAGGCCGTGGTCCGCCATCGGCCGGCAGTGGGCGCTCTGGCCCGTCGGGTGGAAGTAGAGGATGCTGCCGCGCCGGTTGAGCTCCTCGAAGATCGGGCGGTAGCGCTCGTCGGTCACGGCCGCCGCCGGGTCGTCGAGGACGGCGTTGACGGCGATGCCGACGAACCCCAGCTCGTCGAGGCAGTACGCGATCTCCTCGAGGGCCTTGTCCGGGTGCTCGAAGGGGATCGCGCCGTAGGCGATGAACCGGTCCGGGTGGTCCTCGATGATCTGCCGGTAGATGTCGTTGGCCATGCGGCAGGCCGCGGCGGCGTCGTCGGCGTCACCGACGGCGGGGAGCTGCGGGGTGACGGAGAGCACCTGGACGTCGACGCCGGCGTCGTCCATCATGCGCAGCCGGGCGGCCATGTCCTCGTCCTCGTTGCTTGCGCGCATGTTGCGGGCGATCTTCGTCGAGTCGGGGGAGACCCCGATCCGCTCGAGTTCGTCGAGGTAGCGCGCCGGGTAGACGTGGGCGTGACTGTCGACGACCTTGCCCTCGAGGCTGGTCAGCCGGGCGTCGGTGCCGTGGTCTGCTGATGCTGTCATCTCGTCCTCCTGGTCCTGACCGTGTCAGTTCGTGGTGCCGTGTCCGAGTCAAGCCGCTCCCGGTCGACGGCAGCCACTAAACGCACCACATCGACGAAATATCCGGAATGATGCAGCTATCCGTCATCAGTCGGGCGTGAGACGCCGTGAATCGTCACGGCAGCACCCGGCGGAACGTCGGCTGCGGCCCGGGGACGCCGGGTGAGGGCCGGCCCCGGGAGGCGTACAGTCATGCCACGTGAATAGCTCAGCGGTGTCAATGGCGGCCGTGCGGCGTGGGGTCCGGGGTGTCCCGGCGACCGTCCTCAACGGCTTCTCGCAGATCTTCCTCGCCGGTGGACCGTGGTGCGGCCTGCTCATCCTCGTCGGCCTGGCCCATGCGACACGGCCGGGCGCGGCCATGGCGGTCCTCGGCTCCGTCGTGGCGCTCGTCGCGACCGTCGGCGACCGGTTCCCCGGCCGTCGCGGCGGCCGGGACGTCACGGCCTGCCCGGGGCCCGGGGAGTGGCAGGGGATCCGCCAGGGGCTCGCCGGGTACAACGGGGCGCTCATCGGGGTCGCCTGCTGGATGACGTGGCAGGAGACGGAGGCGGCCGTCGTCGCCACCGTCCTCGGTGCACTCGCCGGTGTCGTGGTCACGCGGCTGCTCACCCAGCTGTTCGCGGCGCCGGGGATCCGGGAGCCGGGGCTGCCGGTGCTCACCGCCCCGTTCTGTGTGGCGTCGGGGCTGTTCGCGGTGCTCGGTGCGCAGTACGTGCCGCCGGAGCCGGTGCCGCCGCTGCCCGCCGGGGGCGCGGTCACGGAGGCGGTCGAGGCCGTGCTCGGCAACGTGTCGGAGGTCATGCTCGTCGACGACCCCCTCACCGGGGTGCTCGTGCTTGTCGGGCTCGCCGTGGCGTCGTGGAGGATCGGGCTCGCGGCGCTGCTCGGGGCCGTGGGGGAGTACCTGTTCGGGCTCGCGACGGGCCAGGACCCGGACAAGCTCATCCACGGTCTGCTGGGGTATTCGGGGGTGCTCGTGACGATCGCCCTCGGAGCCGTCTTCGTCACCGGGCCGTTGTGGGTGCGCGTCGCGGCCGCTGTCGTGGGGTTGCTGTTGTCGCAGGCCACGGCCGGTCTGATGGTCCATCTTCCGGTGCCGACGTACACCTGGCCGTTCATCGTCCCCGTGTGGGTGGTCCTCATCGTGCTGTGGGCGGGACGGACGTGGCGGGCGGCGCGGCGGACGTGACGGGGGCGTGACCGGGGTCTGGCCGGGCGCTCACCCCGGGGCGCGACCGGGGTACAAAAAAAGACCCGCTGGGGTCAGCGGGTCTTCCGTGGCTCCCCCGACTGGACTCGAACCAGTAACCCTTCGATTAACAGTCGAATGCTCTGCCATTGAGCTACGGGGGAATGTCGTGCGCGTAGTGCGTCGAACGAGACCACAGCTTACAGAGCAGCTCGAAGACTAAGCAAATTGGCTGGTCGCGGGCCGAATCCGGGCGTCCGCGGGACCGTCGGGAGGGGTGCCCCGGGGCCCGCCCGGGGGCCGGTGCCGGCGGTGTCCCGACGGGCGCCCGGGGGAGCGCCCGCGGGGTGCCCGCGGCCGGCGGAGAGGGGTGGATTCCGGGCCCGGGGGCGCTCCGGAGGCACGTGGTCAATGTGGTTAAATGATCGACCACGGGCCTATAGCTCAGTCGGTTAGAGCCGCGGACTCATAATCCGTTGGTCGCGGGTTCGAGCCCCGCTGGGCCCACTCGAGCGACGGGGGATCTGTGTCCGGGTGGCACCGGGACAGCGACGGACGCCGAGGGGGCGTCCCGGCGAGGTGCCGGGTCCGGGCAACGGGAGCTTCATAGTGTATGGCCAGGCCGGGCAGCTGGCGGCTGCATTATTAATACGGTTGTGCGATATCTGTGGTGGGGTTATCGTCAGTAATGAATTGTATTCATGACGTGTGAAGCCGGTGGCCGGCGCAGCGGTCCCGGCGGCCGGTGGGCGACGCGGCGGTGCAGTCCCCGACAACCACGGGCGACGTCACCGACGTGCAGAGGAGACCCCACCATGACCACGCCCCGTCCCGTCGACAGCCACCACCGGGCGGCCGAGCCCTCCGCGCCCCACCGGGAGCGCGCGTCCCGACCGCGCCACCGGGAGCGCGCGTCCCGACCGCGCCACCGACGTCCACCCGCCGGCGGCCGGGTCGGGTGGGCCGGCGCCGTCGCCGCCGCGGCGGTCGGCCTCGCCGCGGTGACCGTGGCGCTCGGCCCCGCGACGACGTCCGCCGATGCTGAACCGGAGGGCAACGTCGTCTACCTCGGAGACTCCTTCACCGCGAACCCGGACCAGACCCGGAACCTCACCCGGGACATCAACCCCCTGGTCTTCGACGGCTACCCCTCCCGGGAGGGGTGCCTCCAGTCGCCGGACAACGCACCGCGTCAGCTCGCGGACCTCACCGGCGTGCCCGTGGCCGACTGGTCGTGCACGGCGCAGACATCCCGCGGGTCACTGCACCGCATCGACCGGGCCATCGCCGCCGGGGACATCCACCCGGGTACCCGCGCTGTCGTCCTCGCGGCGGGCATGAACAACTACGGCCCCTACGGTGCGCTCGACGGGGTCGACATCCTCGACCCCCGTGCCGTCCGGGACGCCTACCTCGCGGACATGCATGCCGCGGCTGACCGTGTCCGCGCCGTCGCCCCCGGGGCGCGGATCATCGTGCCCGGCCAGCTCACCGTCGCCGACCCGGTCACGGCGGTCTACTGCGCCGTGAACGTCGTGCCCGATCGGCCGGTGGGTTTTCCCCTGCCGCTGCTGCGGGACGTGGAGAACTGGAACCGCGCGAATCAGGTCGACGCCGCCCGCGAGATCGGGGCGACGTACGTGGAGGTGCGCGACGGGTCGGCCGACCACCACTCCTGTGCGCCGGACGCCCGGCGATGGGTTGCCGGGGTCGTCGACACGACCACGCCCGACTACCACATGATGTTCCACCCCTCACGTGCCGGATCGGCGTTCGTCGCGCGCCGGATCGCGGGCGCGCTGCCCTGACCGGCTGTTACGGGGTATGTCGGTCGGCGGCGAGCTGCCGCACCCCGGCGGCGATGACCGCGAGGAGCACGACGACCGGGCAGCCGATGACCGCCATGACCGCCGTCGGGGACGGCGACGTTCCCGTGACGGCGAAGAGCACCGTGGCGAGGATGCTGAGCGTCGGCAGCGCCACCAGCGCGAACGGCAGGACGCGGGCCGTGCGGTCCGGGGTCGCGCCGGGTGCGGTCGCGGGGTCGGCGGGTGCGGCGGACCCGGCCCGGCCGGGGGCGGTGTGGGCAGGGACGACGCTGCCGGTGACGCCACCGGGTCCGAGGTCGGGGTCCGGGGAGGCGGGGGGAATCGTGAAGGTGGGCATCGGGCGACTTTCTCTGCGGGTGCCCGGGCGGGCGACGGTGACGTCATCCGTCACGCAGCGTTGAATCTAGCGCCCGGCCGGGACAGTGCCCCCGTTCGGGTGAGACGCCGGGGCCGGCGCCGTCCCCGACGCGTCGGGCCGGGGCTCCGGCGGTGCGAGGAGCATGGCCACGATGACCAGGCCCAGCGTCACCGCCGCCACGGCAGGCCACCGCCGGGGCACCGGCCGCGGCGCGGGAATGTCGTCGAACCCCTGGAGCAGCGACCTGTCGGCGTCGGTGAGGTACGGCGCGATCCTGCGCGTGGTCTCGATCTCCTGCGTCCAGGCGAGGAAGGCCCTGCGGTCCCGGTGCCGGCACCGGATCGTCCACGCGAAGGGGAGGATGACCGCGAAGGCGAGGAGGGCCGTCGCCAGTGCCTGGACAGGAGCGGCGGTCAGCCGGCCCGTCGCGCCCAGGAGGATGAGCACGCCGAACGCGACGCCGATCCACTGGACGACCGTGGACCGCACGCGCGTCAGGGGCCGCTCGCTGCGCGGAACCCGGCCGACGGGCCCGGCCTCCACAGGCCCGGACGCCGGGCCCTGGGGGAGGGGCGGAACCGCGGGGGACGCGGAGAGCGGAGGCGTCACACCGGGAGTGGGCACCGGATCGGCGGGTGAGAGGCGGTCCGGGGTGGAGTCCGGGCCGGAGGTGTGTGGGGTCATCGAGGGGTCCTGCCTGTCGTGTCCGTGTGGGGCGGAGCTCCGGCCCCGCGCGGCGGTTCCGGATCGGCACTGAACCTAGTCCGCGCCCCGGACAGGCCCCCTGAACGGGGTCGAACACAGGTGCGGTGGGGGCGTCGTCCCCGGTACCCCTGACCCGCCCCCGGCGGCGGTGCCGCCCCGGTGGCTCCGGCGCCCGTCACATCGCCCGTCACGTCCCCCGGCCGCTCCCCGCCCCCCGGCGGCGTCACGGCGTCAGCGCCCGTCGCCCGCCGCCCATAGCGCGTCGTTGACTGGCGCTCACCGCTCCTTCGCCCAGTCACCGAAGTCCCGGTCCGTCAGCACGACCGCCGCCCGGCCGCTGTCACGGTGGAACCACACGAACGTCCCGGACTGCCCGAAGTGTCCGGCGACGTCCGCCGGCATCGACCCGCCCGTCCAGTGCGGGGACTTCCCGCCCCGCAGCTCCGGGCCGAGGCCCCACGGGCACGGCGTCTGCCGCCCGTAACCCGGCACGATCCCGTCGAGCTCCGGGAACTGCGGGCTCAACGCCTCCTCCCACGTCCGGGCCGACACCAGGGTCGGGGCGAGGAACTCGCAGGTCAGCGTCGTCACCGCGCGGAGGGAGGCGCGGAAACCGTGACCGGCCGAACCCCCCAGGTCCATCTCGACCCCCAACGGCGCGCACACCGCCTCCCGCACGTACCCGGCGAAGGGGATGCCGGTCGTCGCGATGAGGTCGGCGAGGATCTCGTACCCGGCCGAGGAGTAGATCCGACGCCGACCGGCCGGGCGCTCCCGCTCCCGCGACCGGAACCCCACCCCCGAGGCGTGGGCGAGCAGCTGGCGGACCGTCGCGTCCTGCGGCCCGTCGACGGCGGTCCCGGCCTCCCCGGCGACGTCACCGACCGTGTCGTCGAGGCCGAACGCCCCCTCCTCGACGGCGATGAGCACCGCGTACGCGGTGACGAGTTTCGACACGCTGGCCAGGGCGTACACCCGGTCGGCGTCGCCGTGGGACGTCACCCGGCCGTCGGCGACGACCGCGGCGGAGACGTGGTCGACCGGCCAGTCGTCGGTCGTGGCGAGGACGGACGCGGCGGAGGTGGGTGGAGGCGTCATCCCGCCAGGATATCGCGGCGTCAGGCCGTGGCGTCCCCGGACGACCCCCCGTCGTGCCCGTCCTGGGCGCCGACCTCGTTGCGGATGAACTCGACGGCGTCCGCCACCGTCCGGGCGGAGAAGATGGCCTGCTCGTCGACGAGCACGTGGTACCGGTCCTCCAGCCGCACGGCGATGTCGATGCGCGACAGCGAGTCGATGTGGAGGTCGTCCTCGAGGTCCTGCCCGGGCTCGATCTCCTCCATGTCGATGCCGGTCGCGTCCTGGATGATGCGCGCGAGATCGGCGAAGATCTCCGCGTCCGCCGTGGCCCGGCCGGTCTCGCGGAGCGCCGCGCGGGACGCGCCACCGGTCGGCCGGTCCGCACCCGGGGCGTCCGGGGCGTCCGGGGCGTCGGGGTCGGCGGGCTGCGCCAGGCCCTCGGACTCCCCGTCCGGGGTCGGGAGCCCGGCCAGCCGGGCGAGTTTCTCCTGGGCCTCACGGGAGATCTGTGCCACCGCTCACGCACCTTTCCCCACCGGGACGTCGACACCGGTGTGCAGTTGGTCAGGGCCGGGTACCGGGTGACGGCGTGTCACCGGGGACTCCGGTCAGTCAGTCCACCATGCTATCAACAGGACGGGTCCCCGGGCCCACCGTGCGCACCCCTCCGGGACCGTCGTCGCACCCCGGCCGGGGGCGTCGTCGTCCCCCCCTCCCGCACCCCATCCCACCGACCCCGGAGCCGCACATGTCACCGACCGTCTTCCGTCCCCAGGCCGTCCTCCGGGAATGGTGGCACCGGGTCTCGCCCGTGACCCGGGCGCGGAGCCTCGCCGAACGGCGGCGCGCGGAGGACCCCACGGAGGAGCCGGGGCTCACCGACGTCGACCGCACCGGCGAGATCACCACCGACGACGGCGTCCACCTGCGCTACTACGACATCGGCCCGGAGGACGCGCCGGTGACCGTCGTGTTCTCCCACGGGTTCACCCTCACCTCGCAGTCGTTCTTCCTGCAGGTCAGGCACCTGCGCCGGATTCCCGGCGTGCGGTGCGTGCTCAGCGACACCCGCGGCCACGGGCAGACCCGCCTCCCGGAGAGCGTCGACGGGTTCTCCGTCGACGACCAGGACCGGCTCCTCACCGTCGAGGCCACGGGGAGGGACCTCGTGCGCGTCATCGACGAGCTCGTCCCCACGGGGCGGATCGTGCTCGTCGGTCACTCCCTCGGGGCGCAGACCGTGTTCGCCGGGGTCAGGCTCATGGACGACGCCGTCCGCCGCCGCATCGCCGGGATCGTCGTGGTGAACGGCGCGGTCGGGGCGTTCTCGCGGCACGGCGTGACCCGGCTGCTCGGCTCCCGCGCGGTGCGGGCGGTGTGGCGCGCGGGCGACCGCATCCTCCCCCTCGCGGCGGTGCTCAAGCGCAGCGTCGCGACGCTCGTCGAGCCGACGCTGGCGACGGTCGTCTTCCACGAGGCGCTCGACGAGGGGGAGTCCTCCCGGCACGACATCGTGGCCTTCCACGCGTCGATGATCAACGAGACGAGCGTGACGACGATCCTGGGGTTCCTCGACGAACTGGCCACGCACTCCGAGGCGGCGGTCGGGCCGCTGCTCGCCGGCATCCCCGGGATCGCGATCGCGGGCCGGAAGGACGCGTTCGCCCCCGTCGCGCTCACCGAGGAGATCGCCCGGGTGTGGCCCGACGTGCCGGGGCACCCGGGGGAGCCCGGGGTCACGGTGATGGAGCTCGACGACACCGGCCACATGGTCATTCTCGAACGCCCCGAGGACGTCACCCGGGCGATCCGGGGGCTCGTCGACGACGCCCTCGGAGACGCCGGCGCGGGGGATGGCTGAGGGTCGGGCTCAGTTCTCCGGCACGCCGCAGCCCCACCGGCGGGACGGGCCGGGCTCAGTCCTCCGGGACGCCGGGGTCGGCCCCGTGCCCCGAGGCCTCCGGGGCGTCCGCACCGCCGGGCGCCGTCGCCCCGGTCACGCCCTCGTGCTCCCCGAACGGGTCGAGCACGGAGTCCGCGACGTCGGCGATGGACTCCACGATGCGCGTCGGCCGGTACGGGTACTTGCTGATCACGGCGTCGTTGCTGATGCCCGTGCGGACGAGGACGGTCTTCAGACCCGCCTCCAGCCCCGCCTTGACGTCGGTGTCCATCCGGTCGCCGATCATGACCGTGTTCTCCGAGTGCGCGCCGATCGTGTTCAGCGCGCTGCGCATCATGATCGGGTTCGGCTTGCCGATGAAGTACGGGTGCTGGTCCGTCGCGGCCGTGATGAGCGCGGCGACGGACCCCGTCGCCGGGAGGATGCCCTCCGGGGCCGGCCCGGTGACGTCCGGGTTCGTGCAGATGAACTTCGCGCCCCGGCTGATGAGCCGGATGGCCGTCGTGATCGCCTCGAAGGAGTAGGTGCGCGTCTCGCCGAGGACGACGTACTCCGGGTCGACGTCCGTGAGCACCCACCCGGCCTCGTGCAGGCCCGTGGTCAGCCCCGACTCACCGACGACGTACGCCGTGCCCTCCTTGACCTGGGAGGAGAGGAAGTACGCGGTGGCCGTCGCTGACGTCCAGATGCGTTCCGGCTCGATGTCCAGGCCCGTCGTCCGCAGCCGGGCGGACAGGTCGCGGGGCGTGTGGATCGAGTTGTTCGTCAGCACCATGAACTCGATGTCGTTGTCCCGCAGGCCCCGGAGGAAGCGGTCGGCCCCCGGGATCATCTCGCCCTCGCGGATGAGGACACCGTCCATGTCGGTGAGGTAGGAGATCGTCATCGCGTCAGTCCTCCGTGGTCGGGGTCGTGGCGACGGCCGGGCCGTCGGCGGGGGCGTCGACGTGGCGGACCGCCGTCGGGTCGGTGAGCCGGAAGCGCTCGGCGGCCTTCGTCACGACCTCGCCGTCGACCTCCCCGGCCCGGGCGAGCCCGGCGAGGACCGCGACGACGACCGACTCGGCGTCGGAGTTGAAATACCGGCGCGCGCCCTCGCGGGTGTCGGAGAACCCGAAGCCGTCGCAGCCGAGCACCGAGTAGTCACCCGGCACCCACTTGCGGATCTGCTCCGGCACCGCGACGGAGAAGTCCGTCACGGCGACGACCGGGCCCTCGGCGTCGGCCAGGGCGGTGCGGACGAAGGGCTGCCCGGCGTCCTCGTCCGGGTGGCGCAGCGCCTCCCGGTCCCGGTGCTGGCCGTCCCGGGCGAGCTCGTTCCACGAGGTCACCGAGTAGATCGCCGAGTTGACGTCGTAGTCGTCCTCGAGGATCTGCTTCGCGCGCACGGCCTCGCCCATGCCCACGCCGGAGGCGAGGATCGTCGCCCGGTGACGACGCTGCGGCGCCGCCCCCACGGACCCCGCCGTCTCCGCGCCCGTGCCGACCGACCGGTCGGCCGGGGAGTACAGGTAGATGCCCTTGAGCAGGCCCTCGACGTCGAGGTCCTCCGGGCGGGCCGGCTGGTTCATCGGCTGGTTGTACACGGTGAGGTAGTAGATGACGTTCTCCCCGCGGCCCGGGCCGTACATCCGGTCGATGCCGTCCCGGATGATGTACGCCAGCTCGTAGGCGAACGCCGGGTCCCAGCTCACCACGGCCGGGTTCGTCGACGACAGGACGGGGGAGTGGCCGTCCATGTGCTGGAGGCCCTCGCCGGTCAGCGTCGTCCGGCCGGCCGTCGCGCCGATGAGGAACCCGCGGGCCATCTGGTCGCCCGCCGCCCAGATCGAGTCACCGGTGCGCTGGAAGCCGAACATCGAGTAGAAGATGTACAGCGGGATCATCGCCGTGCCGTGCGTCGCGTACGACGTGCCGGCCGCGATGAAGGAGCCCACCGACCCGGCCTCGTTGATGCCCTCGTGGAGGATGTGGCCGTCCGTCGCCTCCCGGTAGCTCAGCATGAGGTCCTGGTCGACCGGGGTGTACTGCTGGCCGTGGGGGTTGTAGATCTTCAGCGTCGGGAACCACGAGTCCATGCCGAAGGTGCGGGCCTCGTCCGGGATGATCGGCACGAGGCGCTCGCGGATCGTCGGGTCCCGCATGAGGTCCTTGAAGATGCGCACGAGCGCCATCGTCGTCGCGACCTCCTGCTTGCCGGACCCCTTGAGCACCGACCGGATCGCGTCGACCTCCGGGACCTCCAGCGGCTCGTACGTGTCACGTCGCTCCGGCAGGAACCCGCCGAGCTCCCGGCGGCGCTCCAGCATGTACCGGATCTCCTCCGAGTCCGGGCCCGGGTTGTAGTACGGCGGCAGGTACGGGTCCTTCTCCAGCTCCTCGTCGGAGATCGGGATGCCCTGCTTGTCGCGGAACAGCTTGAGGTCGTCGAGGGACAGCTTCTTCATCTGGTGGGTCGCGTTGCGGCCCTCGAAGTTGTGGCCGAGCCCGTAGCCCTTGATCGTGTGGGCGAGGATGACCGTCGGCTGGTCCTTCGTCTCCATCCCGCGCCGGTACGCCGCGTAGACCTTGCGGTAGTCGTGGCCGCCGCGGTGGAGCTGCCAGATCTCGTCGTCCGTGAGGTCCTTGACGAGCTCGGCGGTGCGCGGGTCCTTGTTGAAGAAGTACTCGCGGACGTACGCGCCGTCGTTGGCCTTGAACGTCTGGAAGTCCCCGTCCGGGACCGTGTTCATCGCGTTGACCAGCGCACCGTCCGTGTCCGCCTCGATGAGGCGGTCCCACTCGCGGCCCCAGACGACCTTGATGACGTTCCAGCCGGCGCCACGGAAGAAGGACTCCAGTTCCTGGATGATCTTCGTGTTGCCGCGGACCGGTCCGTCGAGCCTCTGGAGGTTGCAGTTGATGACGAACGTGAGGTTGTCCAGGTTGTTCACCGCGGCGGTCTGGATGAGGCCCCGGGACTCCGGCTCATCCATCTCCCCGTCGCCGAGGAAGGCCCACACGTGCTGCTGCGACGTGTCCTTCAGCCCGCGGTCGTGGAGGTACCGGTTGAACCGCGCCTGGTAGATCGCGTTCATCGGGCCGAGGCCCATCGAGACCGTCGGGAACTCCCAGAAGTGCGGCATGCCGTAGGGGTGGGGGTAGCTGGGCAGACCCCCACCCGGATGGGTGACCTCCTGGCGGAAGCCGTCCATGTCCTCCTCCGACAGGCGGCCCTCGAGGAACGCGCGGGCGTACATGCCCGGCGAGGCGTGCCCCTGGAAGAAGACGTGGTCGCCGCCACCCGGGTGGTCCTTGCCGCGGAAGAAGTGGTTGAAGCCGACCTCGTACAGGGCGGCCGCGGAGGCGTACGTGGAGATGTGGCCGCCGACACCGATGCCGGGGCGCTGCGCGCGGTGCACCATGATCGCGGCGTTCCAGCGCATCCAGCGGCGGTAGCGCTTCTCGATCTCCTCGTCGCCCGGGAAGTCCGGCTCCATCCACGTCGGGATGGTGTTGACGTAGTCGGTCGACGTCAGCGGGGGGAGGGCCACGCGCTTGGCCGTCGCGCGCTCGAGGAGGCGGAGGACGAGGTAGCGGGCGCGCTCCGGGCCGGCCTCGTCGAGCAGACCGTCGAGCGAGTCCATCCACTCCTGGGTCTCCTCCGGGTCCGAGTCCCGCAGGTAGGAGGCCACGCCGTCACGGAGAAGGGCGACGTTGCTGTCCCGTCGCGGGTCCTGGCCCGTGGTGCCCGTGCCCTGCGCGTGGGGGGCGCCGTTCTGATCGTCGTCCATGGCCATGGTGTGCCTCCTGGGTTCCAGAATGGTCGTGCGACCTGCCGGAATGTGGTCATCCGACGGTCGCGGTTGTCTCCCGCCACTCTACGTCAGCACGGGTCGTCCCGAGGCCCGGACCGCCGGACCGGATTCCGCCGACGCGCGGCGACCCGGCGGGCCGAGCTTCGCGATACCTGGAAATTCCCCACGTCATTGGCATATCCTGTGACGGATAACCAGGGTCGCGTGGAATCGGTCACACCGGGGCCGGCAGCAGCTCCGTCGGGGTGTGCCGCGTCACGGGTGCTGCACGGATGCGTCGCGTGCGTCGTGGACGGGCCGGACGGTCCGCCACGGCGGCGGGAGGCCGGTGCCGCCGACCCGGCCGACAGGACGAAGGAAAGGCACGATAACTGTGGGAGACGCCTCCGGCGCGAAGATGCACGAGGACCGTGACTGGGCGGACGTGATGAACGTCGTGCGCGGTCAGGCCGTGCAGGAGATCGGCTGGGACGAGGACTGCGACAGCCGCATCAGCGAAGCCCTCGAGGACGCGATCGGTGAGCCGCTCTCCACCGAGGAGGACAACGACATCGTCGACGTCGTCCTGCTCTGGTGGAGGAAAGGCGACGGCGACCTCGTCGACGGCCTCGTCGACGCGACCCGCAACCTGGGCGAGGACGGGCGCATCTGGCTGCTCACCCCCGCCGCCGGGACGGCCGGGACGGTCGAGACCGGTGAGATCGCGGAATCCGCCCAGCTCGCGGGCCTGGTCCAGACCAGCGCGAACCGTATCGGTGACTGGCAGGGCGCCTGCCTCGTGGGGTCCGGCACGAAGCGGTGACGCGGGCGCCGGGGTCGCCGGCGCGGGGTCGCCGGTGGGTGCCGGCGGCGGGTGCCGTCGGGTGTCGGCGGGGTGCGGGCACGGTCCCTGTCCCGTGCTACCCTCTTCCTTCGTCGACGCCTCCCGGGCGGGACCTGCCCCGGTGACCTGCTGCGTCGCCGGGCCGGACACGCCCCGGGGGTCGACGGACATCCGGCCGGGACTGCACCCGGGCCGGGGCGGCGCGCTTAGCTCAGCTGGAAGAGCAGCTGGTTTACACCCAGCAGGTCGGCGGTTCGAACCCGTCAGCGCGCACAGTCATGCGGGGGCGTGGGGGACACCGGGGGGTGATCGGTCACGTGGGGATGCGGCCGGTCCGGGGTGGGGAGGGCCAGGTCCGGGGCCGGTTCAGGTGGGCCGGGGTGGGTGACGACGCCGGCACCGCCGCCGGGTGCGCGGGGCCGGTTCAGGTGCGGGCGGGGTGGGTGACGACGCCGGCACCGGTGGGGTGCGTTCGGGGTCCGCTGCCGGGGGTCGGCAGGCCCGGGGAGGGGTGCGTCGAACATCTGTTCGAGCTCCGGATCCGGGTGGCAGCACCGGCGCTACACTGAGCTCAACCTGACAGGAAGATAGGGGCACGATGTGTCTCTCCGTCGCGTCTGAGGAGGCTCGTGTGGGACACCGTCCGGCACCTGATCTGGAGCTGTTCTGGGGAAAGTCCAGCTCCGGGGGAGCGGCGTGGCTGCCTGTGCTCGCGCACCTCCGGGACACCGCGTCGGTGATCGGCCACGTCGCGGACACCCTCGTCCCGGCGGGGCTGCGCGACCGGGTCGCCGGCCGCCTCGGGGAGGCGTCCTGGCGTGACGTCATGGTCCTCGCCGCCCTCGCGCACGACGTCGGCAAGGTGTCCGTGTACTTCCAGCCGAAGGTTCCCGAACTGTACGCACGCGTCCGTGGCGCCGGGTTCACGGGTGACCCGCCGCAGGCCGACCTCACCGCCGCGCCGCACCCGCTCGTCGGGGCGCTGACGCTCGCCGACTGGCTGCGCGCACGGGCGGGTCGCCGGGTGCCCCGCCGCACCCTCCGCGGGTGGCGGGCCGTCGTCGGGGGACACCACGGCGTCTTCCCCTCGGACGCCGCGCTCGAACGGGTCCGCACCCTCCTCGACCGGGAGCCCGCCGCCTGGTCACAGGCCCGCCACCGGATGCTCGACCAGCTCGTCGACGACCACGGGATCGGCGACCGGGAGATCGCCGCGCTCGCCGCGGTCCCGTGGGAGGACCGTGACGTCGTCACCGTGACCGGCGCGCTCATCGCGGCGGACTGGGTCGCGTCGAGCGAGACGGCGTTCCCGTACGACCTGCAGGAGGTGCCCCCGGCCGTGCGGGCCGCGCGCGGGCGCGCCGCCGTCGACCTCGGCGGCCGGTGGAGGCCGGGTGACGGGGACGCCACGACCTTCGCCCGGCGGTTCGGTCTCCCGGCCGGTTCCGTCGTCCGCCCTGTCCAGGCCGCGGCGGTGCGCGCCGCGACGGAACTGGACGGGCCCGGGATGCTCGTCATCGAGAACGAGACGGGGGCGGGCAAGACGGAGGCGGCGCTCGCCGCGGCGGAGATCCTCGCCCGCCGCCTCGACCTCGACGGCCTGTTCTTCGCGCAGCCGACCCGCGTGACCTCCGACGCGATGTACGACCGCGTGCGGACCTGGCTCACCACCGGTGACCCCTCCGCGCCGGTGTCGCTCATCCTCGCCCACGGGAAGGCCGAGCTCCACGGGTCCTACGCCGCCGGCTGGCTGTCGGCGCAGGCCGCGGACCCGACGTGCATCTGCGACGACGGCGACCCGGCCGCTCCCGGGGTCGAGGCCACCGCGTGGTTCCGGGGACGCAGGACGGCCCTGCTCGCCTCGGTCGTGGTGGGCACGATCGACCAGCTCCTCGTCGCGGCGCTGCGGTCGCGGCACCTCGCGATGCGCCACGCGGGGTTCGCGGGGAAGGTGGTCGTCGTCGACGAGGTCCACGCCGCCGACTCCTTCATGCAGCGCTACCTCCACCGCGCCCTGGAGTGGCTCGGGGCGTACGGGTCACCGGTGATCCTCCTGTCCGCGACCCTGCCCCGCGGGCAGCGCGAGGCCCTCGTCGCCGCGTACCACCGCGGGCTCACCGGCTCGGACGGGTCTCCGCCCGCGGTCCCCGACGACACCGGCTACCCGCGGCTCACGGCCGTGAGCGCCTCCGGCGTGCGCGTCACCGTCCCCGGGACCGACGGCAGACCGCGGTTCACCCGCATCGACTTCCGGGACGGCGACCTGCCCGAGATGGCCGCCACCGTCCGCGACCTCACCGGGGACGGGGGATGCGTGGGCGTCGTGTGCTCCACCGTGTCCCGCGCGCAGGAACTGTACCGGCTCGTCACGGCGTCCGGGGACGTCGCGGCCGGGGAGGTGGTGCTGCTGCACTCCCGGTTCCCGGCCGGGCGGCGGGCCCGCATCGAGGCGGACCTCGTCGCCGCCCTCGGCCGGCGGGGGCTGGGCACGAGGCCGCGGCGGCTCATCGTCATCTCCACCCAGATCATCGAACAGGGACTGGACCTCGACCTCGACGCCCTCGTCAGCGACATCGCCCCGGTCGACCTCATCATCCAGCGGATCGGCCGGGTGCACCGCCACCGGGACCTCGGGGTGACGCGGCCCCCGGACCTGGCCACGCCCCGGGTGCTGGTTTTCGGCGCCGGCGTGCCCGACGAGTCCGCGCCGCCGCCCGTCTTCCCCGCCGGGGTCGCCGCCGTGTACGGGGACAGCCGGCTGCTCGCCGGCGCGCTGCTGCTCGGCCGGGTCGCCCGGTCCCGTGGCGGGGTGACCTCACCCGACGACGTCGCCGGGCTCGTCGACCTCGCCTACTCCGGGACCCCCGACGTGCCGGAGGCGTGGCGGGAGCGGTGGGACCGGGCGCGGCGCGAGGAGGACGAACGGGACGAGCGACGGCGCCACCGGGCGGACGCGCTGCTCATCCCCCCGCCGGGCGGCGGGACGCTCGACCGGTGGTCCTCCACGATGTCCGTCGCCGACGAGAGCGTGGGCGCAGCCCAGGTCCGTGACGCGGACGACGGCCCGGAGGTCGTGCTCGTCCGGCGCGCCGGGGACAGGATCCGTCCGCTGGCCGGTCTCACCGCCGCCGACGTGCCCGTCGACGGCCCCGTCCCGGACGACACCGCCCGTGACCTGGCCCGGTGCACCGTGCGCCTCCCGGCGTGGGTCGTCCGCGGGCGCGACGGCATCAGGGAACTCGAACAGGACGCGGTGGCCTCCTGGGCGCGGTCGCGGTGGCTGCGCGGATGCCAGGCCCTGGTGCTGGGGGAGGACCTCACCCGGCGGCTCGGGGACCGGGTGCTGAGGTACGACGACACGCTCGGGCTGGTCGTCACGACGGAACCGGGAGGGGGCGCCGGTATGGGGCCCTGACGACAAGCGCGGACGCGCACACGACCCGGGCCGACCGGCACGGGACACACCGGCGCACACGACCGGCGGCACCGGCGCGCACCGGGCGCACGACCGGCTGATCCGGCGGCACCGGCACGCACCGGGCGCTCGACCCGGAACACCCCACCCGACAGACACGACACGACCGAAAGGACCTGACCATGACCCACCCCATGACGGGACACCCCCTGCACAGGAAGGGGGAGCACCGTGGACCCGACGACGTCCCCGACGTACAACCTGCTGGATGAACCGTGGATCCAGGTCGTCACCGAGGACGGTGCGACCGCGGAGGTGTCCCTCACCGACGTCCTGAAGAACGCCGGGCGCTACCGTGCGCTCGCCAGCGACCTGGCGACGATGAACTTCGCGGTCCTGCGCGTCCTCCTCGCGGTGCTCTACCGCGCCTGGGACGACGCCCGGTGGCGGAACGTCGACGACGCCCTCGACCACTGGGACGAGAAGTGGACCGCAGCGTCGTTGTGGGACGACGACGTCGAACGGTACCTCGACACCGTGCGCGGGCGGTTCGACCTCCGCCACCCGGAGACGCCGTTCATGCAGGTCGCCGACCTGCACACCGCGAAAGGCTACCACAAGCCGGTGAGCCTCATGATCCCCGACGTCGGCGGGATGTTCTCGCTGCGGACCGACGTCACCCGGATCAGCGCCGCCGAGGCCGCACGGTGCCTCATCCACTGCTCTGCCTACGACTACGCCGGGACCAAGACCGGAGCGGTCGGCGACACTCGCGTCAACAACGGACCTGGCTACACGAAGGGGGTCGCCGTTTGCGGCCGGTACGGCGGGACCGTCATCCACGGTGACTCGCTGCGCGAGACGCTGCTGCTCAACTACGTCCCCCACCGGGAGTCCGCGGGGACCGACGACCTGCCGGTCTGGGAGATGCCGCCGCTGACGTCGGCGGCGCGGCCCGGGGTGCTGTCCCCGGGGCCGGTGGAGCTGCTCACCTGGCCCCAGCGCCGGATCCGGCTGTTCTGGTCCACCACCGACAGCACCGACGTTGCCGCCCCGACGGTGGACGGTGTGCTCGTCTGCAACGGTGACCCGGTCGACTCCACGATGATCCACGGCTCCGAGATGATGACCCCGTGGCGGTTCAGCGACCCGCAGAAGAATGAGACGAAGGCGCTGCGGTATGTGCCGCAGACCCTCGACAAGGGGCGGGCGATGTGGCGGTCGCTCGGCGGCATCCTGCCGAACGCGGACGTCGCCACCGTCGACCAGAAGTACGCCGAGGGCGCCCCCGCGGCCGAACCCGCCCGAACCGTGGAGTGGCTCGCCAGGCTCGTGGTCGACGAGGTCATCCCCCGGGACCGCATCGTCCGGGTCGAGATGGTGTCCCCGGTGTACGGCAACAGTCAGTCGAGCTTCTCGGACGTCCTCAACGACAGCCTCACCGTCCGGTCGCCCCTGCTCGGGATCGAAGGGGAGGCGCTGCGGGCGGTCGTCCGGACCGCTGTCGACCGGACCGAAGGGGTCGCGTGGGAGCTGACGAAGTTCAGCTGCGACATCCGCACCGCCGCCGGCGGTGGCCGTCAGGGCGGCGGCGACGGCGTCCGCACTGCCGCCGGCGGTGGCCGTCAGCGCGGCGTCGACGACGTCCGCCTCCGCTTCTTCGACACCGTCGACGCCCCCTTCCGCCGGTGGCTCGCCGACATCGGCGACGGAGACGACACCCCGGCCACCGGTGACACCGGGGACGGGGAGGTCGGTGCCGCCGCTCTCGCCGAGTGGGGCGGGCGGCTCCGCAGCATCGCCTGGGACCTGGCCGACGAGATCGTGAGGGCCCAGGGGCCGCAGGTGTGGGCCGGTCGGCCCGGCCCTGACGGCACCGGCGTGATCTCCGCCGCGGTCGCCCAGAACCGGTTGAGCCGCGCTCTCCGCACGATCCTCGGCGACCCCGTCCGCACCACAGCCACCGCGGACACCGGGTCCGCGGCAACCCCAGAGACACACAGTGAAAGGAAGACCGATGACGAAGACATCGACGCCTGAGGTGCGGGCGCACACCGGCCCCGACCGTGGCGGACGGCGCCCGGGCCGCCGCGGCCTCGTCGAGGAGACCACCGCGGCGCGACTCGGCGCGCTCCGCGCCCGGCTCGAGGCCGGCACCTCCGGGGGGAGGGCGACCGCCGCCCGGCTCCGCCGGGCCGTCGCCCGCCCCGCCGGATCGGTGCCCGAGGTCTGGGAGATCACGATGGCGGACCTGCCCCCGGAGCTCGTCGGCCGCGGGGACGACCCGAGCGCGGCCGAGACCGCGGTGCACGTGGCGCTGTGCCTCTACGCGGTCCACCAGCAGTCGGCGGTCGCACCGATGCACCGCCGGGGCGTGGGCTTCGGCGAGGCGGTGCGTGACCTCGCGTACCGCAGTGGGGCCGACCTCACCACCAGCCCGGTCATCCGGCGCTTCACCGCTCTCGTCACCGCGGATTCCGTGGAGGAGATGGTGTGGCACCTACGGGGACTCGTCACCCAGATGCGCGCCGCAGGCGTGCCGCTGGACTACGCGCGCCTCGCCGGTGACCTGTACGACGTCCACGACCACGACCGTCGCGACGCGGTCCGTCGGGCCTGGGGCCGCGGGCTGTACACCTACCGCCCCGCGACCGACACCGCGACCGACACTGCCCTCGACACTGCCCCCGACACCGCGACCGGTGTGACCGTACCCGGCACCGACCCGACCACGACCCCGGCGTGACCGCCCCCGGCACCGGACCCTCCCGGGACCGACCCCACACCGCGTGAGTGTCGACGGCACCGTGCACATCCCCACACAACCCGGTCCACCCGACCACCCACCCGACCGGCCGCCACGGCCGTCCACCCACCCCACACTTCTCATGTTCACTGAAAGGAACCACCGTGAGCACCTACATCGACCTCCACGTCATCCAGCTCGTCCCGCCGTCGTGCATCAACCGTGACGACACGGGCAGCCCGAAGTCCGCCGTCTTCGGCGGCACCCGCCGGCACCGGGTGTCCAGCCAGGCCTGGAAGCGCGCGGTCCGCAACGACTTCGCACGCACATTCGACGCCTCTGAACTGGGCGAGCGGACGAAATTCGCTGCGTCCCGGATCGCCGAGCAGATCCGGGTGCTCCGGCCGGAGACGGACGAGGAGACGAGTCTCCGGCAGGCCGTTAAATCCCTGACCAAAGCCGGCATCAAGATGGACAGCAAGAAGGAGGCGACGACGAGCTACATGCTGTTCCTATCCCGCCGGGACATTTCAGCCCTCGCGGAGCTCGCCCTCCGCATCGCCGACGGGGAGAAGGTCTCGAAGAAGCAGGACCAGTCCGTCCTCCAGAAGGCCCCGCAGTCGATCGACATCGCCCTGTTCGGCCGCATGATCGCCGCCGCCCCGGAGGCCAACGTCGACGCCGCGTGCCAGGTCGCCCACGCCCTGAGCGTCCACACCGCCGCCCCGGAGTTCGACTACTTCACCGCGGTCGACGACAACGCCCCGGAGGACAACCCCGGCGCGGGCATGATCAACACCGTCGAGTTCGTCTCCTCCACGCTCTACCGGTACGCGACGATCGACGTCGACAACCTCGTCCGGAACATCGGCGACCGCGAGGCCGCCGCGCGGGCGGTCGAGGCGTTCACCCGGTCCTTCGTGGAGAGCATGCCGACGGGCAAGCAGAACACCTTCGCCAACCGGACGCGGCCCGACTTCGTGCTGATGGAGGTCCGGCAGGATCAGCCGGTGTCCCTCGTCACCGCCTTCGAGACGCCCGTCGACGCCGGCGGGGGCGCGGCCCACGCCGCGGTCCGGGTCCTCGCGCAGGCCGCGGCCGACGGGGACAACGCCTTCGGGACCCGGCCGGCGGCGTCGTCGTTCACCCTCGCCCGCGGCGAGCTCGACACCGACACCGCCGGCGTCCTCGCCGACCGGGGGTCGGTGGGGGAGACGTTCCCGGAGCTTGTCGCCCGCGCGGGTGCGGCCGTGCGCGACGCCGACGGGGAGTGACGGTCATGCCGACACTCATCCTGGCTCTCGACGGGCCGTTGCAGGCATGGGGAGCCAGCGGCCGGTTCGAGTACCGGACCACGGAACGGGCGCCGACGAAGAGCGGCGTCGTCGGCCTCCTCGCCGCGGCCCAGGGCCGGTCCCGCACGGATTCCCTCGACGACCTCCTCACCCTGTCCTTCGGTGTCCGCACCGACCAGCAGGGCCGGGTCGGCCGGGACTTCCAGACGGAGACCGACTGGCGGACCGGGAAGCGCCATCCGCTCAGCTACCGCGACTACCTGCAGGACTACAAGTTCACCGCGGTCGTCGAGGGGGAGCGTGACGTCCTGGAGGAGCTGCAGGCGGCGTTGCGCGCGCCCCGCTTCCCGCTGTTCCTCGGCCGTCGCGCCTGCCCGCCGGCCGCGCCGGTCCCGCGGGAGATCCGCGGGTCCGGCCTGGTGGAGACGCTCCGCGAGGCCCCGTGGCTCGCCGCTGAGTGGTACCGGCGCCGCCAGCCGACGCACGTCCAGCTGCCCGTGGTCCGCGACGGCGTCGCGGGGGAGGAGCCCGACACGATGGTGCGGGACGTCCCCGTCAGCTTCGATCCGCGGAACCGGCGCTACGCCCTCCGCGGGGTTGTGCACGACTGGGTGGCCGTCGAGAACCCCTCCGGGCGGAGCCCCGAGCACCATGACCCCTTCGCTGTGCTGGGAGGACTGTGAATGTACCTGTCACGATTCACCATGAACCCGCAGCGGCGGGGGTCCCGGGAACTGGTCGCGAACCCGCAGGCCCTCCACGCTGCCGTGATGGCGTGTTGGCCCGACCGTGGTCACGACGGTGACGGTCGCGTGCTGTGGCGCCTGGACCGGGTGGGGCACAACCACGAGCTGTACGTGGTGAGCCGGGATGCGCCCTCGTTCGACCACCTCCGGGAACAGGCCGGGTGGAGTGCCGAGGACACCGGGGTCGTGAGGGATTACCGGCCCCTGCTCGACCGGCTCGAGGCCGGGCAGCGGTACCGGTTCCGGCTCACCGCGAACCCGACGCACGTCGTGACCGACCCGGACGGGCGGAAACGCCGGCTCGGGCATGTCACGGCCGCGTACCAGCGGGCGTGGCTCGAGGACCGGTGTGACCGCCTGGGCGTGTCCTTCCCCCGGCTCGAGTCCGGTGAGCCGACCGTGGTCGTCACCGGGCGGGAGAAGGTGACCTTCCGGCGGGGCCGGGGCCGGGTCACCCTGCAACGGGCGACGTACGACGGTCTGCTGGAGGTCACCGATCCGGGGGCCCTGAGGACGGTCCTGTGTGAGGGACTCGGCCGGGCGAAGGCCTACGGCTGCGGCCTGGTGACGCTCGCCCCGGCCGCACCGGCCGGTCCGGGGGGGGTGATGCATGACCGGATTGCCACCGTCGACGCCGCGGCAGCTCACCCGCGCCTCTGACCGGGTCAGTTTCCTGTACCTGGAACACTGCACGATCGGCCGGGACGGTGGTGCCTTGACCGCGACCGACGATGACGGCGTTCTGCACGTCCCGGTGTCCGCACTGAGCGTGCTGCTGCTGGGGCCCGGGACGCGGCTAACCCACCAGGCGGTGGGCGTCGTCGCTGACTCAGGGTGCTCCCTGGTCTGGGTTGGTGAGCAGGGCGTGCGTTATTACGCGCACGGTCGGTCCATCGCGAGGTCGGACCGGATGCTGCGTGCACAGGCCGAGAAGGTGACGTCGTCGCGGAAGCGGTTGGACGTGGCCCTCGGATGTTCACCGGGTCTCGGCTTCGTCCACACCGGCCATGACCGGAGCTTTGTCTACGATCTCGCGGATCTCTACAAGGCGGAGGTCAGCGTCCCGGTGGCGTTCCGGACGGTGGCGGCGCTCGAACGGGAAGGCCGCACCGTGGGTGTGAACATCGGTTCGGTTACCCGTCGAGCGATGCGAGACGAGTTCCGCACGGCCGGGCTTGCGGAGACGATGTCCCGTGATCTCCGGACGCTGCTCCTCGACGATGAGGTTGACGAGTCCGACTTGTGGGCCGACGTGATTGGTCTGTGGGACGGACGTGACGAGACGGTGGCGGGCGGTGTCAATTACGCACCGGAAGACGGGGTTGACCAGGTTCCCGGCGGCCCTTCGCGACGGGAGGCTCCGTGATCACCGTGGTGTTGACGTCTCCTCCGGAGCGGGTGCGTGGTCACCTCACGCGATGGCTCTCGGAAGTGGCGACCGGAGTGTATGTCGGCAAGGTGAGTGCCAGAGTGCGGGACGAGCTGTGGCAGATGATCCAGGTGAACATGGACGGCGGTCGGGCGGTGATGACGTACCCGACCACCATCTGCGAGCAGGGGTACGCCGTGAAGGTTCACAAACCGCAGTGGGAACCGGTTGATGTCGAGGGCCTGGTCCTGTTTCGTCGGCCGGGCCGTGACCGGACGTCGCGGACCCGCGGCGATTGGTCACGGGCCTCGCGGGAGCGCGACGGCAGGACCAGACGAGCGGATGATCTGCAGTGATGGTTGGTGCTGACGTGAGGGCGCTGATCGACATTGAATGAAATCTGGCTTCTCGTGTACTAACATCCCTGGTCAGGAAGTGTGCTCCCCGCGTGAGCGGGGATGATCCCGGCTGGCACGGGTAACCACCGGTGAGAATGTCGTGCTCCCCGCGTGAGCGGGGATGATCCCGCATGGTCACCCCCCCGTGAGCTCCGAGCCGCCGTGCTCCCCGCGTGAGCGGGGATGATCCCACAGCCCCGCTCGAGTCATGGCGGACGTACGCGTGCTCCCCGCGTGAGCGGGGATGATCCGCGGCTGTGCATGACGTCAATCGCTGCGTTCATGTGCTCCCCGCGTGAGCGGGGATGATCCCATCTGGGACGTCGCCGCCCGCAGATCATTCGTGTGCTCCCCGCGTCGGCGGGGATGATCCCATGGTCGGCCAGGTGTGCGGTCTTCTGCATAGGTGCTCCCCGCGCGAGCGGGGATGATCCTGCTTCGTTGAGTGTCGGTCCGGCAGGTGCCTGGTGCTCCCCGCGTGAGCGGGGATGATCCCGTGGGCGTCCGGTCGGCACTGTCGACGACGGGGTGCTCCCCGCGTGAGCGGGGATGATCCGCAATGGCAGCGGGTAGTGAAGTCGGGGGTTGAGTGCTCCCCGCGTGAGCGGGGAGGATCCCGCGTCCGAGTGGGCGCGCCTCGACTCGGATTTGTGCTCCCCGCGCGAGCGGGGATGATCCGCGTTGGTGGTGTCCTTCCTTGAGGGTGTTGTGGTGCTCCCCGCGTGAACGGGGATGAGCCGCGGGGATGATCCGCAGGTCATCGGCGCGCTGGTCGGTGGTGTCAACGTGCTCCCCGCGCGAGCGGGGACGACCTGCGGGGAGCACCCGCGGGGATGACCCCGGGCCGCGCCGCTCCTGGCTGGTAGGGAGGACGACCCGCTAGACTGCAGACACTGGTGCTCCCCGCGCGAGCGGGGATGATCCGCGTCACGCTTGGACGACTTTGATCCGGCATGTGTGCTCCCCGCTGACGCGGGGATGATCCTCACCACCACCGCCCACCCACCTCCCGTCGTGTTCGCCCGTCCGCCGACCGCAGGTCTAAGGTGAATCCGTGGCCACGCGAACGACGACGAACAATGCCGCGCCCGGGTCAACCCGGCGCCGGCGGGGCTGGCGAGCGTTCCTCACGCCGGGCTGGGTCATCACCGCCGTCATCGTGGTGATGTTCGCCTACGTGGCGTTCACCGTCCTCGCGCCGTGGCAGCTGGGGAAGAACACCCGCACGCAGGAGAACAACCAGCGCCTGTCCGCCGCGATGGACGCCGACCCGGTGCCGGTCGAGGACGTCCTCCCCGCGGACGGCTCACCCGCCGGCGCGGACCGCGAGTGGACCCGCGTGACCCTCCAGGGCCGCTTCATCCCGGACGCCCAGGTGCTCCTGCGCAACCGCCCGGTGGACACGAGCCCCGCGTTCCAGGTCCTCACCGCGTTCCGCCTGGATTCGGGCGGCACGGTCCTCGTCAACCGGGGCTGGACGCCGCCGAGGAACGCGGCGGACGTGCCGGACATCCCCACGGCACCGACGGGGGAGCGCACCGTCGAGGGCTACGTCCGCCCCGGGGAACAGACCCCGTCGACGCCGCCGCTCCGCTCCGAGGGGGTGCAGCAGGTCTACGGCATCAGTACCGCGCAGATCGGGGACCTCGTCGCCCCCGACCTCCCCGCCGCGGGCGCAGGCGCGGGGACCCCGTCGGGCCGCCCCCTCGCCGCGGACTACGTGCAGCTGGGGGAGGGGTCCGTCGCCGATCCGCTCCACGCGATCCCGCTGCCGAAGCTGGACTCCGGCCCCTACCTGTCCTACGGCATCCAGTGGATCGCCTTCGGTGTCATGGCGCCGCTCGGCCTCGGCTACTTCGTGTGGGCGGAGATGCGCGAGCGTCGCCGCGAACGCGAGGCCCGCGACGGTGGCCCCGTCGTCGCCGTCCCCGCCGGCGGATCCGGTGACGGGGCGGGGTCGGGGGACACGGCCGGTGACGGTCACGGTCCGCACCCGGGCTCGGGGTCCGGGGCGGTCCCGGTCGGGGAAGGGACGACGCCCCCCTCCGCCGCGTCGGCCGACCCCGCCGACGCGTCACCCGAGGACGGGCACGCCGGGCACAGCCGGACCGCGGACGGCCAGCCGGGGCAGGGGAGCCCGGAGCGCGGGCGGACCGGGGACGGTCAGCGGGAACCCGACCGGGCCGGGGAGCCCGAGGAGGGGCAGGAGGACGCGGCGCGGGCGCGGGAGCGCAAGCTCGCCGAGCGGTACGGCCGCAGTCACACGCGGTTCTTCGACCGGCGCAACGCCCGCGACGAGGAACGTTTCTGACCCCGGTGCCGGCAGTCTTCGGGCCGGCCACTGCAGCAACGGCGCTCTCGGGCCGGCAGCGTCAGCGCCGGTAGCCTTCGGGCCGGCCACTGCAGCAACGGCGCGCCCCCGCGCCGGCCCGCACTCCCGTCAGCGGAGTTCCGCGCGCACCCAGTCGACGACGCCGGGCAGCGCCTCGCGGATCTCGCGTGCGACCCGGGCGAACCCGTCCGCGGAGCCGTAGTACGGGTCGTCGACATCCTCGTCCCCGTCCGGTCCGAAGGAGCGCATGAGACGGATGCGGTCTCCGTCGACCCCCATCCCGCGGAGCTCGCGGACGTGCCCGTGGGTCATGGCGAGGAACAGGTCGGCGTCCTCGTCCCGGGGGCCGAACTCCGCCGCCCGGTGCCGGCTGCCGTCGTGACCGTCGGCGGCGAGCTGCGCCACCGCGCGCGGGTCGGCGTGCTGGCCGATGTGGTAGCCGTGCGTCCCGCAGGACGTCACGCGCACGGCGTCGCCGAGCCCGGCGTCGTCGAGGGCGTCGCGGAGCATGACCTCACCCATCGGCGAGCGGCAGATGTTGCCCGTGCACACGACGCAGAGGTGCAGGGCAGGCCGGTCGGGGTCGACGCCGGTCTCCGGCGCCCGCGCGTCCTGGGTCGTCGGGTCCTGTGTCACGTGGTCTCCTCCTCGTGGTCGGGTGTCGTCTCATCGCGCGCCGCCCGGGACCGGACGGCGCCGGACCAGGTGCAGCCCGGCACGGCCGCGGGCCGCCAGGAACGGTCGCAGCCCGGCACGGCCGCCCGGAACAGTGCCGCGCCGTCAGCCCTGCGCGTCCGGCGCGGCCGGGTCCCGCAGCCAGCCGTCGACGAGCCGCCCCAGCGCCGCGGTGTCCGGCACGCTGGCCCACGCCCGGTCGTGCTCGTCCTGTGCACCGTACCCCCAGTCCACGAGGACGGTGCGGATCCCGAACTGCGCCGCCCCCTCGACGTCGTGGATGCGGTCGCCGACGAGGAGGATGTGGTCCCGGGACGTCGGGCCGCCCTCGGCGACCGTCGCGGACGGCTCCCCGAGCTGCTCCAGCGCGTGGCGGATGACCGCGGCCTTCGACCGCCGTTCGCCGTCCTCCTGGGCGGCGGCGAAGACGTCGAACCGCCCGAACAGGCCGAACTTCTCCAGCACGCGCCGGGCGGAGACCTCGGACTTCGACGTCGCGGTGGACAGCCGCACGCCGGCGTCCCGCCACCGGTCGAGCAGCCCGGCCATGCCGTCGAAGGGGGTGGCGTTGAGCCAGCCGGTCGAGGTCTGGTGGTCGAGGTAGCTGGTGAAGACCCGGTCGAGGAGCTCCCCGTCGAGGCCGATGCCCCGGAGGGTGTCCATCATGGGCGGCCCGGGGATGCCGCGGATCGTCTCCTCCGGCGGCAGGTCCACACCGTTGGCGGTGAGTCCGTGGACGAAACTCTCCCGGATGCCCGGGTAGGAGTCGATGAGCGTGCCGTCGACGTCGACGAGCAGGACAGGTGTCGGCTGTGCAGTCACACCGCCAGGTTAGGCTGGTTTCCATGAATTCTCACAGTGCCGGACCCGCGTCCGACCACGCCGCCGCCGACGCCCCCGCGCAGCCCGCCGCCGGTACCCCCGCCCGGACGGTCGCCGACGTCGTCGCGGCCCTGGAGACCGCCTACCCGCCGCAGCTCGCGGAGTCCTGGGACGCCGTCGGCCTCGTCTGCGGGGACCCGGATGCGCCGGTCCGGTCGGTCGTCGTCGCCCTCGAGTGCACCGACGAGGTCGCCGCCGCCGCTGTCGACGCCGGCGCGGACATGATCGTCGTCCACCACCCGCTCCTGCTCCGGGGCGTGACGGGCGTGCCCGCGGACCACCCGAAGGGCAGGATCGTCCACCGCCTCATCCGGGCGGGGGTGGCCCTGTTCGCCGCGCACACGAACGCGGACTCCGCCCGGCCCGGGGTGAACGACCGCCTCGCCGAGGTCCTCGGCGTGACCCCGGGGGACCCCCTGGACCCGCAGGACCCGGCGCTGTCGGATGCCCCCGTGCTCGACCGGTGGGGGTTCACCGTGCCGGTCGACGCCGCGGCCGCCGTGAAGGAGGCGGTCTTCGCGGCGGGGGCGGGGGCCGTCGGGACCTACACCGAGTGCAGCTTCGAGGTCGCGGGCACCGGCCAGTTCCGCCCGGGGGAGGGGTCGGTGCCGACGCTGGGCTCCGTCGGCGCGCTGGAGCACGTCGAGGAGCTGCGCGTGGAGTTCGTCGCCCCCCGGTCGCGGCGGCGGGGGATCCTCGCGGCGCTCCGGGCGGCGCACCCCTACGAGGAGGTGGCGTACGACGTCGTCGAGACCGTGACCGTCACCCCCGCCGGGTCCCGCGCGCACAGCACGGGCATCGGCCGCGTCGGGCCGCTCGACACCCCGATGACGCTGCGGGAGTTCACCCGTCGCGTCGCCGAGCGCCTCCCGGCGACGGTGTGGGGTGTGCGCGCCGCCGGGGACCCGGAGCGGATGATCCGCACCGTTGCGGTGGCCTCCGGGGCGGGCGACGGCTTCCTGGCCACCGTGCGCCGGATGGACGTGGACTGCCTCGTCACGTCCGACCTGCGGCACCACCCCGTCGACGAGCACCTGCGCGCCGGGGGCTGCCCGGTCGTCGACACGTCCCACTGGGCCAGCGAGTACCCCTGGTGCGCGCAGGCGGCCGACGTCGTCACCGCCGCGACGGGGGTCCCGGCCCGGGTGCTCGACATCCGGACCGACCCGTGGACCGTCCACGCCGGCGGGGAGTCCGGGAGCTGACCCGCGGGCGCCGGTGACCTGGGGCCGGGGGTCGACGGCGGCGTCCGGGGGCCGTGACGCGCGGGCACCGGTGACCGCTGTGAGAGAATGTCCCGACGAAGGCGGGCCCGTGGGGACACGGGCCCGCGGTGGCGCAGGGAGAAAGGGGGCCGGACATGACGGCCGGCGGACAGCAGCAGGGGACGACCGGTCGGGTGCCGGCCGAGGTCGCGGTCGAGTGTGACGGCGGCTCCCGGGGTAACCCCGGCACCGCCGGGGCCGGGTCGCTCGTCCTCACCGCCGACCGCCGGACGGTCCTCGCCACCTGCCACGAGTACATCCCGCGGGCGACGAACAACGTCGCCGAGTACACGGGCCTCGTCAACGCGCTCACCCTCGCCCGGGACCTCGGGGCCCGGAGGGTGCACGTGCACATGGACTCCAAGCTCGTCGTCGAGCAGATGTCCGGCCGGTGGAAGATCAAGCACCCGGACATGAAGCCGCTCGCCGCGACCGTCAAGGCCCTGGAGAAGGACTTCGACGCCGTGGACTACACGTGGGTGCCCCGCGCCGACAACGCGCGGGCCGACGCCCTGGCGAACCAGGCGATGGACACGAAGGCCTCGGGGGAGGAGCTGCCGTCCGGCGGGGACGCGGCATCCGGTGCGGACGCTCCCGCCACGTCCGGGACCGGCGGGGACGCGGCCGCCACCTCCGGCGACGCCGCCCCGTCGTGGATGGGCGACTGCGACCGGCCGACCCGCCTGCTGCTGCTCCGCCACGGCCAGACGGAGCTCTCCGCCGAGGGCCGGTTCTCCGGGCTGTCCGACCCCGCCCTCACCGCCACGGGCCGGGACCAGGCCCGTCGCGCGGCCGCGTACCTCGCCTCCCGCGGGGGGATCGACGCCGTCGTCACGTCCCCCCTCCGGCGGACCCGTGAGACCGCGGCGGCGTGCGTCGCCTCCCTCGGCCTCGACGAGGCGGCCGTGACCACGGACCGCGGCGTCGTCGAACTCGACTTCGGCGAGTGGGGGGGGCGCACCTTCGCCGAGGTCCACGAGCGGTGGGCCGACGAGCACACCGCGTGGATGACCGACCCGACCGTCCCGGCGGTCGGCGGGGAGAGCCTCAGCGACGTCGACGACCGGGTCGCCGCGGCGGTCGACGGGATCGTCGACCGCAACCCGGGCCGCACCGTGCTCGTCGTCAGCCACGTCACCCCGATCAAGGCGACGGTCCGGCGGGCGCTCGGCGCGTCGGCGGACATCTACCGCACGCTGCACCTCGACCTCGCGAGCCTGTCCGTCGTGGAGTTCTACCCCGACGGACGCAGCGTCGTCCGCCTCGTCAACGACACCCACTACCTGCGGTGACATCATGGGGACGGGACGCCGGGGACGCCCGGACGTGCAGCGGGCCGGACGCTACCTCATGGACCGGAGGTGCCGACGCACCCCGGCGATGATGGGGTTGCCGAGCGCGCCGGGGGACTACCGGCGTCTGTCCCGCGAGGAGGCGGCGTACCTCTGCGGGATGACACGGTGGGCGTACACGCGCCTGGAACAGGGCCGGAACGTCCGCTTCCCGCCCGAGGACGCCGAACGTATCGCGGACGGCCTGCGGTTCGACGCGGAGGAACGCCGGGTCCTCCTCGCCTACGTCGGCGTGGTCGCGCCGGAACCGGAACCGGGGCCGCGGCTCACCGACCGGCTCGCGTTCCAGCCGACGCACCTCGGTGAGACCGTGCGGCTGCTCGCCGCGCCGGCGGCCGTCGTCGACCACCGCCTCACCCTGCGGGCCGCGAACGAGGCCTTCGAGAAACTGCTCGACGGCGAACCCGAGACCGGGTCCGACGCGCCGAACCTCGGCCGCCTGCTCCTCGGGGCCGGCCGGTGGAACGTCCAGGGCGGCGACGGCGAGCAGATCCTCCGGGCGGTCGCGGCGGACCTCCGGTTCGCCCGCACGGTCACCCCGCGCGACGGGCGGCTCGACGAACTCATCGGCGAGCTCTCCGTCCTCGGGGACTTCCGCGAGGCGCTGGCGGACCCGACGGCGCGCCGGGGGCTCGACGGGCTGCGGCTCGCGATCATCCGCGACGGCACGCCGCGCCGCTGGATCTGCACGATGCGGGTCCTCCGCCCCGGGCTCCGGCCGGCCGACACCTCCCGGGCGCAGGGCAGCGGCGGGCGCCCGGACCGGTCCGCCGTCCCCGTCCGGTCGGGGAGGTCGGGCAAGGGGCTCCCCGACGGGGGCGACCGGGCGGACGACCTCAGCATCCTCGTGCTCCACGGGTGACCGGGCCCGCCGCCGGTCGCGCCGCCGGTTGCGCCGCCGGCTGCGCTGTCGGTTACGCTGCCGGGCGCGCCGCCGGTCGCGGGGGAGCGGGCGCGGTCGGCGCGTGGGGACGCCGTGACCGGGCGCTGCTAAGGTGTGCACCTGTCGAGAGGGCCGGGTGATCGCGGCCGCCGGAACCGGTCCCGCACGGGACGAGGCCGGGGGTCGAGGAAAGTCCGGACTCCACAGGGCACGGTGGTTGCTAACGGCAACCCGGGGCGACCCGCGGGACAGTGCCACAGAAAACAGACCGCCCGGGACCGGTTCGTCCGGCCACCGGGTAAGGGTGAAAAGGTGCGGTAAGAGCGCACCAGTGCGCCGGGTGACCGGTGCAGCTGGGTAAACCCCACCGGGAGCAAGGTCAAGTGCGGACACCGGGCGTCGCAGACGCCGGGTGCCCGCGTGTCCCGTCGGCTGCCCGTCGGTGAAGGGACAGGTGGACCGCTCGAGGCGCCCAGCGATGGTGCGTCCAGATGGATGATCACCCCCCGCCCGGCCCCGCGCCGGGTGGCGGACAGAATCCGGCTCACAGGCCCTCTCGACACTCAGCCCGTCGACCCCCCCCACCCGACCCCGGGACCCCCGGGTGGTCGGGCGGACTCCGGTAGGGTCGGCCCCATGAGCGACGAGAAGTGGTACTACGACACGAAGACCGGAGAGGTGTCCCAGGGGGTCGGCGGCGGATGGGACAGCCGCATGGGGCCGTACGACACCCGCGAGGAGGCGGCCCACGCCCTCGAGATCGCCCGGGAACGCACCGCCCGCGCGGACGCCGAGGACCGCGAGGACGACTGACCCCGGCGACGGCCCCCGGCGACGGCCCTGCCCCTGACCCCCGCCCCCCGGGACACCCCCGGGACCGGGACACCGTGACCGCCCCGGCGTCGTCCCCCTCCCGGGACACCGCACCCCCCGGGCACGGGACCTAGAAGCAGTGCTCCTCGGCGGGGAAGGTGCCCTCGACGACCTCGCGCTTGTACGCCGCCGCGGCGGCGGTGAGGTCCCGCCCCAGGCTGGCCCACTGCTTCGCGAACCGCGGGCGGTGACCGCCGGCGGGCAGGGCGGCCATGTCGTGCCACACGAGGACCTGGGCGTCCGTCCCCGGGCCCGCCCCGATGCCGACGGTGGGGACGGGGGAGGCCTCCGTCGCCCGGGCGGCGACGTCCGCGGGGACCATCTCCATGACGACGAGCTCCGCGCCCGCCGCGGTGACGGCCTCGACGTCGGCGAGGAGGGCGTCGGCCCCCTCCCCGCGACCCTGGACCCGGAAGCCGCCGAGGGCGTTGACCGACTGCGGGGTGAACCCGACGTGCGCGCACACCGCGATGCCCGCGTCGACGAGCGCCCGGATGCGCGGGGCGATCCGCACGCCGCCCTCGATCTTCACCATGTGAGCCCCCGACCGGCGCAGGATCTCCGCCGCCGAGCGCACGGCCTGCTCGTCGGACGCCTCGTAGGTGCCGAAGGGGAGGTCGACGACGACGAGCGCGCTGCCGGCGCCCCGGACGACCGCGGCCGCGAGGTGGCACATCTCGTCCATCGACACCTGCTGCGTCGAGTCGTAGCCGTAGACGACGTTCGCCGCGGAGTCCCCGACGAGCATGACCTCGATGCCGGCCTCCGCGAAGGCGACGGCCGTCGAGTAGTCGTACGCGGTGAGCATCGCCCACCGGCGGCCCTCCCGGCGCCAGGTGTGCAGGTCACGGATGCGGACCTGCTTCGTGGGGACCATGTACCCGGCGGGGGTCGACGGGGCGTTCGACGCGGTGCCGGCCGCGGAGGTGGACGCCGTGCCGGACGCGGTGGTCGACGCGGTGCCGGACGCCGTGGTCGACGGGTCCGCGGAGGCGGCTTCGGGGGAGGACGGGGTGGAAGACATGGACCCGATTGTGCCACGTGAGGGTGGTGTCGCCCGCCGCGCGGTCCCGCGGCCCCGGCCGTCCGGCGGTCGCGGCCGGGCGTCACCCCGGCGGTTACTATGGTCCGCATGAACCGCCAACAGGAATTCGTGCTGCGCACTCTCGAGGAACGGGACATCCGCTTCGTGCGGCTGTGGTTCACCGACATCCAGGGCTCGCTGAAGTCCGTCGCCGTCGCGCCGGCGGAGCTGGAGGGGGCGTTCACCGAGGGCATCGGCTTCGACGGCTCGGCGATCGAGGGGTTCTCCCGCGTGTCCGAGTCCGACACGATCGCGCGGCCGGACCCGAGCACGTTCCAGATCCTGCCGTTCCACCAGGGTGACGGCCGGAACCTGTCGGCCCGGATGTTCTGCGACATCGCGATGCCCGACGGGGAGCCGTCGTGGGCCGACCCGCGGCAGGTGCTGCGCCGGCAGCTCAACCGGGCGGCCGACGAGGGGTTCACGTGCTACGTCCACCCGGAGATCGAGTTCTTCCTCGTGAAGTCCCTCGACACGGACGGCCAGCCCCCGGTGCCGAGCGACTCCGGCGGCTACTTCGACCAGGCGGTCACCGACGAGGCCCCGCAGTTCCGCCAGGACGCGATCAACGCGCTGGAGCGGATGGGGATCTCCGTCGAGTTCTCCCACCACGAGACGGCCCCCGGCCAGCAGGAGATCGACCTCCGGTACGCCGACGCGCTGTCCATGGCGGACAACATCATGACCTTCCGGTACATCGTCAAGCAGGTCGCGCGGCGCAACGGGGTGCGGGCGACGTTCATGCCGAAGCCCTTCGTCGCCGAGGCCGGCTCCGCGATGCACACCCACATGTCCCTGTTCGAGGGCGACGAGAACGCCTTCCACGACCCGGACGACGAGTTCCGGCTCTCCCGGACGGCGAAGTCCTTCATCGCCGGGATCCTCGAGCACGCGGGGGAGATCTCCGCGGTGACGAACCAGTTCGTCAACTCGTACAAGCGCATCGCCTTCGGCGGGGAGGCCCCGACGGCGGCGACGTGGGGGGCGTCGAACCGGTCGGCCCTCGTCCGCGTCCCGATGTACACGGTGAACAAGCAGTCCTCCCGGCGCGTCGAGGTGCGCAGCCCCGACAGCGCGGCGAACCCGTACCTCGCGTACAGCGTGCTCCTCGCCGCGGGGCTCAAGGGCATCCGCGAGGGCTACGAGCTCGGGGCCCCGGCGGAGGACGACGTCGCGAGCCTCACCCGCCGGGAGCGGCGGGCGCTCGGCTACAAGGACCTGCCGACGGACCTGGAGCAGGCCCTCCGGGAGATGGAGCGCTCCGAGCTCGTCGCGGACACGCTGGGGGAGCACGTCTTCGAGTTCTTCCTGCGGAACAAGTGGCGGGAGTGGTCGGACTACTCCTCGCAGGTCACGGCCTGGGAACTGCGCAACAACCTCGAACTGTAGGGGGTGGCCGTGAATCTCCCGCGCTCGTCCCGCAACCCCGTCCCGTCGCCCGCCGCGCTCGGGCTGAGCGGCCCCCGGGCCGCCGCCGACCTCGACCGCCTGGGCTGGAACAACGCCGCGAGCCGGGCGGTCCTGTGGACCCTGTCGGCGACCGGTGACCCGAACCTCGCGCTGAACAACCTCGTCCGGCTCGTCGACGCGCTCGACGACCTCGCCGCGCGCGGGGACGCTGCCGGCAGCCACGGCACCGACACCGACGCCGCCGACGGCGGCCACGCCACGGACCCCGCCCCGGTCCCCGCCGGCACGTCGTCGGCGGAGCTCCTCGCCGCCGTCGAGCAGGACCCGACCTTCCGGGTGCCGTTGTTCGCGCTGCTCGGGGCATCGACGGCGCTGGGCGACCACCTCGTGGCGAACCCCACGCACTGGCCGCTGCTCCGGGAGCCCCTGCCGGACCGCCGGCAGATGATGGACACGATGCTCGACGCCGTCGGTGCGCGTCCGGTGACGGGCCCGGACGGCGTCGACCACGGCCCGGACTCGCTCATGTACCGGGCGGCGGTGACCGGCCCGGAGGCGGACCAGGCGCTGCGGGTGGCGTACCGCAGTCTGCTCATGCGGCTCGCGGCGGCGGACCTCGCCGGGACGTTCATCCACCGGGAGGGGGAGGAGCTGCCGCCGAGCGTGAGCTTCGAGCTGCTCACGCGGCTGCTCGCGGATCTCGCCGACGCCGCGCTCACCGCGGCGCTGGCCGTCGCGGTGGCCGTCGTCGTCCCCGAGGGCGACGTGCCCGTGCGGCTCGGTGTGCTCGCCCTCGGCAAGTGCGGGGCGCGGGAGCTGAACTACATCTCGGACGTCGACGTCATCTTCGTCGCCGAGCCGGCCGACGCGAAGGCCACCCGGCTCGCCGGGGAGTTCATCTCCATCGGGTGCCGGGTGTTCTTCGAGGTCGACGCCGCCCTGCGCCCGGAGGGCAAGCGGGGCGCGCTGGTGCGCACGCTCGACAGCCACGTGGCCTACTACGACCGGTGGGCGAAGACGTGGGAGTTCCAGGCGCAGCTCAAGGCCCGCCCGATGACCGGGGACATGGACCTGTGCCGCCGGTACACCGACGCGTTGTCGGCCAAGGTGTGGACCGCCGCCGAGCGCGACGACTTCGTCGAGGACGTCCAGGCGATGCGCCGCCGGGTCATCGACAACGTGCCGGACGACGTCCTCGACCGGGAGCTCAAGCTCGGGCCGGGCGGGCTGCGCGACGTGGAGTTCGCGGTGCAGCTGCTGCAGATGGTCCACGGCCGGGTCGACGAGTCCGTCCGCGTGCCGTCCACGATCGGGGCGCTGCGGGCGCTCGTCGCGGGAGGGTACGTCGGCCGCGAGGACGGCGACACCCTCATCAGCTGCTACGAGTTCATGCGGCTGCTCGAGCACCGGATGCAGCTGCACCACATGCGGCGGACGCACACCCTCCCGAAACCGGACGACGGCCCCGCCCGGACGTGGCTCGCCCGGACGGCCGGGATCCGCGCCACCGACGCCGGCAGCTCCGCCGAGCAGCTGGACCGGACCGTGCGGCGGGTGGCCGTCCAGATCCACCAGCTCCACCGCAAGCTGTTCTACCGTCCGCTGCTGAGCTCGGTCGTCACGATGCCGGTCGACGCCCTGCGGCTCACCCCGGACGCGGCGAAGCGGCAGCTCGCGGCGCTGGGCTACCGGGCCCCGGACCGCGCGTTCGAGCACCTGTCGGCGCTCGCGTCCGGGTCGACGCGCAAGGACCGCATCCAGGGGATGATCCTGCCCTCGATGCTCGAGTGGCTGAGCGGCACCGTCGACCCCGACTCCGGCCTGCTCGCGTACCGGAAGCTGTCGGAGGCCGCGTTCACCCGTTCGTGGTTCCTGCGGCTGCTCCGCGACGAGAACGTCGTCGGCCAGCGGCTCATGCGGATCCTCGGCACGTCGCCGTACGCGGCGGAGCTCATCATCGCCTCCCCGGACACGGTGCGCCTCCTCAGCGACGGGGCGAACGGGCCGAAACTGCTGGACAAGGACGCCTCGGTCATCAGCCACTCCCTCGTCGCCGCGGCGGGGCGGCACGACGACCCCGACCGGGCGATCGCCGCCGCGCGGTCCCTGCGCCGGACGGAGCTGGCGCGGATCGCCAGCGCGGACCTGCTCGGCCTCATGGAGGTCGAGGAGGTGTGCCGGTCCCTGTCCTACGTGTGGAACGCCGTGCTCGAGGCGGCGCTGCAGGTGGAGGTCGCCGCGTGGGAGGACTCCCACGGGCGCAACGCCCCGGCGCGGATCAGCGTCATCGGGATGGGGCGGCTCGGCGGCGAGGAGCTGGGCTACGGCTCCGACGCCGACGTGCTCTTCGTGTGCGAACCCTGCGACGCGGGGGAGGAGCCCGACCGGGAGGACACGGCCGCGGCCGTGCGCTGGGCGACGGGGATCTGCGACGGGCTGCGCCGCCGGCTCGCCCGCCCGTCCCAGGACCCGCCGCTGGAGGTGGACGTCAACCTCCGCCCCGAGGGCCGGAACGGGCCGACGGTCCGCACGCTGGAGTCCTACCGTGCGTACTACGCCCGGTGGGCGGACACGTGGGAACTCCAGGCCCTGTTGCGGGCGACGTGGATCGCCGGCGACAAGGACCTGGGGATCCGGTTCCTGCGGATGATCGACGAGTTCCGGTACCCGGCCGACGGGGCCGACGAGGCGACCGTCCGCGAGGTGCGGCGGATGAAGGCCCGGGTCGACGCCGAGCGGCTGCCCCGGGGCGCCGACCGGAACACGCACACGAAGCTCGGGCGCGGGGCGCTGACGGACATCGAGTGGACGGTGCAGCTGCTGACGATGCAGCACAGTCACGTCGTCGGGGCGTTGCGGAACACGTCGACCCTCGCGGTGCTGCGGGAGATCCTCGACGCCGGGCTCATCGGCGCGGAGGACGCGGAGACCCTGCGCACCGCGTGGATCACGGCGACCCACGCGCGCAACGCGATCGTCCTCGTCAAGGGCACGCGCAAGGACCAGCTGCCGCAGCCGGGGCCGCAGCTCGTCCAGGTCGCGGCGGCGGCGAACTGGCCGCCGGAGGACTCGCAGGGGTTCCTCGACGACTACCTCAAGAAGACCCGGCGGGCGCGGCGCGTCGTCGACCGCATCTTCTGGGGCGAGGAGATCGACGAGGACCGGTACCGCTCCTGATCCCGCCGGGGGGGGCAGAGCGCGCCGGGGCCGGTGGCCGGCGTGGGGCGCGCCGGGGGAGGGCCCGGCCCCGGCGTCCGGGAAAACAGTAGGCAGCGCTTTGGTCTTGCTGTAGGCTCACCTAACTGAGGATGGGCTCAGGGATGTGCCGGACCGAGACCGGCCGGGGCCCTCCCACGCCAGAGAGGACCCCATGCCTGTCCGCCACCCCACCGCCCGACCCGACACCCCCCGGAGACCCCGCGCCCCCCGCACCGCCCGCAGCACCCGCGGGCCGCTGCGCACCGTCGCCGCGGGGGCCGTCGTCGCCGTCATGCCCCTCGTCGGCGCGGGGGCGCTGCCGGTGTCCGCGCTGTCGCCGGTCGTCGTGCCCGCCGCGCAGGCCGCGCCGGCCGCGGGCGGTGCGGAGTGCCGGCCGGTGACCCGGGGCACCGTCGGGTGGGGCATCCGGCAGTCCTTCCGCCGGTACCTCACGGGGCCCGTCGCCGGGGGCTCGTGGACCCTCGACGGGGTCGGGTTCCGGGGGGAGCCCGCCGGGTCCGACGGCGCCTTCACCTTCACCGCGGAGCCCGGCGCGGCCCGGGTCGAGGGGGACGACGCCGACATCCCCCTCGCCGGCACCCTGACGATGGACGGCCACCTCGGTCTGCTGCACATCCGGCTCTCCGCGCTCGAACTCCAGGTCCGGGGGACGACCGCCCGGCTCGTCGCCGACGGTGACTACCGGGGGCTCAACCCTGTGGCCCTGTCCGGGTCCGGCGGTCCCGGGAGCTTCCGTCACACCCCGATCGCCACCGTCGCGCTCGACGGAACGCTCGGCGAGGCCGGCGCCGCCGACGGCACCGCGCACCTCACCGGGCGCACGTGGATCACCCCGGAGCTCAACGCGGCCCTCGGCGGGCAGTACGGGGAGGGCGACAACGAGGGAGACACGCTCGACCTCACCCTCGCGACCGGCGGCCCCGTCACCGACGGTGACTGCGGGCTCGACGCCACCATCGCGACCGCGGACGACCCGGGCCGGGACGCGGCGGGGGAGCGGGTCGCCCCGCAGCCGGGCGGCGGAGCGGCCTCCGTCGACACCGCGGGCGGGGACACCGCACCCGCCGCAGGCCCCGCACCGGCCCCCGCCGCCGCCCCTGCTCCGGCACCCGCCGCCCCTGCCGCAGCCCCCGCCGCCGCAGCCGGCCCGGCGGAGACGTGCCGGGCGGTGACGTCGGCGTCGGTCGGCTGGGGGGTGAAGCAGTCCTTCCGCCGGTACCTCACCGGCCCGATCGCGGGCGGGCACTGGGACCTCGACGGCGTCGGCTTCTCCGGCGACCGGGGCGGCCGGGGCACCTTCGACTTCACCGGTGACACCGCCGCCGCCACGGTCTCCGGCGGTGACGCCGACATCCCCCTCCGCGGCGCCGTCACCTTCACCGGCCACGCCGGCCTGCTCACCATCCGCCTCAGCGCCCTGAGCCTGCGGATCCGGGGCACGCAGGCGCAGATCGTCGCCGACTACCGGACGAACACCGTGAGCAGCTTCCGGCCCGGGGCGGACGTCACCGGGGCGGACACCGGCACCCAACGGCCCATCGCGTCGTTCACCCTCGACCGTCCGCTCGACGCGGCGGCGGGCGGCACGGTGACACTCACCGGCACCGGTGTGCTCACCGACGACGGCAACACGGCCTTCGGCGGGACCTACGGGCCCGGCAACAACGAGGCCGACCCGATCTCCGTGACCCTCGGCCTCGGCGGGGCGGGCTGCGGCGACGGGGCCACGGCCGGCGGCGGGCTCGGGGCCCTCGAGGCCGCCGGCCCCGCCGGGGGCGCGGGAACCGGCGGAACCGGAGGAACCGGCGGCACCGGCGGGCCGGACCGGGCCCCCGACCTCACCCTCGGCACGACCCCGGGACCGCGGGTCCTCGGCGTCGACCGGTCCGCCGGCGCGGGTGCGGCCGGCGGGGGGACCGGCGGCACGTCCGGCGGCACGTCCGGCGGCGCGCCGACGTGCGACGCGTCGACCACGCGCCGGGTCTCCGAGTCCCGCATCGGGTGGGGCGTGAAGGACTCCTTCCGCAGCTACATCCGCGGGTCCGTCGCGAAGGGATCGTGGACGACCGACGGGGCCGTCGAGAACGGCGGCGCGTTCATCTTCAGCGGCGCGGAGGGGGCCGTCGACACCTCCGGTCCGCGCGGCACCGTCGCCGCGCGCGGGTCCGTGACCTTCACGGGCCACGGCGGCACGCTGCGCACGGTCGTCGCGGACCCGGAGGTGACGTTCTCCGGCGGCACCGGCACGCTCACCGCCGACGTCACCTCGAACGACACGCAGGGCACGCCGCACGCCTACGGGCGCATCGCCGTCGCCGACCTCACGGTCACCGCGTCCGTCGACGGCGGCGTCCTCGACGGCACGGCCGAGGCGACGCTCACGCAGGCCGGGGCGAACGCCCTGTCCGACTTCTACGAGCCGGGGACCGTCATGTCCCCGGTGAGCGTCCGGGCGGCCCTCGCCGGGGCCGCGGACTGCGGCGCCCTCGACGGCAGCGGCGCGACCGGGGCGGGGACCGCGGGGTCCACCCCGGACGTCGCCTCCCTCGGCGCGCTCCCGGCCGACGGGTCGTCCGCGCCCGCCAGCGGCTCCGGTGAGGTCGACATCCACGACCGGCCGTCCGGGGCGGCGGAGGACCGTCCCCGGTCGGTGGCGATGGCCCTCGCCCAGAACCCGACGACGCCGGTCGCGCTCGCGGTGCTCGTCGTCGCCGCCGGGGTCGGCCTCGCGCTCGGCCTGCGCGGCCGCCGGCGTGCCGGCGACGGCGCGGACACGGGCCCCGACCCGACGGGGCCGGTCCGGTGAGCGGCGTCCACGCGACCGCTGTCCTGCGCCGGCGGGCGCGGGCGCGCGTCGTCGCCCTGGTGGTGCTCGTCGTCCTGCTCGTCGCGGGGGTCGGCGCGAACCTCGCGCTCGGGCAGTACAGCATGTCGCTCGGTGAGGTGTGGTCGGCGCTCACGGCCGGCCCGGGGGTCGCCCGGACGTCCGGCTCGTCCGCGGCGGGGGTGCTGTGGTCGGTCCGGGCGCCGCGGCTCGTCCTCGGGGTGCTCGTCGGGGCGGCGCTCGCGGTCGCCGGGACGCTGCTCCAGGGCCTGTTCGGCAACCCGCTGGCGGAGCCGTCGGTCATCGGGGTCACCGCGGGCGCCGGTGTCGGCGCGGCGGCGGCGATCGTCTTCGGGCTGTCCTTCGCCGGCACGGCGACGGTGCCGCTGCTCGCCTTCGCCGCCGGGGTGGTCACGACCCTGCTCATCTACCGGCTGGCCCGCGTCGGCGGGGAGGTGCGCGTCGTGACCCTCATCCTCACCGGCATCGCGGTGAACGCGGTCGCGGGTGCGGCGATCTCCTTCCTCGTCTACCTCGCCCCGACGGCGTCGCGGGAGCAGATCATCTTCTGGCAGATGGGGTCGCTCAACGGGGCCCGGTCGAACGAGGTCGCGACCGTCGCCGTCGCCGTCGTCGTCGGGGTCCTCGGGGCGGTGGCCCTCGCCCGGACCCTCGACGTCCTGAGCCTCGGGGAGCGGGCGGCGTTCCACGCGGGTGTCAACGTCGGGGTCGCACGGATCGCCGTCGTCGGGGTCTCGACGCTGCTCGCCGCGGCCGCCGTGTCCTTCGCCGGGGTGATCGGGTTCGTCGGCCTCATCGTCCCGCACATCCTCCGGCAGGTCACGGGGCCGTCGAACCGGTGGCTCGTGCCGCTCAGCGCGCTCGGCGGTGCGGTCCTCGTCATCCTCGCGGACCTCGTCGCCCGCATCCTCATCGCGTACGCGGACCTGCCGATCGGGATCTTCACCGCCCTCGTCGGCGGTCCGACGTTCTTCGTCCTGCTGCGCAGGACCCTGCTCAAGGGAGGTCAGCCGTGACCGGGTCCGTCATCGACGCCGTCGACGTCGCCGTCGCCGTCGGCGGGCGGGAGATCCTCCGCGGGGTGAGCGTCAGCGTCGCGCCGGGCGAGGTGCTGGGGCTCATCGGCCCGAACGGGGCGGGGAAGTCGACGCTGCTGTCCGTGCTGGCCGGCGACCTCAGCCCGACGCGGGGGCGGGCGCTGCTCATGGGCCGGGAGTACGCGGCGTACTCGGCGCGGGAGGCCGCGCGGCTGCGCGCGGTGATGCTCCAGAACCCGGCGGTGTCCTTCGCCCACCTCGTGCGGGACGTCGTCGAGATGGGCCGGTCGGCGCACCGCCGGGACCGGGAGGTCGACGCGGACGTCGTCGACGCCTGCCTGCGGCAGGTGGACCTCCTCGCGCTCCAGGACCGGGAGGTGACGACGCTGTCCGGCGGTGAGCGGGCCCGCGTGGCCCTGGCCCGGGTGATGGCGCAGCAGGCGTCGGTCGTCCTCCTCGACGAGCCGACGGCGGCGATGGACGTCGGCCACCAGGAGCGCACGATGCGGACGGTCCGCGGGCTCGCCGCCGGGGGCGTCGGCGTCATCATCGTGCTCCACGACCTCAACACCGCCGCCCGGTACTGCGACCGGCTGGCGTTGCTCGGCGACGGCGGCCTGGCGGGCGTGGGGTCACCGGACGAGATCTGCACGGAGGAGCTCCTCAGCGCGGTCTACGACTGGCCGGTGGCCGTGTCCCGGCACGACGAGGCCGACGTGGAGGGGACCGTCGTCCCCCAGCTGTGGATCAGGCCCAGGTCGGCGGCGCGGCCCGGCGCCGGATCTCCACCTTTCGGTTGATGGGACGGGGAGAGAGTTTGGGTAGGCTTCACTAGTGATGGCCGCGGGGTGTCGTCGGACCTTCCCCGGAGACAGCCCCGGGCACAGACCGCACGGTCACGCAGACACACAGACCGCACCAATCACATCGACCACACCGACCACACACAGACACAGACCGGTCCCCGGGCGCGGCCCCGGCGGACCGCAGGACCGGCACGAACGACCGGCACGACCGACAGGATGGACACGATGCACACCACGACACCCCCGGTGGACCAGGCGGAGGACACCGCCCGCCCCCTCTCCGCCCGGCTCCGCGAGGAGACCGCCCGCGCCCACGAGGAGGCGGAGCACTCGGTCTTCATGGAGCAGCTGCTCTCCGGTGGACGGGACCGGGCCGCGTTCGTCGCGCTCCAGGAGCAGGCGTACCTGTTCTACTCCGCGCTCGAGGACGCCGTCCGCACGCTCGCGGACGACCCGCGGGTCGCGGCGGTCGCCGACCCCGGCCTCGAACGGGCGCAGGTGCTCGCGGAGGACCTGCGGGTGCTCGGCGGTGAGGTCGACGCCACGCCGTCGGCCGCGACGCGCCGCTACATCGACGAGCTCGTCCGCATCCGGGACGGGCGGGACGCGCCCGGCGCCGTCGCCCACCACTACGTCCGGTACCTCGGGGACCTCTCCGGCGGGCAGGTCATCGCCCGGCGTATGGGGGAGCTGTACGGGGTCCCGGCGGAGGGCCTCGGGTTCTACCGTTTCGACGGCGTGGACAAGATCAAGCCCTACCGCGACCGGTACCGCCGGATCCTCGACGGGCTGGCGTTCACGGAGGAGGAGAGCGCCGACCTCGTCCGGCAGGCGACGGTCGCGTTCTCCCTCAACCAGGGTGTCTTCGGGGACCTCGCCGACGCGACGGCCGGACCGGGGACGACGGACACCTCCGCGTGACACCACGAGTGTATTAGGGTACGCTTACCAATCTGACCACGGAAGCCACGGAAAGGAGTCGCCGATGTCCGCGATATCCGCGCAGGTCGTGGGGGAGACGCCCGGGGACCGCGCGCTCCCGGACGTCCCGGCCACCGCACCCGGTACCACCCAGACCGCGGCACTGGAGGCGATCCTCGACACGATCGACCGGTCGATCGTCGACTGCCTCCACCGGTCGTCCGTGTGGTCCCGGATGGCCGACGGCACCCTTCCCGGTGCCGGCCGCGCCGGCTACCTCGAACAGCACTGGGAGGGCATGCGGGTCCTCTCCTCCGTCGCCGCCCGGTTCCCCGGGGTCGACCCCGTGTTCCGCCGCGCGCTCCGGGAGGCGACCACCCGGCTCGGACGGGCGCTCGACAACGCCCACGCGAGCCCCCGCTGGCGCGACCACCACGTGACGATGCCGTCGATGCTCCAGTTCCGGCGCCGCGTCGTCGAGATGGCCGACGAGCAGGACGCCCTGGCCTTCGCCGCCCACGCCTACGCCCGGTGCGCGGCCGCCGCCGTGAGCCCGTTCCCCCTCGGGGACATGCCCACCGCCGCGACCCTCCGCTCGGCGCTCGCGTCGATGGCGCTCCGCGGCCACGCCGACGGCGACCTCGCCGAGGAGGTCCTCACCGAGGAACTCAGCGCCGCGCTCGTGCTCGTGCTCGCACACGGGTCCGACGTCTGCCGCGCCTACCAGGGCATCGACGCCGCCAGCAGCTGCTCCGTCACGGCCGCCGCGATCCGCCGCGCCCTCGGGTGACCGGCGTGGACGGGCACACCGACGGCACGTACACGAAGCAAAACCCGGGCCGGCCGGGCGACTGGGAGGTCGCGGGTCTGCGGTGGCTCGCGGAGGCGACGGACCGGGGAGGGGCCGTCGTCGTCGGCGTCCGGGGCCGGGAGGGGGACGAGACCCGCCTCGACCGGGTCGCCCCCGCCCCGCACACCGGCGGCGGGACCGCGCGCGGGCACGCGGAGCAGTTCGGCCGGGCGCTCGTGCACACGCACGCCGCCGGCGCCCCGGCCTTCGGCGCACCGCCGGACGGCTGGTCCGGTGCCGGCTACCAGGGGCCGAACGACGCGCTGCGGGAGCTGCCCCTCGCCCCCCACGACCGGTGGGGCACCTACTGGTCCGAGGTCATGCTCCGGCCGCTGGTCGCGGACCTGTGGCCGGACTTCGGGGCCGCGGACCGGCGGGCCGTCGGGTCGCTGCTCGACCGCCTCGGGTCGGGGGAGTACGACGACGACCGCCCGCCCGCCCGGATCCACGGCGACCTGTGGGCGGGCAACGTCCTGTGGGGCCCCGACGGGGCGGTGCTCATCGACCCGGCCGCCCACGGCGGTCACCCCGAGGCCGACCTCGCCGCGCTCGCCCTCTTCGGCGCGCCGCACCTCGGGACGATCCTCGGGGCGTACGCGGAGGAGGCCGGGCTCGACGCCGGCTGGCGGCGGCGGACCCCGCTGCACCAGCTCCACCTGCTGCTGCTCCACGCGGTGCTGTTCGGCGGCGGGTACGTCGACCGGACGCTCGACGCGGTCCGGCAGGCCCTCGCCCTCTGACGGGGCGGGGATCAGGGGCCGCGGGGGGCGGTGGCCGGCCCGGGGAGGCCGCGGGGGCGGGGGACCGGGGACCGGGGTGGTCAGGCTCCGACGGCCGGGGCGTCCGTCGCGGCGGCGCCCGTCGCGGTGGCGCCGGCGGCGGGGGAGACCGCGGGGACGGCGTCGTCCCCCGGCACCCGTCCGGGCCGGGACCACGGGCGCGTCGCGAGCCACCACCGCACGGCGACGACGGTGAGCACGACGACGCCCACGTTCCGCGCGAGGAGCACGACGGCCGGGAACGGCGCGGTGTCCCCGTAGACCAGCGTGTCGTAGCACAGCGGGTAGACCACCGTCGTCAGCGCGGCGAGCACGAGCAGCCCCGCGGCGAGGAACCGCGTGCGGCGGCCGGGGAGCCGGTGCAGGGCCACGGCGATGAGCGGGGCGAGCCAGATGAGGTACTGCGGGGAGAACACCTTGTTCGTCACGATGAGCAGGAGCACGAGCACCGCGCTGAAGGCCACCGCCGAGTCCGGCGTCCACGTGTCGCGCAGGAGGTGCGCCACCGCCGCGGCGAGGACCGCGAGGACGAGCAGGACCGTGAGGACGGTGGTCAGGCCGGTGGCCACGGTCACGCCGGGGCCCGTGATCTCGAAGCTCTTCGACGCCGCGTAGGAGATCGACCACGTGCCGGGGAACACGGCCGAGAGGACGACGAACGGGGTCGCGGCGACGGACTCGACCTGGAGGCCGCGGTCACTCTGGTAACCGAGCGGGGAGAGCACCCGGTCGACCCCCGAGGTCGCGACGGTCACCGCGACGAGCACGGCGAGGGAGACGAAGAACGTCACCAGCCGCTGCCACGTCCCCCGGTTCCGCGCCCCGCCGACGAGCCCGGCGGCGAGCATCCCCGGCCACAGCTTCGTCGCCGTCGCGCAGGCCAGCACCGCCGACGCCACCCGCGGGTGGGTGAACAGCAGCCCGGCGGCGCACCCGACGAGCAGGCCGGGGACGAGGTCGAGGCGGGTGACGAACACCGGCCCGCTCAGCCCGACGAACAGGGACCAGAACAGGGCGCTGTGCCACGCCCCGCGCCGGAGGAGCACCGCGGTGAAGACGGCGGACAGGGCCAGGCAGGAGAAGACGAACGCGGCGGTGAAGACGTCCTTGTCGTCCGGCACCGCGAGGCGCAGGAGGCGCAGCGGCCATACGGCGGCGTCCGGGTACTCGTCCATCGCGCCGACGGACGTGCCGTCGACGCCCTGGAGGTAGTAGTGGACGTCCCCGACCGTCCAGTGCCTGACCACCGTGAAGTAGACTAGGAGGACGTGTGCGGCGGTCCACACCGCCCACACGGCTGCTGAGGAGGTCCTGTGCAGTCTCTTGCCCACGTCGGGCAGTGTAGCTGACCCTCCGGCCGGGGACGCGGACGGGACCGGCGGCGGAGGGGGTCGGGGCGGGTGCGTCAGGGGTGCTGCCGTTACGGTGGAGCTGTGACACCACCGCCCGCCCACCCCGACCGGTCCCCCGACGGTCCGTCGCCGTCGGGGTCGACGCCCCCCGCGCCGTCCGCCCCGCCGTCCCTGCCGTCCTCGCCGCCGCCCTCGGTCCCGGGACCCCGCCTCACCACGGTGGCGGTCGCGGTGTGGTCCACGGCGGTCGTCGCGTACATCCTCGCCATCACCGGCCGCACGTCGTTCGGGGTCGCGGGCGTCGAGGCCCTCGACCACTTCGGGATCGACGCCTCCCGCCTCGCCGTGTTCACCTCCGTCCAGGTCGGCGTCTACGCCCTCGCGCAGATCCCCACGGGGCTCGCGATCGACCGCTTCGGCCCCCGCCGCGTCCTCGTCGCCGGGGCGCTCGCGATGGCGGTGGGGCAGGCCGTGCTGGCGCTCGTCGGGAACTACCCCCTGGCGGTCCTCGCGCGGGTCATCATCGGGGTCGCGGACGCGACGGCCTTCCTCTCCGTCATGCGGCTGCTCCCGGCGTGGATCCCGCCCCGCCAGGCCCCGCTGTTCACCCAGTTCACGGGCTCGCTCGGGTACGTGGGGCAGTTCATCTCGGCGGTGCCGTTCATGATGATGCTCGGGGTCACCGGGTGGACGCCGGCGTTCCTGTCCGTCGCGGGCGCGGCGGTGCTCGTCGCCGGGCTCGTGTGGCTCATCGTCCGCGACGGTCCCGGCCCGGTCCCCGGCGCGGCGGCGCGGTACCGCCGGGTCGTCCGCCCGAGCCCCGGGGAGAGCCTGCGGTCCCTGGGGGTGACGCTGCGCCGGGTCGTCCGGGAGCCGGCGTGCTGGACCGGGTTCTTCATCCACGGGTCGCTCATGGGGCAGCTGTCGTTCACGCTGGTGTGGGGTGTGCCGTTGATGACGTTGGGCATGGGGCTCAGCCCGGGGCAGGCGAGCGCCGTGCTCGTCGTCAACACGGTCGTCAGTGTCGCGGCGGGGCCGCTGCACGGGATGGTGTCGCTCCGGGCGGGGCGGCGGCGGCCGGTCGTCGCCCTCGTGTGCACCCTGGCCTCGGCGGTGGCGTGGGTGGTCTTCCTCGCGCCGGGTACGCCGCGGGGGCTGGCGGCGGTGGTCGTGCTCGCGGTCGTCGTCGCCGGCCTGGCCCCGGTGGCGAACACCGCCTTCGACGTCGTCCGGGAGAACGTCGACCGGGAGGTCACGGCGACGGGGACGGGCCTGGCGAACATGGGCGGGTTCTCGGCGGCGATGGTCGCGTTCCAGGGGGTGGGGCTCGTGCTCGACCGGGCCGCCGGCGGGGACACGTACACGTGGGGTGACTTCCGCGTGGGGTTCCTCGCGATGGGGGTCGTGTGGGCCGGCGGGTTCATCGGCCTGCTCGCGTTGACGGTGGTCATGCGGAGGCGGGGGCGGCGGGCCCGGGCGGCGCTCACACCGGTGCGCTGACCGTCGTCGTGGGGGCGGGGCCCGCGGGGGCGTGGCGTCGTCACCGGCGACGGGCGTCACCGTTCCCCGCCGGGTGTCCGGGGCCCCGGGGGTCACCCCCGGCCGGTGAGGGTCAGCCAGATGAGGGCGATGTTGAGGACGACGATGACCCCGCAGACCACGGACGCGACGACGGTGAGGGACCGGGGGTTCACCCAGCGCCCCATGACCGTCCGGCGGGCGGTGAGGATGACGAGGGGGACGAGGGCGAAGGGCAGGCCGGTGCTGAGCACCACCTGGCTCACGACGAGCGCCCGGGTCGGTTCGACGCCGGAGACGAGGAGCACGAGCGCGGGCACGAGCGTGACGACCCGGCGGGCCACGAGGGGGACCCGGATCCGCAGCAGGTCCTTCATGACGAGGTCGCCGGCGTAGCAGCCGACCGACGTCGAGGCGAGGCCGGAGGCGAGGAGGCCGACGGCGAAGAGGACGCCGACGCCGGTGCCGAGGTGCTCGGCGACCGCCCGGTGGGCGCCGTCGATGGTGTCCGTCCCGTCGACCCCGCGCAGCGCCTGCGCGGCGAGGACGAGCATCGCGATGTTCACGGTCCCGGCGATGAGGAGGGCGAGGCCGACGTCCCACTTCGTCGCGCGGAGGTGGTGGCGCATCCCGGCGTCCCCGTGCGGGGTGAAGCGCCGGTCCCGGATGAGGCCGGAGTGGAGGTACACGGCGTGGGGCATGACGGTCGCGCCGAGCATGCTCGCGGCGAGGAGGACCGTGTCCGTGCCGGCGAAGCGGGGGAGCAGCCCGGCGGCCATGCCGGCGGGGTCGACGCCCGTGACGACGAGCCCGGAGAGGAACCCGAGGGTGATGACGACGAGGAAGGCGACGATGACGGCCTCGAACCGCCGTTGGGTGCGCCCGCCCTGGACGAGCAGGAGGACGACCGACACCGCGCCGACGATGACCCCCCCGAGGAGGAGCGGGGTGCCGAACAGGAGGTGGAGGGCGACCGCCCCGCCGATGACCTCGGCGATGTCGGTCGCCGCGACGATGACCTCGGCCTGCGCCCAGAACATCCACCGGGTGGGGCGGGGGAGGTGGCCGGCGAGGACGGCGGTGAGGCTGCGGTCGGTGACGAGGCCGAGCTTCGCGGACAGGTACTGGACGACGGCGGCCATGAGGTTCGCGACGACGAGCACCCACAGCAGGAGGTACCCGTACCGGGCCCCGGCGGAGAGGTTGGCGGCGACGTTGCCGGGGTCGACGTAGGCGATGGCCGCGACGAAGCCCGGGCCGAGGATCCGGAACACGGACGGGTGCCGGTGCCCGGAGCCGTCCCCGGACCGGTCCCCGGCCCCGCGCGCGGCCCCGGTGGCCTGCGCATGTCGAACGGACGATTCCGCAATTCCAGTTCTGGGTGACGCCATGTTTCGCAACCTCATAGACAATCTTTTCGGAGCAACGAAAAAATCCTAGCGCTGTTCCCGTGCTGCCGCAACGCGGGCACGTGGCACCGCGGACCGGCGGGGACGTTAAGGTGGCGGGGTGCTTCTCAGCGTGCTCTACGTCATCGGGATCACCGCCGAGGCCGTCACCGGCGCCCTCGCGGCGGGTCGGCAACGCATGGACCTCTTCGGGGTCTCGGTCGTCGCGTGCGTCACCGCCATCGGCGGCGGCACCGTCCGGGACATCCTCCTCGACCACTACCCGCTGACGTGGGTGAGGACCCCGGTGTACCTGCTGGTCATCATCGCGGCGGCGATCATCACCGTGTTCACCTCGTTCCTCGGCCGTTACTTCCGCCCGGTGTTCCTCGTCCTCGACGCCGTCGGGCTGTCGGTCTTCGCCGTCCTCGGCACCCAGATCGCCCTCGACCTCGGCCACGGCGCGGTCATCGCCGCGGTCTCGGCCGTCGTCACCGGCGTCTTCGGCGGTGTCATGCGCGACCTGCTGTGCGACCGGGTGCCGCTCGTCTTCAGCGAGGAGCTCTACGCGAGCATCGCCCTCATCGCCGCCGTGCTGTACATGGCGCTCGAACACGTCGGGATGCCGGAGCTCGCCGTCGTGCTCGTCACGCTGGGGATCGCGGCGAGCGTGCGCCTCGTCGCCATCGCCTTCCGCTGGGGGCTGCCGGTGTTCGAGTACCAGGAGCGGGAGGTCCACCGTGCCCCCGAGAACAGGCTGTCCCGGGCGCTCGACAGGATGAGGGGGTCCGACGCCCGCCTCCGCCTGCGGGACCGTCCCCGCTCCGGGGGACCGCACGCCCGACGGACGCGGCGGGGGCGCGGGTGGTGGGGCGGCCTCACCCGGCACCGCCCGTGGTTCCGCCGGGGCGGCGGCCGCGACTGACCGTCGCGCCGGGCGCGTGACCGGGGCGCCGCCGGCGGTCCTCCGCGGCACACCTGACGGGGGACCGCCGCACCTCCGACGCCTCCGCCGCGGGGGTGCGTGCAGCGGGCCCGCAGTGTCGGTCCCGGGGTGGCAGCACGTCGCCGGACCGCGCCGGCCCGGCGGGCCCGCGGCCCGCCGGAATGCCGTTTGCCGTGGTCGGCGGGGTGCGGTTGATGATATGTCACCGGGAATCGGCCGCGGGGGTGATCGGCTGCCGGGCCCCGGGGACTCGGATAGCATGAGCGCCGGCCAGCAGTCGGCCCAGTGATCGACGGTGGCCGACAGTGTCACCAGATGTGCCGTCACGACCTGACCACCCGCCGCAGCGGGCCCGGGGACCGGTCACCGGCCGACGATCCCGTGCGCCGACCGGCGACACCGCAGCGCGGACCGTCCGGGCGGTGAGCACGCCGGGAGCCGCGCGGCACGACCCCCCGAAAAGGACCCCGACGTGCGCTCCACCCCTCTGCGCCACGCCCTCAGGACCCCAGGCCGGACGCCGGGCCGGGAGACCCCCGGCCCCCGACCGGCACCCGCCCGCACCCTCCGCACGACGGCGGCGGTCGTCGTCGCCCTCCTCGGGTCGGCGACCCTCGCAGCCTGCAGCGACAGCCCCCCGGACGAGCCCGAGACCTCCGTCCCCGTCGCCGCGCCCCACGGGTGCAGCTACGACGACGCCTACAACGCGGTGAACGCCATGACCTCGGACGCGATCGACCCGGCGAACTTCCGCGCCGACAGCACCGACCCCGGCGCGGTCGCCGCCGTCACGAACAACCCCTACGCGACGAAGGCCGCCTGCGACGTCCTCCTCGCCGGCGGCACCGCGGCCGACGCCGCCGTCACCGCGCAGTACGTGCTCGGGCTCGTCGAACCCCAGTCCTCCGGACCCGGCGGCGGCGCGCTCGTGACCTACCTCGACGGCCGCACCGGCGACGTCACCACCTACGACGGCACCGTCCACGCCCCGTCCGGGGAGCGGGAGGACCTGCGCAGCGTGTCGACCCTCCAGCGCGCCGGCGTGCCGCAGACCGACCGGGTGATGCACCAGCTCGCCCACGACCACGGCAGTCGCCCGGTGCCGGATCTCGTCGCCCCGGCGGTCCGCCTCGCCCGGTCCGGGTTCACGGTGAGCCCCCGGCTCGCGGACGCGGCGGCCTCCCGCCCCGACCTCTTCGCGGAGGACGCCGAGGGGGAGTTCCTCACCGTCGGGGGCCGTGCCCCCGTCGCCGGCGACACCGTCCGCAACCCCGCGTACGCGGACTACCTCGACGCCGTCGCCGCCGACGGCCCGGGTGTCACCGACGTCATCGAGGCGCTGCTCACCTCGCACGGCCGGGGCTCGCGCGGCGGCCGGGACCTCGTCCGGGACTGGAGGGACGACGCCGCCCGTCCCCTCGACGCCGCCCCCGCCCTGTGCGCCCCGTACGCGGGGCACGAGGTGTGCGGCTCCCCGTCGACGGCGACGGGCATGATGATCGTCGCCGAGGCCCTCCAACTGCTCGACCACAAGCACGTCGCCCGGCTCACCCCGGACACCGCCGGTGACGGCCCGGCCGTGCCCCGCGCGACGGCGGTGCACCTCATCAGTGAGGCCGAGCGCATCGCCTTCGCCGACGGCAACACGTGGATGTCCGACCCGGGGGACAACCCGGACCGGTCCCGGGCCTACCTGGACAGCGTCGTGACGAACCGCGGCCTCCTCGAGGACCGGTCGGGCGACATCCGCCAGAAGCGGACGATGGACACCCCGCAGCCGTCCCCGGTCGAGGGGGAGGGCGAGTACGAGGAGTCGACGGAGGAGGGCACGTCGCAGATCGTCGTCCGGGACGCGCGGGGCGACATCGCCGACATCACGACGACCCTCCAGCAGAACTTCGGCGCCGGTATCGCCGGCCAGGGGTTCTTCCTCAACAACTCGCTGGACAACTTCAGCCGCCACGCCGAGGCGGGCGAGCCCAACCACCGGGGCCCGGGGCTGCACCCGCGGACGACGATGGCGCCGGTCATCGTCGTCGAGGGCGGCGTGCCGCGCGGGACCGGGCACCCGGAGGCCATCGCGCTCGGCTCGCCGGGCGGCCGCGGGATCCCCGCGTACGTCATCAAGTCCCTCGTCGCGGTCCTCGAGTGGGGGCTGCCGCCGGACGAGGCCATCCGGATGCCGAACTTCGGCGCGGAGGGCCGCGACATCGTCTTCATGGAGACCGGCGGCGACCTCGACGACGCGGACTTCCGGAAGGTCCGTGACCTGCTCGGGGACTGGGGGCAGGACGTGAACACGGGCCCGCGGGAGAGCGGGACGGCCGTCGTGCGGGTCGGCCGCCGCGGCGTCCACGCGGGCGCGGACCCGCGCCGCCAGGGCCTCGCGCTGGGCGCGCCCCTCCCGGCGCAGCAGCGCCCCTGACCGGGACCCGGCACCCCGGGACCCGGTTGCCGCCCGGCCCAGGGGTCCCGCCCGGGCCCGGCCGCGGTCAGCCCGGTCGGGCGCGATCGGCCCCGTCAGCTCACACGGCGGGCAGCACGGCCGTCCGCCCGGGCAGCGGCACCGCCACGTCCTTCACGGGGGAGTTGATGACCTGCATCCGGTCCGGCTCGACCCGCAGGAACAGCTGGTGGTGCTCCTCCCCGGCGAAGTCCTCGGCGAGCACCCGGGCGAGCTCCGGGTCGTGCGCGGCGGCGTCCCGCGTCTCCGGCGGCACGGACACGGCCGCGGCGTAGTCGCGCGGCACACCGTTGACGAGCCCGGCGGGCCGGGCGCCGAACTCCCCGTCGACCGGCAGGAGCCGCTGGCTGAGCGGCGTGCCGAGCCGCCCGTCGACGGTGGCGAGGGCCAGGGGGTAGCGGCGGTCGCCGATGACGAGGGTGGCGTCGTGCCGGGTGGCGGCGTAGGCGAAGTGGTCGATCTCGAGGCCCACCCCGGGGCGCAGTTCACCGTGGTAGCTGTACGGGGAGTCCTCGGCGAGGACGTCGCCGCTGCGGTCCTCCGGGGGGTTCTCCAGCCACGTCCCCGTCACCGGTGCGCCGGTGGGGTGGAACGTCCAGGTCTCGTCGCGCAGTGCCTTCGCCCAGTAGCCGGTCGTCCCGGCGTCGTCGGCGCCCTCGACGCGCAGTTCCCGGTTCTCGGAGCCGGGTGCGGTGGAGTGGATCGAGATGCGCCCGGTGATCCGGCCGGGCACCTTCGGCTGGTGCGTCCAGTCGTCCCCGGGCAGGGAGACGGGGGCCGTGCGGGGGTCGAGCCGGTGGGTGAGCGCGTCGGGCGCGGCGGGGCGGTCGTCGTCGTCCCACGTGTAGCGGAACTGGGCGGGGTCGGCCCCGTTGATGTCGTAGTCGGACAGCCGGGTGTACATGTCGCCGTACCGGTCGGTGATGAACACCACCGACCCGGACGCGGAGACCGACTCCGCCCGGAAGCGCCCGTTGTGCGGCGTCGCGATCTCGTAGGAGTAGTCCTGCGCGAGCCACGGGTCGAGGGAGTAGATGTGCGAGCCGTCACCGCCGAGCGCCACGAGCTGCGTGACCTTCGCGAGGGACACCGGCTGGTCCTTGCCGTCGGGGGTGCGGTACGTCCGGTCGGTGTGCGTGCCGGTGAGGCTCAGGGACCACGTCCCGGGCTCGGTCGTGGGGGACTGCATCCCGTCGCCGAGCCACACGGGCCCGCCCCAGGCCCGGACCCAGCCCCAGCGGTCGGGGCTGGACTGGAGGTTGCTCATGGTGTAGATCCAGCCGTCGTCGTCGAGGGCGACGAGGGCGTCGTCGTTGACGGAGATGCCCCTGATCTTCCCGGCGAGGCAGTCCGGCGTCGGCATGTCCCGCCACTGCGGGTCGCCGGGGTGGCGCACGGCGAGGCGCCCGTCGGCGAGCGCGACCTCGACCTTCTGGTTGAAGCCCTGCGTGGAGTCCCGCAGGTCGACGCGGTCGGGCAGGCCGGTGAGCGTCGTCGGGGGCAGGGCGTCGTACCCGGCGTCACCGAAGTCCGGGGGTGTGAGCCCGAGGGGGAACTGCCCGTAGCCCTTCACGGGGTCGCCGAGGAGGGGCACGCACGGGGCGGCGGGGCCCGCCGAGGCGGGGATCTCCGGCTGCGGGGAGTCGGGTGCCGCGCCGGCGGCCGGGGCGACCGCGGCGAGGAGCCCGGTGAGGGTGACGCCGGTGACGGCCGCGGCCGCGCGGGAGCGGCGGCGGATCGGGGTGGCCGGCGGGGTCGGGGTGGCCGCCGCCCGTGGGGTGCGGGGCCGGGGGAGGGTCGTCATCGTGAGGGGTCCTGTTCTCTCCTGGTGTCAGGGGGTCCCGGCCCCGGTCGCGGAGCGGTCCCGGGGGCGGGACGGGGGAGGGGACGACGCGTCCCGCGTCCTCCCCACCTGTGGGCGAGGGTAGCGCAGCGCCCCGCCCCGACCCCGGTGTCGCCGGCCCCGCGTGGCGTCCCGCCCGGGGCGCGGGCCGACCGGCCGTCGGCACCCCACCGCCCCCCGGCCCCGCCCCGACCCGACCCCGGCGACGTCGCGGCGTCGACCCCGGCTCCGACCCGAGACCCGACCCCGGCCCCGCCCTGACCCGACCCCGGCGACGTCGCGGCGTCGACCCCGGACACGGGGGAACCCCGGGGCCGGTGAACGGCCCCGGGGTCCCGGACGACGGTGTGACCCGGCGGTCAGCAGTCGTAGTAGAGCTCGAACTCCTGCGGGGTCGGGCGGAGGCGCACGGGCGAGATCTCGTTGTCGAACTTGTACTGGATGTACGTGTCGATGAGGTCGTCCGTGAAGACGCCGCCCTCGGTGAGGAAGTCGTTGTCCTCCTCGAGCGCGGTGAGCGCGGCCTCGAGGGAGGTCGGGGCCTGCGGGATGTCCCGGGCCTCCTCCGGCGGGAGCTCGTAGAGGTCCTTGTCGACGGGCGCGTGCGGCTCGATGCGGTTCTTCACGCCGTCGAGGCCGGCGAGCATCATCGCCGCGAAGCCGAGGTACGGGTTGCCGCTCGGGTCCGGGGCGCGGAACTCCAGGCGCTTGGCCTTCGGGTTCGAGCCGGTGATCGGGATGCGCACCGCGGCGGACCGGTTGCGCTGCGAGTACACGAGGTTGATCGGGGCCTCGAAGCCCGGCACGAGCCGGTGGTAGGAGTTCAGCGTCGGGTTCGTGAACGCGAGGACCGCGCCGGCGTGGTGGAGGATGCCGCCGATGTAGTAGCGGGCGGTGTCGGAGAGCCCGGCGTAGCCGTTCTCGTCGTGGAACAGCGGCTCGCCGTTCTTCCACAGCGACTGGTGGGCGTGCATGCCCGAGCCGTTGTCGCCGGCGAGCGGCTTCGGCATGAACGTCGCCGAGCGGCCGGCCTCCCACGCCGTGTTCTTCACGATGTACTTGAACGTCTGCAGGTCGTCCGCGGCGTGGAGGAGGGTGTTGAACTTGTAGTTGATCTCCTGCTGGCCACCGGTGCCGACCTCGTGGTGCGCCCGCTCGAGCTCGAAGCCGGAGGCGGCGAGCTGCCGGCAGATCTCGTCGCGCAGGTCCTGGAAGTGGTCGTACGGGGCGACGGGGAAGTACCCGCCCTTCGGCCGGGTCTTGTAGCCGAGGTTCGGCGAACCGTCGGGGTTCTCCTCCTCGCCGCGGTTCCACCAGCCCTCGACGGAGTCGACCTCGTAGAAGGAGTGGTTCATCTCCGCGGCGTACCGCACGCGGTCGAAGAGGTAGAACTCCGCCTCGGCACCGAAGAAGCAGGTGTCCGCGATGCCCGTCGACGCGAGGTACTCCTCCGCCTTCCGCGCGACGTTCCGGGGGTCACGGGAGAACGGCTCCCGGGTGAAGGGGTCGTGCACGAAGAACTTGATGTTCAGGGTCTTCGCCTTGCGGAACGGGTCGATCTTCGCCGTCGCGAGGTCGGGGAGCAGCGCCATGTCGGACTCGTCGATGGTGGTGAAGCCACGGACGGAGGATCCGTCGAACGCCAGGCCCTCCTCCACGGCGTCCTCGTCGAATGCGCTGGCGGGCACCGTGAAGTGCTGCTCGACACCCGGCACGTCGGTGAAGCGGACGTCGACGAACTCGACGTCGTTGTCCCGGATGAACTTGGTGACCTCTTCGGCGGTCTTGAATGCCACTGTTGACTCCTTGCAGTCATGTCTGGCCCGGTCGTCGCTCTCGGTCGTCACGACACGGGGTGTGTGCCACGCGTCGCCGACCAGGCTGTGCACTGAACACTAGGTAACTGTTGTTGCCCGTTCGTCAATCGAATGTTTCCCGCGTGTTAAGCCTCGGAGCGCGTCCGGCCGGAGGTCATCCGTAGGACAGCGTCGTCACCCGAGACCCACACCCGCCCAGCCTACGGATTTCCCGCCCGGTGTGGCCCGCATTCACCGCGCCGCACCCCCTTCCGCGGCCGAATCCGGGCACCACCGGGGCCTCGCGGTCGGCGTGGCGCAGCCCGGCAGGTAGTCTCGGGGATCATGGCGCGCAAGGACGAACACAGCACGTGGCTCGAGGGGCCGCAGGTTCCGGGACAGTACGAGGACCCGTCGAACCCCAGTTCCTACCGGGGGGAACGGTTGGGGCTGCCGGAGGCGGGGCCGGGGTCCCTCGCCCGGCTCGGCTCCCGGATGGGGGCCTTCCTCATCGACTGGCTGATCTGCTACGCGATCGCGTTTTTCCTCACCCCGGTCACCCCCCGCTCGATCCCGATCTCGACGGCCGTGCTCGTGCTGTTCTTCGTCTGGCGCACGGTGACGGTCTGGCTCTTCGCCCAGTCCCCGGGGCACGCGGTCGTCGGCATCGGCGTCGCACGGGTCGACCGGCCCGACGAGCGCGTGGGGCTCCTCCGGGCGGTCGTCCGCGCGCTGCTGTCGCTCATCGTCTTCCCCCCGCTGATCCAGGACACCGACGGGCGCGGCATCCACGACCGGCTCACCGGCAGCGCCGTCATCCGCACGCGGTGACGGCGGTGACGGCCGGGGCGCGCGGCGCGGCCCCGACCCCGGCGGTCCCCGTCCCGGCGGCCCCGGCCCCGGCGGTCCCGGCGGTCAGCCCTTCTTGTTCCGCGCGGCGGCGCGGCGGGCGCGGCGGTTCACGCCGCTGACCTTCGCCCCCTTCGGCACCGGGCCCTTCGGCAGCTGGTTCTGCCGGGAGCGGAGCCGCTCGATGGCGACGACGCGGCTGTTGAGCGCGTCGACCTCGTTCTTCTTGATGTTGCGGGGCAGCTTCATGAGGTGCGACTGGAGCTTCTTCACCGGCACCTGCCCCTCCTCCTCGCCGGCGATGACGTCGTAGATCGGCGTGTCGCCGAGGATCCGGGCCAGCCGCTTGCGCTCCTGGGCGATCATCGGCCGGACCCGGTGCTCCCGGCCCTCGCCGACGAGCACGACGCCGGGGCAGCCGACGACCCGGTGCACGGCGTCCATGTGCGTGTTCGTCGCGACGGCCTGCTCGGTGATCCACTTCATGCCGACGCCGTCACGCATGGTGCTCAGCGCCCAGCCGGCGGCCCCGGCCTCGCCCTCGATCTGCTGGTACATGCCGGACTGGAGCCGCCGGGAGAACACGAACATCGCGAGGACGGCCCCGATGAGGAGGCCGAGGATGAGGTTCAGCCACCACGTCCCGACGACGAGACTCAGGGCGAGGAGCACCACGACCGGGACGAGAACGGCGAGCACCATGAGCGGGACAAGCTTCTTGTCCCGCTTCCGCTGGAGCTGGAACGCCTGCCACAGCTGGGTGCGGGTCTGCTTCCGCCTGGCCTTCTTCGCGGCCTTCTCGGCCTTCTTGTTGTCCTTCTCCCGGATGTCTTTCGCCATACCGCCCAACTGTAGAGGATGGGCGGCGACGGCACGGTATCGCGTCCGGGGGCGGCCGGTCGGCCGGACCGGCGGTCAGTGCGCGGTCACCGGCCGCGGGCGTGCGGGGAGGGGCGGTCAGCGCGCGGCGACCGGCGTGTCCTCGGAGGCGCCGTACTTCTCGAGGAGGGTGCTGGCCTCCTGGCTCGTCGTGCCGTCGAGCTTCTCACCGAGGTGACGCAGGTTCTCGGGCAGGGGCTCGCCGCGGGAGGCCTTCGCCTCCGCGTACAGCCGGCCGGAGCGGTACGACGAGCGGACCAGCGGCCCGGACATCACCGCACCGAAGCCCAGCTCGCGGGCGTACTCGGAGTGCTCCATGAACTCCTCCGGCTTGACCCACCGCTCGATGGGGTGGTGCATCGACGTCGGGCGCAGGTACTGCGTGACGGTGATGATGTCCGTCCCGGCGTCGTGCAGGTCACGCAGCGCGGAGCGGACCTCGTCCGGGGTCTCGCCCATGCCGAGGATGAGGTTCGACTTCGTGACGAGGCCGTAGTCCCGCGCCGCGCGGATGACCTCGAGCGAGCGGTCGTAGCGGAACGCCGGGCGGATGCGCTTGAAGATCCGCGGCACGGTCTCGAGGTTGTGGGCGAAGACCTCCGGCTCGGCCTCGAAGACCTGCCGGAGCAGGTCCGGCTTGGCCGAGAAGTCCGGGGTGAGGTTCTCGACACCCGTGTTCGGGTTGAGCTCGTGGATCTTCCGCACGATCTCCGCGTACAGCCATGCGCCCTCGTCGTCGAGGTCGTCACGGGTCACACCCGTCACCGTGGCGTAGCGCAGGTCCATCTCGCGGATGTTCTCCGCGACGCGCCGCGGCTCGTCCCGGTCGAGCGGGGTGGGGCGGCCGGACTTGATCTGGCAGAAGTCGCACCGGCGGGAGCACGTGTCGCCGCCGATGAGGAACGACGCCTCGCGGTCCTCCCAGCACTCGTGGATGTTGGGGCACCCGGCCTCCTGGCAGACGGTGTGCAGCCCCGCGCCGGCGACCCGGTTCTTCATGTCACGGAACTCCGGGCCCATCTTCGCCGTCGTGCGGATCCACCGCGGCTTCTGTTCGATGGGGGTCTGCGCGTTCTTCGCCTCGATGCGAAGCAGTCGTCGTCCGTCAGCTGAAACAGTCACGCGGCCCAGCGTACGCCTACCCCCGCGGGGGCGGCCAACCGCGTCAGCGCCCGTCGGGACCGGTGCCGGTGGCTCCCGCGGGGTCGCCGGTGACGGGCCCGTGCGCCAGCTCCTCCGGGATGTCGGACCCGGTGAGGGGGAGCTCCCCGTCGAGCGCGGCGAGGATGTCCGCGACGAGCCCGTCCCGGACGTCGGCGACGGTCGTCGGGCGGCCGAGTTCGCGGGACAGCGTCGTCACCCCGGTGTCGGAGAGGCCGCACGGCACGATGTGCCCGTAGTACTCCAGCGAGTTGTCGCAGTTCAGGGCGATGCCGTGCATCGCGACCCCGCGGGTCACCCGGATCCCCACCGCGGCGACCTTCCGCGCGGCGACGGGGACGCCGTCGACCACCCCGGCGGGCAGCCACACCCCCGACCGGCCCTCGACCCGGCCGACGTCGTCGAGCCCGAGGTCCCGGCACGTGTGGATGACGGCCTCCTCGAGGCGCCGGACGTAGTCGACGACGTCGACGGGGTTCGCCAGGGCGACGACGGGGTAGACGACGAGCTGCCCGGGGCCGTGCCAGGTGATCCGGCCGCCGCGGTCGACGTCGATGACGGGCAGCCCGTTGGTGGGCAGGTCCTCGGGTTGTGTCCGCCGTCCGGCGGTGTACGTCGCCGGGTGCTGGAGGGTGATGAGCGTGTCCGGGGCGTCGCCGTCCGCGCGGGACCGGGCGAGTTCGGCCTGGTGGTGCCAGGCGGTCATGTAGTCGACGGTCCCGAGATCCTCGACGACGACGGCGTCGGTGCTGCGGCGGATCGAACCCTTCTGGAATCCCATGTCACGGGAGTGTACGCCGGGCTGCGGCGGCGGTGGGCCGGGGGACGACCGGCGGGGACGACTGGCGGGGGACCACGGTCACGGGACCACGGTCACGGGACCACGGCCACGGGACCACGGCCACGGGACGACGACGGCCCCGGCCCCGCCCCGTGGTGTCGGGGGTGGGGGCCGGGGCCGGTGACGCCCGAGGGCGGCCGCGTGGGGCCGTCCCGGCGGGGCGCCGGGTCACGGACGGTTACAGTCCGAGGTCGTCCTCGAAGTCCGCGGTCTCGAGGCGGTCGCGGACCGTCGTGAGGAAGCGGCCGGCGTCGGCACCGTCGATGACCTGGTGGTCGTAGGTCATCGGGAGCAGCACCATCTGGCGGATCGCGATCGAGTCCGAGTCGTCCTCGGAGATGACGACCGGGCGCTTGACGATGGCACCGGTGCCGATCATCGCGGCCTGCGGCGGGACGAGGATCGGGGTGTCGGTGAGAGCACCCTCGGAGCCGATGTTCGTGATCGTGAACGTGCCGCCCGCGATGTCGTTCGGCTTGAGCTTCTTGTTCCGGGCCCGGTCGGCGAGGTCGACGATCGCCTTCGCGAGCTCGGGCAGGCTCATGTCCTGGGCGTCGTGGATGACCGGGGAGAGCAGGCCCTCCGGGGTGTCCACGGCGATGCCGAGGTTGACCTTGTCGTGGTAGGTCATCTCCTGCGTCTCCGCGTTGTAGGACGCGTTGATGTTCGGGTGGGAGACGAGGGCCTCGACGATCGCCTTGGCGAAGAACGGCAGGTACGTGAGGTTCACGCCGTGCGCGTCCCGGAACGCCTGCTTGCGGGCCTTGCGCAGCTCGGCGACGTGGGTCATGTCGACCTCGTGGACCTGCGTGAGCTGGGCGGCGGAGTGCAGCGACGTGAGGGTCGTCTTCGCCGTGATGGCCCGGATGCGGTTGACCTTGCGGGTCGTCCCGCGGAGCTCGGCCTTGGCGCGGTCGACGGACTTCGTCGAGGCGCGGGAGCCGGCCGGGGAGCCCGCCCCGGCGGCACCCGTCGCCGGCGTCGTGTCCTCGGCCGCGGCGAGCACGTCCTGCTTGCGGATGCGGCCGCCGACACCGGAGCCGGTGACCTTCGAGAGGTCGACCTTGTGCTTCTCGGCGAGCTTGCGGACGAGCGGGGTGACGTAGGGGAGGGAGCCCTCGCCCGGCTCGGTGCCCGCGGAGGACTGCGACGACGAGGACGACGCGGCCGGCGCCTCCGGGGCCTTCTTCTCGCTCGTGTCCTCGCTCTTCTCCTCGGCCTTCTCCGGGGCCTTCTCCTCGGCCTTCTCCGCCGTGTCCTCGTCCTTCCCGTCCGTGCCGGCGGAGTCCCCGCCGGACGGGGCGGCGGACGCGTCGCCGACGCGCGCGATGACCGCGCCGACGTCCACCGTGTCGTCCTCCTGCGCCAGGATCTCGAGGAGCGTGCCCTCGACCGGCGACGGGACCTCGGTGTCGACCTTGTCGGTCGAGACCTCGAGCAGCGGCTCGTCGACGGCGACGGTGTCGCCGACGCTCTTCAGCCACTGGGTGATGGTGCCCTCGGACACGGACTCGCCGAGCTCGGGCATCGTGACGTCGGTGGCGTCGCCCGACCCGGACGGGGCCGCGGAGCCGGAGTCGTCGGAGGCGGCCGCGTCGTCCGAGCTGTCGTCGGAGGCGGAGCTGTCGGCCCCGTCGTCGTCGGAGGCCTCGTCGGAGTCGGAGCTGCCGGCGTCCGCGGCGTTGTCGGAGTCGGAGCTGCCGGAGTCGTCGGCGTCGTCACCGGAGGGCGCCTCGTCGCTGTCGCCGATCTCGGCGATGACGGCGCCGACGTCCACGGTGTCGTCCTCCTCGGCGAGGATCTTCAGCAGCGTCCCTGCGACGGGCGCCGGGATCTCGGTGTCGACCTTGTCGGTCGAGACCTCGAGCAACGGCTCATCGACCTCGACGGTGTCGCCGACGCTCTTGAGCCACTGGGTGATCGTCCCCTCGGTGACTGATTCGCCCAGTTCGGGCATTTCGACGGAATGCGCCATGGTGTGAAGCTCCTAAAGAAAGCGAGAAGTACAGGTGTGGTCTCTGCACCGAATACTACATCGGCAGCGCCGTCGCCGACGGGGAAGGGGTCGACGGAGCCGCTCGGGGCGGTGCGCACCCCGCCGGTGCCCGTCGCCGTCGGGTGCGGGGGACACCCGCGGGGCACGGTGGCCACCGGGTCCGGGGACGACCCGCAGGGCACGGTCTCCACCGGATGCGGGCACCACCCGCGGGGCACGGTGGCCACCGGATGCGGGCACCACCCGCCGGTGCCCGTCGCCGTCGGGTGCGGGGGCGCCCGCCGGACCGCCCACGCGCGGCGGGTGTGACGTAGACTTGTCGCCCGTGTTCAACTTCTTTCGACGGCGGAACGACCGGGGCCCGGGTGGTGCCGGCGGCGCGGGACGCCCCGGCGGGGCCGGGCGGTCCGGGGGGACCGTGACCCCGGAGGCCCGCGACCACCTGCGCGCCTGGGCCGCGGCGCGGACGGGCGTGGAGGGGTTCGTGGAACCGGAGACGCTGGTCAACGAGATGTCCGTCGTCTTCGTCGACGGTCATGGGGAGTGGACCCGCCGGCCGATCGGCGGTCCCCGGGGGATCGACGACGTCGCCTCCGCGACCGGCGTCCCCCTCTACTTCGCCGAGGAGACGGGCTACCCGCAGCGGATGCGTGACCGCATGGAACGGGACCGGATCGTCCGCCGGCGGCTCGAGCAGATGGAGCGCCGCGAGCGGCTCCGCGACCTGCGGGAGGACGGCGGGACCGGGGCGGGGGACTGAGGCCCCACGGGCCCCGGCACCCCCGGCCGGGAGGGGTCACTCGCCGGCCGGCTCCTCCCCGTCGTCGGCGGTCGTCCCGCCGGCGGCGAGCCACTCCAGCGTGGCGATGATCGTCCGCACCGGCACCCCGGTGCCGCGCTTCGGGGTGTAGCCGTAGGCGGACCCGGTGTTGTACGCCGGGCCGGCGACGTCGATGTGCACCCACTCCACGCCCTCGGTGACGAACCGGCCGAGGTAGTGGCCGGCGACGAGCATCCCGCCGGACCGCGACCCGCTGATGTTGCGGATGTCCGCGACGTCCGAGGTCAGCGCCTCGTTGAGCTCCGGCGGCAGCGGCATCGGCCACGCGTTCTCGCCGACCTCCCGGGAGATCCCGGCGACGGCGTCCCGGAACGCCGGGCTGCCCATGATCCCCGGGGTGCGGTCGCCGAGGGCGACGAGCTGCGCCCCCGTGAGCGTGGCCGTCTCGATGAGGTACCGGGGGTTGTCCTCGCAGGCGCGGGCGATCGCGTCGGCGAGGACGAGCCGCCCCTCGGCGTCGGTGTTGAGCACCTCGGTCGTCGTCCCGTTGTAGTGGCGCAGCACGTCACCGGGCCGGGTGGCGTTCCCGTCGGGCATGTTCTCGGCGAGCGGCACCGTCGCCGTGACCGTCAGCGGCAGGTCGAGTTCCGCGGCGGCGATGACGGAGGCGATGACCGCCGCCGACCCGCCCATGTCCGAGATCATCGCGTCCATCGACGCCCCGGGCTTCAGCGAGATCCCGCCGGTGTCGAAGGTGATGCCCTTGCCGACGAGCGCGACGGTCGGCGCCGCCCCGTCCGCGGCGTCCCCGTCGCCGGCGGACCGGTCACCCTCGGGCGACCACGTCATGCGGACCAGGCGCGGGGGACGCGCGGAGCCCCGCCCGACGCCGACGATCCCGCCGAAGCCCTGCTCCTCCAGCTGGTGCTCGTCGAGAACCTCGACCGTGACCCCGGTGCCCGTCGTCGCGGCGCGCACGACCTCGGCGTAGCTCTCCGGGTACAGCGCGTTCGCGGGGGCGTTGACGAGGTCACGGGCGAGGGTCACGGCCTCGACGACGGCGCAGGCGTGGGTGAACCGCTCCGCGGCGTCCTCACCGCGGCCGACGACCGTCACCGTGCCGACGTCCGTGCGGTCGGGGTCGGCGGCCTTCTGGCCGTCGTAGCGGTACGCGCCGAGGGCGTGGCCCTCGACGGCGGCCGGCAGGTCGAGCAGGCCGAGGAGGCTCGCGACGTGGCGCGCGGACCGCAGCGACCGGGACGCGGTGCCGGCGGCGGCGCGGATGTCGTCCGACGTCACGGTGTCCGCGTCGCCGAGACCGACCGCGAGGATCGTCGTCACGTCGGTGCCCTCGACGGCGGGCAGCGTCGTCACCTCACCCCGGGACCCGGTGGCCCCGACCGCGACGAGCATCTTCCACAGCTCCACCTGGGCGGGCTCCGGCACGGGGGAGGCCGCGGTGCCACCGACCTCGATGCCGGACTCCCCGGTGAAGACCGGGACGACGAGGGTGTCCGGGCCGTCGGGGCCGGTGGGCACGCTGTCCGCGAGCGCCAGGTGCGGTACCGCACCGCGGGCGGGGAGGGGCAGGGAGGTCGTGTCCGAGGCCATGCAGAAAGGTCCTTTCGTCGCGGAACGGCTCCGGGGGTCAGGTGCCGGAGCCGACGTGTGGGGACTAAGCTACACCTCATGTCGACCGCTTCGTCCCCGTCAGCACCCAGTTCAGCGTCCCCGGCCCCGGCCCCGTCCTTCGCCGTCACCCTGAACCCGGACCCCACCTCCCCGGAGGAGCGCGAGCGGATCCTCGCGGACCCCGGGTTCGGCCGGTACATGACGGACCACATGGCCGTCATCGACTGGAACGAGGAGGAGGGCTGGCACGACGCCCGTATCGTGCCCTACGGCCCGCTCACCCTCGACCCCGCGACGTCGGTGCTCCACTACGGCCAGGCCATCTTCGAGGGGCTCAAGGTCTACCGGCAGCCCGACGGGTCCCTGGCGACCTTCCGGCCGGACCGGAACGCGGACCGGATGCGGGCGTCCGCCCGGCGTCTCGCGATGCCGGAGCTGCCGGACGACCTGTTCCTCGGGGCGGTCCGGGGGCTCGTCGACGTCGACCGCGACTGGGTCCCCGCCGCGGGTGGCGAGGAGGCCCTGTACATCCGGCCCGTCATGATCTCCCGGGGGACCGGCCTGGGGGTGCACCCGTCGTCGGAGTACACCTTCTACGTCATCGCGTCCCCGGCCGGGGCGTACTTCAGCGGCGGGATCAACCCGGTCAGCGTGTGGCTGTCGACGGACTACGTCCGGGCCGCCCCCGGCGGCACCGGGGCGGCGAAGTGCGCGGGCAACTACGCCGCGTCCCTCTCCGCCCAGCGCGAGGCCGAGGAACAGGGCTGCGACCAGGTCGTGTGGCTCGACGCCGTCGAGCGCAAGTGGATCGAGGAGATGGGCGGGATGAACCTCGCGTTCGTCTTCGGCCGGGGCGACAACGCCGAGCTCATCACCCCGGAGCTGTCCGGGTCGCTGCTTCCCGGGGTGACCCGGGCGTCCCTGCTGCAGGTGGCGCGGGACCTCGGCATGAACGTCGTCGAGCGCCGGATCAGCGCCGAGGAGTGGGAGCAGGCCGCGGGCAACGGGGAGCTCAGCGAGGTCTTCGCCTGCGGGACCGCCGCCGTCATCACCCCGGTCGGGACCGTGCGCTACCCGGGTGGAGAGTTCACCGTCGACGACGGACGCACCGGGGAGGTCACGATGCGCCTCCGGTCGATTCTCACGGGCATCCAGCGCGGCACGGTCGAGGACGCGCACGGCTGGATGCACACGCTCATCCCGGCCGGGGAGGCCTGACCGCGGCGACGCGACACCGGGGCGGCACGGCGGGGCGGTCAAATACGGCGGACAGCTGAGCTGAAGCCCTACACTCGTCGCCATGACGAACGATCCCCGCGATGAGCGCCGGCCAGCGTCCCCGGACGTGGCCCCGACCCAGATCTTCCCCCCGGGCTACCGCACCGACCGCGGCGCCGGCTACCCCGGTGGCGGTCCCGGTGCCGGTTCCGCCGGCTACCCCGGTGGCGCTCCCGCCGGCCGTCCGGGGGACTGGGGCCCGGCCGTGGCCGGGGCCCCGACGCCGGGGGCGTCCCAGGGGGTCACGCCCGTCCCGGTCGGGACGTCGCCGGCGGGGGTCCCGGCGGTCGCGCCCGTCGTGGGCCCGTCCCAGAACCACGGTCCGCTCGCTGTCGTCGCCCTCACCCTCGGCGTCCTCGCCATCGTCGTCTCCCCTGTGGGGATCATCCTCGGCCTCGCGGCCGTGATCCTCGGCGCTCTGGCGGTGTCCTCGGCGCGGACCCGGCTGCGCCCGACGGGCCTGGCCGTGGCCGGCATCGTCACCGGTGTCATCGGCTTCATCATGTCGGCCGTGCTCATCGGCGGATTCATGTACATCATCTCCGAGCTGAGCGACGGCTGCTCGGCGCTCGTGGGCAGCCGGTCGAGCCGGTGCCTGACCAGCACCGTCAGCGACCTGCTGGACTCCACCCCGCCGTCGGCCGTGCCCTGGACGGGTACCGTGCCCGACCCGACCGGCGGGGTCCCCGACCCCGGTCCCGCCCGGGCCCCCGACACCGCCCCCGGGGACGTCACCGATGACGACCTCGAGAAGCTCGGGAAGGAGCTCGACGATCTCCTCCGCCAGATGACCGAGGCGCCGCTGCCGGGCGCGGAGGCCCCGGGCGTCCCCGGCGGGCTCGACGACCCCGCCACCTGGCAGCCGGGGGCCGACGCCGCGGACCTGTCGCGGACCTGACGGGGGCAGGGGGGCGGCCGGCCGTCCGGCGGTCCGGCGAGCGGCGACCGGCGGTCCGGCGGCCCACCACTGACCGGCGGGACGCGGCCCCGCCGGTCAGTGGTGGGCCGGATCCCCGCCCCCGCCCCGGTTCGCCGACCGGTCCGCAGCCCCGTCCGGCTCCGCCGGCCGGTCCCCGTCCCCGTCGGACTCCGGCCCCGCGGCGAGCGCGCAGGCCGTCCGGAGGACCGGCAGCACCTGGAGGGCGGCCGCGCCCTGGGACAACCCGAGGTCGCCCGGGACGACCGGCTCGGCCCCGAGGTGTGTCATCGCGATGCGGTGCGCGGGCTCCGCCGCCGCGTGGGCCGGCAGACACCAGGACCGGGCACCCGGGCAGAGCAGATCCGCGACCACCGCGGCCGCCGCGGAGGCGACACCGTCGAGCACGACGGGGGTCCGCCGCTCCGCCGCGTGGGCGATGAACGCGGCCTCCGCCGCGACCGCGGGGGAGGTCACGCTCCGCAGGAGCGCCCTCGGGCTGTCGCGGTGCCGGCGGACGCGGAAGAGCGCGTCCCGGATGACGGCCACCTTCGACCGCCACGTCGTGTCGTCGACCCCGGCCCCCGGGCCGACGGCACGCACGGGTTCGGCACGGCAGACGGCGCAGACGACCGTCGCGGCGACCGTCGTGAGCCCCGCGCCGATCTCCCCGGTGGGCAGCAGGTCAGCCCCACCGTCGATCTCCCGGTCGGCGACGTCCCGGCCGACCCGCAGGGCCGCCTCGAGCTCGTCGTCCGACATCGCGTCCTCCCGGTCGACCGCGCCGGAGCTGTCCCGCACGCGCCACCGGTCCCGGTCCCCGTCCGAGGGGCCGTCGGCGGCGGCGCCGGTCACGGCCGGGCCGCGGTGGAGGTTGGTGTCGACGAGGCGGAGCGCGGCGTCGACCCGGTGGGCGAGGGCGACGACCGGTGCCGAGCCGTCCCCGACGGCGTCCGCGGCGTCGGACGAGAACCCCTCCGGCAGCAGGGTGACGCGCCCCCCGTCCCGGGGCCCGTCGGTGACGACCCCGTTGTCCCCGGCGAAGATGACGAGCCGGCAGTCGGAGGCCGACGACCCGCGGGCGGCGAGCCACCCGGCGACCCGCGCGACCGCGGGCTCCGGGGTGCGGACCGTGGCGCCGGCACCGGCCGGGACGGCGACCCCGGCGAGCCGGGTCAGTGCGGCGCGGGCGGCGTCGTCGTCGGGGGGCGTGACGTCACCGAACGTCACCGGGTCGCCGGTCACCGCGACCGGCCCCCGGGGACCTCACCGACCGCGACCTGCGGGGCCGGGGTGCGCATCCGCCGGATCATCGTCGCCCGGCTGAAGGCGTAGAAGCCGAGGCCCACGCCCGTCTCCGTCGTCCCCGGGAACCGGTCCCGCGCCTCCCGGTTGACCCGCCGGCCGAGCAGCAGGCCCTCGACCGCCATGACGATGACGAGGACCATGAGGACGATCGACACGGTCTGGGACACCGCCGGGACCTTCAGGCCGACGAACATGATGACGAGCACCACGAGGGCGACGGGCATGAAGAAGTTCATGAGATACCGGTGCGAGTCGACCCAGTCGCGGACGAACTTCCGGACCTCGCCCCGGTCGCGGGGCATGAGGTACCGCTCGTCGCCGGCCATCATGCGCTCGTTGGCCGTCCGGCGCGCCGCCGCGGCCTTCTCCCGGTCGCGGCGCTTCATGGCCTTGTACTCCTCGCGCGACATGGAGGCCTTGGCCTCCTTGCGGCGCTTGCGGGCCTCGGCGGGGGTGAGCGGGGCGTCGTACGGCGACTTCCGGACGCCGGCGCGCCGCTCGACCTCGTTGCGCTTCGGGGTCGGGCGGCCCTTCTTCGGCGTGCGGCTCTTCGGCAGGGCGGCGGCGTCGGTCTCGTCGGGGTCGGGGCCCCCGGTGTCTGCCTGCGCCGACACCGGGACGGCGGTCGCGGCGTCGTGTCCGTCAGCGGTGGTCGTCGACTCGTCGCCCGAGGTCCGGGACTTCCAGGAGGGGATCTTCACGCTGTCCAGGCTAGATGAGCGTCCGGCGGGGCGGCAAAGGAGGTCCCGTGGAGGCCGGGGGAGGGGGTCGACGCCCCGACGCCGCGGGGGACGGTCCGCCCGGGCGGGGGCGCGACGGATCAGTGCCCCGGGCGGGAGGGGCCGCTCAGCGGCCCGCGCGGAGGAGGGACCGTACCGTGCCCCGGGCGGGGGGCGTGACGGATCGGTGCCCCGGGCACGGAATGGTCCGGCGGGGTGTGGCGTTGAGGGAAGACGACGGGGTACCGTGGACTCCGTCTAACCCACCGAGGAGGATTCATGACTGCTCCACAAACGACTGCCCCGGCCACCGCGACCGGTGTCGTGCTCACTGAGGCCGCCGCGCAGAAGGCCGGCGCTCTGCTGGCCCAGGAGGGCCGGGACGATCTCTCGCTCCGCATCGCCGTCCAGCCGGGCGGGTGCGCGGGCCTGCGCTACCAGCTGTTCTTCGACGACCGTTCGCTCGACGGCGACCTTGTCGACACGTTCGACAACGTCACGCTCGTCGTCGACCGGATGTCCGCTCCGTACCTGACCGGTGCGCGCATCGACTTCTCGGACACCATCGAGTCCCAGGGATTCACGATCGACAACCCCAACGCCACCGGCTCCTGCGCCTGCGGCGACTCCTTCAGCTGATCCGGAGGAACGGGTTCACCGTGACCCGGCGGTCCTGACAGGACCGGCCGGACGACGGACGCCCCCGGTGTGACGGTTGACCCGTCACGCCGGGGGCGTCCGTGTGTACAGCGGGGTGGGCGGCCCGCACCGGGCGACACCGCGGGGCCCGCCCGCACGGGAGCCCGCTCCGGCCCGTACGCCCCGGACCCGCCCGCACCGGGCGACGCCGCGGGGCCGTGCCTCAGAGTTCGACCGGGTAGTCCCGCTGGTCGATGTCCGGGGTGATGCGCTTCTCCACGAAGATGCCGTGCCAGATCATGAACGCGATGACCGTCCACAGCCGCCGGGAGTGGTCGGGGCCGGACCCGGAGGTCATCGACCGGCGGTGCTCGTCGAGCATGGAGAGCACCTCGGCCTTGTTGAAGATGTGGTCCGTCTGCGAGTCCTCGATGGTGCGGCGCGCCCAGTCGTAGAGCTCCGGCCCGGCGAGCCAGTGCCGGATCGGCACCGGGAACCCGAGCTTCTTCCGGTTGATGACGTGCTCCGGCACGATGAGTTCCAGGGCCTTGCGGAGCGCGTACTTCGTCGTCCCGTGGCTGAGCTTGAGCTCGTGGGGGATCGTCTGGGCGACGTCGAAGACCGCGCGGTCGAGGAACGGAACGCGCAGCTCCAGGGAGTTCGCCATCGTGATCTTGTCCGCCTTGACGAGGATGTCGCCGCGCAGCCACGTGAACAGGTCCAGGTGCTGCATGCGCGCGACCGGGTCCATGTCGCGGGACTCGGCGTAGATCGGCGCGGTGACCTCCCGGTGGTCCCACTCCGGCCGGGCGTCGCGGAGGACCCGTTCCAGCTGCGGGTAGCTGAACGAGCGGGCGTTGCCGTAGTACCGGTCCTCGAGCGGCGTCGTGCCGCGCTGGAGGAGCGACTTGCCCCGCATCCCGTCGGGCAGCGCGTCGCCGAGCCGGGACAGCACGGACGTCAGCGGGGCGGGGATCTTCTCGAACGGCGCGAGGGACAGCGGCTCCCGGTAGATCGTGTAGCCGCCGAAGAGCTCGTCGGCGCCCTCGCCGGACAGGACGACCTTGACGTGCTTGCGGGCCTCCGCGGCGACGAAGTACAGCGGCATGAGGGCGGGGTCGGCCACGGGGTCGTCGAGGTACCAGATGATGCGGGGCACGGCCTCGGCGAACTCCTCCGGGGAGACGACCTTGACGATGTGCTCGGCCCCGATGGCGCGGGCCGACTCCGCCGCGACGTCGACCTCGGAGTACCCGTTGCGCTCGAAGCCGGTGGTGAACGTCAGGAGGTCCGGGTTGTGACGCTTCGCCAGCGCGGCGATCGCGGTGGAGTCGATCCCGCCGGAGAGGAACGACCCGACCGTGACGTCGGCCCGCATGTGCTTCTCGACGGAGTCCTCCAGCGCCGCGGCGATCCTGCGGAAGAGGGCGTCCTCCTCCCCGGACCGCACCGGGGTCACCGGGAACCGCGGGCGGAAGTAGCGGGTCTGCGTGACCTCGCCGCCCGGGGCGACGGTCGCGTGGCAGCCGGACTCCAGGCGCCGGACGGCGGCGTGGAGGGACTCCGGCTCCGGAACGTACTGGAGGTCGGTGTAGTGCTCGATCGCACGCGGGTCAAGGCTCTCGTCGAGACCGATGGTCCCGGCCATGGAGAGGATGCACTTCTTCTCGCTCGCGAAGACCGTCCCCGCGTCCGTCGTCGCGATGTACATCGGCTTGATGCCGAACGGGTCGCGGGCGAGGAACAGCGTCCGCTCGACGGAGTCCCACACCGCGAAGGCGAACATGCCCCGGAGGTGCTCGACGACGTCGGCACCCCAGTGGTGGAACCCGACGACGATCGTCTCCGAGTCGCCGTCGGTCCGGAACTCGTGGCCGGCCGCCCGGAGCTCCTCCCGGAGCTCGACGTAGTTGTAGATCTCACCGTTGAAGGTCAGGGCGTACCGGTCCGGGGACTCCGGGGGGCCCCAGCGCAGCGGCTGGTGGGAATGTGCGATGTCGATGATCGACAGGCGGTTGAAGCCGAAGACGACGTCGTCGTCGTGCCACGTGCCGCTGTCGTCCGGACCGCGGTGGTGCATGCAGGGCAGGGCCTCGGTGACGGCGTCGACGACGATGCCGGCGGAGCCGTCGGACGAGAGGAATCCAAGCAGGCCGCACATAGTGAGAGGTTCAACTCCATGGGTTGGGGACAGGGGAGGGGACACGGAGGGCGGGCAGGGACCGCCGCCGATCCGTCCCGGTGGGCGGGACGGCCCCGGTGGATGTCCCAACAGTACCCGGAGCCCCGGACAGCCCCGCGGAGGAACACCGGGGTGGTCCGGACGACGCCGTCCGGGCCGGGGAGGCGACCGGGGGCCCGGGTGCGGGGCAGCGGGAATGGTGTCCCGTGTGGCGTCGGCCAACCCCGAAAAGGGACAACCGGTGACGGTGATGCAGAGTCCTGCGCCGTGATGGACTAAGGTTCCGGGTGAACCGGGTCTGTCGTACCGCGTACTGCAGGCGGTGTGACAGGTTGACCCGAGGCAACACGACGTGTGATCGAGGAAGGCATACTCGCGTGGAACACCGCATGGCGCTCTCAAAGACCCGGAAGCTGGCTCTGGCCGGCGTCCTGGGTGCAAGCTCGCTGCTCCTGGCAGGCTGTGGCGTGAATCCGCCGGACAACGCATTTTTCCGGGCACTCCGCTTCGGCTGGCCGAAGGGCATCACCCCCGAGGCGACCCAGATGGGCAACTTCTGGGTCTGGGTCTGGGTCGCGGCCTGGATCATCGGCATCGTCATGTGGGGCCTCCTGATTTTCGCCGTGGTGAATTTCAGCGCCAAGCGTGCCGAGAAGAAGGGCAAGGGGGAGTTCCCCCGGCAGACCGGGTACAACGTGCCCCTTGAGCTCGTGCTCACGACCATCCCGATCCTCATCGTCATGGTCCTGTTCTTCTTCACCGTCCAGACCCAGGGCACGGTGACGGCCCAGGACAAGGACCCGAAGGTCAAGGTCGACGTCACGGGCTTCCAGTGGAACTGGAAGTTCGGCTACGGCGAGGTCGACGCCTCGCTCAACGGCGGGACGACCTACCAGGGCGTCGACCGCGAGGCCCAGGACAAGGCCGAGGGGTCGCAGTTCGAGTCGACCACCCGCGGCGAGGAGGGTGAGTCCGTCGGCCCGATCCACGGCCGCGCGAAGGACGACTACTCGTACCTGAACTTCGACAAGATCGAGACGCTCGGCTCGACCGAGGAGGTTCCGGTCCTCGTGCTCCCGTCGAACACGCCGATCGAGTTCAACCTCGCGTCCGCGGACGTCATCCACTCCTTCTGGGTTCCGGAGTTCCTCTTCAAGCGGGACGTCTTCCCGCACCCGGAGGCCAACCAGTCGGAGCGGCGGTTCCAGATCTCCTCGATCGACCAGGAGGGCGCCTTCGTCGGCCGCTGCGCCGAGATGTGCGGCACCTACCACGCGATGATGAACTTCGAGGTCCGCGTCGTCTCCCCGGAGAAGTTCACCAGCTACATCCAGTACCGGGAGCAGCACCCCAAGGCCCCGAACTCCGAGGCCCTCGAGTCGATCGGTGAGAAGGGCTTCGCGACCTCGACGAAGCCGTTCGTCCCGGGCCGTGAGATGACCCGCGACGGCAACAACAGCGTCGACCGCAACCAGGCTGCGTAGGCCCGGCGGCAGAGAAGAGGATAGAGACCATGAACTCCGCATCGAAGATCTTCTACGGGTTGTCGGCCTTCTTCGTCGTCATGACCGTGTTCTACTTCGTCGCCACCGGCCTGGTGAGCGACCCGGGCAGCCGGGTCGGCATCGAGTGGGCCGGCGGGACGGCGCTGGCACTCGCGACGCTCCTGAGCCTCATGCTCGCGGCGTACCTCCACCTCACGGACAGCAAGTCCGACATCGCCCCCCACGACTGGGAGGAGGCGGAGATCGAGGACGGCGCCGGTGTGCTCGGCTTCTTCTCCGCGAGCTCGATCTGGCCCTTCGCGATGACGTGCGGCGTCGCCGTCATCGGCTACGGGATCGCCTTCTGGCACCTGTGGATGATCGTCGCCGGCGCGGTCATCCTCATCTGGGCCGCGACGAAGCTCAACCTGCAGTACGGCGTTCCGCCGGAGAAGCACTGACCGGTCGACCGGAGACCCGGTGACCGGTCCCCGGCCGGCATCGGCGGGCGGAGGCGTGTGACGCCCGACCGCCGCCGGTGCCCGTGACCCGACACGACGACGGGGCACCCACATCCTTCCTGTGGGTGCCCCGTCGTCTCGTGCGTTGATGGGGGGGGAGGACACCGCCCCGGGGCGACAGCCCGGTGACATGACCCCGGGCGAGGGCCCGGTGACCTCAGGGACGGTTGACGACCTGCTCCATGGTCCGCAGGGCGGCCCCGGACTCCAGCGACCGGCGGGCGACGACGAGCTGCGACCGCAACGCGGGGATGAGCCCCTCCTCCTCCCAGCCGTGGACCGCCACCAGGGCTGCCGCGGCGTTGATCAGGACCGCGTCCTTGACCGCGCCGTGGACCTGTCCGGCCATGAGGTCGCGGGCGACCCGCGCGTTGTACTCCGGGTCGCCGCCACGCAGACTGTCCGGGTCGTAGACGTCGAGCCCGAGCGAGCGCGGGTTGATGACCGCCTCACCGGTCCGCCCCTCCGCGTCGACCGTCACGACCTCCGTCGGCGCGCAGATGCTGACCTCGTCCATGCCGTCGAGGCCACGGACGATGAGCACCCGGCTGCCCTGGTGGGCGAACGCCCCGCCGACGATCGGCATCATGTCGCGGAACGCGCAGCCGATGAGCCCGTAGTCCGGCTGGGCCGGGTTGGTCATCGGGCCGAGCAGGTTGAAGATGGTCGGGACCCCGAGGTCGGAGCGGATCGGGCCCGCGTACCGCATGGCCGGGTGGTACGTCTTCGAGAACATGAAGGCGAAGTTCGTGGCCAGGGCGTCGTCGTGCACGGTCCGCGGGTCGCGGTCGATGTCCAGGCCGAGGGCCTCGAGCATGTCCGCACCGCCGCACTTCGACGACGCGGCGCGGTTGCCGTGCTTGACCACCGGCACCCCGGCGCCGGCGACGACGAAGGAGGCCATCGTCGAGATGTTCACCGTGTGGTGGCCGTCGCCCCCGGTACCGACGATGTCGACCGTCCCCGGGATGTCCGAGAAGTCGACGGACGTGGCGAACTCCCGCATCGCCCCGGCGGCCGCCGCGAGCTCGGCGGCGGAGATGCCCTTGACGCGGATGCCGAAGGCGAACGCCGCGATGCGGGCGGGGGAGGCCTCCCCGGCCATGATCTCGCGGACGGCCCAGGTCACCTGGGACTCGCTGAGCTCCTCCCGGCGGCCGATGCGGTCGAGGACCCCCGGCCACGTGAAGTACGACGACGGGAGTTGTCCCTCGTCGAGGGCCGAGGTCACGTCCGCGGCCGTCGAGCGCGCGGGGCCCCGGCCGCCGGCGACGTCGGGGCCGGTGGCGGCGTTCGGGCCGGTGGCGGCGGTGTCGGGCGAGGGCATGTCGCTGGAGGGTGGTGTGGGCACGGTGTTCCGCCTTTCCGCAGGGGAGTTCTGCTCCGGACCCGCGCCCGACGCACGGGCACGTGGCGTGCCCGTGTGGTCGGCACGCCAGCGGGCGTGGCGTGCGTGCGGCGGGTGCCGCACCCGGTACGTCGCGGCGGTCCGGTGTGAGGTCCGTCCAGCTTAGCGGGGGTGGAGCAGCAGGTGCTCCTCCGGGGCGCCCCGGGTGCCGGGGGAGGGCGCCGGCGGTGGGGTGTGACAGGGTGGTCGAGGCGCCCGGCCCGGGGGTGGGGGCGCGTGGGCCACGGGGACGCGGCGGTTGTGCTGTGACGCCTGAGGTCCGTGGTGTCGACCTGGGTGTTTGGCTTGCGTCGGACGGGAGGGTCGAAAAGTTCCCGGCTAACCCCGTTAGTGGTGGATTCCCGGGAATCTGACAGCCGCGACCTGCAGGTTTGCAGAGAGTTGGAAGGTTCCCGGGGTTGCGAATCGACTCTGCGGGCTGGAGGCGTCATACTGATCTACGTGACGAGCGCAGTTGGAAACCCAGGTACGGCAGCGACACGACGGGTCGCGACACTGAACCGGCCGAACATGGTCAGTGTCGGCACCATCGTGTTCCTGTCTCAGGAATTGATGTTCTTTGCGGGCCTGTTCGCGATGTACTTCGTGTCCAAGGCCAACTCGCAGGGGAACTGGCCCTCGGAGCCGACGGAACTGAACGTCCCGTACGCGGCGGTGATCACGGTGGTCCTCGTGGGATCGTCGTTCGCCGCCCAGTGGGGCGTGTTCGCCGCGGAGAGGGGTGACGTCTTCGGGCTCCGACGGTGGTACGCCCTCACCGTCGTCATGGGTCTGATCTTCCTCATCGGTCAGGGGTACGAGTACTTCCACCTCTACGAGGAGGGGACCCGCGTGGACAGCAGCGTCTACGGGTCGGTGTTCTTCATCACCACCGGCTTCCACGGCGCGCACGTCCTCGCCGGTGTCCTGGCCTTCGTCGTCATCATCCTGCGGACGATGAAGTCCAAGTTCACCCCCGCCCAGGCCACCGCGGCCGTCGTCGTGTCCTACTACTGGCACTTCGTCGACGTCGTGTGGATCGGCCTCTGGGTCACGATCTACCTCATCCAGTAGTAGGCCGTTCGGGTCGACCACTGGCCGGCCTACAGCCCATCGCATTCCAATGACGAGCTAAAGGGAACAAGATGGATACCAACTCCAACACTGCCGCGGGCCCGACTCCCGCCAAGGCGTCCCGCCGCACGCGGGGCCGCATGACGAAAAGGAGCCGTCGCCGGCTCCGCCGCACCCTGGCCGGGGCCTTCGCGCTGCTGATCGGTTTGACCGGTGCCGGCTTCCTGGCCGACGCGCTCACACCCGACCCGCAGACCGCGACCGCCAACACGGATGAGGCGGCTCTCGTCCAGCAGGGCAAGGAGATCTACCAGGTCGCCTGCATCACCTGCCACGGTGCGAACCTCCAGGGTGTCCGTGACCGCGGGCCGAACCTCGTCGGTGTCGGCGAAGGCGCCGTGTACTTCCAGGTGCACTCCGGCCGCATGCCGATGCTCCGTAACGAGGCGCAGGCCGGCCGCAAGGCCCCGCGCTACAACGAGCAGCAGACGCTCGCGCTCGCGGCGTACGTCAACGCCAACGGTGGGGGACCGGGCATCGTCCGTGACGCGGACGGGTCCATCTCCATGGAGTCCCTCCGCGGTGAGAACAACAAGAACGGCGAGATCGACCCGAAGGACGTCGCCCGCGGTTCCGATCTCTTCCGGCTGAACTGCGCCTCCTGCCACAACTTCACGGGTAAGGGCGGTGCCCTGTCGGGCGGCAAGTACGCCCCGCCGCTCGGCCCGGCCAACGAGCAGGAGATCTACCAGGCCATGCTCACCGGCCCGCAGAACATGCCGAAGTTCTCCGACCGCCAGCTCACGGCGGACGAGAAGAAGGACATCATCGCCTACATCAAGTCGGCCAAGGAGACCCCGAGCCAGGGCGGTTACGACCTCGGCGGTATCGGCCCGGTCACCGAGGGCATGTTGATGTGGTTCGTCGGTATCGTCGTGCTGATCGGCGCGGCCATGTGGATTGGATCCCGGTCATGAGTGAGACCAGAAGCAGCTACACCAAGGCCGAGCTCGCGGAGATGAGCAATGACGAGCTCGCCCGCCTCGGAACGGAACTGGACGACGTCACCGTCGCGTACCGCAAGGAGCGGTTCCCCATCCCCGGTGACCCCGCGGAGAAGCGGGCCTCGCGCCGCGTCGCCGTGTGGTTCATCCTGGCCATCCTCATGGGCATCGTCTTCATCGGCGTGTACCTGTTCTGGCCGTGGGAGTACAAGCACCTCGAGCAGGACGGCGTCGGGATGTACAGCCTGTACACCCCGCTGCTGGGCCTGAGCGCGGGTCTCGCGATCCTCTTCATCGGCATCGGCGCCGTGCAGTTCTCCAAGGACTTCGTCCCGGACGAGATCTCCGTGCAGCGCCGCCACGACGGTCCGTCGGAGGAGGTTGACCGGCGCACGCTCGTCGCGCTGCTCAACGACTCCTGGCAGACGTCGACGCTGGGTCGCCGCAAGGTCCTCATGGGCCTCATGGGCGGTGGCGCCGCCCTCGCCGGCCTGTCCGTGATCCTCCCGCTCGGCGGCATCATCAAGAACCCGTGGAAGCCGAAGGCGATGTCGATCTCCGGCGACGGCACGCTGTGGACGACCGGCTGGACCCTCACCGAGCACAACGAGAAGGTCTACCTCGGCCGCGACACCGGCGCCGTCGCCGAGGAGCGCGACGGCCACTACTCCACGGCCGGCGTCAGCCGCCTCGTGCGGCTCCGCCCGGAGGACCTCTCCGCCGGCGGCATGGAGACGGTGTTCCCCATGACCGAGGAGATGGTCAACGACAACGACAAGTACGACGCCGAGCGTGACGTCTACGAGGAGCAGATGGAGTCCATCCACGGCTCGCGGAACGCCGTCATGCTGATCCGCCTGCGGCACAAGGACGCGCTCAACGCCGTCCAGCGTCAGGGCCAGGAGGACTTCCACTACGGCGACTACTACGCCTACTCGAAGATCTGCACGCACATCGGGTGCCCGACGTCGCTGTACGAGCAGCAGACCAACCGCATTCTCTGCCCGTGCCACCAGTCGCAGTTCGACGCGCTGCACTACGGCAAGCCGGTCTTCGGCCCGGCGGCCCGTGCGCTTCCCGAGCTGCCGATCTCCGTTGACAGCGATGGGTACTTCTACGCCAAGGGCAACTTCATCGAGCCCGTCGGCCCGGCATTCTGGGAGCGCAAGTCATGACAACGACAACGAAACAGTCGCACCTGGCCACGGCGGCCAACAACATGGACGAGCGGTACACCGCCGCCGGCATGGTGCGCACGCAGATCAACAAGGTCTTCCCGACCCACTGGTCCTTCATGCTCGGTGAGATCGCGCTGTACTCCTTCGTGATCCTCATCCTGTCCGGTGTGTACCTGACGCTCTTCTTCGACCCCTCGATGTCGAAGGTCATCTACGACGGTGCGTACGCCCCGCTGAACGGCGTCGAGATGTCCCGCGCGTACGAGACCGCGCTGAACCTCTCCTTCGAGGTGCGTGGCGGCCTCTTCATCCGCCAGGTCCACCACTGGGCGGCGCTGCTCTTCGCGATCTCGATCATGGTCCACATGATGCGCATCTTCTTCACCGGTGCGTTCCGCAAGCCGCGTGAGGCGAACTGGGCGATCGGCTGCGTGCTGCTCCTCCTGTCCGTCGCCGAGGGCTTCATGGGCTACTCCCTCCCGGACGACCTGCTCTCCGGCGTGGGCCTGCGCATCATGTCCGCGATCATCATCGGCCTGCCGGTGATCGGCACCTGGATGCACTGGATCATGTTCGCCGGTGACTTCCCGGGCGACATCATCATCTCGCGCCTGTACATCGCGCACGTGCTGCTCATCCCGGGCATCCTGCTCGCCCTGATCGCCGCGCACCTCGCGCTGGTCTGGTTCCAGAAGCACACGCAGTTCCCCGGCCCGGGCCGGACGGAGCGCAACGTCGTCGGCGTCCGGATCATGCCGGTCTTCGCCGTCCACTCCGTGTCCTTCGGTCTCATCACCTTCGGTGTCGTCGCGCTGCTGGGCGGCCTGTTCCAGATCAACTCCATCTGGAACCTGGGCCCGTACAACCCGTCGCAGGTCTCCGCCGGCTCGCAGCCCGACATCTACATGCTGTGGACGGACGGTGCCGCCCGTGTCATGCCGGCGTGGGAGCTCTACCTCGGCAACTACACCGTCCCGGCGGTGTTCTGGGTCGCGGTCATGCTGGGCATCCTCGTCGCCCTCCTCTTCGCCTACCCGTTCATCGAGGCGAAGCTCACGGGCGACAACGCGCACCACAACCTGCTGCAGCGTCCGCGGGACGTTCCGGTCCGGACCTCCCTCGGCGTCATGGCGCTCGTGTTCTACGCGCTCCTGACGATCTCCGGTGGTAACGACCTGTTCGCCCTCCACTTCCAGATCTCGCTCAACGCGATGACCTGGGTCGGCCGCATCGGTCTGATCCTGCTCCCGCCGGCCGCGTACTTCATCGCGTACCGGCTGTGCCTGGGCCTCCAGCGGTCCGACCGCGAGGTGCTCGAGCACGGTATCGAGACCGGCACCATCCGCCAGCTCCCGAGCGGTGGCTTCATCGAGGTCCACCAGCCGCTCGGCCCGGTGGACGAGCACGGCCACCCGATCCCGCTGCCGTACGCCGGCGCCGTCGTCCCGAAGACGATGAACGAGCTCGGCGCGGCGGGCGAGCCCGGTCGCGGCGGAATGTTCCGCCCGGACCCGGCCTCGGTCGCGGACACCGCGGAGAGCATCGAGGAAGCGAACCACCACGAGCGCAAGGAGATGTTCGAGAAGCTCCAGGAGCGCAACAAGGAGGCCTGGGAGTCCGGCGAGGACCGCTACGACAGCTGATCCACCCGCCAGGCGCGCGGCCACCGCGCGCTGACCCCGGTCACCACCGCACCCCGTCATCCCCGAGAGGGACGGCGGGGTGCGGTCGTATGTGCGTGCCCGGGCACATGGCGCCCGGCACGGGGATCCGGGCGGTGGCCGCGGCGCGGTGGACAGGTCGTGGGCGGCGTCAGGGTGTCGCCGTGGAGGGGCCCGTCGGCACCCACCGGGGGTCGGGGCGGCGACGGTGACGCCGCAGGACCCGGTAGAGCTCGAGGGTCGCCAGGGCGTCGTCGACAGCCCGGTGGGTGGGGCGGTGCCGGGCGTCGATGTACTCGCTGAGGGTCGACAGCCGGTACCGGCCCACCGCGGCGCGGGGGATCACCGCCCGGGCCGCCGCGGCCGTGCACACCGCCCGGTCACGCATGCGCGGCCCCGGTCGGCCCCCGGTCGGCAGGTCGACGCCCGCGCGGTGGGCCTCGGCCTCGAGGAACGCGATGTCGAACGCGACGTTGTGGCCGAGCAACGGCAGGTCCCCGATGAGGTCGAGGATCCGGGGGAGGGCGGCGTCGGCCCGGGGCGCGTCGGCGAGGTCGGCGTCGACCATCCCGGTGATGCCCGTGATGACCTCTGGGAGCGGGCGTCCGGGATTGACGAGGGCGGAATGGGTCCGACGGACCTCCCCGCGGTCGACGACGAGCACCGCGCACTCGATGATGCGGTCGGTCGCGGGGTCCAGCCCGGTGGTCTCCACATCCACGACGACGCACCGCTCCCAGGCGGCGTCGAACCGCGACCAGTCGACCGTGCCCCGGGGCGTCGTCGTGCCGGACGTGCCGCCCGTGGCCCCTGCCGTCGTCGTGCCGGACGTGGCGCCCGTGGACCCTGCCGTCGTCGTGCCGGACGTGCCTCCGGTGGAACCAGCCGTCGTCGTGCCGGACGTGGCGCGTGACGTGGATGCGGGCGGGGAGGTGGGCGGAACGGAACGCGGAGCGGGAGAGGAGGCCGGGGTCTCGGGGGCCCTGTCGCCGGGCCCGGCGGGGTGGTCGCTGTGCACGGGTCCAGCGTAGCCGGCGGGGTGGACGGTCCCCCGGGAGGCCGCCGCGGACCGCGAGCACGTGCGGACGGGTACGGAACCGCCCGGGGACGTCCCCGGGCGATGTGGACGGTGTGACCCGCGGTGATCCTGGGGTGATTGGGACAGACACGCGACAGAGTGTGACCAAGCTCACAGTAACTCCGAATGTGGCCGGGTCGGGGCCTGTCGGGGCGGCGCGGGCAGCGGAAGGGGTGCCCTGAAATGCGCTGGTCATGTCTTTATTACGGATCGATAACAACGGGATGTCGCGACGGTCCCCGGCGGCTGGCCGGTTTGGTCACGGATCCATAACAAGCGCTGACAGGGTGCGGTCGGGGCGATGGGCTGGACATGAAACGTTGCCGTTTCGTAATCTTCTCGAGACCTTCGAGGAAGGGGGTCTGCGAGACGCGGTCCCACGACGGGACCATCGCCGATGACACCGCCACCGCGTCACCGACCTAACCCCTCCCGGCGGACCGACCGTCGCCCTCGATCCCCTCAGGAATCGACTCACACGGAAAGGCTTCCACCCACATGGGCAAGCACCTCAAGAAGAACCACACCGGCCGCACCGCCGCCGTCGCCGCCGTTGTCGGCGTCAGCGCCGCCGTCGTCGCCCCGGCGACCGCCAACGCCGCGACGTTCACGGTCCCCGGCACCGACGTCTCCGTCGACGTCCCGGACCAGCTCGTCGACCAGGTCTCCCAGGCGCTTCCCGCCGCCCCGGTAGGCACCCCGGCCGGTTCGCTCCAGGGTGGCCCGGCGCTCGCCCCGTCCGACGTCCCCGCCTCCGTCGACGCCGCCGTCTCCGTCGGCCGCCAGATCGCCGACGCCGCGATGTCCAAGGTCGGCAGCCCCTACGCGTGGGGCGCCGCCGGCCCCAACGCCTTCGACTGCTCCGGGCTCACCTCCTGGGCCTACCAGCAGGTCGGCAAGGCCATCCCGCGGACCTCCGACGCCCAGGCGTACGGTGGGGCCCCGGTCTCCCTCGACGACCTCCAGCCCGGCGACATCGTCTCCTACTACGCGGGTGCGTCCCACGTCGGCATCTACATCGGTGACAACAAGATCGTCAACGCCCTCAACGAGGGCTCCCCGGTGCAGGTGAACGACCTCAACTACATGCCGGTCAACAACGCGGTCCGGTTCTGATCCACCCCCCGGCGGCAGTTCAGCCACACCCCCCACACTGATGTGGCAGACTGTCAGCGTCAGCCCCACTGGACAGGAATCCTTGAACGTGCCCACGCATTCGCTCCCTTCACGTCGTCGTGCCCGCCGGACCGTCACCGGTCTCCTCTCACTCACCCTGGCGTCCGCGGCGGCGCCGTCCGCCCTCGCGGACCCGGCGGCCCCCGCCGACCAGTCGGCACCGCAGCCCGCCGCACCCGTCGCGCCCCCGGCGCCGGTCGACCCGGCGGACATGCCCGTCGACACCTCCCCGCTGCCGACGGATGACGCGGATGCGCTCCTCGACCGGCTGAGCGCGGTCTCCGCGCAGAGCCAGGCCGTCAGCGACCGTGTCCAGGAGGTCACCTCCGGCATCGGCCTGGCGCAGCAGGAGCGCGACCGGGCCGCCGCCGACGTGGAGCGCACGAGCCGCGAGGCTGAGGCCGCCCAGGCCCAGGCCGCGGCGTCGGCGAAGGACGTCACGGAACTCTCCAACGCCAAGTACCGCGGGGCCACGGCCGAGCAGGTCGCCGCGATCGCCGGCGCCGGCACCCCGCAGGCCGCCGTCGACCGCGCCGCGTACATCAACGCCCTCCGGGCCAACGACCGTGCGACGCAGACGCGGATGCGCGAGTCCCTGGAGAAGGCGGCGTCCGCGAAGTCCGCCGCGATGCGGGCGAAGGCCACGGCCGACTTCTCCGTCTCCGACCTGCGCCACCGGCAGCAGGAGCTGGCGGAGCGGACCAGCCAGCTGGACACCCTCCGTGACCAGATCACCGCCGCCGTCGACGGCATGTCCCCCGAGCAGAAGCAGCGGTGGGTCGACAGGCACGGCCCGATCGACGTCGACGTCCAGACGTTCCTCGGCCAGGTGCAGGAGGCCGTGAGCTCCGGGCCCCTCGGCTCCGCGGGCGACGTCGCCCAGGCCGTCACCGGTGCGGTGCAGGCCGCCCTCGGCAAGCTCGGGGCCCCGTACTCGTGGGGTGCGGCCGGCCCGGACGCCTTCGACTGCTCCGGTCTCATGTACTGGGCCTACCAGCAGCAGGGCAAGTCCATCCCGCGCACGTCCCAGGCCCAGGTCTCCGGTGGCACGCCGGTGAGCCGGGACGCCCTCCAGCCCGGCGACATCGTCGGGTTCTACCCGGGGGTCACCCACGTGGGCATGTACATCGGGGACGGCAAGATCGTCCACGCCTCGGACTACGGCATCCCGGTCCAGGTCAGCAGCGTCGACAGCATGCCGTTCGCGGGGGCCGCGCGGTACTGATGGCGACGTCCGGGCCGCGCGTCCTTCTTGTCACGAACGACTTCCCGCCGACCCTCGGCGGGATCCAGTCGTATCTCCGCGACTACTGCGGCCTCATCGACCCCGACCGCCTCACCGTCTTCGCCTCGACGCAGGACCGTGAGGCGGCGCGGCGTCACGACGCGGGGCTGCCGTACCGCGTCGTGCGGTGGCCGCGACGGGTCATGCTCCCCACCCCCGCGACGGGGCGCGCGATGGCGGACCTCATCCGCGCGGAGGGGATCGACACCGTGTGGTTCGGGTCCTCGACGCCGCTCGGCCTGCTCGCGGGCCGCGCCCGGGCGGCCGGCGCGACCCGCGTCATCGCCTCCACCCACGGCCACGAGGTCGGGTGGTCGATGGTCCCGGGCGGGCGCGCGGTCCTCCGCCGGATCGGTCGCGACTGCGACTGCCTCACCTTCGTCTCCCGGTACGCCCGGCGCCGGTTCGCGTCCGCCTTCGGCCCGGACGTCGCCCTCGAGCCCCTGCCCGGAGGGGTCGACACGGCCCGGTTCCACCCGGACCCCGACGCCGCCGGCCGGATCCGCGCCCGGTACGGCGTCCCGGCCGGTCGGCCCCTCGTCGTCTGCGTGTCCCGCATCGTGCCCCGGAAGGGCCAGGACACGCTCGTCGAGGCGATGCCGGGGATCCTGCGCACCGTCCCGGACGCGCACCTCCTCGTCGTCGGGCCCGGCGGCGGCCCCGACGCGTCGCCGCGGGAGTACGGCAGCCGCCTCGCCTGCCGCGCCGGCGACCTCGGGGTCGCCGACCATGTGACGTTCACCGGGCCCGTGCCCCCGGACGACCTCGTCGGGGCGTTCAGCGCCGGCGACGTCTTCGCCATGCCCGTCCGCACGCGGGCGGGCGGCTTCTCCGTCGAGGGCCTCGGGATCGTGTTCCTCGAGGCCCAGGCCTGCGGCGTGCCCACCGTCGCCGGGGACGGCGGCGGCGCCCCGGAGACCGTCGTCGACGGGGTGACGGGGGACGTCGTCGACGGCCGGGACACCGGGGACGTCGCACGGACCGTCGCGGCACTGCTCGACGACGCCGCGCGTCGGCGGCGGTACGGCCGGGCGGGTCGGGACCACATGGTCGCCGCGTGGGACTGGGAGGTCATGGGCCGGCAGTTCCGCGCCGTCCTCGCCGGGGACGGCCGGGTGCCCCCGCGGCACAGTTGGACCTCGTCGGGCTGACCGTTACCCTGGTGTGGTTGACCGGAGGATCGTACCCGACCGGAACCGGGTGAGGAAGGGCAGTGGTGGCTGACGGTGGTGTCTGACAGGGGAGTGGTCCACGGCCCGCGCACGGTCGGCATCGACATCGGGGGGACGAACCTCCGCGCGGCGGTCGTCGACGCGGACGGGACCGTCGTCGACGTCGAGAAACTCCCCACCCCGTCGTCCGTCGACGCCCTCGAGACCGCGATCGCCAACGCCGTGCACATCCTCCGGGCCCGGCACGACGTCGCCGCCGTCGGGCTCGCGGTCGCCGGGTTCGTCACCGCCGACCAGCGGTCCGTCCGGTTCGCCCCGCACCTGCCGTGGCGGGACACCGACGTCGTCGCCCGCCTGTCCGCCCGGATCGGGCTGCCGGTCATCCTCGAGCACGACGCGAACGCCGCCGCGTGGGGCGAGCGCTACCTCGGTGTCGCGCAGGACGCCGGGACGTGGGTGCTGTTCGCCCTGGGGACCGGCATCGGGGGAGCGCTCATGATCGACGGCGAGATGTACCGCGGCGCCTACGGCACGGCGCCCGAGTTCGGCCACCTCACCGTCGTCCCCGGCGGCCGGGCGTGCCCGTGCGGGCGTCGCGGGTGCCTCGAACGCTACTGCTCGGGCAGCGCGATCACGCTCACCGCGCGGGAGTTCATCGCCACCGGCCGGCACCCGGACAGCCGCCTCGCCCAGCAGTTCCACTCGCAGCCGGAGGAGATCACGGGTCGCAGCGTCGTCCGCCTGGCGCGGGAGGACGACCCCCTCGCGCGGGAGGTCATCGACGACGTCTCGACGTGGCTCGGCCGGGGTCTCGCCCTCGTCCAGGACGTCATGGACCCGGGTCTCATCGTCCTCGGCGGCGGCCTCAGCCTCGACAGCGACATCTTCATCGACCGGGCGGTCGAGGTCATGGCCGAGTCCTGCGTCGGCGCGGGCCACCGGCCGCTGGCCCGTGTCACACCCGCGGGGCTGGGGGCGGAGGCCGGTATGATCGGCGTAGCCCTCCGGGCCGCGGAGGTCACGGGGCGTGCCGGTGGGGCACCAGCCTGACGACGAGAACGACACAGAGAAGAGTCTCATGCAGAACAAGGTGTACTGGTGGTTGAAGCACGTCTTCGTCGGCCCGCTGCTGTGGGCCTACAACCGGCCCTTCTCGGACGGTCTGGACAAGATCCCGGATGAGGGGGCGGCGATGCTCGCCTCCAACCATCTGGCGGTCATGGACTCGTTCTACCTCCCGCTCATGGCGCGCCGTCAGATCACCTTCCTCGCGAAGAAGGAGTACTTCACCACCCCGGGCCTCGTGGGGACGATCCAGCGGTGGTTCTTCTCCGGCGTCGGGCAGGTCCCGATCGACCGGTCGGACAAGTCCTCCCAGGACGCGGCCCTGGACACCGCGCTGCGGGTCCTCGGGCGGGGCGACCTTCAGGGCATGTACCCCGAGGGCACCCGGTCGCCCGACGGGCGGCTCTACCGGGGCAAGACGGGGGCGGCACGCATCGCCCTCGCCGCGAACTGCCCGGTGTACCCCGTGGTGATGATCAACACGGAGTGGGTCAACCCCATCGGCTCGTGGATCCCGCGGCCGTACCGGTGCGGGTGCGTCGTCGGCGACCCCATCCACCCGGACGACTTCCGCGACGCCGGGGACGACTACGCCCAGGCCCGGGCCCTGACGGACGCGATCATGGAGGAGCTCGCCCGCCTCGGCGGCCAGGAGTACCTCCCGGACGTCTACGCCGCGGACGTCAAGGAGTCCCTCAACGCGGGGCGTGGCTACCCGGAGGGGACGGAGCCGGGGTCAGGTGTCCGTCTCGGCGACGGTGCGGCGCGCGTGGGGCGTCTCGGCCGGAAGTTCCTCTGACGTCGGTTCCCCTGTCGCCGGACCCGTTGACTCCGGGGCCCCTGACGCCGGACCCGCCGGGGCCGCCCGTCGCGGGCCGGGGAGGAACGCCCGGGGCGCGGCGACGGCCGCGACGAGCCAGGCGATCCCGACCAGCGGGTACTCCGACCCGAGGATCATGAGGAGGGGCGGCCACGTCCGCTCGACGCCGTCGTCGGACGGCAGGAACACGTGCACCGGGGCGACCGTCGCGACGAGCGCGACGACACACCCCAGCACCACCGGCACCGCACCCCGCCCCGCCACCGCCGCCGCGCCGGTGACGAGCAGCATCGGCACGACCCACACCCAGTGGTGCGACCAGGACACCGGCGAGACCAGGAGCGCCAGCAGCGCGTTCGCCACGACCGCCGCGGTGACCGCCCCCCGGCGCAGCAGCCGCACCATCGCCGCGACGACGAGTACGGCGACGACGAGGGACGCCACGACCCACACGACGGACTGCACGTCGTCCCCGCCGCTGACCGTCCGCGCGACGACTCCCCGCAGCGACTGGTTGGAGGCGTACTCGAGCCTCCCGATCCGCCCGGGGTCGCGCAGCGCCCCGAACCAGTACGCCGTCGAGTCGGCGGGGAGGACCAGCCACACGAGGGCACTGGCCCCCAGCCCCGTGCCCACCGCGACCGCGGCCGCCCGCCACCGCCGGCGCAGGAGGAGGACGAGCACGAACACCGCCGGGGTGAGCTTCACCGCGGCCGCGAGCCCGATGAGCGCGCCCCGCGGCCACGGGGTCCGCGGGAGCAGGAGGTCGACCGCGACGACGGCCATGAGGACGACGTTGACCTGCCCGAAGCCGAACGTCTGGAGCACCGGGTGGAACCACACGAGGACGGGCAGCGCGAGGACGGACACGACGGCGACGTCCCGCCGGGGCAGCGTGGTGCCGGCCTCGCGCGCGAGGGCGTGGACGGTGACGGCGAGGCCCAGGCACGTCACGACGGTCACGGCGAGGGAGGCCACGGCCTGCGGCAGGAGGGCCAGCGGGATGAACACCAGGGCCGCGAGCGGCGGGTAGGTGAAGGGCAGCGTGCCGAACCGCACGGGGACCGGGGTGCCGTAGAGGTCGCCGCCGTCGAGGACGAGCCGCGCCCCTCCCCGGTAGACGTCGAGGTCGAGGAGGTAGACCGGCCCGTCCGGCCGCACCACCACGGTGAGGATGAAGACGACGGTGCTCGCCGCGAGGACGACGGCCCCGGCGATCCTCACCGGCCGGCTGAGGGGGACGCCGGCACGGTGCGCGGGCCCGGGCGTCCGGGGAAGCGGGGCCGGGTCGGGGAGGGCGGGCAGGGGCACGGGACGGGCCTTCCGTACAGGGGCCGGGCACGGGGCGGTCGGGCCGGGTGCCGGGCCGTTTTGACCCGTCCGATGATATACGGCACGCTCGACAGGATGTCGACGACCACGGAGAATTCCTCACGGCCCGTCGGCCGCGGTGTATCCGGCGGGGGGCGTGCCGGGGGAGCGTCGGGCCGGGTCGTCTGGGCGGACGTCGCGAAGGGGATGTCCATCATCGGGGTGTGCCTCATGCACGTCGTGACGGGCTACCCGGACGGGATGGCCACGACGTGGGGGTTCTTCTCCTCCGTCCTCGATCCGGTGCGCATGCCCCTGTTCTTCCTCGTCTCCGGGTTCTTCAGCCACCGCGTCCTGGAGCGGTCGCTCGGCGAGCTGTGGCACCGGCGGCTGTGGTTCCTCCTCGTGCCGTACGTCGTCTTCACCCCCTGGCACGCCCGCCAGGTCCTCCACGGGTTCGGCGCGGAGTCCGTGACGCCGTGGGAGCTGGTCCGGGCGGTCGTGACCGGGGAGCCCGGGCTGTGGTTCCTCCACGCGCTGATCCTCTACACCCTCGCGGCGTGGGCGCTGCGCCGGTTCCCGCCGTGGGCCGCGGTCGCCGTGTCCGTGCTGCCCTTGTTCGTGGCGGCGGCGACGGGGGCCGTCATGCACCCTGCGGTCCGTCAGCTCGTGGTCTACGCCCCGGCCTTCTTCCTCGGTCTCCACCTCCGCCCGGCGCTGCGTCGGTTGGCGGACAGCGCCCACCGCCCGGCGGTCGTCGTCGTGACCCTGGCCCTGTTCGTCGGCTGGGAGATGGTCTACCGGCCGGTCGACCTCTACTTCATCGCCGACGGCTTCACGGAGCGGCGGGCGGCGGTGAGCGTGCTCCTCGCCCTCGTGCGGTCGGTGGCGGCGGTGCCGTTCGGTGTGGTCGTCGCGGTGTGGCTGGGCCGGACGCCGGTGGTCTCCCGGGTGCTCTCGGTGGTGGGCCGGAACACCCTGCCCGTGTACGTCTCCCACCTGGGGGCCCTGATCTGGGTGCGGGGCACGGTCGTGCCGTGGCTCGTCGACCGGGACCCGGGCCGGTGGGGGGTCCTTCTCGACGTCAACCCCTCGATGGTCCTGGGCCTGGTGACGTGCGCCGGGGCGGGGCTGGCCCTGTGGGCGGTGGGGAAGGTCCCGTACCTCCGCTGGGTGCTCTACCCGCCCCCGCTGCCCCGCCGGTCGCGGCCCGCGGGTGCGGCGCCCACGGTCGGGACGGCGGGGGACACGGCCCGACGGGGCGCGCCGGCGGCCGGACGATAGACTCGGCCCGGTGCGGTACTTCTACGACACCGAATTCATCGAGGACGGACGGACCGTCGACCTCGTGTCCATCGGCGTGGTCTGCGAGGACGGCCGGGAGTTCTACGCGGTGTCCACGGAGTTCGACGCGCGGCGGGCGGGACCGTGGGTGCGTCGCCACGTGCTGCCGCACCTGCCTCCCCGGTCGGACCCGGCGTGGATGACGCGCCGGCGGATCCGGGAGGAGCTGTTCCGGTTCCTCCTGCCCGACCACCGGGAGGGCGAGTGGCTCGCGCAGCACGACCGCCCGGAGCTGTGGGCGTGGATCGGGGCCTACGACCACCTGGCGCTCGTCCAGCTGTGGGGGGACATGACGACGCTGCCCCGGGAGCTCCCCCGCTTCACGCACGAGCTCAAGCAGCTGTGGGAGGACGTCGGGCGGCCGACGTTGCCGGAGCAGTCCGGGGCCGTCCACGACGCGCTCGAGGACGCGCGGTTCAACCTCGTCCGGTACCGGTTGTGCGCCGCCCGCCGGTCCCGCTGACCGCCCTCATGGGGGTGACGTCCGTGCTGTCCGTATGATGTGACCATGTCTTGGACAATTGACGCCCCGCTCGATGAACTCCCCGACCTGCCCCCGTTGCCGGATGGTATCCGGGAGCAGCTCGACGACGCCTTCGCCCGGGACGCGAAACAACAGCCGACCTGGGACACCGCCCACGCCGACCGGGTGCGCAAGATCCTCGAGTCCGTCCCGCCGATCGTCGTCGCCCCCGAGGTCCGGCGTCTCAAGGCCCAGCTCGCCGAGGTCGCCCTCGGCCGCGCGTTCCTGCTCCAGGGCGGCGACTGCGCGGAGACCTTCGAGGCCAACACCGAGCCGCACATCCGCGGCAACATCAAGACGCTCCTGCAGATGGCCGTCGTCCTCACCTACGGGGCCTCGACCCCGGTCGTGAAGATGGGCCGGATCGCGGGACAGTACTCGAAGCCCCGGTCGGCGGACCGGGACGCCAACGGCCTGCTCAACTACCGGGGCGACCTCGTCAACGGCATCGAGGCCACCCCGGAGGCGCGGGAGCACGACCCGTCGCGCATGGTGCGCGCGTACGCGAACTCGTCCGCCGCGATGAACCTCGTCCGGGCGCTGACGTCCTCGGGGACCGCGGACCTCCACAAGCTCCACGAGTGGAACCGTGAGTTCGTCGCGAACTCCCCGGCGGGAGCGCGGTACGAGGCCCTCGCCCAGGAGATCTCCCGGGGCCTGGAGTTCATGAGCGCCTGCGGGGTCGACGACACGACGCTCCAGTCGGCGGACATCTACTGCTCCCACGAGGCGCTCGTCCGCGACTACGAGCGGTCGATGCTGCGCCTGGCCGAGGACGAGCACGGCGAGACCGCGCTCTACAACCTCTCGGCGCACCAGGTCTGGATCGGGGAGCGCACGCGTGGCGTCGAGGACTTCCACATCGCGTTCGCCGCGCTCATCGCGAACCCGGTCGGCGTGAAGATCGGGCCGACGACCACGCCCGAGGAGGCCGTCGAGTACGTCCACCGGCTCGACCCGCACAACGAGCCCGGGCGGCTCACCCTCATCTCCCGGATGGGCTACGACACGATCCGGGAGGCCCTGCCCCCGATCGTCGAGGCCGTCGAGGCGACCGGCCACAAGGTCATCTGGCAGTGCGACCCGATGCACGGCAACACGTACACGTCGTCCAACGGGTACAAGACCCGTGACTTCGACCGGATCATCGACGAGGTCCAGGGCTTCTTCGAGGTCCACCGGGCCCTGGGCTCCCACCCGGGCGGGGTGCACATCGAGCTCACCGGTGAGGACGTCACCGAGGTCGTCGGCGGCGCCCAGGACATCACCGACCTCGACCTGCCGGACCGGTACGCGACGGTCGTCGACCCGCGGCTGAACACCCAGCAGGCGCTGGAGCTGGCGTTCCTCGTCGCGGAGATGCTGCGGAACTGATCCCGCGAGGGGGCGGGATTCCGGGACGGGGTCCGCTCAGCGGGGGCTGAGTCCGTGTTCCATGGGGGCTGAGCCCGTGTTCCATGGGGCTCGGCCCGTGTCCCGGGGGTCTCGCCCTGTGTCCCGGGGGGGACGGGCCGCTCAGAGGGTGTGGAGGGTGACGGTGTCGCCCTCCGCCGCCCGGCCGACGGGGCCGGGGGACTGGGTGACGACGAACCCGTTCCGGCGGCCCTCGACGACCACCTGGAGCCCCGCGGCCTCGAGGCGGGACCGGGCGGCGTCCGCGGTGAGCCCGATGACCAGCGGCACGCGCACGGACGACGACCGGGTGAGGGTCACCGTCGCGCCCCCGGCCGGGTCGACGCGGGTGCCCGGGGCGGGGTCCTGCCGGGCGACGTCGCCGGCGTCCTCCGTCGTCTCCGCGGTCGTGCCCCCGTCCTTCGCGGACAGGCCGGCGTCGCTGAGCCGGCGGCGGGCGTCGTCCCCACCGAGACCGGTGACGTCGGGGACCGTCACCGCGTTCGAGAGCTCGAGGGTCACCCGCGAGCCCGAGGGGGCGCTGCCCCCGGCGGCGGGGACGGTCGCGACGGCGTCGCCCCCGTCGACGTCGGCGTCGAAGACCCGGCGGACCTCACCGACCTGCAACCCCGCCGCGGTCAGTGCCGCGCGGGCCGCCGCCTCGTCCCGGCCGCGGACGTCGGGGACCGTGACCGGCCGCGGCCCCTTGCTCACGTGGACGGTCACCGTCGACCCTGTGGGGACGACCGTGCCGGCCGACGGGGAGACCGTCGCGACGACGCCGCGGGGGACGGAGTCGCTGTAGACCTCGTCGGCGACGGTCCACTGCAGGGTGCGGTCGCGGAGCCGGGACTGGTAGGCCGAGAGGGTGTCGCCGGCACCGGGGGTGGGGACGGTCGGGCGGCCGAGCGAGACGAGCACCGCGACCCGACTACCGCGCGGTACCCGTTGCCCGAAAGGGGGGTCGGTGCCGATCACCGCCTGTTCCGGCGCGTCGTTGCCGTACCGTTCCTCCACGGCCGAGGTGAACCCCGCGGCCTCGACCGACGCCCGGGCCTGCGTGGCGTCCATGCCGACCACCTGGGGGATCTCGCCGAACCGCCCCGAGGTCGTCCACCAGGCCCCGACGGCCACGGCGACGACCACGAGGACGAGCAGCACCGTCCACACGACCGTCCCCACGGGGGACCGGTTCGTCAGGGGCCGGCGGGCGCGGGCCGCCGGAGCCGGCGCCGGAGCGGCCGGCGCGGGTGCCCCGGCCCCGACGGGCGACGCCGCGGCGTGGTCGGGGACGGCACCGTCCGGCGGGGGGACCGCCGGGCCGTGGAACCCGGGGGACGGCTGGATCCGCGTCTCCGCGGGCCCGGGGAGGTCGCCGTAGTTCCGGCGGGCGCGCTCCTGGCTGGGCGGCAGCGAGTCGTCGTACACCGGGGCGGGGGCCGGGCCGGGCCGGTGCACCGGGTCGGCCTCCGGCACGCCGCCGACCGTGCGGGTCGCCATCGCGTCGTCGTCCCAGGCGAGCCGGTCGCCGAAGTCCGACCCCTCGAGCGCGCGGCGGACCGCGCTGTCCTCCGGCGCGGGGACGTCGAACTCGGGCAGGTCGAGGGCCGCGACGGTGCGGCGGACCGCGGCGAGGAACTCCCCGCCGTCGGCGAACCGGTCGAGCGGGTCGCGCGCCGTCGCCGTGAGCACGAGGTCGTCGAGCTCGGGCGGGACGCCGTCGATGGCCCCGGACGGGGCGGGGACGTCATGGTCCACGCGCATGACCGCGGTGGCCGTCGGCGTCTCGCCGTGGAACGGGGTGGTGCCGGTGAGCAGCTCGAACAGCAGGACCCCGGCGGAGTAGACGTCCACCTGGGGGCCGGTGCGGTGGCCCTGGACCTGCTCGGGGGCGAGGTACGCGGCGGTGCCGATGACGGGGCCCGTCTGGGTCGGGTTCGCCTGGGCGACCGCCCGGACGAGGCCGAAGTCCGCGAGCTTGACCTGGTGGTCGTCGCGGATGAGGACGTTGTCCGGCTTGATGTCCCGGTGGACCATGCCGTGGTCGTGGGCGAGCGCGAGGGCCGTGAGGACGGGACTCATGACGGCCAGGGCCGCGTGGGGCGGCATCGGACCGCGCTCGCGGAGGAGCTCCCGCAGCGTCCCGCCCGGGACGAGCTCCATGACGAGGAACACGTGGTCGCCGTCGACCCCCTGGTCGAAGACGTTGACGAGGCACGGGTGGTTGAGCTTCGCGACCGCGCGGGCCTCCCGCTCGAACCGGGTGCGGAACGCGGGGTCGTCGACGAGGGACGGGTCCATCACCTTCGCCGCGACCTCGCGGTCGAGGCGGGTGTCGACGCAGTGGTAGACGGTGGACATGCCGCCCCTGGCGATCGTCGCTCCGATCCGGTAGCGGCTCTCCAGCAGGTCGCCCTCGTGAAGTTCCGTCATGGGGTGTGGGTGGGTCCTTCCGGCTCAACGGCGGTGAATGGCCCGATTATACGGGTGTGACGCCTGTGACGCAGGTGCCGTCGCCGCGGGGGCGGCGGCGTCGACACCCCGGGGCGGGATACAGTGGTCCCGTGACTGACACGAGTGAGAAGCAGCAGACCCCCCACGGGACCGACCCGGAGACGACGGCGACGGGCCCGGCGACCGGCACCGGCGGTGTACTCCCCGCCGGCGAGCCCGTGCTCAGCGTCCCCGAGACCGCCGAGCGCCTCGGGGTCGTCGTCACCCGGGTGATGGACATGGTGAACAGCCACCGTCTCATCGCCGTGGAGGTCGACGGCACCCGCCGCATCCCCGCGCGCTTCCTCACCGGTGACCCGGGGTCGGAGGCCACCGGTGCGGAGGTCAACCGGTTCGTGCCCGGGCTCATCGCCCTGCTGTCCGACGGCGGCTACACCGACGCCGAGATCATCGACTACCTCTTCACCGAGGACCCGTCACTGCCCGGGCGCCCCGTCGACGCCCTCCACGGGCACCTCGCCCGCGAGGTCATGCGACGGGCCCAGGCTATGGCGATCAGCTGAGGTCCCGGCCGTGGGGGCCGGGTCCGGGGCGGTCGCGTCGGGGGCGGTCGGGTCCGGTGTGGTCGGGTCCGGTGTGGTCGCGTCCGGGGGCGTGAGGACCCAGGGGTCGGTCCGTTCCTCCGCGTCGAGGGGGGAGTACCCGGTCGTGGCGCGGAGCATCCACCACGTCACCGCCCCGACGAGGACGATCCACCACAGGTCGTAGAGGCGGTTGTTGCCGCCGCCGTCGAACATCATCGACAACACGGCGCACAGCCACCCGACGAGGAACACCCCCCGCCGGTCGCGCATCCACACCTCGACCAGGGCGAGGGGCGCGGCGTAGTACCAGGGCAGGACCACCGCGTTGAGCACGCACGTGACGGCGTACGCGACCGTCGCCCCGGTGAGGGCGGCGCGCGCGTCCCGGCGCCAGATCCACCAGGTGGCGACGAGCAGGACGGCCATGAGGACCGTCGACCAGGGCCGGACCGCGGTGAGGATGCCGTTGAACGTGACGTCGTCGTCGAGGGCCATGAGCGGCCGGCTGAGGATGCCCGCGATGAGCGACGGCAGGGACAGCGGGTTGATGACCTTGGTGTTGCCGGTGATCTCCCGGACCCAGCCCCACGTCTGCCCGCTGAGCAGCGTCACGAGCGCGAGGACGGCGCCGACGGCGGCCGCGCACACGGCGCCGAGGCCGACGACCGCGCCCGCCCGTCGCCGCCACCGGCCGGATCCTCCGGCGGCCCGCGAGCGGGCCGGCCCCACGGTCCGGGCGACGGCGACCCACACGAGGAACGGCAGGGCGATGAGCGCCGTGGCCTTCACCGACACGCCCAGGCCGACGAGCACCGCGCCGAGGACCGCACCCCGGACGGGGGGCAGCCGCAGCGCGGCGAGCAGGCCGGTGACGACGAACGCCATCATCGTCACCTCGTTGTGCATCCCGCCGACGAGGTGGATGAGCGACAACGGGTTGACGACGCCCAGCCACACCGCCACCGACGGGCGTGCCCCGAGGTGCCGGGCGAGGCCCGCGACCCCGACGACGAGCACCGCGAGGCACGCGAGCGAGAAGACCTTGTAGACCAGCACGCCGAGGGTGATGTTCTCGCCGGTCACCGAGGTCACGAGGTCGCCGATGGCGAGGTGGAGTGGGCCGTAGGGGGTCGTCGTGTTCCGCCAGTCGGAGCTCACCTCGAAGAACAGCGGGCCCGGGTTCGCCGCGGCCCCGTGGTCGTACGGGTCGATGCCGAGGCGGGCGAGGGAGCCCTGCATGAGGTAGGAGTACACGTCCCGGGACATGAGCGGCCCCGCGACGAGGAAGGGGGCGGTCCACGCCACGACCGTCGAGCGGCGCAGCGTCGCGCCGTGCCGGAGGATGTGCCCGCCGACGACCGTCCAGGACAGGATGAGCAGCGCGACGCCGATCCACAGCACGACGATGAGGATCCCGGCGAGGTGGCCGAAGGTCAGGCTGCTCAGGCCGAGGGACTGCATGATGCCGCCGCGGTTCCGCGTCGCCCCGACGGCGTGGGAGCACAGCGCGACGACGACCGCGCCGACCAGACCGACGCGGACCGCCCGGTCGTAGCTCATGCGCCGGATCGCCGCGGTGGGGGAGAACCGGGGGGCCGGAGCCGGGGACGCCGGGGACGCGGGGGCGGTCGCGGAGGCGGTGGGGGTGTCGGCGGCCACGGGTCAGGCCGTCCTGGTCGTCAGGGTCTCGGCGAGGGTGACGACGTCACGCGTGACGTCGTCCCCGAAGGGGCCGCCGGTGAGGCGCGTGAGGGCGGAGCCGGTGAGGTCGTGGATGCGGGCGTCGACCTCCGCCGCGGCACCGGAGTCGACGATGACCTGCCGCAACCGGTCGACCCCGGCGTCGTCCGTGACCTCGCCGAGCCCCTCCCGCAGCACGGCCGCGGCGGCCGGGTCCGCGGCGTCCGCCGCCCGCAGGGCCCGGGAGACGAGGTACGTGCGCTTCCCGGAGCGCAGGTCGTCCCCGGACGGCTTGCCCGTGACCCCCGGGTCGCCGAACACCCCGAGCATGTCGTCCTGGAGCTGGAACGCGACGCCGATCTCCCGGCCGACCGCCCGGAGCAGCGCGACCGTGGCCTCCGGCGCGCCGACGAGGGCGGCGCCCAGGTGGAGCGGCCGCTCGACGGTGTACGCGGCGGTCTTGTACAGGTTGACCTTGTCCGGGTCGGCGGGGTCCTCGCTGCGCCGGTTCTCCACGGCGATGTCGAGGATCTGCCCGATGATGACCTCCGAGCGCATCGCCCGCCACGGCTCCCGCGCCCGCGCGAGCGCCGCCGGCCCGACGCCGGACCCGGCGAGCATGTCGTCGGCCCAGGCGAAGGCGAGGTCGCCCGTGAGAATCGCCTGGCTCACCCCGTAGTGCTCCGCGGACCCGTGCCACCCGGCCTCCCGGTGCAGGGCGGCGACCCGCCGGTGCACGGTCGGGCGGCCCCGTCGCGAGTCGGAGCGGTCGATGATGTCGTCGTGGATGAGCGCGCAGGCCTGGATGTACTCCAGGGACGCGCACGCGGTGAGGAGCGGGCCGGCCGCCGGGTGGGCGTCGTCGGCCCCACCCCCGTCGAGGGCGAGGCGGACCCCGGCCCACGCGAACGTCGGACGCACCCGCTTGCCGCCGGAGAGCACGAAGTCCTCGAGGATCCCGAGGGTCGCGTCGACCGACGGGTCGATGCCGCCGTAGGTCGCGCGGCGCGCGGCGAGGTCGTCGGTCAGCCGGGACTTCACGACGCCGGCCGTCGCCGCGAGCGGCAGCGTGACGTCCTCGTCGGGGACCGGGCCGGTGGGGCCCGCGTCGGGCATGTCTGACATGGTCGTCGACCCTCCTTCAGGGGTGCCCCGGGTGGAGCCGGTGTGTCGTCGTGGTGGCGGGTGGGGCGGTGGGCGGGAGCTGCGCGCCGCGGACCTGTCCCACGGGGCCATAGTAGTGGGCGACCGGGCACGGACGGACGGTGGACCCGCGGGGGGTCGACGCTCCCGACGACGGCCCCCGGACCGGCTACGATGGGCTGGCATGTGTCAAGAATCACCTGGAGCGACGACGCACCGCCGGAGCCACCAGATCGCCGTCTCGGACACCCTGACCTTCACGACCCCGGGCAGGGTGCCCTTCTCCGTGGAGTTCATGCCGCCGCGGGACGACGCCGCCGAGACCCGGCTCTGGAACGCCGCCGAGGCGTTCCACGATCTCGGGGCCAGCTTCGTGTCCGTCACCTACGGCGCCGGTGGGTCGAGCCGGCGCCGGACGCTGCGGGTCGCCCGGCAGCTCGCGCGGAAGCCGCTGACGACCCTCGTCCACCTCACGCTCGTCGACCACACCCGCGACGAGCTGCGCGCGATCCTGCGGGACTTCGCCGACCAGGGGCTGACGAACCTCCTCGCCCTGCGCGGGGACCCGCCGGGCGACCCGCTCGGGGACTGGGTCCCGACGGACGGTGGGTTGAACTACGCCAGTGAACTCATCGACCTCGTCCGCTCCGAGCCCGGGTGCGAGGACTTCGACATCGGCGTCGCGTCGTTCCCCGAGGGGCACCACCGGGCGCGGGACCTCGAGGAGGACACCCGCCACACGCTCGCGAAACTCCGGGCCGGGGCGCGGTACTCCATCACCCAGATGTTCTTCGACGTCGACCACTACCTCCGCCTGCGCGACCGGCTCGCCGCGGCGGACCCCGAGCACGGCGCGAAGCCCGTGATCCCCGGGCTCATGCCCATCACCTCGCTCCGGTCCGTCCGGCGGCAGATGGAGCTCGCCGGGGCGGCGCTGCCCGCCGAACTCGAGCGGCGGCTCCTGCGGGCCGCGGCGGGGGACGAGGAGGCCAACCGCCCGGCCGTCCGGGAGGTCGGGATCGAGCTGACGACGACGATGGCCGAGCGGCTCATCGCCGAAGGGGTCCCCGACCTGCACTTCATGACGATGAACCACCCGCGGGCCACCCAGGAGGTCCTCCACAACCTCGGCATGGCGCCGGCGTGGGGTCCGCAGTGGGGGCAGGACGCCGTGCGCTGACCGCGCGGTGGCCCGTGCGACCCGGGCGGTGACCGTGCGCCCGGCACGGGAGGGGGTCAGCGGCGGCGGGTCCGGTCCCGGAGGCGCCGCCCGGCGGGGGTGACGACGCCGAGGACGCCGAACCCCCGGTCGTCGCCGGCGAAGTGGAAGTCCCGCAGGACGTCGGTGAACCCGAGGCGACGGTAGAGGTGCCAGGCCGCGTTCGCCTCGTCGGGGACCTCCGGGGTCGACAGCAGCGCCACCGGGGTGGTCAGCCGCTCGAGGAGCCGGGTGAGCATCACGCGTCCGATCCCCAGCCCCTGGGCCCGGGGGTGCACGTGGACCTCGGAGATCTCGGAGTAGTCGCGGAGCAGTGCGCCGGCGTCGCGCGGGCTGTGTCCGCCCGCGGTGAGCCCCCGGTGGACCTCCCGGTACCACCAGGTCGCCCGGTGGCCGCGGAAGGCGAAGGCGACCCCGACGATCCGCTGGGTGCGGTCCGCCGGGTCCGGGTCGGCGGACTCCGGGTGGGCGACGGCGACCTCGCAGGTGAACTGGTGCTGCCGGGCGTTCGTGAGCCACAGGGACCGGCGTTCGTCGAAGTACGCCGTGGGGTAGTCCATCGCCGCGAGGTGGACGGCGATGAGGTCGTCGACGCGCCGGGTGAAGCCCGCGGAGTCGAGCGGGCACACGGACACGGCGGTGCCGGGAGGGGTCGGGGTCACGCGGTCCATCGTGCCAAACGCCGTGGCCCGGCGGTCCGGAACCCCTGAATTCGAACGGATGTTCGAGTGTGGGCGGTGGGGCGGGAGGGGGTGTCCGGTGGTGGTCGTAACGTCCCGGGTACCGGGGGCTCCCCGGAACGGCAGCTCACGGGCGACGGCACCACGGGTGGCGGGCCGGGCGGCGTGGACCGGCGACCGGCGGACGAGACGGAAGAAGGACGGGGTGACGGACATGACGGCACAGGTACGGGTGATGCGGCGGCGGGGGAAGGTCGGACCGGCGGCCTTCCTCGATGAGGCGGAGCGGCTCCTGGAGGCGTCGCGGACCGCGGCGTCGCGGGACGACGCGGTGGTGTTCGCCTACCGTGCGGCGTGCCGGGCCGCCGGGGCGCTCATCGAGTCCGCCCGCGACGGGCGCCGGCGGATGCCGGCGGGCAGCGCGTGGAGCAGGCTGCGCGCCCTCCTGCCGGAGAAGGAGATGTGGGCGCGGCGGTTCGAGGCGCACGCGCGGTTCACGAACCGGGTGGAGCTGGGGCTGGAGCGCGGGCTCGGGGACGAGGCGGTCGCGGAGGTCTACCGGGACGCGTGTCTGCTGGTCGACGACGCCCGGGGTGAGTGCGGGTACCTGCCGGTGGTGGCGTGACGGCAGGGGGTGGGGGACAGCGGTGTGGGCGTCCCGGTCCCGGGGCGGTGACGTGGGGGTAGGATCGGTCCGGTGGCGCGACGGAGGACGGCGGCCGGAACAATTCGGCCGTCCCGTCCGTTGATGCATTACAGGACGGGGACGCACCAGGGTCCCCGCGGAATCCACGACACCGTGGGGAGGTTGGCAGTGGCACTGTCTGAGCAGGAACGTCGCATGCTCGAGGAGATCGAGAATGCGCTGATCGCCGAGGACCCGCGGTTCGGGACGCAGGCCCGTGCGACAGGGGGCGGCGGATTTCACCTGACCGTCCGGGTGGCGGCGGTCATGTTGCTGGGGCTGCTCGCGTTGATCGGGGGAGTGATCCTCGCGCAGAACAACCTCGCGTTCGTCATCCTCAGCGCCGTCGGCTTCCTCGTCATGTTCGGCGGCGGGCTCATGGGCTTCCGTGCGACGTCGGGGGTTGGGGGTACGGCGCCCACCGGGCGTCGGGCGCGCCGGGCCCGTGCTGCGGCGGCGTCGGGGAGCCGGCCGGCCGGCCGGACCGGCGGGCTGTCCGACCGGATGGAGGAGAGCTTCCGCCGCCGCTTCCAGTGATCCGCTGAGGCGACGGGACGACAGGCCCCGGGGTTCACACCCCGGGGCCTGTCGCTGTGTCGGGGGTGTTCGGGGGCGGGGTGTCCGGGACGGGGGAGAGTCGGCCGGGCCGGGTGCCCGGGACGGGGGAGAGTCGGCCGGGGCGGGGTGTCCGGGACGGGGGAGAGTCGGCCGGGGCGGGGTGCCGGTCGGTGGGGCCGGGGTGTCCGGGGACGGCGGGGGTCGACCGTGCTGCGCCGGCCGTTCCCCGCCGTCCCCGCATCCCCCACTTTCCCCCACGGCCCGGTCGCGGAGGCTCCTCGGGCGGCGGTAGCGGCGGGTCCGCGCAGGAACCGTGGCCGGTCTCGGCGTGTGCTGTGAGGGTGCGGCGACCCGGGCCGGGGTGTCGTCAGGGCGGTCACCCCACTCCGTGTCGCCGGGAGTTCGTTGGTCACCGGCTGTTGCGTGCGTCGGGAACGAGACGGCACGCCGAAAGCTGTCGCTTTTGTGGGGGAGAGTGGGGTATTGTGGGGCGCACTGGAGTGCAGGTGGCGGATCGCCAGCGTCACCGCACCCGGAACCGGACTGACAGACCATCCCCGCGGCACCAGCACGGGGCACAACCACAGAGAAGAACCACCACGGCCGGAGCCCCCTCCGGCGCGGGACACGGACCGACGGGGAAGGAGCCGCAGGCGTGTTCTTCGGCACCTTCACCCCGAAGCTCGACGACAAGGGCCGGCTGACGCTGCCCGCGAAGTTCCGTGACGAGCTCTCCGACGGCCTCATGGTCGTCAAGGGACAGGACCACAGCCTCGCGGTGTACCCGCGGGACGAGTTCCTGGTCAGGGCGCGGAACGCGGCGGCGGCGTCGCGGACGAACCCGCGGGCGCGGGCCTTCGTCCGGAACCTCGCGGCCAGCGCGGACGAGCAGACGCCGGACAGCCAGGGCCGGATCACACTGTCCCCGGGGCACCGTGACTACGCGGGACTGCGCAAGGAGTGCGTCGTCACGGGGTCGGTGGACTTCCTCGAGATCTGGGACGCGGACGCCTGGGAGCGGTACCGCACGGAGCACGAGGAGGACTTCTCCGAGGGTGACGACGACGTGCTGAGCGCCTTCCTGTGAGGGGTGTGAGGGGTGTGTGCAGGCCCTCACCTGCGCGGACGACCCGGTTTGATGTACTTCCCCGACATCAAACCGGCCCCGCGCAGGTGAGGCCCTGTCCACACTCCCGGACCCCGGGGCCCGACCGGCCCCGGCGGACCGGAGCGCAGCACCGACGGACCTGACAGACAGCGACCACCGAGCACGGAGAGGAGGCGGACATGGACGACACGGCGACATCCCGGGACCGGAGCGGCACCGTGGCGGGCCCGCACGGGCACGTCCCGGTCATGCGGGACCGGATGGTGGAGCTCGTCGGCGTCGGCGTCGGGGCCCCCGACGCCCCGGAGCACCCCGTCATCATCGACGGCACGCTCGGCGCCGGCGGCCACGCCGAGGCCTTCCTCGAGGCCTTCCCCACGGCCACCGTCGTCGGCCTCGACCGTGACCCCGCCGCCCTGCGGGACGCGTCGGCCCGCCTGTCCCGGTTCGGTGACAGGTTCCGCCCCGTCCGGACCAGGTTCGACGGTCTCGACGCCGCGCTGGCCGGGCTCACCGCGGACGGCGCCCTCCCGGTCGACGTCCGGGAGACCGGGGTCTCCGCGGCGTTCTTCGACCTCGGCGTGTCGTCCATGCAGCTCGACCAGGGGGAGCGCGGCTTCGCCTACCGCATGGACGCCCCGCTCGACATGCGGATGGACCCGGAGACGCCGCTGACCGCGGCGGACGTGCTCAACACGTACTCGCACGGTGACCTCGCGCGGGTGCTCAAGACCTACGGCGACGAACGGTTCGCCGGGAAGATCGCCTCGGCCGTCCTCCGGGAGCGGGAGGACGAGCCGTTCACGACCTCGGCGCGTCTCGTCGAGCTCCTCTACCGCGTCATCCCCGCCGCGTCGCGGCGGACCGGGGGGCACCCGGCGAAGCGCACGTTCCAGGCCCTGCGCGTCGAGGTCAACGCGGAGCTCGACTCGCTGCGCGCGGTGATCCCCGCGGCGACGTCCCGGCTCCACGTCGGGGGCGTCGCGGTGTTCATGAGCTACCAGTCCCTCGAGGACCGGATCGTCAAGCGCGCGCTGACGACGCTCAGCACGTCCACGACACCCGCCGGACTGCCCGTCGAACTGCCGGGCTCCGAGGCCCCCTTCGAGCTGCTCACCCGGGGTGCGGAACAGGCCGACGCCGCGGAGGTCGAACGCAACCCGCGGTCCGCCCCGGTCCGGGTCCGCGCCGCCCGGCGGGTGTCCACCCGCGGGGGACGGCGTTTCCCCCTGGAGACGGACACCAGCTGAGGGGCCCGTCGACCCCCGGGACGACCCCACCACGACCCTCCTGACACGACCCACCCCCAGCCACCACACCCCGACTGGCCCCGGCCAAGTAAGGACTCCCCGCCATGACGACCGGAACCGTCACAGAGCGCCGCCGCCCGACGTCCCTGCGCGCCCCGCGCGAGGCCGTCGCGCCCGGCACCACCGCCCGGCCGACACGGACCGACGCGCCGTCGAGCCCGCACCGCACGTCCCGTCCCACCCGGACGGCCCGCCCGGCACGCGGGGGACGGACCGGGTCACGCCAGACCGTCTCCGTGCGCGGACGGCGGATCGCCGCCACGACGAAGCGACCGGGGATCATCACCCTCGTGGTCGTCGTCGCCGTGCTGTGCGCCGTCGGCGTCGCGACCGCGATGTACCTCTCCGGCAAGACGACGGAGCAGTCCTTCAGCATCGCCGACGCCCGGCAGCGCAGCGAGGACCTCGGCAACGAGCTCGAGAGCCTCAACCGCGACGTCGCCGACGCCCGGTCGACCCGGCACATCGCCGCCGAGGCCTCGAAGCTCGGCATGGTCACCCCGGGGCAGCCGGGGGTCCTCACCGTCGACGGTGACACGGTGACCGAGGCACGGCCGGCGGACACCTCCAAGCAGGGCACCGTCATCGACGTCAACGGCGACGACCGGCGCTCCGGGGTGGCGGCCGGCACCGAGCGGACGCGCGTCGTCGACGGCCGGGCCCAGGCGCAGACCCCGGCCCGGACGCCGGCGCAGGCCCCGGCCCAGGCCCCGGCGACGGTGCCGTACGCGACGGGCGGGACGCCCGCGCAGGCCCCCGCCGCGCAGACCCCCGCGCCCGCCGCCCCCGCGGCACCCGCGGCACCGGCCGCGCAGGCCCCCGCTCCGGCAGCGCCGGCGGCACCGGCAGCCCCGGCGGCACCGGCGGCCCCGGCCCCCGCGGCACCGGCCGCACCGGCCCCGGCCCCCGCCCCGTGACGGGAGGGGAGAGCGGACACGCCCCGTCCAATGCCTCCGTCGGACGGGCCGTGAGGTCACAATAGGGGGACGCTGACGGGCCACGGACCGACTGACCGACCCCGTGGCGGACAACCACACCCGAGGATGAGGAACGGAGGGACGTCGTGAGCCCCACGTCGGACGGACAGAGGCCGCGACGGCCGCACCACCAGCCGCAGCGCCGGCAGCCCACCGGGCGCACGGCCCGTCCGCAGCGGCCCCGCCCGTCCCGGACCCCGGACCGGAACTCGTGGATGATCGTCGACGCCTCGGCGCCGGCGCTCACCCGCCGGCTGCGGCACGTGTTCATCCTCATCGTCATCATCGTCCTCGCGGTCGTCGTCCGGCTCGCGTGGGTGCAGCTCGTCACCGGCCCGTCGCTGGCCGCCCAGGCGGAGGCCCAGCGCACCGCCGTCATCACGGAGCCGGCCCACCGGGGGACGATCACGGACCGCAACGGCCGCGACCTCGCGTACACGATGGAGGCGCGGCTGCTCTCGGTCCACCCGAAGACCCTCCGGTCGTTCATGCAGGAACGCCACGACCTCGACCCGGACACCGTCCCCGGCCCCGACGACCGGATCGACCAGATCGTCCGCGAGCTGCCCGGCCGGCTCGAGGCCTCCGGGGTCCGGGTCAACGGTGACGACCTGCGGAAGAAGCTCACGGCGGACGACACCTACGAGGTGCTCGCCCGCACCGTCGACCCCGACGTCGCCGAGGCGATCGTCACCGACTTCCCGGAGATCACCGCCGAGCGCCAGGACATCCGCAAGTACCCGAACGGGGCCGTCGCGGAGAACGTCATCGGCAAGATCAGCACCGACAACGAGGGGCAGTTCGGCCTGGAGCTCTCCCAGGACGGCAAGCTCCAGGGCGTCAACGGGTCGCGGACCGTCGACGTCGCCGGCGGCGGGTACGTCATCCCCGGCTCGACCCGCGACGAGCACCCGCCGGTCGACGGGGCGTCGTACCGGCTCACCCTCGACGTCGACGCGCAGACGTACATCCAGCAGCAGGTGCAGCAGGCGAAGGAGAAGTCCCTCGCCGAGTCCGCGTCGGCCGTCGTCCTCGACGCCCACACGGGCCAGGTCGTCTCCATGGCGACGTCGGACACCATCAACCCGGAGGGCGACCTCGAGAAGCAGCTGGCCCGGGGCAAGGTCTTCGGCGACCGCACGGTCTCGGACGCCTTCGAACCCGGGTCGGTGGGCAAGGTCATCACCGCCTCCGCCGCGATCGAGGAGGGCAAGACCACCCCCGACGAGGTGCTCCAGGTCCCCGGCAGCATCGAGATGTCCGGCGTCACCGTGCGCGACGCGTGGGAGCACGGCGTCGCCCCGTTCACGACCACCGGTGTGTTCGGCAAGTCGTCGAACGTCGGCACCCTCATGCTCGCCCAGCGGGTCGGGGAGGACTCCTTCGGCGACTACCTCCACCGGTTCGGCATCGGCCAGGCGACCGGCATCGGCCTGCCGAGCGAGACGTCCGGCTACGTGCCCGACCGGAACCAGTGGTCCGGCGGCACGTTCGCCAACCTGCCGATCGGGCAGGGCATGTCGATGAGCCTGCTCCAGATGACGAGCATCTACCAGGCCATCGCCAACGACGGGGTGCGGGTCGAGCCGCGGATCATCTCCGGGATCACCGGTCCCGACGGAACCGAGGAGCCGGTCGCCGCCCCCGGGGAGACGCGCGTCGTGTCCCCGGAGACCGCGCGGACGGTCCGGAGCATGTTCCGCTCCGTCGTCCAGAAGGACCCGACGGGCGTGCAGCAGGGCTCGGGTTCCCCGGCCTCGATCGAGGGCTACCAGATCACCGGCAAGACCGGCACCGCCCAGCAGATCGACCCGCGCACGAAGGCGTACTCGAACTCGAACTACTGGATCACGTTCGCGGGCATCGCCCCGGCGGACGACCCGCGCTTCGTCGTCGGCATCATGCTCGACAAGCCCCAGCGCGGGACCGACGGCGGGGGCGGGCAGTCCGCCGCCCCGCTGTTCCACGACATCGGGTCGTGGCTGCTCGACCACTACAACGTTCCCCTGTCCGGTGACCCCGGACCCAAGCTCATGCTGGAGGCGCAGTAGACCATGACACACCAGGACACGTCCGGTGCCCGCCCGGGTGACCGCGGGGCGACGCTGCGCGACCTCGCCGCACTCACCGGCGGCTGGGTCGTCGGCGACGCCGACACCACCGTGACGTCCGCGGCGATCGCCGCCTCGGACGTCGACCCCGGCGGCCTGTTCGCCGCGGTGCCCGGGACACGCGTCCACGGGGCGTCGTACGCCGCGCAGTCCGCGGGGGCGGCCGTGCTCACCGACGCCGCCGGCCTGGAGATCATCACCGGGGCGGCGGGTGAGGGCGACGGCGCCGGCGCCGTCGAGGTGCCGCCCGTCCTCGTCGTCGACGACTGCCGCCGCTGGATGGGGCCGGTCGCCGCGGAGATCTACGGCCACCCCTCCCGGGGGATGACCGTCATCGGCGTCACCGGCACGAGCGGGAAGACGACGACGAGCTACCTCATCGAACGCGGGCTCATGGAGTCCCACCACGTCGGGCTCATCGGCACGACGGGCACGCGCATCAACGGCCGCCCCGTCCCGACCTCCCTCACGACCCCGGAGGCGCCGACCATGCAGGCGCTGCTCGCGCGGATGCGCGACGAGGGGGTGTCGCACGTCGTCATGGAGGTCTCCTCCCACGCCCTGAGCCTCGGCCGGGTCCGCGGAATCGCCTTCGACGTCGCCGGCTTCACGAACCTCAGCCGGGACCACCTCGACTTCCACCCGACGATGGAGGACTACTTCCTCACCAAGGCGTCCCTGTTCACCGGGGACACCGGCGGCTCCGACGGCACGGGCGGCACCGACGGGGACGGACAGGCCCTCCCCGCCGCCGTCGTGTGCGTGGACGACGACTGGGGACGACGGCTCGCCGGGATGCTCGACGACCCGGTCACCGTCGCCACGACCGACCGCGGCCGCGACGGGGCGGCCACGTGGACGGTCACGGGGGTCGACGTCGCCCCCTCCGGCGGCCAGCGCATCCACGTCCGCCACCTCGGGACGGAGGCCGTCTTCGGCGTCGCCCTGCCCGGCCTGTTCAACGTCGCGAACGCCACCCTGGCACTCGCGTGCCTCGTCGCCGCGGGGGAGCCCGCGACCATCGCCGGCGTCCTGTCCGACGTCCAGGTGCCCGGGCGGATGCAGGCGGTCGACGCCGGCCAGGACTTCATGGCCGTCGTCGACTACGCCCACAAGCCCGCGGCCGTCGCGGCGGTCGTCGGCACCCTCGCCGAACACCTCGAGCGGGCCGGGCACGGCGGGCGCGTCGGCGTCGTCATCGGTGCCGGGGGCAACCGGGACGCCGAGAAACGGCCCGAGATGGGCGCCGAGGCCGCCCGGCGGGCCGACGCCGTCATCGTCACCGACGACAACCCGCGCGACGAGGACCCGGCGACGATCCGGGCCGCCGTCGAGGCGGGGGCGCGGACGGTCGCCGACGAGCGGCGGGCCGCCGGGGACGGCGACGTCACCGTCCTGTCCGTCGGCGACCGGGCCGAGGCGATCGCCCGGGCGGTCGCGTGGGCGCGCCCCGGCGACGCGCTCGTCGTCGCGGGCAAGGGACACGAGAAGGGACAGCTCATCGCCGGGACCGTGCACGACTTCGACGACGTCGAGGTCCTGCGCACGGCCATCGGCTCGCGGATGACGGCACAGGAGGCCAACTCATGATCGAACTCACGGCAGGGACCGTCGCCGAGGTCACCGGCGGCGCCCTCATCGACGGGGCCCACGAGGACACCGTCGTCACCGGCCCCGTCGAATTCGACTCCCGGGCGGTGACCCCCGGCAGCATCTTCATGGCCCTTCCCGGGGCGCGCGTCGACGGCCACGACTTCGCCGGCGCCGCGCTCGGCGACGGCGCGGCCCTCGTCATGGTCGGCCGGGGCGTCGGCACCCCCGCCCTGCTCTGCCCGTCCGTCGCGGAGTCGGGCGACCCCGGCACCGCCAACGCCGCCTACCTCGAGCACGACCCGGACGGGACGGGCGCCCGGGTGCTCGCCGCCGTCGGGCGGCTCGCCCGCCACAACACGGACGTCCTCGTCCGGGAGAACGGGCTCACCGTCGTCGGCGTCACCGGCTCGGCCGGCAAGACGTCGACGAAGGACCTCATCGCCGCGGTCCTCGCCGAGGACGGGGAGACCGTCGCCCCGCCCGGCTCGTTCAACAACGAGATCGGCCACCCCTACACGGTCCTCCGGGCCGGGCGGACGACCCGCCACCTCGTGACGGAGATGTCGGCGCGGGGGCGCGGGCACATCGCGCAGCTCGCCCGGATCGCCCCGCCGCGCATCGGCGTCGTGCTCAACGTCGGCTCCGCCCACCTCGGCGAGTTCGGGTCCCGGGACGCGATCGCCGAGGCGAAGGGCGAGCTCGTCGAGGCCCTCCCGGCGGGCGACGCCGGGGGGACCGCCGTGCTCAACGCCGACGACCCCCGGGTCGACGCGATGGCGTCGCGCACCGACGCGACCGTCGTGCGCTTCTCGACCGCGCCGGACGCCGCCGACCGGGGCGTCGGGTACCGGGCGACCGACATCACCCTCGACGACGTCGCCCGCGCGAGCTTCACGCTCCACCACCCGCACGGCGAGCCCGTCCGCGTCGACCTGTCCGTCTTCGGAGCCCACCAGGTGTCCAACGCGCTCGCCGCCGCGGCCGTGGGCATGGAGTGCGGCATCGCGCCGGACGTCGTCGCCGCCGCCCTGAGCCGGCACTCCGCGACGAGTGCGAACCGGATGGACGTGCGGACCCGGGCCGACGGTGTGACCGTCATCAACGACTCGTACAATGCGAACCCGGACTCCATGCGCGCGGGGATCGACGCCCTCGCGTACACCGCGGCGGGCCGCCCCGACGCCGCGAGCTGGGCCGTCCTGGGCCAGATGGGGGAACTCGGGGAGGACTCGGTCGCGGAGCACGAGCGGCTCGCCGACGTGCTCGTCGACCGGGGGATCGACCACCTCGTCGTCGTCGGCACCGGGGTGAACCAACGGGCGCTCCACCGGGCCGCCCGCGGCCGGGGGCTGAGCTCCCACGAGGTCGAGAGCGTCGACGCGGCGGTCAACGTCCTCGACCACGACCTCTCCCCGCACGACATCGTGCTCGTCAAGGCGTCCTACGCCGACGGCCTCTGGGCCGTCGCCGAGGGACTCCTCGCCGGGGAGGGGTCCCGGGCCCCCGACGACCCACGCACATCCCCAGAACAGTGACGCGCCACCACCGACAGCACGGACAGTAGGAGCCGAACACACACCATGATGCAGATCATCATCGCCGCCGGAGTGGCATTCCTGGTCTCGATCCTCCTCACGCCTGTCCTCATCAGGCGTTTCTCGGCCGAGGGGCTCGGGCAGGAGATCCGTGAGGACGGCCCGAAGTCCCACCTGCGCAAGCGCGGGACCCCGACGATGGGCGGGATCGCCATCCTCGCCGGGATCGTCGCCGGCTTCCTCGTCGCCGGCCTGTTCGGCGCGCTCACGGGCGCCGGCCCGGGCGCGAGCGGGTGGCTCGTCCTCCTGCTCACCCTCGCGCTCGGCGGCCTCGGGTTCGCCGACGACTACATCAAGCTCGTCAAGGGCCGCAACCTCGGGCTCAACGCCAAGGCGAAGCTCACCGGGCAGCTGGCCACGGCCGTCGTGTTCGGGATCCTCGTCCTCCAGTTCCCGGACGGGCGGGGCCTCACGCCCGCCTCGACGAAGCTGTCCTTCCTCCGGGACATCAACACCTTCGACATCTCGATCGGACCCGCCGTCATCGGCGTCGTCCTCTTCCTCGTCTTCATCTACCTCGTGATCTCGGCGTGGTCGAACGCCGTCAACCTCACCGACGGCCTCGACGGGCTCGCCGCCGGCGTGACCGGCATCGTCATGATCACGTACGTCCTCGTGACCTTCTGGCAGTTCCGCAACTCCTGCGCCGCCGGGGCGACGGCCGGGTGCTACTCGGTGCGTGACCCGCTCGACCTCGCGGTGCTCGCGGCGGCGGGCCTCGGCGCGTGCCTCGGGTTCCTGTGGTGGAACGCCGCCCCCGCGAAGATCTTCATGGGGGACACCGGCTCCCTCGCCCTCGGCGGGCTCGTCGCGGGCCTGTCGGTGACCTCGCGGACGGAACTGCTCATGGTCGTCGTCGGCGCGCTGTTCGTCGTCGAGGCCGCGAGCGTCGTCATCCAGGTCCTCGTCTTCAAGTCGACGGGGAAGCGGTTCTTCCGCATGGCCCCGATCCACCACCACTTCGAGAACGGCGGCTGGGCCGAGACCACGGTCACGATCCGCTTCTGGCTCATGGCCTCGATGGCCGCGATGCTCGGCATCGCCCTGTTCTACGGCGAGTGGCTGAGCTCGGTGCAGCTCTGACCCGTCCCGTCCGCACCAGCCCCTGACCAGCCCCTGACCAGTTCCTGACCAGCCCACGACCCCCGGGAGGCCCACCGTGAACCCCACCGTCACCGCCATGACCGGCGGTCACGTCCTCGTCGCCGGAGCCGGGGTCGCCGGCCGCGGGGCCGCCCGCCTGCTCGCCCACCTCGGGGCGCGGGTCACCGTCGCCGACGACGACGCCGACCGCAGCGCCCGGCTCGCGGCCGAGTGCGGTGGCCGGCGGCTCGGGGTCACCGACGCCTGCGACCTGCTCGCCACCGGGCACCCGCCGGCGGGGGACGACCCGCTGCCGGCCGTCGACCTCGTCGTCATGTCCCCCGGGTGGCGGCCCGGCTCGCCGCTGCCGCGCGCCGCCGCGGAGGCCGGGGTGCCGGTCGTCGGTGACCTCGACGTCGCCCGGTCGGCCGACGCCGCGGGTCTCGTCGGCCCCTCCCGCACGTGGATCGTCCTCACCGGGACCAACGGGAAGACGACGACGACCGCCATGACCGCCGCGATCCTCCGCGCCGACGGCCGGTCCGCGGCGGCGGTGGGCAACATCGGGGCCTCGCCCGCCGAGCAGCTCCTCGCCGACGAACGCACGGGCGTCCGCACCGACGTCCTCGTCGTCGAGGCCTCCAGCTTCCAGCTGCACTGGTCCCGGGACCTCCACCCCGACGTCGGGTGCGTCCTCAACCTCGCCGAGGACCACCTCGACTGGCACGGGGACATGACGGCCTACGCCGCGGACAAGGCCACCTGCTTGACCGGCGCGGTCGCGGTCCTCGCCGCCGACGACCCGGCCGTGCTCGTCGCCGCCGAGCCCGTCGTCACCGGCCGGCGCCGGGCGTTCACCGTCGGCGACCCGCGGGCGGCGGCCCGGGCCCTCGGGACCACCGGCCCGGTCGTCGGCGTCCGCGACGGCCGCCTCGTCGAGACCGACGGGCCGGACCGGGGGGAGACCGTCGACCTCGCCCCCGCCGACGGCATCTCCCCGCCCGGGCCCGCCGGGGTCGCCGACGCCGCGGCCGCCGCGAGCCTCGCCCGGGCCGTCGGGGTCACCCCCGGGGCCGTCGCCCGGGCCCTCGGGTCCTTCACCGTCGCCCCCCACCGGGGCCAGGTCGTCCACCGGGAGCCCGGCCCGGACGGGGTCGGGGAGATCCGCTGGATCGACAACTCCAAGGCGACGAACCCGCACGCCGCCCACGCCGCGCTCGCCGGGCTCGACGGCGCGGTCTGGGTCGCCGGGGGCCAGCTCAAGGGGGCCGACGTCGACGACCTCGTCCGCGACGTCGCCCCCCGGCTCCGCGGGGCCGTCCTCCTCGGCGCCGACCGCGCGGTCATCGCCCGGGCGCTCGCCCGGCACGCGCCGTCGGTCCCCGTCACCGTCGTCGACGGGACCGACCCCGCGACCGTCATGGGGCACGCCGTGCGCGCCGCCAGGACTCTCGCCCGCCCGGGGGATACGGTGGTGCTGGCACCCGCGGCCGCCTCCCTCGACATGTTCGACGGCATGTCCCACCGCGGTGACCTCTTCGCGAGGTACGCCTGCAGCACACGAGAGGAGCGGGACCAGTGACCACCGCGACCCCGGCCCGACCCGGCCGCCCCGACCAGCCCCGCCGCCCCGACGCCGACCCGTCGCCGTGGCGCGGGCTCGCCCGGAAACTCGGCCGCCTCATCGACACCCCGCAGACCGACTACAAGGTCCTGCTCGGGATCACCCTCGTCCTCACCGCCGTCGGCCTGACGATGGTGCTGTCCTCGTCCATGGTCACCTCGCTCGAGGGCGGGGCCGGCGTGTGGCAGGAGTTCATCAAGCAGGGCCGGCTCGTCGTCGTCGGCCTCGTCGGCATGTGGGCGGCCATGCGCGTCCGCCCGTCGTTCTTCCGCCGGCTCGGCCCGTGGCTCATGGTGCTGTCCTTCGTGCTGCTCGTCGCCGTGCTCATCCCGGGCGTCGGCGTCGGCGGCGAGGAGGTCGGCACCAACGCCTGGATCCGCATCGGCCCCGTCGGCATCCAGCCCTCGGAGATCGCGAAGATCGGCCTCGCCGTCTGGGGCTCCAACGAGGTCACCCGCCGGGTCCGCGCGACGCCGAACGCGCGGTCCTTCGGGCCGTTCACCCTCGCCGCCGGCGCGGTCTTCGCGCTGTGCGTCATCCAGGGCGACCTCGGCATGATGATGGCGATCTCCGTCGTCGTCGTCGCGATCTACTACTTCGGCGGCGTCGACCGCCGGCTCCTCGGCGTCGTCGTCGGCGGGATCGCGGTGCTCGGCGCGGCCGTCATCGGCCTCGCCTCCTACCGCGGCAAGCGCATCGAGACCTGGAGGGAGACGCTCACCCTGAACTTCCACGAGGGGACGACGCAGGGCGCCGCCTACCAGAGCCGGCAGGGCATCCTCTCCCTGTCCGACGGGTCGATGTTCGGCCAGGGCCTCGGCCAGTCCCGGGCGAAGTGGTTCTACCTCCCCGAGGCGAAGAACGACTTCATCTTCGCGGTGCTCGGCGAGGAACTCGGGTGGCTCGGCGCGCTGCTCGTCGTCCTCCTCTTCGCCGGGCTGACGTGGTTCGGCATCCGCGTGGCCCTCGCCCAGTCCGACCCCTACCTGCGGATGCTCGCGGCGACCGTCACCGTCGGCATCACGGTCCAGGCCTTCTACAACATGAGCTACGTCCTCGGCCTCGTCCCGATGACCGGCATCCAGCTGCCGCTCATCTCCGCCGGCGGCACGTCCGCCGTCATCACGTTGAGCTCGCTGGGCATCCTCCTCAACTGCGCCAGACACGAACCGGCGACGATCTCGTCGATGCAGCACGAGGGACGGCCGCTCATCGACCGGCTGTTCCTCCTGCCCGAGCCGCGCCCCGCGGAACCCGGCCGCGAACGCCGCGAGCGGACCCGCGCCCGGCCCGCCCAGTACGGTGAGCCCGTCACCCGCCGCCGCACCACGCAGCCCCCCGCGGCCGGTCGCGCCACCCCGCCCCGCCGCACCCCGCCCCGCACCCCGCCCCGCCCGACCACGAGACGACCCGGGAGACCCTGACCCGTGACCGACCACCCCACCGACCACCCGACCGCCACCCCGTCCGGACCCTCCGTCGTCGTCGCCGGCGGCGGCACCGCCGGCCACATCGAGCCCGCCCTCGCCGTCGCCGACGCCGTCCGCGCCGCCCGCCCCGACGCCCGCGTCACCGCGCTGGGCACCTCCCGGGGCCTGGAGTCGACGATCATCCCCGCCCGGGGCACCGACCTGCGGCTCATCCCCGCCGTGCCCGTGCCCCGGAAACCCTCCCGCGACCTCGCCTCCCTCCCGGGGCGCCTCGCCGGGGCGGTCCGGGCGACCCGGCGGATCCTCACCGACGTCGACGCGGACGTCGTCATCGGCTTCGGCGGCTACGTGTCCGCCCCCGCCTACCTCGCCGCCCGCTCCCTCGGCGTGCCGATTCTCGTCCACGAGGCGAACGCCCGGGCGGGGATGTCGAACCGGCTCGGCGCGCGGCTCGGCGGCCGGGCCCTCGCCGCGGTCGCGGGCTCCGGCCTCGACGCCGAGGTCGTGGGCATCCCGGTCAAGCAGTCCCTGCTCACCCTCGACCGGGCCGCGCTGCGGGCGGAGGCCCGCCGGTTCTTCGGGCTCACCGACCTCGACGACGACGCCCCCGTCCTCCTCGTCACCGGCGGCAGCCAGGGCGCGGCGAGCATCAACCGCGCCGTCGCCGGGGCGGTGCCGACCCTCCGGGACGCCGGGATCAGCGTGCTCCACGCCCACGGCCGGAACAACACCGTCGAGGTGCCCGGTCCGCCGGCCGGCGCGGACGCCCCCGGTGCGCCGCGCTACGTCCCCGTGCCGTACATCGACCGCATGGACCTCGCCTACGCCGCCGCCGACATGGTCCTCTGCCGGGCCGGGGCGATGACCGTCGCCGAGGTCTCGGCGTGCGGCCTGCCCGCCGTCTACGTGCCGCTGCCGCACGGCAACGGGGAGCAGGAGCTCAACGCGCGCCCCGTCGTCGCCGCGGGCGGCGGCGTCATCGTCCCGGACGCCGAACTCACCCCGCAGCGCGTCGCCCGCGAGGTCGTGCCGCTGCTGCGCGACGCCGACCGCCGGCAGGCGGCGTCGGCGGCCGCGGGCGCGGCGGGACACCGGGACGCGGCGACGCGGATCGCGTCGCTGGTGCTCGAGGCGGGGGACCGGCACGCCCGGGCCCGCTCTGATCGGAGGAAGTGACATGACAGACAGTGACCGCCCCTCGTCCACCGGGGGAGACGCCCCGGACCTCAGCCGCGTCCACATGGTGGGCATCGGCGGGGCGGGGATGTCCGGCATCGCCCGCCTCCTGCTCGACCGTGGGGCCACGGTGAGCGGGTCGGACATGAAGGAGTCCCGCAGCATCCTCGCCCTCCGCGCCGCCGGCGCCGTCGTCGCCGAGGGCCACCGGGCCGGGAACCTCACCCTCGCCGGCGCGGAGCCGACGGTCGTCGTGACCTCCTTCGCGGCGATCCCGCAGGACAACCCGGAGCTCGTCGCCGCCCGCGCGGCGGGGATCCCGGTCCTCCGCCGCTCCGACGTCCTCGCCCTGCTCATGGAGGACCGCCGGGCGCTGCTGCTCGCGGGCACGCACGGCAAGACGTCGACGACGTCGATGGCCGTCGTCGCCCTGCAGGCGGCGGGGGAGGACCCGTCGTTCGCCATCGGCGGCCAGCTCAACCGGTCCGGCACGAACGCCCACAGCGGCACCGGCGACGTCTTCGTCGCCGAGGCCGACGAGTCCGACGGCTCGTTCCTGTCCTACTCGCCGGACGTCGCCGTCGTCACGACCCTCGAGCCGGACCACCTCGACCACTTCGGCACGGAGGAGGCCTACCGCCGCGTCTTCCGGGACTTCGCGGGCCGGATCCGGCCCGGGGGCACGCTCGTGGTCTGCCTCGACGACGACGGCGCCGCCGCGCTCGGCGAGGCCGTCGCCGCCGGGGAGGTCCCGGTCGCCGACGGGGTCACCGTCAGCGGGTACGGCACGGCCGACGGCGCGCGCCGTCACCCCGGGGTCCCGGCCGGGGCCGTCGTCGACCGGATCGTCACCGACCCCGCGGGGGGCTCGGGGGCGGTCGTCACGGTCGACGGCCGCACCCTCGACCTGCGGGTCCGGATCCCGGGGGCGCACATGGTCCTCAACGCCGTCGCCGCCGTGCTCGGCGGCCACCTCATGGGGGCCGATCTCGAGGGACTCGTCTCGGGGATCGACACGTTCGACGGCGTCCGCCGCCGGTTCGAGCACCACGGCACGGTCGCCGGGGTCGAGGTGTACGACGACTACGCGCACCACCCCACCGAGGTCACCGCCGTGCTGTCCGCCGCCCGGGACCGGGTGACGGCGCGGGGCGGCGGCCGGGTGCTCGCCGTGTTCCAGCCGCACCTGTACTCCCGCACGACGACGTTCGCGGCCGAGTTCGCCCACGCGCTCGACCTCGCGGACGACGTCGTCCTCCTCGACATCTTCGGGGCCCGCGAGGTCCCGGTCGAGGGCGTCGACAGCCGGGTCATCGCCGACCGCATGCACACCCCGGTGACGTACGTGCCGGAGTTCACCGCCGTGCCCGGGGTCGTCGCCGGACGGGTCCGCCCCGGGGACATCGTCCTCACCCTCGGCGCCGGGACGGTGACGATGCTCGCCGACGAGATCGTCCACGCCGTCGCGGCCGACGCCGCCGACAGCCCGGAGGAGGCCGGCCGTGGGGACCGCTGAGCCCGCCGTGCCCGCCGTGCCCGCGCGGCGGCCCCGGCGCCGGGTGCGCCGGCGGGTCGTCGCCGCCGTGGTCGTCGTCCTCGCCGTCGTCGTCGCGGCCGTGCTGTACCTCAGCCCGCTGCTCGCCGTCCGCACGATCGAGGTCGACGGCGTCTCCCACCTCGACCCCGCGCAGGTGGAGCAGTCCACCGGCGTGCGCCGGGGGCAGAACATGCTCCGGGTGGACACCGGGGCGGCGGCGCGCACCGTCGCGACGTTGCCGTGGGTGGAGAAGGTCACCGTCGCGCGGTCGTGGCCGTCGACCGTGACGGTCCACGTCACCGAGCACACGGCGACCGGCTTCGTCGAGGACGGCGGGGAGCCCGTGGTCCTCGACGCCGACGGGGTGCCCTTCCTCCGCGGCGAGACGCCGGAGGGCGTCGTCCGGATGACGGAGGTCGACCCGCGGGACACGAAGGCCCTCGCCGCCGGCGCCCGCGCGGTCGCGGCCCTGCCGCCGGAGGTGCGGTCGCAGCTCGAACGGGTCGAGGTCCGCAACGCGGAGAACATCCGCATGGTCTTCCCGGAGGGGCGGGACGTCTACTGGGGTTCGGCCGAGCGGGCGGCGGACAAGGCCGAGGCCACGCGCGTCGTCCTGCTCCGCGAGGGTGCGCACTGGAACGTCTCCGACCCCCGGCAGCCCTCCGTCCGGTGACCCGCAACCCTCAACTGCAGCTTGAGGGATACGACACGCCCCCGGGAAAATCCCGGGAATCGTCCCGTCAGTCGGGACAATCGTGGGGAACAACCCAGGCGGGACCACGAGGAAGGCGAGAACAACGAACATGACAACACCAGGCAATCACCTCGCGATGATCAAGGTGGTCGGTGTCGGTGGCGGCGGTGTCAACGCCGTCAACCGGATGATCGACGAGAACCTCCAGGGCGTCGAGTTCGTCGCCATCAACACGGACGCCCAGGCGCTCATGCTCACCGACGCCGACGTGAAGCTCGACATCGGGCGCGAGGAGACGCGCGGCCTCGGCGCCGGCGCGAACCCGGACGTGGGCCGCCGTTCCGCCGAGGAGCACAAGGACCAGATCGAGGAGGTCCTCGAGGGCGCCGACATGGTCTTCGTCACCGCCGGTGAGGGCGGCGGCACCGGCACCGGTGCGGCCCCCGTCGTCGCGAACATCGCCAAGAAGCAGGGCGCGCTCACCGTCGGCGTCGTCACCCGCCCGTTCTCCTTCGAAGGCCCCCGCCGCACGAAGCAGGCCCTCGCCGGGATCGAGGAGCTGCGCGACGTGTGCGACACCCTCATCGTCATCCCCAACGACAGCCTGCTGAAGATGGGCGACGAGGCGCTGTCGATGATGGACGCCTTCCGCAAGGCGGACGAGGTCCTGCTGTCCGGTGTCGAGGGCATCACCCGTCTCATCACGACGCCGGGCGTCATCAACGTGGACTTCGCCGACGTGCGCTCCGTCATGGCCGACGCCGGGTCCGCCCTCATGGGCATCGGCTCCGCCCGCGGCGACGACCGGGCGCGCAAGGCCACCGAGCTCGCCATCAACTCGCCGCTGCTCGAGACGACGATGAAGGGTGCGCAGGGCGTGCTCCTGTCCTTCGCCGGCGGCTCGGAGCTCGGCCTCTTCGAGGTCAACGAGGCGGCCTCGATCGTCCAAGACCTCGCCGACGAGGACGCGAACATCATCTTCGGCACGATCATCGACGACCAGCTCGGCGACGAGGTGCGCGTCACGGTCATCGCGACCGGGTTCGACGACTCCCCCTCCGTGGCCGAGCGGCTCGGCTCCCAGGGCGGCGCCCACCGGGCCCCCGAGCCCGAGCGCCCCGCCCAGCGTGAGCGCGACATCTTCGACGGGGACACCCCGCCGGAGACGAGCTTCACCCGTCGCACGTCCGGCCCGGCCCCGTCGTCCTCCCCGGCCTCCTCGCCGCAGTCCGGCGGGCTGTTCACCGGCCGCGAGGACGCCCCGCGCGACACCCGCCGCCAGGCCGACACCGGGGACGACGATGGCCTCGACGTCTCCGACTTCTTCTGAGCCGCCGGTGCGGCCCGGCGAGGGGGACGGCCGCCCCGTCCGCAAGGTCTTCACCGACCGCACCGGCGGGGTGTCCCGCGAGCCCTACGGCAGCTTCAACCTCGGTGACCACGTCGGCGACGACCCCGCGGCCGTCGCCGCGAACCGGTCCCGGCTGGCCTCCGTCCTCGGCCTCGACGACGACCGCCTCGTCTTCATGGAGCAGATCCACTCGCCGACGGTGACCGAGGTCACCGCGGACATGGTCGGCCGCGGGCCGGTCCCCGCGACCGACGCCCTCGTGACGACGGTCCGCCGCGCGGCGCTCGTCGTCCTCACGGCCGACTGCGTGCCCGTGCTGCTCTCCGACGGTGAGGCCGGGGTCGTCGCGGCGGTGCACGCCGGCCGCATGGGCGCGCGCAACGGCGTGCTCACCCGCACCGTGCGCATGATGGAGGAGCTCGGCGCCGTGCCCGCGCGGATCCACGCCCTCATGGGCGCGGCCGCCGGCGGCGACTCCTACGAGGTCCCGGGGCACATGGCCGACGACGTCGAGCGCCACCTCCCCGGGTCGCGGACCCGCACGTCCGCCGGGACGCCCGGGCTCGACCTCCGGGCCGGGCTCACCCGCCAGCTGCTCTCCCTCGGGGTGCGGCTCATCGACGCCGACCCGCGGGACACGATCACCGAGACGTCGTTGTTCTCCCACCGTCGGGAGGGCGTGACCGGCCGGCAGGCCGGGGTGGTGTGGCTGACATGACCGCCCCGACAGCCCCGGGCGCCGCGGACGCCGCCCGGCGGGCCGAGCTCGCGGCGGCGCTCGACCGCGTCCGCGCGCGGATCGCCGCGGCCGGTGGCGCGGACCTGCTGCCGGTGACGAAGTTCCACCCGGCCGGGGACCTCGCGCTGCTCGCGGACCTCGGGGTCCGTGCCGTGGGGGAGAACCGGGAGCAGGAGGCGCGGGCGAAACACGACAGCTTCGGCGGGGTCCCCGCGCTCCACATGATCGGCCAGGTGCAGACGAAGAAGGCGAACGCCGTCGCGCGGTGGGCCGCCGCGGTCCACACCGTCGACTCCGCCCGCCTCGTCGCCGCCCTCGACCGGGGCGTGGCCCTCGCGCTCGAGCGGGGGGACCGGGCGCCCGCGGACGACCGGCTGCCGGTGCTGCTCCAGTGGAGCGCCGACGGGGACGCCGCGCGGGGCGGGGCCGTCGCCGGGGACCTCGACGCCCTCGCCGACGCCGTCGCCGCGACGCGGCACCTCAGCCTCCGGGGGCTCATGTGCGTCCCGCCGCGGGGCGTGGAACCCGGTCCGGTCTTCGCCCGGGGCCGCCGGCTCCTCGACGCGGTCGCCGACCGGGTCGACGGTGGGCCGGTGTACTCCGCGGGGATGAGCGGCGACCTCGAGGCCGCCGTCGCGGAGGGGGCGACGCTGGTGCGTGTCGGAACGGACATCATGGGTCCGAGACCCGTAGCCTGAACAACCACGACAGCTGGGAAGGGAAGCAATGGCGAACGGAATGAACAAGTTCAAGGAGTTCTTCGGGCTGGGCGACGTCGACCAGTACAAGGACCCGTACTACGGCGACGAGTTCGGCGAGACGCCCCGCCACGACCACCGGGATGCCCGGGACGACTACGCCGAGGCCGACCCGGCCCCGCGGCGCAGCTCCCGGTACGCGGACCGTGAGGCGTACCCCGCGGACGACGCCGACCGCGGGTACGGCCGGGACCGCTACAGCCGGTACGACCGCTACGACCGGTACGACCGGGCCGAGCCGGCGGTCGACGCCGTCGCCGTGCCTGCCGCGGCCCCGGCGCGGACGGCCGAGCCGCGGGTGACGAGCATCGCCCTGAGCGGCGTGCACAACACCGAGGAGCTCGCCGTCGAGGCCCGGACCGGCGACATCGTCGTGTTCAACCTCGCCGCCCTCGAGCAGGGTGACGCGCGGCGCGTGCTCGACTTCAGCGCGGGCCTGGCCAAGGGCCTGGGTGCGACCGTCAAGAAGCTCGCGGGTGTCCGCAACTTCGTGTTCATCCCGGCGGGTGTGAGCCTCGACCAGAGTCAGCTCGACCAGCTCGTCGAGAGCTGAGGGGAACCGACAAGCCTCATGGCAGCCCTCTCCGTCCTCGTCGTCGTGCAGGTCTACACGTTCGTCCTGCTCGCCCGGGTCATCATCGAGATGATCCAGTCCTTCTCGCGCCAGTGGCGCCCGTCGAAGGCGTTCAGCGTCATCGCCGAGCCGCTCTTCGTCGTCACCGACCCGCCGGTGAAGCTGCTGCGGCGTCTCATCCCGCCGGTCCGGCTCGGCGGGGTGGCGCTCGACGTGTCCGTCCTCGTGCTCTTCTTCATCCTCCAGATCGTGCTGAGGATCCTCGTCTCCGTCCTCGCCGGGTGAGCCGGTCCCGGAGACGGGGGTGAAGCTGCACGTCGCGCGCCCCCGACCACCCCGTACGCATTGTCCGTTCCCCGGTCGGGGACTATAGTCGCCACCATCTTCGCGGTGTGTGAGTGAGGCCGCGGAGATGTCGTGTGTAGTGATGAGAGCCGTCGTGGGTGCCGGAATGTGGGTCCGGCCCCGCGGCGGTTTCTCGTCTCTCCGGGGGGTGTCACGGGACCGCGGGGCCGACGGGGACCGGTCCGGGCTCGCTGCGGCGGGTCTCACGCGCTAGGCTGGGGCCGTGAATTATATGTCAGGTTGAGCCTTAAACCTTGACTGCTGATGACCACTGATATGATCGTGGACATTCACACCACCCACCAATCGACTGTGAAGGGACCTACCGATGCCGCTGACTCCAGCTGACGTTCACAACGTGGCTTTCAGCAAGCCGCCGATCGGCAAGCGTGGCTACAACGAGGACGAGGTTGACCAGTTCCTCGATCTCGTTGAGGACACCCTCGCGGAACTCCAGGACGAGAACGCTGATCTGAGGTCCCGTCTCGGCGGGCAGAACGGTGCCGCGTCCGCCGTCGCGGGGGCGACCCCGGCGTCGGCCCAGCAGCCGAAGGTGGATGAGGCCGCGGTGCGCCGCGAGGCCGAGGCCCGGGTGAAGTCGGAGTACGACGCCCGCGTCCGCGACCTCGAGGCCCGCCTGAAGAAGGCCGAGGACGACCGCAGCCAGGCCGAGTCCCGCGCCAAGCAGGCCGAGGCCCGCGCGGAGGAGGCCCGCCAGGCCCGCCCCGCCGCCGCGGCCTCCGCGGCCCGCCCGGTCGACGCCACCCCGGCGTCCTCCTCCGACGCGGCGTCGCCGGAGACGCACATGCAGGCCGCCCGCGTCCTCTCGCTCGCCCAGGAGATGGCGGACCGGCTCACCGGTGACGCGAAGGAGGAGTCGCGCACCCTCCTCGCCGACGCCCGCGCCGAGGCGAAGAAGACGGTCGACGACGCCAACACCTCGTCCCGCACGCAGCTCGCCGACGCGAAGCAGAAGTCCGAGGCCCAGCTCGCCGACGCGAAGCAGCGGTCGGACAAGATGCTCGCCGACGCCCGCCAGCAGTCGGACTCCCTGCTCGCCGACGCGAAGCAGAAGTCCGAGACGATGATCGCGGACGCGACCGCGCAGTCGCAGGCGCAGATCCGGCAGGCCCAGGAGAAGGCCGACGCCCTCCAGCAGGACGCCGAGCGCAAGCACACCGAGATCATGACGACGGTGAAGAAGCAGCAGTCCGCCCTCGAGGCGCGGATCGACGAGCTCCGCACCTACGAGCGCGAGTACCGCACCCGCCTGAAGACGTTCCTCGAGTCCCAGCTGGAGGAGCTCAACAGCCGCAGCACCGCTGCGCCGAACAACACGATCGATCTCGACGACAACCGTCGCTGACGACCGCGGACCCACGCCCCGGCCGCCACGGACCCCTGCGAGGGCGTGGCGGCCGTCGTCGTGACCGACCCCGTGTGACCGACCAGGGAGGACCTCATGCTCGCGTTGTCTCTTCTTCTCGCGGCCGTCGGCTTCGCGACGCTCATCGTCGCCCTCGCGGCAGGTTCGACGACGTGGGCGTGGGTCTGCGTCGGGGTGGCCGTCGTCGGCGTCGTCCTCTTCGTCGTCGACCTGGTCCGCCACCGGGCTCGCCGGCGCCGTCGGTGAGGCGCTATAGTCGTCGGTGACACCCGGGGCGCCTGCCCCCGGGAGAGCGCGGGGATCCGGCCATCACCGGGGAGCGTGTCCGGAAGAGCGGTCCCGACGGGGACCGGGTAGACCCGGACGGGGTCACGGCCCGTCACAGCCGTCAGGAGAAGCGGGACCCGGGTGACGCAGCGGTCGCCGGGTCCAAGCGGGGTGGTACCGCGCGGAACGTCCGCGTCCCTGTGCACAGACAGCGTGCGGCCGTCGGCCGCGCAGACGAGGCACAAGGAGCACCACGATGAACAGTCCCGCCGGCGGGGCGTACCCCCGCGTCGACATGACGGGCGGGGAGTCCGCCTTCCCCGCGATGGAGGAGAAGGTCCTCGCCTACTGGGAGGAGGACGGCACCTTCGCCGCCTCCGTCGAGGGGCGCCAGGGCGCTGACGAGTACGTGTTCTACGACGGCCCGCCGTTCGCCAACGGCCTGCCGCACTACGGGCACCTGCTCACGGGCTACGTCAAGGACATCGTCCCGCGGTTCCAGACCATGCGCGGCCGCCAGGTGCGCCGCGTCTTCGGCTGGGACTGCCACGGTCTGCCCGCCGAGCTCGAGGCGGAGAAGCAGCTCGGCATCACGGACAAGGGTGCCATCGAGGACATGGGCCTCGCCGCGTTCAACGAGTACTGCGCGACGTCGGTGCTCCGGTACACGGGGGAGTGGCGGGAGTACGTCACCCGCCAGGCCCGGTGGGTGGACTTCGACAACGGCTACAAGACGATGGACCCGGACTTCATGGAGTCCGTCATGTGGGCGTTCAAGGAGCTCTACGACAAGGGCCTGATCTACCAGGGCTTCCGGGTGCTGCCGTACTCGTGGGCGGAGCACACGCCGCTGTCGAACCAGGAGACGCGCCTCGACGACTCCTACAAGATGCGCCAGGACCCGACCCTCACGGTGTCCTTCCCGGTCACCGGCGCGACGGGGGAGGCGAACCCCGACCTCGTCGGTGCGCTCGCCCTCGCCTGGACGACGACCCCGTGGACGCTGCCGTCGAACCTCGCCCTCGCCGTGAACCCGACGACGACGTACGCGCTCGTCGAGGTCGGCGACGACGGCGCGGAGGGCTTCCGGGGGGCCCGCGTGCTCCTCGCGGAGGACCTCGTCGGCGACTACGCGGCCGAGCTGGGTGAGAGGCGCACGGTCGTGTCCACCCACCCGGGCACGGAGCTCGTCGGCCTCACCTACGAGCCGGTGTTCGGCTACTTCCGCGACCACCCGGGCGCGTTCCGCGTCCTCTCCGCCGACTACGTCACGACCGAGGACGGCACGGGCATCGTCCACCAGGCCCCGGCCTTCGGTGAGGACGACATGGACACGTGCGCGGCGAACGGCATCGACGTCGTCGTGCCTGTCGACATGGACGGGAAGTTCACCTCCCTCGTCCCGGACTACGAGGGGCAGCTCGTCTTCGACGCGAACCGGGACATCATCCGCGACCTCAAGGACGCGGGCCGGGTCCTGCGCCACCGCACGATCGAGCACTCCTACCCGCACTCGTGGCGGTCCGGCGAGCCGCTGATCTACATGGCCCTGCCGTCGTGGTTCGTCCGCGTGACGGAGTTCCGCGACCGGATGGTGCAGCTCAACCACGAGGAGATCGAGTGGTTGCCGGGGCACATCCGGGACGGCCAGTTCGGCCGGTGGCTCGAGGGGGCCCGGGACTGGAACATCTCCCGGAACCGGTACTGGGGCTCGCCGATCCCGGTGTGGGTGTCCGACGACGACGCCTACCCGCGGGTCGACGTCTACGGCAGCCTCGACGAGCTCGAGCGGGACTTCGGCCGCCGGCCGGCGTCCCTGCACCGGCCGGACATCGACGAGCTCACCCGGCCCAACCCGGACGACCCGACGGGCCGGTCGACGATGCGCCGCGTGCCCGAGGTCCTCGACTGCTGGTTCGAGTCCGGGTCGATGCCCTTCGCGCAGCGGCACTACCCGTTCGAGAACAAGGAGTGGTTCGACACCCACTCGCCGGCGGACTTCATCGTCGAGTACTCCGGGCAGACGCGCGGCTGGTTCTACACCATGCACGTGCTCGCCACGGCCCTCTTCGACCGCCCGGCGTACCGCCGCGTCGTCGCCCACGGCATCGTCCTCGGGGACGACGGCCTGAAGATGTCGAAGTCCAAGGGCAACTACCCGGACGTCAACGAGGTCTTCGACCGCGACGGCTCCGACGCCATGCGCTGGTTCCTCATGAGCTCGCCGATCCTCCGGGGCGGGAACCTCATCGTCACCGAGCAGGGCATCCGCGAGGGCGTGCGCCAGGCGATGCTGCCGCTGTGGAACGCGTACTCCTTCCTCCGGCTCTACGCCCACCGCCCGGCGGAGCGGGACACGACGTCGACCGACGTGCTCGACCGGTACATCCTCGCCAAGCTCCACGACACCGTGGCCGAGGTCACCGCGGCCCTCGACGCGACGGACGTCGCCCGGGCGACCGACGAGGTCCGGCTGTTCTGCGACGTGCTGACGAACTGGTACGTCCGCCGGTCCCGCGAGCGGTTCTGGGCCGGTGACGGGGAGCACCCCGAGGCCTTCGCCACGCTTCACACCGTGCTCGAGACGCTGTGCCGGGTCGCCGCGCCGCTGCTGCCCATGACGACCGAGGTCGTCTGGCGCGGGCTCACCGGCGGGCGGTCGGTGCACCTCACCGACTGGCCGGACGCGGCGGACCTGCCGGCCGACCCGGCGCTCGTCGCCTCCATGGACACCGTGCGCTCGGTGTGCTCGGCGGCGTCGTCGGTGCGCAAGGCCCACCAGCTCCGCAACCGGCTGCCCCTGCCGCGGCTCACCGTGGCCCTCGCGGACGCGGCGGCGCTCGGGGACTTCACCGCGGTCATCCGCGACGAGGTCAACGTCCGGGAGGTCGAGCTCACCGACGACGTCAGCGCCGTCGGCCGGTTCGAGGTCGTCGTCAACGCCCGGGCGGCCGGGCCGCGGCTCGGCCGGGACGTCCAGCGGGTCATCCGCGCGGTCAAGGCCGGCGACTACACCGTCGCGGAGGACGGCACCGTCACCGCCGACGGCATCGAGCTCCACGACGGGGAGTACACCCGCCGCCTCGTCGCCGTCGACCCCGACCACACCGCCGAGATCCCGGGCACCGGCGGCCTCGTCGTCCTCGACACGACGGTCACCCCGGAGCTCGAGGCGGAGGGCTGGGCCAACGACCGCATCCGCGGCCTCCAGGACGCCCGGAAGTCCTCCGGGCTCGACGTGTCGGACCGGATCACCGTGCGCCTGTCCGTCCCGCCGGAGCGGGAGGAGTGGGCGCGGGCCCACGCCGCGGACATCGCCCGGGAGGTCCTCGCGACGGACATCGAGATCGTCGTGGGGGAGGACCTCGCCCACGACGTCGCCGACGGCTGCTCCGCCGAGGTGCGGCGCAGGTCCTGAGGGGGGGACGGGCCGGTGCAGCGGTGGGTCGCGCACGTCGACATGGACGCGTTCTTCGCGTCCGTCGAGCAGCTGACGCGGCCGACGCTCCGCGGGCGCCCGGTGCTCGTCGGCGGGACCGTCGACCGGGGTGTCGTCGCCGGCGCCTCCTACGAGTCCCGGGTGTACGGCGCGCACTCGGCGATGCCGATGCACCAGGCCGTCCGGTTGTGCCGGGGGCGGGCCGTCGCCGTGCGGCCCCGGGGGGTGGTGTACTCCACGGCCTCCCGCCGGATCTTCGGGGTCGTCACCCGGTTCGCGGGCCTCATCGAGCGGTTGAGTGTCGACGAGGGGTTCGCCGAGCCCGTCGACCTCGCCGGTGCCTCACCGGATGAGGCCCGACGCTGGGCCGAGGCGTTGCGCGCCGCCGTGGCCGAAGAGACGGGGCTGCCGTGCTCCGTGGGTATGGCCGCGGGCAAACTCGACGCGAAGATGGCCAGTGACCTGGCGAAACCGGCGGGCGTGGCGGTGGTGCCCCGGTCGCGGCGGGAGGAGGTCTTCGCCCCGCGGCCCGTCGGTGACCTGTGGGGCATCGGCCCCGTGGCGCGGGCCCGCCTCGCCGAGGTCGGGGTGCACACGATCGGCGACTTCACGGCGATGGACGAGCGCGACGTCCGGTCCCTGCTCGGCACCGGCGGGGCGCAGACCCACCTGCTGGCCCGGGGGGTGGACGACCGGCCGGTCGCCGAGCGGGCCCGGGCGAAGCAGGTGTCCGCCGAGCGGACCCTGCCCGTCGACGCGACGACGTCCGCCGAGGTCGCGGCCGTGCTCGCGGAGACGGCGGCGGCCGCCCACCGGCGGCTGCGCCGCGACGGCCGGGCCGCCCGTACCGTGACGGTGAAGACGCGGACGACGGACTTCCGGTCGCACACCCGGTCGTCGACGCTCCCCGCGCCGACGGACGACCTCGAGGTCATCACGGCGGTCGCCCGGAGCGTCGCGCCGCGGCCGGAGACGTCGGGGGCGGTGCGGCTCGTCGGGGTGAGCCTGTCCGGGCTCTCCGACACCCGGCAGGACGTGCTGTTCCCGGAGCTGCTCGTCGAGGACGCGCGGGCCGGTCGCCGGGGCGGGGCGGTGGCGGATGACGCAGGACGTCCGGCACGTCGACCACGGCCACGGGTGGGTGCAGGGCACCGGCCACGGCGTCGTCACCGTCCGCTTCGAGACGCGCGCGACCGGGCCGGGGCCGGTGCGGACCCTGCCCGTCGACGACCCGGGCCTCGCGGAGGCCGACCCGCTGGCGAGCCTCGCGTGGGAGGACTGGCTGGCGGAGAACCCGGAGCCGGAGGACGACGCCTAGCTCCCGTCCCCGTCGCGGCGGGCGACGGCGAGCTCGCACAGCAGGGACATCCGCGCCTGCGCCGGCGACAGGGCCCCGGCGGACCGGGCCCCGTGCCGGGCGAGGGACGACCCGCCGCCGGCCCCGCCGTAGACGAGGTGCACCCCGCCCGCGGCGACGCGTGAGGCGACGAGCACCGGGACGCCGGCGTCGAGGGCCCGGCGCACCCCGGCGTCGAGGTCGTCGCCGATGTTCCCGGAGCCCATCGCCGCGACGACGAGGCCGTCGGCCCCGGCGTCGAGGGCGGCGTCGACCGTGTCCCGGGGCGCGCCGGCGTACGCGGTGACGATGTCGACCCGCAGGCCGTCGAGCGGGGCCGGGTCGGCGGTGAGCGGGGCGGGGCGGCGGGTCGCCGGGTCGACGCGGAAGGCGTCGAGGTCCGTCGTGTGCCGCTTCGTCGCCCCGTAGGCCGGGCACGAGCCCCCGACGACGATCCGGGGGGCGGCCGGGAGGCGGCGCGCCTCGGCGAGTGCGGCGCGGATGTTCGCCGGGCCGTCCGGGTCGGGGTCGTCGGCGGGGCGCTGCGCGGCGGTGAGGACCACGGGCACGCCGACCATGCGGTCGACGGCCATCGCGGTCTCCTCGAGGCTGTCCGTGCCGTGGGTGACGACGACGGCCTCCGCCCCGTCCCGGTGGGCGGCGACGACCGCGGCGAGGAGGGCGTCGATGTCGGCGAGGGTGAGCGAGGACGAGTCCAGCGTCATGACGTCCCGGCCGGTGACGGCGCCGTCGGTGTCCGCCCCGGCGGCGCGGAGCAGGTCCCGGGCGGTGAGGGTCGGGCGGAGGTCGCCGGCGGCGTCGGCGGTGCAGGCGACGGTGCCGCCGGTGGAGAGGAAGGCGACGCGGGTCTCGGTGCTGGGGTCGGTCTGGGCCTGGCGCATGGTGCCGATCATCGCACGGGACCGGGGTGCGGGGGGCGGGAGGGGTGAGGGGCCCGGTGTAGGCTGGGCAGGAATAAGAACAGGTCAGGTGCCACCGGACGCCCCGGACCCCGACCGCCCCGACCCCCAAGGAGAGAACACACGTGAAGTCCCTCAAGGTCCTCGCCGTCCCGGCCCTCGCGGCCGGACTGGTGCTCGCAGGATGTTCGGACGACGACGGTGACACCGGTGCCGCCGCGACGACGGGCACGACCGCGACGACGGAGGCCGAGGCACCGCTGCCGACGGCCCAGGACCTCAACGACGTTCTCGTGCGGGCGGTCGACCCGGTCCTCCCGCGGGACCGGAAGCTCGACACCGTCGAGGACGGGGAGAAGGCGCCGGAGATCTTCGACATCATGACCGCGTCGCGCCAGGAGTCCGGGGCGTCCTTCGCCGTCCTCGACCCGGTGCTGCCCGGCATCCTGCCGGACACGGTGTCCGCCCCGGTGACGATGGCGATCCCGGGCCGCGAGCCGCAGCAGATCGACGGGGTGGAGTTCCTCAACGAGGGCGGGTCGTGGAAGCTCTCCCGCCAGTGGGCGTGCACGCTCGTCGAGAACGTCTCACCCGACGCCGTCCCGCCGCTGTGCGCCGAGAGCTCCGCGGCCCCCGCCCCGGAGAGTCCCGCCCCGGATGCCCCCGCCCCGGACGCACCCGAGGCCCCGGCTCCCGAGGCCCCGGCTCCCGACGCCCCGGCTCCCGACGCCCCCGCCCCGGACGCCCCCGCCCCCGAGGCCTGACCGGCCCGTCACCCGCGGGGGCGGGTGACCCACTCGGACCGGGTCGTCGTCGTCTGGACGACGCGGACGGGGGAGGAGCCGGTGCCGTAGGTCACCGTCGTCCCCGCGTCGACGGTCCCGCTCACCGGGAGGGCCTTCGTGAGGTCCAGTTCCAGCTGCCCGGTGGAGGTGTGCTGGACGTCGACGACGCGGAGGTCCTCGCCGACCCGGTCCGCCGACCCCGGCAGGGTCGTCTGGGTCGGCCGCCGGTCGACGTCGACCGCGAGCGCGACGTGGGGGCCGTCGCGTGAGATGAGGGTGTAGCTGACGTCCTGGTTCATCGGCGTGTCACCGCCGATGTGGCTGCTGACCTTCCACCGGGCCCCGGGGCCGACGCCCTCGTCGGGAAAGACGAGCGGCACGTCGGCCATCTGCCGGAGGGACTCCTCGACGCTGGCCCGCGCGCTGTCCGTCGCCCCCTCGGGGGAGGCGAGCGTCCGCGAGGTCGTCCGCCCGTTCTGCTGCGTCCGCGTGGTCACCCGGAACCCGGAGGCCGTCGCGATGTCGTCGTTGCGCGCCGCGTTGTCCCCGGTCGGGGTGCCCGCGGTGACGGTCGTCGTGCGGGTCTCCCCGTCGGTCGAGGCCGTGGCGGTGAGCGGCAGCTCCATCGTCACGTCCTTCTGCGGGACCGTGTCCCCCGCCTGGGCGGGACCCGGGGCACCCTCGACGCGCTGGCCGAGGCCCTGGGTCGCCCGGAAGGTCACCTGCTGCTCGCCGGGGTCGCTGAACCACACGAGGGGGGCGACGGGCTCCTGCCCCCGGTCGACGAGGGTCACCGACACGGGGTCGACGGGGACCTCGACGCCGGCCGGCGCCGCGTCGCCGTCGTCGGAGCACGCGGTGAGGGTGGCGAATCCGAGGGAGGCGACGAGCAGCGGGGCCATGAGGAGGGTCGGGGTTCTGGTACGCACAGCCGACAGGTTACCAACGACCGGGGGGTCGGCCGATAGGATGTGGGGCGTGAAGGACAAGCACAGTGGCCGAACGGCCCCGTGGACGCTCGCCGCGCTCGTCGCGGTCGCCGCGGTGGACCAGCTGTCCAAGTGGATCGTGGTGGAGACGCTCGAGCCCCGGACGGCCGTGCCCGTCATCGGGGACGTCGCGCGGTTCTACCTGCTCCGCAACTCCGGTGCGGCGTTCTCCCTCGGGGAGAACGCGACCGTGTTCCTCGCCTGCCTGCAGGCCGCCGCCGTCGTCCTCTGCGCCGTGCTCGCCTTCCGCGTCCGTTCCCCGTGGTCCGCGGCGGCGGCCGCGCTCATCGGCGGCGGGGCGGCGGGGAACCTCGTCGACCGGCTGTTCCGGGATCCGGGCGGGCTGCGCGGGCACGTCGTCGACTTCATCTCGGTCGGGGACTTCGCCGTGTTCAACCTGGCGGACTCCGCGATCACCCTGGGGGTCGTCGCCTACCTCGTGTACGCGCTCATCGTCGAACCGCGCTCGGCACGGTCGGCACGGCCGGCGCAGTCGGCAGGGTCGGCACGGTCGGTGCAGGGGGAGGACCGGTGAGGCGGGAGAGCCGGGCCATGCCCGTGCCCGCGGGGCTCGCCGGGATGCGGGTCGACGCCGGCGTCGCACGGCTGCTCGGCCTGTCCCGGACCGTCGTCGCCGGGCTCGCCGACGCCGGTGACATCACCCAGGACGGGGTCACCGCCGGCCGGTCGGACCGGCTCACCGACGGCGCGTGGCTCGACGTCCTCCTCCCGGAGCCGCCGCGGGACCTCGCGGCGGAGCCCGCCCGCGAGGTCGAGGGGCTCGACATCCTCTACGCCGACGACGACGTCATCGCCGTCGACAAGCCGGTCGGGGTCGCCGCGCACCCGACGATCGGCTGGGAGGGGCCGACGGTCACCTCCGGCCTCGCCGCCGCGGGCTTCCGCATCTCCACCTCGGGTCCGCCGGAGCGCAAGGGCATCGTCCAGCGGCTCGACGTCGGCACCTCGGGCGTCATGGTCGTCGCCGCCAGCGAGCGGGCGTACACCGTGCTCAAGCGGGCGTTCCGGGACCGCACCGTGGAGAAGACCTACCACGCGCTCGTCCAGGGCCACCCCGACCCGACGTCGGGCACGGTCGACGCCCCCATCGGCCGCCACCCGGGGGCCGGCTGGCGGTTCGCCGTGCGCGACGACGGCAAACGCGCGGTGACCCACTACGGGACGATCGAGGCGTTCCGCGAGGCGTCGCTGCTGCGCGTCCACCTCGAGACGGGCCGCACCCACCAGATCCGGGTGCACTTCTCCGCCCTCCACCACCCGTGCTGCGGTGACCCGATGTACGGGTCGGACCCGGCGCTGAGCCGCCGGCTCGGCCTGAACCGGCAGTGGCTCCACGCGGTGCACCTCGGCTTCACCCACCCGGACGGGCGGTGGATGGACGTCGAGTCCCCGTACCCGGCCGACCTCGCCACCGCTCTCGACCGCCTCAGGGAGACGAACTGATGGACCCCCGCCAGCGCACGCCCCGGACCGTCGCCCGCGACCGGCGGCGGGAGCGCGCCCTCGACTGGGAGGCGACCCGGCGCCCGGCGTGGGTGATGTGGCTGTCCGTCGCGTGCGTCGTCCTGCTCCTCGTCGCCGTCGTCGCCCTGGCGAACTCCGACCGCCGGGCGAAGCCCACCGCCGTCAACGGCGACGTCCTCGGGCCGGACCGGGAGACCGTCGCGGAGTACACCCGGCGGGCCCGGGGGGAGCTCGACGCCATGACGGGCGACGAGCCCCGGTGGGCGCTCGTCACCCCCGCCACCGCGCAGGGGCCCGACGGGCTCGCGCAGCTCTTCGGCGACCTCGCGGACGTGCGGGTGAGCACGCTGCTCGTCGGCCCGAACGCCCGGGAGACCCTGCCCGAGCCCGCGCGCGGCGCCCGCCGGATCGACGTGTTCACGGCCGCGCGGGACACGCTCGCCGTCGAGGCGGGGACGGAGCCGACCGACCCGGCGCTCGACGCGGAGGGCGTGCTCGTCCACGCCCGGCCGGACGCCCTGCGCGAGATCGCCCGGCGCGGGGTGCGGGCCGTCGAACCCCTCCCGCCGGACGCGGTGTACGGCCGGTTCGCCCTCCGCTCCGTCGCCGTCGCGACCGACCGGGAGCCCGGGGCCTAGAGCCCGAAGATCCGGTCGACGGTCGCGTTGCGCAGCATCCCGTCGGGGTCGACGCGTCCGCGCAGCTCCGCGACGTCCGCGAGGTCCGGGTGGACGGCGAGCAGGCCCTCGTGGTCGAGGGTGTGGATCTTGCCCCAGTGCGGCCGCCCGCCGGCGGCGACGAGAACCGGCTCGACGTGCCGGAAGAGGGCCCGGTGGTCGTCGCGGTGGTACCGGTGGACGGCGATGTAGCAGCTGTCCCGGTCGTGGGCCGTGGACAGGGGGACGTCGTCGGCCCCGGCGCACCGCACCTCGACCGGGAAGCCGACGTGCTCACCGCACCCGTCGATGACCCGGTGGACCTCCCGCAGCACCTCGGGCGCGTCGGCGAGGGGCACGGCGTACTCCATCTCCGCGAAGCGCACCCGCCGGGAGGAGACGAAGACGTCGTGGGCGTGGTCGGAGAACTCCCGTTGCGCGAGCACCCGCGCGGAGAGCCGGTTGACCGCCGGGGTGATCCCCGGGGCGTGGTGCATCACCCGGCACAGGGCGCCGAAGACCCCGTTGTTCACGGCCTCGTCGGCGACGATCTCCCGCCACCGGGGGACCGGCGAGGTCGGGGTGTCCGCGGGCAGGCGCGTGTTCGTCTTCACGTGGGCGACGTCGGTCCCGGGGAACCAGTAGTACTCGAGGTGGTCGACCGCGGCGCAGCGCTCCGGGAAGGACTCGACGAGCGGCGCCAGCGGTTCCGCGCGCTCGACGGCGGAGAGCACGAAGGACGGCACGACGGCGAGGGTGATCTCCGTCATCACGCCGAGGGCACCGAGCCCGACCCGGCCGAGGTCGAACAGCGGGTCACCGGGGCGGCAGTCGTGGACCGTGCCGTCGGGGGTGACCGTCCGGAACCGGCGGACCATCCCGGCGAAGCCGGTGAAGCCCAGGCCCGTGCCGTGCGTGCCGGTCGACACGGCCCCGGCGAGCGACTGCGGGTCGACGTCGCCCTGGTTGGCGAGGGCGAGCCCGTGGGGACGCAGGAGCCCGGGGACGTCCCGCAGCCGGGTGCCGGCGAGGAACGTCACCTCCGCGCCCCGGTCGGCGGTGGGGCCGTCGACGGCGACGATGCCGCTGAGCCGGTCGAGGCTGAGCAGCACCCCGTCGGTCACGGCGAGGCCGGAGAAGGAGTGGCCCGCGCCGACGACCTTGAGTCGCCGGCCCCGCCGGGCGGCGTCGAGGACGGCGTCACGCACCGCCCCGGTCGTCTCCGGCCGGAGGACGGCCGTGGGGTGGGCGGTCTCGCAGCCCGCCCAGTTGGTCCAGGTGGCGGTCCGGGTGGTGTGTCGACGGCTCACAGGAACGTCATCCCCTCTCCACGGTAGGTGGGCCAGTGGTCGATGATGTCGCCGCCGGACACGACGACGACCCGGTCGGTGTGTTCGGCCTGTTCGCCGGCCTTCGCGTGGCGGAACCACACCCCGTCGCCGAGGCGCAGCCGCCGGGCCGCCGCGCCCCGCAGCGGGGTCTGGACCTCGCCCGCACCCTCGAGGCGGGTGAGGCGCAGCCCCTCCGGGTGGTCGACGACGGGCACCCGGTCCGTCCCCGGCGGGCCGGAGGCGATGCGCCCGCCGCCCGCGACGGTGACGACGTCCGCGGCCGGCCGGCGGACGACGGGGACGACGAACCACTCCGCCGGCCTCGGCGCGAACGCCCGGTAGTGGTCGAACAGGGCGGGCCCGACGACGCCGGAGCCGGCGCCGATCTCGGTGACGGCGGACTCGGCGGCCGTCGTCTCCACCGAGCCGGTCCCGCCGCCGTTGACGAACTCCAGCGGCGGCCGGCCGGCGACGGCGAGGGCCTCACCGACGGCGACGGTGACGCGGGCGCGCCGGGCGGCGATCTCCCGGGTCGAGACGGCCTTCATCGCGCGGACCGCCGCGGACGTGTCGGCGGTCCCCGCGACCTGCCCCTCGTAGAGCAGCAGGCCCACGACCCGGTACCCGCCCCGGTCGCCGACCCGTCGGGCGAGGCCGGCGGCCTCCTCCGGGGTCCGCACCGGGGACCGCAGCGCCCCGATGCGCACGGGGCCGACGACGAGCGACGCGTCGACGTCGAGGCACACGCGCACCTCGGCCCCCGCCGCGTCGCCGGCCGTGTCCCGCACCGCGTCGACGAGGTCGAGGTGGTCGTCGGAGTCGACGGTGAGGGTCACGGCCCGGCGGAGGCGGTCGTCGGCGAGCAGCCGGCGCAGCGCGTCCCGGTCCGTCGTGGGGTAGGCGACGAGGACGTCGTCGGCGGTGCCCGTCTCCACGAGCCACAGGGCCTCGGCGAGGGTGTACGCGAGCACGCCCCGCACCCCATCGGTGCGGAGGATGTCCGCGATGAGCGGGCGGATGCGGAGCGACTTCGAGGCGAGCCGGACCGGCACGCCGTGGGCGCGGCGGACGAGCTCGCGGGCGTTGGCGCGGGCGGCGTCGAGGTCGAGGACGGCGAACGGCGGGGCGAGGCCCGCGACGGCGGTGCGGACGTCGGTCGGTGGTGGCGTCATGGTTCCACGGTAGTGCCGCGCGCCGGGGCCGGACCGCGGAACGGCTGTTTGACCGACCGGATAGACTGACCGGCATGAGCGGAAAGTCCTTCGTCCACCTGCACAATCACACCGAGTTCTCGATGCTCGACGGGATGGCGAAGGTCGATCTCCTCGCGGAGGAGGTCAAGCGGTTGGGGATGCCGGCGGTGGGGATGACCGACCACGGGAACATGTTCGGCGCGGACACCTTCTACCGGGCGATGACCGCGGCCGGGATCAAGCCGATCATCGGCATCGAGGCGTACCTCGCGCCCGAGTCCCGCTTCAACCAGAACCGGGTCCGCTGGGGGTCACCGGACCAGAAGTCCGACGACGTCTCCGCCGGCGGCGCCTACCTCCACCAGACGATGATGGCGGAGAACGCCACGGGGCTGCGCAACCTGTTCTACCTGTCGTCGATGGCGTCGTACGAGGGGCAGCTCGGCAAGTGGCCGCGCATGGACCGGGAGCTCATCGCGGAGCACGCGGAGGGCATCATCGCGACGACCGGCTGCCCGTCGGGGGACGTCCAGACCCGCCTGCGCCTCGGCCAGTTCGACAAGGCCCTCGAGGCCGCCGCGACGTGGCAGGACATCTACGGCAAGGACAACTTCTTCCTCGAGCTCATGGACCACGACATCGAGATCGAGCGCCGGGTCCGCGACGACCTGCTCGAGATCGGCCGGCGCCTCGAGCTGCCCCCGCTGGTGACGAACGACTGCCACTACGTCACCCAGGACCAGGCGAAGGCCCACGAGGTCATGCTCTGCGTCCAGACCGGCCAGACGATGGACGAGCCCACGCTCGACCAGGGCGGCAAGCGCTTCGCCTTCTCCGGTGACGGCTACTACATCAAGCCGGCCGAGCAGATCCGGGCCCAGTGGGACGCCATGGTCCCCGACGCCTGCGACAACACGCTGTGGATCGCCGAGCGCGTCGGCGACTACGGCGAGATCTGGGAGGAACACCCCCACGACCGCATGCCGACCTTCGATGTCCCGGAGGGGTACACCCCGACGACGTGGCTGCACAAGGAGGTCATGGACGGCCTCGCGGAGCGGTTCCGCGGCGGCCCCGTCCCGGAGGAGTACGTGCGCCGGGCGGAGTACGAGATCGAGGTCATCGACATGAAGGGGTACCCGTCGTACTTCCTCGTCGTCGCGGACCTCATCAAGCACGCCCGGTCCGTCGGCATCCGGGTCGGTCCGGGCCGTGGCTCGGCGGCGGGGGCGCTCGTCGCCTACGCCCTGACCATCACGAACATCGACCCGATCGAGCACGGCCTGCTCTTCGAGCGTTTCCTCAACCCCGAGCGCCCGTCCGCGCCCGACATCGACATCGACTTCGACGACCGCCGGCGCGGCGAGATGATCCGCTACGCCGCCGACAACTGGGGCGAGGACAAGGTCGCCCAGGTCATCACCTTCGGCACGGTGAAGACGAAGCAGGCGATCAAGGACGCCGCGCGGGCGAAGCACGGCCAGCCCGGGTTCCAGATCGCGGACCGGATCACGAAGACCCTCCCGCCGCCCATCGCGGCGAAGGACATCCCCCTGTCCGGGATCATGGACGAGACCCACGAGCGGTACGCCGAGGCGTCGGAGATCCGGAACCTCATCCAGAGCGACCAGACCGTCGGCGACATCTACGAGCTGGCCCTCGGCCTCGAGGGCGTCGTCCGCCAGGCGGGCGTCCACGCGTGCGCGGTCATCATGGCGTCCGTGCCGCTGCTGGACTGCATCCCGATGTGGAAGCGCAAGCAGGACGGGGCGCTCATCACCGGCTGGCCGTACCCGGCGTGCGAGGCCATCGGCCTGCTGAAGATGGACTTCCTCGGCCTGCGCAACCTCACCGTCATCGGCGACTGCATCGACAACATCAAGGTCAACCGGGGCGAGGAGCTCGACCTCGAGGGGCTGGCCGTCGACAACGAGCCGGCGTACCAGCTCCTCGCCCGGGGTGAGACGCTGGGCGTGTTCCAGCTGGACTCCGGCGGGATGCAGGAGCTGCTCAAGCGGATGCGGCCGACCGGCTTCAACGACATCGTCGCCGCCCTCGCCCTGTACCGCCCGGGCCCCATGGGCGTCGGCGCGCACTGGGACTACGCCGACCGGAAGAACGGCCGGAAGCCCATCACCCCGATCCACCCGGAGCTGGAGGAACCGCTCCAGGAGATCCTCGAGGAGACCTACGGGCTCATCGTCTACCAGGAGCAGATCATGAGGATCTCCCAGAAGGTGGCGAACTACACGGCCGGCCAGGCCGACGGCTTCCGCAAGGCCATGGGCAAGAAGAAGCCCGAGGTGCTGGAGAAGGAGTTCGTCGCCTTCGAGAGCGGGATGAAGGCCAACGGCTACTCCGCCGAGGCGATCAAGACCCTGTGGGACACGATCCTCCCGTTCGCCGGCTACGCGTTCAACAAGTCCCACGCCGCCGGCTACGGCCTCGTGTCCTACTGGACGGCCTACCTCAAGGCGAACTACGCACCCGAGTACATGGCGGCGCTGCTGACGTCGGTCTCCGACAAGAAGGACAAGTCCGCGATCTACCTCTCCGACTGCCGCCACCTCGGCATCAACGTGCTCTCGCCCGACGTCAACCAGTCGGCGTTCACGTTCCGGCCGGTGGGGGAGGACATCCGGTTCGGTCTCGGCGCGGTGCGCAACGTCGGCGAGGACGTCGTCGACTCCATCGTCGCCACCCGGGAGGAGAAGGGCGCGTTCCGGGACTTCTCCGACTACCTCGACAAGATCGAGTCGGCGGCGTGCTCGAAGCGGGTGACGGAGTCCCTCATCAAGGCCGGGGCGTTCGACTCGCTGGGGCACCCGCGCAAGGGGCTGTTCCTCGTCCACGAGGACGCGGTCGACGCGGTGACCTCGACGAAGAAGGCCGCGGCGAAGGGGCAGTTCGACCTCTTCGCCGGCCTCGGCGACGACGCCGACACCGGTGACGTCTTCAAGGTCGAGGTGCCGGACCAGCAGTGGGAGCGCAAGCACGAGCTCGCGATGGAGCGGGACATGCTCGGCCTCTACGTCTCCGGCCACCCGCTCGACGGCTTCGAGGACGCCCTCGACGCCCAGATCGACACCCCCCTGACCCAGGTGCTCTCCCGCGAGCTGCCGAACAACCGGGAGGTCAAGATCGGCGGGATCATCTCCTCCGTGGAGCGGCGCGTCGACCGGAACGGCCGCCCGTGGGTCATCGCGTCGGTGGAGGACCAGCACGGTGCGACCGTGGAGCTGCTCGTCTTCGCGAAGACCTACGAGCTCGTCGCCCCGCAGATCGTGGAGGACAACATCATCCTCGCGAAGGCCCGGGTGAGCTACAAGGACGACCGGATGAGCCTGTTCTGCGAGGACCTGAAGTCCGCGGAGTTGTCCGTCGGAGCGGGTTCGGGGGTGCCGCTGCGGCTGTCCATCCGGGTGGAGCAGTGCACGCGGCAGAACATGGACCGGTTGCGCACGGTGCTCACCCAGAACAAGGGGGACTCCGACGTCTACCTCACCCTCGTCGACGGCGAGGAGCGGGTGCAGTTCCTCCTCGGCCCGGAGATGCGCGTCATGAAGTCGCCCTCGCTCATGGGCGACCTCAAGGCCTCGACGTGGGAGGGGATCTTTGCCTGACATGGGGTGGCCCCGCCGGTGGTGGGCACTGGCGGTGCTGTCCCTGGGCCTGGTGATGCTCGCCGTCGACGTCACCGTCCTCAACCTGGCGGTCCCGGCGATCGAGGCGGACCTCGCCCCGTCGTCGACGCAGATGCTGTGGATCGTCGACGTGTACGGCTTCGTCATCGGCGCGCTGCTCATGACGATGGGTGCGCTCGGTGACCGGGTGGGCCGGCGGCGGCTGCTGCTCGTCGGCGTGGCGTTCTTCGCCGTCGCGTCGGTGCTCGCGGCGTCGGCGACGGGGCCGGGGCAGCTCATCGCCGCCCGCGCGCTGCAGGGCGCGGCGGGGGCGACGCTCATGCCGGCGACGTTGTCGCTCATCCGGACGATGTTCACCGACGACCGGGAACGGTCCCGCGCGGTGTCGGTGTGGGTGGCGACGTACGCCGTCGGCGCGGCGGCGGGGCCGGTCATCGGGGGGTTCCTCCTCGAGCACTTCCGGTGGGGTGCGATCTTCCTCATCAACGTGCCGGTCGCGGTGGTCATCGTCGTCGCCGGGCTGGTCACGCTGCCGGCCGGGCGGGTGGGGGCGGACGGGGACGCGCGGCCGTCACCGTTCGACGCCACCGGGGCGGTGCTGTCGGTGGTGGCCCTGTTCTCGGGGATCTACGCGGTGAAGACGGCGGTGCTCGAGGGGGTCGACGCCGGCGTCGTGGCGACGGCCGTCGTGGCCGTCGTCGTCGGGGTGCTGTTCGTGCGTCACCTGGGGCGGGCCGCGCACCCGCTCGTCGACCCCGGGATGCTGCGCCGGCCGTCCTACGCCGCGGCCGTGACCGTGAACGCCGGGACGATGTTCCTGTTCGTCGGGATGCTCATCGTCGTGTCCCCGCTGCTCCAGACGGTGCTCGGGGTGACGCCGCTCGCGGCGGGGATGCTGTTCCTGCCGGGGCTGGTGGTGTCCGGGCTGGTCGCGGTGTGGGTCGGCGGGGCGATGGACCGGTTCTCCCCGGCGCTGCTCATCACCGCGGGGCTCGTCGTGTCGGCGCTGGGGCTCGTCGTGTTCGTCGGGTGCGCGCTGGGGCTGCTGCCGGGGTCCGACGTCGCGTGGGTCGCCGTCGCCTACCTCCTCATCGCCGGTGGGTCGGGGGCGGTGGACCCGGTGACGAACGTCATCGTCGTCGACGCGGCGCCGGCCGAGCAGGCGGGGGCGGCCGCGTCCCTGTCGGAGGTGGGGTACGAGCTCGGGGGAGCGGTGGGCACCGCGGTGCTCGGCACCGTCCTCGCGGGGGTGCAGGGCGTGCGGGAGTCCGGCGGCGCCGGGACCGCGGAGGCGTTCCGCTCGGGTGCGGGTGCGGCGGGGGTGGCGGCGCTCGTCGCGGCGGGACTCATGATCGTGCTCGTGCGGCGTCGGCTCACCGGGTACCGGATCCGCTGACCGGAGGTCGGCTCAGGCGAGCGGCCCGTCGGCGACCGTCCGGTGGTGGGTGCCGTCCGGGGCGGTCCAGGTGACGGTGTGCGGTGCGTCCTCCCCGGGGGTGTCGGCGCGGGCGCGGGCCCGCCACAGACCCCCGGTCTTGAGGTTGTGGTGGTGCCGGCACAGGCACTGGAGGTTCCCGACGGCGGTCGCTCCTCCTCTCTCCGGATGCGCGTGGTCGTAGGGTTCGATGTGGTCGATGTCGCAGGCGGTCGCGGGGACGTCGCACCCGGGGAACCGGCAGCGCCCGTCCCGGCCCCGGACGGTGTCCCGCATCGCCTCGGGGATGCGGTACCCGGGGGCCGGCGGGGGAGTCGCCGGGTGCTCCCGCACGTGGCGGGCGCGTGACGCCCACGCGCGGGCGGCCGAGGGACTCACCCAGCCGACGCCGGGGATGAATCCCGGCCCACCGGGCTGGCGGTAGACGTGCAGGTGCACGGTGGTCCGGGACGGGCCGGCGCCGAGGAGGTCGAGGGCGGCGTCGAGCCGGCAGTCCGCGACCGTGCGGCCGGACCCGGCCGCCATGGTCCGGGCCGTCGCGGTGATGGAGGACCACGCGCTGACGGCGGTGGCCTCGTCACGGCACGTGACGGTGAGTGTGCGGCCCCGGCGCCGGACGCCGCCGGTGGTGCGGTCCTGCGCCTCGGCGTCGGCGACCGGCCCGGGGGCCGCCGTCGCGAGGACCCGGCCGACGATGGTGCGCAACCGGGCGACGTCGAGCGGTCCGGGCTGGTCCGGCTGGTCCGGCTGGTCGAAACGGTCGAGCAGGTCGAGGACGACCCCCTCGAGGAGGCGGTCCAGTGCGGCGGTGAGCTCCTCGCGGTCGACGGCGTCGGCGGTGCGGTCGAGGTGCCGGACGAGGCGGTGCACGGCCTGCCACAGGACCTCCATGTGGTCCAGTGACAGCCGGCCGTCCCGGACGGCGAGGGGCCACAGGTCCGGCATGCGGTCGGAGAGTTCCCCGGCGTGGGCCATGCGGGTGGCGTCGTACCGCCCCCGGCCCCGGACCGCGAGACAGGTGGCGACCCCGGGGGCGGAGCGGTGGATGTCCTCCGCGAGCCGCAGTTCGACGCGGTTGACCGCGAGGACGTGGCGGTGGACGCGGTCGCGGTCGATGCGCCGCTCGCGCGTGTCACCGGGTGTCGTACCCGTCACGGTTCCCCCTTCGCTCCCGTCCCCTGAACGCCTGCGCCGGTGGCTGCGTCCCTGTGCCCCTGTTGCTGTACGGCCCTGCAGCTCTGCGGTCCTGCGGCCCTGCGGCCCTGCAGCCCTGCAGCCCTGCAGTCCTGCGGCTCTGTGACTGTGCCGCTGTGGCTGCGTCGTGTGCCCGGGCCTGCGGTGTCGTGCCGTCGGCACCGTCTCCCGCGGCCGGGCTTCTGACGTGAAGTGTAGGAGGCGTCCCTGACACCGCCCCGCCGTCATCGTCGGCGGCAGGTCGGGAAAAGCCAGGTCATCCACATCGGAACCGAACGTCTGTTCGATAGCGCCGGGATAGTGGTGAACATCACATCCCGGGCGGATGCGGACGGACGCAGGCGCGCGGGACCGGGCGTCCGACCGTCACGCCGGCGGCCGCGGGACCCGCCGGGGCGGCGTCGGGACCCTGCCCCGGCTCACCGCCAGCGGCCGGTCCGGTCCCGCCAGACCCGCACCCCGAGCCCCACGGCGACGAGCACGACCACGACCGCCGCGACGACCTTCACCCACGGCGGCGCCACCACCTGCGCCGCCACGGCGAGCACCACGACGGCGAGGAGCGCCGTCGTCTGCGCCCGGTCGAGCTCGGTGGGACGGGGCTCACGTCGGGAAGGCCGGTCCGTGACTGCATCATCCATGTCGACGAGGGTACCGCCGGCCCGGGCGATACCCTGGACGGCATGGCCAGCCGCCCCGAGAGTCCCCCCGAGACCGCCTACCGCCGCCCCCGCCCCGGTCGGGTCCGCGCGGAGACGGAGGTCCGTCGCTCCCGCTTCATCGCCTTCGCCGAACGCGCCGCGACGGAGACCGACATGCGCCGCATCCTCGCGGAGATCCGCTCCGCGTTCCCCGACGCCCGCCACCACTGCTCGGCGTCCGTCATCCACGTCGACGGCGCCCGGCCCGTCGAACGCTCCTCCGACGACGGCGAGCCGGCCGGCACCGCCGGACAACCCATGCTGGAGGTCGTCCGGGGCGCGGGGCTGCTCGACGTCGTCGTGGTCGTCGTCCGCTACTTCGGCGGTGTGAAGCTCGGCACCGGCGGCCTCGTCCGCGCCTACCAGGACGCCACGCGGGCGGTCCTCGACGAGGTCGACGTCGTCACCCGCGTGCCCGCCGACCGCTGGGCCCTCACCGTCCCCCACGCCGACGCCGGCCGGGTCGAGGCCGGGCTGCGGGAGGCCGTCACCGTCGAGGACGTCGGCTACGGTCGCGAGGCGCGCATCGTCTTCGGGGTCCCCGCCGGGGAGGACCCGACGGGCGTCGTCTCCCGGGTGACGTCCGGACGGTGGGACCCCGAGTTCGTCGGGCGGGGATGGGAGGACCGGCCGTGACACGGATCGACGCATGGACGTGGGCCGTCCGGCTCTTCCGCACCCGCAGCCAGGCCGCCGAGGCGTGCCGGGCCGGGCACGTGAAGATCAACGGCGCGTCGGTGAAACCCGCCCAGCCGGTCGTCGTCGGCGACCGGGTCCGCGTGTGGGTCAACCACCGCGAGTACGACGTCGAGGTCACCCGCCTCATCGCCCGCCGGGTCGGGGCGCCCGTCGCCCGCGGATGCTACATCGACCACAGCCCGCCGCCCCCGCCGAAGGAGGTCCTCGCCACCGTGCCCCGGCGCGACCGGGGGGCCGGCCGCCCGACGAAACGGGAACGCCGCCAGCTCGACGCGTTGCGCGGCACCGGTCAGCGCGGCCGGTAGGTGCGCTGCCCCATCCGCTGCCACCGGTTGCCCAGCCGTCCCGGCCGCGAACTCGGGTCCTCGCCGATGTGCACCGTGCGCCGGATGTGCTCCCGGCCGTACGTGTGCAGGAGCAGGTCGTCGATGAACCGCACCTGGCCCGGGTGGAACGAGTACCGCATGGTGTCGCGGAGGGACTGCACGCGGGCCGGGGTGCACAGCGCCTCCAGCTCCCCGATGGTGGTGATGCCGTTCGCGGCGAGCATGTCGACGGCGAAACCGTAGTACTCCGCCCGTGACGTCGGGTACTCGCTGCCGAGGAGCATCGTCAGCACCCCGGGCAGCGTCTGCGTCGTCAGCTCGGCGTCGTCCGGCGAGCGGGTGCCGACCTCCAGCGCCGCGGCGATGTCGTCGAACTGCTGGTCGGCGAGCTCGATGAGCCCCGCGGCGAGCGTGAACGCGCGGTGGATCCGCGGGCTCAGCCCGGCCTGCGGGTTCTTGTAGCGGATGTCGTGCTCGAACTCCGCCCACGCGTGCTGGAGGACGGTGCGCAGCTGGACCTCGACGAGCCGGCCCGCGATGTCGGGCAGGGTCTCCTCCCGCACCCGCGCGATGACGTGCTGGGAGGCGTAGCCGAACTCGCCGGCCTGGGCCGTCTCCGACGCCTTGTCGACGACCCGGACGACGTCGAACATCGACCCGATGACGTCGAGGAGCTGCGGCAGGGCCGAGGAGTGGAACGTCGTGACCCGGATGCCGAGGATGTCGTGGGCCGAGGGGAAGTCCCGGTACTCCGGGTACGCGGGGTTCGCCAGCTTCGCCAGGTAACTGTGCCGGTCCTTGACCCGGACGGACACCTGGTCGAAGGCGATCCGGGCGTCCCGGAGCTCCTCGGCGACGAGCGACTGGAGGTCACGGGCGGCGGTCGGGTGACCCGCCAGCCAGCTGTCGAGGTCGTCGAGCGCAGCGTGGTCCCGGCTCTTCTGATCCCGGCTGTTCCGGTCTGAGGCAGACATGCGGACGATTTTAGGGGCAGGCCCCGTGGCGGGGTCGGGGCCGGGGTCGGGGCCAGGGGGTGTCCCGCACCGGAGCCGGGAAGTCGTCGACGACGGCCAGCGGACCGGCGGCGCCCGCGACCGGCGGCCGCACCGGCCACGGGTGGGCGAACAGCCGTCCGTCGGGGGCGGCCCACAGCAACGGCTCCGTGCCGAAGGCGGTGTCCAGGGCCGCGCGCAGCGGGGCGAGCAGCCCGGGGTGGGTGAGGAGGGACGACGCCGGGTACGCGTCGTCGACGACCGCGACCTCGGTGACGCCCGCCGCCCCGTCGAGGGTGCGCCGGCGCAGCGCCGACCCGTGCGCCGCCGTGAGGTCCGCGAGGTGGGCGAGCATGGCCCGGGCGGCGTCGTCCCACACGGTCCACGCGGAGGTCGCCCCCGTCGCCGGGAGGGTCACCGGCCGGCCCCCGGCGGTGACGACGGCGGCGAGGCCCGGGCACAACGGCACCGTCACCGGCGCGTCCGGGCGGAAGCAGTCGCCGGGGCCGGGGGTGCGCCGGTCGAGGACGATCATGAGGGGGGCGGTCGCGGGGTCCATACCTCCCTTAGACGCTCAGAAGGGCGCGTCGGTTCCCCTCACGTCGTCGATGGAGGGGCGGCGCTCCTCCCCCACCCGGTCGAGGAACTCGTCGAGGGTCCACAACGCGATGTCCTGACCACGGTCGATGTACTCGCGGGCCTTCTTCTCCTTCGACGTCACCGAGTCCCACCGGCCGAGGACGAGGATCGTCGTCTTCTTCGTCACGTTCTTGCCGACGGTCCCGCCCGCCGCGGCGATCATGTCCCAGATCTCGCCCTTCTCGTAGGGCGCGGTGTCCCCGGTGACGGTCACGTTCTCGCCGTGCACCGGGTTGTCGATGTCCGCGTCCGGGTTCGGCTCGGGGACCGTGTCCGGGGTGGCGACGCGCGCCCAGGGGGCCCGCCCGGACGGACGGGACGACGCCGCGGCCGGGTCCGTGGCCGGGGTGGGTGCGGCCGGGTCCGGGGCGGGGGCGGCCGGGTCCGGGGCGGGTGCCTCCGGTGCGGGTTCCCCGGCGGCCAGGTAGCCGCCCTGGAGACGGGTGAGGGCTGTCGTCACGGCGGTGAAACCGTCGGTGTCCCCGGGGTCGAGCCGGACGGTGTCCGGGTCGGTCGCGGCCTCGACGGCGCTGCGCGGGGGCCGGCTCGGCCGGTCCGTGAGGAGCTGGACCCAGCCGGCCGACGTCGACGTCGGCGCGTGGTGCCGCCATCCCCGCAGGTCACCGGCGGCGACGTGCAGCGTGCGGGGGAGCACCGTCGAGCCCATCGGGGTCCGCTCGACGGTGACGCCCTCGGCCGTGACCGTGACCGTCGCGCCGTGCGCGGGGAACGTGGATGCGGATGTCACTCGGGGTCCCTCCGGGGGTGTCTGACAGGGGCAGGTGTGCCCGCCCATGCTACCTGCGGGGGTCCCGGGCGGAGAGACCGGACAGGATGAGGTCCACGCCGGTGCGGAGGTCCCCGTCGCCGCCGGGGGCGGGGGACGTGCCCGCGGCCGCGGCGGCGCTCCGCGCGGCCTCGGCGTCCGTCGCGGCGGCGAGGACGAGCCGGGACAGGGCCCACCCGGCGGTGGCGAGCAGGTCCCGGGCCGCCGGGCTGTCGTCGAGGGCCCCGCCGAGGGACTCCGTGAGCAGCGCCGCCGGGTCGTGGGCGGTCGTGCCGGACGCGAGGGCCGCCGTGACGACCTCGGCCCCGTCGCGGACCGCGGTGAGCCGGTCGTGGAGGGTCGCGCAGAGGTCCCGGGCCCGGTCGCGCCAGTCGGGGAGGTCGGGGACGGTCACGTCGGCGAGGATGTCGTCCGCCACGCCGCCGAGGAGCGCCTGCTTGCTGGGGATGTGCCAGTACAGCGCGCCGGGGACGACGTCGAGGGACCGGGCGAGCCGGCGCATCGTGAGATCGGCGAGGCCGTAGTCGTCGAGGATCCCGCGCGCCGCCGTGAGGATGACCTCCCGGTTCAGCGCCGGCGCGGCACGGTCGGGCCCCGGGTCGGCGGGCGCGGCGGGGTCGGACACGGGACACAGTGTAGCGTGTGACCCGGTACCCACCTGTAACACTGACGGTGATTGCGTCGGTGGTGACGGTGACGACGGCAACGAGAGCAACGACGGCAACGACGGAAGGACGGGTGCGGACGTGAACGGTCGACGGGTGACAGGTCGGGGGCGCCTCGGCGCGGGGGCGGTGGCCCTGGTGACGCTTCTCGCGGTCGGTGCCTGCGGGTCCGACGACGGTGGGGACGGGGCGCAGGAGACGTCGGCGTCGGCGCCGGCGGCGGGCACGGCGTCGAGCCCGGCCCCGTCCTCGAGCGCGGCCCCGTCGTCGAGCCCCGCCCCGGAGCAGACCGCACCTGCACAGCCGGGGCAGCCGGGCCAGCCGGGCCAGCCTGCCGACCCGGCGGGCGAGGACGGCCCGCGGAGCCCCGCACCGGGCGAGCTGCCCATCGACGAGACCGTGCCCGTGGCCCCCGTCCCCGGGGCCCCGGCGGGCACCCCGGCCGGCGGGACGTCCGGGGAGGACGCCACGGCGATCGCGAACCTCGTCAACGGGCTCGGCGTCGACCGCCCGGCCTCGGAGTACACCCGGTACGTGTGGCAGCACACGTGCTCGAAGGACAACGACGCCTCCGGCGGGGCGGACGCGCTGCGCGAGCAGAGCGAGGCCTTCGTCGGACGCGGCCAGTGGGGTGACCTCGTGGGGCCGGACGTCCTGCCCCGCATCCGGGCCGTCAACGACGTCTCCGTCGACGGCGACCGCGCGACCGCCCAGGTCAGCGCCACGACGAACGGGCAGGACCAGGACCAGCGGATGACCTTCGCCCGCGAGGGCGGGCAGTGGACGTTCTGCACGCCGTGACCGGGGGCCACCGCGGCACCGGGTAGGGTGTCCGGTCATGGGAATCGCGCGACGCTCACGGCAGACGACACACGCTGAACGGACCCGGGTGCGGGGCGGCCTCGGCCGGGCCGCGCAGGTGCTCGTCGTCGCCCTCGTCGGCGACGTCGTCGCCGGCTGCCTGTGGGGGTGGCTGCGGCCGGTGACCCGGGTGGTCGTCTCGTCGAGCTACGGCGCCTCGCTCGACCCGGGGTCCGCCGACGCCGCCTTCGCCTCCTTCGCCTGGTACGTGTGCGTCGTCGGGGTCGTGGGCGTCGCGCTCGGGCTGTGGACCTTCCTCGCCGGGCGGGGGACGCGGGGCATCCCGATGATGGTGTGGGTCACCCTGTGCTCCGTCGCGGGGGCGTGGTGCTTCCTGCTGTTCGGGGAGGCCGTCGCCCGCCACGTCCACCCGGAGGGGTCGTCGCCCGGGCCGGGGCAGGTCCTCGCCCTCGTCGACGCCGTCGACGCCGGGCCGGGGCTCCTCGTCGCCGCGGCCGGGGCGCTCGTCGCCTACTGGCTGTGTGCGCTGCTCAGCACCGACGGGGCGTTCACCCGGCCGGTCCGGCGCGCGGCGACCGGAGGGGTGGTGGACGACGGCGGGGAAACAGAAACTACCATCACGGTATGAGCTTCTCCTCCACGACGACACCCACCGCCGCCCCTGACCCGCAGGGACCCAGCATCCGGCGGATCGACGGCCGCTGGGACGGGATCGAGGCCGACGCCGCGTGGCGACGGGAGGTCCGCGACCTCGCCGCCCGCCACAACGCGGTCATCCTCGCCCACAACTACGAACTCCCCGAGATCCAGGACATCGCCGACCACACGGGCGACTCCCTCGCGCTGTCCCGCATCGCCGCCTCCACCGACGCCGACGTCATCGTCTTCTGCGGCGTGCACTTCATGGCCGAGACGGCGAAGATCCTCTCCCCGGACAAGACGGTGCTCATCCCCGACGCCGACGCCGGGTGCTCCCTCGCCGACTCCCTCACCGCCGACCAGCTCGCCGAATGGAAGGCGGAGCACCCGGACGCGCTCGTCGTGAGCTACGTCAACACCACCGCCGCCGTGAAGGCGCTGACGGACATCTGCTGCACGAGCTCGAACGCGGTCGACGTCGTCCGGAGCCTCCCCGAGGACCGCGAGATCCTCTTCGGCCCCGACCAGTTCCTCGGCGCCCACGTCCGGCGGGTCACCGGCCGGGACACCATCCACGTGTGGGCGGGCGAGTGCCACGTCCACGCCGGCATCAGCGGCCGCGACCTCGCGCGCCGCGCCGAGGAGAACCCGGACGCCGAGCTGTTCATCCACCCCGAGTGCGGCTGCGCGAACTCCGCGATCTACCTCGCCGGGGAGGGCGTCGTCGACCCCGCCCGGGTCCACATGCTCTCCACGGGCGAGATGATCAGCTCCGCCCGGCAGGCCCGGCGCGACGGGCGCTCCACCGTGCTCGTCGCCACCGAGGTCGGGATGCTCCACCAGCTCCGGGGCGCGGCACCGGATGTCGAGTTCGCCGCGGTGAACGAGCGCGCCTCGTGCCCCTACATGAAGATGATCACCCCGGCCGCCCTCCTGCGCTGCCTCCGCGAGGGCCGCGACGAGGTCGACGTCGACCCCGGCACCGCGGCCGCCGCCCGCCGCGCGGTCGAGCGGATGATCGCCGTGGGCACCCCGGGGGCAGGGGAGTGATGGCGGTCGACCCCCGCTTCCCCGCGACCCCCGCCCTCCACGACCCCGCCCGCGTCCGCGAGGACCACCGCCGGCTCGCCGCGACGGCCCTCGCCGAGGACCTCGGAGACCCCGGCCCGCACGGGGCCCCGGCCGACCCGACCTCCGCCGCGGTGCCGGACGTGCACGTCACCGGCGACGTCGTCGTGCGCGAGGCCGGGGTGGTCAGCGGCCTCGACGCGGCGGCCGTCGTCGCCGAGCTCACCGGGGCGACGTTCACCCCCCTGTGCGCCGACGGCGACCCCGTGACCCCGGGCACGACCGTCGCCCGCATCGACGGCGACGCCGTGACCGTCCTGCGCACCGAACGCACGGCACTGAACATCCTGTCCCACGCCAGCGGGGTCGCGACGCGCACCGCCGCGTGGGTCGCCCCCGTGGCCGTACCCGGGGCGCGGGTCGCGGTGCGCGACACCCGCAAGACCCTGCCCGGGATGCGGCTGCTGCAGAAGCGGGCGGTCCTCCACGGCGGGGGCACGCCCCACCGGTACGGGCTCACCGACCAGGCGATGGTGAAGGACAACCACGTCCTCGCCGCCGGCGGGGTGCTCGAGGCGTGGCGGCGGGTGCGCGACGCCCACCCCGACGTGTGGTGCGAGGTGGAGGTCGACGACCTCGACCAGCTGCGGGACGTCCTCGCCCACGGCCCCCGGCAGGTGCTGCTCGACAACTTCGACGTCGCCGACACGCGGCGCGCCGTCGCCGAACGCGACCGCCTGTGCCCCTCCTGCCTCCTCGAGTCCTCCGGCGGGCTCACCCTCGACCGGGCCGCCGACTACGCGGCCTGCGGGATCGACTCGGTCGCGGTGGGCGAGCTCACCCACAGCGTCCGGGCGCTCGACATCGGCCTCGACCTGCGGCCCGTCGACCCGGCGTCACGCTGACCGGCGGTCCCGCACCTCACGCCACGCCCGGCGCGCCGGGTCGTCCGCGGTGAGCCCGAGCGCGTCGAGGTGCGCCGCCGCCTCCGCCAGCGCCCGGTCGCACGCCGCTGGGTCCCCGGACGCGAGGTGGAGGTCCGCCGCGGCCGTCCACGCCGTCGCCGCACCACCGTGGTCGCCGGCGGCCGCGAACCCCGTCGCCGCGTCCTCCGCACAGCTGAGGGCGAGGGCCGTGTCCCCGGCCGCGTGCCACACGACGGCCATGTCGTCGTTCCAGTCGGCGAGGTGCCACCGGCGCGTCTCGTCGTCCGGGGCACCCGGGCCGGCGTCGGTGAGCAGCCGCCGCGACCGGTCCATGAGGGACAGTGCGAGCTCGACGGCCGCCTCCGCCGCCGCGGCGTCCCCGAACGGCCGGTGGCGGGAGGGCGCGGTGACGAGGCCGCGGGCGGCCGCCCGCAGCGACTGGGCGGCCTCGGTGCGGTGGCCCGCGCGTTCCCGGGACTCCGCCTGGCGTTCGAGGAGCCGGGCGACCTCGGTCACCGCGCCGAGTTCCGTGCCGGCGAGCGCGGCGACCGAGTAGCACGCGGAGGTCCGCAGGACGTCGGGGGTGAGCTCCGACCACTCCGCGACCCACCGGGCGGTCCGCCACGCCGTGGCGTAGCGCCCCGTCTCGACGGCCGCGCGGGCGAGGACGGCGTGGAGATTGAGCACCCCGGGGCTGACCGGGGCGTCCGTGGTCGCCGCGGCGTAGCGCGAGGCGAGGTCGAACGCCCGGGCGTACTCGCCGTGGGCGTTGAGGAGCTGGCAGACGAGCTCGACCCGGTGCAGGCCGACCAGCGGCGCGCCGAGGTCGAGGGCGATGCACGCGCACCGCCCCCAGTGGCGCACCGTCCGGGCGTCGTCCCCGGCGAGCATGGCGAAGACGCCGAGGAGCTCCCGCGCCTCGTACTCCCGGGTCGGGTCCGACGCGCGGTCGGCCACGGTGGTGGCCAGCGCGACGGCCCCGTCGACGTCCCCGGCGTCGTGGAGTTCCGGGGCGCGCAGGAGGGCGGCGTCCCCCGCGTCGGGCACGGCGAGCCGGCGCGCCTCGGCGAGGACCGACGCCGCGAGGTCCGGGGCCTCCGTCCGCGCGCACGAGTACGCCGTGACGGCGGCGAGGGACGAGGTCGCGCAGGGGGAGGGGCGGCGGCCGAGCCGGTCGAGCACGTCGACGAGCAGCTCCCGGACGTCGGGGAGGGCCACGGTCGCCCCGGCGTCCCCGTCCGCGGCGTGGAGGCACAGCTGCGCCCGGGCGAGGACGGCGGTCGCCGCGGACCCCCGCGCGTCGGCCCACCCGGCGAGGTCGAGCAGGGCCGTGACGGCCTCGTCGCGCAGGTCGAGCTGGTCGGCGGCCGTGGCCCGGAGCAGGAGCGCCTCGCCCCGCCGGTCGTCCGCCCCCGGCTCCGGCAGCGGGTCGACCCAGTGCGCGAGCCCGTAGCGGGTGACGGCGCGCCACACCGCGGCGTGGTCCCCGCGCGCCGTCGCGGACGCCGAGGCCGCGAGGAGCCCGTCGAGTGCCGTCACGCGAAACCCCCTGACCGACTGGAGAAGAACCTGGTGCGCACTCCGGGTGCGCATTCACGGTGGGCGGACCCCCGTGGCTAGAATCGACCTGTTCCCGGCCGGTCCGGCGTCGGGCGTGCGCCCGACCCGGTCCGCCGGTGCGGATCAACCCGTCAGGGTACCTCACCGGTGACCGGCCGGACCCACCAGCAGACCCCGAGAGGGACGAACCCGTGAGGAGCTGATCCGCCACATGTTGACGCGACTGGACCTGAGGGGGTCCCACCCATCCACGGCCGAGCTGCGGAGGCTCCTTCCCCGGGGCGGGACGGACATCGACTCGGTGACCCCGACGGTCGCCCCGATCGTCGACGCGGTGCGCGCGCGGGGTGCCGCCGCGGCGCTGGAGTACGGCGCCCGGTTCGACGGCTGCACGCCCCCCTCCGCGCCGTCGGTGCGGGTCCCGCGGGACGTCGTCGACGCCGCGGTGGACACGCTCGACCCGGCGGTCGTCGCCGCCCTGCGCGACGCGGTCGGCCGGGTGCGGGCGTTCCACTCCGCCCAGGTGCCGACCGACACCCGCGTCGAGGTCGCGCCCGGCGGGGTCGTCACGGAGCGGTGGATCCCGGTCCGCCGCGTCGGCCTGTACGTCCCCGGCGGCCAGGCCGTCTACCCGTCGTCGGTCGTCATGAACGCCGTGCCCGCGCAGGAGGCCGGCGTCGAGCAGCTCGTCGTCGCCTCGCCCCCGCAGGCGGACAACGACGGCTGGCCGCACCCGACCGTCCTCGCCGCGTGCTCGATCCTCGGGGTCGACGAGGTGTGGGCGGTCGGCGGCGCCCAGGCCGTCGCGCTGCTCGCCCACGGCGGCGCGCCGGGGGAGGAGGAGCTCGAGCCGGTCGACATGGTCACCGGCCCGGGCAACGTCTACGTCACCGCGGCGAAGCGGCTGTGCCGGGGGACCGTCGGCATCGACGCCGAGGCGGGGCCGACGGAGATCGCCGTCCTCGCCGACGCCACCGCCGACCCGGTCGCCGTGGCCTACGACCTCATCAGCCAGGCGGAGCACGACGTCATGGCCGCGTCGGTGCTCATCACCGACAGTGAGGAGCTCGCCGACGCCGTGGACCGCGAGGTCGCGGCCCGCCACGGCCGGACGCTCAACGCCGACCGCGTCCGCGAGGCGCTGACCGGCCCGCAGTCGGGGATCGTCCTCGTCGACGACACCGACGCCGCCGTGCGCGTCGCCGACGCCTACGCGGCGGAGCACCTGGAGGTCCAGACCGCCGACGCGCGGGCCGTCGCCGCCCGGGTGACGAACGCGGGGGCGGTCTTCGTCGGACCCTATTCGCCCGTGCCGCTCGGCGACTACGCCGCGGGGTCGAACCACGTGCTGCCGACGAGCGGGTCGGCGCGCCACTCCTCGGGGCTGTCGACGCACACGTTCCTGCGGTCCGTCCACGTCGTCGACTACGACCGGGACGCCCTCGCGGCCGTCGCGGACACGGTGACGACGCTGGCCGCCGCCGAGCGCCTGCCCGCCCACGGCGAGGCCGTGCGCGCCCGCTTCGCGGGAACCGGGGAGGGGGACCGGTGAGCACCGACGACACCCGCCTCACCGTCGCCGACCTGCCCGTCCGGGAGGAGTTCCGGGGGGCCAGCGCCTACGGCGCCCCGCAGCTCGACGTGCGGTACCGGCTGAACACGAACGAGAACCCGTACCCGCCGTCGGACGCGCTCGTCGAGGACCTCGTCACGGAGGTCCGCCGGCTCGGGTCCGGCCTCAACCGCTACCCGGACCGGGACGCGACCGCCCTGCGCGCCGACCTCGCCGCGTACGTCACCCGGCAGACGGGCGTGCCCGTCGACGCCGCGGGGGTGTGGGCGGCCAACGGGTCGAACGAGATCCTCCAGCAGCTCCTCCAGGTCTTCGGCGGACCGGGCCGCACCGCCCTCGGCTTCACGCCGAGCTACTCGATGCACCCGGTGCTCGCCGCCGGGACGGGGACGCGCTTCGTGGAGTGCCCGCGCGACCCGGCGCGGGACTTCGCGGTGGACGTCGACGCGGCGCTCGCCGCCGTCGCCCGGCACCGGCCGGACATCGTCTTCGTCACGACGCCGAACAACCCCACGGGCGGGGCGACCTCCCTCGACGACCTGCGGCGGATCATCGCCGCCGCGCCCGGGGTCGTCATCGTCGACGAGGCCTACGCGGAGTTCGCCTCCGGTCCGAGCGCGTGCACGCTGCTCGCGGAGTTCCCCCGGTCCCTCGTCGTCTCCCGGACGATGTCGAAGGCCTTCGACTACGCGGGCGGCCGGCTGGGCTACTTCGTCGCCGACCCGGCGTTCGTCGAGGCCGTCGCCCTCGTCCGCCTGCCGTACCACCTGTCGACCCTGTCGCAGGCCGCCGCGCGGGTGGCGCTGCGCCACGCGGACGAGACCCTCGCCACCGTCGACGTGCTGCGCCGGGAGCGGGACCGGGTCGCGGCCGGGCTGCGGGAGGCGGGGCTCCACGTCGTGCCGTCGTCGTCGAACTTCCTCCTCTTCGGGCGGTTCGCCGACGCCCGGGCGGCGTGGGAGGACCTCCTCGGGCAGGGCATCCTCGTCCGCGACGTCGGGGTCGAGGGGTACCTGCGGGTCACGGTGGGCACGCCGGAGGAGAACGACGCCTTCCTCGCCGCGGCCGCCGGGTCGGGCGGTAGACTCGCCGGGTCAGGACCCGAGGGACAGGAGCAGGCATGACGGACGCCACGACGGACGGACGGCGCAGGGTCACCCGGACGCGGACGACCCGCGAGTCGGACATCAGCGTCACCATCGACCTCGACGGCACGGGGGTGACGGACATCGACACCGGCGTGCCGTTCTTCGACCACATGCTCACGGCGTTCGGCGCCCACGGTGCGTTCGACCTCACGGTCCACGCGACCGGGGACACGCACATCGACGCCCACCACACGGTGGAGGACACCGCGATCGTCCTCGGCGGGGCGTTCGGGGAGGCCCTCGGGGACAAGGCCGGGATCCGACGCTTCGGCGACGCCTTCGTCCCCATGGACGAGGCCCTGGCCCACGCGGCGGTCGACGTGTCCGGCCGGCCGTACCACGTCAGCACCGGCGAGCCGGACACGCTGCTCACGACGGTCATCGGCGGGCACTACGCGACGGTCATCAACCGGCACTTCTTCGAGACCCTCGCGCTCAACGCCCGGATCGCCCTCCACGTCCGCTGCCTCTACGGGCGCGACCCGCACCACATCACCGAGGCCGAGTTCAAGGCCACGGCCCGCGCGCTGCGGGCGGCCGTCGAACCGGACGGCCGGGTGACCGGGGTACCGTCGACGAAGGGTACGCTCTAGGCCCGGAGACACGACCGACGGAAGGGGAGGTGCGCGTGCTGCGCAGGGGACTGGACCGCTCGGAGCTCGACCGGATCGGCTCGGTGTGGCAGGCCCCGGGGTTCGTCGCGACGCTCGTGTCGGTGTTCTGCGCCTTCGGCGGGTGGGCGCTGCTCATGCCCGTCGTCCCGCTCGAGGTCATCCGCGCCGGGGGGAGCGACGGGGCCGCCGGGCTGGCGACCGGGGCGTTCATGGCGTCGACGGTCCTCACCCAGGCGGTGACGCCCCGGGTCCTCCGGCGCGTCGGCTACTTCCCCGTCATGTGCGGGGCGGGGCTGTTCCTCGGGCTGCCGGCGCTCGTCCACCTCCTGTCGCTCGACCCGGTGACGGTGCTCGTCGTCGCCGTGGTGCGCGGGGTGGGGTTCGGGTCGGTCACCGTGGCGGAGTCCGCGCTGCTCGCCGAGCTCGTCCCCGCGCGGCTGCTCGGCCGGTCGAGCGGGATCTTCGGCGCGGTCATCGGCGTGGCGGAGCTCGTGGGGTTCCCGCTCGGAGTGCAGCTCGGCGGGGCCGTGTGGGTCGTCGCCGCGGCGGTGTCGGTGGTCGGCGCGGTCGCCGCGCTGTGGGTGCCGCTCATCCGGCCGGCGCCGCGGGAGACCGCCGCGGAGGCGGCCGACCGCGGGGCGGTGCCGACGTGGCACCTCGTCGCGGTCCCCGCGTTCGGCATGTGCACGATCGCGATGGGTTTCGGTGCGTTGTCGACGTTCACCGCGCCGGCGGTCGGGCGGATCGACCCGGTCGCGGCGACGACGGTCGCGGGGGTGACCCTCTCCGTCATCGGCGCGGCGCAGCTGGGCATGCGGCTCGTGAGCGGCTGGTGGGCCGACCGGGTCGGCGAGCCCGGGCACCTGGCCCCGTACGGCCAGGCGGCCGGGGTGCTGGGGCTCGTCGTCGTCGCGGGCACGCTGGCCACGGGGCCGCACGGGGCGGTGCTCGTCGCGTGCGTGCTCGTCGCCGCCGTGCTCTTCGGCGGGGGATTCGGCGTGCTGCAGACGGACTCGCTGCTCATGATGTTCCACCGGCTCCCGGCGGCGAAGGTGTCGGAGGCGTCGGCGGTGTGGAACATGTCCTTCGACTCGGGCACGGGGATCGGCGCCGTCGTCCTCGGGGCGGTGGTCTCCCTGGCGGGGTACCCGGGCGGGTTCCTCGCGGCGGCGGTGCTCGTCGCGACGGGCGGCGTCGCCCTCGTCCTCGACCGGGTGCTGGGCCGGCACCGGATGCGCCGGGCACGGCCGACCCCCGATCTGCCGGAGCGGCACGGGTCACAGTAGAATCCCGCACATGTCCGCGCCACAGTCGCCACCGTCACCGTCGCCCACCGTCGCCCTGCTCGACTACGGCTCCGGCAACGTCCGGTCCGCGCACCGGGCGCTCGAACGGGCCGGTGCCGACGTCACGGTCACGGCCGACCCGGACACGGTCCTCGCCGCCGACGGGTTGTTCGTGCCGGGCGTCGGGGCGTTCGCCGCGTGCATGGAGGGGCTGCGGGCGGTCCACGGCGACCGGCTCATCGGCCAGCGGCTCGCCGGCGGCCGCCCGGTGTTCGGCGTGTGCGTCGGGATGCAGGTCCTCTTCGAGCGCGGGGTGGAGTTCGGCGAGGACGCCGCCGGGTGCGGCGAGTGGCCGGGAACGGTCGAGAGGCTCGACGCCGACGTCCTGCCGCACATGGGCTGGAACACCCTCGACGTCCCCGCGGGCTCACGGATGTTCGCCGGCCTCGCGCCGGACGACCGGGTCTACTTCGTCCACGGGTTCGGGGTGCGCCGCTGGGAGCTCGTGACGAACGGGCGCACCGAGGCGCCGCTGGTCACGTGGTCGGAGTACGGCCGCAGCCGGTTCGTCGCCGCGGTGGAGAACGGCCCGTTGTGGGCGACGCAGTTCCACCCGGAGAAGTCCGGCGACGTCGGCGCGGCCGTCCTGCGCAACTGGCTCCGTGAGCTGCACGGTCGCTGACCCACCCCCACCTCCCGAGACGATAGGATACGTCCCATGACACTCACTCTCCTCCCCGCCGTTGACGTCGCCGAAGGCCGGGCGGTCCGGCTCGTCCAGGGTGCCGCCGGCAGTGAGACCGCCTACGGTGCCCCGCTCGACGCCGCCCTGGAGTGGCAGAACGACGGGGCGGAGTGGATCCATCTCGTCGACCTCGACGCCGCCTTCGGCCGCGGGAGCAACTTCGAGCTCCTCGCCGACGTCGTCGGCCGCCTCGACGTCGACGTCGAGCTGTCCGGCGGGATCCGGGACGACGCCTCCCTCGAGCGGGCGCTGTCGACCGGCTGCCGCCGGGTGAACATCGGCACGGCGGCGCTGGAGGACCCGGAGTGGTGCGAGCGGGTCATCGCGCGGTACGGCGACCGCGTCGCCGTCGGGCTCGACACCCGGGAGGTCGACGGCGAGTGGCGGCTCCGCGGCCGGGGCTGGGTCTCGGACGGGGGCGACCTGTGGGAGGTGCTCGAGCGGCTCGACGCGCAGGGCTGCTCCCGCTTCGTCGTCACCGACGTCAGCCGGGACGGGATGCTCAGCGGGCCGAACATCGACCTGCTCCGCGACGTCGCCGCGGCGACCGACGCCCCGGTCGTCGCGTCGGGCGGGATCGCGGGGCTCGACGACATCCGGGCGCTCGCGGCCGTCGTCGACGAGGGCGTGGACTCCGCGATCGTCGGCAAGGCGCTGTACGCCGGCCGCTTCACGTTGCGTGAGGCGCTCGCCGCCGCGCGCGGGGACGGCGGTGAGGACCGGTGACCGACACCGCTGACCTCGACACCCGCGCCCTGCTCGCCATCGCCGAGGCGGCGGTCGACGAGGCGGAGACGACGTTCTCCGCGGCCGTCGGCGCCGACCCGGACGTCATCAAGAGCCCGGGGGACTTCGCCACCGAGGCGGACCTCGACGTCGAACGGCAGCTGCGGACCCTGCTCACCCGCTACACCGGCCTGCCCGTCCACGGGGAGGAGTTCGGGACGGTCCGGCCGGGCGCGGAGCCCACGGAGTGGAACCCGACCGACGACATGGCCGACGGGCTCGACGGCCCCCGCCGCCGCGCGAACGACGCCGAACTGCCGGAGACGACGTGGGTCGTCGACCCCATCGACGGCACCGCGAACTACGCCGTCGGCAACCCGTTCTGCTGCATCCTCGTCTCGCTCGTCCACCGGGGCGAGGCGCTCGTCGCCGTGGCGGAGATGCCGCTGCTCGGCAAGCGGATCACGGCCCGGAAGGGGCACGGCCTGTTCGTCGACGGCCACCCTGCCCGCCCCATGCCCCCGTCGGACCCGGGGGTCACCCAGATCAGCTTCGGGTCGATCCTCTCCCAGCGCCGGGGCAACCTGCCGATCTCCTACCGGCAGGACATGCTCAACGAGATCGGGCGGTCGTACCCGCGGATGCGGGTCACCGGGTCGGTCGGCATCGACCTGGCGTTCACGGCGGCCGGGATCTTCGGCGGGACCGTGACCTTCAGCCCGAACCTGTGGGACAACTGCGCGGGCATCCTCATGGTCCGGGAGGCCGGGGGCGTCGCGACGGACTTCGCCGGCAACCCGTGGCGTCCCGGGGTCTCCGGCCTCGTCGCGGGCGAGCCCGAGGTGCACGCGACGTTGCTCGAGCACATCCGGAACGTCCCCATCGGGACCGCTGCGCGGACCGCGCAGGAGATCATGGAGAGAGGGGGCATCGCGTGAGTCTCGCCGTCCGGGTCATCCCCTGCCTCGACGTCGACGGCGGGCGCGTCGTCAAGGGTGTGAACTTCACCGGTCTCCGGGACGCCGGGGACCCGGTCGAGCTCGCCGCGCGCTACGACGCCGACGGGGCCGACGAACTGACCTTCCTCGACGTCTCCGCGTCGACGGAGGGCCGCGGGACGATGCTCGACGTCGTCCGGCGCACGGCCGACCAGGTCTTCATCCCCCTCACCGTCGGCGGGGGTGTGCGGTCGGCCGAGGACGTCGACGCCCTCCTCCGCGCCGGTGCCGACAAGGTCTCGGTGAACTCCGCGGCCGTCGCCCGCCCGGAGCTCCTGTCGGAGCTGTCCCGGCGGTTCGGCGCGCAGTGCGTCGTCCTGTCCGTCGACGCCCGCCGGGTGCCCGCCGGCGGCGACCCGCAACCCTCCGGTTTCGAGGTGACGACGCACGGCGGGACGCGGTCGGCGGGGCTCGACGCGGTCGAGTGGGCCCGCCGGGGCGAGGAGCTGGGCGTCGGGGAGATCCTCCTCAACTCGATGGACGGTGACGGCACGCGGCAGGGCTTCGACCTCGAGCTCATCCGCGCGGTCCGCGCGGCGGTGACCGTCCCCGTCATCGCGTCGGGCGGGGCGGGCGAGGCCGCCCACATGCCGCCCGCCGTCGCCGCCGGTGCGGACGCGGTGCTCGCGGCGTCGATCCTCCACTTCGGGGACACGACCGTCGGCGAGATCAAGGACGCGATGGCGCAGGCGGGTCTCGAGGTGCGGCGGTGAGCGGGACGACCGACCCGGCCGCCTACGACCTCGACCCGGAGATCGCCGCGCGCGTGCGGTTCACGGCCGACGGCCTCGTCCCCGCGGTCGTGCAGGAGTACGCGACGGGGGACGTGCTCATGATGGCGTGGATGGACGAGCACGCGCTCGCCCACACCCTCGCCACCCGGCGGGGGACGTACTGGTCCCGGTCCCGCGGCGAGTACTGGGTCAAGGGCCTGACCAGCGGTCACACCCAGGCCGTCCGCGAGGTGCGCCTGGACTGCGACGGGGACACCGTGCTGCTCCGCGTCGACCAGACCGGCGGGGCCTGCCACACGGGGGACCACACGTGTTTCGACGCCGACCGGCTGCTCTGAGCCGGCCGGTCCCACCTCTCCACGAAAGGAGCCCGCGATGACCCGCGACCAGCACCCGGAGGCCGACAGCGGCGTGACGACGGACCGGGAGACGTTCCGGAGGCTCGCGCGCCACCACCGCGTCGTCCCCGTCGTCCGCACCGTCCTCGCGGACGGGGAGACGGCCCTCAGCGCGTACACCTCCCTCGCCGCGGACCGGCCCGGGACGTTCCTGCTCGAGTCCGCCCCGAACGGGCAGTCGTGGTCGCGGTACTCCTTCATCGGCGCGGGCTCCCGGGCGGCGCTCGTCGCCGAGGGGTCGGTGACCCGGTGGACCGGGGAGCCGCCGGTCGACGTGCCGGACGGCCTCCCGCCGCTGGAGGCGGTCCGCGCGACCCTCGCGGCGCTGCACACCGCCCCCGTGGAGGGGATGCCGCCGCTGACCTCCGGGCTCGTCGGCTACATGGGCCACGACATCGTCCGGTCCCTCGAGGACCTGCCGGACACGTGCGAGGACGACCTCGGCGTGCCGGACATGGTCCAGCTCCTCGTCGACCGCATGGCGGTCGTCGACCACCACGAGGGCACGATCCACCTCATCGCCTCGGCGGTGAACCGGAACAACACGGACGAGGGTGTCGACCGGGCGTACGACGAGGCCGTCGCCGCCCTCGACGACATGGCCGCCCTGCTCTCCCGACCGTCGCCGCTGGAGATCACGACGTTCGACCGGCCGACCCCGCAGCCGCGCCGCCAGCGCACGCGGGCCGACCACATGGAGCGGATCGAGCGGTGCCGGGAGCACATCCGGGCGGGCGACGCCTTCCAGATCGTCCTGTCGCAGCGCTTCGAGATGGACACCGACGTGCCCGGCACGGACATCTACCGGATGCTGCGGGTGTCCAACCCGAGCCCGTACATGTACATCCTCAACATCCCGGACGACTCGTTCTCGACGACGGCGTTCCAGATCATCGGCAGCTCCCCGGAGTCGCTCGTCGCGGTGAAGGACCGGCGGGTGACGACGTTCCCCATCGCGGGCTCGCGTCCGCGCGGCCGCAGCTACGAGGAGGACCAGCTGCTGGAGAAGGAGCTCCGCGGGGACGCCAAGGAGAACTCCGAGCACCTCATGCTCGTCGACCTCGGGCGCAACGACCTCGGGCGGGTGTGCGACCCGGGGACCGTCGAGGTCAACGACTTCCGGCACGTCGAGCGCTACAGCGCGATCATGCACCTCGTGTCGGAGGTCACCGGCCGGCTGTCGGAGGGTCGGACGGCGGTCGACGCGTTCGCCGCGACGTTCCCGGCGGGCACGCTCTCCGGGGCGCCGAAGCCCTCGGCGCTCGCGATCATCGACCGCCTCGAGGACACCCGGCGCGGGGTCTACGGCGGCACGGTGGGCTACTTCGACTTCAGCGGCAACACCGACCAGGCCATCGCGATCCGCACGGGGGTGTACCGGGGAGGTACGGTGTACGTCCAGGCGGGCGGCGGCATCGTCGCCGACTCCGACCCGGAGGCCGAGGACGACGAGACGCAGGCCAAGGCGGCGGCCGTCCTCCGCGCGGTCGCGGCGGCGGAGACGATGCGGCCCGCGGCACCCGGCGGGGCCGGCAGGCACCGCGCGGCGGACGACGACGGCAGGGCCGACACGGACGGAGACAGTGAATGAGCGCGACACCAGCGGAGACCGGACGACGTCGACCGGGCGGGCGGGCGACGGCACTGATCCTCGCCGTCGTCAGCGCGGCGGTGCTCTGGGGGGCGGGGCGGCTGACGTGGGTCACCGCCGTCGTCGAGGACGACAAGTCGGGCGGGACGGTCAAGGACGTCGTCGGGGCGGTGTACCACCCGGCGGTCACGCCGTTGGCCCTGGCGATCCTCGCCGCGATGATCCTCAGCTGGGCCACGGGGCCGCGGGTCCGCCGGGTCCTCGGTGTCGTCGCCGCGGCGTTGGCGGCCCTCGCCGCGCTGCCCCCGGTGATGCTGCTCACCGGCGGCGTCGACCTCGAGCGGACGCGCCGCCTGCTGTCGTCGGGGGCGGCGACGCAGAAGCAGTCGGCCCCCGACCAGATCTCCGACTGGGCGCAGGTGAGCTCCGCCGAGGTGCACCACCTGCCGGTGGCGTTGGCGATCCTCGCCGCGGCGGTGGGCGTCGTCGGCGGGATCCTGCTCATGATGCGGCCGGGGACCGTGTCCGCCGGGCACTCCCGGTACGAGACGCCGGAGGCGCGCCGGCAGGCGGTGGAGGAGGACCTCGAGGCCAACCCGCGGTCGGGACGGGTGCTGTGGGACGCGCTGGACGCCGGCGTCGACCCGACGGACCGTGACCCCGACGACGGCACCGCGACCGGCACCGGGACCGGCACGGCGACCGGCACGGACCCGGAGGGGGACGGGCCGATTGCACGGTGACGGGGCCGGGCTATTAATGTCTGACAGGTCACCGTCACCGTTCCTGAGGAGCCACCCATGGCGACAGTTCTCGACGAGATCATCGCCGGCGTCCTGGAGGACACCGCCGAGCGCGAGGCCGAGACCCCGTACCGGGAGATCAAGGCGAGGTCGCTCGACGTGCCCGCCCCCCTCGACGCCCGTGCCGCACTGAGCGGCCCCAATGTCAGTGTCATCGCCGAGGTGAAGCGGGCCAGCCCGTCGAAGGGGCACCTCGCCGACATCCCCGAGCCCGACGTCCTCGCCCGGGCGTACGCCGCCAACGGCGCGGCCGTCATCAGCTGCCTCACCGAGCAGCGGCGGTTCCACGGCTCCCTCGCGGACCTCGACGCGGTCCGGGCGGCCGTGGACGTCCCGGTCCTCCGCAAGGACTTCATGGTCACCCCGTACCAGATCCACGAGGCCCGCGCGCACGGCGCCGACATGATCCTGCTCATCGTCGCCGCCCTCGACCAGGACCGCCTGGAGTCCCTCCTCGACCGCACCGAGTCGCTCGGCATGACCGCGCTCGTCGAGGTGCACACGGTGGAGGAGGCCGAGCGGGCCGTCGCCGCGGGGGCGAAGGTCATCGGGGTCAACGCCCGCAACCTCAAGACCCTCGAGGTCGACAACGACGTCTTCACCCGGATCGCCCCGCACCTGCCGGCGGACACCGTCAAGGTCGCGGAGTCCGGGGTGCGGGACAAGCGGGACCTCATCGCCTACGCGGCCGCCGGGGCCGACGCCGTGCTCGTCGGGGAGGGGCTCGTCACCGCGTCGAGTCCGGGGCAGGCCTGCCGGTCGCTCGTCGTCGCGGGCGGGCACCCGTCCTGTCCCCGCTCGGAGGACGTCCAGTAGAGTGGCCGGGTGTGAATACCCACAGCATCCCGAGCGCCGGTGAGACCCTGGCCGTCCCGACGGCCCACGACTGCGACGACCACGGTCACTGGGGGGAGTACGGGGGGCGGTACATCCCCGAGGGCCTCATGGCCGTCATCGAGGACATCACCGACGCCTGGGCGAAGGCGAAGGCCGACCCCGCGTACCTCGAGCGGCTGGACGACCTCCACCGCACGTACACCGGCCGGCCGTCCCCGCTGTACCGGGCCGACCGCTTCTCCGCCGAGGTCGGGGCGACGGTCTACCTCAAGCGGGAGGACCTCAACCACACCGGCTCCCACAAGATCAACAACGTCCTCGGGCAGGTGCTCCTCGCGCAGCGGATGGGCAAGCGCCGCGTCATCGCCGAGACGGGGGCGGGCCAGCACGGCGTCGCGACGGCCACGGCCTGCGCGCTGCTCGGTATCGGGTGCCGCATCTACATGGGGGAGGTCGACGCCACGCGTCAGGCGTTGAACATCGCGCGGATGCGTCTCCTCGGGGCGGAGGTCGTCGTCGTCGACATCGGGTCGCGCACCCTCAAGGACGCGATCAACGAGGCGATGCGCTACTGGGTGGCCCACGAGGACGACACCTACTACTGCTTCGGGACGGCCGCCGGCCCGCACCCCTTCCCGCAGATGGTGCGTGACCTGCAGCGGGTCATCGGGGCGGAGGCCCGGCAGCAGATCCTCGAGCAGGAGGGCCGGCTCCCGGACGCCGTCGTCGCGTGCGTCGGTGGCGGGTCGAACGCCATCGGCCTGTTCCACCGCTTCATCACGGACGAGTCCGTCGCCCTCGTCGGCGCGGAGGCCGCCGGTGACGGGGTGGAGACCGGACGGCACGCCGCGCCGATCACCGTGGGGCGCAAGGGCGTGTTCCAGGGCGCGTACTCCGACCTCATGCAGGACGAGGACGGCCAGATCACGGACTCCCACTCCATCTCGGCGGGCCTGGACTACCCGGGCGTCGGGCCGGAGCACTCCGCCCTCGCGGCCGAGGGGAGGGCCGAGTACCTCGCCGTCACGGACACCGAGGCGATGGAGGCCTTCCGCACCCTCAGCCTCACCGAGGGCATCATCCCGGCCATCGAGTCCGCCCACGCCGTCGCCGCGGCCCGGACGGTCGCGGCGCAGTTCGCCGACGGCACCCGGACGGCGGCGGGGGAGAAGCCGGTCATCATCGTGAACCTGTCCGGCCGGGGGGACAAGGACGTCGACACCGCCGCCCGGTGGTTCGACATGACCCCGAAGGAGGACAACGCCTGATGGCGACGACCAGGAGCAGCGGCCGGCTCGCCGGGATCTTCCGCGCGGCGACCGACGAGGGGCGGGCCGCGTTCGTCGGCTACCTGCCCGCCGGGTACCCGACGGTCGACCGGTCCGTCGACCTCATGACGACCCTCGCGGCGCACGCGGACCTCATCGAGGTCGGCATCCCGTTCACCGACCCGATGATGGACGGGCCGACGATCCAGGAGGCCGCCGACACCGCGCTCGGCAACGGCTTCCGCGTCGCCGACACCGTCGACGTCGTCCGCCGGGTCACCGCGGCGGGTGGCCGGTGCGTCATCATGACGTACTGGAACCCCGTGCTGCAGTACGGCCCGGAGCGGCTCGCGCGGGAGATCGCGGAGGCCGGGGCCCTGGGGTCGATCATCCCGGACCTCCCGCCGGAGGAGGCGGGCCGCTGGGCCGCCGCCTGCGCGGACAACGACCTCGACCCCGTGTACCTCGTCGCCCCGTCGACGACGCCCGAGCGGCTGGAGACGATCGTCGCCGCCGGCGGCGGGTTCATCTACGCGGCCTCGCACATGGGGGTCACGGGCGCGCGGGACTCCGTCCCCGGCGGTGCCCGTGAGCTCGTCGAGCGGGTCCGCGCGGTCACCGACCTGCCCGTCGCCGTCGGCATCGGGGTGAGCACCGGCGCGCAGGCGGCGGAGATCGCCGCCTACGCCGACGGGGTCATCGTCGGCTCGGCCCTCATCCGCGCGGCCGCCGACGGGCCCGAGGGCCTCGACAGCCTGGCGCGGGACCTCCACGACGGGGTGCGCTCCGGCACCCGGCCGGGGAGCTGACCGTGACGGCCGTCGCGGCAGCGCCGCTCCACGCCACGATCCCGTCGCCGCCGCAGGGGGTGTGGACCCTCGGGCCGCTGCCGGTGCGGGCGTACGCGGTGTGCATCCTCATCGGCATCGTCGTCGCCGTCGCGTGGACCGTGCGGCGGTACGTCGCCCGCGGCGGGTCGGCCGAGACCGTCATCGACGCCGCGGTCGCCGCCGTCCCCGCCGGCATCGTCGGCGGGCGGGTCTACCACGTCATCACCGACCACGAGAAGTACTTCGGTCCCGGCCGGGACTGGGTCGACGTGGTGAAGATCACGAACGGCGGTCTGGGCATCTGGGGTGCCGTCGTCGCCGGCGGCCTCGCGGTGTGGGCGGTGCTCGCGTGGAAGCGGCTGCCCCTCGCGCCGTTCGCCGACGCCGTCGCCCCGCCGATCCTCCTCGCCCAGGCCGTCGGCCGGTTGGGGAACTGGTTCAACCAGGAGCTGTACGGCGGCCCGTCGTCGTCCCCGTGGGCGCTGGAGATCTACCGCCGGGTGACCGACACCGGCGCGGTGGACCAGATGAACGGCCACTCGACGGGGCAGGTCATCGCCACCGTGCAGCCGACGTTCCTCTACGAGATCGTGTGGAACGTCGCCGTCGTGCTCCTCCTCGTGTGGGCGGACCGGCGGTTCCGCATGGGCGGGGGACGCGTGTTCATGCTCTACGTCGCGGGGTACACGTTCGGCCGGTTCTTCATCGAGCTCATCCGGTCCGACCCGGCGACGACGGTCCTCGGCGGGGTGCGGATCAACAACGTCACCTCGGCCGTGGTCTTCGTCGTGGCCGTCGTGCTCCTCGTCCTCACCCGGGGCCGGCGGCGCGAGAGCCCGGCTGAGGTGGCGGGGGCCGCGCGACCCTGAGTACGCTCGGGAGTCGTGAACAGACGAACCAAGATTGTATGCACGCTCGGCCCGGCGGTGGCCTCCAAGGAGAACATCCGGGGGCTCGTCGACGCCGGGATGAACGTCGCCCGGCTCAACTTCTCCCACGGTGACCACGCCGACCACGAGCAGAACTACCGCTGGGTCCGCGAGGCCTCCGAGGAGACGGGGACGGCCGTGGGCATCCTCGCCGACCTCCAGGGCCCGAAGATCCGCCTCGGCCGGTTCGTCGACGGTGCGACGGTCTGGGAGACCGGTGAGACCGTCCGCATCACCGTCGAGGACGTCAAGGGCACGCACGACCGGGTCTCGACGACGTACAAGGGCCTCGCCCGCGACGCCCGCCCCGGGGACCGGCTGCTCGTCGACGACGGCAAGGTCGGCCTCGTCTGCCGGGAGGTCGACGGCGACGACGTCGTCTGCGAGGTCGTCGAGGGCGGCCCGGTGTCGAACAACAAGGGCGTGTCCCTGCCGGGGATGAACATCTCCGTGCCGGCGCTGTCCGAGAAGGACATCGACGACCTCCGCTTCGCCCTCAACCTCGGGGTCGACTTCATCGCCCTGTCCTTCGTCCGCTCGCCCGCGGACGTCGAGCTCGTCCACGAGGTCATGGACGAGGTCGGGCGCCGCGTCCCGGTCATCGCGAAGCTGGAGAAGCCGGAGGCCGTCGACGCGCTCGAGCCGATCATCCTCGCCTTCGACGCCGTCATGGTCGCCCGCGGCGACCTCGGCGTCGAGGTGCCGCTCGAGGAGGTGCCGCTCGTCCAGAAGCGCGCGGTGCAGATCGCCCGCGAGAACGCCAAGCCGGTCATCGTCGCGACCCAGATGCTCGACTCGATGATCGAGAACTCCCGCCCGACCCGCGCGGAGGCCTCCGACGTCGCCAACGCCGTCCTCGACGGTGCCGACGCGGTGATGCTCTCCGGGGAGACGTCCGTCGGCAAGCACCCGGTGACCACCGTCGAGACGATGGCGCGGATCGTCACCGCCGCCGAGATCGACGGCGAGGTCCCGCCCCTGTCGCACATGCCGCGGACGAAGCGCGGCGTCATCTCCTACGCGGCGAAGGACATCGGCGAGCGGCTCAACGCCCGCGCCCTCGTCGCGTTCACGTCCTCCGGTGACACGGCCAAGCGCGTCGCGCGGCTGCGCTCCCGCCTGCCGCTGCTCGTCTTCACGCCGCACCCGGAGGTCCGGTCGCAGCTGTCGCTCACGTGGGGTGCCGAGACGTACCTCACCGAGACGGTCGACACGACCGACGCCATCATCTCCGAGGTCGACCGCGTGCTCCTCGACGAGGGCCGGTTCCGGCGGGACGACATGATGGTCGTCGTCGCCGGCACCCCGCCCGGGATCCAGGGCAACACGAACATGATCCACGTGCACCTGCTCGGGGAGGACACGACCGCCCCGTCGACCGGGAACTGATCCCGGGGGGACGGGGCCGGAGGGCCGGGGCCGGGCGTTTCAGCCCGCCCCGGGGGGCTCAGTCCTTCCAGAGGTAGCTGAGCACGCCCGCGATCGCCGCGCGGACCGTCACGTCGATGGTCCCGTCGGCGGGGGCGAAGTTGCCGGAGTGGTTCGTCGGGACATCCTCGGCGACCGAGTCGGACTCCACCGCGCGGTCCCACACCTCCGGGTCGGTCACCGTGACCATCCAGTAGAGGTAGGGCACGTCGAAGTGCCGGGGGATGTCGGGGAAGTCCTCGGACGCCGCCCACCGGGTCGCGTCGACGGAGTTGTCGCCGAAGAGCTCGTCGAAGACCGGGCGGACGTGCTCGTACACCCCGTTGTCGTTGTCGGTGAGCTCGCCGTGGGCCCAGTACTCGATGTCCGCGGGCTTGGGGCAGTCGCTCGCCCGGCACTCGGCCTCGATGACCCGCTCGATCGCCCGGTAGACACGGTCCCGGACCTCGGTGTCGTAGAACCGGCAGTTGAGGACGAGGGTCGCGGTGTCCGGGATGGTGTTGTTCGAGTGCCCGGCGCTGATGGTGCCGACGGACACGACGGCGAACTCCTCGGGCGCGACCTCGCGGCCGACGATGCCCTGGAGCCGCACGACGATCATCGCGGCGAGGTAACCGGGGTCGATGCTGTTCTGCGGCGTCGAGGCGTGCGCCGACCGGCCGTGGAGCGTGACCGTCATCGAGTCGCACGCGGCCATGACCGGGCCCGGTCCGCTGAGGACCTGGCCGGCGCGGCCCGGGACGATGTGCTGGCCGAGGCAGACGTCCGGGGTGGGGATCTTGTCCCCGAGACCGTCCTCGACCATCGCCGACGCGCCGCTCGTCGTCTCCTCCGCCGGCTGGAACAGGGCGATGAAGGTGCCGGACCACGCGTCCTTCCGGGCGTCCATGACCGCGCACAGGCCGAGCAGGGCGGTGGTGTGCATGTCGTGGCCGCAGGCGTGCATGACCCCGTCGACCGTCGAGGGGTGCTCGACGCCCGAGGTCTCCTGGACCGGCAGGGCGTCGAAGTCCGCGCGCATGAGGACCGTCGGACCGTCACCGTTGCGCCACACGGCGGTGATGCCGTGCCCGCCGATCCCGCTGGTGACCTCGCAGTCGAAGCGGTCGAGCCACTCGAGCAGCTGGGCGGCGGTCTTCTCCTCCTCCCCGCTGAGCTCGGGGTGCTCGTGGAGCCAGATGTACGCGTCGTCGAGCCAGTCGAGGTCGACGCCGTGGTCGGTGGCGAATGTGGCGATGTCTGACACAGATGATGTGGAAGTGGTCATGCGGCCGAGTCTACTGCCGATCCGCACCGGGGGCCGGCCGGAGCGGACCGGCGGTCAGCGGATCGCGGGGTTGTAGCGGAGGCTGTTGCGGGGCACCTCGCACTCGTCCCCGAGCCGCACGCCGGGGGCGAGGCGGTCCCGCCGGGCCTCGAGCTCGGCGAGGACGCGGGTCTTGAGGTCCCCCGGGGAGACGGTGTTGAGGTAGATCTTCGTCCCGCCCTCGAAGCCGGCCATGGTGGACACGCGCCACTTGATGACGATGCGCCAGGGCATGGGCACGTCGACGTCGAGCGGCCGGTGGAGCCACTCCTCGTTCGACGGGATGTGCGGCCCGGCGGCGATGTGGCAGGCGTGGACGAGGTCGGAGACCGCGTCGCGCTCCTCGTCGGTCATGAGCCACGGCTCGGTCGTCGCCGAGCGGGAGAACACCTCGAGCGTGGGGTAGCGGTGGCCGAACCCGGCGAACGCCACCGCGTGGTCGTTCTCCGCGAAGACGAGGTTGTTGCGCATCGCGTAGTCGACGGCCCACTCGTTGTACATGTTCGGGTTCGCCCGCACCTGGGCGATCTCCACCTCGTTCTGCAGGCCGTGCTCGTCGATCGCGACGAGCTGCTTGTGGAGGTGCTCGATGCCCGCCCCGGCGGGTTCGAGCCAGTTCTGGAACGCGGCGACGTAGCGGACGTACCGGTTCGCCCGGTAGAGCTGGTCCATGCCGTCGACGGTGAAGCTCATGAACAGCCGGTGGTCGGCCCAGGAGAGGGTGCCGCTGCCCGCGAGCTCGTCGCTCCGGGTCGCCCCGGGCACGTAGTGGTCGCGGGCGATGATGACGTCGTGGCCGCCGGCGAACAGCGCCGCGCCGCGGTCGTGGAGCGTCTGGTGCCGGTGCTCCCCGTCGAAGAGGCCGTCGATCTCCCCGGCGGGGGTCCCGGACGAGGCCATCCGCGCCCGCAGCACCTGCTCGACGTGGTCCTGCCCGGCCGGGTCGGCGAGGTACTCGGCCATGTGCCGGGCCGCGGCGGGGTTCATGCGGTAGCCGTAGTTCACCCGCCAGTAGTCGTAGGTGAGGATCTCGTGGAGGTTGGCGACGCGGCGGAACAGGGGGGTCGTCGCCCGCAGCTCCCCGACGGGCACGCCGCGCAGGACGCGCGGGCGGCCGTCGGAGTCGATGACGAGCCGCGCCTTCTCGGGCGGGGTCTCGAGCATCCGGTCGAGCCCGAACTGGTCGACGGCGTCGCGGTGCGCGTCGTCGACGTCGTGCACGTCGCCGGGGGGTGTCGGGACCGGCTGGCGGGCGCGCCCGGGCACCGTCCACACCTCCGTGCCGGAGAACGGGTTGACCTGTTTGATGGTCCCGTCGGGCAGCGTCGTCAGCGGCGGGACGGGCGCGGGGGAGTACGGCGTGCGTCCAATCACAGTCATCGAGCCTAGCCGCCGTCACCGTCGCGTGCTTTACTGGCCCCATGCCAGTGATCGCGTTCCGTGTCCTCGCCACCCCCGACCAGGAGGAGGTCATTGTCGACGACGTCCGGCGGCTCGTCGCCGCCCTCGGCGACGACCTCGACGCCGACGTCGAGGTGCGGCGTGACCTGCCCGCGGACCCGGAACTGACGGCGGTGTGGGAGGAGCGGTTCGCCGCGGACGTCGAGGGGGAGCCGTCCGTGACGGGGATCGAGCTCACGGTCCGGCGGTACGACCTCGGCTCGGTGAGCGGCCTGACGATGCACGTCGCCGAACTGCTCACCGTCCGCGGCGACCAGCCGGCGGAACCGGTCCTGCGCCACGTGCAGGACGACCCGGGTGCGCCGCGGGTCCCGTGGCACGTCGAGGTCCGCCGGGGCTGACCCCGGGGCCCGTCAGAGCAGGCTGGAGAGGAACTCCCGCGTGCGCGGCTCGGTGGGGTCGTCGACGACCCGGGCCGGCGGGCCGACCTCGACGACCCGGCCGCCGTCCATGAACGCGACGGTGTCGGCCACCTCGCGGGCGAAGCCGATCTCGTGGGTGACGACGAGCATGGTCATGCCGTCGTCCGCGAGTTCCCGCATGACGTCGAGCACGTCACCGACGAGCTCGGGGTCGAGCGCGGAGGTGGGCTCGTCGAACAGCATGAGCTTCGGACGCATCGCGAGGGCGCGGGCGATGGCGACCCGCTGCTGCTGGCCGCCGGACAGCTGCACCGGGTAGGCGTCCGCCTTCGCGGAGAGCCCGACGCGGGCGAGGAGCTCACGGGCGTGGGCCTCGGCGTCCTCCCGGGACTCCCCGGCGACCTGCACGGGGGCCTCGGTGATGTTGCCGAGCACCGTGCGGTGGGGGAAGAGGTTGAAGTTCTGGAACACCATCCCGATGCCGGCCCGCTGCCGGGCGGCCTCCTTCTCGGAGATCTCGTGGAGGCGGCCGTTGCGCTCGGCGTAGCCGATGAGTGTGCCGTCGACCTCGATCCGGCCGGCGTCGACGTGCTCGAGGTGGTTGACGCACCGCAGGAGCGTGGACTTCCCCGAGCCCGACGGGCCGATGAGGCACGTCACGTTGCCCGCCGGCACGTCGAGGTCGATGCCCTTGAGGACGTCGAGGCGGCCGTAGCGCTTCCACACGTCGCGGACGGAGATCATGGGGGTCGGTCCGGTCATCGTCGGGTCTCCTTGTCTGACTGTCCGCCGGGGCTGTCGCTGACGGTGACGTTGCGCGGGGGCACGCCCTCCGCGTCGGCGAGCGTCGCGAGCTGCCGGGAGGTGAGGCTGCGGGAGGAGCCCCGCGCGTAGTAGGCCTCGAGGTAGTGCTGGGCGATCATGAGGACCGAGGTCACGGCGATGTACCACGTCGCGGCGACGAGGAGCAGCGGGATCGGCTCGAACAGACTGTTGGCGATGTCCGTCTGCCGGCCGTTGAGCTCCGCGGCGTAGCCCATCGCGATGACGAGCGACGTCGTCTTCAGCATGCTGATGAGCTCGTTGCCCGTCGGCGGCAGGATGATGCGCATCGCCTGGGGCAGGACCGTCCGGCGCATGTTCTGCCACCAGCTCATGCCCAGCGCCTTCGACGCCTCGGACTGCCCCTCCGGCACCGCCTGGATGCCCGCGCGGACGATCTCCGCCATGTACGCCGACTCGTTGAGCCCGAGGCCGAGGACGGCGAGGGCGAACATGTTCGACAGCACCGTCGTCAGCGAGATCTCGGCGAAGCCCAGGTTGATCGACTGGTAGATGGCCCCGAGCAGCCCCCAGAAGACGAGCTGCACGTAGATCGGGGTGCCCCGGAAGATCCACAGGTAGAGCCAGGACAGCCCGCGCATGACCGGGTTCGGGGACATGCGCAGGACGGCGAGCACCGCCCCGAGGACGACGCCGATGATCATCGCGAGCACGGTCAGCGCGACCGTGTGGAGCGCGGCGACGGCGATGCGGGTGTCGAGGAAGTAGCGGGCGTACGTGTCCCACCCGTAGGCGTCGTTCCGCGCGGCCCCGACGACGAACCACGCCGCGAGGGCGAGCAGGACGACCGCGGCGACCCAGCGGCCCGGGTGGCGGAGGGGGACGACCTCGTTGTCGGCCGGACGTCGCCGGAGACGGCCCCGCGACTGGTGTGAGCTGGTGTCCTGTGGAGACATCAGGTTCCTGCCTTCCTTGGTGCGGTGAAGGGTTCAGCGTTGACCGTGACCCGGTCGAGGGCGCCGTCGGTCAGGCCCCACGGGGCGAGGATCCGCCGGTAGTCGCCGGAGTCGACGAGTGTCTGCAGCGCCGCGGCGAGCGCGGGGCCGAGCGGGGAGTCCTTCGCGACCGCCCACCCGTAGGGGGCGGTGTCGAACACGTCCCCGCGCCGTTCGAGTTTCCCGTCGGACCGGGCGACCGCGTAGTCGACGACCGGGGCGTCGGCGCTCACCGCGTCGGCCCGGCCGAGCAGCGCGGCGATCGCCGCCCCGTCCGACGTGTCGTAGACGAGCTTGCGGATCGCCGGCCGGCCGGCGGCCTCGCAGGCGTCGGACTTCACCCGGACGTCGTCGGTGTCGGAGTACGTGCCCTGCTGGACGGCGACGGTCGCCCCGCACGCGTCGGCGGGGTCGACCGTCACGCCGGGCCGCGACGCCCACGCGATGCCGGACGTGTAGTAGTCCACGAAGTCGAAGGACGTCCGCCGCTCCGGGGTGTCGGTGAAGCCCGACGTCCCGACGTCGACGGTGCCTCCGGTGATCGACGGGAGGATGAGGTTGAAGTCCTGCTGCCGGATGTCGACGTCGAGCCCGAGGAGGGAGGCGGCGGCCCGGATGAGGTCGATCTCGTAGCCGATGATCCGGCCGTCGGAGTCCTTGAACTCGTTCGGGGCGAACGGCGGGTTCGTCGACGCCGTGATCCGGCCCCGGGCGGCGATGTCCGGCGGGACGAGGGCCGCGAGGGCCGGGTCCGTCGCGGGGAGGATCTCGGTCCACCCGGCGGGGTTGCCCTCCTCCCGGTTCGTCACGCACGCCGCGAGACCGACGGCGGTCGCGAGGGCGACGACCGCCGCGACCGGTCGCCGCCAGGCACGGCGCGCCCGGCGCGGCCGTCGGGGACGTCGGCGGAGCGGGTGGGGCGAAAGCATACGGGCAGTATAGAGGTGGGGGTGCGCCCGCACCGCATCCGCCGTGTGCGTCGGTGCCGGCGGCGGCTAGGCTGGCCGGGGCGCGGGAACGGGACCCCCGGACACCCCGGGGCCCGACCCGCCCCGACAGACCCCGACCCCGACGACACGACCCGGCCCGGACCGGGACAGGAGCCCCTCACCGTGAAGACCCCCATCGCCGACTACCTCGACGATCTGCTGGACGACGTCCGTGACCGCGACGCCGGAGCCGTCGCGGACTACATCCCGGACCTCGCCGACGCCCCCACCGACCGGCTGGCGGCCGCGGTGTGCACCATCAACGGTGTCCTCTACACGGCCGGCGACGACGACGTCGAGTTCAGCATGCAGTCGATCTCGAAGGCGTTCACGTACGCGCTCGCCCTCGAGCAGCACGGGCTGGACAAGCTGCTGGAGATCGTCGGCATGGAGCCGTCGGGGGAGGCGTTCAACGAGCTGTCCCTCGACGACGCGACGAAGCGGCCGATGAACCCGATGATCAACGCGGGGGCGATCGCGGTGAACCAGGTCATCGACGGCGAGGAGGCCACCGTCGAGAACCGGACCGAGACCCTGCGCCGGTTCTACTCCCGGCTCGCGGGCCGGGAGCTGCGGATCGACGAGGGGCTCGTCGAGTCCGAGCTGGGGACCTCCGACCGCAACATGGCCATCGCCTACATGCTGCGCAGTTACGGGATCGTCCGGGACTCCGCCCGCGACGCCGTCGAGAGCTACGTGCGGCAGTGCGCGGTCATGGTCACGGTGTCCGACCTCGCGGTCATGGGGGCGACGCTCGCCAACGGCGGGGTGCAGCCGGTCACCGGTGAGCAGATCATCGAGCGCCGGGTCGCGCAGCTCGTCCAGGCCGTCATGTCCTCGGCCGGGATGTACGACGCCGCGGGCCGCTGGATGGCGACCGTCGGCATCCCCGCGAAGTCCGGGGTCTCCGGCGGCCTGCTCGGCACCCTCCCCGGGCAGCTGGGCCTCGCGACGTTCTCCCCGCGGCTCGACGCCCAGGGCAACAGCGAGCGCGGGAAGCTCGTCTTCCAGCGGTTCTCCCACGAGGGCGGGATGCACCTCATGAGTGCGGAGACCTTCGGCGGCGCGCCGGTCCGCGTCGTCAAGGTCGTCGACGACGTGACCGTGTTCGTCCTCCAGGGGAGCATGGACTTCAACGGTGCCGAGGTCTTCCTCCGCACCGCCGAGACGCACGAGTTCCGGACGGACACGGTGCGCATCGACATCCACCGGGTCAACCGGTTCAACCGGATCGCCCGCACGATGACCCTGGAGGGGATGCGACGGATGCGTGAGGACGGGTTGACGGTCCAGCTCCTCGACCCCGAGGGGGTGCTCGAGGACCCGGACCTCGGGGACGGCACCTACCCGGAGATCGTCCGGGAGGACTGACCCGGGGCGGTGCCGTCGGGGCGGGGGGACGCGGTCAGAGGCGGGCGTCCATCCAGTCGATCGCCCGGTCGATGACCTGGTCGCGGACGGTCTCGTTCATCGTCTCGTGCTTGAGGCCGTCCCACTCGACGAACTGCTTGTCCTGCGAGCCGACCGCGTTGAACCAGTTCGTGTCGAACTCGACGGGGACGAGGCCGTCGTTCCGGCCGTGCATGATGAGCGTCGGCCGGGTGTACTCCTTCGCGTTCACCGCCGAGTAGGCGAGGGCGGCGCTGAGCTGGGCGCCCGTGGACAGCGAGATCTGGCGGGCGCTCAGCGGGTCGGTGGCGCTGTCGTCCCGGATGCGCTGGTCGGAGGTCACGCCGTCGTTGAGCAGCCCGGTCGGCGGGAGCGGGAGGAACAGCGGGTTCGGCAGGAAGGTCGTCTGCATCGGCTCCGGCGACGTCGGGGGCAGGAGGGACCGGCGGGGGTCGGTGGAGCCGCGGGCGGCGTCGACCGCACCGTGGAGGTCCTGGCCGAGGACCTTGTCGAGGTGCAGCGGGTCCGTCAGCGGGTCGCCCAGGGCGGCGCTCTCCGGGGAGAGGTTCTCCGCGCGGACGCGCTCGGGCTGGAGGGTGTCCGGGCCGAAGATGTTCATCGGGACGCCGCCGCCGTTGGTGACCGTCATGTCGACCTTGTCGGGCCGCTGCGTCGTGTACATCTGGGTGGCCATCGCGCCCATGGAGTGGCCGAACATGATGACCTTGCCGTCGTTCTCCGCGTGGATCTTGTCGACGAGCTGGTCCATGTCGTCGGTGAGCCAGGCGAAGTTGTCGACGTTGCCGAGGGCGACGTCGTTGAACGGGGCGGCGGACTTGCCGTGGCCGCGGTGGTCGATCCGGTAGACGTTGTAGCCGGCCTGGTTGAGGCGGTACGTGACGTAGTCGTAACGCCCGGAGTGCTCGGCGAGGCCGTGGATGAGGGCGATGCTGCCCTTCGCGTTCGGCACCGTGTTGCGGAACCAGTGGATCTTCGTCCCGTGCGGGTCGCGCGAGGTGAAGTCACCCTCCGTGTAGGTGGCGCCCGGGTAGACCATGCCGCGGATCTGGCCGTCGAACTGGGCCGTGCCGTGGTCGACGACCGCGGCGGAGGCCGGGCCGGCGACGACGGTCCCGGTCGTGGCGACACCGGCGATGGCGAGGGCGGCGACGGCGGCGCGGAGGCCGGCGCGGGTGCCGGGGAGGCGGCGGGACGCGCCGGCTGCCCGGGTGTGAGTGGTCTGTGACGGAATCACGTGTGTTCTCCTCTGTTGTCGGACCGGGTGCCCGTGGGTGGGGCCGGGCCCCGGGTGCCGTGGACGCGCTGACGCCGTGGGAGCGGGTCCCGTGGGGCGTCGCTGTCACGCCGGCGGGCCGCCGGGTGGGGCGTCCGGTCGCGGGAGGACGGGGTCGACTCCCGCGCGGGCCCTGCACTGCAATCACGCATGTGACACTGCGAGACGTCCGGTACGGCACCGGGGTCTGTGACCAGCGTAACGCGTGCGTGGCGCACCGGGGGTGAAGTGGTACGACCTGCCCATTTCCTTCGCGGCTTCGGGGTTCTGCGGCCCGACGGGCCGGCGCGGCGCGGGCTTCACGGGTGGCCTGCACCCGCCGGGCGGGGGAGCGGACGGGGGCGGGGGAGGGACCCCGTCCGGCCCCCGGGCGCCCGGTCCGGGGCGGCGGGGGGCTTGGCCGGTGCAGCCGGCCGTGGACGCGCGACACCCCCGCCCACCGGCGGTCGGGCCGGGGGGACGGGGGTGGGTGGCGGTGCCCCAGGTGAGACTCGAACTCACACTGGACGGGTTTTGAATCCGTTGCCTCTGCCAATTGGGCTACTGGGGCGGTGACGGCGCCGGGGCCGGCGCGCACGGTCGGCGGGGTGCCTCGCGGCACCGCCCCGGTCGCGCGATCGTGAGGAGATGATACGGCAGGCCCGCACCGGCTCAAAAGTCGCCCCTCGCCGGGGCGGGGCCGTCACGCCCCGGTGCGACCCTCGAGGGCGGCCTGGACCATGTCGCCGTAGTAGGTGAGGAACCGCGCGGCCTCCTCCGAGTCGAAGTAGTCGCGGGTGACGAGCCGGCGCATGAGCGACGCACCGACGGCCATCGCGACCGCGCACTCCGCCCGGCCCTGGGCGTCGAGCTGCGCCGGGTCGTCGAGGTTCGGCGCCTCGTCCCGGATCTTCCGCGCGATGAGGTCGACGACCTGCTCCCGGTAGGTCCGGCCGAGCGCCTCGACGATCCCGGCGTTCCCGCCGGCGACGGCGAGCAGGTGCACGAGGGAACTCGAGCTGTCCGGGGCGGAGGTGATCGCCGCCCGGATGATCGCGTGACCGAGCTCCGGCACGGGGACGTCCGCGAGCTCGGCGGCCGCCGCGCTGAAGTCCAGCTGTTCCTCGTACAACTGCTCCTTCGAGCCGAAGTACTTGATGATGAGCGGTGCGCTCACCCCGGCGTCCGCCGCGATCTCCTTGAGGGAGACCTCGTTGTACGGGCGGCCCTCGAACGCCGCCCGGGCGCAGGTGAGGATCGCCCGTCTCGTCGTCCCCGCGCTCCGGCGCCCACCGCTGGACGCGGGGTCGTCGAGCGGTGGGTGGTGCACGGGGTCCTGAGGATCCTTGGACTCGGTCATGCGACTACAGTAGCGCCCACAGTGCGGTCGGAGGGGCCGGGACCGCGGCGTCACGCCCGCCGGCGGGTCCCCGTCGCGCGGGCACCGGGCCGGCGGCCCGCCCCCGCCCGGCCGTCGCACACCAGGTGGCCCCGTCGGGAACGACGAGAACGAGGAGAGACGATCCATGGCACAGTCCGGCGAGACCGAGACCGAGCGCACGTCCCCCGCGGACGACCGGGACGGCACCGCCCCCGACCGCGGCACCCTGCTCCTCCTCGACGGCCACTCGCTGGCCTTCCGGGCGTTCTACGCCCTGCCCGCCGCGAACTTCTCCACGACCGGGGGCCAGCACACGAACGCCGTCTACGGCTTCCTCGGCATGTTCCTCGGGCTCGCGGAGCAGGAGCACCCCACCCACGTCGCCGCGGCGTTCGATATGTCCGGCCCGACGTTCCGCGAGGAGCGGTTCCCGCAGTACAAGGCGCAGCGCCCCGCGGCCCCGCCGGAGTTCGCCGGGCAGGTCGAGCTCATCCAGCAGGCCCTCCGCGCCCTCGGCGTGACGGTCCTGGAGAAGGAGAGCTACGAGGCCGACGACATCATCGCCACGCTCGCCACCCGCGGCGCGGAGGCGGGCATGCGCACCCTCGTGTGCACCGGCGACCGGGACAGCCTCCAGCTCGTCTCCGACGACGTCACCGTCCTCTACACCCTCAAGGGCGTCTCCGAGCTCCACCGGTTCACCCCGGAGGCCGTCGAGGAGAAGTACGGCGTGACCCCCGCGCAGTACCCGGACCTCGCGGCGCTGCGCGGGGACACCTCGGACAACATGCCGGGCGTGCCCGGCGTCGGCCCGAAGACCGCGCAGAAGTGGATCACGACCTACGGCAGCTTCGCCGGGGTCATCGACCACATGGACGACATCGGCGGCAAGGTGGGGCAGAACCTCCGCGACGCCGTCGGGGACGTCACCCTCGCCCGGGACATCACCGAGATGGTCCGGGACCTCGACCTCGGCTGCGGCCTCGACGACCTGCGCCCCGGGGACGTCGACCCGCGCGAGGCCCTCGAGGTGTTCGAGGAGCTCCAGTTCGGGGCGAACCTGCGGAACCGGACCTTCCGCGTGCTCGGGGTGGAGTTCGACGACGCCGCCCCCGTCCCCGTCACGGTCGACGACGTCGACGACGGGCGCCTCGGGGCGTGGCTGGCGACCCACGCCGGGTGGCGGCCCGGCCGGGACGCCGGCGACCCGGCGGTCACCCGCCCGCTCGCGCTCCACGTGACGGGGGACGCCCGGCCGCACGGCGGCCGGGCCGACACCCTGGCGCTCGTCGACCCGGCCGGGGACGACGGTGCCGCGCACGCCGTCGCCGTCGCCCTCGACGACCAGGACCCGGAGGACGAGAAGGCCCTCGCGGCGTGGCTCGCCGACCCGGGGGCGGCGGTGTGGGTGCACGACGCGAAGGCGACGTGGCACCGGCTCAACGGGTCGGGGCTCACGCTCGCCGGCGTCGAGCACGACACCCGGCTCGCCGCCTACCTGCTGCGGCCCGACGTCCGCGGCGGCGGACTCGACGACGTCCTCCAGCGGTACAGCGGCCGGGAGCTGCCGGCCTCCGCCGGGGACGTCGAGTGCGCGCACGCCGTCGTCGAACTCGTCTCGACCCTCGTGGCCCAGCTCGCGGGGATCCGGGCCCTCGAGCTCTACAGCGACCTCGAGGTGCCGCTCGCCCTCGTGCTCGCGCGCATGGAGGCGGCGGGGGTCGACGTCGACGTCGACGCCCTCGTCGCCCTGTCCGAGGACTACGGCGAGCGCATCGAGGCCACCGTCGCGAGCGCCCGGGACATCGCCGGTGCCCCCGACCTCAACCTGTCCAGCCCCAAGCAGCTCCAGAAGGTCCTGTTCGAGGACCTCGGCCTGCCGACGACGAAGAAGACGAAGACCGGGTACTCCACCGCGGCCGGCGAGCTGGAGAAGCTCGCGGCGCAGACCGGGCACCCCTTCCTCGACCAGCTCATGGCGCACCGCGAGTACCAGAAGATGAAGTCGACCGTCGACGGTCTCGTCGAGGCGTGCGGGGACGACGGCCGCATCCACACGACCTTCAACCAGACCGCGGCGGCGACCGGCAGGCTCAGTTCGTCGGACCCCAACCTCCAGAACATCCCCGTCCGGACGGGGGCGGGCCGCCGCATCCGGGGCGCGTTCCGGGTCGGTGAGGGGTACACGACGCTGCTCACCGCCGACTACTCGCAGATCGAGATGCGCGTCATGGCGCACCTGTCCGGCGACGCCGGGCTCATCGAGGCCTACGAGAACGGCGAGGACCTGCACAACTACGTGGGTTCCCGCGTGTTCGACGTGCCCGTCGACGAGGTCACCCCGGAGCTGCGGCGGCGCGTCAAGGCGCTGTCCTACGGCCTCGTCTACGGGCTGTCCGCCTTCGGCCTGTCGCAGCAGCTGTCCATCTCCGCCGGTGAGGCGAAGGGGATCATGGAGAACTACTTCGAGCGCTTCGGCGGGGTGAAGGCGTACCTCGACCACGTCGTCGAGGTCGCCCGCGAGGAGGGGTACACCGAGACGCTCTACGGCCGGCGGCGGTACCTGCCGGAACTGAACTCCGGCAACCGCGTCGCCCGGGACAACGCGGAGCGGGCCGCGCTCAACGCGCCGATCCAGGGGACCGCGGCGGACATCATCAAGCGCGCGATGCTGCGGGTCGACCGGGCGATCACCGAGCGGGGGCTGCGGTCGCGGGTGCTGCTCCAGGTGCACGACGAACTCGTCGTCGAGGTCGCCGGGGACGAGCTCGACGCGATGACGGCGCTGCTCCGGGAGGAGATGGACGGTGCGGCCGACCTGCGGGTCCCGCTCGACGTGTCGACGGGCGCGGGGGAGAACTGGGACCTCGCCGGCCACTGACCCGGCGGGGCCGGGTCAGGCCGCTCGGCGGCGGGAGTACCGGCGCTCGGCGACGACCGTGACGGTGACGACGGCCGCGCCGAGGACGACGAGCCCGACGGCCGTGGGGACGCCGTCGCCGGGGGCGTGGAGGGTGGCGTCGTCGGACTGCCAGGGCCACAGCGCCCGCAGCGAGCCGAGCATGAGCCCGGCCATCGTCACGAGCGTCAGCGTCCGGGCGTGGGTGAGCAACCGCTCCATGAGGCGGACGAAGAGCACGAGGCCGGTGACGGCGCCGAGCCCGAAGACCGCGATGTAGCCGAGGTCGCGGGCGTGCACCGCGCCGAGCGTCGTCCCGTAGAGCCCGAGGGCGTAGAGGAGGAACGAGCCGGAGACGCCGGGCAGGACGAGGGCGCACACGGCGACGGCGGCGGCGACGAAGACGAGCACCGGGTTCGGGTCCGGCTTGTCCGCGGCCGAGAAGCCCGTGGCGACGAACGTCGCGACGGCCGCGACGAGGGCGAGCGGGACGGCCACCGGGGCGCGGGACCGCAGGTCGTCCCGGTCGACCATGAGCAGGGGCACGGCGACGGACGCGGCGACCATGCCGAGGAAGAGGGACCGGGCGGCGAAGGTGTGGTCGGAGACGAAGCTCTCCATGACCCCGGCCATCGTGACGACCATGACCGCCATGCCGACGACCATGGGCACGACGAGCCACCAGTCGACGGACCGGAGGCGGGCCCGGGCGCGGGCCCGGGCGCTGCCGGGACCGGTGGCCGCGGGGTCGTCGCCCGACCGGCGCAGCAGGGCGGGGACGCCGAGGCGGAGGCCGTCGACGAGCCGGTTGGCGGACAGCAGCACGCGCTCGTAGATCCCGAGGACGAGGGCGACCGTGCCGCCGGAGACGCCGGGCACGAGTTCGGCGAGACCGACGAGTCCGCCGCGGACGGCGTTGAGGACGACGCCGGGGACGGTCGGTCGCGGCGGACGCGCCGCCGGGTGGGTGGACGGGGGCGGGGGAGAGTTCTCGGCAGTCACGTGAACCAGGGTAAATCACGGGGGCGTGACGCGCGGTCAGGCGTCGGCCGCGTGTCCTTGCACGTGGTCCGGACCGCGTGTAACGTGCGGAGTGTTATGTGCCTGTCACGGGCACAGACCATGCCACGGCCGGGTCGGCGGGTTCGTGAGCTCTCGGTGGACACCGGTGCCGTTGGAGGTGCGGGTGACACGTGCGGCTCGCACCGTCGGCGGCCGTCGGCACATCCTTGTCCACCACTACTTTCTATCCGTTTCGGAGCACCTAAACATATGCCCACCAACAACGTCCCTCAGGTAGCCGTCAACGACATCGGCTCCGCTGAGGATTTCCTCGCTGCCGTCGACTCCACCATCAAGTACTTCAATGACGGTGACATCGTCGAGGGCACCGTCGTCAAGGTCGACCACGACGAGGTCCTGCTGGACATCGGCTACAAGACCGAGGGCGTCATCCCCTCCCGTGAGCTGTCCATCAAGCACGACGTCGACCCTGACGAGGTTGTCGAGGTTGGCGACGAGATCGACGCGCTGGTCCTCACGAAGGAGGACAAGGAAGGCCGCCTGATCCTGTCCAAGAAGCGCGCCCAGTACGAGCGTGCGTGGGGTGCGATCGAGGAGCTCAAGGAGAAGGACGAGCCGGTCACCGGTACCGTCATCGAGGTCGTCAAGGGTGGTCTCATCCTCGACATCGGTCTCCGCGGCTTCCTGCCCGCCTCGCTCGTCGAGATGCGTCGCGTCCGCGACCTCCAGCCGTACATCGGCCAGGAGATCGAGGCCAAGATCATCGAGCTGGACAAGCACCGCAACAACGTGGTCCTGTCCCGCCGTGCGTGGCTCGAGCAGACCCAGTCCGAGGTCCGCTCCGAGTTCCTGCACCAGCTCCAGAAGGGCCAGGTCCGCAAGGGCGTCGTGTCCTCCATCGTCAACTTCGGCGCCTTCGTCGACCTCGGCGGTGTCGACGGCCTCGTGCACGTCTCCGAGCTGTCCTGGAAGCACATCGACCACCCGTCCGAGGTCGTCACCGTCGGTGACGAGGTCACGGTCGAGGTTCTCGACGTCGACCTGGACCGCGAGCGCGTCTCCCTGTCGCTGAAGGCGACGCAGGAGGATCCGTGGCGGGTCTTCGCCCGGACGCACGCGATCGGTCAGATCGTCCCGGGCAAGGTCACGAAGCTCGTCCCGTTCGGCGCGTTCGTCCGCGTCGAGGAGGGCATCGAGGGCCTCGTGCACATCTCCGAGCTCGCCGAGCGGCACGTGGACGTCCCGGACCAGGTCGTCACCGTCGGCCAGGACGCGATGGTCAAGGTCATCGACATCGACCTCGAGCGTCGCCGGATCTCCCTGTCCCTCAAGCAGGCGGACGAGGACTACACCGAGGAGTTCGACCCCTCGAAGTACGGCATGGCCGACTCCTACGACGAGCAGGGCAACTACATCTTCCCGGAGGGCTTCGACCCCGAGACGAACGAGTGGCTCGAGGGCTTCGACGAGCAGCGTCAGGCCTGGGAGGCCCGCTACGCGGAGGCGGAGCGCCGTCACCGCCTGCACGGCCAGCAGATCGAGCGAAACCGCGCCGCCGCGGCCGAGGCCGCTGCGGTCGGCGAGGGCGGCTACTCCAGCGCCACCGCCGACAGCGCGTCCGGTGAGTCCGAGGTCGCGACCTCCGACGCCGGGTCCCTCGCGTCCGACGAGCAGCTCGCCGCGCTGCGCGAGAAGCTCGCCGGCAACGCCGAGTAGGTCGTCCCCGTCCACCGGCTCCGGCCGGTGACCGCGACCCGCGGGACACACGCCGCCCCGCCCCCACCCGTCCACCGGGTCCGGGGGCGGGGCGGCGTTCTGCTGTGCGGGGGGGGGGAGGGAGCCACGGCGGAGTGATCCGCGGGGGAGGCCGCGTGCTGCGGGGGGGGGAGGAGACACGGCGGCGTGCCGTGCGGGGGAGGCCGGCCGGTACCGACGGGAAACGCCCCCTCACCGCGGTGGGTGAGGGGGCATCCGTCGCCGCCGGCCCGGGGTCGGGCCCGGGCGGTCAGGTCAGCGCAGGGGAGCGGTCACAGGCTCTCGAGCCGCGCGTTCGCGTGGAGCACGGAGAGCTTCGACGCCTTCCGCAGCTGGATCGACCACGCGTCGCCGTCGCGGTGGGCGAAGTACGCCACCGTCGAGGGCAGGGTGATCGGCTTCGCGAACTCGACGGTGTACCGCGCCGCCGTGGGCACGGTCCCCTCGACGCCGCGGAGCAGCGCCGCCGCGGACCACATGCCGTGGGCGATGGTCGTCGGGAACCCGAACGCCTTCGCCCCGAGGGTGGAGACGTGGATCGGGTTCTTGTCGCCGGAGGCGTTCGCGTAGTTCGTGATCTCGGAGCGGTCGACGCGCCACGTCGCCGTCGGCGCGGCCGTCGGCTCCTCCGGGGTCGGCAGGCTGAGGCCGTTCGTCGGCTCGGCCTCCCGCACCGCCGCGGGGGCGGAGGAGGACAGCTTCACACCCTTGCCGAGGAACGCGGAGACCTGGCGCCACACGAGCGTGCCGTCGACCTCGATCTCGGTGACGAGGTCGACGAGCACCCCCTTGCGGTGGCGGCGCAGGTTCTCCGCGTGGACGCGGATGTCGAGCGTGTCATCGACCGTCAGCGGACGGGTCTGCTCGATCGTGTTCGTCAGGTGCACCGTGCCGACGGCCGTGAACGGGAACGCCGGGTGCGTCATGATCTTCAGCGCGAGCGGGAAGGACAGGATGTACGGGAACGTCAGGGGCAGCTCCGAGCCGAAGCGGAGCCCCGTCGCCGACGCGTAGGCCGCGAGCTGGTGGACGTCCACCGTGACGCCGCGGACCTCGTAGCCGACGTCGGGCAGGCCCTTCGCCGACCGCGACGGGCCGACGACGGGGAGGAGGTCCTTGACCGCTGTCGCGTACTCCGACATCAGCGGCGGGACGGCGGACAGCTGCCGGTAGGTGACGCCCGCGGGGGACTCCGGTGCGGAGGAGGTCTGGGTGTCTGTCATCGTCGCCGCCTCACGCACCGAGGAGGCCCTGGCCGCAGACGCGGACGACGTTGCCGCTGACCGCGCCGGAGGCGGTCTGGGCGAAGTACGCGATCGTCTCCGCGACGTCGACGGTCTGGCCGCCCTGCTGGAGGGAGCTCAGGCGACGGCCGACCTCGCGGGGGAAGAACGGCATCGCGTCGGTCATGGCCGTCTCGATGAAGCCCGGGGCCACGGCGTTGACGGTGATGCCGCGGGACGCGAGATCCTCGGAGAAGGTGTCGACGAAGCCGATGACGCCGGCCTTCGTCGTGCCGTAGTTCGTCTGGCCGCGGTTGCCCGCGATGCCGGCGATGGAGGACACGCCGACGACACGGCTGTTGTCGTTGAGCCCGCCGTTGGCCAGCAGGCCCTCGGTGATGCGGACCGGGGCGACGAGGTTGATGTTCTGGACCATGTTCCAGCGCTTGTCGTCCATGTTCGCCAGCAGCTTGTCGCGGGTGACGCCGGCGTTGTGGACGATGATGTCCACCGGGCCGCCGTGGCGCTGCTCCGCGTGCTCCTTGATCTTGTCCGCCGCCGCCGGGTCGGTGACGTCGAGCGGCAGGGCCGTGCCGGCGACCTTGTTCGCGGTCTCGGTGAGGCCCTCGCCGGCCTGCGGGACGTCGATGCAGATGACCTTCGCGCCGTCACGGCCGAGGACCTCGGCGATGGTCGCGCCGATGCCGCGGGCGGCACCGGTCACGACGGCGATCTTGCCCTCGAGCGGGCGGTCCCAGTCGGACGGGGTCTCGCCGGAGCCCTCGCCGACGCGGATGACCTGGCCGTCGACGAACGCGGACTTGCCGGAGAGGAGGAAGCGCAGCGTCGACTCCACACCCGTCAGGTCGGAGGACACACCGGGGGCGACGTAGACCAGCTGGGCGGTCGCGCCACGGCGCAGCTCCTTGCCGACGGAGCGGGTGAAGCCCTCGAGCGCGCGCTGGGCGATGTGCTCGTCGGCGTCCTCGACGAGCTCCGGCGTCGTGCCGATGACGACGACCCGGCCGGAGGGGCGGATCGAGCGCATCTGCGGGTTGAAGAAGTCGAACAGCTGGTGCAGGTCCTCCGGGCGGGTGATGCCGGTGGCGTCGAAGACGAGGGCGGCCTTCTTCGTGTCGGTCGCGGCGTCGACGAACTGGTAGTCCCCGCTGAGCAGGTCCTTCACCCCGCCGAGGCGACCCTCGCCACCGAAGGCGACCGGGCCGTCGAGGGCGGGCTCACCCTTGACGTAGCGACGGAGCGGCTCGCCCTGCGGGACGCCGAGCTTGGCGGCGAGCCCCGAGTTGATGAACGTGTCGAACAGGGTCTTGTTGGAAGACAACGTGCTGATCTCCTTGAGTTGTGGTGCCGGTCGGCCCGCCGGACGTGCGGTCCGGGGCTGGCCGGGCGATGTAGTCCTCTGACTCAGGTTATGCCAGAACCCGTCGGCGGGGGACGCCGACAATGTATGTTCTCATGTGTAACCCTACGTGTACGGACCGTCCCCGTCAGCCGAACGCCGCACCGGGGACCGGTGCCGTACCCGCCCCCGGGTGTGACAGAGGTCTCCGTGACGGGCCCGGGGTGAGATACACTCAGCCGGGAGACGGACTGTACCGGATGCGACACCGGCAGCGCCGGACCGATTGACAACGACGATGGAGTGACTTTTCACCATGACCACAGATTCCCCGCGCAAGGTCGCCATTCTCGGCGGTAACCGCATTCCCTTCGCCCGCTCCAACAAGGAGTACGCGGACGCCTCGAACCAGGACATGCTGACCGCCGCGATCAACGGCCTCGTGGCGCGGTACGGCCTGCAGAACGAGCGACTCGGCATGGTCGCCGCGGGCGCGGTGCTGAAGCACGCCCGTGACTTCAACCTCACGCGTGAGTGCGTCCTGGGGTCCGCCCTCGCCTCGACGACGCCCGCCGTCGACATCCAGCACGCCTGTGGTACGGGCCTCACGGCCGCGGTGACCGTCGCGGACGCGATCCGCCTCGGCCGCTTCGAGGCCGGTGTCGCCGGTGGTGTCGACACGACGTCGGACGCCCCGCTCGCCGTCGGCGACGACCTCCGCAAGACCCTCATCAAGGTCAACGCCGCGAAGACGACCGCCGACCGGCTCAAGCTGCTCGGCAGCATCCGCCCGAGCCAGTTCGCCCCGGAGCAGCCGAAGAACGGCGAGCCCCGCACGGGCCTGTCGATGGGTGACCACGCCGCCATCACCGCCCGTGAGATGGGCATCACCCGCGCCGACCAGGACGAGCTCGCCGCCGAGTCGCACCGGAAGCTCGCCGCCGCCTACGAGGAGGGCTTCTTCGACGACCTCGTCACGCCGTTCCTCGGCGTGCAGCGCGACACGAACCTCCGCCCCGACTCCTCCGCCGAGAAGCTCGCGAAGCTCCGCCCGGTCTTCGGCAAGCGTGACGCCGAGGCCCACGGCACGGAGGCCACGATGACGGCCGGCAACTCCACGCCGCTCACCGACGGCGCGTCCGCCGTGCTCCTGTCCTCCGAGGAGTGGGCCGCCGAGCACAACCTGCCGGTCCGCGCGTACCTCGTCGACTCCGAGACCGCGGCCGTGGACTTCATCCACGACCACGGCGACCTCACCCCGGACGGGCTGCTCATGGCGCCGACGTACGCCGTGCCGCGACTCCTCGAGCGCAACGGCCTGACGCTCGGCGACTTCGACTTCTACGAGATCCACGAGGCCTTCGCCTCCCAGGTCCTCGCCACGCTCGCCGCGTGGGAGTCCGAGGAGTACTGCCGCGAGCGCCTCGGCCTCGACAAGCCGCTGGGCTCGATCGACCGCGCGAAGCTCAACGTCAAGGGCTCCTCGCTCGCGGCCGGCCACCCGTTCGCCGCGACCGGCGGCCGCATCATCGCGACCGCCGCGAAGCTGCTCGAGCAGAACGGCGGCGGGCGCGCGCTCGTCTCCATCTGCGCCGCCGGCGGCCAGGGCGTCACCGCGATCATCGAGCGCTGACCCCGCCCCGGGGCCCTCACCGGGCCTCCCGGGTCCCCCGTCCCGCCCCCGCCGCGGGCACCCCAGGTGCCGGCGCCGGGGGCGGACGTCTGTCCGGGCCCGGGGACACCGGGCCGCGGGGCCGGAGGGACGCCGGGCGGTAGACTGCCCACCATGCACATCATCGGACTGACCGGAGGGATCGGGTCGGGCAAGTCGACGGTCGCGGAGATGCTCGTCGCCCACGGGGCGCGGCTCGTCGACGCCGACCGTGTCGCCCGGGAGATCGTCGAACCGGGGGAGCCCGCCCTCGCGGAGCTCGCCCGGGAGTTCACCGGCATCCTCCGGCCGGACGGGAGCCTCGACCGCGCCGAGCTCGCCCGGCAGGCCTTCGCCACGCCGGAGGCGACGGCGCGCCTCAACGCCGTGACGCACCCCCGGATCCGGGAACGGACCCGCGCCCTGTTCGACCGCGCGCGGGACGACGGCGTCGCGGTGCTCGTCTACGACATGCCCCTGCTCATCGAGAACGGGGAGACCGGGAGCGTGGACACGGTGCTCGTCGTCGACGCCCCGGACGAGCTCCGCCTCCGCCGCCTCGTCGACGGCCGGGGTCTCGACGAGGCCGACGCCCGCGCCCGCATCCGGGCCCAGGTCGACCGGGAGACCCGCCTCGCCGCGGCCGACCGGGTGCTCGACAACTCCGGGACCCGGGAGGACCTCTCCCGGCAGGTCGACGCCTTCTGGGCGGACCTCGCCGACTGACCGCCACGGCCCCCGGGCGGCCCGGATCCGGCGGCCCGGCCGGGGGCGCCGGGGGGTGGGTAGACTCGCGGTCATGGCATTCGCAGCGGAGAGACCCGAACTGTCGTACTCGGAGTTCCGGCCCGTCGGTGACGTCGAGCGGAGCGACGCCGCCTTCGAGGTCGTCAGCGACTACGAGCCCGCCGGCGACCAGCCCGCCGCCATCGCCGAGCTCACCGAGCGGCTCAACCGGGGGGAGCGCGACGTCGTCCTCCTCGGCGCGACGGGCACGGGCAAGTCCGCGACCGCGGCGTGGCTCATCGAGAAGGTCCAGCGGCCGACCCTCGTCATGGCCCCGAACAAGACCCTCGCCGCACAGCTGGCGAACGAGCTGCGCAGTCTGCTGCCGAACAACGCCGTCGAGTACTTCGTGTCGTACTACGACTACTACCAACCGGAGGCGTACATCGCGCAGTCGGACACCTACATCGAGAAGGACTCCTCGATCAACGAGGACGTCGAACGTCTGCGCCACTCGGCGACGTCGAACCTGCTGTCCCGCCGCGACGTCGTCGTCGTCAGTTCCGTGTCGTGCATCTACGGCCTCGGCACCCCGCAGTCCTACCTCGACCGGTCGGTCGTCCTCCGGGTCGGGGAGGAGATCGAGCGGGACCGCTTCCTCCGCCTGCTCGTCGACATCCAGTACGCCCGCAACGACGTCGCCTTCACGCGCGGCGCGTTCCGGGTGAAGGGGGACACCGTCGACATCATCCCCGCCTACGAGGAGCTCGCCGTGCGCGTGGAGTTCTTCGGCGACGAGATCGACTCGCTGTACTACATCCACCCGCTCACCGGCGACGTCGTGCGCGAGGTCGAGGAGCTGCGGATCTTCCCGGCGACCCACTACGTCGCCGGGCCCGAGCGGATGGAGAAGGCGATGGCCGGCATCCGCGCGGAACTCGACGAACGCCTCGCGGAGCTGGAGAACCGGGGCAAGCTGCTCGAGGCGCAGCGGCTGCGGATGCGCACCGAGTACGACCTCGAGATGATCCAGCAGGTCGGCTTCTGCTCCGGCATCGAGAACTACTCCCGGCACATCGACGGCCGCGCCCCGGGCTCGGCCCCCGCGACGCTCATCGACTACTTCCCGGAGGACTTCCTCACGATCATCGACGAGTCCCACGTCACGGTCCCGCAGATCGGCGGAATGTTCGAGGGCGACGTGTCCCGCAAGCGCAACCTCGTCGACTTCGGCTTCCGGCTCCCGTCGGCCCTCGACAACCGCCCCCTGACCTGGGAGGAGTTCGACGACCGCAAGGGGCAGTGCGTGTACATGTCGGCCACCCCGGGCGACTACGAGATGGCCGCGGCCCAGGGCGAGTTCGTCGAGCAGGTCATCCGCCCGACCGGGCTCGTCGACCCGCGGATCGAGGTCCGCCCGACGAAGGGGCAGATCGACGACCTCATCGAGCAGATCCGCCGCCGCACGGAGAAGGACGAGCGGGTGCTCGTGACGACGCTGACGAAGCGCATGGCCGAGGACCTCACCGACTACCTCGTCGAACACGGGGTGCGGGTCCGCTACATGCACTCCGACATCGACACGCTGCGCCGCGTCGAACTCCTCCGGCAGCTGCGCCTGGGGGAGTACGACGTCCTCGTCGGCATCAACCTCCTCCGCGAGGGCCTCGACCTGCCCGAGGTCTCCCTCGTCGCGATCCTCGACGCGGACAAGGAGGGCTTCCTCCGGTCGGAACGGTCGCTCATCCAGACCATCGGGCGCGCGGCCCGCAACGTCTCCGGCGAGGTCATCATGTACGCGGACCGGGTCACCGACTCGATGGCCCACGCGATGGAGGAGACCGAACGCCGCCGGGAGAAGCAGATCGCGTACAACGAGGCCCACGGCGTCGACCCGCAGCCGCTGCGGAAGAAGATCGCCGACATCCTCGACCAGGTGTACGAGAGCCGGGAGGAGGCCGGGGACGACGGCGACGGCGGCCGCGGGACCCCGGGTCTCCGGTCCGACGCCGCGCTTGCCCGGGGCCGCGAGGGCGCCGCCGAGGCGGCGGACGGCATGGCCCGCCCCGAGCTCGAGAAACTCATCGAGGACCTCACCTCCCAGATGCGCGAGGCCGCCGGGGAGCTGAAGTTCGAGCTCGCCGGCCGGCTGCGGGACGAGATCGCCGACCTGCGCAAGGAGCTGCGGGGGATGGTCGAGGCCGGGCTCTGAGCCGGGCCCGGGGGCCGTGGCACGGCGGGGCCGACCCGTCGGCGCGGTGCTACCCTCGGGTCCGGGCGCACTCCGCGGGCGCCCCTGCGCGTCCGCGTCGGGGGACGTGACACACGACCGGAAGGGATACGGAGACACCACATGGCCACTTACAGCACGATCGTCGTCGGCACGGACGGGTCGGAGTCCTCGCTGCTCGCGGTCAGGAGGGCCGCGGCGATGGCCTCGGCCTTCGGGGCCCGGCTGGTCATCGGCTGCGCCTACTACAAGGACTCGACGGAGGCCGTGCGCGCCGCCCGCGTCGACTCCCGCACCGTCGTCGGCGACGACCCGGCGCAGCAGAACCTCGACGTCGCGCGGGGCGTGGCCGAGGAGGAGGGCGTGACGGACATCGTCACGGAGATCACCGCCGGGTCGCCCGTCGACGCGCTCATGGCGATCGTCACCCGGCACGGCGCGGACCTGCTCGTCGTCGGCAACCGGGGGATCAACTCGCTCACCGGCCGGCTGCTCGGGTCCGTGCCGGCCGACGTCGCCCGCCAGTCGGACTGCGACGTCATGATCGTCCACACCGTCACGGCGTGACCGTCAGCCGGTCGTGACGCTCCACGGCAGGTCGCGGTCGTGGAGCACCGTGAGCCCCTGCGTCGCGCGCGTCACGGCCACGTAGACGTCGTTGAGCCCCTGGGGGGAGTCCTCGACGATCTCCGCCGGCTCGACGAGCACGACCTCGTCGAACTCCAGGCCCTTCGCCCCGGCGACGTCCGTGACGACGACCTCGGACGCCGCCCCGTCGGCGGGCCCCGCGCCGGCCCCGACACCCTCCGCCCGGAGCGCCGCGACCGTGCGGGGCGTGCCGATGACCCCCACGAGACCGTCCCCGGCGAGCTCCCGCGCCCGGGCGACGGCCGCCGCCGCGTCCGCCCGCGGGGCGGAGCGCACCCCGGTCCCCGTCCGCCGCAGCGCCGACGGGGCGGTCTGGCCGGGTGACACCCGGGCCAGGAGGTCGCCCGCGATCGCCGCGATGTCGCCGGGGGTCCGGTAGTTCACCGTGAGCTCGTGGAGCCGCCAGCGGTCGTCGACGAACGGGCCCAGGGTCTCCGCCCACGTCTCCACACCCGCCGGGTTGCCGGTCTGCGCCGGGTCGCCGACGACGGTCATCCACCGGTTCGGGGAGCGCCGGAAGATCATCCGCCACGCCATGACGGACAGCTCCTGGGCCTCGTCGACGATGACGTGGCCGTAGGCCCAGTCCCGGTCCGCCGCCGCCCGCTGGGCGGTCGTCCGGGTGTCCCGGACCTGCTGGCGGGCGGCGAGGGTCTCGGCGTCGATGACGTCGTAGGCCATGAGGATCTCGGCGTCCGTGCTGTCGTGGGCCATGTCGCGGCCGGACTCGTCGACGTCCTGCGACGCCGACCCGGCGAGGATGTCGAGGGCCTCCTGCGCCTCCGCGATGCGTTCCCGCCACGCCGCCTCCGCCCCGGCGTCCTCCTCCTCGCGGTCGGGGACGCCGAGGAGCACGGCGAGTTCGTCGAGGAGGGGGGCGTCCGCCTCCGTCCAGTCGTCCGGCGCCTCCGGCCGGCGCAGCGCGTCCCGCGTGAGGTCGTCGTACTCCGCCGCCGCGGCGTCGAGCAGCACCGGGTCGGAGTACAGGTCGGCGAGGAGCCCCTCGGGGGTGAGGGCGGGCCACAGGGCGTCGAGCTCGGCGGCCACCCCCGGGTCGTCGGCGAGGTCGGCGCGCAGCTCCTCCCGGTCGTGCGGGGTGAGCAGGTTCGGGCCCCCGAGCGGGTTCGCCCCGAGCGTCTCCGCGAGGGCCTCGGCCAGCTGGTCGAGCACCGTCTCCGTGAAGCGGGGCCGGGCGAGGTTGTGCGGGCGGCGGCTGCGGCGCGCGCGGGTCCGGGCGGTGCGGACCATCGCGGGGGTGAGCGTCACGGCGACGCCGTCGACCGAGAGCTCGACCGGGGCGTCGGGCACCGTCTGGCGGGCCGCGACGGCGCGGCCGAGGATGTGCACCATCTCGCCCGAGCCCTTGACCTCCTGGGCCGTGAGGCTCTCGTCCGACAGCGGTCGCGTGGTGAGCCCGGGCAGCAGCGTCCCCGGCGTCGCGAGGACGACCCCGGTCTCGCCGAGGGAGGGCAGCACCTGGGAGATGTAGCTGAGGAACCGCGGGCTCGGCCCGATGATGAGCACGCCCTGCGTCTCCAGCTGCCGCCGCCACGTGTAGAGCAGGTAGGCGGTGCGGTGGAGGGCCACCGCCGTCTTCCCGGTGCCCGGGCCGCCCTGGACGACGGTGACGCCCCGGTGGTCCTCCCGGATGATGAGGTCCTGTTCGGCGGCGATGGTGTCGACGATGTCGGTCATGTGGAGGGTCCGCGCGCGCGTCACGGCGTCGAGGAGGGCCTCCTCGCGCGCGACGGCGCCGCGGTGACGGGCGGCGTCGGCCGGGTCCGCGGGGCCGGCGGGGGAGCCGTCGCCCCCGCCGAGGCGTTCGTCGAACACCCCGGTGACCGTGCGGCCCCGGGTCCGGATGTGGCGGCGGGTGTGGACGCCGTCGGGGCGGAGCGTCGTCGCGAGGTAGAACGGCCGGGCCATCGGGGCGCGCCAGTCCATGAGGAGGGTGCGCATCTCGTCGTCGTCGGTGTGGAGGCCGATGCGCCCGATGTAGCGGCGGTCCCGGTCCGGGTGGCCGGGGACGGGGTTCTCCGGGTCCTCGTCGTCGACGTCGATCCGGCCGAAGAACAGGCCGATCTCGGCGGCGGAGTACTCGTCCAGCCGCCGGGAGATCTCGTGGTACTCGTGGTCCCGTTCGAGGAGGGCCTGCGGGTGGTCGATGTCGGCGGTCCGACGCTGCACCTCGCCGAGGCGACGGGTGAGCCGGTCCCGGGCGGCGTCGACGTGCGCGAGGAGCATCGTCAGGTGCTCCTGCTCGCGGGCGACGGCGGGGTCGGGGGTGTCGGTGGCGTCCGGGGCGGCGGTGGCGTCGGGGCCCGGGGTCGGGGACGACGGAAACGCCCCGGCGGGCTGGCCGGGGCGCGGTGGGTGTCCGTCGTGGTGACGGTCGGTGGGCGGCATCAGGAGGGGAGCAGCCCGGCCTTACGGGCCTTCTTGGCCTGCTTCTTCGCCTGCTTCTCCGCCTTCTTGCGGGCCTGCGCGGCCTGCTTCCGGGCCGTGCGCCCGACCTTCTCCACGGTCTCGCGCCACTCGTCGGAGTGGTCGTCGACGTAGTCGCTCACGGTGCCGGCGAGGTCGGAGGCGCGGGACTGGACGGTCTCGGCGGCCTGCTCCCCGAGGTCACGGGCGCGGCCGAGGACGTCCTGCGCCTGCTCCTGGACGTTCTGCCGGAACTGCTCCTGCTCGCTCTGCCCCGGGAGGGCGTCCTGGACCTTCTTCGAGACCTGCTGGCCCGCCTTCTCGGCGCGCCACCGCAGCCCGGGGGCCCCGGCGGTGTCGGCGGAGGTGATGGCGAGGCCGCCGAGGAGGGCGAGGTCGGTGACGAGGCCCTTCTTGCGGGAGTCCTTCTCGCGGGCGTCGTCCGTCGCCCAGAAGGCGTGGCGGGTGACGGCCGTCGGGATCTGGATGAGGGTCAGCACCGTCGCCGCGAGGCGGGGCGCCTTGCCGAGGCCGAGGAGGGTGGCGGCGGTGACCTTCGTCGTCGCCGTGACGCGGACGGCCTGCTCCGGGTCGCGGGGCAGGAAGCCGGCGACGGCGGACGGGAGGACACCGTGCAGCACCTTCGTCGTCTTCGCGGCGCCGTCCGTGTACTGCTTGCTGTCCAGCAGCATCTGGACGCCGTCGACGGCGAAGGCGGAGGCGAGCAGCGGGCGGGCGAGCTTGCGGATCATGGTGCGGTGCTCCTGTTCGTGGCGGGTCTGTTCGTGCCGGTGCGTGCCGGCGCGGTCCGGTGCGTGCCGGTCCGCTCCGGGCCGGTCGCGGCTGCCGGGCGCGCCGTCGGGGCGCGACCGCCGGTCACGCCTGCCGGCACGGCTCGTGGCCCGGTGGGCGCACGGTCTGCGGTCCGACTTTACCGGAACCGCGGGGGAGGCGGCGGGGGCACGGGACGCCGGGTGGTCACCAGCCCCGGGCGCGCCAGGCGTCGACCTGCGGCAGTTCGGTGCCGACGGTCGTGTCGTCGCCGTGCCCGGGGTGGACGCGGGTGTTCTGCGGCAGCACCCGGAGGATGCGCTGCTCGACGTCGTCGACGAGGGTGGTGAAGTCCTCCCCGCCGTCGGTATTGCCGACCCCGCCGGGGAAGAGGCTGTCGCCGGTGAAGACCCGGGTCGGGTCGGAGGGCAGGACGAGGGCGAGGCCGCCGGGGGTGTGGCCGCGCAGTTCGACGACCCGCATCCCCAGCGCGCGCAGCGAGGCGCCGGCGGCGCGGAGGTCCTCCGGCGTGCCGTCGTCGGTGCCGTAGGTCTCGTCCGCCGGGGCGGGCAGGGCCGCGGCGTCCCGGCGGGGGGCGTGGTGGCGGGCGCCCGTCGCGGCGAGGACGTCGCCGAGGGCGCGGACGTGGTCGGTGTGGCGGTGCGTCGTCACGACGTCGGTGACGGTCACCCCCAGTGTCCGGGCGAGGGCGAGGAGGTGGTCGGCGTCGTCCGCGGCGTCGACGAGCAGCGCCTCGGCCGGGGTCCCGTCCCCGGCCCCGTCGCCGGTCCCGTTCCCGGCACCGTCGCCGGCCCGCCGGGTGTCACCGGGGACGACGAGGTAGCAGTTGTTGTCCATGTCACCGACGGTGGTCTTCACCACCGTGACGGTGCCCGCCGGGCCGTCGGGCCCGGAGCCGCGGACCGTGGTCGTCACGCGCTGGGTCTGCCGGGGGGTCGACAACGTCGTGAACTCCGGGACGTCCTCGACGGTGACCGGTCCGGCGCCGCCGGCGGGGGCGTCGGTCCGGTCCGTGCGCTGTGCCGTGTCTGAGCTGTCCATGGCCGCCACCCTACGTGCCGGGCGCCGGGCGGAACAGGGGTCCCCGGACCCCGCGGGGGCGTCGGGCGACCGGCCGCGGCGCCGGCGCGCGGGGGCCGGCGGGGGCCATGCGAACACATATGCGAGAGCGGGCGACCGTGACGTACGATGGTCGCCTGTGCACGGCACGCAGGGACCGCACGGACCGGCCGGGGCGCACCGGGTGACGTCGGGGATGCCCCGCGGCCCGGGGACGACCCGGGACGGTCCGGGAACGCACGCAGCATGACGGGAGAAGATGGACGTGGCCGATACGCTGATTGTCCGGGGGGCACGCGAGCACAACCTCAAGGGGATCGACGTCGACGTCCCCCGGGACACGATGACGGTGTTCACGGGGTTGTCGGGCTCGGGGAAGTCGTCGCTGGCCTTCGACACGATCTTCGCGGAGGGGCAGCGTCGGTACGTCGAGTCGCTGTCGTCGTACGCGCGCCAGTTCCTCGGCCAGATGGACAAGCCCGACGTCGACCTCATCGAGGGGCTCTCGCCGGCCGTGTCGATCGACCAGAAGTCGACGAACCGCAACCCGCGGTCGACCGTCGGCACCATCACCGAGATCTACGACTACCTCCGGCTGCTCTTCGCTCGCACCGGCACCGCGCACTGCCCCGAGTGCGGTGAGCCGATCCGCCGGCAGACCCCGCAGCAGATCGTCGACCAGATCCTCGAGATGGACGAGGGGCTGAAGTTCCAGGTGCTCGCGCCCGTCGTCCGGACCCGGAAGGGGGAGTTCGTCGACCTGTTCGAGGACCTCGCGGCCCAGGGCTACAGCCGCGTGCGGGTCGACGGCACCGTCCACCGGCTCACCGACCCGCCCGAGCTGGAGAAGCAGGTCAAGCACGACATCGACGTCGTCGTCGACCGGCTCCAGGTCAAGGCGTCGCAGCGGCAGCGCATCACGGAGTCGGTGGAGACGGCGCTGTCCCTCGCGGACGGGGTCGTGGTCGTCGACGCCGTGGGGCTCGACGACGACGCGCCGGACCGGGTCCGCCGGTTCTCCGAGAAGATGGCCTGCCCGAACGGGCACGCCCTGGCCATCGACGAGCTGGAACCGCGGTCGTTCTCCTTCAACAGCCCGTACGGGGCGTGCCCGTCGTGCGACGGCCTGGGCACCCGCCTCGAGGTCGACGAGGCGCTCGTCATCCCGGACGACGAGGCCCGGCTCGTCAACGCCGTCGCCCCGTGGAACTCGAGCCCGAACCGGGGCTACTTCGAGAAGCTGCTCGTCGCTCTCGCGGACGCCCTCGGGATCGCGCCGACGACCCGGTGGGAGCAGCTCACCGCGGCCCAGCGGAAGGCGGTCCTCCACGGGCACCCGGAGACGCTGTCCGTGCGCTACCGCAACCGCTACGGCCGGACCCGGCAGTACAACGCGCCCTTCGAGGGCGTCATGCCCTACCTCCACCGCAAGCTCGACCAGTCGGAGTCCGACCACCAGAAGGACCGGCTGCTCGGCTACATGCGCGAGGTGCCGTGCCCCGCGTGCGGCGGGACGCGCCTGCGCCCGGAGATCCTCAGCGTGACGGTGTCCTCGCCGCTGGGGGAGGCCTCGATCGCCGACGTCTCCGCGATGAGCGTCGACCGGGCGCGCGAGTACCTCGACGCGCTGACCCTCGGCGAACGTGAGCAGATGATCGCCGGCCGCGTGCTCAAGGAGATCCAGGCCCGGCTGACGTTCCTCAACGACGTCGGGCTGAGCTACCTGTCCCTGTCCCGGGCCGCCGGGACGCTCTCCGGCGGGGAGGCGCAGCGGATCCGGCTCGCGACGCAGATCGGCTCCGGTCTCGCCGGGGTCCTCTACGTGCTCGACGAGCCCTCCATCGGGCTGCACCAGCGCGACAACCACCGCCTCATCGCGACGCTCGAGCGGCTCCGCGACCTCGGCAACACCCTCATCGTCGTCGAGCACGACGAGGACACGATCCGCCGGGCGGACTGGCTCATCGACATCGGTCCCCGGGCCGGGGAGTACGGCGGCACCGTCGTCTACCAGGGCACCCCCGACGGCGTCGAGGCCGTCGAGGAGTCGTTGACCGGGGCGTACCTGTCCGGCCGGCGGGTGCTCGCCGTCCCGGACGAGCGCCGGCCCGTGGACCGGTCCCGGGTGGTCACGGTCAAGGGGGCGACGGAGAACAACCTCCGCGGCGTCGACGTCAGCGTCCCGCTGGGCGTCCTCACGTGCGTTACCGGCGTCTCCGGGTCGGGGAAGTCCTCCCTGGTCAACGGCATCCTGGCCCGGGTCATGGCGAACGAGCTCAACGGTGCACGGACCGTGCCGGGGCACCACCGGCGGGTGACGGGGCTCGACCAGCTCGACAAGCTCGTCCAGGTCGACCAGTCGCCGATCGGCCGGACCCCCCGGTCGAACCCGGCGACGTACACGGGCGTCTTCGACAAGATCCGGTCGCTCTTCGCCGAGACCCCCGAGGCGAAGGTGCGCGGGTACAAGGCCGGCCGGTTCAGCTTCAACGTCAAGGGCGGCCGGTGTGAGGCCTGCCGCGGGGACGGGACGCTGAAGATCGAGATGAACTTCCTGCCGGACGTGTACGTCCCCTGCGAGGTGTGCCACGGTGCCCGGTACAACCGGGAGACCCTCGAGGTGCACTACAAGGGGAAGAACATCGCCGAGGTGCTCGACATGCCCATCAGCGAGGCCGCGGAGTTCTTCGCCCCGGTGACGTCGATCGCCCGGTACCTCGACACCCTCGTCGAGGTCGGGCTCGGGTACGTGCGCCTGGGCCAGGCGGCGACGACGCTCTCGGGCGGCGAGGCCCAGCGGGTGAAGCTGGCCAGTGAGCTCCAGAAGCGGTCGAACGGCCGGACGATCTACATTCTCGACGAGCCCACCACGGGCCTGCACTTCGAGGACATCCGGAAGCTGATGCTGGTCATCCAGGGGCTCGTGGACAAGGGGAACACCGTCCTCGTCATCGAGCACAACCTCGACGTCATCAAGGCGGCGGACTGGGTCATCGACATGGGCCCGGAGGGTGGCGCCGGGGGCGGGACCGTCGTCGCCGAGGGCACCCCGGAGGACGTCGCCCGGACGGAGGGCTCCTACACCGGCGAGTACCTGCGCGAGCTGCTCGACGTGTGACCGGAGGGGTTTTGGTCGGCGGGCCGGCGTGTGGTACCGTTCAGTCACTACCGTCTGTTGCCGGTCCACCGGCACAGACTGCAAGTGGAGTTTCCTCCCACCTGAGACCGCCGGCCACCGGTAGGGCTCGGGTCCGTCACGACGGCTGACATGCCGGCGGCACCGGTGCGACCCGTGAGGGTCGACGGGCCCGCCCGCTCAGCCGTGGGGCGCGTGAGGGGGGAGACACGCGCGAGGACGATCATCGTCCCGGGGCCCCGTCGAGCGGTCCCGGGGGGACGGGTCCGAGGCGTTCACCTGCAGTCAGCGGTACACAGTCTCTACCACTGCTACTGAGGAGTTCACATTAGCGCTGAAGCTCGCATCAACGACCGAATTCGAGTCCCTGAGGTCCGACTCGTCGGTCCCGGAGGCGAACAGGTCGGCATCGTCCGCATCGACGATGCTCGGAAGCTTGCCTATGACGCGGACCTCGATCTGGTCGAGGTCGCACCGAACGCCAAGCCGCCCGTGTGCAAGATCATGGATTACGGCAAGTTCAAGTACGAGCAGGCCCAGAAGGCCCGGGAGTCTCGGAAGAACCAGCAGCAGACCGTGGTGAAGGAGCAGAAGTTCCGTCCCAAGATCGACGACCACGACTACGAGACCAAGAAGGGTAACGTCGTCCGGTTCCTCGAGAAGGGTTCCAAGGTCAAGGTCACCATCATGTTCCGCGGTCGCGAGCAGTCGCGTCCCGAGCTCGGTTTCCGCCTCCTGGAGCGTCTGGCGAACGACGTCGCGGAGTACGGCGTCGTCGAGACCCGTGCCAAGCAGGACGGACGAAACATGACGATGGTGCTGGGACCGGTCCGCAAGGGCAAGAAGTAGAGTTCCCCGCCCCACATCAACCGCAGAAGGATGGATCGATGAAGCAGAAGACCCACAAGGGCACCGCCAAGCGCATCAAGGTCACCGGCTCCGGCCGTCTCCGTCGCGAGCAGGCGAACCGCCGTCACCTGCTCGAGGGCAAGCCCTCCACGCGCACCCGCCGCCTCAAGGGGACGAAGGACGTCGCCCCCGCCGACGTCAAGCGCGTCAAGCGTCTCCTGGGCAAGGCCTGACCGCACGCCCGCTGATCACCCGACCATCACAGACTAGACAGAAGGACGTATCACCGTGGCACGTGTCAAGCGCTCAGTGAACGCGAAGAAGAAGCGTCGCGAAGTTCTCAACTCCGCGAAGGGCTACCGGGGCCAGCGCTCCCGCCTGTACCGCAAGGCCAAGGAGCAGATGCTCCACTCGAAGACCTACGAGTTCCGGGACCGCCGGGCACGCAAGGGCGAGTTCCGCAAGCTGTGGATCCAGCGCATCAACGCCGCCGCGCGGATGAACAACATGACCTACAACCGCCTCATCCAGGGTCTCCGCCTCGCGGAGATCGAGGTGGACCGGAAGAACCTCGCGGAGATCGCCGTCCGCGACCCGCAGGCGTTCACCGCCCTGTGCGAGGCCGCCCGCGCCGCCCTGCCGGAGGACGTCAACGCCCCGGCGAACTGACCCGCCGGTCCGACCCGGCCGCCGGGTCCCGTCGGCGACGCCCGACACCCCGGCCCCACCCCGCCCCGCCCCGGACACCGTCCGCGGCGGGGCGTCGTGTATCACGACCTCCGGCGGGGGATAGGCTGTCCGGTATGCCCGAGACCCCGCCGCAGCACCCAGACCCGTCCGTCAGCCCCGTCCCCGCGGCGGACTGGCGCCACCACCTCAACGACGAGCCCTTCACGGAACGCACCCCGCGGGTCGTCGCCGCGGCGAAACTCCACCGGGCGTCCGCCCGGCGGAAGGCCGGACGGTTCATCGCCGAGGGGACCAACGCCGTCGGGTCGGCGCTCCGCCACGGCCGGGTCGTCGAGGTGTTCGTCTCCGCGGACGCGCTGGACCGGGAGTCCCCGTTCCTCGACGCGGCGGTCCCGCGGCAGCTCGAGGCGCGGGTCAGCGTCGTCACCCCCCGGGCCCTCCGGCAGATGAGCGAGTCGGTGACCCCGGCCGGGATCCTCGCGGTGTGTGACACCCAGCTCACCGACCTGGCGGCGGTGACGGCCCGGGGGCGGCTCGTGTGCGTGCCCGTCGAGACCTCCGAACCCGGCAACGCCGGCACCCTCGTCCGCGTCGCCGACGCGTGCGGGTGCGACGGCGTCGTCTTCGCCGGGGAGACGGTCGACCCGCAGGGCGGCAAGGCCGTCCGGGCGAGCGCCGGGTCCCTGTTCCACCTGCCCGTCGCGCGGGAGACGGGCGTCGCCGCCGTCGTCGACGCCCTCCACGGGGCGGGGTTCCTCGTCCTCGCCACCGCCATGGACGGCGACGTCCGGCTCGACCACGCGGCCGACGAGGTCCTCCGCTGGGCCGACGCCGGGGCGGAGGGGGAGCCGCCGATGCTCGCCCAACCCACCGCCTGGCTGTTCGGCAATGAGGCGCACGGCCTCGGCGCGTGGAGTGACCTCGCCGACGTCCGCGTGAGTGTCCCGATGTACGGCCGGGCCGAGTCGCTCAACCTCGCGACCGCGGCGTCGGTGTGCCTGTACGAGTCCGCGCGGGCGCTCGGGCGGGTGCCCGGTGCGGGATCGGGGCCGGGGTCCGTCCCGGGCACGGGGACGGGCACGGGGACGCGGCCGGGGGCGTTGTAGACTGTCCGTCGGTACTGTCCCCATCCGCCGGTCTGGCCGGCGCAGACGACGTGAGGTGCGAAAGTGTCAGACGGCGACGATTCCGTGACCGGGTCCGAGGCAGGTTCCGGGTCCGCGACGACCCCGACCGGAGGTGGGGCCCCGGACATGACCGCCGCCGGCCTCGACGCCGCCGCCGACGCGGCACTCGCGGCGTTCGCCGCGGCCGGTGACCTCGACGCCCTCGCCGTCGCGCGGCGCGCGCACCTCGGGGACGACGCCCCCATCCCGGCGGCCCGGCGGGCCCTCGGGTCGCTGCCGAAGGACGAGCGCAAGGACGCCGGACGCCGGGTGAACACCGCCCGCGGACGGGTGGAGAAGGCCTTCGCCGAGCGCCGCGCGGTGCTCGAGGAGGAGCGGAACGCACGGGTCCTCGAGTCCGAGCGGATCGACGTCACCCTCCCGACGACGCGCGGGCAGCGCGGCGGCCAGCACCCGATCACGATCCTCTCCGAGCAGATCGCGGACATCTTCGTCGGCATGGGCTGGGAGATCGCCGAGGGCCCTGAGATCGAGGCGGAGTACTTCAACTTCGACGCCCTCAACTTCATCCCGGACCACCCGGCCCGCACCCTCCAGGACACCTTCCACGTCGCCCCGGAGGGGTCCCGGCAGGTGCTGCGCACGCACACCTCGCCGGTCCAGATGCGGACGCTGCTGTCCCGGGACCTGCCGGTGTACATCGCGTGCCCGGGCCGGGTGTTCCGCACCGACGAGCTCGACGCCACCCACACCCCGGTGTTCCACCAGGTCGAGGGGCTCGCCGTCGACCGGGGGCTGACGATGGCCCACCTCAAGGGCACCCTCGACCACCTCGCGACGACGCTCTTCGGCGAGGGCGCGGTGACGCGGATGCGCCCGAACTACTTCCCGTTCACCGAGCCGAGCGCGGAGGTCGACGTCTGGTTCCCCGACAAGAAGGGCGGGGCCGGCTGGATCGAGTGGGGCGGCTGCGGCATGGTCAACCCCAACGTCCTGACCGCCGCCGGCGTCGACCCGGACGAGTACTCCGGCTTCGCCTTCGGCATGGGTATCGAGCGCACCCTCCAGTTCCGCAACGGGCTGCCCGACATGCGTGACATGGTCGAGGGTGACGTCCGGTTCACCGCCCCGTTCGGCATCCGCGGCTGAGCCGCCGACCCGCCGCCGACCCGTCGCCCGCCACCCGCGCCGCACCCCCGCGGCGGCGCCGGTGCCCCTCTCCCGCCCCGTCGACCGATTGGAACCCTGACCCGTCATGCTGATCTCCCAGTCCTGGCTCACCCGGATCCTCCGCTCCGCCAACCCCTCCTTCGGCGTGGACGCCGCCGAGCTCGACACCGGCTTCGTCCGGGTCGGCTTCGAGACCGAGGGCTACGAGGCCGTCCCGGAGACGACGGGGCCGCTCGTCCTCGGCCGCGTCGACACGGTCGAGGAGCTCGAGGGCTTCAAGAAGCCCATCCGCTACTGCGGGGTCAACGTCGGCAGCGCCAACGGCACCGGCGACCTGCAGCACATCATCTGCGGTGCGCGGAACTTCCGGCAGGGCGACGTCGTCGTCGTGGCCCTGCCCGGGGCCGTGCTCCCCGGCCCGTTCGAGATCAGCGCGCGGAAGACCTACGGGCGGGTGTCCGAGGGGATGATGTGCTCCGCCGCGGAGCTGGGCCTCGCCCGCGCCCAGACGGCGGGGATCATCACGCTGCCGGACTCCCTCCTCGACGAGGCGGGGTACGCCCTCGGCGACGACGCCCGGCCGGTGGTCGGGCTCGACGACACCGTCTTCGACGTCAACGTCACGCCGGACCGCGGGTACGCGCTCTCCGCCCGGGGACTCGCCCGGGAGCTCGCGTCGTCCTTCGACCTCGTCTTCCGGGACCCGGCCGACGACCCCGTCGCCGCGGACCTCCCGACCGACCTGCTCGCGGGCCTGCCCGGGACCGACGGGCAGCTCCTCGACGTCACCGTCGACGCCGACACCGGGTGCTCCCGGTACGGCCTGCGGCGGGTCGAGGGGGTCGACCCGACCGCCGAGTCGCCGTTCTGGATGCAGCGTGAACTGCTGCTGTGCGGCCAGCGCCCGGTCAACGCCGCGACGGACGTGACGAACTACGTGATGTTCCTGCTCGGCCAGCCGATGCACGCCTTCGACGGCGACCGGATCACCGGGGGGCTGCGCGTCCACCGGGCGGAGGAGGGGAGCACGCTGACGACCCTCGACGGCGTCGAGCGGACCCTCTCCGCCGAGGACGTCGTCATCAGCGACGACGCGGGGATCCAGTCCCTCGCCGGGGTCATGGGCGGGTCGTCGTCCGAGATCGCCGACGACACGACGTCCGTGCTCTTCGAGGCGGCGCACTGGGACCAGATCACCGTCGCCCGGACGTGCCGGCGGCACCGGCTGTCCTCGGAGGCGTCGCGGCGGTTCGAGCGGGGCACGGACCCGGCGGTCGTCGAGGCGGCCCTCGACATCGCGGCGGCGCTGCTGTGCCGCATCGCCGGCGGGACCGTCGTCGAGGGCCGGACGCTCGTCGGCGACGTGCCGGCGATGCCGGTCATCGCGATGCACACGTCCCGCCCCGGGAAGGTCGCGGGGACGGTCTACCCGTCCGGGACGACAGTCTCGCGCCTCACCGAGGTCGGCTGCACCGTCCGCGAGACGGGGGAGCGCGACGCCGACGGGGCGAAGGCCCTGGAGGTCACCCCGCCGACGTGGCGCCCGGACCTCACGATGCCCGCGGACCTCGTCGAGGAGGTCCTGCGGCTCGAGGGGCTCGACGCCATCCCGGGGATCGTGCCGGTCGCCCCGGCCGGGCGGGGCCTCACCCCGCGGCAGCGGATGCGCCGGGCCGTGGGGCACGCCCTCGCGTGGGGCGGGTACCTCGAGGTGCTGCCGTCGCCGTTCATCCCGAACGACGTCTTCGACGTGTGGGGGCTCGACGCCGACGACCCGCGGCGGACCACCGTGTCCGTCCTCAACCCGCTCGAGAGTGACACGGCGCGCATCGGGACGACCCTGCTGCCGTCGATGATCGACGCGCTGCGCCGCAACGTCACCCGCGGGCTCCGGGACGTCGCCCTCTACGGTGTCGAGCAGGTCACCCAGCCGACGCAGGCCGAGCAGTGGTCGCCGATGCCGTCGGTCACCGGCCGGCCGTCGCCGGAGGAGATCCGGGAGCTGCTCGACTCGCTGCCCGCGCAGCCGTTGCACGTCGCGGTGCTCGCCGCGGGACGACGAGAGCTGCCGGGAACGTGGGGCCCCGGGTCGACCTTCGGCCCGGAGGACGCCCTCGAGGCCGCGCGGACCGTGGCCCGGGCCGCGGGCGTGGAGTTCACGTTCCGCTCGGCGGACCACCTCCCGTGGCACCCGGGGCGGTGCGCCGCGGTCGTGCTCGCCGGGACGGACACGGTCGTCGGCCACGCCGGGGAGCTCCACCCGCAGGTGTGTGAGCGGTCGGGGATCCCGGCGCGCAGCGTCGCCCTCGAGATCGACCTCGACGCCCTCGACCTCACGCCGACCTTCCCCCGGCCGCTGCTGTCCCCGTTCCCGCCGGTGCTCCAGGACGTCGCCCTCGTTCTCGACGAGACCGTCCCCGCCGCCGACGTCGAGGCGGTGCTCCGCGCGGGGGCGGGTGACCTGCTGGAGGACGTCCGGTTGTTCGACGTCTACCGCTCCGACGACCTCGGGGAGGGGCGGCGGTCGCTGACGTTCTCCCTGCGGTTCCGGGCGGCGGACCGGACGCTGACCGAGGACGAGGCCTCGGCGGCGCGGGAGGACGCGGTGGCGCGGGCCCGGGAGGAGCTCGGGGCCGAGCTGCGGTCCTGACCGGGCCGGGGGTGGGGGCGCCGCCCGGTCCGGGGCCCGGGGGGTCGCGTAGCATGAGGGCGTCGAACGTTCGGGCCGGGTGGGCACCGGTCCCCACGGGGCGTCCGGTCCCGCGGGGGGCAGCCGACCGTGACCGGTCCTGCGTCGGCGTGACATGCATACCGACGACAACGCCCCACGCGACCCCTGGTGGGGGCACCGCGTCCCACCGCCCGCGCCCCGTGCGCGGCGGTGTGACGCGGGGCCCGCACCGCGGGGGACGGTGGGCCAGGAGGACCTTCATGACCTACCCCCAGTTCCCCGGTGAGCCCGGCCCCGGTCACCCCCACGACGGCGGGCCACCGTCCGGCGGGTACGCCGCATACCCCGGTCAGCCGGCCCCGGGGACGCCGGAGGCCGCCGCGGCGCCGTTCGCCGTGCGGCGGCCGGGCGTCACGCTGTCGACGCTGTGGTCGTCGATGCGGTACTCCTTCGGCGGGGCGACGCCGTTGAAGGTCCTCGGGCTGCTCATCCTCGCGGCGCTGCCCTCGCTCATCGTGGCGGTCGTCGGGGTGGTCGCCGCCGTCGCGGCCTTCGGTGCCGCGGAGATCTCGGCGGACGGGGCGATCGACGGTGACGGGGTCGCCGCCGCCGTCGGCGTGGTCCTCCTCGTGCTCGTCGTCCTCGTCGTGGCGTCGGTGCTGTCGTCCGTCATGTCGGCCAACGTCATGGCCCGGATGAGTGAGCGCACGTTCGCGGTCCGGGGGATGACGTGGCTGCGCAACGGGTGGCGCATCATCGGCGGGGGGATCCTGGCCGCCATCCTCGTCGCGGTGGTCGGCGGGATCGCGATGCTCGTCCTCGGCCTCGTGGCGGTGGCCGTCCCCGGGCTGGAGTCGGACAACGGGCTGCTGTTCTCGCTGCTGTCGGTCGTCATCGTGGGGATCCCGTACGCGGTCGCCGCCTACGCGGTGAGCCTCGGCGCGATCCTCGCCGCGCACGGGCTCGGTCCGGTCGCGGCGCTGGGGACGAGCTGGCGGCTGGCCCGGTGGCACTGGAGGTCCTACGGGTTCTTCTTCGCCGCCGTCGCCGTGCTCGTCGCGCTCATCTCGCTGGTGTCCGCCCCGGAGATCTCGGGTGCGCTGGAGATCATCGTGGCGTTGACGTTCGGCCTGGCGCTCGTCATCGCCCAGCTGGCGCTCGTCGGCGTCTACCGGGGCACGGTCCCGCTCGTCGCGGAGACGCCCGTCGAGCCGGGGCAGCCCGTCGAGCCGGCTCAGCCGGGTGAGTCCGTCGACCCGGGCCAGCCGGGTCAGCCCGGTCAGCCGGGGGAGCGGTGACCCACCCGCGCCAGTGAATAATTCACACTTGCGCGCATAATTTGCAGATCCGGGCCGATCCGGGGCACAATGGGTGAATGTTGACCATCGCAGTAGCCGGCGCCAGCGGATACGCCGGCGGGGAGGCCCTCCGCCTCCTCCTCAACCACCCCGGACACGGGCGCGACTTCGAGATCGGCGCCCTCACCGGCGGATCGAACGCCGGCACGCGCGTCGGTGACCTCGTCCCGGCGCTGCCCGAGCTCGCCGGGCGGACCCTCGAGGAGACGACGCAGGAGCGGCTCGCGGAGCACGACGTCGTCATCCTCGCCCTCCCGCACGGCGTGTCCTCCTCCCTCGACCTGGGGGACGCGGTCGTCCTCGACTGCGGGGCCGACCACCGCCTGACCTCCGAGGCCGACTGGCGGGCGTACTACGGCGGCGAGCACCCCGGGGCCTGGCCGTACGGGATCCCGGAGATGCCCGGTCACCGGGAGGCCGTCGCGTCGTCGCGCGCGGTCGCGGTCCCCGGCTGCTTCCCGACGGGCGCGACGCTCGCGGCGATGCCGGGGGTCCTCGCGGGCCTCGTCGCCCCGCAGGTCTCCGTCGTCTCCGTCACCGGGGTGACCGGGGCCGGCCGGAGCCCGTCGGTGCCCCTGCTCGGGGGAGAGACGATGTCCTCCCTGCGGGCCTACAAGGTCGGCACCCACCGGCACACCCCGGAGATCCGGCAGAACCTGCGGGAACTCGTCCCCGGGGACCGGGCGGACACCGTCCACGTCACCTTCACCCCCGTCCTCGCCCCCCTGCCGCGGGGCATCCTCACGACCGTCACCGCGCCGGCGCGGGGTACGGCCCGGGACATCCGCCGGGCCTACGAGGACTTCTGCGCGGACGAGCCGTTCCTCCACCTGCTCCCCGAGGGGATGCAGCCGGAGACGAAGAACGTCCGCGGGTCGAACGCCGTGCACCTCCAGGTCGCGGTGACCGACGGGATGGTCGTCGCGACGAGCGCGATCGACAACCTCACCAAGGGCACCGCCGGGGCGGCGGTGCAGTGTCTCAACCTCATCCAGGGCTGGGACGAGACCGCGGGCCTGCCGCAGACAGGGGTGTGACCGGATGACCACGATGAACGGACCGGGTACGGGACCGACCGGCGGCAGCGGCCGGGCGGGGGACACTGCGGCGCCCACGGGCGGGGTGACCGCTCCCGCCGGGTTCCGGGCGGCGTCGACGACCGCCGGGATCAAGCCCTCGGGCGCGGCGGACATGGCGCTCGTCGTCAACGACGGGCCGGAGTTCACCGCGGCGGCGGTCTTCACCCGCAACCGCATCGTCGCCGCGCCGGTGAAGCTCACCCGGCGGCACGCGGACGGCACGCTCCGCGCGGTCGTCGTCAACGCCGGCAACGCCAACGCGTGCACGGGCCCGGGCGGTGACGCGGACGCCCTCGCCACGGCGCAGGCGACCGCGGAGGAACTCGGCTGCGCGACGGAGGACGTCGCCGTGTGCTCCACCGGCCTCATCGGCGACCGGCTCCCGATGGACCGGGTCCTCACCGGGGTGCGGGCGCTGCCCGCGGCCCTCGACACCACCCCGGAGGCCGCGCACGGGGCGGCCCGCGCGATCATGACGACCGACCTCGTCGCCAAGGAGGCGGTGCACCGGGCCGACGGCTGGACGGTCGGGGCCATGGGCAAGGGCGTCGGCATGATGGCGCCGAGCCTCGCCACGATGCTCGTCGTCGTCACGACGGACGCCGTCGTCGAGGCGGGGGAGGTCGACGCCGCGCTCCGGGCCGCGACCGCGTCGACCTTCGACTGTCTCGACGTCGACGGCTGCACCTCCACGAACGACACCGTCCTCGTCATGGCGAGCGGGGCGTCGGGCGTGCGCCCCGGGCCGGAGGCCCTCGCGGAGGCCGTCCGCGCGGTGTGCGCGGACCTCGCCGCCCAGATGCAGGCCGACGCGGAGGGCGTGACGAAGCGGGTGTCCGTCACCGTCACCGGCGCCCGGGACGACGACGAGGCCCGCACCGCCGCGCGCGTCATCGCCCGCGACAACCTCGTGAAGTGCGCGATGTTCGGGTCCGACCCGAACTGGGGCCGCGTCCTCGCCGCCGTCGGCATGGCGCCGGTCGACCTGGACCCCGACCACGTGTCGGTGTCCTTCAACGGGCACCCGGTGTGCGTCGACTCGACCGGCGCGCCCGGTGCCCGCGACGTCGACCTCTCCGGGCCGGACATCGCCGTCACGGTCGACCTCGGGGTCGGCGGCACGGCGCCGGGCGGGACCCCGGGCACCGCGACCGTGCGGACGACCGACCTCTCCCACGCCTACGTCGAGATCAACTCCGCCTACAGCACCTGACCGGCCCGACGGCACCGCCGACCCGGACCGACCCCCACCCCGAACCCCCGACCCCACCCCGACCCCCGGAGGACCAGCATGGCCACCATCCACGGCTCACTCGGTGAGACCGTCCCCGACGCGACGGTCACCGACCTCAACCCGGCCCAGCGCGCCCACGTCCTCGCCGAGGCGTTGCCGTGGCTGCTGCACTACCGGGGGAAGATCGTCGTCGTGAAGTACGGCGGCAACGCCATGGTGGACGCCGGCCTCAAGGCGGCGTTCGCCGCGGACATGGCGTTCCTCCGCACCGTCGGGGTCCACCCCGTCGTCGTCCACGGCGGCGGCCCGCAGATCTCCGAGATGCTCAGCCGCGTCGGCCTCGAGGGGGAGTTCCGCGGCGGGTTCCGCGTGACGACGCCGGAGGTCATGGAGTACGTCCGCATGGTGCTCTTCGGCAAGGTCGGACGGGAGCTCGTCGGACTCATCAACAAGCACGGGCCGTTCGCCGTCGGCACCTCCGGCGAGGACGCCGGGCTGTTCGAGGCGACGAAGCGCTACGTCACCGTCGACGGCGAACGGGTGGACATCGGGCGCGTCGGCGACATCACGCACGTCAACGCGGGGAGCCTGCTCGACCTCGTCGACGCCGGCCGCATCCCCGTCGTGTCGACCATCGCCCCCGACGCCTCCGGGGAGATCTACAACATCAACGCCGACACCGCGGCCGGGGCCCTCGCCTCCGCGATCGGGGCCGAGCGGCTCGTCATGCTCACCAACGTCGAGGGCCTGTACACCGACTGGCCGGACCGGGGCTCGCTCGTCTCCCGGATCACCCGCCGGGAGCTCGAGGAGATCATGCCGACGCTCGACTCCGGCATGATCCCGAAGATGGAGGCCTGCCTCAACGCGATCCGGACCGGCGTCCGGGCGGCGCACGTCATCGACGGGCGTATCCGGCACTCGGTGCTCCTCGAGCTCATGACCGAGGGCGGCATCGGGACGATGGTCGCCGAGGACTGGGACGACGAGAACGGGGCCGGGACCGGGGACGACGCCGACCACGGCGACGGCGCCGGCACCCCCGGCACCGGGCACCGCGACGACACGACCGCACACGGGGAGGACCACGATGACCACTGACCCGACGACCGGCACCTGGCGCGACCGCTGGGCCGGCGCACTCATGGACACCTACGGCACACCCGCCGTCGAGCTCGTCTCGGGCCGCGGCGCCCGGGTGACCGACTCCGACGGCCGGGAGTACATCGACCTCCTCGCCGGGATCGCCGTCAACGCGCTGGGGCACGCCCACCCGGCCGTCGTCGACGCCGTGTCCCGCCAGGTCGCGACGCTCGGCCAGGTGTCGAACGTCTTCGCCCACCCGCAGGTCATCAGCCTCGCGGAACGCATCAAGGAGATCGTGGGGGAGGACGACGCCCGGGTGTTCTTCTGCAACTCCGGGGCGGAGGCCAACGAGGCGGCGTTCAAGCTGGCCCGTCTCACCGGCCGCCCGCGGATCATCGCCGCGGAGAACGGGTTCCACGGCCGGACGATGGGCTCGCTCGCCCTGACCGGCCAGCCGGCGAAGCGGGCACCCTTCGAACCGCTGCCCGCCGGGGTGGAGTTCGTGCCCTACGGCGACATCGACGCGCTGCGCGCCCTCGCCGACGACTCCACCGCCGCGGTGATCCTCGAGTCGATCCAGGGGGAGACCGGCGTCGTCCCGCCGCCGCCGGGCTACCTCGCCCGGGTCCGGGAACTGTGCGACACCCACGGCATCCTCATGATCGTCGACGAGGTCCAGGCGGGCATGGGCCGCACCGGCCGCTGGTTCGGCTACCAGGAGGACGGCATCGTCCCCGACGTCGTCACCATGGCGAAGGGGCTCGGCGGCGGCCTGCCCCTCGGGGCGTGCGTGGCCATGCCCCGCGCCGACCTGTTCACCCCGGGCGGCCACGGCACGACCTTCGGCGGGAACCCGGTGTCCTGCGCCGCCGGACTCGCGGTCGTCGACACGATCCGCCGGGAGGGCCTGCTCGACCACGCCCGGCGCATGGGTGACCTGTTCCGCGAGGGCCTCGAGGGGCACGACGCGGTGCGGGAGGTCCGCGGCCGGGGCCTCATGCTCGGCGTCGTGCTCCGCGAACCGGCGGCACCCGGGTCGCTCGACCCGCTGTCCCGGGGCCTCATCCTCAACCAGCCGGCACCGGACGTCCTCCGGATCGTCCCGCCGCTCACCATCACCGACCAGGACGTCCGGACGAGCGTCCGGATCATCAGGGAGATGCTGTCATGAACTTCCTCACCGACGACGACCTCACGCCCGCCCAGCAGGCGGAGGTCCTCGACCTCGCCCTCGAGCTCAAGGCCGACCGGTACCGGGACACCCTCGCGCGGCGGTCCGTCGCCGTCCTCATGGACAAGACCTCGACGCGCACGCGCTTCTCCTTCGACGCGGGCATCCACGAACTCGGCGGGAACGCCATCATCGTCGACACCTCCGTGTCCCAGCTCGGCAAGGGTGAGACCATCCAGGACACCGGGGCCGTGCTCAGCCGGTACGTCTCCGCCATCGTGTGGCGGACCTCGGCCCACGCCAACCTCGAGGCCATCGCGGAGACCGCGACCGTGCCCGTCGTCAACGGCCTGTGCGACGACTTCCACCCGTGCCAGATCCTCGCCGACCTCCTGACCATCCGGGAGAAGAAGGGGCGGCTCGCGGGGCTGCGGGCGGTCTACCTCGGCGACGGGAACAACATGGCGAACTCCTACATGCTGGGCTTCGCCACCGCCGGGGTGGACATCACCGTCGCCTCCCCGGAGCAGTTCGCGCCCCGCCCCGAGTTCGTCGAGCGGGCCCGGCGGCGCGCCGCCGAGACGGGGGCGACCGTGACCGTCACGACCGACCCGGACACGAGCGGTGCCGACGTCGTCATCACCGACACCTGGGTGTCGATGGGGCAGGACGCCTCCCTCGACCGGAGCGCCCTGCGGCCCTACCAGGTCACGGCCGGGACGATGGCCGCGGCGGCCCCGGACGCGGTGTTCATGCACTGCCTGCCGGCCTACCGGGGCAACGAGGTCACCGCCGAGGTCATCGACGGCCCGCAGTCGGTCGTCCTCGACGAGGCGGAGAACCGGCTCCACGCACAGAAGGCCCTGCTCACATGGCTGCTGCGGTGACGCGGACGGCGCGGCAGGACCTCATCACCCGGATCATCGGCCAGCAGGTGGTGCCGAACCAGCGCGAGCTGCTCGGCATCCTCCACCGCCGGGGCGTCGACGTCACGCAGGCGACGCTGTCCCGCGACCTCGTGGACATCGGGGCGCGGAAGGTCCGGTCGGAGGGGAAGACGTACTACACGGTGTCCGGGGACAGCCCGGGCGACGCCCCGGGGATGCTCCGGCGCGTGCTCCAGGAGCTGCTCGTCGGCACCGACCACTCCGGCAACACCGCCGTGCTGCGGACCCCGCCGGGCGCGGCACAGTACCTGGCCAGCGTCATCGACCGCACTGCTATCGTTCATGTCGTGGCCACGCTGGCCGGCGACGACACCGTGTTCGTCCTCGCCCGGGAGCCGATGGACGGCCGCGGACTGGCGGAGCACCTCCACCGGCTCTCACTCGGGTGAGGGACCCCCCGGGGCGTCGCGCCCCACGGGCCGGACACCCCGACCCCACAACTGACACGACCGACAGAACCCCGGGCCGGCCCCACGCCGACCCCAGAAAGGACCAGGATCATGAAGGACCGCGTCGTACTCGCGTACTCGGGTGGCCTCGACACCTCCGTCGCCATCAGCTGGATCGGCAAGGAGCGTGACGCCGAGGTCGTCGCCGTCGCCATCGACCTCGGCCAGGGCGGGGAGGACCTCGAGACCGTGCGCCAGCGGGCGCTCGACTGCGGCGCCGTCGAGGCGATCGTCGTCGACGCGAAGGACGAGTTCGCGGAGGAGTACTGCCTGCCGACGATCAAGGCCAACGGCATGTACATGAAGGAGTACCCGCTGGTCTCCGCGATCTCGCGGCCGCTCATCGTCAAGCACCTCACCGACGCGGCGAAGGAGCACGGCGGCACCGCCGTCGCCCACGGCTGCACCGGCAAGGGCAACGACCAGGTCCGCTTCGAGGTCGGCTTCGCGGACACGGCCCCCGACCTGGACATCATCGCGCCGGTCAGGGACTACGCCTGGACCCGCGAGAAGGCCATCGCCTTCGCCGAGGAGAACGACCTGCCGATCGAGCAGTCGAAGAAGTCCCCGTTCTCCATCGACCAGAACGTGTGGGGCCGCGCCGTCGAGACCGGCTTCCTCGAGGACCTGTGGAACGCCCCGACGAAGGACGTGTACGCCTACACGGAGGACCCGGGCCTCGGCCAGGCCCCGGACGAGGTCGTCATCTCCTTCGAGGGCGGCGCCCCGGTCGCCATCGACGGTCGGAAGGTCACCGTCCTCGAGGCGATCGAGGAGCTCAACCGCCGGGCGGGCGCGCAGGGCGTCGGCCGGCTCGACATGGTCGAGGACCGTCTCATCGGTATCAAGTCCCGGGAGATCTACGAGGCCCCCGGCGCGATGACGCTCATCCGGGCCCACGAGGCCCTGGAGGCCGTCACGGTCGAGCGTGAGCTCGCCCGGTACAAGCGCGGCGTGGACGCCGAGTGGTCGAACCAGGTCTACGACGGCCTGTGGTTCTCCCCGCTCAAGCGCTCCCTCGACGCGTTCATCGAGTCCACGCAGACCCACGTCAGCGGCGACATCCGGCTCGTGCTCCACGCCGGGGCGATCACCGTCAACGGCCGCCGGTCGGAGACCTCGCTCTACGATTTCAACCTGGCGACCTACGACGAGGGTGACTCGTTCGACCAGAGTCACGCCCGGGGCTTCGTCGAGCTCCACGGCCTGTCGTCGAAGATCGCCTGCCGCCGCGACAACGAGAACAAGGCCTGACCGGCCCCCGGTCCGGCACCCCCCGGGGTGGACGGACCGGCCCGGACGGCCCCGGCCGTCCGCCCCCACCCGACCCCGCCCCGCCCCCGACCCCCGGAGAACGACCGACCATGAGCAGTGACACGAGCAGCGAGACCAGCACCGGCACCCCCGCGAGCCCGCACGGGACGAACGAGGGGGCGCTCTGGGGCGGCCGGTTCTCCGGCGGCCCGGCGGAGGCGATGGCCGAGCTCAGCCGGTCGACGCACTTCGACTGGGTGCTCGCCCCCTACGACGTGCTCGCGTCGTCCGCCCACGCCCGGGTGCTCCACGCCGCCGGCCTGCTCTCGGACGCGGACCTGGACACGATGCTCGACGGCCTGCGCCGGCTCGGTGAGGACGTCGCCTCCGGCGCGTTCACCCCGGACCCGGGCGACGAGGACGTCCACGGGGCGATGGAGCGCGGCCTCATCGACCGCGTCGGCCCGGAGGTCGGCGGCCGGCTCCGCGCGGGCCGGTCCCGGAACGACCAGGTCGCGACGTTGTTCCGGATGTGGGTCCGGGACGCGGTCCGGGAGGTCTCGCAGGGGGTGCTCGACGTCGTCGACGCGCTCGTCGCCCAGTCCCGCCGCCACCCGGACGCGGTCATGCCGGGCAAGACGCACTTCCAGGCCGCGCAGCCGGTCCTGCTGGCCCACCAGCTGCTCGCCCACGCCCAGCCGCTGCTCCGGGACGTCGCCCGGGTCCGTGACCTCGACCGGCGGCTCGCCGTGTCCCCGTACGGTTCGGGGGCGCTCGCCGGGTCGTCGCTGTCGCTGGACCCGGAGGCCATCGCGGAGGAGCTCGGCTTCGACGCCGCGGCGGACAACTCCATCGACGCGACGAGTTCGCGGGACTTCGCGTCGGAGACGGCGTTCGTCCTCGCGCAGGTCGCCGTCGACCTGTCCCGGCTGGCCGAGGAGATCATCGCGTGGTCGACGCCGGAGTTCGGCTACGTCACCCTCGCCGACGAGTGGTCGACCGGGTCGTCGATCATGCCGCAGAAGAAGAACCCGGACGTCGCGGAGCTCATGCGCGGCAAGACCGGCCGGCTCATCGGCAACCTCACCGGTCTCCTCGCGACCCTCAAGGCCCAGCCCCTGGCGTACAACCGGGACCTGCAGGAGGACAAGGAGCCGATCGTGGACTCCGTCTCCCAGCTCCGGCTGCTCCTGCCGGCGATGGCGGGGCTCGTCGACACCCTGACCTTCCACCCGGACCGGATGCGGGAGCTGGCCCCGGCCGGGTTCACCCTCGCGACGGATCTCGCCGAGTGGATGGTCCGCCAGGGGGTGCCGTTCCGGGTGGCCCACGAGGCCGCGGGGGTGTGCGTGCGCACCGCCGAGTCGCGGGGGGTCGGTCTCGTCGACCTCACCGACGCCGAGCTCGCGGCGGCGCACCCGGCGCTCACCCCGGAGGTCCGGGAGGTGCTCACGGTCGACGGGGCGGTCGCGTCCCGGTCGACGCGCGGGGGCACGGCCGGTGTCCGCGTCGCCGAGCAGCTCGACCGGGTGGTGGAGGGGGTCGACGACGCCCGCGCCTGGGCGGCCCGGCCCGTCCGCGGGTCGCGGGCCTGACTCCGGGGCACGGACCGTGGGATAGACTCGGTGACCATGATCGCACCGCGTCTGCTCGACATCCTCGTCTGCCCGCAGGACCGCCTGCCCCTGGAGGACCACGGTGACCACCTGGTCAACCCGCGCCTGGGCGTGGCCTACCCGGTGACGGACGGGATCCCCGTCCTCCTCGCCGACGAGGCCGTCTCCTGGCCCGTCGACTGACCCCCACCGACCCGATCCACCGCCGTCCCGACCGGAGACCACTGATGACCGCACAGCCCGCAGACCCCGCCCCGTCCGCCCCGTCGACCCCGACGATCCTCGAGGAGCTCGAATGGCGCGGCCTCGTCGCCCAGACGACCGACCGTGAGGCGTTGCGCGCCCAGCTGGCGAATCCGACGACGCTCTACGCCGGTTTCGACCCGACGGGGCCGAGCCTCCACGCCGGTCACCTCGTGCCGTTGCTCATGCTCGCGCGGATGCAGCGGGCTGGGCACCGCCCGGTCGCCCTCGCGGGCGGCGCGACGGGCATGATCGGTGACCCGCGCGAGGTCGGGGAGCGCACGATGCTCGGGGAGGAGGAGATCACCCGGAACATCTCCCGCATCCGTGACCAGCTGGCACGGTTCGTGAGTTTCGACGGTGACAACGCGGCGGTGCTCGTCGACAACAAGGACTGGACCTCCGGGATGTCCGTCATCGACTTCCTCCGCGACCTCGGCAAGAACTTCTCCGTCAACACGATGCTGTCCCGGGACACGGTGAAGCGCCGGCTCGAGGGCGACGGGATCTCCTACACCGAGTTCTCCTACATGCTGCTCCAGGCGAACGACTTCGTGCACCTGCGCCGGGAGATGGACTGCCGGCTCCAGATCGGCGGCAGCGACCAGTGGGGGAACATCGTCTCCGGCGTGGACCTCAACCGACGGCTCGACGGCGAGACGGTCCACGCCCTCACGGTGCCGCTCGTCACGGACGCCGACGGCAACAAGTTCGGCAAGTCTACCGGCGGCGGGAAGCTGTGGCTCGACCCGGAGATGACCAGCCCGTACAGCTGGTACCAGTACTTCCTCAACGCGGCGGACGCGGACGTCATCCGCTACCTGCGGTGGTTCACGTTCCTCGACCGGGAGGAGCTGGCTCGGCTGGAGACCCAGGTCACGGAGAACCCGGCGGCCCGGGAGGCGCAGCGGACCCTCGCCCGGGAGATGACCGCGCTCGTCCACGGCGAGGACGCGGTCGAGAAGGTCGAGCTCGCGTCCCGTGCCCTGTTCGGACGGGGGGACCTCCGGGAGCTCGACGCCGCGACGCTCGCCGCGGCCGTGCAGGAGACCGGCGTGGCGGACGTGGAGCCCGGGGCGACGGTCGTCGACCTCCTCGTGGCCTCCGGCCTGGAGTCCTCCCGTGGCGCGGCCCGGCGCACCGTCGGCGACGGGGGTGCGTACGTCAACAACGAGCGCGTGACCGACACGGAGTGGGCGCCGACCGCCGCGGACCTGCTCGACGGCGGGTTCCTCGTCCTGCGCAAGGGCAAGAAGCGCTTCGCCGGCGCCCGGGTCACGGGCGAGGCCGACGACGGCCGGTGACCACCGCCGGGGACACCCCGGGGGTGGGTCCACCCCCGGGTGGCGCGGTCCCGTGGACATTCGGCGCTGCGGTTGTGGTTTTTCGGCCGGGCGTGGCTTAATCTACCCCCTGGCTGTCGCATGGGAGTACGGGCGGGAGCCGCGGTGTTCGGTCTCCAACCCGGGGAGTCCGCGCCGGCCATCGGACCGGGAACGGAGCCGCCACCATGAACGGCACCCCCGGCGGGGTGAACACCCACCCCGCCGTCACACTCAGCCGGCGGGACCACGTGGCCGAGGTCTCCACCTTCGGGGGTGGACTGCGGGCACTGCGGTGGCGTGGACGCCCGCTGGTGGAGGGGTACCCGGCGGGGTCGTTCCCGCCCCTGTCCGCCAACGTCATCCTCGCCCCGTGGCCGAACCGGCTGACCGACGGTGAGTTCACCGTCGCCGGCGTCCGCCACCGGCTCGCGGTGACCGAGCCCTCCCGCCGCACGGCGATCCACGGGCTCGTCTCCGACGTGCCGTGGTCGGTCGTCCGCTCGTCCCCGGACGCCGTCACCCTCGCGGTGGACGTCGACCCCCGTCCCGGCTGGCCGTGGCCGCTCCGCGTGACGGCGTCGTACCTCCTCGACGGGGACGGGCTGCGGGCCGGTCTCACGGTCCGCAACCTGTCCGCGTGGTCCTGCCCGGTCGCGCTCGGGGTCCACACCTACCTCTCCGCCCTCGGCGCGCCGCTCGACGACTGCCGGGTGGAGCTGCCCGTGGACGCCCGCCTGCCGCTCGACCCGGTCCGCCTCACCCCGACGGGGGAGCCGGGGCCGCTCGCCGGGGTCGTCGACCCCGCCGGGACGCCGCTGCGCGGTCGGCGGTTCGACGACTGCCTCCGCGCCGCCCCCTCCGACGGGGCGTGGCGCAGCACCCGCCTCACCGACGCGCGGGGTGACGGCGTCGAGGCCCTGACCTCGCCGTCCCTCGGCTGGTTCCAGGTGTTCACGGCGGACCCGGCGACCGGCACGGGGTTCCCCGGGCGGGGTCGCGCGCTCGCCGTCGAGCCGATGACCGCACCGCCGGACGCGCTGCGGTCGGGCACCGGTCTGACGACGCTCGGGCCCGGCGGCGGGTTCTCCGTCGCCTGGCGGCTCCGGGCGGTCCGCGGGGGAGTGCCCGTGCCCCCGTGACAGGTCCCCCCCACCGCCGCGCGTGCCCGGGCGTACCCCGCGCCGGCACGACCGCGACCCCGGCCCCGACCGGGGCCCCACCCCCTGACGACTCCCGGCGCACCCGGCCGGGACCGACGAGAATAGGACACACACCATGGAGACTGCGAACTCGGTTCTCCGGTTGGACGCGAGCTGGGTCGACTACGCGCTGGTCGCCCTCTACTTCGTGTTCGTGCTGGGCATCGGCTGGGCGGCGAAGGCGAAGGTGTCGAGCTCGATCGACTTCTTCCTCTCCGGACGCGGCCTGCCCGCCTGGGTCACCGGTCTGGCGTTCATCTCCGCGAACCTCGGCGCCGTCGAGATCATCGGCATGTCCGCCAACGGCGTGCAGTACGGCATGCAGACGATGCACTACTTCTGGATCGGTGCCGTGCCGGCGATGGTCTTCCTCGGCATCGTCATGATGCCCTTCTACTACGGGTCGAAGGTCCGGTCGGTGCCGGAGTTCATGCTCCGCCGGTTCGGACCGGCCGCGCACCTGGTGAACTCGATCTCCTTCGGCCTCGCCCAGCTGCTCATCGCCGGCGTGAACCTGCTGCTCCTCGCGAAGGTCGTGAACTCGCTGCTCGGCTGGCCGCTGTGGGTGACGCTCATCGTCGCGGCCGTCATCGTGCTGTCGTACATCACCCTCGGCGGCCTGTCGGCGGCGATCTACAACGAGGTCCTGCAGTTCTTCGTCATCGTCGCCGCGCTCCTGCCGCTGACCGTCATCGGGCTGAACAAGGTCGGGGGCTGGAACGGGCTCAAGGAGTCGATCAACAGCAGCACCCACTTCCACACGTGGCCGGGCCAGGACCTGTCCGGGTTCTCCAACCCGGTGCTGTCGTCGGTGGGCATCATCTTCGGCCTGGGCTTCGTGCTCTCGTTCGGCTACTGGACGACGAACTTCGTCGAGGTCCAGCGGGCGATGGCCTCCGACTCGCTCGGCGCGGCGCGGAAGACGCCGATCATCGGCGCGTTCCCGAAGATGTTCATCCCGTTCCTCGTCATCGTCCCCGGCATGGTCGCCGCGGCGATCGTCACCCCGATCGCCTCGGGCGCGGCCGAGCCGAACGAGGCGATCCTCTACCTCATGCGCGACCTGCTGCCGAACGGCCTGCTCGGCGTCGCGATCGCGGGTCTGCTCGCGGCGTTCATGGCGGGCATGGCGGCGAACATCTCCGCCTTCAACACGGTCGTCAGTTACGACCTCTGGCAGACCTACGTGGTCAAGGACAGGGACGACGCCTACTACCTGCGCTTCGGCCGCTGGGCGACGGTCGGGGCGGCCGTCATCGCCGTCGGGACCGCGCTCATCGCGCGGAACTTCGGCAATGTCATGGACTACCTCCAGACCCTGTTCGGGTTCTTCAACGCCCCGCTGTTCGCGACCTTCATCCTCGGCATGTTCTGGAAGCGGATGACCCCGGCCGCGGGCTGGAGCGGTCTCGTCGCCGGCACCCTGTCCGCCGTCGTGTTCTGGGCGCTCTCCCTCGGCGGGGACCCCGTCATCAGCCTCCCGGGCCAGGGCGTGGCGTTCCTCGCGGCGTCCATCGCCTTCGTCACGGACATCGTCGTGTCGGTGGTCGTGACGGCGTTCACGACCCCGAAGCCGGACTCCGAGCTCGTCGGGTTCGTCCGGTCCGTCACCCCGCGTGAACAGCTCGTCGACGTCGAGGAGGAGAACAGCCCCTGGTACCGCCGGACGGTACCCTTGGGCGTGCTCTGCCTCGTCATCGTCATCATCCTCAACATCATCTTCGCCTGACCTTCCGCGCGCACCGGTTCCGCCTGGCGTGGGACCGCGTCGGAACAGACCCGACACCCGGGTCCGGCACCGTGAGCCCCCGAGGGGGCCGCGGCACCGGGACCCCGGGACCGAGACAAGGAGCCGGTGACCACCGTGTCCCATCCACTTCAGACCAGTTCCACGGCGGACGCCCCGACGACCGGCGGCCGCCGCCACCGCGCGGGGGCGTTCGACATCCGTAACGTCATCGCCACGCTGCTCGCGATCTACGGCGTCGTGCTCGTCGTGTGCAGCGCCGTGCTCGACCCCGGTGTGAACCCGGAGACGGGCGTGGCGAAGTCCAGTGCCGACAACCTCTGGACCGGTGTGGCGATGATCGTCGTCGCCGCCGGCTTCGTGCTGTGGACCCGCCTCCGGCCGATCGTCGTCGACGACGCGGCGGTCGCCGCCGCGGAGACTCCCCGGGAGGGCGGTGACCACCGGTGACCGGCACGACCGAGCTGCACAGCGGTGACCACCGGGTCCGGGTCACCCCGATGACCCTGGCCGACGGCCGCGAGCTCATCTACTTCGACGACGACCCGGCCGTCCTCGACGGCACGGTGGAGCGCGTCCTCACCGACCCCCGTGACCTGCCCCGCGCGGACACCCGCTCCGAGATGCGGCGGGACCCGCTGACCGGGGAGTGGGTCGCGTACGCCAGCCACCGCATGAACCGCACCTTCATGCCGCCGGCGAACGAGAACCCGCTGGCCCCGACCCGGGAGGGCCAGGCCCCGAGCGAGATCCCCTCGCCGGACTACGACGTCGTCGTCTTCGAGAACCGCTTCCCGTCGTTCAGCCTCCACATGGAGGCCACCGAGGGGGACTCCGACCCGGTCGACGGGGAGGACATCTTCCCCCGGCGTCCCGCGCGGTCCCGGTGCGAGGTCATCTGCTTCACCCCGGACGCCTCCCGGTCCTTCGCCGACCTTCCGCTGTCCCGCATCCGCACGGTCATCGAGGCCTGGGCGCACCGGACGGCGGCACTGTCCGCCCTGCCGGAGGTCCGGCACGTGTTCCCGTTCGAGAACCGGGGCGAGGAGATCGGCGTGACCCTCCAGCACCCCCACGGGCAGATCTACTCCTACCCGGTGGTCCCCCCGCGGATCCGCCGGATCGTCGAGAGCTCGCGGCGGTACCGCGCCGAGCACGGCGGGGACCTCTTCGAGGACGTCCTCGCCGCCGAGCGGCGGGCCGGGACGCGTGTCGTCCACGCCGGTGAGGCCTTCACGGTCGTGGTCCCGGCGGCGGCGAAGTGGCCCCTCGAGGTGATGGTCCTCCCGCACCGGGCGGTCCGCGACCTCGCCGGGCTCACGGTGGAGGAGCGGGAGGAGCTCGCGCGCATCCTCTCCCGCCTGTACCCCGCGGTGGACCGGTTCTTCGACGGTGTCGACCGGACCCCGTACATCGCCGCGTGGAACCAGGCCCCCGCCGACGGTCCGGAGCGGGACGAGGTCCGGCTGCACCTCCAGCTGTTCTCCCTCATGCGGTCGCCGCACCGGATGAAGTTCCTCGCCGGCTCCGAGTCCGCGATGGGCTTCTGGATCAACGACACGACGCCCGAACGGATCGCCGACCGGCTGCGGGAGGTCTGGTGATGTGGGTGACCGCGCGGAGCCGGGAGGACCTGGCGGCCGCGGCGGGTGAGCTCTTCCACGACAGTTACGGTGCGGAGCCGGCCGGGGTGTGGGCCGCCCCGGGGCGGGTCAACCTCATCGGCGACCACGTCGACTACGCCGGTGGGGTGTCCGTGCCCTTCGCGTTGCCGCACTGCACGGCGGCGGCCGTCGCCCCCCGGGACGACGGGCTGCTGCGGGTCGTCACCGGACGCCCCGACGGGTCGGTGTCCCGGTTCTCGACGCCGCTCGCCGACGTCGGTCCCGGTCGGCCGTCCTCGTGGGGCGGGTACGTGGCCGGCCCCGTGTGGGCGGCGGTGCGTGACGGGGTGGTGCCGGCCTGTCCGGGGCTGGACATCGCCGTCGTGTCCGATGTGCCGGTGGGGTCCGGGCTGTCCAGCTCGGCGGCGATCGAGTGCTCGGTCGCGCTCGCGGCGTACTGGCTGGCCGTCGGGCACCGGCCGGGGCCGGAGGAGACCGCGCGGCTCGTCGAGGCGTGCATCCGGGCGGAGAACGAGGTCGTCGGCGCGTCGACCGGGGGCCTGGACCAGCGGAGTTCCCTCTACGGTCGGGAGGGCCACGCCCTCGCCATCGACTTCCGTGACGACCGGCTGGACACCGTGCCCTGCGACGTCGGGGCGCGGGGGTACGCGTTCCTCGTCGCGGACACGAACGCCCCGCACGCGCTCAACGACGGGCAGTACGCGTCCCGGCGGGGTGTCATCGACGCCGTCACGGCGTTCGCCGGGGTGCCGACGCTGCGGGACCTGGGGGAGCCGGGTGCCGCGGCCGGGGACGGCCGTGACATGGACCGGGCCGAGGCCGTGACCCGCGCGTGGGCCGCCGGCGCCGGGGCGGCCGAGCTCATCGACGGCACCGACGCGGAGCGGGCGGACACCGCCTGGCTGCGGGTCCGGCACGTGCTCGAGGAGACCGACCGGACGATCGCCGCCGCCGACGCGCTCGCCGACGGGGACCTCGACACCTTCGGTCGGCTGATGGTGGCGAGCCACGGGTCGCTGCGCGACCTCTACGCCGTGTCCACCCCGGAGCTGGACTGCGCCCAGGAGGCGGCGATGGCCGCGGGGGCCCTCGGCGCCCGGATGACGGGAGGCGGGTTCGGCGGCAGCATCATCGCCCTCGTCAGGGACGACGCTGTCGAGCAGACCGCGGAGGCCGTCGCCGAGGCTGCCCGACGGGCGGGGCACCCGGAGCCGACCTTCCTGCGGGTCACGCCGTCGGCGGGGGCCGACCGCGTCTGACCGGTCGGGGTCACGGGGTACAAGGGGACAGGGGAGGAGACCCCGGTGCGGCGGGACGGCCGGGTCCGACCAGTCGGGGTCACGGGGGACAGGGGGACAGGGGAGGAGACCCAGCTCCGGTGGGGCGGGTGCGTCTGACCGAGCGGAGTCACGCGGGACGGGAGGAGAAGTCCCAGCTCCGGTGGGGGGCGGGTGCGTCCGACCGGTCGGGGTCACGGAAGACGGGGGAGGAGACCCCGGTCCGGCTGGGCAGCCGAGCGAGGGGATACCGCTCGGCTGACGGGGTCGGGCGGGGACCGGGGCCCGGTTCGCCACGATGCGGAGGCGGTCGTCGCCGGTGACCGTGCGTGCCGGCACGGCGAAAAGCTAACCTGACCAGCAGGTTTGTGAAGGATCTGTGGGGTGTGTAGATTGATGCGAGTCGCCGCGGACAGGCAGGGAACGCCCTGGTCCTGGAGCGGCACGCATGATGTTTGAGAACTCAATAGCGTGATGAACCAAGTGCTCTGATCTTTGGTGCTGGTGCCGTGTGTGGCGCAGGTGCTGTGATCGGTGGTTGTCGTGTCTGGCATGAATGGTTCGCGTACCGGCAAGTGTTGATCGCTTGTTAAATATGTGATTGTTTGTGTCGTCATGGTGTCACTGTCACTGGATTTGTGTTGCAGGTGGTGCTTGCGACCTTTGGTTTGTGAGTATTGTTTGTAATTTATTTTGTTGTCGCTGCCCTGACCCCCCGTTGGGGTGGTGGCGACGGTCAGTGTGGTGGCTGCGTCCGGCTGTGTGTCGGGCGTGGTTGCTGTGATGATGTTTTGTTTTGCCAGTGGTTGGGCTTTCTTTGATATTGCCTATGGCTTTTATGGAGAGTTTGATCCTGGCTCAGGACGAACGCTGGCGGCGTGCTTAACACATGCAAGTCGAACGGAAAGGCCCCAGCTTGCTGGGGTACTCGAGTGGCGAACGGGTGAGTAACACGTGGGTGATCTGCCCTGCACTCTGGGATAAGCCTGGGAAACTGGGTCTAATACCGGATAGGACCGTGCTTTAGTGTGTGCGGTGGAAAGTTTTTCGGTGCAGGATGAGCCCGCGGCCTATCAGCTTGTTGGTGGGGTAATGGCCTACCAAGGCGGCGACGGGTAGCCGGCCTGAGAGGGTGTACGGCCACATTGGGACTGAGACACGGCCCAGACTCCTACGGGAGGCAGCAGTGGGGAATATTGCACAATGGGCGCAAGCCTGATGCAGCGACGCCGCGTGGGGGATGACGGCCTTCGGGTTGTAAACCCCTTTCGGCAGGGACGAAGCTTTTGTGACGGTACCTGCATAAGAAGCACCGGCTAACTACGTGCCAGCAGCCGCGGTAATACGTAGGGTGCGAGCGTTGTCCGGAATTACTGGGCGTAAAGAGCTCGTAGGTGGTTTGTCGCGTCGTCTGTGAAATCCCGGGGCTTAACTCCGGGCGTGCAGGCGATACGGGCATAACTTGAGTGCTGTAGGGGAGACTGGAATTCCTGGTGTAGCGGTGAAATGCGCAGATATCAGGAGGAACACCGATGGCGAAGGCAGGTCTCTGGGCAGTAACTGACGCTGAGGAGCGAAAGCATGGGTAGCGAACAGGATTAGATACCCTGGTAGTCCATGCCGTAAACGGTGGGCGCTAGGTGTGGGGATCTTCCACGATTTCCGTGCCGTAGCTAACGCATTAAGCGCCCCGCCTGGGGAGTACGGCCGCAAGGCTAAAACTCAAAGGAATTGACGGGGGCCCGCACAAGCGGCGGAGCATGTGGATTAATTCGATGCAACGCGAAGAACCTTACCTGGGCTTGACATGGGCAGGACCGGCGTGGAGACACGTCTTCCCTTTTGGGCTTGTTCACAGGTGGTGCATGGTTGTCGTCAGCTCGTGTCGTGAGATGTTGGGTTAAGTCCCGCAACGAGCGCAACCCTTGTCTTGTGTTGCCAGCACGTAATGGTGGGGACTCGCGAGAGACTGCCGGGGTTAACTCGGAGGAAGGTGGGGATGACGTCAAATCATCATGCCCCTTATGTCCAGGGCTTCACACATGCTACAATGGTCGGTACAGTGGGTTGCGATGCCGCGAGGCTCAGCTAATCCCTTAAAGCCGGTCTCAGTTCGGATTGGAGTCTGCAACTCGACTCCATGAAGTCGGAGTCGCTAGTAATCGCAGATCAGCAACGCTGCGGTGAATACGTTCCCGGGCCTTGTACACACCGCCCGTCACGTCATGAAAGTTGGTAACACCCGAAGCCGGTGGCCCAAACTCGTTAGGGAGCCGTCGAAGGTGGGATCGGCGATTGGGACGAAGTCGTAACAAGGTAGCCGTACCGGAAGGTGCGGCTGGATCACCTCCTTTCTAAGGAGTTTTATTTTATTATTGTTGAATCCGGGTGGATGCGCGGATCGCTGGATGGTTGCCCCACGCCGTGTGGGGTGATGATCGCTGGTTGTGGTGTTTGTGCCTGGTGGTGGTGCCGGGGGTTGGGGTGCTTGGTTTGTCGCGGTGTTGGGTGTCTGGGGCGTCATGCCCTTGGATGACTGGCATGCTGCTGGTGGTGCGGGACTGTGTTCTGCGCTGGTGGTGGTGTGTGTGGTGTTTGAGAACTGCATAGTGGACGCGAGTATCTTCTTTATTCTGCATGCTGCCATGTTGTGTGGTGGTGTGTTGTGCTTTTTGTTCACCTAACTGATTGTGTGTGTTGTTGTTAAGGGCGCACGGTGGATGCCTTGGCACAGAAGAGCCGATGAAGGACGTGGGAGGCTGCGTTATGCCTCGGGGAGTTGCCAACCGAGCGTTGATCCGAGGATGTCCGAATGGGGAAACCCGGCCGTGGTTATGTGCGGTCACCCGCCGGTGAATAGATAGCCGGTGTGGAGGGAACGCGGGGAAGTGAAACATCTCAGTACCCGTAGGAAGAGAAAACAATAGTGATTCCGTCAGTAGCGGCGAGCGAAAGCGGATGGTGGCTAAACCGTGTGCGTGTGATACCTGGCAGGGGTTGCGTGCACGGGGTTGTGGGGCGATGTTGTGTGGGTCTGCCAGCCTGCGCATGCGCGTGTTGTGTTAGCGGAAGTGGTCTGGGATGGCCCGCCGTAGACGGTGAGAGTCCGGTACGTGAAAACATGATGGGTGTGTGTGGATCTCGTTCCCGAGTAGCAGCGGGCTCGTGGAATCTGCTGTGAATCTGCCGGGACCACCCGGTAAGCCTGAATACTCTTTGTGACCGATAGCGGATAGTACCGTGAGGGAATGGTGAAAAGTACCCCGGGAGGGGAGTGAAATAGTACCTGAAACCGTGCGCTTACAATCCGTCAGAGCCTCCTTGTGGGGTGATGGCGTGCCTTTTGAAGAATGAGCCTGCGAGTCAGCGGCACGTCGCGAGGTTAACCCGTGTGGGGTAGCCGTAGCGAAAGCGAATACTAACTAGTGTGGTTGAGTGGCGTGTCCTGGACCCGAAGCGGGGTGATCTACCCATGGCCAGTGTGAAGCGATGGTAAGACGTCGTGGAGGCGCGAACCCACTTAGGTTGAAAACTGAGGGGATGAGCTGTGGGTAGGGGTGAAAGGCCAATCAAACTCCGTGATAGCTGGTTCTCCCCGAAATGCATTTAGGTGCAGCGTCGTGTGTTTCTTGCCGGAGGTAGAGCTACTGGTTGGTTTAGCGGGACTACCATCTTAGCGACATCAGCCAAACTCCGAATGCCGGTAAGTGAGAGCGCGGCAGTGAGACTGCGGGGGATAAGCTTCGTGGTCGAGAGGGAAACAGCCCGGATCGCCGGCTAAGGCCCCTAAGAGTGTACTAAGTGGAAAAGGATGTGGGATCGCGAAGACAGCCAGGAGGTTGGCTTAGAAGCAGCCATCCTTGAAAGAGTGCGTAATAGCTCACTGGTCGAGTGGTTCTGCGCCGACAATGTAGTGGGGCTCAAGTACACCGCCGAAGCCGCGGAACTTCCATCTTTTGGTGGGGGTTGGTAGGGGAGCGTCGTGTGGCCGGTGAAGGTGCGGGGTGACCCAGTGCTGGAGGCCATGCGAGTGAGAATGCAGGCATGAGTAGCGAATGACGAGTGAGAAACTCGTCCGCCGGATGACTAAGGGTTCCTGGGTCAAGCTAATCTTCCCAGGGTGAGTCGGGGCCTAAGGCGAGGCCGACAGGCGTAGTCGATGGATAACGGGTTGATATTCCCGTACCCGTGTGTGTGCGACCATGGTGAATCGGTGATACTAACCACCCGTGTGTGCTGCTGTTTCCGGTCTTTGGCCGGTTGGTGGTGCATGTGCGTGGGACCTGAGCTGGTAGTAGCCAAGTGATGGGGTGACGCAGGAAGGTAGCCGAGCCACTTATTGGATTGTGGTGTAAGCGTGTGGCCCGTCAGCCTGGTAAATCCGGTTGGCATGAGGGTGAGGCGTGATGCGTACCCGTTTGCGGGGATGTCGGTGATCCTATGCTGTCGAGAAAAGCCTCTAGCGATGTGCACATTCGGCCCGTACCCATAACCGACACAGGTGGTCAGGTAGAGAATACTAAGGCGATCGGGTGAACTGTGGTTAAGGAACTCGGCAAAATGCCCCCGTAACTTCGGGAGAAGGGGGACCACTGCTGGTGACAGACTGGTTTTGAGCTGGTGGTGGTCGCAGAGAATAGAGGGAAGCGACTGTTTACTAAAAACACAGGTCCGTGCGAAGACGGTAAGTCGATGTATACGGACTGACGCCTGCCCGGTGCTGGAAGGTTAAGAGGACCTGTTAGACCCTTGTGGTCGAAGCGGAGAATTTAAGCCCCAGTAAACGGCGGTGGTAACTATAACCATCCTAAGGTAGCGAAATTCCTTGTCGGGTAAGTTCCGACCTGCACGAATGGCGTAACGACTTCCCTGCTGTCTCAACCACAGGCCCGGCGAAATTGCAGTACGAGTAAAGATGCTCGTTACGCGCGGCAGGACGAAAAGACCCCGGGACCTTCACTATAGCTTGGTATTGGTGTTCGGTTCGGTTTGTGTAGGATAGGTGGGAGACTGTGAAGCGGCCACGCCAGTGGTTGGGGAGTCGTTGTTGAAATACCACTCTGATCGTATTGGATACCTGAACCTCGGCCCGTGATCCGGGTTAGGGACAGTGCCTGGTGGGTAGTTTAACTGGGGCGGTTGCCTCCCAAAGTGTAACGGAGGCGCCCAAAGGTTCCCTCAGCCTGGTTGGCAATCAGGTGTTGAGTGTAAGTGCACAAGGGAGCTTGACTGTGAGACTGACAGGTCGAGCAGGGACGAAAGTCGGGACTAGTGATCCGGCACCGGCTTGTGGAAGCGGTGTCGCTCAACGGATAAAAGGTACCCCGGGGATAACAGGCTGATCTTCCCCAAGAGTCCATATCGACGGGATGGTTTGGCACCTCGATGTCGGCTCGTCGCATCCTGGGGCTGGAGTAGGTCCCAAGGGTTGGGCTGTTCGCCCATTAAAGCGGCACGCGAGCTGGGTTTAGAACGTCGTGAGACAGTTCGGTCTCTATCCGCCGCGCGCGTTGAAACTTGAGAAAGGCTGTCCCTAGTACGAGAGGACCGGGACGGACATACCTCTGGTGGGCCAGTTGTCACGCCCGTGGCATGGCTGGTTGGCTACGTATGGGAGGGATAACCGCTGAAAGCATCTAAGCGGGAAGCCTGTTTCAAGATGAGGTTTCGTTTGAGGTTCCCTGTAGATGACGGGGTTGATAGGCCGGATCTGGACGCCATGTAAGTGGTGGAGGTGACCGGTACTAATTGACCGAAATGACACACTGCTTGTTGGTTGGGTGTGTGTGCAAAAAGTGTTGCCCGTGGTTCGCACTGTTTGGTGTGTGTTGTGGGTGTTGATTCTCGCGTCTGTTGTGCAGTGTCTGGAGCGTCACGACGTGCCGGCACTCCCTTGGGGTTGTTCCCGGGGGTGTGTGGGGTGCGTGTGGTTGTTCTGTTGTGTTTGTCGGTGGTTTTAGCGGCGGGGTCACGCCCGGTCCCTTTCCGAACCCGGAAGCTAAGCCTGCCTGCGCCGATGGTACTGCACCCGGGAGGGTGTGGGAGAGTAGGTCACCGCCGGCATTTTTCTTTGTGTGTGGTGGGGTGGTGTCACCCCTTCACGGCCTGTGTGGTCACCGTCCCTGTCAGGGGTTGGGTGGTCACCGGGTTGTGGGGGTGTGGCACCACCCCACCTTTTTTTGTGCCCTTTTCCCGCCCCGTGGCCCGTGCGGCGTTCCGCGCCCACCCCTCGTGCGGAGCGGGCGCGGGTGTCGGGATCCCGTGCGTCCGCCCGGAGGGGAAGAGTCGAGAAACGCCCGGGTGCCGGGGGCCCTGTGGCCCGCCCGGAGAAGGCCAGTCGAAAAACGCTCGGGTGTCCGGGGCCGTGAGTCCGCCCGGAGGGGCGGCTCCAGGAGGGTAGGCCCGGGTCCCTTGGGTTTCGCTGGTGGGGAACGGGTGCCCGGGCGTGTTCGTCCGGTGCGCGGACGCCTCGTCAAGTACTCCGCGTGGTTGTACAGAGTCTCCGCGGTTGCTGCGGACGTTCGAGGTGCCTCTCGGCCGGTGAGCGCTCCGCGTCTTGGCGCGGGGGTTCCGGACGTCGGCGGAAACGGATGGACGTCGTCGCGGATGGCCCGGTCCTCGGCAGGACTCCACGGAATTCTGCACGATGGGCTCGCAACGGGCACTGCGGGTCGGACGGCGGCACGGTGGGTCCGCGACACCTCACGGGTCCGGGGTGGCCGAGTCGTCGTGAAACGCGGTGACCGGGGACGGCGGCCGCCGCCCGCGGAACCTGCCCCAGCTGGTCTGTGGCCTTCGGCACCACCTAGAATGATCGACGTCCGTAGCCCGTATGAAAGGTCCTTGATGTCTGATCATCCGTCTTCCCCTCGCCGTTCCTCCTCGGGGGGCGGCCGAGACGACCGCTCCCGACGTCAGGGCGGTGGTGCAGGAGGCTCAGGGGGACCCCGTCGGGACGGCGGGCCGCGCTCGACGGGCGGCTCACGGTCGTCCGGCGGTCAGCGCTCGTCCGGTGGGTGGGACGGCCGGCGGGACGGCGGTCAGCGGTCCTCCGGGGGATCATCGGACAACCGGCGCGGCGGCCCACGGGGCGCCGACGCCCCGCGGACAGGCGGTCCGGGCGGCGCCGGCCGCGGCCGGTCCGGCGGCGGGCCCCGTAACGGGGGAGGCTTCCGCCCGAACCGTGCAGGTCAGGGCGGCCGCGGCGCTCACCCGGGCCCGCAGCGCTCCGGCTACCGCGAGGAGCGGATGTCGCGCCGGAGCGCGGAGCCGGCGCTCCCGGACGACGTGTCGCCGAAGGAGCTCGACCCCGCGGTGCGGCAGGAGCTGCGCAGTCTGGCGAAGGAGAACGCGGACATGGTCGCCCGTCACATGATCATGGCGGCCTCGCTCCTCGACGACGATCCGCAGAAGGCGCTCGCCCACGCCCGGGCGGCGAAGGACCGGGGCGGCCGGGTCTCCATCACCCGCGAGACCCTCGGCATCACCGCCTACCACGCCGGGGAGTGGAAGGAAGCCCTCACGGAGCTCCGTGCCGCGCGCCGTCTCGGTGGCGGCCCGGGGATGCTCGCGGTCATGGCGGACTGCGAGCGCGGCCTCGGCCGCCCCGACAAGGCGCTCGAGATCGCCGCGGAGCCCGGGGCGGCGGACCTGGACCCGGAGTCCCGCGCGGAGCTGGCGATCGTCGTCGCCGGTGCCTACCACGACCTCACCCGCAACGAGGACGCCCTCGCGGCCCTCGAGCCGGAGACGACCGCCACCGACCTCCCGGAGCACACCGTCCTCCGCGTGACCTACGCGTACGCCGACGCCCTCGCGGCGGCCGGCCGGACCGAGGAGGCCCGCGAGTGGTTCACCCGGGCGGGGAAGCTCGACGAGACCGGCGTCCTCGACACCGAGGAGCGGCTGAAGGAGCTCCGGTGACCCAGACCCCGAGCCAGACCCCGGCCACGATCGCCTGCGACCCCGGCGAGCTGCTCGGACGGTACGACGGCCTGCTCGTCGACCTCGACGGCACCGTCTTCGAGGGCGGCCGCCCGATCCCCGGGGCGGGGGAGGCTCTCGCCGGCCGCCCCGTCGTCTACGTGACGAACAACGCCTCGCGCTCGCCGCAGCAGGTCGCGGACCACCTGCGGTCCATGGGCATCACCGCCGGCCCCGGGGACGTGCTCACGTCAGCACAGGCTGCGTGCACCCTCGCCGCCGACGTCCTCGCCCGGGACCGGGGGCTCGACCCCTCGTCGGTCCACGCTCTCGTCCTCGGCGCGGACTCCTTCCGGGACCTCGCGGCGGAGGCCGGCTTCACGGTGACCACGGCCGCGGAGGCCGCCGACCGCGCGGAGGCGGCGGCGTCGCCCGACCGCGCGGCGGGTACCGGCTCCGCCGCAGACGCCGACCCGTCCGGCGACGGGCCCCGCCCCGCCCCGCACGTCGTGCTGCACGGACACTCCCCGGCCACCGGCTGGCGCGAGCTGTCCGAGGCCGCACTCGCGATCCGGGCCGGTGCGGTGTACATCGCGTCGAACCTCGACACCACCCTCCCGTCGGAGCGCGGGTTCCTCGTCGGCAACGGGTCGATGGTCGCCGCCGTGACCTCCGCGACGGGGGTGACCCCGCGCAGTGCCGGCAAGCCGGGCCCGGACATGTTCCACGTCGCCGCCCGGCGGCTCGGCGCGTCCCGCCCGTTGGCCGTCGGCGACCGTCTGGACACCGACATCGCCGGAGGCATCGCCGCCGGCATGGACACCCTCTGCGTGCTCACGGGGGTCTCCGGCCACCGTGACATCCTCACGACCTCCCACCGGCCGACCGTCGTCGCGGCCTCGCTGTCGGGTCACTGCCCCGGGTGGTGGGCCGAGCGGGACGACGCCGCACTCGGCGCGGACCCCGGTGCGGTCGGCGGCGGCGTCACGGTCACCGTCGGCGGGCCGGGGGCGACGGGGGCCACGGCGGGCGTGGTCGTGCACGGCGGGTCGACCGGTCCGGTCGGGCACATGGCCGCGGCCGCACTCGGCGCGGCGGCCCCGCTCGTCTGGGAGCTCCTCGACGCGGGGACCACGGTCACGGTCACCGCGGCCGACGACGCGGCCGGCACGGCGTTGGAGGCCTGGCGGTGAGCGGGGACGACGCGGCGCGGCGCGGTGACCGGCCCGCCCCGACGCCGGGCGACGTCGCCGGTGCCCGGACCCGGGGGGACGGCCCCACCGTCCCCACGCCGGGTCACGTGGCGTCGACCCCGACGCCGGGCGACGTCGCCGGCGCAGGGCAGCGTCGGACCCCCACCGGACCTGTGCCGGGCCCCACGACGGGCCCGGTGGACACCGGTGCGCTCAGGGAACGGATCGACGCCCTCCTCGCGTCGGACTGCACCGGTCAGGAGGAGGCGGAGCTGCTCGAGGAGGCGCACCGCCTGGTCAACGACGCACTGGAGGGACGCTGATGGCGGGAAAGTCAGGGAGACGGCAGCTCAACAGGCTGGACGTCGAACTCGTCCGGCGCCGCATCGCGCGGTCACGGGAGCAGGCCCGCGCGATGATCGACGCCGGCCGGGTGACGGTCAACGGTATGGCGGCGACGAAACCCGCCACCGGGGTCGACGGTGACGTCTCGATCCGCGTCGCCGACAGCGACGACGACCGCTGGGCCTCCCGGGGCGCCCACAAGCTCCTCGGTGCCCTCGCCGCGTTCGAGGCCGACGGCCTCGACCTCCGCGACCGCCGCGTGCTCGACGCGGGGGCGTCCACCGGCGGGTTCACCGACGTGTGCCTCGACCGGGGTGCCCGGGAGGTCCTCGCCGTGGACGTGGGGTACGGCCAGCTCGTGTGGCGGTTGCAGAACGACCCGCGGGTGACCGTCCTCGACCGGACGAACGTACGCACGCTCACCCCGGACACCCTCGGGGGTGCCGCCGACACGATGGTCGGTGACCTGTCGTTCATCTCGGTCGAGCTCGTGCTGCCGGCCCTCGCGCGCTGCGTGCGGCCGGGAGGGGACCTGCTTCCCATGGTGAAGCCGCAGTTCGAGGTCGGTCGCGACCGGCTCGGGCACGGTGGGGTCGTCCGTGACCCCGCGCTGCGCGCGGAGGTGACACGGCAGGTGGCGGAGGCTGCAGTGACGTATGGTTTGTCTACGAGAGCCGTCGTCGCCTCGCCGCTGCCCGGACCGAGCGGAAACGTGGAGTACTTCCTGTGGCTGGTGAACGACGGTGGAGCCGGAGCGCCCGGCGGTGACGAGCTGCGGCGCATGGTCGACACCGCGATCGAGGAGGGCCCGCAGTGACCGCAGCGACAGGACGGGGTGACGCGCGCCCCGGGGACAACGACCGGCAGGACACGCAGGGCCGGGACGCGCAGGACACGCAGGCGCAGGACACGCAGGCCGACAAGGACGGCGGGACCGCCCCCCGGGAGGTGCTCCTCGTCGCCCACACCGGGGCGCACGGCAACCTCAGCCTCGCCGCGGAGGCCGCGCAGCAGCTCCACGACGGCGGCATCCGGGTGCGCGTCATGGCGACCGACGACCCGGCGCCCGTCGCCCGCCACGAGATCCTCGGGCGGTTCCCCCGCTACGGCCACACCCCGGAGGCCGCCACCGGCGTGGAGATGGTCGTCGTCCTCGGCGGCGACGGCACCTTCCTCCGGGCCGCGGACATCGCCCACGCCCAGGACGTCCCCGTCCTCGGGATCAACATGGGCCACATCGGCTTCCTCGCGGAGTGGGAGCAGGACTCCCTCGGGGAGGCGATCAACAAGGTCATCGAGCGGGACTACCGCGTCGAGACCCGCATGACCCTGTCCGTCACCGTCCGCGACGGCCAGGGGCGGGTCCTCGGCACCGGCTGGGCGCTCAACGAGTGCTCCGTCGAGAACCTCAACCGGCAGGGTGTGCTGGACACGATCCTCGAGATCGACCTCCGCCCGGTGTCCTCCTTCGGGTGCGACGGCGTCCTCGTCTCCACGCCGACCGGGTCCACCGCCTACGCCTTCTCCGCGGGCGGGCCGGTGCTGTGGCCGGAGCTGGAGTCGATCCTCGTCGTGCCGTCGAACGCGCACACGCTGTTCGCGCGGCCGCTCGTCGTCAGCCCGGACACGACCGTCGCCGTCGAGACGAACCCCCAGACCTCCCCGGCGACGGCCGTGATGGACGGGTTCCGGCAGATCCACATGCCCCCGGGCGCGCGCGTGGAGATCCGCCGCGGTCCGCAGGACGTCCGGTGGGTTCGGCTCGACACGGCGCCGTTCGCCGACCGGCTCGTCCACAAGTTCCGGCTGCCCGTCACCGGGTGGCGGGGCCCGCGGCGGTGACCGGGGCGTGGACGGACAGGCCCGGTGGTCCGGCGAGGCCGGCGTGGTGGGTGCGGCGGGAGTGTCCGGGGCAGTGGGTAGAGTGGGCACCCTATGCTGAATGAGCTGCAGATACGGAACGTCGGTGTCATCGAGGAGGCCACCGCCGTCTTCGCCGACGGGCTGACCGTCGTCACGGGCGAGACCGGCGCGGGCAAGACGATGGTGGTCACCGGCCTGCGCCTGCTGTCCGGGCACCGCGCCGACGCCTCCCGGGTGCGCAACGGCGCGGACAAGGCCACCGTCGACGGGATCTTCACGACGGACTCGCCGGCGGTCGCCGCGATGGTCGAGGACATCGGCGGGTTCGTCGAGGACGGCGAGGTCATCGCCTCCCGGAGCGTCAACGCGTCCGGCCGGTCGCGCGCCCACCTGGCGGGACGCACCGTCGCCGCGGGGGTCCTCGGGGAGTTCGCCTCCCACGTCATCACGATCCACGGGCAGAACGACCAGCTGCGGCTGCTCGACCCGGTGCGGCAGCTCCGCGCGTTGGACCGCTTCGCCGGGCTCGACGGCGCCCGGGAATCCTACCGCGGGCGCCGGCAACGGTGGATCGACCTCTCCCGCGACCTCCGCCGGCGCACCGAGGACCGGCGGGAGCTCGCCCTCGAGGCGGACTCGCTGACCCGGGCGCTGGAGGAGATCGACGCCCTCGACCCGCAGCCGGGGGAGGACGCGGAGCTCAAGGCCACGATCGCCCGCCTCCAGGACGCCGACGACGTCCGCGAGGCCGCACACGTCGCGATCACCGCCATCGACGGGGACGACGGCGAGACACCCGGCGCGTCCGACCTCCTGGGCCGCGCGCACGCGGCGCTCACCGGCGTGGCGGGGGACCCCCGGCTCGAGGAGCTCGCCGGGCGGGTCGCCGAGGTCACGGGCGTGCTCGGGGACATCTCGCAGGAGATCGGGCGCGTCGTCGGCGACGTGCCGGACCCGGACTCGTTGGAGGGGCTGCTCCAGCGGCAGCAGGACCTCCGGGAGCTGCGGAAGTACGCCGTCGACGTCGACGGGGTCCTGGCGTGGCGCGACCAGGCCCGGGAGCGGCTCGGGTCGATCGACGTGTCCGGGGAGGCCGTCGAGAAACTCCAGGGGGAGGTGCAGGCCGCGGCGACCGCGATGGTCGAGGAGGCGCGGGCGTTGACCGCGGCGCGGTCCGACGCCGCCCGGCGGCTGTCCGCCGACGTCACGGAGGAGATCCGGGGGCTCCACATGGCCGCGGAGGTGCGCGTCGAGGTTGACACCCCGGCGGTCCGGGGCGCGGCCGCGGCGAAGGCGTGCGGCCCGGACGGGATGGACGAGGTCCGGTTCATGCTGGTCCAGGGCGGGCACGCGGTGCCGCTGTCGTCGAGTGCGTCGGGTGGTGAGCTGTCCCGGGTCATGCTCGCGCTCGAGGTCATCCTCGCCGGGTCGGGTCGGACGATGGTCTTCGACGAGGTCGACGCCGGCGTCGGCGGGAAGGCGGCCGTCGAGATCGGTCGCAGGCTCGCGGCCCTGGCGGTCGACAACCAGGTCATCGTCGTGACGCACCTGCCCCAGGTCGCGGCGTTCGCCGACGCGCACCTCCACGTGTCCAAGGCGACGTCGGAGTCGTCGGTGACGTCGGACGTCCGGACGCTCAGCGACGACGAGCGCGTCGAGGAGCTGTCCCGGATGCTCGCCGGGATCGAGTCCGAGACGGGCCGCGCCCACGCCGAGGAACTCCTGCGGACCGCGGCGGAGCTCGCACCCGCGTCCGGGCGTGCGTCGCGGGAGGGACGGGGGGACCGGTCGTCGTCCCCGGCGGCGGCCCGGCGGCGACCGGCCCGCAGCTGAACGGGCGGGCCCACGGCCGGTCGGGGCCCGTCGTACCCGACGACGGTCACCCCGGAGCGGGGGACGTGCGGGGCCCGGGGGGTGGTCCGGCACTCCACCGCGGGGGCGTTCGGCGCGCCTTCACCCCTCCACCCCCGTCACCCCGCACAATGGGGCCCATGATCTTCTCGCGAACGGACCTGCCCGGTATCCACGGCCATCTCCGGGACTGCACAGGCTCCAAGGGGTTCTCGAAGCTCGGCGAGGGCGACATCGCCGTCGTGCGGGCCCCCGACATGAGCCGTGGCACCGCGCAGAAACTCGTCGACGCCCGGGTCGGGGCGGTCGTGAACATCGCGAGGTTCACCACCGGGAACGTGCCCAACTTCGGTCCGCACATGCTCCTCGACGCCGGGGTCGTGCTCGTCGAGGACGCCGGGGAGGGCATCCTCGAGTACGTCCGGAACGGCAAGAAGGCCCGCGTGTACGAGGGCAAGGTCTGGTACGGCGAGCGGTCCATCGGCGGGGGGACCGTCCTCGACGAGGACACGGCCGTCGAACGGTTCGACGACGCCCGCGAGGCGCTCGGCGACCACATGGAGGCCCTGGCCGGCAACACCGCGGAGTTCGTCCGCACGGAGGCACCCCTGCTCATCGACGGCCTCGGGATCCCGGACGTCGCCGTGGACATGGACGACCGCAAGGTCCTCGTCGTCGCCCCCGCGCCGGCGTTCCGCGACCGGCTGCGCTCGCTGCGGAACTTCATCCGCGAGTACGACCCCGTCATCATCGCCGTCGGTGCCGCCGCGGACGACCTCATGAAGGCCGGCTACCGGCCGAAGGTCATCGTCGGCGACCCGGAGGTCATCGGCACCGAGGCGCTGCGCTGCGGGGCGACGGTGATCCTCCCCGCCGAGCCCGACGGGCACGCCCACGGCCTCGAGCGCATCCAGGATCTCGGCGTCGGGGCGATGACCTTCCCCGCCGCGTCGAACGAGCCGACCGACCTCGCGCTCCTCCTCGCCGAGTACCACGGTGCGTCGATGGTCGTCCTGCTCGGCGAGCACATGGACCTCGACCACCTCTTCGACGAGGACCGGTCGCGGGACACCCCGTCGGCGCTGCTGTCCCGGCTGAAGGTCGGCGGGAAGCTCGTCGACGCCGACGCGGTGGCCGAGCTCTACCGGGTCTCCCGGTCCGGCGGGGGCTGGATCTGGGCCGTCCTCGCGGTGCTCCTCGCCGTCGTGGTCGTCGTCCTCATCGCCGGTTTCAGCGGGGACGGCGGGTTCGCCGACAACCTCATCGACAGCTGGAACAACTTCGCCATCCACATGCAGTCCCTGTTCTCGTAGAAGCGACGGAGGAATCAACCGTGAAAACGTCATCAGCCGTCGCCGGCCTCGGGGCCGGGATCGCACTCGGCACACTCCTGGGGTTCTTCGTCCTCGCCCCGAACGTCGAGGGCGGCCCCGGGGGCGAGTCCACGCAGGTGCAGCGCAGTCTCGACAGTGAGCGGCAGGCGAAGGACAAGGCCGAGGCGAAGGCCGCCGCCGCCGACGCGGTCAACCGGAGCCTCGCCGGCCCGGCGGTCAAGGACCTGCTCCGGGACCAGCCCGTCCTCATCCTCGCCACCGACGACGCCGACGACCGCGCCGTGTCCGCGACACGGCACCTGCTCGACGAGTCCGGTGCGGTCAACGCGGGGGACATCACCCTCACGGAGAAGTTCACCTCGGCGGACAACGGTGACGAGCTGAAGTCGATCGCGGCGAACTCCCTCCCCGCCGGAGCCTCGTTGTCGGAGAACAACCTCGCCCCCGGGACGCACATCGGCGAACTGCTCGGCTCCGCCCTCACGACGGGCTCGGACGGCAAGCCGCCGGCGAGCGACTCGGAGCGGGCGGTCGTGCTCGGTGCCCTGAAGAACGGTGGTTTCGTCGACTACCGGGACGGCACCGTGCGCACGGCGGCCGCCGTCGTCATCGTCACGGGCGACGCCTCGGGCGACCCGGCGCACGGCAACTACGGCACCACCGTCGTCGCCGACCTCGCGACGGCGATGGACTCCCGCACGCGCGGCGTCGTCCTCGCCGGGGGCCTCGGGGCCGCGGAGAAGGACGGGGCCGTCGGGATCGTCCGCGGTCGCCGCGCCGCGGCCGACGCCGTCTCGACCGTCGACGACATCGACACGACCGCCGGGCGGATCACCGCCGTCCGGGCCGTCAAGGAGCAGCTCGACGGACACGCCGGGGCGTACGGCGCGGCCGCGAACGCCGGCTCCGCCACCGTCGGCGGCGCCTGACCCTCCGGGGCGACGCCGGCCGGGGGCGACCTGCGGGTGGGGCCGGTGCCGGGCGGGTGAGCGGTCGGGCGGGACGCGTCGCCGGCGTGTGTTAGGCTGAAATCCCGTAGGTGAACGCCTTCCCCGGTCGGCCGGGCCCGCCTCCGAGGCAGCGGGTGCCGTGCCGAGACCGGGCACCAACTACCGCGGGAGAACAGTTGTCACACGGTCGCGACGCGCACCACACCAAGTTCATTTTCGTCACCGGGGGAGTGGCGTCCTCCCTGGGCAAGGGGCTCACGGCGTCGAGCCTCGGTCAGCTCCTCACGGCCCGCGGGCTCACCGTGACCATGCAGAAGCTGGACCCGTACCTCAACGTGGACCCGGGCACGATGAACCCCTTCCAGCACGGTGAGGTCTTCGTCACCGAGGACGGGGCCGAAACCGACCTCGACCTGGGGCACTACGAGCGCTTCCTGGACCGCAACCTCACGAGCAACGCCAACGTGACGACCGGCCAGGTGTACTCCTCCGTCATCGCCAAGGAGCGCCGCGGCGAGTACCTCGGTGAGACCGTGCAGGTCATCCCGCACATCACCGACGAGATCAAGAACCGCATCCTCGGCATGGACCGCCCCGACGAGAACGGGGTGCGTCCCGACGTCGTCATCGCGGAGATCGGCGGGACCGTCGGGGACATCGAGTCCCAGCCGTTCCTCGAGGCCGCGCGCCAGACCCGGCACGACGTCGGCCGGGAGAACATCTTCTTCATCCACGTCTCGCTCGTGCCCTACCTCGCGCCGTCGGGGGAGCTGAAGACGAAGCCGACCCAGCACTCGGTCGCCGCCCTGCGGTCGATCGGCATCGTGCCGGACGCGCTGGTCCTGCGGTGCGACCGGGAGGTCCCGGCGTCGCTCAAGGCGAAGATCGCGCTCATGTCCGACGTCGACGAGGAGGGTGTGATCTCCTGCGCCGACGCGTCGTCGATCTACAACATCCCGAAGGTCCTCCACCGCGAGCACCTCGACTCCTTCCTCATCCGGCGGCTCGGCCTGCCGTTCCGTGACGTCGACTGGACGGTGTGGGGCGGCCTCCTCGAGCGGGTGCACAACCCGGAGCACAACGTCACGGTCGCGCTCGTCGGCAAGTACGTCGACCTGCCCGACGCCTACCTCTCCGTGACCGAGGCGATCCGCTCCGGCGGCTTCGCCAACAACGCGCGGGCGCGCGTGGTGTGGGTGCAGTCCGACCGGTGCGAGACCCCCGAGGGGGCGGCTGAGGCGCTCGCGGGGGTCGACGCCGTCGTCGTCCCGGGTGGTTTCGGCATCCGCGGGATCGAGGGCAAGGTCGGGGCGATCCGGTACGCCCGGGAGAACCGCATCCCGCTGCTCGGGCTGTGCCTGGGTCTCCAGTGCACGGTCATCGAGGCGGCCCGCGCCGCCGGCGTGGAGGGCGCGAGCTCGACGGAGTTCGACCCGGAGACGCCGGCCCCGGTCATCTCGACGATGGCGGAGCAGCAGGCGGCGGTCTCCGGTGAGGCCGACCTCGGCGGCACGATGCGCCTCGGCGCCTACCCGGCGGTGCTCGACGAGGGCAGTGTCGTCGCCGGCGCCTACGGGACGACCGAGGTCTCGGAGCGGCACCGGCACCGCTACGAGGTCAACAACTCCTACCGGGAGCAGATCGCCGAGGGGTCCGGGCTGCGGTTCTCCGGCACGTCGCCGGACGGTCAGCTCGTCGAGTTCGTCGAGTACCCCGAGGAGATCCACCCCTTCCTCGTGGCGACGCAGGCGCACCCCGAGTACAAGTCCCGGCCGACGCGCCCGCACCCGCTGTTCGCCGCGCTCATCTCCGCGGCCCTCGACCGGCAGCGGGAGCAGGCCGGGACCTCCGCCGCGGACTGAGCGGTGCCCGGCGGCGCCGACCGCCGGGGTCGGGCGGCGTCGGGCACCTGTTGCGTGCGGCCCGGCGTCGGGCGCGGCGTGCGGCCGGACGTCCGGCCGCGGGCACGCCGCTAGACTGGCGCGCATGAGCGCAACGACACAGTCCACGGACGCCGGCGACCGGGACCGGGGGGACGGCCCCGGCCGCGACGCGGGGGACGGCGCGGGTCACGACTACCGGGTCCTCGCCTCCGAGCTGCTCCTCGACGCCCCCATCATCGCCGTCCGCCGGGACACGATCGCGACGCCCACCGGCCGGGCGGACCGCGAGATCGTCGAGCACTTCAGCGCCGTCGCCGTCGCCGCCGTGCGGGACGGCGAGGTCCTCCTCATCCGCCAGTACCGGCACGGCGTGCACCGGAGGCTGTGGGAGGTCCCCGCCGGGCTGCTCGACGTCGCCGGGGAGGCCCCGCTCGACGCCGCCCGGCGTGAACTGCAGGAGGAGACCGGTCTCCGGGCGGGGACGTGGCACCTGCTGGGGGACATCGTGACCTCGCCGGGGGTCGGGGAGGAGACGTGCCGGATCTACCTCGCGGAGGACCTCGTCGACGGCGAGGTCCCGGCGGGCGAGGACGAGGAGGCGGACCTGGAGCTGGCGTGGGTCCCGGTCCCGGAGGCGGTGGCGATGGTGCAGGACGGGCGGATCGTGAACTCCGTGGCCGTCGCGGCAGTGCTGCACCTGCACGCCGGGACCCGCCGGTCGGTCGACGACCCGATGGAGTACCGGTCCGGCCTCGCCGAGCGCCGCGGGTCCGTGCCCGGGCGGGACATGAAGCATGTCCGGTGAGACCGACGGCGAGGGGGACCCGGTCCTCGACCGCCTCATCCACCGGTGGATGCGGCACCTGAGGGTCGAGCGGAGCCTCAGCCGCAACACCCTCGACAACTACGCGCGGGACCTCGGACGCTACCGGGAGTGGCTCCGGGCGCAGGACCTGTCCGTCACCGCGGTCGGGACGGGGGACCTGGAGCGGTTCGTTGTCGACCTGCGGACCGGGCAGGGGTTGGCGCAGCGGTCGGCGGCTCGGATCATCACGACGGTCCGCGGGGTGCACCGCTTCGGTGCCGCGGAGGGGATTCTCGACGGCGACGTCGCCGCGGACGTGCCGGTTCCCCGCCAGCCGGCGTCCCTGCCGAAGGCCCTGTCGGTCGACGACGTCACCGCGCTCATCGAGGCGTGTCCGGCGGGTCCGGCGGCCGGGCCGCTGGAGCTGCGAGACCGGGCGCTGGTGGAGATGCTGTACTCAACCGGGGCGCGCGTGAGTGAAGTCCTCGGGCTTGACATCGACGACATCGACCGTGACGAGCGCGACGGCGGGGCGATGGTCATCGTCCGGGGCAAGGGGGGACGGGAGCGCGTCGTCCCGGTGGGCCGCCCGGCCCTCGAGGCGCTCGACGCCTACGTGCACCGCGGACGGGAGGCGCTCAACACCGCCGGGTCGCCGGCCCTGTTCCTCAACCGCCGGGGGCGGCGGATGGGCCGGCAGTCCGGGTTCAAGGTGGTCGCGGACGCGGCCGGCCGGGCGGGGCTCGAGGGGGTCTCGCCGCACAGCCTCCGGCACAGTTTCGCGACGCACCTGCTCCACGGCGGTGCCGACGTGCGCGTCGTCCAGGAGCTGCTGGGCCACGCGAGCGTGTCGACGACGCAGATCTACACCCGGGTCACGGCCGACCATCTGCGCGAGGTGTGGGCGCAGGCGCATCCGCGGCAGTGAGTCCGGCTGGTCGGGCCGGCGGGCGCCGGTGGCGTGATAATCTGAACCCTGTCATTCAGTGTGTCGACCTGTCCAGGGAAGGGGCTTGACCGTGCCTGAGCACATGCCGTCGGAAGCCGGATCCTCTGACCGCGGCGCGGGCGGGGACGGTGCCCGGTCCACGTCCCGGGACGGCCTGTTCGACCGTCCGGCCGTCGGGCTCACGGGCCGTCCGGTGCGGGACATCCCGGTACCGGAGCCCCTGGACCAGCATGGCCCGGCCACGATCATCGCGATGTGCAACCAGAAGGGCGGCGTCGGGAAGACGACGTCGACCATCAACATGGGCGCGGCGCTGGCCCAGTACGGCCGCCGCGTCCTCCTCGTCGACCTCGACCCGCAGGGGGCGCTGTCCGCCGGGCTCGGCATCCCGCACGAGGAGCTGGACGTCACGGTCTACAACCTCCTCATCGACCCGTCGACGTCGGTGCTCGACGCGATCCACGGCACGGTCGTCGAGGGGCTCGACGTCGTCCCCGCGAACATCGACCTGTCCGCGGCGGAGATCCAGCTCGTCAACGAGGTCGGCCGGGAGCAGACCCTCGCCCGGGCGCTCCGCCCGGTGATGAAGGACTACGACTACATCATCGTGGACTGTCAGCCGTCCCTCGGCCTCCTCACCGTCAACGCCCTGAGCTGCGCCGACGGCGTCATCATCCCGATGGAGTGCGAGTACTTCTCGCTCCGGGGCCTCGCCCTGCTCACGGACACGGTGGAGAAGGTGCGGGACCGGCTGAACTTCCGGCTCGAGGTCATGGGGATCCTCGTGACGATGTTCGACCGCCGGACGACGCACGCCCGGGAGGTCATGGACCGGGTGGTGGAGGTCTTCGGGGACAAGGTCTTCGACTCGGTGATCACCCGGACCGTCCGCTTCCCCGAGACGTCCGTCGCCGGCGAGCCCATCACGACGTGGGCGCCGTCGTCCCAGGGGGCGGACCAGTACCGGGCGCTCGCGGCGGAGGTCGTCGAGCGGTCATGACCGACGGGGCAGGTCCCGGGCCCGTCGAGGCCCCCGGGGAGGTGGTGCAGCCGGAGATCACCGGGTTCCGGGTGGCGCTCGCGAACTTCGACGGCCCTTTCGACCTGCTCCTCCAGCTCATCAACTCCCGGAAGATGGACGTCACCGAGGTCGCCCTCGCGACGGTGACCGACGAGTTCATCGCCTACACCCGCAGCCTCACCGGCAGCGTCGACGACCTCGACGAGGTCACGGAGTTCCTCGTCGTGGCGTCGACCCTCCTCGACCTCAAGGCCGCGCGCCTCGTCCCCCGGGGCGAGGTCGAGAGCGAGGAGGACCTCGCGTTGCTCGAGTCGCGGGACCTGCTCTTCGCCCGGCTGCTCCAGTACCGGGCGTACAAGTCCGTCGCGGACCTCTTCGCCGAGTGGCAGAAGGGTGCGGACCGCAGCTACCCGGTGTCGCTGTCGATGGACCCGGAGTTCGCGGACCTCCTGCCGCCGGTCCGGCTCGGGCACACGCCCGAGAGTTTCGCGGAACTCGCGGCGGCGGTGTTCCGGCCGCGGCCGACGGAGGTGGAGACCGGGCACGTGCACACCCCGGCGGTCTCCGTCCCCGAGCAGGCCGGCCACATCCTCGCCACGCTGCGGGTCGCCGGGGCGAACCAGTGGGTGAGCTTCGCCAACCTCATCGCGGACTGCGAGCTGTCCATGACGGTCGTCGGCCGGTTCCTCGCGCTGCTGGAGCTGTACAAGGCCCGGGCGATCGGCATCGACCAGCCGGTGCCGCTCGGGGAGATGGCCGTCGCCTGGACCGGGCTGGAGGTCGACCCCGCCGTGGTCGCCGCCAGCAACTGGGAGTGACCGTGGTGACGGGAGCCGGGGCCGGGGGAAAGCCCGCCGGGCACGGTGCGGGGACAGGGCCGACAGTGCCGACAGTGCCGACAGGGACGACAGAGCCGACGGAGCCAACAGGGTCAACAGGGACGACAGGGTCAACAGGGACGACAGGAAGGGACGGTGGTCGGGCCGTGGAACCGGTGAGCGTGCTGCGGAGCAGGGTGGAGTCACTGCTGCTCGTCTCGGATGAACCGGTCGCACCGGGGGATCTCGCCCGGGTTCTCGACGCCGACGCCGGCGAGGTCGAGGCCGTCCTGCGGGAGATCGCCCGGGAGTTCTCGGACCGGGGGATGGGCTTCGAGCTGCGTGAACGCGACGGGCTGTGGAGGTTGCACACCCGCCGGGACAACTCCCCGGTCGTCGAGGCGAAGGTCCTCGACGGCACCCAGCAGCGGTTGTCCCGCGCGGCCCTGGAGACGCTGGCCGTCGTCGCCTACAAGCAGCCGGTGACCCGCTCCCAGGTCGCCGCCGTGCGGGGCGTGAACTGCGACGGCGTCATGCGGACGCTCACCCTCCGCGGGCTCATCGCCGAGGTCGGGGTGACCGGGGAGACGGGCGGTGCCCACCTGTACGCGACGACCGACCTGTTCCTCGAGCAGCTGGGCATCGAGTCGCTGGAGGCGCTGCCGAACCTCGCGCCGCTGCTGCCCGGGATGGACGCCATCGACGCCCTCGACGGGGAGATGGAGGGGTGAGCCGGGGCGGGTCCGACGCCGGGCACGTCCGAGCGGGAGGTCCCGGACGTCGTGGGTTAGACTTCCGGGGAACGGCCCGGCACACCGGCCGGGCATGTGCGGTCACCCGCACACAGACGTGAGGAAGAGACCACAGTGAACGATCCCGCTCGCCGCGACGGCACACCGGACACCCAGAGGACACACGGCCCCGGCCGGACCACCCGCCCGCCCCACCGGTCCGGTCACGGGCACGGCACGCAGCAGCCCCGCCAGGGCCGCCCCGACCGGGAGCCGGGGCCGGAGGTCCAGCAGGCGGACCCCGCGCAGTCCCGGACCCCGTCACAGGTCTACATCTCGAAGGCGAAACCCGCGAAGAAGCAGCACGTCTCCGGGGCCGGCCGGGGGTCGACCCCCGGCGACGGGGTGCGGCTCCAGAAGGTCCTCGCCGCCGCCGGGGTCGGGTCGCGCCGCATGTGCGAACGGCTCATCGACGCCGGCCGCGTCGAGGTCAACGGGTCGGTCGTGGACCAGCAGGGGCTGCGCATCGACCCCGAGCGGGACATCGTCCGGGTGGACGGCACCCGCGTCCAGGTCAACGAGGACATGGTCTACTTCGTCCTCAACAAGCCCCGTGGGGTGCACTCCACGATGCACGACGACATGGGCCGGCCGTGCCTCGGTGACCTCATCGGGGAGCGGGTCGACGCCGGCCAGCGGCTCTTCCACGTCGGTCGCCTCGACGCCGCGACGGAGGGGCTGCTCCTGCTGACGAACGACGGTGAGCTCGCCAACCGGCTCATGCACCCGAGCTACGAGATCTCGAAGACCTACCTCGCGACGGTGCTCGGGGAGGTCGACCGGGACTTCATCACCCACCTCAAGAAGGGCGTCCAGCTCGAGGACGGGGTCGCCAAGGCGGACTACGTGCAGATCGTCGACGTCTGGCAGGGCAAGTCCCTCGTCAAGGTCGAGCTCCACGAGGGGCGGAAGCACATCGTCCGCCGGATGCTCAAGGAGGCCGGGTTCCCGGTCCAGGCCCTCGTGCGGACGAAGATCCACACCGTGCAGCTGGGCGAGCAGAAGCCCGGGACCGTGCGGGCCCTCAACCGCTCCGAGCTGGAGAGCCTCCACAAGGCGGTGGGCCTGTGACCCGGACGCCCGACGCGACACGGAACGACCAGGAGACCCCGACGCACCCGGAGGGAACGGACATGACGGCAACGGCACAGCCCGGCGACCAGGGAAGCGGCGACCAGCGCACCGGCGACGGGGCGGTGGCCGCCCTCGCGACGCTCGACAACGTCGCCGGCGGGGGCCTCGTCATCGCCGTCGACGGCCCGTCCGGCACCGGGAAGTCCACGGTGTGCCGCCGGGTCGCGGAGGCCGCCGGCGCCCGGTACCTCGACACTGGTGCGATGTACCGGGTGGCGACGCTCCACGTGCTGCGGCAGGGGATCGACCCCGCCGACGGTGACGCGGTGGCCCGGGCGACCGCCGACCTGCCGCTCGTCGTCAACGAGGACCCCCGGTCGACGGCGGTGCTCCTCGACGGGGAGGACATCTCCGGTGAGATCCGGGGCCCCGGGGTCACGGCGCACGTCTCGGCCGTCGCCGCCCACCCGGCGGTGCGGGCGAACCTCGTGGCGCTGCAGCGCTCGCTGGCGTTGTCCGCCGGCCGGTGCGTCGTCGAGGGGCGGGACATCGGCACGGCAGTCCTCCCGGAGGCGACGTGCAAGGTGTTCATGACCGCCAGCGCGGAGATCCGCGCGCGGCGGCGGTACGACCAGGACCGGCAGGCGGGGCGTGAGGTCGACTACGCGGCCGTGCTGGCGGACGTGGAACGCCGCGACGCGGCGGACTCGTCACGGGCGGTCTCGCCCCTGCGTCCCGCCGCGGACGCCGTCGTCCTCGACACCGGCGACCTGACCGTCGACCAGGTGGTGGCCCGGATCGCCGGGCTCGCCGCCGACTCCGCGTCCACACCGGCGCGGTTCACCAGCGGTGACGTCACCGCACAGCAGGAGAGGGGTTCGCGATGAGCCGCACCAACGGACGGCACGGCGACGGACGGGGCCGCAACGACGGCATGCCCGAGGGGATGGAGGACGTCACGAGCCCGGAGCAGCTCCTCTTCCGGGCGCTCGACGGCGAGGTTCTCGACGAGAGCGACTTCGGCGCCGCCGACTACGGCGACGCGGAGGACGGTGCGGACGGTGACCCCGACGGCGGCCCCCGCGTCGACACCCCCGGCGACCGCCACGCCGACGGTGCCGGTGACGGCCGCGGCGGTCGCGGCGTCGCCCCCCACGGTGACCCCGCCGGTGACCGTGCCGGCGACACCGACGGGGATGCGGACGGGGACCCCGACCTGCTCGACGAGCTGTCGTGGGACGAGGTCGACGAGGCGTTCGCGGTGCTCGGCGACGAGACCGCCGAGCGGGAGGCCCTGTGCACCCTCGCGGTCGTGGGCCGGCCGAACGTCGGCAAGTCCACCCTCGTCAACCGTTTCCTCGGCCGGCGCGAGGCCGTCGTCGAGGACTTCCCCGGCGTGACCCGCGACCGGATCTCCTACCTCGGCGAGTGGTCGGGGCGGAGGTTCTGGGTCCAGGACACCGGCGGGTGGGACCCCGACGCCCGGGGCATCCACGGCGCGATCGCCCGGCAGGCGGAGACCGCCATGGCGACCGCGGACGCGATCGTGTTCGTCGTGGACACCAAGGTCGGCATCACGACGACCGACGAGCTCATCGCCCGGCGCCTCCAGCGCTCTGAGGTCCCCGTCATCCTCGTGGCGAACAAGTTCGACTCGGACTCGCAGTACGGCGACGTCGCGGAGTTCTGGGGTCTCGGCCTCGGCGACCCCTACCCGGTGTCGGCGCAGCACGGACGCGGGGCGGCGGACGTCCTCGACCAGGTCCTCCGGTCCTTCCCCGACGAGCCGCGCCAGACGTCCGTCGTGACCGGGCCGCGGCGCGTGGCCCTCGTCGGCCGCCCGAACGTCGGCAAGTCCTCGCTGCTCAACAAGATCGCCGGTGAGGAGCGGTCGGTCGTCGACAACGTCGCCGGGACGACCGTCGACCCGGTGGACTCCATCGTCGAGCTCGACGAGCAGACGTGGCGCTTCGTCGACACCGCCGGCATCCGGAAGAAGACGAAGACCGCCCGCGGGCACGAGTTCTACGCCTCGCTGCGGACCCGCGCGGCCATCGACGCCGCCGAGGTCGTCATCTTCCTCGTCGACGCCTCGGAACCGATCGCCGAGCAGGACCAGCGGGTCCTCCGGATGATCCTCGACTCCGGGCGGGCGCTCGTCGTCGCCTTCAACAAGTGGGACCTCGTCGACGAGGACCGCCGGGACATCCTCGAGCGGGAGATCGACCTCCAGCTCGCCCACGTCCCGTGGGCCCGGCGGGTGAACATCTCCGCCCGCACGGGCCGGGCGCTCAACCGCCTGGAACCGGCGATGCTGGAGGCCCTGGAGAGCTGGGACCAGCGGATCTCGACCGGCCAGCTCAACAACTGGCTGCGCGCGGTCATCGCGGAGACCCCGCCGCCCATGCGCGGCGGCCGGCTGCCGCGGGTGCTCTTCGCCACGCAGGCGTCGACGAAGCCCCCGGTGATCGTCCTGTTCACCACGGGCTTCCTCGAGCACGGCTACCGGCGGTTCCTCGAGCGCCGGCTGCGCGAGTCCTTCGGGTTCGCCGGGTCGCCGGTGCGGGTCGCGGTGCGCGTGCGGGAGAAGCGCAAGCGCCGCTGAGCGACGGGTGGGGCGGCCGGCGCCGGGGGGGGGGGTGGCCGGCGTCGGGGAGTACCGGGGGAGGGCCGGGCGGGGGCGGCGTGTGCACCCTGCCGGGCTGCGGACGCGGGCACCCTCCTTTCGGGAAGACAGGAACTCTTAATTCCGGACTTTGGGACTTTCGGGTCCCCGGCCCCGATGTCTTCAGCTATCGTGCGCTGAGCAGGACCAGACGCGTCCGAGACCGGGACCCCTGATTCACCGAACCGCAGAACCAGACGACCACAGGACGAACCACATGGACTTTTCCCACGCTCCGCGCCCCGTCGCGGCCGCCCTCGCCGTCGCCCGTGAGAAGACCGTCGGCCTCGTGCAGTGCCTCCGTCACGGCGTCGTCGGCGTCACCGAGGGAGTCGCCCCGTGGAGGGACGTCGTCCCCCAGCTCATCCGGTACGGGTTCAGCACCGCCCGGCAGCTCGAGTACGCGGCGGACTGCTGCCCGGACCAGGACGCCTTCCGGGACGACGACGGCTCCCGGACGTTCCTCGAGGCCCGCGACGACGTGCGGGCCCTCGCCCGGTCCCTCGTCTCCCGCGGCCACGGCCCCGGGTCCCGGATCGCGGTCATGGCCCGCAACGGCCGTGGCATCCTCTACCCGCTCGCCGCGAAGGGCCACGTCGGCTACCGCCTGTACCTGTTCAACGTCGGGTCCTCGGGGCGGCAGCTGGCCGCGAGCCTCATCGAGCACGACATCGACGCGCTGTTCATCGACGCGGAGTTCGCCGACCGCGTGCCGGACTCGCCGCCCTGCGACGTCTACCTCGGGTGGACCCCGGACGGCGGCCCGCTGGAGGACCGGGACTGGCCGGTCATGTCCGCCATGATCGCCTCGGCGCCGCAGGCGACGTCGCTGCCGTTCCGGCCGCCGGCACAGCCGCTCGTGCTCATGTCCTCCGGCACGACCGGGACGCCGAAGGGCGTCGTCATGCACGAGCCGTTCGCCCCGTTCGGTCTCATCGGCTCGATCCTCTCCGCCGGGCCGTGGCGCTCCCACATGCTCATCCAGCAGACGGCCTCGATGTTCCACATCTGGGGCTGGGCGCTGGTCAACCTGTCGTGGGCGACGCGCAGCACGATCGTCACCCAGCGGATCTTCGACCCGCGGGTCGTCATGGAGACGATCGAGCGCGAACGGATCACGGCGGTGATGTCGTCGGCCGTGTTCCTCAAGGGCATGGTCGACCTCCCGGACGCCGACGACTTCGACGTCTCGTCGGTCGAGTTCGTCTCGAACGCGGGCAACGCGATGAGCGAGGACCTCGTCCGGCGGCTCCAGCGGATGTTCGGCCCGGTGCTGTCGAGCTTCTACGGGTCCACCGAGGTGACGGCCGTCGCGGTCGCCAGCCGTGAGGACCTGCTGGAGGCCCCGACCGCGGCCGGGTACCCGCCGCTGGGGACGACGACGAAGGTTCTCGACGAGAACGGTGTGGAGGTCCCGCAGGGGACCGTCGGGCTCATCCACGCGCGGAACGCGCAGACCCTCAGCGGCTACGCGAACCCGCGCGACGCCGACCAGCTCGTCGAACGGCAGGGGCTCGTCGACCTCGGCGACCGCGGGTACATCGACGAGAACGGCCGGCTGCACGTCCTCGGACGGTCGAACGACATGATCATCGTCGGCGGCGAGAACATCTACCCCGCGTCCGTCATCGAGTGCCTGTCCGGGATGCCCGGGGTCCACGACGTCTACTGCAAGGGGGTCGCGGACGACGCCGCCTTCCAGCGGATCGCCGCGTGGGTGGTGCGGGAGGACAGTGCCGCGGGGCGCGAGCTCACCGCGGAGGCCGTGCGGGACTGGGTCACGGCCGGCCTGCAGGAGGCCGCGGCGCCGCGGGACGTCCACTGGGTCGACGAGCTGCCGCGCAACGCGACCGGCAAGGTCATCGCCCGGGAGCTCCCCGGGGCGACGACGGCCTGACCCCGCGGTCCGGGGTCCCGCGCGGGGACGCCGACCGGGGGTGCGGGGGCGGCGCACGGGGGCGTGACGCGGCCCCCGGGCGCGGCGGTGCGGGGGCGGCGCACGGGGGTGCGCGCGGCAGGCACGGGGAGGCCCCGCCCGCGCTGAGCCGGGGCCCGGGCCGGGTCAGTCGAGGATGATGAGCCAGATCGCCACGTGGTGCAGGGCCGCCGCGACGATTGTCGCGGCGTGGAACAACTCGTGGAAGCCGAACCAGCGTTCGGAGAACGTCGGCCGCTTGAGCCCGTAGACCACCGCCCCGGCGGTGTAGATGAGCCCGCCGACGACGATGAGGATGCCGGCGGTGAGCGGGGTGCCGGTGGCGAAGTCCCCGATCTTCAGCACGGCGAGCCAGCCGATGATGAGGTAGATCACGACGTCGAGCCACCGCGGGTGGCCGATCCAGGCGATGTTGACGCCGACGGCGACGGCGGCGGCCATCCAGCACACCGGGAGGATCCACAGTCCGTCCCGGACGGAGTCGAAGGCGTTGACGGCGATCGGCCCGTACGTCCCGGCGATGAACACGGCGATCATCGAGTGGTCGGCGCGGCGCCACGCGGCGACGGCCCCGGCGGTGGGCCAGGGGGCGCGGTGGTAGAGGGCGGAGACGGTGAGCATGCCGATGAGACACAGCACGTAGAGGACGGTGACGCCGGTGAGCAGGGACATCCCGTGGAGGACGGCCGCCGTCACGAGGAGGGCCGTGCCCGTTCCCGCGAAGTACCACGCGGCGTTCTCGTGGAGCCGGCCGCGGAGGATCGGGCGGGGGCCGCGGTCGACGCCACGGCGGAGGAGGGATGGGGTGTCGGTCCGGGTGGCGTGCGTCGGTGAGGCGTGCTCGTCCATGGGGGGCAGTCTAATCACCGGCTGCTCAGGGGGCTGTCCCGGGCACGAAAAAATCCCACCCCCGGGAGGGTGGGATGTGGTCGGACTGACAGGATTTGAACCTGCGACCCCTTCACCCCCAGTGAAGTGCGCTACCAAGCTGCGCCACAGTCCGCCGTCGATCCGGACGCCAGCTCCGACGTGACCGTCGTGGTGGATCGTCCTGTTCGACTCCGACAGAGTACAACACCGCCTCCGCCATCACCGAATCCCCAGCTCAAGCGGGTACCGGCGTCACGCCTCCGGCGGTGTGACCGGCGACTCGGTGACGACGATCCCGTCGGCGTCGGCGTAGGCGACGTGTCCGGGCACGAACTCGACGCCGCCGATGGTCACCGTCACGTCGCGCTCGCCCTCGCCCGCCTTGGAGGACTTCCGCGGGTTGGTGCCGAGCGCCTTGCACCCGAAGGCCATGCCCGCCACCGCCGCGGAGTCGCGGATCGCACCGTTGATGATGACGCCGGCCCACCCGTTCGCCACCCCCGACTCGGCGATCATGTCGCCCATGAGCGCCGTGTGCACGGAGGCGCCGCCGTCGACGACGAGGACGCCGCCCGGGTTGGGCTCCCGCAGGATCGCCTTGACGAGGCCGTTGTCCTGGTGGCAGCGCACCGTCGTGACCGGGCCGCAGAAGTCGGTGACCCCGCCGAAGTCACCGAACTGCGTGTCGCAGCTGCGGACGTCCTCGCCGATGATGTCGACGAGGTCGGCGGTCGGGATGAAGGTGGGCAGGTCGTTGCGCTGGTCCGGCTGCGCGGACCCTGAAGTCGAGTCAGTCATGGTGTCCAGCGTAACGGAGCGTCAGCGGCCGGTTTCGGGACCGGTGAACTGCGACGCCCACGTGTAGATCATGTCCGCGGCGGCCTGGGCGGACCCGGGCCGGGTCATGAGGTGGTCGGCCTTGGTGAGGGAGACGAGCGACTTCGGGTAGCGCGCGGCCATGAAGATCTTCTGGGCGTTGTCGATGCCCACCGTCTGGTCGAGCGGGGAGTGCATGATGAGCAGCGGCGCCCGGAGCTGGTGGAGGTACGTCGTGGGGTCGGTCTCGGCGAGGTCCTCGAGGAACGCCTTCGAGATGACGATCTCCCGCCCCGCGAGGGTGAGGGTCACCGCCCCGTTCGCGTCGATCTCGGGGATGTGCTCGGCGAAGTGGAGGATCGCGTGGGCGGGGTCGAACGGGGCCCCGACGGTCGCCACCGCGCGCACGCCCTTCATCTGGGAGCCGGCCCGCAGCGCCGCCGCCCCGCCGAGGGAGTGCCCGACGAGCAGCTGCGGCGGGCGGAAGTTCTGGGCGAGGAAGTGGTAGGCGCTGAGGAGGTCGAGCGTGTTGGAGGAGAACGTGGTGTCCTCGAACCGTCCCTCGGACTGGCCGAGACCGGGGAAGTCGAACCGCAGCGTCGCGATGCCGTGGGAGGCGAGCCGCTTCGAGATCCGGGACGCGGCGGGGGCGAACCGGTTGCACGTGAAGCAGTGGGCGAACAGGGCGTACGCCTCGGGCTCGCCTTCCGGCGTGTCGAGGGTTCCGGTCATGGTGGAGCCGTTGTGGCTCGGCACCATGACGTTGACGGACCGGACGCGGGGGGACATCGGGTGGGGTTCTCCTTCTGCCGACCGGGACCAGGGGTGGCGGCCCGGCCGGGCGGATCGGGTGACAGCGGGGCCGGATGACGGGCGGGTGCTGGTCACCGGGCGGGGCTGTCGCGGGGGTGCATGCCGGACCCCAGGGTAGACCGGGCGGGTCCCGGGGTGGAAGTCCCCCCGAGGAGCCCGGTCCGCCGTCCGGGGTGTCGGATAGGCTGTGGGGCGTCAGCACGACGGAGTCGGACGGAAGGTGTGCAATGGCGGGCTTCGGATGGTTCTGGAAGGCCATGGGGTCGTCCGCGACGACCAACCAGCGCAAGAGCAAGGCCACGGTCTCGATGTCCCGGTCGAGGCAGGGGGACCTCGCGGACCTCACGGACGCCGACCTGGTCGAGCGGGCGCGGGCGACGGTGCGCGACGGCATGGTCGTCGACGCGCCGGCCCTGCTCGCCGTCCTCCGGGAGGGGGCGGCGCGGAGCATCGGGCTCACCCCGTTCGACGTCCAGCTCCAGGGCACCCTCCGGCTGCTCCACGGGGACGTCATCGAGATGGCGACCGGTGAGGGCAAGACCCTGGCCGGCGCGCTCGCCGCGGTGGGCTACGCCCTCCAGGGCAAGCGTGTCCACGTCATCACCGTGAACTCGTACCTCGCGGGGCGTGACGCCGAGTGGATGGGGCCGTTGTTCACCCTGTTCGGCCTCACGTACGGGGCGGTCCACGAGGACCTGGACGCCGCGACGCGACGGGAGATCTACCGCCGGGACATCGTGTTCGGTGCGGTCAACGAGATGGGGTTCGACGTCCTCCGCGACCAGCTCATCACCCGCCGCGAGGACGCGGTGCTCTCCCCGGCCGACGTCGCCGTCGTCGACGAGGCGGACTCCGTCATGGTCGACGAGGCCCTCGTGCCGCTCGTGCTCGCCGGGTCGGAGCCGGGACCGGCCCCCGCCGGCCGGATCACGGACCTCGTCCGGACGATGGTCGAGGGCACGCACTTCACGGTCTCGGACGACCGGCGCAGCGTCTTCCTCACCGATGCGGGGGCCGCGTACGTCGAGTCCCGGCTGGGGATCGAGTCACTGTACGCCGCCGGGGCCGGTGACCCCGGGCGGTCCGGGTCGTCGGAGGGTGACGCGCCGGGGGGGCCGGTCGAGGGGGACGACGCCGCCACCACCGCGGGTGGGACCGCTCCGGGGGCTCCGGCACCGCAGGGCGCCGGGCGCGACGACGACCGCCCCGGGGCGACGCCGGACGGTGGCGCGGCCGGGGACCTGCTGTCCCAGGTGAATGTCGCGCTGCACGCCCAGCACCTCCTCGTCCGCGACGTCCACTACATCGTCCGTGACGGGGCGGTCGCGCTCATCGACGGGTCGCGCGGCCGGGTGGCGGAGCTCCAGCGCTGGCCCGACGGCCTCCAGGCGGCGGTCGAGGCCAAGGAGGGGCTCCGCGTCACCGACGGCGGGCGGATCCTCGACCAGATCACCGTCCAGGCCCTGCTCGGCCGGTACCCGCAGAAGTGCGGTATGACGGGCACGGCTGTCGCCGCGTCCGACCAGCTCCGCCAGTTCTACGGGTTGAGCGTGAGCGTCATCGACCCCAACGTCCCGACGCAGCGCTTCGACGAGGAGGACCACGTCTACGTCGGTCTCGAGGACCGCGACCGGGCGGTCATCGACCACATCGTCGAGGTGCAGGCGACGGGCCAGCCGCAGCTCGTCGGGACCCAGGACGTGGCGGAGTCGGAGGCCGTCGCCGCCCGGCTGCGGGAGGCCGGTGTGGAGTGCACCGTGCTCAACGCGAAGAACCACGAGGCCGAGGCCGCGGTCATCGCGGAGGCCGGCCGACCGGGCCGGGTGACCGTGTCGACGCAGATGGCGGGCCGGGGAACGGACATCAAGCTCGGGGGCCGGGACGAACGGGAGCGTGACGAGGTCGTCGCGAGCGGGGGGCTGCGGGTCGTCGGTGTCGGACGGTTCCGGTCGCGGCGGCTGGACAACCAGCTCCGGGGCCGCGCGGGTCGCCAGGGGGACCCCGGGCACGCGGTGTTCTTCGTGAGCCTCGAGGACGACATGGTCTCGGTCGGCGGCGCCGGCGAGGAGCTGCGGGCCCAGCCGGACGAGGACGGCCGGCTGCCGCAGAAGAAGGTCCTCCAGTTCGTCGACCACTGCCAGCGGGTGACCGAGGGGCAGATGCTCGACATCCACGCGACGACGTGGAAGTACAACAAGCTCATCGCCGATCAGCGGGCGATCGTCGACGACCGGCGGTCCACGCTGCTGGACACGTCGGCGGCGTGGGACGACCTGTCCTACCACGACGTCGACAAGGCGGCGGCGCTCACGGCGGAGGGGATCCCGGAGGACGTCCTGCACCAGGCGGCGCGGGAGATCATGCTGTACCACCTGGACCAGGAGTGGAGTGAGCACCTGGCGTACCTCGACGACATCCGGGAGTCCATCCACCTCCGCGCCATCGCGCGGGAGAGCCCGATCGACGAGTTCCACCGGCTGTCGATCGCGGCGTTCGGTGAGCTGGCCGAGCGTGCCGTCGCGAAGGCCCGCGAGACGTTCAGCTCCGTGCGCATCACGCGGGACGGCGTCGACCTCGACGGCCTCGGCCTGCACCGGCCGAGCGCGACGTGGACGTACATGGTCAACGACAACCCCCTGTCGTCGGGTGGGGGGTCGGTCGTCGGGTCCATCGTCGCGATGTTCCGGTGACGGGCGACCGGCCCCGGCCCGCCGCCGGGCGCGGGTCGTGGGCCCGTCACAGTGTGCGGGCACGGGGGTGTGGTTGCCGAACCGTTACCGTCGCCACCACGCCGGTCGGCGGGCCGCGGGGTAGTATGGTGTTCACTGATGGCGCGCCGTGGCGGTGCGCATGGTGACTCGACCCGACCGTGAACGACGGGCGGTGTCATGATCGTGACAGAGCAACGTTCCAGGAGGAATAGAACATGAGCGACAACGCCGGGACCCCGGAGGCATCGGTCGAGACCACGTCGGTCTTCCGGGCAGACCTGCTCAAGGACATGGAGTCGGGCGCTCAGACCGACTCGACCCCCTCCGGTGTGGAGGCGCTGCCCTCCGGTTCCGCTCTCCTCGTGGTGAAGCGGGGGCCGAACGCCGGCTCCCGCTTCCTCCTCGACCAGGACACGACCGCGGCCGGCCGGCACCCCGACAGCGACATCTTCCTCGACGACGTCACGGTGTCGCGCCGTCACGCGGAGTTCCGCCGCAACGGTGAGGAGTATGAGGTCGTGGACGTCGGAAGCCTCAACGGCACCTACGTCAACCGGGAGCCGAAGAACTCCGCGGTGCTCAGCAACGGTGACGAGATCCAGATCGGCAAGTTCCGGCTCGTCTTCCTGAACGGCTCCAAGGAGTCCTGAGACCCCGGGTGATCCCCGTGGTCGGGGACACCCCTCCGGTCCGGCACGTGCCCGACCGGCCTCCGGGTGGGCCCCGGCACGCGGGATGTCCCGGACCCTGATCGGCGGACGCCTCCTCCCGGAGCCTCGCGCCAGCCAAGACACAGCCCCCGAGACGCAGAGGACGACGAGCACATCGTGAGCGCACAGCGAAACGCCGCTCAGCAGCAGAACCCCACCCCCCGCGGCGCGCGGCCGGGGGTGGCGTCGGTCACGCCGACGTCGTCGATCGGTGACGTGCTCAAGCAGCTCAAGCCCGACTTCCCCGACGTCACCGTCTCGAAGATCCGCTTTCTCGAGGCCGAGGGGCTGATCTCGCCGAAGCGCAGCCAGTCCGGGTACCGGCGCTTCGCCCCGGAGGACATCTCGCGGCTCCGGTACATCCTCACGCACCAGCGGGACAACTACCTGCCCCTCAAGGTCATCCGCGAGCAGCTGGAGGCGATGGACTCCGGGAAGGTCACCCCGGTCACGGCCCGGCGTTCGGTGGCCGGTGCGGTCAGCGCCGAGCAGTTCCGGCAGAGCGAGGTCCGCCGGCTGACGCGGGCGGACGTCTGCGCCCGCGCCGAGGTCGAGGACTCGTTCACCGCGGCGCTCGTCCGGATGGGCATGATCAGCCCGGACTCGGCCGGCTTCTTCTCCGTCGACGACGTCGACGTCGTCCGGATCGCGCACAGCCTCGACGAGCACGGGATCGACCGCCGGCACCTGAAGAGCCTCGTCACGATGGCCCAGCGCCACGTCGACATCGTGCACCGCGTGTCGGAGCCGGTCGCGCACGGCCGCGACGACAACGCCCGGCAGCGGTCGCTCGAACTCGCCCGCGAGGTCAGCGCGCTCGTCGTCTCCCTGCACGCCGCGATGGTCAAGGGCCGGCTGTAGGGGACCGGGGGCAGTGACCTCGCCGGAGTTCCGTTGTCTGGGGAGGGTCGACGACGTCATCATCTTCGCGGACCGCGACGGCACCGTGATCCTGCCCGTGTGGGCACGCCCTGAGCCGGACCGCGGGTCCCGTCCGTCCGACGGCGACGTCCTCGCCACGTTCCTCGCCGCGGAGGACGTGGTGTGGGAGGGGGAGATCGTCAGCTACTCCCGCGGGCACTTCACCGCGGGGCTTGTCGCGGGGGACCGGTACATCGACTGTCGGCCGTCGACCCTCGCCCGCCTCGACCGGGAGGGTGTCCTCCGGCGGATCACCGTCCGCGACGACGTGCTCCGTGCGGCGGCGGTGCCCGTGGACCGGGCGACGTTCGCCCGGGTCTGCGAGGAGGTGCGCCGCGGGAGGGGCGGGCCGGGGCCCCTCGGCGGGGGTGCGGTCCCGGGGGACGACGATGTGCTGCGGGGGTGGCCGGGGTCGGCGGTGCCGGCCGAGCTGGCGGAGTGGACGGACGGGGCCGCGCGTGACGCGTCGGACCGGGACTTCGCGGAGCTGTGGGAGGCACTGGGTTTCGCGAAGGACGACGCGGACTGGCTCGGTGACGTGGGGGAGTGACCGCGGCCGGCGCCGGGGCGGGATGTGCGTGGTGCGTGTGACGTGAGCTGCGGAACGACACGCGTGTTGTTACCGATGTGACTCACGGGATCTCTGTTACTATCTGCTCTAAACCTCAACTTGAGGGTTAAACCGAGAGCGGACACCGGTTGACTCATCCGGGATCCCGTCTAATCTTGTTGACGACACATCACAGGCGTGGGATTCACCCGCCGGCCCCCGAGGCCGCGGGAGAAGCCGCCTGACGCGGAGGAGAACCCATGGAGAACGACGCCCCGACCACGGACGTGCTCGACGGCCTCACGGCCCACGACGGTCCGTCGACGGCCCACCAGGAGACGTTGTTCGACGTCCACGGTCCCGACGACGAAGTCGGCTACCGAGTCCCCATCGCGTGCCAGGTGGCGGGGATCACCTACCGTCAGCTCGACTACTGGGCGCGCACGAAGCTGGTCCAGCCGTCGATCCGCAACGCCAGCGGCTCCGGCTCGCAGCGCCTCTACTCCTTCCGGGACATCCTCGTCCTCAAGATCGTCAAGGGGCTGCTGGACACCGGCATCTCCCTCCAGAACATCCGCCGCGCGGTGGACAAGCTCGGCAACCTCGGGGTCGACGACCTCGCCGGGATCACCCTCGTGTCCGACGGGACGACGGTCTACGAGTGCCGGTCGTCCGAGGAGGTCATCGACCTGCTCAACGGTGGGCAGGGCGTGTTCGGCATCGCCGTGCCGGGGCTCATGAAGGAACTGTCCGGCACGATCACCGCGTTCCCGTCGGAGCGCCTCGACGAGGACGCCCCGCAGGTCGACGAGCTCGCGGAGCGCCGGCGGCAGCGCCGGATCTCCTGACCGGACGCCCGCCGGGGACGGGGGGGGGAGAACGAGAACTGCGCCGGCGGGGGACGCCGGCGCAGGGATGTCAGTGGAGCGGGGGCCTCAGGCGGTGAGGAGCCGCAGCAGCGCGTCGCGGACCGCCGTGCCGTTCGAGGACGGGGTCTGTTCGACGCGACCGCCACCGGCCTCGGCGAGCGCCCGGAGAGCCGGGACGTCGACGTCGTCACCGACGGCGACGATGGAGAGGTCGACCGGCGCGGTACCGCGCAGCGCAGCGATCCGGGCGCGGGCGTCGTCGAGGGGGAGGGCACCGTCGTCCGTCCCGTCCGTGATCAGCACCAGCCGGTTGGGGACCGCGGGGTCGGCGGCGCGGACGGCGGCGTCGTAGGCGGCGAGGACCGACTCGTAGGTCCGCGTCGCACCTCCGGCGGTGAGCTGGGCGAGGGCGGCGTTGACGGCGTCGCCGCGGTCACCGGCGGTGAGGTCGACGTTGTCCCGGTACGGTGTGCGGGCGGAGGGGGAGAGCTGCGAGGAGTAGTTCCACAGGCCGATCGTGCCGTCCGCGCGTCCGAGGGCCGTGACGACCTCGGAGAGGTCGGCGACGACGGCCGACAGCCGTGACCCCCGCTCCTCGTCGACGGCCATCGACCCGGACGTGTCGAGGAGGAACGTCACCTGCTGCCGGGGCAGCTCGCCCGGGGCGGCCTGCGGGGCGTCCGGGGCCCCGGCGCCGGGAGCAGGGGCGTCCGGTGCGGCGGTCCCGGGCGCGGGCGCACCCGGGGGAGTCGATCCACCGGCCTGACCGTCGGGCGCGCCGGCGGGGGCCGGGGTCGGGGAGGCGACCGGTTCCGGGGCGGGCTCGTCGGCGGCGAGGGTCGTGGCGTACCGCGTCAGGCGGGCGTCCGGGGTTCCGGCGGGCACGGTCGGCGTGGCGTCCGCCCCGTCCCGGGAGTCCCCGGTGGCGTGGCGACGGAAGTCGTCCGCCATGCGCGCGGACAGTTCGTCGACCCCGTCGGAGCTGCCGAACGCGACGAGGGGGAAGACCACCTGTGCGGCCTGCTGCGCGTCGCCCGGGGCGGCCGGGGCCGGTGCCGGGGTCCCGGCGGGATCGGCGGTCTCCGGGGCCGTGGCGGGGTCGGGAGCGGCGTCCGGTGCCGGGGCGGCGTCGGGCGCCGGGGCCGGATCCGGGGCGGCCACCGGGACGAACGAGCGCCCGGCGTGGCCGTCGGCGAGGGTGCGGGCGGTGAGCACCGGGGCGTCACCGTCGAGGGCGGTGGTGAGGTCGTTCTGCGCGCCGGTCTCGACGGCCCGGTCCGCGTCCGGCTCGTCCCCGGTCACGGCGAGCGCCTCGGCGGCGAGCGCCGACGCCGCCGACGCCGTCCCCTTCGGGGCGACCGCCTGCGCGGCGTCGGGCTGGAGCCCGTCGGGCACGGAGTATCCGAGGTCGTCGGTGTGGACGACGGGCAGTGTGTCCGGCGCCCCGGGCAGTCCGGCGACGAAGTTCCCGCTGGCCGGGATCCAGACCGGGGCGACACCGGGGCCGCCCACGCGGTACGCCTGGTACGCGGCCGCGGTGTTCACGGTCCGGACGACCGCCGTGACGCAGTGGTCCCGCACGGTCGGGGACGAGGCGTTGTACGAGGACGCGAGGTCGTTCGCCCGGCCCTCCGCCGCCGGGTCCGCCCACACAGTGAGAGTGGCCTACCCCTCCGCGCAGGACAACCCCTGAGCCTTGTCTGAGGAATTCCGCTGAGCGAGAGCACCCCACCCGACGGCGACGGCGGCGATGACGAGCACCGCCACGATGGCGGCCCACACCCCTCCGGACAGTCTGTAATTGGCTTGTCCCGTGGCGTGGCGTCCCATCGGACCTCCTGGCGTCGGTGCACCCGGTCGGCGTTCAGTCAACGCCCACAGGATGACATGGTTGGTAGATCCTGAGGATACGTCCCCTCGAGCAGGGCGATCAACCTGTGACGAAGCTGACCACCCCGGTCGGCGACGGCGCGCTGGCGGCGGACGTACTCCGCGCGCCCCGCGGGGGTCTCCACCCGGACCGGGTCGAGCCCCCACCCGCTGAGGTCGTACGGGCTCGCCTGCATGTCCAGCATCCGGACGTCGCAGGCGAGGCGGAACGTGTCGAGCCAGAGGTCACCCGGCACGAGGGGGCCGAGCTTCGTCGCCCACTTGTAGAGGTCCATCGTCGCGTGGAGGCACCCGGGCTGCTCGGTGTCGACCTGGTCCCGTCTGGTGAGACGCCGGGCGTTGCGGGGCGCGGCGGCGTCGGTGAAGAACCGGTAGGCGTCGACGTGGGTGCACATGAGGGTGGAGGACTCGACGAGCGCGTCCGTCCCGTCGCGTCCCAGCCGGAGCGGTTCGGGGTGGCGCGGGGTGTCCCGGTAGACCATCGCCCACTCGTGCAGCCCGAAGCACCCGAGCACCGGCGGCCGGTCCGCCGTCGCCGAGAGCAGGCGGTGGATGAACCCGACGGCGCGGCCCCGGCGGGCGAGCACGCGGGCCGGGTCGACGGTCCACCAGCGGCGGCCGTCCGGGCCGGTGACGGTCACGTAGGAGTCCCGGTGGTGCGGGAGGTCCTCACCGGGCACGATCTCGAGCGCCGTCCCCGCCCCCGGGTGCCAGTGGGAGAGGGCGCCGGGCGTCGTCGGATAGTAGGTGAACATGAAGTCCCACACGGGGTGCCGGAGGCCCCGTGAGCGGCGGTCCCGGTGGGCCGCCGTGAGGTCGGCGACGGTGGCCCGGTGGTCGTCCCGGCGGCGGGTCCAGTCGTCCGCGTCGAGGTACCGCGTCACGGCGGGGGTCCCGGTGCCGCCGGTGCCGGGGGCCGTGCCGGTGGCGGTTGCGGCGGCTGTGGTGGGGCCGGTGATCTCGGCGGGGGCGGTGTCGGTGGCGGGACCGGTCGCGGCGGTGGTGTCGGCCCCGCCGGTCGCGGCGGGTGAGGGGGAGGAGGTCATGGGGTTCGGCATTCGGGTCGGAGGTCGGGGAGCGGCTGCGCCGGTGGGGTCCGACGGCCGCCCCGGGGCGCTACTCGTCGTGGGTCCAGTCCCTCACCGTACCGACGAGTTCCTCGATGATGTCCTCGAGGGTCACCACCCCGGTCACCCGGCCGTCCTCGACGACCTGGGCCATGTGGGACGTGCGCACCCGCATGTGCCGCATGGCGCGGTCGAAGTTCTGCCCGCCCTCGACCTCGATGAGCGGCCGGATCGCGGTGCGGGGGATGAGCGTCGACGGGTCGGTGCCGGGGTCGAGGATCGCGTCGAGAATGTCCTTGACGTGGACGTACCCGATGTAGCCGCCGGCGCTGTCCGTGACGGGGAACCGGGAGAACCCGGTCTCCGCGACGGCCTGTTCGACCTGGCCGACGGTCACCCCGCGGGTGCCGAAGGGCAGCGACCGGACCCGGGCCGTCGGGATGAGCACCTCGTTGAGCGTCCGCCGGGAGGACGCCAGTGCGTTGGACAGCCGCTTCGCCTCGGCCGGGTTGATGAGCCCCTCGGAGCGGGACTCGGCGATCATCGACGCCAGCTCCGCGGAGGAGACCGTCGAGTCGAGCTCGTCCTTCTGCTCGACGCCGACGGCCCGCAGCGCGATGCGCGCGATCCAGTTGAGGAACACCATGATCGGGTGCGTGACCGTGCAGAACAGCAGGTGCGGCCCGACGAGGTACGTGGCCACGGACTCCGGCCCGGCGAGGGCGATGTTCTTCGGCACCATCTCGCCGAGGATGATGTGCAGGACCGTGACGAGGAGCAGCGCGATCGTGAACGACACGGGGTGCAGCAGGTCCGGCGGCAGCCCGAGCGCGGAGAACGGGCCCTCGACGAGGTGGGCGATCGCCGGTTCACCGACCTTGCCCAGGAGGACCGACGCGAGCGTGATGCCGAACTGCGCCCCCGCGAGCATGATCGTGAGGTGCTCCGTCGCGTAGAGCACCTTCCGGGCACGCCGGTTCCCGGCGGCGATCATCCCGTCGAGGCGGTCGCGCCGCGAGGAGATGAGGGCGAACTCCACGCCCACGAAGTAGGCGTTCATCGCCAGGAGGACGACGGTGAAGAGCACCGCCCACACGACGTCAGCCACGGTCCACCTCCGGGGCGGGCGAGCCGGACCCGGTCGCCCCCGCGTCGGCGGCGCCGCCGTCGACGGGGCGCATGACGACCCGGTCCACACGGCGGTTGTCCATGCGCGACACCGTCGCGCTCCACCGTGACGTGTTGCCCGTCTCGAAACTGTCCATGAACTCCCTGTCACTCACCGGCAGGATGACCCGGTCCCCCTCGCGCGGGATCCGCCCGAGGGTGGCCATGACCAGCCCGCCCAGTGTCTCGTACGGTCCGTCGGGCGCGGTGTACCCGCACACGTCCGGCAACTCGTCCGTGCGCACGAGCCCGGCGATCTCCCCGGTTCGGCCGCGCTGGCGGACCTCGGCGTCCTCGTCGCGGTTGTCGTGCTCGTCCCACACCTCGCCGACGATCTCCTCGACGACGTCCTCGATCGTGACGATGCCGGCGGTGCCGCCGTACTCGTCGGCGACGAGGACGAGCTGCGACCCGGCGCGGCGCACCTGGTTGAGCACCGCGTCCCCGCCGAGGCTCGACGGCACGGTGGGCACGGGCCGGGCCAGGTCGCGCATGAGTGTCGTCGCGCGCTCGGCCGCCGGGATGGTGAGGGCGTCCTTGACGTGGACGACGCCGACGGTGTCGTCGAGGTCTCCGTGGACGACGGGGAACCGGGAGTGCCCGGACTCGAGGGCGTGGCGGATGAGGTCGACGGCCGTGTCCTCCGTCGAGAGGGAGTCGACGGTCGACCGCGGGGTCATGATGTCCTCGGCGGTCGCCTCGCCGAACCGGAGGGACCGGTCGAGGATCGTGACCTTCGCCTGGTCCAGCCCCTCCGCGCCGGCGGAGTTGCGCACCAGGGCGCTGAGCTCCTCCGGCGACCGGGCGGACGCGAGTTCGCTCGCCGGGTCGATGCCCATCCGCCGGACCAGTGCGTTCGCCACGGCGTTCATCCCGTGGATGAACCACGCGAAGACGGTGTTGAACACCCACACGGGGCGGACCGTCACGCGGGCCATGCGCAGCGGGTGGGCGATGGAGAGGTTCTTCGGCACGAGTTCGCCGAAGACCATGGACAGGCCCGTCGCGATGACGAGGCTGAGCACGAGCGAGACGGGCCGCGCGGCGGACGCGCTGAGCCCGACGAGTTCCAGCGCGGGGGTGAAGAACCGCGCGAGGATCGGTTCGGCGAGGTACCCGGTCGCCAGCGTCGTCAGCGTGATGCCGAGCTGGGCGCCGGAGAGCAGGAAGCTGAGGTGGGAATGGGCCTTCTGGACCATCAGTGAGGCCGGGTCCCCACGGGTGGCGACGTCGTTGTCGATGGTGGAGCGTTCCAGCCCCGTCGTCGCGAACTCCATCGCGACGAACAGACCGGTCCCGGCGGTCAACGCGATGAAGCACAGCAGACCGAGGATGCTGAGAAGGATGTCCATGGTGCCTGACAGCCTACCGGTCCCCGTGCAGCGGCTGTGTCCGGCGTGCCGGCGCCGCCGGTGCCGGGGAGGGCGTCCGGGGCGGGGTCACCGCGGGGCGGCCCGGGCCGGGGTGGGGGTCGGGGTCGGGGTCCGGGGGTGTCCGTCCGGCGGCGTGCCCGCAGGTCACGGCAGGTCGGTCCGGGACAGCAGGTCGGTCGCGCCGTCCGTCCCCGTGCGGGTCGTCTCGACGACCTGCGGGTCGACGCCTGCCTTCCGCATCATCGCGAGCGTCTCCGCCTTGTCCGCGGCGAAGGTCAGGGTGAGGACCTGACCGGACGCCCCGGCCCGGCCGGTGCGGCCCGCCCGGTGGACGTAGGCCTTGTGCTCGGCCGGGGGGTCGACGTGGACGACGAGGTCGACGCCCTTGATGTCGATGCCGCGCGCCGCGATGTCCGTGGCCACGAGCACGGTGGCGTCACCGCTGGTGAAGTCGGCGATGCTGCGCATCCGGCTGTTCTGGCCCTTGTCGCCGTGGAGGGCGACCGCCCGGACCCCGGCGCGGACGAGCTTCTTCGCCTGCCGGTCCACGCCGTGCTTCGTGCGCATGAACATGATCGTCTTCGTCGCCCGCTGTCCGCGGTCGAGCACGACCTCGTTGCGGGTCTCCCGGTCGGGGACGACGCCGAGCCGGTGCTCGGTGGAGTCGACCTGGGCCTCGCCGCCGGTCGTCGAGTGCGTCACGGGGTCGACCATGATCTCGTCGACGAGGACACGGATGTCACCGTCGAGCGTCGCCGAGAAGAACAGGTGCTGGGCGTTCCCCGGGACGTGCGCGAGGAGCTTGCGGACCTGCGGCAGGAAGCCCATGTCGGCCATCTGGTCGGCCTCGTCGAGGGTGACGACGCTCACGTCACCGAGGGCGAGCGCCTTCTGGTTGACGAGGTCCTGGGCGCGGCCGGGCGTGGCGACGAGCAGGTCGACCGGGCGGGCGAGGGCGGTGAGGTTGCGCTTGATGTTCACACCGCCGACGACCGGCAGGACCCGCTGCCCCAGCGCGGCCGCGAGCGGCTCGAGCCGCTCGGCGACCTGGTGGGCGAGCTCCCGGGTCGGCACGAGGATGAGCCCCCGCGGCCGGCCGGGCTTCGAGGCCGCGCCGCGGAGCCCGGTGAGCATCGGGAGGCCGAACGTGAGGGTCTTGCCGGAGCCCGTCGGCCCGCGGCCGAGGACGTCCCGGCCGGCGACCGCGTCCGGGATCGCCGCCGCCTGGATGGGGAAGGGGTGTTCGATGCCCTCGGAGGCGAGGCTGCGGCACATCTCGAGCGGGATGCCGAGGTCGCCGAAGGTCACCGAGGTGTCGACGCTCGTCGGTGCGGCCGGTGCGCCCGCGGTCGTGTCGGCCGCAGGGGCCGCCGGGCGGTCCTGCGTCCGCTCGGGGCGCCGGTCCGGCGTGCGGTCCGGCGTGCGGTCGTTCCGGCCGCGGCGGGGGTTCCGCCCGCCGCCGGAGCCGGACCCGGACCCGGCGGCCCGGGAGCCGCCGGTCCGGTCGCCGCCCGCGCGGCCGCCGCCGGAGCCGGAGCGGCCGTGACCGCTCCCGCCGCCGGTCCCGGCGTCGCGCGTGCGACCGGTCCCGCTGCCGCCGCGACGGGACCCGCCGCGGGACCCGCCGTCGCGCGTCGGCTCGTCGCCGACGGCCCGGGAGCCGATGACGACCCGCCGGCGGCGGGACGACCCCCTCCCGGAGGACGCGCCGGAGCCGCCCCTGCCTGCTGACCCGGCTCCCGCCCGGTCACCTGTCGAGTTCGTTCGCCCGGTGGCGCTGCCCTGTCGTCCGTTCTGTGCCACCTACGCCTCGATCTCGCTGCGGTCGCCGGACCACAGGGTGTGGAATGAACCGTCGCGGTCGACGCGACGGTAGGTGTGGGCGCCGAAGAAGTCCCGCTGGCCCTGGATGAGCGCGGCGGGCAGGCGCTCCGCACGCAGGCTGTCGTAGTAGGACAGGCTGGAGGCGAAGACCGGCACCGGCAGGCCGAGGAGCGTGGCACGGCAGACCACCCGCCGCCACGCGTCGACGAGATCGCCGAGTTCGGTGTTGAAGTACGGGGCGAGCAGCAGCGACGGCAGCTCCGGGTCGGCGTCGTAGGCCTCCCGGATCCGGTCGAGGAACTTCGCGCGGATGATGCAGCCGCCGCGCCAGATCGTGGCCATGTCGCGGGGGTCGACGTTCCAGTCGTTCTCGCGGGAGCCGGCGGTGATCTCGTCGAACCCCTGGGCGTACGCGACGAGCTTCGACGCGTAGAGCGCGCGGCGGACGTCCTCGACGAAGGCGTCGCGGTCCGCGGCGGACACCGGCTCGGCGAGCTCGCCGGCCGGGAGGTTGCCCTGGGCGGCGGTGCGCTGCGCGGTCGCACCGGACAGCGCGCGGGCGAAGACGGCCTCGCCGATGCCGGTGACGGGGATCCCGAGGTCGAGGGCGGCCTTGACCGTCCACCGCCCGGTGCCCTTCTGCCCGGCGGCGTCGACGATGACGTCGACGAGCGGCCGGCCCGTCGCGGCGTCGACCTGCGAGAGGACCTCGGCCGTGATCTCGACGAGGTAGGAGTCCAGGTCCCCGGAGTTCCACTCCCGGAAGACCGCGGCGATCTCGGCGGGCTCCATGCCGGCCGCGTGCCGCAGCAGGTGGTAGGCCTCGCCGATGACCTGCATGTCCGCGTACTCGATGCCGTTGTGGACCATCTTCACGAAGTGGCCGGCGCCGTCGGGTCCGATGTGCGTGCAGCACGGCGTCCCGTCGACGTGCGCGGAGATGGACTCCAGCAGCGGGCCGAGGGACTCGTAGGACTCGGCGGACCCGCCGGGCATGATCGAGGGGCCGTTGAGCGCGCCCTCCTCACCACCGGAGATGCCGGCGCCGACGAAGTGCAGGCCGCGCCCGCGGAGCTCACGCTCGCGCCGGATCGTGTCCGTGTACAGGGCGTTGCCGCCGTCGATGATGATGTCACCCTCGTCCATCGCGTCCGCGAGCTGGCCGATGACGGCGTCCGTCGCCGGGCCCGCCTGGACCATGATGAGGGCGCGGCGGGGACGTTCGAGGGAGGCGACGAAATCCTCCGCGCTCGTCGACGGCACGAAGGAACCCGTCGAACCGAACTCGGACATGAAGGCGTCCGTCTTCGACGTGGTGCGGTTGTACACCGCGACCGTGTGACCGTTCCTGGCGAAGTTGCGGGCGATGTTCGACCCCATGACGGCGAGGCCGACGACGCCGATCTGCGCCGAGCCGTCCGCAGGGGCGGAGGTGGATGGATTGTCAGTCATGGTCGCCCATAGTAGCCGGCCCCCGCCCCACCCGGGTCCGGTGCCCGTGCCCGGGGGGACCCGCGGCCGGGTCGCGGTGCGGCGACGGGGGAGCGCACCGTGCCCGCGCTCCCCACCCGTCGTCGTCCACGGCGGGCCGGTGCGGCCCACAGCGGTCCGCGGCGCTCCGCGGGGGCGGGGCATAATGGGCACGGTGTCCCGTCGCCGCCGTCCGGGCCCGCCCCGGGCCGTGACGCCGGCGGGACCACCGCCACGCGACCGCGCGTGGTGCACACCACCCGACCCGAGGAGACGACGAATGAGCGACGGACGCAGCGGCGGAACCGGCGACGGCCGCAGTGACGGGCACGGCGACGGACGCAGTGACGGTCGCGGCACCGGCACCGGCGGGGGGCGCGGCGACGGGATGCGGCGCTACGGCGAGCTCATGGCCCTGGCCGCGGAGCGGGTGCTCGACGCCGCCGAACGCGACGAGGTCGACCGGTTGACCTCGACCGGTGGGGGTCTCGACGCCACGCTGGGCACGAGGTACGTCGAGGTGGGCCCCGGGCGCGTGGTCGTCCGGCTCGAGGTGACGGACCGGCACCTGCAGCCCTGGGGGGTCACCAACGGCGGGGTGTACTGCTCCCTCGGCGAGTCGACGGCGTCCATCGCGAGCTTCATCGCCGCCGGGGCGGAGGCCCCCGTCATGGGGATCGTCAACGAGACGCAGTTCCTGCGCCCGTCGGTGGCCGGCGACGTCATCGTCTCCACGGCCGTCCCCGTCCACCTCGGGCGGACGAGCCACCTCTGGCGGGTCGAGCACGTCAATGAGGCGACCGGCAAGATGTGCGCGGTGACGCAGCTGCGCACGACCGTCCTCGTCGACGGGGCGCGCGGCCGGCGGTGATCCGGGCCCCGCGGCCCCGCACGCGCCGGTACCCATGACGGCCGGGTGCCCCGGACGCCCGGCACGTCACAACCCGGCACCCCTGACGACCCGACACCCCTGACGACCCGGCGCCACCACCCCCGGCGCCGGGGACCGTGCGGACCCCGGCGTCGTTCCTCCCCCCTCCCGCGGTCGGTGACCGCACACGGACGACGCCGGGAACCGTGCGGTCCCCGGCGTCGTTCCCCCTGCACCGGCCCCGCGGGGACCCGGTGCGCGCGGCGGTGTGGTGACGCCGCTCGCGACGGTGTGAGTGCGCCGCGCGCGGCGGTGCGGGTACCTCGCGCGCGGCGGTGCGACTAGTCGGCGTCGGCGCGGGTGTCCCGGCCCTCACCGAACTTGAGGTTGTCGCGGACCTCGATGGACCGGACGCCGTCCTTGTCCTCGTACTCCCGCAGCTTGCGGATCGCGTTGCGGGCGTGCAGCTGCTGCCGGGTGGCGACGAGCTGCCAGCGGTTCCGCGACAGGACGTTGAGGCCCCAGCTCATCGCCGCGACGAAGCGGTTCCGGAAGCCGACGAGCGTCATGAGGTGCACGCCGAGCCACAGGACCCAGCCGATGAAGCCCGAGAGCTCGGCGTTGCCGATCTTCACGACCGCGGAGAAACGGGACACGATGGCCATCGAGCCCTTGTCGAAGTAGGAGAACGGCTCGCGCTCGGCGGGGGAGCCCTTCTCGACGTCGGCGATGATCGCCCGGGCCGCGTACTCGCCGCCCTGGAGGGCGGGCTGCGCCATGCCCGGGATCCGGTCGAGGCTCATCATGTCGCCGATGACGAACAGCTCGCGGTGGTCGCCGACGGTGAGGTCCGGGTTCACCGGCACGCGCCCGGCGCGGTCGGCCTCGACACCCGCCTGCTCGGCGACGTGGCGGCCGAGCGGGTTCGCCGCGACACCGGCGGACCAGATCTTGCTGTACGCGGGGACGAACGTCTCCTGCTCCGTCTTCATGTCCTTGTACGTCACCCCGCGCTGGTTGACGTCCGTGACCATGCTGTTGAGGATGATGTCGACGCCGAGCTTCTGGAGCTGGCGGGCGGCCTTGCGCCCGAGCTTCTTGCCCATCGGGGGCAGGACCTGGGGGCTGCCGTCGATGAGGAGGATGCGCGCGTCCTCGGTGTTGATGTTCTGGAACTCGCCGCGCAGGGTGCGGTGGGCCATCTCGGCGAGCTGGCCGGCGAGCTCGACACCGGTCGGGCCGGCGCCGACGACGACGAAGGTCATGAGCCGGCGGCGCTCCTCCGGGTCCGTCGTGATCTCGGCGCGCTCGAACGCGCCGGTGAGGCGGGCGCGGATCTCGAGGGCGTCGTCGATCGACTTCATACCGGGGGCGAACTCGGCGAAGTGGTCGTTGCCGAAGTAGGACTGGCCCGCGCCGGCGGCGAGGATGAGCGAGTCGTAGGAGAAGGCGGCGTCCTTGCCGCCGAGGTCGGCGGTGACGACCTTCTCCGTGATGTCGATGCCCCGCACCTCGGCCTTGACGACCCGCACGTTGTCCTGGTTCGCGAGGATCTGGCGGATCGAGGGCGCGATCTCGCCCTCGGAGAGGATGCCCGTGGCGACCTGGTAGAGCAGCGGCTGGAAGAGGTGGTGGTTCGTTCGGTCGATGATGGTGACGTCGACGTCAGCGTCTGCGAGCCGCTTGGCGGCGAACAGGCCGCCGAATCCGGCGCCGACGATAACGACATGGTGGCGTCCGGCCGCCGGGCGCGTGGGCTGGGGTGTCATACGGGTCTGCTCCTCTATGTTGGTCTACGGAGATCTGCTGTTGCGGTTCCACCGGTGCCCTGGCTGCTCCGCCCGGAGGTGGGGCCGGGGGTCGTCGCGCGACGCGCCAGGCGGCTCATCGTCCGACGTCCGGGCCGCTCGGGTGCGGGCACCGTGACGTAGCCCATCCTAGTCCCCGGGGCGTGGCCTGCGTCGCCCGTGCCTCCGGTCTCGGCTGCGCCTGCCCCACCCAATGTTGTTTTCCAGGTAACTTCGGGGGGATACAGGGTTCACTGTCGGGGCGGTCCAGCCCCGGCGGTCACCGGCGGGGCCCGTCCGGCCCCGGACGTCACTGAGAGGGCTGTCCAGCCCCGGCCCATCATCACGGAGAGGAGCGTCGAGGGTGGTCGAGGGATACATCGACCCGGAACGGTGGCCCGGGGTCGCGAGGGCCCCCGAGGCCCCGTTCCTGGGGGCGCGTGCCGAAGCCGTCCGGAACCGCCTGGAGGAGCTGCTCGCCTCATCGGGGGTGGCGTTGAGCAGCGCCGGGACCCCGAACTTCCTCGTCCGGGACGGGCTCGTGCTCGACCGCATCGTCGCCGGCGGCTGGGTCGGGCTCGCGGAGGGGTACATGGCGGGGGAGTGGACCGCGGACCCGTTGCCCGAGGTCCTGCGGGTGTTGCTCACCCAGCCGTTCGAGAAGGGGCTCGGCCGGGCGCTCTCCCGCCGGTCCCGCCCGTCCACCGGGGAGGTGCGGGCGGGGGAGCTGCCGGGGGACCTCGTCGACCTCTACGCCGGGCGGACTGCCGCGACGGGCTCGGCGGTGTTCCACTCGGGCACGCGGACGTCCGAGACGGTCGTCGTCGAGGGCCGCGAGGGGCGGTACCCGGTGGAGGTCTCCTACTGCGACGCGCCCGAGGACATCGACCGTCGTGACCTCGACCCCGCCCAGGTCAACCGCATCACCGGGATGCTCGACACCGCCGGGGTCGGGCCGGGGTCCCGCGTCCTCGAACTGCAGTCGAGCGGTGGGCAGCTCGCCGTCCTCGCCGCCCGGCGCGGGGCGTCCGTCGACGTCCTCACCGCGGACGAGGACCACGCCGCACGGGTGCGGTCCCTGGTCCGGGAGGCCGACGTCGCCGGGGCGGTGCGCGTCGAGACGATCCGGGGGCCGGTGCCGTCGCCGCGGCAGTGGTCGGGGGAGTACGACGCCGTCGTCAGCGTCGAACGCATGGAGACCCTCGGCGACGCGGGGACCGTGCACGTCCTCGGGGCCGTCGAGCGGATGCTCGCCCCCGGGGGCACGGCCGTCATCCAGTCCCTGACGACGCCGTCCGACCTGCCCCGGGGGCTGCGGGCGGTGGCCGGGGAGAGCCTCGACCCGGTGCGGGCCTACATGTGGCCCGCGCTGTCGTACCCGACGGTCGAGCACGTGCGCGAGGCGGCGGAGACGTCGTCGTTGCGGGTCGTCGCGGAGAACCACATCGGGTCGCACCTCGCCGCGACGGTCCGGCTGTGGAGGTCGGTCTTCCTGTCCCGCGAACGCCAGGCCGCGGCCGCGGGGTTCGACGTCGCGTACCGGCGGCTGTGGGACTTCCAGCTGGCGCTCCACGAGGCGCTCATCTCCGCCGGGGCGGTGGACTGCGTCCAGTTCACGTTGCGACGGCGCTGACGGCTGGGACGGCTGCGACGGTGCTGACGGCGCCCACGGTCGGGGGTCGACGGAGGCGTCGGCGGGTGGGTGCGGGCGGCGCCCACGGCCGCGGTGGTCACGGTCGGGACGCGGACGGTGGTCGCGTGCGCGGTGAGGTCAGCGCGGCTCGTCGGTCCGTCGACCCGACCGCCACCGGTTCCACAGGATCTGCCCGACCTTGACGGCGACCGGGACGACGACCGAGGCGACGCCGAGGACGATGAAGATCTCCATGTACTCCTGGACGAAGGGGATGCCGCCGAGGAAGTACCCGAGCGCGGTGATCCCGGCCCCCCAGATCGCGCAGCCGAGCACCGACCAGAACGTGAACGCACGGTGGTTCATGTGGGCGACCCCGGCGACGACGGGGGTCAGGGTGCGCACGACGCCGATGAAGCGGGCGAGCATCACCGTCACCGGCCCGTAGCGGTCGAAGAACCAGTTCGTCTTGTCCAGCGCCGTCGGCCCGATCCACTGCATCGGGCGCGACCGCAGGATCGGCGGTCCGAAACGGCGGCCGATGAAGTACCCCACCTGGTCGCCGACCGCCGCCGCCACCGGGATGCCGAGCAGCAGGGTCCACAACGGGGCGAACGGGTCGTCCGTCGCGGCCATGATCCCCGCCGTGAACAGGAGCGTGTCCCCGGGGAAGATGAAGCCGATGAGGACGCCGGTCTCCATGAAGATGACGGTGAGGATGCCGATGTAGCCGAAGGAACTGATGAGGCTTTCGACTTCGAACACGCGATCGTGCTCCTCACTAGCGGTGCTGACGGTGGTGCGGGGACGGCCCGGGTCAGGTGACCCGGCAACGGCACCAGCATAACGGAGTGGTCCGCGGGGCCGTCACGCGACCGGACCTCCGGCCCCGGCCGGCCGCCACGGGTGCTCCCGGCACCGCCGGGTCGTCACCCCCGGTCCGGTCCCCCCACGGTCGTGAGGTCGACGTGGCTGGTCTCGCGCATGACGAGGATCGCGATGAGACTGATGACCGTCACGACCGCGAGGTAGGCCCCGACGGCCCCGGCGCCGTACTCCGCGGCGAGGGCGGTGGCGATGAACGGTGCGATGGCGGCGCCGAGGATCGACGCCACGTTGTAGGCGATGCCCGAGCCCGTGTAGCGGACGTTCGTCGGGAACATCTCCGGCAGCACCGAGGACATCGGGCCGAAGATGAGCCCCATGGCGAGCATCCCCACCGAGAGGAAGACCGTGATCACCGGGACACTCGCCCGGGAGGGGTCGAGCACAGGGCCGAAGGCCAGGGCCACCACGAGCAGGAGCACCGACGCCGCGATGAGGAACCGCCTGCGGCCGAACCGGTCGGCGAGCGCCCCCGAGACCGGGACGCCCACGGCGAAGAACACGACGGAGACGAGCTGGATGCGGAGGAAGTCGTTGTAGGCGATGCCGAGGCCCGCGCCGGTCGCCCGGTTGCCGATCCCGTACGAGAGGATCCACGTGGTCACGAGGTAGAACAGCGTGTACGTCGACATCATGACGGCGGTGCCGAGGATGAGCGGCCGCCACGCGGTGCGCACGACCGCCGTGGCCGGGGTGGACACCTTCTGCCCGGCGTCGACGGCCTCGCGGAAAACCGGGGTCTCCTCCAGCCGGAACCGCACGTAGAGCCCGATGAGGACCATGACCGCGGACAGCAGGAACGGGATGCGCCAGCCCCACGTCATGAACGCGCCGGACAGGTCACCCTTCACCGGGTGGAGGACGCTGACGATGATGAGGAACAGGCCGTTGGCGAGGAAGAAGCCGAAGGGTGCGCCGAGCTGCGGCCACATCGCCGCGCGGGCACGGCGTCCGTGCTCGGCGGTCTCCGTCGCGAGCAGGGCCGCGCCGGACCATTCACCGCCGAGGCCGAGCCCCTGGCAGAACCGCATGACGGCGAGGAGCGCGGGCGCGATGATCCCGACCTGGCCGTACGTCGGGAGCAGGCCGATGAGGAACGTCGCGATCCCCATGGTGAGCAGGGACGCGACGAGGGTCGCCTTCCGGCCGATGCGGTCGCCGAAGTGGCCGAAGATGACCGACCCGAGCGGACGGGCGATGAAGGCGAGCCCGAATGTCGCGAAGGAGGCGAGGAGGTTGACCGTCTCGCTCTCCTGCTTCGGGAAGAAGAGGAAGGGGAAGACGGCGACGGCGGCCGTCGCGTAGACGTAGAAGTCGTAGAACTCGATGGTCGTGCCGACGGTCGAGGCGATGATGATGCGGCGCTTCGTCGCGCGGTCCGTGACCGGCGGGCGGACGGCGTCCCCGGCCGGGCGGCCGCTGTGGCCCACCGGGTGGGCGGAGGTGGAGGAGGTGCTCATCGTGTGTCGGTGCCTTCCCGTGTGTCGTCGCGGTCGGTGACGGTGCCGGGGTGGACCGCGGCGCCGGGCCGGGCGGACCCGGCGGAGTCTCAATGAGTGGAACACTGAGATCAATGGATGGGACACTAAGGTGTCGAGGGGAGTGAAGTCAAGACGCCACGGTGGGCTGCACGGATGACACCGACGGCGTGACCTGCGCGCGGTGCCGCAAAACGCCTGCGGGGCCGGCGGCGGCGGAATAGACTCCCGCCCATGGCTGCGACGGACACCTCGGGCACGGACACCACGGGCGGGAACATCACGGGCACGGGAAACTCGGCCACGGGAGCCACGGCCACGGGAAGCTCGGGCACGGGGACGACCGGTCCCACGGACGCCGACGTCATCGTCGTCGGCGCGGGGCTGGCCGGCCTCGTCGCCGCCTACGAGGCGCAGCGGGCGGGGCTGCGTGTCCTCGTCCTCGACCAGGAGAACCGGGCGAACCTCGGCGGCCAGGCGTTCTGGTCCCTCGGCGGCCTCTTCTACGTCGACAGCCCGGAGCAACGCATCATGGGCGTCCACGACAGCGAGGAGCTCGCCTGGCGCGACTGGGAGAACTCCGCGCGGTACGACGACACCCCCAACGACACCTGGCCGCGTCGGTGGGGCCGCGAGTACGTCCGCTTCGCCACGCACGAGAAACGGCGCTACCTGCGCAGCCTCGGCCTGCGCGTGCTGCCCACGGTCGGCTGGGCCGAGCGCGGCTCCGGCGACGCCTCCGGCCACGGCAACTCGGTGCCCCGGTTCCACCTCACGTGGGGCACGGGCCCCGAGATCGTCCGGGTGTTCCTCGAACCGCTGCTCGAGGCGGAGAAGGCGGGCCGCGTCGAGTTCCGGTTCCGGCACCGGGTCGACGGACTGACCACCGTCGACGGCCGGGTCACCGGGGTGTCCGGGGCGCTGCTCGACCCGTGCGACGACCTGCCCCGCGGTGTCGCCTCCCCACGGGAGGTCGTCGGGACCTTCACCCTCCGGGCGGACGCGACGGTCGTCGCCTCGGGCGGCATCGGCGGCAACCACGACCTCGTGCGCCGGTCCTGGCCGACGGACCGTTGGGGGGAGTGCCCGGAGGAGATGGTCGTCGGCGTGCCGGCCCACGTCGACGGCCGCATGATCGGGATCACGCAGGCCGCGGGGGCGAACGTCGTGAACACCGACCGCATGTGGCACTACCCGGAGGGCATGGCGAACTGGGACCCGATCTGGCCCGGGCACGGCATCCGGATCATCCCGGGCCCCTCGGCGATGTGGTTCGACGCCGAGGGCACCCGGCTGCCGACGTCCGTGTTCCCCGGGTCCGACAACCTCGCCGCGGTCTCCCACCTGGGGCGCACCGGCCACGGCTACAGCTGGTTCGTCCTCACGAAGGAGATCGCGGACAAGGAGTTCATCTTCTCCGGGTCCGAGCAGAACCCGGACCTCACGGACAAGGAGGTCCGCAAGCTCCTGTCGAAGATCCTGCCCGGCACCCACGTGGCCGTGCGCAACTTCATGGACCACGGCGAGGACTGGGTCATCGCCGACACCCTCGAGGAGCTCGTCGAGGGGATGAACGGTCTCGTCGGCCCGGACCGGCCGCAGGTCGACCCCGCCCGCCTCCGCCGCCAGATCGAGGACCGGGACAGCCAGCTGGACAACCGGTTCTCCAAGGACATCCAGGTCAATTACATCCGCACGGCGAGGTCGTTCCTCGGCGACCGGATCGTGCGGTGCGCGCCCCCGCACCGGTTCCTCGACGGGAAGCACGGGCCGCTCATCGCCGTCCGGCTGCGGATGCTCACCCGGAAGACGCTCGGGGGCATCGAGACGGACCTGTCCGGGCGGTGCCTGCGCCCCGACGGGTCGGTGTTCCCGGGGCTCTACGCCGCGGGGGAGGCCGCCGGGTTCGGCGGCGGGGGGATGCACGGGGTCAACGCGCTCGAGGGGACGTTCCTCGGCGGGTGCGTGCACAGCGGCCGGCGCGTCGGCGAGGCGCTCGGCCGGGAGCTCGGCGGACGGTCACGGTAGCGGCAGCGGTCACGGCCGGGGTCGTGGGCCGTGGGCCGTGCCGGTCGGGCCGGCGGGCGCGTCCGGTGGCGCGCAGGGGTCAGCGCGGCGTGACCGGGGGCTGGTTCGACCAGGGGAAGTCGATCCAGCGGTCGGTCGTCCGCCACGAGTAGTCCGGGGTGATGACGGAGTGCGGCTTCTCGTAGATGACCGCGGTCCGGGACTCCGCGACGTGCGCGGCGCAGTACTCCTGGACGAGCCGCAGGGTGCCCCCGGTGTCCGCGACGTCGTCGGCGATGAGCACCTTCATCCCCGTGAGGTCGACGGCCTCGGGCGTCGGCGGGAGCATGACCGGCTGTTCGAGCCGCTGGTCGACGTCGGTGTAGAACTCCACGTTGATGACGGAGACGTTCTTGATGCCGAGGGCGTAGCCCAGCGCCCCTCCGATGAGGAGGCCGCCCCGGGCGATGGAGAGCACCACGTCCGGGCGGTAGTCGTCGATGACGGTCTGGGCGAGCTCCCGCATCGCCGTGCCGAACATCTCGTAGGTCAGGATCTCCCGCTCTTCACTCATGGGGGATCATCTTAGGACAGCGTCGGCGGGGCGGTGCCCCGCGGACGGTCACTCGCCGTCGGCGACGGTGAAGCGGACGCGCCGGTGGGCCGGCTCCTCGATCTCGTCGACGACGGCCTCCGCGAACGTCCCGGTGCTGACGTGGTCGCCGACGGGGGTGTCGGTGCCGAGGACGTGCTCCGGCGTGGCCGGACCGGGGGCGATGACGGGCGACGGGGCGAGCATGACCCAGTCGAGGTCCTCGGGGGCGTTCTCGTAGGTGGTGAGCACCTCGAGGAAGGCCCGGGCCTCCGGCTTGTAGATGTCCTTGACGAGGTCGGTGTCGACGAGCCGCTCGCCGTCGGCGGTGAAGAGCCCGCCCGCGCCGCCGATGACGAAGACCCGCGTGGGGAGGCCGCGGAGGGCGTCGACGGCCGCACGGTGGGCGTCGATGATCGGGTGGAGGGGGGAACCGTCGCGGGGTGCGGGGACGGAGACGACGAGGACGTCGGCGTCCTTCGCCTTCTCCACGACGTCGGCGGTGTCCCAGAAGTCACCGGTGACGTAGGTCGCGCCGGCCACGGGGTTCTCGGGGGACTCGTGGCGGGAGACGGCGGTGACGGTGTGGCCGCGGCGGACGGCCTCCTCGGTGATGGGGCGGCCGACCATGCCGGTCGAGCCGTAGACGGTGATGGCGCTCACGGTGTTCCTTTCGTGGTGAGGTGGAGCTGACATCATCAGACTGTAGCCCTGCGGCGGGGGGCCGGTGTGCCTCAGGTGGGGGTTGGCGTGCGATGGTTGATGTGTCCAGTACCGGGGCCGCGGCGGCGGGAGGGTCGCGGACGCCCGTGTGCAGCAGGTCTGCCGGGACCGGGAGCGGGATGTGATTAGTGTCACATCGGCTCCCGGTGACGCGGGTTCCACGGCCGGGGTTTTGTAACGTCGCCGTCACCCCCGGGGGACACGGACACCCCGGGATACGGACAACGCCACACACCGCCCGTGCCGTGACGGCCCCGGTGGCCCACACAGCCGCGACGACGTCAGACGACGAACGACCTGCCGCCTCACGACTCCCACGACGACCACCAACGACCTGGACGGTGCACACGAATGATCGACTACCGACCCGGCGAGCGCGTTCTCGCCCTGACCCTCGCCGCCGTGTCCGGATACGCGGACTCCCTCGGATTCATGTTCTTCGGGGGAGTCTTCCTCTCCTTCATGTCCGGCAACACGACGCGCATGGCCGTGACCGGCGTCGAGGAACACCCCGACCTGTTCTGGCTCACGGCCCGGTGCATCGCGCTCTTCCTCGTCGGGGTCATGCTCGGCGCGGTCGTGCACCGGCTGGCGACCCGCAGGTGGGGGGTCTACCGCGCCCGCGAGGCGGTGCTCGTGACGGTCTCGACGGCCTTCGTGCTCGGCGCGGCGGCCCACGCGGTGGGCTGGTCCCTCCCGGCGATGCTCTTCGTCTCGCTCGGCGTCGGCGCGGTGAACTCCGTGTTCGAGCGCAAGGGTGAGGTCAGCATCCCCCTGACCTACGTCACGGGGACCCTCGTGAAGACCGCGCAGCGCATCGTCGACTCCTTCTTCGGCGGCGACCACCGCGCGTGGATCTACCCGTTCACCCTGTGGGTCTGCCTCGCCGTCGGGGCGCTGCTGGGGGCCCTGGCGTTCACCGGCCTCGGCCTCGGCGCCATCTACCCGCTCGCGGCGGCGCTCGTCGTCGTCACCGTCGTCAACCAGGTCGTCCGGTCCCGACGGCGCGCGGCCGGGCTGGCCCTCTGACCGTCCCGCCCCGGGCCCGTCACGGTCGGCGCCCCGGTCACGTCACGGCCGGCGCCCGGTGACGATGAACTGCGGCCGGGACTCGTGCCCCGGCGACATGCCGAACCTCCGGTCGAGCTCCGCCAGTTCGGGCACGGGGACGACCTCGACGTCGGCGAGCCCGGCGTCGGTCAGGACGGCCGCGAAGTCGTCGGCGTCCCGGGCGCGGGCGAGGGGGAGGGCGTCGAGGGTGGCCGTGGAGTACGTCCGCACGAACGCGTCCGGGCCGTCCGTGGACTCGACCGTCGTCCCCGGGTCGATCCCCCCGGGGTACCAGGCGGCGTCGGCGCAGGCCACGGTCCCACCCGGTGCCAGCAGCGTCATCCAGCGGCGGACGGCCGCCACCGGGTCGCGGAGGGTCCACAGCACGTACCGGCCGACGACGGCGTCGAACGGCCCGCGGACGCGCGCCGGGGCGACGGCGTCGTCCTCGACGAAACGGGGCGCCCGCGTGTCCCCGTCGGCGGCCTCCCGGACCCGGTCCCGCGCGACGGCGAGCATCCCCTGGGACAGGTCGATGCCGGTGACGTCGTACCCCAGGTCGGCGAGCAGGAACGCCAGGTAGCCCGACCCGGTGCCGACGTCGAGGACGCGGCCGGGCGGTCCGGGGAGGACCCGGCTCCACCGGCCGGTCCAGACCCGCAGGTCCGACGCCGCCCGGGCGTCACGGCGCTGCCGCTCCGTGTACGCCGTCGCCCGCCCCGACCAGTACCGGTCGAGCCGTCCCTGCAGGTCCGCCGCGGTCCCGGGCCCCGGCTGCCGCCGGTCGCTCACGGCTGCTCCGGGGCGAGGCCCGTCCACAGGGTGCGGTGGCTGCGCACGTGCACGGTGTCGACGCCGTGGAGCCGGCGGGGGAGGGACGACGCCGCGCTCCCGCGGTCCGACAGGATGGTGTCGAAGGCCCGCCGGTCCTCGTCGGACAGTGCCTCGCGGCCCTCGCGGACGAGCCTCGTGAGCTCGAGCGCGGCGTAGGCGCCGCCGGGGCTGTCCGGGTCGTACGTCGCGTCGACGGTCAGCGGGTGCGCGGTGACCGAGGTGAAGCCGCTGTCGACGAGGGTGGGGGTCCAGTCCGGGTGGTACGCGGGACTGGCTGCGTCGGTGACGTCACGGAGGCGGGACTCGAGTGCCTCGAGGTCGTCGGGGAGGACCCGGGGCGGGGCGTCCATCTCGACGACGGCGAGCACACCACCCGGGGCGAGGGCGGAGCGGAGCGTGGCGAGGGCCGCCCGCGGGTCCGGGACCTCGTGGAGCATCGCCGACGCCCACACGACGTCGACGGCGTCGACGGGCAGGCCGTCCGACCCGATGTCCGCCCGGACGGTCCGGACCCGCTCCGAGAGGCCGGCCTCGTCCGCGCGCCGCCGGACGGCGTCGAGCATCTCCGTGGACAGGTCGACCGCCGTGACGACGGCGTCGGGGAACCGGCGGGCGAGGGCGACGGTCCCGGTGCCGGTGCCGGCCCCGAGGTCGACGACCGACCGCACCGGTCCTGGGCGGCCGGCCGTCGCGGCGACGATGCCGGTGGCCTCGCTGATCATCGGCGCGTGCACGACGGCGTCGAGGTCGAGGAGCGCGGGGAGCAGGTCCGCGGGGCCGTGGTGGGCCTGGCCGTGGGAGTGTCCGTGGGCGTGGCCGTGGTGGTGGGCGTGGGCGTGGTCGTGGGGGTCCGTCATTCCGACCAGCGTAGGAGCCCGCGGGTGGCCTGTCACGCACGGTCACCCGGTTGTGACACGACTGCGCTCACGCGTGTCTCCGTCGTGTTGCCGTCGTGCCCCTCTTGTGCCCCCGCGGTGCCCCTCCGGCGTCCCCGCGGTGCCCCTCCTGTGCCCCCGCGGTGCCCCTCCCGTGCCTCCGGACCGCGCTCACCGGCCGGGGCGCCGGCCGTCGCGCCGGACGAGCAGACCGAGGAGCGTCACGAGCACGAGCATCACCCCGAGGACGACCCCGAGCGGGAACCAGAGCACGGCGTCGGCCCATCCCGCCGGGAACGGCCGTCCCACCAGGGCGGTCTCCGTCGTGGCGACCCCGGCGACCGTCACCGCGAGGGTGAGCACGGCGACGGTGACGACGACGCACACCGCCTCCCACCCGACCACCGCCGCACGGTGCCGGCGCGAGGCCCCGGCGCGGCGGAGCGTCCGGTCGTCCACGACGCGGCGGCGGCGCATGACGCACACCGACCCCAGTCCCGCGACGAGCGGAGGCCCGGCGACAGGGGAGAGCAGGGCGAGGCCGGACCACAGGGCGGCGGCGTCGCCACCCTGCGCGGTGACGAGGACGGACAGTGACGACCCGAGCCCGACGGTCATCGACGCGACGAGGAACCACGGGACCACCAGCGCCGACGTGAAGGCCGACCGGGCGCGCACGGAGCCCGCGGCGACCCGGGCGGCGGGCCCGGCCACGTGCAGCAGGCGCGTCCACTGGAGCAGCGGGCCGATGTACCAGCCCGCCAGCGGCACGAGCGTCATCGTCACGAGCAGCACCGTCGCGACGCCGTTCGACGGGTCCCGCCGGAACGCGTCGTCGAGGAGCAGCGCCACGAACGACGCGCCGAACAGCAGCCCGAGCAGCGTCGGGGCCACCCGCGGCCGCGACCGGGGCACGACCGCCGACCGCACCGCGACCAGCGGCGGCGCCCACGCGACCGCGACCGTCGGCCGGAGCACGCCGAGCAGCGTCGAGCCGACGCACACCCCCACGGCCACGGCGGCGACCGTCACCGTGACCGGCGGTTCGGGCAGTGGTGAGCCGTTCAGGGCGAGCAGGTGGGACGCCCCCGGTAGCAGGGCCGGTGCCGTGAGCGTGCCGAGGACCGCGCCGACCGCGGCGACGAGCGTCGTCCGGGCGAGCACCACCGCGGCCACCCCCGCGCCGGACACCCCGGCGAGCCGCCAGCGGGCGTACGTCGCCCGGCGTTCGTCGAGCATGAGCCCGGACAGGGTCGACGACGCCGCGACCACGCTGAGCACCATCATGCCCAGGACCGTCCCACCGAACCCGGTGCCGGCGTCCGAGCCGGTCAGGAGGTACGCCACGGCGCACGTCGTGCCGGCCCCGGCGGTGACGAGCGTGAGGAGCAGGCCGAGCCAGGACAGCCGGTCGTCCCACAGGTCCCGGGCCGCGACGGACACCAGGGCCGCGGGGGCCGTCGGGGTCACCGGGGGACCTCCGCCGCGCCGCCGGGACCGGGACCGACACCCGGACGCGGACCCGGACCCGCACCGGGCCCCGGACCGACACCGCCACCGCCACCGCCGAGGGGGAGCACCCGGTCGACGATCCGCATCGCCTCCCGGGTGTGGGTGACGAGGACGACCGCCGCCCCCCGGTCCGCGCAGCCGCGGAGGTGGTCGAGGACGACGGCCGCCGACGCCGGGTCCAGGGCACCGGTCGGCTCGTCGGCGAAGATGTAGGGCACGCGGGCGAGCAGGACCCGGGCGACGGCGACCCGCTGCTGCTGGCCCCCGGAGAGCTGGTGGGGGAGACGACGCTCCAGACCGTCGAGCCCCAGCGACGCGAAGACGTCCCGGACGTCCCGGCGCGTCGTCCGACGCCCCAGGAGACGGGCCGTGAGCAGGGCGTTGTCGCGGGCGGTGAGGGACTCCAGGAGGTTGTAGTCCTGGAAGACGAAGGCCCGCTCCCTCCTCGACGGGGCGGTGACCGTGCCGGAACTCGGGGAGTCGAGCCCGGAGAGGAGCGCCAGCATCGTCGTCTTACCCGCGCCGGACGGCCCGGTGAGGCCGAGGATCTCGCCGGGGTGGACCGTGACGTCGGTCGGGGGGATGACGGTCCGGCGGCCGAACCGGCGGGTCACCCCCCGGGCGACGACGGGCCGGACGGTCGCGTGGCGGGGCGCCGGGGACCGGCGGGGGGTGCGGTGGCCGGGCCGGGCGGCCGGCGGTGGGGTCGGTGCGTGGCTGGTCATGGCACCAGTCCACCCGTCGCGGGGCGTGGCGGGAAGGGCGGGAGGTCCCGTCCCGGGGTGGAGCCAGCTCCACTGTCCCCGGCCGGTGGCCCGGCTATTGTCGAAAGCCATGAGTCTGCCGACGACCACACCTCACGGGGCGCCCGGACCGGACACCCCCGCCGGGGTGGCCGACCGTGGCTGGCCACCCGGTTTCCGGCGCGGCCCCCTGCGCTTCGTCCTGTCCGGGGCGGCCTGGCGTGCCGTCGGCTGGACGGTCGTCCTCGCCCTGGTGGCGGTTCCGCTCTGCGTGGCGTCGGTCCTCCTCCTGCCCCTGCTCCCGGTCGTCGCGCGGGTCGCCGACGCCCTGGGCCGGGCGGGTGCCCGGTGGACGGGGGCGCCGGTGACGCCGAGGGGTCGGGGCGGCTGGCAGGGCTGGCAGCGGATAGTCCTGCTGGGGGTTCTCGACGTCCTCGGCGTCGTCGCCCTCGGCGTGGTCGGGGGTGCGGGCGGTCTCGTCGGCGGGGGGATCGTCGGCGCGGTCGTCGCGGTGCTGCACCCGGGGGACGCGCGGATGACCCTCGGATCGGGGGAGGTCACCTGGACCCCCGGGATCGTCGGCGTGGCACTGGTCGTGGCGGTGCTCGCCCTGGTCGTCCTCGTCTACCTGTCGTGGCTCCTCAGCGGGCTGTCCGTGTGGGCCACGACCGCCGCGAACGCGCCGACCGGCCGGGACATCGAGCAGCTCGAACGCTCCCGGGCGGTGCTCGCCGACGCCGTCGACGCGGAGCGTCGCCGGATCGAACGTGAGCTGCACGACGGGGTGCAGCAGTACCTCACCGCGCTGCAGCTGTCCCTCGGCACGCTGGAGCTGGCGCTCCGCCGGGATGCCGCGGCGACCGGGACGGCGAGGGACCCGGGGGCCCCGGGTGGGACGGGCCCGGCGACCGGGACGGCGGGACAGGCGGGCGAGGCGGGGGAGGAGTCCCCGCTGCTCGGCCCGCTCGCGCAGGCACAGCTCAACGCCCGCCGGGCGTCGGAGGCCCTGCGCGCCACCGTCCGCGGCCTCTACCCGCAGGTGCTCCGCGACCGGGGGCTCGGCGACGCGCTGCGGGAACTCGTCGCGCACTCCGGGCTGGACGGCGGGGTCGAGGAGACCGCCGCCCCGGGTGCGGACGGCTCCCTCGCCGCCACCCCGGCCCTCCTGCTGTACCACTGCGCGGCGGAGGGCGTGACGAACGCCGTGCGCCACGGCCACGCCCGGCGGGTCGGGCTGCGCGTCCGGTACGGCCGGGACGCCGTGACGCTCACGCTCGACGACGACGGCTCCGGGCTCGCCCCCGCGGGGACCGGGCGCGTGCCCACGGCCCCTGGCGGTGGTGACTGCGGCGGTGGTGACGAGGGAGCCGGGCGTGCCGGGCGCGGAGCCGGGGTCACGCCCACCGGGGACGACGGAACCCGCAGCGCGGCCGGACCACCGGGCACCGGCATCGCCGGGCTGCGGGAACGGGCGGCCGTGCTCGGCGGGACAGTCCGCGTCGGCCCCTCCCGGCGGTACCCCGGTGCGTCGCTGGAGATGACGCTCCCCCGGCACACCCCCCTCGACGGACACGGACGGAGCTGACATGAGGATCCTGCTGGCCGAGGACTCGGCGCTCCTGCGCGCCGGGCTCGCGGAACTGCTGCGCGCCGCCGGGCACGACGTCCACGACGTCGCCGACGCGGAGGCGCTGGAGAGGGAGTGTGACACGGTCGACCCGGACCTCGTCGTCACGGACGTGCGGATGCCGCCCGGGATGGGGGAGGACGGGCTCGTCGCGGTGCACCGCCTCCGGGAGGCGCGGGCGCGGGCAGGTCGCGCGCCACTTCCCGTCGTCGTCCTGTCCCAGTACGTCGCCGCCGCGTACCTCGACGTGCTCATGGAGCACGGCGGGTTCGGCTACCTGCTCAAGGAGCGGGTGGGTGACGTCACGGAGTTTCTCCGGGCCGTGCGCGACGTCGCCGACGGTGGGACCGTCGTCGACCCGGAGGTGGTGCGCGTCCTGCTGCGCAGCCGGACGACCGGAGTCGGCGCGCTGACGGGTCGCGAGCGGGAGGTCCTGGAACTCATGGCGCGTGGGTTGGGCAACCCGGAGATCGAGCGGCACCTGCGCCTCAGTGCCGGGGCGGTGAGCAAGCACGTCGCGAACATCTTCATGAAGCTCGGGTTCACCCCGGAGGACGGCAACCGGCGGGTCCGCGCGGTGCTGGAGTGGCTGCGTCACCGTCCTTTGTGAGAGGCCGGCGTCCCGGGCGCGTGGTGGTCGTCGGAACCGGACGGCAGAGCCGACGGTTCCTGGTCGTCAGGTGCCTCGTCGGACGGCACCTGGTCATCCGGTGCTTCGTCATCCGGCGCCTCGTCGGAATCGGACGGTGCTTCGTCACAACCTCGTACAGGACCCACATGCCGACGGCCGTGACAAACGGGGCTCACCTCCGGGGGAGGAGCGGAACGCGGACCGAGGGATGAAGGCCGTGCACAGGATCATCGTCCCCATGGGCAGCACGACACACGCGAGATCCAGGACGTCAGCGGCCCGGGTACCGTCGTGGGCCTTCCGCCAGTTTTCGGTGGCGAACAGCCCTAGGCAGACGACGTAGACGGCCGCGTAGCCGGGGATAATACCCACCGGGAACCCTTTCCTGCCGAGTATGGTGTACAGCGTCCAGCCGGGCCGTACGCTGGCCGTGCCGAAGATGCCCGCCAGCAGTGCCGCGTAGCCGGAGTATTTCTTCAGGTACCGGATCATGACGGGTGAGCGGCGGGACGCCGGAGGTCGGTGGACATCGGTGGGACTCCTTCCCTGAGGAAACGGGTGTACGGAGTTATACAGCGCAGGTACTGCCCCTGTCTACGGTTCCCTGACAATGACCGTGAAAATTGTCCGTGGACGTCAAGTGTCCGGTGCGGTCGACGGCATGAGCCAGGCCCTGCCGACGTCACGCGTTCGTTCCTGCCGACCGGATGTGTCACGTCCGGGACGGCTGTTCCCGGCGGGGGCACGCCCGTTGGGGGAGGGGGAACGACGACAGCGTGGTCGGCCGGCCGGTGTGGTGGCGACGCTCGCGGTCCCCGCGGTCCCGGTGGACCTGACCGGGGGGCTGTATCAGTGACGGCGCGTCAGAAACCGTGAAGGTCGAGTAGGGTCGGGCGTTGACCGGACACGGTGGGACGGGATGTCCACGACCTCTCACTGCAACGCCTGGAGGGAGACGAAAGGGTAGACATGGGAATCATCGAGCTGCTGATAGCGTGTGTGTCGATAGGGCTCATGCTCCTCGGGCCCGCCGCGTTCATCGCCCTGGGGTACTTCTTCGGGAGAAGAAACAGCCGAAAGTAGCGTCGCCACGGAGCGCGCGAGAGGCCCGCCCCAGCCTCGACGACGAGGAGACACTAGCGTTGACACGGAGCGCGCGAGAGGCCCGCTCCAGCCGCGACGACGAGGAGACAGGCTCGATTCCCGTCCTGCGGATCAGGGTGGTGGGGGGAGCGGCCATCCGGGGTGCGGTCTCAGTGCCGTCGGGACTCGTGGTCGCCGAGATCCCGGCGCCGCGCCGGACCGACGGGTCGATTCTCAGATAACCGCCGCACGACGTGTGCCTTATGACGGAGTGGGTGCCCCGGCACTCCCGCCGTCAGTGATGCCCGTTCCGCCCCGTGATCCCGCACGGATGGGAACGGCGAAGTAGACGAGGCCGAGAAGCAGGATGACCACCCTTCCGATGGTGCTGGTCCAGGTGATACCGAGGATCGTGATTCCGCAGTAGAACAACACCATGCGGGTGAGCTGGCCGTAACGTGCTGAGGCTCGGAGTGCGATCCTCACAGACAGCGTGACGCAGATGATGAAGATCACTGCGTACCCTGCCCGGTACACGGGATCGAGGTCGGTCAATGACGTGGTGCTCTCGTCGATCATCGGTGAGAGGAAGACCATCATGCCGGCCCAGGCCAGTTCAGGCGCCGGGCGTAATACCGGAACGTTAGAATTTCTCATGAGATGAGGTGCCCTCCGTTCGGGACAATGGTGGGGTAAGTGCCACCGGCTGTCTACGTGTCCGGTGCAGTCTACCTGTCATTATGATGGAGGACAGGGGCCGCTACCACCGTGGCTGCCTGGTAGGTGACGCTCCGGATGCTCCGGACCCGGAGGTGTCGACGGTCGCGGATGCGGAGGCGATGGTGTTGTCCTGCCTGTTCCGGGTGGATGTGACCCGGCAGGGACGGGCTTATCCCCGGGGTGTGGAATGCTGGTGTCATGACCGAATCACATCGAATCAACCTTAAAGGCGAAATCGGATGAGCGGCAGGGACAGGCGTGCCCCACGGCCGATGTCGGAGTTCTTGCAGGAGATTCTCGAGGAGTTTCCCACCGACACCCATCCCGGGACCGCAGCGTGGTTGACAGGCCTCGAGGCGAATTACCGGGCTGCGGAGGCCGCCGGTGAACCGCTCGGCGTCGACACGCTGGTGCGGAGCTTGATCGGAATCGTGTGCTACCTCGAAGACCGCAATGAAGCCTGGTGACCGTCCGAGACGACGCAACAACGGTCTGTGACACCGGAAGCCCTCCGGACTGCCGTCAGTCAGCCGGGGGAGGCTCAGTGCTCGCGGAAGTGCTCGGCACGCGAGCATGAGCATGAACATGGGTACGGTTTGTCGGATCGATTCGGTCGAGAGCGTGGTCTTGGGAGTTTCCGGTATATCTGCCCGAAACGTAGGGCAACGGGGCCGTCGGGCTGCGCTGTGAGGCACCGTGAAACTAAGGACACACTCCCCGCACAGGTCCGTCGCTATTCCTGGAGGCTTGTTCGCAGCCTTACTGGGACGAAGCGAGCGAGGTGGATGCGGTCTCTGTGGAGCCTGCCAATACTCGTTTGTGTCCGGTCGTGCCTTCACTCGAACGGACGCAACAGACATTGATCTGAACTGCACGGTGGCAACAATTCACCGGTCGCGCCCGGATGGTCTTGTGCTCAACGTATATTCCCGTCCCGTGTGCTCTCTGGCGGTGGGGTGGAGGGGAGTGGATGCATGACCCGTATGGGCCGCGGCCTCATCACGGCCTGGATCGCTCGTGCTATGGTCGGAGCTACGGTTATTGTGTATACTCCGGGCGTAGCCGAACGTCCTTTCCGTGGACAGTCGGTCATAAACGGCCAGATGCAGGCTAGGAACGACGAGGCCTGGGCGTTGTCAGCGGCCGCGGTGCGGACACCTGGCGGCAGGCACATCATCAAAACCTCGATTCCGATGTAAAACGATATGTTGAACAGCGCCTAGAAGTCTACCTGGCGCCACGCCTGACTTGATGGAGGGATATAATAATGAAGGGTCAGAATACGCTTGGAATTACGATTTCTGTTGCGCTGGCTGTGGTTGGCGCTGTGTCTCTCTACCTGATGGGAGGCGATTTTCCCAAGTCGGTTTTTGTGGCTCTCATCAGCCTGGGCATCGGGCTTGTCATCATGCTTCTGTTCTCGTTGGGTGGGGGAACGGACAACGAGTGAGCGCCCTACCGGTGGTCCGGTGCACCATTGGTGCTATTTTCGGGGTCTGCTGTAGATGATGAACAAGACGCCGGCAAGTGTGCCGAGGAGCACCGCTTCTCCCCATGACTGCCAAGAAAACGGACGACCGAGAAGGTGCGGCCTGATCGCGGCAAAATAAACCAGGAGCCCTAGTGCCATCGTGGCCCACCACTGCGACGCCTTGAGGATCAATCTTTTCTTGCCGTCCATGCACGGCTCCTTCGCTGACGTCAATCGCGTCCAGATGCTTCGCCTCGCGACATAGAAAGTCGCGCCCCGTATCGATCACTTACGCCTGAGCGCTCGGATGATCGTCATGATCGCCCATACGAATGGCGCGACCACCAGGGCCGTTACGGCGAATATCAGTACTTCAATAATCCCGAAGCTTCCCACTGTGTACCTCCAGGTCGATGTGTTAGGGCGTCATGGTGGTGCAGGCCCGCGGGGAATCTGCTATGTCGATATGGTGGCGGCCAGACACATCGGTGGTGGCCTCAGATGTTTCGTCGTTGAGGACGATCTGCCTCTTCATGGGGAATTCTTCTGGGGCGGGTGCGTGGTGGTGGGGAAGAGGGAAGTCAAGCGTGTCAGGTCCATCCGAATCCAGAATATACGGAAGCGTAGTATCGGTAAATAGACAAAAGTATACGGTTAACATACGAGAGTATATTGTCGTGTGGATGTGGCCGACACGTGAGGGTTGGGGGTCTCCAAGGGTGTCGGGCCCGGGGTTGACGTGACGCTGGTGACGAAAATGGCACGTCACGAGTCGGTGTGCCGTAAATTCGCACCGGAGCAGGAGTGCAGGGCAGATTGTTCGATCTTTCGGTCATTAGTGACGAAACCCCGGTAGTGGGGTACGTCGCTCCGACGGTGGCTCAGATCGCCGGTATCACCTACCGACAGCTCGACTTCGGGACACGAACCGGCCTGGTCACCGCCAGTATCACCCCCCGCCGCCGGGTCCGGGACCAGCAGGCTCTACAGCGTCCTGGACATCGTCATCACCAAAATCATCGCGTCCCTGTTGGATGCCGGACTGTTGCTGAAGGCAGTACGCACCGCGCTGAACACACTGACAGACCTCGGAGTCGACGACCTGGCCGCCACCACACTGTTCAGCGACGGCATCACCATCTACCACTGTCACAGCAGCGACGAAATCACCGACCTCCTCGCTTGAGGCCAGGGAGTCTTCGGCGTTGCCGTCCCCGGCCTGATCACAGACCTCACCACCACCATCACCACGCTGCCCACACACAACACGGCCACCATCACCACGCTGCCCACACACAACACCGCCACCCGAAATCCCGGCAGGGGAGAGGCAGACTGCGCGCAAGACGCCGCATAGGGGCTCTCATCATCCACAAGGCGTCCAGGAGCTCCCCCCCGGATATCTCGAAGGAGGTTCTTCCTCGAGGGGGAGCTATCACGGACGGCGGAGAGACCGGGTTATCTGATGCACTTCAGCCACCTTCTGGGCTGGAAGCTGAGAACGTTGCGTCCCGTCGCTGGCCCGCTTTTCGCCGGATTGGGCTGGATATCGTCGCCGGGGTAGAGTTCTCGACGATCGCCGATAATCTCCTCTGCTCGTTTAGCCTCTATACTGTGTTCCGTCTGCAGGGGAACTGTTTTTCCAGAAGTTCAGCCCCCAGAGGATGTTTATGAGCACTATTCTCATTGAAGGGAAGAACCACGACGGCGTGCACCCGGAGTAGATTGGGTCATCGGCCCTAGACAGCGCGATCTTCCGTATTGAAAGAACGCACCAAGATGCGTTAATGGCGACCATGGCTAAAAACAGTTGCCAGGAATAAAGCCACGACAACGCCATAGCGATTGTGAACGCGTAATGAATAGCGCCCGCGAACGTTCTTCCGAGGAAAAAATCGTGCCCGCCGAGCCAGACGCTCCAACAGGCCATCTGGTATGCTCGGGACTTCGTCCTCGGGACAGGCGTGTGGTCTATGTGGCGGGGATTGAGATCGCCGAACTGGGGCACGTATCCAAACACGGTGGGGGCCTCCTACGGGGGTCCAGTTGTGGTATCCGACCGGCTGGTGGTGATGTGTAGTCGCCGTGGCCCCATAGTGCGCAGGTGCCAGCGTAAAGGGCAAACGTTGCTGCTAGTGCGGCAGGGTTGGAATCGGTCGGTGCGGCAACGGTTGCCTGCGTTCCAGCCTCGAGTCCTCCGGTCGCTCCGGTCTCTGCCCAGGCTCGTGTGACGGTGCGGGCCATGTCCTTCCGACGTCACTGCGGTCGGGAAGCGGGGCCGGACGTCGCTATAGTGTCATAATGTATATTATCGGTACTTCGGCTGACCTGCTGAGATCGGCGGGGCGCCCTCCGGCCCCTGCGTTCGCGGTGTCTGCGCCTCGACCTGTGGCGTCGCCGGCGCCCGTGCTGTCAGCGCCTCGCCCAGTCTTGCCGTTGGTCCATCAGGTTGGCGCATCAGCCTGTCAGGCGGCCGCCGGCGCCTCAGTCTCTGGCGTGCAGGCGCGGTACGCCGCGCGGTTGTCCCTGTCGTCGCCGCGGCCCGGTGGCGCGCTCCCGTCTGTCCGTCGCGCGGCTGTCTGCGTGACGTCCTCCGGGTCCTGTTCGCGATCTGGACGCCCCTGCCCGGGTAACCGGATACCCGCGGTTCGTTACATCACGTGACTAAACGGAACCGTCACTCCGGGACGTCCGCCGGGTGCGCCGTCACCGGCCCGACGCCGTCCGGTGTCCGCCCTCGCCGTCAGCCGATCGCGAGCGCCGCGCGCAACGGTGCGAACGCCTCGGCCACGACCGTGTAGAGCACGGACCGGCCCTGACGTCGTCTCGTGAGGAGCCCGGCGTCGGTGAGGATCCGCAGGTGATGGCTCACCGTCGGCTGGCTGACGCCCAGCGGGTCGACGAGATCGCCCACGCACACCGGGCCGCACCCGCGGGAGGCGATGAGCGACAGCATCCGCAGCCGGGTCGGGTCGGACAGGATGCGGAACCGCTCCGCGAGGTCGCTCGCCTCCGGCGGAGTGTACGGCCGCGTGGAGAGGCTGCAGCACGGTCCGGACTGCGGTGTGGACACGGCGGCCCGCGGTGCGGTTGCCGGGATGGTCGGCCTCGTCATGCGTGTCATCGTAACCGCCGGCGCCCCCGGCAGGCGTGTCGAGAGCGCCCTGGCCCGGAGTTTTCCCCGAATCCGGGTGCTCGCGGTGTGCGTCCCGGGGTGTCCCGACGCCCCGACCGCCGTGGTCCCGGAGCGTCCCGGGGTGTCCCGACGCCCCGACCGCCGCGGTCCCGGGGTATCCGCCGGTGCCTGCGGTGTGTGGTGGGTGGGCTCGTGGCGCCGCGGTGCCCCCGGTCCGCGCCGCCCTCCCGGCGGCGGGCGGGTCCGGGTTGTTAGTATCGACGGACGTCGATATGAAATCCCGAACCACACCCGGTCCGAGGAGGGTGATCCCACCGTGCCACCAGCTCAACCGCCGTCGTCCCCGTCCCCGTCGTCCCCGCCACCGGCGTCCTCGACGACCCCCGATCCTGTCCGCCGGCTGTCCGTCCTCAACCGCGGCCTGCCGGTCTGGATCCTCGCCGCGATGGCGGGCGGCGTCCTGCTCGGCCGGCTCGTCCCCGGGCTCCGCGACGCCCTCGGCGTCGTCGACGTCGGCGGGGTGTCGCTCCCGCTGCTCGTCGGGATGCTCGTCATGATGTACCCGCCGCTCGCGGGTGTGCGCTACGACCGCACCGCGGCCGTCGCCGCGGACACGCGACTCATGGTGACGTCCGTCGTCCTCAACTGGATCATCGGCCCCGCGGTGATGGTCGCCCTCGGCTGGCTGTTCCTCCCCGACCAGCCCGACCTGCGCACCGGGCTCATCCTCGTCGGGCTCGCACGGTGCATCGCCATGGTCCTCGTGTGGAACGACCTCGCCTGCGGCGACCGGGACGCCGCCGCCGTGCTCGTCACGGTCAACGCGGTGTTCCAGGTGGTCATGCTCGGCGTCCTCGGCTGGTTCTACCTCACCGTGCTGCCCGGGTGGCTCGGCCTCCCCGTGACGTCGGCGGGGTTCCCCGTCGGTGACGTCGTGCGGTCCGTGCTCATCTTCCTCGGGATCCCGCTCGTCGCCGGCGCGCTGTCCCGGGTTCTCGGGGAACGGTGGCGTGGCCGGCGGTGGTACGAACAGCGTTACCTCCCCCGCGTCGGCCCGCTCGCCCTCGTGGGCCTGCTGTTCACGATCGTGCTGCTGTTCTGCCTCCAGGGTGACCGGATCGTCGCCGAACCGTTGTCCGTGGTCCGGGTCGCCGTGCCGCTCGTCGTCTACTTCGCGGTCATGTTCACGGTCGCGTTGCTCGTCTCCCGCGCCGTCGGCCTCGGGTACGCCCGGTCGACGACGGTCGCGTTCACCGCGGCCGGCAATAACTTCGAACTCGCCATCGCCGTGGCCGTCGGCACGTGGGGCGCGGTCTCCGACCAGGCCCTCGCCGGGACGGTCGGCCCCCTCGTCGAGGTGCCCGTGCTCGTCGCCCTCGTCTACGTCATGCTGTGGGCGGGCCCCCGCCTGTTCCCGCGCGACCCCGGCGTCCCGACCGGGCGGTGACGGCGGCGCTCCCCTCGTCCGGGCTCCCCGGCCGCCCCCGTCGGCTCCCCGACCGCCGTGCCGCGACCCCGGCGTCAGCCCGCCGCGGCGAGCTGCGGGGCCAAGATCACCTGGGCGATCGTGAAGTAGATGATGAGCCCGGTCGCGTCGACGAGCGTCGAGACCACCGGAGTCGAGAACACCGCCGGGTCCACACCGATCTTCTTCGCCACCAGCGGGAGCACCCCGCCGACGATGCACGCCCACGCGCAGATCCCCACGATCGTCAGACTGATCGTCGCCGCGATCCGCGGCTCGTAGATCACCGCGATGAACGGGAACGTCAGGACCGCGAGGAACGCGCCGAGCATGAGACCGACCCGCACCTCACGCCACACCACGCGGACGAGGTCGCGGGGCCGGACCTCGTCGACGGCGAGGGCACGGACGACGGACGACGCCGCCTGTGAGCCGGCGTTACCGCCGGTGCCGATGATCATCGGCACGAACGTCGCCAACACCACGATCTTGTTCAGCGTGCCCTCGAAGGTGGACATGACGTTGATGGTCAGCACCGCCGCGAGGATGAGGACGACGAGCCAGACCCCACGCTTCCGGGCCAGCGTGAACACCGTCGCGGAGAGGTACGGCTCCCCCAGCGGCTCCGAACCGCCGCCACGGTAGGCGTCCTCCGTCACCTCGATCTCGAGGGCCTCCATCGCGTCGTCGACGGTGATCATGCCGACGATCCGGGACTCCTCGTCCACCACCGGCAGGGCCAGCAGGTCCGCCTCCTGGACGAGCCGGGCCGCGACCTCCTGGTCGGCCGTCGCGCGGACACTGTGCGTCTCCTTCGACATGAGGTCGCCGACGCGCGCCCCGTCGGCGGCCGTGACGAGGTCGGAGAGGTTCACGACGCCGAGGAGACGCCGCGTCTCGTCCGTCACCGCGAGCACCGCGATGTCCCGGTTACGGAGGCGACGCCCCCGCAGCTTGTCGAGGGCGTCCTCCCGGGTCATGTCCGGGTCGAGCACCGCCTGCGCCGGGGTCATGAGCCGGCCGGCGGACTCCGGCGGGTAGCCGAGCAGCCGGGAGGTGGCCTCCCGCTTGTCCGCGGGCAGATCCGCGAGGATCTTCGACGCCACCGTCGCCGGGGCCTCGCCGATGAGCCGCGCACGGTCGTCGTCCTGGAGCCCGCGGAGCAGCTCGCTGGCCCGGTCGCTGCGCAGCGCCTCCAGGAGCTCCCGCTGGTGCGAGATGTCCATGTACTCGAAGACGGCGAGCGCCCGGTCCTTCTCGAGCAGGCGGAACGCCACGGCGCGTTCACCGTGGTCGAGCCGTCCCAGCTCCTCGGAGATCGTGACGGTGTTCTGCGCGGCGAACCACGCGCGGACGGATTCGAGGTCGCCGGAGTCGATTGCGTCCTCGAGGTCGATGGCCGGGACGGCGGTGTCCCGCCGCAGGGAGTGGTCCTCGGTCATGGGGGTGTCTCCTGGGTCGTCGGTGCAGGGGCCGGGCGGGGTGGAGCAACGGGTGGAGCGAGGGTGGAACCGGGGTGGTGCACGGGGCGCACCGGGTGGAGCGGCGTGGAGCGCGGTGCCGGTCGGGATGCCGGTCGCGGCACCGGTCAGGGTGCCGACGGCCGGCGGTCGTCGGTCGCCGGGGTCAGTCGTCCATCGAGCGTAGCCGGACGAGCTGGACCACCGTGAGGACGGCGAACACCGCCGCGACCGCGGCGAAGATCCAGCCGATGAGACTGTTCTGGAACAGCATCAGCGCCGCGAAGACGACGAGTGCGGTGAGCCGCAGCCACCGGGTGATGACCATGGTCTGCTTGTCCATGTGGGAATCCTCCGCTGAGGTCGGTCGGTCAGTCGGGCTGTCGGTCGGGCGGGCGGTGGTGCGGCCGGTCGGGCCGGTGCCGGTCACCGTCCGTCGAGGGGGCGGGCGTCCTGGCTGGAGAGCACGAGCAGGACGTCGATCGTGCCCTCCTGGGAGATGTCCGAGGCGACGAACTGCGGACTCTGGAGACCGTAGTCGTCCCGGGTGACCGGGATGTGGGACTCCATGACGACGTGGTCCCCCGAGCGCAGGACCTTCATCGTCGGCGAGACGTCGTGCGTGCGCCCGTGGAGCGTGAGCGTCCCCGGCACCGTCACCGACCCGGCCGTGCCGTCGGCCGGCAGGGCGCTGACGTCGACCGGCGAGCGGACCGTGAACCGGGCGGTCGGGAACCTGTCACTCTGCAGGATGTGGTTGCGGACGTTGATGTCGCGCTTCTCGATGTCCGAACTGATCGAGTCGACCTGCACGGTCACCTCCCCCTCCGTCAGCCGGCCGTCCCGGACGACGAAGGAGCCCTCGACCCCGGTGCCCCGCCCGGACGTCGACTTCCGCTGACCGGGGAGCACCTCGTCGAACGTGTACCCGGCCTGGGAGTGGTTCGCACCGATCCCCTCGACGACGGACCAGTGCCCGTCGACACCCACCGACGCCGGCTCGCCGGAGCCGTCACCGAGGTTCGCCGTCCGGACCCCCTCGTCCGTGGCGTACCGGTAGACGACGGGACCGAGACCTGCGAGAAGGATCACGATGATCGCGACGACGGTCAGTGTGATGATTCCCTTGCGCATGGACCTCATGCTAGCGGGTGGGGGTGAGCTCACTCCCACCGGCGGCCCCGGGCCTCCTCGACGAGCCCGAGGATGCCGAGCAGCTCGTCGCACAGCTCCAGCAGACCGTCGGCCTCCTCCCCCTCTGTCACGGCCGTGCGGACGTCCTCGGCCGCGCAACGGAGCTCGAAGAGGTGGTCGTCCAGGGCGGTGACGGCGCTCCGCGGGAGGATGAGCGCGTCGGACGGGACGGCGGTGCCGTCGACGGCCTTGCGCTGCTCGTACGCCCGCTGGCGGCACGAGCGCCGGCAGTACCGGCGGGGGCGGCCCGTCGGGTTGTCCGTGATGGGTCGGCCACACCACAGGCAGTGCACGGGCCGGTCGCCGCGGCGACGACGGCGGGCCGGGCCGTCGGCGGAGGCGGAATAGTCGTGCTGTCCGCCGCGTTCCGGGGGACGTGACTGGTCTGACTCTGGCACCGGCATGTGGTCAGCATACCGGGTGCGTGCGACGCCGGAGCCGGGCGAGTACACTGAAAGAGTTGCCCGTGACCCGCCCGAGCGGTGTCTGCGGACTGATTCCGGTGGGTGACCACGGAGACGGGACGGCCAGGTGTGGACTGGCACGGGTGTGACCAGGATCCGGGAAAGGACTGATGACTGATGGCAGATCGCGTACTGCGCGGCAGCCGCATGGGGGCGGTCTCCTACGAGACCGACCGTGACCACGACCTCGCCCCCCGGCGCATGGTGAAGTACAGGACGGAGTCCGGGGAGGTCTTCGACGTCCCCTTCGCCGACGACGCCGAGATCCCCAACGAGTGGCTGTGCAAGAACGGCCAGACCGGCACCCTCGTCGAGGGCGACGGGCAGGAGGCCAAGCCCGTCAAGCCGCCGCGCACCCACTGGGACATGCTCCTCGAGCGGCGGTCCCTGGAGGAGCTCGACGAGCTTCTCGACGAGCGCATCGAGCTGCTCCGCAAGCGCCGCCGCCACGCCGTGAAGCTGCTCAAGCAGCAGGAGCAGGAGAACGCCGGGGCCTGACCCCGACCGCCGGCCGGCTCCCCCGCGGTGGCCGAAGCCCGGGTGCGGCGGCCCCGGTGGCGTTACGATCCCCGGGTGGACCGTGAACAACCAGGAGGAGCGGGGACGATGAGCGACACCGACCGGACGACGCCGGAACGGCCCGACGAGCCGGAGCGGGACTGGGTCGCCCGGACCGTGCTCCCCGGCGGGACCGAGCCCGACCCCCGGTTCACCCTCGCCAACGAGCGGACGTTCCTCGCCTGGATCCGCACCTCCCTCGCCTTCCTCGCCGGGGGGATCGGCCTGGAGGCGTTCGCCGGGCACCTCTTCGACGACGCGGTCCGCCGGGGGCTCGCCGTGTCCGTCGTCGCCGTCGGCATGCTCATCAGCCTCGGCGCGGTCGCCCGCTGGCGGCGCACCGAGCTCAACATGCGCCACGGCCGGCCGCTCACGGTCCCGCTCATCATCCCGCTGCTCAGCGTCATCGGCGTCGCCGCGAGTGTCGCCGTCATCGTCTTCCTCGTCACCGGGTAGGGCCGCACCGTGACCTCCGCCGACCGCACCGGGACCACCACCGGGGCCGCCGCCGTCACCGGGGACGACGCCGCCCGTCCGCCGCGCGCCGTCCCGTCCCGCCCCCACGCGGACCCGGGCCTGCAGCCTGAACGCACCGCGATGTCGTGGGGGCGGACGCTGCTCGCGATGTTCGTCGTCGCGTCGATGCTCCTCCGCTGGCTGCCCCAGTTCGGGCCGGTCGTCGTCGTGCCGGCCGGGGCGGCCGTGCTCGTCGCCGCGGCGATCCACACGACGCAGCGCCGCCGCTACCGGCGCATGGCGCGCATCATCCGGGCCGAGGCCGGACACGCCGACGCCGTGTCCGTGACCTGCACCGCCGCCGCGGTGATCGTCCTCGGCGCCCTGGGCATCGTCGCGGTGCTCGGGTCCTGACCCCGGCCACCACGTCGCGGACCCCGGTGGTGGGCGTCGTCCCCCTCCCCCTCCCCGCCTCTCCCTTCCCTCCCCCTCCCTCCCCTCCTGACCCGGGTCCCGTCATCACGGGGACGACGGGAGCCCGCGCACGACGGCGACCGTCTCCGTCACCGCGCGGGTGGGACGACGCCGCGGGTCCGTGACCGCCACCAGCGCGTTCCGGTGCTCCGCACCGACGAGCGGGACGTAGGCGACCCGCCGCCCGTCGAAGGTCTCCGCCGTGCCCGGCACCGTGCTGACGAGGGTGAAGCCGAGGCCCCGGCCGACCATCGCCCGGACCGTCTCCTGGTTCACCGACGTCCACCGCACGTCCGGCGCGGGCCCGTGCTGCTCCAGCAGCGTCGTGAGCAGGCGGGTCGTCGGCGACAGCGCGGGGAGGATGACGGGCAGGCCGGCGAGCTCGGTCACCGTCACCCCGCGGCGGCCGGCGAGCGGGTGGTCCGCCGGGAGGACGGCGTGGAGCGAGACCTCGCCGATGCGGTGCACCGCGAGGTCACGGGTCAGCTGACGGTGGTAGCAGAACCCGACGTCCACCTCGCCCGTGAGGACGCGGTCCTCCAGCTCACCCGGGGTGAGTTCCGCGATGCGCGTCCGCAGCCGCGGGTGCCGGTCGCGGAGCGCCTCGAGCAGCGGCGGGAACACCCGGGGCGACAGGGTCATCGACGCGCCGACGACGAGCTCGCCGGTGAGGTCCGCGGTGGGGTCGCCGTCCGGGCCCCGCGCGGCGGCCCCCGCCTCGTCCGCGAGGTCGAGGATGGGGCGCAGGCGGTCGGCGAACCGGAGACCGGCGGCCGTGGGCGTCGCCGGCCGCGCCCGGCCCCGCACGAGGAGCTGCACCCCGAGGGCCGACTCGAGCTGGGCGACGGCCATCGACAACGCCCCCTGGGAGAGGTGCTCCTCCCGGGCCGCGGCCGACACCGAGCCGTGGTCGACCACCGCCAGGAAGTACCTGGCCTGTCGCAGCGTCCAGTCCGACATCACATTCCTTGATCGTCGACATCAACTAATTGCTGCACCTGTGAAGTGTAATCTGGATCATACTGCGGGCCGCGGGGGAATACTGGCCGGAACATCAGTCACGTTCACCGGACCGGAAGGGGTCGCTGATGATCCAGCCACACGTCATCACCCTCGGCACGGCAGGCGGGCCCAAGGTGTGGACCGACTGCCCCGGACGCACCGGCATCTCCACCGCCGTCGTCGTCGGGGACCGCCACTACGTCGTCGACGCCGGCTACGGCACCGGCCAGCAGATGGCCGCCGCCGGCCTCGACCCCGCCCGGTGGGGCGGCCTGTTCATCACCCACCTGCACTCCGACCACGTCGCGGACCTCCCCGCCCTCATGCTCTTCAGCCCGTACCACCTCGCGGACCGCATCGACCGGCCCGTGCCCGTCATCGGGCCCGGCGACCGCGGCGTGCTCCCCGAGGTGTCGCCCCACGCGGACACCCCACCGCGCCCCGCCGCCCCGGACCGTCCGACCCCGGGCGTCGTCGGGCTCATGGAGAGGACCGTCGAGGCCTTCGCCACCGACCTCAACGACCGCATCCTCGACTCCCTCCGGCCGAACCCCCTCGACCTGTTCAGCCCGCAGGAGATCACCGTCCCCGGCGACGTCGGCTACGACCCGAACCACACCCCCTCCCCGGCGATGGAACCCTGGACCGTCTTCGAGGACGACCGGGTGCGGGTCACGACGATCCTCGTCGAACACCCGCCCATCGCCCCCGCCTTCGCGTTCCGCTTCGACACCGACGAGGGGTCCGTGACGATCTCCGGCGACACCTGCGAGACCGCCAACACCGTCCGGCTCGCCCGGGACACCGACCTCCTCCTCCACGAGGCCATCGACTTCGAATGGGTCGAGGAGCTCTACGCCGGGCGCACCGGCCCCCTCGCCGAGGCCTCCCGCCTCCACCACTACAAGTCCCACACCTCCGTCGAGGGCGCCTGCCGCGTCGCCCGGGAGGCCGGGGCCCGGCACCTCGCCCTCCACCACCTCGTCCCCGGGGCCGTCGACCACGACCCCTGGTCGCGGGGTGCCGACCTCTTCCCCGGCGCCTTCTCCGTCCCCCGGGACCTCGACACGATCACCTTCGGAGCACGGTCATGACCACCGCAGCAGCACCCGCAGTCCCCCCTGTCCCCACCGGGCCCGCCGGCCCCGCGACCCCGACGCTCACGCGGGGACAGCACCGCCGCATCCTGGCGTCGAGCTTCATCGGGACCATGATCGAGTACTACGACTTCGTCCTCTACGCGACGTGCGCCTCGATCGTCTTCAACAAGATCTTCTTCACCAACCTCTCCCCCGGCATGGCGCTGTTCGCCTCCTTCGCCTCCCTCGCCGTCGGGTACTTCCTCCGGCCGGTCGGCGGCGTCTTCTTCGGCCACTTCGGCGACCGGCTCGGCCGCAAGAAGATGCTCGTCATCACGCTCATGGCGATGGGGACCGTCACCCTCGCCATCGGGTTCCTGCCCACCCAGGCCCAGATCGGCCTGTGGGCGCCCCTCCTCCTCATCCTCATGCGCATGGTCCAGGGCTTCGCCGTCGGCGGCGAGTGGGGCGGGGCGATGCTCATGACCCTCGAACACGCGCCGCGGGGCAAGCGGGGCTTCGCGGCGGCGTTCGCCGAGGCCGGGGGCCCGGCCGGCGCGATCTCCGCGACCCTCATGCTCTCCCTCATGACGTGGATCGCCGGCGACGGGTTCCTCTCCTGGGGCTGGCGGGTGCCGTTCCTGCTGTCCTTCGTGCTCGTCGTCGCCTGCCTCGTCATCCGGGCGAAGGTCGCCGAGTCGCCCGTGTTCGAGTCCCTCGCCGAGAAGACCGAGAAGCGGAAGTTCCCCCTCACCGACCTGCTCCGCAACCACATGCCCCGCGTCCTCGTCACGTTCGCCGCGTCGCTGAGCCCCTACGTGACGCAGGCCCTCGTCACGGTGTGGGGGGTGTCGATGGCCGTCGAGGCCGGCGAACCCCGGGGCACGATCCTCAACTGGAAGGCCGCCGGTGCCGCCCTCACCCTCGTCACGACGCTGCTCGCGGCCCGCATCTCCGACCGCATCGGGCGCCGGAAGATGCTCGGCGTCGCCGGCGTCAGCGGCGTCGTCCTCGCCCTGCCGCTGACGATGCTGCTCGGCCAGGGGTCCGTCACCGGCTTCGCCGTCGCCGTGCTCGTCGGCACCGGCGTCATCCAGGGCATGCTCTTCGGCACCCTCGCCTCCTACATCGGCGAGATGTTCCCGCCGGCGGTGCGCTACACCGGCTCGTCCGTCTCGTACCAGACGGCGGCCTCCGTCGGCGGCGGGTTGACCCCGATGATCGCGGCGTCACTCATGCTCGTCCAGCCCGGTGGACTGTGGTGGGTCGGGGTGTTCTGGGCCGCGGTCTGCGCGGTGAGCACCGCGGCCGTCGTCCTCTACCGGGGAGGGCCCGCCGACGAGGACCGCTGAGCGCGGCCCGGTCGGCGGGGGCACCGTGCCGGGCGCGGCCCGGTCGGCGGGGGCTGCCCCGGGCCGGGGGCCTGCCCCGTGCCCGGGGGGGCACGGGTCAGGAGGCGAAGTGGTGCCGGACCGTCTTCACGCCGAGGTCCCAGAACGCCCCGGTGATGTCACGGATCTGGCGGGCCCGGTGCCGGACGCCCCACACCGTGACCTTCGTCATCGCCTCGGAGACGATGTTGCCGCTCATCTTCGACTCGCCGATCTCACGCTCGGTGAACGTGATCGGCACCTCGCGGACGTCGAACGCCTCCTCCACGGCCCGCCACGCGAGGTCGACCTGGAAGACGTACCCGGCGGAGTCCACCGCGTCGAGGTCGATCCCCTCGAGGACCTCGCGGCGGTACGCACGGTAGCCGCCCGTGATGTCGTGGATCCCCGCGCCGAGGGCGATCGCGATGTACGCGTTGCCGCCCTTCGAGAGGAACTGCCGGCTCACCGGCCAGTTGACGGTCCGGCCGCCCTTGACGTACCGGGACCCCATGACGAGGTCCGCCCCGGCGTCGATCTCGTCGAGAAGGAGGTGCAGCTGCTCCGGGGCGTGGGAGCCGTCCGCGTCCATCTCGCAGACGACGTCGTACCCCCGGTCGAGGGCCCAGTGGAAGCCGGCGATGTACGCGCCGCCGAGCCCGCCCTTGCCCTCGCGGTGCATGACGTGGACGTGGTCGTCCGCCGCGGACAGCGCGTCGGCGACGTCACCGGTGCCGTCGGGGCTGTTGTCGTCGACGACGAGGATGTCGACCCGCTCGGGCTCCGAGGTCCGGACGCGGTCGACGATCAGGGGGAGGTTCTCCTTCTCGTTGAACGTCGGGATGATGACCAGCGTGTGATCGCTGGGCCGGGTATTAGCTTCCACCTTCAGTCACCTTCAGTCGTTGTTCCTCGCGCCCGCGGTGCGGCGCGCTCTCGCCGGTCGTGAACCCGTCCGTGCCGGGCGTGCCGTCCGCCGCGGTCGCCCCGTGCGCGCCGAGGCGCGCCGCGAGGACACCCCGGCGGCTCCGGCCACGACGACCGCTCCGAGTCCGAGGGCGGCGAGGGCATACTCGACCCCCGGCCCGACCCGCGCAGACAGGGTGACAGTACCACCGGGGGCGCCCGGGTCCGGAAGCGGGAGGTCCGCCTGGAGCACCGCCCCGCGGAAGATCTCCGACCGCTGGGCGACCGTGCCGTCCGGCTCGACGATCGCCGAGACACCCGACGTCGCCGCGACGACGACGGCCCGGTCGTACTCGACCGCCCGCATCCGGCTCATCGCGAGCTGCTGGTAGGTCATGTCCGTGAACCCGAACGTCGCGTTGTTCGTCGGCACGGCGAGGAGCTGGGCCCCGGCGGTGACCGCGTCGCGGAACGCACCGTCGAACGCCACCTCGTAACACGTCGCGACACCGACGTCGACGCCCGCCATGCCGACCACGCCGTCGTCGTCCCCCGGCGTGAAGTTCCCCGCCCGGTCCACGTAGGGACTCACCTTCCGCAGCAGGTCCCGGAACGGCATGTACTCCCCGAACGGCTGGAGGTACCGCTTCGAGTGCGTGTCCGCCGGGCCGGTCCCGTCCGGGTTCCACACCACCATCGTGTTCTTCGGCCCGACGTCGTCCCGCGACAGGGTGCCGACGAGGATCGGGGCGCCGACGTCCGCGGCGGCCCCGTCGATGAGCGCGGCGGCCGTCGGGTCGGAGAACGGGCTGACGTCCGACGAGTTCTCCGGCCAGATGACGATGTCCGGCTGCGGGGCCTCCCCGGCGCGCACCCGGTCGGCGAGCTCCCGGGTCCGCCGTACGTGGTTGTCGAGCACCGCCCGCCGCTGCTGGGCGAAGTCCAGGCCGAGCTGGGGGACGTTGCCCTGGATCGCGGCGACGTTCACCGTCCGGGGCGCTCCGTCGTCACCCCCGGAGTCCCCCGTGCCCGTGCTGTTGACCCCGGGCACCGCCACCGCCCCGAGCAGCAGACCCCCGCCGAGGGCGACGACGACCGGCACGCCCCCGGCCACCCACCGCCGCTCGACGAGGGTGAGCACCCCCAGACCCGCCACGACCAGCATGAACGTGACGAGCGCGGGGCCGGCGACGGAGACCCACGGGGTGATCGGGCCCCCGACCTGCCCCCAGGCCATCCTCCCCCACGGGAACCCGCCGAACGGCCACGTCGACCGGAACCACTCGACGGCGACGAACCACGCCGCGGTGACGACGACGACCGGCCCGCGCCGGCGCCCGGACCGCCACCACGGCACGAGCGCGGCGAGGCCGAGACCCAGCACCGCGCTGTACAGCGACTCGACGACCGCGAGGGCGATCCACGCCGACGCGCCGACGAACTCGCCGATCCACGGCAGGAGCAGCAGGTACGTCACGAGCCCCTGCACCCACGTCAGCCACACGACCCCGCGGACACTCCGGCTGCGCAGCACCACCCACATGAGCAGCGCGACACCCGGCACCCCGGCCCACCACATCCCCGTCGGCTGGTAGGTCGCGAACACCGCCAGGCCCGCGCCCGCGGCGAGGAGGGTGTGGGCGAGGACGCGGCGCAGGGCCGTCACCGGTCGAACTCGTCGTCGCGGTGGTCGATGATCTCGCCCCACCCCGGCGGGCGTCCGCCGCGGGCACCCCGCCCGGGGGCCGTCGCGGAGCCGCCCCGTCGGGCGGACGGGCCGGCGGCGGTGTCCGCGCCGCGTCCCCCGGTGCCGTCGGCGGCGCCGCGCATCCCGAACCCGGTGACGGTGGCGAACGACGACCCGCCGAACCGTTCGAGGCGACGCCGCACCGCGGAGCCGAGCAGCCGGCGGACACCGGCGCGCGTCCACGGGACGATGAGCACGAGCCCGAGGACCGTCGTCACCACCCCCGGCAGCGCGACCCCGACCGAGCCGACGAGCAGCAACGCCGCATCCGCCGTGATGGCCCCCGGGTGGCGCGTGTCCCGCAGCGCCCGGCGGGCGACGGCGCGGAACTGCCGGGCCGCGAGCACGACGCCGAGGACGAAGAGGCCGACGAGGAGAAGCACCGTCCAGCCGACGCCGATCCACGACGTGAGCAGCACGAACGCGAGAATCTCGACGACGACGTAGACGAGCAGGGGGACGAGGGGCATGGTGTGGGGCGCTCCTGACGTTGGGGGGCTGGGGCCGGCGGGGTGCCGGTCACCCGGGCACACCCTGTCAACGGCCGCCGGTGGGTGTGTGTTCCGCCGCCGTCGCCGCGGGGCCGGGGCGGGGGTGCCGGGGTCGCCCCCGGGCACGGGGGTCAGCGGGGGTCAGCGGGGGGCCCGCCGCCAGAGCCACCGGGGGACGACGTGCGTCACCGCGGCGAGCACGCCGAGGCGGGCGGGGATCCACACCGCGTCGGCGCGCACCCCGCCGGGGCGGCCCAGCGCCCGGACGGTGGCGTCGGCGACCTGCGCGGGCGTCGACGACATCGGGGCGGGCGTCATCCCCGCGGTCATCCGGCCGACGACGAACCCCGGCCGGACGAGGAGCAGCCGCACCCCGGTGCCCGCCAGGGCGTCCTGCATCCCCTGGCAGAAGCCGTCGAGCCCCGCCTTCGCCGAGCCGTAGACGTAGTTCGGGCGGCGCACCCGCGCCCCGGCGACGGACGAGAACGCGACGAGCGTCCCGCGGCCCCGGCGGCGCATCCGGGCGGCGAGCAGCGTGAGCAGGACCGCCTGCGCCGTGAAGTCCGTGTGGAGGATCCGCTCCACCTCCGCCGGGTCGCTCTCGGCGGCCTCCTGGTCACCGAGGACGCCGAAGGCGGCCACGGCGGTGTCGACCGCTCCCCCGGCCTCGATCCGGTCGACGACCTCCTCCTGCGCCGGGCAGTCCGCCGCGTCGAAGAACACCGTCTCCACCTCGGCCGCGCCCGCCGCGAGGAGCCGGGCGCGCAGGTCGGCGAGGGCCTCGGGGCGGCGGGCGGCGAGGACCACGCTGTTGCCGCGGCCGTCGTCGTCCGTGGCGAGGCGCACGGCGATCTCGCCGCCGATCTCGCTCGTCGCCCCGAACAGCGCGATGCGGCTCACCGGCCGGCCCCCGTCGCCGCGCCGCCCTCCGCGGGCACGTGCACGAGGTCGTGCGTGGTGACGTTGAGCTGCTCGTGGCCGTCGGCGGTGAGGACGATGATGTCCTCGATCCGCGCGCCCCACGACCCCGGGACGTAGAGCCCCGGCTCGACGGAGAAGGCCATGGACTCCTCGAGCACGAGGTCGTTGCCCTCGATGATGAACGGCTCCTCGTGACCGGACAGGCCGATGCCGTGCCCGGTGCGGTGGATGACGTACTCCCCGTACCCGGCCTCGTCGATGACCTGCCGCACCGCCCGGTCCACCTCCTGGGCCGTGACCCCGGGGCGGGCGACGTCGAGCCCCCGCTGCTGGGCGGCCTGGAGGACCGCGTACATCTCCCGCTGCCGGTCGTCCGGCTCCCCGACGACGTAGGTCCGGGTGCAGTCGGAGTGGTAGCCGGTGTCGAGGGTCCCGCCGATGTCGACGACGACGACGTCGCCGTCACGGATGACCCGGTCGGAGTGGTCGTGGTGCGGGTCGGCACCGTGTGGCCCGGAGCCGACGATGATGAAGTCGACGCTGCGGTGCTCCGCGAGGATGAGGGCCTCGAGTTCGGCGGCGACCTCGTTCTCCGTGACGCCGGCCCGCAGGATCGCGGGGACCTGGCGGTGGACCTCGTCGATGGCGTGAGCCGCCCGGCGGAGCTCCCCGATCTCCGCCTCCTCCTTGCGCATGAACACGTCGCGCAGGACCGTCGTCGCGTTGACCGGCCGCAGGCCCCGGTCCATGAGGAGCGTGAGGTGGTCGGCCGTCGTCGACGCGCTGACGGCGACGTCGCCCGCCGGGACGAGCGCGTACGGGTCCTCCCCGTCCGACCAGCCGACGACGTCGACGCCGATCGCGCCGGCGACCGACGACCGCATGTCCGCGGCGTCGACCGCCGGGACGACCATGACGCGGCGTCCGGGGGTGACGACGAGCCCGGCGAAGCGCTCGTGCGTCGCGATCCGGGAGTCGAGCAGGTACTCGAGGTCCGGGCCGGGCGTGATGAGGGCGCCGTCGAGACCGCGGCTCTCCACGAGGTCGGCGACGCGGTCGAGACGGGACCGGAAGGTCTCCGGGGGGAAGATGCTGCTGCGTTCGCTCATGGCCCCCGATGCTACCCGGCGGGGTGTCACGCCCCGACGGCGACGACCCCCCGGTTGAGCGCCCGCGCCGCGGCGCGCGCACCGGCGCGGACCTCGTCCGAGTACCCGGTCTGGGTGATCTGGCTGAGCAGGTCGGTGACCCGCCGGCACCACCGGACGAAGTCGCCGGGCGTCATCGGGGCGCCCGCCGCCTCCGCCGCCCGGAGGCAGTAGTCCAGCGGCGCCCCGGCGGTCCACTGGTGCAGTGCCGCGGCGAACGCCGGCTCCGGGGGCCGGGTGACCGGGAGGCGGTGGCGTTCCTCGTCGCTCGTGAGCTCGCGGTGGATCCGGATGACGTCCTCCACGGCCGCGGTGAGCGGCTCGGTGGGCAGGCCGGGCCCGGCCCCGGCGACGGGGACCTCGCGGCGGATCTCGAACACGCACGTGCTCACCGCGGCGGCGAGTTCCGCCGGGTCGAGGTGGTCCCACACGCCGCGCCGGAGGCACTGGGCGACGAGGAGGTCCGACTCGTGGTGCACGCGGGCGAGCCGCTGCCCCTCGACGGTGACCGCGGTGTCCGGCCCGCGGCCGTCGACGTAGTCGAGTTCGCGGAGGAGGTCGAGGATGCGGTCGAAGGTCCGGCCGAGGGTGTCGGCGTCCGGCCCGGCCTCGCCGAGTTCGTGGTCGAGCCGGCGGCGGGCCTTGAGCAGCTGCGTCGCCGGGGCCACGAGCTGCTCCCGGTCGGGCCAGGCGTGCACCGGGTGGGTGTGGACCCGGTCGCGGAGGTCGGACGCCGCCCGGGTCGAGCCGCGGGCCGTGACCTTGAGCGACCGCGGCTTGTCGACGTGCTGCCGGCGCAGGGTCGCGGCGACTGACCGGGCGAGCCGGCGCGGCGACTTCTGCGCGCCCCGCGGCAGGGCCATGTGGCCGACCGCGAGGGGGACGTTCCGGAAGACGTCGGCACTGACCGGACCGCACCAGCCGTCCTCGGTGACGATCCACGGCCGGGGGTCGCGGCGGTTGCCGTCGGGCCGGACGACGACGGCGACGTCCGGGTCGCGGCCCGTGGGCAGGACGATGATGTCCCCGAACCCCCGGTCGGCGAGCATCGCCGTGGTCTCCGCGCGGCGCTCGTCCCCGGCCGTGCGCTTCGCCCGCCGTTCCTCGTGGCTGAGCAGCCGGCGGAGCTCGGCGTAGTCGAGCAGCTCCTCGACGGCGTCGGTGCCGTCCACCGCCGGCGGGGCGACGCGGCCGACGGCCGCCTCGAGGGCCCGCCGCGCCTCGTCTAGGTCCCGCCGCCGGCGCTCGACCTGCTCCGCGCGCTCCACGACCGTGCCGTCGATCTGGTACTGGGCGAAGGAGCGTTCGAGGATCCGGTGGGCGTCGTCGTACCCCTTCGTCGCGATGAGGTTGACGGCCATGTTGTAGCCGGGGCGGAACGTCGAGTCCAGGGGGTACGACCGGGTCGAGGCGAGGTCCGCGACCGCGTAGGGGTCCATCCCCGGCGACCACAGGACGACGGCGTGGCCGACGGTGTCGGTCCCCCGTCGCCCCGCCCGCCCGGTGAGCTGGGTGTACTGGGCCGGGGTGAGGTCGACGTGCGCCTCGCCGTTGTACTTCACCAGCTTCTCGAGGACGACGCTGCGCGCCGGCATGTTGATGCCCAGCGCGAGGGTCTCCGTCGCGAAGCACACCTTCACGAGGCCCCGGGAGAACAGGTCCTCGACGATGTGCCGGAAGGCCGGGAGCATCCCCGCGTGGTGGGCGGCGAACCCGTGGGACAGGGCCCGCCGCCACTGCCGGAACCCGAGGATCCCGAGGTCCTCCCGGCCGATGCCGTCCACGCCGGCGTCGACGGTACGCAGGATCTCCTCCCGCTGCTCCGGGGTGACGAGGTCGATGCGGTCGACGAGCAGCTGCCGGACCGCGCCGTCGCAGCCCGCCCGCGAGAAGATGAAGTAGATCGCCGGGAGCATGCCGTCGCCGCGGAGGCGCATGACGGCGTCGGACCGCTTCGTCCCCCGCCGGCGGCCCTGCTTCTCCGCCGTGGCCGCCGCCGCGACGGCCGCGCGGTTGACCGCGCCGAGATCGTCGGTGTCCCCCGTGAACAGCGGCAGGACCCGCGTGCCGACCATGAGGTGCTGGTGCAGCGGCACCGGCCGGTGGGTGGTGACGACGATGTCCGTGTCCCCGCGGACCGTGCGGAGCCAGCCGCCGAACTCCTCGGCGTTGCTCACCGTCGCCGAGAGGGACACGAGGAGGACCCGGGGGTCGAGGGTGAGGATCGCCTCCTCCCACACCGGTCCGCGGGAACGGTCGGCGAGGAAGTGGACCTCGTCCATGACGACGTGGGTCAGGGAGTCCAGCCGCGGGGAGCCGGAGTAGATCATGTTGCGGAGGACCTCGGTCGTCATGACGACGACGGGGGCGTCACCGTTGACCGACACGTCACCGGTGAGGAGCCCGACGTCCGCCTCCCCGTAGCGGGCGACGAGGTCGTGGTACTTCTGGTTGCTCAGCGCCTTGATCGGGGTGGTGTAGAAGCACGTGCCGCCGTGGCGCAGCGCGGTGAACACCGCGAACTCCCCCACCACGGTCTTCCCCGCGCCCGTCGGCGCGCACACGAGGACGCTCCGGCCCGCGTCGACCGCCTCGACGGCCTCGACCTGGAACGCGTCGAGGGGGAAACCGTAGTGCTCACGGAACGCGGCCACCGTGGGAGCGGTCGCCGCGGCGTCCGGGGACGGGGACGTCGGCGGGGTGGTCGGGGCGTCCGGGTCGGGGTCCGGGGGTCCGGAGGCGTGCGGGGTCTCAGAGGACATCGTCGAAGTACCCGTCGTCGGGGGTGTGGGGTCCGGTGGTGCCGGTGCCCGTGGGGCCGGCGGGGCCGGTCGTCGCGGGGCCGGTGGCGGTGGGGCGGGGTGCCGGGGCCGGCGCCGGTGACGGGGCGACCGGGGCGGCGGCCTCGACCGGGGAGGCCTCGGTGTCGTCGAGGTCGAGCCAGCCCTGGACCTTCCGCTTGCGGCGGCGGTCGTTGACGTGCGCGAACTGGGTCGCCGTCTCCATCATGAGGCACAGCGCGAGGGCCAGCACGATCATGGAGAACGGGTCCTGCCCCGGGGTCGCGAACGCCGCGAAGATGAACATCACCGTGATGATGTAGCGCCGCTTGCTGCGGAGCTGCTCGTACGACAGGATGCCGGCGAGGTTGAGCATCGCCGTGATGAGCGGGACCTCGAAGCTTACCCCGAAGATGAGCAGCAGGTGGAGGGCGAAGCTGAAGTACTTCTCACCCGTCAGCGCCGCGATCTGCGCCTTGTCGCCGATGGTGAGGAGGAACTCCAGGCCGTACGCGAGGATGAAGTACGCGAGGACCGCACCGGCGGTGAACAGGAGGGTCGCGAGGACGACGAAGGAGAGCGTCCACCGGCGCTCGTTCTTCTTCAGCCCGGGGGTGATGAACCCCCAGATCTGGGTGAGCCACACCGGGGAGGAGAACACCGCGCCGGCGAGCGCGCCGACCTTGAGCCGGAGGATGAACATCTCGAACGGGCTCGTCGCCAGCAGGCGGCAGTCACCCGACGAGCTGCCGAACCGCTGCTCGGCCGGGACGCTGCAGTACGGGGCGGTGAGGATCTCGGCGAGGCTCGGCACCGGGCCGACGCGCGTCGAGTACCAGATGTAGCCGAGGATGGTCCCGACCGCGAGCGCGGCGAGGGAGATGAGCAGCCGTCGCCGGAACTCCTTGACGTGCTCGACGAGGGACATCGTCCCATCCGGGGACCGCTTCCGCCGCCGCGGCAGGCGGACCCTCCTCTGGCCGGGTGCAGTGCTCATCGTTGGCTATCAGGCCTCATCGGTGTCGTCGGTGGCGTCGGTGTCGTCGGTGGCGGCGGGGTGTGCCGGGGTGGTGCCGGGGGCCGGAGGGGCCGCCGGGGTCAGAGGCCCTGCCGGTCGTCCCGGGGCCGGGCCTGCTCCTGCGGGGCCGGCTGCTGCACGGGGACCTGCGTCACCTGGGGCTGGGCCTGGGCCTGCGCCTGCCGGCGGGCCTCGGCCTGCTCCGGGGTCTCGACGACCGGGTCGGCGACCGTGGACTGCGGCAGCGCGGCGGGGTCGGACGTCGCGCCACGGGCGGGGCGGTCGTTACGCATCTCGTCCATCTCGGACTTGAAGATGCGCATCGACCGGCCGAGGGAGCGGGCCATGTTCGGCAACCGTGTCGCGCCGAACAGGAGGAGCAGCACCGCGGCGATGATGAGGATTTCGGGCCAGCCGAGGGAACCCATGGAGATGCCTTTCGTCGAACGTCGTGCGCGGTTGTCTCGTCAACCGGGCGTCAGTCAGCACCGTACACGCCGAGCGCCCGCCGGGCGCGTTCACGTACCCGTTCCGCCACGTCCGGCGGGGCGACGTCCACGATTTCGGGGGAGTACGCCACGAGGAACCGGTCGAGCCACTCCCCCGTGTCCGCGATGGTCACGACGCCGTCGTCCTCCCCGTCGACGTGCCACACCGGGAAGTACTCGTACATCCACGCCCCCGACGGCGCGAGGGTGAGCGTCGCCCACGCGTCGTGGCCGGCGAAGCCGAAGGGGTCCTCCGGGTCGACGTCCGGGAGCACGGCCGGCGGGGCCTCCACGTCGAGGGCCCGGACCCCACGGATCCGGGCGACGGCCCACGTCCGCTGCGGGCCGACCGCGGAGGCCGGCACCGCGTCGGGCACGGCGTCGGGCGTGGTGCCCGGGAGCGTACCGGGCACGGCCCCGGGGTCCGCGTCCGCCGGGGTCCACTCCCGCGCCCACAGGTAGGTCCGGCCCTCGACGATGCCGACGTGGTCCGGGACGAGCAGGCGGGTCGACCGGACGTCCGACGACAGGGACAGGTAGTCGACGGCGAGCACCCGCCGGTCCGCGACCGCCCGGGTGAGGACGGCGGCGGTGTCCGCGCCGTCCCGGGGACCGCCCCCGACGTCCGCCCCGGCCCCCGCGTCGTCGGACGTGGAGCCGGCGCCGGCGCTGCGGGCGTCGTCGTCCCCCTCTCCCCCGGACCCCGCACCCCCGGGACCGTCCCCACCTGCACCGTCCCCGGCGGCGCCGTCTCCCCCGGTGACCACCCCGCCGCGCGCCCCGGCCCCGCGACGGCTGCGCAGGAGCCGGCGGACCGCCCGGGCCGCCCCGTCGACGTCCGACCGCTCCTCCTCCGGCAGCGTGCTGCCCAGCGCCTCGAGACAGAACAGGAGGACCCCGGCCTCCATCGTCGTCAGCTGCAGGGGCCCGTCGAGGCCGGCGGCGAAGTCGACCGTCGCGGTCATCCGGTCGAGGCTCACCTCGACGAGCGACCCCGGGTAGTAGCCGGGGATGCCGCAGTCGCTGACCTGCTTGAGCTCGTGGCGGATCTGCGCCACCGGGACGCCGAACCGGCGCGACGCCTCCATGAGCGACGCCCGCGGACGGTCGCGGAACCACGCGAGCAACGAGGCGGTGCGGATGAACTGTTCCTGGGCGGTGAGGGTCACGGTGCGGTCCTGTCCTCGGGGGCCGACGCGGCGCGTCGGAGCAGGTCGACGACCTCCGCGCGGAGGTCAGGGGGGCTGAGCACGACGACGTCCGGGGCGTAGGCGGCCGCGGTGCGCACGAGCCACGTCCGGTCGACCGGGGCCGTGACCCGGATCTCGTCACCCGGCGACGCGCCGTCCGGGGTCGGGTCCGACGGGTCCGGGTCGCGGGTCACGTCCCGCAGTTCGACGGCGCCCCCGCCACGGAACGCGAGGACGGCCTCCACCGTCACCCGCGACGACCGCAGCCCCTGCTCGATGAGGTCGCGCCCCGTGCCCGGCGGCGCCGGGTGCGTGCTGAACGTCGGCAGGGCCCGGACCTCGGCGATCCGGCTCAGCCGGAAGGTGCGCTGGGCGTCGCGGTCGATGTCGTGGCCGGTGACGTACAGCCGGCCGTCGACCGCGCCGATCGCCCACGGGTCCATCGTCCGCTCGACCGGCTCGTCGAGCAGCGTCGGCCAGTAGAGGAAGGAGATGCGCAGCCCGTTGTCGAGGGCGCGGAAGACGGCGTCGGTGCTCGCCTCGTCGAAGTCCATCTGGTCCGGGACGTCCGCGACGACCCGCCCGGAGTCGCGCCGCACCCCCGCCGCGGCGAGCTTGAGGTACGCCCGTGACGCGGCACCGGCCAACGGGCCGGACATCGCCCACCGGGACGCGGCCGCGATCGCGTCGGCCTCCCCCTCGGTGACGTGGAGGTCCGGGAGGAAGACGTCGTCCCGGTCGAGGGTGTACAGCTCCTCCGGAGCGCCCTCACGGCCCCCGGACGCGGCGGGGTCGGCGCCCCAGCGCACCCCCGGCGGGGCGGGGACGGCGCGCACGACGACGCCGGCGCCGGCGAGCGCGTCCCGGTCGCGGGCGAAGTGCCGCCGGCGCGACTCCGGGGTCCCCTCGTACCCGCGGACGTTCGTCGTCAGCCACGTCGCCGAGCGCGGCGGCTCGTTGAGCAGGGCGAGGACGAGGTTGAACAACCGGCTGGCCCGCGGCTGCCAGTGGACCTCGGCCGGCCGGTCCGCGCCCCCGGCCATCAGCCCATCACCTCGAGGAGGTCGTCGAGCCGGGGGTCGGTCGCGGCGAACGGGTCGCCGAGCAGGAGCTCACCCCCGTGTTCGCCGTTGACCTTGAGCCGGGACCAGTCGACGGTGACGTCGGTGCCGGTCTCCCGGGCGCGCCGGAGGAAGCGCCCGCGCAGCGCCGCGCGGGTCGTCGCCGGCGGGGCTGCCACCGCCGCGCGCACCGCGTCGTCGTCGACGAGGGTCGAGACGTCCCCGCGGCGGCGGAGGAGGTGGAACAGCCCGCGGTCCGGGTTGATGTCGTGGTAGGTGAGACTGACCTGCGACAGCCGCGGATCGGTGATGTCGAGGTCCCCCCGGGCCGCCACGCGGTCGACCAGCGACTTCTTGATGACCCAGTCGATGTCCCGGGCGACGGGGGTCATGTCCCCGTCCTCCACGCAGTCGAGCACCCGGCCCCACAGGTCCACGACCGGGCGGAGGTGCTCCGTCGGCGTGCCCTCCCAGCCGTGCGGGCCGTGGACGACGTCGGGGCGGTCGTCGAGCCACCGGGCGGCGGCGTCGTGGAAGACCCGCTGGATCGCGAGCGGCGTCGACTCCCCGCCCCCGCGGAGCGTCAGCGGCGTCCGGCCGCCGAGGTCGCGCGAGATCGCGCGGATGGACCGGATCTCGTTGGCGATCTCCACGTGGGGCAGGGGCACGCCGGCCTCGATGAGCTCGAGGACGAGCAGCGTCGACCCGATCTTCAGCGCGGTCGTGACATCGGACATGTTCGAGTCGCCCACGATGACGTGGAGCCGTCGGAACCGGGAGGAGTCCGCGTGGGGCTCGTCCCGGGTGTTGATGATCGGCCGGGACCGGGTCGTCGCGGAGGACACCCCCTCCCACACGTGGTCGGCGCGCTGCGACAGGCAGTACCCGGGGCCGAAGTTCTCGTTCGGGGCACCGGGGTACGGGACGTTGACGTGCCCGGCCCCGCAGATGAGCTGCCGGGTCACGAGGAACGGGACCAGCTGCGCGCCGAGCCGCTTCACCGCCACGTCCCGCCCGACGAGGTAGTTCTCGTGCGAGCCGTAGGAGTTGCCGACCGTGTCGGTGTTGTTCTTCAGCAGGTACACCGCGCCGCCGATCCCCCGCTCGGCCATCCGCCGCTCGCACTGCACGGCGAGGTCGTTGAGGATGACCTCCCCCGCCCGGTCGTGGGCGACGAGCTGGTGGAGCGAGTCGCACTCCGCCGTCGCGTACTCGGGGTGCGCGCCGACGTCGAGGTAGAGCCGCGCGGCGTTGTCCGTGTAGATGTTGCTGCTGCGGTGCTCCTCGACGACGGGGGCGAAGAGGTGGCGGGCCACCTCGTCCGGTCCGAGGCGGCGGTGCCCGTCGAGGACGCTCGTGATGCCGAACTCGGTCTCGACGCCGGTGATCCGGCGGGTGAAGACGGTCACTGTCCGCCCTTCTGCACGTAGGAGCGGACGAAGTCCTCCGCGTTGGACTCGAGCAGGCCGTCGATCTCGTCGAGCAGGTCGTCGGTCCCGGTGACCGAGACCTGCTGCTGGCCCGCGGTCACGTCCTGCGGCTCGTCGTCCCGGTGGTCACCGCCGCCGCCGTGAATCTGGGTCTGTCCCGCCATGGTCGTGTCTCCTTCGTTGTCGGTGGGGCCGGTCGTGTCCGGTCCGGTCGTGTCTGGTCTTGTCGTCTCTGGTCTGGTCTGGTCTGGTCCGGTCAGGTCATGCCGGGTCGGGCCCGGTCACCCGATCCCGCTCACGCGGTCGGGGGCGGCCTCGGCGAGGCGGCGGACGAACGTCGCGACGTCCGGCCCGTCCGCGCACAGCGCCGCGAGCTCGGCCGCGGTGGACCCGCAGGGCTCCGGCATGGCGACGTGCGTCGCCGGGTGGGACCCGAATGGGGTGTCGAGGATGAGGGCGTCCCAGCTCGCCGCGAGGAGGTCGGGGGCGAAACGGTCGACGACGGTCCCCCTCAGCCACGCCCGCGTCGTCGACGGCGGCTGCGTCACCGCGGCCCGGACCTCCCCGGGGTCGACGAGGGTGCGCATCCGCCCCTTCGCGACGAGGGCGTTGTACAGCCCCTTCGCCGGGTCGATGTCGTGGTACTGGATGTCGACCAGCGCGAGCGTCGGGTGGTCCCAGTCGAGTCCGCGCCGCCGGTACCCCTCGAGGAGGCTAAGCTTCGCCGTCCAGTCGAGCCGGTCCGCCGTCCGGGCCGGGTCGGCGGCGAGGTCGTCGAGGACCTCCCCCCACACCCGGAGGACGTCGCGGTCGGTGTCGTCGGCGGCGATGTCGCCCCGGTCGACGGCGTCGGCGATGCGCCGGCGGATCTCCCGCTGGATCTCCACGGCCGACATCCGCCCGTTGCCGTAGAGCCGCAGCTCCTCCCGGCACGTGAGGTCACGGGAGACGCGGCGGACGTCCGCGACCGGGTCGTACAGCGCGAGATCGGACAGGTCCACCCCGGCGCCGACCGCGTCGAGGAGGAGCGCCGTCGTCCCGACCTTGAGGTACGTCGCGGTCTCGGAGAGGTTCGCGTCGCCGATGATGACGTGCAGGCGGCGCCAGCGCTCGTCGGCGTGCGGCTCGTCGCGGGTGTTGACGATGCCCCGGTTGAGCGTCGTCTCCAGCGACACGGTCGTCTCGATGTAGTCGGCGCGCTGGCTGATCTGGAAGCCGGGGTCACGGCCGGTCTCCCCCAGGCCGACGCGCCCGGCGCCGGTGTAGACCTGCCGGGTGACGAAGTGCGGCACGAGGGCGGCCTGGAGGTCGTCGGGGCTGTAGTCCCGGGGGTGGAGGTAGTTCTCGTGGGCCCCGTAGGACGCGCCCTTGCCGTCGACGTTGTTCTTGTAGATCTTCAGGTGGGGCTGGCCGTCGACCCCGCCGCTGGCCCGGGCGGCCTCGTGCATGAGCAGTTCACCGGCCTTGTCCCACACGACGGCCTGCCGCGCGTCGGTGACCTCCGGGGACGAGTACTCCGGGTGGGCGTGGTCGACGTAGAACCGGGCCCCGGACGTCGTCACGACGTTGGCGACGCCGGGGGCGTTCGGGTCGAGCACCGGGGCGGTGCGGTACCGCCGCAGGTCGTAGCCCCGGACGTCCCGCAGCGGCGACTCGTCGGTGTAGTCCCAGCGGGTGCGCCGGTTGACCCCCTGGCCGCTCGTCCGCGCGTAGGCGACGACCGCCTGGGTCGAGGTGTGGACGGGGCTCGCGTCCGGGTCGTCGACCGCGACGATGCCGAACTCCGTCTCCGTGCCGATCGTCCGGGCGCGGGGCCGCCGCCCGGTGGCGTCGTGTGCCGTCGTCATCGCGTCGGTCCTCTCTGTCCGTGTGCGTCCTGCGGGTCGTGCCGGGCGCCCCCGGCCCGTCAGCCGACGACCGTGAGGTCGACGACCCGCCGGGACGAGTGTCCGGCGATCCGGGCCCACTCGGCCGGGTTCGTCGTGTCGGGGAGGTCCTCGTTGTCCCGGATCTCCTCGGCGACGGCCCGGTCGACGTGCTGCCGGTCCAGCCCCGAGGGTACCCGGGGGTCGGAGCCGTCGGCGGCGTGGAGCGCCTCCTTGATCGCGGCGGTCTTCGCCCGGTCGACGATGTTCGTCAGCATGGCCCCGGACGCGACGTCGCCGTAGGTCAGCGTCGTCGAGGTGCCGTCGGCGAAGTGCAGCATGACGAAGGACCGGTCCGGGGAGTAGAGGGTGTCGACGATGCGCTCCCGCAGGTGCGCCGCCGCGCCCTCGCGGCCGCCGCACTCCTCGACGAGGCCCGGCGCGAGCGGGAGGTCGACGGTCAGCCGCTTGGCGAGGATCTCCAGCGCCCCGTCCCGGTCCGGCCGTTCGACGCGGATCTTCACGTCGAGCCGGCCGGGGCGCAGGATCGCCGGGTCGATGAGCTCCTCGCGGTTGGACGCGCCGATGACGATGACGTTGCGCAGGTTCTCCACGCCGTCGATCTCGGCGAGGAGCTGCGGGACGACGGTGGCCTCCATGTCGGAGGACTTGCCGGTGCCGCGGGTGCGGAAGATCGCCTCCATCTCGTCGAAGAAGATGATGACGGGGCGGCCCTCTGAGGCGATGGCCCGGGCGCGCTCGAAGATGAGGCGGATCTGGCGTTCGGTCTCGCCGACGAACTTGTTGAGCAGCTCGGGGCCCTTGACGTTGAGGAAGTACGACCGGGTGTCGCCGGAGGCGGACATCTTCGAGGCGAGGGAGTTCGCGACGGCCTTGGCGATGAGTGTCTTGCCGCAGCCGGGGGGTCCGTAGAGAAGGACGCCCTTCGGGGGCAGGAGGCCGTACTCCCGGTAGAGGTCCGGGTGGAGGAAGGGCAGTTCGACGGCGTCGTGGATCTGCTCGATCTGGGCGGAGAGTCCGCCGATGTCGCCGTAGGTGACGTCGGGCACCTCCTCGAGGACGAGGTCCTCGACCTCGGCGCGGGCGATGACCTCGAAGGCGTAGCCGGCGCGCCGGTCGACGATGACGCTGTCGCCGGCGCCGACCCGCCCGGCGGCGGCCTCCCGGCGCAGCGGGCCGGCGCACGTGACGAGGGTCTCCTCCCCCATCTTGTCGGCGACGACGATGCGGCTGTCGACGACCTCGACGACGGTGGCGACGTCACCGGAGTCGGCGTAGCCGGTGACCTCGACGACCTGGAGGCCGTCGGCGAGCCGGACGGTGGCGCCGGGGACGAGGGAGTCGGTGTCGACCGTGGGCGCGACCTGGACGCGCATCCGGCGGTTGGCGGTGAAGATCTCCGCCGTGCCGGTGCCCGCGGGGCCCGGTTCGATGAGGACGCCGTAGGTGCTCGGCGGTTCGGAGAGCGCGGCGAGGCGCTCGTTCATGTCGCTGAGCTTCGCCCGGCTCGCCTGGAGGGCGGCGAGCAGTTGCTCGTTGCGGGAGCCCAGGCGGCGGTTCGCCAGCTGGAGGTCGCGGTAGGACGCCGGACCGGAATCCACCGGGGAGGTGGGCCCGCCGTGACCTTCGGGGCCGTGCGTGGTTCCCGGGGTCTCTGTGTGCTGCGTCATACCGAGCCATCCTACAGGCAGGGCAAGTTAGCCTATCTAACGCCCCGGGTTCGCGGGGGCCCTCATTTCCGTGCGCGGCGCTGCGGTTTCGGTGCGACGGTGCCGTCGGCGAGGCGTCGGGCCCACACGAGGAACGCGGTGTGGGCGTTCATGCGGTGTTCGGGGCGGGTGGCCAGGCCCTCGACCTTCCACTCGCGGACGAGGGACTCCCACGCCCGGGGCTCGGTGAAGCACCCGAGCTCGCGGATGCCCTCCATGACCTTCATGAGCTGCGGCACGGTCGCCACGTAGGTCATGAACACCCCGCCGGGGATGAGGACGTCCCGGACGGTGCCGAGGCACTCCCACGGTTCGAGCATGTCGAGGACGACCCGGTCGATCTCCCCGACGTCCTCCGGGGTGACGTCGCGCAGGTCGCCGAGCCGGAGGTCCCAGTTCGCGGGCTGTCCCCCGGTCTGTTCGACGACGTTGTCCCGCGCGTAGCCGATGTGGTCCTCCCGGACCTCGTAGGAGATGAGGCGCCCGGTCTCCCCGACGGCGCGGAGCAGCCACATCGACATCGCCCCGGAGCCCGCGCCGGCCTCGAGCACGCGGGCGCCGGGGAAGATGTCGCCCTCGACGATGATCTGGGCGGCGTCCTTCGGGTAGATCACGGCCGCGCCGCGGGGCATGGAGAGCACGTGGTCGACGAGGAGGTGGCGGAAGCACAGGTACTCACCGCCGAGGTGGGACTGGACGACGGTCCCCTCGTGCTGCCCGATGATGTCGTCGTGGCTGATGCCGCCCTTGTGGGTGAAGAAGCTCTCCCCCGGGGTCAGCGTGATGGTGAAGTGCCTGCGCTTGGCGTCGGTCAGCTGGACACGGTCGCCGGCGCGGAAGCGCCCGGAGTAGGCCACGGGGGGTCCTCGTCATTCGTCGTCGGGGGTGCGGGTCAGGTGGGAACCGTCCAAGTGTAACGACGCCGTGCTCCGGCGCGCGAACCTCCCCCGCCGGGTGGGGCGGCCGGGGAGGCCGGTCCGGCGGCCGCCCCGGGAGGGCTCAGACGTGCCAGGCCGCGGAGCGGCGCCATTCGTCGAGGATCCTCGTGAACTCCCCGCCGGCGGCCTCGAGCTCGGCGGGCGGGCCCTGCTCGGTGATCCGGCCGCCGTCCATGACGACGACCTCGTCGGCGACGGCGAGGGTCGCCGGGCTGTGGGTGACGATGACGGTGGTGTAGTCGCCGCGGATACCGGAGATGGCGTCGACGACGGCGCGTTCGTTGCGGGCGTCGAGGGCGGAGGTGGCCTCGTCGACGAGGAGGAACCGGGCGGGCTTCGCGAGGGCCCGGGCGATGCCCACCCGCTGCCGCTCACCGCCGGACAGCTGGGAGCCGAGCTCGCCGGCGGGCGTGTCCCAGCCGCCGGGCAGCCGCTGCAGGGTCCGGGTGAGCTGGGCCGTGCGGGCGATCCCGTCGAGCTCCTCCTGACTGAGGGCCGGGTTGACGGAGAGCAGGTTCTCCCGCACCGTCCCGGCGTTGAGGGCCGTCTGCTGGAAGACGACGGTGGCGTTGCCGCGCAGGTCGCCGAGTGAGGCCCGGGGGCCGCCCGGCCCGGCGAGGGAGACGCCGCCCCCGGACGCCGGTTCGAGTCCGGCGAGCGCGCGGAGCAGCGTCGTCTTCCCCGACCCCGACCGGCCCACGACGACGGTGACGGTCCCCGGGGCGAGGTCGAGCGAGGCGTCGCGGAGCCCGGCCGTGCCGTCGCCGTAGGTGACCTCCAGGCCGTCGGCGACGACGTGGGGGGCCGTCGGCGCCGGCCGGGACGGGGTGACGGGGGCGACGTCGGTGACCTCCCGGACCTCCGCGAGCGTGCGGGTCACGGCGAGCACCCCGGTCACCGACCCGGAGACGGTGGTGACCTGCTCGACGACCCGGAGCAGGACGATGACGAGTGTGGCGGCGCCGACGGCGGACAGCGTGCCCGAGTCGTAGGCGGTCCACGCGGCGAGCCCGAAGCCGAGGAGGACGACCTGGAGGACGGCGCTGAAGACGAACTCGCCGGGGATCTGCCACAGCAGCAGGCGCAGCGACCGGCGGCGGGTCGACTCGATGGCGTCGTCGACGAGGGCCTCCCCCGCCGAGACGTGGCGGGCGGTCCGCAGCGACGGCTGGGCCCAGGCGAACTCGAACAGGCGCGAGTCCAGCTCCTCGGTCGCCCGGGAGAACGCGGTCTCGGAGCGGGCCTGCAGGCGGGTGCTCAGCCACAGCGCCGCGAGGACGAGCACACCGCCGGCGACGGTGACGAGCGCGACGGGCACGGAGACGGTGAGCAGGCCGAGCCCGAGGGCCGGGGTGAACACCACGGCGGTGACGACCGGCGAGACCATGAGGACCACCGAGCTGGTCGCCTCCGTCGCCCCGGAGGACACGAGCCGGCGCAGCGACGCCGTCTTCTCCGCGGTGAGGACCGACGACGGCCAGGCGAGGACGGCCTCCGGGGTCCGCTCGTGGATGACGCGCATGACCTGGATGCCGAGGGCGAGCCCGAGCCGGGCGGCGACGACGTCGATGCCCCACGCCGCCGCAATGAGGGCGACGACGACGAGCACCCACGGCCACGCGCCGGACGGGTGGTCCCCGAACAGCCGGTCGAAGGTCGGGAACAGGGCGAGCACCGCCCCGGCCTGGAGGATCGCGGAGACGACGGTGAGGACGAGGAACCCCCGGTAGCGGGGGCCGCCGCCGGTGAGGGCGTGCAGGTGGGTCAGCATCAGCGGGTCTCCTCGGTGGGGTGGGCGGTCGGGACGGCCGGGGTCGTGGCCCGCCACAGCCCGGCGTAGAGGCCGTCGGCGGCGAGGAGCTCGTCATGGGTGCCGGACTCGACGACCCGGCCACGGTCGAGGACGACGATGCGGTCGGCGTCCCGCACGGTGTGCAGCCGGTGCGCGATCATGAGGACCGTCCGGCCCTCGAGCAGGCGGCTGAGTCCCTGGCGGATCGCCCACTCCGAGTCGGGGTCCGCCGCCGCCGTCGCCTCGTCGAGGACGACGACGGGCGTGTCCGCGAGCAGCGCCCGGGCGATGCCGATGCGCTGGCGCTCGCCGCCGGAGAGCCGGTCGGTGTCGACGACGGTGTCGTAGCCCTGCGGCAGGGCCGCGACGGTGTCGTGGACGTGCGCGGCGCGGGCGGCGGCCTCGACCTCGGCGGCGGTCGCGTCCGGGCGGGTGAGGGCGATGTTCTCCCGGACGGTCGCCCGGATGAGCTGGACGTCCTGGAGCAGGATCGTCACCGTCGAGTACAGCTCGTCCTGGGTCATGTCGCGCAGGTCGCGGCCGTCGATGCTGATCTGCCCGGCCTGGGGGTCCCACAGCCGGGCGAGGAGCGCGGCGACGGTCGACTTGCCGGCCCCCGACGGTCCGACGAGCGCGGTGACGGTGCCGGCCTCGAGCCGGAGGTCGAGGTCCGGCAGCACGGTGTGGCCGGGCCCGTAGCCGAAGCGGACCCCCGAGAACCGGATGTGCCCGTCCGGGGCCGGGCGGTCGGCGGGGCCGGCGAGGCCCGGGGTGCCGAGCATGAGCTCGAGACCGTCCCGGGACTCCAGGCCGGTGACGAGGGCCCCGGTGTTCGTCGTCACGGCGAGGAGCTGGCCGCCGAAGGATGTGCCGAGGACGAGGAACGGCACGAGGTCCGCGGCGGTGAGCCACCCGGGTGTCATGAGCAGCCAGGCGGCGACGACGAGGATGCCGAGGACGGTCGTCGGACGGTTGATCATGACGGCGAGGATCTTCGCCGGGCCGGTGTCCAGCTGCCACTCCTCGACGAAGTCGCCGGTGCGCCGCAGCGTGCCCGGGAGGTCGACGACCGAGGACGGGCCGAAGACCCGGGCCTGGTCGCGGGTGGAGATGAAGGTCTGGGCCTCGCCGGACGCGCGGGCGACGAGACGCTGGGACTGCACGACCTTGTCCGCGTCGCGCCGGGAGATCGACACCATGACCCCGAAGAACGCGATGATCGGCAGGAGCAGGACGAGGCCGAGCCGCCACTGGACGGCGAAGAGGTAGATCAGGGTCGCCAGGGGGGTCACGACGGCCCCGACGAGGTCGAGCACCGCGTGGGTGACGAGGTAGTGCAGCGCCTGGACGTCGTCGGCGACGAGTTTCTTCACGTCGCCGGGCTGCCGTTCCCCGAACCAGCCCAGAGGCAGGGTCGTCAGCTTCCGCATGAGCCGTCGCCGCACGGTCGCGGCGAAGCGGGCGTCGTAGAGGTGCATGGCGAACACGAGCGCGGCGGTGCCGAACGCCGACAGGCCCATGACGACGAGGGCGGCGACCGCGGTGGAGACGAAGCGTTCCCGGTCGGCCCCGTCGAGGAAGAGCCGGGCGAGCTCCGCGAAGAGGATGAACGGCACGATCTGGAGCAGGGACAGCAGGCCCTGGGCGATCCCGCCGGCGATGAGCGCCCCGCGCGCCGGGCGTAGGACGCCGGGTTCCTTCCGGCGGGTCGCGGGGCCCGTGCCGGTGTCGGGCGTGCCGGGGCCGCCGGTGCCGGGTCGGGGTGTCGACGCCGTCCGCGCCGGGTCCGCGGCGGCCGGCGCCGGGGTGGCGGACGCCCCGTCGGCGGTGGCGGCGGCCGGCGTCCCCGGGGTGTCCCCGGCCTCGTCGAGGGACCGGCTCGTGCCCATGGAGCGTCCGCTGACCCAGTACGCCTGGGAGTGGAGGGTCGCCCGGGTGAACTCGAACTCGCGCTGGAGGACGGTCTTCGCGCGCCGCGTCGTCAACGACTCCGCCGTGACCCAGGCGTACCAGCCCGTCCACTCCCCGCCGCGCACCGCCTGTGCCAGGCCCTGGCCGTCCGGCAGGTCCTCGACCCACTCCACGGTGATGTTCGGCCCGGAGACCAGCGGAATGTCACGGTCGTGCGGGCTGTGGCTCTCGAGGTACACGACGACCGGGATGTCCGAGGGCACCGCCCGCGCGATCGACGCGATCGCCGGGTACGCCGCGAGGTCGCCGAGGAGGAGGTAGCCCTCCGGCGGCGGGTCGAGCAGCTCGAAGGGCCGGGCCCCGAACCGCATCCCGACGAGGGTGTCGCCGACCTCGGCGTTCTCGGCCCAGTGCGCGGCCGGTCCCGACGGGTGGTGGATGACGAACTCCACGGAGAAGGTGCCGGTCGCCGGGTCGGCGTCGAGGAGGGTGTAGCCGCGCTGGAACATCTTCGGGCCGCCCTCCGGGTCCGGGAACCACAGGCGCACCCACGTCGCCGGGGTCTCCCCCTCCGGGTCGAGCATCGTGTCCGAGTGGAAGGTGACGCGGTGGAAGTGCTCGGCGACGCGGGTTGTCCCGGTCACCGTGAGCAGGTGCTCCCTGGCGCCGAGGGTCCGTAGTACAGCGCCCTGGAATCCCTTTCCCATGCGGGGTCCTTTCGGTGGGCGACGACGCCCGGTCGGGGTCAGGTGGGCCGTCGGGGGAACGGCCGCGAACCACAACAAAAACCAAGCCTCACCTTACTAGTTCGGTGTGTGGCGTCACCGGCCACCCCCCGACGGGGTCGCGGGGCCGGCACGGGACGCCCGGTGGACCGGGGTCCGTGGGGCCGCGGACACCGGTCACCGGGGGTGGCTGCGCGGCCGATAGGATGACGGGCAGAGGGCGCGGGGTGACGGGCGGTCCGGGTCGGCCACGGTCCGGCCGGCCCCGGCGGCCGAGCGGGACGAGAGGAGACGCGCACATGACAGCGCAGCAGACACACGGGACCGGTGCGGACGGCGCGCCGGGGACGGCCGGTGCCGGCGGGACCGGCCCGGCGGTGGACCTGGCCGACCTCGCCGGACGGCTGGAGGGGCGGCTCGTCACCGACCCGGACATCCTCGCGTCGCACTCGACGGACGAGGCCGTCGGCGTCCCCGCCGAGGGTGCCGTCGCCCTCGTCAGGGCGCGGAGCACGGCGGACGTCGTCGAGACCCTCCGTCACGCCCACGCCCACGGCGTGCCCGTCGTCCCCCAGGGCGCCCGGACCGGGCTCTCCGGCGCGGCGAACGCCGTCCCCGGGGCGATCCTGCTCGACGTCCGCGGCATGGACGCCGTCGTCGGGATCGACGCCGCGAACCACACCGTCACCGTGCAACCCGGGGTGATCAACCAGGACCTCAAGGACGCGCTGCGCCCCCACGGACTCGCCTACCCGCCGGACCCGGGGTCCGTCGCGATCTCCTCGGTCGGCGGCAACATCGCGACGAACGCCGGCGGCCTGTGCTGCGTGAAGTACGGCGTCACCCGGGACTACGTCCTGGAGCTGACGGTCGTGCTCGCCGACGGCACGGTCACCCGCCTCGGCCGGCGCACGGCGAAGGGGGTCGCCGGACTGGACCTGTGCGGTCTGTTCGTCGGGTCGGAGGGCACCCTCGGCGTCATCGTCGAGGCGGTGCTCCGCGTCGTCCCCCTCGGGCCGGACCCGCTGACGGCCGTCGCGACCTTCCCCCGGGAGCGCGACGCGGCCGCGGCCGTCGCCGCGTACATGGCGTCCGAGCCCCGGCCCTCCCTCATGGAGCTCATGGACCGCACGACGATCGGGATGCTCAACGAGCTGGGCGACTTCGGGTTCGACGGGTCCGTCGGCGCGATCGTCATCATGCAGTCGGACTCCCCGACGAGCGTCGCGGACACCGAGGCGTTCGCGCGGATCGCCGGGGACAACGGCGCGGTGGACGTCGCCTTCTCCGACAACGCGGCGGACAACGACGCCCTCATCGCCGCGCGCCGGAACGTCCAGCCGAGCTTCGAGCACTTCGCCCGCGCCCACGGCGGTGGCCGCCTGCTCGAGGACGTGTGCGTGCCCCTGTCGCGGTTCACCGACTTCGTCGACGGTCTCGACGAGATCCGGGGGCGCACCGGCGTCGTCATCTCCCTCGTCGCCCACGCCGGGGACGGCAACACCCACCCGTCGATCTTCTACGACCCGGCGGACCCGGCGTCGGCGCGGGCCGCGCAGACGGCGTTCGACGACGTCATGCAGCTCGGGCTCGACCTCGGGGGCACGATCACCGGCGAGCACGGCGTCGGCTACCTCAAGCGCGGGTGGCTCGCCCGGGAGCTCGACGACGGGGCGCGCCGCCTGCACCGGGAGATCAAGGCCGCCGTGGACCCGGCCGGGATCCTCAACCCGGGGAAGATGCTCGACGCCCTCTGACCGGCCGGGCACCGCCCACGACGGCGGGCCCCACGACCGCACACCCCACCGCTGCACCGACCGCACAGCCCACGACTGCACCGACCGCATCCGCACCGACGACACCGACGACCGAAGGACCCATGACGACCGACAGCACACGCCCCGCGGACCCGACGACCCCCGCGGACACCACCCCGACCACCCCCGACACCCCGACCCCCGCGGACCCGACGGCCCCCGCGGACACCGGCCCCGCCGGCCGACCGCGTCGCCCGCTGGCCCTCTCCCCCTCCCGCGCCGGTGACTACCGGCAGTGCCCGCTGCTCTACCGCTTCCGGGCGATCGACCGGCTCCCCGAGCCGAAGACCGTCGCCCAGGTCAAGGGCACGTTGGTCCACGCGGTCCTCGAGAAGCTCCACGCGCTGCCCCGGGAGGACCGCACGTACCCGGCGGCGGTGAAGATGATCGTCCCGACGTGGGACGCGATGACCGCCGGGGACGCCGAGCTCACGGAGCTCGTGCCCGACGGGGACCGGACGGACTTCCTCGTCGCCGCGCGCGAGCTGGTGAAGGGCTACTTCCGCATGGAGAACCCGGCGGGGTTCGACGCCCGTGAGTGCGAGATGTACGTCGACACGACGCTGCCCAACGGCGTGCCCGTGCGCGGGTTCATCGACCGGGTGGACGTCGCCCCCACCGGGGAGGTGCGCGTCGTCGACTACAAGACCGGGAAGAAGCCCATCCCCCGGTTCTCCGCCCAGGCGACCTTCCAGATGAAGTTCTACGCCCTCGTGTGGTGGCGGCTGTTCGACCAGGTCCCGGCCCAGCTCCGGCTCATGTACCTCAAGGTCGCCGACGACATGATCCTCGCCCCCTCGGAGACGGAGCTGCGGTACTTCGAGCGGGACCTCGCGGACCTGTGGAACAGCATCGCCGACGACGCCGCCGACGGGTCGTTCGCCCCGAGGACCTCGAAGCTCTGCGGGTGGTGCTCCTTCCAGGCGATCTGCCCGGCCTTCGGCGGCACGCCCCCGGAGTACCCCGGGGCGCCGGAGCTCCCGCGCGCGTCCTGACCGCGGCGGCCCGGTCGCGCCCCGGTCGCGCCCCGGACCACTTCCTCCCCGGTCGTGCCCCGGTCCCGCCCCGGGGCACCCGCCGCTCAGGGGCACACGGCGTCGATGAGCCGGTGGAACGCCGGCCGCACGGGGGTCCGCCACACGACGTTCACGCGGTCGTCCGCCCGGCCCGGCCCCCCGTTGACGACGGCCACCGGCAGCCCGGCCTTCAGCGCGTCGAGGACGATGCGGAACCCGCTCATGACCGCCAGCGACGACCCCGCGACGAGGACCGACCGGGCCTCGCCCAGCATGTGCGCGACCCGCTCCCGCCGCTCCCCCGGCACGGGCTCCCCGAAGTACACGACGTCCGGCTTGAGCAGCCCGGACCCGCACTCCGCGCACCCGGGCATCCGGAACCGGGCGACGACGTCCGCGCTGAGCGACACGTCACCGTCCGGGTTGACCTGCGCCGGGTCGAGGCGGACGGACTCGAGGTACCCCGGGTTCGCGGCGCGCAGCCGCCCGTCGAGTGACCGGCGGTCCTCCCGGGCACCGCACCGGAGGCACACGACCGTCGCGAGGTCCCCGTGGAGGGCGAGGAGGTTCCGGCTCCCGGCCGCCGCGTGGAGGCCGTCGACGTTCTGGGTGACGATCCCGGACACCGCCCCCACCGACTCGAGCTCGGCGAGGGCGTGGTGCGTGTCGTTCGGCACCGCGGTGTCCATGTGCCGCCACCCGACGAACGACCGCGCCCAGTACCGGTGCGAGGCCGCCGGGTCGTGCCGGAACTCCTGGTAGGTCATGGGCCGGTGGCGGGTGAGGGACCCCGACGGCCCCCGGTAGTCCGGGATCCCCGAGTCGGTCGACACCCCGGCCCCGGTGAGGACGAGCACGTCGCCGTCGAGGAGCAGGGAGGCCACGCGGCGGGCGGCGACCGCCGGCGGGGTCGGGGTCCGGGTCTCGACGACGACCCGCGCGATCGACCGCAGCGCCGAGCGGTGCGCGAGGGCGACGGGGTCCGGGCGGGTCACAGGACGACGGACCCGATCGCGAAGCCGAGGACGACGGCCGTCACGACGGCGACGGTCCCCGGGACGATGAACGGGTGGTTGACCACCCACGAGCCGATCCGCGTCGACCCCGTGTCGTCCATCTCGACGGCGGCGAGGAGCGTCGGGTACGTCGGGAGGACGAACAGCGCCGAGGTCGCGGCGAACGCGGCGACGGCGGCGAGCGGTGAGACCCCGATGGACAGGGCCGCCGGGATGAGCGCCTGCGTCGTCGCCGCCTGGGAGTACAGCAGGGACGCGGCGACGAAGAGGACGACGGCGAGCAGCCACGGCGCGCTGTGGAGGACGGAGCCGGACGCGGCGGTGATGCCGTCGAGGTAGTGGTTGATGAAGGTCGTGCCGAGCCACGCGACGCCGAGGACGCACACGCAGGCCGACATCCCGGAGCGGAACACCGGGGTGTCCGGCACGTCCGCCGCCGGGACCCGGCAGGCGACGAGGATCGCGGTCGCCGCGGTGAGCATGACGGTGATGATCGCCTCGTTCCGGCCGAGCGCCGGGTCGTGGACGAGTCCGAGCTGGTCGGAGATGAGGGTGGCGTAGACCATGACCGCGACGACCGCGACGAGGACGATGACGACGGACCGTCGCGCCGCGGGGCCTCCGTCGTCCCGGGGGCGCCCGGGGGGTGCGACGAGCCCGTGCGCGAGGCGGTCCCGGTACACGGGGTCCTCGTCGAGGGGGCGGCCGATGTGGTCGGCGACGACGGCGGTCGGGATGATGGCGAGGAGCGTCGAGGGGATGACGACGGCGAGCAGCTGCAGGTAGCTCACCCCGAGGGGTTCGACGAACGAGGCCATGAGGACGACGGCCGCCGAGATGGGCGAGGCGGTGATGGCCAGCTGGGACGTGACGACCGCGGCGGACAGGGGCCGCGACGGGCGGACCCCGCCCTCCTTCGCGACCTCGGCGATGACCGGCAGCGTGGAGAAGGAGGTGTGCCCCGTCCCCGCGAGGAGGGTCATCACGTACGTGACGAGCGGGGCGTAGTACGTGATCCGGCGCGGGTTCCGGCGGAGGATCCGTTCGGCGACGCTGACGAGGTAGTCCATGCCGCCGGCGCGCTGCATCGCGGCGATCGCGGCGATGACGGACATGATGATGCCGATGACGTCCCAGGGGATCGCCGACCGGTCCACGTGGACGCCGGTGAGGCCGAGGAGGAGCACGCCCAGGCCGCCGGCCGCGCCGATGCCGACGGACCCGTGACGCGCGCCGAGCACGATGGCGCCGATGAGGATTGCGAGATGGACAAACACCATGACGGTGGTCATGACTGCGGATTCGATTCTGAGTGAGGGGGGACGTGGGCGTGGTGGTGACGGATGAGGGTGGGGTGGGCACGGGGGCGCGCCCCGGTGTGGTCCCGGGTGGGACCGGGTCCGGCGGGGCGGGGACGACGGCCCGGCCCGGGCGGGACCCGGGGTGGGCCCGGCTGCGGCGGTGGGTCAGCGGTTGAGGTAGAGCTCTCCGCGCCAGACCGGGTGGAGCAGGTTCTCCCGGGAGAGGACCTGGTTCAGCGTCTCCTCGTCGAGGAGCCCCTTCTCCAGCACGAGGTCCCGCACCGACTTCCCGGTCTTCGCCGCCTCCTTGCCGATGAGGTCACCGTTGTGGTGGCCGATGAGCGGGTTGAGGTAGGTGACGATGCCGATGGAGTTCTTGACGTAGGCGTCGCAGACGTCGGCGTTCGCGGTGATGCCGACGACGCACCGCGTGCGCAGGATCGTGCAGGCGCGGGCGAGGAACCGGATGGACTCGAACAGCGACTGCGCGATGACCGGCTCCATGACGTTGAGCTGGAGCTGGCCGGCCTCGGCGGCCATGGCGACGGTGACGTCGTTGCCGAAGACCTTGAAGCAGATCTGGTTGACGACCTCGGGGATGACCGGGTTGACCTTCGCCGGCATGATCGACGAGCCCGCCTGGCGGGGAGGCAGGTTGATCTCGTTGAGCCCGGCCCGCGGGCCGGAGGACAGCAGCCGCAGGTCGTTGCAGATCTTCGACAGCTTCATCGCGACGCGCTTGACCGCCGAGTGCGCGTTGACGTACGCGCCGGTGTCGCTCGTCGCCTCGATGAGGTCGCGGGCCGAGGACATGGTGATCCCGGTGACCTCCTCGAGGGCGGCGGTGACCTGGTGGCGGTACCCGGCGGGGGTGTTCACCCCGGTGCCGATGGCGGTGCCGCCGAGGTTGACCTCGGTCATGAACTCGGCGGCCTGGCGGAGCTGGGCCTGCTCCTCGGCGAGGTTGTGGGCGAAGGCCGCGAACTCGCTGCCGAGGCTCATGGGGACGGCGTCCTGCAGCTGCGTGCGCCCCATCGTGACGATGTCGCGGAACTCGTCGCCCTTCGCGGCGAAGGCCCGCTGGAGGGCGTCGAGGTGCTTGGTGAGCTCCTCGAACGCGGCGTGGATGCCGAGCCGGAAGCCCGTGGGGTAGGCGTCGTTCGTCGACTGGGACATGTTGACGTCGTCGTTGGGGTTGATGACGTCGTAGCGCCCCTTCTCGTACCCGAGACGTTCGAGGGCGAGGTTGGCGATGACCTCGTTGACGTTCATGTTCGTCGACGTCCCGGCCCCGCCCTGGAAGACGTCGATGGGGAACTGGTCCATGCAGCGGTGGTGCATGAGCATCTGGTCGCACGCCCACACGATGGCGTCGGCCTTGTCGCGCGGCAGCGCGTGCAGCCGCACGTTCGCGAGCGCGGCGGCCTTCTTCACCATGACCATGCCGCGGATGAACTCCGGGAGCTGGTTGAGGGTGGTGCGGGAGACCTGGAAGTTCTCGACGGCCCGGAGGGTGTGGATGCCGTAGTAGGCGTCGGCCGGGACCTCCATCGTGCCGAGGAGGTCCTCCTCGGTCCGGTAGGTGCCGGCTGTCCGCGCGGACCGGGAGACGGTCTCGGCGGCGGTGATGATGTCGGTGGAGGAGGTCACCTGGTCGGACGCGGCGGCCCGCGGGTGCGCGGACCGGTCGTCGTCGTGGCCGTCGGGGTGCCGCTCCCCCGGTCCGGTGGTGTCGTCGCTCGCGTGGCGTCCGCCGGTGGCCGGGGCCGGGTGCTCGGTCGGGCGGGTGACGGTCGCGCCGGCGCCGTTGCGGCGGCTGTCCCGGGCGTCGTGTTCCCCGGTGTCACCGGACCCGGTGTCCGCGCCGTCCGCCGCGGTCGTGGTGCCGCTGCCGTCCGCGTTCCCGGTGGTCCCCGTGGCCTCCGGGGTGCCCGGGAGGGTGTTGTCCCCGGTGGTCTCGTCCCCGCTGCGGTCCCTGCTGTCGCTGCTCTTCGCCATCTGGTGTGTCGGCCCCTTTTCGGATCGGTGGTCCTGTCGGTTCAGATCCTGGCGATGCGGATGTCGGTCGCCAGGATGGCCTCCGCCCCCATCGCGGAGAGCGTGTCCATGAGCGCGTTGGCGTCCTTGCGGAGCACCATCGCCCGGACCGCGACCCAGTTCTCGTCGGTCAGCGAGAGCACGGTGGGGGCCGAGAGACCCGGTGTCACCGAGGCTACCTCGTCGAGGAGGGTGCGCGGGCAGTTGTAGTCGAGCATCACATAGTTCCGGGCGTGGAGGATGCCCTCGAAGCGCTTGATGAAGACCTGCTGCTCGTCGGTGACCGGGGCGTCCTTGCGGCCGACGATGACGGCCTCGGACGTGCACAGCGGCTCCCCGAAGGGTTCCAGCCCCTGCTGCCGCAGGGTGCGCCCGGTGGAGACGACGTCGGCGATCGCGTCGGCGACCCCGAGCCGGATGGAGATCTCGACGGCCCCGTCGAGGCGGATGACCTCGGCCTCGATCCCCCGCTGCCGGAGGTCCCTCCGGACGAGGTTGGGGTACGACGTCGCGATCCGGCGGCCGGCGAGGTCCGCGACGGTCCACCCCTCCCCGGCCGGGGCGGCGTAGCGGAAGGTCGAGGCGCCGAAGCCGAGGGCGAGCAGCTCGTCGACCTCCTCCCGGGTGTCGGCGGCGAGGTCGCGGCCGGTGATCCCCATGTCGAGGTGGCCGGAGGCGATGTAGATCGCGATGTCCTTGGGGCGGAGGAAGTAGAACTCGACGCCGTTGTCGTCGTCGGTGACGGTGAGCGACTTCGCGTCGCCGCGGGTGCGGTACCCGGCCTCGGCCAGGATCTCGGTGGCGGTCTGGGACAGGGATCCCTTGTTCGGGACGGCGACGCGCAGCATCTCTGTGCTCCTCGGTGGTCGGGGCGGGTCGGGGTGGGTCGGGACTGTGGGGGTCGGGTCGGGGCGGGGACGGTGGGGCGGGGCGGGTGGTCCCGCCCGACAGGGTCCCCGCCCTACAGGTGCCGGTAGATGTCCTCCGGCGTGAGGCCGCGGCCGACCATGACGACCTGGAGCCAGTAGATGAGCTGGGAGATCTCCTCGGACAGTTCGTCGTCGGACTGGTACTCGGCGGCGAGCCACACCTCGCCGGCCTCCTCGACGATCTTCTTGCCCTGGAAGTGCACCCCGGCGTCGAGGGCGGCGACGGTCCCCGACCCCTCGGGGCGGTCCTTCGCCCGCTGCGACAGTTCCTCAAACAGGGATTCGAAATTCTTCACGGGGGCCATTGTCTCATGACCGCTCCCCGCCCCGAGCCGCGCCCACACGGCGCGGAGATCGTCGAGGGTGACGTCGGTGAGGTCGCGGTGCCCGGGGAGGAGCTCGCCGAGGGTGGTCACGCCCCCGGGGACGACGGTGCCCTCCTCGGGGACGCCGAGGAGACGGCAGCCGGCGTCGCGCGCCGCCCGCATCCCGTTCGCGGAGTCCTCGACGACGAGGCAGTCCCCCGGGTCGACCCCGAGCCGGCGGGCCGCCTCGAGGTAGAGGTCGGGGGCCGGCTTCCCGTGCGTGACCTCGTCACCGCACAGCGTGAGGACGAAGCGCTCCGGCCCGATCGTCTCGAGGGTGACGTCGGTGAGGCGGCGGGCCGTGTTCGTCACCAGCGCACACGGCACACCCGCGGAGGCGCAGGCGTCGAGAATCCGCTGCGCCCCGGGCCGCCACCCGAGGCTGTCCCGGATGAGGTCCGTCACCCGGTCGAGCATCCACGTCGTCCACGACGCGACGCACCGGTCGTCGAGGTCGATGCCCGCGTGCCGGGCGACGGTGCGCACGGTCTCCGCGGTCGTCCCCCCGATCGTCAACGCCCGGACCTCCGGGGTGAGGGTGCGGCCCATCTCCCGGGACATCTCCGCCGTCGCGATGCCCCACAACGGCTCCGAGTCGACGAGCGTGCCGTCCATGTCCCACAGGATCGCCTTCATGGTTGCCGCTGTCACCCTTCGTCGTCGCTGCCCCGGCGGGGGTCGGGCGCCACCGGCGTGGTGCCGGTCGGGCGTCGCGTACCGGGGTCGGTCAGTACCGTCGTCGAGCATATCCGAGGCCGACCGGCCGGGGCGGGCCGGGAGACCTGCGGCAGGGGCGCCGGTGCGGCGTCACTCCTCGTCGAGGAGGGTCTCCGCGTGGGTGAGCACGACCTCGCCGTCGGCCCCCGTCTCGTCGCTGAGCGCGGCGAGGACGGCCGTGACGTCGGCGATCTCCTCCTCCTCGAGGACCGCCCCGCCGTGGGCGTCGCTGATCCCGCGGAGGCGGGCGACCGCCGTGGCGACCGCGTCGCACAGGTCGAGGGTGATCGTCCCCGTCCCCTGCTCGACGGCGGTGCGACCGGCCGAGACGAGGTCCCGGACGGCGGCGTCGGCGTCGGCGACGACCGAGGGCGGGTACGGCGGCTCCCACAGCTCGAGGTCGTCGGGGCGCAGGTAGCTGCCCGTCGCCATGGCCTCGAGGTTGTCCCGGAAGGTGTCGCAGGCGGCGTCGGTGACCTCGGCGGCCGTCCGGGGGTCGGGTGCGGGGGCCGAGGGTGACGACGCGGACGTCGACGGGGGTCGCGGTGTCCGGTCGGGGTCCGGGGTGTCGGGGGTCTCCGGGGTGTCGGTCATCGGGCGAGGTTCACCCCCAGCAGGGCGTCGCAGAGCGTCGTGAGGATCTCCCCCGCGGACGGCGACGTGGCGTCGTCGGCGTCGGGGGCCGCGCCGTCCGACCCCTCCGTGCTTTCGGCACCGTCCGCACCTGAGCCGGCGGCGAAGTTCCGGCACCACGTGTCGATGAGGTGGAGCACCGTCGGGGTGTCGAGGTCGTCGGCGAGGGCCGCGCGGACGTCGGAGACGAGCAGCTCGACCGTGGCGGCCGGGGCGGAGGCCGCGGCCCGGGCGGCGTCACGCCACCGGGCGAGCCGGCGCTCGGCCCGCTCGAGGACGTCGTCGGACCAGTCCCGGTCCTCCCGGTAGTGGGACTCGTAGAGGCCCAGCCGGATCGCCGAGGGGTCGTGGCCCTCGCGGACGAGGACGGACACGAAGACGAGGTTGCCGAGCGACTTGCTCATCTTCGTCCCGTCGAGGCCGATCATGCCGGTGTGGACGTAGTGCCCGGCCATGCGGGTGCACCCGAGGGCGGCCTCGGCGTGCGCGGCGGAGAACTCGTGGTGCGGGAAACGCAGGTCGTGGCCGCCGCCCTGGACGGCGAAGTGGGCGCCGAGCCGGTTCGTCGCGATGGCGGAGCACTCGATGTGCCAGCCCGGACGGCCCGGTCCGAAGGGCGAGTCCCACGCCGGTTCCCCGTCACGGTGGGCCCGCCACACGAGGGCGTCGAGCGGGTGCCGCTTGCCGGGCCGGTCCGGGTCCCCGCCCCGCTCGGCGAAGTACCGGTCCATCTCCTCGGCGGAGTACCGGGACTCGTACCCGAACTGCGGGGTGAAGGTGTGGTCGACGTAGACGTCCGGGTACTCGTCGTCGAGCTGGTAGGCGGCCCCGGTCTCGACGAGCCGCCCGACCATGGTGACGACCTCGTCGATGCTCTCCATCGCCCCGACGTACTCCCGCGGCGGGACGACCGCGAGCGCGGCCATGTCCGAACGGAAGAGGTCGATCTGGTCGTCGCCGAGGTCGCGCCAGTCGACGCCGTCGCGCTCGGCGCGTTCGAACAGCGGGTCGTCGACGTCGGTGATGTTCTGGACGTAGTGGACCTCACGGCCGTTGTCCATGAGCACCCGGTTGACGACGTCGAAGGTCACGTACGTCGCGGCGTGGCCGAGGTGCGTCGAGTCGTAGGGGGTGATCCCGCAGACGTACACGCCGACCTCACCGGTGTCCCCGGCGGCGACGGGCTTCACCCGGTCGTCCGCCGTGTCGTACAGGCGCAGGGGTACTCCCCCGCCCGGGAGGGTCGGGACGTCGGGTGCTGGCCAGGATCGCATGGGGACCCATTGTAGGGACGGCCCCGGCCGCGGGCACACCGGCCGGTGTCCGGCGGTGGGTGCCCGGTCCGGTCGGGCGGCGCACACCAGCTGTGGTCGGGCGGTGGTCGCCGGGTCAGGTCGGGTGGTGCGCACCCGGTCCGGTCAGGCGGTGAGCACGCCGGTCGCCAGCAGCACCATGACGATGATCCCGACCGGGATGCGCCACGCCGCGAACCAAGAGAAGGAGTGGTGCGCGACGAACTTCAGCAGCCACGCGATGGACGCGTAGCCGATGCCGAAGGCGACGACCGTGCCGACCACCAGCTGGAGACCCGACGCCGCCTGGCCGTCGGTCGGGTGGAACGCGTCGGGCAGGGAGAACAGGCCGGACGCGAGGACGGCCGGGATCGCGAGGAGGAAGGAGAACCGCGTCGCGACCTCCCGGTCGAGGTTGAGGAACAGGCCGGCGGAGACCGTCGCCCCCGACCGGGAGACGCCCGGGATGAGGGCGAGGCACTGGGCCAGGCCCATGATGACCGCGTCCCGCATCCGCAGGCCGTCGTACGACCGCCGGTGCGTGCCCGCCCGCTCGGCGAGGATGAAGACGAACGAGAAGAGGATGAGCACGGCCGCGGTGATCCAGAGGTTCCGGAGGTTGTCGCGGATGAGGTCCTTCGCGAGGTAGCCGACGAGGCCGACGGGGATCGTCGCCGCGATGACCATCCACCCCATGCGGTAGTCGAGGCTGTCACGCCGGGTGCGTCGTCCGTGCCGGGTCCGCAGGTCCGTGACCCACTCCCCGACGCCGGCGAACCACCCGGTGGCGATGCGCCAGATGTCCCGGGCGAAGAACAGCAGGACGGCGGCCTCGGTGCCGAGTTGGACGACGGCGGTGAACGACGCGCCGGCGTCCTGTCCCCAGAACAGCGTGGAGATGATCCGGAGATGTCCGGAGGAGGACACCGGGAGGAACTCGGTGAGGCCCTGGACGATCGACAGGACGATCGTCTGGAGCCAGCTCATGTCTGAGACGTCTGTGACGGAGGCGGCTGCGGCGGCTGTGGTCATGGCTCGTCAGGCTACCGCAGGGTGGGGCCGTCCCGACGCCGCGGCGCGGGGGCCTCCCACGGGAGCGGGTACCGGCGCGGTCCCGCCCGGGGGCGTCACGGACCGTGTAGTAGCGTGATGACCGTGATCCGCTCGTCGCACTCCCCCAGCTCAGCACCCTCCGACCGGGACGTTCCGGGACCCCGGGCCCGTCGGTGGGCCGGCCCCCGGGGGGTGCTCGCCGTCGGTGTCTCCGCCGCCGTGCTCCTCGGGGCGTCGGCGTGCACCGGTGACGTCGTGAAACAGTCGACCGGTGACAGCGGCAACGGCCCCGTCGTCGGCGTCGCCGCCACCCCCGCAGCCTCCCCCGCCGCGGGTGACCCGGCGGGCCGCACGGGCCGGGGCGCACCGGTGCGTGACCTCGCCCGGCTCGGTGACGACTCCGGGGCGCCGGGCGACGTCGCCCTCCTCCGCGAGGGGTCCCTCGAGATCGGTGCCCCCTCCGACCTCGTCACCGGGCGTGGCCGTACGGTCGACGTCCCGCGGGAGTGCACGACCCTCTCCACGACCTCGCGCGGGGTCACCGCCGCGTGCGGGGGCTCGGTCATCGTCGTCGACGGTGACGGCCGGACCGTGCGGACGGTGCAGGTCGACGGCACGGCCACCGCCGCGGCCGTCATCGCCGACGGCACGGTCGCGGTCGCCGTCGAGGGACGGGACCGGATGCAGTTCTACGGGGCCGACGGGGCGTTCCTCGACGACGACCCCTCCTCGGACTCCGTCGACGCCACGGTGCTCCTCCACGACCGCAACGGTGGCGAGCGGCTCGCGGCCGTCGACCACGCGCAGTCGAGCGTGACCGAGATGCGGCTGAGCGACCGGAAGTACCTCGCCGCCCTGCGGATCGGCCAGGGCGTCGGGACACTGGCCGCCGGGTCGGGGACCGACGGCGTGGCCGTCGCGTCCGACACCCGCCAGGACCAGGCGCTGCTCTACACCCTCGACGAGGTCGTCATGCTCCACCAGTCCGTCCCGACCGGTCCGTCGCCGTACGCGGTGACGTGGGACTCCCCGCGTGCGCTCATGTGGGTCTCGACCACCGGTGACAACCGGCTCACCGCCTACCGGGTGGACTCCGGCACCCCCGTCGAGGTCGGGTCGTTCGGCACCGTCCGGGACGTCCGCCGGGTCGTCGACGGACGGGACGGTTCGCTGCTGCTGACCGGGGACGACGGTACGCTCCAGATGATCCCCGCGGACCAGGTGACGGCCGGCGTGCGGTCCTGACCCCGCGGCCCGCGCCGGTGACGGTGGCGCCGTCGGTGCCCCGTGGGACCGGCGCCGGCCACCCCGCGGGAGCGCACCGGACGCGGCACCGACACAGACCACGTACTCGTTCACAGACCACGAACTCGTTGCACAGCACACGGAAGGGCACAGACCGAGACCATGGGACAGCGCGACACCACCTCCGCCCCGGCGGCAGGCACACCATCCGGGGCGGACACACCGCCCGACACCACGACGCAGAACGGCACCGACGCCGGAACCGACACCGGGACCGGCGCCGACTCCACCACCGAGACCGGGACCGACGCCGGGATCGACCCGCGGACGGACTCCCCGGCGTCGCGGAGCACGGTCCGTCGCGTCCGTGGCGTCGCCTACCGGGCGGCGCTCCGCGCCATGTTCAGGCTCCGCCCGGAGCGCATCCACCACCTCATGACGGGCGCGCTCGAGCGGCTGTCGGCGTCGCCCCAGGCCCTCGCCGCGCTCCGGTCGGTGTTCGCCGTGGACGACCCGGCGCTCGTCCAGACGGTCGCCGGGGTCCGGTTCCCGCGGCCGCTCGGGCTCGCCGCCGGGTTCGACAAGGACGCGCGGTGCGTCGACGTCTGGGGCGCGTTCGGCTTCGGCTACGCCGAGATCGGGACGATCACCTCGCTGCCGCAGCCGGGGAACCCGGTCCCCCGGCTGTTCCGGCTCCCGGAGGACGGGGCGCTGCTCAACCGCATGGGCTTCAACAACGACGGGGCCCGGTCCGCCGTCGACCGGCTGCTGCTCCGCCGGACGGCGGTGCCGGTGGGCGTGAACATCGGCAAGAGCAAGCTCACCGATCCGGCCGTCGCCGCGGCCGACTACCACCACTCGGCCCGGATCCTCGGCGAGTTCGCCGACTACCTCGTCATCAACGTGTCCTCCCCGAACACCCCGGGGCTGCGTGACCTCCAGGCCGTCGAGAGCCTGCGCGGGATCATCGACGCGGTGCGCGAGGTCAGTCCGCGCCCCCTGTTCGTGAAGATCGCGCCCGACCTCAGCGACGAGGACGTCGACGCGGTGACCGACCTCGCCGTGGAGCTCGGGGTCACCGGCATCGTCGCGACGAACACGACGGTCAGCCGCGAGGGACTGTCCGCGTCCCCCGGGGAGATCGCGGCGCTCGGCGCCGGCGGGATCTCCGGTCGGCCGGTCGCGGCGCGTGCCCTGGAGGTCCTGCGCAGGATCCACCGGCGGGCGGGGTCGTCCCTCGTGCTCGTCGGCGTCGGGGGCATCGAGACGCCCCGGCAGGCGTGGGAGCGCATCGGGGCGGGGGCGACGCTGCTCCAGGGGTACACCGGGCTGATCTACGGGGGTCCGGACTGGATCCGGGACATCCACCTGGGCATCGCCGACCAGGTGCGCCGGCACGGCCTCACCTCCGTCAGCGAGGCCGTCGGCCGGGAACTCCCCTGGATCGACGACTGACGGGTCCGTCGGCCGGGACTCCCCGGGGCCGACGACGAGCGGGCGGTCGGCCGGCACTCCCCGGGACCGACTGACGGGTCCGTCGGAGAAGAACGTCGCTGGACCGGCGACCGACCGCCCCCCGGGCGCCCGCGTCCGTCAGTTCTCCGTCCAGCCCCAGATCATGCCGCGGGCGGTCGCGGTGAAGTTCAGCGTGAAGCCGAGGATCGCGGGCCGGGCGCGGTCGCTCACGTCGAGCCGCTCCGGGACGGCGTGGACGGTGTAGATGTACCGGTGCGGCCCGTGGCCCTCCGGCGGGTTCGCGCCGTAGTAGCCCCGGCTGCCGTTGTCGCCCTTGAGGGCGACGGCCCCCTCGGGCAGGCCGACGAGGTCGTTGTCCCCCGCGCCGACGGGGAGCTCGGTGACGTCCGCCGGGATGTTGAACACGGCCCAGTGCCAGTAGCCCGACCCGGTCGGGGCGTCCGGGTCGTAGCACGTCACCGCGTACGACTCCGTGCCCTCCGGGCCGGCTTCCCAGCTGAGCTGCGGGGAGACCCCGTCCGGGCCGCACTGCTCCGCGGGGAGGCGGTCCCCGTCGGAGAACGAGGAGCTGGTGACGGTGAGGGGCGGCAGGTCCGTCAGCGGCGCGTACGGGTCGGCGCCGGGGAACCTGTCGTCGATGTAGGTGGGGTTGTGGTGTCGGTCGGTGCCACTGTGTCCGGTCATGGTTCCCCAGTATGCCTCGTCGCGTGAGGCGCTGCAGCCGGTCGGTCCTCCCCGTGGGCCGTCGTGTGGGCGGTTGGTGGCCTGCTCCTCCGCCCGTTCCCCGGCGCGCATCGTCCTATTCCCCGGACGGATTCGGAAATTGCGCTGTGACCTGCCGGTTTGTCACGTCGGCGGGGTCACGATACAGTATGCCCCAGCGCACACGGCCACGGACGGTGACCGCGTGCACACCCTGTCCGGGTGGCGGAATGGCAGACGCGCTAGCTTGAGGTGCTAGTGTCCTATTAACGGACGTGGGGGTTCAAGTCCCCCTCCGGACACAGAAGCGGACATGACCCGCCGGGATGTTTCCCGGCGGGTCTTTTCGCGTCCGGGGCCGCACGTCCCTCGTCCCCGGCGGACGGTTCTCGCCCCCGGGGCCGCATGCCCCTCCTCCCTGGCCGACGGTTCTCGCCCCCGGGGCCGCATGCCCCTCGTCCCGGCCCGCCCGGCCCGCCGTGCCGGCTCCCCGGGCCCCGGCCCCTAGACTGTCCCGCGTGACTGATCGTGACGACGGCACCGCCGGCACCGGCGGCTCCCCCGACCCCCGTGACCCGGTTCCCCGCCGGCGCACCGGGTGGACGCGTCGGCTCCGGTGGGCCGCGACGACGTGGGGCCGGGTGCCGACGCGGATGCGGATCCTCGGCCTCGTGGCCGTGATCGTGCTCGTGGTCGTCGTCGTCCTCGTCCCCGTCCCGGCGGTCGGGGACATCCGGGACACCGTCCGGCGCACCGGCGCCTGGGCCCCGGCGGTCTACCTCGTCGCGATGGTGCTGTTCACCCAGGTGCCGTTTCCCCGGACGGTGTGGACCGTCAGCGCGGGGGTCCTCTTCGGGCCCGTGCTCGGGTGCGCGGCGGCGCTGTCGGGCCTCCTGGCCTCGGCGACGGTCTCGCTGGTCATCGTGCGGTCCGCCGCCCGGTCGGTGGTGCGCCGGACCGGACGTGGTCGCGCACCCGGTCGTCTCGCCGTGCTCGCCGACATCCTCGAGGAACGCGGCTGGGTCGCCGTCCTCGGGCTGCGCATGGTCCCGGCCGTACCGTTCAGCCTCCTCAACTACGCCTGCGGGGTGAGCACCGTGCCCGCCCTTCCCTACCTCGCGGCGACCGTCGCCGGGTCGGCACCGGGGACCGTCGTGACCGTGCTGGCGACGGACGCCCTCGCGACGGACGGCGACCCCCGCATCCTCGGGGTGAGCGCCCTCCTCGCTGTCGTCGGGGTCGTCCTCACCGTCCGTGAGTCCCGGGTCATCCGGGCGCGGGCGCGGCAGCGGACCCGGCCGGGCGACGGGGCGTGACGCCGGTGTGACGCCGGTGTGATTCCGGCGCGGCACCGGGTGGCCACAGATACCGGTCCCGGTCAAGTCACCACCGTGGACGGCGTACAGTGGCTCCCATGTTCTCCATCCACGCCTCCTACCGCGGCCGCGCCCGTCGCCGGGCGGACTACGTCCGTGACGTCGCGGACGCGTTGGCGGCGACGGCCGCCGTGTCGGAGCGGGTCGACCGGGGGCCGGTGGATTTCGTCGTCCTCAGCCCTGAGGCGGAGGGGGCCACGACGGTCATCCTCAACCTCCTCCAGGCGGGGGATTTCGCCATCGGCGTCGGGGCGGTGACCGGGGACCCCGCGGACGTCGACGAGAGTCAGCTCGTCAGCGCGGCCGGGCGCGCGCTCGGTCGGTCGGGCCGGGCGGGGTCGGTGGCGGTCCGTATCGAGTCGCCCGGTCCGGGCGGCGTCCAGGCCGCCGGGGCGGCGGTCACCGTCGCGGCCGACATCGCGGCGGCCTTCACGCTCATCGCCCACGTTCTCTCCCGCCGGACCGCGGAGGGGAGGGAGGCGACGTCGCTCATGCGTCGCGGTTACCTCCAGAGTGAGGCGGCACAGGAGGTCGGCATCTCGAAGCAGGCGATGTCGCAGCGCCTCTCCGCCGCCGGGTGGCAGGCCGAGCAGGCCGGGTGGGAGCTCGCCGTCCACATGCTCGCGCGGGTCGGCGAGCTGCCGGCGAGCTGACGGGTCGCCGGGCGTCGGCGGTGGCGGCTCCGGTCCTTCCGGGACGTCAGCGGTCGGACGCCGCCCCGTCGTCGGTGGACTCCCCCGGCTCCCCCGTCGTGTCGGCACCGTCGGCACCGTCGGTTCCGGCCGTCGCGGCGCCGGTCCCGGTCACCGGGGACGCCGGTGCGGCGGACGCCGTCGCCCCCGGCCGGTGCAGGCCGACGGCGTCGTCGGCGTCGACGGGACGGTTCGCCACCGCGTTCGCCGCGGCGACGGCCTCGGCGATCTCCGGGGCGGACTCCGAACTGAACCAGTCCTCGGACGTCGTCTCGTTCGCGGCCTCGCGGACCTCGTCGCTGACGGGCTCCGGCTCGTAGCGGAAGACGCCGTCGTCGTCCTTGTTCGCCATCGCCCGGGCGAACTGCTCGAGGGAGTCGCCGAACTGCATCGGCAGCATCCACACCTTGTTCGCACTGCCCTGCGCCATCTCGGGGAGCTTCTCCAGGTACTGGTAGGCCAGCACCTCGGGGGTGACCTGGGCGGCCTTGATCGCGGCGTTGACCTTCTGGATCGCCTTCGCCTGGCCCTGCGCCTCGAGGTACGCGGCGGCGCGCTCACCCTCGGAGCGCAGGATCCGGGCCTGCCGGTCGGCCTCCGCGCGGAGGATCTGGGCGTGCTTCTCGCCCTCGGCGGCGAGGATCGCGGCCTGCTTCTCACCCTCGGCGGTCTTGATGTCCGCCTCGCGCTGGCCCTCGGCGGTGAGGATCATCGCCCGCTTCTCACGGTCGGCCTTCATCTGCTTCTCCATCGACTGCTGGATGGACGCCGGCGGGTCGATCGCCTTGAGCTCGACGCGGCTGATGCGCAGGCCCCACTTCGTCGTCGCGGCGTCGAGCTCGCCCCGGAGCCGGCGGTTGATGACCTCACGGGACGTCAGTGTCTCCTCGAGGGTCATGCCGCCGACGACGTCACGCAGCGTCGCCACGGAGATCTGCTCGACGCCCACGATGTAGTTGTTGACACCGTAGATCGCGCGCTCCGGCTCGTTGATCTGGAAGGTCACGACGATGTCGATCGCGACGGTGAGGTTGTCCTGCGTGATGACGGCCTGCGGGGGGAACGACACGACCTGTTCACGGGTGTCGATCTTGTCGCGCACCCGGTCGATGAACGGGATGAGGAACGTCAGCCCGCCGGAGACGGTGCGGGTGTACCGGCCGAGGCGTTCGATGACGGCGGCCTCACCCTGGGGGATGAGCGCGACGGCCTTCACGAGGAACGTGACGACCAGGACGACGATGACGGCGAGAGCGATGAGTCCCGGCATGAGTCAGGAGACTCCTTTCCACACCACGGCGGTGGTGCCTTCGATGGCGACGACCACGACGCGGTCGCCCGGGGCGTACGTGACGCCGGTCTCGACTGAGCGGGCGGACCAGAGCTCGCCGTCGACGGTGATGCGCCCGTCGTGCCCGTCGCCGTCGACGGGGGCGACGACCTCGGCCGGCCGCCCCTCGAGCTCCCGGCTGGTGAACCGGCGGTCCTCGGCGGCGACGGCCAGGTGCCGGCGCGCCACCGGGCGCACGAGGGTGAACAGGAGGAGCGCGGCGACGGCGAAGACGGCGACCTCGACGCCCACGGGGACCCCCGCGAGGGCGACCCCCGACGTCACGAGCGCGGCGCCAGCCAGCATGAGCAGTGAGAGGTCCATGACGGCGAGTTCCGCGATCGCGAGGACGACCGCGGCGATCAACCAGATGAGTGGGCCCATGGACACACCATAAGTGACGGCGCGGACAGGGGAACCGGAGTCACCCCCACGGAGCACCCGCACCCCCGACGTCACCCCCGCTCCCCCCGGTCCATCCCCGCCCCCGCCCCCAGGTCCCGCGCCTGCGCCCGGGCCCCGCCCTCCCCGGACCTGAACCCCGCCCCGGGCCCGGGGCTCAGTCCTCCGGCGGGACGGTGACGAAGTCCACGAGCCTCTCGACCGCGCCGATGAGCGTCGAGTCGAGGTCCCGGAAGGTCGTGACGGCGGACCGCACCCGGTGCCAGCCCTCCTTCGGGTCCCCCCACCCGAGCCGCGCGCACACCCCGGTCTTCCAGTCCTCACCCCGGGGGACGTCCGGCCAGGCGCGGATCCCCACGCTCGCGGGCTTCACCGCCGCCCAGATGTCGACGTACGGGTGCCCGGTGACCATGACGTGCGGCCCGAGGCCCGCGGCGAGCCGCGACTCCTTCGTCCCCTCGACGAGGTGGTCGGCGAGCACCCCCACGCGCCGGTCCGGGCCGGGCCGGAACTCCTCGAGCATCGCCGGCAGGTTGTCGAGGCCCTCGAGGTACTCCACCACGACCCCCTCGACGCGCAGGTCGTGGCCCCACACCTGTTCGACGATCGCGGCGTCGTGAATCCCCTCCACCCAGATCCGTGACGGGGCGGCGACCTTCGCCTCGAGGTTGGCCACCCGGCGGGACCCGGAGTTCGACCGCTCCGGGGCGCGCTTCTCGACGTGCCGGACGAGGGTGACCCGCTCCCCGTCGATCATGAACGCCCCGGGCCGCAGCTTGAACAGTCGCTCCCGGCCGTGCCGGTCCTCGAGCCGGACGAAGTCGCCGTCGTACGTGCGCTCGAACCCGGTCACCGCGCCGACCCAACCCCCGGCCCGTTCCTCGACCACGAGCCCCGGGGTCGCGGGAACCGTCGGCGGTTCAGGTTCGGCGGGCCGGCCGTGTCCGCGGCGGCCCCGGCCGGCGAGGACGTCGGGACCGTACATGTCGTTGAACCTCATGGGGCACCACTCTAGGCTAGGGCGAATGACCTCCCACGAACCGGTGCTCTCGCTGCGCGAACAGCTGTGGTCACCCGTCCAGAACACCGCCGTGTGGCTCGGCTGGTGGGTGCACGGCGCGTTGTCCGCGGACGAGCTCATCGACGCCTTCCACGAGGTGCAGGGGCCGGCCCACTCGGTGGTCGTCGACGGTCCGTCGGGCGACCCCTTCGACGGCGCCGTCGGGACTGGGCCGTCCGGCATCGCGGAGCTGCTCCGGGGGATCCGCCTGGTCACGGACGAGGCGCCCGTCGGGCACGAGGAACGCCCGCTCATCGGGCTCGCGCTCGCCGGTCCCGGTGACGTCCCGCCCCTCCCGGCGGGGACCCGTGGGGCGGCGGCGGTCACCCGGGCCGGGGCGGGGATCACGGTCGCCGACGCCGACCCGGACGTCGTGCACGTCGTCGTGCCCACGCTCGTCGACGGGTCGCTGGTGCAGTGGACGTGGTACCGGTGCGAGGGTCGGGTCCCGCCGTTGACGGTGTTCAGCCCCGGGGAGGCCGACGAACTGCTCCGCGAGGCGACCGTCCGGGCAGCCCACCTCGTGGAGGCCGGTGGGCCAGCCGGTGTCCCCGGTGCAGCGGGGTCGGTGGCGGGAGGGGACGTGCGCCTGAAGGTCGGTACCCTCACCGACTTCTTCTCCCTGCCGGGACTTCCGGTGGGTGTCCCGCACCGGGCCGCGCAGCTCATGGCTCGTGCCGACCGGGTCGCCGCCATCGTCGAGGTCGCCCGGGCGTCGGAGCTGGGCGCCGCCCGCGATCCGCAGCTGCTGCCCCTGAGCCGGGCGGTGCGGACCGCGCGCATGACCGCGGTGGACTACGCCGTCCGCGAGCTCCTGCGCGACTGACCCCCACCGGGGGCCGGTGGGGGTCAGCGGGGGTCGGCCGGGTCTCGGGCCGTGCCCGGGAGGCCGTGCCCGTCGGTCCGGTCAGTCGGTTCAGTCGATGACGCGGACGGCGTAGGGCTGGATGCCGCCCCACCGGACGTCGGAGATCCGGACCTGGGAGCCGGACTGCGGGGCCTCGAGCATCTTGCCGTCGCCGAGGTAGAGGGCGACGTGCTCGGACCCGCCCGCGCCCCAGAAGAGCATGTCCCCGCGCTCGGCCTGGGCCACCGGGATCTGCTCGCCGGCGGTGTACTGGTAACCGGAGTAGTGGTCGAGCTTCACGCCGGCCGCGGCGAAGGCGTACATCATGAGCCCGGAGCAGTCGAAGCCGACGTTCTGGTAGTCGCCGTACTGGTCGGCGACGCCGCCGTCGCGGATGCCGATCGTCGGGCCGTCGTAGTTGCCGCCGCCCCAGGAGTAGCGGACGCCCAGCTGGGACTTGCCGCGGGCGATGACGCGCTCGATGCGCTCCGAGCGGGTGCCCGAGGTGTCGCCCGTGGACGACGAGTGCTTGCCAGTCGACCCCGACCCCGTGGACCCCGACCCCGAGGAGGTGCCGGAGGACGTGCCCGAGCCGGTGGACGAGGTCGAGTCGTCGGAGTCGTCCTCGTCGTCACCGGACGTGCCGGACGTGCCGGAGGTCCCCGGCGTGCCCGTCCCCGAGGTCCCGGCCCCCGAGTCGTCGGAGGTGCCGGTGCCCCCGGTGCTGTCGGTCCCGGAGGTCGTGCCGGTGCTGTCGGTCCCGGAGGTCGTGCCCGACGTCGTGCCGTCCGAGGTCGTGTCGCTGTCGCTGTCGCTGTCCGTCGCGGTGCCGGTGGCGGCGCCGCCGGTCTCGTCGGCGGCGGTGATGGCGCGGTAGTGCTGGCTGGCCGTCTGCCGGCCGGCCTTGAGGGCGGCGTCGACGGCGTGGGTGCCGGGGGCCCCCTGGGCGGCGGTGGTCGCCGCGTCGGCCGTCGCGCGCAGGCCGTCGATCGCGGCCTGACGGAGGGCGTCGCCCTCGGGGGTGTCGGGGAAGCTGTCCGGGATCTCCGTCGTCGAGGTGCTGGCGGAGGTCGTCGCCGCCGCGGTGGTGGCCGCGGTCGTCGCCGGGGTGGTCGTCGCGGACGGCGTCGTGCTCGACGCCGCCGCCTCCGTGGACCCCGTCGCGGCGGACACGGCGGCCTTCTCCCCCGCGCCCACCGGTCCGAGCTTCTCGTCGATGTGGACGTCCGGCGTCGCGGTCGTCCCGTCGGCGCCCTGCTGCGGCTCAGCGTTCTCGGCCGCAGCCTTGTCCGTCGCCGCCTTGTCGGCCGCAGCCTTGTCCGTCGCCGCCTTGTCGGCCGCGGCCTTGTCCGCCGCTGCCTTGTCGGCGGCCGCCTTCTCCTCCGCCGCCTTGTCGGCAGCGTCCGCCGCGGCCTCTGCGGCCCGGCGCTTGTCGAAGGAACTCGCCGCGGCGCTCTGGCTGTCGACGGCGCGGCGCGCGGCCTCGAGCTTCGCCTTCGCCTCGTCCTGCTGCGCCCGCAGGCGCTGGTAGTCCTGCATCTTCTGCGCGACGGCCTGCGCCGAGTCCCGCAGGGTCTGCTCCGCGGCCTCGCGGGCCTGGCGGGCGTCCCGGAGGCGGGAGTCCGCCTCGTCACGGCTGCCGCGCAGCGCGGACTCCTCGTTCGCCGCCTGCGTCCGGGCCAGGTCGAGCCGGTCGACCTCGCTCTTCTGCTTCTCGGTGGCGAGGCGGATGTAGGAGGACCGGTCGAGGGTGTCCGCGACGGCGTCGCCGCCGGACGCGAGCGTGACCGGCTTGGCGTCGCCGCCGTTGACGTAGGCCGACCGGGCGATGTCGTTGAGCTTCGCCTGGGCCTTCTCGAGGTCGGTCTGCGACGAGTCGAGGTGGCCCCGGGCGCTGAGGACCTTGTCCTGGGCCTCCTGGGCCTCGGCCTGGCTGCGGTCGAAGTCGACGCGGGCCTTGTTCGCCGACTCGCGGAGGCCACCGAGCTCACCCTCCGCCCCGGCCACGTCCTTCTCGGCCGAGGACACCTGGGACACGAGATCGGCCAGGTACTTCTCGACGGAGACCGCGTCGTCGCCCGACGGGTCAGCCACGGCGGTGCCCGCGTGAACGGAGACGCCCGCGGTGACCGCGAAGGCCAGCAACGCTCGCGTGGAGCGGGCGATGGAGCCCCGGGCGCTGCCCCGGGCGTTCGTGCGAAGTGCCACTGTGTTTCTCCTCGGATGCCACCCGGTCTCGCGCGGTGGCCTCGTTGTGTCCTTGGTGGTGCCTGTCGGCCCAGCGGACGGTCCGTGATCCGGCAACGGCGATCCACCGCGTGCACCGCGGCCCGGCCGTCCGCACTTCCCCATGCGGACCGGCCCCGGGCCCGACGGTCGCCCTGGGGCGGATCGCCGAATATCGGGTACAGACCGTGGTCCACTGGAACCACGCTGTAATCAAGCTGTTATCAACGCTCGATAGGTGCACCGTAAAGCACTCCCTGCACCTTCCGAAACTGCAACCACACGCGAAACATGTTCCACATCCGGCCCGGTGGTCACGGAATGTGACTTGACCAGCTGCGTTCCCGAGATCGGCGTTACGTGTGATCTTGGTCACATTTAGTGACCGCCCGGAGTGTGAGCTTGCGACGTCGACCGTGGTCGTACTCAAAGTCTGAACCTTGACTTGAGTATGGACAGGTCTCGAACCTTGACTGCGGTGGCGTGCGGGACGGGCGGGGTGCGTGCGGTCGGCGTGACGGACGTGGCGACCGAGGCGCACGGGGTGGGTGGTGGCGCCGGGGCGGAGGGGGTGTCTGCGGCGGACACGGCGGACGTGGCGGCCGGGGCGCACGAGCTGCCCGTGCCTGCTGTGTGCGGGAAGGCACCGGAACCCGGACGTCAGACCGGACGCGACGGCCGGGACACACTGACGTGGCCGTCCCTGCTGTGCGCGGCTGTGCGCGGGGAGGTGTCGGCGACCGGGTCGTCACCCGGACGTCAGGCTGTAAGTCAGGATGGGAGACTTGACCGGGGTGGTATCCGGCCGGTCGTCACGCGGTGGCGGGACGGACCCGTGCGGTCGCCCGGCCCGTGAATGCGGTCGCCGCGGCCGCGACCGCTGCGGCCACGAGGGCACCGACGACGGTCAGGGCGGTGACCGTCCCGGTCGGCGTCGCGCTGTGGTCGGCGGCGACGAGGAAGTCGGTGGCGGCGGAGGGGGACGTCGTCCCCGCGAGCAGGTGCTCGTTCTTCTCGATCTGGGACCGCGTCAGTGCGGAGCTCACCGCGGCGGCGTTGCCGGGGGTCTGCACGACGACCGTCGTGGCCCCCGTGTCGTCCTTGACCGTCTGGGCGACGTCCCGGAGGTCCGGACCGGACGCGGAAGTGTCGTCGAGAACGACGACCTTCAGCGGGCCGACGCCGGACCTGTCGGCGGCGGTGACCGCGTCGTGCCAGGTCGCCGTGTCGACGCCCGCGTCCCCCCGGTCCGTGCCCTCGGTGCCGTGGGCCGGGTGACTGTCGGACCGGTCCCCCGGCAGCCCGTCGGAGACGTCACTGTCGGCGAGGTCGCTGAGGATGCGTCCCATGTCGATGTCGGCGGGGATCACCGGTCCACCTTTCTCCCCCGGGCGCGGCCGCCCGGGTCGGGGTCGTCCGACGGGCGCGGGGTCGCCCGTCTCTCGCGGTCATGTCTAGCACCGCCCCGGGGCCCGGCCGGCGGCGACACCCCGCCGCCCGCCGTTTTGCATAGCAATACGGACGTACTGTTAAAGTGGTGTCCGACGGAGAGGTCCGGGACCTGACACAATGTGCAGTGTGGCCCCGCCCGCTCTGGTCCTACCGACGTCCGCGACCAGATCCACGGTCGGACGGTGGCGACAACAACGACTACGAGAAGAGATTCAGGAGCTTACTGTGACTGAAAGCAAGAACTCCTTCGGCGCCAAGGGAACACTTGAGGTCGGCGACAGGACGTACGACATCTTCCGGCTCAGTGCCGTCCCCGGCATGGAGAAGCTGCCGTACTCCCTGAAGGTCCTCGGCGAGAACCTGCTCCGTAACGAGGACGGGCTGAACGTCTCCCCGGAGCACATCGAGGCCGTCGCCAACTGGGACCCGAAGGCGGACCCGAGCATCGAGATCCAGTTCACGCCGGCCCGCGTGATCATGCAGGACTTCACGGGCGTCGCCTGTGTCGTCGACCTGGCGACCATCCGTGACGCGGTGGTCTCCCTCGGCGGCGACGCCGACCAGGTCAACCCGCTCAACCCGGCGGAGATGGTCATCGACCACTCCGTCATCATCGAGGCCTTCGGTGACTCCGAGGCCCTCGAGAAGAACGTCGAGATCGAGTACGAGCGCAACGAGGAGCGCTACAAGTTCCTCCGCTGGGGCACCGGCGCGTTCTCGAACTTCCGCGTCGTCCCCCCGGGAACCGGCATCGTCCACCAGGTGAACATCGAGTACCTGGCCCGGTCCGTCTTCGACAAGGACGGCCTCGCCTACCCGGACACCTGCGTCGGCACCGACTCCCACACGACGATGGAGAACGGCCTCGGCATCCTCGGCTGGGGCGTCGGCGGCATCGAGGCCGAGGCCGCGATGCTCGGCCAGCCGATCTCCATGCTCATCCCCCGTGTCGTCGGCTTCAAGCTGCACGGTGAGATCCGGCCGGGCGTCACCGCGACGGACGTCGTCCTCACGGTGACCGACATGCTGCGCCAGCACGGCGTCGTCGGCAAGTTCGTCGAGTTCTACGGCCGCGGCGTCAGCGAGCTGCCGCTCGCCAACCGCGCGACCATCGGCAACATGTCCCCGGAGTTCGGCTCCACCGCCGCGATCTTCCCGATCGACCGCGAGACGATCAAGTACCTCGAGCTCACCGGCCGCGACCAGGAGACGCTCGACCGGGTCGAGGCCTACGCCAAGGAACAGGGCATGTGGCTCGACCCCGACGACGAGACCGAGGCCGAGTACTCCGAGTACCTCGAGCTCGACCTCTCCACGGTCGTGCCCTCCATCGCCGGTCCGAAGCGTCCGCAGGACCGCATCGAGCTCGTCGACGCGAAGGCCCAGTTCCGCAAGGACCTGTACAACTACATCGGCGACGACAACTCCACCCCGGAGCCGACCTTCGACTCCGAGGGCCCGTCCACCGACGTCACCTCCTCGCAGGAGGCCGACGGCGCCGAGGGCACCCCGTCCTCCGCCGCCGACGCCAAGGGCCGCATCCCCTCCGCGGCCGCGGGTGCCGAGGGGCGTCCGTCGAACCCGACGACCGTCACCTACGACGGCGAGGAGATGGTCCTCGATCACGGCATGGTCGCCATCGCCTCCATCACCTCGTGCACGAACACGTCGAACCCGTCCGTCATGGTCGGCGCCGGCCTGCTCGCGCGCAAGGCCGCCGAGAAGGGCCTGCGGTCCAAGCCGTGGGTCAAGACCTCCATGGCCCCCGGCTCGCAGGTCGTCACCGGCTACTTCGAGAAGGCCGACCTGTGGAAGGACCTCGAGGCCATGGGGTTCTACCTCGTGGGCTACGGCTGCACGACGTGCATCGGCAACTCCGGCCCGCTGCCCCAGGAGGTCTCCGAGGGCATCAACGAGGCCGACCTCGCCGCCACGGCCGTCCTCTCCGGAAACCGCAACTTCGAGGGCCGGATCAACCCGGACGTGAAGATGAACTACCTCGCGTCCCCGATCCTCGTCATCGCCTACGCCATCGCCGGCACGATGGACTTCGACTTCGAGACGCAGCCGCTGGGCCAGGACCAGGACGGCAACGACGTCTTCCTCCGGGACATCTGGCCGTCCACCCAGGAGATCGAGGAGGTCATCGCCTCCTCGATCACCAAGGAGCTCTACACCGACGACTACTCCAACGTCTTCAAGGGTGACGAGCGCTGGCGCAACCTCGAGGTCCCGACCGGCAAGACCTTCGACTGGGACCCGAAGTCGACCTACATCCGCAAGGCCCCGTACTTCGACGGCATGAAGGCGGAGCCGGACCCGGTCTCCGACGTCTCCGGCGCGCGCGTCCTCGCGCTCCTCGGCGACTCGGTCACGACGGACCACATCTCCCCCGCGTCGACGATCAAGCCCGGCACGCCCGCCGCGCAGTACCTCGACGCCAACGGTGTGTCCCGCAAGGACTACAACTCGCTCGGTGCCCGTCGCGGTAACCACGAGGTCATGGTCCGCGGGACGTTCGCGAACATCCGGCTGCAGAACCAGCTGCTCGACGGCGTCTCCGGCGGCTACACCCGCGACTTCACCCAGGAGGGTGGCCCGCAGGCGTTCATCTACGACGCCGCGATGAACTACGCGGAGCAGAACACCCCGCTCGTCGTCCTCGGCGGCAAGGAGTACGGCACCGGCTCGTCCCGTGACTGGGCGGCCAAGGGCACGCTCCTGCTCGGTGTGAAGGCGGTCATCGCCGAGTCCTTCGAGCGCATCCACCGCTCGAACCTCATCGGCATGGGCGTCATCCCGCTGCAGTTCCCGGAGGGCGAGTCCTGGGGCTCCCTCGGTATCGAGGGCACGGAGACGTTCGACATCGCCGGGATCGAGGAGCTGAACTCCGGCTCCACCCCGTCGACCGTCCACGTCACCGCGACGAAGGAGAACGGCGAGAAGATCGAGTTCGACGCCGTGACCCGGATCGACACCCCCGGTGAGGCGGAGTACTACCGCAACGGCGGCATCCTCCAGTACGTGCTGCGCAACATGATGAAGTAGCACTCCCGCACAGTCGGGCAGGACACGGGGCGGCAGTGCCCCCGCCGGTGGGTCTCCCCCGCGGCGGGGCCTGCCGCCTCCGTGTCCGGCACGGCTCCGACAGAAGGGACGCCACATGCCCAAGGTCAGCGACAGCGACCTGGCGGCGAAGCGGGACGACATTCTTCAGGGAGCCAGGGCGTGCTTCATCACGTACGGGTACGACGGCGCGACCGTCGCGCGGCTCGAGGAGTCCACGGGCAAGTCGCGGGGTGCGATCTTCCACCACTTCGGTGACAAGGAGAACCTGTTCCTCGCGCTCGCCCGGGAGGACGCCTCCCGGATGGCCGAGACGGTCGCCGCGGACGGTCTCGTCGAGGTGATGCGGGACATGCTCGTCTCACCGGAGGCCTACGGCTGGTTCGCGACCCGGCTGGAGATCTCGCGGCTGTTGCGCACCGACCCGGGGTTCGCCTCCCGGTGGCGGGAGCACCAGGCGGTTCTCGACGAGGCCGTCGAGGAGCGGCTCCAGTCCAACGCGGACGCGGGGCTGCTCCGGGACGACGTCCCGGTGCCCGTGCTGCACTCCTACCTCGAGCTCGTCATGGAGGGCTTCGTCTCGCGCCTCGCGGCCGGCGGCTCGACGGAGGGTCTCCGTCAGGTCCTCGACCTTGTCGAGGACAGTGTCCGCCGAGGTGGGTCCGCCGCGTCGTGACCGGCGACGGGGGCCCCGGCCCCGCTCCGCACCGCCGTCCCGGTGACCGTCCCCCGCGTGGGGACGTCGTCGCCGGGGCGGCGGTGACGCACTTGTAGCATGGGCACCATGATTGCCATCATGACCGTCACGGGGCGCGACCACACCGGGATCATCGCCGCCGTGGCCACCGCCCTCGCGGACCTCGGGGTCAACATCCGCAACGTCAGCCAGACCATCATGGACGACTGGTTCACCATGATCCTCCACGTCGAGTTCGACGACGACGGTCCCGGGGGTGAACGCCTCACGGTCATCCAGGACCGGATGACCGAGGTGGAGGCCGAGCAGAAGCTCGTCATCCGCATCCAGTCCCAGGCGCTGTTCGACGCCATGCACTCGGTGTAGGGGGGATGACCGTGACGCAGTCCCGGCCCGTCGGCACGACCGCCGCGAACGACATCCTCGAGACGATCGACATGATCGAGAAGTACCGGCTCGACATCCGCACGGTGACGATGGGGATCAACCTCCTGCCGTGCATCCGCGCCGACGTCGCGGACACGGCCCGTGCCGTCCACGACACCGTCACCCGCCGGGCCGCGCGGCTCGTCGAGGTGTGCGAGGGCATCGAGCGTGAGCTCGGCGTCCCCATCGTCAACAAGCGCATCTCGGTGACACCCGTGTCGCTGCTCGTCGGGGCGTCCGGCGGGGACCCGGTGGTCCTCGCGCGGGCGCTCGACCGGGCGGCGAAGGACGTCGGGGTGAACTTCATCGGGGGGTACTCGGCCCTCGTCGAGAAGGGGGTGTCCGACGCCGACGCCCGCCTCATCGCCTCGATCCCCGAGGCCCTGTCGACGACGGACGTCGTGTGCTCCTCGGTGAACATCGGTTCGTCGCGGGCGGGGATCAACATGGACGCCGTCGCGGAGATGGGGCGCACCGTCCTCGCGTGCGCGGAGGCGACGGCGGACCGCGCCGCCATCGCGTGCGCGAAGCTCGTCGTCTTCGCCAACGCGGTCGGTGACAACCCGTTCATGGCCGGGGCGTTCCACGGCGTCGAGGAGCCGGACTGCGTCGTCAGCGTCGGCGTGTCCGGGCCGGGTGTCGTCGACCACGCCATCGGGTCCCTCGCGGGGGCGAGCCTCACGGAGGTCGCGGAGGAGATCAAGCGCGCCGCGTTCAAGATCACCCGGACCGGGCAGCTCGTCGGGACGTTGGCCGCGCGGCGGCTCGGGGTGCCGTTCGGGATCGTCGACCTCTCCCTCGCGCCGACGGCGGAGCTCGGAGACTCGGTCGCGCACATCCTGGAGCACATGGGGCTCGGCCAGGTCGGCACGCACGGGACGACGGCCGCGCTCGCGCTGCTCAACGACGCGGTGAAGAAGGGCGGGATGATGGCGTGCTCGCGGGTGGGCGGCCTGTCCGGCTCGTTCATCCCGGTGTCCGAGGACAAGGGGATGATCGACGCCGTGCGCAGCGGTTCGATCACGCTGGACAAGCTCGAGGCCATGACCGCGATCTGCTCCGTGGGGCTCGACATGGTCGCCGTGCCCGGCGACACCACCGCCTCGGCCGTCGCGGGGATGATCGCGGACGAGGCCGCGATCGGTGTCATGAACCACAAGACGACCGCCGTGCGGGTCATCCCGGTCCCCGGGGCCTTCCCCGGTGACGAGGTGAACTTCGGCGGGTTGCTGGGGTACGCACCGGTCATCCCGGTGAACACGGTCCCGAACGACGTCTTCATCGCGCGGGGCGGTGTCATCCCGGCACCGGTCCACGGCTTCCGGAACTGACCGGGTCGCCCGCCGGCGGGCAGGGGTCGCCGCCGGGCGGGGAGCCGCCGGAGGGGTGGGGGCACCGGATGGGCGTGCCGGGGAGGTCGCCGTCACAGACAGAGCTGTCTGCTACGATGGGCGGAACCCGTGGCGGTGCCGGTGCCCCGGCGCAGCACGGCGTCGTCCCCTCCCTTCCGGACCGGACCGCCACGGACCCACCCAGGGATCCGCGTGCCGGGACGCGCGCGGTCCACGCGGAGGGCCAGCCCTCCGCACCCCCGATGGTCCCCAGGAGGCCGGTCCACCGTGAGCTTCATCCTGCTCTCCCCCCGCTCCGGCGCCGAGGTCGCCGGTGCCGAGTACCTCGACGTGCTCCGCGCCACCGGCCTGCAGCCCGACGAACTCGAGCAGCGGGTCCTGGACAGCCCGGACAGCACTCCCGGCCCCCTCGACGGGGCCGACGGCGTCATCGTCGGCGGCTCCCCCTTCACGGTCACCGCGCCGCTCGACGACACCTGGCAGCCGCTCGTCAGCCGGCGGCTCGTCGACCTCGTCACGACGGCGCCGGTCCCGGTCTTCCTCGCCTGTTACGGTGCCTCGTTGCTCGCCGACTCCCTCGGGGGCGACGTCGTGCGCACCCACCCCGAACAGGCCGGCCTCTCCACCGTCCACCTCACCGACGCCGCGCGGGAGGACCCGGTGTGCGCCGGCCTGCCGTCGACGTTCGGTGCTCTCACCGGTCACACGGAGAACGTCGGCCGGGTCCCCGACGGCGCGGTCGTCCTCGCCACCGGCCCGACGTGCCCGATCCAGCTGTACCGCTGGGGTGACCGCGTGTGGACCAGCCAGTTCCACCCCGAGATGGACGGCGCGGGGATGGTCCGGCGCATGGCCTTCTACCCCGACCACGGGTACTTCGACGCCGGCGCCGGGGACGAGATCGCCGCCGCGCTCCGGCCCGTCGTCGCCGCCGAGGCCGGGCAGCTGCTGCGGAACTTCGTCACCCACTGCCGGGAGCTCGCCGCGGGGCGCGGTGCCCGGGGCGGTCACGTGGCTCAGGCCAGCTCGACGATCTCCATGTAGGCGTCCGACCACAGGTCCTCGGTCCCGTCCGGCAGGACAATGACCCGCTCCGGCTCCAGCGCCTTCACCGCGCCCGGGTCGTGGGTGACGAGCACGACGGCCCCGGTGTACGTCCGCAGGGCGTCGAGCACCTGCTCGCGGGACTGCGGGTCGAGGTTGTTCGTCGGCTCGTCGAGCAAAAGCACGTTCGCGCGGCTCGAGACGAGTGTCGCGAGGGCGAGGCGGGTCTTCTCACCGCCGGAGAGCGTGCCCGCGGGCTGGTCGACCTGCTCCCCCGAGAACATGAACGCGCCGAGGAGACCCCGGAGATCCTGCTCCCCGGCGTCCGGGCACGCCTCGACGGCGTTGGTCCACACGCTCTTGTCCGGGTCGATCGTGTCGTGCTCCTGGGCGAAGTACCCGATCTTCAGCCCGTGGCCGCTGACGACGCCGCCCTCACCGTCGGTGCGCTCGACCCCGGCGAGGAGCTTGAGCAGCGTCGTCTTCCCGGCGCCGTTGAAGCCGAGGACGACGACGCGGCTGCCCTTGTCCACGGCGAGGTCGACGCCCGCGAAGACCTCGAGCGAGCCGTACATCTTCGTCAGGCCGCGGGCGTTCATCGGTGTCTTCCCGCACGGGGCGGGTTCCGGGAACGTGATCGACGCGACGCGGTCGTCCTGGCGGACCTCGTCGAGCGAGCCGATCATCCGCTCGGCGCGGGCGACCATCTGCTTCGCGGCGGCGGCCTTCGTGGCCTTCGCGCCGATCTTCGCCGCCTGCTGCCGTAGCGCACCGGCCTTCTTCTCCGCGTTCGCGCGTTCGCGACGACGCCGGGCCTCGTCGGTCGCGCGGGCGTCGAGGTACTTCTTCCAGCCCATGTTGTAGACGTCCGCCTCGCCGCGGACGGCGTCGAGGAACCAGACCTTGTTGACGACGGCCTCGAGGAGTTCGACGTCGTGGGAGATCATGATGAGACCGCCCTCGTGACGGCGGAGGAAGTCCCGCAGCCACGTGATCGAGTCCGCGTCGAGGTGGTTCGTCGGCTCGTCGAGGAGCAGGGTCGTCGCCGACCTGCCCGACCCGCTCGTCGCGGCGAAGAGGATCTGCGCGAGCTCCACGCGGCGGCGCTGACCGCCGGAGAGGGTCTTGAGCTGCTGGTCGAGGATCCGCTGCGGGAGCCCGAGGCCGTCGCAGATGCGGGCGGCCTCGGCGTCCGCCTCGTAGCCGCCGAGGGCCGCGTAGCGCTCCTCGAGCCGGCTGTACTTGCCGATCGCCGCGTCCCGCTCGGTGTCGGTGCCGGTCTCCATGATCTCCTGCTGGCGCTCCATGCTCTGGCGGAGCTGGTCCAGCCCCCGGGCCGAGAGCACCCGGTCCCGGGCCGTCTGGTCGATGTCCCCCTCCTTGGAGTCCTGCGGGAGGTAGCCGATCTCGCCGGAGCGGGTCACAGACCCGCCGTAGGGCTCCCCCTCCCCGGCGAGGATCCGCATCGTCGTCGTCTTGCCCGCGCCGTTGCGGCCGACGAGACCGATGCGGTCGCCCGGCTGGACCCGGAGCAGCTGGCCAGGGGCGTCGAGCAGGGTACGGGCGCCGACGCGCACTTCAAGATCCTGGGTGACAATCACAACGGTCCAGCCTAACAGTGGTGCTCGTGGAGCGGACGGCCGGCACTGCCGGGCGGTAGTCTCGGCGACACCGGGCCGGGGACCTCCCCATCCCCCTCACACAGGGAGATCCCCGGCCAGTGGACGCGGGATGCCCCGTGTCCACCTCGGACGCCAGTGCCACCCCCTTCCTCCCCGGACGACCCCCTTGTCGCCCCGGCGGAGCCGGCGTGACACCGGCGTGCCCCGTCGTACCGCTGTGTGAGAAGCGGTCGTCGCTACGGGGCTGCACGTAGTCTATCGTGTTGGCCCGCGAAAGTTAGCACCGGAATCGCAAACGGAAGTGGGTCTGACTGCCTCCGGAGCAGCCGGGTGTGAGGGAGAAGAGCGTACACGTGTTCGGCGGTCCCCGCGGTCGTCCCAGGACAGCGGTCGGGCGGTTCCGCCGGGTTTGACGGTGCGAGCACGGCGAGAAGAGGTGGACAGTGGTGACAAAAAATTTTTGGAGCCGGGGCTGCAGAGTTTGTTTTTGCACGCTGCAGCGTGCATGGAGGGGTACCGGACGGGGGAGGTTGAGGACGTCTGCGGGCACTGTCGAGGCCCCGTCGACGGTGTCCCGACCGTTCTCGGTCGCGGTCCTCGGTGCCGGCCCGGCGGGGGCCGCGGTCGCCCGCCGGGCCCGCGAGCGCGGGTGGACGGTCCACCTCCACGACCCGCGGCTCCCGCGGCAGGTGGACGCCTCCCCGCAGTCCCCGCAGCCCCCGGTGTCCGCGGAGTCCCCGGTGTCCGCGGAGTCCCCGGGCGGCACGCTCCCCCGCTGGCCCGCGACCTACGGCGTCCTCGTTGACGAATGCCCGGCCTGGCTCGACGGGGACCCCGTGTGGCCCGATGAGCGCCCCACCCGCCTCGACGAGCGCCCCACCCGCCTCGACGAACGGCCCGCCCGGCCCGGCCGCGGGCAGGAGGCCGCACCTCCCACCGCGACCGCCCCGGCCCACCCGCGCGTCCGCACGCCGGACGGGTCGATCCGCCTTCCGCACCGGTACGCCATGGTCGACGCAGCCAGCCTGCGGGCCCGCCTCGCCCCGGGCCCGGGGGCCGTCCTCCACCGCGACGCCCCGACGGGGACCGCGGCCACGCCGGCGGCCCTGGGGGTCGACGCCGTCATCGACTGCACCGGCGCCCCGGACGTCACCGGCGGTGTCCGGCAGGTGGCGGTCGGCGTGCACGTCAGCGCGGCCGAGGCCCGGGAGCTGGGCCACGACGGCCCGGTCTTCATGGACTGGACCCCGGCGCCGGGCGTGACCGGTGGGGACGTTCCGAGCTTCCTCTACGTCCAACCGCTCGACGGGGGCCGGACCGTGCTGTTCGAGGAGACGGTGCTCGCCACCCGGGCGTCGGCGCGGGAGCTCGTCCCGGTCCTGCGCCGCCGGCTCCGCGCCCGCCTCGACCTGGCGTCCACCGGCCCGGAGCCCGCGGCCCGACGCTGGGAGGTCGTCGACATCCCCATGGGGACACGGCGTCGTCCCTGGTACCGGACCCGGGACGGGGTCTGGGCCCTCGGGGCCGCGGGAGGGATGGTCCACCCGGCGACCGGGTACTCGCTCGCGGCGGGGTTCGCCGCGGCGGACACGGTTCTCGACGCCGTGCCACGCGGTCGACTCCCCCGCCGTCTCCGCCTGTCGGCGGCGCTCGCGTGGTGGCTGCGCCGGCTCGGCGGCGAGCTGCTCACGCGCGCCGACGGCGACGTCACGGCCGACTTCTTCGCGGCGTTCTTCCGGCTGTCCGCCCGCCGGCAGTGGGCCTACCTCACGGGGCACGACGGCGTGGCTGTCGCGGGGGCGATGTGGGCGCTGCGTCGGGCGACTGGCCTCGGCCACCCGTTCCTCCGCCCGGTGTGGCGTCGGCCCTGGAGCGTCGTCGGCTCCCTGCTGCGTGACGGCGTGGACCCCGGCGCCCCCGCCGGGAGCGGGCGGGGACGCCGGGGTCGGGACGCCGTGTCCGGCGGACGGTGACGGGGTCGGACGGAGGGGCCCGGTCCGGCGGACGGTGACGGTGTCAGGCCACCGGGGTCACACGGAGAAGCCGAGGAAGCGGAGCTGTTCGCGACCGGCCTCGTTGATCATGTGCGGGCCCCACGCGGGGCTCCAGACCCAGTTCAGCCGGACCTCGGTGATCTCGTTCTCGAGGACGGAGCTGATCTCGTAGTCCACCTGGTCCTCGAGCATCTCGGTGAGGGGGCAGGCCGGGGAGGTCAGCGTCATGTTGACGACGGCCACGGTCTCGTCCTCCACCCAGATGTCGTAGACGAGGCCGAGGTCGACGACGTTGATGCCGAGCTCCGGGTCGATGACCTCGCCGAGGCACTCCTCGATCCTGCCGATGAGGAGCAGCTCCTCCTCCGTGGGCTCGCGCGGCGGGCGCGGCACGTCGGACAGCGGGTTCGGGTCCATCTGCGGCGCGGAGGGGTTCGCCGGGGCGGACGGGTCGGCCGTGGTGGCGGCGTCGGCGGTCACGGGGGCGTCGTCCGCAGCCGTCTCAGCCGCGGTGGCGGCGTCGGACGCTGTCGTGGTTCCGGGGGTCGTCCCGGACGTGGTGTCGGTCATGGTGTGGTCACTCACCCTTCGGTCGTGGTGCCGCGGGGCCCGGAGGCCCCGCCGGCGGTGTCGGCGTCGGAATCGGAGTCGGACGACAGGTCCCCCGACGGGGTCGTGTCGGTGGTCGCGGCGGGCCGGGCCCCCGCATCGTAGGCGGCGGCCTCGAAGGCCTTCCATCCGAGCAGGGCGCACTTCACCCGGGCCGGGTACTTGGACACCCCGGCGAAGGCGACGCCGTCGCCGATGACGTCGGCGTCACCCTCGACGGACCCGCGTGAGGTCACCATCCGTTCGAACTCGTGGAGCTTGCCGAACGCGTCGTCGACGGTCGCCCCGACGAGCTCCTCGGCCATGACGGACGTCGAGGCCTGGCTGATCGAGCACCCGACGGCGTCGTAGGAGACGTCCTCGACGGTCCGCCCGTCCTCGCTGAGGTGCACGCGGAGGGTGAGCTCGTCGCCGCACGAGGTGTTGACGTGGTGCACCTCCGCCTCGAAGGGCTCCCGGAGCCCGGCGTGCTGCGGGTGCTTGTAGTGGTCCAGGATCACCTCCTGGTACATCTGTTCAAGCTTCATGCTCGTGTCTCCTCTCCGACTCCCCTGTCACACGGTCCCGAAGAACCGCTGGGCCTCACGGATGGCCGCGACGAGCGCGTCGACCTCCGAGCGGTCGTTGTAGATGTAGAAGCTGGCGCGGGCGGTCGCCTGGACGCCCATGCACGTGTGCAACGGCCACGCGCAGTGGTGGCCGACGCGGATCGACACGCCGCGCTCGTCGAGAACCTGACCGAGGTCGTGGGGGTGGATCCCGTCGACGACGAAGGACACCGCCGCCCCCCGGTCGACCGGCTCGGTCGGCCCCACGATGCGCAGCCCGTCGACCGTCGCCAGCTGCTCGAGGGCGTAGGCGGTGAGGTCGTCCTCGTGCGCGCGGACGGCGTCCATGCCGAGGTCGCGGAGGTAACGGACCGCCGCCCCCAGCCCGACGACCTGCGAGGTCATCTGCGTCCCCGCCTCGAAGCGCTGCGGCGGGGTGGTGAACGTCGTCCGCTCCATCGTGACCTTCTCGATCATCGAGCCACCGGTGAGGAACGGGGGGAGCCGGCGGAGCAGGTCCTTCTTCCCGTACAACACGCCGACGCCGTTCGGGCCGAGCATCTTGTGCCCGGAGAACGCCGCGACGTCGACGTCGAGGGCCCGGAAGTCCACCGGCATGTGCGGGACGGACTGGCACGCGTCGAGGACGAACAGGGCACCGACGGCCCGGGCACGGCGGACCGCCTCGGGCACGTCGAGCACCGCCCCGGTCACGTTCGACTGGTGGCTGAGGGCGACGACCTTCGTCCGGTCGCTGAGCTCGAGGCTGTTGAGGTCGATGCGGCCGTCGGGGGTCAGGGAGTACCAGCGCAGGGTCGCGCCCGTGCGGGCCGCGAGCTCCTGCCACGGGACGAGGTTCGCGTGGTGCTCGAGCTCGGAGACGACGATCTCGTCCCCCTCGCCGACGGTCAGGTCGCCGCTGCGGGGGTCACCGAGGATGAAGGCGATCTCGTTGAGCGCCTCGGTCGCGTTCTTCGTGAAGGCGATCTCGTCGACGGACGCGCCGACGAAGCCCGCGATGTCCGCGCGGGCCTCCTCGTAGGCGTCGGTGGCCTCCTCGGCGAGCGCGTACGCGCCCCGGTGCACGGGGGCGTTGTGGCGCGTGAGGAAGTCGCGTTCGGCGTCGAGGACCCGCAGCGGGCGCTGCGACGTCGCACCGGAGTCCAGGTACACCAGGGGTGTCCCGTCACGGACGGTGCGCCCGAGGATCGGGAAGTCCTCCCGGATCGCCTGCGTGTCCAGTTCAGTCATGATGCAGTCGCTTCCTTCGTCTCTGTGGCCCCCGTGACACCGGCCACCTCGTACCCGCTACTTCGTGAACTTCTCGTACCCGTGCGCCTCGAGCTCGGCGGCGAGCTCGGGGCCGCCGGACTGGACGACCCGTCCGCCGGCGAAGACGTGGACGAAGTCCGGCTTCACGTAGTTGAGGATCCGCTGGTAGTGCGTGATCATGATGACCCCGCCGTTCTCCCGCTCGCGGTAGCGGTTGATGCCCTCGGAGACGATGCGCAGCGCATCGACGTCGAGGCCGGAGTCCGTCTCGTCGAGGACGGCGAACTTCGGCTTGAGCAGCCCGAGCTGGAGGATCTCGTGGCGCTTCTTCTCACCGCCGGAGAAGCCCTCGTTCACGGAGCGCTCGGAGAAGGACGGGTCGATGTCCAGCTCCTGCATCGCGGCCCGGGCCTCCTTGACCCAGTCGCGGATCTTCGGGGCCTCGCCCCGCACCGCGGTCGCCGCGGAGCGGAGGAAGTTCGCCATGGACACGCCCGGGACCTCGACCGGGTACTGCATGGCGAGGAAGAGACCGGCCCGGGCGCGCTCGTCGACGTCCATGTCGAGGAGGTTCTCGCCGTCGAGCAGGACCTCCCCCTCCGTGATCTCGTACCGGGGGTGGCCGGCGATGGCGTAGGACAGGGTGGACTTGCCGGAGCCGTTCGGCCCCATGATGGCGTGGGTCTCACCGGAGTTCACGGTGAGGTTCACACCGTGGAGGATCGGCTTCGGGTCGTCGTTCTCGTCGGCGGGGACGACCTGGGCGTGGACGTTCTTGATCTCGAGGGTGCTCATGTGCGCTTCCTGGCTTCCGCAGCGGCTCGGCTGCTGGTGGACTACGGGGTGGTCAACGGTGTGGGGCGGTCCGTCGGGCCGGCGGACCGGTGGGGCCCCGGGCGGCCGTTCGGCCCGGCCGGGGTCCGGGACGGGACCCGGTCAGAGGACCGTGCTCTCGAGCTCCCGCTCGACGAGGTCCTCGAGGTGGTCACGGATGTCGCCGACGGGGATCCGCCGGATGACGTCGGTGAAGAACCCGCGGACGATGAGCTGGCGGGCGGTGTCGGCGGGGATGCCGCGCGAGCGGAGGTAGAACATGTGCTCGTCGTCGAAGCGTCCCACCGTCGCCGCGTGCCCGGCACCGACGATCTCACCGGTCTGGATCTCGAGGTTCGGCACGGCGTCGGCGCGCGCGCCCCGGGTGAGCACGAGGTTGTTGTTCTTCTCGTACGTGTCCGTGCCCGTCGCGTCCGGGCGGATGAGGACGTCGCCGATCCAGGCCGTGCGGGCCTCGGGACGGTCGGAGTCCGGGTCGCCCTGGAGCGCGCCCTTGTAGAGCACGTTCGAGCGGCAGTTCGGCACCGAGTGGTCGACGAGGAGCCGCTGCTCGAAGTACTGGCCGTCACCGGCGAAGTACACGCCGAGCATCTCGGCGTCACCGCCGGGACCGTCGAAGCGCACGTGGGGCACCGAGCGGACGACGTCGCCGCCGAAGCAGGCGTACGTGTGCCGCAGGGTCGAGTCCCGCCCGAGGAGGGCGTGCGAGTTCGACAGGTGCACCGCGTCACGGTCCCAGTCCTCGACGACGACGACCGTCAGGGAGGCCCCGTCACCGAGGACGTACTCGATGTTGTCGGCGTGTGTGCCGGACCCGCGGTACCGGAGGACGACGACGGCCTCGGAGTGGGCGCCCGCCTCGACGAGCACGGCGCCGTACGTCGTGACGTCCTCGCCGGCACCGGTGACGTCGACGACGACCGGACCGGAGACCTGCGTGTCCGGGGCGACGGTGACGACGTCGGCGACCGGGCTGGAGACCCAGGCCTGCGCCGCGACCCGGTCGACGGGGGCGCCCGCCCGGCCGACGCGGTCGTCGTCCATCGGGAGCTCGGAGACGGTCACACCGGACTGGCCCTCGGGGACCGAGACGGAGACCCGGGTGCGGTCCGCCGGGGCGGCCGTGCCGTCGTGCAGGCCACGCAGCCGGCGCAGCGGTGTGAAGCGCCAGTCCTCGTCACGGCCGTGCGGGACCGCGAAGTCGGCCACGTCGAAGGACGAGAAACGGTCGCCCTTCGTGGGGTGGTCCTGGGCGGTACCCGGGCGGCTGACGGTGACCTCGCGCTCCTCGACGGGGGCGGCCGAGGTCGACCCGCCGGGCGTGCCGGCGACCGGTGCGGAATCAGTGCTCGAAGTGGTCATCGTGGTTAGCCCACCGATCCTTCCATCTGGAGTTCAATAAGTCGGTTGAGCTCGAGGGCGTATTCCATCGGGAGCTCCTTGGCGATGGGTTCGACGAACCCGCGCACGATCATCGCCATCGCCTCCTCCTCCTCGAGCCCGCGGCTCATGAGGTAGAACAGCTGGTCCTCGGAGACCTGCGAGACCGTGGCCTCGTGGCCGAGCGAGACGTGGTCGTTGCGGATGTCGTTGTACGGGTACGTGTCCGACCGGGACACCGAGTCGACGAGCAGCGCGTCGCACTCCACGTTCGACGTCGAGTGGTGGGCGTCCTTGTTGATCTGGACGAGGCCGCGGTAGGCGGCCCGTCCCCCGCCGCGGGCGACGGACTTCGAGACGATGTTCGAGCTCGTGTGCGGGGCCATGTGGATCATCTTCGCCCCGGTGTCCTGGAACTGGCCCTCACCGGCGAAGGCGACGGAGAGCACCTCACCCTTGGCGTACGGCCCGGTCATCCAGACCGCGGGGTACTTCATCGTGACCTTCGAGCCGATGTTGCCGTCGACCCACTCCATCGTGCCGCCCTCGTCGACCTTGGTGCGCTTCGTCACGAGGTTGTAGACGTTGTTCGACCAGTTCTGGATGGTCGTGTAGCGGCAGCGGCCGCCCTTCTTCACGACGATCTCGACGACGGCGGAGTGCAGGGAGTCCGTCTTGTAGATCGGGGCCGTGCAGCCCTCGACGTAGTGGACGTAGGCGTCCTCGTCGACGATGATGAGCGTCCGCTCGAACTGGCCCATGTTCTCCGTGTTGATGCGGAAGTACGCCTGGAGCGGGATGTCGACGTGCACGCCCTTCGGGACGTAGATGAACGAGCCGCCGGACCACACCGCGGTGTTGAGCGCGGAGAACTTGTTGTCGCCGGCCGGGATGACGGTGCCGAAGTACTCCTCGAACAGCTCCGGGTAGTCCCGGAGGCCCGAGTCGGTGTCGACGAAGATGACGCCCTGGCGCTCGAGGTCCTCGCGGATCTGGTGGTAGACGACCTCGGACTCGTACTGGGCGGCGACACCGGCGACGAGCCGCTGCTTCTCCGCCTCGGGGATGCCGAGCTTGTCGTACGTGCGCTTGATGTCGTCCGGCAGCTCGTCCCAGGTCGTCGCCTGCTTCTCGGTGGAGCGGACGAAGTACTTGATGTTGTCGAAGTCGATCCCGCTGAGGTCCGCACCCCAGGTCGGCAGGGGCTTGCGGTCGAAGATCTCGAGGGCCTTGAGGCGGCGCCGGAGCATCCACTCCGGCTCGCCCTTCTTCGAGGAGATGTCGCGGACGACGTCCTCGTTGAGGCCCCGTCGGGCGGTGGCCCCGGCGGTGTCGTTGTCGTGCCAGCCGTAGCCGTAGGCGCCGATGGAGTCGATGATCTCCTCGTCGGAGCGTGGCTTCTGCGTGTCCGTGGTCTGGGGTGTTGCGGCTTGAGTCATTGCTCGCTCTCCTTCTCCGGTGAAGGGTGGATGGTGGTCAGCGGGATGTGGGTCGTGCAGATGCCGTTGCCGTCGGCGATGGTCGCCAGGGGCTGGGTGTGCTGTCCGAGCAGTTCCGCGACCACGCGGTGTTCGGCGGCGCAGAGTTCGGGGAACTCGTGGGCGACCTCCTGGATCGGGCAGTGGTGCCGGCAGATCTGGACACCACCTGCGGTGTGGTCGACGGTCGCCGCGTATCCGTGCCCGCTGAGCACGTCGGCGATGCGGGACGCGGTGGCGACGACGGTGCCGGTGTCCCCACCGGACCGCCCGTCCCCGGGGTCCCCGGCCGCGGCGAGCATCGAGCGCACCCGTCGCGACGCGAACTCCTCGACGGCCTCCTCCCCGCCCGCCTCGCGGAGGGCGTGGAGGGCGAGCCGTGCCAGGGTGTCGTAATCATGGCCGAACGTCGCCCGACCGGCGTCGGTGAGGCGGTACCGCCGCGCCGGCCGTCCCCGCGAACGCGTGTGACGGTCGGGGGCGTCGACGGTCTCCGCCAGGCCGTCGGCGACGATGCAGTCGAGGTGTCGACGGACCCCCGCGGCGCTGAGGCCGACGGCGTCACCGATCTCGGACGCGCGTACCGGGCCGTGGGTCAGGACGTGCAGGAGGATCTGGTGTCGCGTGTCGTTCGTGTCCGGTGCCGCCATGGCCGTGCCTCCTCCCGGTGCTGTCCGAGTCCCGTTCTTCGTGGTGTCCGTGTCGTCCGTGCTGTCCCTGCGTGGTGTGTGCACCGGTTCCGGGGTGCCCTCCGGTGGAGGGGCGGGATCCGGTGCGCGGTCGCAGGTGCCCTGTCACAGGCGTGTGGATCAGCCGCATGATTAGACAACACGAGTGTGGTCTAATTCCTTCCCGCTGTCCACTAAGGATAGCCTGACCTGCTCTGTTAGACGGCGGTTATCGACGGTCACCGGACTGATCGGTTGTCCACCCGGACATGCACCCTGTTCCGCCCGGTCGGTCGCGTGGCTCCGCGACCTGCCGGCTGCCCGACGACCCGGCTCCGCGGCTCCCCGGTCGTCCGGCAGCGCGGCTGTCCGACTCTCCGGGGGCCCCCGTCCCCCGCACCCCGCCCTGCCCCGGCGAGGGGTCCGCCAGGAGTGTCGCCCGGCCCGTGCCCGACGGGAACGTAGACTCCTGTGTCGTGATGAGGGAGACGACGACCGACACCCCGCCCGGGCCCCGGCCCGCCGGTCGGCGACCCCGACGACGGGCCGCCGTCCTCCCCCTGCGCGACATCGCCCCGTCGCTCGGCCTCGCCGGGTCACGGTCCGCGCACCTCCACGAGGGGCCGGACTGCCCGGACACCCTCGCCCGGCTCAGCCAGGCGGACGTCGCGCGCGTCCGCCTCGCCACGGTGCTCGGGACGTTCGGCTCCGCGCTCGTCGCCGTCGGGGGGCTCGGTGCAGGGGCGATGCCCGTCGTCGACAACCCCCTGTGGACCGTGGGCTGGATCAACGTCCTCGCCCGGATGCTCCAGGCCACCACCGTCACCGTCTTCGTCGGCATCGGCGCGCTCGTCGCCGCCTGGCTGATCCTCGGGCTCCACGCCGTCCCCGTCCGCCCCCCGCGGACGGCCCGGCTCGTCCCCCTGCGCACCCTTCGCCGGATCCTCGCCCTGTGGCTGATCCCGCTCACCCTCACCGCGCCGCTGTTCACCCAGGACATCTACTCCTACCTCGCGCAGGGGGCCATCGCGCACCGGGGGCTCGACGCCTACTCCGCCGGCCCGGTGGACCTGCTCGGCATCAACGACCCCCTCGCCCGCTCCGTGCCCTACCTCTGGGCGCACTCCCCCTCCCCCTACGGCCCCGTCGCCCTGCTCACCGGGTCGCTGATCTCGGCCGTGACCGGGGACACCGTCGTCGTCGCCGTCGTCCTCCACCGCCTCGTCGCCGTGGCCGGCGTCGCACTCGCCGGGTGGGCGATCGTCCGGCTCGCGGCACGCTGCGGCGTCCGCCCGCAGGCCGCGTTCTGGCTCGGCGTCCTCAACCCGCTGACGCTGCTCCACCTCGTCGGCGGGATCCACAACGAGGCCCTCATGATGGGGCTGCTCCTCGCCGGCGTGGAGTTCTGCCTCCGGGCGGTCGACCGCGCCGACCGGCCGCGGACCAGCCGGATCGTCCTCATGGTCGCCGGGACCGCGCTCGTCTGCTGCGCCGGGATGGTCAAGGTCACGGCCTTCATGGCGCTGGGGTTCACCACCGCGGCGCTCGCCCGGCGGCGGGGCGGGCGTTTGCGCGACCTCGTCGTCGCGGCCCTGTGGTCCGGCCTCGGGCTCGTCGTCGTCACGGGCGGGGTCTCGCTGCTGTCCGGGATCGGGCTCGGGTGGATCGACGCCCAGGGCGGCGCCGCCTCCATCGTGAGCTGGATGTCGGTGACGACGGACATCGGCCTGCTCACCGCCACCTCCGGGATGCTCCTCGGGCTCGGGGACCACACCGAGGCCGCGCTCACCCTGGCCCGCGGGGCGGGCGTCGTCGTCGGCCTGTTCTGGGTGGCGCGGATGCTGTGGGCGTCGTTCCGGGGCCGCATCCACCCGGTCGGCGGACTGGGCGTGGCGACCTTCTTCCTCGTCGCGTTCTTCCCGGTCGTGCACCCCTGGTACCTGCTGTGGGCGATCCTCCCCCTGGCGGCCTGGGCGAACCACCGCGGGTTCCGGCTCGCCGTGATCCTCTACTCGGTGGCGTTCAGCTTCTTCATCCTCCCCCGCGGGCTCAGCCTCCCGCCCGGGACGGTCCTCACGATCTACGTCATGTCCGCCGTCGGTGTCGCCGTCGTGCTCGGCGCGGTGTGGTGGGCCGCCCGACGACGCGGGCTGCGCCTGACCTTCCGGCCACCTCGCGGGCCCGGCGCTGCGCAGGGGCGCTAGACTGGTGCCCCGTGTATGAGGCAGAGGTACTCGAACTCCGTGGCGTCGTGAAGCGGTACGGCGCGGCGACGGCGGTGGACGGGCTCGACCTCGAGCTCCGCCGGGCCGAGGTGCTCGCCCTCCTCGGCCCCAACGGTGCCGGGAAGACCACGACCGTCGAGATGTGCGAGGGCTTCCTCGTCCCCGACGACGGTGTCGTCCGCGTCCTCGGGATGGACCCCGCCGAGCAGGCCGACGAGATCCGGGGGCGGATCGGCGTCATGCTCCAGGGCGGCGGGGCGTACCCCGGCATCCGGGTCGGTGAGATGCTGCGTCTCGCGGCGTCGTACAGTTCCGACCCCCTCGACCCCCGGTGGTTGCTCGACACCGTCGGGCTCACCGGGCACGAGTCGACGGCCTACCGGCGCCTCTCCGGTGGCGAACAGCAGCGGCTGTCCCTTGCGATGGCCCTCGTCGGCCGCCCCGAACTGGTCTTCCTCGACGAGCCGACCGCCGGGCTCGACGCGCAGTCCCGCCTGCTCGTGTGGGACCTCGTCAGCGCGCTGCGCCGCGACGGCGTCGCCGTCGTCCTCACCACCCACCTCATGGACGAGGCCGAGGCCCTCGCCGACCGGGTCGTCATCATGGACCACGGCACCGTCGTCGCCCGCGGGACGACCGCCGAGCTCACCACCGGACAGGAACCCACGCTCTCCCTGTCGACCGACCGGGACCTCGACGTCGCCGCGACCCAGGCGTGGCTCGACCGGCACGGGCAGTCGACGACCGTGCGCCGCCAGCGGCCCCGGCAGTACTGCGTCGACGGCGCGGTGACACCGGAGGCCGTCGCCGCCGTGACCGCCGCGGCCGCCGACCAGGGGGTGCTCGTCTCGACGATGAGCGTGGACCACCGCTCGCTCGAGGACGTCTTCCTCGACATCACAGGACGGGAGATGCGCGCATGACCGGACCGACCGCTCACGAGGACCCGCGGGCCACGCCGACGGCCCCGGCCGGGGGACGGTTCCGCCCCGGGCTGTTCACGCCGAACCCCACGCCCGCCCCGCCCGGCCGGCTGCTCCTCTCCCAGGCCCGGATCGAGACGCTGCTGTTCCTCCGCCACGGTGAGCAGCAGCTCCTCTCCCTCGTCATCCCGGTCTGCCTCCTCATCGGCATGACGCTCCTGCCGATCGTCGACCTCGACGACTCGGTGCGGCGCGTCTTCCCCATGGCCCTCGGCGTCGCCGTCATGAGCGCGGGCTTCACCGGCCAGGCGATCGCCGTCGCCTTCGACCGGCGCTACGGGGCGCTGAAACGCATCGGCGCGTCGGGCGTGCCGACCTGGGCGCTCATCGCGGGCAAGATCATGGCCGTCGCCGCGGCGGTGGTCGTCCAGATCGTGGTGCTCACCGTCGTCGCCCTCATCCTCGGCTGGCGGCCCGTCGCGGCGGGGATCCCCCTCGCCCTCATCTTCATCATCGTGGGCGTCGCCGCGTTCACCGGGCTCGGGCTGCTCCTCGGCGGCACGTTGAGCTCGGAGCTCGTCCTCGCGCTCGGGAACACCATCTGGTTCGCGCTCATGGGCGCCGCGGTCGCGGTGACCCTCGAACCGGGCATCCCCGACGGGCTCATGCAGGTGCTCACCGTCATCCCCTCCGTGGCCCTGACGCAGGGGCTCATCGGCGCCGCCGCCGGGTACTTCCCCGGTCAGGCCGTCGCCGTGCTCGCGGCGTGGGCGGTGCTCGGCGTCCTCGCCGCGATGAAGCACTTCTCCTTCACCATGGACCGCGACTGACCTCCCGTTTCAGGGGTGGCCGGGATTACCCGGGCGCCCGCCCGTTGGATAGACTTGGTCCGTGTTGGAGACCATGCGTACCAGGACAGACGACGCCACCAACCCGCTGCGGCGGGGCCTGCTGGCGTTCTACGCCTTCGTTCACCGGATCCTCGCGGGCGCGCACCGGAGATGGGGCACCCCCGCGGTCGCCCCGCTCGCCCGGCAGCGGGTGTACGGCATCGTGCTCCTCTGCGCGCAGGTCGGCATCACCTTCACCGGGGCCATCGTCCGGGTCACGGGGTCCGGCCTGGGCTGCCCGACCTGGCCGGAGTGTCAGCCCGGGTCGCTGATCCCGGTCGGGGGCACCACGCCGTGGGTCCACCAGGCCATCGAGTTCGGCAACCGGCTGCTCACCTTCGTCGTCGCCGTCGCGGCGATCGCCTGTTTCCTCGCGGTCGTCCGGGCCGGACGCCGGAACAGCATCATCGACCTCGCGTTCGTGCAGGGCATCGGCATCATCGTCCAGGCGGTGCTCGGCGGCATCTCCGTCCACCTCGGCCTCGCGTGGTGGAGCGTCGCGATGCACTTCCTGCCGTCGATGGCGCTGGTGTTCATGGCGGCGGTTCTCGTCACGAAGATCGGTGAGCCCGACGACGGCCGGAAGCGTCCCTTCATGCCCCGCCCCCTGCGGTACCTCGCGACGGGGTCGGCGGTGCTGCTCGGGGTCACCCTCGTCACGGGCACGATGACGACGGGCGCCGGCCCGCACGCCGGTGACGCCGCGGTCCGGCCGGAGGACCGGCTCCAGATCCCGCTCATCGAGATCGCCAACCTCCACGCCCACGGCATGTACATCTATCTCGGCGTGACCATCGGCCTCCTGGCCGGGCTCATCGCCGTCAAGGTCGACGTCCCCCTCCGCCGGGCGACGCTGCTGCTCATCGCCGGCATCGTCGTGCAGGCCGCCGTCGGGATCGTCCAGTACTGGCTGGGGGTCCCGCGGTGGACCGTCCCGCTGCACGTCGTCGGCGCGGGGATCGTCACCGCCGGGACGGGGTTCGTGTGGGCGCGGCGGTACCGGTACGTCGAGGGGGTCGCGCACCACTCCGGGTCCCTCGAGGGGGACTCGACGCTCGCCTCCTCCTACGACGGCTGAGCGGGGGCGGGACCGGGGGGCCGGCCGGACGCGTGGGGTGCGGGCGCGGCGACCGGCGGACGGGGGCACAGCGCAGGCCACCGGGGTGGGTGACCGACGTCGACGCCGCGGGTGGACCCGTGGGGTGCGGGCAACGGGGTCGGTGGGCGCCTGTGACGGGGCGGCCCGGAGGGGGGTCGGTGGGCGCCTGTGACGGGGCGGCCCGGAGGGGCGGGGACGCGGGCGGCGTCGTGACCCCGGACCGTGGACCCCGACGGCCGGACCGGGCGTGAGACCTCCCCCCACCCCCCGTCCACGGGGCCTGCGGAGTGCGGCTCCCCGGTACCGCCCGCGGCCCCCGACCGTGGAGTCCCGGACGGGGCTGCGCGGGCCTCCCGGAGTCACCGGCACGCACCCCCCGGTGCGTGACCCGTCGCGGCGGGACGCGGCGGTCGGTCAGCCGCCGAGGCCGAGGAGCGACCACACCGGGCGGAGCCCCAGCACGGCGTCGACCGACAACCCGACGAAGAGCACGGAGAGGTAGTTGTTCGAGAGGAAGAACAGGTTCATCGGACGGACCTTCTCCCCCCTCTTCACGCCGCTGTGCAGCCGCTGGGCCATGACGATGAAGTAGCCTCCGCTGAGCAGGGCCACGAGTGCGTAGAGCCAGCCCGTCGCGGGCACGAGGAGCAGGGACGTGATCACGGTGGCCCAGGTGTACCAGAGGATCTGCCGGGAGACCTCGAGCGGCGGCTTGACGACCGGCATCATCGGCACGCCGGCGGCCTCGTAGTCCTCCTTGTACCGCATCCCGAGCGCCCAGGTGTGCGGCGGCGTCCAGAAGAAGATGACCATGAAGAGGATCACCGCCTGCGCCCAGGACCACCAGCCGGCGTGGAGGGCACCCGTCGTGGCGTCGGTGACGACGGCCCAGCCGACGATCACCGGCATGCAGCCGGCGGCCCCGCCCCAGATGACGTTCTGCCAGGTCCGGCGCTTGAGCCACTTGGTGTAGACGAAGATGTAGAACCAGACCGTGAGAACGATGAAGGCCGCCCCGAGCGGTGAGTGGCAGAGGAACGTCAGCCAGAGGACGCTCACCACGAGCAGGATCCACGCGAAGACGCGGGCCTGCCCGACCGTCACGGTCTCCCGGGCGATGGGGCGGCGCCGGGTGCGGCGCATGAGCTGGTCGATGTCGTGGTCCGCGACCATGTTGAAGGCGTTCGCCGAGGCGGCGCCCATCCACCCGCCGACGAGGGTCAGCAGGATCAGCCCCACGTGGACGGCCCCCCGGTCGGCCTGGAGCATCGCGGGGATCGTGGCGACCAGCAAGAGCTCGATGACCCGAGGTTTGGTCAACGCGATGTACGCCTTGAGCTTTTCCACCAGTGTCTCATCCTCCAACGACGTCTGGGCCCGTGCGGTGCCGGCCGTGTGCTCGCCGGGGTCCAACGGTACCCGAGCGCCCGATGTCCCCGGTACAAGGGCCCGGTAAAGGGCCGTCACGACCGGTCGGGCGGACGCGCGTGTCCCGGGTCAGTAGTCGGACGACGGGGACGTCGAGTTCCCGGACCGCCCGAACCGGCCCGTGCGCGGGGGTGGCGGAGGGGTCTGTCGGGACCGGGCGACATTCCTCTACACTCGCGCGTACGCCGTCCGGCGGGCCCTGTCCGCGTGGTCATTACACTGGTCCGTGGACACCGCCCGGCGTGAACGGTGGTCGCCCTGCCCGCCCGGGTACGCGACGACCACCGACGCCGGTTCACCCGCGTGACCGACGGCCGCCCGGCGGCCCGTGGCCGGCGGTTGACCGTCCATCACACACGGTCCACTGCGGGTCACCGCGGGACCGGCCGACACAACCACGACCCCGCACGGCGGGCGACGGCAGCACCTCGCGGAGGACTCCCGGACGCCCCGGCCGTCGCCAGAAAGGCAGTTACCGTGACCTTGTCCCCCGAACTCGAAGCGCTGACAGTCCGGAACTACCCCGACGACTGGACGGAGACGGACACCCGGGCCGTGGACACCGTCCGCGTCCTCGCCGCCGACGCCGTCGAGAACTGCGGCTCCGGGCACCCGGGCACGGCGATGAGCCTCGCCCCCCTGGCCTACACGCTCTACCAGCGGGTCATGCGCCACGATCCCTCGGACACGGACTGGGTCGGACGGGACCGCTTCGTCCTCTCCGCCGGGCACAGCTCCCTGACGCAGTACATCCAGCTCTTCCTCGGCGGTTTCGGGCTCGAGCTCGACGACCTCCGGGCGCTGCGCACGTGGGGGTCGCTGACCCCGGGGCACCCCGAGGTCCACCACACCCGCGGCGTGGAGATCACCACGGGCCCGCTCGGCCAGGGGCTCGCCTCCGCCGTCGGCATGGCGATGGCCTCCCGTCGTGAGCGTGGGCTCTACGACCCCGAGGCCCCGGCCGGGGAGTCCCCCTTCGACCACTTCATCTACGTCATCGCCTCCGACGGTGACATGGAGGAGGGCGTGACCTCGGAGGCCTCCTCGATCGCGGGGACCCAGCAGCTGGGCAACCTCATCGTCTTCTGGGACGACAACGGCATCTCGATCGAGAACGAGACGGACATCGCCTTCACCGAGGACGTCGTCGCGCGGTACGAGGCCTACGGGTGGCAGACCCTCGAGGTCACGGGCGAGGACGTCGTCGGCATCCTCGACGCCGTCGAGAAGGCCAAGGCCGAGACGGAGCGACCGACCTTCATCCGCCTCCGGTCCGTCATCGCGTACCCGGCCCCGACGAAGATGGGCACGGGCGCGTCCCACGGGTCGGCGCTCGGTGCCGAGGAGGTCGCGGGGGTCAAGGAGATCCTCGGCTTCCCGACCGACCGGAGCTTCATCGTCGAGGACGAGGTGCTCGCCCACACCCGGGCGCTCGTCGACCGCGGCGCGGAGGAGCACCGCCGGTGGCAGGAACGCTTCGACGCCTGGTCGGAGAGCAACCCGGAGCGTCGCCGGCTCCTCGACCGGCTCACCGCCCGCGAGCTCCCCGCGGACTTCGACGCCGACCTGCCGGTCTGGGACGAGGGCGACGACGACCTCGCCACCCGCAAGGCCTCCGAGGCGGTCCTCCAGGCTCTCGGCGCCACGCTGCCCGAGCTGTGGGGCGGGTCCGCCGACCTCGCCGGGTCGACGAACACGATCATCAAGGACTCCCCCTCCTTCGGCCCGGCCTCGACCTCCACGCCGTCGTTCACCGCCGAGCCGTACGGCCGCAACCTCCACTTCGGCATCCGCGAGCACGCGATGGGGTCCATCCTCAACGGCATCGCCCTCCACGGCGGGACGCGCCCCTACGGTGCGACGTTCCTCCAGTTCTCCGACTACATGCGCGCCGCGGTGCGGCTCGGCGCGCTCATGGGGACGGACATCTACCTCGTCTGGACCCACGACTCGATCGGCCTCGGTGAGGACGGCCCGACGCACCAGCCCGTCGAGCACCTCACGGCCCTGCGAGCCATCCCGGGCCTGTCCGTCATCCGTCCGGCCGACGCCAACGAGACGGCCCAGGCCTGGGTCGCGGCGCTGCGGGCCCCGGAGGGCCCGAAGGCGCTCGTCCTCACCCGGCAGAACGTCCCGGTGCTCGCGGGCACGCGGGAGAAGGCCGCCGACGGCGTCGCCCGCGGCGCCTACGTGCTCCGCGAGGCCTCCGGCGGGTCGCCCGAGGTCATCCTCCTCGGCTCCGGCTCTGAGGTGCAGCTCGCCGTCGCCGCCGCCGGGACCCTGGAGAAGGAGGGCGTCCCCACCCGCGTCGTCTCCGTGCCGTGCATGGAGTGGTTCCTCGACCAGGACAGCTCCTACCGTGACGAGATCCTCCCCCCGTCCGTCACCGCCCGCGTCTCCGTCGAGGCCGGCATCGCGATGTCGTGGACGCGGCTCGTCGGGCTCGAGGGCCGCTCGGTCTCCGTCGAGACCTTCGGTGCCTCCGCCGACTGGAAGACCCTCTACCGGGAGTTCGGCATCACCGCCGAGGCCGTCGTCTCCGCGGCGCACGAGACGCTCGGACGCTGAGCACCGGGCGACGGCCTCCCCACCCACCGGGGAGGCCGTCGTCTCCCCCCCCCCGACCCCGGCGGGCGGCCGGGACGACGACACGTCCCCGTCGGCCACCGCTGACCCATCCCAGACCACGAAAGGTCCCAGCCACCATGACCACCGTCTCCCCCGACCCGACCGACCGGACCAGCGGTCCCCTCGGTGCCCTCGCCGCCGCCGGAACGTCCGTGTGGCTCGACGACCTCTCCCGGGTCACCCTCACGGACAACTCGCTGCGCGACCTCATCACCGACCGTGGCGTCGTCGGCGTGACGACGAACCCGGCGATCTTCGCCAAGGCCATGTCGACCGGCACGGCCTACGACGCCCAGCTCGGGAGCCTGCGCGACGGGGACTCCTCGGCCGCCGAGGCGGTCTTCGCCATGGCCGTCGACGACGTGCGGGACGCCTGCGACCTCTTCGCCGACGTCAACCGCGCGACCGACGGGGTCGACGGGCGGGTGTCCCTCGAGGTCGACCCGCGTCTCGCCCGTGACCGCGAGGCGACGGTGTCCCAGGCGCTGCACCTCGCCGCCGCCGTCGACCGCCCCGACGCGCTCATGATCAAGATCCCCGCGACGGAGGAGTGCCTCCCCGCCGTCACCGACGTCCTCGCGGCGGGCATCAGCGTCAACGTCACGCTCATCTTCAGCGTCGCGCGGTACCAGCAGGTCATGAAGGCGTTCATCGAGGGCATCGCCGCCGCGCGGGAGAACGGCCACGACATCTCCCGCATCCACTCCGTGGCCAGCTTCTTCGTGTCCCGGGTGGACACGGAGATCGACGCCCGGCTCGATGCGGCGGGCACCCCGGAGGCGGCCGCGCTGAAGGGAAAGGCCGGCATCGCGAACGCCCGGCTCGCCTACGACGCCTTCCGCACCGGGCTGCTCGAGAACGCGACGTGGCAGGAGCTCGCGGAGGCCGGGGCGCACGTCCAGCGCCCGCTGTGGGCCTCGACGTCGGTGAAGAACCCGGCGTACCCGGACACCATGTACGTCGTCGAGCTCGCCGGGCCGCAGACCGTCAACACGATGCCGCTCGACACGCTCACGGCGACCGCCGACCACGGTGAGGTCACCGGCGACCGGCTCACCGGCCGCCGGGACGAGTCCTGGGCCGTGTTCGAGCAGCTCGAGGAGGCGGGCATCGAGCTCGACGACGTCTTCCGCGTGCTCGAGGACGAGGGCGTGCAGAAGTTCGTCGACGCCTGGACCGAGCTCCTCGAGGCCATCGGGGAGCGCCTGTGAGCCGGACCGAGCCCACCACCCAGGGAAGGACGGACGGGCCCGACGACCGGCCCGCCACCCCGGCCGACGAGCGCCGCACCGCGGACCGGCGGACCTCCGACCGCCGCACCGCGGCCCGGGCCGCCTGGACCAACCCGCTGCGGGACCCCGACGACCGGCGGATGCCCCGCATCGCCGGCCCCTCCGGCCTCGTCATCTTCGGCGTGACCGGTGACCTCGCGCGGAAGAAGCTCCTGCCGGCCGTGTACGACCTGGCCAACCGGGGGCTCCTCCCCGCCGGGTTCAGCCTCATCGGCTACGGTCGCCGCGACTGGTCGAAGGCGGACTTCGAGGAGCAGGTCCTCGAGGCCGTCAAGGGACGGGCCCGCACGCCGTGGCGGCAGCAGGTCTGGGACCGGCTCGCCGAGGGGATCTTCTTCGTCCGCGGCGACTTCAAGGACGACGACGCCTTCGACCGGCTCGCCGACCTGACCCGTGAGCTCGACGAGACCCGCGGCACCGGCGGCAACTGGGCCTACTACCTCTCCGTTCCCCCGGACTACTTCCCCGACGTGTGCCACCAGCTCGAACGGTCGGGTCTCGCGGCGGGCGCGGACGGGTGGCGCCGCGTCGTCATCGAGAAGCCCTTCGGTCACGACGAGGCCTCCGCGCGGGAGCTCAACGAGATCGTCAACGCCGTCTTCCCCGAGTCGGCGGTCTTCAGGATCGACCACTACCTGGGCAAGGAGACCGTCCAGAACATCATGGCGTTGCGCTTCGCCAACCAGCTGTTCGACCCCCTGTTCAACTCCCACTACATCGACCACGTGCAGATCACGATGGCCGAGGACATCGGCCTCGGCGGCCGCGCGGGCTACTACGACGGGATCGGCGCGGCCCGGGACGTCATGCAGAACCACCTCCTCCAGCTGCTCGCCCTCATCGCGATGGAGGAACCGGTGACGTTCAACCCCTCGGAGCTGCAGAGCGAGAAGCTGAAGGTCCTCCGGGCGACGAGTGCCGTCGGCCCGTTCGCCCGGACCACCGCCCGCGGCCAGTACACCGCCGGGTGGCAGGGCAGCGAGCAGGTCCGCGGCCTCCGCGAGGAGGACGGCTTCGACCCGGAGTCCCGGACGGAGACGTACGCCGCCGCGACGTTCGGCATCAACTCCCGGCGCTGGGCCGGGGTGCCGTTCTACCTGCGCACCGGCAAGCGGCTCGGCCGCCGGGTCACGGAGATCGCCCTCGTGTTCAAGGAGGCGCCGCACCTGCCCTTCGGTCCCGGCCAGACGGCGGCCCAGGGCAACAACGTGCTCGTCATCCGCGTCCAGCCGGACGAGGGGGTCCTCATGCGGTTCGGGTCGAAGGTCCCGGGGTCGGCGATGGAGGTCCGGGACGTCAACATGGACTTCTCCTACTCCGAGGCCTTCACCGAGGAGTCGCCCGAGGCCTACGAGCGGCTCATCCTCGACGCCCTGCTCGACGAGGCCAGCCTCTTCCCCACCAACGAGGAGGTGGAGGAGTCCTGGCGGATCCTCGACCCGATCCTCGACCACTGGGCCTCCACGGGACGGCCGGACGACTACCCGGCCGGGACGTGGGGCCCCGACAGCGCCGACGCCATGCTCGCCCGCGACGGCCGTGCGTGGCGTCGTCCCTAGCCCGGGGCCCGGCTCCGTGCCGAGAAAGGAATTCACCGGATGATCATCGACCTCCCCACGACCGACACCCAGACCATCGGCAGGCGGCTGCGTCACCTCCGTGAGGAACGCGGTGAGGTGGCCTCCGGGCGCGTCCTCACCCTCATCATCGTCGCGACGGGCGGTGACGACCTCGAGCGGATCCTCACCGCGGCCAACGACGCGTCCCGGGAGCACCCCGCCCGGGTTGTCGTCGTCGTTACCCACCCCGACGGCGGCGACCCCACGCTCGACGGGCAGATCAGGCTCGCCGGTGACGCCGGCGCATCCGAGATCATCGTCATGCACCTCCACGGTGAGCTCGCCTCCCACGTGGCCAGCGTCGTCACCCCCTTCCTCCTCCCCGACACCCCGGTCGTCGCGTGGTGGCCGTCCGCGGCCCCGCGGAACCCGGCGGGCGACCCCGTCGGACGGCTCGCGCAGCGGCGCATCACCGACAGCGGGGCCTCCGACGACCCGGAGGAGCTGTTCCGGCGGCGGACGACGTACACGGACGGCGACTCCGACCTCGCGTGGAGCCGCATCACGGCGTGGCGGGGGCTCGTCGCCTCCGCCCTCGACCAGGAGCCGTACGAGAACGTCACGTCGGTCACCCTGTCCGGTCCCGCCGACGACCCGTCGGTGGACATCGCCGGCGGCTGGCTCGCCGACCGCCTCGGGGTGCCCGTCACGCGGCACGTGTCCGGTGAGACGCCCACGGCCCGGACCGACGCCGCCCGGGCGTGGTCCGCGACCGGCGGCGCCGTCCGGGACACCGCCCCGGAGGCGGCGGACGGTGCGGACGCGCCCGATGAACCGCCCGCCGTCGGGATCCGCGAGGTCCACCTCGCCCGGCCGACCGCGCCGGTGACCGTGACCGTCGAGGCCCCGACGACGCTGCGCGTCGCGTCGGGGACGGGTCGCGAGAACGTCGTCGCCCTCCACCACCGGTCCACCGGCGACCTCCTCGCCGAGGAGCTGCGTCACCTCGACCCGGACCACACCTTCGGCCACGCGCTTCACGGCCTGGTGCGCGTCGTTCGCCCGGACCACCGCGGCGGACACCGGTCGGCGACCGGCGGGACCGTGCCCCCCGGGGCGCCCACCGCGGGTGCCGCCGACGGGGCCGTGGACGACAGGGAGGTGTCGCAGCGGTGACCGGATCCCACACCGACCACAGCGAGGGCTCCGGGACGGTCGACGTCGTCCGGGCCCGGGACGTCGACGACCTCGCCCGCCGTGCCGCCCGCGACGCCGTGCACCTCATCGCGCAGGCCCAGACCGGCGGCGGGGTCGGCGGTGACGGGCGGGCCCGCATCGTCCTCACCGGCGGTGGGGCGGGCGTCGCCGTCCTCCGGGAGCTCGCCGTCCTCGACCATGCCGCGACAGCGCAGGCCGACAGCTTCCCGGTGACCGCGGTGGACTGGTCCCGCGTCGACGTCTTCTTCGGCGACGAGCGCTACGTGCCCGCCGACGACCCGGAGCGGAACGACGGCCAGGCCGACCGCGCACTGTTCGACCATGTCGCCGTCCCCCCGGAGAACATCCACCGCTACGCCGCGCCCGCCCCCGGTGACGACCCCGCCGGCGACGGACTGGACGAGGCGGCGGCCGCGTACGCCACCGTCGTGGAGACCCACGCGCCCGACGGCTTCGACCTGCACCTGCTGGGGATGGGGCCCGAAGGGCACGTCAACTCGCTCTTCCCGGACCGCGCGGAACTGGTCTCGACGGAGACCGTCGTGCCGGTCCGGGACTGCCCGAAGCCCCCGCCGGAGCGGGTGTCACTCACCCTCGACGCCGTCGGGCGGGCCGACGCCGTGTGGCTGCTCGTCGCCGGCGAGGCCAAGCGGGAGGCCGCCGGGCACGCCCTGTCCGGCGACGACGCGACGGCGTGGCCGGTGGCCGGGGCACGGGGCCGGCGGTCGACGGTCCTCTACGTCGACGCCGCGGCCGACCCGACCCGCTGAGAGGTCTGCCGGGAATCCGGCTGAGCCGCCCCAGGCTGTGAGCCCGCTGAGAGGTCTGCCGGGAGGCCTGCCGGGAATCCGGCTGAGCGCCCGCCGGCTGGGCGATGTCGATCAGCGCCCGCCGGTCGCGGGCCCGTGGCGGCGGGACACTCCACGACAAACGGGGCCCTCCCCCGCCGCGTGTGCGGCGTTCAGGGAGGGCCCGTCCCGGTTTCTCAGGTCCGGCCGTGGCCCGAGAGGCGAATCCCCCGGTCCCGGCCGGAAGGCCGGCGGTGCTCGAGCTCAGTGGTGCACCGGCTCAGCGGTGCTCGGGCCCGGCAGCCCCAGGGCTCAGAGCCCGTAGTGCATGACCAGGTTCAGGCCGATGATCGCCGCGATCCAGATGATCGCGGTGATGACGGTCAACCGGTCGAGGTTCTTCTCGACGACGGTCGAGCCCGAGAGGTTCGACTGCATACCGCCACCGAAGAGGCTGGACAGGCCACCGCCCTTGCCCTTGTGTAGGAGCACTGACAGGCCCATCAGCAGGCTCGTGATCACCAGGATGATCTGGAGAGCGAGAGTCATCGAACCACCTTCACGCACGTTTCGACAGCCGGACGTCTTCCGGACAACGGACTCATCCTACAGGACCGGGGACCGCATCCGCGACATGCACGACGCGACACGCAGCCCCGGCCCCGGACGACCCCGCACCGACCGCTAGCCCGAGTTCCGCAGCGCGGTCGCCAGGCCGTTCATCGTCAGCCGGATCCCCGCCCGGACGTCGTCGCTCTGGTCACCCGCCCGGTACCGGCGCAGCAGCTCCAGCTGGAGCACGTTGAGCGGCACGAGGTACGGGAAACGGTTGCGCACGGACCCCACGAGCATCGGGTTGTCCTCGAGCAGCGACCCGGCGCCGGTGACCTTGAGGAACATCTCCAGCGTCAACTGGAACTCGTCGGCGATGACGCCGAAGATCCGCTCCGCGTCGTCACGGTCCGGGACCAGGGTGGAGTACTGCTTCGCCAGCGACAGGTCCGCCTTCGCCATGACCTGGGCCATGTTGGACAGCACCGACGCGAAGAACGGCCACCGACGGCTGAGGCCCCGGAGGTAGTCGAGGCGGGAGGCGGCGTCGTCCCCCTCCCCGATCCAGTCCCGCAGCGCGGAACCGACCCCGAACCAGCCGGGCAGCATCGTCCGGGACTGGGTCCAGGACAGCACCCACGGGATCGCCCGCAGGTCCTCGATGGAGTCCGTCTGCTTGCGGGAGCTCGGCCGGGAGCCGATGTTGAGGCTGCCGATCTCCGCGAGCGGGGTCGAGCTGGTGAAGTAGCCGATGAAGCCGGCGTCCTCGTGCATGAGCCGGGCGTACGTCCGGCGGGAGGACTCGGCGAGCTCGCGCATCGTCTCGTAGGCGCGCTCCGGGTCCTCGACGTGGTCGACGGGCAGGAGGCTCGCCTCGAGCGTCGCCGAGACGAGGGCCTCGAGGTTCCGCCGCGCCGACGTCGGGACGCCGTACTTCGCGGAGATGATCTCACCCTGCTCGGTGATGCGGACGCTGCCCTGGACCGCGCCGCGGGGCTGCGCGAGGATCGCCTCGTAGCTCGGCCCGCCGCCGCGGCCGACGGTCCCGCCGCGGCCGTGGAACAGCCGCAGGCCGATCCCGGCCTCCTCACCGGCGGCGACGAGCTGCAGCTCGGCGTCGTAGAGGGCCCAGTTCGCGGCGAGGTAGCCGCCGTCCTTGTTCGAGTCGGAGTAGCCCAGCATGATCTCCTGGACCCCGCCGCGCTGCTCCACGTACGCCCGGTAGAACTCGTGGGCCCACAGCTCGCGCATGATCCCGGCCCCGGCCGCGAGATCGTCGATCGTCTCGAACAGCGGGATGACGTCCACGCCGCCCGTCGGGGTGTCCCCGTCCGCCCGGAACAGGCCGACCTCCTTGAGCAGGAGCATCGGCTCGATGATGTCGGAGACGGACGAGGCCATCGAGATGATGCAGTGCGGCACGACCTCCGGGCCGAACTTCCGGACCGCGGCCGCGGCCGCGCGGAAGATCCCCAGCTCACGCTCGGTGACCTCGGACCACTCCGCGTCCGGGTCGCACAGGGGACGCGGCGTGTGGAGCTCGCCGATGAGCAGCTCGATCCGCTCGCTCTCCTCGAGCGCCGAGTAGTCCTCCGTCACACCGGCCCGGGCGAGGATCTCCGTGAGGACCTCCTCGAACGTCTCGGAGTTCTGGCGCAGATCGAGGGCGCTGAGGTGGAAGCCGAACGTCTGCACGGCCGCCCGGATGTCCGACAGCCGGTGGTCGGCGATGAGGCCGTCGAAGGACTGCCGCAGGGCGCGGTCGACCGTGTCGAGGTCGCGGACCATCTCCGCGGCGCTGCCGTACGGCTCGTGGGCGTCGTCGAGGCCCGCCGGGACGATGTCGTCGCCGAGGGTGGCGACCGCCGTCGCCGCGACGCGCCCCCGGATCCCGTGGACGGCCCGCCGGAACGGCTCGTCCACGCGGGAGGGCACGTCGTTGTGCCCGCGGTCGGCGAGCTCGAGCAGCTCCGGGGTCACGTCGGTGAGGTTCGACGACAGGCTCAGCTCGTGCTCGAGCGTGCCGAGTTCCTCCAGGTAGTGGGCCATGACCGTCTGGGCGGCGCGGTCCGTCGCGAACCGGACCGTGTCCGCGGTGACGTAGGGGTTGCCGTCGTGGTCGCCGCCGATCCACGAGCCGGGGCGGACGACCGGCGTCCGGGGGACGTCGTCACCGTAGGTGTCGACGAGGTGGTCGATGACGCGGCGGTTGATCGCCGGGATCTCCCGGAGGAGGCTGATGCCGTAGTAGCGCAGGCCGACGTTGATCTCGTCCTCGATGCGGGGTCGGACCGAGCGGATGAGCTCGGTCTGCCACAGGACGGTCACGCGGCGGCGGATGTCCCGGTCGAGGGCGGCGAGGCGTTCGTCGGTCCGGGCGGTGTGCGGGGCGGTGAGGATCTCCCCGCGCCGCCGCATGAGGCGGGTGATGTCCTTCTGCACGTCGAAGACCGTCCGGCGCCGCGTCTCGGTCGGGTGCGCGGTGAGCACGGGGGCGACGTGGGCGCGCCCCATGACCTCGCTGACGGCGGAGGCGGAGACGTCGCCGTCGTCGAACTTGCGCCACGTCGCCTCGAGGGTCGAGTCCGGGGCGGGCTCGCCGGCGTCGGCCGCGTGCTCCCGCAGGCGGTCCTCGTAGAGGTCCTCGCAGAGGTTCGCGAGCAGGCCGAAGTGGGAGAAGGCCCGGATCACCGGGAGGGCCCGGTCGACGGGGATGTCGCGGAACCGCTCGGTGAGGTCGGTGACGCTCTCGTCGCCGTAGCGGATGGCGAACGCGGAGCGCCGGGCGTCCTCGACGAGCCGGAAGATCTCCTCCCCCTCCTGCTCGCGGACGATGTCACCCAGGATGGCTCCCAGGTAGCGGATGTCGTCCCGGACGTCGGGGGTGATGTCCGGGGTCTGGTCCGCGCCACCGGACGTCTCGGGGACGATCGGGATGGCGGTCCCGGGGACGTTCTGGGGTTCACTCATGGACGTGAAGTCACCTCTCGGGGGTTGTGGGGCATGGTCAGCGTCGGTGACGCGCCCGCTCCCTGTCGGGGCGGGCGCGACGGGTCCGGGGTCGGGCTCAGGCGGAGACGGCCTTGGCCGCGGCGGCGCACAGGCGGGCGAAGTCCTCGCCGTCGAGGCTCGCGCCGCCGACGAGGCCGCCGTCGACGTCGGGACGGGAGACGATGTCGCCGACCGTGTCGGTCTTCACCGACCCGCCGTAGAGGATCCGGAGGCCGTCGGCCGTGGCGTCGTCGGCGAGGTCACGGATGAGCCCGCGCAGCGCGGCGCAGACCTCCTGGGCGTCGTCGGCGGTGGCCGACCGGCCCGTGCCGATGGCCCACACCGGCTCGTAGGCGATGACGGTCTTCCGCAGCTCCGCGGCACCGAGCCCGGCGAGGGAGGCCCGGGCCTGCTTGACGACGTAGTCGACGTGCGTGCCCTCCTCCCGGACCTCGAGGGGCTCACCGACGCAGACGATCGGGCACAGCCCGGCGGCGAGCGCCGCGCCGGCCTTGCGCGCGACGAGGGCGTCGTCCTCACCGTGGTACTGCCGTCGCTCCGAGTGGCCGACGACGACCCACGTGCAGCCGAGCTTCGCGAGCATCGGGGCGGAGACCTCGCCGGTGTACGCCCCGGACTCGTGCTCGGAGACGTCCTGGGCACCGTAGGTCAGGGGCAGCTTGTCGCCGTCGACGACCGTCTGCACGGAGCGGATGTCGGTGAACGGCGGGATGACGGCGACGTCGACGTGGTCGTAGTAGTCCTTCGGCAGCGCGAAGTCGAACTTCTGCACCACGGAGATCGCCTCCAGGTGGTTGAGGTTCATCTTCCAGTTGCCGGCGATGAGCGGGGTGCGGGTCATGGCTTCTCCTTCAGGGTCCTTCAGGGGTGGGGTCCGCCCGCGGGTGGGGCGGGTGGGGGTCAGTTCTCGAGGACGGTGACGCCCGGCAGCTCCTTGCCCTCGAGGAACTCCAGGGAAGCACCGCCACCGGTCGAGATGTGGCTGAAGCCGTCCTCGGAGATGCCGAGGGACCGGACCGCGGCCGCGGAGTCGCCGCCGCCGACGACGCTGAACGCGCCCGCGGCCGTCGCGTCGACGATGGCCTCGGCCACGCCCCGGGTCCCCTCGGCGAAGGCCGGGAACTCGAACACGCCCATCGGGCCGTTCCAGAAGATCGTCCGGGCGGAGGAGAGCACGTCGCGGAACGCGGCGACGGACTCCGGCCCGACGTCGAGGCCCATCCAGCCGGAGGGGATCGCGTCGACGCCGACGGTGCGGTGGTCCGCGTCCCGGTCGAAGGCCTCGGCGGCGACGACGTCCGTCGGGAGGACGATGACGTCCCCGAACCGGTCGAGGAGGTCGCGGCAGGTGTCGACCATGTCCTCCTGGAGGAGCGAGGCCCCGACGTCGAGCCCGCGGGCGCGGAGGAACGTGTAGCACATGCCGCCGCCGATGATGAGGTGGGTGACCTTCGGCGCGAGGGCCTCGATGACCCCGAGCTTGTCCGAGACCTTCGACCCGCCGAGGACGACGACGTACGGCGTCTCCGGGTCGCCCGAGACCTTCTCGAGGACCTCGAGCTCGGTCTGGACCAGGCCGCCGCTGTAGTGCGGGAGCTTCGTCGCAACGTCGTACACGGAGGCCTGCCGGCGGTGGACCACGCCGAAGCCGTCGGAGACGAACGCCCCGTTGTCCCCGGTGAGGGCGGCGAGCTCGGAGGCGAACGCGTCCCGCTCGGCGTCGTCCTTGGAGGTCTCCCGGGGGTCGAAGCGGACGTTCTCGAGCAGGAGGATGTCCCCGTCGTTGAGGCCGTTGGCACGCTCGTGGGCGTCCTCCCCGGTGACGTCGGAGGCCAGCGGCACCCACTGGTCGAGGCGCTCCGACAGCGCCTCGGCGACCGGGGACAGGGAGAACTCGGGGGCGAACTCACCCTTGGGCCGGCCCAGGTGGGCGGCCACGATGACGCGGGCACCGGCGTCGAGCAGGGCCTTGAGCGTCGGGACCGAGGCGTCGACACGCCCCGGGTCGGTGATCGTGTCCCCGTCGAGGGGGACGTTGAGGTCGGCGCGCACGAGCACGTGGCGGCCCGTGACCCCCTCGGCGATGAGGTCGTCGACGGTCTTGATGGTGGAGGTGGACATGAGTTCTCCTCAGAGGGTGGGATCGGCTCCGGGTGGGGGCGTGGACGGCCCCGGGTGGGGGCGGGTACAGCAAGGACGGGCCGGGCCGTGCCCGGGGAAGGCACCGGTCCGGCCCGTCCGGCGACCGTCAGCGTCCCGACGGCGGAGGCCCGGGTCCCCGGGTCACCGCCGACCGACGCGTCGGGTGAGGTGTCAGAGGCGCTCGGCGACGTAGGCGGTGAGGTCCACGAGGCGGTTGGAGTAGCCCCACTCGTTGTCGTACCAGGAGACGACCTTGACCTGGTTGCCGATGACCTTCGTCAGGCCCGAGTCGAAGATCGAGGAGTGCGGGTCGCCGACGATGTCGGTCGAGACGAGCGGCTCGTCGTCCGAGTACGAGAGGATGCCCTTGAGCTCGCCCTCGGCGGCCTTCTTCAGCGCCGCGTTGACGGACTCGACGCTGACCTCGGACTTCGCGTCGAAGGTGAGGTCGGTCACGGAGCCGGTCGGCACCGGGACGCGGAGGGCGTAGCCGTCGAGGACACCCTTGAGCTGCGGGAGCACGAGGGAGACGGCCTTGGCGGCACCCGTGGACGTCGGGACGATGTTCAGCGCGGCGGCGCGGGCACGGCGGAGGTCCTTGTGCGGGGCGTCGTGCAGGCGCTGGTCACCGGTGTAGGCGTGGACCGTCGTCATGAGGCCGCGCTCGATGCCGAAGGCCTCGTCGAGCACCTTCGCCAGCGGGGCGAGGCAGTTCGTCGTGCAGGACGCGTTCGAGATGATGGTGTGCTTCTCGGGGTCGTAGTCCTTCTCGTTGACACCCATGACGAAGGTGCCGTCCTCGTTCTTCGCCGGGGCCGAGATGATGACCTTCTTCGCGCCGGCGTCGATGTGCGCCTTCGCGTCCTCGGCGTTGGTGAAGAAGCCCGTGGACTCGACGACGATGTCGACGCCGAGCTCGGCCCACTTCAGGTTCTTCGGGTCCCGCTCCGACGTCACGACGATGCGCTGGCCGTCGACCGTGATCGACTCGTCGTCGTAGGTCACCTCGGCGTCGAGCCGACCCATGATCGAGTCATACTTCAGGAGGTTGGCGAGTGTCTTGTTGTCGGTGAGGTCGTTGAACGCGACGACCTCGAGATCAGCGCCGTTCTTGCGGAGCGCCCGGAAGAAGTTGCGGCCAATGCGGCCGAAGCCGTTGATACCAACACGAACCGTCACGATGATGTCTCCTATTCGGTTTCACGGTGTACGCCCGGTCCGGGTCCGCCGCGGGGTGCCGCGGGGACCGGTCGGACCGGTGCGGTGACACCGTCAAGGCTACCTTCGGATGGCGACGGGTGCACTGAGGGGCACCCCTCCCCGGGGCGGCCGGAGACCCCTGCGGGGGCGGCCACCGGGGTGGTCGTCGGGGGAGCCTCCCCGACCCCCCGCGCGGGGGGTCACTCCCCCGGGTCGACCTCGGAGAAGAGCTCCTCCGTCACGGCCGCGTGGGTGTCCGGCACCCCCAGCTCAGCGGCCCTCCGGTCGGCCATGGACAGCAGCCGCCGGATGCGGCCCGCGACCGCGTCCTTCGTCATCGGCGGCTGGGCGAGCTGGCCCAGTTCCTCGAGCGACGCCTGGCGGTGCCCCACCCGCAGCGCCCCCGCCTGGGCGAGGTGGTCCGGCACGTCCTCCCCGAGCAGTTCGAGGGCCCGTTCGACGCGCGCCGCCGCGGCCACGGCGGCCCGCGCGGACCGGCGCAGGTTCGCGTCGTCGAAGTTCGCGAGCCGGTTGGCCGTCGCGCGCACCTCCCGCCGCATCCGCTGCTCCTCCCACGCCAGCCGCGCCTTCTGCGCCCCCATCCGCGTGAGGAGGTCGCCGATCGCCTCGCCGTCGCGGATGACGACCCGCTGGATCCCCCGGGTCTCCTTCGTCTTCGCGGTGAGGCCGACGCGCCGCGCCGCCCCCACGAGGGCGAGGGCCGACTCGTTGCTCGGCGCCGCGACCTCGAGCGCGGACGCGCGCCCCGGCTCCGTCAGCGACCCCCGGGCGAGGAACGCCCCGCGCCACGCCGCGACGCACTGGTCGACGGTCCCGCCGATGATGAACGGGGGCAGCCCCCGGACCGGGCGGCCGGCCCGGTCGATGAGCCCCGTGCGCCGCGCGAGCTCGGTCCCGCCCTCCGACCACCGCAGGACGTACCGCGCGCTGCGGCGGAGGTTCCCCGCCCCGATGATCTGGAGGTCGCCGCTGATGTCGAACAGCTTCTCCACCGCGGCGCTGAGCCGGCGGGCCGTCTGGCCGCTGTCGACCTCCGCCTCGACGACCACCCGGCCGCTGACGAGGTGCAGGGCGGCGCTGAACCTCAGCAGGCCCGCGACCTCCGCGGTCATGACGTCGGACCCCGTGACCGTCACGCGGGCGAGCTCGTCCTTCACTTCAGGGGTCAGGGCCACTGCTGTCACCTTTCTCGTCGCGACTCCGGGAACTGCGCCCGGGGGCCCGGACCGTCCCGGCCCGGGGCCCGGACGCTCCGTGCACCGGCCTCCGAGCATAAGCCACTCCGGTGCGGGCCGGGTCACCGCCCGGCGGGCTCCCCGCCCGACGCGGTGTCCGCCGCCCCGTCCGGCAGCTCCGCGGGCAGCGCGTCGACCGGGCCGGCGAACTCCCGGAGCACCCGCGCCAGCTTCTCCGGGGAGTGCCGGTCCGACCAGCGACCCCGGTCGTCGTCCGCCCGGACGTCGCGGTAGATGACCCGCGCGCCGAGCTGCCCCGCGGCCCGTTCGAGCGCCCGGCGCTCGCGGGCGTCGGACACCGTCGACCGGTCGACGACCGTCACGTCCATCCGCAGCGACGGACAGTGCTGCCGCAGCATGTGGATGTGGCGTTCCATCGAGAACCCGCTCGTCTCCCCCGGTTCCGACACCAGGTTGAGGATCAGCACCTTGACCGCGTCGGTCCGGTCGAGCGCGGCGTCGATCCCCGGGACGAGGAGGTGCGGGATCACCGACGAGAACCACGACCCCGGGCCGAGGGTGACGACGTCGGCGTCGAGCACGGCCTCGACCGCCGGCTCCGTGGCCGGCGCGTCCCCGGGGATGAGCCGGACCCGCCGGACCTGCCCCGGGGTCGAGGCGACCGCCACCTGCCCGCGGACCGCCGTGACCTCGCGCGGGTCCTCCCCCAGCCCCGACACCTCGGCCTCGAGGTCGAGCGGCACCGGCGACATCGGCAGGACCCGCCCGCGGATGCCGAGCAGCACCGCGAGCTCGTCCAACGCCGCGACGTGGTCGCCCATGACCTCGGACAGGCCCGTGAGGACGAGGTTGCCGACGGCGTGCCCCGCCAGCGCCCCGTGGCCGGCGAACCGGTGCTGGAGCGTCCGCTCCCACAGCCGGCCCCGCGGGGTGTCCTCCGTCAACGCGGCGAGGGCCATGCGGAGGTCCCCCGGCGGCAACGAACCGAGTTCGCGGCGCATCCGTCCGGACGACCCGCCGTCGTCCGCGACCGTGACGACCGCCGTGACGGAGGCGGCCGCGCGGCGCGCGGCGCGCAGCGTCGAGAACAGTCCGTGACCGCCCCCGAGCGCGGCGACACGGTCGAGGGTCGGGGCGTCCCGGTCACCCGGGTCGGTCGTGGGGGTCACTGGTTCCTCTCCAGGTCGCGGTGGACGACGCGCACGTCGAGGTTGTCCTTCCGGAACAGCTCCGCGAGCTCCTCGACGACCGCGACGCTGCGGTGGTGGCCGCCCGTGCACCCGACGGCCAGGGCGATGAAGTTCTTGCCCTCCCGGCGGTACCCCGGGAGCATCGTGTGCACCATGTCGTGGACCGAGCCGATGAACTCGCGGGCCCCCGGCCGGGACAGCACGAAGGTGCTCACCGGCTCGTCGACGCCCCGGTACGGGCGAAGGTCCGGGTTCCAGTACGGGTTCGGCAGGAACCGGACGTCGAGGAGCATGTCCACGTCACGGGGCGCGCCGTGCTTGAAGCCGAAGGACTCGATGGTCAGGTGCTGCCGCGCCCCGCTGCGCGTCCGGAAGTAGTCCTCGATGCTGCGCCGCAGGTCGTGGATGCTCTTGCCGGACGTGTCGATGACGACGTCGGCGCGGGCCCGGATCCCGGCGAGCATCGCCCGCTCCCGGTCGATGCCGGTCTGGAGTGTCTCCCCGTCCTGCAGCGGGTGCGTGCGCCGGACCGTGTCGAACCGCCGGATGAGCGTGGCGTCGTCGGCCTCCATGAACAGCACCACCGGGCTGCGACCCGTGTCGTGCAGCGAGGTGAGCACGTCCTCGAGCGAGCCGGCGAAGTCCCGGGACCGCACGTCCGTGACGATGGCCAGCCGTTCGACGGGCGAGTCCGTCTCGAAGCTGAGTTCGACCATGCGCATGATGAGCTCGGGCGGGAGATTGTCGGCGACGTACCACCCCATCTCCTCGAGGGCCGTCGCCGCGGCCTTGCGGCCCGCGCCGGACATCCCGGTGATGAGCACCAGCGACGTCTCCGGCGGGGTCGGGGATCCACCGTCGGCGGCCGGTCCCCGCGCGGGGGTCCGGTCCGCAGTCTCGGGGACCGGGGTCTCGGGTTTCTCCATGGGGCCCATCCTAACCGCGCCGCCGCGGCCGCGGCGGGGTGTGACAGAACTCGCACCCGGGGTCCCGGTGCCGGTCACGCCTCCGGGGCGGCGCCGTCCCCCTCCGCGAGGGCGGCGGCGACCGCCTCGGCGAGGCGCGGGCCGAAGCCGGGGAGTTCCGCGATCCGCTCCGGCCCGGCCTCCCGGACCTTGGCGACGCTGCCGAACGCGCGGACCAGCTGCTGCCGTCGCTTCGGTCCGAGGCCGGGGACGTCGTCGAGCACCGACCGCCGCATCCGGGCGCTGCGCTGCTGGCGGTGGAAGGTGATGGCGAACCGGTGCGCCTCGTCGCGGAGGTTCTGGACCAGGTACAACGCCTGCGAGTTCCGCGGGAGGATCACCGGGTGGTCGTCCCCGGGCACCCACAGCTCCTCCAGCCGCTTCGCCACGCCGCACAGGGTGACGTCCGTGACACCGAGCTCGTCGAGCACCGCGGCGGCGGCGTCGACCTGCGGCTTCCCGCCGTCGACGATGAAGAGCTGGGGCGGGTAGGCGAACCGGGTGCGCGGCGTCTCCGCGGGAGCGACCTGCTCCTCCCCCTCGAGCAGGTCGCCGCCGTCGTCGCCGGCGGGGACGGCCAGCCGGTCCTCCCGGTGGCGGCGGAACCGTCGCCGCACGACCTCGGCGATGGAGGCGACGTCGTCCGAGTGCCCGTCGCCGGCGGCCTCCCGGATCTTGTACCGGCGGTAGTCCGACGTGCGCGGCAGCCCGTCCTCGAAGACGACGAGGCTGGCCACGACGTCCGTGCCCTGGATGTGGGAGATGTCCGTGCACTCGATGCGCAGCGGGCTCGTGTCCATCCACAGCGCCTCCTGGAGCTCCTGCAGCGCCGCCGACCGCGCGGTGAGGTCGCCGGTGCGGCGGAGCTTGTGCTGGTGGAGGGCCTGGGAGGCGTTCGTCGTCGCCGTGTCCATGAGGGAACGCTTGTCCCCGCGACGGGGGACACGGACCGTGACCCGGCTGCCACGGAGCCCCGTCAGCCACGTCGGGACGTCGGACCCCTCCGGCAGCGGCACTGGGACCAGCACCTCCCGGGGCACGGGCGAGACGGTCATCGCGGTCTCCGCCGAGCCGGGGCCCACGCCACCGGGGATGTGGGAGGACCCGGGCGAGATCGCCGCGGCGAGGGCGGAGTCCGGGGACGGCTCCCCCGCCGCGTCGGCGCGCGAGGCCCCGCCGACGGCCGACTCCGTCGCGGACGTGAGCGCCGCCTGGTCGCCGTAGAACTGGGTGAGGAAGTCCTCGAGCAGGGCCGGCCACGCCGGGTCGGTCGCGGTGTCCCCCTCCTCCCCGGCGGCGGCACCGTCGGCGTCGGGCACGTCCGGTTTCTCGACGACCCATCCCCGCTGACCGCGGATCCGGCCCCCGCGGACGTGGAAGACCTGGACCGCCGCCTCGAGGTCGTCGCTGGCCAGCGCGACGACGTCGGCGTCCGTGTCGTCGGAGAACACGACGGCCTGCTTCTCCATCGCCTTCTCCATGGCGCCGAGCTGGTCGCGCAGCGTCGCCGCGCGTTCGAAGTCGAGGTTCTCCGCGGCCTGCTGCATCTCGCCGCGGACGTCCCGCAGGACGGCGTCCGTCGTCCCCCCGGCGAGGAAGGAGCAGAACCCGTCGACGAGCTCCCGGTGGGCCGCGGCGTCGATCCTCCCGACGCACGGGGCGCTGCACCGGTCGATGTAGCCGAGCAGACACGGACGGCCGAGCTGCTCGTGGCGGCGGAAGACCCCCTTCGTGCACGTCCGGACGGGGAAGACCCGGGTGAGGGACTCGAGGGTCTCCCGGATCGCCCACGCCTTGGGGTACGGGCCGAAGTACCGCACGCCACGCTTCCGGGGCCCCCGGTAGAGGAAGGCCCGGGGGAACTCCTCCTTCACGGACACCGCGAGCATCGGGTACGTCTTGTCGTCCCGGTACATGACGTTGAAGCGGGGACTGAAGCGCTTGATCCACGTGTACTCGAGGTTGAGCGCCTCGAACTCGCTGCCGACGACCGTCCACTGGACGTGGTCGGCGCTGAGCACCATCGTGCGGGTCCGGGGGTGGAGGTTCCGGACGTCCTGGAAGTAGTTCGCCAGCCGGGCGCGGAGGTTCTTCGCCTTGCCGACGTAGATGACGCGGTCGTCGGCGTCACGGAAGGTGTAGACCCCGGGCTGGGTGGGGACCGTGCCGGGGGCCGGGCGGTAGTCGAGGGGATCCGCCATGGGTCACTCGTCGGGCATGTACCGGTCCTCGAGCCGGCGGAAGGCCTCGACGTCCCGGAAGATCGTGCGCTTGTCCGCGACCTGGAACGCCATCATCGGGACGAACTCGAAGTCCGGGAGCTCCAGGCGCGCCCACCGCGCACCCTTGGGGAAGGACATGCCGTGCACGAGGTCCCACGGGTAGAACTGCGCGCTGACGAGGTTGCGCACCTCCACGCCCGACGCGTTGACCCGGACGCGGGGCCGCAGCAGGAGCAGGCACACCCCGGACAGCAGCAGGCCGATGCCGACGAAGGACCACTGGTCGACGACGGTCACCGTGGCCCCGGTGTCCCCCACCCCGCTGACGAGCCCCATCACGACGTGGACGACCATGATGACGACGACGGCGCTCCACGCCCAGATCCGGAGCGAACGCGAGGTCACCGTCACGAGCCACCCGTCGCCGGAGGCTGTGCCGTCCGTTCCCGCGCGGGGCGCGACGGCGTCGTCGGGCATGGGGGTGGTCTCGGTGCTGCTCACGGAGACGAGCCTACCCCCCGACCCGGCGGCCGGGACAAACCGCCCGGCGGGCGCCGACCGCCCGCCGCCGGACCGGGGCGTGACCGCAGCGTGGCGGCAGCGTGGCGGCGTCGTGACCGGGCCGGGGCCGGTCCCGACCGGGGTGGGGGTCAGCGCCCCGAGCCCCGGATCTCCCGCAGGACGAGGGCCGAGTGGAGGGCGGCGACGGCGGCGTCGTGCCCCTTGTCCTCGGCGGCCCCGGGCAGGCCGGCGCGGTCCCGGGCCTGGGCGACGTCGTCGACCGTGAGGACACCGTTGCCGACGGGACGGCCCGCGTCGAGCCCGCAGCGCGTGAGCCCGTAGGTCACCGAGTTGCAGACGTGGTCGAAGTGGACGGTCGCGCCGCGGATGACGCAGCCCGTCGCGACGACGGCGTCGGAGACCTCGAGGAGGGCCGCGACGATGACGGGCAGCTCCAGGGCCCCGGCGACCCGGTACTCGGTGACGCGGGCGCCCGCCTCGCGGAGGGTCTCGACCGCGCGGGTGTGGAGTTGGTCGGTGATCTCCGCGTTCCACGTCGACGACACGACGGCGACGGTGAGGCCCTCAGCGGCCCCCGGGCGGACGGTGATCTCGCTGACTCCGGTTCCTGACATGCTGTTCTCCTTCGGTTCCCGGACCGGGTCCGGGCGGGTGGTCGGGTTCGTGGTCGGGTGCGTGGGTCGGGCGGGTGGTCGGGTGCGTGGGTCGGGCCGGTCAGCGGGTCCGGCCGGCGCCGGCGTCGCCGTCGGTGTCGGCGTCACCGAGGGAGTCGAGCTGGTGCCCCATGCGGTCCCGCTTCGTCCGCAGGTACCGGATGTTCTCCGCGTTCGCCGGCGGCTCCACCGGCACGCGGCGGTTGACACCGAGCCCGTGCGACTCCAGGTCGAACTTCTTCGCCGGGTTGTTGGACAGCAGGGCGACGGAGCGCACCCCGAGGTCCCGCAGGATCTGCGCGGCGACGCTGTACTCGCGCGCGTCCGCGGGCAGCCCCTGGGCGGTGTTCGCGTCGACCGTGTCCATCCCCTGGTCCTGGAGCGCGTAGGCGCGGAGCTTCGGGACGAGGCCGATCCCCCGGCCCTCCTGGCCCCGGAGGTACACGAGGATCCCGCGCCCCTCCTCCGCGATGGTGTTCAGCGCCGTGTCCAGCTGCTCCCCGCAGTCGCAGCGTCGGGACCCCAGGACGTCCCCGGTGAGGCACTCGGAGTGGACCCGGACGAGCACGTCCTCCCCGCCGTCGGACGTGACGTCCCCGGCGACGAGGGCGACGTGCTCGACACCGTCGATGACGCCGGTGTAACCGACGGCCCGGAAGTCACCGTGGACGGTCGGCAGCCTCGTCTCGACGGACCGCTCGACGACCGGGGTGTGGACGCGCCGCCACTCCGCGAGCTGCTCGATGGAGATGAGGCTGAGGCCGTGCGCGTCGGCGAACCGGCGGAGTTCGGGCAGCCGGGCCATCTCCGTCGGGTCGTCCTCCGAGACGATCTCGCAGAGCACCCCGGCGGGCCGCAGCCCGGCGGCCCGGGCGAGGTCGACGGACGCCTCCGTGTGCCCGCCGCGGGCGAGCACCCCGCCCTCCCGGGCGCGCAGCGGGACGACGTGCCCCGGCCGGTGGAACGTCGAGCGGTCGGAGTCCGGGGAGGCCAGGCACCGGATGGTGTGCGCCCGGTCGTGGGCGGAGATGCCGGTCGTGATGCCCGCGGCCGCGTCGACGGTGACCGCGTAGGCGGTCCCGCGGACGTCCTCGTTGCGGGCGACCATGGGCGGCAGCCCGAGCCGGTCGCACTCGGCGCCGGGGAGCGCGGTGCAGATGTACCCGGACGAGTGGCGGACCATGAACGCGACGAGGTCGGGCGTGGAGAGCTCGGCGGCGAAGATCAGGTCGCCCTCGTTCTCCCGGTCCTCGTCGTCGACGACGACGACCGCCTTTCCCGCGGCGATGTCGGCGATGGCGGTCTCGACGTCGTCGAGCAGCCGGTCGCGGCCGGAGGTGTCATGGGTACGGTCTGGTGTCACCGGGTGAGGCTCCTTGTCTGGTGTGCTGTCTGGTGTGCGTGCTCGTGTGCCGGCTCCTGTGCCGGTCGGCGGACCGGCCCGGGTGCTGTCCGGCGTGCCCGGACGTGGCGTCCGGCCCGGGTGGCCCGGGTGCGGGTTCTCAGGGCGCGCCCGTCGCGGGCCCGGCCTCGAGGAGTCGCTCGACGTACTTCGACAGCACGTCGCACTCGACGTTCACCCGGTCGCCGGGCTGCAGCCCGCCGAGGCTCGTGAGCTCCAGCGTCGTCGGGATGAGCGAGACCTCGAACCACCCGCCGTCGCCGTCGCCCGCGCGGCCGCCGAGCTCGGAGACCGTCAGCGACGTGCCGTCGAGGGTGACCGACCCCTTCTTCGCGAGGTGCCGGGTGAGCGTCGGGTCGTCGAGCCGGAGCCGGACGACCTCCCACTCCTCGCCCGGGGTGCGCGAGACGACGGTCGCGGTGCCGTCGACGTGGCCCTGGACGATGTGCCCGCCGAGCCGGCCGTCGGCTCGCACCGCCCGCTCGAGGTTCACGACCCGGCCGACCGTGACGTCCCCGAGCGTCGTGTAGTCGAGGGTGACCTTCATGCAGTCCGCCCAGAAGCCCTCGTCGTCGTGGTCGGTCACGGTGAGGCACACCCCCGACACGGCGATCGAGTCGCCGTGCGCGACGTCTGAGAGCACGGTCGAACAGGCGATCCTCACGCGGGCGGCGTCGCCCTGCCGTTCGACGGCGGCGACCCTGCCCTTCTCCTCGACGATCCCGGTGAACATCGTTGCGCCTCCTCGGATGTGGCGTGCTGCTGGTGGACGTGGGGCTGCCGGCCGCCGGGACCGGTCACCGGGGGAATCCCTGGGAGTGTCCGTGTGTCGACGGACTGAATTCTACAAACGGGCCCGCGACGTCGTCCGTGCAGCCCACCGTCGAGGTGAGGCGCAGGTCACCCCCGTGGGTGGTGAGAGAGCGAGGTCGCAGGCGGAGGATGTCCCCGATCGTCGTCGCGGTCCCCGGCGGGGGTGCGACGGTCCGCAGCCCGGCGCCGAGGAGGGCGGGGGCGATCCACGCGTCGACCTCGTCGACGAGACCGGCGGCGAGCACGGCGGCGGTGAGCCGGGGCCCGCCCTCGACGAGGACGTCGACGACGCCGCGCCCGTGCAGGTCCGCGAGCACCGCCGGGAGGTCCCGGGTCCCGGCCACGACGACCGGGGACTCCCCCTCGCCGCGGGTGGCGAGGGCCGCCCCGGGGGGGATGTCCCGGGTGCCGACGACGACCCGCAGCGGCTGGCGGTCGTGGAGCGTGCCGTCGGGCAGCCGGGCGGTGAGGCGCGGGTCGTCGGCGAGGACCGTCCCCGTCCCGACGACGACGGCGTCGCGGCGCGCCCGGTCCCGGTGCACCTCCCCGCGGGCCGCCGGCCCGGTGATCCACTGCGAGGTGCCGTCCGTCGCCGCCGCGAGCCCGTCGAGCGTGCCGGCCGTCTTCACGGTGACGTGGGGGCGGCCGAGGCGCACGGCGGTGAGCCAGCGTTCGACGGCGGCGACGGGCAGCCAGGTCGGGTCGGCGTGGGCGGCGAGCGGACCGGTGACGGCCACCCCGTGCCGGCGCAGCGTCGCCGCCCCGCCCGCGGCCGCTCCCGAGGGGTCGGCGTGCAGGTAGACGACCCCGCGCACCCCCGCGCGGAGCAGGGCCTGCGAGCACGGTCCGGTCCGGCCCGTGTGGTCGCACGGTTCGAGGGTGACGACGGCGGTTCCCCCGGCGGCCCGGGGACCGGCCGCGGCGAGGGCCGTGACCTCGGCGTGGGGGCCGCCGGGGGCGGCCGTGCTCCCCCGCCCCACGACCTCCCCCGCCCGGTCGAGGACGACCGCGCCGACGGCGGGGTTGGGGCTGGCGGTGCCCCGCGCGTCCTCGCCGACCGCGACCGCCTCCTCCACCGCCCGGCCGAGCCGGAGCGCGGTGCCGGGGTCCGCGTGGAGCGGGTCGCCGTCGCCTGCGGCGACGGCCCGGCGGACCGCGTCGGCGTAGGCCGAGGCGGCGCGGGTCGGTGGGCCGCCGGTCGGTGAACCGGGGGTCACCCGGCGTCCGTCCCGGTCTCCCCCCGGTGCCCCGCGTCCGGGACGTCACGGTCTCCCCCGGCGGCCGGCGCCGGCCCGGGGCGGTCGGCCCACACGGCGCGCCCGGCCTCGCGCAGGGCGGTGACCTGCGCGGCGGGGTCGTCGGCACCGAAGACACTGGACCCGGCGACGAGGACGTCCACGCCGGCGGCGACGGCCTCCCCGGCGGTCGCGGGGCCGATCCCGCCGTCGATCTCGACGAGCGTGCCCGTGCCGTCGGCGTCGATGCGGCGGCGCAGCGCGCGGACCTTGTCCAGCACCTCCGGCATGAACGATTGCCCGCCGAAACCGGGCTCCACGCTCATGACGAGGACCATGTCGAACTCCGCGAGCCGGTCGAGGAGCGGCTCGACCGGCGTGCCCGGCTTCACGCTGACACTCGCGCGCGTCCCCGCCGCGCGGAGGGTCCGGGCCAGGTCGACGGCCGCCGCGACGTCGGCGACGGCCTCGAGGTGGAAGGTCACGCTGTCGAAGGCGGCGTAGTCCGGCGCCCACCGGGCCGGGTCCTCGATCATGAGGTGCACGTCGAGGAACCGGTCCGTCGACCGGCGCACCGCCTCGGCGACGGGGAGCCCGAAGCTGAGGTTCGGTACGAAGTGGGCGTCCATGACGTCGATGTGGAGCCACTCCGCGTCACCGACCCGGTCGATGTCCCGGGCGAGGTGGGCGAAGTCGGCCGAGAGGATCGAGGGGGCGACGACGGGCGCGCCCGTCGGGCGGGGCACCGGCGTGGACGCGGGCCGGGACGATGACGCTGAGGGATCTCCGGTCGGGCACATGGCCGTCATCCTACCGGGCGTCCGCGACGTCGCAGCCCCCGCTCCCCGGTCGCAGCACGGCGATGAACATCGCGTCCGTCCCGTGCCGGTGGGGCCACAACTGCACCCACGGGGCGTCGTCGAGATCCGTGACCTCCGGCAGGATCCGCCGGGCGTCGAGCACCGTCGCCCCCTCCCGCTCCGCGACCTCGCGGACGACGTCGACGGTCTCCCCCGGGTGCGGGGAACACGTCGAGTACACGGTCACGCCGCCGGGGGCCGTCGCCCGCAGCCCCGCGCGGAGGAGGTCCCGCTGGAGCCGGACGAGGTCGGGCACGTCCGACGGTGACTTCCGCCACCGCGCCTCGGGCCGGCGGCGCAGCGCGCCGAGACCCGTGCACGGGGCGTCGACGAGCACCCGGTCGTGGCCGCCGGCGTCCACCGCGGCGGCGAGCCCCGGGATCCGGCCCGGGTGCCGGCCGTCGCCGACGTGGACGGTGACCGGCAGTCCGCGGGTGGCCTTCTCCACGAGCTCCGCGCGGTGCGGGACGACCTCCACGGCGTCGAGGACCGCCCCCTCGGTCTGGGCCCACGCCCCGAGGAAGGCGGACTTCCCGCCCGGTCCGGCGCAGAGGTCGAGCCACCGGCCGGTGTCCTCCCGGTCGAGCGGTGCCCGCACCGTCGCCAGGGCGATGAGCTGACTGCCCTCGTCCTGGACCCCGGCCAGGCCCTCCCGGAGCGCGTCGAGGTCCCCCGGGTCACCCTCGTCGAGGTACACGGCGTACGGGGACCACCGGCCGACCTCGCCGCCGGTGACGAGCGCAAGCTCCTCGGCGGTGATCTGCCCCGGCCGGGCCGCGAGGTGCACGACGGGACGGGTGTCGTCGGCCTCGAGCGCCCGCCGGAGCTCGTCCGACCCCGCCGCCGACTCCGGGGCGAGGCCGAGCGCGCGGGCGAAGACCTCGGCGATCCACACCGGGTGGGACGTCCGCAGGGCGAGCGCGGCGAGGTCCGACCCGCCCGCGACGGTCGCCACCCACTCCTCCGGGTCCCGGCGGGTGAGCGTGCGCAGGACCCCGTTGACGAACCCGGTGGCCCGGTCGAGTCCCAGGGACCGCGCGAGGGTCACCGAGGTGTCGACGGCGGCGTACCCGCTGACCCGCGTGCGGAGGATCTGGTAGGCGCCGAGGCGCAGCACGTCGAGGACGGGCGCGTCGATGCCGCTCACGGGCCGGCCGGCGGCCTCGGCGATGACGGCGTCGAGCAGTCCGAGGGCGCGCAGCGTGCCGTAGGTGAGCTCGGTGGCGAAGGCCGCGTCCCGGCCGTCGAGCCCGCGGCGGCGCAGCGCCCCCGGGAGCACGAGGTTGGCGTACGCGTCCTCCGCGCTGACCTGCCGCAGCACGTCGAGGGCCACCTCGCGGACGGGGTCGGCCGCCGGGACGTCGCGCGCGCGGTCGTCCCCGGTGCGTCGACCGCGGGGCGCCCGGCCCCGGTCCCGGTTGTCCCGGTCGTCCCGGCCGCTCCCCCGCCGCCCGGACGCCGGGGCCGGGCGACGGCCGCCGGAGCGTCCCGCCGCGCCCGACCCCGTGCCCGCACGGTCGGGGCCGTGCGCAGCGTTTCTCCCGTGCGCACCGTTGGCACCGGCCCCTGCCGCGTCACCGTTCCCGCCGGAGCGGGACCTCGACCGGAATCCACCCATGTGTCAGTCCTCCGTCTCGAATCGTGCCGGCGACCCGGAGGTCCCCGACAGGGCCCGCGCGCCGCGCGCCCACGCCGCCGCGTCGGTCATCCGCTTGCCCGGGGCCTGGATCGTCAGCACCTCGAGCACCCCCTCGCCGGTGCCGACGAGGACCCGGCCGTCGACGACCCGGACCTCGCCGGGGGCCGGCGCCGGGGCGTCCGCGGTACCGCCGGCCGCGTCCGGGTCGGCGACCGCGACGCCGCCGATCTTGTGACGCTGCCCGTCGAGCATCGTCCACGCCCCCGGGGCGGGGGTGTGCGCCCGGACCGTGCGCTGGATGACCTCCGCCGGCCGGGACCAGTCGATCCGGGCGTCGGCGGTGCGGATCTTCCCCGCGTGCGTCACCCCCTCGTCCGGTTGCGGTCGGGGGACGACGGTGCCCTCCGCGAGGCCGGTGAGCGTCTCCACCATGAGGTCCCGCCCCGCGTAGGTCAGGCGGGTGAGCAGGTCGTCCGCCGTGTCCTCCCGGGTGACGGGCGCGGTGACCGTGCCGAGGACCGGGCCGGTGTCCAGTCCTTCCTCGATGCGGAACGTCGTCGCCCCCGTGACCTCGTCCCCGGCGGCGATCGCCGCCTGCACCGGGGCCGCCCCCCGCCACCGGGGCAGGAGGGAGAAGTGGAGGTTGATCCAGCCGTGCGGCACGACGTCGAGCAGGTCGGCGGGGATGAGGGTGCCGTAGGCGACGACCGCGACGGCCTCGGCACCGTCCGCGGCGAGTGCCCGGAGCACCTCCCGGGGGGCGTCGTCCCGCAGCCCCGGGAACTTGTGGACCGGCAGGTCGTACTCCGCGGCGACGGCGGCGACGGCGGACGGGTGGACCGTCCGGCCACGCCCCCGCGGCGCGTCCGGCTGGGTGAGCACGGCGACGACCTCGTGCTCCCCGCCCTCGACGAGACGGCGCAGCACGACGGCGGCGGGCTCCGGGGTTCCGGCGAAGATGATCCTCATCGGGCGAACCACCCGCTCGACCGGATCTCCCCCATCGCCCGCCGCCGGTCCTCCGGCGCCATCCGCGACATGAACATCACCCCGTCCAGGTGGTCGGTCTCGTGCTGCACGCACCGTGCCATGAGGCCGGTGACGACGCGGTCGACGACCGCGCCGTCGACGGTCCGCCCGGTGAGACGCACCGTCGCGAACCGGGGCACGGGCCCCCGCACCCCCGGGACAGACAGGCAGCCCTCGACCCCCGTCACCGTGTCCTCCCCGACCGGCTCCCACACCGGGTCGACGACGTGCCCGCGGTCACCCTCGCAGTCGTGCACGAACACCCGGACAGTCATCCCGACCTGGTTCGCGGCGAGGCCCACGCCCCCGGCGTCGTCCATCGTCTCGAGCATGTCGTTCACGAGGGTGCGCAGCGACGCCCGCTCCGTGCCCTCGGCGGGGGTGCCGTCCCCGGACCCCTCGGGCGGGCCGACGGGGTCGGCGGGCGTCCGGAGCACCGGATCCCCAAACAGTCTCACGGGTAGCACGGTCATCCTCGCGGTCTCTCCCTCGTTCTCGCGTTCTCGCTGTCGCCGGCGGCGGGTACGTCCGGTCGTCCGACGGTTCACCCTATCCGATCCGCACCGGGTCGATGACCACCCGCAGCGGGCCGGTCCGCCGGTGCGTGCTCCGCTGGGCCTGGGCCGTGCGCAGCCGCGCGCCGAGTTCGGCCGCCCCGGCGGTGGGTGTCCGGACGATCATGCGGCGGGCGAGGTCCTCCTCCCCCGGGGCGAGGCCGGCCGGCGGGCGCACGCCCGGCGGGAGGGTCACGGGGCCGAGCACCTCGGTCCCCTCCGGCGGCTGCCAGTACTCCTCGAGCTGGGCGAGCGTCTCCGCCGTCCCGTCGACCGCGGCCATGACCACGGCCGGGGGGAACCCGGCCTCCTCCCGGAGCCGCAGTTCCCGGGCCGCCGCGCCCTCGGGGTCCCACCGGATGAGCTGCTGGACCGTGGGGTCGGTCGCGTCGCCGGCCACCACCACCCGGCCGCCGTCGGAGCGGGGGACGACCAGCGACGCCACGCGGGACCACTGCCGCAGCGCCGTCTCCCGCGCCCGGAGGTCCGCCCGGCCCGTCGTGAGCCACGGGTCGAGGATGACGGCGGCGCCGTACCCCGGGCAGAGGGGTTCGACGCCGGGCGTGGCGACGACGAGCCTCCCCCCGTCGCCGACGCGCTCCCGCGGCCGCGCGCCGCTCGACGCGAGGATCTCGACCCCCGGGAACGCCCGGCCGAGCTCCTCGACCGTGCGGTCCTGCCCGACGACCGTCATCCGCAACCCGTGACCGCCGCACGTCGTGCACGTGAACCGCGGTTCGGCCCGCCCGCACCACCGGCACCGCGGGGTGACCGGCTCGTCCGGCCGGGTCGCCGGGAGTTCCAGGGGACCGTTGCACCGGCGGCACCGGGCCGGGGTGCGGCACGTCGCGCACGCCACCGACGGCGCGTACCCCCGGCGGGGCACCGAGACGAGCCCGGGGCGGCCGGCGTCGAGCGCGGCGCGCAACGCGGCGAAGGCGACGGAGGGCACCCGCGAGTGGGCGGCGTGCGGGTCCCGCTCCCGGGCGGTCGCGGAGTCCTCGACGCCCTGCGTCCACGGCAGTTCCGCCGTGACGGTCTCCCGGGGGGCGCGGAGCGTGGCGAGCTCGCCGTCCTCGACGAGGCGCTGCACCTCCGCCGACCGGGTGAGGTCGCCGACGACGAGGGCGGTCCCCTCCTGCGCGGACCGGAGCCGGAGCACCTCGCGGGCGTGGATGTACGGTGCCCGGGGGTCGACGAGCGCGTCCTCGGCCTCCCCCGTGAGCACGATGAGCCGCAGGTCGACGACCGGGGCGAGGGCCGCGGACCGCGTCCCGACGACGACCCGGCCCTGCCCGGCGAGCACGGCGAGGTGACTCCGGTACCGGGCCGCCGGGCCCTCCCCCGCGGTCATCGTCGTGATCTGCGCGGCGGAGAGGAACGTCCGCAGGGCGTCCCGCACCCGGGTGACGTCGCGGACGGTCGGGACGACGACGAGCACCCCGCCCCCCGACCACGCGACGGCGGCGGTGAGCTCGGCGACGCGCAGCGCCCAGTCCTCGCGGGGTGACGGCAGCCACGCGGCGCGGGCGGCCCGGCCGGCGAGGGCGGCGTCGACGAACGCCCCGCCGTGGACGTACCGGCCCCACCCCTCCCGCGCGGCCGACACCGCCGTGTCCGTGAGCTCGTCCACCGGCACGAGTGACCCGTAGAGGTCCTCCCACCCCGCGCCGCCCCCGTAGAGGCCGGCCTTCTCCGCCGCCGCGTGCCGGGGCGGGACCGCCGCCCGGATGATGTCCGAGCGCACGCCCGCGTACCGCTCGGCGAGCGTGTCGACGAGGACGCGGAGGCGTTCCGGGACGACGACCGCCGGGCTGAGGACCCGCCGGAGCGGGGCGAGGTCCCCGACGTGGCTGGTGGTGCGCCGCCGGTCGAGGACGATGCCGTCGACGAGCCGGCCGGCGAAACGGATCCGGACCCGCACCCCGGGGCGGGCGTCGCCGTCCATCTCCGGCGGGACCGCGTAGTCGAACCCCCGGTCGAGGTGCGGCACCCCGATGAGGGGCAGGACGTGCGCCACGGGGCGGCCGCTCGGCACCGCGACCGGGGCGGGTGCGGGCTCCGGACTCATGGCGCGGATTCTACCCTGCGGTCGTCCCCGGCGACCCCGGGCGTCCACAGCCCCCCGCCCGGCCACGCCGCGGGGACGACCGCCGGCCGGGCCCCGTGGCGTCCCCCGCCCGGGGAGCCGTCCGTCAGACGCTGAGCCCCGCGGCGGCGCGCAGGTCGTCCACGCGGTCGGTCCGCTCCCACGGCAGGTCGATGTCCGTCCGGCCGAAGTGGCCGTACGCCGCGGTCTGCGCGTAGATCGGGCGGAGCAGGTCGAGGTCGCGGAGGATCGCCGTCGGGCGGAGGTCGAAGACCTTGAGCACGGCCTCCTGGATCTCGCCGTCGGACAGGGTGCCGGTCCCGAAGGTCTCGACGTACACCCCCACGGGCCGCGCCCGGCCGATCGCGTACGCCACCTGGACCTCCGCCTTGTCCGCCAGCCCGGCGGCGACGATGTTCTTCGCCACCCACCGCATGGCGTACGCGGCGGACCGGTCCACCTTCGACGGGTCCTTGCCGGAGAACGCCCCGCCGCCGTGACGGGCCATGCCGCCGTACGTGTCGACGATGATCTTCCTCCCGGTCAGCCCGGCGTCACCGGCGGGGCCGCCGAGGATGAACGACCCGGACGGGTTGACGAGGAGCGTCATGTCCGGGGTGACGAGGTGCGTCAGGCCCGCCTCGGCGATGCAGTGGTCGAGGACGTGCTGGCGCAGCGTCGCCGCGAGGGAGGCCTGCTGGTCCGGCCCGCGCCAGCGCTCGTCGTGCTGGGTGGAGATGACGACGGTGTCGATGGCGACCGGCTTGTCGTTGTCGTCGTAGGCCAGCGTGACCTGCGTCTTGCCGTCCGGCCGCAGCCCGGGGACGATGCCCTCCTTGCGGACCTCGGTGAGTCGCCGGGCGAGCCGGTGGGCCAGCGAGATCGGCAGGGGCATGTACTCGGGGGTCTCGTTCGTGGCGTAGCCGAACATCAGGCCCTGGTCGCCGGCGCCGAGGCGGTCGTCGTCGTCGACCTCCCCCTCGACCCCGCGCGTCTCCTGCGAGTTGTCGACGCCCTCACCGATCTCCGGCGACTGGGCGCCGATCGAGACGGACACGCCGCACGTCGTGCCGTCGAAGCCCATGTCCGAGGAGGTGAAACCGATGCGGGTGAGGGTGCCGCGGACGATCTGGGGGATCTCGACGTACCCCTTCGTCCTCACCTCGCCGACGACGTGGACGAGGCCGGTGGTGACGACGGTCTCGACGGCGACGCGGCTCTGCGGGTCCTCGGCGAGCATGGCGTCGAGGATGGAGTCTGAGATCGCGTCGCAGATCTTGTCCGGGTGACCTTCGGTGACGGACTCACTGGTGAAAAGGCGGAGGGGCACGGTGATTCACTCTCTGTACGCTGGTGCTGGTCGGTCTCCTCAGGCGGTGGCCGGCCTCTTCATGGTTCACATTCCCCAGAGATCATAGTGGACTGAGTGGTCTGTGTCCGGGAAGAGGTCCGGGGCCCCGTCACCCCACCGGCCCCGAGGGCCGCTCCGCGGCCTCCCGCGCCGCATCCACCTCGTCGAGGATCGCGGCTGCGACCAGCAGTTTCGATCCCGGCGGGACGACGGTCTCGCCCTCCACCCCCGAGCGGAGCAGCCAGCCGCTGCTGTCGTCCCGGCCGAACACCCGGCCGGACCCGACCGGGTTGCACATGAGGATGTCGCACCCCTTGCGGGCGAGCTTCGCCCGGGCGTGCTCGAGGGGGGTGTGCTCCGGGTCTCCCGTCTCGGCCGCGAAACCGACGATCCGGAGGGCGGCCGGCACCGTGCCCGCCGCCCGGCGGTCGACGACGCCGCGGAGGATGTCCGGGTTCTCCGTGAGCTCGAGGCGGTCGAGCGGGGTGTCCCCGCCCTTCTTCAGCTTCGCGTCGGCCGTCACCGCGGGCCGGTAGTCCGCCACCGCGGCGGCCATGACGAGGACGTCGGCCGGGGACGCGGGGTCGGCGGCGTCGGTGTCGGGGGCGGTGCCGTCGGGGTCCGTGCCGGCCGCGGGGCGGGCCCACCCCTCGCCCGTCACCGCCCGGACGACGGCCGCCTCCATCTCCCGCGCGGTCTCCACCTGCTCGACCGTCGCGCCGGACGGCAGCGGCAGCTCGTCGACGGCGCCCGCGACGATCCGGACCTCCGCCCCCCGCTGGGCGGCGACGTCGGCGACGGCGAACCCCTGCCGGCCCGACGAACTGTTGCCGAGGAAACGCACGGGGTCGAGCGGTTCGCGCGTGCCGCCGGCGGACACGACGACGGTGCACCCCTCGAGGGTGCGGCGGAAGATCCCCGGCCGCTCGACCGCCGCGAGGCCGAGGTGCGCGATGTGCTCCGGGTCCGGCAGCCGGCCGGGGCCGCTGTCCGCGCCGGTGAGGCGGCCGTGCGCCGGCTCGAGGACCACCGTCCCCCGGGAGCGCAGCAGGGCGACGTTGTCCCGCGTCGCCGGGTGCCGCCACATCTCGGTGTGCATCGCCGGGGCGAGGACGACGGGACACGTCGCGACGAGACAGCTCGCCGTGAGCAGGTCGTCCGCCCGACCGTGCGCGAGCCGGGCCATGAGGTCGGCCGTCGCCGGGGCGACGACGACGAGGTCGGCCTCGTGGCCGAGCCGCACGTGCTCGACCTCGTCGACGTTGTCGAACACCGTCGTACTCACCGGGTTGCCGGACAGGGCCTCGAACGTCGCCGCCCCGACGAACCGCAGGGCGGCCTCCGTGGGGATGACCCGCACGTCGTGGCCGGCCTCGGTGAACGTGCGGACCACCTGGCAGGCCTTGTACGCGGCGATGCCGCCGCCGACGCCGACGACGACGCGCAGCCGCCGGCCGCCCGGACCCCCGTCCGGGGATGTCGCGGTCGGGCCGGCGGCGTCGGTGCCTGCGGCGGCAGGGGCGGTGCCTGCGGCGGCAGGGGCGGTACCGGCGTGGCCCGGGGTGGTGCCGGCGCCGGCGGGGGTGGTGCTCGTCGTGGAGTTCGTCACGGGTGCCGAGCCTAGCAGCCCGCCCGCGGGCGTCCCCGGGCACGCGGAACCCCCGGCACCTGACGGGCAGGTCCGGGGGTCGGGTGACGGCGGGCTCAGCCCTCCGTGTGCTCCAGCAGGTCGCGGTTGATCTCCCGCAGCGCGATGGACAGCGGCTTCTCCTGCATGTCCGGGGTCACGAGCGGACCGACGAACTCGAAGACGCCGTCGTCGACCGTCTGGAAGTAGTCGTTGATCTGCCGCGCGCGCTTGGCCGCGAAGATCACGAGGGCGTACTTCGAGGACACCTTCTTCAGCAGCTCGTCGATCGGCGGGTTCGTGATGCCGACCGGCGGGTCGAACACGGTGTCGTTCTCGTTCACGTCCTGGACTGCCACTTGGAACCTTCTCTTGTGATCGCTGGGCCCCCGGCGACCGGGGGTCGGTGTGTGTTCTCGTGTTCTCGGACACCGGGTCGGGTGCCGGCGCCGCGGCGCCGGCCGGCCCGGACGGGGCGGGTCAGTCCCCGGTGAGAACGGCGCTGATCGCCGCGACCGCCGTGTCGACGTCGTCGTTGACGACGACCCGGTCGAACTCGTCCTGGGAGGCGAGCTCCCGGCGGGCGGTGTCGAGCCGACGGGCGATGACGTCGTCGGACTCCGTGCCTCTCCCGGTCAGGCGCTCGACGAGCGCGTCCCACGACGGCGGCGCGAGGAAGACCGTCACAGCCTCCGGGATCATGCGCTTGACGTTCCGCGCCCCCTCGAGGTCCACCTCGACGAGGACGGGACGGCCTGCGGCCCGTGCCTCCTCGACCGGACGTCGCGGGGTGCCGGACAGCTGGAGTCCGCCGTGGATCTCGGCCCACTCCAGCATGAGACCGTCGGCGACGTTCCTCTCGAACTCCTCGCGGCTGACGTAGAAGTAGTCGCGGCCGTCGACCTCCCCCGGGCGCGGTGACCGGGTGGTCATCGACACGCTGAAGTACAGTCCGGGGACGTCCTCACGCAGGCGGTTGACCACGGTGGACTTCCCCACCGCCGACGGACCGGCGAGGACGACGAGACGACCCTTCGGCAGGTCTCCGCTCAAAACTAGGCCTCGAAGCCGAAGCGCTCCAGCAGGGCCCGGCGCTGGCGGTCGCCGAGACCGCGCAGGCGGCGCGTCGGGGCGATCTCCAGCTCGGTCATGATCTCCTGTGCCTTCACCTTGCCCACCTTGGGGAGGGCCTCGAGGAGGGCCGACACCTTCATCTTGCCCAGGATCGGGTCGCTGTCGGCGTCCTTCAGGACCTTCTTGAGGTCGGTGCCGCCTCGCTTGAGCTTCTCCTTGAGCTCGGCGCGCGCCTTGCGGGCCTCGGCCGCCTTCTTGAGCGCCTCTGCGCGCTGCTCAGGGGTCAACTGGGGAAGGGCCACGGGGTTCCTCCGTCTGTCTCGGTGTCTGTCATTACGGGTTGTGAACGGTGTTCCTGACCGCGGGCGGTGATGAGCGCTGCACGGGTGCAGCTGTCCGCCCGGGTGTCCCGACGAATCCTAGGGGGGCGGGCGGACGCTGGCAACCAGCGCCCCCGTTCCCGGGCCGTCGGTGACAGCCGGAGGGGGTCTCGTCCCGGTCTCGTCACGAGGGACGGTACGCCCGGTGCTGAGCCGGTCTCGGCCGGCCCCGGCGGAAACAACGAGTCACAGTGTAGCACTACGACCTGCGGCAACTAAATGTTTCACCTGAAAAGCGCCGAGGCGTCGCGGGCCGCCGCGCGCAGCGCGTCGACGTCGGGCCCCGCCGCGAGCACCCCGCGGGAGATGTTCGGGCTCACCAGCCGTTCCGCGGCGCCGGCGATCCGCCGCACGTCCGCGGCGGTGCCGCCCTGGGCGCCCACCCCCGGCATGAGCACGACGCCACCGACCTCGTCGAGCCGCGGCGGGTCGGTCACCGTGGCCCCGACGACGACGCCGACGGTGCCCGCACCGCCCCGCGCGACGGCGGCGGCGTTGAGCGCGGAGACCCGGTCGACGACGTCCTGCGCGACCGACCGGCCGCCCGCGTCGGCCCCCTGGACCTGCGGCCCCTCGGGGTTCGACGTCGCGGCGAGGATGATGACCCCGGTCCCCGTCCGCTCCCCCGCCTCGACGACCGGGGCGAGCGACCCGACCCCGAGGTAGGGCGAGACCGTCACGGCGTCGGCCCGCAGCGGCGACGCGGGGTCCGTCCACGCCCGCGCGTACCCGGCCATCGTCGACCCGATGTCACCGCGCTTGGCGTCGGCGACGACGAGCGCCCCCGTCCCCCGCAGCGCGGCGAGGGTCTCCTCCAGCACCGCGAACCCGGCGGACCCGAAGGCCTCGTAGAACGCGACCTGGGGCTTGACCAGGCACGCCTCGTCGGCGAACGCCTCCACGCAGCGCCGCGAGAACTCCAGCAGGCCGGAGACGTCGACGGGCAGGCCCCAGTCCCGGAGCAGCCCCGGGTGGGGGTCGATGCCCACGCAGAGCCGCCCGTGCTCCCGCGCCCGGGCGAGGAAGCGGTCGCCGAAGGTCGGCACCGGGGACGACGGCTCCGGTCCGGGGACGGGCCGGGCGGCGTCGTCCCCCGCACCGGACACGGACCCACCGGGGCCGGTCACCGGGTCTCCCCCGCGTCGTCCCGGTCACCGCCGTCATGGTCGATGTCCTGGATCGCCCGGACGACCGTCTCGGTGTCCATGAGCGCCTCGATGGCCTGGACGACCGCCACGGCGCCCTGGACCGTCGTGATGCACGGCACGCCGACGTTGACCGCGGCGGCGCGGATGTCGTAACCGTCGTGCCGGGCGCCGGCGGACCCGGCGGGGGTGTTGAGCACGAGGTCGACGCGCCCCTCCCGGATGTCGTCGACGATCGACCGCCCGCCGGTCGCCTCGGCGTCCGACTGCTTCGCCACGACGGTGCAGTCGACACCGTTGCGGCGGAGCATCCCGGCCGTGCCGTGCGTCGCGAGCATCTCGAAGCCCATGGAGTGGAGCCGCTGGATCGGGAGGATGAGCGTGCGCTTGTCCCGGTTCGCCACGGACACGAAGATCGTGCCGGACGTCGGCACCGGCCCGAACGCGCCCTCCTGCGACTTCGCGAAGGCGGTGCCGAAGTCGGCGTCGAGCCCCATGACCTCGCCCGTCGACTTCATCTCCGGGCTGAGCAGGGAGTCGAGGACCTTCCCGTCCGGGCTCCGGAAGCGGTTGAAGGGCATGACCGCCTCCTTCACCGCGATGGGGTGGCCCATCGGCAGCGAGCCGCCGTCGCGGTCGCCCGGCAGCATGCCCTCGTCGACGAGCTCCCGGACGGTCGCGCCGAGCATGATCCGCGCCGCCGCCTTCGCGAGCTGCACCCCCGTCGCCTTGGACACGAACGGGACCGTGCGGGACGCCCGCGGGTTGGCCTCGATGACGTAGAGGATGTCGTCCTTGAGGGCGAACTGGACGTTCATGAGACCGCGGACGCCGATGCCGTGGGCCAGGGCGGCCGTCGACCGGCGGACGGTGTCGATGTCACCCTCCCCGAGGGTCATCGGGGGCAGTGCGCACGACGAGTCGCCGGAGTGGATCCCCGCCTCCTCGATGTGCTCCATGACCCCGGCGAGGTAGACCTCCTCGCCGTCGCACAGCGCGTCGACGTCGATCTCGATCGCGTTGTCGAGGAAGCGGTCGACGAGCACCGGGTGGTCGGTCGTGATCTCCGTGGCCCGGTCGATGTAGTCGCTGAGCGAGGCCTCGTCGTAGACGATCTCCATCCCCCGGCCGCCGAGGACGTACGACGGCCGGACGAGCACGGGGTAGCCGATGCGGTCGGCGACGGCGCGGGCCTCGTCGAAGGAGGTCGCGGTGCCGTAGGCCGGGGCCGGCAGGCCCGCGCGCTCGAGCACGGCACCGAACTCGCCGCGGTCCTCGGCGAGGTTGATGGCCTCCGGGCTCGTGCCGACGACGGGCACGCCGGCGGCCGCGAGCCGGTCGGCGAGCCCGAGCGGGGTCTGGCCGCCGAGCTGGACGATGACCCCGGCGACCGTGCCGGACTCCGACTCGGCGTGGTAGACCTCCATGACGTCCTCGAAGGTCAGCGGCTCGAAGTACAGGCGGTCGGCGGTGTCGTAGTCGGTGGACACCGTCTCCGGGTTGCAGTTGACCATGACGGTCTCGTAGCCGACGCGGGACAGCTCCAGCGCGGCGTGGACGCACGAGTAGTCGAACTCGATGCCCTGGCCGATGCGGTTCGGCCCGGAACCGAGGATGATGACCTTCTCCCGCTCGGTCTGCGGGGCGACCTCGGACTCCGCCTGCGGGTCGAGCTCGTAGGACGAGTAGTGGTAGGGGGTCTTCGCCTCGAACTCCGCCGCACACGTGTCGACGGTCTTGAACACCGGGCGGACGCCGAGCGACCAGCGCAGCCGGCGCACCCCGTCCTCCCCGGCGAGCTCGGGGCGCAGCGCCGCGATCTGCCGGTCGGACAGGCCGAGGAACTTCGCCTCGCGGAGCAGCGGCTCGTCGAGCACCGGGGCCGCGGCGAGCGTCCCCCGGAACTCGACGAGCGCCCGGACCTCGTGGAGGAACCACGGGTCCACGCCGGAGGCCTCGTGGACCTCGTCGACGGAGGCGCCGAGGCGCAGGGCCAGCTCGATGTCGTACATCCGCCCCTCGGTCGGGCGGCGGAGGTCCTCGAGCACCGCGGCGACGTCGGTCGCCCGGTCCCCGGCGATGACGGCGTCGTCCCGGGTCCAGAACCCGGCCTCCTTCGTCTCGAGCGACCGCATGACCTTGTTGAGCGCTGTGGCGTAGTTGCGGCCGACGGCCATCGCCTCGCCGACGGACTTCATCGTCGTCGTCAGGGTGTCGTCGGCGCCCGGGAACTTCTCGAAGGCGAACCGCGGGGCCTTGACGATGACGTAGTCGAGGGTCGGCTCGAACGCCGCGGGGGTGACCTCGGTGATGTCGTTGCGGATCTCGTCGAGGGTGTAGCCGATGGCGAGCTTCGCCGCGATCTTCGCGATGGGGAAGCCGGTGGCCTTCGACGCGAGCGCGGAGGACCGGGACACGCGCGGGTTCATCTCGATGGTGATGAGCCGGCCGTCGTCCGGGTTGACGGCGAACTGGATGTTGCAGCCGCCGGTGTCGACGCCGACCTCGCGGAGGATGGCGATGCCCTGGTCGCGCATCGCCTGGAACTCCCGGTCGGTGAGGGTCATCGCCGGGGCGACGGTGACGGAGTCACCGGTGTGGACGCCGAGGGCGTCGACGTTCTCGATGGAACACACGACGACGACGTTGTCCTTGCCGTCCCGCATGAGCTCGAGCTCGTACTCCTTCCAGCCGAGGATCGACTCCTCGATGAGCACGTTCGCCTCGGGCGACGCGGCGAGGCCGCCGCCGGCGATGCGGTCGAGGTCCTCGTCCGTGTACGCGAGGCCGGAGCCGAGCCCGCCCATCGTGAACGACGGCCGGACGACGACCGGCAGGCCGAGCTCGGCGACCGTCTCGTGGACCTCGTCCATCGTGTGGCACACCCGGCTGCGGGCGGAGGCGCCGCCGACGCGGGCGACGATGTCCTTGAACTTCTGCCGGTCCTCACCGCGCTCGATGGCCTCGATGTCCGCACCGATGAGCTCGACGCCGTGGCGCTCGAGTGCACCCCGCCGGTCGAGCTGGATCGCGGCGTTGAGGGCCGTCTGGCCGCCGAGCGTCGCGAGCACGGCGTCGACCGGGTGCCCGGCGGCCCGCTCGGCCTCGAAGATCTTCTCGATGTACTCGGGCTGGATCGGCTCGATGTACGTGTGGTCGGCGAACTCCGGGTCCGTCATGATCGTCGCCGGGTTCGAGTTGATGAGGGTGACCCGCAGGCCCTCCTCCTTGAGGACCCGGCAGGCCTGCGTCCCGGAGTAGTCGAACTCGCAGGCCTGGCCGATGACGATGGGGCCGGACCCGATGACGAGGACGTGGTTGATGTCTGGACGCTTCGGCATTTACTCGGTGCCCTTCGTGTCGTGCTGTGCGGACGGTGCGGTCGGTGCGGTCGTGGTCGGCTGCGGGTCGCCGCCGGCGCGGCGGCGCTCCATGAGCTCGATGAACTGGTCGAACAGGGGGTTGGCGTCACGGGGGCCCGCCGCGGCCTCGGGGTGGTACTGGACGGAGTACGCGCTGCCGTCGGCGAGGGCCACACCCTCGACGACGTCGTCGTTGAGGCAGGTGTGCGTGACGACCGCCGGGCCGAACGGGGTGTCGAACGTCTCCCCCGGCGTCCCGCGGAGCGCGAAGCCGTGGTTCTGCGCGGTGATGTCGATCTTCCCGGTGACGTGGTTGAGCACCGGGACGTTGATCCCCCGGTGGCCGAACTTCAGCTTGTACGTCTCCATCTCCAGGGCGCGGCCGAGGATCTGGTTGCCGAAGCAGATGCCGAAGAACGGGATCTTCCGCTCGAGCACGGTGCGGACCTGGGCGACCGTCGCGTCGGCGGTCGCCGGGTCACCGGGGCCGTTCGAGACGAAGACGCCGTCGTAGTCCCACTCCGCCAGCGAGTCGAGGTCGGTCCCGGCCGGGACGACGACGGTGCGCACGCCGCGGCGGGCGAGGTTGCGCGGGGTGTTGGTCTTGATGCCCATGTCGTAGGCGATGACCGTGTAGCGGGTCTCACCCTCCGGTTCGACGACGTACACCTCCGGGGTCGTGACCTCCGAGGCGAGGTCCGCCCCCTCCATGCCGGGCTGCGCGGCCACGCGGGCGACGAGCTCGTCCTCGGGCAGCAACGCGTCGTCCCCGCTGACGATCCCGGCGGCGACGGCCCCCCGGTCCCGCAGGTGGCGGACGACCGCGCGGGTGTCGATGCCGCGGATGCCGATGACGCCCTGGGCCGTCATCTCCTCCTCGAGGCTGCGGTCGGCCCGCCAGTTCGACACGGTGTGGGAGAGGTCGCGCACGGCGAGGCCGGCGACCCAGATCCGGTCGCCGCGGGACTCGCCGTCCTCGTCGTTCCAGCCGGTGTTGCCGATGTGCGGGGCCGTCGCGACGACGATCTGCCGGTGGTACGACGGGTCGGTCATGGTCTCCTGGTAGCCGGTCATGCCGGTGGTGAAGACCGCCTCGCCGAGGGTCGTGCCCTGGGCGCCGAACCCGCGGCCCCGGAAGACGCGGCCGTCCGCGAGGACGAGGGCGGCGGGGGTGTGGGTGCTGCTCACTGGGGTGCTCTTCCTGTCGATGATGGTGTGGGGGCTGTCGGTGCCGGGACGCGACCGCGACGGGTCGGGCCGGGCTGCGCGGTCATGCGGTCACCCCGTCGACCTCGCCGTCGCGGCACGTCACGCGGCCGCGCAGCAGCGTCGTGCTGACCTTGACGGGCATGTCCATACCCTCGTACGGGGTGTTGCGGGCCTTCGACGCGAGCTCCGCGCCGCGGGCCGTCCACGTGCGGCCGGTGTCGACGACGCAGAGGTTCGCCGGCTCACCGACGGCGAGCGGGCGGCCGTGGCCGGGCAGCCGGGTGATCTCCGCCGGCAGCTCCGACATGACCCGGGCGACGAAGCGCCAGTCCCGGTCGCCGTCGAGGACGAAGATCCGCGCGATGAGCGCGAGCGACGTCTCCAGGCCCAGCATCCCGGGCCGGGCGCGGTCGAACTCGCAGCACTTCTCCTCCGAGCCGTGCGGGGCGTGGTCGGTCGCCACGCAGTCGACGACCCCGTCGACGAGCGCCTGCCGGAGGGCGGCGACGTCCCGGTCCTCCCGCAGCGGCGGGTTGACGCGGTTGACGCCGTCGTACGTCTCCAGCCGCTCGTCGGTGAGGATCAGGTGGTGGGGCGTGACCTCCGCCGTCACCGGGATCCCCTGCGCGCGGGCCCAGCGGAGCAGCTCCACCGTGCCCTCGGTCGAGGCGTGGCAGATGTGGAGGCGCCCGCCGTAGTCGCGCGCCATGATCGCGTCGCGGACGACGATGGACTCCTCGGCGACCCGGGGCCAGCCCCGCAGGCCGAGCCGGGCGGCCGTCGGGCCCTCGTGGGCGACGGCGCCCTCGGTGAGCCGGGGCTCCTCGCAGTGCTGGGCGAGGAGGACGTCGAGGCCGCGGGCGTACTCGATCGCGCGGCGCATGAGCAGCGGGTCGTGGACGCACTTGCCGTCGTCGGAGAACATGCGGACCTTCGCGTCGGACTCCGCCATCATCCCGAACTCCGTGAGCTCACCGCCGGCGAGGTCCCGGCTGATGGAGCCGACGGGGTGGACGTCGCAGAGGTTCGTCGCCTGCCCCTTGTGCCAGACCGCCTCGGCGATCGAGGGGTTGTCCGTCACCGGCGAGGTGTTGGCCATGGTGAACACGGCGGTGAACCCGCCGCGGGCGGCGGCGGCGGACCCGGTGGCGATCGTCTCCGTGTCCTCACGCCCGGGTTCACGCAGGTGGACGTGCATGTCGACGAGGCCCGGCAGGAGGACCTGCCCGTCGAGTTCGAGGACGTCCGCGTCGGCGGAGAGCCCCTCCGGCCGGCCGTCGGCGGTGGGGGTCATCGACGCGATGACACCGTCGCGGACGAGGACGTCCGTCGGCTCACCCTCGCCGTAGACGAGGACACCGGAGAGCAGGACCTCGCCCGACGCGGCCGGGGCGAGCCGCCCGGTCGGCGGGTACTGGTCCGTCGCGGCGGGGGTGCCGGTGCCGTCGGTTCCGGTCATGGGGGCGTCTCCTCGGGGGTCGGGTGACCGGCGTCCCGGCCGGTCGGGGTGGCTGGTCTGCGGCGCGCCCGGGTGCGTGTCCCGGGGCGTGGTCGGTGACGCGGGCTGCGGCGTGGACTGCGGCGTCGGCTCCGGCGTGGAGGCCGGGGTCCCGGTCCGGCGGTCGTTCGGCGTGCCCGTCACCGGTCCTCCTCCCCCGTCGCCCCGTCGGTGCCGACGAGCAGGGTGAACAGCACCGCCATGCGGACGTGCACCCCGGCGGTCACCTGGTCGAGCACGAGGGTGCGGGGGTCGTCGGCGACGTCGTCGCTGATCTCCATCCCGCGGAGCATCGGCCCCGGGTGGAGGACGACGCCGTCCGGGCCGAGCGCGTCGAGGCGGGCGCGGGTGAGGCCGTAGCGGCGCGCGTACTCCCGGTGGGACGGGAAGAACCCGCCGTTCATCCGCTCGGCCTGGACGCGCAGCATCATCACCGCGTCGACGTCGCCGAGGACGTCGTCGAGCCCGTAGGTGACGTCGACCCCCCAGGTCTCCACCCCCGTCGGGAGCAGCGACGGCGGGGCGACGAGCGTGACGGACGCCCCGAGCCGCCGGAGCACCGCGACGTTCGACCGCGCGACCCGGGAGTGGAGGATGTCCCCGACGACCGCGATGCGCAGGCCCGCGACGTCACCGAAGTGCCGGCGGAGGCTCACCGCGTCGAGGAGCGCCTGCGTCGGGTGCTGGGAGGCCCCGTCCCCGGCGTTGACCACGCTGATGCCGTCCGGGCCGGAGCCGACCCAGCCGGCGACCTGGCGGGCCGCCCCGGAACTGGGGTGACGCATGATGATCGCGTCCGCGCCGACCGCCCGGAGGGTCTGCGCCGTGTCCCGGAGGGACTCGCCCTTCGACACCGACGAACTCGACGCGGAGATGTTGATGACGTCGGCGCTCATCCACTTCCCGGCGGTCTCGAAGCTCGACCGGGTGCGCGTGGAGTTCTCGTAGAAGAGGGTGAACACCGTCCGGCCGCGGAGCGTCGGCAGCTTCTTGACCTCCCGGCCGCGGAGCACCTCCCCGAACCGGTCGGCCTCGTCCATGATCGCGGTGATCTCGCCGAGCGTGAGGTCGTCGGCGCTGAGCAGGTGCTTCACAGGTCTCCTTCCGTCGACCGGCGCAGGGTGACCCGGTCGACCCCGTCGACGTCGCTGAGCTCGACGGACACGTCCTCCGAGCGCGACGTCGGGATGTTCTTGCCCACGTAGTCCGCGCGGATCGGGAGCTCCCGGTGCCCGCGGTCGATGAGGACGGCGAGCTGGACGACCCCCGCCCGGCCGACGTCCCGCAGCGCGTCGAGCGCCGCGCGGATCGTCCGGCCCGAGTACAGGACGTCGTCGACGAGGACGACGGTCGCCCCCTCGACGTCCGCCGGGATGTCCGTCGACGCGAGCGCCCGGTGCGGGCGCGACCCGAGGTCGTCCCGGTACAGCGTGACGTCGAGGGCCCCGTGCGGGACGTCGACCCCGCTGAACTCCGAGACCTTCTCCGCGAGCCGGCGGGCGAGCGGAACCCCCCGCGACGGGATGCCGAGCAGGATGACCGGCGCACCGACGGCCGGCCCGTCCCCCGCGCCCGGACGCGCCTCCGGTCCCCCCGGCGCCAGGGCGGTCTTCTCGATGATCTGGTGCGCGATGCGTGCGACAGTACGGGAGACGTCGTCCCCGTCCAGAAGGACGCGCGTCTCCGCACCGGTGTCCCCGGTATGACCTGTCTGACTCATCGTGACCTCCTTCCCCGCCTCACAGTGCGGTCCGTTAAAGGATGTCCACTGACGGTCGTCAGTCTTCAGGCCAGGAGTCTACCACCCCGCCCGGCACGGGGGTCCCCCTCCCCCGGTGCCGTCTCAGGCCTGCGGTCCCCCGGTCTCCCCCTCCGGGCCGGTCCCGGTGGTGCCGTCTGTCGCGGCTGTGCCGGTCGCGTCCGTGCCGGTCGCGTCCGCCCCGGCCCCGGTGCCGGCGTCGGCGTCCCCGCTCCCGCCGGTCTCGTCCGACGTGTCGACGAGCGCGTCGACCGCCGCCTCCACCTCCCGGCGGGCCGCGGCCGCGTCCGCGAGGGCGAGATCCTCCGCCGCCTGACGGTCCGCGGCCGCCGCGTCGCGCCGGTCACGCACCTCGCGGGCGATGCCGTCGAGGACGGCGTTGACGTAGCCGGGGGCCTTGTCGTGGCAGTACTCCTCGGCGAGGGCGATCCCCTCGGACATCGCCACGCGGTCGGGCACCTCCGGGTTCTCCGTCAGCTCCCAGACGCTGACGCGCAGGACCGCCCGGTCGACGGCCGGGAGCCGGTCGAGACTCCACTCGCTGGACAGGTGCCCGGCGATCGCGGCGTCGATCTCGTCGAGACCCGTCGCGACCCCCTCGACGACCCGGAGGGTGTAGTCGGACACCGGACGGACCTGGTTGGCCTGGTCACGCGAGAGTTCGATGCGCTCGTGGGCGATCTCCACCGGGTCGACGTCCCGGAACTCCGCCTCGAAGAGGAGGTCGACCGCGCGCTGCCGGGCCTTGTGGCGGGAGCCCTTCCGCTTGTACGTGTTCGGCTGGTCAGTCACCGTGTCCCGCCGAATCAGGAGTTCACGCGGGACAGGTAGGAACCGTCGCGGGTGTCGATCTTCACGACGTTGCCCGTCTCGATGAACAGCGGCACCTGGACCTCGGCGCCGGTCTCGAGGGTCGCCGGCTTCGTGCCGCCCGTGGAGCGGTCGCCCTGCAGGCCCGGGTCGGTGTGCTGGACCGTGAGCTCGACGGAGACGGGCAGCTCGGCGAAGAGCGGCTCGCCGTCGTGGAAGGAGACCTGGACCGGGGAGTTGTCGAGGAGGAAGCGCGCGCCGTCACCCATGAGGTGCGGCGGCAGCTCGACCTGGTCGTAGTTCTTGTCGTCCATGAGGACGTAGTTCGTGCCGTCGTTGTAGAGGAAGGTCATGTCACGCCGGTCGACGGTCGCGATCTCGACCTTGACGCCGGCGTTGAACGTCTTGTCCACGGTCTTCCCGGAGACGACGTCCTTGAGCTTCGTGCGGACGAACGCGGGCCCCTTGCCCGGCTTGACGTGCTGGAACTCGATGATCTGCTGCAGCTTGTTGTCCAGCTTCAGCACGATGCCGTTCTTGAAATCCGCGGTGGTTGCCACGTGACACTCCCTCTGGGTGGATGTTGGACGGTGAGACAGCGGTACAGTCTAGCAGCCGCGTCAGACGACCCTGAGCTCCGTCGGCGACGGGTTGCAGGTCCGCGCGCCGTCGGCGGTGATGATGTAGGTGTTCTCGATGCGCAGGCCCGTCTCACCGGGGAGGTACACGCCCGGTTCGACGGTGAGGGTCATGCCCTCGCGGAGCACGTCCCGGTCCGCCGCGCGGGTCGACGCCGACGGCGCCTCGTGGACGTCGAGCCCGACGCCGTGCCCCGTGGAGTGCACGAAGTACTCCCCGTAGCCCGCGTCGGCGATGACCCGCCGGGCGGCGGCGTCGACGTCACGCCCGGCGACACCCGGGGCGAGGGTCTGCACCCCGGCGGTGAACGCCGTGTGGACGAGGTCGAACAGCTCCCGGCTGCGGGCGTCTGGCTCCCCGACGCACACGGTGCGGGTCTCGTCGGAGGCGTAGCCGTCGAGGTACACCCCGAAATCGACGGTGACGAGTCCGGGGACGATCCGCTCCCGGGACACCCCCGCGTGGGGCTTCGCCGCGTTCGTGCCGGAGGCGAGGATCGTGTCGAAGCTCAGCCCGTCCGCCCCGGCCCGGCGCAGCCGGTGCTCGAGGTCGGCGGCGGCCTCGATCTCCGTGATCCCCTCCCGGATGCCCCCGGCCTCGATGAACTCGACGAACACCGCGTCGGCGAGTTCGCCCGCGGCGGTGAGCGCGGCGAGCTCCGCGTCGTCCTTGACGAGGCGCTCGGCCTCGACCGTCCCGCCGAGGATCTCCGGGTCCCCGAGGTCCCGCGCCCGGCCGACGGCGAGCTGCGGCTCGATGTGGACGGCCTCGTCGCCGGCGGCGGCCGTGAGCTCCCGGAACAGGTCCCGGGTGATGCGGATGTCGAGGCCGGACGTCTGCTGGCGGACCTGGGTGTCGTACCGGCCGTCCGTCGCGATGACGCCCTCGCCGTCGGTCGCGAGGAGCAGCGCGGCGTTCGAGCCGGTGAAGCCCGTGAGGTAGCGGACGTTCATGAGGTCCGTCACGAGCAGCTGGTGCGCGCCGGCGGCGGCGATCCGCCGTCCGACGGCCCGGCGGCGGGCCGCGTGGTCCGGGGCGGGGGCGGTCGACGGGGACGGTGCCTGGTTCTCGGTCATGTGTTCCTCCTGGAACGGTCGGTCAAGGGGTCTGTCTGTCACGGCCGGGGGCGTCGTCGCGGGCGCCTCACCGGTCGTCGCCGGCGTGGGCGGCCCAGTACCGCAGCGCGAGGGCGTAACCGTCGGTCCCCAACCCGACGATCACCCCGGCGGCGAGCGGGGACAGGAGGCTGCGGTGCCGGAACTCCTCCCGGGCGTGGACGTTCGAGATGTGGACCTCGATGAACCCCGCGCCGGCGGCGACCTCGGCGAGGGCGTCCCGGAGGACGACCGAGGTGTGGGTCAGGCCCCCGGCGTTGACGATGACCGGGTTGCCCGCGTCCGCGGCGGCGTGGATGACGTCGACGAGGTCGCCCTCGTGGTTCGACTGGTGGCACTCGACGGCGACCCCGAGCTCCTCCCCGAGCCGGCGGAGCGCGTCCTCGACGTCGGCGAGCGTCGTCGCGCCGTACACGTCCGGCTGCCGGGTGCCGAGCCGGTCGAGGTTCGGCCCGTTGACGACCGTCACCGTGCGTCGCGGTCCGGCCGTGCCCGTCTGTGCGTCCATCACTCGTCCTCTCCGTGTCCCTCCCGGGACGTCGGTGCGTCACCGCCCGGTACCGGGGCGGCTCCCGCTGTCGCAGCGTACGCCGCGGCGAGCAGGTCGGGGTCCGGCCCGTCGAGCCGGGTCGGTTCGGTCCCCCCTCCCGGGACGTCCCGGAGGACGACGAACCGGATGGCGGCGCCGCGGTTCTTCTTGTCCCGGCCCATCGCCGTCGTCAGCGTCGCGAGGTCCGCCCCGTCGTAGGACACCGGCAGCCCCACCGAGCGCAGGATGCGGCGGTGCCGGTCGACGGCCCCGGCGGACAGCAGGCCCGCGGCCCGGGCGAGCTCGGCCTCGAAGACCATCCCGACCGCCACCGCGTCGCCGTGCCGCCACCGGTACTGCTCGTGGTGCTCCACCGCGTGACCGTAGGTGTGGCCGTAGTTGAGGATCTCCCGGAGCCCCGCCTCGTGGAGGTCGGAGGCGACGACGGACGCCTTGACCTGCACCGCGCGCTCGACGAGTTCGGGCAGGGTGCCGTCGGGGTCGAGGGCGGCCGCGGGGTCGGCCTCGTAGAGCGCGAGGATGGCCGGGTCGGCGATGAACCCCGCCTTGATGATCTCCGCGCTCCCCGCGACGAGCTCCCGCCGGGGCAGCGTGTCGAGCACGTCGATGTCCGCGATGACGGCGGACGGCTCGTGGAAGGCCCCCACGAGGTTCTTCCCCGCCGCGGTGTTGATGCCGGTCTTCCCCCCGACGGCGGCGTCGACCATCGCGAGCAGCGTCGTCGGGTACTGGACGACCGGCACGCCGCGCATCCACGTCGCCGCGACGAACCCCGCGACGTCCGTCGCCGCCCCGCCGCCGACGCCGACGACGACGTCCCGCCGGGTCAGGCCGTGGCGGGCGCACGTGTCCCAGCACGCGGACGCGGCCGCGACGGTCTTGCCGTCCTCCGCGTCCGGCAGCTCGTGGGTCGTGGCCGCCAGGCCCTGCCGCTCGAGCTCCGCGCACACCCGCCGCGCCGTCCCGGCGAGCGCCGGCTGGTGCACGACGACGGCCCGGGCGGCCCCCAGGTCCGCGACCGCCGGGGCGAGCAGCTGCGTCGCCCCCCGGCCGATGTGCACGGGGTACGGGTTCGCGGTCGCGACCGTGACGGTCCGGACCCCGCCCGGGCCCGGCGCCGCCCCGGTCCGGTCCGCGCCGGTCATCGGGCGGCCTCCCCGGACGCGGCGTCGCACGTGATCTCGTCGATGAAGCGGAGGATGTCCGTGACGACGCGCTGCGGCTCCTTGCCGTCGCCGTGGACGGTCACCGTCGCCACCTCCTCGTAGAGGTGCTGCCGTTCGTCGGCGAGCTCCCGGTACCGGGCCTCGGGGTCGGGGGCCTCGAGCAGGGGGCGGCCACCGGCGGCGACCGTCCGGCGGATGCCCTCCTCCGGGGTGATGTGGAGGTGGACGACGAGGTGGTCGGCGAGCGCCGCCCGCGTCGCCGCGGAGAGCACCGACCCCCCGCCGAGGGAGACGATGCCGTCGGTGGCGAGGGCGTCACGGACCGCGGACTCCTCGCGGTCCCGGAAGTACGGCTCCCCCCGTCGGGCGAAGATCTCGCCGCAGGTCATGCCCTCGGCGGCCTCGATGAGGTCGTCGGTGTCGACGACGGGGACGTTCAGCGCGTGCGACAGCCGGCGGCCGATGGTCGACTTCCCCGCGCCGGGGAGGCCGACGAGCACCGCCCGGGGGCTCACCGGTCGCTCCAGTCGAGTCGGCCGGCGACCTCGTCGAGGTACGCCCGGTAGTTCCGCCGGGTCTGCTCGAGGCTGTCCCCGCCGAAGGACTCGAGCAGCGCCCGCGCCAGTTCGAGGGCGACGACCGACTCCGCGACGACCGCCGCCGCCGGGACGGCGCAGACGTCGGAGCGCTGGTGGATCCCCGACGCGGCGGCGCCGGTGTCCATGTCCACCGTCGCCAGGGCCCGGGGCACGGTCGAGATCGGCTTCATCGCAGCGCGCACCCGCAGCTGCTCCCCGTTCGTCATGCCCCCTTCCAGGCCGCCGGCCCGGTTCGACCGCCGGGTCACGCCCCCGTCGGGCGCGGCGTCGATCTCGTCGTGGGCCTCGGACCCGCGGCGGCGGGCCTCCTCGATCCCGTCGCCGATCTCGACGCCCTTGAACGCCTGGATGCTCATGAGCGCGCCGGCGAGGCGGCCGTCGAGCCGCCGGTCGGCGCTGACGTGGCTGCCGAGGCCGACGGGCAGGCCGTCGACGACGACCTCGACGATCCCGCCGAGGGTGTCCCCCGACTTCTTCGCGGCGTCGATCTCCGCGATCATCGACCGCTCCGCCTCCGGGTCGAGGGTCCGCACGGGCGAGGCGTCGACGGCGTCGACGTCGGCGGGCGTCGGCGTCCGGCCCGCCGCCGGGGTGCTCCGGCCGATCGAGATGACGTGGCTGACGACCTCCGCCCCCGTGACCTCCCGGAGGAGGGACCGGGCGACGGTGCCGGCGGCCACGCGGGCGGCGGTCTCCCGCGCCGACGACCGTTCGAGGACCGGGCGGGCCTCCGTGTGCCCGTACTTCAGCATCCCGGCGAAGTCGGCGTGGCCCGGACGCGGGCGGGTGAGGCGGGCGGCGCGCGCCCCCTCCATCTCCCTGGCGACCTCCGGGTCGGACATGTCGAGGGGGTCGGCCGACATGACGGTCGTCCACTTCGGCCATTCGGTGTTGCCGATCATGACCGCCACGGGGCTGCCGAGGGTCAGGCCGTGGCGGACGCCGCCGACGAGGGTCACCTCGTCCGCCTCGAAGGACATCCGTGCCCCCCGTCCGTACCCGAGGCGGCGGCGGGCCAGCTGCCGCGACACCTCGTCGCGGGTCACCGGCACGCCCGCGACCATGTTCTCGACCAGGGCGATGAGGGCCTGGCCGTGGGACTCTCCCGCTGTCGTCCATCGAAGCATGGTCGCATTGTCTCACGAACCGTGTCGCCGCGGAACAGTCGGCTCCCCCGGTGGTCACCACGCCGGCACGTACCCGGCCGCGAGCACCACCGCCCATGTCGCGAGGACCATCCCGGGGCCGTGGGGCACGACCGTCACGGGCCGTCCCGGTCCCGGTCCCGGGGGTCGACGCCGCCCCCCGCCCCCGCCGAGGGCGAGCGCGAGGGTCACGACCGACGCCCCGCCGACCGCCCCCACCCACCCCGCGGGTCCGGCGGCCACGACGGCGACGGTGCCGAGGGACAGTCCGAGCTTGACGTCACCGCCCCCGACCCGCGCCCGCGGGCTCAGCGCCCCCGGGACGAGCCCCGCGGCCGCCCACCCGAGGCCCCCGGCCACCGCCCAGGGGTGCCCCGTGACGACGGCGAGCACCACCGCGACCGGGACCGCCGGCAGCGTGAGGGCGTCGGGAAGCCGGAGTGAGCGCACGTCCACGACGACGAGCGCGACACTCCACACCAGCGCACCGGCCCAGCCGGCCATGACCCACGACATCCCGTCCCCCGTTCGTCCCCACCGTCGGTTCTCCCCCGCCCCCGGGCCCGGCACTTCCGCCCCGGGCCTGTCCCACCGGTCCCGCGGCCTCCGCACCCCGCCGGTCCCCGACCGGCCGCCCCCCGCACGGGCTCACCGTCCGGCGAGCACCGCCCTCAGCATCTCACCCTCCGGGGCCCGGTGCCCCGTGAACAGCCGGAGCTGCTCCTCCGCCTGGCCCGCGAGCATTCGCAGGCCGTCCGCGACCGGGACCCCGCGACGCAGCGCGGTCGCCTGGAGCGTCGTGGGGTACGGGTCGTAGATGACGTCGACGACCGCGCCGGCCCGGACGAACGCATCGGCGTGCGGGGCCGCGCCCGCCTCCGGCACCGTCGAGACGACGACCGCGGCACCGGCGCAGTGCGCGTCGACCGCCGGGTCGTCGAGCCGCACCCAGTCGAAGTCCATGCCGTAGGACTCCACGAGGGTCTGCAGGTTCAACGCCCGCTCCGAGCGCGCCGCGACGGTCACCGCCCGTGCCCCCGCGGCCGCGACCGCCGCGACCGCCGGCCGCGCCGTCCCCCCGTTGCCGACGATGACGGCCGTGCGCCCCCGCAGCGCCTCCCCCGGGGCGACATGGTCGAGACACGCGACGAGGCCGTCGACGTCGGTGTTGTCCGCCAGCCAGCGGCGCCCGTCGGGTCCGTCGAGGGGGACCAGGGTGTTCGCCGAGCCGATGAGCGCGGCGCGGTCCGTGATCTCGTCGGCGAGGTCGTGGGCCGCGGCCTTGCCCGGCATCGTCACGGAGAACCCGCGGACCGACGCCGGGGCGTCCGTGAGGAGCCGGCGGATCTCCTGGGCCTCGCCGGCCTCCACCCGCTCGTACGTCGCGTCGACGAGACCGAGCGCCCGGTAGCCGGCCTGGTGCAGCTCCGGCGACCGGGAGTGGTCCACCGGCCGGCCGAGGACGGCGCACACCTGCGTGCGGTGCGCGGCGAGGGTGAGGAACCCGTCGACGTCGAGGACCCCCGGCGTCGCGGGGCCGCCGTGGGCGTCACCGTCCGTCACGTCGGTCACCGCCCGCTGTCGAGGACGCCGCCCTGGCGGGACTGCTCGATGGCCTTCTCGTGCTCCGAGAAGTCCCGGTTGAACACCGTCGTGCCGTCCTTGTCGACCGTGACGAAGTAGAGCCAGTCACCGTCGGCCGGGTTCTCCATCGCGTGGAGGGCCTGGAGCCCCGGCGACGCGATCGGGGTGTCCGGCAGCCCCTCCTTGGCGTAGGTGTTCCACGGGGTGCGGCGGGCACGGTCCTCGTCGGTCGTCGCGACCTCCTGCTCGTCGACGCTGTAGTTCACCGTCGAGTCGAACTCGAGCTTCTTGTTCTCGTGGAGGCGGTTGAGGATCACGCGGGCGACCTTGTCGAAGTCCCCCTCCGGGGCCTCCCGCTCGATGAGCGAGGCGGCGGTGATGACCTGGTACGGCGTGAGCCCCAGCGACTGCGCGGAGCGCTCGAGCCCCGTGCCCTCGTACGTCTCGGCCGAGGAGGCGACGATGTCGTGGATGATCTGCTTCGGCTCGCTCGTCGGGTCGAAGAGGTGGACGCCGGGGGCGATGAGGCCCTCGATGCGCCGCGGGTCGTCCCCGCGCGCCGAGACGGGCTTGACCGCCCACGCCGGGACACCGAGCTCCTCCGGGGAGGTCTGCGCGATCGTGTCGCTCAGCTCCTCGGGGGTGACGCACGTCGCGTCCGTCGCCCGGTCCCCGGTCCCCTCGCACGTCTGCCGGGAGATGAGCGTGAGCACGCCCTCGCGCGTGTCGCCGCCGACGACGCGGACGTCGTCGAGGGGCAGGCCGTTGGGGATGTCGACGACACCGCGGCGCTTCGACTCGTCGGTGAGCGTGTCCATGACCGCCTTCGCCGACATCTTCTCCTGCAGCGGGTAGTACCCGGCGTGGAGCCCCCCGGACCCGGAGTGCTCCGACTCCTCGGCGGCCTGGAGCATCGCACCCCGGCTGCCGATGATCTTCCGGTCGAGCAGCTCCTGGGTGAGGGAGGCGACCGAGTCACCCTGGTCGACGCGCACCATGACGACGGTGCCGTTGCCGGTGCCGTCGTAGTCACGGGTCGCGGCGACCTCACGGACGTAGTACACGTAGCCGCCGATGGCGACGAGGAGCACCACCAGTGCGATCGACAGCGCTCCGGCCATCTGTCGGCGGCGGCGGTACTTCGGTTCGGCGCTCCGCGTAGTCGGCATGGACGACCTGTGCCTTTCATCTCGGGTCAGGGGATCGCCGGACGGTCCGGCACCCGCCTCACGGCAGCCTCGCCACCGTACCCACGCATGTGCCGTAGTCGCATCCGGATCTTTACACTTCCGTTATTCTGTCACGGATCGGGCAAAAGTCACGAAATGGTGCGCCTCCGCGCGTCCAACCAGCCCTGGAGAATGTGCACCGCGGCCGCCTGGTCGATGCGGCCACGGCCCTTCCTCGCCGACACACCCGACGCCTGCATGGCCTGCGTCGCCGCCATCGTGGACAGGCGTTCGTCGGCGAGCCGCACCGGCACCGACGGCCCGAGCTCCTCCCGCAGCGTCTCCGCGTACACCCGCGCCCGGCGGGTGCTCGCCGTGTCCCGGCCCCGGAGTGTCACAGGCAGACCGACGACGACCTCGACGACGGCGTTGTCCTCGGCGATGTCGAGGATCCGGCCGAGCTCGTGACCCGGGTGGTCCCCGGTGCCCGGTTCGGCCCGCACCGTCTCCACCGGCGTGGCGAGGATCCCGTCCGGGTCGCTCACCGCGACGCCGATGCGCACGGTCCCGACGTCGAGCCCGAGTCGCCGGCCGCGGCCCGGGTCGTCGTCACCCGGCCGGTCCGGGGACCCCGCGGCGTCCCCGCTCACTGCTGCAGGTCCCGGACGGCACGGCGCGCCGCGGTGAGGCCGGCGTCGATCCCCTCCGGCGAGGAACCCGAGCCCTGGGCCATCTCCGGCTTCCCGCCGCCACGGCCGCCGACCTCCGCGCCGAACGCGGCGACGACGTCCCCGGCCCGCACCCCCAGGTCCACCGCCGCGGGGGTGCACGCGACGGCGAAGGGGACCTTGCCGTCGGTGACGGAGGTGAGGAGGACGACGACGGGCTCCGCGCCGGCCCGGCCACGGGCCTCGGCGACGGCGGTGCGCACGTCACCCGCGCCGACGCCGTCGGGCAGCCGCACCGCGACGACCGTGACCTCCCCCTCGGGGGTGCCCTGGGCGAGGTACTCCCCGACCTTCGACGTCACCTCCGCCGCCCGGAGCTGGTTGATCCGCTTCTCCGCCTCGCGCAGCCGCGCCGACAGCGACGCGATGCGCTCGGGCAGGTCCGCGGACGGGGTGCGCAGGTCGGTGGCGAGGCTCGTGACGAGCGCCGCCTCCGTCGACAGGTGCCGCATGGAGTCCAGGCCCGTGTACGCCTCGATGCGGCGCACGCCGGAGCCGACCGAGGACTCGCCGAGGACGGACACCGGGCCGATCTGCGAGGAGTGGTCGACGTGCGTGCCGCCGCAGAGCTCCATGGAGAACGGCCCGCCGATCTCGACGACGCGCACCCGGTCACCGTAGTTCTCGCCGAAGAGGGCCATCGCCCCCATCGCCTTCGCCTCGTCGAGGCTCGTCTCGACGGTGTTGACCGCCCAGTCGGCGTCGACGGCGGAGTTCGTCACGTCCCCGATCTCGCGGAGCTGGTCCTCGGTGAGCTGCTCGCCGTAGGAGAAGTCGAACCGGAGGAAGCCGGGGCGGTTCATCGACCCGGCCTGCACCGCCGTCGGGCCGAGGACCTGCCGCAGCGCCGCGTGGATGAGGTGCGTGCCGGAGTGCGCCTGCCGGGCGGCGTGCCGCCACGCGTCGTCGACGACGGCGGTGACCCGCTCACCGACGGCGAACTCCCCGCCCGTCACCGCGACGGAGTGGACCCACACCCGCTTGCCGGTCTTCTGCACGTCCTCGACGTCGCCGGCCCCGCCGGGGGCGCGCAGCGTGCCCCGGTCGGCGAGCTGGCCGCCGGACTCCGCGTAGAACGGCGTGCGGTCGAGGATAACCTGGACGCGCTCACCCTCGCGCGCCCGGTCGACGAGCGCGCCGTCCCGGATGATGCCGAGGATCTCCGCCTCGGCCTGCCGGTCCGTGTACCCGAGGAAGACCGTCGGGTGGTTGTCGACGAACGGCCGGTAGACGCTGACGTCGGCGTGGCCGTGCTTCTTCGCGTCGTTGTCCGCCTTCGCCCGGGCGCGCTGCTCGTCCATGAGCGCGCGGAACCGGCCCTCGTCGACGGACAGCCCCGCCTCCGCGGCCATCTCCATCGTCAGGTCGATGGGGAAGCCGTGGGTGTCGTGGAGGGCGAACGCCTCCTCCCCGCCCAGCGTCGTGCCGCCCTCGGCGCGGACCTTCTCCGCCGCCGACCGGAACAGGCGGGTCCCGGACTCCAGGGTCTTGAGGAAGGCCTTCTCCTCGCCGACGGCGACGGACCGGATCCGGTCCCAGTTGTCGGCGATCTCGGGGTACGACGGCGTCATCGTCTCGCGGACGGTGTCCATGAGGCGCTCCATCGTGTCCCCGGTCGCGCCGAGGAGCCGGGCGGAGCGGATGATCCGGCGCAGCAGACGGCGGAGGATGTACTCGCGCCCCTCGTTGCCCGGGGTGACGCCGTCGAGGATGAGCATGAGGCCGGTGCGGCAGTGGTCCGCGATGACCCGGAACCGGACGTCGTCGGCGTGGTTCGCGCCGTAGGCGGAGCCGGTGAGCGTCTCCGCGACGTCGATGACGGGGCGCAGCAGATCCGTCTCGTAGACGTTGTCGACGTCCTGGAGGATGCACGCCAGGCGCTCGACGCCCATGCCCGTGTCGATGTTCTTCTTCGGCAGCGCACCGACGATCTCGAAGTCGTCCTTGCCCCGGCCCTCCCCGCGCTCGTTCTCCATGAACACGAGGTTCCAGATCTCGATGTACCGGGTGTCGTCGACGACCGGGCCGCCCTCGCGGCCGTGCTCCGGCCCACGGTCGTAGTAGATCTCGGAGCTCGGCCCGCACGGCCCGGGCACGCCCATCGACCAGTAGTTGTCGGCCATGCCGAGGCGCTGGATCCGCTCCGCGGGCAGACCCACGGTGTGCTCCCAGATCCCCGCGGCCTCGTCGTCGTCGGTGTAGACGGTGACCCACAGCCGCTCCGGGTCGAGCCCGAACCCGCCCTCGTCGAGCGACCCGGTGAGCAGCGACCACGCGTGCGTGATCGCGCCCTCCTTGAAGTACCGCCCGAAGGAGAAGTTGCCCGCCATCTGGAAGAACGTGTTGTGGCGGGTGGTGACACCGACCTCCTCGATGTCGAGGGTGCGGACGCACTTCTGGATCGAGGTCGCCGTGTCGAACGGCGGGGTCTGCTGGCCCAGGAAGTAGGGCTTGAACGGGACCATGCCGGCGTTGACGAAGAGGAGGTTCGGATCGTCGAGGATCAGCGACGCGCTCGGCACCGCGGTGTGACCGGCGGCCACGAAGTGGTCGGTGAATCGCTGACGGATCTCATGGGTCTTCACGGTGGGGCTACCTCGCTCGTGGTCCTGGCTGGTTGTCTGGCACGCGGTCGGGCCGGTGGTCCGGCCCCCCGGTCCACCCGGGGGTCCGGGTCGTCGGGGTCGTGGCCGGGCACCGGTCCGGTGCGGACCCCGGCCCGTGCCCGGCCGGGTGTCCGGTCATCGTGTGAGCATTCTACCCACCGGTGTCCCGGGGGCCGTCGCGGGATCCTCCCGGCTGCGGCGCCGCGCCGTCGACGATCCCGCGGAGCGCCTCCGTCCGTGGCCCGAGGACCCGCTCGTGCCCGTGGTCGGTCGGCCGGTAGTACCGCACCCCCACGAGGTCCTCCGGCGCGTACCGCTGGGTGAGCACCCCCCGCGGGTCGTCGTGGGGGTAGGCGTACCCGATGGCGTTGCCGAGGTCCCGGGCCCCGGCGTAGTGCCCGTCACGAAGGTGCGCGGGGACGACGGTTCCCTTCCCCGCCCGCACGTCGGCGAGCGCCGCGTCCACGGCCGCGATGACCGCGTTGGACTTCGGCGCGGTGGCGAGGTGGATGGTGGCCTGCGCGAGCGGCAGCCGGCCCTCGGGCATGCCGATGGCCTGCACGGCCTGGTGGGCCGCGACCGCCACCTGGATCGCCGTCGGGTCGGCGACGCCGATGTCCTCCGAGGCGAGGATGACGAGCCGCCGGGCGATGAACCGCGCGTCCTCCCCCGCCTCGATCATGCGCGCGAGGTAGTGCACCGCCGCGTCGACGTCGGACCCGCGGACCGACTTGATGAACGCGCTGGTGACGTCGTAGTGCTGGTCGCCGTCGCGGTCGTAGCGGACGACGGCCCGGTCGATGCTGCGGCGCACGTCGTCGACGGTGAGCGTCGCCCCGTCCGCGCAGGACTCCGCGGCGGCGTCGAGGTACGTCAGGCCACGCCGCGCGTCGCCCGCCGACAGGGCCACGAGCTGGGCCAACGCCTCACCGTCGACGGTGACCCGGCCCGCGAGCCCCCGGGGGTCGTCGACGGCCCGCCGGAGCACGGTGGCGACGTCGTCGTCCCCCAACGGCCGCAGCTGCACGAGCAGCGACCGGGACAGCAACGGGGAGACCACGCTGAAGCTGGGGTTCTCCGTCGTCGCGGCGACGAGGAGCACAGTCCGGTTCTCCACCGCCGAGAGCAGGGCGTCCTGCTGGGTCTTCGAGAACCGGTGGACCTCGTCGATGAACAGCACGGTCGGGCGGCCGTGGACGAGCCGGCGGCGGGCGGCCTCGATGACGGCCCGGACCTCCTTCACCCCGGAGTTCAGCGCCGACAGGGCCTCGAAGTGCCGGTCCGACGCCGAGGAGATGAGGGACGCGACGGTCGTCTTCCCCGTGCCCGGGGGTCCGTACAGGATGACCGAGGTGTCGCCGTCGCCGTCGATGAGCCGGCGCAGCGGCGACCCGGGGCCGAGCACGTGCCGCTGACCGACGACCTCGTCGAGGGTCCGCGGCCGCATCCGCACCGCGAGCGGCGCGTGGGTGCCGGGGTGGAAGTAGTCCCGGGCGGCGCGGTCACCGGTCGTGCCGCCCGCGCCGGCGCCGCGGCCGGAGGTGTCCCCGGACCCGCCGTCGGCGCCGTCGCCGGACACGCCGAAGAGGGCGTCGTCACCGGTCATGTCCACCCCGTCCGTCACCGGACCTGCGGCGTCGCCCCGAGGCGGGCGAGCCGCTCGAGCAGCGCGCCGGCGAACTCCCCCACCGCCGGGAACCGCGGGTCGTCCATCGCGCCGGCGAAGCGCCGGATGGCCTCCGCCGTCGTCGCGAGGTCCCGGAGGTGCTCCTGCGGCATCGTGCTGATGTGGCTGCCGTCGCCCCGGGTGACCCCGGGGCCCGCCTGGCCGGCGCGGCGGACGTCGAGCGTGCCGTAGTGCAGCAGGGACAGGCCCATGAGCGCCCAGCCGATGAGCGCCGTCATGACCGAGCCGGCGAGGACGGCGTCGTCCCGCACCGCGGGCCACGCGGCCTCGACCTCGGAGCGCCACGCCGCGATGAACTCCGTGACGTCGCCCTCGTCGGGCAGCGGGGTCGTCGTGTCCTGCGGGAAGCCCGCGATGACGCTGGCGACGTCGAAGGCGACGTCGCGGAAGCCCGCCCACTCGTAGTCGAGGAAGACCACGCGCTCGGTGAGCATGATGTTGTCGGGCGTGAGGTCGAAGGGGGTGAACGCCCGGAGGTGCTGGTGGCCGTGCCGCGACGACGAGTCCTCCGCGAACGCGCGGACGGTCGGGTTCACCGGGACCCCGTCGTCCTCGAGCAGCCGGATACCCGTCGAGGCGAGCCCCGCGACGTCGACGTCGCGGCTGAGCTCCCCGTCCGGGTCGACGCCGTGCTTCATGCACTGCCGCCGGTGGAGCGTCTCGAAGCTCGCCTCCCCGGACGACGTCGCCGCGTGCATCGTCCCCAGGGCGCGGCCGAGCTTGCGCAGGCCCGAACGGCGGGCCTCCGCGTCGCCGAGGGTGAGGACGTCGGTGAAGCTCACGCCGTCGCCGGCGTCGGAGAGGATCATGAGCCGCTGGTCGAGGTCGTGCGCGAGGAGCAGCGGGCCGGGCCGCAGGTGCTCGGCGAGGGTGTTCGTGTACTGGTAGGCGACGACCTCGCGGATCATCGCCGCGCCGGAGTCGCCGGCGTCGTCGCTGAGCGGGGGAAGCTGCTTGACGACGACGGTCCGCTCCTGGAGGAAGGGGTTCGGGGCGACGCGGACGCGCAGCACGAGGGCCGGGCCGTCCCCGCCGAGATCCTCCGGCTGGGAGAGCTCCTGCGCTCCGCCGAAGCGGTTCGCCAGCAGGTGGCTGGCCGCCGCGACGGTCGTTTCGATGCTCATGACTGCTCCGTCCTCGATGTCCGTGGTCGTCGCCGGGTCCCCGTCGGACCGCCGGGGGTGCCGGGTGCCCGGCCGCCCCGCGCGGGCGGGCGCGACCGGGTCCCGGTCACTTCCGGCCGTCCCCGGCGGGCGCGGTGCCCTCCGGCTGTGCTGCGTCCCGGCGCCGCGGCTTCGCGTCGATGCCGGCGTCCTTCCGCTGCGCGGCGGTGATCTCCGACGGGGCGTCGGTGAGGGGGTCGACGCCGCCGCCGGACTTCGGGAACGCGATGACGTCGCGGATCGAGTCGAACCCGCCGAGGAGGCTGACGATCCGGTCCCAGCCGAACGCGATGCCGCCGTGCGGCGGGGCGCCGAAGGCGAAGGCGTCGAGGAGGAACCCGAACTTCTCCCGGGCCTCCTCCTCACCGATGCCCATGACGGCGAACACCCGCTCCTGGACGTCGCGGCGGTGGATACGGATCGAGCCGCCGCCGATCTCGTTGCCGTTGCAGACGATGTCGTAGGCGTACGCCGTCGCCTCCCCCGGGTTCTCGTCGAAGGAGTCGATCCACTCCGGCTTGGGCGACGTGAACGCGTGGTGCACGGCGGTCCACGAGGAGTGGCCGAGGGCGACGTCGCCCGACGCCGTCGCGTCGGCGGCCGGCTCGAACAGCGGGGCGTCGACGATCCACGTGAAGGCCCAGTCGCCGTCGCGGATGAGGCCGAGCTTCCGGGCGATCTCGTCGCGGGCCGCGCCGAGCAGCGCCCGGGAGGACTTCGTGTCCCCGGCGGCGAAGAAGATGCAGTCGCCCGGCTCCGCGCCGACGTGGGCGGCGATGCCCGCCCGCTCGGCCTCGGTGATGTTCTTCGCGACCGGGCCGGACAGCTCCCCGTCCTCGCCGACGAGGATGTACGCCAGGCCCTTGGCCCCGCGCTGCTTCGCCCACTCCTGCCAGGCGTCGAGCTGGCGGCGGGGCTGGTCGGCCCCGCCGGCCATGACGACGGCGCCGACGTACTCGTTCTGGAACACGCGGAAGGTCGTGTCCCGGAAGAACTCCGCGCACTCGGTGATCGTGATGTCGAAGCGCAGGTCGGGCTTGTCGGACCCGTAGAGCCGCATGGCGTCGGCGTAGGTCATGCGCGGGATCGGCGTCGGGATCTCGTACCCGATCTCCCGCCACAGGGCGACGAGGATCTCCTCGGCGAGGGAGATGACGTCCTCCTGGTCGACGAAGCTCATCTCGACGTCGAGCTGCGTGAACTCCGGCTGCCGGTCGGCCCGGAAGTCCTCGTCCCGGTAGCACCGGGCGATCTGGTAGTAGCGCTCCATGCCCGCGACCATGAGCAGCTGCTTGAACAGCTGGGGCGACTGGGGCAGCGCGTAGAAGGTCCCCGGGCGCAGCCGGGCGGGGACGAGGAAGTCCCGCGCGCCCTCGGGGGTGGACCGGGTGAGGGTCGGGGTCTCGATCTCCGTGAAGTCGTGCGCGGCGAGGACGCCGCGGGCGGCGGCGTTGACGCGGGAGCGCAGCCGCAGCGCGTCGCCCTGCGTCGCCCGGCGGAGGTCGAGGTAGCGGTACCGCAGGCGGGTCTCCTCGCCGACCTCGCCGCCCGACGCCGGGTCGTCGATCTGGAAGGGCAGCGCCGTCGACTCGTTGAGGATCTCGAGGTCGGAGACGTTGACCTCGATGTCGCCGGAGGCGAGGTTGGGGTTCGACGACCCCTCCGGGCGGGCCTCGACGACGCCGGTCACGCGCACGCAGTACTCGCTGCGCAGGGCGTGGGCGCGGTCGGCGACCTCACTCTCCCGGAAGACGACCTGGGCGACGCCGGAGCGGTCGCGGAGGTCGATGAAGATCACCCCGCCGTGGTCGCGGCGGCGGGAGACCCACCCCGTAAGGGTGACGGTCTCTCCTACATTGTCGGAGCGCAGTTCGCCGGCGAGATGGGTCCGCAGCACGTCGAGGTGTTCCTTCCAGGGTGTTCGGTGGTTGTCGGGGGTTCCCGGTCCCGACGCCGTCCGCCGCCGGGTCTCCGGCCGCGTCCGCGCGTCCGGACGTTCAGCCTGTCAGCATACCCGGCCGGCGTCCACCGCCGGTCACCGCCGGTCACCGCAGGTTGCCGTGGCTTCCACGGCCCCGGCATACTCGACGACGTGACTTTCAACGGGAACATCCAGGGCTCCGGCGGCCGCAGCTCCTCCGGCGGGGGCGGCGGCGCCGGAGGAGGCCTCGGCGGCGGAGGCTTCGGCGGGGGCGGCGGGGGCATGGGCGGACTGCTCATCGGACTGCTGCTCAGCCGCGGCGGACGGGGCGGGGTCGTCGGGCTCATCGTCGTCGCCGCGGTGCTGTTCTTCATGAACGGCGGCGCGTCGATGTTCTCCGGGGACACCGGGAAGGGCACGGACACCGCGGCCGAGTGCCGGACGGTCGACGACTTCAACACGAAGGTGGACTGCCGGATCGACGGCACCGCCACCTCGCTCGACCGCGTGTGGGGGCAGGTCCTCCCGGCCGAGGCGGGCATCCGGTACACGCAGCCGGACGTCCTGCGCGTCAGCGGACAAACCCGCACCGGCTGCGGGGCGGCGGACGCCACGGCGTCGGGACCCTTCTACTGCCCCTCCGACACGACCGTCTATATCGGCACGGGCTTCTTCGACCAGCTGGCCCGGATGGGCGGGTCCGACGGCCCGTTCTCCCAGATGTACGTCCTGGCCCACGAGTTCGGGCACCACATCCAGAAGCTCCAGGGCACCATCGGGCTGTCGGACTACAACGACCCGGGCCCGGACTCGAACGCCGTGAAGATGGAGCTCCAGGCCGACTGTTACGCGGGCCTGTGGGCGAGCCACGCCGACCAGGGGGACGACGCCGTGCTCGAGCCCATCACCCAGGACCAGGTCGAGCAGGCGGTGACGTCCGCGAAGGCGATCGGCGACGACGCCATCCAGTCCTCCTCCGGCCAGGGCGTCGACCCCGGCGAGTGGACGCACGGCTCGTCGGAGCAGCGGCGGGACAGCTTCCTCCGCGGGTACCAGGGCGGGACGATGGCGTCCTGCCGCGCGGACTTCAACCGGTGACGTCCGGCTCCCGCCGCCCGCCCCGCCCGTGAGACCCGCGGTTCGCCCGCATGACCCCCTGTTCAGGGGGTCTTTCTTGATCCCCGGGGGTCGGCGGGTCGGGTGTCCCCGGCCGGGGCCGTCAGCGACACGTCCGTGTCAGTCCCGGCGGCCGTGACCGCGTCGAACCGGTCGTCCTCCCCCACCGGCACTGGCACACCCCGGACACTCCGGGACCGCACCGTCGCCCCCACCGGTCGCCCTCCCCGGTCGGCTCTTGTCTGGAGCTAAGGCTGCACTTATTGTGAAGCAGTCATGCAGCACTCCGAGGAGACCCGACCCATGCCCCACCTCCGGTACGCCTCCACCCCGCCGCCCCGGGCGGCGCGACGCCCCTCCCGCCACCCGGCGGTCGCCGTCCTCGCCGCCGTGCTCTCGGCCCTCGTCGCGGCGGTGACGCTCACCGCGTGCGGCGGCACCGGCGCCACGGTGGCGGGTGAGACGCGGACCGTCACCGACGTCGAGGGCACGACCGTCACGGTCCCCGCCGCCCCGCAGCGGGTCGTCGCCCTCTCCGAGCCGGTCCTCGACGGACTGCTCTCCCTCGACGTGACGCCGGTCGGCGTCGTCGCCGGCCGCGGCCAGCGGGCGGTGTCACCGTACCTCCCCGAGTCGGCGCGGACACTCCCCCTCGTCGGCCGCGTCGGCCAGCCGAACTTCGAGGCGATCGGCACCGTCCGCCCCGACCTCATCCTCATCGACGGCACGAGCGTCAACAACAACCCGCCGATCATCGCCCAGCTCCGCCAGATCGCCCCCGTCGTCTACACCGGCTACGCCGGCGGCGACTGGCGGGAGAACTTCCGCCGGGTCGCCGACGCCGTCAACCTCGGCGACCGGGCCGACGGCGTCCTCGGCCGGTACGACGACGAGGCCCGGACCCTCGCCGGCGAGCTCGGCCGGTACGCGGACAAGACGTTCTCCATCGTCCGCTGGCAGGGCAACTCCGCGTCGCTCATCCTCAACGACCTCCCGCCCGGGCGGGCGCTGAAGGACGTCGGCCTCCGGCGACCGCCGGCCCAGGACCGGGACGGCCGCGGGCACTCCGAACCGGTCTCGGAGGAGAACCTCCGCGACATCGACGCCGACTACATGTTCTTCGGCACGCTCGGCGGGTCGAGCGTGGCCAACCCCGACGCCGGCGGGGCCGCGGACGTCGAGGGGGCCCGCCGCGCCCTCGAGGACGCCCGGTCGCGCCCGGCCTTCGCCGCCCTGCGGGCCGTGACGGAGGACCACGTCATCCCGGTCGACGGGTCCTCGTGGACCTCCACCGGCGGCCCGCTGCTCATGACGTCGATCCTGCGCGACATCCGCGAGGACCTCCTCTGACGCGGCCCCCTGTTCCGGCCCTTCACCCCACCGCCCCGCCCACCACCACCCTGATGAGGCTGACCCGATGACCACCGCCCCCCGCCCGACCACCTTCTCCACCCTGTCCCCGCCGCCCGCGGCGTCCGCGCCGCACCGGGCCCTCGCCGTGCTCGTCACCGCGGGCCTCGTCGCCGCCCCGGTGACCGGCGCCGGGACCGCCACCGCCGCGACGGACACCTCCGCCGCCCCGGCCCGGACGTCGGCCCCCGCCGCCCCCGTGACCTCAGCGGCACCCACGACCCCGGCGACCCCCGCGGCGGTCGGGGCGTCGACCTCCCCCTCCCCGACCCCGTCCGCACCGGCCGCCGCCGCCCGGGACACCGCGCAGCCGACGGCGACCACGGCCGCCCCGGAGCCCGGCCGGCCGCCGCTGGTGGTCGTGACCTCGCCGACCGACGGCGCGACCCTCGAGGTGCAGTCCGAGGTCGACCCCGGCGGGAGCATCACCGTCCGCGGCGCCGGGTGGGGCGCGGGGGTGACCCCGGCCCCCGTCGTCACCCTCAAGCTCAACTACACCCTTCCCGCCCCCGACGGCCGCAGCGGGCAGTACAGCCGGAGCACCGGCGTCCTCGACCACCCCGTCACCGGCCGGCCCGAGCCCACCATCTGGCAGCTCGTGACCGTCCGCCCCGACGGCACGTTCGAGGCCACCGTCGACCTCCCGACCGACGGCGGGGTGCCCGTCGTCCCCGGCCAGAAGCTCACCGTCAACGCCGCGGCCGGCCTCACCGGTCCGGGGGCCGACGCCGCCCGCGCGACGCGCTCACTGATCTCCGCGCCGGTCACCGTCGGGGGTGTCCCGTGGGTGGAGCCGGAACGCCCCACGGTCTCCTGCACCCCCTCCACCCCCGAGACGCTCGTCGAGGTCGCCCACGTCCCCGACGCCGAGGGCCGCCTCCGCGTCAGCGGCACCGGCTGGTGCAACCCCACCCACGGCGGCGCGACGATCGCCCTCAAGATCGACGACGGCGCCTTCAGCCGCCTGCCCGAGACCAAGGTCCACGACAACCTCACGGTGTGGCAGATCGTCAAGGCCGACCTGTCCGGGAACTGGAGCGTCGACATCGACCTGCCCGACGGCACGACCGCCGGGCCCCGCGGCTCGAACCCCGCCCTCCCCCCCGGCGAACACTGGATCCGCATCCTCAGCGGGTCGCTCCAGCAGGACGACCCCATCCGGACGATCCCCAGCCCGGCGCAGAAGAAGGAGGGGCTGACGAGCTTCGTCGTCGGCGAGTACAAGCCCGGCTCCCCGCCCGACCCGGTGAACCCGCGCAGCGACCTCACCGACGCGACCCGGCACGGGGTCACGGCGACGCGCCGCGCGAACGGTGACCTCGTCGTCACCGTCCCCGGGGCCGTCGAGGGCGACTGGATCTACGCCACCGCCTACATCGCCGACGGCTCGCCCCGCCACCCGTGGCCCGGCCGGTGGTTCCGGGCCGCCGCCGACGGCACCGTCACCCTCCCGGCCGCGGGCACGACCCTGCCGGACGGCACGGTGTCCCTCGTCCTCCAGTCCGGGAACCGGGGGCAGACCGGCACCCTCCTGGGGTGGGTCCCCGTCCGGACGTCGACGGCGACGCCCACGGACCCGGACTGGTACCTCGAGGCCACCGGCATCATCGCCGCGATCCAGGCGATGCTCGACGGCGTCGAGTCCCTCGTCAAGGAGGCCGGACCTGACCCGGCCACGACGACGGCCCGCACCGCGGCGCCGACGACCCCGGCGACGGCCCCCGCCACCGCCGGCACCACCGGCGCAGCCGCCGCCGACGCGGTCGCCTGGGACGCGACAGCCGGGGACACCGACCCGGGCATCGTCACGTGGGCGGCGCCGGCGACCCTGCCCACCGTGCCCGCGTGGTCGACCGTGCCCGCGCCGACCGCCACGACCACCACCGCCGGCGCGGCCACGACCGGCACGACGGCCCAGGCCCCGGCCGACCGTCCGGCGACGCCGCCGGCCCCGCCGGCCCCCGACCTCGCCGCCCTCACCGGCCTCCCCGCCGGGCAGGTCACCGCGACGCTCGACGGCAACACCGTGACGCTCACGCTCGCCGACGGGCAGCCGGGCGACTGGGTCTTCCCCTACGTCTACGACCCGGACCCCGTGGCGGTGGACTGGATCCCCCTCGACGGGTCGCGGTCCCTCGCACTCGACGTCTCCTCGATCCCCGACGGCGACCACCGCATCGCCCTCGTCCGCGCGGACGGGTCCCTCGCGGGCTGGGTCCCCGTCGTCCTCACCTCCGTGCCCGACGCCCCGGTCGCCACCCCGGCCATCGCCGCGGCGGGCATCCCCACGACCTGGCCCGACGACGGCCTCACCGCCCGGGACGGCCTCGTCATCGCCGTCAGCGCCGCCGTCACCGCCCTCGCGGCGGCCGCCGCCGGCCTCACGCGCCGCCGGTTCCGCCGGTGACGCACCGGCCCCCGTCACCACGCCCACCGTCGACACCCAGGAGCATCCCGTGAACCACCTCCCCCTCCACCGCCCCCTCCGCACGTCCCCGCGCCGCCACCGGGTCCGGTGCACCCTCGCCACGGTCGCCGCCGCCGGGGTCCTCGCCTCCACGGCGCCGTGGGCCGTCGCCGTCCCCCCGGGCGGCCCCAGCCCGGACACCCCGGGCACGTCATCGTCCGTGAGCCCCCGGACCGTCCGCCCGTGCGAGTCCCTCAGCTACACCGTCCGCGGCTTCCCGGCCGGCGAGGTGCTCAACATCAAGATCGACGACGGCATCGGCTACAGCGACACCTCCGTCCAGGGCACCGGCGTCGTCGCCCAGCAACGCATCGACAGTGACGGCACCGTCTCCGGGTCCCTCCAGCTCCCCTGCGACATCCCGCCGGGCGCGCACTGGCTCCGGTTCCTCGCCTCACAGCCCGTCGGCAACGGTGGGACCGGGGTCAAGGGGTTCACGCTCCGCGGCGGCGGGGACTTCACCGTCGTCGCCGACTCCGGGACCACCCCCGGCGGGGGCGGCACGGGTGGCGGTGCGGGCGGGGCCGGTGGCACCGGCACCGGCGGTGGTGCGGCCCCGGCCCCGGCCCCCGTCCCCGTGCCCGTCGCCCCGAACGCGGCGCAGCCGGGTGCGGCGAACCGCCCCGCCGGTGCCCGCCCGGCCGCGGCCGCACCCGCCGCCCGTCCGCCGGCCGCCGCGCGCCCGGGCGCGGCCCCGCAGGTCGCGGCGGCCGGCGCCCCCGGTGCACCCGGTGCCCCCGCCGGGGCCGGCGCGGCAGCGGCGACGACGGCCGCCCGCGGACCCGCCGCCGGTGGGGCCCCCGCCGGTGCGGCGGCCGGCGCCGCCGGGACGGCCGCGGCCGCCGGGGCCGCGACCGGGATCGGCGGCGGGCTCGTCGACTCCTACGGCAACCCCGTCCCCGTGTCCTACGACCAGGCCGCGACCGTCCAGGCGCAGGCCCGTCCCACACTCTGGGGCCTGCCCGCGACCGGGGTGCTCATCGGCGGGGCGATCCTCCTCGTCGGGTTCACCGCGATCATCGTGTGGACCGTCAGCGGGGCCGTGCGGGACCGCGCCTTCCGGGCCGGGGCCCTCGCCGCGGCCGGTCACCCGGACGCGGTGGACGACCCGGACGCCGGCGACACCGGCGACACCGTCGACGCCGACGGGGCCGTCGTGCCGGGCGCGGCCCGGTGACCCGGCCCGCGGTCCGTCGCACCGTCGGGCTCGCCGGCCTCGGCGTCGCCCTCGTCCTGCTGCTGGCCCTCTCGGTGGCCGTCGGTTCCAACCCGCTGCCCCTCGACACCGTGTGGCGGATGCTCACCTCCCCCGACGGGTCCTTCGAGGCGATCATCGTCCGGGACCAGCGCATCCCCCGGACGGTGCTCGTCGTCGTCGTGGGCGCCGCGCTCGGGGTCGCCGGGGCCCTCATGCAGTCCCTGACCCGGAACCCGTTGGCCGACCCCGGCATCCTCGGCGTCAACGCGGGGGCGTCCCTCGCCGTCGTCCTCGCCGTGGCGGTCACCGGGATCACGTCGGTCTGGTTCTACCTGTGGTTCGCGTTCGCCGGGGCCGCGGCCGCCGCCGTCGCGGTGTACCTCCTCGGGGGCGGTGGCCGTCGTGCCCCCGACCCCGCCCAGCTGGCCCTCGCCGGGGTCGCCGTGAGCATGGCGGTGTCCGCGGTCGTCCAGGGGGTCGTGCTGAGCAACACCAACGCGTTCAACGAGTTCCGGTTCTGGGTCGCCGGGTCCGCGGAGGGCCGCGGGTACCCGGTGACCCTCGCGGTGCTCGGGTTCATCGTCGCGGGGCTGATCCTCGCGGCCCTCGTCGCCCCGGCTCTCAACGCCCTCGCCCTCGGCGACGAGTCGGGCCGGTCGCTCGGCGTGCACGTCGCCCGCACGCGGGTGCTCGTCGTCGTCGCGATCACGCTGCTCGCCGGCGCGGCGACGGCGGCCGTCGGCCCGCTGATGTTCCTCGGCCTCGTCGTGCCGTTCGTCGCCCGCGCGATCTGCGGCCCGGACCAGCGGTGGATCACGCCGACGTGCATCCTCGCCGCCCCGGTCGTCGCCCTCGTCGCGGACGTCGCGGCGCGGACCGTCGTCGCGCCGCAGGAGGTGCAGCTCGGGATCATGACCGCCCTGCTCGGCGGACCTGTCTTCATCGCGGTGGTGCGCCGCCGCCGGATCGAGGCGCTGTGACCACGCGACCGTCCCGTCCCACGCCCGGCCCGCGACCGACCCGCACGTCCCCCGGGTCCGGCATGTCCCCCACGGCCGTCACTGCCCACCCGCCCCGCCGGACCCGCCGCACCCGCGTCGTCACCGCCTGCCTCCTCGCCGCACTGGTCGTCCTCGCGGTGACCGGACTGCTTCTCGGCGACTACCCGCTGACCCCGCCCCGGGCCGTCGCCGCGCTGGTCGGCCTCGGCGACGACCGCCTCGCGGTGTTCTTCGTCCAGCAGCAGCGCGCCCCCCGCGTCGTCGCCGGGGCGGTCGTCGGCGCGGCCCTCGGCGCGTCCGGGGCGATCATCCAGTCCCTCTCCCGCAACCCCCTGGGCAGCCCGGACATCATCGGTTTCACCGTAGGGTCCGCGACCGGTGCCCTGCTGGCGATCACCGTCCTGGGGACGACGCCCACCGGCACGGCCGCCGGTGCGGTCGTCGGTGGGGCCGCGGCCGCCGTGCTCATCACCGCCCTCGGCTGGCGCAGCGGCGTCACCGGGCCCCGCCTCGTGCTCGTCGGGATCGGGGTGTCCGCGGTCCTCCACGCGCTGAACTCCCTGCTCCTCGTCCGGGCCTCGCTCACGGCCGCGCAGACGGCCGCCCTGTGGCTGGCCGGGTCGTTGGCCGCGGTGACGTGGGCGACGGCGGCCGGTGCGCTCGTCGCCGTCGGCGTCCTCCTCGCCGTCGCGTGGACCCAGGAGCGCACCCTCAACGCCCTCGCCCTCGGCGACGAGCTGGCGACGGGCCTCGGCGTCCGCGTCGAGCGTCGCCGCCTGGGCCTCGTGGCGCTCGGGGTGGCGCTCGTCGCGGTCGCCGGACCTGTCGCGTTCGTCGCCCTCGCCGCCCCGCACAGTGCCCGGCTGCTCACCCGCACCGGCGGCGCGGGGGTCGTGACGTCGATGGTCCTCGGGGCCGTCCTCGTCGTCGGCTCGGACATCGTCGCCCAGCGCATCTTCGCCCCCGTCCAGCTCCCCGTCGGCGTCGTCACCGGCGTGCTCGGCGGCGTCTACCTGCTCTACCTCCTCACCCGTCAGCGCCACACCTAGAGACCGTCAGGAGCCCACCCCCGTGACCAGCGCCCACCTGTCCCCGTCGGACCCGGTCGAGGACACCCCGCCCCGGCTCAGCACCCGCTCGCTGTCGGGCGGCTACGCCCGCCGGCCGGTGCTCCACTCCGTGGACGTCACCGTGCCCGACGGCGGGTTCACCGTCATCGTCGGGCCGAACGCGTGCGGGAAGTCGACCCTGCTGCGGAGCCTCGCCCGGATGCTCCCCGTCCGGGAGGGGCAGGTCGTCCTCGACGGCCGGCCGATCACCGACTACCGGACGAAGGAGGTCGCCCGCCGACTGGCGGTGCTCCCGCAGTCGCCGACGGCCCCCGAGGGCATCACGGTCGGTGACCTCGTCTCCCGCGGCCGCTACCCCCACCAGGGGTTGTTCCGGCAGTGGAGTGCCGACGACCGCCGGGCCGTCGACGCCGCGCTCCGGGCGACGGGGACGGACGGGCTCGCCGACCGCCCGGTCTCGGACCTGTCCGGAGGGCAACGGCAGAAGGTGTGGATCGCCACGGCGCTGGCCCAGGACACCCCGATCCTGCTCCTCGACGAGCCGACGACGTTCCTCGACATCGCCCACCAGATCGAGGTGCTGACCCTCGCCCGCTCACTCCACCGCGAGGGCACGACGGTCGTCATGGTCCTCCACGAGCTCGCGCTCGCCTTCCGCTACGCGACGCACCTCATCGTCATGAAGGAGGGCCGCGTCGTGGCCCAGGGGCCGGTCACCGAGGTCGTGACCGAGGACCTCATCAGGGAGGTCTACGACCTGCCGTGCCGGATCCTCCCGGACCCGGTCAGCGGGCGTCCGATCGTCGTCCCCCTCGACCCGGACGACCCCGACGGGCCGTGAGCCTCCTGCCGGGCACCGGGGACCCCGACGGGCCCGCCGGCACGAACGGTCCCGACGGTGCCGGTCAGCGGCGCTGACCGCCGAACCGGCCCGCGAACCACCCGGCGACCGAGCCCGCCAGCGAGCCCGCCACCGAGCCCACGGTCGACCCGGCACCGGACCCCGCCCCGGACCCGGGCGGTGTCGTCACCGGTGCACTGCCCGGGACGCTGCCCGGTGCACTCCCCGCCGGTGCACCGGGCTCCGCCGGCGGCCGCCGGTCCCCGTCCAGAGCCAGACCGACGACCACCGGGTCGTGGTCCGACGCCCGGAACATGTCCGGCGCGTAGAAGTCCACGGCGTTCGCCCGCCGCCGGGAGTACTCGAACGCCGGGGACTCGTCGGCGTTGATGTCCCACACGTCCGCCCCGGTCGTCAACGCGAGGCCACGCGGGTTGGCGAGGACGTGGTCGAGGGAGCCGACCCGGCCGCCGAAGAGGTAGGACTCCCCGGCGCCGTACCGCTCCCCGATGTCGGTGAATCCGGCGTCGAGCAGCGTCGTCACCGAGTCCTCCCGCGCGTACGAGTTGAGGTCGCCGATGATGAACTGGGCGGTGTCCCGCCAGTCCTCCTGCGCCGCGAGCCAGTCCCGCAGCGCCTCCGCCTGGGCGACGCGCAGCCGGGCGTTCGCGCCCTGCCCGTCACCGGTGTCCCGGTCGCCCCGGGCGACGGAGCCCTTCGACTTGAAGTGGTTCACCGAGACGACGAACGGCTCGCCCCCGCCCGCCGGGGCGAACTCCTGGGCCAGCGGCTGCCGGGCGATGCCGGTGAACGCCTCTGAGTCGAGGATGCGGGACTCCCCGACCGGGGTGACGCGCTCCGGGTTGTAGATCAGGGCGGTGCGGATGACGTCCTCGTCCTCCGGGGCCGGCCGGTTCCCGGGGGCCGGCGAGGGCACGGCCCGCCACGTCCCGCCCGCGGCGTTGAGCGCGTCGACGAGGGTGGTCAGCGCCTCGTCCCGGTCGCGGCCGAACGCCGCGCTGTTCTCCACCTCCTCGAGCCCGACGACGGACGCGCCGAGCCCGTTGACCGCCGCGACGATCTTCGCCTGCTGGTCCGCCCGGGCCTCCGGCGTGTACGCGCCGCGGACCGTGCACCGGTCGGCGGTGACGGGGGTGCCGGTGCGGTCGGTGCGGGCGCGGCAGCCGGGCTCGTCCGCGCCGAGGTCGGTGAAGTAGTTGAGGACGTTGACGCTGGCCAGCCGGTCCGACCCGCCGACGGGCGCGGGACCGCCGACCTCCGCGGCGCGGCCGTCGTCCCAGGAGACGGGCAGCTCCGCCCGGGGGGTGAGCCCCGTCACCGGGGTCGTCGGCTGGAGCGACCACGACCCGAACGTGAACCCGAACACGGCCGGCCGGGTGAACCGGACGTGGTCACCGGTGCGCAGCGACCGGATGCCGTCGGCGCTCGCGAGGTAGGGCAGCGGGACGGCCGCGGCGGCGGCGCTGCGGAAGTCGCGCGTCGCCCCGTCGTCGAGGGTGAGCACCCGGCGCCGGTTCGCCTCCTCGACGGCCGCGGCCTCCGCGCCCGGGGCGGCGACCGACGTCGCCTGCGGCAGCGGCCGGTCACCGTCGACGAGGGAGACGGAGCCGTACCGGTCGAGGGAGTAGTTGTCCGTCACGGTGTACGGCGCGGCGGGCTGGACGAGCGTGGACTCGTTGGCCTCCCGGTCGGCGGGGTCCTCCGGCACGGGGTCGGTCACGGGGGTCACCGGCTCCGCGCACCCCGGTTCGGTGGAGGGGTCGACGACGGTCGCCGTCCCCGACACCTGCGTCTGCTCGTGGAACTCCGCGACCTCGCCGACGACGACCGCACAGCGGCCGACCGCCTCCGCGCCCGGGGCGCGGCCCGGTCCGGTGTAGACGAACACCCCCGGCGAGGCCTCGCCGGCGTGGCGGAGCCGCCCGGGGCCGCCGGTCTGGATGACGAGCCCGTCGAGGCCGCCGTCCGGGTACGTCGCCGTGACGATCCCGGCGGTGCGGACCCGCCGGCCGACGAGCGGGGAGGTGTCGCCGGTGCCCTGGATGTCGGTCACGGCGACGGTGGGCACGGCCGGGTCGTCCGGGTCGCCGGGCGCGCCGGGGGTGCCGGCGGGCGGGGTGCCCGGATCCCCCGGCGTCCCGTCGCCCCCGCCGACCGTCGCGTCGCCACCCGAGTACCGCGGCGTCGGCGCACCGACGGTGAGGTCGGCGGCGTTGTCGTCGGTGTCGGTCCCCGCCGCGTCGCGGGAGGCGGACGTCGTGTTCGACACCGCGGGCCCGGGCCGGCCCTCGTGGACCCGCGGCCGGCCGACGCCGACGACGTCGACGGGGTCCGCCCCCGTCCCGAACAGGGCGTCCGAGGACATGAGCACGACCGTCCCCGCACGTCCCCCCATCGCGAGGCGCGGGTCGGTCACGTCGGCGGTGAGGTCGACGGTCCCGCCGGCCCCCGCGGCCCCGGCGACGAGGTAGTACCCGTGGGGCGCGACGGTGCCGTGGAGCGCGGTCCGCCGGTCCGCGGTCGCGGCGGACGCCGTCGCCGGGAGGTACTGGAGGGTCCAGCCGTCGAGACTCACCGGGTGGTCGGTCGGGTTGAACAGCTCGACGAAGTCGCGGGTGAGGGTCGCGCCGGAGTTGCCGCCCCCGCCGTAGTACTCGGAGATGACGACGCCGTCCCCCGCGGGGGTCGCCGTGGCCGGGACGGTCACGGTCACGGTGGTGACGGCGGCCCCGAGAGCGACGGCGGTGAGGGTGGCGGTCACGCGGTGGCGGGGAGCGGGTGGGACGTGGCGGGGTGGTCGGGCGGGCTGCTGCACGGTGGCTCCTGCGTCAGGGGGTCGGGACACCGACAGTGAAGCACCGTCGTGGCCGGCGCGCCCGGCGACGCCCCGCCGCGTCACGGGCTTCCCGCCGAGAGTTCATCACCCGTTCACCGGGGCCGCCGCGGCCCGGCCGCCCCCCCGGCGGGCCGCGGGCCGGACCCGGGTCTCAGCGCCGCTGCGCGACGCGCTCGCCGACGACGCGCACGACGTCACCGAGCTCCTGCTGCTCCTGGTCGTGGCTGCCGAGGTCGCGGAGGGCGACCGTGCCGTCCTCGAGCTCCCGGTCGCCGAGGACGAGCGCGTAGAGGGCGCCGGCCCGGTCAGCCCCCTTCATCGCGCCTTTGAGCCCCCGGTCGCCGTACGCCATGTCCGCGGACACCCCGGCGGCGCGGAGCTCGTCGACGAGCAGGGCCATGCGCCGCTTCGCCGCGGCACCGAGGGCGACGCCGTAGACGTCGACCCTCCGGCCCGTGCCGACGCTCCGGCCCTCCGCCTCGAGGGCGAGCAGCGTGCGGTCGACACCGAGGCCGAAGCCGATGCCCGAGAGGTCCTGTCCCCCGAGCTGAGCCATGAGCCCGTCGTACCGGCCCCCGCCGCCGATGCCGGACTGCGCGCCGAGCCCGTCGTGGACGAACTCGAAGCAGGTCTTCGTGTAGTAGTCCAGCCCACGGACCATCCGCGGGTTCACGGTGTAGGCCACGCCCATGTCGTCGAGCAGCCCGGTGACGGTCTCGAAGTGCTCGCGGGGCCCGTCGGAGAGGTGGTCGAGCATGAGCGGGGCGTCGGCGAGCATCTCGCGCATCTCGGGGCGCTTGTCGTCGAGCACACGCAGCGGGTTGAGCCGGGCGCGGGTGCGGGTGGCCTCGTCGAGGGGCAGCCCGTCGAGGAACCGCTGGAGCGTCTCCCGGTAGCGGGGCCGGCACGTCGCGTCGCCGAGGGAGGTCAGTTCCAGCCGGTAGCCGGTGAGCCCGACGGTGCGGAAGCACCGGTCGGCCAGCGCGATGACCTCGGCGTCGAGCGCGGGGTCGTCGACGCCGACGGCCTCGACCCCGACCTGCTGGAGCTGGCGGTAGCGCCCCGCCTGGGGCCGCTCGTAGCGGAAGAACGGGCCGCTGTAGGCGAGCTTCGCCGGCAGCTGGCCGCGGTCGAGGTTGTGCTCGATGACGGCGCGGATGACGCCGGCGGTCCCCTCCGGGCGGAGGGTGACGCTGCGGCCGCCCCGGTCCTCGAAGGTGTACATCTCCTTGGACACGACGTCCGTCGACTCGCCGACGCCCCGGGCGTACAGCCCCGTCTCCTCGAAGACGGGCAGCTCGATGTGCTGGTACCCGGCCTCGTGGGCGCGGGCGACGAAGGCGTCGCGGACCGCGTGGAACTCGGCGGACGCCGGGGGGACGTAGTCCGGCACCCCCTTCGGGGCGGAGAACGGCTGGCCCGCCGCGGCGGGGGCCTGGGAGGTCGCCGGGGTCTGCTCCGGCTCGGTCGTCGGGGTGCTCGGGCTGTCAGTCACGGTGGCCCATCATAGTCCCCCGGCCTGCCGGAGGAACGGGTTGGTGCGGGTCTCGTGGCCCACGGTCGTGGAGGGGCCGTGCCCGGGGAGGACGACGTCGTGCTCCCCGAACAGCCCCGGCAGCCGCCGCAGTGTCCGGGCCATCGCCTCCGGCGAGCTCAGCGGGAGGTCCGTCCGCCCCACCCCGCCCCGGAAGAGGACGTCCCCGCCGATGACCGTCCCCGCACCCGACTCCCCCTCGCCGGTGGCACCGGGCCGGTGGAGCATGACCGACCCCGGCGAGTGACCGGGTGTGTGGTGGACCGTGTACGTCTCCCCCGCGATGTCGACGGTCTCCCCGTACGGGGTGACGTCGTCGACCGTGAGCGGCACCATGTCCGCGACGCCGAACATCTCCCCCAGCGGCCCCTCGCACATGAGCGGGACCGGCCGGCCGGGGCCGGTCAGCCAGGCGTGGTCCTCCCGGTGGAGCAGCACGGGGACGTCGTGCTCCCGCGCGACCTCCCCCGCGTCGCGCATGTGGTCGATGTGACCGTGGGTGAGGAGCACCCGGTCGACGGTGAGACCGTGCGCGGCGACGACCCGGCGGACCTCCGCGGCCGCCCCGTGGCCGGGGTCGACGACGGTGGCGGTCCCGTCCCGGTGGAGGATGTGGCAGTTCGTCCCGAACGGGCCGACGGTGACGGTGATGAGCTCCATGCGGACCCACTGTACCGGCGGGTGGGGTCACGCCCGCGGGTCACCTGGATCGACCTGCGCCCGACGTGCATAATGTACGGGCACTTCCAGCACGCCCCCGCCGGTGGACGACCACGGGCGGGCCCCGTCCGGCCGGCGGCCGTCGCCCGGACACCGATGAAAGGACCCGGACCGTTGGCTGAAACCCCGTCCGACAACTCACGTCGCCGTGACCAGGCACTCTCTGCGCTCCAGAAGGAGCTCAAGGCGCGGGAGCGCCGGGAGAAGGCCCGCCCCCTCGGGGTCGTCGTCGCCACCCTCGTGGTGATCGTCGTTCTCGTCGGCGGCGTGATCTACCTGACGACACGCGACGGCGGGGACTCCGCGACCGAGGCCTCCGACGCCGCGGCGACGTCGACGACGGACCCGGCCGAGGACACGAAGGCCGCCGCGATGCCCAAGGCCCCGCTGACCCCCTACGGCAAGACCGTGACCTGCGACTACACCAACACCGGTGACGCGGCGAAGCAGGTCAGCCTGCCGAACGGGAAGGACGTCCCCACCTCCGGCACGGTCAAGGTCACCTTCGACACGTCGCAGGGCCAGATCCCGATGACCCTCGACCGCTCGACGTCGCCGTGCACGGTCAACGCGATCGAGCACCTCGTCAAGGCCGGCTACTACAACGACACCGTGTGCCACCGCATCGTCGAGTCCGACGCCCTCAAAATCCTCCAGTGCGGCGACCCGACGGCGAAGGGCTCCGGCGGCCCCGGCTTCTCCTTCGCCGACGAGTTCCCGACGAACGGTGTGAAGCCCGAGGACGCGGAGAAGCCCGTCACCTACGCGCGCGGCACGCTCGCCATGGCGAACTCCGGCAAGGACACGAACGGCTCCCAGCTGTTCATGGTCAGCGGGGACTCGACGCTCCCGCCGAAGTACAACGTCTTCGGCACGATCGCCGACAAGGGCCTGCAGACCCTGGACACGATCAACGACCAGAACAAGGACAACGCGGCGGCGAAGGGCCAGGGCGGCAAGCCCACCCAGGAGGTCCGCATCACCAAGGCGACCGCCGACGCCTGAGCCGGCGGACGGGCGGCGGACGGCCGCCCGACCGGGGCCCCGGCGGTGAGCCGCCCGCGAGGGCGGCCGCCGGTCAGCCCCCGGTCGTCACACGGTAGACGTCGAAGACGCCCTCGACGTTGCGCAGCTGGTTCATGAGGTACCCCAGCTGCTTGGTGTCGGACACCTCGAAGGTGAACCGGCACACCGCCACCCGGTCCTCGGCGACGTGGGTGCTCGTCGCGATGATCGGCACCTTCTGCTCGCTGACGACCCGGGTGACCTCGGAGAGCAGTCCCGTCCGGTCGAGTCCCTCGATCTGCACGGTGACGACGAACACGGCGTTGGCGAACGACGCCGCCCACGACACCTCGACGATCCTCCCGGGTTCCCGGTGGAGCTTCTCCGAGTTCGTGCAGTCCGTCCGGTGGACGGACACTCCCCCGCCCTTCGTGACGAAGCCGAAGATGGCGTCCCCCGGCACCGGGGTGCAGCACTTCGCGAGCTTCGCGGAGAAGTCCGCCTCCCCCTGGACGAGGATGCCGCTGCCGTCGCCGCGCCCCTTCTGCACGGTGTGGTCGAGCCGCGACCGCGTCGTCGTCGGGATCTGGGAGAGCCCGTCGACCTGGTCGTCGTCCCCGAACATCTCGATGAGCCGGTTCGTCACGTGCCCGGCGGTGACGTGCCCCTGACCGATGGCGGTGTACAGCGAACTCACGCTGTCGTGGTGGAGGTCGGCGGCGACGGCCTTGAGCGCACTCGCGGTGAAGAGGCGGTGGACGGGCAGCCCGCCCCGCTGTACCTCGGCGGCGAGCGCGTCGCGCCCCTTCTCCAGGGCCTCCTCCCGCCGCTCCTTGGCGAACCACGCGCGGATCTTGTTCTTGGCCCGGGGGGAGACGACGAAGCTCTCCCAGTCCTTGCTCGGGCCGGCCCCGCTGTCCTTCGAGGTGAAGATCTCCACCTTGTCCCCGGTCTTCAGCGGGGACTCGAGGGCGACGAGCTTGCCGTTGACCTTCGCCCCGATGCACCGGTGACCGACCTCGGTGTGGACGGTGTAGGCGAAGTCCACCGGCGTCGCGCCGGTCGGCAGCGTGACGGCGTCCCCCTTCGGGGTGAAGACGAAGATCTCGTTGGTGGACAGGTCGTAGCGGAGGCTGTCGAGGAACTCGTTGGGGTCGGCGGCCTCCTTCTGCCAGTCGAGGAGCTGCCGCATCCACGCCATCTGGTCGACCTCGGCGTTGTCCCCCCGGTGCGAGCCGCGCGTCTCCTTGTACCGCCAGTGGGCGGCGATGCCGAACTCGGCGTTGTGGTGCATCTCGTAGGTGCGGATCTGCACCTCGAGGGGCTTGGCGTCCGGTCCGATGACGGTCGTGTGGAGGGACCGGTAGACGCCGAAGCGCGGTGAGCTGATGTAGTCCTTGAACCGCCCGGGCATGGGCTGGTAGAGGGAGTGCACGGCGCCGACGGCGGCGTAGCAGTCCCGCACGTCCTCGACGAGGATGCGGATGCCCACGAGGTCGAAGATCTCGTCGAACTCCCGGCCCCGGACGATCATCTTCTGGTAGATCGACCAGTAGTGCTTCGGCCGGCCCACGACCTCGGCGGTGATCGACGACGACCGCATCGCCGCCTGCACCTCGTCGATGACCCCGGCGAGGTACTGGTCACGCTTCGGGGCCCGGTCGGCGACGAGCCGGACGATCTCGTCGTACTTCTTCGGGTAGAGGATGGCGAACGCGAGGTCCTCGAGCTCCCACTTCACCGACGCCATCCCCAGCCGGTGCGCGAGCGGGGCGATGACCTCCAGGGTCTCCCGTGCCTTCTTCGCCTGCTTCTCCGGCGGGAGGAACCGCATCGTGCGCATGTTGTGGAGCCGGTCGGAGACCTTGATGACGAGCACGCGCGGGTCGTGGGCCATCGCGACGATCATCTTACGGATCGTCTCCGCCTCCGCCGCGGAGCCCAGCGCGACCTTGTCGAGCTTCGTCACCCCGTCGACGAGGCGGGCGACCTCGGCCCCGAAGTCCCGTTCGAGGTCGGCGAGGGAGTACTCCGTGTCCTCGACGGTGTCGTGGAGCAGCGCGGCGACGATCGTCGTCGTGTCCATCCCGATCTCGGCGGCGATCGTGGCGACGGCGAGCGGGTGGGTGATGTACGGCTCGCCGGACTTCCGCAGCACGCCCCGGTGGAGGTGCTCCGCCGTCGAGTACGCCCGGTCCAGCAGGTCGAGGTCGGCCCGGGGGTGGAAGGTCCGGTGCACGGCGATGAGCGGCCCGAGCACCGGGTTGACCCGGCTGCGGCCGGTGAGGCTGCGGGCGATGCGGGCGCCCATCCACAGGGAGTTGCGGTCGGTGGTCACAGGTGGGTCTCCTCGCTGCGGGTCAGGGTGGTGTCCCGCACCGCGGTGGCGCCGACGGCGCCGGGGCGGTCGTCGTCCCGGTCGCCGGCGACGTACAGGGGCAGGTCGGGGAACCGGTCCCGTCCGCCGAGGCCCGGCACCTCGAGGACGACGGCGAGTCCGCAGACGACCGCCCCCGCGCGCTCGAGCAGGGCCCGCGACGCCGCCATCGTGCCGCCCGTGGCGAGGACGTCGTCGACGAGGACGACCCTCCGACCCTCGAGGGGCACCCCGGAGGCGGGGATCTCGAGGGCCGCGGTGCCGTACTCCAGGGCGTAGTCCTCGTGGTGCACCGGCGGCGGCAGCTTCCCCGCCTTCCGCACGGCGAGGATCCCGGTGCCGAGGGCCCGCGCGACGGCCGAGCCGACGAGGAAGCCCCGCGCGTCGAGTCCGGCGACGAGGTCCGGCGCGCATTCCCCGACCGCGGCGGCGAGGTCGTCGACGACGACCCGGAAGCCGTCCGGGTCGGCGAGGACCGGGGTGAGGTCGCCGAAGGTCACCCCCGGCGAGGGGAAGTCGGGGACGACGCGGGTCAGCGCCGTCAGCGCCTCCGTCGCGGTGCTGAACCGGGTCTCCGTCATCGCTACCTCCACTGCGTCGCTCCGCACGGGCGGACTGCTCAGGATAGTCAGCGTAGCCGACGTCACGCCTGCGGCGAAGCGGACGGCTCCGCGGAGGACACGGGGGCGTCGTGCTCCACCCACCGGTCCATGTTCCAGCTCAGCCCGGCTTCACCGGGATTGTCGACGACGTTGGCGACGTGGTCGTTGACGGCGATCGCGCGGGGCTCCGTCGTCAGCGGGATCGTCGCCGTCTGCGTGTCGAGCTCCTCCTCGGCCCGGCGGATGTCGCCGAGCGGGGAGAAGACCGACACGGGCGAGTCCGGGTTCTGGGCGAAGGACGACCGCGCGTCGAGCACGGCGTCGTAGTCCACGCCGAGCTGCCCGAGGTCGTCGGCGGTGCGGGGCACGGGGACGACGGTGACGCCGGCCTCGGCGCAGGACCCGGCGAGGGCCGTGACCATCGGCGCGTACCGGCTGATGTCGCCGAGGAACCCGATGCGCACCGTCGCCCCGTCGAGCGCGGCCTTCGCCGCGTCCCGGTCCACCGCCGTGGCGCGGCCGTTGATGTCCGCGAGCCGCGGGGCGAGGGGGTGCGACGGGGCGATGACGCGCAGCCCCGTCGGCGTGACGTCGACGCCGGTGGTCTGCTGGACCGCGTGGACGACCGCGGCGCGGTCGATGCACCGCGCGAACGCGGACCGGTTCTCCGCCGGGGCGAACACCCCCTGGTCGGACAGGCGGAGGCCGTCGACCCGCGTCCCGGCGGCCGTCGAGAACCGGAGCCCGGCACCTGAGAACCCGGTGTCTCCCCCGTCGGCGTCGCGGACCGTCGGCGGGAGGTCGGCGATGACGAGCTGGCGGTCGGCGATGATCCGGCGGTAGTCCACCCCGGCGGGCCACATGACGACCGAGCCCTGACCCGGGGCGTCGCCGCGCCAGGCGGGGTTCGGCTCGAGGGTGAGTGACCCGTCGGCGCGCCGGCCGGTGATCCGGTACGGCCCGGCGGTCGGCACCGTCGCGGGGTCGGTAGTGGCGAGGGTGAAGGTGTCGCGCCACGCGGCGCCGAGCCGGTCGAGGGTGTCGGGGTCGCCGGAGGAGAGCAGGGACACGACGTCCGGCTGTCCGGTGCCGGCGGTCTCCCCGGCCGCGTCCGCACCCGTCGTCCCGGCGTCGCCGGAGGCGTCGGCCGGGGAGTCGGCCCCGGCCCCGGCCCCGTCGGGCGCGGCGTCGCCGAAGCCCGCGTGGGCGACGACGGTGTGGGCCGGAAGCACCTGACCGATGCCGAACAGCTCCCGGTAGCGGCCGGCGTGCCCCGGGGTGAAGGTGACGCGGAAGGTCCGCGACCCAGGGGTGCAGTCGACGGAGGTCACCGACCGGTACACCGGCATGTCCGAGCCGAAGGCGGCGGGGTTCACCCCGGCGGCCCACGCGAGGTAGAAGTCGTCGCAGGTGACGGGGACGGAGTCGGAGAACGTCGCGGCGTCGGCGACCGTGTAGTCGACCGCGTCGGCGGGGGCGTCGGGTCCCGGCGGGACGGGCGCGGCGGTGACGAGGTCGGCGTTCGGCAGGAGCTGCCCGTTCGGCCCGTTGAGGAACGCGCCCGGGTAGAGCCGGGCAGAGATCTTCGCCGCGTCGGTGGCGACGCCGACCGCGCTGCCCGCGTTCGTCGTGACGAGCGGGACCGGCAGCGCGTAGCCGAAGGCCGGCTGCGGGGCGTCCGGGCCCGGGTCGTCACGGGTGCCGCACGCGGCGAGGCCGGCCCCGGCGGTGACCAGGGCGGTGACGACGGCCGGGACGACCCGGGCCCGACGGAGGTGGGGGAACCGGGGAGGCATCGGCCCTACATCCCCGGTCGCCAGGAGCGGCCGCTGTCCGTCGTCGGGGTCGAGGGCGGGCGCACGGTCCGGCGGGCGGTGCCGGCGCCGTCGCCGGGGGTCGTGTCGTCGGTGACGGTGGGGTCGCCGGCGGGGGCGTCCCCGTCGGTCCCGGAGGTGAGGACCGACGACGACCGCGCCACGACCGCGCCCCGGTCGGCGGCGGCGGTGGCCGCGGGGTCGACGGCGGTGGCGGCACCCGTTCCCGGCTCCCCCGCCGTCGCCGTGGCTGCGCCGTCGGCGGGCCGGTCGCCGGACACGTCGGCCCGGCCGAGCGGGCCGGCACCCGAGGCCGCGAGCTCGCGGGCCCGGGCGACCTTCGCGTCGTGCTCCCGGTACGCCTTCTGCACGGACTTCAGGGTCACGAGCAGCGGCGAGGCGAGGAAGATCGAGCTGAACGTGCCGGCGATGACGCCGATGAGCTGGACCAGCGCGAGGTCCTTCAGCGTGCCGACACCCATGAGCCACACGGCGACGACGAGGAGCGACGCGATGGGCACGATGGAGAACAGGGACGTGTTGATGGACCGCATGACGGTCTGGTTGACCGCGAGGTTCACCTGCTCCCCGTACGTCGACCGGGTCGACCCGAACACGTCCGCCGTGTTCTCCCGCACCTTGTCGAAGACGACGACGGTGTCGTAGAGGGAGTACGCGAGGATCGTCAGCAGGCCGATGACGGTCGCCGGCGAGACCTCGAAGCCCACGAGGGAGTAGATGCCGGACACGACGATGAGGTCGACGAGGAGCGCGACGATCGCCGAGATCGCCATGTCCCGTTCGAAGCGGATCGCGATGTAGGCGAAGATCAGCAGCAGGAACACGCCGAGGGCGATGACCATGCGCTTCGTGATCGACCCGCCCCAGGACTCGGAGACCGTGGAGTCGCCGATGGAGTCGGGGGTGACCTGCCCGTTGTTGTCCTTCGGGTGGAAGGCGTTGAAGAGGGCCACCCGGGCCTTGTCGACCTGCTCGTTGCTCAGGCGCTCGGAGGTGATCTCGATGGTCTGGCTCGCCCCGGAGCCGACGACCTGGGTGGACTGCGCCTCGACGCCGGTGGCGTCGTGGAACGTGCGGCTGACCGAGGTCTCGTCGGCGCCGTTGTCCGGGGGCACGGTCATGCGGGTGCCGCCCTCGAAGTCGATGCCGAGGGAGAACCCGCGGACGAGGATCGTCACGAGGCACGCGACGACGACGATCCCGAAGATCGTGAACCACCGGCGGCGGTGGCCGACGAAGGCGAACCCGCCCTCGCCGTTGTACATGCGCTCGAGGAAGCCGGCGGGCCGGTCGGCGGCGGCGTCGGCCCGGGCGGTGTCCGCCGACGGGGCGGTCGCGTCGGGGCCGGGGGCGGTGGTCGTCCCGGAGGATGTCGGGTCGGTCACGGGGACAGCTCCGTTCGGATCGTGCGGATCGTTCGGGGTGCTCATGATCGGTCGTCCTTTCCGGTCGCCGTCTCGGGGGCGTCCGTGCCGGGGGTGTCCGTGCCGACGCTGTCCTGCGCCGGCGTGGCCGTGCCCGGGGTGTCTGTGCCGGCGGTGCCGGACGCCGGGGTGGCCGTGCCGGTCACGTCGCCGGTCGCCGGCGTGGCGTCGGAGGCGTCGGCCCCGGACCCGGCGTCGGCCGCCGGCCGGGCGGCGGGCCGCGGTGCCGCGGCGGCGCGGCGCTCGGCCTCCCGGCGGTTCCGGCGGGACGAGCGGAAGGCGGAGCCGAGCCCGTTGAGGGCCGGTCGGGCGAAGGCCTCCCGGCGGGACAGGAGGATCACGAGCGGGGCCGTGACGAGGAACGCGACGACGATGTCGAAGAAGGTCGTCAGGCCCAGGGTGAAGGCGAAGCCCTTGACCTCGCCGATGGCGAGGAAGTACAGGACCACGGCGGCGACGAGGGAGACCATGTTGCCGGTGACGACCGTCGAGCTCGCCCGCTTCCATGCGCGCGGGACCGCGGACCGGAAGGTCGACCCCTGGTGGATCTCGTCCTTGATCCGCTCGAAGTAGACGACGAACGAGTCCGCCGTCGTCCCGACGCCGATGATGAGGCCGGCGATGCCGGCGAGGTCGAGGCTGTACCCGATCCAGCGTCCGAGCAGCACGAGGGTGCCGTAGATGAGCACGCCCGAGGCGACGAGGGACAGCAGGGCGACGACGCCGAGCCCGCGGTAGTACGCCAGGGCGTACAGGGCGACGAGCACGAGGCCGACGATGCCGGCGATGAGGCCGGCGCGGAGCGAGGCGAGGCCCATGGTCGGCGAGATGGTCTGGGCGGTTCCGCCCTGCTCCCCGTTCTCACCGGTGAAGCTCAGCGGCAGCGCACCGTAGCGCAGGTTGTTCGCCAGGTCCTGCGCCTCCTTCTCCGAGAAGTCGCCGGTGATCTGGGTCGTCGACCCGGCCGGGGTGGCCTCGCGGATCTGCGGGGCGGAGATGATGTGGCTGTCGAGCGTGATGGCGATCGCGTTGCCGAGGTTCTTCTGCCCGATGTCGGCCCACGTCTCGCCGCCGGGGTTGTCGCCGCCGGTCTTGAACTTGAACGTGATCTCGACCTGCCCGGTCTGCGGGTTGAGCCCGCCCTGGACGCTGTCGTTCTCGACGAGGTCACCGGTGAGCCGACGGCCGTTCTGCTCGTCGGTCTCCCCCTTGAGCAGCGGGACCGGGGCGAGCAGCTGCGGCCCCTGGTCACCGCACGCCACGAGGGGCTTGCGGGGGTCGTCGGCACCGGCGAGCGGGTCGGACGGGCCGCAGGTGAGGAGCGCGGCGGAGGCGAAGAGCGTGTCGGGGTCGTCGCTCTGGCGGTCGGTCTTCATGACGTCGGCCTGCTTGTCCCGCTGCTCCTGCTCCTCGATGGAGTTGCCCGGCTCCTTCGGGGCCGTGGCGTGGACCGTGAGCGGCCCCTCGGGCTTGGGCAGCCCCATCTGCTCCATCTGTCCGGCCATGTCGCCGAGCTTCTTGTTCGCGTCGTCCGGGGTGATGATGCCCGCGGAGACCCACCGGTCGGCGGTGGAGACGAGCGTCGAACCGAAGTTCTTCGTGGGCTGCGGGCCGCCCTGCGAGACGACCGGGCGGAAGAGGAGCTGCGAGGTCCGGCCCAGGGCCTTGGCCTGGGAGGAGTCCTCGCCGGGGACGGTGATGACGAGGGTGTCGCCGTCGGTGACGACGTCCGCGCCGGAGACACCCATGCCGTTGACGCGGTCCTCGAGGATCCGTCGCGCCTGGTCGAGCTGGTCACCGGTGGGCCGCTCCCCCTGCGGGACGAGCGTCACGCGCGTCCCGCCCTGGAGGTCGATGCCCAGCTTCGGTACGGGGGTCTTCGGGCCGGTGAAGAACACCAGTCCGAAGACGACCAGGACGAGGACGATGAAGCCGAGAAGCGCCTGCACCGGCCACCGTCTGGCCCTGGCGGCGGTCTTCCGCGCTGAGTTCACGCTGTTCTCCTGAGGGTTGTCCGTTGCCTAACCCCCGAGAGTCTATATCCTCCGCCCCCTCACCCCCACCTCGCGACTCACCGTGCCGTCGACCGTGTCCCGCCGCGTCGCCCTGCCCCACCCGGGCGCGGCCCCCGCCGGCCTCTCGGCGCGACCGCAGCGTCCCGCAGCGTCGCCCTGCCCCACCCGGGCCCGCCCCCCGCCGGCCCTCGGCGCGACTGCACCGTCACGGATGCGTCACCGGCGCCTCACGGCCGGTGCTGCCCACCTGTCCCGGGCAGGTCGTCCGGACGCGTGGACCCGGCGTCCCGCGTGGTCGGGTCGACGTCCCGCGGCCGCTCGTCGATGACGACGGGCTCGGCGGTGCCGTCGGCGGTGTCCGCGTCACCGGTCCCCGCGGTCCCGCGGGCGACGTCCGTGTCCGGGGTCTCCCCCGGGTTCTCCCCCGGAGTCTCCGCGGGGGCGACGGGGGCCCCGGCGTCGATCCCGGTCGCGCCGGCGTCGTCGATGAGCTTGAGGACGGCGGCGCGGTCCCATGTCGTCACGACGGACGGGGCGATCTCCAGGTCGACGGTGTGCTCTCCGACGTAGGTCACGACGCCGCGCAGACCGGAGGTCGTCTGGACGATCATCCCCTCACGCAGCTGCGACTGGAACTCCCGGATCGTCTTGAGCTGCCGGGACTGCTTCCGGACCTGCATGAGCGGGATCCCGAGGAAGACCAGGATGATGAGCACGATCAGAATGAATTCCATGCCTCCCAGTGTGCCACACGGGGGCGCGCCCGACGGCCGTTCGGCCGGCACCGGGCCGGCCGCGGTCAGAGCCCCGGGGCCTCCGCGGGGGGCTCCATGCCGAGGTGCCGCCACGCCGCCCCCGTCGCCACCCGACCCCGCGGGGTGCGGGCGATGAGGCCGGCGCGCACGAGGTACGGCTCGCAGACCTCCTCGACGGTCGTAACCTCTTCACCGACGGCGAGCGCGAGCGTCCCGACGCCCACGGGCCCTCCGCCGTGCCCGGTGACGAGCGCGGTGAGCACCGCCCGGTCGAGCCGGTCGAGGCCGCTGCCGTCGACGTCGAAGACGATGAGCGCCGCGCGGGCGACGTCGAGGGTGACGCGGCCGTCGGCGTGGACGTCCGCGTAGTCCCGCACCCGCCGGAGCAGCCGGTTGGCAATGCGGGGGGTGCCACGGGACCGGGAGGCGACCTCGGCCGCCGCCTCGCGGGTGATGTCGACGCCGAGGATCCCCGCGGCCCGGACCACGACCTCGGTGAGGTCGTCGGTGTCGTAGAACTCCATCTGCGCGGTGAAGCCGAACCTGTCGCGCAGCGGCCCGGTGAGCATGCCTGCGCGGGTCGTCGCCCCGACGAGGGTGAAGGGGGCGATGTCGATGGGGATGGACGTCGCCCCGGGGCCCTTGCCGACGATGACGTCGATGCGGAAGTCCTCCATGGCCATGTAGAGCATCTCCTCGGCCGGGCGGGCGATCCGGTGGATCTCGTCGATGAAGAGCACGTCCCCCTCCATGAGGTTGGACAGCATCGCGGCGAGGTCGCCGGCGCGTTCGAGGGCGGGGCCGGACGTCATCCGCAGCGACGTCCCGAGCTCCTGCGCGATGATCATCGCCATCGTCGTCTTACCCAGCCCGGGCGGGCCGGCGAGCAGCACGTGGTCCGGGGCGACCCCGCGCGACCGCGCCCCCCGCAGCACGAGGTCGAGCTGGTGCCTGACCTTCGGCTGGCCGATGAACTCCCGCAGCGACCGGGGCCGCAGGGACAGTTCGGCCTCCGCCTCGGCGGGCAGCTGCGCGGGACGGAGGTCGTCGTTGACCCCCGCGGCGTCGGCGCCCGTCGCGCGCGGTCCGGCGGCCGGGACCGTGGGGCCGGTGGCACCGGAGAGGTCGAACTCGGTCCGTTCGATGTCGCTCACCGCGCACCTCCGCCGATCCGGGCGAGGCTCAGGCGGAGCAGCGTCCCGGTGTCCGCCCCGGGCTCGGCCGCGGCGACCTCACCGACCACGGCCTCGGCCGCGTCCCGGCTGAACCCGAGGCCGGTGAGCGCCTCGACGACCTGCGCGCCGACCGCGTCGGCGGCGACGTCCGGCGCGCCGGACCCGGTGCCGGCCGCCGTGGCGGGCGCGGTCCCGGCGAAGGCGTCGAGCTTCCCCCGGAGGTCGACGGCCATGCGCTCGGCGAGGCGCTTGCCCACCCCGGGGGCCTTCTGGAGGGCCTTGACGTCGCCCGCCGCGACGGCGTCGGCGAGCTCCCCGGGGCTGAGCACGGACATGATGCCCATCGCGAGGCGGGCCCCGACCCCGGAGACACTCTGCACGACGCCGAAGACCTCCCGCGTCGCGGCGTCGGGGAACGCGTACAGCGTCTGCGAGTCCTCCCGCACGACCATCGTCGTGAGGACGTGGGCCTCGCCCCCGCGCGGGAGGTCCGCGAGCGTGCGGGGCGTGGCCTGGCAGAGGTAGCCGACGCCGCCGCACTCGATGACGACGTGGTCGAGCCCCTTGTCCACCACGGTTCCTCGGAGTGACGCGATCACAGTGTGCCTTTCAGTCGTGCATTCATGGGTGCCCTCCAGCAGTGGCAGACGGCGAGGGCGAGGGCGTCCGCCGCGTCCGCCGGTCTCGGTGGTTCCGTCAGGCCGAGGATCCGCGTGATCATCGCCGTCATCTGCTGCTTGTCCGCCCGACCGTTGCCGGACACCGCCTTCTTCACCTCGCTGGGGGTGTAGAGGTGCACGGGGATGTCCCGGCGGGCGGCGCTCAGCATGAGGACGCCCGAGGCGTGGGCGGTGTTCATGACGGTGGACACGTTACCCCGTTCGAAGACGCGCTCGACGGCGACGACGTCCGGCGCGTAGTCGTCCATCCACTCCTCGACGGCGTCCGAGAGCCGCCGCAGCCGCTGGGCGAGTTCGAGGTCGGCCGGGGTGCGCACGACACCGACGGCGACGGGCAGCACGGCCCGTCCCCGCGCGGCCTGGACGACGGACAACCCGCACCGAGTGAGACCGGGGTCGATCCCCATCACCCGGAGTCCGTCGAGGCCGGCCCCCCGGGTCGCACCCGGCACCCCCCGCCGGCCCGCCCCGCCCGGCGGCGGCGGCCCGCCCGTCACCGACCGCACCATCGGCTTCCTCCCGTCCGTCGTCGCACCGGTCCCCCGGATGTCACGGGGACCCATTGTGACGCATTCTCGTACCCCGCGGTCGTCGTCCCGTCACCGACCGACGGCCGCGGGCGGGGCGACCGGCCGGTTCCGACCGGCTCCGGCACACCCCGCAACCGGACCCACGTTAGCACACACGATCGACTGCAGGTCCCCCTCCCGCACCGCCCGGACCCCCGCCGGGACGCCGCCCCCGGCCCCCGCCCGCGGTCGCGGTACTGTGTCCCCCATGTCCTCCACGAGCTCCGCCGTCCCCCGGGGGCCCCGCCCCGCCGCCGACCGCCCGGCCGGTGGTCAGCCCACCCCGTCCTCCCGCGTCTCCCCCCGCTCCCTCTACCGCGTCGTCGCCGTGGTCGAGGCGGTGACCTGGGCACTCCTCATCATCGGCATGGTGCTGAAGTACACCGGCGTCACGGAGGCCGGCGTGCGCGCCGCCGGCCCCGTCCACGGCTTCGTGTTCCTCTGCTTCCTCGCCGCGACCGCGCTCGTCGCCGCGAACGGCCGGTGGGGTGCGGGCCGGATCGTCCTCGGTGTCGTCTCGGCGGTCGTCCCGTTCGCCACGGTCCCCTTCGAACGGTCCGTCGCCGCCCGCGGCGGCCTGTCCGGCGGCTGGCGCTTCCGGGACGACGACGAGCAGCCCCGCTCGGCCGGCCAGCACCTCATGGCGTGGATCGTCCGGTCCCCGGCGCAGGCCGCCGCGGTGGTCGTCGTCGTCATCGTCGTCGTCTTCGTCGCCCTGCTCGTCGTCGGCCCGCCGTTCGGGGGCTGACGGCCGCCCCACCGTTCGGGGACCGGCGGCCGCCCCCCACTGTTCGGGGCCGACGGCCCACCCACTGCCCGGCCCTGACGCGTCCGGGGGCCGACGCATCGGGGGCCGGCCCCCACCGACCCCGCGCGGCACGCCCTCCCCGCACCTCACGTACTGTGGGTCGGATGACCTCCCCCTCGTACCGTTCCCCGGCGCAGGGGCTGACGGTGACCGTGTCCACCCCCGACGGCGCCTTCACCGTCATCGTCGGACACCAGGGGGCCTCCACCCTCTCCCCGGCCGTCCTCGCCGCCGGATGGGTCGACACACCTGAACCGCTGCTCCCGCTCATCCACCCGGACCTGCGCCCGACGTCCCTGCAGCGCGGGGTGGAGGACCCCGTCCTCCGCGACGCCGCCGACGCGGTCCGGGCCTACTACGGCGGGGACCTCCTCGCCCCCGCGTCGATCCCGGTCACGCAGCGCTCGGGCGGATTCCGGGAGCGGGCGTGGCGGGTCCTCCGGGACGTCCCGCCGGGCGAGCCCGTGACCTACGCCGGGTTCGCCCGGATGCTCGGGTCCTCGCGGGCCGTCCGCGCGGCCGCCGGGGCGTGCGCGTCGAACGCCGCGGCCCTGTTCGTCCCGTGCCACCGGGTGCTCCGGTCGGACGGGACCGTGGGCGGGTTCCGGTACGGCACCCCGGTCAAGCAGTCGCTCCTCGACCGGGAGGCCGGCGCCCGCTGACCACGGGTCCGCCGGTCCCCGGTCACCCACGCCCCCCTCCCGGGCGCGCCTGTACCCCCGTCGCCGCTCAGTCGAGCGCGGCGACGACCTCCTCGCTCAGGTCCATGTTGGTGAAGACGTTCTGCACGTCGTCGGAGTCCTCGAGCGCGTCGATGAGGCGCATGATCTTCCGCGCCCCGTCGACGTCGAGCGGCACCTCGACCGAGGCCCGGAAGTCCGGGTCGATCGAGTCGTAGTCGATCCCGGAGTCCTGGAGCGCCCCACGGACGGCGGGGATGTCGGAGGCGTCGCAGACGATCTCGAACTTCTCGCCGAGGTCGTTGACCTCCTCGGCACCGGCGTCGAGCACGGCGAGGAGGATGTCGTCCTCGGTGTGGTCACCCTTGTCGAGCACGGCGACACCCTTGCGGCTGAAGAGGTAGGACACGGATCCGGCGTCGGCCATGCTGCCGCCGTTCTTCGTCATGGCGGTGCGCACGTCGGTCGCCGCCCGGTTCCGGTTGTCGGTGAGGCACTCGATGAGCACGGCCACGCCGTTGGGCCCGTAGCCCTCGTACATGATCGTCTCCCAGTCGGCGCCGCCAGATTCCTCGCCCGAGCCACGCTTCCGGGCACGCTCGATGTTGTCGTTGGGGACGGAGGCCTTCTTGGCCTTCTTGATCATGTCGTCGAGCGTCGGGTTCGCCGCCGGGTCACCACCGCCGGTGCGGGCGGCGACCTCGATGTTCTTGATCAGCTTCGCGAACTCCTTGCCACGCTTGGCGTCGTTCGCGGCCTTCTTGTGCTTCGTGGTTGCCCATTTGGAGTGGCCACTCATCTGCTAACTCTCCGTCACTCGGGTTGTCTGGCTCGGACGGGGGTCCGCGGTCGGTGAGGGGGACGACGCTGTCCTGCGCCGTCCGCGTCCCGGACCGCGTCCCCGGGAGGCACCCGCTGGGACCGGATGCCGACGCACCCACTCTAGTGCACGGCCCCGGGGCGTCCGACGCCACCACGGGCGCGGCGCGTCCGCGGCCCGGGCGGGGTCACCGGGTCCCGGCGACGATGTCGAGGAAGTACCGGTGCATCCGGTCGTCCTCGGTGAGTTCCGGGTGGAAGGAGATGCCCAGGACCACGCCCTGGCGGACCGCGACGACCGCCCCGTCGGCGGGCCCGTCGGTGACGCGGGCGAGGACCTCGACGTCGTCGCCGACCCGCTCGACCCACGGGGCCCGGATGAACACGGCGTGGACGGGGTCGTCGACCCCGCTGACGTCGAGGTCGGTCTCGAAGGACGCGACCTGGCGGCCGAAGGCGTTGCGCCGGACGGCGATGTCGAGCGCCCCGAGGCTGCGCGCGTCGGGCCGGGTGTCGAGGACCTCCCGGGAGAGCATGATGAGCCCGGCGCACGTGCCGAAGGCGGGCAGGCCCGCGGCGAGCGCGTCGCGCAGCGGCTCGAACATGCCGCCGACGGTGAGCAGCGTCGACATCGTCGTCGACTCCCCTCCCGGGAGCACGATCCCGTCGAGCCCCTCGAGGTGGGCGGTGCGGCGCACCTCGACGGCGGTCGCCCCGAGGCGTTCGAGGGCACGGACGTGCTCCCGCACGCCACCCTGGACGGCGAGGACGCCGATGACCGGGGCGCTCACCGGGTCTCCCCCGTCGCCGTCCGGCCGTCGGCGCTCTCCGCGACGCCGTCCCGGAACGGGATGGCCCCGCCCTTCGACGGCTCGAGCGCCCGGGTGAGGCCCTCCTGGGTGACGACGGCGACGAGCTCACCCTGCCGGTTGAAGATCCGGCCGTGGGTCAGCGCCCGGCCGGCGTGCGCCGACGGGGAGGTCTGGTCGTAGAGCAGCCACTCGTCCGCCCGGAACGGCCGGAGGAACCACATCGCGTGGTCGAGCGACGCCTCCTGGAACGTCTGCCCCTGGTGCGGGACGAGCGCGCTGCTCAGCAGCGTCATGTCGGACATGTAGGCGAGCGTGCACACGTGGACGGTGTCGTCGTCGGGGAGGGACTCCCGCGTGCGGAACCAGACGACCTGCTGGGAGGCCCGGTCCGGGTCGTGCCGGTAGTTCTCCGGGGGGACGACCCGGATGTCCCAGTCGGACCACTTTTGGAAGAGGGCCCGGCGCACCGGGGGGTTGTCCGAGGGGTCGACGACGACGTCCTCCGGGGCCGGGACGTCCCGCATCCGGTCGGCGTGCTCCGGTCCGGCGTCACGGCCGTGGTGGAAGCTCGCCTGCATGATGAAGATCGCGTGCCCGTTCTGGATGGCCTTGACGGACCGCATGACGAACGACCGTCCGTCCCGCACCCGGTCGACGAGGTACGTCGTCGGCTCGTCCGAGTTGCCCGGGGCGACGAAGTAGCCGTGGAGGGAGTGGACCCGGAACCCCTCGGCGACGGTCTGCGTCGCCGCGACGAGACTCTGGGAGGCGACCTGGCCACCGAAGGTCCGCGTCAAGGTCGAGGGGATGACCCTGCCGCGGTAGATGTCGTCGTCGATCCTCTCGAGGTCGAGGACGTCGTTGATCCGGGACCGGACGTCGTTCACTGTCGGGCTCCTCTGTCGTGTGCGCGGGTGAGGTCGGGCGGTGGGGGCGTGCCCGCACCGGGGGCGGACACGACGGACGGGGTGGCGGTCGTCACCACCCGCGCTCGGCGAGGCGGTGCGGCTGCGGGATGTCGTCGACGTTGATGCCGACCATCGCCTCACCGAGACCGCGGGACACCTCGGCGATCGTCGCGGGGTCGTCGAAGTTCTGCGTCGCGCGGACGATCGCCCGGGCCCGGCTCGCCGGGTCGCCGGACTTGAAGATGCCGGAGCCGACGAACACGCCCTCGGCGCCGAGCTGCATCATCATCGCCGCGTCGGCGGGGGTGGCGATGCCGCCGGCGGTGAACAGCACGACGGGCAGGGAGCCCTTCTCCGCGACCTCGCGGACGAGCTCGTACGGGGCCTGGAGCTCCTTCGCGGCGACGTACAGCTCGTCGGGGGCCATGGACGACAGGCGGTTGATCTCCGCGCGGATCGTCCGCATGTGGGTGACGGCGTTCGACACGTCGCCGGTCCCGGCCTCGCCCTTGGAGCGGATCATCGCCGCGCCCTCGTTGATTCGGCGGAGGGCCTCGCCGAGGTTCGTCGCCCCGCACACGAACGGCACGGTGAAGGAGAACTTTTCGATGTGGTTGGCGTAGTCGGCCGGGGTGAGGACCTCGGACTCGTCGATGAAGTCCACGCCGAGGCTCTCGAGGACCTGGGCCTCGACGAAGTGTCCGATGCGGGCCTTCGCCATGACCGGGATCGACACGGCGTCGATGATGCCCTCGATCATGTCCGGGTCGGACATCCGCGAGACCCCGCCCTCGGCACGGATGTCCGCCGGGACGCGCTCGAGGGCCATGACCGCCGTGGCCCCGGCGTCCTCGGCGATCTTCGCCTGCTCGGGGGTGACGACGTCCATGATGACGCCGCCCTTCAGCATGTCCGCCAGGCCGCGCTTGACCCGCGCGGTCCCGCGGGAGCTGTCGCTTGCTGCACTCATCTGTAGCCTCGTTTCCTCGTCATGACTGTTGTGGTGGGCCGGTCGGGCACCCGGTCACCGGTCCGGCCCCACCGTCGCGTCGATTCTAACCGCGCGGGGCGTCAACGGTTCCACCGGCCACCACGTCACGGCCCCGGAACGGCCCCGCCGCGCCGCGCGTCAGTCCTGGCCGCCGGCGGCGAGTCCCTCGTAGTACTCGGGCAGCGGCGCGGACCCGGACAGCCGGAAGCCCCGGACGACGGCCCGTTGGCGCACGAGCCGGGTGTCGGCGACGGCGTCGTTGTAGAACCGGGCGGCGAGGTCCACCTTCGTCGACGCCTCGACGAACGCGGGGTGCGTGAGCACCGCCGGGTCGAGGTGGCGCAGCACCGCGTTCTCCGCGTCCGACCGCGCGTCCATGTCCGTCGGCCGCAGGGCGACGCTCGACGCCCGGCCGAGGCTCGCCGCCAGTTCCGGCTGGAGGACCGCGATGACACCCGAGCGGGACATGAGCGCACCCTCGAGGCTCAACCGGGCGGAGTCGGTCCGGATGTGCAGCCGGTTGAGCCGGGTCGCGAGCCCGGACAGCCACATGCCGAGGAGCGCGAGGACGAGCACGACGAGCCCGACGACGAGGACCCACGCGGGGATGAGGCCGGTCACGCCCGCCTCACCTTCCTGCCCGGCTGCACGACGGTCTCGTAGACCCGTTCGACGGCGGTCGTGACGGAGTCCCAGTCGTACGTCGCGGCGCGCGCGACGCTGCGCTCGACCAGTGCGGCCCGCCCGGCGTCGTCCTCGAGCAGGTCGATGACGCGGCGGGCGAGCTCCCGCCCGGACCCGTTGCCGAAGAGGTGCCCCGCGTCCCCGTGGTCGGTGACGGCGAGGAAGGCCGGCAGGTCACTGGCGACGACGGCCGCCCCCGCGGCCATCGCCTCCACGAGCACGATGCCGAAGCTCTCCCCTCCCGTGTTCGGCGCGACGTACACGTCCGAGGCGGCGAGGGCCCGGGCCTTGTCCGCGTCCGACACGCGTCCCAGCACCCGCACGGTCGCGCGGTCCCCCGGCCGGTCGGGCCGGTCGAGGCCGTCGACCCAGCTCACGCCGGCCTCCCGGAGACGTCGGTGGAGGACCTCGACGTCACCGCTGCCGGCGACGAGGACCTCCACGTCCGGCACGGCCCGGACGATCGCCGGCAGGGCCGCGAGCAGGACGTGGAACCCCTTGCGCGGTTCCTCGAAGCGGCCGAGGAACATGACCCGCGGCCGGTCGGGGTCGAGCCCGGGCAGCGGGGACGCCTCCCGGTAGATCCGCGTGTCGACCCCGTTCGGGATGAGCACCGGGTCCCCGGCGAGCATCTCGACCTGCCACCGCCGCGCCTCCTCCGAGACGGCGATGCCGGCGTGGATCTTCTCGAGGAACGGGCGCAGCACCGGCAGGAAGATCCGCAGGATGAGCGACTCCGACGCGGAGGCGTGGTACGTCGCGACGAGCGGTCCGTCGGCGACGGCGAGCGTGATCATGGAGTAGCTCGGTGAGTTCGGCTCGTGGAGGTGCACGACGTCGAAGTCGTGGCCGGAGATCCAGCGCCGGAGGTGCCGCCACGTCGGGGGCCCGAAGGACAGGCGGGCGACGGACCCGTTGTAGGGGATGGGGATCGAGCCGCCCCCGAGGTCGGCGAAGTCCGGGACCTCCGCGGCCGCCGTGCCGGGGCCGATGAGGCTGACCTCGTGGCCGCGGCGCTGCAGCTCGGTGCAGAGCTGGATCGCGTGCGCCTGGACCCCGCCGGGCTCGTCGAAGGAGTACGGGCAGACCATGCCGATCTTCACCGGTCGGACACCCCGTCCCCCGTGCTCCCCGACGTCGCGTCGGGGGTGCCGCCCTCGGCGCGGAGCCGGCGGCGGTCACTGAGGTCGTCGAACCACAACGGCTGGAGCATGTGCCAGTCCGCGGGGTTCAGGGCGATGTTCGCCGCCATCTGGTCGGCGGTGTCCTGGACGACCTCGGCGAGCGGCCGGGCGGTGTCCGTCGGCCGGTTGACGCGGAACCCCCAGCCGGGGCCGTCGAAGTAGCTGTGGACGACGTGGAGGTTCGCCCCGGTGCGCTGCGCGAGGAGGGCCGGACCGGCCGGGATGCTCGTGCGCTCGCCGAAGAAGGACACCGGCACGCCGTGACCGCTGAGGTCCCGGTCCCCGAGCAGGCACACGATGCCGTCGTTCTCCAGGACCTCGACCATCGCCTCGAACGGCGGCTGCTCGGAGCCGGTGAGGGCGATGATCCGGAAGCCGAGGGACTCGCGGTAGGCGACGAAGGCGTCGAACAGGCTCTCCGGCCGCAGCCGCTCGGCGACCGTCGTGAACGTGCCGTAGTTGTTCGCCAGCCACAGGCCGGCCATGTCCCAGTTGCCCGAGTGCGGGAGGACGAGCACCGTGCCCCGGCCGTCCTCACGGGACTCCCGCAGGACCTCGAGCTCCGCGGGGTCGAAACCCCGGTCGAGGCGGCGCAGCAGCTCCGGGCCCTGGATCCGGGGAAGCTGGAACGCCTCCTTCCAGTAGCGCATGTAGGAGCGCATGCTGTCGCGGACGAGCTCGCGGGTGACGGCGGCGGGGCCGACGACCCGGGCGAGGTTCGCCCGGAGCTGGGCCGGGCCGGTCCCGCCGTGCGAGGCCCGGTCCGCCCCGGCGGCGAAGGCTGCGGAGGCCAGCCCGTCGGGGACGCGGGCGGTGACGGCCCACCCCGTCCGGTAGGCCAGGGCGACGAGGTCGTCGCGGGACAGGACGGACGTCATGACCGGCCCTCCCCCGCCGTCGGCCCGCGGCGGCCGTCGTCGTCACGGGCGGTGGCGTGACCGTCGTCGTCCCCGGGACGGCCCGGTGCCTCCGCGGGGAACTCGCGAGCCCCGGTCGGGGCGGCGATCCGTTCCTGACCCCCCTCGGCGCGGGCGACGATGACGAGCCGTTCGAGGACGGTGTACACCGACCCGACGGCGAGGAGGGTGAGGCCGGCCCCGAGCAGGTAGGGGATGCCGAGCCCCCCGGCCCCGAGGCCGAGCGTGACGAGCCCGATGATCAGCCGCTCGGGCCGTTCGATGAGGCCGCCGTCGACCTTGATCCCCGACGCCTCGGCGCGGGCCTTGACGTAGGAGGTCACCTGGCTCGCGACGATGATGACGAGCGCCGCGATGAGCAGCCAGGGTGAGGACGTGTCGTGGACCCGGGCGAGCCACCACGCGACGGCGCCGAACAGCGCCCCGTCGGCGATCCGGTCGCACGTGGCGTCGAGCGTCGCGCCGAACTTCGTCCCGCCGCCGCGCATCCGGGCCATCGTCCCGTCGACCATGTCGGTGAGGACGGTGAGGCCGATGAGCAGCCCGGCGAGGAAGTGGTGCCCCGTCGGGACGAGGGTCACCGCGAAGGCCACGGCGAGCACCGTGCTGCACACGGTCACGGCGTTGGGCGTCACACCCCAGGTCACCAGACGGCGCGCGACCGGCTCAATGACCACCGCCATGGGGCCGCGCCCCCGCACACTCAGCATTTAGTCCAGTTCCTCCCACGCCTCCGCCAGCAGGCGCCGTGTCTCCCCGAGGACCTGGGGAAGCACCGTGGTCCCGCTGATGACTGTCATGAAACTAGCATCTCCGGTCCACCGGGGCACGACGTGCTGGTGGAGGTGGTTCGGCACGGAACCGCCCGACGGGCGGCCCAGGTTCATGCCGATGTTCAGCGCGTCCGGCCGGGACACGCGCCGCAGCACGCGCACCGCCTTCTTCGTGAACGCGGTGAGTTCGACCGTCTCCGCGTCCGTGAGGTCCTCGTACGAGGCGACCTGACGGTACGGGACGATCATCATGTGGCCGGGGTTGTACGGGTACAGGTTGAGGACGCAGTACACCTCCTCACCGCGCGCGACGATGAGCGCCTCCTCGTCGGACTTCTCCGGGAGGTCGACGAAGGGGTCGTCGGAGCGGCCGGTCGTCGTGACGTAGGCGGACCGGTAGGGTGCCCACAGCCTGACGAGGCGGTCGTCGTCCCCGACGCCGTGGTCGCGGACCACCCGGCCGTTCGTCCGCGGGTCGTGGTCGGCCCCGTCGCCGGGGTCCGTGGGGTCAGAGGAGTTCTGCAACGGTGGCCTCACTCGGCTGGTCGTTACGGCGGGCGCGCACCCAGTCCGTGATGATCCGGACCGCGGTCTCCCGCGGCACCCCGTTGACCTGGGTGCCGTCGAGGAAGCGGAAGCTCACGGCGTCGGCCTCGACGTCGCGGGCCCCGGCGAGGAGCATGAACGGCACCCGGCCGGTGGTGTGCGTACGGATCTTCTTCTGCATCCGCTCGTCGGACGTGTCCACCTCCGCGCGGACACCCTCGGCCCGCAGGGCGGCGGCCACGGTCTCGAGCTGCGGCACGAACTCGTCGGCAACCGGGATGCCGACGACCTGGTGCGGGGCGAGCCACACCGGGAAGGCCCCGGCGTAGTGCTCGAGCAGCACGCCGAAGAACCGCTCGATCGACCCGAACAGGGCCCGGTGGATCATGACCGGACGGCGACGGGAGCCGTCGGCCGCCGTGTACGTGAGGTCGAACAGTTCCGGCAGGTTGAAGTCCAGCTGCACGGTCGACATCTGCCAGGTCCGGCCGATGGCGTCGCGGGCCTGGACGGAGATCTTCGGACCGTAGAAGGCGGCGCCGGCGGGGTCCGGGACGAGCTCGAAGCCGGAGTCCTCGCCGACCTTGCGCAGGGTCTCCGTCGCCCGCTCCCAGACGTCGTCCTCACCGACGTACTTGTTCGGGTCCTTGGTGGACAGCTCGAGGTAGAAGTCGTTGAGCCCGTAGTCCTTGAGCAGGGAGATGATGAACTGGAGAACCGTGCGGATCTCCTCCTCCATCTGCTCCTCGGTGCAGTAGATGTGGGCGTCGTCCTGGGTGAAGCCACGCGCCCGGGTAAGGCCGTGGACGACACCGGACTTCTCGTACCGGTACACCGTGCCGAACTCGAACAGCCGCAGCGGCAGTTCCCGGTACGACCGTCCCCGCGAGGCGAAGATGAGGTTGTGCATCGGGCAGTTCATGGGCTTGACGTAGTAGTCCTGCCCGGGCTTCGTCTCGTTGCCGTCGGCGTCGTGCTCCGCGTCGAGCAGCATGGGCGGGAACATGCCCTCGGAGTACCAGTTGAGGTGCTGGGACTTCCGGAAGAGGTCGCCCTTGGTCACGTGCGGGGTGTTGACGAGCGAGTAGCCGTCGGCCAGGTGGCGGCGGAGCGAGTGCTGCTCCATCTCGTTGCGGACGATCGCCCCGTCCGGGTGGAACACGGGGAACCCGGAGCCGATCTCGTCCGGGAAGCTGAAGAGGTCCAGTTCGTTGCCCAGGCGGCGGTGGTCGCGCTTCTCCGCCTCCTCGAGCATCGTCTGGTACTCGTCGAGCGCCTCCTTCGACTCCCAGGCGGTGCCGTAGATCCGCTGGAGGCCGGCCTTGGACTGGTCGCCGCGCCAGTAGGCCGCCGAGGACCGGGTGAGCGCGAAAGCCGGGATGTACCGCGTGGTGGGCACGTGCGGTCCACGGCAGAGATCGTACCACTCGACCTCCCCGGTGCGCGGGTTGACGTTGCGGTAGGCCGTGAGCTCCCCCGCCCCGACCTCCGCGGCCGCGTCGTCCTCGGGAAGGTCGCCGCGGGACTTGTCGTCGACGAGCTCCAGCTTGTACGGCTCGTCGAGGTACTCGGCGCGGGCCTCCTCGACGGACCCGTAGGTGACCCGCTCGAACCGCTGACCGGACTTGATGATCTTCTTCATCGTCTTCTCGAGCCGCCGGAGGTCCTCCGGGGTGAACGGCTCGGCGACGTCGAAGTCGTAGTAGAAGCCGTTCTCGATGGCCGGCCCGATGCCGAGCTTCGTGCCCGGGAACTCCCGCTGGACGGCCTGGGCGAGGACGTGCGCGCAGGAGTGGCGGATGACACCGCGGCCCTCCGGCGACGCGGCGCGCACGGCGGTGACCGTCGTGTCCTGGTCCGGGGTGAAGGACAGGTCCCGGAGGGTGCCGTCGTCCTCGCGGACGCAGACCACCGCCTCCGGGCCCTTCGTCGGCAGATCGAGCTCACGCATCGCCGCGCCGGCCGTCTCACCGGCGGGGACGGCGAAACGGACGTCGGCGGAACCGGCCACGCCGGTTGCTGGTTCACTCACGGTCAGGATGCTCCTTGCGTCTCGGTGTCTGGCGGTCACATACCCGGTGACGGCCACGAACGGGGATGAGTTTACCCGGCCGCCCGGACAGGCCCGCGTCCACCCGGCGGGACGCGGTCCGTCACCCCTCGATGAGACCGCGGCCCCAGTAGTCGGTGTCGCCGCCGGTCGTCCCGGGCGGGCACAGGAACACCGCGGACCCGACGTGGGTGATCCACTGGTTCAGCCGGTCGCCCTCGGCGAGCCGGCGTTGGACCGGGATGAAGGACTCCCGCGGGTCACGCTGGAAGCAGGTGAAGATGAGCCCGCTGTCGCTGAGCGTCGGGTCACCGGCCGAGACGGGCTCGTCGTAGTTGTAGGCCCGCCGGAGCATCCGCTGCCGGGGGTCGCGCCCCTCGTGCGTCGCCAACGCCATGTGGCTGTGCCGGTCGATGACGGGCAGACCGTCGTCGCCGAGCCGGTCGAAGTCCGCCGGGGTGAACTCTTCCCCGCCGGTCAGCGGCGCACCCGTCGTCACGGTCCGCCCGAAGGCGACCTCCCGGCTGTCCCGGTCGACCTCCTCCCAGGCGGGCATGTCGAAGGCGATGCGCCGGACGATCATCGCGGTCCCGCCGGCGGTCGGCCCCGGTCCGGGGATCCAGACCTGGTCGTCGAGCTCCGCGGCGGTACGGGGGTTGACCGTCCCGTCCTTGAAGCCGAAGAGGTTCCGCGGTGTCCCCGCGCGTCCCGCCTGGTCGGGCGAGAGTCCCGACGCCGCCCCGGCGTCCCCGCCCCGGTCGCCGTCGCCGTCGCGTCGCGTCATGTCGAGGAACCCGCGTTGCGTCCAGCGGGGACGGGCGTAGTCCGCGCCCCCGCGGACGAGCACGCGGAGCGCGTGACTGAGCGTGGTGCGGTCGTCGCCGCACACCTGGAGGACGATGTCCCCGCCGCCCCACCGGGGGTCGAGCCGGTCGCCGCGGAACGCCGGCAGCGGGGCCAGCCACGCCGGCCGGACGTCCTCCCGGCCGGCCGCACGGAACAGACCTTCACCGAACCCGCAGGTCACGGTGAGGTTCGCCGGCTCCGCGGACAGTTCCGGCTCGAGGTCGGCGAGCGCCGGCCGGCCCCCGCACATCCGCCGGGCGTCGCCGGTCCAGATCCGCAGCAGGCGCTGGACCTCCCGCCGCCCGGCCCCGCGTCGGAGGTCGAAGGCGACGGTGACGTTGTGGCGTTGCGCCGGGGTGCCGATCCCCGCCTGGTGTTCGCCGTCGAAGGGGACGGACTGCGCGGGCACGGCGTCGGCACCGTCGTTCCCCGCCTGCGACCGGTCGCGTCCGGTGCCGTCGGTGACGGAGCAGGCCGACGCGACGGCCGCGACCGAGACCCCCGCCGAGGCGACCCCCACCCCGGCGAGAAAACCCCTCCTCGTCACCGACGGACCGGCCGGCACGGCGGGTTCTGACACGACGTGACCTCTCCCCGGGACGATCAGGGGGCGACGGGCGCGGACGTCGCGGCCATGGACGGCATCGGGGACATGGAGCCCGGCGTGGAGCCGCCCTCGGCGTAGTCCTCGTGGCCGGACTGCTGGACGCGGACGGGGATGTCGCGCAGCTCGTGCGTGCCGCCCCGGGAGTCGGTGAGCGTGAGGGAGACGGCGTCGCCGGCGGCGATGTCGTCCCGGTTGTCCATGACCATGATGTGGTCGCCGCCGGGCCGGAGGGTGACCGTCCCGTGGGCCGGGACGGTGAGGCCGCCCGAGCGCGGACGCATCGCACCGTCGACGACCTCGTGGATCTCGAACCGGCCCGGGATGCTGCCGGCGACCTGCGTGATCGTGACGTCCTCGTCGGAGCCGTTGCGGAGCTCGCCGAAGACCGCGGTCATCTCGGTGTCAGGGCTCTTCGCCCCGACGTACCCCTCCTCGAGGGTCACCGCCTCCTCACCGGCGGCCTGGGCGGTGGTCGACGCCGCGGCCCCGGCGGAGGAGCTCGGCGAGACAGCGGCCGCGGGCGTCGTGCCGCCGGTCGTGGCGGTGTCGACGCGCTGGTCGGAGTCCGTCTGGCTGTTCGAGCACGCGCCGAGCACGAGGGTCGAGGCGACCGCGGCCACGACGATGCTGCGACGGGTACGCGTGGGGGTGATCTTCGGGGACATTCTTCTCACTACCGTTTCTGTGTCTGGGTGACGGGATCGCGGGGGATCCCGCTGGTCTCTCATGCCGCCGGGGCCGCCCCTCCGCCGGACGGGCGGGCGGGGACGGGTCCCGGGGACGATTTTAGGCCGTGGCCACGTGCGCCGGAAACGCGGACGCCGCGGTCAGCGGCCGGACGGGTCGTCGACCGGCCCGGTCCCGCCGTCGGGGCCGGTGGTGTCCGTCGGGCCCGCGGTGTCGGCGCCGTCCGCGTCCCGTGACCGCCCGATGCGGCGGTACTGGCTGATCGCGACGGCGAGGGCACCGAGGATGACGATGATCGAGCCGACGGGGATGAGCCAGCCCGGGAGCCCGGTCGACCGCGCCTGGTCGCCGGTGTTCCCGTCCGTCGACCCCTCCGCGTCGGCGGAGCCGGAACCGCCCTGCTCCCCGGTGGATCCCGCCGACCCGGCGGCCGTGGTGGCCCCGCCGTCGCCGGCGACCGTGAACCCGATGCTCCCGCGGGTCGCGTGGCCGTCGGACGAGGTGATCTGGTAGCCGACGGTGTACCCGCCGGGGGTGAAGTCCGTGCCCTCGGGGACGTCGACGGTGAGGGTGCGGCCGTTGATGGACGGCTCGGCGGTGAAGAGGACCTTCTTCTCGTCCTTCCGGGAGACCGCGACGGAGTCGAAGTCGCCCTTCGGCTGCCCGGAGAACTCCAGGCTGATCGTCCGGGGCGGGGTGGTCACGGTCTCGCCGTTGGCGGGGCTGGAGGACACGACGACGTCGTGCGCCGCGGCGACGGGGACGAGCCCGCCGAGGACCCCGCCCCCCACGACGGCCGGTCCCGCGCCGAGGCAGAGTGCGCCGGCCGCGGCGACGGCGGCGATGCGCCGGCGGGGTGCTGTGGTGCGTGTACGTGTCATGTCTCGTGACCCTCCTGGATCAGATCGGGGCTGCCGTCCGGCGTCGGTGACGACGGACCGGACCGGGGTCCGGGTGCCGTCCCGGTCGCCGTGTCCCCCTGACCGTAGGCTGCCCCCGGCCCGGGGTGTCGCGCGACCCGCCCGGTCCGGGGGTGCGGGGACCCGGTGGACGGCGTCGGCGGGACGGCATCGGGTGGACGGCGACCGGCGGGCGGCTGGACCGCGTCGGCCGGGCGGCGTCATGTCTGAGCTGTCGCCGCCGGGCACCGGATAGTTCCCGGGGCACCCGTCGTCGGCGCGTCCCCTCCCCCGCCGCGGCCCTGCCCGCCGGGGTTTCCGACCAGGTGGATGCGTATTTTCCTCCGTGCCGGCCGGCCCCGGGCCGGGGGTGGTCGGCGCGGCGCCGCAGGGACCGGGCGCGGGACGGCCGACAGCCCCTCCCCGGAATGCACGCCCGCCCCCCCGGAGCGCACGACCGGGCCGTCCTCCCCCGGAACGCACGACGGGCCGCCCACCCGTGTCACCGGTTCGGTGACGGGGTGGACGGCCCGGCGGTGCGGATCGTCAGCGGCCTCAGCCGGCGACGGGACCGCCGCAGTTCGGCCAGGCACCGGCGCCCTGGGAGGCGAGGACGCTCTCGGCGACCTGGATCTGCTGCTCACGGGAGGCCTGGTCGGCGGTCGGGGCGAACTCCGTGCCACCGTTGGCGGCCCACGTCTCGGGGGTGAACTGCAGCCCACCCTGGAAGCCGTTGCCGGTGTTCGCCGCCCAGTCTCCACCGGCCTCACAGGCGGCGACCTGGTCCCACGCCTCCGGCGCGGCGGCCGTGGCGGCGGGGGCCGAGAGCATGACTCCGCCCGTGACCGCTGCCGCCCCGAGGGCGAGTGCAGCGGTGGATCGTGCGATGAGTCGTGACATAAGTGAGTCTCTCCTTGGAGTCGCGTGCAACTGGCGTTGTTCCCACCGCGGGTCCGGGTCCGGACCTCGGCGCGGTGCCGGGCCCGTCACCGGGCCCACCTCTCGGAACCGTCAGCGACGGCCCCGGGGCATGTCGAGCCACCCTGCCGGTCGTGCCGGGCCATTTCAAGCGAGTGCTTTGTGAAATTGCCGGCACTCGTCTTTTCGTGTGACTGTTGTCACACACCCGGGGACGACGTCCCCCTCGGCGGACGACCGCCTCCGCGCGTGCCGTGCGCTGGGGCGACACCGGCGTGGGACGGGTCGGCAGCGGCCACGTCTGACGGACCCTCGCGGCGGCGGTGCAGACGTGGCCGTCGGAAAAGATTCCGGGACCCCGGCCCCGACGCGCCGGTCCCCGGGATCTCGGCGAGCCCTTCCTCACCGCGCACCGACGCCGATACGGCGCCCTCCGTGTCCGCCCCCACGGGACCGGGCCCGGTGTTTCAGGGCCGGAGCCACGGCCGTCAGACAGTTGAGACGTGGAACAGACGCATGCACCAGACGCCCGGAACAGGCGTCACGTTCTCGACTGCCCCATCGCCCCCACCGGTGGTCGAGACGTTCTCGACTGCCGCATCGGCCCCACCCGGGGGTCGAGCGCGCTCGTCCACCGGGCGGGCGTCTCCACCCGTGAACCACTGGCGGGGGACTCACTGACAGAGAAGGAACGATGGTGCCCCTGATTCAGGGCGGTCCGGCGGTCACGCACACGACCCCCGCGGGTACTCTCTCCGTGCCACCGGTCCGTCGTTGTCGCAGGTGCTTCGTCGCTCCCCGGCCTTTCCTCGCTCCCCGACCCTCGTTCTCCCCGGTACTTTGTTGTCCCCTACCCTGCGTTGTCCCCTACCCTGCGTTGTCCCCGGTCCTGCGTTGTCCCCGGTCCTGCGTTGTCCCGGAAACGACAAACGCACGCGGCCCCACTGGGGGACCGCGTGCGTTGTGTTGTGGTCCTAGCTGGGATCGAACCAGCGACCTTTCCGGTGTGAACGGAACGCTCTTCCACTGAGCCATAGGACCGTGAGCCAGGACGTAATCTAGCACCACCCCTGCGCAACGCCATAACTGTCCACGTCGTCGGCCGTTTTTCAGCGGTCCTCCACCCCTCGGAGGTGCTCGTCGGCACCGGCGGCGGGGTACCGGGCGTCGGGCAGACGGCCGCGCGCCGGTGGCCGCCCCGGGCAGCCTCGGGGCGGCCACCGGACCCGCCGTACGGTCGAGCCACAACGGGCCCGGGGGGCCTCGTGAGGATGGGCCGCGACCACCCCGGAAGGATCACACGCTGGGGATTTGTCACCGGCGTAGGGGTCAGGCTAGAGTTCTGTGGCGCACCGCCAATTGGTGGCGCACGCGGATGTAGCGCAGTTGGTAGCGCATCACCTTGCCAAGGTGAGGGTCGCGGGTTCGAGTCCCGTCATCCGCTCAGGGTTCACGTTCGCCCGCCGCATCCCACGCGGCGCGGCGGGCGGAGACTCACGAGGCGGTAACGCCACGGTGGAATGGCTGAGTGGCTTAGGCAACGGTCTGCAAAACCGTGTACACGGGTTCGATTCCCGTTTCCACCTCGTATCACGCGCGTTTAGCTCAGCGGGAGAGCGCTTCCCTGACACGGAAGAGGTCACTGGTTCGATCCCAGTATCGCGCACGAACCGGCGGTCGATGACCGTCCGGTACGCGGATGTAGCGCAGTTGGTAGCGCATCACCTTGCCAAGGTGAGGGTCGCGGGTTCGAGTCCCGTCATCCGCTCCACGTTCCCCTCCGGGGGAACGCCCGCGCGTTTAGCTCAGCGGGAGAGCGCTTCCCTGACACGGAAGAGGTCACTGGTTCGATCCCAGTATCGCGCACAGTCCGGCCGGGCCCCTCGGGTCCGGCCGGTTTGCGGATGTAGCGCAGTTGGTAGCGCATCACCTTGCCAAGGTGAGGGTCGCGGGTTCGAGTCCCGTCATCCGCTCCACAGTCCAGGCCGGCACCCCACGGTGCCGGCCTGCCGCACGTCCGGGGCTCCCCCGGCCCACCTCCGCCAGGGTGGCGCAACCCGATCCCCGGACAGTCCCCGGCTACACTCCCACTCGTGACTAGCACGACGTACCATTCAGCCACTCCCGCGCCGAGTCAGAGAACATCCACGGTTCTCGCGTGCGTGGCGTGGCCCGTCGCGATCATGACGTTCCTCCACCGCGTCTTTCTCGTGCCACAGAACGCCCACCCGACGGACGACTTCACGACGGTGTTCTCCGCACTCACCCGGTTCCGGGACGGCGTTCCGGTCTACGACGAGAACTACAGCTTCGTCGACCCGCACTACCTCTACTCCCCCGGCGGCACGCTGCTCCTCAGCCCGCTGGCGTGGCTGCCCGGCCACGACCTCGGCCGGCTGGTGTTCATCGTCGCCAACGCGGTGGCCGTCGTCGTCGCCCTCGCCCTCCTCACCCGGATGTGCGGACGCCCCCTGCGCGGCGGGACGTGGCCGGTGGCCGTCGCACTCGCCTTCATGACCGAGTCCGTGACGAACACCCTGCTGTTCTCCAACATCAACGGGGTCCTGCTCCTGCTCGAGGTCCTGTTCATGCTGTGGCTCCTCCGGGGACGCACCGTCCTGTCCGGGGTGGCCCTCGGCCTCGCGATCACGGTGAAGCCGATCTTCGCCCCGCTGCTCGTCCTCCCGCTCCTACGCGGCCGGTGGGCGACCGTCGTCTCGGGGATCGCCGTCCCGGTCGTGTTCACCGCCGCCGCGTGGCCGCTGACGGTCCGCCCCGGCGACTACGTGCACACCGTCATGCCGTACCTCGGGGTGGTGCGGGACTACGCCAACTCCTCCCTGTCCGGGGTGGGGGTCTACTACGGTCTGCCGCCCGCACTCACCCTTATTCTGCGCGTACTCACGATCGTTCTCGTCGGCCTGTCTGTCGTCCTACTCCTGCAGTGGAGAAAGTCCGATGAACTGCTGTGGGTGACCACCTCGTCCGGCGTTATTCTCACCGGTGTCTTTCTCGCGAGCTCGCTCGGCCAAATGTACTACTCGATGTTGATCTTCCCGATGGTCTTCACCGTGGTCCTCCGCCGCTCCGTCATGCACAACCCGGTGGCCTGGTTCGGTCTGTACCTGTGCCTCTCCCCCGACGTGTGGAGTTCCGACAGGTGGGTCTGGTGGGGCCGCATCGCGGAGTACACCCGCGGCACCGTCGGCTGGGGCCTGATCGTCATCGCGGTCGCCGCCACGGTAGTAGTCTGGACCGTCCGTGAGCGGGGTCGGCCGGCCGGTCCCCACCGGCCCACGGCCGACTCCCCCGCCACCCCTGCACCCGCACCGACCGCACCGAACCCCCTGGAGGGTCACCGACCATGACACAGCCGTCAGAGACGCCCGAGCCCCGCTCGTCCGGGACACCGGAGCCCACGCACCGCGTGGGAGCCATCGAGGACTTCTCCGCCCTCACCGACGACCAGTGGCGTGAGCGTCTCTCCCCCGAGGAGTTCCACGTCCTCCGCCGCGCGGGGACGGAGGCGCCGTTCCGCGGCGAGTACACGGACACCACCGCACCGGGCGTCTACCTGTGCCGGGCGTGCGGCGCCGAACTGTTCCGCTCGACGGAGAAGTTCGAGTCCCACTGCGGCTGGCCGGCGTTCTTCGACCCCGCCGACAGCGACGCCGTCATCACCCGGGCCGACGACTCCCTCGGCATGCGACGCACCGAGGTGCTCTGCGCCCGGTGCGGCAGCCACCTCGGCCACGTCTTCGAGGGCGAGGGGTACAACACCCCGACCGACCAGCGCTACTGCATCAACAGCATCGCGCTGCGGATGGAGCCGGCGGCCGACTGACCCGCCCCCGCGGAGCAGCGCCGCATGCCCCCACCCCCGGCACCGCAGCCCCCCCGCGGACCGGCGCCGCAGCCCCCCCCGGCGCCGCTCACGACCGCGTCACGGCAGGGAGGCGACGAACCCCGCGATGTCGTCGTTGACCCGGCGCCCGGTGAAGAACGGGATCTCCTCGCGGACGTGCCGGCGGGCCTCGGTGTACCGCATGGTGTACATGAGGTCCACGATGCGGTCGAGCGTCGGCGACTCGAAGGCGAGGATCCACTCGTAGTCACCGAGGGCGAAGGCGGGGACGGTGTTCGCCCGCACCTCGTCGTAGCCCCGGGCGGCCATGCCGTGCTCGGCGAGGATCTTCCGGCGCTCGTCGTCCGGGAGCAGGTACCAGTCGTAGGAGCGGACGAACGGGTAGACGGAGATCCAGTCGCCCGGGTCCTCACCCATGATGAACGACGGCAGGTGGGACTTGTTGAACTCGGCCGGCCGGTGGAGCGCGGCGTTGGACCACACCGGGTCGCAGAGCTGGCCGATCGTCGTCTCCCGGAGGAAGCGCTTGTAGGCGGACTGGAGGTCCTCGAACTTCTCGGCGTGCCACCAGATCATGAGGTCGGCCTCGGCGCGCTGGCCGGTGATGTCGTAGACGCCGCGGATGGTGAGTTCCTCGTCGTCGTAGGAGCGGATGAACGCCTCGAGGTCCGCGGCGACGGCCGCCCGGTCCTCCGGGAGCTCACCGTGACGCACCGAGAACACGGACCACATCGTGTACTGCAGTTTCTCGTTGAGGCTCGTAAAGTCCAGCTTCGCCATCGCGGGGTCTCCTTCGGGTACGCCGGGTGTCCGGCGGGATGGGGTGGGTGCGGGGACGGTCGTGCGCGCGGCCCTCGGCCCCGCCCGGGTGCCGGGTCTCGGGTGCCGACGCCGCCACTTCCGCGGCGGACCGTCTTCCCCTCAAACTTACGTCGGTCCGCGGGCGCAGGGTCAGCGGGGTGACGTGGGGTGCGTCACAGGTCCGCACCCCCGCCCCCGCGCGGCGGGGTCACGTCGGATGATCCACCAGGGCGTGGTGGGGACCGTCACAACTCCGCGGCGATGCTCCGCGCGGCCTCCCGGCCCGAGACGGCGCACGCCGGGACCCCGACCCCGTCGAGGAACGAGCCCGCGAGCGCGATCCCCGGCACCGCGTCGACGGCGGCGCGGGCGATGCCCGTCAGCTCGGCGTGGCCGACCCCGTAGCGGGGAAGCCCACCCCACCACCGCTGGACGAAGATCTCGGCCGGGTCGGGACACGGTCCCAGGACCGTCCGCAGGTCACGGAGGGCGTAGCCCAGCAGGTCGTCGTCCGGGGCCTCGACGAGGCTGTCGTCCCCGAAGCTGCCGAAGCTCGCGCGGACGAGGTCCCCGCCCCGCTCCCCGAGGTGCGGCCACTTCCGGGAGGAGAAGGTGAACGCCTTCGCCGCGGTCGGCCCCGACGTCCCGATGAGCACCCCGGAACGGTCCGGCAGGAACGCGTCGTCGAACCTCATCCCGACGACGGCGGAACTCGCCAGGTCCACCGCCGAGAGGATCTCCGCGGCGTCGGGCACCGTGTCCGCGAGCAGGACCGCGGCCGTCGGGGCCGGGGTCGCGACGACGACCGCGTCGACCTCACCGACCGGCTCGAGGTAGAACCCGCCCCGGTAGCGGCCGATCGACTCGACCGCGGTGTTGAGCTTGATCTCCGCGTCCGCCCCCGCGGCGAGGGCGCGGACCAGGGACCGGTAGCCGCCCCGCAACGCACCGAACGCCGGGGGCCGGGTCTCCCCGGCCGCGGGCGCCGGACGGGCGTCGAGCACCTCGCGGACCGCCGCGCCCAGCGAGACGGGACGCCCCGCCGTCGCGAGCCCGTCGAGCGCCTCCGCCAGCTGCGGCACGGTCGCCCGCAACCCCAGGTCGTCCGCGTCACAGGAGTACACGCCGCCGAGCAACGGCGAGACCAGCCGGTCGACGACCTCCCGCCCGAAGCGGGCCCCGACGAGCTGACCCACGTTGACGTCGTCACCGGGCACCCACGGCAGGGGCTCCGCGTCCCGCTCGGCGTCGACCGCACGGCACGCCTCCGCGGACACGACCCCGGCGACCGCGGCCCCCTCGGCGGGGACACCCATGACCGTCGCCGAGGGGATGTCGGTGAGCTCACCGTCGACGAAGAACGCGCTGCGGGCACCCGACGGGGACACGAGGTCACCGGACAGCCCGAGGTCGTCGATGAGACGGGTGAAGTCCTCCCGTCGCGCGAGGAACGCCTCCGCCCCCATGTCCACCGGGCCCCCGTCGAAGTCGACGGTCTTCAGCTTCCCGCCGAGGCGGCCGTACGCCTCGAGCAGGAGGATCCGCGTCCCGGAGCCCGTCCGGCGCCGCAGCTCCCACGCCGCGGCGAGACCGGACACCCCGCCGCCGATGACGGCGACGACCGGTCGACGGCCTCCCCGCCCCCCGACGGCCCCGCCGCCGACGCCGCTCATGTCCTCTGCCCTCGATGCGCCCACGTCACCGGGTCCTTTCATGTCCTTGCCCCACGGGGCCGGTCTTGTTCAGGTCTCCCGCACCAGTCTCTCACGGCCGGCCCGGCGCCGTGCGGGGGACGCCCGGCGGCCACTCCCGGCCGCCGGGCCGGGTCCGGCCGGTCAGCGCGCGTGCACGCGCTCGAAGACGCGGGTGATGACGTCCGGGTCGGTGTCCGGCAGGACCCCGTGGCCGAGGTTGAAGATGTGGCCCCGGGCGTCCCCGCGCTCCACCGCGTGGTCCGCCTCCGCGCAGATCCGGTCGACATGGCGGCGGACGGCGTCGTCCCCCGCGAAGAGCACCGCCGGATCAAGATTGCCCTGGAGAGCCGGCACCTGCCGGGAGGGGTCGCCGGACCGGACCGCCTCCGCCACACGCCCGGCGGCGGTGTCGAGCGGCACCCGCCAGTCCACGCCCATGACGTCCGGCCCGGTCGCCGCCATCGTCCCCAGCAGCTCGCCGGTGCCGACGCCGAAGTGGATCGTGGGGATGCCGTACGGCCGCACGGCCTCGAAGATCCGGCGGGTGTACGGGGCGACGAGCCGGTCGTAGTCCCGGACGCTGAGGTGCCCGACCCACGAGTCGAACAGCTGCACAGCGTCCACCCCCGCCTCCGCCTGGACGGTGAGGAAACGGATGACGGTCGGGGTCAGCGCGGCCATGAGCGCGTGCCACAGGTCCGGGTCGCTGTAGGCCAGCGCCTTCGTCCGCTCGTGGTTCCGCGACGGCCCTCCCTCGATGAGGTACGACGCGAGGGTGAACGGGGCGCCGGCGAAGCCGATGAGCACCTGGTCCGGACGGAGCTCCCCGAGGACCCCGCCGATCCCCTCGACGACCGGTGCCAGCTGGTCCTCCGTCACCGTCGGCAGGGCGGCCACATCCGCGGCCGTGAGCACCGGGTGCTCGACGACGGGACCGCGGCCCGCCACGATGTCGACGTCGACCCCCGCCGCCTTGAGCGGGACGACGATGTCCGAGAACAGGATCGCGGCGTCGGCGTCGTGCCGCCGCACCGGCTGCATCGTGACCTCCGCGAGGATCTCCGGGGTGAAACAGGCCTCCAGCATCCCCGTCCCCCGCCGGATCTCCCGGTACTCCGGCAACGACCGGCCGGCCTGGCGCATCATCCACACCGGACGACGGGACGGGCGGTCGCCGCGGGCGGCGGCGAGGAAGGGCGCGTCGTGCGCCGCCCGCCGACGCGGCGACGGCTGCGGCGCCGCGGCGTCCGACGCGGGGGCCGAGCCCGGTACCGGCCCCGTCCCGGCGGCCCCGGGCCGCTGGTGGAGGGCATCTGACGTGGGCGTCGACGGGTCGGCAGGCGTGTCGGTCATGGGGCCGATTATGCCAGCGCCACCGGTGGACGCCGAAACGCCGACTCGGCGCGCCTCCCCGGGGGCCGGCGGCACCCCCGTTACATTGACCCCCGTGAGAGCAGAGACCGAGATCCCCGAGACGATCCCCGAGAACTTCCGCCTGGCTGTGCGCTCCATGCACGAGGCGCCGGTCCGCAGCGGAATCACCGTCACGGAGATCCGTCCCCCGCGGAAACTGGCCCCGCTCAGCCACGCCGTCGGCCTCGAGGTCGACCGCGGGCTCTCCGAGGACGAGCTCCTCGCCGCCGCCGAGCAGGCCGCCCGGCCGACCGCCGTCACGCCGGGCCGCGCCGTCCCGGCCCCCACCGACGGCGACGCCTTCGGCCGGCTCATCCTCCTCCACGACCCGCGGACCGAGGAGCACAGCGGCGGCGCGATGCGCCTCGTCGCGTACGTGCAGGCCGACATGGACGACGCGGTGGCCTCCGACCCCCTGCTCCCCGACGTCGCGTGGGACTGGCTCACCGAGGGCCTCGCCGCCGGCGACGCCGACGTCACGGACCTCGGCGGCACCGTCACCTCGACCGCGTCGGTCCGGTACGGCTCCATCGGCGGCCCGCCCCGCGCCCACCAGCTGGAGATGCGGGCCTCGTGGACCGCCGGCCAGCCGGACCTCAGCGCCCACGTCCGCGCCTTCTCCGAGGTGCTGGCCAACGTCGCCGGACTCCCGCCCGAGGGCGTGGCCGTCCTCGGCCGGAACTGAAACGTCGCACCGCCCGTGGTCACGCGCATCACCGCCCCCGCGGACGGGCTGCCGCCCCTCCGGGACACGCCCGCGTCCGTCGCCGAGGTCGCCGGGATCCTCGCCCGGGGCCACGGCCCGGTGGCCGTCGACACGGAACGGGCGTCGAGCTACCGGCTCGACGACAGGGCGTTCCTCATCCAGCTCCGGCGCGCCGGCTCCGGCACCGTGCTCATCGACCCGGAGACCGTCCCCCGGGAGACCCGCGGACTCGCGACGGTGATGAACGGGCTGCCGTGGGTCCTCCACGCCGCGCACACCGACCTGCCCTGCCTGGTCTCCCTCGGCTGGCGCCCGGCGGAACTCCACGACACCCAGATCGCCGGGAAGCTGCTCGGACTCGGCCAGGTCGGTCTCGCGGGCATGCTCGAGGAGATGCTCGGCGTCACCGTCGCCAAGGACCACGGCCGGGACGACTGGTCACGGCGACCCCTCGGCACCGACCTCCTCACCTACGCGGTCCTCGACGTCGAACTCCTCCTCGACCTCCACGACGAGGCCCGGCGGAGGCTCGACGAGGCCGGTCGCGCCGCGTGGTACCGGCAGGAGTGCTCCGCCGTCCTCGCCACGGCCGCCCACCCCGTCGCGGTCCCCGGCTGGCGTGAGCTCAAGGGCGTCGGGGCGTTGACCTCCCCCCGGAGCCTCGCCCTCGTGCAACGGCTGTGGTACGTCCGCACCGTCGCCGCCGTCGGCGCGGACCGCCCGCCGGCCACGGTCCTGGCGACATCGGACATCATCGCCGTCGCCTCCCACCCGGCGAGGGCGCGCGAGACCCTGGCCGCGGTCCTCGCCAGGCCCGGACGTGGCCGCGGCCGGCCGGACCGGAAGCTCACGGTGTTCGGCACGTCCCTCGAGGAGGCGCTGCACCGCGCCGTCGACGACGCGCTCGGCGAGGACCCCGCGTTCCTTCCCGTCCCGTTCCGGAGCCGCGGCACCGCGGTCCCCGACCACCGCACGTGGCGGGAGGAGTACCCGCTCGCCGCCGAGATCAGCGACGGCTTCCGCGCGTGCGCGGAGGACGTCGCCGGTGACCTGGGCATCGGGGTGGACACCCTCATCGTCATGAAGACGCTCCGGTCGGCGGCGTGGACGTGCGCCACGGGCGCGCGGGAGGTCCTCCTCCGGGACGCCCGGCTTCGGGACCCGGACGTCGACCCCGACCCGGTCGGGGTGCTGGAGGACTTCGTCACCTCGGTCCTCGACCAGCGGGGGCTCCGGCCCTGGCAGTGCGGGCTGTTGGCCCCGGGCTTCGTCGCGACGGTCGCGGACGCGGTCGGCGGCGACCCGGGGGCCGGGCTCGACTGAGCCCCGACCGGGCACCGTCGCCGCCGCGGGTCTGACGGCCGTCCCCCGGGGCCGTCGACGACGTCAGTCCGCCTCCGGGGTCCCCCACAGGTTCCGGGTCCAGTCCAGGACCCGCTTCTCCACGCCGTCGCCGTCCATCCCGAGCTCGACGAGCACCTCGGTGCGGCTGCCGTGGTCGAGGTACTCCTGCGGGACCGCCACGTGACGCACCGGCGTGTCGACCTCGGCCTCGTTGAGCGCCTGCTGGACCGCGGACCCCGCCCCGCCGTGGACCCCGTTGTCCTCGAGGGTGACGACGAGGTCCGCCTCCCGGGCGAGGTCGACGACGGTCTCCGGCACGGGCAGGACCCACGTCGGGTCGACGACGGTGACGACGTGCCCCTCCGCCTCGAGCGCCCGCGCGGCCGCGAGCGCGGACCCGGAGAGCGCCCCGACACTGACGATGAGCACCCGGTGCCCGGACGCGCCGGCCGCCGGGGTGTCCGTCGTCTCGAACAGCACGTCCGCACCCTCGAGCGAGCGCACCGCCTCGACGTCGCCCGGCACCGAGCCCTTCGGGAACCGCACGACGCTGGGGCCGTCGGAGATGGCGAGGCACCGGCCGAGGGCCTCCCGCAGCCGCCGACCGTCACGCGGCGCGGCGACGTGGATCCCCGGGACGATGCCGCACACCGACAGGTCCCACACCCCGTTGTGCGACGCGCCGTCGCTACCGGTGACACCGGCCCGGTCGAGCACGAGCGTCACCGGCAGGTGCAGCAGGCCGACGTCCATGAGCAGCTGGTCGAAGGCACGGTTGAGGAACGTCGAGTACACGGCGACGACCGGGTGCATGCCCCCGAGGGCGAGACCGGCGGCGGAGGTCACCGCGTGCTGCTCGGCGATGCCCACGTCGAAGGTCCGCTCCGGGTGGTGGCGGGCGAACTCCGCGAGGCCCGTCGGCCCGGCCATCGCCGCCGTGATGGCGACGATGTCCTCCCGCTCATCGGCCGCGGCGATGAGCTCCCGGGAGAACACCCCGGTCCACCCCGGGCCGGAGGCCTTCTTCGGCTCGCCGGTCACCGGGTCGATGACACCCGTCGAGTGCATCTGGTCGGCCTCGTCGTTCTCCGCCGGGGCGAACCCGTGGCCCTTCTTCGTCACGGTGTGGACGATGACCGGGCCGTTGTAGTCCTTCGCGTACCGCAGGGCGTTCTCGACCGAGCGCAGGTCGTGGCCGTCGACGGGGCCGATGTACTTCAGGCCCAGGTTGGAGAACATCTCGTGCGGGATGACGGCGTGCTTCACGCCCTCCTTGAGGCCGTGGATGACCTGGAAGGCGCGGTCACCGACCCACCCCATGCGGCCGAGGGAGTTCTTCCCGGACTCCATGACCTTGTCGTACGCCGGCTGGAGCCGGAGCGACGCGAGGGTCTCCGCGAAGCCGCCGATCGTCGGCGAGTACGACCGGCCGTTGTCGTTGACGACGACGGTGATCGGGCGACGCTTGCCCATCGCGATGTTGTTCAGCGCCTCCCACGTCATGCCGCCGGTGAGGGCGCCGTCCCCGACGACGGCCGCGACGTGCCGGTCCGACTGGCCCGTGAGTTCGAAGGCCTTCGCCAGGCCGTCCGCGTAGGAGAGCGACGCCGAGGCGTGGGAGGACTCCGTCCAGTCGTGCGGGCTCTCCGCGCGGCAGGGGTAGCCGCTGAGGCCGTCCTTCTGACGGAGGGTGTCGAAGAGGTCGCGGCGGCCGGTGAGGATCTTGTGGACGTACGCCTGGTGACCGGTGTCGAAGATCACCGGGTCCCGGGGGCTGTCGAACACCCGGTGGAGCGCGATGGTGAGTTCGACGACACCGAGATTCGGGCCCAGGTGGCCGCCGGTCGCGGAGACCTTCTCGATGAGGAAGGACCTGATCTCCCCCGCCAGGGTCTCCAGGTCCTCCTGCGGGAGCGCCCGCAGGTCCGCCGGTGTGGAAATCGTCTCGAGGATGGACATTCGCGCTCTTACGTCTCCGTCCCGTGTCGTCTGTCGTCGTCGGCGGTGGAGCCCGCGACTGCGACCCGGGCGCCACCGGCCCTGCCGCGGTCCGGCTCGCCGCGTGGGGGCCGTGACCGGGGCCGGGCCCGTCATTCCCGCCATCTTACGGCCCGTGGGGACCCCAACGGTATTCGCTCACCCCGGACGGGACGTCGGTCAGGTCTGCAGCCGGGGCCCCGGGAGCGGCCCGAACCGCACGCCGTGTCACTCGCCCGCGTCGGACGTGGGCGTCAGGTGCATGAGGACCTCCACGTGATGGGTGAGCCCGAAGGCGTCCACGACGGTCAGGGCCTGCAGCCCGTACCCCTCCTCACGCCACGCGGCGAGGTCGCGCGCACCGGTCGCCGGGTCGCAGGCGACGTGGACGACGTGCCGGGGCCGGGCGGCGGCGACGCGGCGCACCGTCTCCGCGCCGGCACCGGTGCGGGGCGGGTCGAGGCAGACGACGTGCAGTCCGCCCCGGGAGCGCAGACCGTCGATCCGTCGGTCCACCGCCCCGTCGACGAACCGCACGTCGAGGTCCCCGAGGGTCGCCCGTCCGGCGGCCGTGGCCCCCGTCGCGACGTCGACGCAGTCGACCCCGCCGTCGACCAGCCCGGCGAGCGTCGCGGCGAACACGCCCGCGCCGCCGTAGAGGTCCCACCCGCACCCGGGTCCGGCCGGGACGTGGTCCCTGATCCACCGCGTGTACAGCTCCGGTGCCGCGCGGTGCGCCTGCCAGAAGGCCTCGGCGGGGGTCTCCCACGCGCGGCCGTCGACGACGTGGCGGACGAGACCGCGGGGGTCACCGGCACCGTCGGGGCCGGCCCCGGTCAGGACCCGCCGCCGCGTCCGCGACCGGGGTCCGCCGATCTCGACGGCGGCCCAGCCCCCGTCCGACCCGACGGCGACGCACACGTCCGTCCCCGGGTCCGCACCGGCGGCGTCGCAGGCCGTGACGGCCTCGACGAGGGCCGGGCTCCACTGCGCGCACGGGGCGCCGGCGACCGGCACGAGGTCGTGTCCCCCACGCCGGCGCGCGCCGAGCCGCCCGTCGGCGTCGACACCGAGCCGCACCCGGGTCCGGTACCCGGTGACCGGCTCCGGCTGGGCGGACGTGACGAGGCCCCCGGTGGCGGCGTCCGGCGTGAGGTCCACGTGCCCGATCCGACGCATCTGGTCGACGACGACGCGCCGCTTGAGCGCGAGCGCCCCCGCCGGCGTCACCGTGTCCAGGTCGCAGCAGCCGGCGCCCGCCCGGGCGGCCGGGCACACGGGGTCGACGCGGTCGGGCGACGGGTCCGCGACGGCGACCGCGTGGCCCGTGCGGAAGCGGCGCCGGCTCCGGGAGCTGCTGGCGGGGTCGAGCTCGACCGTCACCCCCCGCTCGTCCGGGAGCGCCCCGTCGACGAAGACCACCTGCCCGTCGAGCCGGCCGATGACCGCCCCGCCGTGGGCGGGTCCACCGACGTCGAGGACGACGGTCTCCCGCGGCGTACCGGCACCTGCGCCGGCACCGTCACCGGCGGTCGACCGGTCACGGTCGCCCCGGCCCGCCGGGGTCACCGCTCGGCCCCGTCGGCACGCCGCACGGCCCAGACGGAGATGAGGACGACGACGACGGTCAAGGGCACACCCATGACGATGCGCGCGACGCCGAGGGCGCCCGTCGAGTCCTGGGCGTAGAACCACTGCTGGACGGCGAAGCGGGCGAAGAAGACCACTGCCCACGCGAGCGTCGCCCACGTGTACGCCCGCACGGCGACGCGGTTCGAGCGCCACCGGTGCCCACGGCCGTTGACCGCGTGCCACAGCGCCCCGACCAGCGGCCACCGCACGACGCACGACACGACGAACGCGATGCCGGCGACGAGCGAGTACCAGATGCCGTACGCGAAGTAGCCCTTCGCGTCCCCGACCCACCAGGCGATGAGCGCACACACCGCGACGCCGAGGAGCCCCGACACCGCCGGCTGCACCGTCTCCCGCCGGACGAGCCGCCACGCGAACACCGCGAGCGCGACGACGACGGCGGACACGATCGCCGGGGTCAGCCCCCAGCGGGCGTTGACGGGGACGAGCACGAGGACCGGCAGCACCGACGCGACCATGCCGCTGAGGCCGCCCATCTGCTCGAGCACCGTCCCGGCGCCCTTCTCCACGGGTTCGTCCGTGATGTCCGCGAGGTCCCCGCGGGCCGCGCCGACCCCGGGCCGCTCCGGCGCCGGCCGCCCGTCACCCGGCCCGTCCACGTCCGTCGGGTCACGGTCGAGGTCGCCGGTCATGACGCCCCGCCCGCGGGACGCCCGGTGCCGGCGTCGGACCCCGGCCCCGGCTCACCGCCGTCGACCTGCTGGCGGGGTGTCGCCCCGCCGGTGCGCTCCGGGCCCCGGGGTGTCGGGGCCGCACCGCCGCCGTCGGCCCCCGGCGTACCACCCTGGACCTGGGCCGCGGCCTGGGCCTGCTGCTCGGCGAGGGCGCGCTGCAGCTCCTCCGCCATCGCCGCGGGGATCGTCACCGGAAGAGGCGTCCCCGCGGGGATCGGCTCGGTCCCGCGGACGACGAACGTCCGGGCGAGCACCTCCCGGGCGAGCTCGGCGAGCGCGTCCCGGGACGACGCGGGGCCGGCGAGGGTGAGGCGGAGCATCCACCGCGGGCCGTCGACGCCGATGATCCGCATGGCGCCGTCGCCGGCCTCGGCGAGGACCTCGTCGCCCCACGGTCCCCGGCCCACCTCGACGGTCATGCCGTCGGCGCGCATCCCCTCGACGATGTCGGGGATCGCCTCCTGCCACAGGCCACCGGCCCGCGGCGCGGCGAAGGCGACCGGCGTCAACCGGCCGTGTTCGCAGATGACGTGGATCATCTGCGGGCCCTCCGGCCCCATCTCGACCTGCACCTCGGCGGTGTGGGGAACGGGGACCATGATCGAGCCGAGGTCCAGGCCGCCCTTCGCGAAGTCCGAGAAGTCGAAGTCGGTGTAGCTCACGGAGTCACCGTCGAACGGGCCGTACTCCCCGTTGACCGGGTCGTAGTCGTCCGCCGGGCCACCGGCCGTGGCCGCCGTCGCCCCGGCCGACACGGAGCCGCCGCGGGGGTCCCGGGTCGCGTCCCCCGTCCGCCCGGGGGCGTCGGCCGTCCCGGTCACGTCGTCACCGCGGGTCTCGCCCGGGGCGACGGTCCGGCCGTCCGCCGGGTCGTCCCCGGTGCTGTCCTTCTTGTTCGATCCGAAAGGCCACATGTCGCCTCCGCCTCCTTCAACGTTGCTGCCTGGTCCACGCCTGGTCGTGGCGGACACCGCTCAGGGTGTCACCACGTGCTGCTGCGGTCGGTGCCGGTGGGGTCCCGTCGGCCCCCTCCCGGGTGAGGGGTCACGTCCCGCTCGACCCGTGGCCGCCGTCCCCACGTTCACTCTCCCCCAGGTCCGCCGCATCCGCGACCTCCTCGACCTCGCAGAGCCGGACGTCCTGCACGAGGAACTGGGCGATCCGGTCGCCGCGGGCGATCGTCACGGGGGTCACCCGGTCGAGGTTGATGAGGCAGACCTTGATCTCGCCCCGGTAGCCGGCGTCCACCGTGCCGGGCGCGTTGACGATCGACAGCCCGTCCCGCCACGCCCGACCCGACCGCGGGTGGACGAGGCCGACGGTGCCGGGCGGCAGGGCGACGGCGATGCCCGTGCCGACGAGCTCCCGCTGTCCGGGCTGCAGGGTGAGGTCCTCCGTGGAGTGGAGGTCGATCCCGGCGTCCCCCGGGTGTGCCCGGCGGGGCAGCGGCAGGTCCCGGTCGAGCCGGTGGACGCGGAGCGGTTCGTCACCGCCGCCCAGCCCGGTCCCCCGCCCGCCGCCGGTCGTCGGGGCGGAGGATGTCGCGGTCGTCGCGGATGCGGTCACGGTGTCGCTCGGGCTGGGGTCATTCATGGGCCGTAGTCTACGGCAGGTCCGCCGCGCCGCCATCCGGCGCCGGGGTCCGGGGCGGTGCCGGGGGGCCGGCCGCGGACGGCCGGGGTCGCCCGACGGGGAGCGTTGACCGGCCGGGGCACCCCCGGGGGCTAGACTTGCTCACCGTGACTTCCACCAGTGACCCGACGTCCGGTTCCGACGCCGCAGACGGCCACAACGGGCCGTCGCGCTCGCGCGTCCTCTACGAGGAGACCCAGCGCGTCCCCTTATCCTGGTGGCTTCTCGCGCTCGGTGTCTCCGCCCTCATCGGGTGGCAGAGCCAGATGTCCCGCCCCACATGGGTCGGGGTGGTGGCGTTCATCGTCGTCATGGGCCTGGCCGGGTGGGCCCTGTGGTGGATGTCCCGCACGCGCATCCGCGTCGTCACCGACGACGACGGCGAGCGGTGGCTCGACGTCGGTGACGCGTCGCTCCCGGCCTCCGTCGTCTCGCGGACGATGGTCGTCCCCCACACCGCGAAGAGTGCGGCGATGGGCCGGCAGCTCGACCCCGCGGCCTTCGTCGTCCACAAGGCGTGGGTCCCGACGATGGCGCTGCTCGTGCTCGACGACCCGGACGACCCGACCCCCTACTGGCTCGTGTCCTCGACCGCCCCCGACCGCCTGCTCGCGGCCCTCGACCGGCCCGTCGTCTGACCCCGGGTCACGACGCCACCCCCTCCGCCGGGCCTGCTGCGGCACCCTCCTGACCGCCGTGCGGTCGTGCGCTCCCCCGCTCGACTCAGGCGCAGTCGACGCAGATGTACGTGCCGTCGCCCTCGTCCTCGGCGATGCGGCTGCGGTGCTGGACGAGGAAGCACACGCTGCACGTGAACTCGTCGCTCTGCCGGGGGATGACGGAGCCGGAGAGCTCCTCACCCGACAGCTCCGCCATCGGGATGTCGAAGGGTTCGACGATGTCGCCGTCGTCGGTGTCGTCGACGGCGGGTTCCGCCTTCTCCGCGGCCTTGAGACCTTCGAGCGAATCCGTCTCGATCTGCTCGTCGGTCCGCGTCCGCGGTGCGTCGTAGTCCGTGGCCATCGTCATCTCCTCGGTGGATCGTGGTGTCGTGTGAGTGCGGAGGGCACGGCCCGATTCCGGCCGGCCGACGACGGTGAGCCCCGTGTCGGGCACGGAATCGGCGGTGCGTCGTTCGCGGATACTAAATCACTCGGGAACGGTTGTCACATCACCCCCGTCGGCGACCCCCGCGGGGGTTCCTCCCGCGCCGGCGACCCGCCCCTCGACGCGGGCTACGCGCGGGCCCGCTCTGACTGTACGATCAGGCTCCATGGCATCAGCGGCAGCAGCGGCACACACGGAAGGGCACGGCGTGGCAGAGGGTTCGGGAACGCAGTCACCGGAGATCGGCTTCGGTGTCGACATCGGCGGGAGCGGCATCAAGGGGGCCGCCGTCGACTACTCGACGGGCGAGTTCACGACCGACCGCATCAAGATCGAGACCCCGCGACCGGCGACCCCCGACGCCGTCGCGGAGACCGTCGCCCGGCTCCTCGACGAGGCCGGGTGGGAGGGCCCCGTCGGGCTCACCGTCCCGGCGGTCGTCCGGAACCAGACCGCCGAGTCGGCGGCCAACATCGACCCGACGTGGATCGGCACGGACGTCGACGAGCTGTTCCACCGGCACCTCGGCCGGGACCGCACGATCACCGTCCTCAACGACGCCGACGCCGCTGGCATCGCCGAGGTCACCTACGGGGACCCGCGGGCACGGTCCGGCTCGGTCATCATGCTGACCTTCGGCACCGGCATCGGCTCAGCCCTCCTCATGGACGGGCACCTGTTCCCGAACACGGAGCTCGGGCACTTCCCCTACGCGAACGGCGAGACGGAGACCTGGGCGTCGTCCGCGGTCCGTGACCGCGAGGAGCTCTCGTACAAGGAGTGGGCGAAGCGGGTCGACGGCGTCCTCCACGAGTTCCGGCGCCTCTTTTCCCCCGGGACGTTCATCGTCGGGGGCGGGATCTCCCGCAAGGCCGAGAAGTGGATCCCGCACCTGACCGTCGACGCCGAGGTCGTCCCGGCGGAGCTGCGGAACCGTGCCGGCATCGTCGGCGCCGCCCTCGCGGTGCGCGACGGGCTGCGGCCCTGACCGTCCGTCCTCGTCCCGGTGACCGGCCCGAACGGGCAGGACCGGCCGGCACTGGGTTATAATGTGAGGTCTGTTGTGCGCAGCAAGGAATTGACGCTCTCAGAGGTCGGTGACTCCGACCCACGACCGTCCTGCCGCACTCCGTAGGAAGCACACGCACCACGGTGCGTCACAACACGTATCTGTACTGGAAAGGGCTTCTGTGGCAGCGAACGATCCGTCCACCCACGGCACGACCCCGGCCGGCCGGAAAGTAGCGAAGAAGACCGCCGCCAAGAAGGTGGCACGCAAGGCGGCGTCGCCGGCCGCGCGGACGGTCACGGAGTCACCCGCCCCGACGACGGCGGCCCCCGGGGTCACCGACGCGGAGGCAGCTGCCCCCACGGTGGCCACGGGGTCGACCGCTGCCCCCGCCGACGCCGGCACGGCGACGGCGGAGGCGACGACCTCCACCCCGGCGAAGAAGACGGCGGCCAAGCGGACCGCCGCGAAGAAGACCGCGGCCAAGAAGGCCACCGCGCGGAAGACGCCCCGTGCGGCGACCGCCTCGGAGGCCCCGGCCGACACCGCACGCGCCGGTGAGGCGGAGGCCGCCGCCGACGAGGCCCCGGCCGCCACGACGACCACGAAGAAGGCCGCCGCGAAGAAGGCCACGGCCAAGAAGACGGCCGCGAAGAAGGCTGCGCCGAAGAAGACCGCTGCGAAGAAGACGGCGGCGAAGAAGAACGCCGCCGCGAAGAAGACCGCCGCACAGTCCTCCACGTCCCCCGCCGGCCCGGACGGCCCCCTCGACGTGTCCGACGACCTCGTGGCGGACGCCACCGAGGTCGACGGGATCGACCCGGTGGACGACGTCGACACCGCCACCGACGTCCCCGACGAGGACGACGTCGACGACGTCACCGTCGTCGACGACCTCGCCGACGACACCGACACCGACACGGTGGACACCGTCGACGGTGTCGAGGCCGACGACACGGACGACGCCGCGGACACCGGCGACGAGGACGAGGACGACGACGAAGGCCGCTTCGTCTGGGACGAGGACGAGTCCGCGGCGCTGCGCCAGGCCCGCAAGGACGCCGAGCTCACCGCCTCCGCCGACTCGGTCCGCGCCTACCTCAAGCAGATCGGCAAGGTCGCCCTGCTCAACGCCGAGCAGGAGGTCTCCCTCGCCAAGCGCATCGAGGCCGGCCTCTACGCCCACCACCGGCTCTCCGAGATCAAGGCCGCGGGCGAGAAGATCTCCCCCATGAACCGGCGAGACCTGCGCGAGATCGAGCGCGACGGGCGACGGGCGAAGAACCACCTCCTCGAGGCGAACCTCCGCCTCGTCGTCTCCCTCGCGAAGCGGTACACCGGGCGCGGCATGGCCTTCCTCGACCTCATCCAGGAGGGCAACCTCGGCCTCATCCGGGCCGTGGAGAAGTTCGACTACACCAAGGGATACAAGTTCTCGACGTACGCCACATGGTGGATCCGCCAGGCGATCACCCGCGCGATGGCGGACCAGGCGCGCACGATCCGCATCCCGGTCCACATGGTCGAGGTCATCAACAAGCTCGGCCGGATCCAGCGGGAGCTGCTCCAGGACCTCGGCCGCGAACCGGCCCCGGAGGAGCTGGCCCGCGAGATGGACATCTCCGTGGACAAGGTCCTGGAGATCCAGCAGTACGCCCGCGAGCCGATCTCCCTCGACCAGACGATCGGCGACGAGGGCGACAGCCAGCTCGGCGACTTCATCGAGGACTCGGAGGCGGTCATCGCGGTGGACGCGGTGTCCTTCACCCTCCTCCAGGACCAGCTGCAGGATGTCCTCCACACGCTGTCCGACCGTGAGGCCGGTGTCGTCAAGCTGCGGTTCGGCCTCACCGACGGGATGCCCCGCACGCTCGACGAGATCGGCCAGGTCTACGGGGTGACGCGGGAGCGTATCCGGCAGATCGAGTCGAAGACGATGTCGAAGCTGCGCCACCCCTCCCGGTCCCAGGTGCTCCGGGACTACCTGGACTGACGCCGGTCACGACCCGCCCCCGGGTGTGTCGTGGTCCCGGTCCCGGCCCGGCCTCACCCCCTGGGGTGCGTGGCCTCGACCCCGGCCCGGCACGACCTACCACGCACGACCTGCCACGCCCGGCCTGCCCCTTCCCCCTGCCCCGTCCCCGGGGTGCCGCGGTCTCCCGCGCGGCTTCCCGCGCGCGGGGTCAGGGCTGCCCGCCGGCCTCCCGGCACCGGGTGAGGGCGTCGCCCGACATCCCCGCGCACCGTTGCGCGACATCCCCCGCCGCGTTCGTCACGACGGCCGCCACCGCCACGGCGAGAGCGGCCATGACGAGCGCGGCGACGGCGTAGCCCCGCGGCGTGCCCCGCCGCATCGCGACGATGAGCGCGACGAGGGCGACCGCGACCGCGACGACCCCGGTGACGAGGCCGATGAGCGGCAGCATCGCGGCCGGCAGGGCGAGGATCGCGATGATGAGCGCCGCGAGCGACAACCCCGAACTCCGCACCGGCGTCACGGCCCGCCCGGCGGTCCCCCCGCCGGTGGCGCGACCGGCGCGGGCCGATCCCCCTCGCGGCCGGTCACCCGCACCGCGGTCACGCACCCGGCCGCGGTCGAGGTCGGAGTAGTCGGGTCGGTCCTGTGCCATGGGTGTGTCCTCCACGTCTCGGGGGCTGTGCTCGGTGGCCTGCCCGGACGCAGGCGGAGCGGGGGTCCGGTGCGCGCGGCGCCGGTCGGTTCCCCACCCTATCCGACCCGACGCCCTCACCAGGTGCGCAGGTACGCGATGCGGTCGCGGAGCTGCTCCGCCGTGCACAGGGCCGTCGCCGGTCCCCCGCAGTTCCGCCGGGCCTCGTTGTGGATCGCCCCGTGCGGCCGGCCGGTCCGGGCCGAGGTCATCGAGACGAGCGCGTTGAGCTCCTTGCGCAGCGCCGGCAGTTCCTCACTCGCCACCCGGCCCTGGTGCTGGCGCGCGCCGGCGGACTCCGGCTGTGCCGCGGCCGCGGCGCGGGCCTCGCGCTCGGCGGCCTCCGCCCGGGCCCGGGCGTCGAGCTGGGCGGCCTGCCGCTGCCGGAGCAGCGTCCGCATCTGCTCGGCGTCGAGCAGCCCCGGCAGGCCGAGGTACTCCTCCTCCTCCTCGCTGGAGCCGGCCATCGTCGCGGTGCCGTACGTCGACCCGTCGTAGATGAGGCTGTCGAGCTCGGCGGAGGCCTCGATCGTCTCGTACGACGTCAGCTCGTCCTTCTCGTTCTCCTCGCGGTTGGCCTGGGCGAGGAGTTCGTCGTCCCAGCCCTCCTTGGGCCGGTCCGGCTTGCCGAGGACGTGGTTGCGCTGCCGTTCGAGCTTCGAGGCGAGGTCCAGCAGGACCGGCACGGAGGGGAGGAAGACGCTCGCGGACTCGCCGGGGCGGCGGGCACGCACGAAACGCCCGATGGCCTGGGCGAAGAACAGGGGGGTCGAGGCGGAGGTCGCGTACACGCCGACGGCGAGCCGCGGGACGTCGACCCCCTCGGACACCATGCGCACGGCGACCATCCACTCGTCGGTGGAGGCGGAGAACTCGTCGATGCGGTCGCTCGCCCCGGCCTCGTCGGAGAGGACGACGGTCACGGGTGTGGAGCTGATGCCCTCGAGGATCTTCGCGTAGGCGCGGGCCGTCGTCGTGTCGGAGGCGATGACGAGCCCGCCCGCGTCGGGGATGGACCGCCGGAGCTGCAGCAGCCGCGTGTGCGCACCCTGGAGGACCGCCGGGATCCACTCCCCCCGGGGGTCGAGTGCGGTGCGCCACGCCCGGGCCGTCTGCTCCGCGTTGAGCGGCTCGCCGAGGCGGGCCTCGAACTCCTCCCCCGCGCTCGACCGCCACCGGGCCTGCCCCGAGTACGCGAGGAACACGACGGGACGGACCACGCCGTCCTTGAGCGCCTGGGAGTAGCCGTACGTGTAGTCGGCGTCCGACACGGGTCCGACGTCGCTGTCGAGGTACCGGACGAACGGGATGGCGCTGTCGTCGGACCGGAACGGTGTCCCCGTGAGGGCGAGGCGGCGCTCCGCGTGCTCGTAGGCGAGACGGACGCCGTCGCCCCAGCTCTTCGCGTCACCCGCGTGGTGGATCTCGTCGAGGATGACGAGGGTCCGCTTCGCGGTGGCGACCTGGTAGTGCTTCGTCGGCTTCATCCCGACCTGGGCGTACGTCACGGCGACCCCGTGGTAGGAGGGGTTGACCGGCGACGAGTTCGTGAACTTCGCGTCGATGGCGAGGCCCTGCCGCGCCGCCGACTGCGCCCACTGCACCTTGAGGTGTTCGGTGGGGACGACGATGACGACCCGCTGGACGACGTTCGTGTCGAGCAGCATCCGCGCGACCGTCAGGGCGAACGTCGTCTTCCCGGCCCCCGGGGTCGCGACGGCGAGATAGTCCCGCGGCGCCTCCTCGACGTATTTCTCCAGGGCCTCACGCTGCCAGACGCGGAGGCTCACCGCTTCCGCAGCCCCTTGTAGATCCGTTCACAGTCCGGGCACACCGGCGAGCCGGGCTTCGCCTGCTTCGTGACCGGGAAGGTCTCACCGCACAGGGCGACGACCATCTTCCCCATCACGGCCGACTCCACGATGCTGTCCTTCTTCACGTAGTGGAAGAACTTCGGGCTGTCGCTGTCGGTGGCCTTGTCCTCGCGGACGTCGGGCCGCTCGATCGTTGTCGTGCTCGGGGTACTCACAGGGACCCATCATGCTCTTCAGGGCCGGGCTTTTCCACCCGCGCACCGCAGCGGGGACGGCCGCGCCCGCGCGGGGCCCGTCCGACCTGCCGGGCCGCCGGCCCCGGGGACTACGGTGGTGCACATGTCACGACGGCGCAGACCCGGCAGGCGGGGACGAGGCACGGGACAGGTCTCCCTCATCACCGACGCCCGCCGGTCGCCGCTGGAGAACTGGCACCACCGCCGCCGGGTGTACGCCGCCCTCCAGCTCGCCCGCCTGCCGATCTTCGCCGTGGCCGGGGTGGTCCTGTGGTTGACCCACAACGTCGCTGCGACGGCGGCGATCGGGGCGGTGTCCCTGCCGTTGCCGTGGATCGCGGTGCTGCTCGCGAACGAGAAGGGCGAGGGCGGCGACCCCCGGGAGCGGCGCGTGTACAAGCCGGGGCTCGTCCGGGAGAACCGTGCCCGGATCGCCGCCGAACAGCTCGCCGCGGCCCGCCGCGCCGCCGTCGAGGGTGAGGGCGGCGACGGGACCGACGGCGACGACGGCGGGAGCGGCGACGGGACCGACGGCGGGAACGCCGGCGACGACCACGACGGCGGGGACGGCGTCGACACCCCCTCACCGCGGTGACCCGGCCGGGACGGTACGGTCACCGGCTACCCTGACCGGTGACCACCCAGACCCGGACCCGCGGTCCCCGTCCCCGCAGAGGAGTCACCGTGCCAGACCACGCGCCCACCGGACCGGTGCCGGACCCCACCGCCCCGGCCCTCGCCGACCTCGTCACCGCCCTGCGCGACCGCGGGTACTCGGCGGCGACCGTCTCCCGGGTCCTGGGGCCCGACGGCCTCCGCGCGACGGCGGCCGGGAACCCCGGCGCCGCCGAGTGGTGCCTCGACCGGCGGGCGCGGGCGGCCGACGGGGACTCCCCCCGCGACGCCGGTGACCGTCTCCTCGTCCGGACCTTCCACCTGCGACGACCGGTGGCCCGGACGGCCCTCGCCGCAGTGCTCGGCGGGCCGCTCACCGACGCCCTCGTCGCGTGCGGGGCGCTCGTCGTCGACGGGCCGGGGGCCGACGGACCGGACGCCGGCACCGTCACCCCGGTCATCGACGTCCGCCCCGTCTCCGTCCCGGGGCACGGCGTCGACGGGGACCTGCTCGTCGTCTCCGACGCGGACGCCTCGCTCTCCCCCGGTGTCCCCGGGCCGTCCCACGTTCCCGGGGTCGGCCGGGCCCCGCTGACGCTGCTGTCCCACGTGCCGCCGCGACGGGTCCGCGACCAGCTCGACCTCGGCTGCGGCTCCGGTGTCCTCGGTCTCGCGCTGGACGCCGACCGGACCGTGTGCACCGACATCCACGCCCGGGCCCTCGCCTTCGGGCGGGCGTCGCACCGCAGCCGTCCGGACGCGGTCGTCGAGTGGCGGGAGGGGTCGTGGTTCGACCCGGTCGCCGGCGAGCGCTTCGACCGGATCGTGTGCAACCCCCCGTTCGTCATCGGGCCGCCGGCCGCCGGCGGGGCCGACGGTGACGCCGGTGGCACGGCCTCCGGGGCGGTGGACCGGCTGATCTACCGCGACTCCGGGCTCGCCCTCGACGGCGCCAGTGAGCTCGTCGTCCGCCACGCGGCGGAGCACCTGCGCCCGGGCGGGACGGCCCACGTCCTCGCCGCGTGGGCCACCGGCCCGTCGCAGTCCCCGGCCGCCCGGGTCGCCGGGTGGGTCCCCGACGACGGCGTCTCCGCGTGGGTCGTCGAGCGGGAGTCCGTGACCCCGGTGACGTACGTGGACACCTGGGTGCGCGACGCCTCCGTCGACCCCCGGACCGCCGAGGGGCGCGAACGGACCCGTCGGTGGCTCGACGCCCTCGCCGACGCCGGGGTGGACCGCATCGGCATGGGGGTGGTCCACCTCCGCGCGGTCGACGGCCCGTCGGATGTCGTCGTCGAGCAGGTCACGCGCCCCGACGTCACCGCGATGGGTGAGGAGGTCGACGGGTACTTCCGCCGCGCGGCGTGGCTGCGGGGGCAGACGCCGGAGAGCGTCCTCCGGGCGACGTACCACGTCGCCGCCGACGTCGTCCGCGACCGCGTCGACGTCCCCGGTGGCGACCGCGCCGGTACGGGGTCCCCGGACGGGGTCGGCGACGGGGTCGGCGGGGCCGGTGCGGGTTCGGGGTCCGGCCTCACGGTGTCGCCGTCCGCTCCGCTGACACGGGTGACCCGGACGACCGGCGCCCGCTTCTCGCACGAGATCGACGAGGTCCTCTCGGGGATCCTCGACGCGCTCGGCGCGGACGCCGCCGACACCGTGCCGGTGGGCCTCGTCGCCGAGCTCTACTGCGGCTTCCACGGACACGACGAGGAGGCCGTGCGCGACGCGTTGCCCGGCGTCGTCGTCGACCTCGTCCGGCACGGGATCCTCGTCCCGACAGACCTGGGCGGGGACGCCGGGACCACGACGTCCGGCGACGCCGCCGGCGGCACGGGTACCGGCACCACGACCACGACCGGGCCCGGCGTCGGGACGTCCGGAACCGCACCGACCGGGAGGGGGACGCTGTGAGAGCCGTCGTCAGCACCGTCCGGGAGGCCCGGGTCACCGTCGACGGGGAGGTCGTCGGGAGTGTGACGGGACGGCCCCTCGCGCTGCTCGTCCTGCTCGGGGTCGGCCGTGACGACGCGGAGGACGCGTGGCGCACGGTCTCCCGGAAGATCGCCGAACTCCGCATCCTGCCCGCGGCCGACGACGCCGGGGCCGAGGGGCCGCGGACCGCCGGCGCCGTCGACGTCGGCGCGGAGGTCCTCCTCGTCAGCCAGTTCACCCTCATGGGGGCGACCGCGAAGGGGCGTCGGCCCTCGTGGGCCGCGGCGGCACCGGGGCCGGACGCCGAACCGGTCGTCGCCGCCGTCGCCGAGGATCTGCGGGCCCGGGGGTTGCACGTCGAGACCGGCCGGTTCGGCGCGGCCATGGACGTGGAGTCCGTCAACGCCGGGCCGTTCACCGTCATCGTGGAGGCGTGACCGCCCGGCGCCCACACCCGCACCCGCCGGGTCCTTCGCCCGTACCCGCCCCCGCCGCCGGGTCCGGCACCTGCCGCCGGGCCCCGCACCCACCGCCGCGGGGTCCGTCGGCCCCCTCCCGACAGGTACCCCCGCCCGCGCAGACACCCCCTTTCGCTACCCCCGGCCACGTGTTACGGTGAAGGGGCATACACATTGCGAGCAGGCACGATGCAGTCATTTCGGGAGCCCGGCGCCGACATGACCTCCGACGGCACCGACCGACGGAACAATGTCGCGCCGTTCGCCGTTGTCCCTGTAGATCAATGAGCTTCCGCCGCCTCAGGAGGGCCACCACGCATGAGTAACTCCACGTTCGACATGGACGAGCCGCAGGAGTCCGCGGACAAGCCGGAGGACAAGGGCCGCCGCCGGAGCACGAACGACAACCCCTCCGCCGACCTCGTCCGCGTCTACCTCAACGGGATCGGCAAGACAGCACTGCTCACCGCCGAGGACGAGGTGGAGCTCTCCAAGCGCATCGAGGTCGGTCTCTACGCCCAGCACATCCTCGACAGCGGGGAGACGCTCACCCGTGCCCGGAAGCGCGACCTCAAGGTCCTCGCCCGCGAGGGGCGGGCGGCGCGCACCCACCTGCTCGAGGCGAACCTCCGGCTCGTCGTCTCCCTGGCGAAGCGGTACACCGGCCGGGGGATGCCGCTGCTCGACCTCATCCAGGAGGGCAACCTCGGGCTCATCCGGGCGATGGAGAAGTTCGACTACGACAAGGGCTTCAAGTTCTCGACGTACGCCACGTGGTGGATCCGGCAGGCCATCACGCGCGGCATGGCGGATCAGTCACGCACGATCCGGCTGCCCGTCCACCTCGTCGAGCAGGTCAACAAGCTCTCGCGGATCAAGCGCGAGATGTACCAGCAGCTCGGCCGGGAGGCGACGAACGAGGAGCTCGCCGAGGAGTCCGGCATCGACGAGCCGAAGATCGAGATGCTGCTCAAGCAGTCCCGTGACCCGGTGAGCCTCGACATGCCGGTGGGGTCGGACGAGGAGGCCCCGCTCGGCGACTTCATCGAGGACTCCGAGGCCACGGACGCGGAGGCGGCCGTCGTCGCCTCCCTCCGGCACTCGGACGTCCGGGCGGTGCTCGACACGCTCGAGGACCGGGAGCAGGACGTCATCAAGCTCCGCTACGGGCTCGACGACGGCGTCCCCCGCACCCTCGACCAGATCGGCCGCCGGTTCGGCCTGTCCCGCGAGCGGGTCCGCCAGATCGAGCGTGAGGTCATGGCCAAGCTCCGCGACGGCGACCGCGCGGACCGGCTGCGCGAATACGCCGGCTGACCGGCCCCCGGGTCGCCGGATCCTGCCGGTCCCCGGGCTGACCTGGGTCGTCGGGCCGGGCTCCGCCCCCGGCAGCAGCCTCGGGGACGTGCAGCGTCATGTAGCTTTATGATGGACCGGCACCGCAGACAGCCTCCCGGCGGAGGCGGGGTGCCGTCGGGGCCGGTCGCGGTCCCGACGATGCGGGGACGGGACACCACCTGTCCCCTCTCCCGCACAGAGCACACAGGAGAAAGGCGATCGAGTGAAGGATCTCGTCGACACAACCGAAATGTACCTCCGGACGATCTACGAACTCGAGGAGGAGGGCATCCCGCCGCTCCGGGCCCGGATCGCCGAGCGGCTGGAGCAGTCCGGCCCGACGGTGAGCCAGACGGTCGCCCGCATGGAGCGCGACGGCCTCCTGCACATCGCCCCGGACCGCTCCCTCAAGCTCACCCCGGAGGGCCGTGAGCGGGCGACGGCGATCATGCGCAAGCACCGTCTCGCCGAGCGTCTCCTGACCGACGTGCTCGGCCTGCCGTGGGAGAGCGTGCACGACGAGGCGTGCCGGTGGGAGCACGTCATGGGCGAGGAGGTCGAGCGCCGTCTCGTCGCGGTCCTCGACGAGTACACGACGTCCCCCTTCGGCAACCCGATCCCGGGGCTCGACGTCCTGCTCGGCGAGGACGTCAGCCAGGACCTCTCCGGCACGGTCCGGGCGTCCGACGTCAACCTCTCCTCCCCGACCGCCGCGACGATCGTGAGCATCAACGAGATCGTCCAGGTCGAGCACAAGATCATGGCGAAGTTCGGCACCTACGGCATCGGCCCGGACGCCGACGTCACCCTCGTGACGAACGACGACGGGCTCGTCATCACCAGCGCGAAGGGCGAACTGACGGTCCCGCCGGAGCTCGGCCACGCGATCCGCATCCGCATCCGGGAGGCCTGACCCGCATGGCTCTCCCCCAGGGTTCCCACGTCCTCGTCACCGGTGGCGCAGGGTACGTCGGCAGCGTGTGCGCGCGGGTCCTGCTCGAGCGCGGTCACCGGGTGACGGTCGTCGACGACCTCTCGACGGGCAACCGGGAGGCGGTCCCGGACGGGGCCGCCTTCGTCGAGGGTGACGTCGCCGACGCCGCCCCCGCCGTCCTCGCCGACGACTGCGCGGCGGTGTTCCACTTCGCCGCGCGGTCGCTCGTCGGCGAGTCCGTCGAGCACCCGGCCGCCTACTGGCACGGCAACGTCGTCACCTCGCTCCGCCTTCTCGACGAGATGCGCTCCGCCGGTGTCGACAACCTTGTCTTCTCCTCGACCGCCGCCTGTTACGGCGAGCCGGATCAGGTTCCCATCACCGAGACGATGCCCACGGCGCCGACGAACCCCTACGGGGCGTCGAAGCTCGCCATCGACAACATCATCACCTCCTACGCCCGGGCCTACGGCCTGGGGGCGACGAGTCTGCGGTACTTCAACGTGGCCGGCGCCTACGACGGGTCCGGTGAGAACCGGGTGGTCGAGACCCACCTCATCCCCATCGTGCTCCAGGTGGCCCTCGGCCACCGGGAGTCCGTCAGCGTCTTCGGCGACGACTGGCCGACCCCCGACGGCACCGCCGTGCGCGACTACATCCACATCCGGGACCTCGCCGACGCGCACCTCCTCGCCGCGGACAGCAACGTCCCCGGTGAGCACCGGATCTTCAACCTCGGGTCGGGGTCCGGCTACTCCGTCCGCGAGGTCATCACGACGTGCCGCGAGGTCACCGGCCGGGAGATCCCCGCCGTCGACGCCCCCCGTCGCGCGGGTGATCCCGCGACCCTCGTGGCCTCCTCCGCGAAGGCGACGGAGGAACTCGGCTGGACGCCGACGCGGTCCGACCTCACGACGATCGTCCGGGACGCCTGGGAGTTCACCTCGGCCCTCGGCGACCGCCTCCACGCCGCGCGGCGGTGACCGCCGCCCAGTCGATGTCGTCGGTGAGGCGGTCGAGGACGTCGCCCGCCGCAGCGGCCGCCTCCACGTCGTCCTCACCGTCGGCCCCGGCGCACGACCCGGCGCCGACCCCGTGGTCGGCCCAGAGGTCCAGCCGCATCCCCTCGAGGACCTCCACCGCCGACTCCGCGAGGATGTCGACGATCTCGTGGAGGCGTCCCCCCGCGTAGGAGTCCGCGAGCGCACGGGCCAGGGCCACGGTCACCCGGTCGTCCGGTCCCCCCGGACCGTCGACGACCTCACGCACCGCCCGGGCCGCGGCGCGCAGACCCGCGGGTCCGTCGGCCGTCGCACACCGGTGGAACGCCAGGACGGTGAGGAACCGGCGGCGCAGCGCCCCGGAGCTGGCCCGCACCGCCTCGGCGAGGAGCTCCCCCGCCGCCGGGGAGTGCGCGCTGTAGGCGAGGAGGACCGTCAGCGGGAGCATGTCGAGGCGCATGACCGCGTCCGCCAGCGCCTGGCGGACCCGCACCGCCGAGAGGGTCCCGGCGGGGTCGTCGCCCTGCGTGACCGCGGCCGCGGCGTCGAGCACCACGCCGAGGCTCCGCAACCGGCCGAGCGGCCCCGCCCCGGCGTCCCCGTCACCGGTGGCCGCCCCACCGCCCCGCCGGGGCCGCCACGTCCACGGCCCGTCCCCGGGGCGGCGGGCGTCGAGGGCGCGGTCGACCTCCTCCCGGCTGTCCATCACCCGGCGGCCGGTCGACGCCCGGAACCGGCCGTACGCGTTCTGCGCGGGGTCGGGCACGGTCCCGCTGTCCCCGACCTCCCCGGCCTCCGTGACCTCCCGCCACGGTGCACCGGCCCACACACCGGGCACGGCGTAGACGGCGGTGACGTCGACGGCGAACGTCGCCAGCGTCGCGGTCACCGCGGCGACGTCCGCCGACACGACGTCCGCACGGCCCCCGCCGGCCGGGGTGGCGCCGGGGTCGTCGTCCGGACCGGGCAGGTGCACGTCGTCCGCGTCCCCGGTCACGACGACGCACACGACCTCGGCGCCCGGGAGGTCGGACACGCCCCGCCCCATCGCCGCGGCCGCGGCCGCACCGGCGCCCGTGCCGAGGTCGGCGCGGACGACGGGGCCGATGCAGAAGCGGGTGACCGTCCCGTCGGTGCGGTCGGTGGCCGGGAGCACCTCCGGCGGCGGGACCGACAGGCCGATGAGGACGACCGACTCCGCCGGCGTGAACCCCAGCAGCGCGGGCACCGCCGCCACGAGGTCGCCGGGACTGGACCCGAGCATGATCGTCGAGGCGGCGGGGTCGCCGGACCGGGGAATACCCGGGCCGGGGACGGCGTTGGACGGGTCAGTGGATCGCCCGGGGCCGTGCAGCGGGGCGGTGGTGTCTCGTGAACTCATGGCCGTCATCATCGCCACGCCGCCGTCCTCCCCGGGCCCCGTCGGGGGCATCGCCCCAGCAGCCTGTGGACAACCACCCGGCTGGGGACAACGGTCCGCGCCGACCGCGGAGCGGTCCCGGGCCCCGTCCGGTCCGGCCGGACCGCGACCGCCCTGCTGGTAGGCTGTACGAACATCCTGGATGGAAGGGAGTGCCCCGGAGATGTCTGAGAACAACCGCATGTACGAGCTCGAATACCCCGCACCCATCGGCCGCCAGGCCAACGGTGACGGCGTCACGCTCATCGTGGCCCTCCAGGGCTACGCGGACGCGGGTCAGGCCGTCCAGCAGTCCGGTGTCCACCTCCTTCAGGCCCTGGAGCACAGTCCGGTCGCGACGTTCGACGTCGACGAGCTCATCGACTACCGCTCCCGGCGCCCCGGTGTGACCATCGACCACGACCGGCTCGCCCACCACGAGGAGCTGTCGCTGAGCCTCCACGCCCTGCGTGACACGGAGGACGCCCCGTTCCTGCTGCTCACCGGCCCGGAGCCGGACCTGCGGTGGAACGCCTTCGCCGCGGCGGTCGCCGATCTCGCGGCCCGGACGAACGTGACGAAGGTCGTGTCCCTGTACTCCGCGCCGATGACGGTGCCGCACACGCGGCCGCTCGTCGTGTCCGCGCACTCGTCGAACCCCGAGCTCGTGACGGGGCTCCAGACGTGGGAGTCGCGGCTCATCGTGCCCGGTTCGGCGGCGCTCGAGATCGAGCTCGCCGTGTCCCGCCGGGACATCGACGCCGTCGGGCTCACGGCCCATGTCCCCCACTACATCTCGGCCTCGGACTACCCGGAGGCCACGTACGGCCTGCTCCGGGCCACGGAGACGGTGTCCGGCCTGCACCTTCCGCTGCGCGCGCTCGAGGCGGACATGGAGCGCATCCGCGAGCAGCTGACGGAGCAGGTGGAGGATTCGCACGAGATCGCCGCCGTCGTCTCCGCCCTCGAGAAGCAGTACGACGACGAGGCCGCGAGGATCCGCCGGCGCCGTGAGAACACGCTCCTCGGCCCGGGGGAGCACATCCCGTCCGGTGACGAGCTGGGGGCGGAGTTCGAGCGCTTCCTCGCCGACGTCGCCGACCGCGGGACCGGGGACGACGACGGCGCGGACCCGTCGACCGGCGGGGTGGCCGACGCCGACGGGCCGGGCGCGGGACCGTCCGACGCCGACCGCGACGACGACACCCCCTCCGACGGCGGCCGCCCGGGGGACCGCCGGGACGCGTCGGACGACGACCCCGGCGAGACCGGGCCCGACGGGACGGAGTGACTGTCCCCGACCCCTCCTCCGCCCGGCCCCGACGGCCGGGCCCCCGACCGGCCCACAGGATCCCGCCGGTGGCCGGCGGTCACGGTCCCCGATCCAGCCCACGAGAGCCCACCCAGTGAGAGAGACGCCCCGGTGACTGACGAGTTCCCCCCGATCCCGACGACCCTCTCCGAGCTCCTGCCGGATCTCGACGACGCCATCCTCGCCTCGTTCCTCCGCTGGGCGTCGGACCGCGGCATCACCCCGTACCCGGCGCAGGAGGAGGCCGCGACGGCCCTCGTCGCCGGGGACAACGTCATCCTGTCGACGCCGACGGGCTCCGGCAAGTCCCTCGTCGCGACGGCGGCCCACTTCACGGCCCTCGCCCGGGGCCAGCGCAGCTTCTACACCGCCCCGATCAAGGCCCTGGTCAGCGAGAAGTTCTTCGCCCTGTGCGAGATCTTCGGCCCCGCCAACGTCGGCATGATGACCGGCGACGCGACGGTCAACGGCTCCGCGCCGGTCATCTGCGCCACGGCCGAGATCGTCGCGAACATCGCCCTGCGGGAGGGCGCGGACGCGGACGTCGACGTCGTCGTCATGGACGAGTTCCACTACTACTCGGAACCCGACCGCGGCTGGGCCTGGCAGGTGCCGTTGCTCGAACTGCCCCGCACGCAGTTCCTCCTCATGAGCGCGACCCTCGGCGACACCGACTGGCTGTGCCGGGACCTCACCTCCCGGACCGGCCGGGAGACGACGGTGGTCTCGGGCACCGTCCGGCCCGTCCCCCTCGACTTCCACTACGTCTACACCCCGGTCCACGAGACGGTGGCGGACCTCCTCTCCGAGGGTGGGGCCCCCGTCTACATCGTGCACTTCACGCAGCGCGACGCCGTCGAGCGCGCCCAGGCGTTGACGAGCAACGCCCTCATCACCGACGAGGACAAGGCGCGCATCGTCGAGGCTATCGGCGACTTCCGGTTCACCACCACCTTCGGCAGGACCCTGTCGCGGCTGCTGCGGAAGGGCATCGGCATCCACCACGCCGGAATGCTGCCGAAGTACCGGCGGCTCGTCGAGAAGCTGTCCCAGCAGGGCCTGCTGAAGGTCATCAGCGGCACCGACACCCTCGGCGTCGGCATCAACGTCCCGATCCGGACGGTCCTCCTCACGGGCCTCGCGAAGTTCGACGGCACCCGGACCCGCCTCCTCCGGTCCCGGGAGTTCCACCAGATCGCCGGGCGGGCAGGTCGCGCCGGCTACGACACCGCCGGGACCGTCGTCGTGCAGGCCCCCGAGCACGAGATCGAGAACGTGCGGTTGCGGCGACGGGCGGGATCCGACCCCGCGAAGCAGCGGAAGCTGCGGAAGAAGTCCGCACCGAAGGGGCAGGTCACGTGGTCGGAGAGCACCTTCGACCGGCTGACCGCCGCGGAGCCGGAGAACCTCGTCAGCCAGTTCCGCGTGTCGACGTCGATGGTCCTCAACGTCGTCGCCCGCGACAGCTGGACGTACGGGGCACTCCACCACCTGCTCCGGACGAACCACGACCCGCGCCCGAAGCAGAACGCCCACATCCTCACGACGATCGGCCTGTACCGTGGCCTACTCAGCGCCGAGGTCGTCGAGGAGTTCGACGCCGACACCCCCAGCGGCCGGGACGCCCGGGTGACCGCCGAGCTGGACCGCGACTTCGCCCTCAACCAGCCCCTCTCCCCGTTCGCGCTCGCCGCCCTCGACCTGTTCGACCCGGAGAGCGACACCTACACGCTCGACGTCATCAGCACGATGGAGTCCGTCCTCACCGACCCCCGGCACATCCTCCTCGCCCAGCAACGGCAGCGCCGGGGCGAGGAGATCGCGGCGCTCAAGGCGGAGGGGGTGGACTACACCGAGCGCATGGCGCTCGTCGAGGACGTCACGTGGCCGAAGCCGCTGGACGAGGAGCTGCACAACGCCTTCGAGATCTTCTGCGAGGGCAACCCGTGGGCCCGCGACTTCGAGCTCAGCCCGAAGTCCGTGCTCCGCGACATGATCGAGCGGGCGATGACGTTCTCCGACCTCGTGGCGACGTACGGCCTGGCCCGCAGCGAGGGGGTGGTGCTGCGCTACCTCACCGACGCGTGGCGGGCGTTGTCCCACTCGGTGCCCCGGGACCGGCGGACCGAGGAGCTCGACGACATCATCGTCTGGCTCGGGGAGCTCATCCGGCAGGTGGACTCGTCCCTCGTCGACGAGTGGACCGCCATGGCGGACCCGGACACGCCGGTGACCGAGGAGCAGGTGCGGGAGCGGGCGTTCGGCGTCGGCGACCCGTCACTGCTCAGCTCGAACCCGCGGGCCCTGCGCCGGATGGTGCGCAATCACTTCTTCCGGCACGTCGAGCTCTTCGCCTTCGAACGGGAGGACGACCTCGCCGGGATGGACGCCTACCTCGACGACGCCCCGGACTGGCCGGAGGCGCTCGACGACTACTTCGCCGAGTACGCGGACATCGGTGTCGACGCGTCGGCCCGGTCGGCGGACATGATCCTCATCACGGAGTCCGACGACGGGTGGCACGTCCGCCAGATCCTCGACGACCCGGAGGGTGACCACGGGTGGGCGTTCGAGGGCACCGTCGACCTCGCCGCGACCGACGAGGCCGGTGAGGTGCGGCTGCGGGACCTGCGCGTCATCCGCGGCTGACGGTCCCGCGCGGTCACGCGGCCGCGGTGAGGAACCGCTCGAGGACGACGCGCGACTGGTCGACCGAGACGGTGAAGGCGTCGGTGATGATCTCGCCGACCGTCGCGAACTCCTCCGCCCGGCTCGAGCTCGTCCGGTAGCACAACGCGATGGTGCGGCCGACCGGGTCACCGGTGTGGTCGAAGGTCGCCAGGGCGATGCCCGGCCGCTGGCATTCGGAGGCCACCGCGCTGACGGGGACGAGCGTCGCCCCGAGACCGCCCGCGACGCACTGGACGACGGTGGACAGACTGGCCGCCCGGGTCGCCGAGCGGCGCGGGTCGTTCGTCATCGGCACCGTCCGGCACAGGTCGAGGACCTGGTCGCGCAGGCAGTGGCCGTCGTCGAGCAGCAGCAGCTCGAGCGAGCCGAGTTCGTCGACCGTGACGTCACGCCGGCCCGCCATGGGGTGTCCGTCCGGAAGCACGAGGACGAACTCCTCCCGGTAGAGTTCAATGGTCCGGAACCCCGGGCTGTCCGCGGGGGCGGCGACGACGGCGACGTCGATGGTGCCCTGCCGCAGCGACTCGGTGAGGTGGGTGGTCTTCTCCTCGATGATGCGCGGGGACAGGTCGGGCGTCCGCGCGGGCATCGTGCGGAGCAGTTCCGGGAGGATGAAGGGGGCGACCGTCGGGATCATCCCGATGTTCATGGGGCCGACGAGACCACCGTGCGCACCACGCGCGTGGGTGACGAAGGCGTCGAGGCAGTCCAGCGTCGCCTGGGCGTACGGCAGCAGCTCCTCCCCGACCGCGGTGACGATGACCTTGCGCGTCGACCGCTCGATGAGCTGCACCCCGAGCCCGTTCTCGAGCGCGGCGAGCGCCTGCGACAGTGAGGGTTGCGAGATGCCGAGGCGGTTCGCCGCCGTCCCGAAGTGGCGGTGCTCCGCGATCGTGGCGAAGGTGCGCAGCTGCGCGATCGTCGGCCGATACTCACGATTGTTCATGCCTATCACTCTACACCACACCCAAAGGAATGTCTTTTTGACGGCGCGCGGCCACGCTGGCATGATGGGGACCGAGTTCAACTGACCGAACCCGGCACGTTCTAGTACAGGAGGCAACAACTTGTCCATCCTCACCATCGGTGACCAGTTCCCCGACTTCACCCTCACGGCCCTGCGCGGCGGCGACCTCCGCGAGGTCAACGCCAGCCAGCCCGAGGACTACTTCGAGACCGTCACCAACCAGTCCTTCGCGGGCAAGTGGCGCGTCATCTTCTTCTACCCGAAGGACTTCACCTTCGTGTGCCCGACGGAGATCGCCGCCTTCGGCAAGTTGGACGAGGAGTTCCAGGACCGCGACACCCAGATCATCGGCGGCTCCATCGACAACGAGTTCGCGCACTTCAACTGGCGCGCGACGCACCCGGAGCTGAAGGAGGTCCCCTTCCCGATGATCTCCGACATCCGGCACGACCTCATCCGCGCCCTCGGCGTCGAGAACGCCGACGGTGTCGCTGACCGGGCGACCTTCATCGTCGACCCGGACAACGTCATCCAGTTCGTCTCCGTCACGCCGGACGCCGTCGGCCGCAACGTCGACGAGGTCCTCCGCGTCCTCGACGCCCTCCAGTCCGAGGAGGTCTGCGCCTGCAACTGGGAGGCGAACGACCCGACCAAGAACATCAACAAGATGTCCGAGCTCAAGGAAGGGCTGAAGTAACACATGTCAATCGACAACCTGAAGAGCGCGCTCCCCGAGTACGCCAAGGATCTCAAGCTCAATCTCGGCACCCTCGCCCGCGGCACCGAACTCTCCGAGCAGCAGCTCTGGGGTACGTTCGTCGCCACGGCGGCCGCCACCCGCAACGACGCCGTCATCTCGGAGATCTCCGACGAGGCGCGCGAGCACCTCTCCGACGAGGCCTACCAGGCGGCGCTCGCCTCGGCCTCGATCATGGCGATGAACAACGTCGCCTACCGTGCGCGCGGCTGGCTCGGTGAGGACTACTCCCAGGTCAAGATGGGTCTGCGGATGAACGTCATCGCCAAGCCGGGCATCGAGAAGGTCGACTTCGAGCTGTTCTCCCTCGCCGTGTCCACCATCAACGGCTGCGAGCACTGCACCATCGCCCACGAGAAGACAGTGCGCGAGGAGGGCCTCACCAAGGAGCAGGTCTTCGAGGCCGTCAAGATCGCCGCGACCGTCCAGGGCGTCGCCCAGGCGCTCCAGATCGAGGACGCGCGCTGAACCGTCCGTGACGACCCCGCCGACCGGTGACGGTCCGGCCGGGGACGCCTGAGCCGCAGGGCCGGGTGCACGGGACGTCCCGTCCGGGACGGACCCCGTGCCCCGGCCCTCCGTGCGTTCCCGGGCCGTTGCCGGGCCGTTCGCGGTCCGTTCCCGCCCGGCCGCGCGGGCGGCGGCGCGCGGCGCCCGGGGCCCACCCCGCCCGGCCGCGCGACGCCGGTCAGACGACGTCGACCTCCGCCACCCCGTTGAACGGGGTGACGGTCCCGTCGAGCCCCCGGGCGTCACCGCGCAACCGGACCCGGTAGTGACCCGGCCGGACCCCGACCGTGGACCACTCCACGGTCGTCCGCGTCAGGGGACCCGTCGCCTCGAAGGTGAGCAGCGTCGACTCCGACGAGTCGTCGGCGACGACCCGCCACCCGTCCCCCGGGCCCCCGCCCTGCCGGGTGTCCTCCTCGACGAGCAGGTACCCGTCCTCGTGCCGGAGACCGTTGTTCGGGTTGGCGCCGACGAAGACGACCCGCGCGGTCTCCCCCGCCCGGACCTCCCCGCCGCCGGAGAGGACGTCACCGAACCGTCGACCCGGCGGGGGCACGTCCCACCACGGGACACCGACCGGGCTCGCGGGGATCCGCCCCGTGAGGTCGTCCTCCGGTCGCCCGGGGTCGACGGGCCGGCCGGCGGCGAGGTCACGGGCCAGACCGTCGACGATCTGCTGGACGGCCGGGAGCTGCAGCCGGCCGAAGACCGTCGCCCCGCCCTCGTAGTCCTGGTTGTCGTACTCCTCCGGGGTCGTGAGGTAGTGGCCGTAGCCGTTGACGTAGCCCTGAACGACCACGAGCGCGGGGTCGACCCCCGCCGCGGCCGCGACGGTCCTCCGGAGACGCAGACCCGCCGTCGTCGTCGGTTCGAAGGGGACCGACACGAGGACGAGGGCCCCGACCCGGTGGACCGCGAACCAGTGCGTCTGCTGGACCATGCCGGGGATGTACCCGACCGGCAGGAGCATCTCCTTCGGCGCGTGGACCGCCGCGACGTCCGGCGGCACGAGGATCCCGTCGAGTGCCCGGACCCAGGGGGTGCCCCCGCGCTCCCCCTCCGCGAACCCCAGCGCCGGCTCCCCGCCACCGTCCTCCTGCGAGCTCGCGGCGAAGGCCGCCCCGAGGATCGCGGGCCCGGTCCGCCCCGGGCGGCCGTCCGGGGTCCACCGCCCGTCGACGGTGACGGACGTCATGTCCACCCAGCGGTGGCGGCCGTCGACCCCACCGGTGGCGATGTCGCGGGCGGCCGCCTCCGCCGTCGCCCCCGCCCGGATGCGGTCACCGAGGATCCGGGCCGACGCCGCCTCGTCCGCCCCCGGGCCGGACCCGGGGACGTGACCGGCGTTCGGGGTGACGTCCCCGGGCGCCGACTGGGCGAAGGCCGCGACGAAGGGCGCGTCCCCGGGGTGACGGTGGTCGACGCCGTGCCCGTGCTCCGTCGCCCACGCGGCGTAGCCCTTGTTGTCCCCGGAGATGTGGCGGTACTCCGGGCCGAACGTCGTCGCGTGGAGGGCGTACCAGTTGAGCAGGCCGACCGGGCGACCCGACCGCGTGACGTGCAGGGTCACCGCCGTGCGGTCGACGCCGTCAGGGTTGGCGGCGCGGTCGGCCTCCGGGTTCCGCGCGAACGCCTGCGGGGACCGGTTGACCCCCGCGGCCTCCACGACGGTCCTGGTCAGCGTCAGCTCGGACGGGGCGAGGTCGGCGTGCGCCCGGCGGACGGCGGTGACGATCCCGGAGACGGTGGCCTCGAACGTCAGCGGACGGAAGCCGGCCGTGGTGAGGTCGACCATCGCGTGGCCCGAGGTCCCTCCCGGGGCGACGTGGGTGTGCGTCGCCTGTAGGATGACGTTGTGCTCGCCGTAGAGGTCGCCGAACTCGGCGCGCAGACGGCGCAGGACCTCGACCTGGATCGACTGGAACATCAGCCCCGTGTCGACGGTCACGTGGACCAGACGGTCCGGGGCCGCGGGGGCCGCCGGCGACACCGCGCCGGAAGGGTCGGCCGCCCCCGCCGCACCGGAGGCGACGACGAACGCCCGGGCGAACTGCCGGCGCTGGAGGCCGACGCTCGTCTGGCGCGGCACCGCGTACCCGTTCATCCCCGCCCCGAACGGCTCCCCCGTGCAGTCGGCCAGCCCCCGGCCGACGAGGAAGCGTGCCCCGGGCGCGGCACCTCCACCGCCGGCGCCCGCCGGCGACGTGCCGGCCCGGGCCGGTGTCCCGGAGGACCAGAGCACGGCCCCGACGGTGAGCGCCGCCCCGGTGAGGAACGCCCGGCGGCTCAGGCCCGCGGCGGGGCCGTCGCCCGACTGGGCGGGTTCGGGTGTGGTCAGGTCGACGGACGTCACAGGGCCTCCTCGGTCGGAGCGCCGGTGGCTGCGCCCGTGGTCGGTGCCGGGGTCGGTGCCGACGGTCAGGATGGCGTCGTCGGTGCCGGTGGTATGGTGACCCGGGTGAGTCCCCAGGGTAGTGCACAGAAGGAACGCCGACTGACCTTTCCGGAATCCCTGCCGGTGTCCGCCCGCCGGGATGACATCATGGCGGCGATCCGTGACCACCAGGTCGTCATCGTCGCCGGGGAGACGGGGTCCGGCAAGACGACCCAGCTGCCGAAGATGTGCCTCGCCCTCGGCCGTGGCCGCCGGAAACTCATCGGCCACACGCAGCCACGGCGCATCGCCGCGCGGAGCGTCGCCGACCGCATCGCCGACGAGCTCGGGGAGACGTGCGGGCAGCCGGGTGGCCGCGTCGGCTACAAGATCCGGTTCGACGACACGGTGAGGAAGTCGACCTCGGTCAAGCTCATGACCGACGGCATCCTCCTCGCGGAGATCCAGCGTGACCGCCTGCTCCGCGCCTACGACACGATCATCGTCGACGAGGCCCACGAGCGCAGCCTCAACATCGACTTCCTGCTCGGCTACCTCCGGGAGATCCTCCCCCGCCGACCCGACCTCAAGGTCATCATCACGTCGGCGACGATCGACCCCGACTCCTTCGCCCGGCACTTCGCCGACGCCGACGGCACCCCCGCCCCGGTCATCGAGGTCTCCGGCCGGACGTACCCCGTCGAGATCCGGTACCGGCCCCTCACCCGCACCGTGCCCGTCGGCGACTCCGGCGAGGTCCGCGAGGAGCAGACCGACCCCCTCGACGGCCTCGTCGCCGCGTGCCGGGAGCTCATGGGCGAGGGCCCCGGCGACATCCTGTGCTTCTTCAGCGGCGAACGCGAGATCCGGGACGCCGCCGACGCCCTCACCGCCCAGCACTGGCGGAACGTCGACGTCCTCCCCCTGTTCGGCCGGCTGTCCAACGCCGAGCAGCACCGGGTGTTCTCCACGGGTCCGCACCGGCGGATCGTCCTCGCCACGAACATCGCCGAGACCTCGCTCACCGTCCCGGGCATCAAGTACGTCGTCGACACGGGGTACGCGCGGATCTCGCGGTACTCGCACCGGACGAAGGTCCAGCGCCTGCCCGTCGAGGAGATCAGCCAGGCCAGCGCGCGGCAGCGGTCCGGACGGTGCGGGCGCACGTCGGACGGCATCGCCGTCCGGCTGTACTCCGAGGAGAACTTCGAGGCCCGGCCGGAGTTCACGGACCCGGAGATCCTCCGCACGCACCTGGCCAGCGTCATCCTCTCCATGGCGGCGCTCGACCTCGGGGACATCGAGAAGTTCCCGTTCCTCCAGCCCCCGGACAGCCGGGCGGTGAAGGACGGGCTCCGCCTGCTCCGGGAGCTCGGGGCGATCACCGACCCGCGGGCCTCCGGGGACGACGCCGACCGTGCCGGCGGTGCCGACGGCGGTGGTGGGGACACCCGTGACGGCCGCGACGGCGGTGGTGGGGACACCCGCGGCGGCCGTGACGGCGGTGGTGGGGACACCCGTGACGGCCGCGACGGCGGTGGTGGGGACACCCGCGGCGGCCGTGACGGCGGTGGTGGGGACACCCGCGGCGGCCGTGACGGCGGTGGTGGGGACACCCGCGGCGGCCGTGACGGCGGGCGACCGGCGACCACCGGCGGGCCGACCCTCACCACGGTCGGCCGCGACCTCGCCCGGATCCCGACCGACCCGCGGCTCGCCCGGATGCTCGTCGCCGCCCACGAGAACAACGTCCTCGAGCAGCTCGCGGTCATCGTCGCCGCCCTGAGCATCCAGGACGTCCGCGAACGTCCGCTCGAGCACCAGCAGAAGGCCGACCAGCTCCACGCCCGGTTCGCCGGGGACTCCGACTTCACCTCGGTGCTCGCCCTGTGGAACTACCTCCAGGAGAAGCGCCGGGAGCTGTCCGGCAACGCCTTCCGGCGGCTGTGCGGCGCGGAGTTCATCCACTACATGCGGGTGCGCGAGTGGATGGACCTCGTCCGCCAGCTCCTGTCGACGATCCAGGACCTGCGGTGGAAGGTGCCGAACATCCGGCACGTCCGTGACCTCACCTTCGACGACCTCGCCGTCCACGACGAGGCCGTCCACCGGTCGATCCTCACCGGCGTGCTGACCAACGTCGGCATGAAGAACGGCACCGGGCGCCAGTTCACCGGTACGCGGTCCACGACCTTCACGGTGCACCCGTCGTCGAACCTGGCGAAGAACCCCCCGCAGTGGATCATGGCGGCCGAGCTCGTCGAGACGTCGCGCCTGTTCGCGCGCACGGTCGGGCCGATCGCCCCCGAGTGGGTCGAGCAGGTCGCCCCCCACATGGTCCGGTACGTGCACTCCGAGCCGCACTGGTCGTCGTCGCGGGGCGCGGCGATGGTCCACGAGAAGGTGCTCATGCTCGGGCTGCCGATCGTCGCGGACCGGCGGGTGCCCCTGTCCCGGACCGACCCGGCGGAGGCACGGACGCAGTTCATCCGGCACGCCCTCGTCGAGGGCGACTGGACGACGCGCCACGCGTTCTTCCACCGCAACCGGGAGGTCCTCGCGGAGGTCGGGGAACTCGAGGACAAGGCCCGTCGGCGGGACATCGTCGTCGACGACCAGGTGGTGTTCGACTTCTACGACGCCCGCATCCCCGCGGACGTCGTCTCCGCCCGGCACTTCGACTCGTGGTGGAAGAAGGCGTCGCGGCGGGACCCGCACTCCCTCGACATCGACCCGGAGTCCCTCATCGACTCCGACAGCGGTGCCGCGCACGCGCAGGAGTACCCGGACGTGTGGCGGCAGGGCTCGCTGGAGTTCGAGCTCAGTTACGTGTTCAGCCCCGGCGACCCGGACGACGGCATCACCATGCGCGTGCCGTTGCCGCTGCTCGCGACCGTGGACGGGACGGCGATCCAGTGGCTCGTGACCGGGATGCGGCACGAGCTCGTCGTCGCGCTCATCCGGTCGCTGCCGAAGGCACTGCGCACGAGCGTGGTCCCGGCGACGAATTTCGCGACGGCCGCGCTGCGGACGATGGTGCCGTTCGACGGGCCGCTCGACGTCGCGCTGGCGGACGCCCTGCGGTCCCTCGGTGGGCGGGGGATCTCCGCGGGGGACTTCGACTGGGACCGGGTGCCGGGCCACCTGCGGATGACGGTCGCCGCCGTCGACCGGCGGGGGAAGGTCGTCGACGCGGACAAGGACCTCGCGGCGCTGAAGGACCGGTTGGCCGGTGAGGTGACGCAGGCGATCGCCCAGGTCGCGGCCCGGTCCTCCGGTGGTGCGCGGGGGTCGGGGCCGTCGCCGGAGGATGCGGCGCTCCACGGCCGGGACCGCTCCGGGGAGGGCCGGGGAGGGTCCCGACGCGGTCGTCGCCGTGGCGGCCGGGCGTCCGGTGGTCAGGCGGACTCGCGGTCCGGCGGGGCCGCCGGGAGCGGCGGGGCCGGGACCGGGGCCACGTTGGCCCGGGCCGCGGCGTGGACGGCGGACGGTCTCGGGACCGTGCCGGACAGCGTCGACACCGTCGTCGACGGGCAGTCCGTGCAGGCCTGCCCGGCGGTCGTGGCGACCGGGGACGGGGTGGCGTTGACGGCGTTCCCGACCCCGCAGGCGGCGGCGGCCCAGCAGTTCAAGACGGTGCTGGACATGATGGTGGCGGCGTGCACGGTGTCGACGAACCAGATGGTGAAGGGCCTGCCGCTCCGGCAACGCGTGGCGGTGGAGAACTACCCGTCCGGGGGGCCGGAGGCGCTCATCAGCGACGCGCGGGTGGTGGCGTGCCGGGACCTGCTCGACCGGTTCGGCCCGGTCATCCGGGATCCTGACCGGTGTGCCGAGGCGGTCGACGCGGCGCGGCGTCAGGGGCCGGGTCTGGTCCGGCAGACGGTCGTCGCCGTGGCACCGGCGGTGTTGGCGGTGGCGGACATGACCGACGAGCTCGCCGAGTGGACCGGTGAGCCGATCGAGGACATGCGGGCGCAGCTGCGCTTCTACATGGGCGACCACGCTCTGGCGCGGCACGGGGTGGCGCGGCTGCGTCATGTCCCGCGGTACGTCGAGGCGATGAAGGCCCGACTGGCGATGATGGACTCCGACCCGGAGAAGGAGGAGGACCTCGACGCGGAGGTCCGGGAGGCGATGCGGGAGTACGAGCAGACGATCTCCCGGCTCCCGTCCGCCCGGGCCGCGTCTCCCCAGGTCAAGGACGTCCGGTGGCTCATCGAGGAGCTCCGGGTGGCGTTGTTCGCCCAGCATCTCGGGACGGCGACGACCGCCAGTCTCACCCGCGTGAGGAAGGCGCTGGCGAAGCTCGGGTGACGTCCGGGCCGGGTCCGGCCGGGTGCTCCCCCCTGCCGCGCTGTCGCGTCCTCCCCCCCCCGGGCGGGGCGCGCCGTCGCGTCCTCCCCCGCTGTCCGCGCTGTCGCGTCCTCCCCCGCTGCCCGCACTGTCGCGTCCTCCCCCGCTGCCCGCACTGTCGCGTCCTCCCCCGCTGCCCGCACTGTCGCGTCCTCCCTCCCCCGGCGGGGCGCGGCCCTACTGCCCGGCGCCGGCGTCCGCGTCGTCGGGTACAACGTGGCCGTCGTCCTGGTGGGCGACGGCGCGGTGCGCCCGGAGCGAGAGGATCTCCTGTTCGAAGTCCTCGGCGGTGTGGAAGGACTTGTAGACCGAGGCGAACCGGAGGTAGGCGACCTCGTCGAGCTGGCGGAGGGGGTCGAGGATCGCCAGGCCGATCTCGTGCGCCTCGACCTGGGAGCCGTGGGCCGCGCGGATGGACTGTTCGACCTCGTGGGCGAGCCGCTTCAGCGCGTCGTCCGGGACGTCGCGCCCCTGACAGGCCCGCTGGACACCACGGATCACCTTGTCACGGCTGAACTCCTCGGTCACCCCGTTGCGTTTGGTGACGAGGAGGACCGAGCGTTCGACGGTGGTGAAGCGCGTCCGGCAGGTTGTGCACTCGCGGCGGCGACGGATGGCGACGCCGTCGTCGACCGTCCGGCTGTCCACCACCCGGGAATGCTCCGATCGGCAGGACGGGCAGAGCATGGCTTTCCCTTTCTCCGGACACGTCCGGGGTCTCTCACCGACGGCGTCCGGCCGCGCGCTTCAACGCGCCGGACAGGGCCACGGCCACGGGTGGGCACGGTCTCCCGCTGCCACGCGCCCCCGGTCAGCGAACGGACACCACCGGGCGCGTCACGCCGGTCACCGGTCACGACGCACCGGCCACAATCTTCGAGCATCATAGCAGCTCGACGGCCTTCCCCCGCCCGGCCGAGACCGCGCCCGTCCGGGGCCGGCCGGGCCCGCGGACACCGTCGCCCGCGAGCCCGTCCCCGCCGCCGCACCACACCGCTCCAGGCGAACCTGAGCCCCGTCACCTCGCCGGTGCGCGTGACCCTGTCCCCGTCACCTCACCGGTACACGGGGACGGAGAGCACGGCCCCCTCCCCGGGCGCGGACGACCCCAGACCGTTCATCGAGGCGATGCGCGCCATGACGTCCCCCTCCGGCTGACCGGGCGCGACGTCCCGCGCAATGTCCGCGAGGGTCTCCCCGGGGGCGACGGTCACCGAGGACGTCGCGACCGGACCGTCGGCCTGCGGGGCGTCGCCGACCGCGGGCGAGATCCCGACGGCGAGGACGATCCCGGCCAGCCCGACGAGCAGCGCACCGGGGGACTGTGCCACGGCGAGCGCCCGCGCCCGCAGCCTCCCGCTTCTCGTCTGCAGTCCGAACGTGAGATCCTGCCGGCGACCGACGAGCCGGTGACGGCGCTTGTCGACGAGCCCCGGGACATACCCCCGCCCCTCCCCGTAGGTGTTCGAACGCGGTCGACCGTCCGCGTCCCGGCCCGGATGGACCACCGGCGGGCGCGACGGGACCCCGACGGGCCGCGGCAGCACGCCACCCCGCACCGCCGCCGCGGACACGGCAAGAGGCGACCCCACCCCTGCCCGTCGTCCGGATGCGGTCCTGGTCTGCATGGTTGTGATGGTCATTCGTCACTCCTCCGTCGTCATGGTCGGAACGGTTCACGTCCCCACGGCCTGTGCCGCGGTCGACACCGAGTAGATCACCCGGGCCGGACACCGGGAGCGCGGCAGCACCACCATTCGATCGTCTGTTCGCATTCCGGCGTTCGAACGGGAAGTTAGCACGACGCACACCCCGTGTCCACCCCGTCGGCGATATTTTTCGAACACGTGGATGATGACGTGACGGGGGATGTAGTAGGCTGGTCGCAACCCCGACGGGAAGGGAACCCCGGTGGAGCAGAACGGGGGATGGCACCACCGCCGGTCCGCGCACGCGGATCGACGGGCGCCGCACCACCGACACATGACGTCCCTCCCTCCCAGACGGACCAGCGCAACCGGATAAGGACACCTCATGGCAGAACAGCACTCACCCGCGCCGCGGCGCGGACGTCCCCGCAAGGACGCGTCCGGGTCGACGGACTCGGCGACACTCTCGGAACGGCAGCGTCGCATCCTCGAGGTCATCCGGGACTCGACGATCTTCCGCGGCTACCCGCCGAGCATCCGGGAGATCGCCGAGACGGTCGGCCTCCACTCGACGTCGTCGGTCTCCTACCACCTCCGCGAGCTGGAGCGGAAGGGCTTCCTCCGCCGCGAGGGCAAGAAGCCCCGGGCGGTCGACGTCCGCTCGTTCGAGGGCAGCAGCCACGAGATCTCGAACCACACCAAGCCCGGGCGCAGGCCGGCCCAGCGGCAGTCCCCTGCGCCGGTCGACGAGTCGATGCCCACCCCGGCGTTCGTGCCGGTCGTGGGCCGCATCGCGGCCGGGTCGCCGATCCTCGCGGAGCAGAATGTCGAGGCGCACTTCCCGCTGCCGGAGGAGATCGTCGGTCAGGGCGAGATCTTCCTGCTCCAGGTGGTCGGGGAGTCGATGCGGGACGCAGGCATCCTCAACGGTGACTGGGTCGCCGTCCGTTCGCAGAACGTCGCCGAGTTCGGCGAGTTCGTTGCGGCGATGATCGACGGCGAGGCGACCGTCAAGGAGTTCCAGAAGGACAGCGAGGGGCTGTGGCTGATCCCCCACAACGACCTGTTCGAGCCGATTCCCGCCGAGGATGCGCAGATCATCGGCCGCGTCGTCGCGATCCTGCGCAAGGTCTGACCTGCGCAAGGTCTGACAGGGGGGTCATGCCGACCTCTGGGGTCCGGCCCGCCCGTGAGCACACCGCCCCCGGCGGCGCGGTGAGCGCGCCACCCGCGGCGTCGGGTCGCACCGGGTCGCGGGTCCCGCCCCGGGAGACCCTCAGGCCTGCGCCGCCAGGATCGCGGCGGCGGCCTGCCGGGCCTCGTCCGCCCCGTCGGCGTTGACCGCCGCCGCAGCCGCGGCACGGCACGTGGCGAAGTCGACCTCACCGAGGGCCACGCCCACCGCCCCCAACGCCGGGGCGGCCGCGGAGAGCGACGTCACACCGAGGCCCGTGAGCACGCAGCCCAGGGCGGGATCCGCCGCCGCCTCGCCGCACACCCCGACAGCCGTGCCCGTCGACGCACCGGCCCGGCACGTCTCGTGGATCAGACGCAGCACCGCAGGCTGCCACGGATCAGTCAGGTGCGCCAGGGACGGGGACAACCGGTCCGCCGCCATCGTGTACTGGGTGAGGTCGTTCGTCCCGATCGAGACGAAGTCGAGGTACGGCATCATCCGCTCCGCCATGAGCGCCGCCGCGGGAACCTCGACCATCGCGCCCGGGGTGAGCCCCCGCTCCCGGCAGAGCTCCGCGAACCAGCGGGCCTCCGCCACCGTGGCCACCATCGGCGCCATGACCCACGTCTGGGCGTCCGCCGACCGGTCCGCCCGCACGAGAGCCTCCGCCACGCCGTCCAACTGACGCTCCAGCAGGGCCCGGTTGTTCCGCGCGATCCGCAACCCCCGCACACCGAGCGCCGGGTTCTCCTCCTCCTCGGCGTTGACGAACGGCACCGGCTTGTCCGACCCGGCGTCCAGCGTCCGGATCACGACCTTCCCGTCGGGGAACGCCGACAACACCTCCGCGTACCGGTCGGCCTGCTCGTCGACCGTGGGTTCCGTCGTCGCACTGAGGAACCCGAGCTCCGTGCGGAACAACCCGATGCCCTCGGCGACCGACGCCGCCGCCTCCCGGGCCGCGTGCCCGTCCTGGACGTTCGCGAGCAGCTGCACCCGGTGACCGTCCGACGTCGCCGCCGGGCCGGTCCACGCCGCGACAGCCGCCGCGCGCCGCCGCGACTCCTCCACCTTCTGCACCGCGACCTCCGGGTCGACCCCGGTCGTCACGGCCCCGTCGCCGCCGTCGACGAGCACCGGGACCCCCGGGGCCACGGCGTCGACGGCATGACCCGCCGCCACGATGCACGGCAGGTCGAGCTGCCGCGCGATGATCGCGGTGTGGCTCGTCGCGCCCCCCTTGCGCGTGACGACGGCGTGGATGAGCGCGGTGTCCAACGTCGCGGTGTCCGCCGGTGCGAGGTCGTCGGCGAACAGGACGCTCGGCACGTCGACGTCCGGGATGCCCGGTTCCGGCTCCCCCCGCAGCTCCGCCAGCACCCGGTCCCGCACGTCACACAGGTCCGTCACCCGCTCCGCCATGACGCCGCCGGCCTTGAGGAACAGCTCCACGAAGTCGTCGGTCGCCTGGCGCACGGCGTAGAGGTTCGTCTGACCCCCGCGGACCGACGTGCGGACCTTCCGCGCCCACGCCCGGTCCCGGGCGATCGTGACCGTCGCCGTGAGGACCTCGGCCGCGTGCCCCTGTGCCGCCGCCGCCCGCTCCTCCAGGCGGGAACACACGACGTCCACCGCGCGGGTGAACGCCTCGAACTCCGCCTCGCGGCGGTCCTCCGGGACCATCTCCCCCGGCTCCGGCAGCGGCGGGCGCTCGGTGACCCACGCAGCCGGCCCGAAGGCCACCCCGGGGACGACGGGCTTTCCGGTGTACACGGTCTCCGTGGTCGGTCGGTCGGTCATGGGTGAGGCCTCTTCCTTTCGTGAGCCCGGGGTCCTGTCGTGGACCCGGGTGCCGGGGTGCCGGGGGTGCCGGGCGGGTGCCGGGTGGGGACCGGGGACGACGGCGCCATGTCCGGGGACACCGACCCGGTCCGTGCGGCCGCCCGGGGGCCCGGATGTCCGGATGTCCGGTTTCCGGACATCGTCCACGCCCGGCGTCCGGCGCGGTCACCCGACGCATCGCCGCCGCCTCCGGGGGGGGGGCGACGGTCCTCCCCGACACGATACGCGGGGCCGGGGCACCCCCGCACCACCCGCTCACCACCCCCTACCCGGTCCGGTGTCACGGCAGGTCACACCGCCCGCCCCCGGGGCCGGCCGCCGACACGCCCCGGTCACGGTGGCCGTCGGCCTGCGCGCCGGCACCGCCCGTCAGGCCCGTCCACCGCAGTCACGCTCCCCCGTTCGGCGGCCCCCGTCGTCCGCCCCTCCTCACCACACCCACGGACCGCCCCACCCCCGGGTCCGTGCCCCCCGACCACACCCGAACGGGCGTGATCCCGGTCAACGGATCTGCGTCGGGACCCCGCCACCCTTAGGATCGTGCGGTGGTCGTCCTCCCTCAAGGACCCCCAGACACCCCCGATGACACCCTGATGACGGCATGTCCCCTGCTCGGGGGTCGTCCCTCCCCGCGCATCCGGACACCGGCGGTGCGCCCAGCCCACCCGACGACAGGACCTCCCGTGCACTCAGACGAACGCCGCCGCCAGATCGCCTCCCTCACCGCCGTCCACGGACGGGTGACCGTTGTCGAGCTCGCCGAACGGTTCGGGGTGACACCGGAGACGATCCGCCGGGACCTCACGATCCTCGACGACGACGGGGCCCTCCACCGCGTCCACGGTGGCGCGGTGCCCACGAACAGCTTCCAGACGACGGAGCTGTCCATCGAGGCGCGGCGGCACGCCGCCACCGAGGCCAAGGTCACGATCGGCCGGGCCGCCGCGGCGTTCCTGCCCGGCGACGGGGGCTCGGTGTTCCTCGACGCCGGCACGACGACCGCGATGCTCGCCCACTCGATGTCCGAGGCGGCCCCGGTCCACCGGTCGATCGTCACCAACAGCCTGCCGACCGCCGTCCGCCTCACCGCCGCCGGGATCGCCGACGTCCAGCTGCTCGGCGGCGAGGTCCGGCCGATCACCCAGGCCGTCGTCGGGGACACCGCGCTGCGCAGCATCGGGGTCATGCGCGCGGACGTCGCCTTCGTCGGGACGAACGCGCTCACCATGGACCACGGGCTCTCGACCGCGGACGCGAAGGAGGCGGCCCTCAAGCGGGCGATGATCACGAACGCCCGCAGCGTCGTCGCCATGTGCGACTCGACGAAGTTCGGCCGTGACTACCTGGTGAGTTTCGCCGGGGTGGGCGACATCGACGTCCTCGTCACCGACAGCGGTGCCCCGCAGCAGTACGTCGACGCCTTGACCGCCGCCGGAGTCGAGGTCGTCGTCGCGGAGTGACCGGTCCCCGGGCCGTGGGTTACCCTTGACGCATCCCCCTGAGCCGGTCCCGCCCTGTCGCGGGTGCCGGCTCATTCGACAGAAAGGACTCATCATGGCCACCAAGACCGTGACCGTCGGCTCCACCGTGGGCCTCCACGCCCGTCCCGCCACCCTGATCTCCGAGGCCGCCGCGAAGTTCGACGACGAGATCCTGCTCACCCTCGTCGGTGACGACGACGCCGAGCCGGCCGACGCCGGGTCCTCCCTCATGATCATGGCGCTCGGCGCCGAGCACGGCGACAGTGTCACGGTGACGTCCGAGGACGCCGACGCCGTCGACGCGGTCGCCGCGCTCATCGAGAAGAACCTCGACGACGAGTAGACCGCCCCCGGGCCCGACCCCCCGGGCCCGACCCCCCGGGCCCGCACCCCCCCCGGCCGGTGGCCGGGGCGGCCCTCACCCCCGGCGGAACTCGTCGACCTCGGCCGCGATGACGGCCGGGAGCCGCACCTCGACGACGGTGCCGTCGTCGGTGTACTCCTCCCGCACCACCGTGCCCCGGGTGTGGAGCCGGGACACGACGTCGCCCCGGTCGTACGGCACGAGCAGCTCGACCGTCGTGTCGAGCGCGTTGAGGTGCATCTCCAGCCGCGTCTCGAGCTCGTCGACCCCCTCGCCCGTCGCCGCCGAGACGAACACGACCTCGGCCCTGTCCGCGAGGGCGCTGCGCAGCTCCGCGAGCACGAGCGGGTCCGCGACGTCGATCTTGTTGACGACGATGATCTCCGGCGGCGCCTCCTCCCCGGTCTCCGCGACGAGGTCGCCGATGACCGAGTTCACGGCGGCGATCTGCGCGAGCGGGAAGGGGTCCGAGCCGTCGACGACGTGCAGCACGACGTCGGCGGCGAGCACCTCCTCCAGGGTCGAGCGGAAGGCCTCGACGAGCTGCGTCGGCAGGTGCCGCACGAACCCGACCGTGTCGGAGAACACGACGTGCCGACCGTCCGCGAGCTCGGCCCGCCGCGTCGTCGGGTCCAGGGTGGCGAACAGGGCGTCCTCCACGAGCACCCCGGCCCCGGTCAACGCATTGATGAGGGAGGACTTCCCCGCGTTCGTGTAGCCGGCGATCGCGACCTGCGGGACCGTGGACTCGTCGCGACGCCGCCGCTTCGTGTCACGCGCGGTCTTCATCCCGGCGATCTCCCGCCGCAGCCGCGCCATGTCCTGGCGGAGGCGGCGCCGGTCCGCCTCGATCTTCGTCTCACCGGGACCACGGAGGCCGACGCCGCCGTTCGACCCGGCCCGGCCGCCGGCCTGCCGCGACAGCGCCCCGCCCCACCCGCGCACGCGGGTGATGAGGTACTCCATCTGCGCGAGGGCGACCTGCGCCTTACCCTCGCGGGATTTAGCGTGCTGGGCGAAGATGTCGAGGATGAGCATCGTGCGGTCGATGACCTTGACGTCGAGGGCCTTCTCGAGGGCGATCATCTGCCCGGGGCTGAGCTCGCCGTCGACGACGACGGTGTCGGCCCCGGTCTCGACGACGACGTCACGCAGCTCGTCGACCTTCCCGGACCCGATGAACGTCGCGCTGTCCGGCTTGTCCCGGCGCTGGTAGAGCATGTCCGCGACCTCGGAGCCCGCCGTCTCGGCGAGCGCCCGCAGTTCGGCGAGACTGGCCTCGATCTGGGCCGTCGACCCCTCGGTCCACACGGCGACGAGGACGACCTTCTCCAGGCGGAGCTTGCGGTACTCGACGTCGTAGCCGTCGGACTGTTCGGTCGTGTGGACGTTGCTGCTCCGGGACAGGCGCCGGAGGCTCGACCGGGCCTCGAGGTCGAGTTCACCCACCGTGGGGGTGTGGTCCGCTCCCGGGCGGGACGACGACGGGAGGGACGTGGGCATGGTGTCGTTGCTGTGGGTCATTACCTGTCATTTCTACACGGTCACCAGGGCAGGTGACGCCGCGGACCCCGGGACGGGGCCGGCCGTCGGGGTGTGGGTGGTGCCCGGGGTGGGCCCGGGCGCTGCCCGGCGTGGGGCGTGGGTGGTGCCCGGGCGGGGACCGTCGGGGCGCGGGGCGCGCGCCGGGTCGTCACCGCGACCGGTCCGGCAGGGTTCGAGTCGGGGACGTCGACGGGTTAGAGTATTGGACATGATTCCCGAGCTTCGAAGCGTCGGTCTGGACTACCCGCGCTGGCAGGACGCCCTGGAGGCCGCGTACGGATCGGGCATGTTGACGGTCTCGGGCGAGGTGCGCGGCGGACAGGTCCTCCAGTACGACGACCCCGGCGGTGCGCGCATGGTGATCCTCGCCGTGCCCCCGTACGGCACGTTCGCCAGCTACGTCGACGGCTCCCCCGTCACCGCCCACGTGACGATGCTCACCGACATCGTCGGTCTCGTCGAACTCGTCGACGACTCCCCCTCCCTTCAGGTCGCCGCCGCCGACGCCCCCGTCACCGCCACCGTCACGGCGACCGTGGCCCAGGGCCCGGTGCTCGCGGACGAGGACCCCCTCCAGTACCAGCCGCTCGCCCTCACGGCCCTCGCCTCCTCCCTCCGCGTCCTCCCGGACGTCGCCGCCGCCGAGGCCGAGGGCCTGACGGTCGGGACCGTCGAGTCCTCCGGTGCCGCCGCCCTGAACTCCGGGGCGGTCGCCCCGCACGCCGGCGCGACGGTGACCGTCGAGGTCGCCGACGCCGCGCGGCGCACGACGACCCTCACCGGCCAGGACTTCTGGCACTGCACCGTCACGGCCCCCTTCCCGTTCACGGTCGTGGTGCCCGCCGACGACTCCCCCTCGGCGACCGCCCCCGCACCGGGGACCGTCCTCACCGGTGAGGTGCAGTTCACCGCCACGACGGTGGACGGTGCCGGGTGCGGCGGAGGGTGCGGCGGCTGCGGATCCGGGGGGTGCGGGTGTGGCTGAGATGCACCCGCCGGCGATCCCGGGGCCCCCACGACCGGCGGCGCGCCGCCGCAGCCTCGACCTCGGCAGCCGGGCCGCCTGGCTCGTGGCGATGGTCGCGCTGTCGGTCGTGCTCATCTCCCTGTTCCGGGTCTACGGTGCCGTCATCGCCGTCGCCGCGGTCGTCATGTGGATGGTCGTCGTCAGTCAGCGTGACACCGACCGCGAGATGGACCCGATCCGGCGGTCGATCACCCTGTCCTCCCACGACATCGCGACGACACTCGCCGAGTGGCGGGACTTCTGCACGTCCGACCGCACGGAGTGCCGGGTGGACCGCACCCACCACCGTCCGGAGCTGCTGAACCCGGACAGCCGCGTCGCCAGCGTCGTCGAGTTCCACGAGGCCGTCGGCCGCGCGCAGGACTTCCTCGACCGGCTGCCGGCGGAGACCCGCCACGCGCGGACGGTCAACCGGCTGCGGGACCTCCTCGCCGAGACCGACCGCCACGCCGCGGACATCGACGCCCTGTGGCACCGGGCGCGGCGCGACGCCTCCCGCCCCGCCTGACGGCGGCGCCGACGCCCCCGCCGTCCGCCCGGACGGTCAGCGACGCCGACACCGCGGTGCCCGGCGGCTCACCCGGCCAGGACCGCGGGGTCGACGGTCGTGGCGAAGACGATGCGCGACGGTCCCCGCAGCGTCGACCCGGTGATCCCCTCGTCGTTCCCCTCGACCGTGACCGAGACGACGCCGCCGGGCACGTGGACGTCGACCGTCCCCGTCCCATCCCCGGCGTCGGCGAGTGCGGCGACCGCCGCCGCGACCGTCCCCGTCCCGCACGAGAGCGTCTCCCCGACCCCCCGTTCATGGACGCGCATCCGCACGGCCCCGTCGGCGAGGGCGGTGACGACCTCCACATTCACCCCGTCGGGGAAGAACGCCTCGTCGTGGGTCACACCACGGTCGAGGGGCAGGTCCGCGAGGTCCCCCGCGGTGAGGCCCGGGACCACCGCTGCGAGGTGGGGGTTACCCATGTCGACGGCCAGGCCCGCGATGTCACGGTCCCCCACGGTGCACGTCGAGACGCCGGTCACCGCGGGCACCCCCATGTCGACCGAGACGTCGGCGGACACGTCGTCCGCGGAGTGCACCCGCAGGGTCCGCGCCCCCGCGCGCGTGCCGACGGTCACCTCCGTGCCCCCGGGACCGGCGTCGCCGAGGAGGCCGCGGGCGTGGAGGACGTGGCCGAAGACGCGCACACCGTTGCCGCACATCTCGGCCGTGCTGCCGTCCGCGTTCCGGTAGTCCATGAACCAGGAGTTGTCGTCGAGCCCGTCGGGCACGGCGTCGAGCACCCCGGCCCGGACGAGGGCCCCGCACGTCGCGACGCGGATGAGCCCGTCGCCCCCGACGCCACGGTGCCGGTCGCACAACCCACGGACCAGCTCCGGGGTCACGTCGACCAGGACGTCGGGGTCGGGGACGACGACGAAGTCGTTCCCGGTGCCGTGCGCCTTGACGACGGTCAACGCGGTGTCGGTGCGGTCGGCGGACCCCGCGGGGGACCCCCGGCGGGGGTCCGGCGTCGGGGCGGTGGAGGTGTGCGCGTCAGTCATGGGGACGATCCTAGCCACCCGCCCGGGGACCATCGCCGGCGTCCTCGTGGCCCCCGGTCCCGCCCGGGTCCGCCGGGTCGACCCGGTCCGCGCGCGCGAGCACGTCGAGCACGCGGGTCACGACGTCCGGCGCGTCGGCGGGCACCCAGTGGATCCGGGGGTCCCGCCGGAACCACGACCGTTGGCGGCGGGCGTAGCGGCGGGTCCCGGTGACGGTCGCCTCCACGGCCTCGTCGAGGGTGAGCCGGCCGTCGAGGTGGTCGAGGACCTGGGCGTAGCCGATCGCCTGCCCGGCCGTCGACGTCCGCGTGAGCCCCTGCCCCCGGAGCCGGACGACCTCCCCGACGAGGCCGGAGTCCATCATCGTCATCACCCTGTCGTGCAGCCGCGGGGAGAGCCAGTCCGCACCGGCCTCGAGGCCGACGACGGTGGTGCCCCACCGGGGCGGCCGGTCCTTCGGCGGTTGCGAGGCGGCGAACGGGCGCCCGGTGAGCTCGATGACCTCGAGGGCCCGGACCGTCCGCCGGGGGTCGTGGCGCTCGATGACCGCCGCCGCGGCTGGGTCCCGACGGGCCAGGACGTCGTGCAGCCCCGGTGCGCCGAGGCGCCGGAGCTCGTCCTCCCAGCGGGCCCGGACGGTGGGGTCCGTCGGCGGGAGGTCCCAGTCGTCGACGAGGGCCTGGTAGTACATCATCGACCCGCCGACGATGACCGGGGTCCGGCCGCGGGCCATGATCTCCTCGACCGCCGCGCACGCCAGGGGCCGGTAGGTGCCGACGGACGCCGTGGCGGTGACGTCGAGGACGTCGAGGAGGTGGTGGGGCACCCCCTCCCGCTGCTCCGGGGGCAGCTTCGCGGTCCCGATGTCCATGCCCCGGTAGAGCTGCATCGAGTCGACGTTGACGATCTCGCCGTCGACGGCGTGGGCGACGGCGAGGGCCACCGCCGACTTCCCCGCGCCGGTGGGGCCGACGACCGCGACGGGGCGGGGCCCGCGCGGCCGCCCGGGCCCGTGGTGCGGGGGCGGCGGGGTGTCCGGACCGGGGTGTTCTGCCATGCGGCCAGTGTACGAACCGCCCGCGCCCGGGACACGGTGAGGTCCCGCCGGTCCGTGCCGCACCGGGTGCGGGGCGGCCCCGGTCACCGGCACCCTCCCCCGCGCACGCCCGTCTGCCATAATCAGTGTCTGGTGTGGAGCACCCGGACGCGCCGTCCCGGATCACCGGTCCCCGGCCGGGCCCCGGCGTCGTCCCCGCTCCACCTGTGAGAGACCGGCCCCGTCCCGGGGGCCGCCCGGCACCCGCGTTCCGCCGGCGCCGTCGACGACGAAGGACACCGAAGCACCATGACCACCTCCTCCCCGGACCCGAGCACGGACGCGACGGACGCGAGCCCGCAGGACGCCCCGGACGTGAGCACGGACGCGGCCCCGCAGGACGCGTCGGGCACGCAGCAGACCCCGGCCGCCCAGGCCCCGCAGGAGACCCCGGCCGCGCAGGACGCCCCGGCCGCCCAGGCCCCGCAGGAGACGCCGGCCGCCCAGGACGCCCCGGCCGCCCAGGCACCGCAGCAGACCGCGACCGCCCAGGACACGCCGGTCCCGCAGCAGACGCCGGCGTCGTCCCCGGCACCCCGCCCGGGCCCGACCCCCGGCATGATGCCCGGGGCCCGTCGGGGGACCCCCGCCCCGGCCGCGGCCCGGAGCGACCGCACGGCGGCACCCCGACCGGTGACGGTGCCGTCCCTCACCGGCGGCGACCCGTCCCGGTTCGGGCGGGTCGACGACGACGGCACCGTGTGGCTCCGTGGAACCGACGGTGACCGGCGCATCGGCCAGTGGCGCGCGGGCACCCCGGAGGAGGGCCTCGCCCACTTCGCCCAGCGTTTCGACGACCTCGTCACCGAGGCGGCGCTGCTCGACACCCGGCTCGCCTCCCACCCCGGCGAGGCCGCCCGGATCCGCCGGGACGCCACCTCCCTCCGGGAGTCCCTGCCGACGGCGTCGGTGATCGGCGACCTCGGGGCACTGGACACGTGGCTCGCCGGCCTCGCCGACCGCGCCACGGCGACCGAGGAGGAGAAGGCCCGGGAGCGGGCGGAGCACCGCACCGCGTCGACGCGCCGCAAGGAGGAGCTCGCCGCGGAGGCGGAGCGGATCGGGAAGGACTCGACGGACTGGAAGCCGGCCGGCGACCGGTTGAAGGCGATCATGGAGGAGTGGCGCACCCTCACCGGGGTGGACCGGAAGACCGACGACGCTCTGTGGGAGCGTTTCCGGGCCGGCCGTGACGCGTTCAACCACCGCCGCCGCGAGCACTTCGCGGACCTCGACCGGTCGCGCGAACGCTCCCGCGTCGCCAAGGAGAAGCTCGTCGCCGAGGCCGAGGCCCTCCAGACCTCGACCGACTGGGCGGAGACCTCCCGCGCCTACCACGACCTCATGACCCGGTGGAAGGCGGCGGGCCGGGCGCCCCGCGGGGTCGACGACGCGTTGTGGGCGAAGTTCACCGCCGCCCAGGACGTGTTCTTCGCCGCACGCAAGGAGGACAACCGGCGGCGCGACGAGGAGTTCGCGCGCAACGCGGACGCCAAACAGGCCCTCCTCGACGAGTACGACGGGCGCATCGACCCGGCGGCGGACCTCGACCGCGCCCGCGCCCTGCTCCACGAGCTCCAGGACCGGTGGGACGAGATCGGCTTCGTCCCCCGCGACCGGGTCCGGGAGTTCGACGACAAGCTCAGCGCACTCGAGGCCCGCGTCAGCGAGGAGGTCGACCGCCGCTGGCGGGAGACCGACCCGGAGACGGAGGCCCGGGCCGCGCAGCTGCGGACGAAGGTCGACCAGCTCCTGAACGCCGCCGCGGACGCCGAGCGTCGCGGACAGGCGGACCGGGCCGCCGACCTGCGGGCCCAGGCCGAACAGTGGCGGTCCTGGGTCGACGGGGCGACCGGGGCGAACTGACGGCGGATTAGGAGTCCGCGCCGCCCTCGGCGGGGCCACCGGTCCCGGCGGCCCGGCGGCGTGCCCGCCGCTCCTTCGCCCGGCGCCGGCGGTCGTCGGGGATCGCGGACATGTCGCGTTCCGGCAGGCCGGCGCGGAGCACCTGCTGCCGGGCCTGGGACTCGCCGTCCTTGTCCGCGTCCTCCCGCCGGAGCGCGGCGAGGGCACGCTGGAAGGACGTCCGCTGGAGGATGACCGTGAACATCGTCGCGAAGATGACGAACAGGGCGATGACACCGATGATGAGCCCGTAGGACGGTCCGACCCCGGGCTCTGTCGGCGGCCGGGACTGCCGCATCCAGATCGCGAAGATCCCGTACCACCAGCCGACCCCGGCGAGCGCCCAGTTCACCCACGCGACGACCGCCGACCGGGAGACCAGCGTCCCGACGGTGAGCAGGCAGCCGGCGCCGAACGCCAGCCACGCGTACACGCGCTCCGGGACGGTGGTGAGGAAGTCCTGGGCCGTCCGGGTGTTGAAGAGGACGTCGATCCCCTTGACCTCGCCCGAGTGGGGCAGGAAGAAGGTCACGAGCAGCACGACGACGGCTACGGCGAGCACGGGGAACTGAGCCCTGGGGTCGACCTCGCCGGCGGCGGCCCGTTCGGCCGCCCGGGGGTCGGCCGCGTACGGCTCGAGCAGTTCCCGCTGACGTGTCGTGAGCCCGCCCGGAGAGTCACCGGCCGTCCGGCCGCTGCTGCTGTCAGTCACACCCGCATCCCTTCTGCCCCGGCCCCGCTGCCGCACCCGCTGCGGGGCGACCGACCGACGGCAGGCCCAACCCTACGCCGACGGGTGCGGTGGTCGGCACGGACCCTGCCTCGGACATGTCGCCGGCCCGGGTGCGGCGGTGCGTGAGCACCCCGCCGTCGGCGGTGAGGTAGTGCGCGGCGGATCCCGTGACGTCGACCTCCACGACGTCGCCGGGCCGCACCGCGGTGTCGACGCCGGGCCCGGTCGGGGCGAAGTGCACGAGCCGCCCGTCGCGGGCGCGGCCGGTCATGCGGTGCGTGCGGCCGTCCTTCCGGCCGCCGCCGGCCTGCACGAGGAGTTCCGCCCGGGTGCCGACGAGCGCGGCGTTCTCCTCCGCGCTGACCTGCTCCTGGAGGGCGAGGAGCCGCTCGTAGCGCTCCTGTACGACCGCCTTCGGCACCTGGTCGTCCATCACGGCGGCGGGGGTCCCGGGCCGGGGCGAGTACTGGAAGGTGAAGGCGCTGCTGAACCCGGCCTGCCGGACGACGTCGAGGGTGGCCTGGAAGTCCTCCTCGGTCTCCCCCGGGAAGCCGACGATGATGTCCGTCGTGATCGCCGCGTGCGGGAGCCGGTCACGGACCTTCTCGAGGATGCCGAGGAACTTCCGCGACCGGTAGGACCGGCGCATGGCCTTGAGCACCCGGTCCGAGCCGGACTGGAGCGGCATGTGCAGCTGCGGGCAGACGACGGGGGTCTCCGCCATGGCGTCGATGACGTCGTCGGTGAACTCGGCCGGGTGCGGGCTGGTGAACCGGAGCCGTTCGAGCCCGTCGATCTCCCCGCACGCCCGGAGCAGGCGCGCGAACGCGCCGCGGTCCCGTTCGAGGTCGGGGTCGGAGAAGTGCACGCCGTAGGCGTTGACGTTCTGCCCGAGGAGGGTGACCTCGGTGACCCCCTGCTCGACGAGCGCCCGGACCTCGGCGAGGATGTCGCCGGGCCGCCGGTCCTGCTCCCGGCCCCGCAGCGAGGGGACGATGCAGAAGGTGCAGGTGTTGTTGCACCCGACGGAGACGCTGACCCACCCGGCGTACGCGGACTCGCGCTTCGCCGGCAGCACCGAGGGGAACTGCTCGAGGGAGTCGACGATCTCCACCTCGGCGCGGCTGTTGTGCGCGGACCGGGCGAGGAGGGTCGGCAGGGACCCGATGTTGTGGGTCCCGAAGACGACGTCCACCCACGGCGCCCGGTCGACGACGGTCTGCCGGTCCTTCTGCGCCATGCAGCCGCCGACGGCGATCTGCATCCCCGGGTGCCGGTCCTTCACGGCCTTGAGCTGCCCGAGTGTCCCGTACAGGCGGTTGTCCGCGTTCTCCCGCACGGCGCACGTGTTGAACACGACGACGTCCGGCGTCTCCGCCGCGGCGGCGGGGACGTACCCGGAGTCCTCCAGCAGCCCGGACAGGCGTTCGGAGTCGTGCACGTTCATCTGGCACCCGAAGGTGCGCACCTCGTACGTCCGCGACCGCTCCGGGCGAGCCTCCGCCGGAGCCTCCGCCGCGGTCGCCGTCGTACCGGTCAAAGTCGTCTCGGCCATCGTCCCCGTCTCCGTCCTCCCGGCCGTCGTCGTCCCGGCCGTCTGTGAATCAGCCACGCCGGGAATCGTATCGTGCGTGCTCGGGGACGGTGAAACTGTCACGTCCGGGGTCGGCCGGCTCCCGCGGACGGAGGGGGTTCGACGGCCCCCTCCACGGCCGGGCCGACGGTCCACATCGGGCGACCAGTCGCGTGACGGTATATCTTCAGCTTTTTTTCACGTTTGGACCCGCCGTCCGACCGGGCTGGATTACCGTGCCAGCCATGACAGACAGTGCATCACCCGGGGCCGCGACGCCTGACCCGTCGGTCATGGTGTCCCTGCGCCGGGTCACCAAGAGCTTCGGCGACCACCGGGCCCTCGACGACGTGTCCCTGGACGTCCGTACCGGAGAGGTCGTCGTCGTCCTCGGACCGTCGGGGGCGGGGAAGTCGACGCTGTGCCGGACAGTCAACCGGCTGGAGACGGTCGACTCGGGCGAGATCCGCGTCGCCGGCCGGCTCCTGCCCGAGGAGGGACGGGACCTCACCCGGCTCCGTGCCGACGTCGGGATGGTCTTCCAGCAGTTCAACCTGTTCAGCCACATGCGCGTCATCGACAACGTCACGCTCGCCCCCGTCCGGGTCCGCGGCCGGTCGAAGGAGGCCGCCCGCGACCGGGCCATGGAGCTGCTCGAACGGGTGGGGGTCGCCGACCAGGCGGAGAAGTACCCGGCCCAGCTGTCCGGCGGCCAGCAGCAGCGCGTCGCCATCGCGCGGGCCCTGGCGATGGACCCGAAGGTCATGCTGTTCGACGAGCCGACGTCCGCCCTCGACCCCGAGATGGTCAGCGAGGTGCTCACCGTCATGGAGGAGCTCGCCCGACAGGGCATGACGATGCTCTGCGTCACCCACGAGATGGGTTTCGCCCGCGAGGTCGCCGACCGGGTGGTCTTCATGGCCGACGGCGCGATCCTCGAGGACGCGGACCCGGAGACGTTCTTCACCACGCCGCAGACCGCCCGCGCGCGGGACTTCCTCGGCACGATCCTCGGGCGCTAGGGGGACGACCGTGAACACTGCACGACACCACTCCCCCCGGTCCGCGTCCGCTCCGTCCGCCACCCGCCTGCGCCGCCGCCCGGGTCTCCACCGGGGTGCCGGCCGGGGTCGGCGCGCCGTGACCGCCGCCGTCCTCGGCCTGCTCGTCCTGGCCGGCGCCGGGGGCCTCACCGCGTGCGCCACGGCGGGGCCGCGTTCGCTGCTCGACGACATCCGGGACGGGCACGTCGTCCTCGGCACGAAGTTCGACCAGCCCGGACTCGGTCAGCGCACCCCGGACAAGACCTTCACCGGGCTGGACACGGAGGTGTCCCGGTACGTCGTCGACTTCATCGCCGACCGGAACGGCTGGGCCCGCCCGGAGCTCACCTGGCGGGAGACCCCCTCGGCGCAGCGGGAGACGCTCATCAAGAACGGTGAGGTGGACATGATCGCCGCGACGTACTCGATCAACGCCGGCCGCCTCAAGGCCGTGGACTTCGCGGGACCGTACCTGGTGACGCACCAGGCGCTCCTCGTGCGACGGGACTCCGGCATCCGGGGGCTCGCGGACATCCGGCCGGGGATGCGTCTGTGCTCGGTCTCGGGGTCGACGCCCGCGCAGAAGGTGAAGGACGCCCTCCCCCAGGTCCAGCTGCAGGAGTTCGACACGTACGCGGCGTGCGCGGAGGGGGTCCACCAGGGTGTCGTCGACGCGCTGACGACCGACGCGACGATCCTCGCCGGGTTCGCGGCCGGCTACGGCGACGAGTTCTCCGTCGTGCAGCTGACGAAGGACGACGGCACGTTCTGGACGAACGAACGCTACGGGATCGGTCTGCCGAAGGGCGACGACCGCGTGCGGACGGCGGTCAACGAGGCCCTCGAGGACATGCACGACAGCGGTGCCTTCGCCGGGATGGTCCGGCGCAACCTCGGCACGGCCGTCGACCTCGGCGGCAAACCCGCGATCGGCGACCTGTCGTTCGCGGCGCCGAAGTAGTCCCGGCAGCGGGACAGCCGAAGCAGGCCCGGCGCCGGGACACCGGAGGACCGGGACACCAACGAACACAGAAAGTGAGGTGAGGGGGCCATGGCGTCCGACCTCCTCGCGGACATGCTTCCGCAGCTCATCCCCGCCTTCCTGGGGACCGTGAAACTCACCGTCGCGTCGGCGGTGGGGTCGCTGGTCCTCGGGACGGTCCTCACGGCGACGCGTGTCTCCCCCGTCGGTGTGCTCCGCGCGCTCGCGACGTGGTACGTCAACGTCGTCCGCAACACCCCGTTGACCCTCATCGTCCTCATCGCGTCCCTCGGGCTGCACTACAACCTGGGGCTGCTCCTCGCCCCGGAGGACGACTCGTTCATCGTCCGGCAGAACTTCCGCCTGGCGGTCCTGGCGTTCGTGCTCTACACGTCGTGCTTCGTCGCGGAGTCGCTGCGGTCGGGCATCAACACGGTGCCCTTCGGGCAGGCGGAGGCCGCCCGGTCGCTCGGACTGTCCTTCAGCCAGAGCCTCCGGACGGTCATCCTGCCGCAGGCGTTCCGGGGTGCCGTCGTCCCGTTGGGCAACACGCTCATCGCGTTGACGAAGAACACGACGATCGCCTCCGTCATCGGCGTCGGCGAGGCGTCGCTGCTCATGAAGGAGATGCAGGAGGACTACGCGAGCGACTTCCTCGTGATCTTCGGGATCACGGCCGCCGGGTTCCTCGTCCTGACGCTCCCCACCGGCCTGTTCTTCGGGTGGGCCGGCCGACGGTGGGCGGTGAGGCGCTGATGTCCGCACGTGCCACCGTCCTCTACGACGCCCCCGGGCCGCGGGGTGTCCGCGTCAACCGCATCCTCACGGCCGTGACGGTCGTGGTCGCCGTCGCCGTGCTCGTCGGGGTCCTCGCCGCACTCCACGCGCGGGGGCAGCTCGACGCCGCGAAGTGGAGCTTCTTCGTCACCCGGGGGACGTCGTGGACGACGTACCTCCTCCCCGGCCTGCTGAACACGGTCATGGCCGCGGTCCTGTCGATCATCCTCGCGCTCGTCGCCGGCACGGCCCTGGGCCTCGGGCGGCTCTCGGCGCACCGGGCGGTCCGGTGGGTGTGCGGTGTCGTCGTGGAGTTCTTCCGCGGCCTGCCGGTGCTCATCCTCATCATCTTCTGCTACGGGGCGTTCGCCTTTCTCGCGGTCGTCCCGTCGCGTCAGCTGGGGCTCACCGCGGTGGTCGTCGGCCTGACGCTCTACAACGGGTCCGTCATCGCCGAGGTGCTCCGCTCGGGCATCGAGGCCCTGCCCCGCGGGCAGTCCGAGGCGGCCTACGCCCTCGGGCTGTCACGACGGCAGACGATGCTGCGCATCCTCCTGCCGCAGGCTGTCGCGTCGATGCTGCCGGCGATCATCGCCCAGATGGTCATCGCATTGAAGGACTCCGCGCTGGGCTACCAGATCGGCTTCGTCGAGACGGTGCGTTCGGGACGCCAGCTGGGCGAGTACTACCACGCCGTGCTGCCGTCGCTCATCGTCACGGCCGCCCTCATGATCGTCATCAACTACGGCCTCACCCGGCTCGCGGAGCGGATCGAGCAGCAGCTCCGCGCCGGGCGGGCGCGGCGCAACATCATCGCCCGGGTCCCCCACCAGCCCGACCGCGGGGTCACCACGAAGGACGAGGCCACCGTCGACTGGCACGACCCGGCCCACCGGGACCTGCGGCCGACGTACGAGTGACCGACGGCGGCAGCCGGTACTCGCCGGTCACAGCCGATACCCGACGGTGACAGCCGGCGCCCCACGGCGGCAGCCGGTGCGCGACGGCGGCAGCCGGCACCCGACCGTGACAGCCGGTGCCCGACAACCCCTCCTCTGGGGCGCCTGGCTCACACCGTGCCGCCGCGCCCCTCCCCGCCCAGCTCCGCAATGCGGGCGTCCAGGGCCTCCCGCGCCATGGCGAGGCTCAGCCCCTCGGGGAATCCCCGCCGCGCCGCGACCCCCACGACGCGCCGCAGCTCCCGGTCGTACGCCGTCCGGTCCCGCGGCACACGCTTCACCGACGCGGCCCTCCTCCCCACGAGCAGCCGGACGGCCTCCCGCTCGTCATCGGCCGTGACCTGCGCGAGCGCGTCCTCGATGACACCGTCGTCGACCCCCTTGTCGCGCAGCTCCCGCCGGAGCACCGCCGCGGACCGGTGCTGGTTCCGGTGCCGCTGCCGGACCCACTCCCTCGCGAACCGGGCGTCGTCGACCATGCCGTTGGCCACACAGGCGTCGACGACAGCCGAGACGGCCCGGTCGTCGAACCCGGCGTCGATCAACCGGGTGCGCAACTCGTGGGCCGACCGGTCCCGGTGGTCCACCAGCCGCCGCGCCCGCGCCTTGACCGGGGCGAGGATCTCCTCCTCCCGCTCGTCGATGAGCGGCGCGACCGGCCCCTCACCGGTCCCGTAGGCCTCCACCGCGGCCTTGAGACGGGCGATCGTCTCGCTCTGCGCGGAGTCCTCCGCCACGACGACTACCCGGCGTCCTCATCGTCGAAGGTCGGCACGACGTCGATCGGCTGGTCGGCCGGGTCGACGGCAGCCGCGTCCCCGGCACCGGCGGCAGCGGCGTCACCCTCGACCGGCGCGGCACCGGCCTTCACGGCGTACGGGCCGACGTGCAGGACCTGCATGATCGAGTCCTCGAGTTCCGCGGTGAGGTCCGGGTTGGTCTTCAGGTACTCGCGGGCCTTCTCCTTGCCCTGTCCGAGCTGGTCGCCGTTGTACGTGTACCAGGCGCCGGACTTCTTGATGATCCCGGCCTCGACGCCGAGGTCGATGACGGACCCCTCCCGGGAGATGCCCTCGCCGTAGAGGATGTCGAACTCCGCCAGCTTGAACGGCGGGGAGACCTTGTTCTTGACGATCTTCATCTTCGTCCGGCTGCCCACCGCGTCCTGACCGTCCTTGAGCGTCTGGATCCGGCGGACGTCACAGCGGACGGAGGCGTAGAACTTCAGCGCCTTACCACCCGTCGTCGTCTCCGGGGAGCCGAACATCACGCCGATCTTCTCGCGCAGCTGGTTGATGAACACCGCGGTGGTCCCGGTCTGGTAGAGCGCACCGGTCATCTTCCGCAGCGCCTGGCTCATGAGCCGCGCCTGGAGGCCGACGTGGCTGTCACCCATGTCGCCGTCGATCTCCGCCTTCGGCGTCAGCGCCGCCACCGAGTCGACGACCACGATGTCGATCGCCCCGGACCGGACGAGCATGTCCGCGATCTCCAGCGCCTGCTCACCGGTGTCCGGCTGCGAGACGAGGAGGGCGTCCGTGTCCACGCCGAGCTTCTTCGCGTAGTCCGGGTCGAGGGCGTGCTCCGCGTCGATGAACGCGGCGATGCCCCCTGCCTTCTGGGCCTCGGCGATCGCGTGCAGCGCGACCGTCGTCTTACCGGAGGACTCCGGGCCGTAGATCTCGACGATGCGCCCGCGGGGGAACCCGCCGACGCCGAGCGCGACGTTGATCGCGATGTTGCCGGACGAGATCGCGCTCACCGGCGGGCGGTTGTCGTCCCCGAGCCGCATGACGGCGCCCTTGCCGAAGTCCTTCTCGATCTGGGCCATCGCCAGATCGAGGGCCTTCTGGCGGTCGTCCCCCTTGGCGGCGGTCGTCTTCTTCTTGGGAGGCATGTGCCCTCTCTTCCTCGGTTACTCAGGTGGGACCCCGTCCTCGGTCTCGACGGGGTACCCGACAGCAGTTCACGTCTCCATTGGTCGCTGAGCGACCCCGGGTGGTTCACGAACGGCTCACGGAATGCTCACGGGCGGTCCGTGCGGTCTCCGACGCCGCTGAGCTCATGTCTACCGCACCCGCCGGACACCGGTGATCCTACACGAACTTCTGTTCGACACGGGAACATCCGCGTGACGACACGCACCCCTCACCGGTCCTCGCCGAGCCGCCGGTGTGCGGGCACCTCGAAGTCGTCGCACAGGCCCTCCCAGACGTCCCGCGGTTCACGCCCCGCGTCGAGGAGCTCCCGGGCCGTGGCCCCGTACGCCGAGAGGACGTGCGAGGACACGATCCACGACCCCGAGGCGTCGCCGAACTCCCAGCGGACGGCACTGTCGAACTCGGATCTGCGCATGTCGTTCACGCTAACAGACCGGCCCCGCCCCGGCGCCGACCCGCCGCCGGTCACCCGTCATTGAACAGTGGTCAGTCGGCCGGCTACGATCAGCGCGTGTACCCAGAATCAGCAGGTCCCGCCGCCCCCACGCCGTCGTCCGCCGTGCCCGCCCAGGCCGGCCCTCCCCGCCGCCGGTCGACCACACTCGACCTCGCGCTCATCGCCGCGTTCGCCGCGCTCACCGCCGTCCTCGGCATCGTCGCCGTCCCCGTCGGCGGCGCCGGGGTCCCGGTGGTCCTCCAGAACACCGCCGTCATCCTCACCGCGATGCTGCTCGGCGCACGCCGCGGCACGCTGTCCGTGCTGCTCTTCGTGGGTGTCGGCCTGCTCGGCGTCCCGAACCTCGCCGGCGGGCACCCGACCCTCGCGGCCCTGTCCGGCCCCACGGTCGGCTACATCGTCGGCTACATCCTCTGCGCCCCGCTCGTCGGGTTCCTCGCCGGCCCCGCCCTCCGGGGGCTGGCCCGCGCCGGGCGCTCCCGCTCGGCCACCGTGCCCCGCGCGGGCGTCGTGCTCCTCGCCGGCGTCCTCGGCGTCGTCGTCCAGTACGTGTGCGGCGCCGCGGGGCTCGTGGCCCGCACGTCGCTCTTCCCCGGGGCGGCACTTCTGTCGAACACACCGTTCATTCCCGGCGACGCGGTGAAGATCGTCGTCGCCACCGTCATCGCCGTCGGCGTCGTCCGGGCCGTCCCCGACCTCCTCCCCCCGTCGCTCCCCCGCCGCCGCTCCCCCGCGCCGCCGTCCTCCCCGACCGGGGCCCGCCGTGACGACCGTTGAGTTCCGCGCCGCCGGCGTCACCGACGGCCCGACGACGATCCTCCGGCCGACGACGCTCACCCTCACCGAACGCCGCACCGCGGTCATCGGCGCGAACGGCAGCGGGAAGTCGACGCTCGTCCGCCTCGTCAACGGACTCGTCGCCCCGAGCTCCGGACAGGTCCTCGTCGACGGGCTCGACGTCCACCGCCACGGTCGGGAGGTCCGGCGCCGGGTCGGGTTCCTCTTCGCCGACGCCGACGCCCAGATCATCATGCCCACGGTCCGCGAGGACGTCGCCTTCTCCCTCCGCCGCTCCGGTCTCTCCCGCGCCGAGACCCGCCGGAGGGTCGACGCCACGCTCGAACGGTTCGACCTCGCGGACAAGGCCGACCGCTCCCCCCACACCCTGTCCGGAGGGGAGAAGCAGATGCTCGCCCTCGCGGCCGTGACCGTCATGGAGCCCGCGGTGCTCCTCGCGGACGAGCCGACGACCGCCCTCGACCTCATCCACCGCAACCGCATCCGGGACGTGCTGGCGACCCTCCCCCAGCAGGTCATCGTCGTCACCCATGACCTGGGGCTCGTGGAGGGGTACGACCGGGCGCTCTGCGTCGACTCCGGTGCCGTCGTGGACGACGGTCCGCCCACCGACGTCGTCGCCGGGTACGTCCGCCGGATGGAGGGAACGGCGTGAGCGGGGTGACCGGCGGATGATCCGGCCGTCGTCGATCCCCCTGGGGGTGTACGTCCCGCGGCGGTCCCCGGTACACGCCCTCCCCCCGACGGTGAAGCTCGTGGTGCTCGTGGGCTTCGTCGTGCTGACGTCCCTCGCCGTGACCACGTGGCCGCGTGGGCTCGTCGCCCTCGGGGCCGTCGTCGTGGGGTTCGCCGTCGCCCGCCTGCCCGTCCGCGTCGTCGTGCGGCAGCTCGTCGCCTGGTGGCCGGTCCTCGTGACCGTCGGGGTGCTGTCGTGGTGGCGGGGCGACGCCGCCGAGGCCGTGACGACCGTGCTCACGCTGTGGGCCTCGGCCGCCGCGGCGTCGCTGCTCACCCTGACCACGCGCGTCGAGGAGATGATGGACTCCCTCGACGCCGCGCTGGCCCCCCTGTCCCGGCCCCCGCTGGCCCGGCTCGGGGTCCCGGTCGAGACGGTGAGTCTCGCGCTCTCCCTCACCCTCCGGCTCATCCCCCGCCAGGTTGTCACGGTCTCGGAGGTCCTCGACGCCCGGAAGGCCCGGGGCGCGGAGCGCTCGGTCCGGGCCCTGGCCGTGCCCGTCGTCGTGCAGACGGTGACGACCGCCCGCAGGGTCGCCGACGCCCTCGCCGCACGCGGCGTCGGGGACTGACGGTCCCCGGCCGTCGGGTGCACGCCGGGGTCGACGCGCACCGGTCGGCGGCGGGTCACCCGCGGTGCGCGGGCACCGGTCGACGGCGGGTCACCCGCGGTGCGCGGGCACCGGTCGACGGCGGGTCACCCGCGGTGCGCGGTCAGCGGTCGACGGCGGGTCACCCGCGGTGCGCGGTCAGCGGTCGGTGCCGCCCTCGCGCAGCTGCCGCATCCGCTCGGCCACGGCGTCGTCCGCCGCGCCGGTCGACGGGGCCTCGACCTCGGGGGTCCGGGCGCCCTCGATCGCGCCGGCGGACGCGCCCCCGCCCTGGTTCATCTCCGCCCGGAGCTGCTCGAGCCGCGAGTGCCCGGCGAGCTGGGTGCTCGCGTGCTCGACCTCCGCCATGCGGCCCTGGACCGAGCTCTCCGCGAGCTCCGCCTGCCCGAGGGCGTTGGCGTAGCGCTCCTCGATCTTGTCGCGGACCTGGTCGAGGTTCGGGGTGGACCCGCTGCTCACCGCGTCCATCCCCTGGAGGGACTCGGCGACCTTCTCCTGCATCTTCGCCTGCTCGAGCTGGCTGAGCAGCTTCGTCCGCTCGGCGACCTTCTGCTGGAGCTGCATCGAGTTCCGCTCGACGGCCTGTTTCGCCTGCTGGGCCTGCTGGAGCGACTGGTCGTGGAGCGCCTTGAGGTCCTCGACCCCCTGCTCGGCGGTGACGAGCTGCGCGGCGAAGGCCTCCGCCGTGTTCTCGTACTCCGTCGCCTTCGACGCGTCCCCCTCGGCACGGGCCTTGTCGGCGAGGGTGAGGGCCTGGCGGGTGTTCGCCTGGAGCTTCTCGACGTCGGCCAGCTGCCGGTTGAGCTTCATCTCGAGCTGGCGCTGGTTGCCGATGACGGCGGCGGCCTGCTGCGACAGCGCGCGGTGCTGGTCCTCCGCCTCCCGGATGGCCTGTTCGATCTGAATCTTCGGGTCCGCGTTCTCCTCGATCTTCGAGTCGAAGGACGCCATGAGGTACTTCCAGGCCTTCGTGAACGGATTAGCCATCGGTGGTGTCTCCTTGTGAACGGTGTCGTACCGGCCCGACCGTACCGGTGGTGCTGTGTCCGGGGCGTCGAAAGGTCGGTGGCCCCGGGTCACGGACGGGATCGCCGCGGCCGTGTCCCACGCCCCGGAAGTATATCCGAGACCCCGGGTCGGAACGCCGCCGGCGGGCCGCCCCGCGTCCGCGGCCGTCCCCGGGGGTCAGGCCTCGCCGTGCGCGCCGGCCATCGACGCGGCGAGCTCGGCGGCCGCGGCGTCGAGGGCCATCATGCCCGCGGCCTCCATGATGACCGCGGACACGCTCACCCCGAGTGCGTGGCACACGGCCGCGAGCAGCTCGGAGGACACTTCCTTCCGGCCGCGTTCAAGTTCCGAGAGGTACCCCGGACTCACGTTCGCCCGCTCCGCGAGGTCGCGGAGGGTCATCGTGGCCGTCCGCCGGCACTCCCGCAGCGTCGCCCCGAGCGCCTCCCGCAGGAGTGGCTCGGACGCCGGCGCGGTGGTCACCGCGAACTGCGCCTCCGGGATGAACTCCCGCTGTTTCTCTAGGACCGTCGTCTGCTTACCCATCGTTGTCTCCAACGGCCGGGCCCGTGGTTTTGTTCCCGAGGCCGTCCCCGGCGCCGGTGACCTCGGCGTTCGCCCGCTCGGTGGCTCCGTCGTCTCCCCTCCCGGCGACCCCGGACCCCGGCCCGGGCGAGCCCAGCGCGTCGAGGACGTGCGCCAGGGCCTCCCGGACGGTCGCCTCCCGCACGCCCCGCCGGAGGTCCGCCCCGGCGCAGGGCATCCGGTCCCGCCACGTCGGCGACAGCCGGTACGCGACAGTCTCCCGCCCGGCCACGTGCAGGCCGATGTAGACCTCCCCGACGGGGTGCCCGTCCTGTTCGTCCGGCCCGGCCACACCGGTGAGCCCCACCCCGACGTCCGCGCCGCACCGCGCGGCCGCCCCGTCGGCGAGGGCCGCGGCGACGTCCGGGTCGACCGGGCCCCGGGACCGGAGGAGGTCACCGTCCACCCCGGCAAGCCCGGACTTGAGGTCGGTGGCGTACACGACGAGGCCCCCGCGGAGCACCGCCGAGGCCCCCGGGGTGTCCGCCACGGTGGCGCACAGCAGGCCCGCCGTCAGCGACTCCCCCGCGGCGAGCGTCAGCCCGGCCGCCCGGAGCGCCGCGACGACCCGCGCCCCGAGGTCCGCCGGCGGCAACGTCGCGAGCGTCTCGACCCGCGTCGGGGTCTGCTCCACGGTCACGGCGCCTCCTTCCGGGCGTCGACGAGGTACTGCACGCCGGTGACGACGGTGACGACGACCGCGAGCGCCATGAGTGGGTACCCCACCCACGTCGTCCACGGCGTCAGCGGGGCGAGGAGCACGCCCACCGCGAACGCCTGGAGCACCGTCTTGATCTTCCCTCCCCGCGACGCCGGGACGACCCGGCCGCCGCGGGCGAGGACGAACCGCCACACGGTGATGCCGAGCTCCCGGACGACGATGACCGCGGTGACCCACCACCACAGGTCACCGACGATGTTGAGGCTGATCAACGCGGTGATCATGAGGGCCTTGTCGGCCACCGGGTCGGCGAGCTTGCCGAAGTCCGTGATGACCTCGTACCGCCGGGCGAGGAACCCGTCCAGCTGGTCGGTCACCATGAGCACGAAGAAGACGGCGAACGCCGCCCACCGCTGCCCCCGGTGCAGGTCGGGGTCACCGAGCCCGCCGGCGGCGATGATGAGCCAGAGGAACACCGGGATGCCGAGGATCCGCAGCGTCGTCAGGACGTTCGGGACGTTGAACCGGCGGACCGCCCGCCCGAACTGCGAGGGCGCGCACGCGGCGCCGGGACGCGGCTGATGACGCTCTGGGGACTCCACGCCACTCACTCTACAACGCGGGCCGGACGGTCACGCGCGGCGTCGTGCCGCACCTTCCACAGGCTGAGCAGAGTGGTCACGACGAGCACCCCGACGATGACGACGAGCGACAGGACCGTGGGCACCTCCGGCACCGCCGTCACCGGCTCCCCGCCGTTGAGGAACGGCAGCTTGTTCTCGTGGAGGGCGTGGAGCACGAGCTTGACACCGATGAAGGCGAGGATGACCCCGAGCCCGTACGACAGGTACACGAGCCGGTCGAGCAGGCCGTCGAGGAGGAAGAACATCTGGCGGAGACCGAGGAGCGCGAACGCGTTCGTCGTGAACACGATGTAGGGCTCGGACGTGATGCCGTAGATCGCCGGGATCGAGTCGAGGGCGAACATGAGGTCCGTCATGCCGATGGCGACGAGGGCGATGAACAGCGGCGTCAGCGTGAACCGGCCCGCGCGGTGGAGCATGAGGTGGTCACCCTCGAGGGTGTTCGACACGGGGATGACCCGCCGCACGAAGCGGATGACCGCCATGTCGTCGGGGTCGGTGTCCGGGGCGTCCCGCAGCTCGTCCCACACGAGCTTCGCCGCCGTCCACAGCAGGAAGATCCCGAAGAGGTAGAACACGTCCGACCACGCGTCGATGACCGCCGCCCCGAGGGCGATGAAGATCCCGCGGAACACCAGCGCCAGCGCGATGCCGATGAGCAGCACCTTCTGCTGGTACTTCCGGGGGATGCGGAACGACGCCATGATGAGCGCGAAGATGAAGAGGTTGTCGACGGACAACGCCTTCTCCGTGACGTAACCGGTGAAGAACTCGACGCCGTGCTGGTGCGGGTTGCCCGGTTCCCCCCAGGTCATCCAGAGGAAGCCGCCGAACAGGCACGCGAGGGCGACGTAGAACAGGCTCCACAGGGCCGACTCCCGGAGGGTCGGCTCGTGCGGGGTGCGGACGTGGGAGTAGAAGTCGAAGACGAAGAACGCGGCGATGACGACGATCGTCACCACCCACGTCAGGGCGTTGACATCCATGTGCTGAACCTCCGGTCGGTGTGAGGGTGGACCGGAGGTCTCCCCCGTCGACCACCAGAGGGTGGCCGACCGGCACGACCGGGAGCCCGAGGGCCGTCCGTGTTGACGGTCAGTGCCGTGGGTGGGGTACTCCCCTCCATGACTGAGCCGAGTTTACCGACGTGCCCGGAGGCCCGCACACACGCCCCCGGCGGGGAGCGCCCCGGCCGGGCCGGTCAGAACGCCGTGCGGGACGGGTTCGCCGTCGCCCGCACCACGGAGGCCTCCGCCCCGTCCGTCGCCGGGGCGTCGCCGTCGGGGGTCGACGCCGTGCCCGCGCCGTGGGAGCCGTCGTCCCCCTCCCCGGTCGGACCGTGGCCGCCGTCGGCCTCCTTCGGCGCGTCCGCCGGGTCCGCGCCCTTGATCATCCACAGGATCGTGTCGAGTTCCTCGGGCTTGACGAGCACCTCGCGGGCCTTCGAGCCCTCCGACGGGCCGACGACGCCCCGGGTCTCCATGAGGTCCATGAGACGCCCGGCCTTCGCGAACCCCACGCGGAGCTTGCGCTGGAGCATCGACGTCGACCCGAACTGGGAGGTCACGACGAGCTCCACCGCCTGGATAAGGTCGTCGAGGTCACCGCCGATGTCCGGGTCGATGTCCTTCGTCGCCTCGGCGGCCTTGTCCTCCGTCACACCCTCGGTGTAGTCCGGCTCCGCCTGCGCCTTCGCGGCGTCGACGACGGCCTGGACCTCCTCGTCGGTGACGAACGACCCCTGGATGCGCTGGGGCCGGCCGGCACCCTGCGGGATGAACAGGCCGTCGCCCATGCCGATGAGCTTCTCCGCCCCCGGCTGGTCGAGGATGACCCGGGAGTCCGTCAGCGACGACGTCGCGAAGGCCAGCCGGGACGGCACGTTCGTCTTGATGAGGCCCGTGACGACGTCGACGGACGGCCGCTGCGTCGCGAGGACGAGGTGGATGCCCGCCGCGCGCGCCTTCTGGGTGATGCGGACGATGGAGTCCTCGATCTCCCGGGGCGCGGTCATCATGAGGTCGGCGAGCTCGTCGACGACACAGACGATGTACGGGTACGGCCGGTACTCGCGCTCCGACCCGAGCGGGGTCTGGATCTCCCCGGACAGCACCTTCCGGTTGAAGTCCTTGATGTGGCGCACGCGGGTGGACTTCATGTCCATGTACCGCTGCTCCATCTCCTCCACCAGCCACGTCAGCGCCGCCGCAGCCTTCTTCGGCTGGGTGATGATCGGGGTGATGAGGTGCGGGATCCCCTCGTAGGGGGTGAGCTCGACCATCTTCGGGTCGACGAGGATGAGCCGCACCTCCTCCGGGGTCGCCCGGGTGAGCAGGGACACGAGCATCGAGTTGACGAACGCCGACTTACCCGAGCCGGTGGACCCGGCGACGAGGAGGTGCGGCATCTTCTGGATGCTGTGCGTGACGAAGTCGCCCTCGATGTCCTTGCCGAGGCCGATGACCATCGGGTCCCGGTCCGCGACGACCTCCGGGGCGCTGAGCACGTCGCCGAGGCGGACGATCTCGCGGTCCGCGTTCGGCACCTCGATGCCCACCGCCGACTTGCCCGGGATCGGGGTCAGCAGCCGGACGTTGTCCGTCGCCGCCGCGTACGCGAGGTTGGACTGGAGGTTCGTGATCTTCGAGACCTTGACGCCGGGGCCGAGCTCCACCTCGTAGCGCGTGACCGTCGGGCCGCGGGAGAAGCCGGTGACGTGCGCGTCGACCTTGAACTCCTCGAAGACGTCGGTGATCGCGTCGATCATCGCGTCGTTGACGGCGCTGCGTTCCTTCGGGGCGTCGCCGGGGACGAGCAGGTCGGTCGAGGGCAGGTCGTAGTGCGACGGCCCGGCGTCCGGGGTCGGGGCCGCGTCCGGGGTCGACGCCGCGGCCGCGCGGGTGACCTCGGCGGCGTCGACGCCGGAGCGCGCGGCGATGGCCCGGCGGGCGGCCTCGCGCACGGGGTCCCGGTCGCCGGTGTCCGGGGCGTCGGCGGGGCGGTTGTCGCCGGCACCGTCGGTCGCGCCGGTTCCGGCCGTCGGCGCGGGGCGGGTGCGGCGGGCGGCGGGTGCGGCGGTGTCCCGGTCCTCGCGGGGTGCGGGGGCGGGGGTCGACGCGGACCTCCCCGCCGCGCGGACGTCCGCGCGGGACGTGGCCCCGTCCGCGCCGGCGGCGGCCGGGGTGTCCGCCGGGGACGCGGCGGCGGTGGCGGCGGCGTCGGCGGTGCCGTCGTCGAGCAGGTCGTCGTCCAGCAGGTTGTCGTCGAGTGAGCGCGGGCCTGCGCCGTGACGCGTCGCCGGGCCGCGGCCCGGCGTCCGGCCCCGGCCGCGCGCCGCCCGGCTGAGTTCGAGGGTGCGGCCCTCGTCGTCGGCTGCGTCGGCCACGTCAGCCGTGTCGGCCCTGCCGGCGTTCACCGCGGCGCCGGCCGCGCCCGCCGCCCCGGCACCGGCCGACGCGCCGCGGCCCGCGCCCCGCCCGTCCCGGGGGGTCACGGGGTAGTTCTCCATCGGGCTGGAGCCGACCCGGCGCCGTGCCCCCTGCCGCAGCGCGGACGCGCGCGGGGCCCGGTCGCCGGCGGCGGCCGCCTCGAGCTCACCGGTGACGTAGCCGTAGGCGTCGTCCCCGTCACCGGCGTCGACCGCGGAGGTGTCGGCGTCGTCCCACTCCCCGTCCCAGTCGTCGTCGGCGTGGCCGAAGCCCAGCCAGTCCCCGACCGTGCGCGCGAGGTCACGGACCGTGAGCCCGGTGAGCTGGAGGCCACCGTAGAGCACGACGAGGGCGAGCAGCGGCACCGCGAGGAACGGGCTGAACCCGACGGCCATCGGGGTGCCGACGAGCGTGCCGACGATGCCGCCGGCATGCGCCCGGCCGACCGTGTCCCCGGGCTGACCGGCGAAGATGTGGACCATCCCCAGCATCGCGAGGACGATGAGCCCCGTGCCGACGCCGAGCCGGACGCGGGAGCGCTGGGTGACGTCCACGCCGACCATGAGGATCCACGCCACGCCCGCCAGCAGCACCGGGACGACGAGGGCGGCCGCACCGACGACCCACGTCAGCGCGAACGCGACGCCGGTGCCGACGGCCCCGCCGACGCCGAACCACAGCGTCCCCGCGAGGACGAGGGCGAGGGCGACGACGCCGATGGCCGGGCCGTCGATGCCGCCCCCGAGCCGGGTCGTGTCGGGGACGGTGCCGGGCCGGTCCCCGGCGCCGGTGGTCGCGGCGTCGTCCGCGGCGGTGTCGGCGTCGGACCGGTCGCCGTCGTCACCGGCCCCCCGGCGGCCGGCCCCGGCGACGACGGTCGTCGGGGCATCGGGGCCGGTGGTCTCCGTGCCGGTCGCGCCGGTCGTGCCGGCGTCGGCGGCGGCCCGGCGCCGGCCACGGCCCCGGCCGCGACGAGGGGACGCCGTCATGACGGTCGTCGCCTCCTCCGCCATGAGGTCGTCGTCCAGCCCTCCGGCTTGACCGCGACCCTCGACGGCGTCGTCGTCGGCCCGGGACGCCCGGGTGGCCGGCGCCGTCGCGAGGCGGCGCGTGAGGCCGCCGATCCCCCGCGCGGCCCCGCCGAAGACGGAACCGAGGGAGGACCCGACCGCGCCGAACGCGCCGGAGGTCCGTTCAAAGTCAGTCGTATCGTAGGGTGCCCGCGCGCGCGTGGGCCGGCGCGCGGCGTCGCGCGGGCCAGCACCCCGCGGTCGGGTCTGCGAGTGGGTACGACTGGTCGTTGACATGCCCGCCAGTCTACGTTGTCAGACCCCATCCGTAACAGTTGCAACACGCGTCCCGTTCGTGCCGGCGCGCCGGCGGCGTCCGGGGCCGGACGCCCGGGCCGGTCCGTGGCGGAGCCGGGGCCGCACCGCAGGCCGGACGCCGGGCGGGCGGGGGCGTCAGATCGCGGTCCGCGTCGCCCGCTCCACCGGGCCGTCGACGACGACCTGCGCGGCACCGTCCCGGCCGTACAGCCACAGCAGCAGTTCCACCGCGTCACCGCTGACCGTCACGGTGTCCGCGGCGCCGCTACGCCCGGCCGTGCGGGTCGCCGGGCCGCGCCCGGGGTCGGCCCGGCGCAGGGTCACGCGCGCGTCGGCCGTCGAGAGGAACACCGGCGCGGCGAGCCGGACGACCCGCCACACCGCGTCGCGGGTGCGCTGCGGGAGATCCCGCGGAGGGACGGCGTCGACCCCCGACCCCTCTCCCCCGGACCCCGCGGCACCGGCCCGACGGACGTCCTCGTGGTGGATGATGTTCTCCGCGAGGTTCACCACCGGGTCCAGCAGGGCCATCGGGCTCCACCGGGGCGGGCCGGCCCGGAAGAGCCGCACGGCGTCGGCGTAACCGCGGGCCGCGACCTGCCTGCTCACCTCGTCGAGGTGCCCCGCGAGGCGGGGGACGACCATGCCCGCCGCGGCGTCGGGCCGGTACTCGCGGACGACGAGGTGGACGGCGAGGTCCTTCGTCGTCCACCCCTCGCACAGCGTCGGGGCGTCCGGGCCCCGCTCGAGGAGGAGGTCGGCGAGGGCGCGTCGTTCACGGGAGGCGATACTCATGCCCCCACCCTACGCACGCCCCCGCGTCCCCGGCCCCGGCCCGGGCCCCGCACGTGAGCCCGGACCGGCCCCGACCCGGCCCCGCCCCCCCCCGAGCCGGCCCCGGACACGGCCCCGGACACGGAACCGCCCGGCGGCACCGGCTGGCGGCACCACCGGGCGGAACCGGTGACAGGGTGACGGCGTCAGTCGACGACGGCGTCGGCCGGGTCGATCTCCTCGATGATCTCGCTCGTCATCGGGACGACGGTCGGCACGACGAGCGGCTCACGCTTCCACTTGTCCTTGACGAACTTCGCGACCTTCCGCCGGATCGCCTGCGCCATCCGGTAGGGGTCGTTCTCCCCCTGGCCGGCGAGGTCGAGCATGACGTTGTCGACGAGCTCGCGGACCTCGGACATCATGTCGCGGGAGGCGTCGGAGAAGCCCTTCGCCTGGACCTGCGGGTCCTCCAGCGGGCGGCTGCTCCGGTTGTCGATGACGACGGTGACGGAGATGAGGCCGCCCTCCGCCATCGTCGTGCGGTCCTCGAGGACCTCCTCCCCGACGTCACCCATCGTGGTGCCGTCGACGTAGAGGTTGCCCACGGGGATCTGGCCGACGACGCTCGCGCGCCCGTCGACGAGGTCGACGACGACACCGTTCTGGGCGAGCGGGACGTTGTCCGGGTTGACGCCGGTCGAGATCGCGAGATCCCGGTTGGCCCGGAGGTGGCGCCACTCACCGTGGACCGGCATCGCGTTGCGCGGCCGGGCGGCGTTGTAGAGGAACAGCAGCTCCCCGGAGTAGCCGTGACCGGAGGTGTGGACCTGGGCGTCCCGGCCGGTGATGACCGTCGCGCCGATCTGGGACAGCATGTTGATGACGCCGTACACCGCCTCCTCGTTACCCGGGACGAGCGACGAGGACAGGATGATGAGGTCACCGTGGCGGACGGTGATCTGACGGTGCTCGCGGCGGGCCATGCGGGACAGGGCCGCCATCGGCTCGCCCTGCGTGCCGGTCGTGACGAGCACGACCTTGTGCGGGGCCATCTTCGCGGCCTCGTCCATCGACACGATCGTGCCGCGCGGTGCCGTGAGCAGGCCGAGGCGCTCGGCGATCTCCATGTTCCGGATCATCGAGCGGCCGTTGAAGGCCACCTTGCGCCCGGCCGAGACCGCGGCGTCGACCGCGGACTGGACACGGGAGACGTTCGACGCGAACGACGCGATGATGACGCGCTGCTTCGCCTCGCCGACGAGCCGGCGCAGCGTCGGCGCGATCGCCGCCTCGGAGCCGGAGATGCCCGGCGTCGTCGCGTTCGTCGAGTCGCAGAGGAACAGGTCGACACCCTCGTCGCCGAAGCGGGAGAGGGCCGGCAGGTCCGTCGGACGACCGTCGAGCGGGGTCTGGTCCAGCTTGATGTCACCGGTGTGGACGAGCAGGCCGGCGCCGGTCTTCAGCGCGATGCCGAGGCACTCCGGGATGGAGTGGTTGACCGCGAAGAAGCGGATGTCGAACGGGCCGCGGCTCTCGTGCGAGTTCTCGTCGACCTCGATGAGCTTCGGGCGCTGCCGGTGCTCCTGGCACTTCGCCTGGATGAGCGCGTTCGTGAAGCGGGACCCGATGATCGGGATGTCCGCGCGCTGCTTGAGCAGCCACGGGATGGCGCCGATGTGGTCCTCGTGACCGTGGGTGATGACGAGGGCCTCGACGCGGTCCCACTTGTCGTCCAGGTAGGAGAAGTCCGGGAGGATGAGGTCGACGCCGGGCTCGCCCGAGCTCGGGAAGAGGACGCCGCAGTCGATGATGAGCAGACGGTTGTGGTACTCGAAGACCGTCATGTTACGGCCGATCTCCGAGATCCCGCCGAGCGCCACGATCCGCAGACCGTCCTTCGGCGCCTTCGGCGGCTTCGGGAGCCGCTGCGTGAGGTCCGCGCCCTGCATCGACTTCAGCGTGCCCTTGCGGTTGTCGCCGCGGTTGTCGCCGCGGTCCTGGCGACCACGGCCGCCGCGCTGGCCCCCGCGGCCGGACTGGCCGCCGTTGCCGGAGCCCTGGCCCCGGCCGCCGCGGCCGCCCTTGGAGCCGCCGCCGTTGTTGTTGCCGGAGTTGTCGTTGCCGCCGCCGTTGTTGCCGCCGCCGTTGTTGTTGCCGGAGTTGTTGCCGCCGCCGTTGTTGCCGCGGCCGCGGGCGCGACGCGAACGGTTCCGGCCGCCGTTGCCGTCGTTGTTCCCGTTACCGCCGTTGCCGGCGTCACCGGTGTCCCGGTCGCCGTCGGAGTTCTGACGGTCCCCCGTGGAGTCGTTGTCCCCGGACTCCGGGGCGGCGGCGCGACCGCCGTCGTCGAACGTGGTCACCGCGGTGTCGCGGCCCGTGTCCTGCTCGTCGGCGGTCGTGTTGCCCGCTTCTGCTGCGGCTGCGGTGTCCGCGCTCGGCGGCGCGGCCTTGCGGGTGACCTTGCGGCCCCGCGATCGGTTTTCAGTCATATCTTCCTTACACCCCTGCGTCCTGCAGGTCTTGCTCCAGCTGATCGAGCTCAGCCGGGGTCGGTTCGATGATGGGCAGGCGCGGCGCGCCGACCTCGACGCCACGGAGGCGGAGTGCCGCCTTCGCGAATGCCACGCCACCGAGACGCCCCATCGCCCGCTGAAGCGGGGCGAGGCGCACGGCGATCGTGCGGGCCGTGGCGAGATCACCTGCGTCGAAGGCGTCCCGCAAGGCCTTGAGTTCCGTGGCCGCCACGTGGCCGATGACGGAGATGAACCCCGTCGCACCGGCGGCGAGCCAGGAAAGATTGAGTGGATCGTCACCCGAGTACCACGCGAGGTCCGTCGTCTCCATGAGCTCGGTCGCCGCGAAGAGGTCGCCCTTGGCGTCCTTGACGGCCACGACCGACGGGTGTCCCGCCAGCCGACGGATCGTCTCCGGGGCGACCGGGACGACCGACCGCGAGGGGATGTCGTAGATGCACACCGGCGTGTCGACGGCGTCGGCGACGGCCGTGAAGTGCCGGTAGATGCCCTCCTGGCTGGGCCGGGAGTAGTACGGGGTGACGACGAGCAGCCCGTCCGCACCGGCGTCCTGGGACGCCTTCGCGATGCGCACGGACTCGGCGGTGTCGTACGTTCCTGCACCGGCGACGAGTGAGACGGTGTCGCCGAGTTCGGACCGTACCGCTGTGAGCAGGCGGAGCTTCTCCTCCACGGACACGGTGGGTGACTCACCCGTCGTGCCGCCGAGGACGAGGGAATCGCAGCCCTGGTCGACGAGACGGCCCGCGAGGACCACCCCCGCCTCCAGGTCCAGTGACCCGTCCTCGGCGAACGGGGTCACCATCGCCACTGAGACCGTGCCGAAGGTCTCGGCTCCTCTGGTCGCTGCCATGCCTGTGCTCATGAATGTCAAGGGTACCTGCCGACAGGGTGAAGACACACACCCGGTGCCCCGGCGTGCCGCGGCCGGCGCAGCGGATCAGATGTCGTTGACGTACGGACTCGAGGCCATCGCCGAGCCGTCCCGCAGCGTCGTCACCGAGAAATCCCCGAAGACCTCCGGGCTCATCTCCGTGAGCAACCGCAGGCACCGCACCGCGACCTCCCTGATCTCGGGGTCGGCGTGCTCGACGGCACGCATCGCGATGAAGTGCCGCCACGAACGGAGGTTCCCGGTCATGACGAACCGGGTCTCCGTCGCGTTCGGGAGCACCGCCCGGGCCGCCTGCCGCGCCTGCTTGTCCCGCAGGACAGAGTTCCCGCCCGTCCGCGAGCCGGCGGCCCCGTCCGCGGAGGGGGCGTCGTCGAGCCCCTCGAGGAGCTCCGCGTACGCCTCCCCCGCGACGTCGACGGCCCGGAGGAACAGCTCGGTGAGCCGCTCGTCCGCGGCGACCGCGGCGGGCACGACGACGCGCGTGCCGTCCGCGTGGACGTACCGCTGGGACAGCTGGCTGAAGGAGAAGTGCCGGTGCCGCATGATCTCCTGGGCGCAGGAGCGCGAGACCCCCCGCACGTACACCGTCGCGGTCGCGTGCTCGAGGACCGCGAAGTGGCCCACGTCGAGGATGTGGCGCAGGTACGCCGCGTTCGTCGCGGTGTGCGGGTTCGGCTTGTCCCACGTCTCGTAGCACGCGCGCCCGGCGAACTCGACGAGGGCGGCGGGGCCGTCCGCGTCGGTCGACCAGTCCACGTCCGACGGCGGCGTGAAGTCCGTCCGCGCGATGAGGCGGACGTCCAGGTCCGCTGCTGATGCCACGCCGGGCCTCAGCTGTCGAGGCCGAGGACGTGCTCCAGCCCCACGGTGAGCCCGGGGGTGGACGCGATCCGGTCGACACCGAGGAGCACGCCCGGGACGAACGACTCCCGGTCGTAGGAGTCCTGGCGGATCGTCAACGACTGCCCCGTCGTCCCGAAGATGACCTGCTCGTGGGCGACCATGCCCGTCATGCGCACCGCGTGCACGGGGACGCCGTCGACGTCGGCCCCGCGGGCGCCGTCCAGGGACTGCTCCGTCGCGTCCGGCTGCGCGCCGAGGCCGGCCTCCGCCCGCGCGGCGGCGATGCCCTCGGCGGTGTGCACCGCCGTGCCCGACGGGGCGTCCTTCTTGTTCGGGTGGTGGAGCTCGATGACCTCCGCCGACTCGAAGTAGGGGGCGGCGATCCGCGCCAGGTGCATGGTGAGCACCGCCGAGATCGCGAAGTTCGGGGCGACGAGCACGCCGACCCCGGGGGCGTCCGCCAGCCAGCCGCGGACGGTCTCGTACCGCTCGGCCGTCCACCCCGTCGTCCCGACGACGGCGTGGATGCCGTGGCGGACGCAGAACCCGACGTTGTCCATCACCGCGTCCGGCACGGTGAAGTCGACGACGACCTCCGTGCCGCTGTCCACCAGCTGCTGCAGGTCGTCACCGCTGTCCAGCGCGGCCGAGAGCTCCAGGTCCTCCCTGGCCTCCACGGCGGCGACGACCGCTGTCCCCACACGTCCGTGGGCACCAAGAACTCCGACTCTCGTCATCTTCAACTCCTTCGGTGGGAAGTGGACTCAAGGACGGGGACCTGACGGGCGGGCCGGTCGGTGGCCGCCGGTCAGGTCCCCGGGTGGACGGCGGGGTCACACCCCGACGGTGACGGGGCGCGTCATTCCCCGACGGGGACGAGGGAGATCTTGCCCCGGTTGTCGATGTCGGCGATCTCGACCTGGATCTTCTCGCCGACGGAGACCTCGTCCTCGACCTTCTCCACGCGGCGGTCGCCGCCGAGGTTCGAGATGTGGACGAGGCCGTCGCGCCCCGGGAGGATCGAGACGAACGCGCCGAAGGCCGTCGTCTTCACGACGGTCCCGAGGAAGCGGTCCCCGACCTTCGGCAGCTGCGGGTTCGCGATCGCGTTGACGCGGTCGACGGCCGCCTCGGCGGCGGCACCGTCGGTCGCGGAGACGAAGACGGTGCCGTCGTCCTCGATCGTGATCTGGGCGCCGGTCTCCTCGGTGATCTGGTTGATCGTCTTGCCCTTCGGGCCGATGAGCTCGCCGATCTTGCTCGGCGGGACCTGGAGCGTCGTGATCCGGGGGGCGTTGTCGCTCATCTCGTCCGGGGAGTCGATCGCCTCGGCCATCGTCGAGAGGATCTCGAGCCGGGCGGTCCGGGCCTGCGTCAGGGCGTCGCCGAGGACGGACGACGGCACACCGTCGAGCTTCGTGTCCAGCTGGAGGGCCGTGACGAAGTCCTCGGTGCCGGCGACCTTGAAGTCCATGTCACCGAACGCGTCCTCGGCCCCGAGGATGTCGGTGAGCGTGACGAACCGCTCCTTGCCCTTGACCGTGCCGCTGACGAGGCCCATCGCGATGCCCGCGACCGGGGCCTTCAGCGGCACACCGGCGTTGTACAGCGACAGGGTCGAGGCGCACACGGAGCCCATCGACGTCGAGCCGTTGGAGCCCAGCGCCTCGGAGACCTGGCGGATCGTGTACGGGAAGTCCTCCCGGGACGGGATGACGGGGACGAGCGCGCGCTCGGCGAGGGCCCCGTGGCCGATCTCACGGCGCTTCGGGCTGCCGACGCGTCCGGTCTCACCCGTGGAGTACGGCGGGAAGTTGTAGTGGTGGATGTACCGCTTCGACTCGTTGGAGCCGAGGCCGTCGATCTGCTGCTCCATCTTCAGCATGTCGAGCGTCGTGACCCCGAGGATCTGGGTCTCGCCCCGCTCGAACACCGCCGAGCCGTGGGCGCGCGGGAGGAACTGGACGACGATGCCGAGGTCACGGATCGTCGTGTGGTCCCGGCCGTCGATGCGGAAGCCCTCGGTGAGGATCCGGTCCCGGACGATGGTCTTCGTGACGTCGTTGTGGGCGGCCCGGATCTCGCGCTCCCGGTCGGGGAACTGCCCGGCCAGGGTCTCGACGACCTCGTCGAGGTTCGCGGCGAGGGCCTCGTCGCGCTCCTGCTTGTCGGCGACGGACATGATGTCCGCGAGCGCGTCGGCGGCCTCGGCCTCGACGGCGCTGAGCACGTCCTCGCCGAAGGGCGGGAAGAGCTCGAACTCGCGGGTCGTCGGGTCGACGGCGGCGGCGAGCGCGGCCTGGGCCCCGCACAGCTCCGCGATGAACGGCTTCGCCGCCTCGATGCCCTCGGCGACGACGGCCTCGGTCGGGGCCGGGGCGCCGGCGGCGACCTTCTCCACGACGTCGGCGGTGGCCCCGGCCTCGACCATCATGATCGCGACCTGATCGGCGCCGTCGCCACCGGACTTCCGGCGGCGGCCGCCCTTCGGCTGCTCGACGACACGGCCCGCGACGACGAGCTCGAAGACCGAGGACGCGACCTGATCACGGGTCGGGAACGCGACCCACTGCCCGTCGGCGTGGTCGTCGTCGACGACGAGCGCCATGCGGACACCGCCGACCGCGCCGGACACCGGCAGGCCGGACAGCTGGGTGGAGGCGGACGCGCCGTTGATGGCGAGGACGTCGTAGAGCTCCTGCGGGTCGACCGACATGACGGTCACGACGACCTGCACCTCGTTGCGCAGGCCCTTGACGAACGTCGGCCGGAGCGGGCGGTCGATCTGCCGCGCGGCGAGGATCGCCTCCGTGCTCGGGCGCCCCTCACGGCGGAAGAAGCTGCCGGGGATCCGCCCCGCGGCGTACATCCGCTCCTCGACGTCGACGGTGAGGGGGAAGAAGTCCAGCCCCTCCCGGGGGTGGGTCGACGCGGTCGTCGTGGAGAGGAGCATCGTGTCCTCGTCCAGGTAGGCCGTCACGGCCCCGTCCGCCTGGCGGGCGAGGAGCCCGGTCTCGAAGCGGACCGTGCGGGTCCCGAAGTCACCGTTGTCGATGGTGGCCACGGACTCCCAGACACCGGCGTCGGCGTCGATGAGTTCTGCCTTGTGAGCGCTCATGTACTGAGTTTGCGCCTTTCTCTCTGTCGTTCCCCGCCCGGTGACGGCCGATCGTCGGTGCCGGCTGTCACGGTGGGACGGGGTCGGGCCCGGGGCCGTTGCCTCCGGGTCGGCGGCGCCCCTGGCGGGCGTCGCGATTGTCCTCGATGGTCTCGGTGTGATTCGTGACAATTCCCCCCAGACCCTACCACCCCGGACACGACGGAACCCCGCCGCCCGGTGGGGGCGACGGGGTCAGCCGTGGATGTGCCCGGTGTCCCACCGGGCACGGGCCGCCGGCGTCGGCCGCGGGGGACGGACCCCCGGGGACGCCGGCCGGGACTCAGCGGCGCAGGCCGAGGCGCTCGATGAGCGTACGGTAGCGCTCGACGTTGTTCTCCTGGAGGTACTTCAGGAGGCCCTTGCGGCGGCCGACGAGGAGCAGGAGGCCGCGGCGGGAGTGGTGGTCGTGCTTGTGCATCTTCAGGTGCTCGGTGAGCTGGCGGATGCGGACCGTGAGAAGCGCGACCTGCGCCTCCGGGGACCCGGTGTCCGTCTCGTGGAGGCCGAACTCCTTGAGGGTCGCGCTCTTCTGCTCGGTGGTCAAAGCCATGTGTGTCTCCTCGGATCGTTGTTCCAGTCCGCGCGATCGGACCCGGTTCCTGGGGGGGAACGACGCCGTGGGTGCCGTCCGGCGCAGGGGCTGCCGGGTGCCGTGACTACCGCGGACCACAGTCACGGACCGGTCAAGCCTAGCGTGCCGTCCCGCCCGACCCAAACCCGGGTCCCGCCGACCCGGCCCCGCCCGGCCGCAGCCGGCCGCCCGCGGACCCGGACGCCGCCCCACCTCAGGCCGAGGTCGGCGCGACCGTCATCCCCCGCACCTGCGCCACGTCCCGGGCGATGGCGTCCATGAGCTCGTCGACGCCGCTGAACGCGACCATGCCCCGGACCCGCCCGGTGAAGCGCACCCGCACCCGGCGGCCGTAGAGGTCCGCGTGGTGGTCGAGGACGAAGGCCTCCACGCTCCGGCGGGCGTCGCCGAAGGTCGGGTTCGAGCCGACGGACACCGCCGCGGGCAGGTCGACGTCCACGGGCATCGTGCCGACGACCGCCCCGGCGTCCACCCCCGCCTCCGGGTCAGGCAGGATCCGCAGGTAGCCGGCGTAGACCCCGTCCGCGGGCAGGGCGTAGCGCTCGTCGAGGTACAGGTTCGCCGTCGGGAACCCCAGCTCCGCCCCGCCCCGACCGGCACCGTGCACGACCTCCCCGACGACGTCGAAGTCCCGGCCGAGGGCCTCGGCCGCCCCCTCGACGTCCCCGGCCGCGAGCCGGCCCCGGATCCACGTCGAGCAGACGACGTGCCGGTTCCCCGACCCGGAGCCGTCGGCCTCCGCCCCGTCCCCGCCGTCACCGGCGGCACCGGCGGCGGCCCCCGCGGCGGTCGCGGCGTCGTCACCCCCGGCCGGTGCCCCGGGGTCCGTGAGGAGGTCGACGACCGTGACGTCGATGCCACGCTCCCGACCGAGCTCGACGAGCGTCTCCGGGGTGCCGGACGCGCGGTGGCCGAAGGTGAAGTTCGCCCCGACGACGACCGCCCGGGCGTGCAACGTGTCGACGAGCACGCGGTCGACGTACTCGGCCGGCGACCACGAGGAGATCTCGTCGTCGAAGGAGATGACGACGGCGGCGTCGATGCCCGCCTCCCCCGCCAGGGCCGCCCGCTGGGCGACCGTGCCGAGCAGCGGCGGCACCCGGTCCGGGCTGAAGATCTCGGTCGGGTGGGGGTCGAACGTGCACATCACCGCCGGGACCCCGAGCGACCGCGCCGCCGTGACCGCGCGGGAGATCAGCTCACGGTGCCCACGGTGCACGCCGTCGAACACCCCGATGGTGACGACCGAGCCCGTGAGGTCGGAGGGGACGCTGTCGAGTCCGTGCCAGATATCCACGCCGACCAGACTACGACATCACCCCTCCCCCTAGACTGTCCGCATGACCGACCGCCCCTCAGGCCCCTCCTCCGCCCCCCGCCCGGACGCCGGACCGGCCCGACCCGACGCGGCCCGCCCGGCGGGGTCCGTCCTCGAGCGCTCCGGCCTCGTCATCGTCGACAAACCGGCGGGGATGACGAGTCACGACGTCGTCTCCCGCCTGCGACGACTCTTCCGGACGAAGCGGGTGGGCCACGCCGGCACCCTCGACCCGGACGCCACGGGCGTGCTCGTCGTCGGCGTCGAACGGGGCACGAAGTTCCTCGCCCACCTCGTCAGCGACGACAAGCGCTACACCGCCGACATCGCGTTCGGCACGACCACGGTCACCGACGACGCCGCGGGTGAGGTCCTCACCCGGGCGACCCCGGAGGCGCTCGCCGCGGTGACGGAGGACCGCATCCGCACCGCGTTCTCCCACCAGGTCGGCGAGATCATGCAGCGGCCCAGCAGCGTGTCCTCGGTGAAGGTCGACGGCCGCCGCGCCCACGAGCTCGTCCGCGAGGGCCGGGAGGTCACGCTCCCCGCCCGGCCGGTGACCGTCCACGCCCTCGACGTCACCGCGGTCGCCGACGGGGCCGCCGCGCCGGTGCCGACGGCGTCGGTGGCGGTCCACTGCTCCTCGGGGACATTCATCCGCGCGATCGCCCGCGACGTCGGCGAGGAGCTCGGGGTCGGCGGGCACGTGACCGCGCTGCGCCGCACGGCCGTCGGCCCGTTCGGGATCGACGGGGCCCGCACCCTCGACGCGCTCGAGGCGGAGGTCCGCGCCGGGGAGGACAGCGCCGCCGACGGGTCCGGCCCCGCGGACGACGCCGCCCCGGCCGGGGGCGCGGCCCCGGTGCCCGCCCTGTCGCTGACCCTGGACGAGGCGGTGGTCCGGTCCTTCCCCGTCCGTGAGATCTCCGACGCGGAGGGGGCGGACCTCGCCCTCGGCAAGTGGCTGCACCCGGTCGGGATGCGCGGGGTGTACGCGGCCGTCACCCCGTCCGGCCGGGCCGTCGCGCTGGTCCGGGAGCGGGGCGACCGCGCGGCGAGCGTGTTCGTCGCCCGCCCGCACGGCCTGTCCTGACCTCCCCCCGGGTGGTCCACCGGCCGCGCCGGGGCCGCACGCCCGTGGCATACTGTGTTAACCACTGAATGAGACAGCCGTTCCCGCAAAGTGGGATACCTGTGAGATAGTGTGGGACGCGGCGCAGCACCGCGCGACGCGGTGCGACGCCGTGCGGCACCGACCCCGAACCAGAGAGGTACAAGATGTCCAGCAACCAGATCCCGTGGAACGGCGGTCTCCAGCAGGAGGCCGTGGACCTGCTCCGCGAGCCCGGTCACATCGTCGTCAGCCCGACCAAGGTCGGCTACATCATCGTCACGAGCGACCGCGAGGGCCTCGAGCGGAAGTTCGCGGTGAAGAACCGGAAGCGGAACAAGCCCGGGGTCGTCCTCTGCGGGTCGATGGAGCAGCTCCGCGAGCTCGCCGAGATGACGCCGGAGATCGAGCGCTTCTACCAGACCTGCTGGGACCGGGACATCCTCATGGGCTGCATCCTGCCGTGGCGGGAGGAGGCCAAGGCCCTCCTGCCGGACGGCGCCGACGAGCTCGCCACCGACGCGCGGGGCACGAGCTGCTTCGTCATCCGGTTCGGCGTCCCGGGCGAGAACATCGCCCGCGAGCTCTTCGAGAAGGACCGCCGGCTCGTCTTCGCCAGCTCGGCGAACCCGTCGGGCCAGGGTAACCGGGGCGTCGTCGCGGGCATCGGCGAGGCCATCGCCGGCGAGGCCGACCTCGTCATCGAGTCCGACGAGTACGTCGCCGGCATCCAGCCGGACAAAACCGTCGAGACCCGCTACGAGCAGGGTGTCATGGTCTCCTTCGTCGACGCCGACGGCGCCCTCGTCCCCGAGCAGCACGGCGAGCGGTCGGTGTCCCCGTGCCCGGTGCTCATCCGCCGCGGGATCTACGTCGACGAGATCGTCGCCATCCTGTCCGAGCAGTTCAACTCCTGGGACTACCGCCACGGCCAGTACTACTGACCGTCGGCCGACGGCCCCCGCCCGACGGCGGCCGTCGTGACGACGTAGACGTCTCCCCCGCCGGTGGCCCGCACGTCCCACCGGCCGGCGACGACCGGCACCGGCGTCGGGGCGTCGAGGATCCGCGCCTCCCACCGCCCGTCCGCGTCGAGCCGCAGATCGGCCCCGTCGAAGTCGAGGAACCGGCGGGCGAGCGGGAACCACGCCTTGTAGACGGACTCCTTCGCGCTGAACAGGACCGTCGCCGCGACCCCCGGGGCGAGCTCCCCGGACGGCCCCCGCCGGACCGCGGCGAGCATCCGTCGTTCCCCCTCCGAGGTCACCATCGCCGTCACCTCCTCCGGCAGCGGGTCCGCGACCTCGACGTCGCACCCCAGGCTCCTCCACCGTCGGGCGTCCCCGACCACCGCCACGCGGACCCCGTCGGTGTGGGAGAGGGTGCCGACGGACCCCTCCGGGAAGACCGGCATCCCCTGATCCCCGCGCCGCACCGGGCCGGCCGCACCGGGGAGCAGTCTGGCGAGCGCGTCCCGCGCACACCACCGGACGTCGCCGTACTCGGCACGCCGGGAGGCCACGGCCCGGGCGACGACCGCCCGGTCGGCCTCGTCGAGCAGCCCGAACCGGCGCAGATCGTGCACCCCCCGGCCGACGTGGAGCTCCGTCGCCGCGACCCCCGCGGGCAGCAGGCCGGTGAGCAGGGGCGGGACCGCGCGACCGTCCCCGTCGTACGCGACCACGGCCCGATCACCGGGAATCTCCCGACCCCCTGGCACCTGCCGGCCCCCGGGCACCGTCGGACCTCCCGCGGTCCCCGGCACCGCCCGGTCCCCGGGCGCCGACGGCCCCCGACCCGCGTCCGTCCCGCTCATGTCCTCACCGTCCCGTCTCCCGGAGCACAGGATACGGCCACAGCCCCGCCGCGATCCGCGGGGCGAGCGACCGCGCCTGCTCCCGGGGGTAGCCCAGCGACACCTCGACGTGCGGGACACCGTCGACGACCGTCTCCACGGGGATGTGGAGGTGGCCGTGCACGACGACCGCGGCGCGGAACCGCCGCGCCCACTCCTGCGTGTGCTCCGTCCCCGACCACAACGCGACCTCCGGGACGGCGAGCCGCCGCGTCGTCTCCCGGACCAGGGGCCAGTGGTTGACCAGCACCGTCGGCGGGGACGACGGGCCCGCCACCGCGGCGAGACGCCCGACGGTCGTGCGGACCCGGTCCGCGCACCACGCCGGGACGTCCACGTACGGGGCGATCGCGACCTCGTCGGTGAACATGACCCCCCGGTCCACCGCCGCGGCGACCGCCTCCGCCGCGGTCGCCCCCGGCGGGCTCCCGGCCGGCCGCCACGAGTGGTCGTAGAGCGTGAACAGCGGCGCGACCGTGTGGCCGGCGAAGGACGGGTACGGGTCCTCGGGGGTGAGCACCCCGAGGCCGCGGCAGAGGTCGACGAGGTGGTCGTACCGGCGGCGTCCCCGCGTCGGGTCGTCCGCCCGGGCGAACAGCTCGTGGTTCCCGGGCACCCAGATGACGGTCGCGAACCGGCGGCGGAGCTCCTCCAGCGCCGCGGCGACGTCCCCGGGGCGCTCGGCGACGTCGCCGGCGACGATGAGCCAGTCCCCCGGCGCCGTGGGGCGGACGTACCGGTCGACGAGCTCCCGGTTGCCCCGCGCGGCGACGTGCAGGTCCGACACCGCCCACAGGGTGCGGCCCGCGGTCACGGCCGACCCCGTCCGTCGGGTGCGGGTCCCGGGTCGGAGGCGGCGTCGGTGGCCGGGTGGGTGGCGGGGTCGGTGGCCGGGTCTGTCCCGGCGTCGGGGGCCGGGTCGGGGGCATGGTCGGGCCCGGGGTGCCCCGTCCCGGTGCCGACGCGGGCCCAGCGTCCGGACCGGTAGCGGGCGAGCACCGCGGCGAGGCGGAGGCACAGGAACGCCAGCAGACCGCACCACACGCCGGTGAGCCCCCAGTCGAAGGCCAGGGACAACCACACCAGCGGGATGAACCCGACGACCACGGACACCACCGTGGCGTTGCGGAGGAACGCGACGTCCGACGCCCCGAGGAGGACCCCGTCGAGGGCGAAGACGACCCCGCCGACGAGGGCGAGGACGACGAGCAGCCACCACGGGACGGCCATCGTCGCGAGCACGTCCGCGTCCGTCGTGAACAGCGCGGGGACGACCGTGTGCCCCGCGGCGAGGAGCGCCGCGAGCACCACGCCCGCCACCGTCGAGAAGCGCAGCACCGTCGCCCCCACCGACCGCGCCGCCCGGGCCGAACCCGAGCCCAGCGCCGCACCGACGAGCGCCTGGGCGGCCACCGCGACCGAGTCGAGCACGAGGCTGAGGAAGTTCCACAGCTGGAGCATCACCTGGTGGGCCGCGAGCGCCGCCGGGCCGATCCGCCCCGCCACCGCCGCCGCCGACACGAACGCGACCTGGAAGGACAGCGACCGGACGATGAGGTCGCGGCCGAGCACGAGCTGCGGCCCGATGACCGACCACTGCGGCCGGACCGGGCGGCCGTCCCCGTGCCGCCGCCAGTTGACGACGAGCGCGCCGAGGAAGCACAGGGCCGTCAGCGTCTCGCCGGTGACGGTCGCGTACGCGGACCCGACGAGCCCGACCCGGGCGACGGCGACCGGGACGATGACCGCCATCGGCACGACGCCCACGAGGGTGAAGTACAACGGCCGGCGGGTGTCCGCGGTCCCCCGGAGCCAGCCGTTGCCCGCCATCGTCACGAGGGCGGGGACGACGGCCACGGAGACGACGCGCAGCCACCGCGTGGCGTCGGCCGCGACCGCCGCATCCCCCGTGAGCACCCGGCAGATCCACGGGGCGGCGACCCCGACGACGACGGCGAGGACGACGCCGACACCGAGGGCGACCCACGTCGCCTGGACGCCCTCGTACACCGCGCCGGTGCGGTCACCCGCGCCGAACCGGCGTGCCGACCGGGCGGTCGTCCCGTAGGACAGGAACGTCAGCTGCGTCGTCACCTGGGCGAGCACCGTCGCACCCGCCGCGAGTGCGGCGAGGTCGACGGCCCCGAGCCGCCCGACGACCGCGGTGTCCCACAGCAGGTACAGCGGCGTCGCGGCGAGGACGATGAGCGCGGGCCACGCGAGCCCGAGGATCTCACGGGTTCCGGCGCGGACCTCCGGCATCAGCCGCGGGCCCCGCCGTTCCGGTCCGTGCCGTCGGCGGCGGTGCCGTCCGTGCCGTCGGAGTCGTCGTCGGGCGTCCGGTACGGGTCCGGGTCGCCCGCCGGGGTGGCCCCGGCCGAACGCTGCCGGAGCTCCTCGTCCATCGCCCGGGCCTTCGCGAGCAGCTCCTCCATGTGGGCCGACGCGGCGGGGACGGTGTCGAGCTCGAAGCTCAGCGTCGGGGTGAACCGGACGCTGAGCTGGTCGCCGACGATCTTGCGCAGCTGGCCCCGGGCGCTGGCCAGGGCGTCGGCGGCGAGGGCCGTGTCCGGCTCCTCGTCGATGGTGGCACCGCGGACGGTGTAGAACACGGTGGCGTCGTGGAGGTCGCCGGTGACCCGGCAGTCCGTGACGGTGACGAACTCCATGCGCCGGTCCTTGATCTCGTGCTCGATCGCGGTGGCGACGATGGTCATGATGCGCTTGGCCATGCGGGCGGCCCGAGCGTGGTCAACCATGGCAGACCTCTTCCGTGGACACGGCCCCGTCGGGGGCCTGGGGTGGGACGGGGGAACTGACGGGCCCGGTGCGGCGCGCCCCGGGTGGGGCGGCAGCGTGGACGGCCCCTGCCGGGACCGGTCCGGGCGGCCGTCATGCGCCGGAGGACGACCGGGACGTGCGGCGGAACCGCGGTGACCCGGGCGGGGCCCGGTGCGCGTCACCATCCTACTGTCCGGTCCCCGGGCCCGGAACGACGGCCACCCCGCCGGACCACCGACCTCTGGGGTCGGGGCGGCGGGGTGGTGTCTGACGGTGACCGTCGGTCACGGGTGGTCAGTCGCGGGGACCTCGACCTCCTCGTAGACGTGGATGACGTCACCGACGTTGATGTCCGGGTAGGACAGGACCATACCGCACTCGTAGCCGGCCGAGACCTCTGTGACGTCGTCCTTCTCACGCCGCAGGGACTCGATCTTCGCCTTCTCGACGATGACGTTGCCGTCCCGCACGAGCCGGATCGTGGCGTTCCGGCGGACCTTGCCGGTCTCGACCATGCAGCCGGCGATGAGGCCGACGGAGGACGCCTTGAACAGCTGGCGGATCTCGGCGGTACCGACCTCGCGCTCCTCGAAGACCGGCTTGAGCATGCCCTTGAGGGCCTGCTCGATCTCCTCGATCGCGCGGTAGATGACCGAGTAGTACCGGATGTCGACGCCCTCGGCGTTGGCGACCTCGGTGGCCTTGCCCTCGGCGCGGACGTTGAAGCCGATGATGACGGCGTCCGACGCGGCGGCGAGGTTGACGTTCGTCTCGGTCACGGCACCGACACCACGGTCGATGATGTTGAGCGAGACCTCGTCGTCCACCTCGATCTGGAGCAGGGCGTCCTCGAGGGCCTCCACGGTACCGGCGTTGTCACCCTTGAGGATGAGGTTGAGCGTGCTCGTCTCCTTGAGCACGTCGTCCAGGTCCTCGAGGCTGATCCGCTTGCGGGAGCGCGTGAGCAGGGCGTTGCGACGCCGTGCGTTGCGCTGGTCCGCGATCTGCCGGGCCGTGCGGTCGTCGTCGACGACGAGGAGGTTGTCGCCGGCGCCGCAGACACTCGTGAGACCGAGCACCTGCACCGGGCGGGACGGGCCCGCCTCGGTGACGTCCTGCCCGTGCTCGTCGATCATGCGACGGACACGGCCGTGGGCGTCACCGGCGACGACCGAGTCACCGACGCGGAGGGTACCGCGCTGGACGATGACCGTCGCGACCGGGCCGCGGCCGCGGTCGAGGTGCGCCTCGATGGCGACACCCTGGGCGTCCATGTCCGGGTTCGCGCGGAGGTCGAGGGCGGCGTCGGCCGTGAGGAGCACGGCCTCGAGCAGCTCGTCGATGTTGGTCCCCTGCTTCGCGGAGATGTCGACGAACATCGTGTCGCCGCCGTACTCCTCGGGCACGAGACCGTACTCGGTGAGCTGGCCGCGGATCTTCTCCGGGGACGCGCCCTCCTTGTCGATCTTGTTCACCGCGACGACGATCGGCACGTCGGCGGCCTTGGCGTGGTTGATCGCCTCGACCGTCTGCGGCATGACGCCGTCGTCGGCCGCGACCACGAGGATCGCGATGTCCGTCGACTTCGCACCACGGGCACGCATGGCGGTGAACGCCTCGTGGCCCGGGGTGTCGAGGAACGTCACGAGCCGCTCACGGCCGTCGAACTCGACCGGGACCTGGTAGGCACCGATGTGCTGCGTGATGCCACCGGCCTCGTCGCCACCGACGTTCGCCTTGCGGATGGAGTCCAGCAGGCGGGTCTTGCCGTGGTCGACGTGGCCCATGACGGTGACCACCGGGGGACGCTTCGCGAGATCGTCCTCGGTGCCCTCGTTCTCGCCGAACTGCAGGTCGAAGGACTCGAGCAGCTCGCGGTCCTCGTCCTCCGGGGAGACGACCTCGACCTTGTAGTCCATCTCCTCGCCGAGGAGCTTGAGCGTCTCGTCGGACACGGACTGGGTCGCGGTGACCATCTCACCGAGGTTGAACAGCGCCTGGACGAGAGCGGCCGCATCGGCGTCGATCTTGTCCGCGAAGTCGGACAGGGAGGCACCACGGGCGAGACGGATGCTCGCACCGCGGCCGTTCGGCAGCTTGACGCCGCCGACGACGCTCGGTGCCTGCATCGCCTCGTACTCGTGCCGCTTCTGCCGCTTCGACTTCCGGCCACGCCGCGGGGCGCCACCCGGGCGCCCGAAGGCACCCGCGGTACCGCCGCGACGTCCGCCACGACCGCCACGGGGGCCGCCCGGACCGCCGGGGCCACCCGGGCCACCGGGTCCGCCACCGCGCCCACGGCCGCCGCCAAAGCTGTTCGCCGACTTCGAGGGCATGGCCCCCGGGCTCGGGTGGTTCGGCATCATCGCCGGGCTCGGCCGCTTGCCGCCGCCCTGACGCTCGCCGCCACGGGCACCCGGCTTCGCGCCACCGGTGCCGCCGGGGCGCGGCCCCGGACGGGGACCGCCGCCCGGGCGGGGCATGTCCGAGGACCCGGCCTGGCCGCCACGCGGCCGCGGGGGACGCTCGGTGTTCGAGGAGAACGGGTTGTTCGCGACGCGCGGGGCGCGCTGCCCCGGCTTCGGGCCGGGCTTCGGACCCGGCTTCGGCGCGGCGTCACGCGGGGACGCGGGACGCTCGGCGGCCGGCTGGGCCTGACCGGGCTTCGGGCCCGGCCGGGCACCCGGGGTCGCACCGGGACGCGGGGCCTGCTCGGCGCCGGGACGGGCACCGGGGGTGCCGCCCTGCCGGGCCGGACCCGGACGGGCTCCACCCTGCTGCGGCTGTGCCGCCGGGGTGGACTGCTGGGTCGGCTGGCCCTGCGTCCCCCGCTGGGCGAGGTCGGCCGGGTTCGGGCCACCGGCGGCCTTCGCGCCGGCGGGACGCCCACCGGGGCGTGCGGTCTGGGATGCCGGGGACCCGCCCCGGCCCGCCGCTGCGGCGGGTCCGGGGGTGGGTCGACGACCGCCGGCCGGGCCGGGCTTCGGCCCGCCGGTCCCGCCGCTCGCCGGGTGCGGCTTCGGCTGGCCGCCGGGGGTCGGCTGTGCCTGACCGCCCTGCTGGCCGGAGTCCCCGACGCCGTAGAAACGCTTCATCTTCTTCACGACCGGGGGTTCCACGGTCGAGGATGCCGTCTTGACGAACTCGCCCTGCTCCTTGAGCGTGGCGAGAAGTTCCTTACTGGTGACGCCGAGTTCCTTCGCGAGCTCGTGTACACGTAGCTTTCCGGGCACTACTCTCCTTCGTTGATGCGGAGCCGCAGGCCGGGAAGTCCTCGGCTACGTGCGACTCCATGTCGTTGTGACACTCATTGCTGATGCTGCTTCATCGTGCGCTCATCAGTGTTCGGTTCTTTCTGCTTGTCGCGGATGGTCACGGCCGATGTGGCCGATGTAGTCACGTACCGGCCCCGGGTCTGCGTCCGCGGGAACCCTCAGCGCCCGGCTGAACGCGCGGCGGGAGACGGCTGTCTCCCAGGCGTCCACGGTCGGACTGATCCAGGCTCCACGTCCGGGCGACCGTCGCCGCGGATCCGGGAGGATCACGACGGTGCCGTCGGGGCGGTGCGACGCCACGCACCGGAGAAGGACCTTCTCCGGCAGGACCTGCCTCGTTGCGATGCAGGTCCGCATTCGGGCGTCGCGGGAGGATGACGTCACGCGCCACACCTCCCAACTGAGCAACAGACCACCGAACAGTCTAACCCGTCCGCAGCCCGAACCGGTAACCGGTTCCGGCTCCGTCACCCACCCCCGCCGCCCCGGCCCCCGCGCCGCTCAGGCGTCGAGCGGATCCTGCCCGGGGGCGGGCTGCACCGGTCGCCCGGCGGTGATCTCGACGGCCTCGGGGTCGCTCTCCGGGCGGATGTCGATCCGCCAGCCCGTGAGCCGGGCGGCGAGGCGCGCGTTCTGCCCCTCCTTGCCGATCGCGAGGGAGAGCTGGTGGTCCGGCACGACGGCGCGGGCGACCTGGAGGTCGGGGTCGGTGACGACGACGGTGACGACCTTCGCCGGGGCGAGGGCGTTGCCGACGTACCGCTCCGGGGCGTCGGCGTAGTCGATGATGTCGATCTTCTCCCCGCCGAGCTCCTCCATGATGTTCGACACCCGCTGCCCGCGCGGGCCGATGCAGGCACCCTTCGCGTTGAGCCCCCGGACGGTCGACCGCACGGCGATCTTCGTCCGGTGCCCCGCCTCACGGGCGACGGACACGATGTCGACCGACCCGTCGGCGACCTCGGGGACCTCGAGCGCGAACAGGCCGCGGACGAGCTCCGGGTGGGTCCGGGAGAGGTTGATCTGGACGCTGCGCGGCGTCTTCGTCACCCCGGTGACGTAGGACTTGACCCGCTGGCCGTGCTCGAGGGTCTCCCCCGGGATCTGCTCGGCGGTGAGGATCATGCCGTCGTGCCCGTCGGCCTCGGTGCCGAGGTGGACGACGGTCATGCCGCGCTCGTTGGCGCGGACGTCCCGGCTCACGACGCCGGAGACGACGGTGTTCTCGAGGTGGGCGTACTCCCCGTAGGTGCGGTCCGTCCGGGCGGAGCGGATCTGCCCGCGGACGGCGTCCCGGACGACGAGCGCGGCGGACCGGCCGAAGTCCTCCGGGGTGTCCTCGATGCGCCCGGTGACCTCCCCGTCCCCGTCGGTCTCGATGCGGAACACGCGGACGGTGCCGTCGAGCCTGTCGATCTCGACCTCGGCGCGCCCCTCGTAGCCCGTCTGGTCCCGGTACGCCTGCAACAGGCCGCCGGTGATGGCACGGACCATCCCCTCCACCGGGACCGACTCCTGGTCCCGGAGCGCGGTGAGCGCGCTCATGTCGATCTTCACTTGTTGTCCTCCGGCTGCGCTGCGTCAACGTCGTCGGGGCCGCGGCCGATGAGCTCGCGCTCCGCCGCCGGTGCCCCGGAGAACTCAACTTCTACCACCGCGCCGGCGACGTCCGCCAATCCCCGCGCGACGACGCGCGGCGGCGTCCCCTTCCCGCCCGGGAGGATGAGGTGGACCGGGCCGTCCTCCCCCTCGGCGACCCCGGCGACCCGCACCGTGCCCCCGCCCTGCGGGAGGGCCACGAGCCGACCGACGTTCCGCCGCCAGTGGCGCAGCTGTGTCAGCGGCATGTCGACCCCGGGCGTCGTCACCTCGAGCGTGTACCCCGGACCGAAGGACAGGTCCCCGCGCTCCTCCGCGGCGTCGAACGCCTCGGACACCCGGTGGCTGAGCTCCTCCAGCCGGTCGAGGTCGGGACGGGGGTCGCCGTCGACGGCCACCCGCACGGCGGACTTCGCCCCCGCCCTGGTCACGGTGACGTACTCGACGTCCGCCCCGGCCTCCGCGGCCAGGGGTTCGAGGTAACTCCGGAGATCCTGTTCAGTGGGGAATGCCATGCCGTGAACAGTAACACCGGGCGATTTGGCACTATGGACGCGTGCAGGACGACGCCGACACCACCGACCCGACCGGTCCCGCCGGTCCCACCACCCCCGCCGCCGCCGGCAGCGGACCCGACCGCCCCGGCCCCGGGGCCGCCGACCGGGACGACGGGAACCGGGACGCCGCGACCACCCCCGTCGTCCCCCGCCGCAGCGTGCTGCTCGCCGGGGCCGGGGTCGCCGGTCTCGCGGTCGTCGGCCTCGGCGCCGCGGCCTGCGACTCCCCCGCCCCGACCCCGAACGACCGGCTGCGCCGTCTCGCCGACGACCTCGCCGCCACCGCCCGCGACCGCCGCGCCGCGGGCGACGTCACACTCGGCGACCTCCTCGCCGCCCAGGCCGCGGCCGTCCGCGGCGAGGTGTCACGCCAGTGCGGGACCGACCGGTCCGGGGCCACCCCGGACTCGTGCACCGGCGACGGCGGCGGCGCGGGCGGCGCCGGTGACACGGGCACCCCCGCCCCGGGCTCGTCCGCCGAGGCCGCCGCCGCGTTCCAGGAGCGCATGCTCGCCCTCGTCGCCTCCACGCCCGGTGACGCCGGGGTCACCCGCCGCGGGTCGACGGCGGACACCGTCACCGCCGAGCAGGCCCGCCTGCTCACCGGACTGGTCGCCGCGCTCGCACCGGTCTCGGGACGCCCGACGGTCGCCGCGATGCGCGACGGCTCCTCCGACGCGCCGGGCCGGCTGAGCGACGCGGCCCGGGACGAGCTCGGGGAGGTCCTCGACCGCTGCCTCGCCGCCGTCTACGCCTCGGGGCTCGCGTTGCCGGTCGCCGGGGCAGGCCGGGCGGCCGTCACCGGCGCGGCGACGGCGATGCGGGCCCTGCGCGACGCCGTGTGGCGCACCCCCGCCCCCGGCTCCCCGGCCGTCGGTGCCGCCGGGGCGGGGGACGCCGACCGGTCCGCGACCCCACCCGCCGGGTACCGGCTGCCGGAGGGGGCCACCGACCCGACGGGGCCCGGGGACGCGACGGACCTCATGCGCCGGGCCGTCCACGCCGTGACGGTCGAACTGCGCCGCGCGGTGCCCACGCTCGAACCGGCGGACCGGGGCCGGGTCGCCCGCTGGTGCGCCGTGAGCGCCCGCAACGAGGCCGCCCTCGAGTCCCCGGGGACGCCCCCGCCCGCCGTCCGCGGGGAGTGACGCCGGGTCCACTCCCGGGCCCCGGTGCCCCCGCCCCCGGTCCGCAGTACCCCCTTCTCGCCGGCTCCCCGGCCCCGGTCGCCCGGTCCCCCCGGACCGGCCGTCAGGCCTCGGTGGCCGGCGCGGACGCCAGCGCGACGACCGTCTCGACGGCCTCCGTGTAGCGCACCTCGACGGTCTCCCCCGTGAGCCGGTTGCGGACCTCGACGAGCCCGTCGGCCCAGCCCCGGCCGACGACGACGACCACGGGCATCCCCAGCAGCTCGGAGTCCTTGAACTTCACGCCCGGCCCGATCTTCGGCCGGTCGTCGAGCAGCACCTCGAGACCCTGGTTGGACAGGTCCTCGGCGAGCCGCACCGCGGCCTCGTTCGCCTCCGCGTCCTTGTTCGCGATGACGACGTGGGCGTCGAACGGCGCGACCGCCGCGGGCCACCGCAGGCCACGCTCGTCGTGCCACTGCTCCGCGAGGACCGCGACGAGACGGGAGACCCCGATGCCGTACGAGCCCATCGTCGGCACCGACCGCTTCCCGGACTCGTCGAGGATCGACACCCCGAAGGCCTCCGTGTACTTCCTCCCGAGCTGGAAGATGTGCCCGATCTCGATGCCGCGGGCCAGGGTGAGCTCGCCCTGCCCGTCCGGCGCGGGGTCGCCCTCCCGGACCTCGGCGGCCTCGATGACCCCGTCCGGGGTGAAGTCCCGGCCGACGACGAGGTTGACGACGTGACGCTCGCGCGCGTCGGCGCCCGCGATCCAGGTCGTCCCCTCCACGACCCGCGGGTCCGCGAGCACCGGCACCCCGTGGGCGGCGAGGCCCCGCGGGCCGATGTACCCCTTGACGAGGAAGGCGTTGTCCCGGAAGTCCTCCTCCGTGGCGAGCTCGACCTCGGCCGGGGCGAGCGCCGCCTCGACGCGCTTCATGTCCACCCCACGGTCGCCCGGGAGGACGACGCAGGTGAGCTGCCGCTCCTCCCCGGGGCGGGTGACCCCGATGACGACGCACTTCAGCGTGTCCGCGGCCTCGACCTCGCGCCCGTCGACGGTGATCCCGGCCCCGCGGGCCCAGGCGACGAGCCCGTCGATCGTCGCGGCGTCCGGGGTGTCGTGCTCCAGCGCGGCCGGGCGGTCGTCGACGGGCCGGGCCTCGGGCCGGGGGGTGACCACGGCCTCGACGTTCGCCGCGTAGTCGCCGCCGGTCGCCCGGACGAAGGTGTCCTCGCCGTTCTCCGCGACGGCGAGGAACTCCTCCGAGGCGCTGCCGCCCATCGCACCCGAGGTCGCCGCGCAGATGACGTACTCGACGCCGAGCCGGTCGAAGATCCGCCGGTACGCCCGCCGGTGGAGCCGGTAGGACTCCTCGAGCCCGGCGTCGTCCATGTTGAAGCTGTAGGAGTCCTTCATGATGAACTCCCGGCCCCGGAGGATGCCGGCCCGGGGGCGTTCCTCGTCGCGGTACTTCGTCTGCACCTGGTAGAGGATGACCGGGAAGTCCTTGTACGAGGAGTACTCGCTCTTCACCAGCGAGGTGAACATCTCCTCGTGCGTCGGGCCGAGGAGGTAGTCGCCGTGCTTACGGTCGGTGAGCCGGAACAGGGAGTCCCCGTACTCGGTCCACCGGTTCGACACCTCGTAGGGTTCCCGCGGCAGGAGGGCCGGGAACTGGATCTCCTGGGCCCCGATGGCGGTCATCTCCTCGCGGACGACGGCCTCGACGCGCCGGAGCACCCTGAGCCCCAGCGGGAGCCAGCTGTAGATGCCGGGGGCGGCACGACGGACGTAGCCCGCACGGACGAGGAGACGGTGGCTGGGGACTTCAGCGTCAGCTGGATCCTCACGCAGCGTGCGGAGGAAGAGCGTGGACATCCGGGTGATCATGGCAGGTAGCTTACGTCATCCCGGGAGGGCCGGATATCGTGGTCCCCATGCTCGTCATCCTGCCCCCGTCGGAGACCAAACGCACCGGCGGCGAGGGGCCGCCGCTCGCCCTCGACAGCCTGATGCTGCCGTCCCTCACGCCGGTCCGCCGGCGCCTCGTCGAGTCGCTCCGCACCCTGTGTTCGGCGACGTCGGAGGCGGGGCGGGCGGACGCCCTCGCCGCCCTCGGCCTGCGGCCGACGATGGCCGCCGCCCTGGACCTCAACGCGGCGCTGACGTCGTCACCGACGACCCCCGCCCTCGACCGGTACACGGGGGTCGCCTTCGACGCGCTCGACGCGGCGACCCTCCCGCCCGGCGCCCGCCGCCGGCTCGCCGTCGGGTCGGCGCTGTGGGGCGTCGTCGGGGCGGACGACCCCGTGCCCGCCTACCGGCTCAGCGGCGGGGCCCGGGTCCCGGCGGAGGCCGCCGGCGACGCGTCGACCGGCACCGGCCGCGCCCGGACGGGAGCCGCCGGCGACGCGGGGACGGTGACCGTGCGCTCCGTGTGAGGCCGCGAGCTCACCGACGCCCTCACCGGGTGGCGGGACGAACGGCGCGCCCGCGGGGACAACGGTGCGGTCGTCGACCTCCGGTCGGGGGCCTACCACGCGCTCGGCCCCGTGCCCGGGGCGGTGACCCTGCGGGTGGAGTCCCGGTACCCGGACGGGTCCCGGAAGGTCGTCAGCCACTTCAACAAGCACTACAAGGGGCTCGTCGCCCGCGAACTCGCGCTGCGGGAGGAGGAGCTCCCGGACGACCCGGAGGGGACGGCGACGGCGGAGGCCCTCGCGGACGTCCTGCGCGGGACCCCGCGGTTCCGGGACGCCGGGTTCGACGCCGAGGTCAGCGGCCCGGCGTCGGTGACGCTCACCGTCCCGGCCGGCTGAGTCCCCCGGACCGCGCGTCCGCGGGGACGGCCCGCTCCCCGGCGGCGGCGCCGACGACGATGACCGCCGGCGACCGGACCCCGGCGGCGTCCATGTCGTCCCCGAGCCGGGCGAGCGTCGACTCCGTCACGCGCTCCCCCTCCGTCGACGCGTTCTCGACGACGACCGCCGGCGTCGCGGCGTCCATCCCACGGTCGACGAGCTCGGCGGCGATGGCCCGCGCGTTGCGCACGGCCATGATGAGCACGGTCGTCCCCCGCATCGCCGCGACCGCGCCCCAGTCCACGAGTGACCGGGGGTGCCCCGGCGGGACGTGGCCCGACACGACGGTGAGGTCGTGGTTCAGCCCGCGGTGCGTGAGCGACAGTCCGGCGAGGGCCGGCGCGGCCGTCGCCGAGGTCACCCCGGGCACGACGGTGACGGGCACCCCGGCGGCCTCGCACGCCCGGACCTCCTCGAACCCGCGCCCGAAGACGAACGGGTCCCCGCCCTTGAGCCGGACCACGCGGAGTCCCGCGCGTGCCCGCTCGACCATGAGCTCGTTGATCCGCTCCTGGGCGACCTGGCGGCCGTAGGGGATCTTCGCGACGTCGACGACCTCCGCCCCGCGAGCGGCGGCCTCCGCGGCGAGGTCGACGGGCCCGAGGTGGTCGGTGAGGACGACGTCCGCCTCCGCGACCGCGCGTGCCCCCGCGACGGTCATGAGCCCCGGATCGCCCGGTCCTCCCCCGACCAGCGTCACGCGGCCGACCCCGCCCCCGCCATCACCACGGTCCGCCCGCGCCCGGCCCCGGCGGTCGTCCACCGGGCAGCCGCGCGCCGCGGCCCACGCGCACGCCGCCTCCGCCGACCCGTCCGCGGTCCCGGCCGGCACGTGCACGAGGCCCACGGCGACGTCCGGCCCCGGGGGCGGTCCGGGGTGCCCGGCCGGGGGGACGGCGTCGAACCCGACGACGACGGGCTCGGCCCCGGCCTCCCGCATGAGCTCCGCGGCGACCGCCGCCCCGGGGCCGTCGGGGACGAGGACACGGACGCCGGTCAGTCTGAGGGTCATGCCCACCGAGTCTAGGACGTGCCCTCCGGGCGGTGGTGCCGGCCTCAACCGAAAGGTGGTCATGAGGTCCACCCTCCCGGACGATGTGGCTGTGACCTGCGGTGACGTTGAATGGTCACCAGACAGGCAGTGACACAGACACAGCGTGGGACCCCGGGGACGGGGCACCCCACGGGAAGGGACACCACCGATGTTCGTCGGACTCAGGGACATCCGCTCAGCCAGGGGGCGGTTCATCCTCATCACCGTCACCGTGGCGATGACCGCGCTCCTCGTGAGCTTCCTCTCCGGGTTGACCGGGGGGCTGGCCCACCGCAACACCGCCGTCCTCGACCGGTTCACCGGGCAGGCGGTCATCGCCGGTGACAGCATCGACCGGTCGGTCATCCCGGCCCCGGAGGTCGACCGGATCCTCGGCACGGACCCGACCCGGGCCGGCGACGACGCCCCGACCGCCCTGCACCTCGGGCGCGGCTCCTTCGGGGACACCGGCGTCATCACCGCCGCCGTCACCGGCGGGGCCGCCGGGGAGGTCGGCGGACGGCAGGCACCGCGCCCGGCCCCGGGGCACGTCGTGGTGCCCGACGGGACCGCCCGGGTCGGCGACACCGTCACCGTCGCCGGGCGCGAGGCGACGGTGAGCGGGACCACCCCCGACGACTGGTACAGCCACCAGCAGGTGGTGTGGGTGAACTGGGCGGACACCGACGGCACGGCGACGGTCGTCTCGGGGCTCGACGCCGACGCCACCGTGAGGGACGCCTCCGCCGCCGCCGACGGCACCACCGCCTCCCCCGCGGGCCCGGCCCTCACCGCGACGACGACCGCCGACCTGCCGGACACGATGGCCTCCTACTCGGCGGAGCACACGACGCTCCTGATCGTCAACGTCATGCTCATGGTCATCGCCGCGCTCGTCACCGGCGCCTTCTTCACCGTGTGGACGATCCAGCGGCTGCCGGACATCGCCACGCTGAAGGCCCTCGGTGCGTCGACGTGGTCGCTCATGCGCGACGCGCTCGGCCAGGCGCTCATCGTGCTCGTCGTCGGCGTCGGCGTGGGCCTCGCCCTCACCCTCACCGCGGCGGCGTTCATCGGCGACGGCGTGCCCTTCGTCGCCACCGCCGGGACGACCGTCCTGCCGGCGCTCGCCCTCACCGTGCTCGGTGTCCTCGGGGTCACCGGCGCGCTGGGGTACGTCGGCCGGACCTCCCCGCTGGCCGCGATGGGCGGACAGCGCTGAGACCGCGGGGTGGTGCCGTCGTGACCCCGGCGCCGCCGCCCCCGCCCACCGCACACCTCGTCGCCCACCTGACCCCTCCCCGGACCGCCCCGGACCCGCCCCAGACCCATCCCGAACCCGCACCTGACACCCCCACCACCGGAAGGACCCCCCATGACCACGACCACCTCCACCGCCACGACCCGCCCCACCACCCCGGCCGGGGCGACCCCGACGCTCGTCCTCGACGACGTCACGCTCACCTTCCCCGACGGCACGGACCGCGTCACCGCCTGCGACCACGTGTCGCTCACCCTCACCGACGGTGAACTGGTCGCCCTCACCGGCCCGTCCGGGTCGGGCAAGTCCTCCCTCCTCGCCGTCGCGGCGACGCTCATCCGCCCGGACAGCGGGCACGTCCGGCTCCGCGACCGGGACCTCACCGCCCTCAGCGACCGGGAGCTCGGCCGGGTCCGCCGGGAGGACATCGGCATCGTCTTCCAGCAGCCCAACCTCGTGTCCTCCCTCACCGCCGTCGAGCAGCTCACGGCCATGGACCACCTCGCCCACCCCCTCGAGTCCCTCACCCCCGCGGGGCGTCGGCGCCGCCGCGCGACCCGCGAGCGGGCGGAGCACCTCCTCGACCGCATGGGCCTGGCCTCCGCCCGCGACCGCCGGGTCGGTGCGCTGTCCGGCGGTCAGCGGCAGCGGGTGAACCTCGCCCGCGCGCTCATGACGGCCCCGGCCCTGCTGCTCGTCGACGAGCCGACGTCGGCCCTGGACAGCGCGGCGACGGCGACGGTCATGGACCTCATCTGCGACGTCGTGCGGGAGGAGCACGTCGCCACGCTCCTGGTCACCCACGACAGGGACGCCGCCGACCGGGCGGACCGTGAGGTCACGATGGTCGACGGCGTCCTCGACACCACCGGGCGGCCCGCACTCGTCGCCTGACGGCGGGCCGCGGGGTCACCGCTGCCGGGCGGGGGTCGCCGCCGCCCGCCCGGAGGGTGCTCAGCGCTCGAGCTTGAGCGACTTCTGGGACCGGTCCCACTGCTCGCGGAAGAGGTCCGTGTCCTTGGCGAGCCGACGCCCGTAGGACGGCACCATCTCCCGGAGCTTCGGGGCCCACTCGCCCATCCGCGACCCGAAGCACCGCTCGAGGACCTCGATCATCGCCGACGGCGCGATGGACGCCCCCGGGGACGCGCCCATGAGGCCGGCGATGGAGCCGTCGTTGGAGTTGATGAGCGCCGTGCCGAACTCCAGCGACCCGAACTTCGGGGCACCGATCGGCTTGATGACCTGCACGCGCTGGCCGGCGACGATGAGCTCCCAGTCCTCCGACCGGGCCTCCGGCACGTACTCGCGCAGGGACTCGACGCGCGCGGCCTGGTCCTTGAGGACCTCCTCGACGAGGTACTTCGTGAGGCCGAGCTCCTGGATGCCGACGCCGACGAAGGACGCGAGGTTCCCCGGTCGCAGGGACTTGAAGAGGTCCAGGTAGCTGCCGGTCTTGAGGAACTTCGGGGACCAGCCGGCGTACGGGCCGAACAGCAGGCCGCGCTTGCCGTCGATGACGCGGGTGTCGAGGTGGGGGACGGACATCGGCGGGGCGCCGACGGAGGCCTTGCCGTAGACCTTCGCGTCGTGCCGGGCGATGAGCTCCTCGTTGGTGCAGCGGAGCCACTGGCCGGAGACGGGGAACCCACCGTAGCCCTTGATCTCCGGGATGCCGGACTTCTGGAGCAGGGGCAGGGCCATGCCGCCGGCGCCGACGAAGACGAAGTTGGCGCGGACGACGCTGTGGTCCCCGGTGTGGAGGTTCTTCGAGGTGAGCTTCCACCCGGAGCCGTCACGGGTGATGTCGGTGACGCGCGTCCCGTAGCGGACCTCGACGCCCTCGGCGGTGACGGCGTCGATGTACTGGCGGGTGAGGGCGCCGTAGTTGATGTCGGTGCCCTCCTTCGTCCAGCTGATCGCCACGGGGGTCGTGAAGTCCCGGCCCTCGGCCATGAGCGGGAGGTGCTCGGAGAACGTCTCCTCGCTGTCGCTGAACTCCATGCCGGGGAACAGCGGGTGGGCGCTCAGTGCCTCGTAGCGGGCCCGGAGGTAGTCGACCTGCTCCATGCCGCGCCCGAAGGACACGTGGGGGATCGGGTTGATGAACTCGGAGGGGTCGCCGAGGCGGCCGTTCTCGACGAGGTAGCTCCAGAACTGGCGGGAGACCTGGAACTTCTCGTTGACGCCGACGGCCTTGGAGATGTCGATCTTGCCGTTGACCTCGGGCGTGTAGTTGAGCTCGCAGAGGGCGGAGTGGCCGGTGCCCGCGTTGTTCCACGGGGAGGAGGACTCCGCACCCGGGGTGTCGAGGGCCTCGATGATGAGCTGACTCCACTCCGGCTGGAGCTCCTTCAGCATGACGGACAGTGTGGTGGAGATGACGCCGGCACCGATCAGAGCCACGTCGACGTGGTCTGTGGCCTTCGGGGCTGAACCTGATGTGGACACGTGTGTTTCAATCCTTCGTCGTTGTCGTGCTGTGCAGACCTAGCTCGTGGTGGGCTGGTTTCTGTGCCTTCTTCGTGTGCTGTGGCTCTGTGTGACGTGCGACTCACCCGGGCCAGGAACCCACTGCCGCTCACCCACAACACAGCCATCCTACGCCCGGCCGGTCCCCCGCCCGCACCCCGCCCGTCACGGCTATCATCCCGGGTGTGAGTACACCGGACCCGACCACGCGCCTGACCCTGGCCGACGTGCTCGCTGACCCGCACGGCCGCAGCGTCGAGACCCTCCCCTTCGTCCCGGACATCCTCGGCGACGGATTCACCTGCACCACCGTCGACCTCGGCCCGGACCCCGACGGCGAGACCCCCGTCGTGTCCACCCTCGTCCGCTACCGCCCCGAGGGCGTCACCGACGCGGAGTGGGCGGCCCGACCGGCGGTGATTTTCGTCCACGGCATGACCGACTACTTCTTCCAGCGCCACGTCGCCGAACACCTCCACGCGCGGGGCCGGGCCGTGTACGCGGTGGACCTCCGGAAGTGCGGCCGCAGCTGGCGGCGGGGCCAGACCTGGCACCACGTCTCCGCGCAGGGGATGTACGACGAGGACCTCTCCATCGCGGTCGCGACGGTGTCCGCGACGCACGGTCCGGTCGTCCTCGTGGGGCACTCCACCGGCGGGCTCGACGTCACGATGTTCGTCTCCCGCCTGCACGCGGGGGACGCCCCGCGGCGTCGGCTCCACGGGCTCATCCGGGCGGTCGTCCTGAACAGCCCGTGGCTCGACCTCCAGTTCGGCGCGCCGACGAACGCCGTCATCCGGCACGTCCTCCCGCTCGTCGCCGCCGTCGCACCGGACGCGACGATCCCGGGCGGGGTGAACCCCGTCTACGGCCGCACCCTCCACGTCTCCGAGGCCGGCGAGTGGGACTACGACCTGCGCCTGAAGCCGCTCGTCGCGCGCCCGAAGAAGGTCAGCTGGCTCACCGGCGTCGCCCGGGACATCGCGACCCTCCAGGCCGGCGGCGGCGGGACGGGGCTGCCGACGCTGCTCCTGTGCTCCCGGACGCACCACTTCTCCCCGCGCCTCGACGAACGCTCCTTCTCCGCCGACCTCATCCTCCGCCCGTCGCAGATGCGCGCCGCGGCGCACCTCGTGGACCCGGACACCGAGGTCGCGACGATCGACGGCGCGATGCACGACGTCTTCCTGTCCCGGGCGCCGGTCCGCCGGGACGCCCTCCGGATCCTCGACGACTTCCTCGACCGCGAGGCCCCGGCCGGCCACGCGGCCGCCGACCGCCCCGGGGACCCCGCCGCCGACCACCCCGGCTCCACCACCGACCACCCCGCGGACCCTCCCGGGCGTGGCTAGGATCGGGGACGGCCTCCGGGCCGGGGACCGGCGTCCCCCCGTCGCCGCCCGGTCGGGCGTGGTGACCGGGACCGGACCCACCCCCGGTGGGGGCCGGACCCCGGTCCACGGGAATGACCGCCCGCGGGCCCGGGTTGCACCCGACGGTCCGGCAGCCCCCGGCAGCCGGGGCACGGTGACCGGCCTGCCCCGATCCAGTACTCGACCCAAGGAGACACCTGTGGCCACCCATTACGACCTCGTCATCGTCGGCACCGGATCGGGGAACTCGATCCCCGGCCCGGAGTTCGACGACAAGTCCGTCGCGATCATCGAGAAGGGTGTGTTCGGCGGGACGTGCATCAACGTCGGGTGCATCCCCACGAAGATGTACGTCTACACCGCCGACGTCGCCCGGGAGATCCACGAGGCCGGCCGCTACGGGATCTCCGCCAGCGGCGGCGAGGTCGACTGGGACGCGCTCAAGGAGCGGGTCTTCGGGCGCCGCATCGACCCGATCTCCGAGGCGGGCCGCGCGTACCGCGCCGGCGACGAGACCCCGAACATCACCTTCTACGACGGGGAGGCCCGGTTCACCGGTGAGCGGACCCTCGAGGTCAACGGGGAGACGGTCACCGCCGACCAGATCGTCCTCGCCACGGGCGGGCGCAGCCGCATCCCCGACGTCATCGCCGACTCCGGGGTGCGCTACCGCACCAACGTCGACGTCATGCGCATGGACCGGCTGCCGCGCACGATGACGATCCTCGGCGGCGGGATCATCGCCGTCGAGTTCGCCGCCGTCTTCAGCGCCTTCGGGGTCGACGTCACGCTCGTCAACCGCTCCCCGGTCCTCCTCCGCGGTCGGGACGCCACGGTCAGTGAGCGCTTCACCGCGTGCGCCGCCGAACAGTGGACGAACCACCTCGGCCGCACGGTCTCCGCGGCCCGGGAGGAGACCCGCGACGGCCGCGACCTCGTCGTCGTCACCCTCGACGACGGCACCGAGGTCGCCTCGGAGGAACTGCTCGTGGCGATGGGTCGGGTCCCGAACGGCGACACGCTCGACGCCGCCCGCGGCGGGGTGGAGCTCCGCGACGACAACCGGATCGTCGTCGACGGGTACGGCCGGACGACCGCCGAGGGCGTGTGGTCCCTCGGCGACGCCTCGTCCCCGTACGAGCTCAAGCACGTCGCCAACGCCGAGGCCCGGGCCGTCGCCCACAACCTCCTCCACCCGGACGACCTCCGCCCCTTCAACCACGACGCCGTGCCGGGCGGGATCTTCACCCACCCGCAGATCGCGTACGTCGGGATGACCGAGGAGGAGGCCCGCGCCTCCGGTCGTCCGGTGACGCTCAAGGTCCAGGAGTACAGCGACGTCGCCTACGGCTGGGCCATGGAGGACACGACGGGCTTCTGCAAGCTCATCGCCGACAGCTCGACGCGTCGTCTCCTCGGCGCGCACATCATGGGGCCGCAGGCGGCGACGCTCATCCAGCTCATGGTCACCGCGATCGTGTTCGACCTCGACCTCACCGAGCTCGCCCGCGGTCAGTACTGGCCGCACCCCGCCCTCACCGAGCTGCTGGAGAACGCCCTGCTCGGCCTCGAGTTCACGGACTGACCCCGCCCCCGCACCGGAACCCCGGGGCGGAAGACCCCCGCGTCGGGGTCCCCGGGGCGGAAGACCCCCGCGTCGGGGTCCCCGGGGCGGCCCACCCCGACACCGGGGTCCCCGGACGGACCCGACCCCCACCCGGGTCGCGTGACCGCCGCCGGGCTACTCCCCCTCGCGGCGCGTGAGCACGTCGCAGCCGTCGTCGGTGACGACGAGCGTGTGCTCGAACTGCGCGGTCCACTTCCGGTCGGTGGTCTGCACCGTCCAGTTGTCGTCCCAGATCTCGTAGTCGAGGGACCCGATGTTGATCATCGGCTCGATCGTCAGCGTCATGCCCGGCTCGAGCACGGTCCGCGCCGACGGCTCGTCGTGGTGGAGTACGACGAGCCCGTTGTGGAACGTCGGGCCCACCCCGTGGCCGGTGAAGTCCCGGACGACGGAGTAGCCGAAGCGCCGGGCGTAGGACTCGATGACCCGGCCGATGACGTTGATCTCCCGCCCGGGCTTCACCGCGCGGATCGCGCGCCACGTCGCCTCGTGGGTCCGTTCGACGAGCAGCCGGTGCTCCTCGGACACGTCGCCGGCGAGGAACGTGGCGTTCGTGTCGCCGTGGACGCCGTCGCGGTACGCGGTGACGTCGATGTTGACGATGTCACCGTCCTCGATGACGGTGGAGTCCGGGATGCCGTGGCAGATGATCTCGTTGAGGCTCACGCAGCAGGACTTGGGGAAGTGCCGGTAGCCGAGCGTCGACGGGTACGCCCCGTGGTCGCACATGTACTCGTGGGCCACCCGGTCGATCTCGTCGGTGGTCACACCCGGGCGGACCGCGGCCCCCGCCGCGGCGAGGGCGTCGGCGGCGATGCGGGAGGTCCCGCGCATCGCCTCGATCGTCTCCGGGGTCTGGACCCACGGCTCCCCCACGTTCTCCCGGACGCTGTCCTTCCAGGCGTACTCGGGGCGTTCGATGTCGTCCGGGACGTGGCGGACCGGGGTCGGCCTCCCGGGGGTCAAGGGTGCTCTGGTCATGGTCCTCCACCCTACCCCGGGCCCCCGGGCCGCCCGTCCGGAGCCGGCAGTCCTCCGCCGCGGCTCAGCCGCTGGGTCCCGGGCGGGGCGACCGGTCGGTGTGGCCGGCGCCGTCGCGGGCCCCGGCCGTGGCCGCCGGTCGACCCTAGCCGGGGCTGCCGGTCGACCCTAGCCGGGGCTGCCGGGGCTGCCCTCCGGACCACCGGCCTCGTCGAGCCGGGCGAAGAAGTCCTTCGTCACCGCCACGGAGTGCTCCGATCCCCCGCCGAGCACGATGAGGGTCGCGAACGCGAGGTCACCCCGGTACCCGGCGAACCACGCGTGGGACCCGCCGTTGATCTCCGCCTCACCGGTCTTGCCGTAGACCTCGCCCGCCCCGGCGATCGCCGAGCCCGACCCGTTCGTCACGACCGCCCGCATCATCTGCCGGAGGTTGTCGAGCGTGCCCGGGTCGAGCGGCGGGGCGTCGGCCCCCTTCGCCTCGGTGCCGTGGTGGCCGTCGTCGATGAGCGTGGGCGTCGGCACCCGACCCGCGGCGACCGACGACGCGACGAGCGCCATGCCGAACGGGCTGACGAGGTCGAGGCCCTGCCCGTAGCCCGCCTCCGTGCGGTCGAGCAGTGTGTCCCCGACCGGCACGTCCCCGGTGACCGTGGTGAGCCCCGGGATGTCGTAGTCCCGCCCGAGACCGAACTGCCGCGCGGTGTCCTTGAGCTGACCGGGCTCCAACTGGGAGGAGATCGACGCGAAGGTCGTGTTGCACGACTTCGCGAAGGCGTTCTCCAGCGTCGTCGTGCCGAGGGAGAAGGTGTTGTAGTTCGTCACGATGCGCCCGCCGATGTCCTGCGTCCCCGGGCACTGGACGGACGAACCGGCCTCGAGGCCCTGGTGCTGCACCCCGGCCGACGCGGTGATGATCTTGAACGTCGACCCGGGCGGGTACTGGCCGGACAGCGCGACGTCGCCGTCCTCGTCGGCCTTCGGGGTCTGTGCGACCGCGAGGATCTCCCCGGTGCTCGGGCGCATGACGACCATCATCGCCTTCGCGTCACTGCGCGTGTCGACGGCCTGCTGGGCCGCGTCCTGGACGCGCTTGCTCAGGCTCACGCCGACGGCGGGGGCGGGTTCGGGCTGGTGGGTCTCGATGCGGGTCACCGGGGCCCCGTTGGCGTTGACGGCGTCGATCTCCCACCCGTTCCGCCCGACGAGCTCGTCGGAGACGATGGAGTTCACCCGGCTCATGATGTCCGGGGCGAACCCCGGGTCGGGGCGCACCATGACCGGTTCCTCGTTGAGCGTCACCGAGGGGTCGTCGCGGAGGGCCTCGGCGACGCGGTCCGCCTGCCCGGCGGGCACCATCGCGACCGAGTACGTCCCCGTGACCGACCGCGCGTCGTCGTAGGCCTTCCCCGGGTCGGCCGTCGGCACCGCCGGGTCGTCGCCGTGGGCGGTGGCGAGGGCGTCGGCGACGGCCGTGAGGGTCGCCCGGAGGTCCCGGGACCGACGGGTGTCGACGAGGACGCGGTCGGCGGTCCCCGGGGTGAGCAGCACCGCACCGTCCGAGCCGACGACGTCCGCGGTCCGCGCGGGGACGCTGCGGAGCTCGAGGTGCTGGTCCGCGCCGAGGGCGGGGTGGAGGACCGTCGGCTGCCAGCGCACGGTCCACGCCGTGCCGGACTTCGTCAGGGTCATCGACGAGTCGTACGCCAGGTGCCGGTCGCCCGGCAGCGACCAGTCGAGGTGGTACGTCGCCGTCGCGACCGTGTCCCGGGACCCGTCCATCCGCACGGACCGCAGGTCGACGGCCACGCTCTCCGCCTGGAGCTTCTCCCACGTCCGCGACAGGGCCTTCGTCGCCGCGGCGGCGGCGTCGGTCTTCCGCCCGGCCTCCTCGTCGTTGTGGGAGGCGAGGGCGTCGAGGAACGCCCGCGCGGCGTCGTCGGCCACGTCGGGTCTGGGGGTGCAGGCGGCCAGGGCGAACAGCACGGCGGCGAGGACCGCGGCCGCCACCCCGCGACGGCGTCGATCGTGCTCGGATGACATGCGGTCGAACTTAGCAGTGCGTGTGCGGTCCCCCGTGAACGACACGTGCACGGTGCCCCGGGCCAGCCCCAGGTCAGCCCCGGTCTCCGCGGACCTCCGCCCCGGTGCGGGCCGGTGTGCCCGGCCGCCCGGCACCCCGCGGCGGGCGGGTCGCGGCCGGCCCCGGGCCCCCTCCCCGGTCCGGTCGCCCCCTACGACGTGACCTTCACCTGCGGTGCCCCCGCGGGGGCGTCGTCGTCGAGATCCATGTCCTCCGCGAGGCGCATGGCCTCCTCGATGAGGGTCTCGACGATCTGGTCCTCCGGCACGGTCTTGATGACCTCACCCTTGACGAAGATCTGCCCCTTGCCGTTGCCGGAGGCCACGCCGAGATCGGCGTCCCGGGCCTCACCGGGGCCGTTGACGACGCACCCCATGACGGCGACGCGCAGCGGCACCTCCATGCCCTCGAGGCCGGCGGTGACCTCCTCGGCGAGCGTGTACACGTCCACCTGGGCGCGACCGCACGACGGGCAGGACACGATCTCGAGCTTCCGCGGCCGCAGGTTGAGGCTCTGGAGGATCTGGTCCCCGACCTTGACCTCCTCCTTGGGGTCCGCGGACAGGGACACGCGGATCGTGTCGCCGATGCCCTCCGACAGCAGGGCGCCGAAGGCCACCGCGGACTTCACCGTGCCCTGGAACGCCGGGCCGGCCTCCGTGACACCGAGGTGCAGCGGGTAGTCGCACCGGGCGGCGAGCTGCCGGTAGGCCTCGACCATGACGACGGGGTCGTTGTGCTTGACGGAGATCTTGATGTCGCCGAAACCGTGCTCCTCGAAGAGGCTGGCCTCCCACAGCGCCGACTCCACGAGGGCCTCCGGCGTGGCACGGCCGTACTTCTCCATGATCCGCCGGTCGAGCGAGCCCGCGTTGACGCCGATGCGGATCGGGATCCCCGCGTCCCCGGCGGCCTTCGCGACCTCCTTGACCCGGCCGTCGAACTCCTTGATGTTGCCCGGGTTCACACGGACCGCCGCGCAGCCCGCCTCGATCGCGGCGAAGATGTACTTCGGCTGGAAGTGGATGTCCGCGATGACCGGGATCGGGCTCTTCGACGCGATGATCGGCAGGGCCTCGGCGTCGACGGTCTTCGGGCAGGCCACGCGGACGATGTCGCATCCGGAGGCCGTGAGCTGCGCGATCTGCTGGAGCGTGGCGTTGACGTCGTGGGTCTTCGTCGTCGTCATCGACTGCACCGAGATGGGGTGGTCACTGCCCACCCCGACGTCGCCGACCATGAAGTTCCTGGTCTTCCGCCGCGGTGCCAGGGTCGGCAGGGGCGCGTCGGGCATACCGAGCGAGATACCAGACATGGGTGTCGTCCATCCTCTTCTCACTGTCTTCCGCCACCTGCGCGCGGGCCGCCGCGTCACGGCGACGCACGCGCACAGGCATGTACCACGACGAGCGTACCCGTGGCGGCGACCCCCGGCGAACCTGCCCCGGTCGACGGGCCGGACGGGGCGCGCTACGGGAAGAGCCGCACCGGGTTGACGACGTCGGCGACGATGACCGTCACACCGAAGACGAGGAGCAGCCCCGCCGCGACGTACGTCACGGGCATGAGCCGCCGGTAGTCGGCCGGCCCGCCCGGGGGCAGCCCCCGCCGGCGCCGGACGGCGTCCCGGAGCCGCTCCCACAGGACGACCACCGCGTGCCCGCCGTCGAGCGGCGGCAACGGCACGAGGTTGAGCCCGGCGAGGAAGAAGTTCAGGCTCGCGAGGGTGAGGGCGAAGGCCTGCCACTGGTCGTGCTGGACGAGCTCGCCGCCGGCCCGCGACGCCCCGACCACGCTCATCGGGCTGTCCGTCGCGCGCTGGCCGCCGAAGATCGACTCCACGACCCCCGGGAACCGCGCGGGCAGGCTGATGATCCCGGAGACCGTCTGCGAGACCATCGTGCCCGTGAACGACGCGGTCCCGCCGACGGCGGTCACCGGGTTGTAGTGGAGGGTGAGGTTCTCCGGGGTGGCCCGGACGACGCCGATCGCCCCGGTGGTCACCGTGCCGCCCGGGCCGGGGGCTCCGGAGGTCGACGACGCCCCCGACGACGCCGCGCGCTCGACGACGAGCACCGACAGGGTGATGTCCGTCCGCCGCCCGTCACGCTCCACGGTCGCGGGCACGCGCACCGTCGACCCGACGTCCGTGTGCCCCTCCGCGGCCGCGGCGACGGCCGCCGACACGTCACCGAACTGCGGGGTGTCCCGCCCGTCGATGCGCACGAACCGGTCGCCGGCGCGGACGCCGGACTCCGCCGCGGGGCCGGCCCCCGTGCACCCGGCCGTCCCCCCGGACGCGGCCGCGGACGACGCCGCCGTCGCGTCGGCGAGGGTCACGGGGACGCATGTCGTCCTCCCCACCACCGGCCGGATGTCCGGCGACGGGTTCGGCAGACCCCAGACCACCGCGACGGCGTAGACGATGACGAGACCGAGGAGCACGTTGACGACGACCCCGGCGACGAGGACACAGACCCGCTGCCACCACGGGCGGCCGTACATCGCGTCCGGGAGTTCGTCGGCCGTGACGGGGTCGAGCGTGGTCATCCCGGCGATGTCGCAGAACCCGCCGACCGGGACCGCCTTGAGCCCGTACTCCGTCCCGCCCCGGCGGAAGGACCACACGGTCGGCCCGAAGCCGATGAAGAACCGGCGGACCCGCATCCCGCACCAGCGGGCGACCTGCATGTGACCGGCCTCGTGGAGACCGATCGTCACCGCGATGCCGATGACGAAGAGGACGACACCTAGTGCGAAAGCCACGGGGCCATCCTCTCGTGGGCGACCGCGCGGGCCTCCCGCTCGGCCTCGACGACGTCCGCCATGTCCCGCGGCGCCGCGTCCAGGTGCGGGCACGCCTCGAGGACGGCCTCGACGGTGTCGACGATCCGGGGGAACGGGAGGGCCCCGGCGAGGAACTCGACGGCCGCCTCCTCGTTCGCCGCGTTGTAGACCGCCGGCATCGACCCCCCGGCGGCGACGGCCGCGCGGGCGAGCCGGACCGCCGGGAAGACCTCGTCGTCGAGCGGCTCGAACTCCCAGGTCGACGCCGTGGTGACGTCGAGCGGGGTCTGCGCCCCGGGCACGCGGTGCGGCCAGGCGAGCGCGAGGCTGATCGGCAGCCGCATCGACGGCGGGGACGCCTGGGCGATCGTCGCCCCGTCGGTGAACGTGACCATGGAGTGCACGATCGACTGCGGGTGGACCGTGACCTCGATCCGGTCGGCCGGGACGTCGAAGAGGATCGCCGCCTCGATGAGCTCGAGCCCCTTGTTCACCATCGTCGCGGAGTTGAGGGTGTTCATCTGGCCCATCGACCACGTCGGGTGGTGCGCCGCCTGGAGCGGCGTCACCGGTTCGAGCTGTTCGCGGGTCCAGCCGCGGAACGGGCCGCCGCTCGCCGTGAGGATGAGCGACGCGACCTCGTCGTGGGCGCCGGAGCGGAGGCACTGCGCGATGGCGGAGTGCTCCGAGTCGACGGGGACGAGCTGCCCCTCCGCCGCGGCGTCGGTCACGAGGCGGCCGCCGGCGACGAGGGACTCCTTGTTCGCCAGGGCGAGGCGGGCGCCGGTGCCGAGCGTCGCCAGCGTCGCGTCGAGCCCCAGGGACCCGACGAGGGCGTTGAGGACGACGTCCGCCTCCACGGACTCCACGAGGTCCCGGGCGGAGTCCGTGCCGCGGATCGTCCGGCCGCCGAGCTGCCGGTCGATCTCCTCCGCCGTCCGTTCACTGGCGACGGCGACGTTCTCCGCGGCCAGGCCGAACCGCCGGACCTGCTCGAGGAGGAGGTCCGGCTTCGAGCCGTGGACGGAGATGCCGACGAGCTCGAACGCGTCGGGGTTCTCCGCGATGATCTCCAACGCCTGTGTCCCGATGGATCCGGTGCTGCCGAGTACTGCAACGCGAGTCTTCACGCGGGCCATTCTTCCACGCACCCGTGGCGGGGACGGGTGCGGGGGACGACAGCGGGGGACGCCGGGTGGGGCTGCGGGCCGTCCCCGGGGCGGAGGCTGGGCCGGGGGCGGCGTCGGGGCGGGGTCGGACGGGACCTGCCGGGGGCGGCACCCGGGACGGCACCCCGGGCGGGGTCGGCGCGCGGCGGGAACCGCAGGGGGCGGCACCCCCCGGGCCGCCCACTGCCCCACCACGGGGGGTGCGGGCCGTGGACGCGCAGCGTGTGATGCGTCGCGGGGCAGGATCGTGTGCAATGATGGAGAGGCAACATGCGTCTGTGGCACAGCTGCGCATCCCGGGGACCGGTGACGACGGTCCGGTGTGACGTCGCGGCGGCCCCGATCGAGGAGGATCACCAATGGCTTCTCACGAGCCGAAGGCAGAAGTGTTCAACGGAGTCTCCACCGCCGACGAGCCGTCGGCGGCGTGGGGCTGGCACGGACTCGGCCGGCGTGGCATCGCCACCGCCGGTGTGATCTCCGGGCTCTTCCTCCTCGGGATGCTCATCGGCAACCACAAGGGCCACGTCGAGGACATCTGGCTCGTCGCCCTCGCCGTCCTCGTCTTCCTCGGGACGTTCCTCTTCGTCGTCCGTCCGAAGCTCACCCAGCGGACGACCGTCCAGGCGCACAACAAGCCGGTCGGCCACATCGAGCCGGACTGGGCCGCCGACCAGAAGAACCTCACCGGCGTCTACGCCGACCTCACCGCCGAGGAGCTCGTCGCGATGAACATCGACCCGACCTCGGTCGGCCGGCCGGCGCTGACGGAGGCCGAGGCCCGGCAGCTCGCGGAGCGCAGCTTCTCGCACCACTGAGCCTGTCCCCCACGAACGCCGCCCGCGGACGCGACCACGCGTCCCGGGCGGCGTTCGTGTGTGCCGACCCCCCGCTGTTCCGGTCGCACGCCGACCCCGCTGTGCCGGTCACACGCCGACCCCCACTGCGCCGGCCGCACGCCGCCCCCACTGCGCCGGCTGCGTCCCCGCCCCCCGGCTACACCGTCCGCGCTATGCGCCGCGTTCCTCGGCGGCGAGCTGCCCGCACGCCGCGGCGATCTCCTGGCCACGGGTGTCACGGACGGTGCACGGCACCCCCTGGGCGTTGACCCGACGGACGAACTCGTCCTGGACGGGCTTCGGCGCCGCGTCCCACTTGGACCCGGGCGTCGGGTTGAGCGGGATGACGTTGACGTGGACCTTGGACCCGAGGGCGCGCTTGAGGCGCTTGCCCAGCAGGTCCGCCCGCCACGGCTGGTCGTTCATGTCGCGGATGAGGGCGTACTCGATCGACACCCGGCGGCCGGACTTCTCCGCGTAGTAGGCCGCGGCGTCGAGGACCTCCGTGACGGACCACCGGTTGTTCACCGGGACGAGTTCGTCGCGCAGTTCGTCGTCCGGGCAGTGCAGGCTCACCGCGAGTCGGACGGACATCTCCTCGTCGGCGAGCTTGCGGATCGCCGGGGCGAGGCCCACCGTCGACACCGTCACGTTGCGCTGGGAGATGCCGAAGCCCTCCGGGGCGGGCGCGGTGATGCGCCGGATCGCTGTAAGGACGCGCTTGTAGTTCGCCAGGGGCTCCCCCATGCCCATGAAGACGATGTTCGTGAGGCGGCCCTCCCCGCCCTCGACCCGGCCGTCACGCATGTCCGCGGCGGCGGTGCGGACCTGTTCGACGATCTCGCCGACGGACAGGTTCCGGTCCAGGCCGCCCTGGCCGGTCGCGCAGAACGGGCAGGCCATGCCGCAGCCCGCCTGGGAGGAGATGCACAACGTCGCCCGGTCCGGGTACCGCATGAGCACGGACTCGAGCAGCGTGCCGTCGTGGAGACGCCACAGCGTCTTCCGCGTCTCGCCGCCGTCGCAGGAAATCTCGTTGACCGGGGTCATGAGCTGCGGGAACAGCGCCTCGCGGACGCTGTCGCGGGTCGCCTCGGGGAGGTCGGTCATCGAACGGGGGTCCGCCGCGAGCCGCCCGTAGTACTGACGGGCGATCTGGTTCGCACGGAAGCCGGGGAGTCCCAGTCCCGTGACGGCCTCGCGGACCTGGTCGTCGGTCATGTCCGCGAGGTGCGTCGGCGGCATCCCCTTCTTCGGAGCGGAGAATTGCAGTTGCACAGGAGTAGCCATGATGCGGGCCATTATTGCACGTAGACGCCCCTGAACCACATCGACGCCGTGTCCGCGGCGGCCACTGTCCGCCCGCACCGGTGACCGGGCGCGACCGGTGGCGACGACCGGGCCGGGCCGGCGGCCGCGGTCACGTCCGCTGTCGCCGCCCGCCGGCGCGCACCACCGGCGGCGACGGCCCCTGTCCCGGCACCGGGGGCACCGGCCGCGCTCACGTCCGTTGCCACGGACCGCCGGAACCCCGTTGAATGGGGGTCATGACGAACACACCCTCCTCCCCCGACTCCCCGACCCCGGCGACCGGACCGGACGCACCGGTCGCACCCGACGCGGCGGCGGCGTCGACCCCCACCCCGGCCCCGGCCGCAGACCCCCGGCGACGGACCCGCCCCGCCGGCGGCGACGGTGCCCCGGACTCGACGACGCCGCGCGTCCGCGGGTCGGTCGCCGGCGCGACGTGGGTGGGGCTCATCATCGGCGCGCTGCTGCTCATCCTGCTCCTCGTGTTCATCCTGCAGAACCAGGACAGCGTCGCCGTGCACTTCCTCGCGTGGACGTGGACGTTCCCCGTGGGCGTGGGGATGCTCATCGCGGCGGTGGCGGGCGCACTCATCATGGCGTGCGTCGGTGTCGTGCGGATGCTCCAGCTGCGGCGTCAGGTGGCGGAGACCCACCGGGCGTGACCCCGCCCCCGGGTGCCGCGCCGGACGCTCAGGCCCCGTTGAGCATGTTGAGCACGACCCACGTGACCATCGCGGCGGGGAGCATCCCGTCCAGCCGGTCCATGAGCCCGCCGTGCCCGGGCAGCATGTGGGACATGTCCTTGATGCCGAGGTCCCGCTTGAACTGGGACTCCACGAGGTCCCCGAGGGTCGCGCACACCGCGAGCCCCAACCCGAGCGCGACGCCGAGCACGACCCCCGTCGCCCCGTCGACGCGGAGGATGAGCACCACGGACGCGGCGCCGCACACCATCGAGAACACCAGTGACCCGACGAACCCCTCCCAGGACTTCTTCGGGCTCACGGCGGGGGCCATGGGGTGCCGCCCGAAGAACACGCCGGCGCAGTACCCGCCGACGTCGGACGCGACGACGCAGAGCATGAACGTGAAGATGAACCGCGACCCGCTGACGTCCTCGCGGGAGAGGGTCGACAGCATCGCGGCGAAACTGCCGAAGAGCGGGATCCACGTGAGGACGAACACGCCCACGGCGGTGTCCCGCACGTAGTTGTGCGGCGGCGAGTGCCGACCGTGGTGGAACAGCCGTGACACCATGAGCAGCAGCACGGAGATGACGAACCCGGCGACGAGCCCGGTGGTGCCGAAGGGCCAGGACAGCCACATCATCACCTGGCCGCCGACGACGAGCGTCGCGAGGCTCAGGACGTAGCCGCCCTCCGTGAGCCGCCGCCAGACCTCGTACGTGGCCAACGCCACGGCGACGGCCACGAGGGGGTACCAGGCGTGGGGGGTCACCAGGGCGGTGAGGACGAGGGCCCCGAGGACGACCCCGACGCCGATGGCCTGCTTGAGGTTCCGTCCGGCGCCGTTGCGGGGCGCGGGGATCCTCGGATGCCGCCCGGTGTCGGCCGGTCCCGGGGTCCCGTCGCCGTCCGACGCTCCGCTCGCTTCAGACACAGCACCTGCTCCCGGCAGTGACTGGTGACTGCCTGTCGTCGTGGTGGGGACTGCTGGGGTGCTAGACCTCCAGCAGCTCCTTCTCCTTGGCCTCGACCAGGCGGTCGACCTGGCCGACGTAGGTCTGGGTGATCTTGTCGAGTTCCTTCTCGGCGGCCTTCACCTCGTCCTCACCGGCGTCGCCGTCCTTCTGGATCTTGCCGAGGGTGTCCATCCCCTTGCGCCGGATGTTGCGGATCGCGATCTTCGCGTCCTCACCCTTCGACTTCGCGACCTTCACGAGGTCGCGGCGACGCTCCTCGGTGAGCTGCGGGACGGTGACGCGGAGGACCTGGCCGTCGTTCGTCGGGTTGACCCCGAGGTCGGAGTTGCGGATCGCGTTCTCGATCTCCCCCATCGCCGACTGCTCGTAGGGCTTGATGATGAGCATCCGCGGCTCGGGGACGCTGATCGTCGCCATCTGGGTGATGGGCGTCGGCACGCCGTAGTACTCCGCGATGACACCGTTGAACATCGCCGGGTTGGCGCGTCCGGTACGGATCGTCATGAGTTCCTCACGGGCGTGCTCCACGGAGCGGCCCATGTGGTCCTCGGACTCGAGCAGGGTCTCGTCAATCATGGGGGTCCTCGTCTGGGGTTCAGGTGCGGCCGGGTGGGGATCGGTTGAGGTCTCGGGCACCGGTGACGTCCCGGTCGGTCGCCCCGGGGAGGGGGACGACGCGGACCGTCTCCGGTGCGCGGCGTGTGGCCACGGCCGCGGCGACCACACATCCCCCGAATCTACCAGTGCCCCGGACGGGTCCGGCAGTGCGGACCGCCCGGCGTCACTGCGCGACGAGCGTGCCGATCTGCTCGCCCGCCACGGCACGGGCGATGTTCCCGTCGGTGAGCAGGTTGAACACGAGGATCGGCATGTCGTTGTCCATGCAGAGGCTGAACGCCGTCGCGTCGGCGACCTTGAGGCCCTTCTCGATGACCTCGCGGGGGGTGATGGAGTGGAACAGCTCGGCGTCCGGGTTCGTCCGCGGGTCGTCCGAGTACACGCCGTCGACGCCCTTGGCCATGAGCAGCACCTCGCACCCGATCTCGAGGGCACGCTGCGCCGCGGTGGTGTCCGTCGAGAAGTAGGGCATGCCCATCCCCGCACCGAAGATCACGACCCGCCCCTTCTCCAGGTGACGCTTCGCCCGCAGCGGCAGGTACGGCTCGGCGACCTGGGCCATGTTCACCGCGGTCTGCACCCGGCAGTCGACGCCCTCCTGCTCGAGGAAGTCCTGGAGCGCGAGGCAGTTCATGACGGTGCCGAGCATCCCCATGTAGTCGCTGCGGCTGCGGTCCAGGCCGCGCTGCTGGAGCTGGGCGCCGCGGAAGAAGTTGCCCCCGCCGATGACGACCGCGACCTCGGTGCCGGACCGGGCGACCTCGGCGATCTGCCGGGCGACGTTCTGGACGACGTCCGGGTCGATCCCGACGGCTCCGCCGCCGAACATCTCACCCCCCAACTTCAGCATCACGCGGGTGTATCCGTGCCGGTCGTCCGTCGTCGTCACTGTCAGGCTCTCCTGCTCTGCTCTGCTGATCCTGCTGGGCTTGGTCGTGCCGGGCCTGCACCGTGGTCCTGCCGGACGCTCGTCGAACGCCGCAGGTCACCATCGTCGTTCGTGCTGACCGCCCAACATCCTACAGGGGGCGTCGACGCACCCCGGCATCGTCGGGACCGGGGGCGGTGGGGCGCGTCGCACCCGGGGCCACCCCCGTCCCACCCGGGCCGGACCTCCCCCGCACACGACGACGGGCCCCCGCCCCGCCGCCGCAGCGACAGGGGCGAGGGCCCCGTTCATCATCCCCGACCCCACCGGTGCCGGACACGGCCGTGGCCGCGACCGTCACCGCCTGGCGGGGTCGGTGGACCGGACGTCAGTCCTGGCCGACCTCGTAGCGGACGAAGCCGGTGAGGGTGATGCCGGCCTCGTCGGCGACCTGCTTGAGGGTCTTCTTCGACTCGGTCACGGACGGCTGGTCGAGGAGGACGACGTCCTTGAAGAAGCCGTTGACCCGGCCCTCGACGATCTTCGGCAGGGCCTTCTCCGGCTTGCCCTCCTCCTTGGCGGTCGCCTCGGCGATCTCGCGCTCCTTGGCGACGACCTCCTCCGGGACGTCCTCGCGGGTCAGGTACTTCGCCTTGAGGGCGGCGACCTGCATGGCGACGGCCTTGGCGGCCTGCTCGTCGTCACCGGTGTAGGCGACGAGGACGCCGACGCTCGGCGGCAGGTCGGCGGAGCGGTGGTGGAGGTACACGGCGACCTTGTCACCCTCGAGGGTGACGGCGCGCCGCAGCTGCAGCTTCTCGCCGATCTTCGCGGAGAGGGCCTGGAGCGCCTCGTCGGCGGTGGAGCCGTTGACGTCGACAGCGGCGAGCTCCTCCGGGGAGTTCGCGCCGGCGGCGGAGGCCGCGGCGGCGACGGAGTCGGCGAACTCGATGAACTCGGAGTTCTTCGCGACGAAGTCGGTCTCGGAGTTGATCTCGATCATGGTGCTGCCGGAGACGGCGATGAGGCCCTCGGCGGCGGTGCGCTCGGCACGCTTGCCCACGTCCTTGGCGCCCTTGATGCGCAGGATCTCGACGGCCTTGTCGAAGTTGCCGTCGGACTCCTCGAGAGCCTTCTTGCAGGCCAGCATCCCGGAGCCCGTGGTCTCACGGAGCTTCTTGACGTCAGCAGCGGTGTAGTTCGCCATTTTGGGGGCGATCCTCCTTCATGATGGAAGTGAAGTGGCCGGTCGGCTCAGGTGACGGATCCAGCCTATGTGACGGACGACGCCCACGCCCGGCGGACCGGGGTGGGCGTCAGGCGGGTGTTACTCCGCCGGGGTGGCCTCGGTGGCCTCACCCTCGGCGGGCGCCTCCGTGGCACCGGCGGCCGGGGTGGTGTCCGCTGCGCCCTCGGCGGCCGGGGTGCTCTCCGCCGCACCCTCGGCGACGACGCCGGCCTCCGCCTCACCGGCGGCCTCGCCCGCAGCCTCCTTGGCCGCGGCCTCCTGGCGCTCGGCGCGGGCCGCACGACCGGCCTCGACGGCGGAGGAGATGATCGACGTCAGCAGCCGGGTCGACCGGATGGCGTCGTCGTTGCCCGGGATCGGGTAGTCGACCTCGTCCGGGTCACAGTTGGTGTCGAGGATCGCGACGACCGGGAGGTTGAGCTTCTTCGCCTCGGCGACGGCGATGTGCTCCTTGTTCGTGTCGACGATCCACAGGGCGGACGGGACCTTCGCCATGTCGGCGATGCCGCCGAGGACGCGCTCCAGCTTGGTGCGCTCACGCGTGAGCATGAGCACCTCCTTCTTGGTGCGGCCCTGGTAGCCGTCCTCCGCCGCGTCCATCGCCTGGAGCTCCTTGAGCCGGGCGAGGCGCTTGTGGACGGTCTGGAAGTTCGTCAGCATGCCGCCGAGCCAGCGGTGGTTGACGTAGGGCATCCCGACGCGCTCGGCCTCGGTGGCGACGGCCTCCTGCGCCTGCTTCTTCGTGCCGACGTACAGGATGTTGCCGCCGTGGGCGACGGTCTCCTTGACGAACTCGTAGGCCTCGTCGATGTAGGTCAGCGTCTGCTGGAGATCGATGATGTAGATGCCGTTGCGGTCCGTGAAGATGAAGCGCTTCATCTTCGGGTTCCAACGACGGGTCTGGTGACCGAAGTGAACTCCGGCGTCCAGGAGCTCACGCATGGTGACTACAGCCATAGTGTGACAGGGGCGGCACCGTGGGACCCTCGCGGGCCCCGCCTCCCCTTCCTCGCTTTCGAAATCGGTTGACGGTTGACTCGACGTACTCACGGTTCCCCGGTCTCCCGGGACATCGCTCATGCGCCGTCCTGGCAGGCGTTCACGGTCTCCACCCCACCCCGGGCTGAGCCGGGGACCGTTCGGGCGGGACGCTGCGGAACCACACGGTGCCTACGCGATGTCAGTGTGCCCGGTCCGCTGGCGGGGGCGCGTCCCGGAGTCTCCGGCACCCGGCGACACGACCTGCGGCGTCGCCCCGTGCCGTCCGGGCGTGTGACCCGGAAGCGGTGGTGGTCGCCGACGATCGTGGAGACGTCGATGTGCGGTGTGCCGCCCGCCGCGTGGTCACCGTCACTGTCGTGACGACCTGCCGGCGGGACGGACTCGGTTCGCGGTCCCCGGGACAACTCCCGGACATACTGCACTGCAGAATGCTACCCGTCCGGCTCCCCCACCTCAACTTCCCGCCCGCTCCCCGGCGGCACCTGTGGACGGCGCCCCACCGTCCCCCGTGCTGCCGGCGGGCGCACGGTCCGGCATCCACAGGCGCCCGCCGCCGGGCTCCCGCCCGGCCGCGCGGCCGGGCACACTGTCCGCGTGCAGACCAGACCCACCACCGTTCCCCGACCCGGACCCGTCGACGCCCCGGGGTCCCGACGCCACCACCCGTCGACGCCACCGGCCTGGCACCCGGCACCGCCACGCCCGGCCCCGCCGCGCGGAGCACCGCGGCGCGGAACACCGCCGCGACACCGCGCCGCCGGGCGGGCGTGCGCCGTCCTTCTCTGCGTGGTCGCGGTGCTGACGGGGATCACCGTCCTGCCCGCTCCCCCGGCGGCGGCCCGGGCCACGCCCCACCCCTCACCCGGTGCCGCCTCGGCGGGCCCGGCCCGCGGCGTGCCGGCGGACGTCCGTGGGCACCCCGGCCGCCGTGGGCACCGCCGCCCGGTCCCGGGTGCGGTCGTCCGGGCCGTGGACATCCCGGACCGGCCGTGGGAGCAGGGCCACCGCGGGGTCGACCTCGCGGCCGCCCCGGGTGACCCCGTCCGGGCGAGTGCCGCGGGGACGGTCGTCTTCGCGGGGAGTGTCGCGGGGACGCCGGTGGTGTCGGTCGACCACGGCGGAGGCCTGCGGACGACCTATGAACCGGTCGTCGCCGATGTGCGGCGCGGGGACGTCGTCACCCGGGGTGCGGTGATCGGCCGGCTGGCCGACGCCGCGGCGCTGCCGTCGACGGCCCGCCGTGGGCCGGGGCTGTCGTGGGGGGCGCGGATCAGGGACCCCGCGTCGCCGGACGGACGGTACATCGACCCGATGAGTCTCCTCGGGCGGCCGACGGTCCGGCTGTGGGCGTGACACGGCCGCCCGGTCGGTCACCCACTGAGTCGGTCGCCCGGTCGGTCACCTGCTCAGGGGGACACCCGCTCCGTCAGTTTCCCGCTCGGTGGCCGGCCGCTCAGTCGGTCGCGCCGGAGCGCGGGTGCGCCTGCCGGTAGACCGCCTTGAGCCGCTCGGTGCCGACGTGCGTGTAGATCTGCGTCGTCGCCATGGAGGAGTGGCCGAGGAGCTCCTGCACGATCCGCAGGTCCGCTCCCCCTTCCAGCACCGCAGTCGCCGTGGAGTGGCGGATCCCGTGGGGGGAGAGCGTCGGGCCGCCCGCGGCGGCGGTGGCGGTCCGGACGACGGTCCGCACCTGCCGCGGGTCGATGCGGCCGCCCCGGACGCCGAGGAAGAGGGCGGGACCCGACGACGGGCCGCTGAGCCGGGGGCGCGCGTCGATCCAGGCCCGCAGGGCGGTCGCGGTCGACGGGCCGAACGGGACGACACGGGTCTTACCGCCCTTACCCGTGACCCGGACGGTGCGTTCGCCGGTGTCGACGTCATCCAGGTCGACGCCGACCAGTTCCGAGACGCGCACGCCCGTCGCGTAGAGCAGTTCGAGCATGGCCCAGTCCCGGGTGGGGACGGGGTCGTCGGTCTCCCCGGCCGCCTGTGCGGCGGCGTCGAGCATCTCCCGGGCACCGTCGGCCTTGAGCACCCGGGGCAGGTGGCGGTCGGTCTTCGGGGCCCGCAGCGGCGCCGCCGGGTTCGTCCCGACCCATCCCTGCCGGGCGAGGTACCCGCCGAAGCCGCGCAGGCTGGACACCATGCGGGCGACCGAGGTCGCGCTGTGTCCCGCCTCGACGGCCCAGTCGAGGACGTCGCGGCAGTGGTCGAGCGTGAACCCCTCCACGCCGTCCAGTCCCTCGCACGCCGCCCGGAGGTCCGCGCTGTACGCCCGCACGGTGTTCTCCGACCTGCCCAGGACGAGGCGGAGGTGGTCCATGTACATGTCGACGGCCTGGTCGAGGTCCGGTGGTGAGGCCATGTGCCCCATCCTAGGTCCGGGTCCGCCCGTCACCGGGGTGGGCCACCACGGGGCGCGGCCGGTCGCGTCACCGCGTCACCGGGAGCCCCGCCCGCGTCAGGTCGACCCCGCCCGGCCTCACCGGGAGCCCCGCCCGCGTCGGGTCCCGCGGGCCCGTGTCACCTCGTGGCCTTGACCCACCGGTCACCGTCGCGGACGACGAGCCCCCGCGCCTCCAGGTCACGGATCACCCGGACGACGACCGCCAGCGGCAGGCCGCTGCCCCCGACCAGGTCGTCCATCCTGCCCGACACGTCGCCCGGCACCCCGGCGGCGTCGAAGACCTTCAACTCGTCGAGTGTGAGGGTCTGGGACCCGGTGGCGTGGAAGTCGAGCTCGAGCTGCCGGGAGCTGTCGACGCTGCCCAGCGGCTCGATGAGCTCCCGCACGTCCTCGGCCCGCGTGACCAGCGCCGCCCGCCCGGAGCGGATGCGCTCGTGGCACCCGGTGAACCCGCTGGACGTCACCGGCCCCGGCACCGCCATGACCGGCCGGACGAGCAGCTCGGCCCAGTTGCACGTGTTGAGCGCCCCCGACCGGTACGGGGCCTCGACGACGACGGTCCCCTGCCCGAGCGCGGCGACGAGCCGGTTGCGGGTGAGGAACCGGTGCCGGGCCGGACGTGTGCCCGGCGGGTACTCCGTCATGACGAGCCCGGCGCGCCGGATGTCGCGGAACAACGGCCTGTTGGCGGAGGGGTACGTCACCCCGGGCCCGCACGCGGCCACCGCAACGGTCGTCCCCCCGGCGCGGAGGGCCGCGGCGTGGGCGGCACGGTCGATCCCCAGCGCCCCGCCGGAGACGACGGTGTACCCGGCGGCGGCGAGCGTCGACCCCAGCATCTCCGCGGCCTCCGTCCCGTAGCGCGACGGTGCGCGGGTGCCGACGAGGGTCACCGTCCGTCGGGTGGCGCCGGCGAGGTCGCCGTCCCCGGCGGTCCACAGGGCGAAGGGGTCCGCCACCTGCCCGCGCACGCCCGCGCCGTCCGACCCGGTGGCCGGGTCCGGTGCGCCCGCCGGAGCCGGGCCCGGGTGCGACGCCGCGCCCCCGCTGTCGGACACGTCCCCGGTGTCCCCCGCGTCCCCCGCGTCCCCCGCGTCCCCCGCGTCCCCGGCCCGGGTCCGGGGTCGGCGCAGATCCGGGAACCCGCCGCGGAAGCACGCGGGCCACGCCGGGTCGTCCGGTGTGACCAACCGGTACCCCTCGGCCTCCGCCGCCCGGAGGTCCGCGACCGGGTCGACCGTCCCCGGCCCCCGCATCCGGGTACGCAGTGACGGTGGGAGCCGCGCGTCACCACGCCGCATCGCCTCCACCAGCTCCTCGACCCGCGCCGGGGCCCCGCGGTCACCGTCGGGCCACAGCGCCGCGACGACATCGGCGTGGGACGCCTCGACAACCCTGCGCAACGTCACCCACGCGAGGAGACGCCGTCCCCCGGCGCTCATGTCACCGCCCCCCGTGGTCATGTCCGTCCTCCCCGTCGCCGAACAGTTCCACGGCGTCGAGCACCCGGCCGACGTCCGGCCGGTCCTCCCCGTCGACGTCCGCGATCGTCCACGCCACCCGCAGCGCACGGTCCACGCCGCGTTGACTGAGCTCCCCCCGGTGCAGCATGTCCCGCAGGACGAGCATGCCGGCCTCGTCGGCGGGGAAGTCCCGGCGCAGGACCGCCCCGGGCACGGAGGCGTTGTCCAGCCAGTCCCCCGCAGCGGACCACCGGTGCCGGGCGCGCGCCCGGGCCTCGATCACCCGCTCCCTCACGACCTGCGTCGACTCCCCGGAGTCCGCCTCCGCCGGGGTGAGGGTCGCGGCAGCCGCCCCGCGCGTGGTGACGAAGATGTCCACCCGGTCACGCAGCGGTCCGGACACGACCGTCGAGTACCGGCGCCGGGCGACGGCCGTGCACGTGCAGTCGGCCGGTGACTCCGCGCCGCACGGGCACCGGTTCGCCGCCATGATGAGCTGGAACCGCGCCGGGAAGTGGACGGTCCGCCGGCTCCGGACGAGGTCGACGACGCCACGTTCCATCGGTGTGCGCAGGCAGTCGAGGGTGCGACCGGAGGCCTCGGCGACCTCGTCGAGAAACAGCACCCCGCGGTGGGCGAGGCTCACCGCCCCCGGCCGGGCCCGCCCCGACCCCCCTCCGAGCAGCGCCGCCGGGCTCACCGTGTGGTGCGGGGCGATGAACGGCCGGACCCCCGCCCACAGGCGGTCGAGGTCCCCGGAGGCCCCCGCCACCGAGTGGACCGCCGCAGCCTCCAGCTGCTCCCGGCGGTCCATCGGCGGGAGGATCCCCGGCAGCCGCTCGGCGAGCATCGACTTGCCGGCCCCCGGGGGCCCGGTGAGCATGAGGTGGTGCCCGCCCGCGGCCGCGAGCTCCACGGCACGCCGGGCCTCCGGCTGCGCGATGACGTCGGCGAGATCCGGGGTGTCCCCGCCCCGGGCACCCGCCCCACCCGCGCCGGCCACCGGCGGCGTCACCGCCTCGAGGTCCCCGACGCCCCGCAGCCACCGCACCACCTCGACGAGACTGCGGGTCACGAGGACGTCGACGCCGTCGGCGTGGGCCGCCTCCGCCGCATTGCCCGCCGGGACCACCGCGCGGGGGACACCCCGTTCGGCGGCGTGGAGGAGCATCGGCAGCACCCCGTCGACGGGACGCACCTGCCCGTCCAGCCCGAGCTCCCCGACGAGGACCGTCTCCCCGAGGCGGCGGCGGACGGTCTCCGCCTCCTCCCGCAGCGCCCGCGACGCCCGGGTCGACGCCGCGGAGTGCGCCACCTGCGCGGCGATGACGGAGCACACCATCGCGACGTCGAACCCCGACCCCGCCTTCGGCACGGACGCCGGGGACAGGCTCATGACGACCCGGCTGCGCGGCCACTCGAGCCCGCTGTTCACCGTCGCTGACCGGACGCGGTCCCGGGCCTGGACGACCGCCGTGTCCCCGAGCCCCACGACGCTCATGCCGGGGAGGCCACGCCCGATGTCGCACTCCACGGTGACGAGCACGCCGTCGATCCCGTCGAGGGCCACCCCCAGGGCCTGCCCGACGCTCACCGGGTCACGTCCCGGTAGTGCGTCACCTCTCCGCCGGTGATGTCGATGACGTCGATGCGCACCGCCCGCGGCCGGATCTCCGGGTGCGCGGCGAGCCACGCGCCCCCGACGCGGGAGACCGTCCTCAGCTTCGTGGCGGTCACCGCCTCCGCACCCACCCCCATCGCGTCGGACGAGCGGTACTTGACCTCGACGAACACCACGTCCCGGGGGCCGTCCCCCGTCGGGCCGCCCGCCGCGCCGCCGGCCCCGACGGTGGCGACGAGGTCGACCTCCCCGCCGCAGGCCCGCACGTTGCGGTCGACGACCTCGTACCCCCTCGCCTCCAGGTAGGCCGCGGCGATGTCCTCGCCGAACCTGCCGATCTCACACGTGTCCACGGTCGTGCCGTCCCTCCCCGGGGCCCTCCCCCGTCACCCGGCCACGACGGTCGTCGCCGGTGCGGCGAGCATGCCACGGGACGCGGACCGTCGGGAGGGCGGGGACGACAGAAGGCCGGGTCCCTGTGGACAGGGCCCGGCCTGTGGACAACGCCCCGACGACGGGGCCGCTCAGCTCTCCGGCAGACGCAGCTCCGGCTTGTCGAGCTCCTCGATGTTCACGTCCTTGTACGTGATCACCCGGACGTAGCGCACGAAGCGCGCGGGACGGTACATGTCCCAGACCCAGGCGTCCGACATCCGGACCTCGTAGTAGATCTCCCCGTCGGCGTTCCGGGGGATGAGCTCCACGGCATTGGCCAGGTAGAACCGGCGTTCGGTCTCGACGACGTAGGAGAACTGGCTGACCACGTCCCGGTACTCCCGGTACATGGAGAGCTCAACGTTGGCCTCGTAGTCTTCCAGTTCCTCAGCGCTCACGACTGCGTGGTCACCTCTTCCTCGGTTTCGCGTCCACCGGCAGCCGCCCATTGAGCCCGGGCAGCCGCCACGTTCGCGTAAGTGTAGCGGTGTTCAGGACACCCGCCGTGGAGGCTCACCGACGCCATGTGCGCCTTCGTGCCGTACCCCTTGTGGCCGGCGAGGCCGTAGCCCGGGTACCGGGCGTCGAGCTCCACCATCACGCGGTCACGGGCGACCTTCGCCAGGACGCTCGCGGCGCTGATGCTCCGGCTGACCCGGTCCCCCTTGAGCACCGGCAGGTGCGGGAGGGTGAGGCCGGGCACGCGCAGCGCGTCGGTGAGGACGTACCCGGGCCGGACGTCGAGGGCCGCGACGGCCCGCCGCATCGCCGACGTGTTCGCCGGCTGGATCCCCCGCTCGTCGATCTCCGCGGCACTGACGTGCACGACGGCCCACGCCACCGCGACCTCCGCGATGACCGGTTCGAGCCGCTCCCGCGCCGCCGGCGACAGCTGCTTGGAGTCCGTCAGCCCGTCGAGCTCGGGCAGCGGACGGTCCGGGAGGATGCACGCCGCCGCGGTCAACGGACCGCAGCACGCTCCCCGGCCCGCCTCGTCGACCCCCGCGACAAGCCCCAGTCCGGCCCGGACGACCGCGTGGTCGAGCGCCCGTCCCCCGGTCACCCCGTCGCGCCCCGTCCGCCGCAGTGCCGCCCGCACGGGCGCCCGGAGCGGCGCCGCGGGGTGACCGGCACCGGACATCCGTCCCGCCACGTCACGACCCGGCGGGCGCCGCGTCCTGCTGGACGTCCGGCGAGTCGACCCCGCCGATCCGGGACAGCGGCCACACCCGGAACTCCACCTTGCCCACGACGTTGTCGACGGGCACGGTGCCCTGGAGCTCATCGCCCATGTGCGCCCGCGAGTCGAGGGAGTTCGTGCGGTTGTCGCCCATGACCCACAGGTTGCCGTCGGGCACGGTCACGGGGCCGAAGTAGTTGCCCTGGCACTCCTCGGAGCCCCGGACCCGGTCGATCGGCAGCGACGCGGGCCGCTGGATGAACGAGTCGTCGACCTTCCGCCCGTCGACCATGATCCCCGGGTCGCCGGCCTGGCACTGCACCGTCTGACCACCCGTGGCGATGACCCGCTTGACCAGCGCATTCTCGTCCGGGGCGAGGATGCCGACGTACGACAGCAGGTTCTCGACGCCGGAGATGAGGCCGTTCGACGAGCGCTTCGAGACGTACTCGCCGCCCCACGACTCCGGGCCGGCGAACACGACGACGTCGCCGGGCGACGGGCTGCCGCCGAACTCGTACGCGAGCTTGCTCACGAAGATCCGGTCCCCCGTGCACCCCGAGCACCCGTGGAGCGTCGGCTCCATCGACTCCGACGGAATCTGGTACAGCCGTCCCACGAAGCCCTGGAACAGCGCGAGGATGATCAACGCGGTGACGATGATGATGGGGAACTCGACCCACCACGGGTAGGTCTTCTTGCCCCCGGCACCCGACCCGCCGTCCTTCTCGGCCGCGCGTCGCGCAGCGACCTTGTCACGCTCACTCATCTGCCGTCCGGCGGTCCCGTTCGTGTCAGTCACGAACGGAGACGTTACCAGCCCGGCCGGACGGGACCGGACAATGCGGAACGCCCCGGCCACCGAGCGTGTCGGTGACCGGGGCGTGGCGCGGGGAGCGTCAGCGCTTCTCCTTGATCTTCGCCGCCTTGCCGCGCAGGTTGCGCAGGTAGTACAGCTTCGCCCGGCGGACCTTGCCGCGGGTGAGGACGTCGATGTGGTCGATGTTCGGGGAGTGCACCGGGAAGGTACGCTCCACGCCGATGCCGAACGAGATCTTCCGGACCGTGAAGGTCTCGCGGATGCCGGAGTTCTGGCGGCGGATCACGACGCCGCGGAACACCTGGACACGGGACTTCGCGCCCTCGATGACGTTGACGTGGACGTCGAGGGTGTCGCCCGGACGGAAGTCGGGGATGTCGTCGCGCAGCTGGGCGGCGTCGACCTTGTCGAGAATGTGCATGGCTGAATGTCCTTGCTGATCGTCTGGACAGAGGACCCTCGTGCGTCGCCGCCGCCACGGGGGCGGCCGACGGCCACGGGTTCATGCCCGAAACATGGAATTGTGCGGCGACCGGCCTGGGCCGGACGTCAACCGGAACAGTATGTCATCCGTGCCGGTCAGCGGACAAGTCCGCCGGTCGGCCCGCGCCGCGGTCACGGCGACGGCCGGTCACCGCACCGGCCGGTCGCCGGCCCCGTCACCGCCCGAAGCCCGCGCGACGCAGCGCCTCGGCCAGCGCCCCGTCTCCCCCGCCCTGCCGTCCGGCCGCCGGGGCGCCCTTCGCCCCGCCCGCATCACCGGACCGGCCACCGGACCGGCCCCCACGGCGGGGAGTGCCCCCGTCCCGGCCGTCGGCCGCCCCTCCCCGACCACGCCGGCCGCCGGATGCGCCCGACCCACCGGACCCGGACCGGCCGCCGCCGGCCCCCGCCCCGGCACCACCGCCACCGCCACCGGACCGACCGGATCCACCGGCACCACCGGAACCACCGCCGGGCGTCGGCTCGTCGTCAAGTCTCAGGGACAGACTGATCCGGGACCGTTCGACGTCGACGTCCAGCACCTTGACCGTGACGATCTCGCCGGACCGCACCACCTCGTGCGGGTCGCGGACGAACCTCCGGGCCATCGCCGAGACGTGGACGAGGCCGTCCTGGTGCACCCCGACGTCGACGAACGCCCCGAAGGCGGCGACGTTCGTCACCGTCCCCTCGAGCACCATCCCCGGGGTGAGGTCCCCGATCTTCTCCACCCCCGCCCGCAATGCGGCCGTGCGGAACTCCGGTCGCGGGTCCCGGCCCGGCTTGTCCAGCTCGGCGAGCACGTCGGTGACCGTCGGCAGCCCGTACCGCTCGTCGACGAAGTCCGCCGCCCGCACCCGGGACACCGTCCGCGTGTCGCCGACGAGCGCGGCGACGTCCACCCCACCGGCCGCGGCGATCCGCCGGACGAGCGGGTACGCCTCGGGGTGCACGGCGGAGGCGTCGAGCGGGTCCTCCCCGCCCCGGATCCGCAGGAACCCGGCGGCCTGCTCGAACGCCTTCGGGCCGAGCCGCGGGACGTCCATGAGCGCCCGCCGCGTCGGGAACGCCCCGTGGTCCTCCCGGTGCCGGACGATGTTCTCCGCGAGCGTCGCGGAGATCCCCGCCACCCGGCGCAGCAGGGCCGCGCTCGCGGTGTTGAGGTCGACGCCGACGGAGTTCACCGCGTCCTCGACGACCCGGTCGAGGCTCGCCGCGAGCATCGCCTGGTTGACGTCGTGCTGGTACTGGCCCACGCCGATGGACTTCGGGTCGATCTTCACGAGCTCCGCCAGCGGGTCCTGCAGCCGCCGCGCGATCGACACCGCGCCACGCAGGGCGACGTCCATGTCCGGGAACTCCTCGCTCGCCGCCTCGCTCGCCGAGTAGACCGACGCCCCCGCCTCCGAGACGATGACCGGGGTGACGCCACCGACGTCCGCCGCGATCTCCCGCGCGAGCTCGTCGGTCTCCCGGCTCGCCGTGCCGTTGCCGACCGCCATGAGCTCCACGCCGTGCCGCCGGCACAGCCCGGACAGGACCGTCACGGCCTCCGACCGGCGGTTCTGCGGCTGGTGGGGGTGGACGACAGCCGTGTCGAGGACCTTGCCCGTGGGGTCGACGACGGCGACCTTCACACCGTTGCGGTACCCGGGGTCGAGGCCGAGGGTCGTGCGCTGGCCCGCCGGGGCGGACAGGAGCAGGTCCCGGAGGTTGCGGGCGAAGACCTCGACGGCCTCCGCCTCCGCGCGCTCGCGCAACCGCATCCTCACGTCCACCCCGGAGGACACGGCGAGCTTCGTCCGCCAGGCGAAGCGCACACACTCGGCGCGGAAGCGGTCCGCGGCGTCGTCCCGGGGGCCGAGACCCGCCGCCTCGGCGACCATGCCCTGGTAGACCTCGTCGTCCCCGGGGTCGAGGGTGAGGCTCAACACCCCCTCCTTCTCACCCCGGAACAGGGCGAGGACCCGGTGCCCGGGCAGGTCCGTGAAGGGCTCGGCGAAGGAGAAGTAGTCGCGGTACTTCGCCCCCTCCTGCTCCCGGCCCTCGATGACGGTGCTCGCGAGGGAGCCCGTCGTGTACATCCGCTCACGCACGGCCCCGACGAGGTCGGCGTCCGTGGCGACCCGGTCGATGACGATTGCCCGGGCCCCGGCGAGGACCGCCGTCGCGTCGGCGAACCCGTCGGTGACGTAGCCCTCGGCGAGCTCGCGCGGGTCCGTGGTGCAGTCCGCGGTGAGGAGGTCGGCCAGCGGTTCGAGGCCGGCCTCGCGGGCGATCGTCGCCTTCGTCCGCCGCGTCGACCGGAACGGGAGGTAGAGGTCCTCCAGGCGGGCCTTCGTCGTGCACCCCTCGATGAGCGCGCGCAGGTCGTCGGTGAGTTTGCCCTGCTCCTCGACGGACCGGAGGACGGTCTCCCGCCGCTCCTCGAGCTCCCGGAGGTACGTCAACCGGGTCTCGAGGGTGCGCAGCTGGGCGTCGTCGAGACCCCCCGTCGCCTCCTTGCGGTAGCGGGCGATGAACGGGACCGTGTTGCCGTCGTCGAGAAGGCGCACGGTCGCGGCGACCTGCCCCTCCCCGACCCCCAGTTCACTGGCGAGTGTCGCGGTGATCATTCCGCTCATCGTAGCGGCCCGGGGTCAGCGCACCGCGAACCACCCGGTGACCGCCGGGGCGATGTTCCGGTACACGTGCTTGTGCTCCTGGTACTCCGCCAGACCGGTCGGGCCGAGCTCCCGGCCGTTACCGGACTGCTTCATGCCGCCCCACTCCGCCTGCGGGAGGTAGGGGTGGAAGTCGTTGATCCACACGGTGCCGTGCCGGAGCGCGCGGGCGACCCGCTCGGCGGTGCCGTCGTCCGAGGTCCACACCGCCCCGGCGAGGCCGTAGTTCGTGTCGTTGGCGAGGGCGACGGCCCCGGCCTCGTCGGTGAAGGTCTCGACGGTGACGGTCGGGCCGAAGGCCTCGTCGTGGACGCAGTCCATGTCCTGCGTGCAGTCGTCGATGACGGTGGGCAGGTAGTAGACGCCGGCGGAGAGGTCGGTGGCCCCCGTGCCGTGCGGGCCGTCGTTGTCCTCCGCCGTCGCCGCCCGGCCGCCGCAGCGGACCGTCGCCCCCTGCTCCCGGGCGCGGTCGACGTACGCGGCGACCTTGTCCCGGTGCTGCTCGGAAATGAGCGGGCCGGTCTCCGCCTCCTCGTCCCGGGGGCCGCCGATGCGGATCTGCGCGGCCCGGTCGGTGAGCCGGCGGACGAACTCGTCGTGGATCGACTCCTCGACGATGATCCGGGACCCGGCGGAGCACACCTGGCCCGAGTGCACGAACGCGCCGTTGAGCGCGTTGTCCACGGCGGCGTCGAGGTCGGCGTCGGCGAAGATGACGTTCGGGTTCTTCCCGCCGAGTTCGAGGGCGACGCGCTTGACCGTCTCCGCGGCGTTCCGGGCGATGACCTTGCCGGTCGCGAGCCCGCCGGTGAAGGACACCATGTCCACGTCCGGGCTCTGGGACAGCGGGTTGCCGCACGCCGCGCCCGCCCCGGTGACGAGGTTGCCGACGCCCGCCGGCAGGCCGGCCTCCTCGAGGACCGCCATGAGCAGCATCGCGGTGTGGGGCGTGAGCTCCGCCTGCTTGAGGACGAAGGTGTTGCCCGCGGCGAGACACGGCGCGACCTTCCACGCGACCTGGAGCAGCGGGTAGTTCCACGGGGTGATGAGGCCGCACACGCCGACCGGCTCGGTGTCGACGCGCGCCCGCACGCCCGGGTCGCCGGCGTCGACGACCCGGCCGGCCGCGTGGCCCGCGAGGGTGCCGAAGTACTCGAAGCTGGCGGCGATGTCGTCCATGTCGATCCGGGCCTCGACGAGGCGCTTGCCCGTGTCGGCCGCCTCCGCGGCGGCGAAGAGCTCGCGGCGGTCGCGGATCGTGGCGGCGACGCGGAGCAGCAGCGACCCGCGCTCGGTGGCGGGGGTCGCCGCCCACGCGCCGTCGTCGAAGGCGCGGCGCGCGGCGGCGACGGCCCGCAGGGTGTCGGCGTCGTCCGCCTCGGAGACGGTGCCGACGGTGGTGCCGTCGGCGGGGCACGTGATCGTGCGGGTCCCGCCGGCCGCCGCGGCCTCCCACCGGCCGTCGATGTAGAGCGAGGCCGGGCCGTCACCGGCGTGGACGCCGGAGAGCAGGTCGCAGGTGGTCGGGTCGAACAGCGGGGTCTCCGCCATGAGGTCTCCTTCAGGGTCTGAGGGTCGGATGGGTGAGATGGGTCAGGTCGGTCGGGTGTGTCGGTCGGGGTGCGCCGGTCGCGGGTCCGGGGTCCTGCGTGCCGGTCGGGTGCGGGTCCGGGTGGCCGGGGCCCGTCGGGTCAGTCCTCGTCCCAGGTCTCCCACGTGCGCACCGGTTCCGCCCCGTCGGACAGGTCCGAGCTGCCCGGGAGGTCGCGCTGCATGTGCAGGAACTCGAGGTGCCGCTCGTAGAGGTCGAGGACGTTGTTGATGAGCTGCCGCCGGGAGTAGCCGTAGACGTCGTACCCCAACGACCCGGTGAGGTCGTACACCTCGAGACGGTAGTAGCTCCGGTCCCCGGCGCGCACCGACGGCCCGTCCGACGCCGGGTCGCCGTCCCCGGTCGCGGTCGCGGTCCCGGTCCCCGCCGCCCCACCGGCGGCCGCGGCCGTGCCGGCGCCGGTGAAGCCCGGGATCCGGTGCTCGACCGGGTAGAGCTGGTAGCGGAAGTCCCGCTCCCCCGCCATCGTCACCTCGAGGTCGAGCTGGTCCGTCGCCCCGTCCGGGACGGCGGAGGTGAGCAGCTGCACGGTCTGGCCGCGGCGTTCGAGGGCGTGCGCGACCTCCTCCAGCGCCGGACGCGCCGTCTCCGCGAGGTACCGCCGGATGTCCGCGTCGGACGGCAGGGCGACGGCCCGGTCCAGGCGGTCCTCCCAGTTCTCGTCGGTCCGCCCCGACATCGCCCCGTGGAGGGCCACCGCGCGGGCGTCGGTCTGGTACGCCTCGAGCCGGAGGGACGTGAACAGGCTGTACATGATGAGGTAGATCACCACGGTGAACGGCAGGCCCATGACGATCGTCGCCGACTGCACGGTGGTGATGCCGTCGACCTGGAGCATCGTGATCGTGAGCACGCCGACGAGCACCGCCCAGAAGATCCGCGACCACACGGGGCCGTCCTGCCGGTTGTCCGTGATGCGGGAGGTGAAGTTCGACATGACGAGCGCCCCGGAGTCCGCCGAGGTGATGTAGAGCAGCAGCCCGATGAGCGTCGCGAGGCCGATGAGGAACCCCGCCCCCGGGTACTGCGAGAGCAGGTCGTAGAAGCCGCGCTGGGGTTCGTCGACGGCGGCCGCCCCGAAGGCGGCGTCCCCGCCCCGGACCCGTTCGATCGCCGAGTTGCCGAAGAAGCTCATCCACAGCAGGACGAAGACGAAGGGGATCGTCAGGGTGCCGACGACGAACTGCCGCAGCGTCCGGCCCCGGGAGATGCGGGCGAGGAAGAGGCCGACGAACGGCGCCCACGCCACCCACCAGGCCCAGAAGAACAGGGTCCACGCGCCGAGCCACGCCTTGGTGTGCTCGGGGTCGTCGCTGAAGGCGTAGGTGTCGAGGGTCATGCCGGGGAACGACGACACGTAGTCCCCGATGTTCATGACGAGCCCGTCGAACAGGAAGGCGGTCCGGCCGGTGACGACGACGTAGACCATGAGCGCGACGGCGAGGAGCACGTTGATCTCGCTGAGCCGCTTGATGCCCTTGTCCACGCCCGACACCGCGGAGACCGTCGCCACCCCGACGGCGACGACGATGAGGGCGGTCTGGGCGGTCGCCCCCTCCGGCACGCCGAGGAGGATCTTCAGCCCGTAGTTGAGCTGGACGACACCGATGCCGAGCGACGCGGCGATACCGAAGACCGTGCCGAGCATCGCGGCGATGTCGACCGCGTCGCCCACCGGGCCGTGGATCCGGCGGCCGATGAGCGGGTACAGCGCGCTGCGGATCGCCAGGGGCATATTGAGCCGGTAGGCGAAGTAGCCGAAGGCCATGCCCATGAGCGCGTAGAGCGCCCACCCCGTCACGCCGTAGTGGAACAGGGCGAAGACGACCGCGTTCTCCGCGGCCTCCCGCGTCTCGCCGTCCCCGACCGGCGGCCCGAAGTACTGGGTCACCGGCTCGGCGACGGAGAAGAACAGCAGGTCCACGCCGATCCCGGCGGCGAAGAGCATCGCGGACCAGGAGAACAGCCCGAACTGCGGGCGGGCGTGGTCCGGGCCGAGGCGTACCCGGCCGGTCTTCGCGACGGCGACACCGATCATGAACACGACCGCCACGGTCGCGGTGAAGATGTAGAACCAGCCGAGGTTCGTCGAGATCCACCCGGTGATGTCCCCGAGCGTCCGTTCGGCGGAGGCCCGGCCGAAGAAGGCGTAGGCGGCGACGGCGAGGACGCCGAGACCGGAGATGATGAACACCGGCCAGTTCGTCGCCGGGGCGTCGACCGTGCCCCGGCCCCGCATCGACCCGGCCACGTAACTGCCGACGATCGCGTGGGGGACCGTCGGGTCCGTCGTGCCCCCCTGTCGTTCCTGTCGTTCAGCTGCGTCGTCGTGCGCGTTCCCGTTCGGACTCACATCATCCCTTTCGCTGCCGTCGCCGACGGCGGGCCACCGGGGTCGCCCGCGTCGGTCTCTCCTCGCGGCGGGTCGTCGCCCGGGACCGCACCCGGTCCCGCCGACGCGCCCGCCTCTCTCGTCCCGCGTCTCACACTCGTCGTGTCCGTCCGGCGTCCGCGCGCCACCCGCCCCCGGGCCTCCCCGCCGGTCGGGTGGTCCCCGCGGACCGGCCTGTCCCGGCCCGGCCACCCCCGGACCGTCACGCCGGCCTCGTGCACCGGCGACGCCGCTGACCGGGGGTGTCCGTTCGCGGAGCCACTGAACGACGATACACAACCACCGTCACCCTTCCACCCCCACCCGGCCGCCACCCCCGTACCCCCGCTCGCGCCCCGGGGCCGGGACCCGCCGCCCACCGGGCGCCGTCGTGCCCCCTGGTACTAATAGACCCGGGAGCCGCCCGACCCCGCGCGGCCGTGAGGGGGCCGGCGGCGACGAGTGTGCAGCGACGACGGGCGGCACACGGAGCACAGCGCAGAGACCCACACGTACCGCAGGACGACGAGACCCGAGAGCGAAAGGACACGCATGATCAACCTGAAGAAGATCCTCCCCACGACGACACGCAGGACCCCGGACACCACCGGTGAGAAGAGGGACGTCGTCATCGTCGGTGGAGGCTCCGCCGGGTCCGTCCTCGCGAACCGTCTCAGCGCGGACGGGGACACCGACGTCCTCGTCCTCGAGGCCGGCCGCCCGGACTCCCTGTGGGACCTGTTCATCCACATGCCCGCCGCCTTCTCCTTCCCGATCGGCAACAAGCACTACGACTGGGCCTACGAGTCCGACCCCGAGCCGGAGATGAACGGCCGCCGCGTCTACCACGCCCGCGGCAAGGTCCTCGGCGGGTCGAGCTCCATCAACGGCATGATCTTCCAGCGCGGCAACCCCATGGACTACGAGAAGTGGGGCGCGCTGCCGGGCATGTCCACGTGGGACTACGCCCACTGCCTGCCCTACTTCAACCGCATGGAGACCTGCCTCGGCGCCGACGCCGACGACCCCCGCCGCGGCCACGACGGCCCGCTGTACCTGTCCCGGGGCCCGGCGACGTCCCCGCTGTTCCAGGCGTTCTTCCGTTCGGTGAAGGAGGCCGGCTACGAGCTGACCAACGACGTCAACGGCTACCGGCAGGAGGGCTTCGCGCCCTTCGACCGCAACATCCGCAAGGGCAAGCGCTGGTCGGCGGCCCGCGCGTACCTCCACCCCGTCATGGACCGGGACAACCTCGAGGTCCGCACCCGCGCCTTCACGACGCGGGTCCTCTTCGACGGCACCCGGGCCACCGGCGTCGAGTACGAGTGGAAGGGCGGCACGCACACCGTCCACGCCGACCGCGTCATCCTCTGCGGCGGGGCGTTCAACACCCCGCAGCTGCTCCAGCTCTCCGGTGTCGGTGACCGGGAGCTGCTGGAGAGCAACGGGATCGACGTCGTCCGCCACCTCCCCGGGGTCGGCGAGAACCTCCAGGACCACCTCGAGGTCTACGTCCAGTACAACTGCACGCAGCCGGTGTCCATGCAGCCGGCGCTGAAGTTCTGGAAGCGCCCGTTCCTCGGCCTGCAGTGGCTGCTGTTCAAGAAGGGCCCGGTGGCCTCCAGCCACTTCGAGGCCGGCGGGTTCGCCCGGTCGAACGAGAACGAGGACTACCCGAACCTCATGTTCCACTTCCTCCCGATGGCGATCCGGTACGACGGCACCCAGCCGGAGGGCGACCACGGCTTCCAGTTCCACGTCGGCCCGATGTACTCCGACGCCCGCGGGCACGTGCGGATCACCAGCAGGGATCCGCACGCCAAGCCGTCGATCCTCTTCAACTACCTCACGACCGAGCAGGACCGGCGGGAGTGGGTCGAGGCGATCAAGGTGTCCCGGCGGCTCCTCGACACCGACGCGATGAAGGAGTACACGGACGGCGAGATCTCCCCCGGCCCGTCGGTGCAGACGGACGAGGAGATCCTCGAGTGGGTCCGCAACGACGGCGAGACCGCCCTCCACCCGTCGTGCACGTGCCGGATGGGGGCGGCCGACGACGAGATGGCGGTCGTCGACCCCGAGACGATGCAGGTCCACGGCACCGAGGGGCTGTACGTGGTCGACGCGTCGGCGATGCCGAACGTGACCAACGGCAACATCTACGCCCCGGTCATCATGCTCGCGGAGAAGGCGGCGGACCTCATCAGCGGCCGCACCCCGCTGCCGCCGCTGAACATCCCCTTCTACCGGGCGAAGGCGGACATGCCGCTCTACGCCGAGGGCGAGTCGCCGCGCGACCACCGGCACGCGATCCCGGGCGCGGTCTGACACCACGGGCCTGACCCCGGCCGGTGCGGGCCTCCCCCGGGCCCGGCCGGCGTGAGTCCCCGGCCCGGCCGGTGCGGGCCTCCCCCGGGCCCGGCCGGTGTGAGCTCCCCGCCCCCCCCCGGCGGCCCGGCCCCCGCCCCCGACGGACCTGGGCCCCCTCAGTCCCCGTCGGGCGCGAAGTCGGCCGACCAGTCCGGCACCTCGCCGCCGTCGGCCACCCCGACGGCACCCCCGGGCGCGTCCCGGTCGAGGTGGAGGAACTCCCGGTGCCGGTCGTAGAGGTCGAGCACGTTGCCGATGAGCTGCTCCCGGCTGTACCCGGCGACGTCGTACCCCAACGACCCGTTGACGCCCGTCACCTCGAGGCGGGTGTACCGCCCGGTGCGGTGCAGGAACGCGGGGAGATCGTGCTCGACCGGGTAGAGCCCGTAGCGGAACTCCACCCCGTCGCCGAAGGGGATGAAGAGGTCGAGCTGCGGCACCGGCGTGCCCTCGACCGGGGTCGACGTCAACGTCACCGCGTGACCCCGCTCCTCCAGCGCCGCGGCGACGCTGCGCAGCGCCGGCCCGGCGACGTCACGGACGTACCGCGCGACGTCGTCGGCGTCCGGCCACGTGTCCGCGCGGCGGAGCCGGTCCCGCCACGCCTCCCCCGCCCCGGGGGCCGTCCCCGTCCGGCCGGAGATCACCGCGTGCGCGGCGAGCGCCCGCGAGTCCTCGCGCACGGCCTCGCGCCGGAGCGACGACCACAGCCCGTACATGATGAGGTAGATGACCACGGCGAAGGGCAGGCCCATGACGATGGTCGCGGACTGGAGCGTCGGGATCCCCCCGACCTGGAGCATGGTGACCGTGAGCACGGCCACGACGACGGACCACAGCACCCGCATCCACACCGCGCCGTCCTGGCGGGGGTCGGTGACCTGCGAGGAGAAGTTCGCCATGACGAGCGCCCCGGAGTCCGCCGACGTGACGAAGAACAGCAGACCGATGGCCGTCGCGAGGACGATCGTCACGGTCGGCCAGGGCATCCCCTCGAGCAGCATGTAGAAGCCGCGCTCCGGGTGGGCGACGGTCGTCGCCGTGAAGTCGCTGTCGCCGCGCACCACCCGGTCGAGGGCGGTGTTGCCGAACACGGCCGCCCACACCGCGACGAAGAAGAAGGGCACGACGAGCGTGCCGACGATGAACTGGCGCAACGTCCGCCCGCGGGAGATCCGGGCGAGGAACAGGCCCACGAACGGGGCCCACGCCACCCACCACGCCCAGAAGAACAGCGTCCACTGGCTCATCCACTCCCGCGTCGCCGCCGGGTCGGACGACCCGAGGCCGTCGAAGGACCCGGCGTAGGAGTACGTCTCGACGGTCCACCGCGGCAGGGACACGAGGTAGTCGCCGATGTTCGTCACGAGGGAGTCGAGGAGGAACCCGGTCCGCCCGGTGACGAGGACGAACGCGAGGAGCAGCAGCGCCAGGTAGACGTTGATCTCACTGAGCCGCTTGATGCCCTTGTCCACGCCGGACACCGCGGAGACCGTCGCCACGGCGACGGCGAGGACGACGAGCGCGATCTGCCACGTCACGCCCTCGCCGATCCCGAGCAGCTCGGACAGCCCGTAGTTCAGCTGGACCACGCCGATGCCGAGGGAGGCGGCGACGCCGAAGACCGTGCCCAGCATCGCGGCGACGTCCACGGCGTCCCCGACGGGGCCGTGGATGCGGCGCCCGAGCACCGGGTACAGCGCGCTGCGGATGGCCAGGGGCATGTTCCGCCGGTAGGCGAAGTAGCCGAACGCGAGGCCGAGCAGCGCATAGAGCGCCCAGCCCGACATGCCGTAGTGGAACAGGGTGAACACGACGGCGTCGCGGGCGGCGTCGGCGTCCTGTCCGGGCCCGACCGGCGGGTGCATGAACTGGGTCACCGGTTCGGCGACGGAGTAGAAGAGGATGGCGATGCCGATCCCCGCGGCGAAGAGCATCGCCGACCAGGAGAAGAGGCTGAACTGCGGCCGGGAGTGGTCCGGGCCGAGTCGGACGCGCCCCGATCGGGAGCACGCGACCCAGATCATGAACAGCAGCACGAGCGCCACGGTGAGGATGTAGAACCACCCCAGGCTGCCGGTGATCCACCCCGTCACGGCGGCGAGGCCGGCGCCGGCGCTGTCGGGGGCGAGGGTCGCCCACAGCGCCAGGCCGAGGGTGACGGCGAGGGTCACGGTGATGACCGGCCAGTTCGGGGCGGGGGTCGTGGGGTGGGGGGAGGTCGGCCGCCCGGCGGCGTAGGTGCCGAGGATCGCCCGGGGACGACGCTCCCCTCCGCCGTCCGGCGTCCCCGACCGCGGGTGGGGGTCGTCGCCGGGCGGGCGCGTGGCCGGCGACGCCCCCGCGGGCGTGCCGCCGCCCCGTCTGTCGTCCGGTCCGTCGGGATCGTCCGGGCCGTGGTGTGCCGCCGGGTCGCCGGCGGGTCCGGTCCCCCCTGGTCGTCGTGTGAGCCGCACGTCTGAGCATCCCCTTCCGTCGCTGGGTCTCGTCCCGGGCGGCGGTGTGCGGCAGTCGTGGCCGCCACCGCCCCCGGCCGGACGTCCGTGTCCGGGAGTGCGCACCCGGTGCGCGGCGGCCGACGGCGGATGCGGTGCCGTACCCCTCACGCACTAGTGCAGCTGTACCACTCTATACGGGGGTTCACGGTCTCCGCAGCGGAGGTGCCGGCCGGCGTGCGGGAACCGGGCGGTGCAGGAACGGGACGGCGCGGCGGGCGGGCCGTGCGGGAACGGGGCGGCGCGGCGGGCGGGCCGTGCGCGCGGGGAGCGGACCGGCACGAGACCGGGACCGACCAGGGCCGGCCGGGGAGGTCGGGCCGCGCGGGTTACGCCTCGTCCGGCGTCCCCCAGCCCTCCGCGCCGAGTACCTCCCGGTCCCGGCGGTCGAGCTCGACGGCGTCGAGGAGTTCGGGTCGACGCGCCACCGTCCGGCGGAGGGACTCGTCCCGCCGCCACCGGTCGACCTTCGCGTGGTCGCCGGACAGCAGGACGTCCGGCACCTCGCGTCCCCGCCACAACCGGGGCCGCGTGTAGCACGGGCCCTCGAGCAGGCCGTCCTGGAAGGAGTCCTCCTCGTGGCTCGCCCGGTTGCCGAGGACCCCGGGGATGAGCCGGACGACGGCCTCGGCCATGACGAGCACGGCGACCTCGCCGCCGATGAGCACGTAGTCGCCGATCGAGACCTCCTCGACCCGGTAGCGCTCCGCGGCGTCGTCGACGACGCGCTGGTCGATGCCCTCGTACCGCCCGCAGGCGAAGACGAGGCGGTCCTCGGTGGACCAGCGGGCCGCCGTCTCCTGGGTGAACGGCGCCCCCGCGGGGGTCGGGACGATGAGCAGGGGGCGGTCGTCACGGCCGGTGGTTCCGTCGTCCCCGGTCCCGGACCCGGACCCGGACCCGGACCCGGACCCGGACCCGGTGGTACCGGACCCGTCCCCCTCGCCGGTGCCCCCCTCGCCTCCGGACCCGTCGCCGCCGGACCCGGTGGTGCCGTCACCGTCGGTGACCGACCCGGCCCCCTCGTGTGCGAGCTTGTGTGCGAGCGCGGTCTCCAACGGGGCGCTCTCGGCCGCCGGGCCCGTGAGCGCGGCGACGTCGTCGAGCGCCGGCCCCCAGACCGTCGGCACCATCACCATCCCCGGCCCGCCCCCGAACGGGGAGTCGTCGACCGTGCGGTGGACGTCGTGACTCCACGAGCGGAGGTCGTGGACCGCGACCGTCATGATGCCGCGCTCGATCGCCTTGCCGAGCAGCGCGTGGCGGAGCGGGTCGAGGTAGCCGGGGAAGATCGTGACGACGTCGATCCGCACCTCAGATCAGCTCCAGCAACCCAGCGGGCGGGGTGATGACGACCGCGCCGTTGTCCACGTCGACGATGGGCACGACCGCGTGACGGAACGGCACGAGCACCGTCGTCCCGGCGGTGGGGAGGTCGGCGTCGTCGTCGACGGTGACCTCGAGCAGCGTCCCCGCGGGACCGTGCACGACCCCCGTGACCTCCCCGATGTCGACGGGTTCCGGCAGCTGCCCCTCGTAGGCCCGGGCGGCGGCGGTGTCCGCGTCGACCTGGCCGCAGTCGAGGACCCGCAGGCCCTCGAGCTCGTGGTCGTAGAACCCGTCGTCGGCGGTCTCGCGCGGCGGGGCCATGAACCGCATCCCGCGGAGCGTGTCGGCGGCCGTGCGGTCGGCGACCTCCGCGACGGTGACGAGGAGGCGGCCCTGGTGCGGCCGGACGGCCGTGACCGTGAGGGTCGACGTCCGCCCCGCCTGCACACCCGTGAGGATCTCCCCGACGGCGAAGCGCCCCTCCGGGTCGTCCGTCGTCGCGTCGACGACGAGCTCCCCCCGCACCCCGTGGGGCTTGATGACCCGGCCGATCTGCACGGCGTCCGGACCGGCCGGTCCGGGGCCGACGCCCGGCGTCCGCGGACCCCCGGGTCCCCGGTCCCCTCCCGCCGGGGCGGTGGCGGGGGTGGCTGCGGTGTCTCTCGTGTCCTTGGCACTCACCCGGGAGACATTACCCCGCGGCCGCTCCCCGCCGCGGCCCGGGGCGCGTCAGACGCGGTGCGTCACACGGGGTGCGTCAGATGACGCCCTGGGCGAGCATCGCGTCGGCGACCTTGCGGAAGCCCGCGATGTTCGCGCCGGCGACGTAGTCGCCCTCGACGGAGAACTCCTTCGCGGTCTCGTCGCAGGAGCGGAAGATGTTCCGCATGATGTCCCGCAGCCGCTTGTCCGTGTAGTCGAAGCTCCACGAGTCACGCGACGCGTTCTGCTGCATCTCGAGCGCGGACGTCGCGACACCGCCGGCGTTCGCCGCCTTGCCCGGGGCGAAGGCGATCTTCCGCTTCCGGAAGACCTCGATGGCCTCGGGGGTGCAGGGCATGTTCGCACCCTCGGCGACGTAGCGGACGCCGTGGTCGGCGAGCATCTTCGCGGACTCGCCGTCGAGCTCGTTCTGGGTCGCGCACGGGAGCGCGACGTCGGCGTCGATGTCCCAGATGTTGCCCTTCTCGTGGAACGTCGCGCCCGTCGCCTCGGTGGCGTAGACGGACACCCGCTCACGCCGGCGCTCCTTGACGTCCTTGAGCAGTTCGACGTCCACCCCGTCCGGGGTCGAGACGAACCCGGAGGAGTCGGAGAAGGCGACGACGGTCGCGCCGAGCTCCTGGGCCTTCTGGATGGCGTAGATCGCCACGTTGCCGGACCCCGAGACGATGATGCGGGCCCCGTGCATCCGCTCGTTGTGCGCCGCCATCATCTCCTGCGTGAAGTACACGGTGCCGTAGCCCGTGGCCTCGGTCCGCACGAGCGAGCCGCCCCAGTTGAGGCCCTTGCCCGTCAGCGTGCCGGACTCGTGGCGACCGGTCATGCGCCGGTACTGGCCGAAGAGGTAGCCGATCTCCCGGCCGCCGACGCCGATGTCCCCGGCGGGGACGTCGATCTTGTCGCCGATGTGGCGGTGGAGCTCCGTCATGAACGACTGGCAGAAGCGCATGACCTCCCGGTCGGACCGGCCCTTCGGGTCGAAGTCCGACCCACCCTTGCCGCCGCCGATCGGCAGGCCGGTGAGGGAGTTCTTGAAGATCTGCTCGAAGCCGAGGAACTTGATGATGCCGAGGTTCACCGACGGGTGGAACCGCAGCCCGCCCTTGTACGGCCCGAGGACGGAGTTGAACTGCACGCGGAAACCGCGGTTGACCTGGACCTGGCCGTTGTCGTCGATCCACGGCACGCGGAAGATGATCTGCCGCTCGGGCTCGGTGAGGCGCTGGATCAGTCCGTCATCCGCGTAGTGCTCGTCCTTGCGGAGCACGTACTTCAGGCTGTCGAGGACCTCTGCGACGGCCTGGTGGAACTCCGGCTCGCCGGCGTTCCGGGTGAGAATCTGGTCGTAGTAGCCCTTGACTGTCTTGTCGACGTCCACGGCACTCCCTTCCGTTCTGTCTGGCATGCCCGCCCGTTGGGACATTCGGTCCCAGTATATGAGTTCACCTGGTTCGGAACGACAAGTGTGAAATATCGCACAAGGGCGGCCGCACCCTTGCGAGTGCGGCCGCCCTTGTGCTGTTGCCCCTCATCGGGGCGGATCCGGTGACCCGGGGTCACCTACTCGGCGGAGGTCTCCTCCGACGCGGACTCCTCGGCGGAGCCGGCCTCGGCCTCGGCGGACTCGGCGGCCTTCGCAGCCTCAGCCTCCTCGGCCTCCTTCTTCGCGGCGGCCTCGGCCTCGGCGGCGGCCTTGGCCTCCGCCTCCTCCTTCGCCTTGCGCTTCTTCTCCGTGATGGCCTCGGCGGTCGGGGCGTCGGCCGCCTCGGCGAGCGCCTCGTTGAAGATGTCCAGCTTGGAGCGCTTCTCCGGCTGCGGCTTCAGCGTGCCCTCGGCACCCGGCAGGCCCTTGAACTTCTGCCAGTCACCGGTGACCTTGAGCAGCGCGAGGACCGGCTCGGTCGGCTGGGCGCCGACGGAGAGCCAGTGCTGCGCCCGCTCGGAGTTGATGCGGATCACCGACGGGTCGTTCTTCGGCTCGTAGATGCCGATGTTCTCGATCACCTTGCCGGAGCGGCGGGTGCGGGCGTCGGCGATGACGACGCGGTAGTGCGGGGTCCGGATCTTACCGAGACGCTGAAGCTTGATCTTGACAGCCATGACGGCTCCTATTCTCTGGTCACCGGGCAGTGCAGACACCCGCCGGACGGTTCCGGCGGGCCGGTTCAGCCCTTGGATTTACCCTGCGCGTGACCACCGGCCGACCGTGGACGGCGACGGTGTTGACGCAGCGAACCTGGGAAATCTTAGTCGATCGACCCGGCCGGACAAAATGCGGCGCATTCCGTCCGAACAGCGTTCCCCGGCCACTCCCCCGGTCAGCGCCCGGGCTTCCCGCCACCCTGACCGAAGTCCAGGTTGTCGAGGTCGATGTTCTCCATCCCCGGCGGCATCGCCCCGGACCCCATCTGCTTCTGCATGGCGCGCAGGTCCTTCATGGACGGCATCCCGCCGCCCCCACCGGGCATCCCGGGCAGCCCCGGCATGCCGGGCATCCCCTGGGGCATCTGCTGCTGCGGCCCCTTCTTCGGGGGCTTCCGCTTGCCGTTCTTGCCCTTGCGGCCCTTGGGCTTCTTCTTCGTCGCGCTGCGGTTCATCCCGCCCATGCCCATCTGGCCGGCCATCTTGCCCATCATCTTCTTCGCCTCGAAGAAGCGGTTGACGAGCTGGTTGACGTCCGCGACGGTCACGCCGGAACCGTTCGCGATGCGCTTGCGGCGGGAGGCGTTGAGGATCTTCGGGTCGGCGCGCTCCGCCGGGGTCATGCCCCGGATGATCGCCTGGATCCGGTCGAGCTGCTTCTCGTCGACCATGTCGGCCATCTGCGACATCTGGGACCCACCGGGCAGCATCTTGAGGATGTTGCCCAGCGGCCCCATCCGCCGGATCATGAGCATCTGGTCGAGGAAGTCCTCGAGCGTGAGCTCACCGGAGGCCATCCGCGCCGCGGAGTCCTCGGCCTTCTTCTGGTCCATGACCTGCTCGGCCTGCTCGATGAGACTGAGCACGTCGCCCATGCCGAGGATGCGCCCGGACATGCGGTCCGGGTGGAAGACGTCGAAGTCGGTGAGCTTCTCGCCGGTCGAGGCGAACATGATCGGCTTGCCGGTGACCTCGCGGATCGACAGGGCGGCACCACCGCGGGCGTCGCCGTCGAGCTTCGTGAGCACCACACCGGTGAAGTCGACGCCGTCCCGGAAGGCCTCGGCGGTGACGACGGCGTCCTGGCCGATCATCGCGTCGATGACGAAGAGCACCTCGTCCGGGTTCACCGCGTCGCGGATGTTCCGGGCCTGCGTCATCAGTTCCTCGTCGATGCCGAGGCGACCGGCGGTGTCGACGATGACGACGTCGCGCTGCGTCCGCTTGGCCTCCTCGACACCGGCCTCCGCGACGGACACCGGGTCACCGTGGCTCGTGCCCATCTCGTGGCCGTAGCTGTCCAGGCTCGTCCCGGGGTCCGGCGCGAACGTGGGCACGCCCGCCCGCTCGCCGACGATCTGCAGCTGCTGCACCGCGCCCGGACGCTGGAGGTCACAGGCCACGAGCAGCGGGGTGTGCCCCTGCTTCTCGAGGTGGTGGGCGAGCTTGCCGGCCAGCGTGGTCTTACCGGCACCCTGCAGGCCGGCGAGCATGATGACCGTCGGCGGCCGCTTCGCCAGCCGCAGCCGCCGCGTCTCCCCGCCGAGGATGCCCTGGAGCTCCTCGTCGACGATCTTGATGACCTGCTGGGCGGGGTTGAGGGCCTCGGACACGACGACGCCGTTCGCCCGCTCCTTCACCCGGCCGATGAAGGCCCGGACGACGGGGAGGGAGACGTCCGCCTCGAGGAGGGCGATACGGATCTCACGCGCCGTCGCGGCGATGTCGGCCTCGGTGAGACGCCCCTTGCCCCGGAGGCCCTTCAGCGCACCGGAGAGGCGGTCTGACAACGACTCGAACACTGGTGTAGCAACCCCTTCGTCGTGGGCGGGTGACTGACCCCCACACCTTACCCGTCGGGCGGGTCAGGCCGTCGTCCCCTCCCCCTGACCACCGGACGCGGCACTCCCGGCCGGCCCCTCCTCGACGTGGTACGCCGACTCGGCGTGGACGGCGAGGTCGATGCCCGCCTGCTCGTCGTCCGGGGAGATGCGCCACCCCAGCGTCGACCGGAGCACCAGGCCCACGACGACCGTGACGACCGCGCAGAACACCGCCGCCGCGCCGGCCTCGACGACCTGCACCGCGAGCAGGCGCAGCCCGTCGACCCCGCCACCGGTGAAGACACCGCACCCGGTCGCGACGAGCGCGACGCCGACCGTGCCCCACACGCCCGCGACCAGGTGCACGCCGACGACGTCGAGGGAGTCGTCGAACCTGAACCGGTACTTCAGGCCCACGCCGACCGCCGCGAGACCACCGCCGACCACCCCGAGCAGCAGGGCCGTGACCGGCGTGACGTCCCCGGCCGCCGGGGTCACCGTGACGAGCCCGGCGACGACACCGGACGCCGCGCCGAGGGACGTCACGTACCCGTCCCGCAGCTTCTCCACCGTGATCCAGCCGAGCATCGCGGCGCACGTCGCGGCCGTCGTGTTGATCCACGCCAGCCCCGCCATCCCGTTCGCGCCGAACGCGGACCCGGCGTTGAAACCGAACCAGCCGAACCACAGCAGCGCCGCGCCGAGCATGACGAGCGGGAGACTGTGCGGCCGGGCCTCCTCCTTCATGAAGGTGTGGGACCGGCCGATGATGAGCGCCAGCACCAGGCCGGCGACACCGGCGTTGATGTGCACGACCGTCCCGCCGGCGAAGTCGATGGGCGCGATCCGGGCGACGGCGTCCGCCCCCTCCCCGACCGTGCCGAACATCCGCGCGGCCAGGCCGTCCGCCGCCGGGCTCAGCAGGCCCCCGCCCCACACCATGTGCGCGAGCGGGAAGTAGGACAGCGTGGCCCACACGGCGGCGAACACGAGCCACGTGAAGAACTTCACCCGGTTGGCCAGCGACCCGGAGATGATCGCGACGGTGATGACGGCGAACGTCAGCTGGAAGGCGACGTCGATGACCTGCGGGTAGCCGTGCTGCCCGGCGATCATGAGCCCGTCGGGGGTGGTGAGGGCGCCGTCGAGCCCGAGGAACTGCAGCGGGTCGGCGACGATCCCGGCGAACGAGTGGTCCCCGTAGGACATCGACCACCCCCACAGGACGTAGACGACCCCGACGACGCCCATCGTCCCGAACGACATCATCATCATCATGTTCAGCGCGGACTTCTGCCGCGACATCCCGCCGTAGAACAGTGACAGGGCGGGGGTCATGAGCAGCACCAACGCGGCGCTGACCAGCATCCAGGCCGAGTCTCCGGCGGACGCGGCGATCTGATCCGGGGTCATGTGGGTCTCCTTCGGATGGGGCGGAGGGTCGGGCAGTCCCGTCCCGTGTGCCCTCATTCCAGGCGACCGCTGTTACCCGTCGGTGTCCCGTCTGTGACGGTTACGGGACACAAGGTTTCCGGGATGTTACGGGGCACGGGACGACGCCGCCCCTCCCCGGCGGGACCGGTCCCCCTCCGGCACCGGTCCCCGGAACGGCCCCCCGCCGTCCGGCCCGGTCACCCCACCTCGGGTCACCCGAGGAGCGCGTCGACGAAGCTCTCCACCTCGAACGGCGCGAGATCGTCGGCGCCCTCACCGAGGCCGACGAGCTTCACCGGCACCCCGAGCTCCTCCTGCACCTGGAAGACGATGCCGCCCTTCGCGGTGCCGTCGAGCTTCGTCAGCACCACGCCGGAGATGTCGACGACGTCCCGGAAGGTCCGGGCCTGGATGAGGCCGTTCTGCCCGACGGTCGCGTCGAGGACGAGCAGCACCTCGTCGACCTTCGCCTTCTTCTCGACGACGCGCTTGACCTTGCCGAGCTGGTCCATGAGACCGACCGCGGTGTGGAGGCGCCCGGCGGTGTCGACGACCACGACGTCGACGCCGTCGTCGACACCGCGGGCGACCGCGTCGAACGCGACGGACGCCGGGTCCGCCCCCTCATTGCCGCGCACGGTCTCCGCACCGACGCGACGCCCCCACGTCTCGAGCTGGTCCGCGGCGGCGGCGCGGAAGGTGTCGGCCGCGCCGAGGACGACCGAGTGGCCCATGCCCACGAGCACGCGGGAGAGCTTGCCGGTTGTCGTCGTCTTCCCAGTGCCGTTGACGCCGACGACCATGATGACGGCCGGCTTGCCGTCGTAGGGCATCGCCTTGATCGACCGGTCGAGCTCCGGCCGGCAGGCCGTGATGAGCGCCTGGCGCAGCAGCGCGCGGGCCTCCTCCTCGGTGGAGATGCTCGTCGCCGCGATGCGCTCGCGCAGGTCCTCGACGACGGCGAGGGTGGTCTTCGTGCCGAGGTCCGCCATGATGAGCGTGTCCTCGATCTCCTCCCAGGCGTCCTCGTCGAGGTCACCCGCGCCGAGGATGCCGAGCACGCCCTTGCCGATGACGTTCTGCGACTTGGCCATGCGGCCGCGCAGCCGGCCGAGCCGGCCGTCGACGGGGGCGATGTCCTCGGTCCGGTCGACGGCGGGGGCGGGCTCGGGCTCGGCCGGGGCTGCCAGCTCGGCGGGGGCCGCGGGCGCTGCGGGAGCCGACGGTGCGGCCGGTGCGGCAGGGGCCGTGCCCGTGGTCCCGGGCTGCTCGGGCTGCTCAGCCTTCTCGGCCGGCTCAGCCTTCTGGGTCGCCTCGGCCTTCGGGGTCGGCTCGGCCTTCTGGGGCTTCTCAGCCTTCTCGCTCGGCTCGGCCGTCTCAGCCTTCCCGGCCGGCTCAGCCTTGCCGGCCTTCTCCGCCGGTTCAGTCTTCGTGGTCTGTTCAGTCTTCTTGGCCGGCTCAGCCTTGCCGGCCTTCTCCGCCGGTTCAGTCTTCTCCGCCGGCTCAGCCTTGCCGGTCTTCTCCGCCGGTTCAGTCTTCGTGGCCGGCTCAGGCTTCCCGGCCTTCTCCGCCGGCTCAGCCTTCGTGGTCTGCTCAGGCTTCCCGGCCGACCCGGCCTTCCCGGCGGCTCCCGCGCCGCCCGCGGCCGGGGCCTGCGTCGACGGCTGCTCCGTCCGGCCCCCCGCCGCACCGGCCGGCGTGCCCGTGTCCGCGGACGACGCCGGGGCGGCGTCGGCACCCGGGACCGGACCCGCCCCCGGCCGCGTCACCGGCTCCTTCACCCGCGCGTCAGGCGCACCCCCCGGCATGCCCCCGCCGGAGGTGAAGGAGAAGCCCCCCTTGGCCTCGTAATGACCGGAGCTCGGCTTCTGCTGTTCGATCTCCTCCTTCTTCGTGAAGGAGATCTCCCTGCTCTTCCGGCGCCGCAGCCCGAGGAGAATGAGCAGGGCCACGATCACCACGATGACGACCGCCGCGATGATGATCCAGGTTAAGGGTGTGAAGTCCATGCCACCAGTGAATCAGATCCCGGCCGTCGCCGCCCACCGGCTCCCGGGACTACGATGTCCGTCCATGACCATCGCGTTTCCCGACGTCCCCCTCGCAGGGCACACCGTGACACGGGTGCTGTGGGCCGTCGCCCTCGCCGCCGTCGTGATCCTCGTCCTCGCCCAGCCGCGGCCGCGGCGCATCCGCACCGCGGTCGGGACCGTCGCCGTGTCCGCCGCCCTCACCGCGACGGGCCTCGCCGTGTTCCTCTGGGGCTTCCACGTGCCGGCGTCGCAGATCTCGCCGTCCGTCGTCGTCGCCGCGTTCCTCACCCTCGTCGGCGTGCTGCTCGGCGGTGCGGCGGTGCTGTCCGGGTGGCGGCGGGCGTGGGCGCTGGTCCCCATGTGTGTGTCCCTCGTCACGGCCCTGCTGCTCGTCAACCAGGCGTTCGTCTTCTACCCGGACACGGAGTCGCTCGACCCGGCGACGACGTACACCGAGGTCGCCGCCGGGGACCTCCCGCCCGCCGGCCGGACCGTCCCCGTCGCCGACTGGCACCCGCGCCGCGGGCTGCCCCGGTACGGGACGGTGACGACACTGGACCCGGCGAACACCGCCTCCGGCTTCCAGGCCCGGCCGGCGAGCGTGTACCTGCCCCCGGCCTGGTACTCCGACCCCCGCCCGCAGCTGCCCGTCCTCGTCCTCATGCCCGGCATCCCCGGCTCCCCCGACCAGTGGTTCAGCCAGGGCGCGGCGACGCAGGCGGCCGACGCCTGGCAGCTGTCGCACCACGGGCTCGCGCCGGTCATCATCACCGTCGACGGCAGCGGCGGCGAGTGGACCGACCCGCTGTGCACCGACTCGCCCCGGGCGAAGGTCCGCACGTACCTCACCCGGGACGTGCCGGGGTGGCTCGTCGACCGGTTCGGCGTCACCCCCGACCGGTCGAGGTGGACCATCGGCGGGCTGTCCTACGGCGGGACGTGCTCACTGCAGACGATCCTCAACGCACCCGACGCCTACGGGTCGTTCCTCGACTTCTCCGGCGAACGGACGCCCAACAACGGGGTGGACCACGAGTCGACCGTGCGGGACTTCTTCGACGGCAGCGAGGACGCGTTCCGGCGGCAGAACCCGGAGGACCTGCTCCGGAGCCGGCCGGAACGGTTCCGCTCCGTCGCCGGGAGGTTCGTCGCCGGTGCCGACGACCACGACGCCGTCAACGACCTGCGGCTCCTCGACGGACTCGCCGTCGGCGCGGGCATGGACGTCAGCTACACCGAGGTGCCCGGCGGCCACGACTTCGAGACGTGGCGCACCGCGGTCGCCCAGAGCCTGCCGTTCGTCGCCCAACGTGGCGGGATCGGCTGAGCCCGGCCGCACTCCGCCAGCCCCCGCCCGGCCCGGTCACACCCCCTTGACCAGCGGGAACGCGAGGACGTCGCGGATCGACCCGCCGCCGATGAGCATGATGACCCGGTCGATGCCGATGCCCAACCCTCCGGTCGGCGGCATGCCGAACTCGAGGGCGCGCAGGAAGTCCTCGTCGACCTCCATCGCCTCCGGGTCACCGCCCGCCGCGAGCAGCGACTGGGCCTCGAGCCGCCGCCGCTGCTCGAGCGGGTCGGTGAGCTCGGAGTACGCCGTGCCGAGCTCCATGCCGTAGGCCACGAGGTCCCACCGCTCGGTGAGCCCCGGGGTCGACCGGTGCGGCCGGGTCAGCGGCGAGACACTCTCCGGGAAGTCGACGTAGAACGTCGGCGTCGTCGTCACCGCCTCGACGAGGTCGCTGTACAGCTCCTCGGTGAGCTTCCCCGCGTCCCACCCCGGTCGGTGGGCCGTCCCCACGGCGTCGCAGTACGCCCGGAGATCGTCCTCGGGGGTCTCGACGGACACCTCCACCGCCCGCCCGAGAGCGGCGGTGAGCGCCTCCGACACCGCCCCGTGGACCGTCCGCACGGGCCACTCCCCCGAGATGTCGACGAGGTCGCCGTCCGGGCCGGTGACGACCGGCCGCCCGTGCACGGCCGTCGCCGCCGCCTGGATGAGCTCCCGGGTGAGCTCCATCATCGACCGGTAGTCCCCGTGCGCCTCATAGGCCTCGAGGACCGTGAACTCCGGGTTGTGACGCGAGTCCACCCCCTCGTTGCGGAAGTCCCGCCCGAGTTCGAAGATCCGCTCCGCCCCGCCGCACATGAGCCGCTTGAGGAACAGCTCCGGGGCGATGCGCAGGTAGAGGTCGAGGTCGTGGGCGTTGATGTGCGTCCGGAACGGCCGCGCGTTCGCCCCGCCGTGGACCTGCTGGAGGATCGGCGTCTCCACCTCGAGGTACCCGCGGTCGTGGAGCACGGACCGGACCGCGTGCAGCACCTCGGACCGTGTCCGCAACGCCCGGCCGGGCTGCGGGTTGACGACCATGTCGAGGTGCCGGTGGCGCAGCCGCAGCTCCGGATCCGTCAACCCGTGACGCTTGTCCGGCAGCGGGTGCAGCGCCTTCGCCTCGAGGCGCAGGCCGTCGACGATGACCGACGGGTGACCGGACCGTGACCGGCCGACCGTGCCCGTGACCTGCACGAGGTCGGCGAGGTCGACGGCCCGGACCCGGTCGGCCGCGTCCGGGAGGTGCCGCTGCTCGATGAGCGCCTGGCACTCGCCGTCGAAGTCCCGCAGCACGAGGAAGCTGACCCCACCGAACCGGCGGCGCCCCACGACCCGCCCGGACACCCGCACCCGCGTGCCCTCCGGCAGGTCCGCCACCCGCGCGCACGGGGTGTCCGGCCGCACGGCGACCGGCCACGGGTCGACCCCCTGCCCGCGGAGGGACTCCGCCGCGGCGATCCGGACGCCGACCTGTTCGCTGACCGGCCGACGCCGCGCGACGCCCGTCGTCGCCTCCTCCTGCCACGCGGGAACCCGGGCGAGGGCGGCCTCCGCCCCCGGGCTGTGGTCCTCGACCGACGACGTGCCGACCGTGTCGGCGGGGATGATCGCGGGCACGAAGCCCTCGGCGATGCCCGCCGCGAAGGCGGTGCGGAGCAGGGACACCCGCTCGCCGAAGCACATGAACCGGGGCACCCACTCGGGCGAGTACTTCTCGTTCGACCGGTACAGGGCCTCCATCTGCCACCACCGGGAGAAGAACACGAGGATCCGCCGCAGCAGGACCGTCGCCGGACCCGTGCCGATGACCGACTCGGTGGCGAAGATCTGCCGGAAGACGCTGAAGTTCAGGGAGATCCGCCGGACCCCGAGGGAGGTGTTCGTGCACAGCTCCGCGACCATCGCCTCGATCGTGCCGTTCGGCGAGCCGGGGCTGCGGCGCATGAGGTCGAGGGACAGCCCGTCGCGCCCCCACGGGACGAACGACAGCTCGGCGACGACCTCGCCCTCGATGAGGGCCTCGACGAGGACGCACTCCCCGTCCGACGGGTCACCGAGCCGGGACAGCGCCATGGAGAACCCGCGCTCGTCCGTCGTGTCCCGCCACATGTCCGCCCGCCGCTGGACGGCCCGCAGCTCCGCGGGCGTGAGCTCCTCGTGCCGGCGCACCCGGATCGTGACCCCCGCCCGGCGGGCCCGCGACACCGCCTGCCGGACCGCGCGGAACTCCGGCGCGCCGAGGTGGAAGCTCTCCGGGTGGAGGACCGCCTCGTCGCCGAGGCGCATCGCGCTCAGGCCGTGGGCGGTGTACACCCTGGCCCCGGCCTCGGACGCCCCCATGACCGCGGGGGTCCATCCGTACTCGCGGGACCGGCCGATCCACGCCGCCACCGCGGCACCCCACGCCGCCGGGTCGCCGATCGGGTCGGCCGAGGCGAGGCTCACCCCCGCGACGACGCGGTACGTGACGGCGGCCCGGCCGTCCGGGGAGTAGATGACCGACTTGTCGCGCCGCGTGGCGAAGTAGGCCAGCGAGTCGTCCCGGTTGAAGCGGGCGATCATGGCCCGGACGACCGTGTCGTCCGTCGCGCTGAGCGACGCCTCCTGCTGCTTCGACCGCAGCATCGTCCACACCGCGTAGACGATGACGAACGCCGAGGCCGCGGAGATGAGGAACGTCTCCCACCGCGGCGCCCGGCCCACGAACTGCCCCGGCTCGACGAGGGACATCGTCACCGCGTGGTTGAGCACCCACCCGAACCGTTCCGCGCCGGTGAGCGTGCCCGGGGCGACGGTGACGAGGGCGGAGCCGAGGAGGAACACGACGAACGACCCGACGGCCCACGTGAGGATCGCCCGGCGGACCGCCCCCGGGCGGGTCTTCGCCGGGAAGCTCCGCCGGGCGGCGAGGAGCACGACGAGCATGAGCCCCTGGACGACCGTCGCGACGACGAGGATGTGGTGCAGCCGCGGACTGAGGTCGAGATGGTCCCAGAGCAGCCACGTGAGGACGTTGACGAGGTTGAGCACGACCATGCCGACGGTCGCGATGATCCACCCGGCCCGTTTCCCGGCGAGCAGCGCGCCGCCGAGCAGGAACAGGGCGACCGCCCACGCCACCGACGCCGCCGGCAGGGGCAGGAAGATCGCGTCGGCGAGCCGCGGCAGCACGCCGAGGGGTCGGCGCGCACCGCCGGCGACGCTGAGGACGAGGCCGAACAGCGCGTAGCAGCAGACGACGACCCCGAGGATCCGGGGGACGACGCGCGACGGTGCTTCAGCGGGGACCTGGTCTGTCATTCCCCGAATACTTGTCGACGACCCGCCGCCGCGCAACAACCGGGGAGCCCGGGTGGGACCCGGTCACCCGGTGACGGTCCCCGCCTCCGCGGGGCCCGCCGGGGAGGTGTCGTCGTCCCCCTCCCCCGGCTCCGGCTCCGGGGCCGGCTCCGGGGCCGGCTCGTCGGGCCCGAAGATGCCCGTGACCATCGCGTCGGCGGACACCAGGTCACCCGTCACGAGGTCGGGGACGAGGCGGGCCATCTCCGCCCACCCCGGGTACGCCGCCGTGACCGACCCGAGGGAGGACAGCCGCCCGTGGGCGTACAGCCGGGTGGCGAGCGCGAAGATCATGCTCACCATCGGGGCGAGGGCCCACCGGTTGGCCGGGTCGTCCGTGTCGACGCCGTCGAGCCGGTCGAAGCGCACCCGGGCGCTGGCGTAGAGCTGCCGGTTCGCCCCCTTGACCCGCCGCAGGAGGGACACCGCGATCTTCATGAGCGTCGGGTCCCCGAGGACCTCCCCGAGCCGCTCTCGTTCCCGGAACGTCCCGAACACGGCGATGAGGCGGGAGTTGTCCTCCGACAGGGCGCCGGGGACGACGCCGGAGCCGGCGAAGAACGTCTCGAGGACGGCCTCCTGCTGGGCCGGGTCCATCCGCGCGATCTGCACGGTCGTGCTGTCGATGCACGCGCTCTCCAGCGTCGCGTCCCGGCCGGACTCCACGGTCTCGGCGAGCCGCGCCCCCGCGACGGCGGTGAGGTCGCGGAGCCGCTCGCGCATCCCCGCGCGGTCGTCGTCGTCCGTCGCGGCGAGCTGGCCGAGGATCTCGAGGGCCGCGATCCACGGTGCCGGGGCGACGTCGGTCTGCGTCGGCTCACCCGGGCGCGGACGGAACGAGGAGTGGACGAGGCCGGACAGGATGAACTGCGCCGGCCGGTCCTCGGCGGGGACGAGCGACTTCGCCATCGCGTGCACCGACGCGCGCGGGGCGGCGGTGAGGGCCGCCCGCGTCGCCTCGCCCGTCGTGCGGCTGCCCGCGGTGCCCTCACCGGTCCCCGTCGCCGCACCCTGCGCCGCACCCTGCGCGGCACCGCTCCCGGCCGCCGCACCCTGCGCGGCACCGGCCTCCGGCCCCGCACCCAGGCCGGCGGCGCTATCCGTCAGCCACCCGGCCTGGACGTCCCACAACGTGGGCAGGACGTCCGGGTGGCTCGGGACCTCCGTGCGCTCCCCGGCGAGGAACGCGGACAACTGCGCCCACGGCCCACCGTCGTCGACGTCGACGTACCCCGGGGCGGTCACGGTCCGCGCCTGCGGCCCCGGCGAGACGGGGGCCCGGAGGTCGTTGAACCGGTCCCGGTGGAACACCTGCACGCGGAGGTCGCCCGCGTCGACGAGCGTCGCGGGGAGCCGGCCGACCGCGCCCGCCCCGTCGACGGTGAGGGGCACGGTCGTCGCCGACTGCCACGGCGCCGTCACCGGCCACACCCACGCGTCGACCCCCGGCATCGCCGGGGTGACCCGCACCCGGTCCCCGTCGAGCTCGACGTCCCACGTGGTCCGCGGGCGCAGGGTGACGAGGCGGACACTCACCCGGCGGTCGCCGTCGATGTACTCCAGCTCGCAGCTGCCCTGGGTGAGCTGCGGGAGGGACGCCGCGACGGGGGCGAGATCCACCCACCACGTGACGTCGTCGACCGTCGTCAGCCGCAGGGTCCGCACGGGGGCACCGTGCCGGTCACGGACGACGAACCGGGGGTCGCCGATCGGGCACCCCGGCCGCACCCGGAAGCGGGTGCCGCAGTTGATGAACGCCGCGCTGGTCTCCAGGTGCTCGGTGCGCCACATCGGGTCCTCCCCGAGGAGGGTGAGCTGGTAGCGCAGCCGGGCCGGGTCGACGACGACCGGCAGGGCGTCACCCGCCTCGGTCTCGACGACCACCGTCGTGAACTGCGTCCCCCGGTCGAGGACGACCGGGGGCACCGGCTCGAAGGGCTTCTCCCCCGGCCGCAGCCGCACCGTCACCGGGCTCAGCCCGCCGACGACCGGGATCCGGGTGCCGCTGCCCGGCCCCTCGACCTCCGTCTCGAGGGTCAGCCCCTCGACGACGGCGTACTCGTGCCGGAAGGACTCGTTCCGCGGCCCGCGGAGGCGGACGAGGTACTCGCCGACCCACGGGCTGTCGTAGGCCTCCGGGTCGAGGACGTCGAACACCCCGCCCCCGGCCGGGACCTCCAGCGGCTCCTCCTCCGACACGTCCTCCCCGACCCGGCCGGGGCCGGCGAAGGCGCTGACGGACAGGAACCAGATCTCCGCGTCACCGGACACCGTCGGGGGGAACACGGCCTGGAGGCTCGCCGCGTGGATCGGCAGCCCGCCGGCCGACTCCAGGAACGGGACCGGCTCACCCGGCTCGTCGAACCGCACCCGCTGGCGCGGGTCGACCGCCCGCACCCCCGACATCGGCGGGCGGTTGTCGCCCGGACGCCCCACGTGCAGCGACAACGCGTCGCGGAGGTCGACGTGGCGGATGACCCACCCGTCCCAGTTCTTCAGCGGGCGCTCGGCGATGACGGGCACGTCACGGTCCCGGACGGGGTCCGTCACCGTCGCGTCCGCCGGGCACACGACCTCCACGTCCGAGTGGTGGAGGGTGGAGCGCCCGGTGAGGTCCGCCCCCCGCCGGGTGAACACGAGCACCGGGTCCTCGTCGTCGACCACCGGAATCGTCCACGACTGGCCGTGGGTCGTGTCCGCGACGGCGATCTCCCGCAGCGGGCGCCGGACGGGGATGTCCAGGACCTCCGTCACCGTCTCGGCGTGCCCCTCGCCGCGCCCGGTCCGGAAGGCGTGCGGTTCGCCGTCGAGGTCGACGCGCCACCGGACCTCGGCCCCGGGCTCGTCCGACAGGGGCTGCTCGGGCAGGCGCAGGACGACGCGTTGCCGGCGGAGGTCCACGGCGAGGCGCGGGTTCTCCTCACGGTTCGCCACGCCGACGGTGTGCCGGCGCTCGACCGTGCCGACGGGCCGTTCCCGCAGCTCCTCCACGACGTCCTCGACGATGAGCCGGGGCAGCCCCGTGTCCGGCAGCGTCGCCCGCCAGGTCACCGGGTGGGCCGCGGCGAAGCGGACGATCTCGACGAGCGGGGTGATGAGCCGGACGGCCAGGTCGGGCAGCACGGTGGCGAGGGGCCCGGCCTGGCGGTCCCCGCCGGACAGGGCCGCGACGACCGCCCGGGCCTCGTCGGCCGGGTCGGGGAGTTCGTCGTCGGTCCCCCGGCGGGAGTCGATGAGCTCGATGAGTTCCGGCTGCCAGTCCGACGCGATGCCCACGTGGGCGAAGAGCCTGCCGATCTCCCCGTCCGGGCCGTCGGCGACCGCGTCCATCGGGTCGAGCCCGGCGGCGACGAGGGTGGCCCGGTAGTCGAGCAGCCCGGTGCGGCGCGCGTCCGGCTCGAGCCCGAGCCCGGCCCAGTACTCCCGCCCGAGCTCCCCGACCTGGTTCAGCCGGGCGGCGCGGGCGATGAGCGTCGTCGCGGTGAGCGCCGGGCACGCCTCGATGAGCGCCTCCTCCGACCCCCCGGCCGCGATCTGGCGCGAGAGGAACGTCCCGTAGAAGGTGGTGAGTCGTTCGACGTCGTCACCCGAGATGTCGAGGTCGACGAAGACCTCGACCTCGCGGAGCAGGCCCGCGAGCCGGGCCTCGGTACTGGAGGCCCAGGCCAGCAGCGTGTCGTTCAGGTCAGCGATGGGGCTCTGTGCGGTCATAGTCCTTCTCGGTCAGAGGTGGGTCCGGTGGCACCCGGTGCCCGCTGGTGGGGTCCCCCCGGTCCGGGGCCGGACCGTCAGAGGTGCGCCACCATCCTAGATGGAGGTCAGGACACCGCCCCCGCCGGGTTCATGCGCTGCGAGATGACCCGGGTGACGCCGTCGCCGCGCATCGTCACGCCGTAGAGGACGTTCGCCACGTCCATCGTCGGCTTCTGGTGGGTGATGACGATGAGCTGGCTGTCCTTGCGCAGTTCCTCGAACAGGGCGATGAGCCGGCGGAGGTTGACGTCGTCGAGGGCCGCCTCGACCTCGTCCATGACGTAGAACGGGCTGGGCCGGGCCCGGAAGATCGCGACGAGCATCGCCAGCGCGGTGAGGGACTTCTCCCCGCCGGAGAGCAGCGTGAGCCGCTTGACCTTCTTCCCCGGCGGGCGGGCCTCGACCTCGATGCCGGTCGTGAGCATGTCGTCCGGGTCGGTGAGCACGAGGCGCCCGGCACCGCCGGGAAACAACGTGGCGAACACCGTGGGGAACTCCGCCTCGACGTCCCGCCACGCGTCGGTGAAGAGCTGGAGGATCGTGTCGTCGACGTCCCGGATCACGCCCTCGAGGTCGGCCCGGGCCCGTTCGACGTCGTCGAGCTGCTCGGCGAGGAACCGGTAGCGTTCCTCGAGCGCCGCGTACTCCTCGAGCGCCAGCGGGTTGACCTTGCCGAGGGACCGGAGGTCCTTCTCCGCCGCGGCGAGCTCCTTGCGCGTCGCGGTCCGGTCGACCGGCCCCTCGGGCGCCGCCGCGGCGAGTTCGGTGGCGTTCATGCCGAGCTGCTCCATCGCCTGTTCCAGGGCCTGCTCGAGCTTGAGCTGCGCCTGGCTGCGCGCGAGCTCCACCTCGTGGACGGTGTCGTTGAGCCGCCCCAGCTGGGTCGTCAGCGCGTTGACCTCGTCCTTCTTCCGGGACAGGGAACTCTGCCACCGGGTGTGGGACTCGCCGGTGATCGTGCGCTGCCGCTCCGCCCGGTCGAGGGCGTCACGGATCCGGGCGTCGACGCGCTGCGCCTCCGCGTGGACCGCCGCCGCGACCTCCCGGGCCGCCCGCCGCCGGGCGACGGAGCGTTCGAACTGTTCCCGCGCCGCCTGCTCCTGCCGGGCCTGCCGGCGCAGCCCGTCGGCCCGGCCGCGCCCGGCCCCGGCCCGCTCCTCGGCGGTGCGCAGCGCCAGCCGGGCCTCCATCTCCATCGCCCGGGCCTCGGTGAGCGCGGCGGCGGCGCGGTCGCGCTCGTCCGTCGACGGCTCCTCCTCGTGCCCGTCGTCGTCGACGCGGGCGAGGCGGTCCGCGACGTCGTCGCACTCCTGCACGACCTCGGCGAGCCGGCGTTCCGCGTCGTCCCGCTGGTCCCGCGCCCGTCGGAGCTGCCGCGCGGTCTCCTCGGCGGTCCGCGCGGTCGCGGTCGCGCGCCGGGTGGCCGCCTCGACGCGGCCGCGGTGCTCGCGGGCGGCGGCCCGGGCGGCGGCGGCCGCGGTCCGGCGTTCCGCCGCCGTCTCCTCGGCCGCCCCGATGCCGGCCTGGAGGTCGCTGAGGCGGTTCACGGCGTCGTCCCTCTCCCCCCGCGCGGCGGCGACCTTCCCGGCGAGCTCCACCGGCGTCGTGCCCCCGGACCCGGCGGCCGCCCACCCCGCGCCGACGACGGTCCCCGTGCGGGTCACGGCCCGGAGGCGGGGGTCATTCTCGACGACGTCCCGCGCCGCCTCCACACCGTCGACCGCGACGACGTCGACGAGCAGCGAGGCGACGGCGAACCGCAGGTCGTCGGGGGCGTCGACGAGGTCGAGGAGCCAGCGGGCACCGTCCGGGACCTCGGCGTCGAGCCGCCACCCGGCCGCCTCCCGCCGGTCGAGCAGCAGCGCGCGCCCGGCGTCGGCCTCCTCGAGGGCCGCGAGGACGCGCGGGTCGACGGACCCGGCGAGCCCGTCGGCACCGGCGGCGAGCACGGCGGACAGGGCACGCTCCCACCCGGCGTGGGCGGTGACCGCCCCGGCGAGCGGGCTGAGCTCCCCGAGGTCGAGGGCCGTGGCGGCCCGGGCGGCGACGTCCCCGCCGTCGCGGGGCCGGAGCTGGTCCTCCCACGTGTCGATGCGGGCGGTGAGGGACGCGACGGTGCGTTCGATGTCCCGCTCCTCCGCCCGGAGTTCGGCGACGCGCGCGTCGGCGGCGCGGCTCTCCTCCTCGGCGCGTTCCCCGGCCGTGGCGAGCCCGTCGCCCTCGCCGTCGACGGCGTCGGCCTCCCCCCGGGCCTCCTCCGCCTCGGCCTGCGCCCGGGCGGCGGCGGCCTGCTGCTCCTCCACGGTCTGGGTGAGCCGCCCGACCTCGGCCTCGAGGGACGTCCGCCGGGCCTCGGCCGACTCCTGGCTCGCGAGGAGCCGGACGAGCCCCTCCCGCCGGTCGGCGACCGCCCGCACCCGGGCGAGGTGCTCCTTCTCCGCGGCACGGGCGGCCTCGTCCCGTTCGGCGACGTCCTCCCGCACCGCGTCGAGCCGCTCGGAGGCGATCTCGACCTCCTCGTCGAGCCGCAGCTGCTCCTCGTCGAGGCGCTCCGCCCGGGCGAGCAGCTCCGCCGGGTCGGGCCCGCTCCACGCCGCCTCCGCACCGTGGTCGTCCGCGCGGTCGGCGGCGATGCGGATCGTCGCGGCGTTGCGCTCCGCGACGGAGGACAGCCGGTACCAGAGCGACCGGGCGGCCTCGGCGGCCTCGAGGGCCTGCCGGAGCTCCTCCTCCATGACCGTGAGCTCCTCGGTCTGCTCCTCGACGGTGGCCGTGAGCCCGGACAGCCGTTCGGCCAGCGCCGCCGCCCGGGACTCCGTCGAGGACAGCTCCTCCGAGAGTTCGCAGACGGTGTCCGCCGCGAGGGTGAGCCGCGCCTCCCGGATACGGGCCTGCACCGTCGCGGCACGCTGGGCGGCCTCCGCCTGCCGGGCGAGGGGCTTGAGCTGCGTGCGGAGTTCGTCGGTGAGGTCGTGGAGCCGGTCGAGGTTGCCCTGCATCGAGGTGAGCTTGCGCTGGGCCTTCTCGCGGCGACGCCGGTGTTTGAGCACGCCGGCGGCCTCCTCGATGAACGCGCGGCGTTCCTCGGGCCGGGACTCGAGGATCTGCGCGAGCCGCCCCTGCCCGACGATGACGTGCATCTCCCGCCCGATGCCGGAGTCGCTGAGGAGCTCCTGGATGTCCATGAGGCGGGCCTTCGCCCCGTTGATCTCGTACTCGCTCGCCCCGTCGCGGTACATCCGCCGGGTGACCGAGACCTCGGAGTACTCGATCGGCAGCGCCCCGTCGGAGTTGTCGATCGTCAGCGTGACCTCGGCCCGCCCGAGCGGCTTGCGGTCGCCCGCCCCGGCGAAGATGACGTCCTCCATCTTGCCGCCGCGCAGGGTCTTGGCGCCCTGTTCGCCCATGACCCACGCGAGGGCGTCGACGACGTTGGACTTCCCCGACCCGTTCGGGCCGACGACGGCGCAGATGCCGGGTTCCAGCGCGAGCGTCGTCGCCGACGCGAAGGACTTGAAGCCCTTGAGTGTCAGCGACTTCAGGTGCATGGTGCTGGGCTTTCTCCGTGTGGTCTCGGGGGTCGTCTCCGGTGCCGGTCCGGGCTCGTCGGGGCCGGTCAGCGCGGGGGTCTGTACCGGTCTGTGCCGGTCTGGACCGGTCAGCGCGGGGGTCTGTACCGGTCTGTACCGGTCAGCGCCGGTCAGCGCCGGTCGAAGCCACTGTACCCGCCGCGTGCCGCGCTGAGGGAGTCGACGACGGTCGTCACCGTGCCCGGCGTCCCCGCGGACCGCAGCCACGCCCGGAGGGCCTCGACCGCCTCGCCCGGGCCCTCCGCGGTGACGAGGACGCGCCCGTCGGCGTAGTTCCGCGCGTACCCCACGAGGCCGAGCTCGAGCGCCCGGACGCGGGTCGCCCACCGGAAGCCGACGCCCTGGACGTCGCCGTGGACCCACGCGGTCAGCCGCACGGCGTCCTCCCCCGCCCCGGCCGCGCCGGCGGTGCCGTCGCCGGTGCCGTCGCCGGCGCGGTGGGCGTCGTCGTCCCCCACGAGGTCGTCCCCCGCGAGAGCATCCCCCACGCGGTCGTCCCCCGCGAGATCGTCCCTCACGAGGGCCGGACCCCCTCCCGGATCTCCGGGTCGGCGGGCCCCCAGCACTCGACGTTCGGGATGTCCGGCATCATGCTGCGGTGGAACACCGGGTCCTTGCCCTCGCGCCGCTGCTCCATGTAGTTGCGCAGCAGGCGCACGGCCACCCGGCTCAGCGGGATGATGGCGATGAGGTTGAGCACGACCATCGTCGCGGCGAAGGTGTCCGCGAGGTTCCACACCAGCGGCACGGTCCCCACGGCCCCGGCGAAGACGCACAGGACGACGAGCACGCGGAACCCGGCGAGGACACCCCGGTTCCGGGTGAAGTACTCGATGTTGGACTGGGCGAGGTAGTAGTTGCCGATCACGGAGCTGAACGCCAGGAAGAACAGGATGAACGTGATCGCGTGCGTCCCCCACGCCCCGACCTCGCTGGCGAGGGCCCGCTGGGTCAGCGCGGAGGACTCCACACCCTCCCCGAAGCTCGGGTGGGACAGCAGGATGATGAAGGCCGTGATCGAGCAGACGACGAGCGTGTCGAAGTACACGCCGAGGGTCTGCACCAGGCCCTGCTTCACGGGGTGGGACACCGACGCGGTGGCGGCGGCGTTCGGGGCGGAGCCCTGCCCGGCCTCGTTGGAGAACAGGCCGCGCCGGATGCCCTGCTGGATCGCGACACCGAGCGTCGCCCCGGTGACCTCCCGGAAGCCGAGGGCGTGGCCGACGATGAGGCTGATCATGTCCGGCACGGCGGAGATGTTCATGGCGACGACGACGGCGCCGATGATGATGTACGCCCCGGCCATGAACGGCACGATGACCTGGGTGACGTTGGCGATCCGCTGGATGCCGCCGAAGATGACGACGGCGGTCACCGCGGCGATGACCGCGCCGATGATGAGGCGGGTCGACATCGCGTCACTGCCGAAGGAGACGCTGAACGCCTCGACGATGGAGTTCGTCTGCACGGCGTTGTAGACGAACCCGTAGGTGAGGGTGATGGCGATGCCGAAGAGGACGGCCAGCCAGCGGGCGTTGAGCCCCTTCGTCATGTAGTAGGCGGGCCCGCCGCGGTAGGCGCGGTTCTCCGTGTCGCGTTCCTTCCACAGCTGGGCGAGGGTGGACTCGACGAACGACGTCGCCCCGCCGACGAGGGCGATGAGCCACATCCAGAACACCGCGCCCGGGCCGCCGGTCGTGATGGCGACGGCGACGCCCGCGACGTTGCCCGTGCCGACGCGGGACGCGGCGGAGATCGTGAAGGCCTTGAACGCCGAGATCTGGTTGCTGTCCGCGTCCTCCCCCGGCGTCTCCTTGACGGTGCGGAACATCTCCGGGATGAGCCGGATCTGCACCGCCCCGGTCATCACCCCGAACGCGATGCCCGCGATGAGGAGCAGAGCCGCGACAACCCACCAGTACCAGTAGTTGACCGGGTCCGCGAGAAAAGACGCCACTGTATCCATGCGCGGCATCTTAGCCGGTGATCTGGCCCTCCATGAACTCCCGGAGCGGTGTGTGTCACCATGTGGACGTCAGAGAACCTGGCACGTCCTGCACAGATGTGTCGATCGGCCGGCCCACGGGATCCGTGTGACCGGCGTCCCGCACCGTGGACACGGCAGCCCCTCACGCCCGTACACGGCGAGGGACCGCGCGAAGTACCCGCTCGCCCCCTCGACGTCGACGTAGAGGGCGTCGAAACTCGTCCCGCCGGCCGCGAGGGCGCGCTCCATGACGGCCTTCGCCTCGCCCAGGAGGGTGACGACGTCGCGCTGACGCATCGACGACGCCCGGCGGAAGGGCATGACGCGCGCGGCCCACAGGGCCTCGTCGGCGTAGATGTTGCCGATGCCGGACACGACCGTCTGGTCGAGCAGCACGCGCTTGATCTCCGACCGGCGCGTGCGGATGCGGCGCGCGAGGGCCGCGACGTCGAGCTCCGGGTCGAGCGGGTCGCGGGCGATGTGGGGCACCGGGTCGCCGGTGACGACCTCCCACCGGCCGAAGGTGCGCTGGTCGACGAAGGTCAGCTCCGTCTCGTGCCCGGCGGTCGCGTCCGGGCCTGGACCGGGGACGACCGGTGCGGCCGGGCCGGGGGCGGGGACGACCGGTGCGTTCAGGCCGGGGGCCGCGTCCGGGCCGGGGGCGGGGGCGGGGGCGGGGACGACGAGACGTGTCCGGATCCTCGCGTGCGGCGACCGGACCCGCCCCGGCGGCCCGACGAGCATCTGCCCGCTCATGCCGAGGTGGACGACGAGGTGCCGGGTGGCGTCCGACGGCCCCGGCGCCGCGTCGACCGCCGGCGCGAGGGCGGCGTCGTCCCCCGTGACCGGGGCCGTGACCGGCCGCGACCCGTCGGCGAGGGTGAGCCACAGGAACTTCCCGCGGCGGGAGACGGACGCGATCCGGGCGCCCTCGAGTGCGTCGACGAGCGCGGCGCCACCCCCCTCCTGCCCGCGGACCGCGCGGGGGTGGAGCAGCTCGACCGCGGTGACGACCCCGCCGGTGAGGTGCCGCTCGAGCCCCCGCCGGACCACCTCGACCTCGGGCAGCTCAGGCACCGCGGCCCCCGGCCTGACCCCCGGCCCGGACACTCACGGCCTGACCCCCGGACCGGTCAGCCCCGGCGTCCCCGCGGGCGGTCATGCACCCGTCGCCTCGATCGACGCGACGGCCTCGCGGGCGGCGTGGTGCTCGGCCTCCTTCTTCGTGTGGCCGGTCCCGGAGCCCATGACCCGGTCGCCGACCGTGACGGTGGCGCTGAAGGTCTGGTCGTGCGCCGGCCCCTCGACGGCGGTCTCGTAGACCGGCTCCCCCAGGTGACGGCCCGACAGGTTCTCCAGCAGCACCGTCTTCCAGTCCATCGTCAGGCCGACCGACGGCGCGCGGGTGATCCGCTCCGAGAAGATCCGCAGCACCGTCCCCCGGGCGACCGGGAACCCGAGCTCCAGGTAGATCGCCCCGAGCATCGCCTCGACCGTGTCCGCGAGGATCGAGTGCTTGTCCTCGCCGCCCGTGAGCATCTCCCCGCGCCCGAGGAGGATGTACCGGCCCATGTCCAGCTCGCGGGCCACGTCGGCGAGGGCGTACATGTTGACGACCCCCGACCGCATCTTCGAGATGTCCGACTCCGACCGGTCCGGGAACTGGGTGTACAGCTGCTCGGCGACGCACACGCCGAGCACGGCGTCCCCGAGGAACTCGAGGCGCTCGTTGTTCGGGAGGTTCCCGTTCTCGTTGGCGAACGACCGGTGGGTGAGCGCGAGCCGGAGGATGTCGTCGGACAGCGTCACCCCCCAGGACTCGAGCAGCGGGGCGTGGTCGGTCCGGGAGTACGCGGCGTCGAGCGCCTTCTCCCCGGTCAGCCTGCGCTTACGGCCCATCGGTCAGTCCTCCCCGTCCGGCTCACCGTCGCCGAACTTCTCGGCGAGCGCCGCCCAGCGCGGGTCGGGGGCCTCCTCCTGCTCCTCCGAGATGCCGTCGGGGGCCGGGGTGTCGTCGCTGCACTCCCGCCCGAAGTCCGGGCAAACTGGGCTGAACGGCACGGTGAGCCCGACCTCGTCGACGACGCCCTGGGTGATGTCCACCCGGTCGTCCTCGACCATCGGCGGCTCCTCACCGTCCTCGGCCTCGTCCCCCCCGATGAACCCCTCGGTGATGCCGAAGACCTCGTGGACCGCGATGGACAGCTCGTCCTCCAGCTCGTTGAGGCACCGGGAGCACCGCCCGGTCGCCCCGCCGTGGACGGTGGCGTCCACCATCACCGCGTCACCGAGGTTGACGAGGGTGGCACGGACCTCGATCTCACGGCCCTCCTCGATGCCGAGCATCTCGCCGCCGACCCGGACCGGTGCAGGCCCGCGGGTCGAGGTGTCCTCAGGTGCCCCGGGGTGGCGGAGAACCTCACGCACGTCGATCACGAAGGGATTGTTCATCACACCACGTTTCTACCCGCGCGACGGCTACGACCGCGAATCACGGTAGTCGCGCGGGTCCCGCAGCTCGTGCGGGTCACGGTCCGCCGCGACGCCCCCGTCGCGGTCCCGCTCCGGGCGGGTCGGACGGTACCCGCTCGCCCCGGCCCCCTTCCGCAGCGCCGCCCGGTCCCGGCCGACGGTGCGGAGCGTCGCCGTGAGGGAGTCCTCGAACTGGGCGAGGGTGGAGTCGACGTAGACGTCGCACTCCTTGCGGAGGCGGTCGGAGTCGGCGTGGGCGGACTCGACGATCCTCCGTGCCTCGGCGTCCGCACTGCGCACGACCTCCGACTGGCTGACCAGCCGCTCCTGCTCCGCCCGGCCCTCGTCGACCGCGCGCTGGTAGGAGTCGTTGCCCGCGGCGACGAGGCGGTCGGCCTCGGCGGCGGCCCGGGCGGTGGTCTCGTCGTACTCGTGGCGTGCGTCGGCGACGAGGCGGTCGGCCTCGTCCTCGGCGCGGGCGACCGTGGTGTTCGCCCGCTCCTCTGCGTCGCGGACCATGCTCTCGGCCCGGGCGCGGGCCTCCTCGAGGATGGAGTCCCGCTCCGCCTCGGCGTCCGCGACGAGCTGGTCGGCGCGGTCCTGCGCGTCGGCGATGACCGTGTCGCGGTGGTCGAGCACGTCCTGCGCGTCGTCCATCTCGATCGGGATCGCGTTGCGGATCTCATCCAGGATATCCTGGACCTCGCGCCGCGGGACCATGCAGTTGCTGGTCATGGGCACGCCGTAGGCCTGCTCGACCATCTGCTGGAGATCGTCAATACCCTGGAATGTCTTGTACATGGCCCCCAGCATGACACGACACGGGCGTGACGTGCCGAAAAGACACGCTCGCGGCGGCTGTCACTGTCAGCCGCCGGCGGGGGCCGGCGACCGGGGGAACGTCAGCTGCCGGCGGCGAACTTCCGCGTGACCGCCTCGACGACCGGCTCCGGGAGCAACCCGGTGACGTCGCCGCCGTAGCGGGCGACCTCCTTGCACAGCGTGGACGACACGTAGCCGTAGCGGGGGTTGGTGAAGAGGAAGTAGGTGTCCGCCCCGGAGAGACGCCGGTTCATCTGGGCCATGGGGAGCTCGTACTCGTAGTCGAGGGAGCTCCGGAGCCCCTTGACCATCGCCGTCACGCCGTGTTCGGTGAGGTAGTCGACGAGCAGCCGGTCCCACGTGTCGACCGTGATCCTGCCCCGTGGAGCGGCGGGCGTCGCGCCGGCGCCGTCCCCGGCTGTGCTGTTCCCGGCAGCACCGTCCACGGTCACGCCGCCGGAGCCCACGTGGTCGGCCAACGACCGCCGGATGAGGTCGGCGCGCTCCTCCGCGGTGAACAGTCCGTTCTTGTTCGGGTTGTACGTGACGAGCACGGTGACCTCGTCCCATGTCGCCGCGGCGCGGGTGATGATGTCGAGGTGACCGTTGGTGACGGGGTCGAAGGACCCGGGACAGACGACGCGCATGGGGCGGCTCCTACTCACGATTCCTGTGGATTCCATCGGGTCCGGCGGCGGCCGGCGCACACGGACGGTGCCCGAGTCTACGCGCCGCGGCCACCGGACCGCGCCCACTGCGCCGGGTCCCGCGCTGCGGCCGCACAGCCGTCGGACAGGCCCCCACCCCCGAGCACAGGCCCCCGTACCGACGGCCCCCGCCCCCACGCTCAGGCCTCCGTACCGACGGCCCCTGCCCCCGCGCTCAGGCCCCCGTACCGACGGCCCCCGCCCCGACGCTCAGGCCTCCCCGACCCCGTCCGGGTCCCACACGGCCATGTCGAACCGGGCGATGCCGTAGGTGCGCTTCTTCAGCTTCTGGGTCGTGCGCCGGAACCCCTCCGGCCAGGCGACCTCCGGCGAGGACGAGTGACGTTCGACGACGACCACCGCGCCCTCCACCAACAGTGACACCAGCGCCGTCACCATGTCGTTGACCGCCTCGTCGTCGAGGTCGTACGGCGGGTCCGCGAGCACCATGGAGAAGTGCCCCCGCGGCGCGGAGGCCACGAAGGTCGACGCCTTCGTCTCGACCACCCGCACCGCCGGGTGCCCCACGACACCGGCGTTCGACCGGATGACCTCGACGGCCCGGCGCGAACTGTCGACGAGCGTGACCTCCGCGGCCCCCCGTGACGCCGCCTCGAGGCCGAGCGCCCCCGAGCCGGCGAAGAGATCGAGGACCACAGCGTCGTGAAAACCGAACCTGACCTGGAGCGAGGAGAACAACCCCTCCCGCGCGCGGTCGGCGGTGGGGCGGGTCCCGCTCGCGGGGACGCGGATCGAGCGGCCGCGTGCGGTGCCGGAGATGATGCGGGTCATCGCGGCACCACCTGAAGGAGGACGTCGCCACCCTCGACGTCGACGAAGTCCCCCGTGACCGTGCGCCGGACCGTCCCGGGCCCCGGCGCCAGGACCGGAGCCTCCAGCTTCACGGCCTCGACGATGACGAGCACGTCCCCCGGCGCGACGTCCTGACCGTCCGCGACGCGGAACCGGGCGATCCCGGCGAAAGGAGCACAGATGTCCATGCGGGCAGTGTACCGGGCACCCCGGACACCGACCGTCGGGCGGGTACGGGACCACCCACCGCGCCGCGCCCGACGGGGCCGGAACGGGCCCACCTCGCGCCGTCGAACCCTCCCGACCTGCCGACCGCGCGGCACCTCACGGGGCTGAAACGGGCCCGCCCCGCGCCGTCGAACCCTCCCGACCTGCCGACCGCGCCGCACGCACCCGGCGGCGTCGACCCCCACCGGATGAGCACCGGGGCCCCTGTCCACATGATCGAATACGGGTCTTGCGCGATGGGTGCTGCACCTGTAGAGTCGAGGTCAACGCAGGATATCGGGGGGATCGCCCACGTCACCGGCGGCCAGGTCGAACGGACGTTCCACGTCCGGGGGCGGCCCGGCGCGGGGTGACGGGCGCGGTACCGCATCGCACCGGCTGTCCGCGGGGCCGGCGTCGCACCGGCTGTCCGCGGGGACGACGACCATGTAGGGGCATGAAGGGGGGCGACCATGACGCTCGGGACCACGGAGGGGCACGCTCCGCGGATGTCCGCGGACGACCTCCGCTCCGCCGTGTCCGCGCTGGTGGAGGCCACCGCGGCGCTCACCGGGGCCGGCAGCGACGTGTGGGGGCTGCTCTCCGCCGAGGAGCGGGAGGACCTCTACGGGCGGTGTCAGCGCGCACGGAACTCGATGATCCTCATGGACGCGGACTTCCTCCGGGCGCACGAGGACGACCTGCCGGTGAGCGTCGGCCGCCGGGCGAACTACCTCGCCAGGGCCTTCCACCTCACTGTTCCGGAGGCGAAGGCGAGGGTCGACGCCGCCAACAGGGTTCACGACGCCCCCGTGCGTCGGGACGGCCGTCCCGACCGACGCCACATGCCCGCCCTCCGCGACGCCTGCCGGGACGGGGCCGTGAGCACCGACAGCGTGGCCGCCGTCCACCGGGCCATCGACCGCCTCCCCCGGACCCTCCACGCACGGCTCACCGAGGCCTGCGACGCGCCGCTGGCCGACCTCGCCCGGTCCCACGGGCCTGCGGCGTTCCACGGGCTCGGTCCGCGGCTCCGCGCCCTGTGCGGCATCGACGACCCGTACACCGACGAGGACCGCGCGCGGAGGCGCACGCTCTCCCTCGGGAAGCAGGGGTTCGACGGCATGTCCCGCCTCAGCGGCCTCGTGACGCCCGAGCTCGCCGCGATGCTCCGGCGGGTGCTGTGCGACCTCGGTAACAGTGGTGACCTGTTGCCCGACACCGCCGTCGACCGGCGTACGCCCGGGCAGCGGTACCACGACGCCCTCTCCGCCGCGCTGGCGTCGTCCTACAGCCGCCCGGTGCCCGCTGGGCAGGACACGGTCGACCGGCAGCGCCCGGCCGCCGCCGCACCGCAGAACCCGGACGCACCGCAGGGGCCGGGCACCGCCGCAACGCAGAACCCGGCCACCGCCGCACCGCAGGACCCGGCCACCGCCGCACCGCAGGGCTCGGCAGCACCGCAGGGGCCGGGCACCGCCGCACCGCAGGGCTCGGCCACCGCCGCACCGCAGGACCCCTGCCCCGACGGCCGCTGCGGGGTCTGCCCCTCGTGCAACCCCCGCCCTGACGCCGAGTGCCTGCCGGTGTTCCCCGGCACGCCGGTGCGGCCCCGCCGGGGAACCACGACCATCGTCGCGGTCACGACGCTCGAGGAACTCCTCGCACGCACCGGCACCGGGATCACGGACACGGGTGACCGGCTGACGGTCGGCAGTCTCATCGAGTCGACACTCGCGACGGACCTGTATCTGCAGGTCCTCGACTTCCAGGGGAGAAGTCTCTGGCTCGGCCGGTCGCGACGACTCGGCTCCCTCGACCAGTACCTCGCACTGCTCGGCGAGGAGGGGATGTCCACCGCCCCGGGGTCGTCGGCGTGTGCGGCGAGATGCGCGATGCACCACATCGACGGCTGGAACCACGGTGGCGACACCGACATCGACAACCTCACGTTCACCGATACCTCGACCCACGCCCGGGTCGACGACACCCGCACGAACCCGAACCGCTGGTTCACCCTGCGCCCGGACAGTGCCGGGGACCAGACCGCCCCTCGCCCCGCGCATCCACGGTCCGGGGCCCCGGGCGACATCCCGGCTGGTCCCCCGCCGACCGATCCCCCGACCCCACCGGAGGGAGGCACCTGGCCGTACCCGGGGCACCAGGACGCCTGCGCCTGTCCACGACAGGAGGACGCCTGCCCGTCGACGCGACAGAATGACGCCTGCGCCTGTCCAGGCACACGGGAGGAGAAGGTGACCTGGGTTCCGCCCCGGACCGTCGATCCACGTCGCCGCCCCCGGGTCAACCACCACCCTGACATGTGGGATCACCCCGCGTCGCGACTGCGCCGGACCGGGTCGCTGCACCGCGGTGGCACGGCCGAAACCCCCGCCGCCCCGCCCCGCAGACGCGACGCCGGAGAGTGCGACGCCGGGACCTGCGACACCCGCGACTGAACCGGCGGGCACCGGGCACCAGGACCAGGCACCAGGTCGCCGGAGACGCCGGACAGTGCGACGCCGGGGAGTGCGACACCCGGGACTTCGATCACCGCGACTGAACCGCCCACGCCCTGCGCCTCGCCGTCACACCGGCCACTCCCGCGGCCACACCAGCCCCACAGCCACACCACCCACCACGACCGCACCACCCCGTCACGACCGCACCACCCCGTCACGACCGCTCGATGAACTCCTGGTCCTCCGTCTCGATGTCGGCCACCAGTGCCCGCGCGAGGGGTTCGTCGTAGGCGACGAGGTCGTTGGCGTAGCGCCGCGCTTCGCGGATGATGTCCTCGTCGGTGGTGAGGTCGAGCAGCCGGACGCGCCGAGCGGCGGCACCGGACTGTTCCTCGCCGAGGACGTCACCCTCCGTGCGCGCCTGGAGGTCGAGTTCCGCCAGTTCGAAGCCGTCGGTGGTGCCGGCCACGGCGAGGAGGCGTCGGAACGCCGGGGAATCCTCCGGTTGTTCGGTGTGGAGGAGGCACACGGCGTCGGCACTGCCCCGACCCACGCGTCCCCGGAGCTGGTGGAGCTGGCTGACCCCGAAGTTCTCGGCGTCGAGGACGAGCATGACCGTGGCCTCCGGGATGTCGACCCCGACCTCGACGACCGTCGTCGCCACGAGCACGTCGATGTCACCGGAGACCATCGCGGCCATCGCCTCGTCCTTCTCCTCGGGCCGCATCCGACCGTGCAGCACCGCCGTCCGCAGCCCGCGCAGGGGGCCGGCGGAGAGGGTCGCCGCGACGTCCTCGACCCCGCCCTCCGCCTCGATCCTCGGGGCGACGACGAAGGCGCGGTGGCCTGCGCCGACCTCCTCCCTGATCCGTTCGAACGCCCGCGCGACCCACGTGGGCTTCCAGGCGGGGACCACGGACGTGGACGTCCTGCCGGTGCCGTGCGGGCGCCCTTCGAGGGTGCAGGATGTCAGGTCACCGAACATGGTCATCGCCACGGTGCGCGGGATCGGTGTCGCGGTCATGACGAGCACGTGCGGGGTGCGGTCGACGGGCGCGGACTCGCGCAGCCGGTCGCGCTGACGGACGCCGAAGCGGTGTTGTTCGTCGACGACGACGAGCCCCAGGTCGTAGAACTCGACGGCGTCCTGGATGATCGCGTGGGTGCCGACGACGATCGACGTCTGTCCCGACACGATGTCGAGCAGCGCTGCCTTCCGGGCCGCCGTCGACTGGGAACCGGTGAGGAGGGTCACCCCGACGCCTGTCTCGCCGGCGTCGTCGAGGAAGCGGGTGAGGGTCCTGGCGTGCTGGGCGGCGAGCACCTCGGTCGGGGCGAGGAAGGCGCACTGGAAGCCGGCGTCGACGGCGCGGAGCATGGCGAGCAGGGCCACGACCGTCTTACCTGACCCGACGTCACCCTGGAGCAGCATGCTCATCGGCTGGTCGGAGTCCATCGCCGACTCGATGCGTTCGAGCACGTCGACCTGCCCGGGGCTGAGCGTGAACGGGAGGGCCGCCCGGACCGTGTCGTGGTGCCGGGCGTCGTCGGGCCTGCCGCCGGGGCGGGCACCGTCGGCCGACTCCCCCGGCGCGTTCTCCGCCGCCGTCCCCGGCGCGGGGATCCGCCGGGCGGTCCGGGACTCCGCGTCGGCACGGCGGAGCGCCATGACGAGCTGGAGGCCGAGTGCCTCGTTGAACTTCAGCCGGGTCGTCGCGGCGGCGGGCCCGGCCTCGGGTGGCCGGTGGATGTCGTGGAGGGCGTCGGCGAAGCCGATGAGCGGCGTGCCCCCGACCTCCGGCCAGGCGGGCGCGTCCCGGTGGGCCGGCAGCATGTCGGAGGGCCGGCCCATCTGGGCGAGCACGCCGTCCATGACGCCGAGCACCTCCACGGACGTCGTCCCTGTCCGGCGGGGGTAGGTCGGCAGCCAGGGGGTGCCGAGGATCCGCGCGGCCTCCTCCCGGCTCCCGGCGATGTCGACGAGCGTCTTCAGCGGCCCGAACGCCCCGAATTCACCGGTACCGGGGTCGACGGTGAGGTAGCTCGGGTTCTTCAGCTGCCACCGGTCGCGGAACACCCCGAGTGTCCCGGAGACCATGAGCCGCGCGCCCGGGGTGATGACGGCGCGGTGCATCCGGGGGTTGCCGAAGAGCGTCGCCTCGATGCGCACGGACCCGTCGGTGATCGTGAACGTGAAGAGGGTGCGGGGCCCGCGCATGCTCGTGTTGTCCCGTTCCCTGACGGCGAGGACGTCCCCGATGCAGGTGTAGCGGTCGCCGACGACCATCGTCTCCATCGCGCCGGCGGATCCGGCGTGGACGTAGCGCCGGGGGAAGTTGAGCAGCGCGTCGCCCATGGTCTTCAGCCCGGGGCGTCCGGCGAGTGACCGTGCGCGGTCGGGCGTGGTCACCAGCGATAGGGGCCGTGGGTCATCCCATCCAAGCATTGACATCCTGTCGTCGCGTCCTGTCTCTCACGTTCACGCTGTCTCTCACTGCCCTGCCGTCCGCCGGCACCGCGCCCGCCGCCCTGCCGCTCACCGTCCCACCGCTCGCCACCCTGCCGCTCACGGTCACTCCACGCCGATCTGCACGGCGCACTCCATCCCGTCGGCCCGGTACGCGTGGATCTCCACCCCCGGCGCGTCCTCGGCCAGGGCGCGGTGCACGTCGGCGAGGGTCTCGGCGGGGACCGCGGACGTGTACAGGAGGGTGACCAGCTCGCCGCCGGATTCCAGGAGGTCCCGGATCCGCCGAACGAGCGTGCCGGCGTCGACCCCGGCCCCGTCACCGTCGCAGGAGATGCTGGTCCACCGCTGGCTGGCGACGGCGTCGGCCATGTCCTCGACGTCGTCCTGCCAGTCGTTGGTGGCGTCGTGGACGGCGAGTGCGGCGAGTCCGCCGACGTAGCACTCGGTGTCGATGACGGAGAACTGCCGACGGTCCGCTTCGAGGTGGTCGATCACCGGTGTCGCGTCCCGGCCGTTGGTGAGGACGACGCACCGCTCCCCGAGTTCGGCGTCCGCGTCGGTCTCGGCCCCGGCCTCGGCGAAGACGTCGCGCAGCGGGCCCGCCGGCACGAGGGCGAGCAGTCCGGCACCGGGGCCGGGGTGGCGCCGGGAGGTCGGTGACGTGGACGGCAGGGCCTCGATCCGCAGGTCACTGACGGTGCCGAGGGCGAACGCGTCCTCGATGAGGGGGCCGGCGTCGCCGGTGTGGACGTGCACGGTCGCGGAGGTCGCGGTGTCCCGTCCGAGGACGACGCTGTGTCCGCGCCCGTCCATCATCCGGCGGAGGTCGTCGAGGGCGGCGGCGGTCTCCCCGCGGAAGTGGAACATCACCTCGAGCTCGGCGCCGGCGGGAGCGTCGGCGTGGGCGTGGGCGTCCGCGTGGGCGTCGTCACGGGTCGGGCCGCCGACGGGAGCGCCCGCTGATCCGGCACCGGCAGCTCCACCGGGTGTGTCCCCGTCCGACGCCGCCCCGCCGGCACCTCCGAGGCCGGCACCGCCGGCACCGGCACCCCGGTCACCGCCCTCACCACCGGCACCGCCACGACCGTCACCGTCACCGCCGAGGGTCTCGACGAGCGCGTCGAGCAGCACGACGAATCCCCGGCCGCCGGCGTCGACCACCCCCGCCTCCCGCAGGACGGGCAGGAGGTCGGGTGTCCGCGCGAGTGCGGCGCGGGCCGCGTCGGCCGCGGCACGGGCGACGTCGACAGCGGGACCGCGGGCGTCGGTGGCGGCGTCGGCCGCCGCCCGCAGGACCGTCAGGGCCGTGCCCTCGACCGGCGTGGACAGCGCCTCGGTGACGTAGCGCACCGCTGTGGTCATGATCCGCGCCAGCGACCCGGCGCCGAGTTCGCCCGTCGACGCCACGTCCGCGAGTGCGCGCAGCACCTGGCCGAGCACGGTCCCGGAGTTTCCTCGTGCACCGCGGACCGCCCCGCCGGCGAGCGCCGCGGTCACCACCGCGACATCAGGGCCCTGCCCCGTACCGCCCCCGGTGCCCGTACCGCCCCCGGCATCAACGGTCTCCCCGGCTCCGGCGCCTTCCCCGGTGCCCGCCCCGGACCCGGCACGAACACCCGCCCCAGAGCCCGGACCGGCATCGGCGTCGGCCCCGGCACGAGCCCCGGCGCCACCACCCTCCCCGGTACCCGCACCAGTCCCGGCGAGCGCGTCGACCGCCGCAGCCATCGTCGCGGAGAGGTTCGCCCCGGTGTCAGAGTCGGGGATGGGGAACACGTTCAGCCGGTTGATCTCGTCCTTCCGGTGCTCGAGGTCCCGTGCCGCCCGCCGGGCCCACCGGACGACGACATCGCCGGCGCCCGCCCCCGCACCGCTCACAGCACCCGCGCCCGCACGGGGGTCCGCCGCATCGTCGTACCCACCGGTCGGACGCTCTGATTCCATGCCTGTCACCTTAGCGATCCCACCGCGTCACCGTTGCTGCCGCGGAGAGGTGCCGTCGACCCCGGGCGTGAGTGCCCAGTCGACCGGGTCGACACCCTGCCCGCGGAGAATCTCGTTCGCGCGGCTGAACGGCCGCGACCCGAAGAAGCCACGGTGGGCGGCGAGCGGCGACGGGTGGGGCGACATCACGCACCGGTCCGGGCCGATGAGCGGGGCGAGGGTCTGCGCGGGCCGTCCCCAGAGGATCGCGGCCATCGGCCGCTCCGCGAGGTGGCGGACGACCGCCTCGGTGACGGCCTCCCACCCGGTGCCCCGGTGACTGTTCGGCGCCCCGGCGGTGACGGTGAGCACCCGGTTGAGCAGCATGACCCCCTGCCGGTGCCACGGTGTGAGGTCGGCGGTGTCGGGGCGTGGCAGCCCGAGGTCGTCGGCGTACTCCCGGTGGATGTTCACGAGGGACTTCGGGATCGGCCGGGTGTCCGGCGTCGCGGAGAAACTCAGCCCGACGGCGTGGCCCGGGGTCGGGTACGGGTCCTGTCCGACGATGAGCACCCGCGTCGCCGGCGCCGGGATGGACAGGGCCCGGAAGATGTTCTCCGGCGCGGGGAGGACGTGTTCGCCGCCGAGGATGCGACGCGCGGTCGCCTCGGCCGCCTCCTCGACCGGCACGCCGTCGAGTTCCGCGCGCCACGACGGGTGGATCGTCGCGAGGATGGTCCCGGCCAGCTTCGCCGCGGCACCCGCTCCGTCACGGCCCGTGGTGTCCCCCGTCGCACCGTTCGCTGCCCCCTCGGCCGCACCGTTCGCTGCACCCTCGGCGGCACCGTTCGCTGCCTCGCCCACGCCGCCGCCCACTCCACGGCCCACGCCACCGCCCACTGCGTCCTGCCCCGTCACAGCGACGACCACCCCGTCGTCACGGCCGGCACCGCGCCGTCGACGAGCACGTGCTGCTCGACGCCGTCGTCGACGTTCGGGTCGGTGTCCGGGACGCGCAGCGCGCGGCCGATCGTCCGGTACCCGGCCGAGGGCTGGAAGGCCGTCGTGCCGATGAGGGTGTGGTCCTCCCCGCCGCCGAGCACCCACGTCCACGGGTCGAGTTCGAGAACCTCGGCGGCGTGCCGCAGGTCGGCGTCGGGTTCGATGGCGGCGCTGTCGAGGTCGATGATGACCCCGGAGCGTTCGGCGAGCGTCGTGACGTCCCGGATGAGCCCGTCCGAGTTGTCGGTCATGGAGCTGGCCCCCGTCGCCCGGGCGACGGAGCCCCGGCCGACGGTGAGCGTCGGGGCGCAGTGCCACTGCACGAGCCGCTGGAGGATCTCGTCGTCCGGCACCCGGTCCCGCCGGCCGAAGTGCCGCAGGAGCGCCAGCCCGGCGGCGGAGTGCCCGAGCGGCCCGGAAGCGATGACGGTGTGCCCCGGTGCCGCCCCGTCGATGGTGAGCGCGGGGTCCGGCCCGGCGAGCACGCCGAGCGCGGTGAGGGAGATGATGAGCTGCGTCGACCGGACGACGTCCCCGCCGACGAGTTCCGCCGCCCACGGGGACGCCGCCGTGCCGATGCCGCGGGCGATGCCGCGGACGACGTCGACGGGCGTCTCCCCGGGCACCGCGAGGGACATGAGCACGGCCGTCGGACGCGCGCCCATCGCCTGGATGTCGGCGAAGTTCTGGGTGACCGCCTTCGTGCCGACCTCCCCGGGCGTCGACCAGTCGAGGGAGAAGTGCTGGCCCTCGACGAGGATGTCCGTCGTGCACACCTGGCGCGCGTTCGGCGCGGCCGCGGCGAGCACGGCGGCGTCGTCACCGTTGAGCGCGCTCGGCGCCGCGGCCCTGATCGCGGCGATGGTGCCGGCCTCGCCGACGTCGGAGACGGTTCGGGCCTGCGGGGGAACGGCCATGCGGTGTCCTTTCCAGGGTGGGGGCGGCGGGCGTTAGGATGGGTGGTCATGGCTCGCACCACAGAAGCTCGCCCCAACAATAACAGCGCCCGCGGCGGTCTCACCGTCGCCTGGGTGACCCTCGGACTGGCGGTCGTGTTCGTCGCCGCGGTCCTCATCGGGGCGAAGGTCCTCGTCGACCGGCACATCTACGCCCCCGTCGCGATGGGGACGGTCGACGCCCCCGGTTCGTCGTCGCCGCAGTGCGACAGCATCGTCGGCGACCTGCCCGGGAAGGTGGGTGACTACCGGAAGGTCGACGTCGCCGCCCCGGCCCCCCAGGGCACGGGCGCGTACCGCAACCATGACCGGGATGAGCTCACGGTGCGCTGCGGCGTGTCCACGCCGTCGCAGTACACGGCCCTCAGCGACACGGAGGAGCGCGGCGGCACGACGTGGCTGCGGGTCCGGGACACGACGAAGGGCTCGGACCTGTCGACGTGGTACGCGGTCGGCCAGTCGCCGGTCGTCGCGGTCACGGCGTCGGGGGATCTCGACGGCGCGGATCTCGACGACCTCGGCGGGCTCATCTCCTCGCACGGGGACACGACGTCCGCGCCGGAGCCGCGTCCGGCGCCGCTGACGGACCTGCGCGCCGCGCCGGGTGCCGACGCCGCGGCGTGTGACGCGTTCACCGCGGCGCTGCCGGGGCGGATCGGGGACGCCTCCCGGGTGACGGACCGGCCCGGGCTGCCCGCCGGGACGGTCGCCTACACCGCGCCGGGGCTGGAGCCGGTGGTCGTCCGGTGCGGTGTCGCCGCCCCGTCGTCGTACCACCCCGGTGTGCAGCTGCAGCAGGTCGACGACGTCCCGTGGTTCGCCGAGTCCTCCCTCGACCAGGGGTCGACGGAGGCCAGGTACTTCGCGGTGGGGTACTCGCCGCTGGTCGCCCTGTCGATGCCTGCTGATGCGGGGAACGACGCGATCACGCAGATCAGCCGGGCCGTCGCCGGCGCGTTGCACCGCACGAGGAACTGACGGGCGGGCCGGCGCCGGAGCACAGCAGCCCCGGCGCGGTCCCGGCGCGACGGCTCAGCCGGTGAACGCGCGCGGGCTCAGCGGGACCGGCGCGCTGACTCAGCGGGCGAGCGCGCGGGCGACGAGGATGTCGAGCAGGTCGGGGTACGCGACGCCGGACTCGATGAACATCCTCGGGAACATGCTGATGGGCGTGAAGCCGGGCAGCGTGTTCGGCTCGTTGAGCACGGGGCCGTCCTCCGTGACGAAGAAGTCGACGCGGGCGAGGCCCTCGCAGTTCAGCGCGCGGAACGTCTCCACGGCGAGCCGCCGGACCTCCTCGGTCTGCTCCTCGGTGAGCGGGGCGGGGATCTGCGCGGTGATGATGTCGTCGAGGTACTTGGTCTCGAAGCCGTAGAAGCCCTCGGGGCCGTCGCCGGTGCCCTCGAGGAGCGCGGGGACGGAGGCGCGGACGGTGCCGTCGGCGTGCTGGAGGACGCCGCACTCGACCTCCCGGCCGTGGAGCATCGCCTCGACGACGACCTTGGTGTCGTGCCGGAACGCGAGGTCGAGCGCGTCGGGCAGGTCGTCCCAGCTGTCGACCTTGGAGATCCCGATGGACGACCCCCCGCGCGCGGGCTTGACGAACACGGGCAGGCCGAGGCTCTCCCGCTCCTCCGCGGTGAGGTCGCGGCGCTCGCGGAGGATCGTCTCCCGGCCGACGGGGATGCCCGCGGCCCGCGCGATGACCTTGGTGTACTGCTTGTCCATGCAGTTCGCCGAGGCGAGGACGCCGTTGCCGACGTAGGGCACCCCAGCGAGGTCGAGCAGGCCCTGGACGGTGCCGTCCTCGCCGTTGACCCCGTGGAGCACGGGGAAGACGACGTCGACGCGGGCGTGGAGCCCGCCGTCGGTCGTGCGGAGCTCCCCTCCCCGGCCCGGCAGGAGGTGGAGGGGCTCCCCGGGCGCGACCTCGGGCAGGTCGCGGCCGTGCGCGGACAGCGCGTCCGTGTCGGTCGTCCCGGTCACCCACACGCCGTCACGGGTGATGCCGACGGGCACGATCTCGTACCTGGCGGGGTCGAGGGTGGACATGACGGCGGCCGCGGAGATGCACGACACGCTGTGCTCGGGGCTGCGACCCCCGTAGACGACGGCGACGGTGATCCGTCCGTCGGTGGTGGCGTTGTGCTCGGTGCCGGTGGTGCCGGGGCCGTCCGGGCGGGCGGCGTCGGGGTGGTCACCTGTGGGCTCGGTGCTCTCATTCGTCATCACGGCACCACAGTCTAGCCCTGTGTCCCGGCCACCCCCGGCGCCCCCCTGCGTGTGCCGGCACCCCCGTGCGGGCCGGGACGGGCCGGCGTCACTCGGCCTTCCGCCTGCGCCCCATCAGTGTCCGCACGGTCTCGTCGACGGGGGTGCCGTCGTGGCACACGCCGACGACCGCGCGGGTGATCGGCATGTCCACCCCGCGGAACGCGGCGATGTCCCGCACCGACAGGCAGGAGACCACCCCCTCGGCGACCTGGCCCCGCGTGGCGGCCCGGGCCTCGTCGAGACTCTCCCCGCGGCCGAGCCGCTCCCCGAACGTCCGGTTCCGCGACAACGGCGAGTTGCACGTGGCGACGAGGTCGCCCAGCCCCGCGAGCCCGGAGAAGGTCCGGGGTTCCGCCCCGAGCTCGACGCCCAGGCGCGTGGTCTCGGCGAGTCCGCGGGTGATGAGTGTCGCCAGCGTGTTCGTGCCGAGCCCCTGCCCGGCGATGACGCCGGCCGCCAACGCGATGACGTTCTTGCAGGTCCCGCCGATCTCGCAGCCGACGACGTCGGTGTTCGTGTAGGGCCGCAGGTACGGGGCGGCGAGGGCCGCCTGGATGTGCTGGGCCCGGTCCCGGTCGGTGCACGCGACGACCGTCGCCGTGGGCTGGCCCGCCGCGACCTCCCGGGCGAGGTTCGGCCCGGACAGGACGGCCACCCGGTCCGCCGCGGCGCCGGTGACGTCGGAGATGACCTCGCTCATCCGCATCCGGGTCGAGTGTTCGATGCCCTTGGCGAGGCTGACGAGCGACGCGGTGGCCGGGATGTGGTCCCGCCACCGGGCGAGGTTGTCGCGGAGCGACTGCGAGGGCACGCCGAGGACGACGATCGACGCATCCCCCATGGCCGCCTCCGCGTCGTCGGTGACCTCGACCGACGGGGGCAGCACGGTGTCGGGGAGGTAGCCCTCGTTCCGCCGGGTGCGGCGGATGCCCTCGACGACCTCGGGGCGTCGTGCCCACAACGTCACCCGGTTGCCGGCGTCGCCGAAGACCTTCGCCACGGTGGTCCCCCAGGACCCCGCCCCCATGACCGCGACCGTCACCATGCCGGTTCTCCTTTCCGTTGCGCGACCGTGCCGGGCCTGACGACCCTGCCGGTGTCACCTGTGCCGACGGGACGTGCCGCCGGACCGCCGCACCGGCCCGGCCCCGTCGGTCCGGGCCCGCCGTGCCGCGACCCGGCGTGGACAGTACGATGTGCGGAGACCGTGGACCGCGTGCCCGGGGCCGTCGTCCCGGTGACCGGTCCCATTGAACCAGAACCCCACCACGAACACTGACCACCCCTCGGAATCCACGCTCCGCGCCGAACCCGCCCGCGCGCCCGACCGGCCGGGCCGGGACGCCCAGAAAGGCCCTCATGATCACGCACACCGGCACCGGTGACCTCTCGACGTCGCTGTCCCTGTCCGTCCACGACCGGGGGCACGTCGCACGGATCGGCAGCCGGCCGGCGCAGGAGTTCGCCCGCCCGACGTTCGCGGCCGGGGCGGTGCTGTGGCGGCGGCCGTCCGGTGCCGGGGTGACGGCGGGGGACGCGGTGCCGGAGAGCGCGGACGTCCTCGTCGCGATGGTCCACCGGCCCCGGTACGACGACTGGTCCCTGCCCAAGGGCAAGGTCGACCCGGGTGAGAACCTCCCGGCCACCGCCGTGCGGGAGATCGTCGAGGAGACGGGGCTCACCCCGTCGCTCGGCTGGCTGCTCGGGTACGTGCACTACCCGGTCGGGTCCCGGACGAAGGTGGTCTACTACTGGACCGCGGAGGTTCCCGACGGCAGCTTCGTGCCCAACGACGAGGTCGACGAGCTGCGGTGGGTGACCCCCGCCGAGGCCCGCGAGCTGGCGACGTACGAGGCGGACCGCACCGTCATCGACGCGGCGGAGCGGGTCCTGTCCCTCGGGTGCGCCCGCCGGGTGCTCTACGTCCGGCACGCGAAGGCCCACGACCGGCAGGGCTGGGGCGGCAACGACGACCTGCGCCCGCTGACGAAGAAGGGGCGGCGGCAGGCGGAGATGCTCGTCTCCGAGCTGGAGGGGTACCGTCCGACGACGGTCTCCACCGCGCAGCCCGACCGGTGCGTGCACACGGCCACCCCGCTCGCCCAGGACCTGGGCGTCACGCTGCGGACGGACCGCGCCCTCGGCGACGCGGTGCTCGGGGACGCGGTGCTCGGGGATGCTGCGCCCGGGGACGCCACGGCCGCCGGGCGGACGCACGCGACGGGCGGAGCGGGGGCCGACGGCTCCGACGGGTCCGACGCCGCGTCGGGCGCAGCCGGCGCCGGGGACGCGACCGGCGCGACCGGCGGTGACGCTGCCGCCGCGGCGTTCGCGCGGGCGACGACCGCCCCGGTGAGCGTCGTCGTGAGTCAGGGAGCGGTCATCCCGGAGCTCATCAGCCGTTTCGCGGCGGGCACGGGTGTCGAGACGGACGACATGCGCGTGAAGAAGTCGAGCACCTGGGTGCTCCACTTCGACCGGGACGGCGGTCTGCTCGGCGCGGACTACCTCGCCAGCCCGCTCCCTGTGAAGTGACCCGCGGGCCCGGAGCCCCGGGTCCCATCCCCGCGCCCGGCACCCCGGACGGCATCCCCGCGCCCGGCACCCGCGACGCCCCCGGCAGCCCGGGTGACGCGCCCGGTGCCGGTCACAGGGTGCGGGGTGCGAAGCTCGGCCGGGCCGCCTCGAACGCCGCGATGGCGTCCTCGTCGTGGAGCGTGATGGCGATGTCGTCGAGCCCCTCGAGCAGCCGGTGCCGGGTGTCGTCGTCGACCTCGAACGGGAACACGTGGGTGCCGAGAGTCGCCGTGCGGGACACGAGGTCGACCTCGACGGACGCCCCCGGGCGCTCCTCGAGCAGCTTCCACATGAGCTCGATGTCCTCGGCGGGGAGTGTCGCCGCGAGCAGCCCGTTCTTCCCGGCGTTGCCCCGGAAGATGTCGCCGAACCGCGGCGAGAACACCGCGCGGAAGCCGTAGTCGAGCAGCGCCCACACCGCGTGTTCGCGGGAGGACCCGGTGCCGAAGTCCGGCCCCGCGACGAGGACCGAGGACTCCCGGTACGGCTCCTGGTTGAGGATGAACCCCGGGTCGCGCCGCCAGGCGGTGAACAGCCCTTCGGCGAAGCCGGTGCGGGTGACGAGTTTGAGGTACTGCGCGGGGACGATCTGGTCGGTGTCGACGTTCGACCGGCGCAGCGGCAGCCCGACACCGGTGTGGACGGTGAACTTCTCCATGGTGGTCTCCTAGCTCCGGTCGGTTGCGCGGTCGGTGGTCCCGCTGTCGGCGGTCCGCCCGGTCCCGTGGTCGGTGGTCCGCCCGGTCCCGTGGTCGGTGGTCCGCCCGGTCCCGAGGCCGTCGAGGTCCGTGGGGGCCGCGAGGTGCCCGGTGACCGCCGTGGCGGCGGCGACCGCCGGCGAGACGAGGTGGGTCCGGCCCCCCTTACCCTGCCTCCCCTCGAAGTTCCGGTTCGAGGTCGACGCCGACCTCTCCCCCGGCGACAGCTGGTCGGGGTTCATCCCGAGGCACATCGAACACCCGGCGGAACGCCACTCCGCTCCGGCGTCGAGGAAGATCCTGTCGAGTCCCTCCTCCTCCGCCTGCGCCTTCACCCGCGCGGACGAGGGCACGACCATCATCCGCACCCCGTCGGCCACGCTCCGGCCGCGGAGGATCTCCGCGGCGGCCCGCAGGTCCTCGATCCGGCTGTTCGTGCACGACCCGAGGAACACGGTGTCCACGGCGATGTCCCGCAGGGGCGTCCCTTCGTCGAGCCCCATGTACGTCAGCGCGGAGGCGGCGGCCTCGCGCTCCGTCTCGTCGGTGATGTCGTCGAGGTACGGCACCGTGGAGTCGAGGGGCGCCCCCTGGCCCGGGTTCGTCCCCCAGGTGACGAACGGTGTGAGGGCGGACCCGTCGATGGTGACGACGGTGTCGAACTCCGCCCCCTCGTCGGTGCGGAGGGTCCTCCAGTACCGGACGGCCGCGTCCCACTCGTCGCCGGTCGGGGCGTGCGGGCGGCCGCGGAGGTAGGCGAACGTCGTCTCGTCCGGGGCGATCATCCCGGCCCGTGCCCCGGCCTCGATGGACATGTTGCACATGGTGAGCCGCCCCTCCATGGAGAGTTTCTCGACGGCCTCGCCCCGGTACTCGATGATGTGGCCCTGGCCGCCGCCGGTGCCGATCTTCGCGATGACGGCGAGGATGAGGTCCTTCGCGGTGACACCGGGCCGCAGCTCGCCGGTGACCTCGACGGCCATGGTGCGGAACGGCCGCAGCGGCAGGGTCTGCGTGGCGAGGACGTGCTCCACCTCGGACGTGCCGATCCCCATGCCGATGGAGCCGAAGGCACCGTGGGTGGAGGTGTGCGAGTCGCCGCAGACGATGGTCATCCCCGGCTGGCTGAGGCCGAGCTGGGGCCCGACGGTGTGGACGATGCCCTGGTCGATGTCGCCCATCGGGTGGAGCCGCACCCCGAAGTCACGGCAGTTCGTCCGCAGGGCCTCGACCTGGCGGCGGGACACGGTGTCCCCGATCTCGAGCAGGTTCCCGGTCCGCACGCCGACGGTGGGGACGTTGTGGTCCTCCGTGGCGAGGGTGAGGTCCGGGCGGCGCACGGGGCGGCCGGCCTGGCGCAGTCCGTCGAAGGCCTGCGGGGAGGTGACCTCGTGGACGAGGTGCAGGTCGATGTAGATGAGGTCGGGCGCCCCGTCCACGCCCTTCTTCACGACGTGGGCGTTCCAGACCTTCTCGGCCAGGGTGAGGGGGCGGGGCGTTGCCGTCGGGTCGGCTGCGCCTGTCGGGGCGGGCGTGCCGGTCGGGGCGGGCGTGGGGGTGTCGCTGCTCACGTCGTCTCCTCTTCTCGTCGTGGTGCCGGGGGTCGTCGTCCCCCGTCAGGGCCGGTGCCGGGCTGCCACCGGTGGTCGTCCCCGACCGCTGCCCCGACCGCCGCCGGGCGCCTGCCGGGCGCCTGCCGGGGCGAGTCCCGGACGGCTGCCGGGGGTCTGCCGGAGGCCGACGCCGGAGGCCGACGCCGGTGCCGACGCGGTGCCGGCACGGGGCCGCCACCGGACCCTGGCCATTCCACTGTATGGAATGTATAGTACCAAATCATGGGACACACACCGGATACGGCCACGTCGGCCGCAACACCCGTGCACTCCGGCTCCCGGGACGCGCCGACCGCCGACCACCCCGACGGAGCAGCCGCCACCGGACCCACCGGGACCGGCGACACCACCGCGTCGTCCCCGTCCCCCGCGGCATCGCCGACGCCCGCCGCGTCCACGGCCCCCGCGGCGTCCACGCAGTCCGCGTCGCAGTCCTCCTCGAAGACGAGCAGCGGCATCCAGGTCCTCGACCGGGCCCTCCACATCCTCACCGTCGTCGCCCACCGCCCGTGCACCCTCTCCGAGCTGTGCGAGGCCACCTCCCTCCCCCGCGCGACGGCACACCGCATCGCCGTCGCCCTGGAGAAGCACCGCCTCGTCACCCGGCTCGACGACGGCCAGTGGACCTCCGGGCCCGCCCTGCTCGAACTCGCCCCCACCTCCCGCAACCTCCTCGAGGACGCCGCCGAACGCGTGCTGCCCTCGCTCATGCAGAAGACCGGCGAGTCGGTGCAGCTCTACAAGCTGTCCGGCATCGACCGCGTGTGCATCGCCGCGTCGGAGCCGGCGGCGGGGCTGCGGGACACGGTGCCCGTCGGGGCCCGGATGACGCTCACCGCGGGCTCCGCGGCGAAGGTGCTCGTCGCCTTCGGGCCGCCGGCGCTCGTCGACGACGTCATCGACGGTGCGGTCTACACGCGCAACGACCTCGCCACCGTGCGCCGGGTGCGGCTGGCGGAGTCGTCGAGCGAGCGCGAGGCCGGCCTGGCCAGCGCGTCGGTGCCGGTGACGGACTCCACCGGGGCCGTCGTCGCCGCCCTGTCCATCTCCGGCCCGGTCGAACGCATGGGGCCGTCGCCGGGGGCGCGGTACCGCGTCGCCCTCCACGAGGCGGCCGACGTCCTGCGCACCTACCTGGGCTGAGCCCCGCGGCCCCCGCCGCGTGCACCTGCCGCACCCTCCCCGGCACCCGCGGCACCCGCCGCACCCGCCGCCTGTACCCGCCGACCCGGAGCCACGACACCCTCCGCCGCACCCGCCGCACCCGCCGGACTCGGCCCGCGGCCGGCGGCGTGGCAGAATCTACAGAACCATGAACACCTGCGATCCCTCCCGTCGCCGCCGTGCCCGACGTTCCGCAGGTGCCCCGGACGCCCGGTACCGCCTCGGTGTTCCCTCGCTGAGTGTGAGTCCGCACGCCCGGAGCCTGACGGCCCTCACCGCCCTCGCCGCCGTCGTCGGTGCCCTCACCGGCCTCGTCGCGGCGACGTTCCAACGCTGCCTCGAGTGGCTCGGCAGCTCCCGCACGGGCCTCATCGCCCGCATGCACGAGCTCGCCACCGGGTCCCCGCTCACCGCCGTGGGCCTGTTCGCCCTGTCCGCCCTGGTCTGCGCCACGTGCGCCGCCGTCGCCGCGGCCCTCGTCGCGCGCATCGAACCGGCGGCGGCGGGCAGCGGCATCCCCCGGATCGAGGCCACGGTGTCCGGCATCGCACCGGCCGACCGGCTGCGGATCCTCCCCGTGAAGTACGTCGGCGGCCTGCTGGCCATCGGCTCCGGCCTCGCTCTCGGGCGCGAGGGCCCGCTCGTGCAGATGGGCGGGTCGCTCGCCGTCGCCGTGAACAAGGTCGCCCGGCTCGACCGCGAGGATCTCCGTGTCCTCATCGGGTCCGGGGCCGCGGCGGGCCTCGCGACGGCCTTCTCCGCCCCCATCGCCGGCGGCGTGTTCGTCCTCGAGGAGCTCCTGAAGAGGTTCGACGTCCGCACCAGCATCGCGGCGTTGACGTCGTCGGGTGTCGGCTTCATCAGCGCACGCCTCATCGTCGGCTCCGAACCGGTGCTGCACATGCCGCCCATCCCGGAGCCGCGCCCGGTGAACGCGCTGTGGATCGGCGTCGTCGGCGTGGTCTGCGGGCTCCTCGGCGTGCTGTACAACTGGCTCGTCGTGCGCTGCATGGACCTGTCCGACCGCATCACCCTCCCCCGGTGGGCGAAGGCCGCGGCCGTCGGCGTGCTCGTCGCCGCCATCGGCTGGTTCGCCCCGCAGCTCGTCGGCGGCGGTGACAACCTCACCGAGTCCGCGCTCGCCGGGACCGGGACGATCCCCGTCGTCATCGGGGTGCTCGCGTTGCGCTACGTCCTCGGGCCGGTCAGCTACGCGACGAACGTCCCCGGTGGGCTGTTCGCCCCGATGCTCGTCCTCGGCACCCACGTCGGGCTGCTCGTCGGGCTCGTCGCCGAGGCCGTCGTCGGCGCGACGGGCCCGTCCCCTGCGGCGATGGCGCTCACGGGGATGGCGGCGTTCTTCGCCTCCACGGTCCAGGCCCCGGTGACCGGCCTGGTCCTCGCCACGGAGATGACCGACCAGACGACGATGCTGCCGCCCATGCTCGGTGCGTGCGCCATCTCGCTGCTCGTCGCGACGGCGTTGCGGTCCGTGCCGATCTACGAGCGGCTCGCCCGGCGGTCGGCGTTGACGACGGGTGGGCCGGTGGAGGGGCCCGTCGAACCCCCGGACGCCGACGGTCACCCCGGGGCCCCGCCGGGTGCCGGGGCCGGGACCCGGGCACGACGTCGCGCGCGGTGACGACGCCGCGGCCACCCGAGCCCCGGCGCCGCACGCCCCGGGTGCCGACGCCGGGCGCCCCGGGTGCCGGCGCCGCACGCCCCGGGCCCCGGCGCCGCACCCGCGGGTACCGACGCCGCACCCCCGAACGCACGACACCCCCCACCGGGATGCGGTGGGGGGTGAGGTGCCGCGACCGTGAACGCTCGCGTGATCGAGTACCCCGTACGGGATTTGAACCCGTGTTACCGGCGTGAGAGGCCGGCGTCCTAGGCCGCTAGACGAACGGGGCAGAGAACAACCGGGGACGTTCTGGGCGTCCCCGGCAACGGGGAGAACTCTAGCGCACCCCGGGCGCGCCGTCCTAATCCCCAGGTCAGAGGCAGATTCTCCCGGTCAGGACCGGGGCTCCATCTCGTCCTCCACGACCCACTTGTGGTTGCGCACGGTCATCCCCGCGACCGTGTAGTCGACCATGTAGACGGTCTGCTTCGTCGACGACGCGACCGTGCCGTGCGCCCCCTTCATCCCGTCCATGTGGTCGGCGAGGATGGTGATCTCCCCTCCGTCCGGGACCGGGTTCGCCGAGGGGTTCTCCAGCTCCTCCTGGACGACCCACTTGTGGTCGACGACGGGGTCCCCTCCGCCCACGGGCGTGTAGTTGACGGCGTACGTCGTCGTGTCGAAGGCCCCGACGACCGTCGCCTCCGATTCCGCCATCCCCTCCATGTGCTCGGCGGTGAGCGTGACCTTCGAGCCCACCGGGTAGCGGGGCGACGCGGCCGGCCGGATGCCGGCGGGAGCCGGACCGCCGTCCATCCGGTGGTCCATCTCCCCCATGCCGTCCATGCCGTCCATCCCGCTCATGCCGTCCGCGCCCTGCGCGTCGCCCGTCGTCCCCGCAGCGGCGGAGGTCGCCGCCGCGGACGTCCCGGCCGCGGAGGAGGTGGCGTCGTCACCCCCGGAACAGGCGGCGAGCGTGACGACCGCCCCCACCGCGACAGCCCCCGCCGTCACCCGACGCCACCCGGACGACGCCCCTGCCGTCCTCCCGTCCGTCGTCGTGGCCGTGCCCTGACCTGACCGGCTGTGTGCCATGTTTCCTCGGTCCTTTCCGGTGCCGCACGCCTCGTGGTCGGCGGCCCCGCGTTGTTGATGCTCGGTCGCAGCACACGCGGCTACCGTGCGCAGCGGCCGCTCGGGGCCCGGGCGCGCACCATCCGCGCGGTGCCGTGCGCGCCCGGCGGGGCGGGTCACCCACCCCGGTCCCCCGGACCGTGTCGGTCCGGGCGCCGGCGCACACCTCGACCATGGTACCCCCTAGGGGTATCCCGGGCGTCTCCGGGGCTGCACCCGGGGAGCCCCGGCGGGGGCGGCCAGCCCCGGTGACCCGGCACGCACGACAAAGCCCCCACCGACAGTGTCGGTGAGGGCGTTGCCAGATGTACCCCGTACGGGATTTGAACCCGTGTTACCGGCGTGAGAGGCCGGCGTCCTAGGCCGCTAGACGAACGGGGCAGGATTTCGTGATGGATCGCCACCATAACGGGGAACGAAGCACTCCCCGTCCGGTGATATCCGCTGGCCTACCAGGACTCGAACCTAGAATGACGGTACCAGAAACCGTTGTGTTGCCAATTACACCATAGGCCATTCGTTGTACCGGCCGTGCGGCCGTTCAACGAGGCATACTATAACCAGACCGCCGAATCACTGGCAAATCCCAAGGTCACCCAGGTGTTCGCGCCTGTCACACCGTCCCCGGCACCAGGGCCGGCGCGGCCCGGAGACGCGGCCCCGGACGCGTGACCCGGTGGGGTGACCCGGCGGCGTGGCCCCGGAGGCGGGGCTCCGCCGCCGGAGGGGCCGTCACTCCCCGTCGGTGTACGGGGTCACGGCCAGCGCCGCGTGGAGCCGGGCGAGGGTCGACGCCTTGCCGAGCAGCTCCATCGACTCGAACAGGGGCGGCGACACGGCCGCCCCGCTCACGGCGACGCGCAGCGCGCCGAAGGCCTTCCGCGGCTTCAGCTCCATCCCGTCGATGAGCCGCGTCGTCAGCGCCGACTGGATCGCGTCCGTGAGGAACTCGTCCTCCGGCAGGGCCTCCAGCTCCTCGACGGCGGCGGTGAGGACCTCGGCGGCATCCTCCTTGAGGTTCTTCCGCGCCGCCTTCGGGTCGAGGTCGAGCTCGTTGTCCGGGGTGACGAGGAACCGCAGCAGCCCGTCGGCGTCACCGAGCGTCTTGATGCGCGTCTGGACGAGCTCCGCCGCGAAGGAGAACTTCTCCGCCGGGTAGTCCGCCGGGAAGTCCCGGTACTCCTCGAGGTAGGACCGCAGCCGACCGGTGAAGTCGGGCAGCTCGAGCATCCTGATGTGGTCGGCGTTGATCGCCTCGAGCTTCTTCTGGTCGAAGCGCGCGGGGTTCGGCTTGACGTCGGCGACGTCGAACTCGCGGATGAGTTCGTCGACCCCGAAGATGTCCCGGTCCGCGGACAGCGACCATCCCAGCAGGGAGAGGTAGTTGATCATGCCCTCGGGGATGATCCCCGCCTCACGGTGGTTGAACAGGTCGGACTCCGGGTCCCGCTTGGACAGCTTCCGGTTCCCCTCCCCCATGACGAACGGGAGGTGACCGAAGACCGGGACCGACTCCGCGACACCGATCCGCTGCAGCGCCTCGTACAGGGCGATCTGCCGGGGGGTCGACGGCAGCAGGTCCTCGCCGCGCAGCACGTGGGTGATGCGCATGAGGGCGTCGTCGACGGGGTTGACGAGCGTGTACAGCGGCTGACCGTTCGACCGGGCGACGACGAAGTCCGGCTGGGTCGCGCCGTCGACCTCCATGTCCCGCCGCACGAGGTCGTGCCACCGCCAGGTCTTCTCCGGCATCCGCAGCCGCCACACCGGCGAGCGGCCCTCGGCCTCGAAGGCCGCGATCTGCTCGGCGGTGAGGTCCCGGTCCGCGTTGTCGTAGCCGAGCTTCGGGTCCCGGCCCGCCGCCCGGTGCCGCTCCTCGACCTCCTCGGCCGTCGAGTACGACGGGTAGATCTCCCCCGCCTCCTTCAGCCGGGACAGGACATCCTGGTAGATCGCGCCACGCTGCGACTGCCGGTACGGGCCGTGGTCGCCGCCGACCTCGCGGACCCCCTCGTCCCAGTCCAGGCCGAGCCACCGGAGGGACTCGACGATCGCCTCGTAGGACTCCTCACTGTCCCGGGCGGCGTCGGTGTCTTCGATGCGGAACACGAGGCTTCCCCCGGTGTGCCGGGCGTACGCCCAGTTGAACAGGGCGGTGCGGACCAGGCCGACGTGCGGGGTACCGGTCGGGGACGGGCAGAATCGGACGCGAACGTGAGTCATGCCCCTCATGCTATCGTCCGCGCCGCCGCGGGCCCCGGTCAGCCGGGCCGGCGGGAGGTGGGCCGGAGGACATGGGCCGCGGGACGTGGGCCGGCGGGAGGTGGGCCGGCGGGAGGTGGGCCGGGGGCGTGACCCGGGCGCGTGGGCGGCGCACGCGGTGGGGGCGCAGCGTCGACACCCCACGGACGCACGGCGGAGATGACCAGAGGATTCGGTGTCGCAGCCCCCTCTGGGTACGGTGGATCCCCGTGAGCATTCCCCGGCGTCCCGCCACCGCACCTGACTTTCTCCTGTCACGTGCGACCGGCAGCATACGCACGCAGGGGACCCGCACCACGTTCCCCGACGCCTTCGAGGCCGCCACCGCCCTCCGCAACGGTGACGTCGACCTCGTCGTCGGCGCGGTCCCCTTCGACACGTCGCTGCGCGCGGCCCTCGTCGAACCTGAACGTGTCATCACCTCCGAGGGGCCGCTGGAGCCCCCGGCGTTCTTCCGCGGCCGCGAGGTCGCCGAACAACTCGAGGTCGCCGACGTCACGCCGTTGACGACCCCCCAGGAACACCAGGCGAACGTCGCCGCCGCGCTCCGCACCATCGGCCGGACGACACTGGAGAAGGTCGTCCTCGCCCGCGCCGTCGACGTCACCTACGCGCGGGAGTTCGACCCGCTCCTCGTCGCCGCGCGGATGATCGACCTCTCCGCCGCCTGCGACGGTTACGCGATGGACCTCGGTGCGACGGGCCACTCCGACGACGCCGGCACGATGTTCATGGGGTCGTCCCCCGAGATGCTCATCCGCCGCCAGGGGCGCACGGTGACCGCCCTGCCGCTGGCCGGGTCGGCACCCACCGTGCCCGACCCCGTCGAGAACCGTCGGATCGGCGAGGCCCTCCGGGGGTCGACGAAGGACCTCCGCGAGCACCGGTACGTCGTCGACCACTACCGCCGCATCCTCGGCGGGGTGTGCAGCAGCCTCTCCATCCCCGACCGGCCCGGGCTGACGGAGACGAACGAGATGTGGCACCTGGGCACGCCGGTGCGGGGCACGTTGCGGGACGACGGCTTCTCCGCGCTCGACCTCGCGCTCATGCTGCACCCGACCCCCGCCGTCGGCGGCACCCCGACCGACGACGCGCTCGGGATCATCAACCAGATCGAGCACCCGCGCCGGTTCTACGCGGGGTTCGTCGGCTGGTGCGACAGCTCCGGCGACGGGGAGTACATGGTGTCCCTCCGCGGCTGCGAGATCGGCGGGCAGGTCGCCCGGGCGTGGGCGGGCGGCGGCATCGTCGCCTGGTCCTCGCCCGGGGCCGAGGCGGCGGAGACGACGGCGAAGTTCCAGACCGCCCTCCGCGCGCTCAACGTGCCCGCGGCCATGCGCTCGGTGTGAGCGGGGCGCGCGGGGTGTGAGCGGGGCCGACGGGGCTCGCCCGGTGTGGGCGGGGTGTGGGCGGGATGCGCTCGGTGCGACCGGGCCCACGGAGGCGTGAGCTGGGCCGACGGGGCGCCAGCGCAGTTCACGGGGTGGGACGGGCGGCCGGGGTCACCGGGCCGCCGTCGGTCAGTACCCGGTGACGGGGTTCGCGAGCGTCCCGAGCCCCGGGATCTCGATCGCGATCCGGTCGCCGGGCACCATCTCCGCGGTCCCGGCCGGTGACCCGGTGCAGATGACGTCGCCGGGCAGGAGGGTGAACGCCGAGCTGACCCACTCGACGATCTCCGGGATGTCCTTGATCATCTGGTCCGAGTTCGAGTCCTGCTTGGTCTCGGTGTCGCCGTCGTGCGTGAGGTGCGCCTTGATCGGCAGGTTGTCGATGTCGAGGGAGTCGACGGCCGTCTCGATCCACGGGCCGAGGGGGCAGAAGCTGTCCAGGCCCTTCGCCCGCGCCCACTGCCCGTCGGCGAACTGGAGGTCACGGGACGAGACGTCGTTGACGATGGTGAAGCCGAGGACGACGTCCTTCCAGTTCTGCCGCTTGACGTCCTTGCAGGGCTTGCCGATGACGATGGCCAGCTCACCCTCGAACTCCACCCGCGTCGCCCACTCCGGGATGCGGATGGGCGCCTCCGGGCCGATGACGGCTGTCGGGGGCTTGAGGAAGATCGTCGGCGGGAGGTGCTCGGCGCCCTTCTTGAAGACCTCCTCGACGTGGTCGGCGTAGTTCCGGCCGACGGCGACGACCTTCGAGGGCAGGATCGGCGACAGCAGCCGGACGTCGGAGACGGGCCAGCTCCGGCCGGTGAAGTCCGGGTCACCGAAGGGGTGGCCGCTGATCTCACGGCAGGTGGCGCCGTCCCCGTCGGGCAGTCCGCCCTCGAGCACGGCGAAACACATACCTTCGGGATGGGCAATACGGGCGATACGCATGGTCCGTGACATTACCGGCGATGCCGCGTCCGTGCGTCACCGCGCCCCCGGAGCGGAAGGGTCGGCGGCCCGTCCTGTCTGCCGGACACCCCGGATTCACTGTGCGTTCACGCCGCGGGGCTACCGTCCGGGGACGACGGCCGCCCCCGCGCGCGGACGTCCCCACACCGACTCCACACTGCTCCCGGACACCGTTCCCGGACACCGCCCCCTCCCCGAGGACACGCCATCATGACCGACCAGACGCCCTCCTCCGCGACCGCACCGACCACCGGCAGCGCACCCGCCGCCACGACCACCTCGGCCACCGTGACCGGACCGACCGAGACGACCGACACCACCGACACGACCGTCCCCACCACCGCCACATCCGCACCGTCCGCCACAGGGCCCGCGTCCACACCTCCGACGACTGCACCGTCCCCCGTCCGGCCCCTGACCCGCCGCGCCCTCCTCACCGGCCTCGGCGCCGGGGCCGGACTCGTCGCCGCCGCGGGGACCGCCCAGGCGCTCGGGCTGCCCCTCGGCTCCCTCGCCGGGTCGTCCGTCGGCTCCTCCCGGGGCCCGGCCGCCGGGCTGCTCCCGGACCGCCCGTCGGTCACGCACGGCGTGGCCAGCGGCGACGTCTCCGCCGACGGGGCGCTCATCTGGGCCCGCGCCGACCGCCCGGCGCGGATGATCGTCGAGACCTCGGCGGACCCGTCGTTCTCGCGCACCCGGGTCTTCCGCGGCCGGGACGTCCTCGGCCCGGGCTCGGACGGCACGGGGCGGCTGCGGGTCGCCGGGCTGCGCCCGGGACGGGACCGGGACGTCCACTACCGCGTCATCCTCGAGGACGCGGAGACCGGGCTGCGGTCGGACCCGGTGACGGGCGTGTTCCGCACCGCGCCGACGACCCCGTCCACCGTCCGCATCCACTGGTCCGGTGACGTCGCCGGCCAGGGCTTCGGCATCAACCCGGACGTCGGCGGGATGTTCTGCTGGTCGACGATGGCCGACCGCTCCCCGGACCTGTTCATCCACTCGGGCGACACGGTGTACGCGGACGGCCCGATCGGGGACTCCACGACGCTGCCGGACGGCCGGGTGTGGCGCAACGTCACGACCGAGGCGAAGTCGGCCGTCGCCCAGACCCTCGACCAGTTCCGCGGCCAGCACGCGTACAACCTCCTCGACGACAACTACCGGCGGTTCAACTCCCGCGTCGCCCAGGTCGTGCAGTGGGACGACCACGAGACGGTGAACAACTGGTACCCGGGTGAGGTGCTGGACAACCCGGCGTACACGGTGCGCGACGTCGACACCCTCGCGGCGCGGGGGTTCCAGGCGTTCCACGAGTGGCAGCCGCTCGACCGGCGGCGCGCGGTCGACGGCCGGGTGTACCGGCGGATCGCGTACGGCCCGCTGGTCGACGTCTTCGTCCTCGACATGCGCAGCTACAAGGACGCCAACCCGTTGACGAGCCCGACGGCCACCGCGCCCGGGCACATCCTCGGCGACGCGCAGACGGAGTGGCTCATCCGCGAGGTCAACGCCTCGACGGCGACGTGGAAGCTCATCGCCAACGACCTCCCGCTGGGCATCGTCGTCCCCGACGGCGAGTCCGACCGCGAGGGTGTGGCGAACGGCGGGCCCGGCGCGCCCGTCGGCCGGGAGGCGGAGATCGGCCGGGTGCTGTCGGGCATCCGGGACGTGCCGAACGTGGTGTGGCTGACGGCGGACGTGCACTACACCGCGGCGCACCACTACTCGCCGGACCGGGCGGCCTTCCAGGACTTCTCCCCGTTCTGGGAGTTCGTCTCCGGGCCGCTCAACGCCGGCGGGTTCGGGCCGAACGACATGGACCCGACGTTCGGCCCGGAGGTGGTGTACGTCCACGCGCCGGGGAAGGACCACGCGAACTCGTCGCCGTTGGACGACTTCCAGCACTTCGGCGAGATCGAGGTCGACGGCGACAGCCGGGAGCTCACCGTGCGCCTGTTCACGACCCGGGGCACGGAACTGTGGGGGACGACGCTGCGACCCCGGTGAACGTCGGCCGCCGCGGGGTCGGTCGGGCGTCTTGCGGTGCCATTCTGACGGGCAATAACGTGAGTCAGACCACACTGCGCGGGGATCGCGCGGTCGCGGGCGCCGCGGCGACGTCCGTCGTCGCCCCCTCCTGACCGGTCCTCCGCGGCGACGACCCGGGCCCTGACCGGCCCTCCCGAGAGAAGAGCAGGAGCCGTCATGACCGACGTGTCCGACCGGTCCGGCGCAGCCGGTGACCCCGCCGACCCCGGCGGGTCCACCGCCCCCGGCGCGGGGTCCGTCCCGTACCCCCACATGTTCCGCCCCCTGGACATCAACGGGATGCGCCTGCCCAACCGGACCGTCATGGGCTCGATGCACACGGGCCTCGAGGACCGCCTGTGGGACGCCGACGCGCTCGGCGCGTTCATGGCGGAGCGGGCGCGCGGGGGCGTCGGCCTCATCGTCACCGGCGGCATCGCCCCGAGCCGCACCGGGCAGCTCCTCCCCTTCGCGGCGAAGATGACCAACGGCGTCGACGTCCGGCACCACCGTCGGGTCACCTCCGCGGTGCACGCCGCCGGGGGGCGCGTGTGCATGCAGATCCTCCACGCCGGGCGCTACGGGGCCACCCCGCTCAAGGTCGCCCCCGGCAGTGAGCCGTCTCCCATCCACCCGTTCCGGCACCTGCGGATGACCGACGGGATGATCCGGCACGTCATCCGCAGCTACGGGCGGGCGGCGGCGCTCGCCCGGGAGGCCGGCTACGACGCCGTGGAGATCATGGGCGGCGAGGGGTACCTCGTCAACCAGTTCCTCTGCCCGCGGACGAACGACCGGACCGACGGCTGGGGCGGGTCGACGCGCAACCGCCAGCGGTTCCTCGTCGAGGTCATCGACGAGATCCGCCGGTGCGTGCCCGCGGACTTCCCGGTGCTGCTGCGGCAGTCCGTCGCCGACCTCGTCGAGGGCGGGCAGACGTGGGACGAGGTCGCCCTCATGGCCCGCCGGGCCGAGGCGCACGGCGTCGACGCGATCAACACGGACATCGGCTGGCACGAGGCGACCGTCCCGACGATCGTCACGTCCGTCCCGCGGGCGGCGTTCGTCCGGTTCACCGAGCGGCTGCGCGACGAGGTGGACATCCCGCTCATCGCCTCCAACCGGATCAACACCCCGGAGGTGGCCGAGGAGATCCTCGCCCGCGGGCTCGTCGACGCCGTGTCGATGGCCCGCCCGCTGCTCGCGGACCCGGCGTTCGTCGACAAGGCCCGGGAGGGGCGGGCCGACGAGATCAACACGTGTATCGCGTGCAACCAGGCGTGCCTCGACCACGCGTTCGTCGGGAAGAAGGTGTCGTGCCTCGTCAACCCGCGGGCCGGGCGGGAGACGACGCTCACCCTCACCCCGGCCCGGCGGCCGCGCACGGTGGTCGTCGTCGGTGCCGGGCCCGCCGGGCTCGCCGCGGCGGTGACGGCGGCGGAGTGCGGGCACCGGGTGCACCTCGTGGAGGCCGGGGAGGACATCGGGGGCCAGTTCTCGCTCGCCGCCCGGATCCCCGGCAAGGAGGAGTTCGCCGAGACGCTGCGGTACTTCCGCCGGCGGCTCGACGTGCTCGGGGTGACGGTCACGCTCGGCCGGCGGCTGACCGGGGACGACGTCGCGCGGTGGGGTGAGGCGACGGGCGCGGTCGGCACGGCAGGCGCGGCGGGCACAGAGGCCGGGGCCGGCACGGCGGGCACCGGCGCGACGGGCACGGCGACCCCGGCCGACCGGGACGACGCACTCCCCGCGACGGTCGACCACGTCATCGTCGCCACCGGGGTCACGCCCCGGGTCCCCTCCATCCCGGGGGTCGACCACCCCCGCGTCATGACGTACGCGGACTGCGTCGCGGGCGTCCGCGAACCCGGCCGCTCGGTCGCGGTGCTCGGGGCCGGGGGCATCGGCTTCGACGTCGCGGAGTTCCTCACGACGGACCGGTCCCCGACCCTGGACCTCGCGGAGTGGGAGCGCGAGTGGGGCGTGACCGACGACCCCGCCGCACCCGGCGCGGTCACCCGGCCGGCGGTGTCCCCGTCCCCGCGTGACGTCGTCATGATCCAGCGCAGTCCGGGCCGGCAGGGCCGGACGCTGAACAAGACCACCGGCTGGGTGCACAAGGCGGCGGTGCGGAAGAAGGGGGTGGAGCAGATCGTCGGCGCGACGTACGACCGGATCGACGACGCCGGGCTGCACCTGTCGTTCCGGGACGACGACGGCACCGTCCGCGACCGGCGGGTCCTCGACGTCGAGTCGATCGTCCTGTGCACCGGCCAGGAACCGGTGCGGGACCTCGTCACCCCGCTCACGGAGGCCGGCGTGCCCGTGACGGTCATCGGCGGGGCGGACGTCGCGGCGGAGCTCGACGCGAAGCGGGCGATCCTCCAGGGCACGCAGGCGGCTCTCGCCGTCCACTGAGCCGGGCGCGGCGTCCACTGGGCCCGGCGCGGCGTCCACGCTCCGCCGGCGCCGGCCCCCGGACCCCGGCCCCGGCCGCACCTGCTCCACATCACGATTCGGCCACAGACGCCCGCCCGGTCGGGGTGCGGCGGACCCCGAGTCACACAGTCGTTACAGTGGTGGCTGACGGTGGTGGCCTTCGTGAGGCACCGTCACGGATGCCCGGCGCGGTGGGTCCACGGACCCGGCCCGGCACGCCGTCACCACCGACCAGAGTCCACCACCACCGACCACGGGCCGTCCGACGCCCAGGGAGCAGGAACACGACCGTGAACATGGCCCGGAACATCTCCCGCCGAGGATTTCTCGTCAGCACCGGTCTCGTCGGGGCCACCGTCGCCGCCGGCGCGCTCGTCGCCTGCTCGTCGGACGACGACGGCGCGGACGTCGAGCGCCCCTCCCCGCTGGCGGGTGCGGCCTCGCTCGACCGGACGACCGTCGTCGCCCACGACCCGACCGGGGCCCTGACGAGCGCGGCCCTCTTCGCCTCGACGCAGGTCGCGGTCGTCGTCACCGACGACACCCGCCTCGGCGACGGGGCGTCGCTCTCCCGGGACCACGGCATCCCGCTCCTCGTCGTGCCCTCCCCCGCCGACCGGGAGACCGTCGGCGCCGAGCTCGACCGGCTCTCCCCGGACCACGTCCTCGTCCTCGGGGACGAGAACGCCGTGCCCGGCGACGACGACCGGACGACGCACCCCGTCGACGGGACGACGTGGCCGGAGAAGGTCCCCACCGGCTCGACCGCGTCCCGCTCGGGTGTCGCGCTGGCGTCGACGTTCACGACCCCGGCCAGCGCCGCCACCGCGGCGGCCTCCGGTCTCCGGCTCGTGCGCACCCCGGCGGCCGACCCCCGGTCGACGGACGAGTCCATCGACGCCGTGACCGGGGCCGACGCCGACGGCTCACCCGTCGTCGCCCTCGGTGACCGGTTCGGGGACACGGACACGGTCGCCCGCCGGGTCCGCCTCGCCGGCGAGGTCTCGGAGCGCATCCCGGGCGGCGGCGGGGTCGTCTTCCCGGGGCGGCGCATGGTCGCCCTGTACGGACACCCGAGCGGCCCGGCCCTCGGCTGCCTCGGCGAACAGGACCGGGACGCCGCCGTCACCCGGGCGAAGGAGGCGGCCGACCTGTACGCCCCGCTCAGCGACGTCCCGGTCGTCCCGACGTTCGAGATCATCGCGACCGTCGCCGCGAGCGAGGCCGGGCCGTCCGGCACGTTCAGCAACTACACCGACCCCGGGGAGATCGAGCCGTGGATCGACGCCATCGTCCGCGGCGGCGGGTACGCGATCATCGACGTCCAGCCCGGCCGGGAGAAGCTGCTCACCCAGGTGCGGCACTACGAGGACCTCATCCGCCGCCCCGGCGTGGGCGTCGCCCTCGACCCCGAGTGGCGGCTCGGGCCGGGTGAGCAGCCGCTCTCCCAGGTCGGCCACGTCCCGGCCGAGGAGATCAACGAGGTCGTCGACTGGCTCGACCACCTCGTCGCCGAGGAGAAGCTCCAGCAGAAGCTGCTGATGATCCACCAGTTCCAGCTCCAGATGATCCGGGACCGCGAGCGGATGTCCGTCGGCACGGACAACGTGTGCGTCGCCGTCCACTGCGACGGCCACGGCGGCACGGACATCAAGATGGAGACGTGGAACGTCGTGCGCAAGGGCCTCGACCCGCGGATCGGGCTGGGGTGGAAGAACTTCTACGACGAGGACCAGCCGATGCTCACCCCGGAGCAGACCATGCAGGTGCGCCCCGCCCCGGACTTCGTCAGCTACCAGTGAGCCGGGCGCGCGGTCCGCGCTGAGCCGGTGTGACCCGGCCTGGTGCGGCTCGGCCCGGTGTGTGACCCGGTGCGGCTCGACCCGCTGCCACGCAGTCCGGTGTGACCCGGCCCGGCCCGGTGCGGCTCAGCCCGCGCTGACCGCGGCCGCGACCCGGTCGCCGACCTCCGCCGTCCGGACCGGCGCGTCGCCCCTCCCGGCCGCCTCGGCGAGCACGGCCTTCTCCACCCGCGCGGCGTCGTCCCCGCGGCCGAGGTGACGCAGCAGCAGCGCGACGGACAGGATCGCGGCGCACGGGTCGGCCGTCCCCGTCCCGGCGATGTCCGGGGCGGACCCGTGGACGGGCTCGAACATCGACGGGTTCGCCCCCGACGGATCGATGTTGCCCGACGCCGCGAGACCGATCCCCCCGGTCACGGCCCCGGCGAGGTCGGTGATGATGTCACCGAAGAGGTTGTCCGTGACGATGACGTCGAACCGGCCCGGGTCGGTGACCATGTGGATCGTCGCGGCGTCGATGTGGAGGTAGTCGACGGTGACGGACGGGAACTCCGGGGCCACGGCGTCGACGACCCGCTGCCACAGGCCACCGGCGTTGACCAGCACGTTCGTCTTGTGTACGAGGGTGAGGACGCCCCGCCGGGCGGCGGCGCGCGCGAAGGCGTCGCGGACGACCCGTTCGACGCCGAACCACGTGTTCTGGCTGACCTCACTGGCGACCTCGTGCACGGTCCCCTCGCGGAGGGTCCCCCCGTTGCCGCAGTAGAGCCCCTCGGTCCCCTCCCGGACGACGACGAAGTCCACGCCGCCGGCGGTGACGTCCTCCCGGAGCGGGCCGGTCGACCCCGGCAGGAGACGGGCGGGACGGAGGTTCACCGCGTGGTCGAGCCGGAACCGCAGGGGCAGGAGGAGGCCCCGTTCGAGCACGCCGGCCGGCACCTGGCGGGGGTCGCCGACGGCGCCGAGGAGGATCGCGTCGTGCTCCCGCAGGGAGGCGAGGTCGTCGTCGGTGAGCAGCTCCCCGGTGCGCAGGTAGCGCCGCGCGCCGAGGTCGAACTCCGTCGTCGAGACCGTCTCGCCGGCCCCCTCCCCGGTCGCGGTGACCGCCTCGAGCACCTTGAGCGCCTCGGCGGTGACCTCGGTCCCGATGCCGTCCCCCGGAATCACGGCGAGTTTCATGGAATGGACTCCTTCGTCTCACTCTGTTGGACAGTGCCAGAACAGTGTCAGAGTCTAGCAGGGCCTCCGGGCCCCGCCCCGCCGCCGGCCGGGGGCGGGACGGGGCCGGCGGCAGGACGCGGCGACAGCCGGCGGGGCACAGCTCCGGCGGCACGACCCCGCGCCGCCCCCGGGGGGGGGACGGGGCCGCCCCCTGCACCGGGCTCCACACCCCCGGCCCGCTCACCCGTCGGACTCCATCCTTGCTGTCCTTAGTGAGGGAAGCCTACGATGATCCAGCCCCACCTTCCCAGGCCCCGTGGGGCGGCATCCGTCGGGCATCCCCGCAGACGCCGGGCCCGGCACACACCAGGGTGCCGCCCCTCCTCACCGACCCCGGAAGGTTCGGATACCCCGTGTTCTACGCGAACGCCCTCATCGGCGTGCGGGAGGGCTTGGAGGCGACCATGGTCGTCATCATCCTCGCCGCCTACCTCACCAAGACCCGGCAACGCCGGTCACTGCCGTGGCTGTGGTCCGGCATCATCGCCGCCCTCGCCGTCACCGTCGCGGTGTTCCTCCTCATCCACTACGGGACGAAGACGCTCACCACGACCGGCCAGGAGATCATCGGCGGGGTGGCGTCACTCGTCACCGTCGCCCTCGTCTCGTGGATGCTGCTGTGGATGAAGGGCACCGGGGCGTCGATCGCCCGGGAGCTCGAGGGCCGGCTCGGCGACGCGGTCGCCGTCGGCCCGCTGGCCGTCGCCCTCGTCGCGTTCATCGCCGTCGCCCGCGAGGGCATCGAGACCGCCCTGCTGGTCTTCGACTCGTTCACCAGCTCCTTCGGCGTCCCCTTCGCGGGGCTCGCCACGGGTGTGGTCATCTCGGTCATCATCGGCGTGCTCATGTACGCCGGGGCGATCCGGGTCAACCTCGGACTGTTCTTCCGCGTGACCGGCCTCCTGCTCATCGTCGTCGCCGCCGGCATCCTCCGCTACGGCGTGACGGACCTGCAGGAGGCGAACATCCTTCCCGGGCTGCAGAGCCACGCCTTCGACCTCTCCGCGGTCATCCGGCCGGGCACGTGGTACGCGACGATCCTCGAGGGGATGTTCAACATCATCCCGCAGCCGACGGTCCTCGCGTTCATCGCCTGGCTCGCCTACCTCGTCGTCGCGTTGCCGCTGTTCCTGCGTCCGGCGCGGACGGGGTCGTCGTCGACCCCCTCCCCCGACCGGCCCGCCGCGGCCGGCACCGTGACCGCGCAGGCCTGACAGCCCGTGACCCACCCCATCCCCTTCCCGTCCACTCACACACCGGAGACCCCCATGACATCCACCGTCCACCGTTCCCGTGCCCTCCTCGCCCTGCCCGTCCTCGCGGCCGTCCCGCTCGCCCTCGTCGCGTGCGCCGACAAGGAACCCGCCGGCGGCAGCGGGTCCTTCACCGTCGCGGCGTCGGACGACGCCTGCACGGTCAGCGGCTCGTCGGGCACGACGGGCAACAACACCTTCGAGGTCACGAACTCCGGGTCGAAGGTCACCGAGTTCTACGTCTACACGCAGGGCGGACGCGTCATGGGCGAGGTCGAGAACATCGGCCCGGGCGCGACCCGCAAGCTCGTCGTCGAGCTGCCCGAGGCCGCGACGTACCGCACCGTGTGCAAGCCCGGCATGATCGGCGACGGCATCGGCAGCGACTTCACCGTCACCGGCGACCGGGTCAGCGCGGCCGACTCCGACGACACGAAGGCCGCCGCCGTGAAGAACTACCTCACCTACGTCCGCACGCAGACGTCGACGCTCGACGCCCAGGTCGGCGACTTCGTCGCGGCGATCGACGCCGGCGACGTCGCGAAGGCGAAGTCCCTCTACGGTCCGACGCGTACCGCCTACGAGCGCATCGAGCCGATCGCCGAGGCCTTCCCCGACGACCTCGACCCCCGCATCGACGCGCGCGAGGCCGACCTCGAGGACGGCCAGACGTGGACCGGCTTCCACACGATCGAGAAGCAGCTCTGGGTCGACGGCGCGATCACCGACCGCACGAAGGCGGACGCCGCCCAGCTGCAGAAGGACGTCAAGGAGCTCGTCGACGGCGTCTCCGCGTCCGACTTCACGGTCTCCCCCGCCCTCATCGCCTCCGGCGCGCAGGGGCTCCTCGACGAGATCGCCACGAGCAAGATCACCGGCGAGGAGGACACGTTCTCCCACACCGACCTGTGGGACTTCCAGGCGAACATCGACGGCTCGAAGGCCGCGATCGCCAGCCTCGAGGAGGTTCTCGACGCCCGCGACCCGCAGCTGCTCAAGGACATCAACAGCCGTTTCGCGGACGTGCAGAAGATGCTCGACGGCTACCGCTCGGGCGACGGCTTCGTCAGCTACGACACGGTCACCGAGCCGCAGCGCAAGGAGCTCAGCACGGCCCTCGACGCACTGAGTGAGCGGGTGACGAAGGTCCAGGACGTCGTGGCCCAGTAAAGCCCGGCGCGCCCGCACCCGGGGCACCCGCGGGACCCGGGACCGGGGCGCACCCGCGGGACCCGGGACCGGGGACCGGGGTGCCCCGGGAACCCGGTGCCCGCCCCACCCGCACACACCCGCACACACCCGCACACACCCGCACACACCTGCACACACCTGAGACGAAAGGGGTCACGGCGCATGACCGACGACATGGACGCCACCACCTCACAGCAGCGGCCGCCGGAGGACGGCCGCACCACCGCCGCCACCGCGGCCTCCCCGGCCACCGCCACCGCCGCCACCGGCACCGGCACGGCCCCCACCCGGGCACCCGGTGTCCCCCGTCGGCGTTTCCTCGCCGGCATGGGCGTCGGCGTCCTCGGCACCGCCGCCGTCGGGGGCGGGATCCTCGCCGCGACCGGCCGCACGGAGGACGTCGTCGCCGCCGCGGCGGGGCGTGCCACGACCCCCGACCCCGACGGCACCGTCCCCTTCCGGGGCGCCCACCAGGCCGGGGTGACGACGGCGCAGCAGGAGCACCTGCACATCGTCGCCTTTGACGTCACCTCGCGCGACCGCGCCGCCCTCCGCGACATGCTCCGCCGGTGGACGTCGATGGCCGAGCGCATGACCCGGGGTGAGACCACCGTCGACGGCGGGTCGCTCATGGGGGACGACGCCACGAACCAGCACGCCACCGACCGGACGAAGGTCCCCCAGGACACCGGTGAGGCCACCGACCTCCCCACGGCGAACCTCACCCTCACCGTCGGCTTCGGCCCGTCGCTCTTCGACGACCGTTTCGGCCTGGCCGACCGCCGCCCCCGGGAACTCACGAAGTTCCCCACGTTCCCCGGCGACCAGCTCCGCGACGACCTGTCCTACGGCGACATCGTCGTCCAGGCGTGCGCCGACGACCCGCAGGTCGCCGTGCACGCGGTGCGGAACCTCGCGCGGGCCGGCAGCGGCGTGGTGCAGGTCCGCTGGTCGCAGCTGGGGTACGGCCGGGCGTCGTCGACAAGTACGGACCAGACGACCCCCCGCAACCTCTTCGGGTTCAAGGACGGCACCCGGAACCTCAAGTCCGAGGACGGCGCGGACATCGAGCGCTTCGTCTGGGCGACCGACGACGGCTGGATGACGGGTGGCACGTACCTGTGCGCCCGGCGCATCCGGATGCTCCTCGAACTGTGGGACCGCCAGATCCTCGACGAGCAGCAGCACACGTTCGCCCGGTACAAGGGCTCGGGGGCACCGCTCGGCACCGACGACGAGTTCGCGGACGTCCCGTTCGACCTCACCCTCGGCACCGAACCCGCGGTCCCGACGGACTCGCACGTCTACCTCGCCCACCCCGACCAGCACGGCGGGGCCCGGATCCTGCGGCGGGCGTACAACTTCGTCGACGGCTCCGACTCGGTCGGGCACATCAACGGCGGGTTGTTCTTCATCGCGTTCGTCGCGAAGCCCTCCGAGACGTTCATCCCGATCCAGCTGGAGCTGTCCCGGAAGGACAAGATGAACGAGTACGTGCGCTACGAGTCCGCGGCGCTCTTCGCGTGCCCGCCCGGCCTGCGCGACGGGGAGGACTGGGGCACGGCCCTGTTCGGGGAGTGACCCCGGGCCCCGGGGGGCGCAGCCGCGCTGACCGCGCCGCAGCCGTGCTGACCGCGCCGCGCCCCCGCCGCCCGCACCCCGGGGCAGAACCTCACCAGCGTACCCGCCCGGGGCACGACGCAAACCGGAGTCTGAGAGCGTCTTATACTTCGCCCATGACAGACTCACCTGACTCCCGCGGCACGCTCCGCGGACTCTCCCCGACCGTCGTCACGGTCAACGTCATCCTCCACGTGCTCCTCGTCGCCGGCGCGGCGGCGGCCTGGGCGGCCGGCAGCCTCGGCGCCGCGGTCACCGTGGGACTGCTGCTCACCGCGTACACGCTGGGGCTGCGCCACGCCTTCGACCCGGACCACATCGCCGCGATCGACAACACCACGCGGGCACTCCAGGACAGCCGGCGCACCCCGCAGACGGTGGGGATGTTCTTCGCCCTCGGTCACTCGACGGTCGTCGTCGCCGCGGCGGCGCTCGTCGCGGTGTCCGTGGAGTGGGCCGGGCTCACGGAGGACTCGCCGGTGCGGCAGGCCCTGGGGGTGTGGGGTGCGGCGTTCTCGGGGGTGATGCTGCTGGTGCTCGCGGTGATCAACCTCGTCACGCTGCGCTCGCTGGTGCTCCGGGTCCGACGCCGCCCGGACGGGGTGGCCGGCGCGGACGCCGCCGGCGGTGCGGGCGGGACGGGGGACGAGCCGGGCCGGCCGACCGGGGCGCTCACGCGCCTGCTGGGCCCCGCCCTCCGCCGCGTGACGCGGCCGTGGCACATGTACCCGGTGGGGCTGCTGTTCGGCCTGGGGTTCGACACCGCCACGGAGGTGTCGCTGCTCATCCTCGCCGCGGGCGGGGCCGCGTCCGGCACCCCGTGGTGGGTGACGATGCTCCTGCCGCTGGCGTTCACCGCCGGCATGTCCCTCATGGACTCCGCCGACGGTGTCTTCATGTCCCGGGCGTACCGCTGGGCGTTGACCGACCCCGCGAACACGCTGCGCTACAACATCACGATGACGTCGGTGTCGGTGCTCTTCGCCGTCATCGTCGGCGTCCTGGAGCTGCTGGCCCTGGCCGGCGACCTCGGGGTCGACGCCCTGGCGTGGGCCGGGGAGGTGCCGATGGACAACGCGGGGTTCATCGTCCTCGGGCTGTTCGTGCTCATCTTCGCCGCCGCGGTCCTGCTGTGGCGGCGGCGGGCGCACCACCGCTGACCCGGCCCGGCCGGGCGGGGGCCCGGCCCGACGGGCGCGTCCGGCACCGCAGCACCGCCACTCCGGCACCGGCACCGGAGGGCCCGGCCCCCGCCCCCGTCGGAGGCGGGCCCGTCACCGGGGGTGGGCCCGCGGCAGGGACCTCAGTGGAGGTCGAGCTGCACGGCGCGGTCCGTGCCGAGCTCGGTGCGGATGCGCTCCACGAGCTCCTTCGGGATCTCCTTGTCGACGCGGAGCACCAGCGTCGCCGAGGAGTCGTCGGTGTTCTGGGACAGCGCGGCGGCGTTGATGTTGATGCCCTCGCCGCCGAGGATCGTCCCGACGGTGCCGAGCGCCCCGGGCTTGTCGCCGTAGCTGAGGAACAGGTTGCGTCCCTCGGCGCGGAGGTCGAGGCCGCGGCCGTTGATGCGGACGATCTTCTCCACCCGGTCGAGGCCGGTGAGGGCCCCGATCACGGAGACGACGGTGCCGTCCCCGGTCACGGCGCGGACCTCGAGGACCGACCGGTGGGTGACGGACTCGTCGGCGGTGGACACCGACAGGTGCACCCCGCGCTCCTCCGCGATCTGGGGGGCGTTGACGAACGTCACCTGCTCGGCGACGACGCCGGAGAACAGCCCGCGCAGCGCGGCGAGGCCGAGCGCGTCGACGGACTCGGCCGACAGCTCACCACGGGCCTCGACCTCGACCGAGGTCGCGGCACCGTCGAGGAGCGCGCCGGCGACCCGCCCGAGCTTCGTCGCCAGGCCGAGCCACAGCGCGACCTCCTCGGAGACCTTGCCGCCGGAGACGTTGACCGCGTCGGGGACGAAGTCACCGTCGAGGGCCCGGAGGACGGAGGCCGCGACGTCGGTGCCGGCCCGGTCCTGGGCCTCGACGGTCGACGCCCCGAGGTGCGGGGTGACGACGACCTGCGGGAGGCTGAACAGCGGGGAGTCCGTGCACGGCTCGGTCGAGTAGACGTCGAACCCGGCACCCCGGATCGGGCCGTCCGTGATCGCGGCGGCGAGGGCGGCCTCGTCGACGAGACCGCCACGGGCCGCGTTGATGATGATCTGGCCCTCCTTCGCCTTGGAGAGCAGCGCGGCGTCGAACATCCCCGCCGTCTCCTTGGTCTTCGGGAGGTGGATGGTGACGAAGTCCGCGCGGGAGACGAGCTCCTCGAGGCCGACGAGCTCGATGCCGAGCTGGGCGGCGCGCGCCGGGGAGACGTACGGGTCGTAGGCGATGATCTCGGTCTCGAACGCGGCGAGACGCTGGGCGAAGAGCTGCCCGATGTGGCCCAGGCCGACGATGCCGACGGTCTTGCCGAAGATCTCGACCCCCTTGAAGGAGGAGCGCTTCCACTCCCCCTCGCGGAGGGTGGCGTCCGCCGCCGGGATCTGGCGCGCGGTCGCGAGGAGCAGGGCGATGGCGTGCTCGCAGGCGGAGTGGATGTTCGACGTCGGGGCGTTGGCGACCATGACGCCGCGCGCGGTGGCGGTCTCGATGTCGACGTTGTCGAGGCCGACACCGGCACGGCCGACGATCTGGAGCTTCGGTGCCGCGGAGAGGACCTCGGCGTCCACCGTGGTGGCGGAGCGGACGAGGAGGGCGTCGGCGTCCTTGACAGCCTCGAGGAGCTCGGGGCGGTTCGGGCCGTCGACCCAGCGGACCTCGACGGAGTCACCGAGGGCGTCGACGGTGGACTGGGCGAGCTTGTCGGCGATGAGGACGACGGGACGGGAATTCTGGCTCACAGGATCTCCTGGGATGATTCGGTGTTCTCCCCGCACCGGCACGACCGCGTCGGCGCGGAGGGGCCCACGCCTGGCGACCGTGGTGCGGGCTGGAGCGGCGGTGCACCGGGATGTCCGGTGCGACGACTCCGCCGGTGTTTCTGTGCCGTGGTGCGACACGGGCTACACCGTCACCGCGGTGTGGCGTGCGACGCACACAGCATATCGTGGACGACGGACAGACGACGCGCCGCCCCGGCGCGCGGGCCGGTGACCGGCGCGGTCGGTCCGCGCGCTCAGGCCGGCTCGCCGACGAGCGCCGCCGCCTCGGCGTCGGTGAGCATCGCGTCGGTGAACCGCGTCACCGCGGCGGCGCGGTCGAAGCCCACGCCGATGAGCACGACCTCGTTGCCGGGCGTCAGGCCCGCCGCGGCCCACTGCCCCGCGGGCTGGATCGTGAGGTCCGGCCCCGCCTGGTGCCACACCTGCACCGCGTCCAGCCGGTCGGAGATCCAGCAGTACCCCTTCGACCGGACGAGTCCGGGGGTGGCGCGCAGCGCCTCGAGGAGGCGTCCGCGGTCGAAGGGCCGGTCGCCCCGGAAGACGACGGAGCTGATGCCGTACTCCTCGGTCTCCGGGTCGTGCGGGTTCTCGATCTCGTCGGTGAACCCCTGCCACGTGCGCGCGGTCGCCTCGTTGTAGAGGTGCGCGCCGAGGATGAGGTCCACGGCGGTCGTGCCGCCCCGGCTCCCGGTTGGGTCGCTGTCGATGTCGGTGACCCGGCCGTGGACGAGGGTGTCGACGCGCGCACGCGGGTTCATCCGGCGGACGAGCGCGACCGTGCGCTCCAGTTGCGCCCGGCTCACCCGGTCGGCCTTCGTGACGAAGATGCGGTCGGCGAACTCCACCTGGTCGACGAGCAGGTCGGCGACGGTGCGGTCGTCGTCGGGGCCGACGGCGACGTTCTCGTCGGCGAGCGTCCGGCGTTTCCCGATGAGGCGGAGGAACTGGACGGCGTCGACGAGGGTGACCATGGTGTCGATGGGCGCGGTGTCGGCGAGGCGGGTGCCGTCCTCCCACCGCCAGTCGAACGTCGCGGCGACGGGCATGGGCTCGGAGATGCCGGTCGACTCGATGAGGTCCTCGCGGAGGGTGCAGCAGATGCACCCGTTGGTGAGCTCGACGAACCGGTCCTCGCCGCGCGTGAGGTGGCCTTCGCCGGCGACGAGGGCGGCGTCGATGTTGACCTCGGAGAAGTCGTTGACGATGACGGCGATGCGACGTCCGTCGCGGTTGCCGAGGATGTCGTTGAGCAGCGTCGTCTTCCCGGATCCGAGGAACCCGGAGAGGATGGTGACGGGGGTCTGTGCGGTCATTCCCGGCACTCTACCCGTCTATTGGGGATTGTTTCCAATAGTGGCCGTCAGGGGTGGGCGGCGGGGCGGCCGGCCTCGTCGACACCCTCCGGGGCGTCACACCGCGCCTCCTCGTGCTCGGCGTGACCGGGGTCCTCGACCTGCACCGTCGCGTGACCGATCCCGTCGGCACGGAGCACCGCGTGGACCGCGTCGAGCATCCCGCACCCCGCGGCGGCCTCCCCGTCGCGGACCACGTGGACCGTCGCGACGAGCCCCTCCCCGTCGACGGACCACACGTGGAGGTCGTGCGCCCGCGACACCCCGGGCACCGCCTCGACCCGCCGCCGGATCCCCTCGACGTCCACCCCGGCCGGGACCTGCTCCATGAGCACCCGCCACGCCTGCCGGAACAGCGACCACGTGCGCGGCAGGATGATGAGCACGATGAGGACCGACGCCACCGTGTCCGCCGGCGTCCACCCCGTGAAGGTGATGACGAGACCCGCCACGATGACCGCGACCGACCCCAGCAGGTCGGCGAGGACATGCAGGTACGCGCCCCGGATGTTCAGCGACTCCCCCGCCGACCGGTTGAGGATCACCGCGGAGACGACGTTCGCGGCGAGACCGATGAGCGCGACGACCATCATGAGGCCGGTCTCGACCTCCACCCCCTTCCCCAGCCGCTGGAACGCCGCAACGAGGATCCACACGGAGATCGCCGCGATCGCCACGGCGTTGACGGCGGCGGCGAGCACCTCCGCCCGGCGGAAGCCGTACGTGGCCGCCGCGTTCGCGGGCCGCCGCCCGACGACGAGGGCGACGCCGGCGAGGAGGAGCCCGGCGGAGTCGGAGAACATGTGGCCGGCGTCGGCGAGGAGGGCGAGCGAGCCGGAGGCGATGCCCCCGACGACCTCGGCGACGAGGATGACCGTCGTCATGACGAGGACGACGGCGAGCGCCCGGCCCCCGCGCGGCGCGTGGCTGTGGCCGTGGCTGTGGCTGTGGCTGTGGTCGTGGTTGTGGCCGGCGTGCGCGTGGCCCGCGCCGGCGTCGTGGGCGTGGTCGTGGTTGTGGCCGGCGTGCGCGTGGCCCGCGCCGGCGTCGTGGGTGTGGCCGGGGTCGTGACTGTGACCGTCGTGGCCGGCGTCGTGCGCGGTGGCGGAGTGGTCGTGAGGAGCAGGAGACAAGGGAGGACCTCCGTCATTTTCATTAACGAACGGTCTCACTGTACGCCACCGCGCTCCGGGTGTCATGACCTCCGGACATGTGATTCACCCCGGCTGTCACCGTTTTCATTAACGACGCCGTGCCCCCGCCCCCACGACGCCGGGCCCCACCCCGGCGACGCCGTCCCCCGCCTCAACGACGCTGCCCCCCCCCGGCAAGCGGGGCCGCCGGGCGACAGGCACCGTGCCCCGCGCGTCAGGCGGAGAGGGCGCCGGCCCGCGCCCGGGCGAGCTCCCACCGCAGCTGCGACTCGGACGGCGACTGCACGGGGATGAACGCGGCCTCCCGGAACCGGCGCGACGCGGGCGAGGTCCGGGCGTACCCGGCTCCCCCGGCCACGCGCACCTCCACGCCCGCGGCGGCCACGGCGGCCTCCGCGGCGTCGAGCCGCAGCTCAAGCAGGGCGACCGCGTCGACGGTGCCCGCGGCGACCCGGCCGACGATCTCCTCCTGACGCTCGACGAGGTCCGCGACGGTCCCCCGCACCCGGTCCCAGTCCTCACGGAACGTGGCGTTGAGCCCGGTGAGCCGCGGCGCTGCGGCCGCGACGGCCGCCTCGGCGACGCCGATGCACTCGGAGATCTGGAGCAGCGCGAAGGTCGGCCGCACCCGGGCGAGGAAGGGGTGCAGGTCCGTCGTGAGGACGGCGTCGTCGGCGACGAACACGCCGTCGAGACTCACCCACGCCGACGCCGTCGCGTTGAGCCCGAGCAGCCCGAAGGGCCGGCCGAAGGTCATCCCCTCGGCGCCGGCCTCGACGACGAAGAGGATCTTCGTCGCCGTCGCGTCCCCGTCCCCGGGCGTCCCGGTCGTCGCGGCGGACACGACGACGGCGTCGTCGTAGAGGTTGGACGCCCAGTTCAGCTTCCCGCTGACGCGGTAACCGCCGTCGACCCGCTCCGCGGTGAGGTCGACCTCGCCGCACCCGGCGAAGTCCTTGAACGCCGAGGCCATGCCGGTCACCCCGGGCCGCTCGCCGGCGGCGAGGGCCGGGGCGAGCTCCGCGGCCCGGAGGCTCTCCGACGCGCGGAGGTACTCGAGGGTCATCCGCGTCGCCCACACGGTGAAGCCGACGGAGAGGTCGTACCGGGACAGCTCACGGACCGTCCGGACCATGTCGATGAGCCGGCCGTCCCGGTCCTCCGGGGCGCCGGCGTCGAGGAGGCCGGCCTCGCCCAGCAGCGGCAGGGCGTAGCGCGCGTCCGTGTCCCCGGTGTCCACCGCCTTCGCGTTCTCCGCGACGGTCGAGGCGAGCTCGGACGGCAGCGTGAGAGGGGTGAGGTCGACGGAGGCGGGGGTCTCGGGCATGGCGGTGTCCTCGGGGGGTCGGGGCGGGAGGGGCGGCAGGGGTCGGGTCAGACGAGCTCGGAGGTGAGCGTCGCCGGCCGGGTGTAGGTGTTGACCACAGGGGACCACTCGATGGCGTCCTTCTGGATCTGGTCCAGCGTCTCGCGGTCGGCGTCACCCTCGAGGTGGATCTTCACGTGCACGTCGGACACACCGGGGCGCTTGTCCGCGCCGGTGTCGCCGACACCCCACGTCGGGGAGACGTCGATCCTGCCCTCGATGTCGATCTGGATGTCCGTGAGCGTCACGCCGCGGTGGGTGGCGATCGCCTGGATGCCGACGGAGATGCAGGCGCCGAGGGCGGCCTGGGCGACCTCGGTCGGGTTCGGCGCGGAGTTGTCGCCGAGGAGCTGCGGCGGCTCGGAGACGAGGACCGGCTCGAGGTCGCGGATGCGCGTGTAGTTGCGGAAGCGGCCGTCGGCCTCGGTGTGGGTGCGCATGACCTTGCGGCCACCCTCCGGGTTCTCGACGTTCTTCGCGGCGAGGGCGGCGAGGTCCTCGGCGCTGATCGGCTCCAGCGGCTCGCCGGCGGTGTGGTTCGGGGTGAGATCGGACATGAGCGCTCCTTCAGTGGTGTGCCGTCAGTGGCGGGCCGTGGGCCGTGGGACGACGCCGGGCGACGGATGTGGTCCGCCTCCCCCGGGTCCCACGTCACGCGGCGTCGCTGGGTGCGTCTGGCCACCCGTGACCGGCGTGGACGTCCCGTGACCCCCGCGGGCCGACCGTGCCGGTCACCCGCGGGGACGAGGGTGGTCGACGACGGTCGACGACGGTCGTCGCCGGCGGCCACCCGGGCATGTGACCGGAGACTAACACAGCCCGGGGAAGTCCGTACAGACTGGTCTACACGGCCCCGGGAAAGCGCCTGCACCCCCACCCGGACCTGCCCGTCACCGCAGGTCGCCGGCACCCCCTGGACAACCCCCACCGGGTCACCTAGAGTTCCCCAGCATCAGAGACAGACCGGTCTAGTTGTCGCCGGACCGCCCTCCGCCCGCCCCCACGACAGGAAGGCCCCCGTGGACCCGATCTCCCGCCGCGACGTCCTCCGGTGGTCGGCCCTCACCGCCGCCGGGGCCGTGGCCCTCCCCGCCGTGTCGGCCCTCACGGCGTGCGCGGGACCGGGCCCGGGCGGCGGCACCCCGGGCGACCCCGTCACCGTCGGCTACGTGCCCATCGCCTGCGCCGCCCCGCTCGTCCTCGCCGACGCCCGCGGCCTCTTCGCCCGGCACGGGGTGTCCGTCACCCTCCGCCGCTTCGCCGGGTGGGCCGACCTGTGGAGCGCCTACGCCACCGGGGACATCGACGTCGCGCACATGCTCACCCCGATGCCCGTCGTCATCTCCTCCGGCGCCGTCACCGGCCGCCGCCCCACCCGGATCATCGCCACGCAGAACACCAACGGGCAGGCCCTCACCCTCGCCGCCCGGCACGTCGGACACGTCACATCGGCGGCGGACCTCCGCGGGACGGTCCTGGCGATCCCCTTCGAGTACTCCGTCCACGCCCTGCTCCTCCGCGACCACCTGGCCGCCGCGGGTGTCGACCCGACGCGCGACGTCGAGCTCCGCCTGCTCCGCCCGGCCGACATGGTCGCCCAGCTGGAGGTCGGCGGGATCGACGGCTTCATCGGTCCCGAACCGTTCAACCAGCGGGCGCTGGCCTCCGGGGCGGGCCGGATATTCACCCTCACCCGGGCGTTGTGGGACCGGCACCCGTGCTGCTGCGTCGCCGTCGCCGCGGACTGGGACGACGCCCACCCGGACGTCACCGCCGGACTCGTCGCCGGACTCCGGGACGCCGCGACCCTCGCGAACAGCCCCGGGGACCGTGCGGAGGTCGCGTCGTCCCTCGCCGCCGACCGCTACCTCAACCAGAAGCCCGCCCTGCTCACCCCCGTGCTCGCGGGCACGTACACGGACTGGCACGGCACCCCGGTCACGGACCCCGACCGGATCCGCTTCGGCGACCCCACGGACCCGGCGGCCGTGACGTGGATGACCGCCCAGCTCGGCCGGTGGGGGGTCGGCGGCGGGGCGTTCACCGGGGACGACGCGATCCGGGCCGCCGTCCGGGCCGTGCTGCCCCGGGACCGGTCCACCGTCCTGCCGGACACCCCCGGCCGCACCCTCACGGTCAACGGCCGTGTCTTCGACCCCGACCACCCCACCGACAGCATCCGGGAGGACACCCGATGACCGGCACCGTACGGCGCGTCGCCGCCCCCACGATCCTCGGCGTGGCCCTCCTCGCGGCCGCCCTCGCGCTGTGGCAGGCGGCGTCGTCCCTCGGATGGCTGAGCCCCCTCGCCCCGACCCCGACGGGGACCGCGCGCCGGGCCGTCGACATCCTCTCCGACCCCCTCCACCGGGACGGGCCGGCGGACGTCGGGATCGCCTGGCACCTGCTGGCGAGCCTGCGCCGGGTGCTGCTCGGGTTCGCCGTCGCCGCCCTCGTCGCGGTGCCGCTCGGGTTCGCCCTCGGGAGGAGTACGACGCTGCGCCGCGCGGTCGACCCCGCCGTCCAGGTGCTGCGCCCGGTGTCGCCGCTGGCGTGGCTGCCGATCGGGCTCGCGCTGCTCCGGGACGCCGAGCACACGGCGGTGTTCGTCATCGTGCTCTCGGCGGTCTGGCCGACGCTCATCAGCACCGTCGACGCGGTCCGGTCGGTCAACCCGACGTACGTCAACCTCGCCGCCACCCTCGGGACCCCGTGGTGGTCGCGGCTGTGGAACGTGTGGCTGCCGGCGTCCCTGCCCGGCATCGTCACCGGGCTCCGGCTGTCCCTGTCGACGTCGTGGCTGGTCATCATCGCCGCCGAGATGCTCGTCGGCGGGCAGGGCATCGGCTTCTTCGTGTGGACGATGTGGAACCGGCTCGACATCGACGCGATCGTCGTCGCCATCGTCCTCATCGGGGTCATCGGGCTCGTCCTCGACCACCTCGTCTCCGCCGTCCAGAAAGTGGTGCGCCATGACTGACAGGGACTCCTCCGTCGTCCTCGACGCCGTCACCCGGTCCTACGGGACGACCACCGTCATCGCCCCGACCTCGGTGACCGTGGGCGACGGCGAGTTCGTCTCCGTCCTCGGCCCCTCCGGGTGCGGGAAGTCCACCATCCTGTCGATGGTCGCGGGGCTCGCCGCGCCCAGCACCGGCCGGGTCCTCGCCGGGGGCCGCCCGGTCCGCGGGCCCGGGCCCGACCGCGGGATGGTCTTCCAGGACCACGCCCTCCTGCCGTGGAAGACCGCGCGCGGCAACGTCGAGTTCGGGCTCGCGTCCGCCCGGCCGGAGCTCACCCGGGCGCAGCGCCGGGAGGTCGCGGACCGGCACCTCGCGCGCGTGGGCCTGGCCCGGGCGGCGGACCGGCGGCCGGCGCGGCTGTCCGGCGGGATGCAGCAGCGCGTCGGGCTCGCGCGGGCGTTCGCCGTCGACCCCGAGATCCTCCTCCTCGACGAACCGTTCGGCGCGCTCGACGCCCTCACCCGCCGCGAGCTCCAGCTCCAGCTGCTCGAGGTCTGGGAGGAGTCGCAGCGGACGGTCATCATGGTCACCCACGACGTCGACGAGGCGATCCTCCTGTCCGACCGGGTGCTCGTCATGTCCGCGGGGCCGGAGTCGACCGTCATCGCGGACGTGCCGGTGGACCTGCCCCGGCCGCGGCACACCGTCGCCGGCGCGGGCGGGGACGGGGGCGGGGACACGGACCGGCGGGAACGCTACACCGCCGGGCTGCGGCGGGAGCTGCTCGGGCTGCTGCAGTCGCAGCACTGACGGCGGCGGTCGGCGCGGCGTACGACAGGCCACGCACGACCGACCACGGACCGCGAACGGCGCCCGGGGCACGGCGCCCGGCGCACGACGAAGGCCCGGGGCCCGGCTCACGACGAAGGCCCGGCACAGACGTGCCGGGCCTCGCGGACGCGCGGGTGTTACGCGGTGGCGTCGAGCGGGTTCTTCACCCAGCTCATGAGGTCACGCAGCTTCGCACCGGTGGTCTCGATGGGGTGCTGGGCGCTGCGGGCGCGCAGGTCCTCGAGCTCCTTGTTGCCGCCCTCGATGTTCGCGACGAGGCGCTTGACGAAGGTGCCGTTCTGGATGTCCTCGAGGACCTCCTTCATGCGCTCCTTCGTGCCGGCGTCGATGATCCGCGGGCCGGAGAGGTAGCCGCCGAACTCCGCGGTGTCCGAGACGGAGTAGTTCATGTTCGCGATGCCGCCCTCGAACATGAGGTCCACGATGAGCTTGAGCTCGTGGAGCACCTCGAAGTAGGCCATCTCCGGCGCGTAGCCGGCCTCGGTGAGGACCTCGAAGCCCGTCTTCACGAGCTCCTCGGTGCCGCCGCAGAGCACGGCCTGCTCGCCGAAGAGGTCGGTCTCGGTCTCCTCACGGAAGGTCGTCGGGATGACGCCGGCGCGGGCGCCGCCGATCGCCGCGGCGTAGGACAGGGCGAGGTCGCGCCCCTCCCCCTTCGGGTCCTGCTCGACGGCGATGAGGCAAGGCACGCCCTTGCCGTCGACGAACTGGCGGCGGACGAGGTGGCCCGGCCCCTTCGGGGCGACCATGCCGATGGTGATGTTGTCCGCCGGCGTGATGAGGCCGAAGTGGATGTTGAGACCGTGGCCGAAGAAGAGGGCGTCGCCGTCACCGAGGTTCGGGGCGAGGTCCTTCTCGAAGATCTCGGCCTGGGAGGTGTCCGGGGCGAGGAGCATGACGACGTCGGCCCACGCGGCGGCGTCGGCGGCGGTCTTCACCGTGAAGCCCGCCTCCTCGGCCTTGGGCCGGGACTTCGAGCCCTCGCGGAGGCCGATGCAGACCTCGACGCCGGAGTCGCGCAGGTTCTGGGCGTGGGCGTGGCCCTGGGAGCCGTAGCCGATGACGGCCACCTTGCGGCCCTGGATGATCGACAGATCAGCGTCGTCGTCGTAGAAAACCTCGATAGCCATGAGAGACGTACCTTTCTTCGTGGGGGTCAGAACGTTTATATCAGATCATGGGAAGGCATGTCCCACATCGTGGGTCAGCCGGGGGGTGGGTCCGGGTCAGAGCTTCGACGGGTACATCGACTTCGGTCCGCGGCTCAGCGCCGTGACGCTCGACTCGACGAGCTCGCGGATCCCGAAGGGCTCCAGCACGTCGAGGAGGGCCTGGAGCTTCGTCGGCGTGCCCGTCGACTCGATGACGAGCGACTCCGGTCCGACGTCGACAACGTGCGCCCGGAAGAGCTTCGCCGCCTCGACGACCTGCGTCCGGTTCGAGTTGTCCGCGCTGACCTTGACGAGCAGCAGGCCCCGCTGGACGAGCGAGTCCGGGTCGTGCCGGCTGACCTTGATCACCGGGATGAGCTTGTTCAGCTGCTTCGTGATCTGCTCGATGACGTGGTCCTCCGCCTCGACGACGATCGTGATGCGGTTGATCCCCGGCACCTCGGTCCGCCCGGAGGCGAGGGAGATGATGCTGAAGCCGCGCCGGGTGAACATCCCCGAGATCCGGGACAGGACGCCGTCGACGTCCTCACAGAGAACACTGAGGGTGTGGATGTCGGCCATTAGTTCTTCTCGCCTTCCTTGGTGACCTCGTGGATGTGCGCCGGGGACTCCCCGGCGGAGTTGTCCTCGTCGAACAGCGGCCGCAGGTCGCGGGCGTACTGGACCTCGTTGTTGGATGCGCCCGCCGCGACCATCGGCCACACCTGCGCGTTCTCGCCGACGATGAAGTCGATGACGACGGGCCGGTCGGTGATCTCCCGGGCCTTCCTGATGGTCTCGGCGACCTGCGACTTCTCGGTGACCCGGAACGCCGCGCAGCCCATCGCCTCGGCGAGCGCGAGGAAGTCGGGGAGGTACCGCTCCCCCGGCTTGAGGTTCGTGTGCGAGTAGTGGCCGTCGTAGAAGAGCGTCTGCCACTGCCGGACCATGCCGAGGTTGCCGTTGTTGATGAGCGCGACCTTGATCGGCAGCTTCTCGACGGCGCAGGTGACGAGTTCCTGGTTGGTCATCTGGAAGCAGCCGTCGCCGTCGATCGCCCAGACCTCGCGGGACGGGTCGGCGGCCTTCGCCCCCATCGCCGCGGGCACGGCGTAGCCCATCGTCCCGAGCCCGCCGGAGTTCAGCCACGTCCGCGGCTTATCGTACCGCACGAACTGGGCCGCCCACATCTGGTGCTGCCCGACGCCCGCGCAGTACACCGCGTCCGGGCCGACGATCTCCGACAGCGTCTGGATGACGAACTGCGGGGCGAGGGAGCCGTCCGCCGGCTCCTCGTAGCCCAGCGGGAAGTCGGTGCGCAGCCGGTCGAGGTACGCGGTCCACTCGGCGAGCTCCGGGGCGGGGAGGTCGAGGTCCCGCAGCGTCGCGGTGAGGGCGGAGAGGACCTCGCGGGCGTCACCGACGATCGGCACCTGGGCCTCGCGGATCTTCCCGATCTCCGCGGGGTCGATGTCCGCGTGGATGACCTGGGCGTCCGGGGCGAAGGAGCCGACGTGACCGGTGACACGGTCGTCGAACCGGGTGCCGACCGCGATGATGAGGTCCGAGCGCTGCAGGGCGGCCACGGCGGGCACCGACCCGTGCATGCCCGGCATCCCCATGTGCTGGGGGTGGGACTCCGGGAAGGCCCCGAGGGCCATGAGCGTCGTCACGACGGGGATGCCCGTGGCCTCGGCGAAGGCCAGCAGCTCCGCGTGGGCCTCGGCCTTGATGATGCCGCCGCCGGCGTAGACGACCGGACGCCGGGACGCGGAGATCAGCCGCGCGGCCTCCTCGATCTGGCGGGAGTGCGGCGTCGTCACCGGGCGGTAGCCCGGCAGGTTGTAGACCGGCGGCCACTCGAAGTCCATCTCCGCCTGCTGGACGTCCTTGGGGATGTCGACGAGGACAGCGCCCGGGCGGCCCGTCGAGGCGACGTGGAACGCCTCGGCGATGGCGGCGGGGATGTCCTCGGGGCGGGTGACCATGAAGTTGTGCTTGGTGATCGGCATGGTGACCCCGCGGATGTCCGCCTCCTGGAAGGCGTCCGAGCCGAGGAGGTTCTTGCCGACCTGCCCGGTGATCGCGACGAGCGGGACGGAGTCCATGTTCGCGTCGGCGATGGGGGTCACGAGGTTCGTCGCCCCCGGGCCCGAGGTCGCGATGCACACCCCGACCCGGCCGCTGGCCTGGGCGTACCCCGTCGCCGCGTGGCCGGCGCCCTGCTCATGACGGACGAGGACGTGGTTGAGCCGCTCCGACTCGTAGAGGGCCTCGTACAGCGGGAGCACGGCACCGCCGGGAAGACCGAAGACCGTCTCGGTCCCGAGCTCCTCGAGGGACCGGACGATGGCGGTGGCCCCGTTGACGCGCTCCGGGCGCCGACCGCGCGCGGAGGCCGCGACAGTGGCGGGACTGGGATGTGAGCGGGAGGTGTCGTTCACTGGTCCGTGCACTCCTTCAAGTGTCATGGTGTGGGCTGGTGCGGACGAAAGCCCCCGGGGGGACCGGTGACCACGTGCGACCCGACCCGGCGGGGCCGGGTGGTGACGGGGTCGCGCCGCGCCGGTCACACCGACGGGCGGACGTGACCCCGAACCCACGACGCCCCCGCGGACCTGAGGCTGCCGGACTCGGCAGCGCCAGCCGTCGGGGGCGCCAGGGGGTCGACTCGTGTCCTGAGTGCGGCTAGCGCCCGCAGGGTACGAGAAGTCGCTGATTCGTCATGGCCGTCAGCGTACATGAGACGGCGAGCCGGGAGCAACGCCACGAACACCGTTTTCCCACCCTTTGGTTACCCCTGTCTCACTCAGTAGGCGGGCGCACGGGGCCGTCCGGGACGGGTCCGCAGCGGGTCAGCGGCGGGGGCGCGCCGGCGCGCGGGACCACCGCGGGGGTGGCCGCCGGCGGCTCCCCGGACGGGTCCGCGGAGGTCTCCGCGGACTGACAGCCCGCGTCCAGCCTCGCGGGCTACTGTCGGGCGGCATGGACCTGTCGTACTTCGCGTTCTCTGTCTGGGAGTTCCTCGTCGCCCACGGGCTCCCCCTGGCGGCACTGCTCGTCATCGGCATTCTCGTCCCCCGCGCGGGCCGTCTCCTCGTCCGCGTCATCACGTCGCGGCTCGACCGCGGCGAGGAGACGACGAAGGCCACGCTCGCCCTCGTCGGCGCGCTGGTGTACATCATCGAGGCGATCGCGTACTTCGTCCTCGTGCTCCTCGCCCTGACGAACATCGGGGTCCCCGCGATGGGCGCCGCCGTCCCCGCGACCGTGGTCTCGGCCGCCATCGGCTTCGGCGCGCAGAACATCATCGGGGACTTCCTCGCGGGCTTCTTCATCATCACGGAGAAGCAGTTCGGTGTCGGGGACTACGTCGCCTTCCAGGGGGGAAGCTCGCCCGTGGAGGGGACCGTCGTGAGTCTCACCCTGCGCGCGACGCGGGTCCGGACCCCCTCCGGCGAGGTCGTCTCCGTCCCGAACAGCACCGCCGCGGTGTGCGTGAACTACTCGCAGGAGTGGTCCCGGGCCGTCGTCAACCTCGACATCCCGATGGTCGGCGGCGAGTCGATGGAGGACCTCGTCCACTCCGTCCGGGCGACCGCCGAGGAGGCCCTCGCGGAGCCGGACACCGCGACCGAGGTCATCGGTGAGCTCGAGGTCCTGCCCGCCACCGAGCTCACCCCGCCCGCGGCGGCGGGGATGCCGTGGACGGTCGGCTTCCGGGTGCTCGTGCAGGTGAACCCTGCGATGCAGTGGGCCGTCGAGCGCGCGATCCGCGCGAGCCTCGTCAACGCGTTCTGGGACCGTTACCGCGCGGCCGGGACGGTGCCGGGGGCACCGAACGCCGTGCTCGCCGCGCCGCCGACCCGGGCCGCCGCGGGGCCGGGGAGGGGGGACGACGCCGCCACCGGGCGGGCCGGCGCCCCGGTGGCCGCGGGCGCGGGACGTCCGGCGACCCGCCCGGTGACCCCTCCGGCGGGCGGGTCGGAGTCCGGGCCGCAGTCCGGGCCGGCGGTCACGTCTGCGCAGGCCGGGCCCACCGGGCAGGCGGGGACGTCCCCGCAGGCCGCGCAGTCCGGGCAGTCCGGGCAGTCCGGGCCGGCGGGGACCGCCCCCTCCCCGACGGCCGGGCCCGGGACCGGGGCGCGCGGCACGGGCGGTGACACCCCGGGCACTGACACCGCCACCGACCCCGCGACGGCTGACGCCGACGCCTCCACCGCACCGCCCACCGTCACCGCGACCGGCACGGCGACCGGCACGGCCACCACCGCCCGCGGCGGCGACGGTCACGCCGACGGGAGTGACGGCAGCGGTGACGGGAGCAGTGGCACCGACAGCGACGCCGACGGCACGGACATCGTCGACGACGTCCGCGCGCACGGCATCTGGCGCCGCGACTCCCACACCTCCCCGCTGCGCCGCTGTCTGAGCTTCGGCGGACGCGTCCGCCCGTCGACGACGGGGCTCGTCATCGCGCTCATCGTCCTCGGTCTCCTCGGGGCCTTCTCCGTCAACCCGTCCGGCGGCGACGCCGGCATCCTCTCCCCGGCGAAGTACCGCGACCACCACCACTCCCCGGCCACGACGTCCGTCGCCCCGTCGACCCGGCCGTCCGCAGCGCCGTCGTCCGCGGCCACCCCGGCACCCTCCGGCTCCGGGTCCGCCGTCCCGTCGGACGCCGCAGACCCCAGCGGCGACCGGGGCGCGCCGCGCTCCGCGGACCCGGCGTCCCCGTCCGCCTCCCGCGACGACCGGGACGGGTCGCGGTCCTCCGGTCAGGGGTCGACGGACACCACCGGGACCGGCCGCGGCACCGACCGCGGTGACGCGACGGGCGGCCCGACGCCCGGGTCCACCGGCGGCACCGGCGGAGGCCAGGGCCAGGGCGGTCAGACCGGCGACGGCGCGGGCGGCACGGGCGGCACCGGCCAGGGCGCGCAGACCGGCCACGGCGGACAGGGGGCCGACAGCGGTCAGGGCGGTCAGGGCGGTCAGGGCGGTCAGGGCACCGACGCCGGCCGCCAGGGCTAGGTCCGGTCCCCCGGCCCGGGCCGTCACCGGTCCCCCGGCCCGATGCGGCCGATCCGTCACCCGACTGATTAAATGGGGGACCATGAGCTCACAGGATCACGCGGACACCCGGGGGCACATCTCCCCTGCGTCGGTCGCCCCGAGCCGGGCACACCTGCTGGCGGCGTTCGTCATGTTCCTCATGTGCCTGATGTTCGCGGGGTTCGCACCGGCCTACCTGTTCTGGGTGCCCCTGCTGCCCGTCCTCTTCGCCGTCTGGGTCCTGCGCGAGCGGACGACGGTCGACGACGACGGCATCGGTGCACGCTACCTGCTCCGGCGCAGCGCGTCGGTGACGTGGGCGGACTTCCGGTCCATCCGGTTCGCCCGGAACGGCCGGGGGTACGCCGTGCGGGCCGACGGCACCCGGTTCCGCCTCCCCGGCGTGAGCTTCAACTCGCTGGTGACCCTCAGTGAGGCGACCCACGGCCGCATCCCCGACCCGGTGACCCCGGGTCGGGCCGAGGCCGAGGGTAAGGTGCAGGTCGTCAACAAGGACGGCTACGCCGTGCTCATGGACAAGGACGAGTACGAGGAGTACGAGTCCCGCCGTCGCCTCGGACAGGCGGCCCGGGACGAGCTCGCCCGCCGCGCCGCCGCCGGCACCGACCGGGCCGACGACCCCGCCGGCACCGCCGGTGCGGACGGACCGGAGCGCCGGGCCGACGACCACGGCCCCGGCACCGACGGCGACGCCCCGCGCTGAGGTCACCGTCGACACCCGTCGTCGTCCCCCACCCCGGCCCGACGACCCCGCCCCGGAACCGACCGGGGCTCCCCTCCCCCACGGACGCGCCCGGCCCCACCACCCCGCCACCGCGCCCCGGCACCGACCACCCCCCGGTCGGCACCACCGACGACCCCGGACCGGCCCCGCCGGCCCACCCCGATCCACACCCCGGGCCCGACCGCCCGGCCCCTGCACAGCACCACACACGAGAGGACACCGGCACCATGTCAGACCGGACACGCCCCGAGACCACGACGGCCCCCCGCCCCACGAAGGTCCACGAGTACCGCTCGGCGGTCACGACCCAGGGCCGCAACGCCGCCGGCGCGCGGTCCCTGTGGCGCGCCACGGGCATGACCGACGGCGACTTCGACAAGCCGATCATCGCCATCGCGAACTCCTACACCCAGTTCGTCCCCGGCCACGTGCACCTCAAGAACGTCGGTGACATCGTCGCCGAGACCGTCCGCGAGGCCGGGGGCGTGCCGCGCGAGTTCAACACCATCGCCGTCGACGACGGCATCGCCATGGGCCACGCCGGCATGCTGTACTCCCTCCCCAGCCGCGAGATCATCTCCGACTCCGTGGAGTACATGGTCAACGCGCACGCCGCCGACGCCCTCGTGTGCATCTCGAACTGCGACAAGATCACCCCCGGGATGCTCAACGCCGCGCTGCGGCTCAACATCCCGGTCGTGTTCGTCTCCGGCGGTCCGATGGAGGCGGGCAAGGCGGTCGTCGTCGACGGCGTCGCGCACGCCCCGACCGACCTCATCACGTCCATCTCGGCGTCGGCGTCCGGCGACGTCACGCAGCAGGGGCTGCTCACCGTCGAGCAGGCCGCGTGCCCGACGTGCGGCTCGTGCTCCGGCATGTTCACCGCGAACTCCATGAACTGCCTCACCGAGGCGCTCGGCCTGTCCCTGCCCGGCAACGGGTCGACGCTCGCCACGCACAGCGCGCGCCGCCGGCTGTTCGAGGAGGCGGGGCGCGTCGTCGTCGACCTCTGCACCCGCTACTACGGCGAGGGCGACGAGTCCGTCCTCCCCCGGAACATCGCGACGAAGGAGGCCTTCGAGAACGCGATGGCCCTCGACATGGCCATGGGCGGGTCGACGAACACGGTCCTCCACATCCTCGCCGCCGCGCAGGAGGCCGAGATCGACTTCACGCTCGCGGACATCGACGAGCTGTCGAAGACGGTGCCGTGCCTGTCGAAGGTCGCGCCGAACTCCGACTACCACATGGAGGACGTCCACCGCGCCGGCGGGATCCCGCGCATCCTCGGCGAACTGTGGCGCGGGGGCAAGCTCAACACGGGTGTCCACACCGTCCACTCCCCGACCCTCGAGGACTGGCTGTCGACCTGGGACGTCAGCGCCGAGTCCCCGTCCGAGGAGGCCGTGGAGCTCTACCACGCGGCCCCCGGCGGGATGCGCACGACCGAGCCGTTCTCGACCGACAACCGGTGGGACGAGCTCGACCTCGACGACGCCGACGGCTGCATCCGCTCCGTCGCCAACGCCATCACCCTCGACGGCGGCCTCGTCATCCTCCGCGGCAACCTCGCCGAGGACGGGGCGGTCATCAAGGCGGCGGGTATCGACGAGTCGCTGTGGGAGTTCAGCGGCCCCGCGCGCGTCGTCGAGTCCCAGGAGGAGGCCGTGAAGGTCATCCTCGACCGGAAGGTCCAGCCCGGTGAGGTCGTCGTCGTGCGCTACGAGGGCCCCGCCGGCGGCCCGGGCATGCAGGAGATGCTCCACCCGACGGCGTTCCTCAAGGGCGCGGGCCTCGGCAAGAAGTGCGCGCTCATCACCGACGGCCGGTTCTCCGGCGGGTCGTCGGGGATCTCCGTCGGCCACATCTCCCCCGAGGCCGCCCACGGCGGGCTCATCGGCCTCGTCCGGGACGGGGACACGATCACGATCAACGTCCACGAACGCCGCCTGGACCTGGAGGTCCCCGAGGAGGAGATCCGCCGCCGGCGCGAGGAGATGGAGGCCTCCGAGCGGCCGTGGACCCCGGTCACCCGGCAGCGCACCGTGACGAAGGCGCTGCGCGCGTACGCGAAGATGGCGACGAGCGCGGACAAGGGCGCGGTGCGCCGGGTCGACTGACCGCGGGCAGGGGGCAGGGCGGGAACGGCACCGGGCCGGCCCGCGGCGCCGGGGACGACGCCGGGGACGGGGTGAGCCCGTCCCCCGCCCGTCCGTAGGGTGGAGGGCATGGCGACGACACCTCATGACGCACGGGACCGCGGCATGATCCGGGTCCACGACGCCCACCTGCGCAACCTGCGCCACGTCGACGTGGAGCTGCCGCGCGACTGCACCGTGGCGGTGACGGGGGTGTCCGGGTCGGGGAAGTCCTCCCTCGCCTTCGGCACGCTCCACGGCGAGGCGCAGCGCCGGTACATGGAGTCCGTCGCACCCTTCGCCCGGCACCTCATCGGCTCCGCGGTCAACCCGCAGGTGGCGTCCGTCGAGGGCCTCCCCCCGACGGTCGCCCTGGAGCAGAACCGGACAGCGGCCGGCCCCCGGTCGACGGTGGGGACCGTCTCGACCCTGTCGAACACCCTCCGCGTCCTGTTCTCCCGCTGCGGCACCTACCCGGACCGCGTCCGCGCGGCCCACGGCGGCCGGCTGGACTCCGACGCGTTCTCCCCGAACACCGCGGCCGGCATGTGCCCCGACTGCCAGGGGACGGGCGTCGTCCACGAGCCGACCGAGGAGACGATGGTCCCCGACCCGTCGTTGTCCGTCGACGAGGGGGCGATCGCCGCGTGGCCCGGCGCGTGGCTGGGCAAGAACTTCCACGACATCCTCGTCGAACTCGGCTACCCGGTGGACGTGCCGTGGCGGGACATCCCGGAGGAGGACCGGCGGTGGATCCTCTTCACCGACGAGCAGCCGGTGGTGACGGTCCACCCGCGGCGGGGCGCGCACCAGATCCAGCGGACGTACGAGGGGACGTGGCGCAGTGTCGCGGTGTACCTGCGGCAGACCCTCGCGGAGACGTCGTCGGACACGACGCGGCGGCGCGTGCTGTCCTTCATGTCCCACTCGCCGTGCCCGACGTGCGGGGGCCGGCGGCTCACCGCGGACGCCCTCGCGGTGACGTACCTCGGCCTGCCCATCGACGAGATGGGCGCCCTGCCGCTGAGTGACCTGCTCACGCGGTGTGCGGAGCGCCGGGACGGGATCACCGGGGGCACCGCGGCGGCGGACGAGGCCGAGCGGCTGCTGCTCGACGAGTTCGTCCCGACGTGCCGGTCCGTCGTGGAGCTGGGGCTCGGCCACCTCACGCTCGACCGGCCGGCGACGACGCTCTCCGCGGGCGAGCACCAGCGGCTGCGGTTGTCGTCACAGCTCCGGTCCGGCCTGTTCGGCGTGGCGTACGTCCTCGACGAGCCGTCGGCGGGGCTGCACCCGGTCGAGCGCCGGGCGGTCCGGCGGCTGGTGGGGACGTTCGTCGCCGGCGGGAACAGCGTGCTGCTCGTCGAGCACGACATGGAGCTCGTGGCGGGCGCGGACTGGGTCGTCGACGTCGGGCCGCGGGCGGGGGCCGACGGCGGCCGCGTGCTGTGGTCGGGGTCGGTGGACGGCCTGCGGGAGACCGCGGTCGCGGACCCGGGGACGGCGTCGCCGACGGCGCGGGCCCTCGCCGCAGGGCCGTTGACCCTGCGTGCGACCCCGCGGACCCCGTCGTCGCTGGTCCGGGTGCGGGGTGCGCGGGCGCGCACCGTCCGGGACCTCGACCTCGACCTGGGGTTGGGGACGTTCACGGCGGTCACGGGGTTGTCGGGGACGGGGAAGACGACGCTCGCCTCCGTGGTGCTGCCCGCGGTGCTCGAGGGCCGGCACGTCCCCGGGGACGGCGCCGCCGGTGGCACGGACGGCGCGGCGGACGGTGGCGCGGACGGGGTGCCGGTCAGCGCGACGTCCGTGTCCGGGGCGGAGGCGGTGGACCGCGTCGTCCGGATCACCCAGACCCCGATCGGGCGGACCCGCAGGTCCTGCCTGGCGACGTACACCGGGCTGTTCGACCGGGTGCGCCGGCTGTTCGCGGACACCGACGACGCCCGCGAGCGGGGCTGGGGTGTCTCCCGGTTCTCCTTCAACACCGCGCAGGGCCGGTGCCCGACGTGCAACGGCGAAGGGCGGATCGAGGTCGAGCTGGTCTTCCTGCCGGGCAGTTCGACGGTGTGCCCGGACTGCCACGGCGCGCGGTACACCGCCGAGACCCTGGAGGTGCGCTGGAACGGGTTGACCGTCGCGGACGTGCTGGACCTCACGGTCGTCGACGCGGAGGACGTCTTCGCCGGGGTGCCGGCGGTGGCGCGGGCGTTGCGGGCGTTGGACGCGGTGGGCCTCGGCTACCTGCGGCTGGGGCAGGGTTCGCCGGAACTGTCCGGCGGCGAGGCGCAGCGGATCAAGCTCGCCACGGAGCTCCAGCGGACGCAGCGCGGGCAGTCGGTGTACGTCCTCGACGAGCCGACGACGGGCCTGCACCCGGCGGACGTCGAGCTGCTCACGCGGGAGCTCCACCGGCTCGTCGACGCCGGGAACACGGTCGTGGTCGTCGAGCACGACATGACGGTCGTCGCCGGCGCGGACCGGGTCCTGGAGATGGGCCCGGGGGCCGGGGACGCGGGCGGCCGGGTCATCGCCGACGGCACGCCCGCCGAGGTGGCCCGCACGGACACGCCGACCGGCACGGTGCTGCGGGCCCGGTCCACCGCCGGCTGAGCGGGCCCGGTCCACGGCCACCGCGCCCCCTCCCCCGCCCGACCTCAGGCGAGGCCGGCGGCGGCTGCGGCGTGGACGGCGTCGCCGACCCTCCCCAGCACGGTGGACTCCAGCCGCCAGTGCTGCCAGAACAGGGGCACCTCGACGACGTCCCCGGAGAGCACCGCCATCGTCCCCGCGGCGACGTACCCCTCCACGCAGCTCTCCGGGATGACGGCCCAGCCCAGCCCCGCGACGACGGCGTCGTTGATGCCCTCGAAGCTGGGGATCTCGGTGACGCGGCGGCGCGGGTCCGGCGCGGCGTGCTCACCGAGCCGGGCGCGGAGCACCGGGGTCTCCATCGTGTCCTTCGGCCCGTAGCGGACCGCCGGGAGGGTCCGCCACGTCCACCGGCCGGCGTCGAGCCCGTCCTTGACCTCGGGCGCGGCGACGGGCAGGTACCGCTGGGTGCCGAGCGCCTCGACGACGCACCCGGCGACGGCGTCGGCGTCGGTCGTGATCGCCCCCATGCAGTCGCCGCGCCGGAGCATGGCGAGGGAGTGCCGTTCGTCCTCGACGGTGATGCGCAGCCCGGCCCCGTCCCACGCTGCCGCGGCGGCGAGCACGGGCCGGAACCACGTGGCCAGCGAGTCGGCGTTCACGGCGACCGGGACGGGCAGGGCGGAGATGTGCCCGCCGAGGCGCGCGTCCGTCTCGGCCTCGAGGACGTGCATGCGGCGGGCGGTCTGGACGAGGACCTCCCCGGCCTCGGTCGCGGCGGTCGGGGTGCCGCGCCGGACGAGGACGCGGCCGACGGAGGCCTCGAGGGCCTTGACCCGTTGGCTCACCGCCGACGGGGTCACCCCGAGCACGCCCGCCGCCGCCTCGAAGCTGCCCTCGTCGATGACGGCCAGCAGTGTTCCGAGGTGACGTGGGATCATGAAGGGATTCTAACCCACCTGCAGATGACGTCGATTGCCTTCATGTCGGGCTCTCCCTACCCTGGGCGCCATGCCGGAGAACACACCCCACCTGGCACTGCAGGGCTTCCTCGTGTGGATGTCCCTCATCGTCGCCATCGGCCCGCAGAATGCGCTGGTCATCCGCCAGGGACTGCTCCGCCGCAGTGTCGGCGCGGTCATCGCCGTGTGCATGGCCGGGGACGTCGCGCTCGTGTTCGGCGGCACCGCCGGGGTGGGGGTCCTCGTCGACCGGGCCCCGGTGGTCCTCACGGTGCTGCGGTGGGTCGGCGTCGCCTTCCTCCTGTGGTTCGCGTCCACCGCCGTGCGGGACGCCGTCCGCCCCTCGGGGATGACGGCGGGCGACGGCGGGAGCGGGGCGGGGGCCGGGGACGCCGACGGGTCCGGGGCCGGTCAGGGGCACGGTGAGGGGGACGACGGCCCCCTCCCCGGGCGGGCGCGCCTCGAACCGTTGCCGCCGACCCGGGCGGACGGCGGGGTGACCGTCGCGGCGCGGCCGGTGGCGGACGGCGGGGTCGACGGTGCGACGCCCGCGGTGGCGGACGGCGCGACGCCCCCGGTGCCTGCCGGCGCGGACGCTGCCGTGGCGCCGGGTGACCGGACCGGCCGGGACGTGTCCCGCGTGCGGCGGACGCTGGCCCGGGTCCCCCGGCCGGTCGTCGTCGCCCTGGCGATGACGTGGCTGAACCCGGGGTCCTACATCGACGGGTTCGTCATGTTCGGCGGCATCGCCAACCAGCAGGGGGCCGACGCCCGGTGGGTCGTGGCCTCCGGGGCGACGCTCGCGACGCTGCTGTGGTTCCCCGTCATCGGCTACGGCGCGGCGGCGCTGTCCGGGCCGCTGTCCCGCCCCGGGGTGTGGCGGGCGATCAACATCGTCATCGCCGCGGTCATGGTGGCCATGGCCGTCCGGCTCGCGACGGGCCTCTGAGGGCCCGGCCCCCGGCCCCGGCACGGCAGGGGCACGACAACGCCCCGGCACCCAGGACGCAGGATCCGGACACACCCGGCGCCGGACCCCCGGCACGGCAGGGGCACGACAGGGGCACGACAACGCCCCGGCACCCCGGGGCGAACTCCGGGACGCCGGGGCGTCGGGCGGTCACCGCCGGACGGCGGCGGTCAGGCGACGACGGTCAGGTCAGCGGGTTGCCGCCCCCGACGGCGTACCACAGGACCCCCAGCGCGACGACGGCGACGACGGCGAAGATCCACGCCGAGGCCAGCGGCCGGCGCGACCAGCCACGCCCGGCGTCCGCCGAGACCGTGCCCGGGCCGGTGAACACGAGGATCCCCGCACCCGCGGCGAGCAGCCCCCACGCCTGGATCTGGGGGTTCATCGCGTACGGCCACAGTGAGGAGTCGAAGGTCCCCAGGTTGTGCAGCGTCATGAAGCCGGCGGCGACGGCGCCGAGGGCGGCACCGAGCGGCGTGACGAGCCCGAGGATCACGAGGCCACCGGCCACGACCTCCGCGACCGGCAGGGCGAGCGAGAGCACGTCGGCCCCCGTGTACGCGTGGAAGGCGTCCTCCAGCGCGGTGATCCCGGGGTCGCCGCCGAAGCGGAACAGGGTCTGCAGGCCGCGGACGAGGAGCAGCCCGCCGATGACGAGGCGCAGGAGGAGCAGACCGAAGCCGAGGGTGCCGCGACGGTCGTCGACGTGCTCGGCGGCGTCGGCCTCAGCCTCCGGGGCCGGCTCCGCGACGGGCGTCCCGTCGGCGGCCGCGACCGGCGTCGGGGCGTAGCCCGCAGCGGGCACGGGGCCGTCGGCCGGCACCGCGTCGCCGCCCCGGCGACCGGGGACGTCCATGACCGTCGTCGGGGCCGTGCCGTCGTCCGGGACGCCCACGCCGCGGTCCGGGGTCGCCCCCGGCCGGGTCGCCGGCGCCGGCGCAACCGGGCCCCGGGCGTCGGCCGGGGTGCCGTCGGCTGCCCGCGGGGCGGCCGGACGCTGCGAACCGTCGAGGACGGCGGTCCGTTCGAAGGCGGCGTCGTCCCCCACGACCGGACCCGGCACCGGCGCGCCGGCGTCCGGTCCCCGGCCTGCACCGGCGGGGGCCCCGGTCGCCGCCGGGTCCTCGTAGGGCAGCGGGACGTCGGCGGGTGCCGGGCGGCGCGGCTCGATGCGGCGCGGGCGCGCGCGGCCCGTCATCTCGTAGAGGTCACGGCTCCGGCGGAGCGACGACCCCGCCGCGTCATCCCGTGCGTCACCGCGCGCGTCGCCGGTGTCCCGGGAACCACCGGCGTCGCGGGAATCGCGGGTGTCCCGGGAACCACCGGCGTCGCGGGTGTCGCGCACGTCACCGTCCTGGCCGGCCCGGGGCCGGTCCCCGGAGGCGGGCACGGCACGGCCCGTCGATGCCGGTCGGGCGGCGGCGGCCGACTGCGCCTGCTCCGGCCGCTGTGCCGCGGTCGACTGCTGCGGCTGCTTCGGCCGCTGCGCCGGCTGCACGATCGTCTCGGGCTCCTGCTCCGACCCCGTCCCCGGCGCGGACGTCCGCGGCTGCGCCGTCCGCTCCGGCTGCGCCGGGGCCTGGGACGTCCGCGGCGGGGTCTGCGCCGCCGGCCGCTCCGGCGTCTCCGCCGCCGCGGCCTCACGCTGGGCGCGCTCGATGTCCTCCCGTGTCACACGGCGGTACACGGGGACGTCGATCTCGTCGATGTCATCGACACTGTCCACCCGGCGTCCGCCCGTGGCCGGGGGCACCCCGGCCCCTCCGGACCCGGTGGGCGTGCCCCCCTTCGACGTCTCGGCGCGGGCATCCTCGGATCGGGACGGCCCCTGGGTCTCTCTCTCCGGCTTCGATGCATCACTCACACCCGCGAGTCTAAGCTAGGCCCCGGACAGAACGCCGCAGATCGTCCGGCATGTCGTCGGCCGGTCCACACCACAGACACGGCGTCGTCGGGTCCCGGTCGGCGGCACGTCCGCCTCCCCGCGGACCCCCCGACGCCAGGGAAAGGAACACACACCATGCCTTACGCCGCAGACGGAGCGTACGACCGCGACACCAGTTACATCGACGACCGGATCGTCGCCGACCCGTCCTCGTTCGACCCGTCCACCACCCGCTCCGGCAAGGGCGAGGCGTGGCCGGTGGCCGCCGGCACCTACCGGCTCGTCGGTGCGCGCGCCTGCCCCTGGGCGCACCGGACGATCATCACCCGGCGACTCCTCGGGCTCGAGGACGCGCTGTCCCTCGGCCTGACCGGCCCGACCCACGACTGGAAGTCGTGGACCTTCGACCTCTACGAGAACAGCGTCGACCCCGTCCTCGGTGTCGGCCGTCTCCGGGACTGCTACCTCCACCGCTTCCCCGACTACCCCAAGGGCATCACCGTGCCGACGGTCGTCGACATCGAGAGCCGCAAGGCCGTCACCAACGACTTCTTCTCCATCGTCAAGGACTTCGTCCTCGAGTGGGGCGAGCACCACCGCGACGGGGCCCCGGACCTCTACCCCGAGGAGCTCCGCGACGAGATCGACGAGCTCGCGGACCGCATCTACCGGACGGTGAACAACGGCGTGTACAAGGCCGGCTTCGCCGGCAGCCAGGACGCCTACGAGTCCGCCGTCACCGAGCTGTTCGAGACCCTCGACATGCTCGACGACCGCCTCACCGAGCGGCGCTACCTCGTCGGTGACCACATCACCCTCGCGGACGTCTTCCTCTACCCCACCCTCATCCGCTTCGACATGGTCTACCACGGCCACTTCAAGTGCAACCGCCGGAAGATCTCCGAGTACCCGGCGCTCAGCGGGTACCTGCGGGACCTGTTCCAGACCCCCGGGTTCGGTGACACGACGAACTTCCAGCAGATCAAGGACCACTACTACATCGTCCACACCGACGTGAACCCCAAGGGCATCGTCGCCGTCGGCCCCGACCCGGCGGAGTTCTACACCCCGCACGACCGGGAGAACCTCGGCGGCACCCCCTTCGGGGAGACCGGCACCGCCCCCGGTGCGCCGGCGGACGTCGACGTCCTCGACGGCGACGAGAAGGGCGCGTTCGACGCGCGCGTGAGCGGCCGGGACTGACGCTCCGGCCGTGACCGGCGGTGACGGCCCGGCGTCGTAGGACTCCGGGGCCGTGACGGCCCGCCGGTGACGGCGGTGACGGCCCGGTGGTGACGGCCGTGATGCTCAGGCCGTCACACGCCGGCCGCCACCCCCCGGGGCGCAGCGTCAGCCGAGCGCGCCGTTGCTGGACCCCGTGAGGCCCCAGCGGAAACCGGCGCTGCCCTGCGGCTGCGCCTGCGGGCCGTCGGCGGGGGCCTGCGGCACGGTCGTCTCCGGGCTGAGGTCGTTGCCCTCCGGGATCGCGTCACACGTGCTCGGGGCCGGGCGGCCCTCGAACCGGGCGTTGAGCCAGATCGTCGCCGCCGGGAACCACACCGCGAACGCCGGGGTGTGGGGCAGGACCGGGTACTCGTCGTACTTCACGGGCACACCGGCCTCGCAGTACTTCCGCGCGAGCGTCCGGTTGTCGCCGGCGACCATGACGCCGTCGCCGCCGCCGATGTTCGGCCCGCCGTCCGGGGTGCCGTCGATCTCACCGCCGAGCGCCTGCCCGAAGTAGAACGGGACCGTCGGGTCCGGGGCCTGGCCGAGGTTGACCTTGTTCAGCACGTCGACGATCTCGGGCACGGACCGCGGGTCGCGGTACTCCGGCTTGACGAGGGAGGCCCACGTCATGCCGCCGTACATCCCCTCGACCTCGCCGATGGAGGTCCGGTTCATGCGGTGGAACAGGTCCCGGCCGTAGTCGGACATGTACGGCTCGGGGTCGACGCCGTACGCGCGGGTCAGCCCGATGATCGTCATCGCCATGACGCCGGCCCAGCTGCGGCTGCCGTCGATGTACTCGAGGTTGTGGAGGGGGTCGACGAGCAGCCCGCCGGTGGCCGCACCGACGAGGCGGTCGTTGATCTCCGGGGCGTAGGACGGCGCGAGCTGCGCCGCCCAGTTCGTCGCGATCGCCCCGCCCGAGTAGCCCATGAGCCCGATCTTCGCGTCCGGCGCGATGCCGGTGCTCGGCTCGGCCGTGGCCGCGCGGAGGGCGTCGAGCGTCGTCGTCCCGTACTCGGGGCCGGCGGCGAAGTTCGCGTTCTGGCCCTCGATGTCGGTGATGACGACGGTCGTGCCCTGCGCGAGGAAGCCGGCGACCGCGGCCGTCTCGCCGGAGTCGACGAGCGTGCCGAAGGCGACGTCGCCCTGGATCGCGCGGGACGGGCTGTGCTCGGGGTTCAGGGAGTCGTACACCGAGTGGAACGACACGACGCGGTCGTTCTGCGGCACCGGGGGCTTGACGACGGACGTCACGCCGTAGGTGGCCCGGCCCTGCGCGTCGGTCGTCCGGTACTTGATCTGGACGACATCGAGCGGCAGGGAGAAGCCGAAGGCGTGGTAGGGCAGGTGGCGGACGTCGATGATGTCACCGGGGTTGAGGCCCGAGACGTCGATGGTGTTCCCGAAGAACCCGGCGGCGTCGCGGGTGACGGAGGAGCCCCCGAGGGGCGCCCCCTCCTGGGGTCCGTTGACGGACGACCCGGGCGCTGCCGACGCGACGGGGATGACGACGGTTCCGACGGCGACGCTGACGGCCGCGGCGACGGACATGACGGATTTCCTCACGTGGAGTCCTATCTTTTCTGCGAAGGTCTGCGACACGGACCACATGCAGGCGCTTCCCCCGCCCAGGCGCACGGGAACGGGGAGTTCCCCGCGCCCGCCGACCCCGGAGCGGCGTCGGTGAGACCGATGTCGCCGGAGGCAGCGGCGGTCCGAGACCCGATGCTACGTTCCCCAGGTGAACACCAGGTACACACACGTGTGCACACCACCCCCGGTCAGCCCGCTCACAGCTCGCCGTCATGTCCGCGGCGGCGTCGTCCCCCGGATGAGAGCAGCACCTCACACACCGTAAGAATGCTGCCCCGCAGCATATTCGCAGCTCAGGCCCCACTCACCCCCGGGTGAGGGGCCGCACACGGCCCCCCGGCCCCGCGTGAGGGGCCGGTCACGGCCCCCCGGCCCCGCGTGAGGGGCCGGTCACGGGCCCCCGGCCCCGCGGGCACGGCTCAGGAGAGCTTCTCGGCGATGAGGGCGTTGACCTGCGCCGGGTCCGCCTTGCCCCGCGTCGCCTTCATGACCGCACCGACGATGGCGCCGGTGACCTTGGTGTTCCCGGCCCGGTACTTCTCGACGATGTCGGGGTTGGCCGCCAGGGCGTCGTCGACGGCCTTCTCGATGGCCCCGTCGCCCCGCACGACCTCGAGCCCGCGGGCCGCGACGACCTCGTCGACGTCCCCCTCCCCGGCGAGGACCCCGTCGACGGCCTGACGGGCGAGCTTGTTCGTCAGCTTGCCCTCGGCGACGAGCGCGGCGACGCGCGCGACCTGGGCCGGGGTGATGGCCAGGCCGTCGAGCTCGGTGCCCGCCTCGTTGGCCTTCTGGGAGAGGTAGGACACCCACCAGGAGCGGGCCTCGGAGGCACTCGCCCCGGCCTCGACCGTGTCGGCGACGAGGTCGAGGGCCCCGGCGTTGACGAGGTCACGCAGCTCCTCGTCCGAGAGCCCCCACTCCTTCTGGACGCGGGCGCGACGGATCCACGGCATCTCGGGCAGGGTCGCACGGATCTCCTCGACCCACTCCCGGGGGGCGAGGACCGGCGGCAGGTCCGGGTCGTTGAAGTACCGGTAGTCCGCCATCGTCTCCTTCGGGCGGCCGCGGGAGGTCGAGCCGTCGGCCTCCTGGTAGTGCCGCGTCTCCTGGATGATCTCGACGCCGTTGACGAGGCACGCCGCCTGGCGCTGCATCTCGAACCGCACGGCCTGTTCGACGGACTTCAGGGAGTTGATGTTCTTCGTCTCGGTGCGGGTGCCGTACTCCGTCGTCCCCTTCTCCCGCAGCGAGAGGTTCGAGTCCACGCGCATGGAGCCCTGGTCCATCCGGGCGTCGGACACGCCCAGAGCCTTGACCAGGTCACGGAGTGCCGTGACGTAGGCCTTGGCGACCTCGGGGGCACGCTCCCCCGCCCCCTCGATCGGCTTGGTCACGATCTCGATGAGCGGCACGCCCGCGCGGTTGCAGTCGACGAGCGACTGCGTGGCCCCGTGGATCCGGCCGTCGGCGCCGCCGAGGTGGGTGAGCTTGCCGGTGTCCTCCTCCATGTGGGCCCGTTCGATCTCGATCCGCCACGGGGTGCCGTCGCTGAGGGTCACGTCGAGGTGACCGTCGTAGGCGATCGGCTCGTCGTACTGGGAGATCTGGTAGTTCTTCGGCTGGTCCGGGTAGAAGTAGTTCTTCCGGGCGAAGCGCGAGGACTCCGCGATGGAGCAGTTGAGGGCGAGGCCGATGGTGATCGCCCACTCGACGCCCTTCCGGTTGACGACGGGCAGCGCCCCGGGCAGGCCGAGGCACGTCGGGTCGACGTTGCTGTTCGGCTCGTCACCGAACTCCGCGGAGGACGCGGAGAACATCTTCGTGTTCGTGGCGAGCTCGACGTGGACCTCCATCCCCATTACGGGGTCGAAGCGCTCGAGCACCTCGTCGAAGTCCATCACGTCATCGGAGTAGTCGTACGCGGCGGCAGTCATGGTCCCACAGTCTAGTTGTTCCGGGCCCGGCGGCGTGCCGGGGGCGGCCGATCAGCCGAACAGGGCCTGCGCGGTGGTGTACCGCCCCTCGGGCACGCGCTTGAGCGTCCCCACGGCCTCGGGGAAACTGATCCGCTGGATCTCCTCGCCGTGCAGGGCGACGACGACGCCGAACTCCCCGCGCAGCGCCGACCGCGTCGCGTGCACCGCGAACCGGGTGGCGAGGACCCTGTCGTACGCCGTCGGGGTACCCCCGCGCTGGATGTGGCCGAGGACCGTGGCCCGCACGTCGGTGTCCAACCGGCGGTGGATCTCGTTCGCGATCGTCTGGCCCATGTTCTCCAGCTTCTCGTGGCCGTAGCGGTCGACCTGCCGTTCCGGCATCTCGAGCGTGCCCTCCCGGGGCACGGCCCCCTCGGCGACGACGATGATGCCGTACTTCTCCCCCATCTGGAACCGGCGCGCCATCTTCTTGCACACGTCCTCGATGTCGAAGGGGAACTCCGGGATGAGGATGTCGTGCGCGCCGCCGGCCATGCCGGCGTGGAGGGCGATCCAGCCGACGTGCCGGCCCATCGTCTCGACGATCATCACGCGGTTGTGCGACTCCGCCGTCGTGTGGAGGCGGTCGATCGCGTCCGTCGCCACGGCGACGGCCGTGTCGAAGCCGAAGGTCGCGTCCGTGCCGTTGACGTCGTTGTCGATCGTCTTCGGCACCCCGACCACCGGCACACCGTTCTCGTGGAGCCACTGGGCCCCCTTGAGGGTGCCCTCGCCGCCGATCGCGATGAGGGCGTCGATCCCCGCGTCGGCGAGGTTCGCCTTCACCCGGTCGATACCCGCCCGGAAGTCGTCGGGGTGCAGGCGGCCCGTGCCGAGGATCGTGCCGCCCCGGCGGAGGATCCGGTCGATGTTCTCGTCGTCGTAGAGCTGCACCCGCCGGTCCTCCAGCAGCCCCTGCCAGCCGTCCTGGTACCCCACGACGGTGGCCCCGGCCCCCGACGCCGTCCTCACCACCCCGCGGATGACGGCGTTGAGGCCGGGACAGTCTCCACCACTGGTCAGGGTCGCGATACGCATGGAGACAGTCTAGCGCGGCACCCGGACAGCCGGGACATCGCCTGTGCAGCCCTCCCCCGCGCGGTGGTCACCCCACCGCGCCGGCCGGGTCAGGACGCGTCGTCGGCGCCGGCCGGGGCCTCCTGCCGCGCCCGACCCCCGCGCACGTCACGGGAGAGTGCCGTCGCCACCAACCCGATGACGAGCATGACCGCCGCAAGGAGCACCGACTGCCCGAAGGCCGTCCCCGGGTCCGTCACGGCGATCCGGATCTGGAGCACCGCACCGATCGACGCGGCACCGATCACCGCACCGAGCTGGCGCGTCTGGTTGTAGACGCCGGACCCGGCACCCATGAGCTCCCCGGGCAGGTCGCGCATCGTCGAGGCCGAGTTCGGCGCCCACACGAACGCGTTGCCGAGCCCCAGACCGACGAGCGGGACGACCATCCACCACAGCCGGACATCCGCCTGCATGACGAGGAACATCCCGACCGTCGAGACCGCCATCATGGCGAAGCCGAAGATCCCCGGCCCGCGGGACCCGCGGTGGTCGGTCAGGCGGCCGACGAACGGTGACAAGACCATCGACAACCCCGCCTGCGGGATCATCATGAGACCCGCCTGCAGCGGCGTGAGCCCGTGGACCTGCTGGAAGAACATCATGATCGGCAGGGGCGTGCCGGCGACGGTGAACCCCATCGCGATGATGCCGATGTTGCCCGTCGTGAAGTTGCGGATGCGGAACAGGCGCAGCGGGACCAGCGGGTCGCGCCCGGCGGCCTCCGCGACGCCCTGCTGCCGGACGAACCACACGCCGAGCAGCACCGCGACGACGACGAGCGCCCAGATCCACCACACCCAGTGCTGGGTCTGGCCCTCCTGGACGGCGTAGACGAAGCAGAACACCGCGACGATGGAGAGCACCATCGACAGCGTGTCGATCTTCCGCTCGGTGCGCCGCATCCGGGGCACCCACAGCACGACCATGACGATGGAGATCACGCCGATCGGCACGTTGATGAAGAAGATCCAGCTCCACCCCACGTACTCCGTGATGAGGCCACCGAGGATCGGTCCGGCCAGGGTCGACAGTCCGGCCGTCGCCCCCCAGATGCCCATCGCCGCGCCGCGGCGTTCACGGGGGAAGATGCGGTTGATGACGGCCATGGTCTGCGGCGTCAGCAGCGCCGCGCCGATGCCCTGGAAGGCGCGGGCGGCGATGAGGACCTCGATCGACGGGGACAGCCCGCAGGCCAGCGAGCCCACGGTGAAGATCACCATGCCGATGAGGTAGATGTTCCGCGGACCGAAGCGGTCACCGAGCCGCCCGGTGATGAGCAGCGGCACGGCGAAGGTGAGGAGGTAGATCGAGGTCACCCAGATGACCGAGTTGTACGAGGCGTGGAGCTCCGACTGGAACTCCGGGGTCGCCACGGCGACGATCGTCTGGTCGAGCAGGATCATGAAGAAGCCGATGCACAGGGCGATGAGCGCACGCCAGGCCTGTGATTCAGGCAGCGGAAGGGACGGATACCCGTCGGACGTGTCGGCGCCCCGGGACTCCGGTGATGTGTCAACCATAATTCGACATTGTTGCACACCCCCCGTCCGGGGTTCATCCGCCGGGTGCGTGGGGGCCGACGGGGGCCGGGTGCGCCGGGTGCGCCGGGGACCGTGTCGCCGGGAGCACGGGGCCGGCGGGGCCGGGTGTGCGGGTCAGGTCAGCCGGGCCGGGTCACCGGTCCAGCGGCCCCCGCAGCAGCTCCGCCACCATCGGCAGGGAGTCCGCGAACGCCGGCATGAGGTCGAGCTCCGCGACGCGGTCGAGCGGCCACCACGCGAGGTCGGCGCTCTCGTCCGTCGGTGCGAGGTCGAGTGGGTGGTCGCACGAGGCGATGACCGTCGTGTACGTCCAGTCCGGGACATCGCGGTGCGGGACCTCCCACCACAGGTTGCCGTCGAGCCCCATGACGGCGGACCCCCCGTGGCCGGGGTGGACGACGCCGGTCGGGCCCGGGGTGTCCAGCGCGGCGGCGGAGAGACCCTGCCGGACCTCCGCGGCCTCCCGCGAACTCATCGGCTCCCGCCGGAGCACGTGGTCGAGGGGCATCCGGGCGGTGACGAGGGTGCCCTCGAGCGTCACGTCGGCCGGGTCGATGCCGGTCTCCTCGTGGGTCTCCCGGAGGGCGGCCTCCTCGGCGCTCTCGTCGAGGTCCCGCGCGCCCCCGGGCATGGCCCAGGTCCCGCCCTGGTTCGTCCACGTCGCCCTCAGCTGCATGAGGACGACGAGGTCGCCGTCACCGTCCCGGGTGTGGAGGAACAGCCCCGCGGCCCCGGCGGTCCCCCACCGCCGCGTCCCGTCGACGCCGATGGCCCACCCGTCTCCGCTCGCAGTCATGCCACCAGGGTACGCGCGCGGGGCGCCCGTCCGGGAGCGGTCCGTGAGCGACACCCGGGCGAGGTCCGGGCCGGGTGCGGAAGCAGTGCGGGCGCGGCACCCGGGCGCTCGGTGCGGGCGCGACACCCGCGCGCTCCGCGGTCAGGCGCCGGCGGCGGCCCGCCCGGCCTCGAACGCGGCGCCGACCCGGTAGAGCCGGTCGTCGCCGTGGGCCGGCCCCATGATCTGCAGGCCCGTCGGCAGCCCCGTGTCCCCGGCGAGGCCGCCCGGGACGGACATCCCGCACACGCCCGCGAGGTTGAGCGGCAGGGTGCACAAGTCGAACATGTACATGCTCAGCGGGTCGTCGACCTTCTCCCCCAGCCGGAACGCCGTCGTCGGCGTCGTCAGGGACACGAGGACGTCGCAGGTCCGGAACGCCGCCGCGAAGTCCTGCGCGATGAGGTTCCGCACGCGCTGGGCCTGCAGGTAGTAGGCGTCGTAGTAGCCGACGGACAGGGCGTACGTGCCGAGGATGATGCGCCGCTTCACCTCGGGGCCGAAGCCCTCCGCGCGGGTGAGGGACATGACCTCGTCCGCCGACCGGGAGCCGTCGTCGCCCTTGCGCGCGCCGTACCGCATCCCGTCGAAGCGGGCGAGGTTCGAGCTCACCTCGCACGGGAGGATGAGGTAGTAGGCGCTGAGGGCGTGCTCGAAGTTCGGGCAGTCCACCTCGACGATCTCGGCGCCCTGCTCCTGCAGCTGGTGCAGGTTGTCCCGGTAGGTGTCGAGCACCCCGGGCTGGAACGCCTCCGCCTTCTCGAGCTGACGGACGACGCCGACGGTCACGCCGCTGAGGTCCCCGGAGGCCCCCTGCCGGGCGGCCTCGACGACGGGGGCGACGGGCCGGCGCGAACTCGTCGCGTCGTGCGGGTCGTGGCCGGCGATGACCTCGTGGAGCAGCGCGGTGTCGAGCACCGTCCGCGCGGTCGGCCCGCCCTGGTCGAGCGACGAGGCGCAGGCCACGAGGCCGTAGCGGGAGACGGTGCCGTACGTCGGCTTGACCCCGACCGTCGCGGTGAGGGCGGCGGGCTGCCGGATCGACCCGCCGGTGTCCGTGCCGATGGCCAGCGGGGCCATCCCGGCGGCGAGGGCCGCGGACGACCCGCCGCCGGAGCCGCCGGCGGTGCGGTCGAGGTCCCACGGGTTGTGCGTCGGGCCGTACGCGGAGTTCTCCGTCGACGAGCCCATGGCGAACTCGTCCATGTTCGTCTTGCCGAGGATCGGGATGCCCGCCTCGCGGAGCTTCCGGGTGACCGTCGCGTCGTAGGGGCTCATGTACCCCTCGAGCATCTTCGAGGCGCAGGTCGTCGGCGCGTCGGTCGTCGTGAAGACGTCCTTGAGCGCGAGCGGCACCCCGGCGAGCGGCGAGGCGACGGTGCCCGCCGCGATGTCCCGGTCCACCGCCTCGGCGGCGGCGAGGGCCTCGTCCTCACCGACGTGGAGGAACGCGTGGACGTCCCCGTCGACCCCGGAGATCCGGTCGAGGTGGGCACGGGTCGCGTCCACCGAGGAGACCTCCCCGGCGTGGATCTTCTCCGCGAGCTCCGCGGCGGTCCAGGTGGTCAGGTCGCTGTCGTCGCGCCCGGCAATCGTGTACTGCATGTCTCTCCCTCGTCGCCTGGGGTCATTCACCGAGAATCTGGGGCACCCGGAACCGCTGCCGGTCCTGGGCCGGGGCCTGGTCGAGCGCCTGCTCCGGGGTCAGGCCCGGTTCGACGACGTCCTCCCGCATCACGTCGACGTCACCGTCCACGTTCTGCGTCGGGTGACTCAGGGGCTCGACGCCGTCGGTGTCGACGGTGCGGACGGCGGCGACGGCGTCGACGATGACGTCGATCTGCCGGGCGTAGCCGGTGAGCTCATCCTCGGTCAGGTCGAGTCGCGCCAGCCGCGCGAGGTGCGCGACGTCGTCACGGGAGATCTCGGACACTGTTCGTCCCTCGTTTCCGTTGCGGTCTCGGCGTCCGCCGGGTCCGGCGGGTGCCTGTGGTACAGGGACCAACCATAGCGGTTCGGCCCCCGCCACCGGACACCGGACACCGGGCGCGCGGCGGGGGCACCGCGGCCGCGGCCGACCGTCTGTGCCACGGTCCTCCGGGGACGTCTAGACTCGGGGCGGCGTCCGACGCCGTCAGAAAGGTGTGATCCCGTGGCCTACCTCATGCGTGTGCGTCTCCCCGACGTCCCCGGCACCCTCGGTCGGCTCGCCGCCGGGCTCGGTGCCATCGACGGGGACATCCGCAGCGTCGACGTCGTCGACCACTCCGAGTCCGGGGTCGTCGTCGACGACATCGTCGTCGACCTGCCGTCCGGCCGCCTCGCGGACGCCCTCATCACCGCCGCGCAGGAGGTCGAGGGCGTCCTCGTCGACTCCCTCCGTCCCTTCTCCGGCACCGTGGACCGCCGCGGGCAGGTCGGGATGCTCGCCGACGTCGCGGGGCGCCGGCGCGACCCGGCGGTGAGCCTCGCGGGCATGATGGACAGCCTGCCGCGCACGATGACCGCCGGCTGGGCCGTGGTCCTGCGGACCGACCCCGCCTCCAGGCGGACGACCCGCCTGTGCGCCTCCGCCGCCGCCCCCGAGGACGACGGCCGGACCCTCGACACGCCCCCGGTGACCGAGCCGCGCATCCTCGACGCCGAGACCGAACACTGGATCCCGGAGTCGTGGACGGTGATGGACTCCAGTCTCGCGGCGACGCCCATCCGGGGCACCGACCTCACCCTCGTCATCGGCCGCCCCGGGGGCCCGGACTTCCTCCTCAGCGAGGTCGTCCACCTGGGGCACCTCGGGACGATCCTCGGCGCGTTCTTCGCCCCGGCCTGAGCCCCGCCCCCGGGGACCGGGCCGGCAGCCCCCTCCCCGGCGGTCAGGGTCGGCCCCGGGATCAGCCCCCTCCCCGGGACCGGCGCCGGCGACCCGGGCTCAGCCCCGCCCCCCGGCGGTCACCACGGCTGCAGGAACAGCGTGTACGCCGGGCTGTCCGTGACGTCGGTGACGTGGTAGCCCAGCTCGGTGAGGTGGGCGTTGAACGTCTCGTCGCCGTCGACCCCCTCGAAGGTCACGAAGACCCGCCCGTAGTCCATGCCCTGGCTGCGGTAGTGGAAGGCCGTGATGTTCCACCGCGTCCCGAGGACCGTGAGGAACCGCAGGAGCGCCCGCGGGTGCTCGGGGAACTCGAAGGAGAACGCCCGCTCACTGACCGTCTCGGCGGGACGGCCGCCGACCATGTACCGCACGTGCTCCTTGGCGAGGTCGTCGTCGGACAGGTCGACGACGTCGTACCCGGCCTCCCGGAGCGACGCGGCGATGGCGTCGCGCTCCTCCCGTCCGTTCTTCAGCTGGACACCGACGAACACCCGGGCGGTCGCGGCGGCCGGGGACCCGGGCGTGCGGTCCCCGAGGCGGTAGTTGAACTCCGTCACCGACCGGCCGCCGAGGATGTCGCAGAACCGCAGGAACGAGCCCTGGACCTCGGGGATCGTCACCGCGTAGAAGGCCTCGCCGCCCTCACCGAGCTCCGCGCGCTCGGAGATGTAGCGCAGCGAGTGGAAGTTGATGTTCGCCCCGGACAGCACCGTCACGAGGGTCTCGCCCTCCACGTCGTGGTCGGCGACGTACCGCTTGAGCCCGGCCGTCGCCACCGCCCCGGCCGGCTCCGCGATGGCGCGGGTGTCGTCGAAGATGTCCTTCACCGCGGCGCTGATCTCGTCGGAACTCACCGTCACCACCTCGTCGAGGTACTCCCGGCACAGCCGGAAGGGCTCCGTCCCGATCTGCTTGACCGCCACACCCTCCGCGTAGAGGCTGACGCGCTCGAGGGGGACGGGGTGCCCGGCCTCGAGGGCGGCCGTGAGGCACGCCGACTCCTCCGGTTCGACGCCGACGACGACGATCCCCGGCCGCAGCTGCTTGAGGAGCACGGCGACCCCCGCCGCGAGACCGCCCCCGCCGACGGGGACGAACACCCGGTCGACCTCCGCGCAGTCCTGGAAGATCTCGAGGCCCGCGGTGCCCTGCCCGGCGATGACCGCGGCGTCGTCGAACGGCGGGACGTACGTCAGCCCCTCGGTGTCCCGGAGGTGCTCGGCGTGGCCCTTCGCCTCGTCGAAGCTCTCCCCGGAGAGGACGACCTCGCCGCCGAACGCCCGGACGGCGTCGACCTTGATCGACGGGGTGGTCACCGGCATGACGATGACCGACCGGATGCCGAGCTCACTGCCGGACAGGGCGACGCCCTGGGCGTGGTTGCCCGCCGAGGCCGTGACCACCCCGGCGCGCCGCTCCTCCTCCGACAGCGCCGCCATGCGGGTGAAGGCGCCGCGGATCTTGAAGCTGTGGACCGGCTGGAGGTCCTCCCGCTTGAGCAGCACCGTGTGGCCGAGGCGGGCGGACAGGGCGGGCATCGGGTCGAGCGGGGTGTGCCGGGCGACCCGGTAGACCGGGGCGCTGACGATGTCCCGGAGGTAGCGCCCGGGGGTCATCGCGCCCGGGTCGCCCGGCGCGGAGCCGGGGCCGCCGGCCGGCGCGGGGCCGGGGTGGTCGGAGCCGGATGGGCTGGCGTCAGGCGCAGGTGTCATGCCGGAATTCTACCGCCGGTCAGGACTCCACCGGCCACGAGGTGTTGACGGTGATGTCCCGGCCCTTCTCGGTGAAGTACCGCTGGAGGTCGGTCTGCTCCTCGTAGTACCAGGTGGACTGGGCGATCATCAGCTCCCCCGCGTCCATGCGGGTGATCTCCGGGAAGGCCCGGGAGAGCTTCCAGGCGACGCGGGCGGCCGCGACGGCGTCGGCGGTGGCCTCGTGGGCGTTGTCGAGCTCCACCCCGTAGTGCGCGCAGACGGTCGAGAGCTTCCGGTTGCCCTTCCGGTAGCGGTCCTTGGCCCGGTCGATGACGTAGGGGTCGACGACGAGCCCGTCGACGGTGAACCCCGGGTCGAGCGACCGGAGCACCGTGAGGTCGTAGGCGGCGTTGAAGACGATGAGCGTCGCCCCGTCCTCCCACCCGCGCCGGATGCGCTCCACGGTCTCGGCCAGGACCTCGTCGTGGGGGCGGCCGTGCTCACGGGCGTGGGCGGTGCTGATGCCGTGCACGGCGGTCGCCTCCTCCGGGATCTCCACCCCGGGGTCGGCGAGGAGTTCGAGGTCGTCACGCTGACGGCCGTCGATACTGACGAGGGCGCTGGTGACGATGCGGGCCGTGCGGGGGTCCGTGCCGGTCGTCTCGAGGTCGAACCCCAGCATGCGGCTCGGGTCGAAGCGGGGTGCGGTGCTCATGGCTGTCACTGTAGCCGGTGGGCCGGACACCGCCTGCGGTGTCCCGCGGGACCGTTAGGATGGCCCCCGTGACTACCGAGGACCGGAACGACGACCACGCCCCCACGCCCGACCGGAGCCCCGGCGGCGACCTGTCCACCGCCGAGGCCCGCACCCGGTGGGACGAGCTCGCGGAGGCCGTCCGGCACCACCGTCAGCTCTACTACTACGGGGACCCGGAGATCGAGGACGCCGAGTTCGACCGGCTGCTGCGCGAGCTGCGCGACCTGGAGGAACGGCACCCCGAGGCCGTGACGGGGCCGAGCCCGACCGAGGAGGTCGCCCCCGCCCCGGACCCGACGCTGTTCCGCAACGTCGACCACCGGGAGCGGATGCTCAGCCTGGACAACGTCTTCAGCCGGGACGAGCTCGTCGCGTGGCTCCACCGCACCCCGGCGGAGACCTACCTCACCGAGCTGAAGATCGACGGCGCGTCGATCAACCTGCTCTACATCGACGGGCGCCTCGACCTCGCCCTCACCCGGGGCGACGGCACGACGGGCGAGGACATCACGCACAACGCCCGGGTCATCGCCGACATCCCGGAGGAGCTCACCGGCACCGACGAGTTCCCGGTCCCCGCGCTCGTCGAGATCCGGGGCGAGGTCTACATCTCCGTCGAGGACTTCGCGACGATGAACAGCGACCGGCAGGCGCTGGGCCTGAAGATGTTCGCCAACCCCCGCAACGCCGCGGCCGGCGCCATGCGGCAGAAGAACCCGGAGGAGACGGCGAAGCGCCCACTGCGGCTCATCTGCCACGGCATCGGCGCCCGCGAGGGCTTCTCCCCCACCTCCCAGCACGAGGCGTACCGGGCGATCGCGGCGTGGGGGCTCCCGGTGAGCCCCTACACCCGGCAGGTGCACACCGTCGACGAGGTCGTCGAGCAGGTCGAGTGGTGGGGTGAACACCGGCACGACGCCGCCCACGAGATGGACGGGGTCGTCGTCAAGGTCGACGACCTCGGGGAACAGCGGGAGCTCGGCGCGACGTCGCGCGCGCCCCGCTGGGCCGTGGCCTACAAGTACCCGCCGGAGGAGGCGATGACGACGCTCCGGTCGATCCGGGTCGGTATCGGCCGGACGGGGCGGGCGACGCCGTACGCGGTCATGGTGCCGAAGTACGTCGCCGGGTCGACGGTCGAGATGGCGACCCTCCACAACCCCACCGAGGCGCACCGCAAGGGCGTCATGATCGGCGACCGCATCATGATCCGCAAGGCCGGCGAGGTCATCCCCGAGGTCCTCGGCCCCGTGGAGGACCACCGGGACGGCCACGAGCGGCAGTTCGTCTACCCGTCGCTGTGCCCCGAGTGCGGCACCCCGCTCGCCCCGGCGAAGGACGGCGACGCCGACTGGCGCTGCCCCCAGACCCGGTACTGCCCCGGCCAGCTGCAGAACCGGCTGAACTACCTCGCCGGGCGCGGGGCGTTCGACATCGACTCCCTCGGTGAGCGGGCGGCGCACGACCTCATCGCCTCCGGCGTGCTCCCGGACGAGGGGGCGCTGTTCTCCCTCACCGAGGCGGACCTCGCCCGGACCAACGCCTACACGACGACGACCGGGGCGGTGAACCGCGCCGGGAGGACGCTGCTCGCCACGCTGCGGGAGGTCCGGTCGACGGACCTGTGGCGGGTCCTCGTCGCCCTGTCGATCCGCCACGTCGGTCCGACGGCCGCGAAGGCCCTGGCCTCGCGGATCGGGTCCGTGGACCGGATCGCGGACGCCTCCGTCGACGAGATGGCGCAGATCGACGGCGTCGGCCCGACCATCGCCGAGTCCGTGCGGGACTGGTTCTCCGTCCCGTGGCACCGGGAGATCGTCGAGGCGTGGCGCGCGGCCGGGGTGCGGATGGAGGACGACGCCGTGCTCTCCGGGGAGGCGGAGGCCGACCGCCCCGAGCAGGTGCTCGAGGGGCTCACCGTCGTCGTCACCGGCAGCCTCGACACGTACGACCGGACCGCGGCGAAGGAGGCCGTGGAGTCCCGTGGCGGCAAGGCGTCGGGGTCGGTGTCGAGGAGGACCTCGTACGTCGTCGCCGGGGAGAAGGCCGGGTCGAAGCTCGCGAAGGCCGAGGAGCTCGGCGTCCCGGTGCTCACGGAGGAGCAGTTCACGACGCTGCTCGACGGCGGTCCCGACGCCCTCGGCATCGCGCCCGGCGTGGCCGGGCAGGAGGACTGACCGGCCGCGGGGTCGCACCGGGCCGGGGCACCCGGGAGCGTGACCGGGCGAGCGGCCGGGAGCGTGACCGGCCGGGCGGGGGCCGGCGGGCGGGGATCCCCGGAGCGTGACCGGCCGGGCGGGGGCTCAGTTCCGGTGGAGCAGGGCGGCGGCGGTCCGCACGAGCGCCGCGGCCTCGGCGGCCTCCGCGGGCGTCCGGCCGGCGACGGCGCGGCCGTCCCCGACGCCCCGGGCGCTCCCCCGCGGACCGGCGACGACGAGGTCGACGGTCGACGTCAGGTCCCCGGGGGCGAACGTCCAGCGGTCCCACTGGCGGATGAGCGCCCGGGCGACGTCGTCGGCGTCGGCGACCGCCCGCCCGGCGGGGTCGACCGCCCACCCGATGCCCTGACCGTCCCCGATGAGGGCGCCGACGGCGTCCGCGCCGGCGGTCGTCGCGACCGTCGCCTCCGGGACGACGAGCCGGCCCGCCCCGGCCTCGCCGAGCGTGGTGAGGACCGCCGGGTCGACGGCGCCCGGGTCGAGGACGGTCGTGACCTCCCCGGCGTCGCCGCTGCCGACAGTCCCGAGGAAACGGCGCAGCACCGCGGCGACGACACCGCGGTCCACCGGGTCCACCCCGTCCCACCGCGTCGGCCCCGGGAGCCCGGCGACGACGCCGGGTAGCGCCGGTTCATGGACGGCGACGACCACCCCGCACCCCGGGCCGACGAGCCCGGCGACCGTCCGCCGGGCGTCCGCCACGCCCGCGGCGAGCGTCAGCGCGGTGTCCCGGAACGCCGGCCGGTCGGCGACGACCGGCCGCCCCCGGTACTCGACCTGCGCCCCGACCGTCCACGGCCCGGGGACGTGCACCATCACGCGGCCGCCCTCACCGAGCCGGCCCTCGCCGAGCATCTCCCCCGTGAGGTCCAGCAGCTCACGCACGTGCCCCCGCGCGCGGCGGAACCGCAGGGAGGCGTGGGCGTCGAGCTCCCACCCGCGCGGGGTGGGGTGCAGCGGGATCTGGCCCATCGCCGCCCCGAGCGCCGTCATCCCGTGTTCGACGACACCGTCGGCGAGCCGCGGCAGGCTGAGGACCGGCGGGACACCGGTGTCCTCGTCGACGTCGACGGTCCGGGTGAGCGCGGAGGTCATCGCCTCCCGCAGCGACCGGTGCGTCGTCGGGGAGTCCTCCCACCAGCCGAGCCTCACCGGACCGCCGCCCCGGCGGCACCGGTGGCACCGGCGTCCGCGTCGGCGCCGGTGGGCTCCCCGGCCCACGGCCCGGTGGCGCTGATCGTCCCGGACCCGAGCAGCACGTCGCCGTCGTCGTCCGGCCGGTACACGACGGCCGCCTGCCCCCGGGCGACCCCCTCCAGCGGCTCCAGCAGGTCGAGCTCGAGTCGGTACGGCGCCTCCCCGTCCCGCTTCCGCCGGCCGGCGGGGGTCACGGGGCCGGTGTCGTCGACGATCCGGGCGACGGCGGGGACGACACCGCCGTGGGCACGCACCTGCACCTCGCAGCGGAACCGGCGGCCGTGCACCTCCGGGTCGAGCCGCTTGAGGCGGTCCGCGGTGATGCTCCCGGTCCGGAGGTCCTCCCGGGTCCCGACGGTCACCGTCCCCGTCGTCGCGTCGATGTCCGTCACGTAGCGCGGTCGGCCGTCCGGGGCCGGCCCGGGCAGTCCGAGGCCCTTGCGCTGGCCGATCGTGAACCCGTGGACCCCGTCGTGGTCGCCGAGGTGCTCCCCGGTCGTGTCCTGCACCGCCCCCGGGCGCACCCCGATGTGCCGGCCGAGGAACGCGCGCGTGTCCCCGTCGGGGATGAAACAGATGTCGTGGCTGTCGGGTTTCGTCGCCACACCCATGCCCAACGCCCCGGCCTCCGCGCGGATGTCCGGCTTGACGGTGTCACCGACCGGGAAGAGGCAGTGGCGCAGCTGGGCGTCGTCGAGCACGCCCAGCACGTAGGACTGGTCCTTGGCCGCGTCGACCCCCCGGCGCAGGACCCCGCCGTCGAGCCGCGCGTAGTGGCCCGTGGCGACGGCGTCGAACCCCAGGGCGACCGCGCGGTCGAGCAGCGCCTCGAACTTGATCTTCTCGTTGCACCGCAGGCACGGGTTCGGCGTCTCCCCGATGCCGTAGGACTCCACGAAGTCGTCGATGACGTCCGCGGCGAAGCGGTCGGAGAAGTCCCACACGTAGAACGGGATACCGAGCAGGTCGGCGACCCGCCGCGCGTCGGCGGAGTCCTCCAGCGAACAGCACCCCCGGGACCCGGCCCGCACGGCCTCGGGACTCCGGGACAGGGCGAGGTGCACCCCGACGACCTCGTGCCCGGCCGCGACGGCGCGGGCGGCGGCGACCGCCGAATCCACCCCGCCGCTCATGGCGGCGACGACCCTCATGATCTCCCCTTCCGCACCGGTGGCCACGACCGTCCGGGCCCGTGGCCACGTCGTTCATCTCGTCGTCACACCGTACACCCCGGGCCGGACAGGCCCGGCCCGGCAACCCCTCAGTAGGCCATCCCCGCGGCCCGCGCACGCTCCACGACCCCGGGCAGGACCTCGACGATCCGCGCGACGTCCTCCTCCGTCGTCGTGTGCCCCAGGGTGAGACGCAACGCCCCGCGCGCGACCTCGACCGGGACGCCCATCGCGGTGAGCACGTGACTCGCGCGGTTGACCCCGGCGGAGCACGCCGACCCCGTCGCGGCGTCGATCCCGGCGGCGTCGAGCAGCATGATGAGGCTGTCCCCCTCCGCCCCGGGGAAGCTCATGTGCGCGTGGCCGGGCAGGGCGGGCTCCGTGGTCCACACCCGGGCGCCGTCGATGCCGCGGACGCACGCGAGGACCCGGTCACGCAGCGCCCCGACCCGGGCGGCCTCGGCCTCCATGTCCCGGCACGCCGCGGCGAGGGCGGCGGCGGTCCCCGCGGCCGCCCGCACGTCGACGGTCCCCGGCCGCAGCCCCCGTTCCTGCCCGCCGCCGCGCAGCGGACTGTCCAGCACCGCGTCGCGGCGGACGAGGAGGATCCCGGCGGAGCGCGGCCCGCCGAACTTGTGGGCGCTCGCCGCGAGGGTCGTCGCCCCGAGGCGGTGGAAGTCGACGGGCAGGTGGCCCACCGCCTGCACCGCGTCCACGTGGACGGGCACGTCGGCGCGGGCGCAGGCGGCGGTGATCCCGGCGACGTCCGTGACGGCCCCGGTCTCGTTGTTCGCCCACATCGCGGTGACGACGGCGTCGCGGGCGGGGTCGAGGTCGGCGACGTCCGGGACGGCCGGCCGGCCGTCGGCGTCGACGGGGAGCACGGCGTGGTCGAAGCCGAGGACGTCGCCGGTGAGCCACGCGACGGTCTCCCCCACCGCGGGGTGCTCGGTCTCCGGGGCGACGACGGTGCGCGCCCCGCGCCGCCGCCGGGATGCGAAGGCCAGCCCCTGCAGGGCGATCCCGTCGGCCTCGGTGCCGGACGCGGTGAAGACGACCTCGACGGGGTCCGCCCCGAGGAGCGCGGCGATCTCCTCCCGGGACTCCTCCAGCACCCGCCGCGCCTCCCGCCCGGACGCGTACTGCCCGGCCGGGTTGAGGAGGTTCTCGGTCCGACGCTGCGCCTCGGCGGCGGCGGGCCGCAGCGGCGAGGTCGCGGCGTGGTCGGCGTAGACCCGCCGCGGTCCCGGCCCGGTCACGCCGCCTGCCCCGGTCGCTCCGCCTGCCCCGGTCGCTCCGCCGGTCCCGGTCACGTCACGCACGCCGGCCCCGCTCCCCGCCGGTCACCGCCGGCCCGGACGGGCCTGTCGGCGGGAGGGCGACGATGCGCACGTCGAGCTCGTGGAGCTTGTCGTTGATGGCGGACGGGTCGACCCCGGGCCGGAACCGGGCGGCGGTGAGGGTGCGCTGCGCGGCCTCGAGGGCCTCGCGGCGGACCTCCGCGACGAGGCGGGTCTGCTCGCGGATCCGCCGGCGCCGCTCGTCGTCGCTCTCGTCGGGGTCGGGCTCGTCGGCGTCGCCGTCGTCGAAGGAGCCGGTGGAGCGGATCGTCGCGAGCCTGTCGGCGACCCGGGCGACGACCTCGGGCGGGAACTCGTCGACGTACCCCCGCAGCACATCCATCGCGGCGTCGTAGGCGTCGTCGAGCGCGTCCTCGGTCGCCGCGTCGGTGCTGTCCTCGAGGTCGACGTGACGTCCCAGCAGCGTCACGAGCCCGGGGAGGGTGAGCCCGGGGATGATCATCGTGCAGGTCAGGACGACGAACGCGACGACCGTGAACTCGTGGTGCCGCGGGAAGAGCGCCCCGCTCATGGACAGCACGAGCGCGAGCGTGACGAGGCCGCGCATCCCCGACCACGTGAGGATGACGACGTCGGCGAACCGCGACGGGGCGACGTGCAACCGGCCCTGGTGGATGTTGATCCGCCACACCACCGTCATCCACAGGGCACGCACGACCCCGAGCACGAGGGAGACGGCGACGCCCCACGCGACCGCCTGCATGATGTCGACCTCGGGGTGGCTGAGGGCCTGCCGCAGACTGAAGCCCATGAGGCCGAACGCGAGCCCCGTGATGAGCAGCTCGGTGACGTCCCAGAACGCCCGGCCCGACAACCGGGCGTCCGACGCCGTGGCGTCCGCCCGGGAACTCAGCTCGACGGCGGCGACGACGACGGCGATGACGCCCGAGGCGTGGAGCTCCTCGGCGAGGACGTACGTCGCGAACGGCAGCACCCACGTCAGCGCGTTGCCCGCCGTCGGCGACCCGAGCCAGCCGAGCAGGACCGACGAGACCCGGCCGACGACGAGTCCGAGGACGACGGCGACGATCGCGGTGTAGAGGAACTGCAGGGTGGCCGCCCCCCAGTGGATCTCGTCGCCCATCTGGAGCGCGCTCACCGCGACGGTGAAGGCGACGAGGGACGCGGCGTCGTTGAACAGCCCCTCCGTCTGGAGCGTGCCGATGATGCGCCGCGGGATGCCCGCCGGCTCCGCGACCGCCTCGACGCTCACCGGGTCCGGTGGGGCGACGGCCGCCCCGAGGGCCATCGCCGCGAGGAAGCCCATGCCGGGGGCGATGAGCATCATCGTGCCGGTGACGGCGGCGACGCTCGCGAAGACGAGGAGCACGGACAGCCCGATGATGGTGCGCCACTGGGCGCGGAACATGCCCCACGACGTGCGGCGGGCCAGCGCCCACAGCAGCGGGGGCAGGAAGAGCGGGAGGATGAGCTCGTTGTCGATCGTCACCTCGGGCATGCCGGGGATGAACAGGGTCCCGGCGGCGAGCACCGTGAGCAGGACCGGCCACGGGAGCCGGAGGCGTTCACCCACGGCGACGACGAGCACGGTGGCGAACATGAGGGCGGTGACGATGACGAGTGTTTCCACGTGGTCTCTCCTGCTTCTGTCCGCCGCTCAGCCGGGGTGACGTGGGTCGACCCCCGACCGTGACGGGCGGGGGTCGTGACCGGCCGACCGGCCCGGGGCACGGTCGGGTCCACCGGGGCCGCCCCTCACGGGGCGGTCACCGGTGTCACTTGCGCTTCTTGAGCTCCTCGGTGGCCTGCGGGGCGACCGTGAAGAGGTCGCCGACGACGCCGAAGTCAGCGATCTCGAAGATGCCGGCCTCCTCGTCCTTGTTCACGGCGACGATCGTCTTGGACGTCTGCATGCCGGCCTTGTGCTGGATGGCGCCGGAGATGCCCAGGGCGATGTACAGGTTCGGGGAGACCGTCTTACCGGTCTGGCCGACCTGGAACTTGCCCGGGTAGTAGTCGGCGTCGACGGCGGCACGGGACGCGCCGACCGCGGCACCGAGGACGTCGGCGAGCGGCTCGACGACGTCGTGGAAGCCCTCCGGGCCGGCGACGCCGCGGCCACCGGAGACGACGATCTTCGCCTCGGTGAGCTCCGGGCGGTCGCCCTGCTCGGCGGGGGCGAAGTTGGTGATCTTCACCGCGGTCGGGCCCGGCTCGGGCAGCTCGACGGCCTGGACGGTGCCCGCGGCGGCCTGCGGCTCCGGGTCGACGGACCCGGCACGCAGCGTGAAGACCGGGGACGCGCCGCCGGCGGAGGAGGTGACCGTGAAGTCGCCGCCGAAGATGGAGCCGGTGGCGGTGCGGTCCTCCTTGATCTCGATCTGGTCGTAGAGGACGCCCGACGCGACGCGGGCGCCGACGCGGCCGGCGACCTCGTTGCCCGTCGCGGTGGACGCGATGACGACCGGGACCTGCAGCTGTGCGGCGAGCCCGGACAGCGCGTCGACCGCGGGGGTGACGACGAGGGAGTCGGCGGAGTCGGACTCCGCGGCGTAGATGGTCTCCGCGCCGGCCTCGGCGAGACCGGACTGGAGCTTCTCGGTCGTGCCGGGGGCGCCGACGACGACGGCGCCGACGTCACCGAAGACGCGGGCGGCCGTGATCAGCTCGAGGGTGGTGTTCTTCAGCTCACCCTGGGTGTGCTCGACCAGGACCAGGACATTCGTCATGGGATTCAACCTCTTCTATCTGTTTCTCGGGTGTGGTGCGGTGGCAGCGGTGCTGCCGGTGGGTCGGTCCGGGGGTGTCAGACGAGCTTCTGGGCGACCAGGTACTCGACGAGCTTCGTGCCGCCGTCGCCCTCGTCGGTGATGATCTCGCCGGCGCTCTTCGGGGGCTTCGGGGTGGAGGAGGAGACGGACGTCGCGGCGTTCGCGAGGCCGACGTTCGACGGGTCGACGCCGATCTCGGCGAGGTCGACCTCGCGGATCGTCTTCTTCTTCGCGGCCATGATGCCCTTGAAGACGGCGAAGCGCGGGGTGTTCGCCTTCTCCGTGACGGAGACGATGGCCGGGGTCGGGGCCTCGACGGAGTACACGCCGTCCTCGGTGACGCGCTCACCGGAGACCGTGCCGCCCTCGACCGTCAGGGAGCGGAGGTGGGTCAGGGCCGGGATCTGGCGGTACTCGGACAGCAGCCCGGGCACGGCGCCGGCGCCACCGTCGGTGGAGGAGTTGCCGCAGATGATGAGCTCGATGTCGTCGACGAGGTTGATCGCGTTGGACAGCGCCCAGGCGGTGCCGAGGGCGTCGGAGCCGGCGAGGGCGTCGTCGGTGACGAGGATCGCCTCGTCGCACCCGAGGGAGAGGGCCTTGCGGAGGGCCTCGGTCGCGCGCTGCGGGCCGACGGAGAGGACGACCACGTTGCGGGAGTCGTCGGCCTCCTTGAGCTGCAGCGCAGCCTCGACGGCGTTCTCGTTGATCTCGTCGAGGACCGCGTCGGCGTTCTCGCGGTCGAGGGTGAAGTCATCGTCCTTCAGCTTGCGCTCGGAGTAGGTGTCCGGCACCTGCTTGACCAGAACCACGATGTTCGACATTCGTTGGCCTTCCTGACTTGGGTAGACGTTAGGTTGCTCCCGTCCATCCTAGCGTCCGGCCCGCGTGATGTAAGGCACAGTTGACCTCGTCCGGCGGCGTTTTCACGACCACGGTCCGCCCACACCCGGCTCACCTGCACATTCGGTTCCCACCCCGCGACGGTGTCAGCGAAAAAAATATTGAAATATCACCACCCCCGACCGTGGTGCACCCCGGCGCCCGTCGCCGCGGCCGTCAGCCCCGGACCGCCTCACAGACGAACGCCACCGGGCTGCGGTCGATCCGGGTGACGACGACACTCAACGCCCGGTCGCCGGTCAGCCGCAGCTTCCGGCGCAGCACGTCGGGGTCGACGTCCACCCCGCGCACGAGGATCTCCACCGACCCGCACCCCGCCGCCGCCAACGCCGGCCGGAGCTTCTTCAGCGGGACCTGCTCGAGCACGCGGAACCCGCGCACCCCCGGCGGGACGGTCTCCCCCGTGAGGTACGCGATCCTCGGGTCGAGCTGCCGCAGGCCGTGCCGGGCCGCGTAGTGCCGGACCAGCCCGGCGCGCACCACCGCACCGTCGGGGTCGACGATGACCTCCCCGACGGGCGACGCCTCCCCGTCCGTCTCCGGCATCCCGGAGTGCAGCGTCGTCACCCCGTCGGCGACCCCCGCATCCCCCGGACCGGACCCGTCCCCCGCCCCGGGCCCGCCACCGCCGCCCCGGCGGACGACGACCGCGCGCCGTCGCCCCGGGACCCCGAGCCCCGGGGTGTACAGGCACGCCTCCTTGACCTCGCCGTCGACGCTGACGATGTCGACCTGCCCCTCCCAGTCCGTGTAGTCGATCCCCGGGGCGCACTTCACCGCCATCTCCCGCCCCGCGTACGCGGCGAGGAGGTCGGGCAACGGGGGCATGAGCGCCGCCGGGTCGGTGATCCTCCCCCGGGCACCCCGGCGCGCCGGGTCGGCGACGACGACCCCCGCGGTGACGACCGCGTCGAGCGCGTCCGCCCGGACGAGCGGCACCCCGGGCACGTTCCGCGCGGCCATGCGCAGCCGCACGCCGTCGAGGTCCGCCCCGACGACGTCGGCGACCCGCCCCCGGAGCGCCGCGAGCTCGGTGCCGACGGAGCACGTGACGTCGACGACCGCGTCCACCCCCTGGTCGGCGAGGTACCGGGCCCGCACCGCCGCGACCGCCGCGGGCGTGGCCTGCTGCGCGGACTCCGAGCAGACCAGCCACCCGGCGGGGACCTTCGACACCGCGCCCCGCCGGGCGGTGACGAGCTCCGCGAGCGCCCGGGCGTGGTCGCCGAACCGGGCGCGCAGGGACGCGACGTCCGCCACCGACGTCCGCCGGGTGAGCGGCAGCTCCTCCGCCGCCGCGACCGCCTCCGGGTGGCCGATCAGCCAGTCGAGGTCCTCGTGGGTGTAGCTCATGCGGCGGGGTCAGTGCTCCTCGTCGGTCGTGTCGTCGGTTCTGTCGTCGGGCATCCGGCGCGGGGTCACTCGGCGAAGGGGTCGGGGGGAAGGTGTGCCGGGTCGACGGCGAACTTCATCCCCGGCGCGAACACCCGGTTCGGGTAGCCGTACATCCGGGTCTCCAGCAGGTAGTACTCCGCCATGTAGGGCTCGTCGACCGGCTCCTCACGCACCGGGTCGACCCGCAGCCCCGCGGCGAAGTCCATGATCTCCGGCACCGTCCGGAACGTGTCGAGGAGCTTGAGCTGCGCCCACGTCGGCGGCATGAGGTAGATCTTCCGGCTCCGCCAGCCGTCGAGGAGGGTCGACGGACGGAACCAGCCGGTCGACGTCGCCTCCCGGGTGTCACCCGAGGTGTCCTGCCCCTCCGGGAGGCGGGCGACGAAGAAGGCCGTGTCGTACCGGATCGGCTGCTCCTCCGGGGTGACCCAGTTCGCCCACGGACGCAGCAGGTCCGTGCGGAGCACGAGGTCGTGCCGGTCCATGAAGTCGGTGAAGGCCAGGCGGTGGTTCTCCAGGAGGGCCCGCTCCTCGCGGTACGGGGCGGTCTCGGCGACGACGCCGCCACCGGCGTGACCGGCGAGCAGCGTGCCCGTCTCCTCGAAGGTCTCCCGGACGGCGGCGCACACCAGGGCGCGGGACATGTCCGGCGTCGTCCCCAGGCGTTCGGCCCACCAGTCGACGTCCGGGCCCCGCCACCGGATGTCCGGGGAGTCCCGGCCGTCGCCGTCGACGTCACCGGGCAGGTCACGGGAGTCCACCCCGCCGCCGGGGAACACGGTCATGTCCGCGCAGAAGCGCATCGTGCTCGCGCGTTCCTGGACGTAGACCTCCGGTCCGCTCAGGGTGTCCCGGAGCAGGATGACCGTCGAGGCGTGGCGCGGGGCCACGGGGCCGAGCAGCCCCCCGGGGCGGCGGCCGACCGCGCCACCCGCACCGTCCCCGGCGCCTGCCGTGTCCGTCCTGTCCGCGGCACCCGGAGTGTCCACGGCACCCGTCGTGTCCGCACCGTCCACGCCGGCGTCGTCACCGCCGGGCGTCCCGCGACCGTCGTCCATCGTGACCGACCCCTTTCCTCCGCGGATGTCACGGTCCAGACTACCCAGTCCCGTCAGCCGCGGTGCGTCCCCCCGCGTCGGGCCCGCCGGGCGAAGTACCGGCCGTCCTGCCGGGTGAGCGAGATCGGCTGGTGGTAGGTGCGCGTGAGGTTCTCCGCCGTCATGACGTCGTCGATCAGCCCCTGGGCGACGCACTCCCCCTCGTCGAGGAGCAGCGCGTGGGTGAACCCGGGCGGGATCTCCTCCACGTGGTGGGTCACCATGACGATCGCCGGGGCGTCCGGGTCCTCCGCGAGCTCGCTGAGGAGGACGACGAGGTCCTCCCGTCCGCCGAGGTCGAGGCCCGCCCCCGGTTCGTCGAGGAGCAGCAGCTCCGGGTCGGTCATGAGGGCGCGGGCGATGAGCACGCGCTTGCGCTCCCCCTCGCTGAGCGTCCCCCAGTCCCGGTCGGCGAGGTGGTAGGCCCCGACCTGCTCGAGGATGGTCACGGCCCGCTCGCGGTCGACGTCGTCGTACGGCTCCCGCCACCGGCCGAGGACGTCGTGACCGGCGGAGATGACGATGTCCGCCACCCGCTCGGCGTCCGGGACCCGGTGGGCGAGGGCCGACGACGCCATCCCCACGGCCGTGCGGATCTCCCGCAGGTCGACCCTCCCCATCCGCTCGCCGACGATGGTGACGCTGCCCGTCGTCGGGAACTCCTGCGCCCCCGCCATCCGCATGAGGCTCGTCTTCCCCGCCCCGTTCGGGCCGATGACGACCCACCGCTCGTCGAGTTCGACCTGCCAGGTCAGCGGAGCGACGAGCGTCCGCCCGCCCCGGACGAGGGACACCTCCCTCATGTCGAGGACGAGGTCCTCGGCGACAGCGGGGACGACGGCCCCCGCCGCCGCGGTCGTCGCGGGGGCCCCTGTCGTCCCGGGGGTGCCGGGGGTCCCCGACGGGGTCGTGCCGGGGGTCGACGTGCGGTCTCCCCCGTGGGCCCCGGTGGAACGGTCTCTACTGTGCGTGCTCGGTGTCTCGCTCACCCCTCCATCGTGCCGCACGGACGTCCCGGAACACGGCTCCGACGCGGGTCCGACGCGGCTCCCGTGGCGGCCGGGCCCGGACGGGTCCACGGCCGGGCGCGGCGGACGCGCCGGTGGGCGCTCAGAACAGCGCGCTGGCCATCTTCGTCCGCGCCTCGATGACGTCCGGGTCCGCGGGGTCGAACAGGCCGAAGAGCTCCAGCAACCGTGCCTTCGCCCCGTCGCGGTCCTCCCCGGAGCGGATCCGGCCGACGAGCACGTCGAACCCCTCGGCCTTCCGGCCGGCGAGGATGAGCTGGTCGACCTCGTCCGCGTCCCCGGCCTCCGTGCGGCGCATGAGCTCCGCCGTCGCCCGCGCGGCCCGGGCCTCGGTGTTGTCCGGCTCCTCCGCGAGGATCCGGTCGTACGCGGCGACGGCCCCGGCGTAGTCCCCGGTCTCCATGAGGTCCTCGGCCGCGGTGACACGGGGGTCGTCGGATCCCCCGGTGGCGGCGTCGTCCCCTCCGGCCCCCTCCGGCAGCCCCTCGAGCTTGCCCTCGGTGGCCTGGACGACGGCCTCCACCCACTGCGCGAGCTGCTCCGCGGGCTGCCCGCCCTCGAAGCTCGTCATCGGCCGCCCCGCGGCGAGCGCGAGGACCGTCGGCACGGCCTGCACCCGCAGCGCCTGGGCGATCTCGGGGCTCGTGTCGACGTCGACGTGGCGGAACAACCACGTCGGGTGCTCCGGCTGCTCGACGAGCCGGCTGAACTCCGCGCGCATCTCCTCCGACTCCGGCGACCGCCCGGACCCGATGAGGAGGACGACGGGCACCTGCGTGGAGCGGACGACGAGATCCTGCTCGAAGGACTCCACCGTGACGGCCGCGGACCGCGCGACACCGCCGGGCGCGGCGGCGGACTCCCGGGCCTCGGCGCGCCGCTTCACGTCGCCGAGGTCGACGGCCCCGGCGACGAAGCGCGGGGGTGCACTGGGCTGCTGGGCGGACCGGGGATTCTGCTGGGGTGACGTCATGCGGCCATCCTAGTGGTCGCCGTCACCCGGCCGCCCGCCGGTCGCGCCGGTGTCCGGTCCGAGGATCCGGTCGACCGCCTCGACCTTCCCCCGCAGCTGGCCGGTGACCCCCGGGCGGATGTCCGCCTTGAGCACGAGGCTCACCCGCGGGGACACCGCGACGACGGCCTCGGTCGCCCGGCGGACGACGTCCATGACCTCGTCCCACTCCCCCTCGACGAGGGTGAACATGGCGTTCGTCTCGTGCGGGAGGCCGGAGGCGCGGACGACCCGCACGGCCTCCGAGACGGCCTCGGCCATCTCGGCGCGGGCGTCGGGGGTTTCGGTGGGGGCGACGGAGAACGCGACGATCATGCCGCCACAGTACCGCGGCAGCGCGCGGGCGTCCCCGGCACCCGGCGACCGCGACCGGCGCGGACGTCACCGTCGTTCCCGGTACCCGCCGACCGGTTCCGGCACCCGGCGACCGTGACCGGCGCGGACGTCACCGTCGTTCCCAGCACCCGGTGTGCCAGTGCCGCCGGTCCTCCGCCCCACGGCTCGTGTCCGGCCAGGCGACGACGTGCGCGACCCCGGGCGGGATGTTCTGGTGGCACCCGGGACAGACGTAGAACTTCTGCGCCGAGGACGCCCCCATGCGGCGCATGAGGTACTCCTCGCCCGCCGCCCACCCGGGCCCCCGGACGCGCTGCGTCCCGAAGAACACCGCCCCGTCCCGGGGCAGGTCCCGCGGGGGCGTCCCGGACCGGGTGCGGGGCGGCTGACGAAGGTGACGGCGGGGCATCGGACCGGTCCGCCGCTCAGAACAGTCGCAGTTCCGGGGACTCGGTGCCCCGCATGGCCGCGTAGTCGAGGGTGAGGCACCGCAGCCCGCGGTCCTCGGCGAGCGTCCGGGCCTGGGGCCGGATCTCCTGGGCCGCCAGCACCCCCTCGACGGGGGCCAGGAGCTCGTCCCGGTTGAGGAGTTCGACGTAGCGCGTGAGCTGCTCCACGCCGTCGATGCCCGCGCGCCGCTTGATCTCCACGGCGACGGTGCGTCCCGCGGCGTCACGCGAGAGGATGTCGACGGGCCCGATGGCCGTCGGGAACTCGCGACGCACGAGGGTGTACCCCTCCCCGAGCAGCTCGATCTGCTCCGCGAGGAGCTCCTGGAGGTGCGCCTCGACGCCGTCCTTCACCAGCCCCGGGTCGACACCGAGGTCGAAACTCGTGTCCGAGTGCACCTCGTACACGCTGATGCGCAGCTCCTCCCCCTTGGGGTTGCGGACCGTCCAGAGCATCTCCGGGCGGGCCACCGCCTCCGGGTCCGACGCGGGGTCCGGGCCGGCGCCGGCACCGGCGTCACCGGGGCCGCCGGCGGTGCCGGACCGGTCGGCGGCGGGCGCACCCTCTGCGGAGCCGGCCTCCTCCCCGGGGCCGGCCGGGTCGACGGGCTCGACGGACTCCTCCGTGAACGTGCACGGCGGCGTCATCCAGTTCAGGGGCTTGTACGCGCGGTCGTCGGCGTGGACGCTCACCGAGCCGTCGGCCTTGACCATGATGAGGCGGTCCGCCTCCGGGAGGTGGGCCTCCAGTCGGCCGACGTAGTCCACGCTGCAGCGGGCGATCACCAGACGCATGCGCCACAGGGTATCACCGGTCCCCGCGGCCCCCGGCGGCGGCTCAGCGCCGGCGGCCCGGCGGGGCGGGGCTGTCGTCCGGGCGCGGCTCAGCGCCGGCGGCCGGCCGCGACACCGCGGCGTTCCTGGCGGACCGACGGGCCGGACTCCAGCCAGGACACCAGCGCGGTGTCCCCCCGGTCGTCGAGGGCGACCTCGAACTCCCGGCCCCGGTGGGCGATGCGGACGACGTGCAGGTCCGCCTCGAGGAAGTGGCGCTCCTCGGCCGAGACGGGGCGCCGGGAGGTGATGACCGTGCCCAGCCGGGTGAGGATGATGTCCGACTCGGGGCGGAGCGAGCGCAACTTAAAGACCTTCGCACAGGTCCCCGAATACATGAGGACCCCGTGGCGCCAGTGACGCGCCGCGGGGTTGGGGAGTGAGCGGATGACCACAGGGATGCCCCTGCTCCGGACCGTGGCGAAGCGCCACACCGCGAGTACCGCCGCCGCCATGACAATCGCGGCGGGGACGATCACGAGATACTGCATCCAGGCGTCCCTTCTCCGAGGGCCCGTGCCGGTCCGTCACACCGGCACGTGAGGCTTCTCTCAGACACTACCGGCCGCGTCCGCGTCGAACCAAACATTCCGCACCTCCGACCGGGCCGGACCCCCGGTGCCCCCGTGCGCCGCCCCCGCACCTTCCCAGGGGACCGCTCCCGCCTCCCCTCGCATTGCCCCGCGCCTCCCCTCGCGCCGGCCCCGTGCACCTCCCCGGGACCGGCCCCGCGCCACACCCGCAGCTGCCCAGCGGACCGCTCCCACCTCCCCTCGCATTGCCCCGCGCACCTCCTCCCCGGGACCAGCCCCGCCCCTGCACCCCCCGCAGACACAGGAAGGCCCCGACCACGAGGGTCGGGGCCTGGCCCGCGTGCCCGACGGACGTCGGGCGGGACGAACGGGGCTACCGGTCGTTGAGGCGCCGGACGGCGCGGAGCTCGGACATCGCGCGGTCACCGTCCGCGGTCCCGGTCTCCCGGGCGCGGGCCTCCGCGTCGGCCGAGTCGACCTCGTGGGCCCAGACGGCGGAGTCCGCGAGGACCGTGATCTTGTCCGCCGCGACGGACAGGAACCCGCCCTGGACGGCGGCGACGAGCCGCTCGCCCTCGACGGTCCGGATGACGACGACACCGTTGGGCACCAGCTGGCCCAGCAGCGGCTCGTGACCGGGGAGCACGCCGATCTCGCCCTCGGTCGTCTCGGCGGTCACGGACGTGGCCCGACCGGACCACAGTTCGCGCTCCACCGCGACCAGTTCAGCGGCAATCTCAGCCATGTGTCCGGCCCCTTACTTCTCGTTGAGCTTCTTGTAGGCCGCCTCGACGTCGTCGAGACCGCCGAGACCGTTGAAGCACTGCTCCGGGTAGCTGTCGTACTCGCCGTTGCAGATCCGCTCGAAGGCGTCGATCGTGTCCTTCAGCGGGACGTACGAGCCGGGCAGACCCGTGAACTTCTCCGCGACGAAGAAGTTCTGGCCCAGGAAGCGCTCCAGGCGGCGGGCGCGCTGGACGGTGATCTTGTCCTCCTCGGAGAGCTCGTCCATACCCAGGATCGCGATGATGTCCTGGAGCTCCTTGTTCTTCTGGAGGATGTTGATCACGCGCTGCGCGACCGCGTAGTGGTGGTCACCGACGATGCCGGGCTCGAGGATCCGCGACGTCGAGGTCAGCGGGTCCACGGCCGGGTAGATGCCCTTCGACGCGATGGAACGGTTGAGCTCCGTCGTGGCGTCGAGGTGGGCGAACGTCGTCGCCGGGGCCGGGTCCGTGTAGTCGTCGGCGGGCACGTAGACGGCCTGCAGCGACGTGATGGACCGGCCCTTGGTCGAGGTGATGCGCTCCTGGAGCACACCCATCTCGTCGGCGAGGGTCGGCTGGTAGCCCACCGCGGAGGGCATGCGCCCGAGCAGCGTCGAGACCTCGGAACCCGCCTGCGAGAAGCGGAAGATGTTGTCGATGAACAGCAGCACGTCCTGGTTCTGGACGTCGCGGAAGTACTCCGCCATCGTCAGACCGGACAGCGCCACGCGCATACGGACTCCCGGCGGCTCGTCCATCTGGCCGAAGACGAGGGCCGTGTCCTGGAGAACGCCCATCTCCTCCATCTCGAGGAAGAGGTCCGTACCCTCACGGGTGCGCTCACCGACGCCCGCGAAGACGGACGTGCCGGAGAACTCGCGGGCGATACGGGTGATCATCTCCTGGATGAGAACGGTCTTGCCGACGCCGGCGCCACCGAACAGGCCGATCTTGCCGCCCTTGACGTACGGGGTGAGCAGGTCGATGACCTTGATGCCCGTCTCGAGGATCTCGGTCTTGCCCTCGAGCTGGTCGAACGGCGGCGGGTCGCGGTGGATGCCCCACCGCTCGATCTCGTCGTTGCCGTTGAGGGACTCGTCGTCGATGCAGTCACCGAGGGCGTTGAAGACGTGGCCCTTGACGACGTCGCCGACCGGGACGGAGATCGGACGGCCGGTGTCGGTGACCTCGGCGCCACGGACGAGTCCGTCGGTCGGGGCCATCGAGACGGCGCGGACGATGTTGTCGCCCAGGTGCTGCGCGACCTCGAGGGTGATCGTCTTCGCGACGGCCTCCAGGGTCACCTCCACCGTGAGCGCGTTGTACAGTGCCGGCATCTCGCCGCGCGGGAACTCCACGTCGACGACCGGGCCGATGATGCGGACCACACGGCCGGCAGCGGTCGATGCGGCGCCGTCGCGCTGCACCTTCGTTGCAGTAGTCATAGATTAGTCACTCTCTCCGGTGTCGCCGAGCGCGCTCGCGCCGCCGACGATCTCTGTGATTTCCTGGGTGATCTGCGCCTGGCGGGCCTGGTTGGCCACCCGCGACAGCTCCTTGACCATGTCCGAGGCGTTGTCCGTCGCCGCGCTCATCGCGTTCCGGCGGGCCGCCGACTCCGAGGCCGCCGCCTCGAGCAGCGCCGCGTAGATTCCGCGCGACACGTACTGCGGCAGCAGGGCCGCCAGCAGGGTGTCCGCGTCCGGCTCGAACTCGACCTCGGCCCGGATCGCGTCCGGCCCGTTGGAGAGCATGTCTTCGCCGAGGGTGATGTGCTCCTCCTCGACGACCGGCTCGATCGGCAGCATCTGGTGCGCGAGGGCGACCTGGCTGAGCATCGAGACGAACTCCGTGTAGACCACGTGCAGTTCGCTGAAGCCCCGGACCGCGGTGCCCTCGGGCGCCGTCAGACCGTCGCGCCATGCGACCGTGCCCTCGTCGCCGGCCTCGAAGGCCTCGACGAGGTGGCGCCGCATGTCATTCGTGAGGGCGTACTCCGGCTGCTCGGAGAACCCGCTCCACGCCCCGGCGATCTCGTCGCCGCGGAACGCGAAGTAGGACTGCGCCTTACGCCCGCAGGCGTAGAGCACGACGTCCTTGCCCTCGGCCTCCAGCGCGTGCCGGAGTTCGGCCGTGCGCTTGAAGACGTTGTTGTTGTACCCGCCGCACATGCCACGGTCACTCGAGATGACCAGGATCGCCGCCCGCTGCCCCGAGCGCTGCTCGGCGAGCATCGGGTGGTCCATGCTGCTCGCCGACGCCAGCCGCTGGATCACCTTGGTGATCTCGGTCGCGTACGGCTGAGACGCCTGGACACGTTCCTGCGCCCTGGTGATCCTCGAGGTGGCGATGAGCTCCTGGGCCTTGGTGATCTTCTTGGTCGACTGGACCGACTTGATGCGTGTCCGCAGTTCGCGAAGACTGGCCATGCGCTACCGCCTCCCTTCCTGTCCGTTAGTGGTCACGTTGCACCGTCCCCGCAACTACTTGCTGCTCGTCGTGCGGGAGACCGTGATCTGGGACTGCCGGACCTGGTCCTCGTCGAGGTCACCGGGGGTGGGCTCGTTGATGACCGGGGTTCCGTCGGTCGTCCGGAAGGCGCGCTTGAAGGAGTCGACGGCGGACTTCAGGGTCGCCTTCGACTCGTCGCTGAACGGCTGGCCGCCCTGGATCTGCTCGTAGACACCGGCCTGGTTGGCGTGCAGGTCCTCGAGGAGCTCGGCCTCGAAGCGACGGACGTCCTCGACGGGAACGGAGTCGAATTCGCCCTCGCCGGCGAGCCAGATGGAGACCATCTGGTCCTCGACGGACTGCGGGTGCGTCTCGGTCTGCTTGAGCAGCTCGACGAGGCGCTGGCCGCGCTCGAGCTGGGCCTTGGAGGCGTCGTCGAGGTCGGAGGCCATCGCGGCGAAGCCCTCGAGGTCGCGGTACGCCGCGAGGTCGAGACGCAGGTTACCGGCGACCTTCTTCATGCCCTTGGTCTGCGCGGCACCACCGACACGGGAGACGGAGATACCGACGTTGATGGCGGGCCGGACACCCTGGTTGAAGAGGTCCGACTCGAGGAACACCTGGCCGTCGGTGATGGAGATGACGTTGGTCGGGATGAACGCCGACACGTCGTTCGCCTTGGTCTCGATGATCGGCAGGGCCGTCATCGAGCCGCCGCCCAGCTCGTCGTTGAGCTTCGCCGCACGCTCGAGGAGACGGGAGTGCAGGTAGAAGACGTCACCGGGGTAGGCCTCGCGTCCCGGCGGACGACGCAGCAGCAGGGAGATCGCACGGTAGGCCTCGGCCTGCTTCGTGAGGTCGTCGAAGATGATGAGGACGTGCTTGCCCTGGTACATCCAGTGCTGGCCGAGGGCCGCGCCCGCGAAGGGGGCGAGCCACTTGAAGCCCGCGGAGTCGGACGCCGGGGCGGCGACGATGGTCGTGTAGTCCAGGGCGCCGTTGTCCTCGAGGGTCTTCCGGACCGACGCGATCGTCGAACCCTTCTGACCGATGGCGACGTAGATGCAGCGGACCTGCTTCGTCGGGTCGCCGGACTCCCAGTTCGCACGCTGGTTGAGGATGGTGTCGATGCAGACGGACGTCTTACCCGTCTTGCGGTCGCCGATGATGAGCTGGCGCTGACCACGACCGATGGGGGTCATGGCGTCGATGGCCTTGATGCCCGTCTGGAGCGGCTCCTCGACCGGCTGACGCATCAGCACGGACGGGGCCTGCAGCTCGAGGACACGCTCCTGCTCGGACTGGATGTCGCCCAGGCCGTCGATGGGCTGGCCCAGGGGGTTGATGACCCGGCCGAGGAAGTCGTCCCCGACCGGAATGGAAAGAACCTCGCCGGTCCGCTTGACCTCGTCGCCCTCGCTGAGGGTCTCGTAGTTGCCCAGGACCACGACGCCGATCGTGTCGGTGTCGAGGTTCTGTGCGACGCCGATGACGCCGCCGGGGAACTCGAGCAGCTCGTTGGTCATCACGGAGGGCATGCCGCTGACCTGGGCAATGCCGTCCGCGGCCATCGTCACCACGCCGACCTCCTCGCGGGAGGCCTCCGGTGAGTAGCTCGAGGTGTAGTTCGCAATCGCGCTACGGATCTCGTCGGAGGAGATCGTGAGCTCCGCCATGTTGTTCCTGCTCTCGGTATCGTCTTCCAGCATTACATGAATGGGTTCGGTCGGTGACCGGCTCAGGCGAGGGACCGACGGAGCCGGTCCAGCCGTCCTGCCGTGCTGCCGTCGATCACCTCGTCGCCGACGCGGATCACCGCGCCACCGAGGAGGCTGGAGTCAACCTCGGTGTGGACGGTGATCGGGTGACCGTAGATCGTCTCCAGCTTCGCCGCCAGGGACGATCGCTGCTGTTCGTTCAGTTCCGCTGCGGACCGCACGCGGGCGACGTCGTTCCCGGTCAGGGCGGCGGCCTCGTCGCAGAGCGCGTCGAGGTCCTCCACCGGCCGGTGCTGCGGGCGACCGATCACCTGCAGCGCGAGCGCCTCGGTGACGGCCGTGATCTTTCCGTACACGACCTTCGCAAGCAGGTCCCGGCGGGCGTCCGGGGACGCCGACCGGTCGGCCAGCAGCAGCTCGAGCTGCGGCTCACCGTCGATGATACGGGCCAGGCGGAACAGTTCGTCCTGCACCCGGTCGAGCTGCCCCTGGGCCTGAGCGGCACGCAGCAGGGCGCGACGGCCCAGCGTCACGAGCCCGGTGCGCAGGTCACGGGAGGTCGACCACGTCAGGGAGACGGCCGACTTCAGCGTCTCCGCCGTCGCCGGGGCGACGGAGCCGCCCACGAGTGTGGTGACGATCCCGCTCCGCTGCTCAGGTGTGAAGGAGGCGTCGACGAGGGCGCTGCGGAGGCTGCGCTCGCGGTCGAGGACCTCGGTGAACTCGAAGAGTTCGGATCCCGTCGTGAGTCCGGTGGCGACGGTGTCGCCGCTGCCCTCCAGGCCGCTGTCGAGGGCCCGGGTGAGCTGGTCCAGTGCGTCTCGGCTCGCTGCGTGCATACGCCTCACTTCTTCCCGGTGCCGACGCTGTCGAGGTCAGCGAGGAAGCTGTCGATGGTGCCCGACCGCGTGACGTCGTCCGACAGCTGGGCGCCGAGGATGCGCTCCGCGAGGGCGACGGACTGCGAGCCCATGTCCTTGCGGAGCTCCGCGACGACCGAGGCGCGCTGCGCCTCGAGCTGCTTGTGACCGGCCTCGACGATGCGGGCGGACTCGTCGGACGCCTGGGCCTTCATGTCGGCGACGATCCGCTGGCCCTGGGAGCGGGCCTCGTCACGGATCTGTGCCGCCTCGGTGCGGGCCTCGGCGAGCTGGGCGTTGTACTTCTCGAGGGCGGCCTTGGCCTCGGCCTGGGCGGCCTCAGCGCGCTGGATGCCACCCTCGATCTGATCCTCACGCTGAGTCAGCACCTCCTGGAACTTCGGAAGAACGAACTTCCAGAAGATCAGCAGGACGATGATGAACGGGACGAGGGACCAGACGAGATCGTACAGCTCGGGGATCAGCGGACTCGGCTGATCCTCCAGGGGCAGCTCCTCAGCTGCCAATACAAGGTAGTTCGTCATAGTCTCCAGCTTTCGCTAGTGTGCGTGGTTTCTCGGAACGTCGGTGACCGTCGGGACCGTCCGGGACCGCGGGGCGCGGTCCGCACCGTCGCAGCTGACGGGGCGGCGTGGCCGCCGGGGCCCGTGCGGGGCCACGGCCTTCGCCGCGCCAGCCACCCGGTCACCCACACACCCCTAGAACAGGAAGCCGGCGACCAGGCCGATGAGGGCGAGGGCCTCGGTGAAGGCGATACCCAGGAACATCGTGGTGCGCAGCTGGCCGGCCATCTCGGGCTGCCGGGCCATGGCCTCGGCGGTCTTACCCGCGACGATGCCGACGCCGATGCCCGGGCCGATGGCCGCGAGACCGTAGCCGATGGTGCCGAGGCCCTTGAGGGTGCTCTCGGAGTCCTGGGCGAGAAGAAGCAGCTCGTTCATTGGTTTTCCGTTCCCTTTCGTGGAACCGGGCGCCCCGCGGCGGGGCCGCCCCCGGTTGCATGATGAGTTGTGCAGTTAGTGTTCGTCGGCGTGCAGCGACAGTTCGATGTACACGGCGGTCAGCAGGGCGAAGATGTACGCCTGCAGGAAGATGACCAGGAGCTCGAACAGTGTGAACGCCACGGCGAAGAGCAAGGTCCCGCCAGCCGCCAGCGTCCAGCCGTTCATCTGCCAGAAGAAGAAGTTCGTGGCGCTGAACAGCAGGACGAGGATGATGTGGCCCGCCAGCATGTTCGCCATGAGACGAATAGCCAGCGTGACGGGCCGGAGGATGAAGGTGGAGAAGAACTCGATCGGCACCACGAGGATGTGAAGCAGTCCCGGGATGTTCGGGATCACGAGGGAAGACTTGACGTACTTCCCGAAGCCGTAACGCTTCACGCCCGCGTAGATGAAGGCCAGGTAGGCCACGACCGCCAGGACGATCGGCATGCCGATCCTCGCGTTCGGGCCGATGTTCAGGCCGGGGATGACCGACGGCAGGTTCCCGGCGAAGACCACGAAGAAAATGGCGGCCAGGATCGGGAGAAACCTGCGACCCTCCTTCTTCCCCAGGATCTCCTCCGCGATCTGGACGCGAACGAAGTCGATCGCGATCTCTGCCACGTTCTGTGCACCTCTCGGCACGAGCTTCGGACTCCGCATCGCGACGACGAAGAACGCCATCACGACGACAACGAGAAGAAGCCGCACCAGCATCAGCCGGTCCAGAGCGAATGCGCCGCCGGCGAAGTCGCTGAACCACAGATGGCTGGGATTCGTTTGCCCCGGGAAAAATTCAGGTCCCAATTCGGGCGCGTGGAACTCGCCCTTCATGGCCAAGGTTGTAACGCTCAGCGTTCTCTCCCGTGATTGGGCCGCATGATCTAGGCGTCACGCGGTGCGATGGAGGTCGTCATTGAGAGGTATCCCGCCACCGTGGACTCCGTCGCACATCCACACGGCGGGGGGAGACTAACCACACTCCCCCGCTGACCCGGACGCACCGGCCGCACCCGACAGGTCGGGCGCGTGAGACATGGTGCACGTGGTGCGCAGCACACGCATGTCGCGCAGGTCGCACCCGTCAGGTCCCGGCAACCGGGACCCCCGGATGAGGGCCACACAGGGGAGGCATGATTACCCGCGGTAGACATTAGCAGGTCGCGGGCCTGGGGAGCGAAGCGGAACACGGGGGGTTCCGCCACCCGTGACCCTCGTTCAGGCACTCACCCCCATGAACTGCATCGGGAGGGACAGCATGAATGAAAAATGCCCCCTCATGGGGGGCTTTCGGCGGGTCCCGCTCCGCCGGGGGGACCGCATCCGGGCGGCCGGGACACCCGGGGTGCGGGTCGGTCACCGACCGGGGCGAGGGTCGGTCACCGGCCGACGGACGTCGTCCGGGTCGTCACGACCCCGGCCGTCTCCGTGCCGAGGGTCGCGACCATCGCCAGCAGCAGCGTCGTCACGAACGCGGCCTTGTCGTAGAAGTCCATCGACCGCAGCACGCCGAGGACGATGAGGAGCACGACGATCTTCACGAGCCAGGACCCCATCATCACGGTCATCGTCGTCGTCGCGTCCGTCCGCGAGGTCGCCAGGGTCACCCCCACGGTCACGAGGACGAAACCACCGCCGATGACGGCGCCGACGACCACGCCCCAGACCCCCGGCATCCCCCGGGCCACCCCCCACCCGATGAGGGACACCACCGTGATGACCGCCAGCGCGAGTGCACCGAACCGGGCGGCCCGGACGAGCGGCCGCCGGTGGTCGGACAGGTCCGCCGTCCCCTCGTTGACCGGGGGCAGGTCGGCCGCCGCGGTGCGTGGGGAGGCCACGGTCGCCGGGTCGACGGCCCCCTCGGCGTCGGACCCGGGATTGTCGTTCGCGTTCGTCGAAGTCACGCCGCCAGCCTAGCCGGCGGTGGCGTCGTCTCCCCCACCCGGTCGGCGTGTCCCCGCCCCCGCCGGGCTTCCCTCACCGGTGCCCCGGCCGCCCCGGTCCGTCCGCGCCCGCGCGACCCGCGCCCGGTGCAGCGGCACCCCCGTGACGACGACGGCGAGGAGGATCGCCACGCCGAAGGCCACGGCGGTGAGGTCGGGCGGGAGGACCGTCGACCCGACCGCGCCGAACGCGACGACGGCGACCCACATGTACAGGATGAGCACCACCTGGCGCTGGCCGTGCCCGATCCGCAGCAGGCGGTGGTGCAGGTGCTGCTTGTCCGGGGCGAACGGGCTCTTGCCCGCGCTCACGCGCCGGACGACCGCGAGAAGCAGGTCGAGCATCGGGATGAACAGCGCGGCGGCGACGACGAACAGCGGCGAGAGCAGCGCGAAGGCGTCGGCGGGGCCGAACAGGGACATGTTGATCCGCCCCGACGTCGACACGCACGCCGCCGAGAGCAGCAGCCCGATGAGCATGGACCCGCTGTCGCCCATGAAGATCCGGGCCGGCGCGAAGTTGTGCGGCAGGAACCCGACGCACACCCCGACGAGCACCGCCGAGATCATCGCCGGCGGGTAGGCGCTCACCGTCCCGCCCTGGTCGTGGAGGATCGTCAGCGAGTACACGAGGATCGTCCCCCCGGCGATCGCCCCGAGCCCCGCGGCGAGGCCGTCGAGCCCGTCGACGAAGTTCATCGCGTTGATGACCGCGACCGTGATGACCGCCGTGATGACGGTGGACTGCAGCTCGTCGAGGACGAGCGTCGTCCCGTCCCCGACCGGCAGGTAGAGCAGGTACCAGGACACGCCCATGAGGCTCATGACCACCGCCCCGACGACCTGGCCGCCGAGCTTCAGCACCCACGAGATGTCGTAGAGGTCGTCGAGCACCCCCACGGCGGCGATGACGAGGGCGGCGACGACGACGGCGAGCATGTCCGGGGTGACCGGGGGGAAGCCGCGGTTGAGCGCGGGGAGCTGGGACGCGGTGAGGACCGCGGCCATGCACCCGAGGAGCATCGCCACCCCGCCCAGCCGGGGCGTCGGGACCCGGTGGACGTCGCGTTCCCGCGGCGCGGCGAGCGGCCCGTACCGGACGACGAACGTGCGCACCGGTCCCGTCGTCAGGTACGTCACGACGCACGCGACGAGGAGGACGAGCGCGAGCTCCCGGACCGGCACCCCCGCGCCGAGTGAGTCAGCGACGGCGAGGATCACACGTCCCCCCGCAGCTCCTCAGGCGTCATCCCGAGCACCTCGGCGACGCGCCCGGCCGGCACGGCCCCCTCGCGGAGCACCCGCGGCCGGTCCCGGGACACGTCGATGATCGTCGACGCGGTCCCGACGGTGCCGTCGCCGCCGTCGAGGTACACCGCGACGTCCTCGCCGAGCTGGTCGACCGCCTCCTGCGCCGTCGTCGCCGGCGGGTGCCCGGAGACGTTCGCGGAGCTCACGGCCATCGGTCCGGTCTCGCGGAGCAGGTCGACGGCGACGGGGTGGGCGGGCATCCGGAGCATCACGGTCCCCCGGGTGTCCCCGAGGTTCCACGGCAGGCTCGGGGCCTCGTGGACGACGAGGGACACCCCGCCGGGCCAGAAGGCCTCGACGAGCGTCCGCATCGTGTAGGTGTACTCGCGCACGAGCCCCTCGATGGTCGTCCAGGAGCCGACGAGCACCGGGACCGGCATGTCCGGCCCCCGGTTCTTCGCCCGCAGGAGCGCGTTGACGGCGTCCGTGTCGAAGGCGTCGCAGCCGAGGCCGTACACGGTGTCCGTGGGCAGGACGACGAGCCGACCGGTCCTCACCGCCTCCGTCGCGGCGGCCAGGCCGGCGCTGCGTCCGTCCGCCGTGGAGCAGTCGTGGATCCGGGTCATGGAGAGGTCTCCCTTCTGTCTCGGTTCACTCTAGCCCCCGGGCGCCCGTCCCCACCCGACCGGTGACGAAGCGGTCCCGGCCCGCGAGGTCGGTGTGACCGCGGACACCCTCGACGCCCGCCTCCGCGAGCGCCGCGGCGGTGCGGGGGCCGGTGGCGTCGTCGTGTTCGACGGCGATCCACGCGCCCGGGGCGGCGGCGGTGAGGGCGGCGTCGAGGAGCGTCGGCAGGAAGGCCATCCCGTCCGCACCCGCGAAGACCGCCTCGGGCGGGTCGGCCCGCACCTCGGGTGAGACGGGGGTGCCGGACGGGACGTACGGCGGGTTCGAGAGCACGACGTCCGCGGTCCCCGCGAGGCCCAGACCGGGGACGACGCCGCGCTCCCGCAGGTCGGCGCGGGTGAAGGAGACGGTCACGCCGGCGGGGACGAGCGCCCGCTCGCGCAGCGCGGCGTGGGACGCCTCGGCGAGGCGCACCGCCGTCGCGGAGAGCTCGAGGCCCGTGATCTCGACGGCCGGGGCGGTCGTCGCCCCGTCGCGGCCGGCACCCCGGTCAGCGCCGGCACCGCGGTCAGCGCCGGCAGCGTCCACCACGTCACGGCCGACACCGCCGACACCGCCGCCGGTAGCGCTCACCACGTCACCGAGCAGGTGCGCGAGCCCGAGGGCGATCGTGCCCGGCCCCGAGCACAGGTCGAGGACCCGCACCGGGCGGCGCCCGTCGCGCAGCAGCGCGGCGACGCGCTCGACCGCCCACGCCACGAGGAGCTCGGTCTCGGGGCGCGGGACGAACACGCCCGGCCCCACCGCGAGGTCGACGCCGCAGAACGGCGCCGAGCCCACGATGTGCTGGAGCGGTTCCCGGCCGACCCGGCGGGCCACCCAGTCACCCCAGCACCCCGGGACGGGGTCGTCACCGCGCAGGACGACGTCGGACATCCCCACCGGGACGAGCGGCGCGGCCGGCGCCCCCCTCCCGACCGGCACGGTCCCCTCCCCCGGACCCGCGGCGGCCGGTTCCCCCGGACCCGCGGCGGCCGCGAGGGCGTAGGACATGAGCAGCCGGGCCTCGACGGCGGCGGAGTCGATCCCCGCCGCCGCGAACGCCCGCGCGGCGGCGCGCACCGCGGCCGCGACGGGGCCGGTCAGGACTCCGTCTCCAGCCGGCTCGCCCGCTCCGCCTCCCGCAGGGCGGTGAAGAGGGCGTCGAGATCGCCGCCGAGGACGGCGTCGAGGTTGTTCGCCTTGTAGCCGATGCGGTGGTCGGAGACCCGGGACTCCGGGAAGTTGTAGGTGCGGATGCGCTCGGAGCGGTCCATCGTGCGGATCTGCGCCGCGCGCCCCTCGGCGGCCTCCTGCTCGGCGGCCTCCTCCCGCATCTGCTGGAGCCGGGCGGCGAGGACCTGCATCGCCCGGGCCTTGTTCTGGATCTGGGAGCGTTCCTTCTGGCACGTGACGACGATGCCCGTCGGCAGGTGGGTGATCCGCACCGCCGAGTCCGTCGTGTTGACGCCCTGGCCGCCCTTGCCCGAGGAGCGGTAGACGTCGACGCGGATGTCCTTGTCGTCGATCTCGACGTCCTCGATCTCGTCCGGCTCCGGGTAGACGAGCACGCCCGCGGCGGAGGTCTGGATGCGCCCCTGCGACTCCGTCACGGGGACCCGCTGCACGCGGTGGACCCCGCCCTCGAACTTGAACACGCTCCACGCGCCGTCGCGCGACGGCTGCTTCGCACGGATGGACAAGGTCATGTCCTTGACGCCGCCGAGGTCGGACTCCGCGAGGTCGAGGACCTCCACCGTGAACCCGTGCCGCTCGGCGTACCGCTGGTACATCCGGGCCAGCTCGCCGGCGAAGAGCGCGGCCTCCTCGCCGCCGGCGCCGGACTTCACCTCCATGACGATGTCGTCACCGTCGTGCGGGTCCCGCGGGGTGAGGAGGTCGGCGAGCTTCTCCTCGAGCTCGGCGATCTCCGTCCCGAGCCGGTCCGCCTCCTCGGCGAACTCCGCGTCCTCCCGGGCCATCTCCCGGGCCGCCTCGTGGTCGTCCTTCGCCTCCGCGAGGCGGTTCCACGTCTGGATCACCGGCTGCAGCTCGGAGAAACGCTTGCCGACGCGCCGCGCGGCGGCGGGGTCGTTGTGCAGGTCCGGGTCGGAGAGCTGCGCCTCCAGGCCCTGGTACTCCGCGAGGATGTCGTCGACCATCGACGGCGAATCGGCGTGTGCCACTGTCCTTCTCCTCTGTCCGGTCGCCGGGGCCCGGGTGACCCCGGTCTCCGGAACGTCCATGGTTCGTGCGTCGTCCCCGCCCGGGACACGGCGTCGCGGGCGGGGTGCCGCGCGGGGCGGGTCCCGGCGGCGACGGTGACGACCGTGCCCCCGGGCCCCGCGGCCCGCCGGTCGGGGCTAGTCCTCGTCCTCGTCGGTCGCCATCGGCGCCGACGTCGCCACCTGGAGCATGAACTCCCGGTTGGTCTTGTGCTTGCGCAGCTGCTTGATGAGGAGGTCGATCGCCGCCTGGTTGTCCAGTGCGGACAGGATACGACGCAGCCTGTGCATGAGCCGCGCCTCCTCCGGTCCGAGCAGCAGGTCGTCCTTGCGCGTCCCGGACGGGTTGACGTCCACGGCCGGGAAGACCCGCCGCTCGGAGATCTTCCGGTCGAGCTTGAGCTCCGCGTTACCGGTGCCCTTGAACTCCTCGAAGATGACGGTGTCGCCGGCCGAGCCGGTCTCGACCATCGCGGTGGCGATGATCGTGAGGCTGCCGCCGTTCTCGATGTTCCGGGCCGCGCCGAGGAACTTCTTCGGCGGGTACAGCGCGTTCGAGTCGACGCCGCCGGACAGGATGCGCCCCGACGCCGGCGACGAGTTGTTGTACGCGCGGCCCAGGCGGGTGATCGAGTCCAGGAGGACGACGACGTCCTTGCCCTGCTCGACGAGCCGCTTCGCGCGCTCGATCGCGAGCTCCGCGATCGCGGTGTGCTCCCCCGGCGGCCGGTCGAACGTCGAGGCGATGACCTCGCCGTGGACGCTGCGCTGCATGTCCGTGACCTCCTCGGGCCGCTCGTCGACGAGGACGACCATGAGGTAGCACTCCGGGTTGTTGATCGCGATGGCGTTCGCGATGTCCTGGAGGATCGTGGTCTTACCCGCCTTCGGCGGGGAGACGATGAGCGCACGCTGCCCCTTGCCGATCGGCATGATGAGGTCGATCACGCGCGTCGTGATGATCTTCGGGTCCGTCTCCAGGCGCATCCGCTGGTTCGGGTAGAGCGGGGTCAACCGGCTGAAGTGCGGGCGCTGCGCCGCCTCGTCCGGGGTGAGCCCGTTGACGGTGTTCACCGAGTGGAGCGGGGTGTACTTCTGCCGGTTCCGCCCGCGGCCACCCTGGCCGCCGCTCTGGGGGGCGGCGGTGGCCTTCGGCCGGATCGCGCCGGTCACGGCGTCGCCGTGGCGCATCCCGTACCGGCGGACCATCTGGATCGGCACGTAGACGTCCGTCGGCCCCGGGTGGTAGCCGGTCGTCCGGATGAAGGCGGTGTTCGCGTCGGCGAAGTCGAGGATGCCCGCGACCGGGGTGGTCTGCTGGGAGTCGCCGCCGGAATCGCCGGAGCCGTTGGCGTTGCCTCCGTTGTTGTTGCCGCCGTTGCCGTTGTTGTTGCCGCCGTTGTTGCGGCCCCGGCCCCGACGCGACCCGCCGTTGTCACCGCCGTTGTTGCCGTTGCCGTTGCCGTTCTGCGACGACTGGCCGCCCTGGTTGTCGCCGCCGCGGTTCCGGCGCCGGTCCCGGCGGTTGCGGCGGTTGCGGCGACCGCCCCCGCCCTGGCCGTCGCGGGAGCCGTCCTGCCGGTCGTCCCGACGGTCGTCACGCTGTCCGCGGCCACCCTGGTTCCGGTCGCCCTGCTCCCGGTCCTGGTTGCGGCCGGACCGGCCACGCCGCTCCTCCCGCTGGTCCGCGGACCGGTCGTCGTCCCGACCGTCTCCGCCCCCGTGGGAGGGTCCGCTGGCCGGGGTCTCGTTCGCGCCGTCGTTCACGTTCTGCCTCACGTCCTGGTTCGGGTCCTGGTTCGGGTCCTGCTCCACCGCTGCCGCGGTGCGCTCCGGGTGCGTCCGCACCCGCTCCGGTGCGGGCTCCTCCGCCCGGTCCGGCGTACCGCCGGCCGCCCCGCGTGCCGGGGCCCCTCCGGGCCCGCCCGCCTCGGAGATCGCGGTGATGAGTTCCCCCTTGCGCAGCGCGGAGATGCGCTTCAGTCCCCGGGCGGAGGCGATCTGGCGGAGTTCCGTCAGCTTCAGGGAGGCGAGACCGCCGCTCTGGGCCCGGGACACGATGTCAGGCAAGCTGTCAGGCAAGCTCACGGGTGTCCTTTCAGTGTTCCCCTGTGCGGCGCCCGGACCCGGTGGTCCGGGGACACGCCGCCGGTCGTCGCACGGTGGGCTCCCCTCAGGGGCCCGCGCGGGCGGCGCCGGACTGTGCGCAGGGTGACTCTCGTCGATAGTCGTCACGCGAAGATTCACGGTGTGCGGGAGGGGGCGGACGTCGGTGTGGGACGCCTCCCCCAACGGCACAGCCGCTTCCGGTTCTCCGTGACCGGGGCCGTCGCCGACGGGACCACCGCGGCCGGTGACGACCGGTGTGTGCACCGGTGGTCCCCGGCCCCCGGCGGACCCGGAGCGGTCGACCAGACCCCGTGATGTCCACGTCCTCTCCACCCGGTGCGGCTGCCGTCGAGGCAGCAGCGGGTGGGGGCTGGATTCCCGGTCACTGTACCATCCCCGCCCCCGTCCGTCCGCCCGGGCCCTATCCTTGGCGCATGGAGTCCACCATGCAGGAGATCCCCTTCTCCGTCGGCCGGATCCTGGACCACGGCTCCACCGTCCACGGAACGACCACGGTCTCGACCTACGCCACCGACGGCGCGCCGGAGACGACGACGTTCGCCGACATCGGCGCCCGCGCCGCCGGCCTGTCCCACGCCCTGCGCGACCTCGCGGGCGTCGGCCCCGGGGACCCCGTCGCCACCGTCATGGCGAACTCCGCCGAGCACCTCGAGGTCATGTTCGCCGCGGCGGCGATGGGGGCCGTGTTCCACCCGGTCAACCACAACCTCTCCGCCGGACACGTCGTCGACGTCCTCACCGACGCCCGCGACCGCGTCGTCGTGTGCGACGCCACCCTGCTGGACAGCGTCGTCCCCCTCCTCCCCCGGTGCCCGGCGGTACGGACCCTCATCGTCGTCGGACGGGACACCGACGGCCCCGGCCCGTCGACCCTCCCCGGCGCCGACGGCCCGGTGACCGTCCACGACTACGAGACCGTCCTCGACGGCCGACCCACCCGCGCCACGTGGCCCACCCTCCCGGAGACCGCGCCCGCGGCCCTGTGCCACTCGACCGCGAGCGGCGGCACCCCGACGGCGGTCGTCATGTCCCACCGCTCCCTGTGGCTCCACTCCCTCGGCCTGCGCACCGCCGACAGCTTCGCCGTGCGCACCGGGTGCACCTTCCTCTGCCTCGTCCCCGTCTTCCACGTCCTGAGCTGGGGTGTCCCGCTCGCCGCGTTCATGTCCGGCACCCCGCTCGTCCTCACCGGCCGGCGGACCGACCCCGCCCACGTCGCCCGGGTCATCGGGGAGGCCATGCCCCGCGCCGCCCACGGACCCCCGTCCGTGTGGCTCGACCTCTACGTCCACTACCTGCACCGGCCGCCGACGCGGATGAGCCTCCGGGAGGTGTTCTCCGGCGGCGCGGCGGTGCCCGGCTCGCTCATCGACGCGTGGGAGACCCGGTACGGCGTGGACCTCGTCCACGCCTGGGGGATGACGGAGACCGGCCCGGTCGGCACCGTCGCCCGGCCCCCGACCGGGGTCAGCGGGGAGGCCCGGCGGATGTACCGCCACAGCCAGGGCCGGTTCCCCGTGGAGCTGGAGCACCGCGTCGTCGACGACACCGGGACCGTCATGGCCGCCCACGACCGCAACGTCGGGGAGATCCAGGTCCGGGGCAACACGGTGAGCGCGCAGGGCGCCGCCGCGACCCCCGACGGCTGGCTGCGGACCGGGGACATCGGCTCCGTCACCCGGAACGGGTACCTCACCGTGCACGACCGCGCCGCCGACGTCATCCGGTCCGGCGGGGAGTGGATCTACTCGACGACGCTGGAGAACATCATCGCCGACTCCCCCGACGTGCTCGAGGCCGTCGTCGTCGGGGTGCCCGACGAGAAGTGGGGGCAGCGGCCGCTCGCCGTCGTCGTGCCGGCGCCCGCGGAGCCGGGGACGGGGCCGGATGCGGGGGAAACGGGCGCCGGGGCGGACGCGGGCGCGACGACGGAAGCGGGGCCGGATGCGGGGCAGGACCCCGCGGACCCCACGCACCCCACACCCCCGGGCCGGCCCGTCCCCCGCGACCGGGCCGCCCGCGCCCTCCGCGACCGGGTGGCCGCGCAGGTCCCGCCGTGGATGGTCCCCGAACGGTGGGCCTTCGTCGACCGGATCGCACGGACCTCGGTCGAGAAGGCGGACAAGGCCGAGGTGCGGGCCAGACTCGCCCGGGGGGAGTACGACGTCGTCACCCTCGACGACACCGGGGCCGCGACCGGCGGCACGGCCCCCGGGACGGACGACCCCGTCAGGTCAACATGAGCACCGGGGTCGCGATCGCGGCACACCCGGCGGCGGACAGCCCGAACCCGGTCGCGGTCCGGCGCAGCCCGTACTGCACGACGTCGTTGACGATGATCGCCGGGAGCACGCAGAACACGACGTTCTGCGGCCCACCGAGCCGCACCCCGAACACCGAGGCCGCGACGAGCTCGAGCAGCGTCACCACCACGAACGACACGAGGCTCAGCACCACGAACCGGTCCTTGCCGAACAACGGCACGACCCGGGAGTAGGGCACGTACACCGCCGCCAGCAGCACCGCCGCGAGGGCGAGGACCACGAGCGTCGCCGCGTTCGTCGCCCCCACGACGACCATGCCGGCCGTCACGTACCCGCACGTCCGCAGCTTGAGTCCGGTGACGGTCCCCTCCTGGATGAGCACCGCGAAGAGCACCGAGGCCGCACTCATGCCGAACAGCAGCGGCAGCGGCTCCGCCTCCGGGGTGAAGATCGTCGTCGCGAGGGACCACGGCAGGACCGTCGACGTGAGCAGCGTCAGGGCCAGGCCAAGCGCCGCCGACAGCGGGATCATCACGGCCAGCGGGACGAGCGTCCGCCCGAGCCCCTGCTTGATGAAGGAGTTGCACAGCATCCCGGGCACGATGACGCCGATGAGCGCGAGCCCGTGCGTCTCCATCGCGTCGGGGAAGATCATGTGCGCGGCGATGAGCCACAGCCCACCGCAGATCACGCCCACGGCCAGGCCGATGGCGAAGATCTGCCGCGGCCGCGGGAGGAACAGCTTGAGGACGACGAACCGGATGATGACGTAGCCGATGAGGGACACCGCGACGGTCACCGCGACGTTCGTCACCATGTACAGCGCCGAGGCCAGGTAGCCGACCGCCAACGACCCGCCGACGGAGATCTGGCGGCGCCGGAAGTACAGGTACCCGAGCAGGATGCCGACGAGGAAGTACAGGTGGATGTAGTCCGTGAGGAACCCGTAGGTCCCCATGTGCTGGTAGGTCACGGCACCGTCACCTCCGTCCGGTGCAGGCTGCCCTCGACAAGGTGGTGGACGTAACGCTCCATCGACTCGACGTGGCGGGTGTGGATGTTGACCATGCCGAAGATCGCGACGTCCTCGTCCTCGGCGAAGCCCTCGCGGGCGCGCTGGACGAGGTCCTTGCCGTCGGCGTCGTCGAGGTCCGTCGTCATGACGATCCGGTCCTCCGGCAGGCCCGCGTTGATGAGCTTCTGGCGGACGACGTCCTGGATCTCGCCGTAGAGCACGACCCGGTCGAACTCGCCGTCGAGGTCCTCCGTCACGACGTCGACGAACATCGACGCCCGGTCCGTCCGGTCCGCCCGGTTGTTGAGGGCGATGACGGTCCGGCAGTCCTGCGGCAGGGTGCGCTCGCGGACCTCGCGGAAGACCTTCGTCGTCGACTCCCAGTCGTTGACCGCGAACATCGGCACCCAGTAGAAGGAGCTGTTGCCCTCCACCGTGACGCGGGTGATGCGGGTCGTGCCCGGGTCCGGCTCCGCGCGGAGCATCCCGCGGCAGGCGACCTTCCGGTCGATCCCGAGCGCCTCGGCGACGGCGAGGACGACCGCGACGTTCTCCTCGAACTGCTGGTAGCTGAAGTCGTCGACGAGCCGCCGCGAGAGGTCCGAGGGCTCGGCGACGACGAGCCGCGACCCGCGGGTCTCGCAGTGCTCGCGGATGATGGCGACGAGCTCCGGGTCCCGCTCGCCGCAGACGACGCCGTGGTCGGGGACGGTCGCGCACAACGACGCCGCGATCTCCGGCAGGGTGTCGCCGAGGTCCTCCTGGTGGTCGAGCCGGACGTTCGTGATGACCGTGATCGGGGACCGCAGGATGACGTCCTGGCACAGGGCCTGGTACTTCGGCTTCACGGCCATGCACTCGACGACGAGCGCGCGGACGTCGTCGTCGATCCACTCCGCGAGGAAGCGGTACTGCTCGTTGATGTTCGCCGGCCCGGTGCGGGTGATGGGGTGTTCCTCGCCGGTCCGGTCGATGACGCAGGCGTACGTGCCGGTCGTCTTCGCGATGGTCGTGATGTCCGCCTCGCGGAGGACGCCGCCGATCATCCGGGTGATCGTCGACTTCCCACGGATTCCGTTGACGTGGATGTTGATGTCGAGTCCGGCCATCCTGCACCGGTGGGCGCGCTCCTTCCGGTGGAAGGCGGCCATGCCGACGGCGGCCGAGGTTCCTGCCAAGGCCATGAATGCGAGCATGTTGAGGTCTCCAATGTGAGGGGTGTGCACCGCGCCCGGGGCCCACCCGGCCACTGCGGGGGCCGGGGAGTCCGTCACGGGCGGGGTCTGTCGGGGGTGGGCGACGGTGTGAGGGGGTGGTGGGGACGTGTGCGGGCCGGGGCCGGTCCCCACGACGGAGGTCACGCCGCCGCCGGGTGTCACGGGAGTACGGGGGTGTGGTGAGGGGTGTCAGGCACCGGTCGGTGGACGGGTGCGGGGTGGTCCCGGGTACCGGGGTCGGGGGGACGACGTACGCCTCCGCGCGGCGACGCCGGCGCGGGACGCGGGCACCGGCGTGGGGTGCGGCACCTGTGTCTGTCCGTGGACGGTCATCGTCACCTCCCGGGGGCGGTTGGCGGGTCCGGGGTGTGGACCCTGTGGCTGCTGCGTGGTCTGCACTGTCGTCGCCGTGGGCGGCGGGCCGGGCCCGCGCGCCGGGTGGGGGTGTGCACCGTGTGCGGTGTGGCACCGTGTGCACCGTCCGCGGCGTGAGGGCCGTGGACACCCCGACAGCCCCGGCCCGTGCAGGCCGTTGATGCTGTCCCGGCTGTCGTGACGGCCGTGCCCCGCCCCGGTCCGTCACCCACCCCGGGAACCGCCGGGGTAACGCGGACGCCGGGTCCGGCGTTGATGCGCCGGGGACGTGCCTGGCGTGGACCCCCGCCTCCCGGGGACCGGGACAGCGACAGCACGACAGGCCACACCGGCAGGACACCGACGTGGGTGAACGGACCGATCACGGATCTCCGACCCGTCATCAGTTGATTCCTAACGACGATATTTATAACAGCGTCTCCGGGCGCCGTCCTGGGGAGATGGCCCCCGACCTCCGGGGATCACCCCCGGTCACGGGCCGTCCGGGGCGGTACCGCCGTCCGCCCGTCCGGCTCCTTTCGTCTCCCGGGCCGGGCGTGGAGGGAGACGAAAGTCACCGTGGGGGCCCGTTCCGGCCGTGGTCGTGATTTGACGATCCCGTGACATCGCCGCCGGGAGGCGCAGAAACACTGAAGGCCCTCAAAGGTCATCCTCAGCATGACCACACCGGTCACCGCGGGCGACACCGTGACCTGCGGCGACGGTACAGGCGGGCCGTTCATCGGACACACAGCCGGCCCGTCCGCCCACAGGGTGCCGGCGGACCGCGGCCAGGCGGCCCACGGCGGGGCCCCCGCGCCGTGGACGACGGTCACGGGACCGGTGATCCTCCTTTGTCGTTAGCTCGCCCTCACCCCCGCCTGTGATGCACTTCACGGTAACGCGGCGCACGTTCGTGTCACTGCAGAGCCGCCGAACCCGGACTTCCGCCCCTCACCTCCCCCGAAATGCACCCCCACCGGCACACCTGCGGCATCAGCACCGCTGACTCCCCCGCATTCCACCGCCCCCGTGGCCGCCCCCGTGGAGGCGCCCGGTCCTCCCCTGTGGCCGCATCCGGGCTTCGCCCGTGGAGGCTCCCGGTCCCCGCCCGGGCCTCCCCTGTCGCCACACCCGGGCCTCCCCCGTGGGCGCTGCCGGTCCTCCCCCGTGGCCGCACGCGGGCCCCCCGTGCCCGCCCGCTCGCCCCGGGCGGACGGGACGCGTCAGGCGTCCGTCACCGTCACGGAGACGGGACCGGCGACGTCGAGCGGCAGGACCCGCAGCCCCTGCTCCTCGGCGTCGGCGAGGATCGCCGGGTCGACCGGGCCCGTCGACAGCACGAGGACCGTCGGCCCCGCCCCGGAGAGGAACGCGGCGTACCCGCGGTTGCGCAGCCGGTTGACCCACTCCGCGGTCACCGGCAGGACCTCCGCGCGGTACGTCTGGTGCAACCGGTCACGCGTGCCCTCGAGCAGCAGCTCCGGGTGGGACTGCAACGCCACCGTCATGACGGCGGTGCGGGACACGTTGAACCTCGCGTCCTCGTGGCTGACGTCGGACGGCAGCACCCGGCGCACCGCGTCCGTCGAGGCGTGGAAGTCCGGGACGAGCGCCGTCGCCCGGATGTCCGGGTGCACGTCGAGGTGGACCGCCTGGTACTCGGGCGTGCTCCGCCCGTCGACGGGCCGGTGGGTCCACGACACGACCGCGCCGCCGAGCACCGACGCCGCCGCGTTGTCCGGGTGCCCCTCGAACGACGACGCCACCTGGATCATGTCCGCGTCGGAGAGCACGCCCCCCGCGAGACCGTTCGCCGCCGCGACCCCGGCCACCGCCGCCGACGCCGAGGACCCGAGGCCCCGGGCGTGCGGCACCGCGTTCTGGCACGTCACCCGCAGCCCGCGGACGGTGACGTCGGCCGCGCGCAGCCCCTCGCGGAGGGCGCGGACGACGAGGTGGCGCTCGTCGAGCGGCACCTCCCCCTCGCCCTCACCCATGACCTCGACGACGAGACCCGAGTCCGTGACCTCCACCGTGACGATGTCGTGCAGGCCGAGGGCGAGCCCGAGGGTGTCGAAGCCGGGTCCGAGGTTCGCCGAGGACGCGGGGACGGTGACGGTCGCGGTCCGTCCGACGGGGATCTCCGTACCCATCTACAGCTCCAGGGCGCGGGCCACCGCATCGGTGTCCACGTCGATGAGGGTGGGGTCGGGCATGACGCTCAGCGCCGTCGTCGGGTCCTTCAGCCCGTGGCCGGTGACCGTGCACACGATCCGCAGCCCGGACTCCAGGGTCCCCTCCCGGTGCCGGGCGAGGACGCCCGCCACGGACGACGCCGACGCCGGCTCGACGAACACGCCCTCGCGGCTCGCGATGAGCCTGTAGGCCTCGAGGATCTCGTCGTCGGTCGCGGCGCGGAACTCCCCGCCGGACTCCTCCTTCGCGGCGACGGCCTGGTGCCAGGACGCCGGGTTGCCGATGCGGATCGCCGTCGCGACCGTCTCCGGCTCGAGGACCGGCTCGCCCGTGACGAGCGGCGCGGCCCCGGCCGCCTGGACGCCGAGCATGACCGGGCGGTGCGTCGCCACCCCGTCCTCGGCGTACTCGGAGTAGCCCTTCCAGTAGGCGGTGATGTTGCCGGCGTTGCCGACCGGCAGCGCGTGGATGTCCGGGGCGTCACCGAGGCAGTCCACGATCTCGAACGCGGCCGTCTTCTGGCCCTCGATGCGCATCGGGTTGACGGAGTTCACCAGCGCGATCTCGGGGTAGTCCGTCGTCGTCTTCCGCACGAGCTCGAGGCAGTCGTCGAAGTTCCCCCGGACCTGGATGATCTGCGCCCCGTGCATGACCGCCTGGGACAGCTTGCCCTGGGCGATCTTCCCCTCCGGGATGAGCACCGCCGAGGCGATCCCCGCGCGGGCGGCGTACGCCGCGGCGGACGCCGACGTGTTCCCCGTCGACGCGCACATGAGCACCTTCTTGCCCTGGTGGACCGCGTCCGTCACGGCGACGGTCATCCCGCGGTCCTTGAACGACCCGGTGGGGTTCGCCCCCTCGACCTTGAGCCACACGTCGCAGCCCGTGAGGTCGGACAGGTGGTTCGCGCGGACCAGCGGGGTCCCGCCTTCGTTGAGCGTCACCGGCTCCCAGTCCGCGGCGAAGGGCATGCGCTCGCGGTACTCGTTGATGAGACCGGTCCAGTGGTGGAGAACAGGGGTGGACATGGGTGGGATCAGCCTTCCATTCGGATCACGCTGTTGACCGACTTCACGGCGTCGAGCGACTTCAGGGCCCCGACGGTCTCCTCCAGGGAGGCCTCCGAGGCGAGGTGGGTGATGACGACGAGCCGGGCGCCGTCCGTGACGCCCTCCTGCCGCACCGTCTTCAGGGAGATGCCCTTGTCGGCGAACAGCCGGGCCACCTCGGCGAGGACGCCCACGCGGTCCTCGACCTGCATGTCGACGTGGTACCGGGTGTTGACCCGGCCGAAGTCCGCGATCGGCAGCGCCGCGTACGTCGACTCCCCCGGGGCCCGGCCGCCGAGGACGATGTTCCGGGCCGCCCCGACGATGTCGCCGAGCACGGCCGACGCCGTCGGCGCCCCGCCCGCCCCGTTGCCGTAGAACATGAGCCGGCCGGCCGCCTCCGCCTCGACGAACACGGCGTTGTAGGACTCCGTCACGCTCGACAGCGGGTGGTCGACCGGGACGAGCGCCGGGTACACCCGGGCGGACACGGACTCCGCGCCGTCGTCGTCGACGAGCCGCTCGCAGATCGCGAGGAGCTTGATCGTGCACCCGGCGGCCTTCGCCGCCGCGATGTCCGCGGCCGTCACCGACCGGATGCCCTCGCAGTGGACGTCGTCGCTGGACACGCGCGTGTGGAACGCGAGGGAGGCGAGGATCGCCGCCTTCGACGCGGCGTCGTACCCGTCGACGTCCGCCGACGGGTCGGCCTCCGCGTACCCGAGGTCGGTGGCCTCGCGGAGCATCTCGTCGTACTCCGCCCCCCGGCTGTACATCGCGTCGAGGATGTAGTTCGTCGTCCCGTTGACGATGCCCATCACCGCGTTGACCTTGTCACCGGCGAGGGACCGCCGCAGCGGGCCGACGACCGGGATCGCGGCCGCGACCGCCGCCTCGAAGAACAGGTCCACCCCCGAGGCCTCCGCGGCCTCGAACAGCTCCGGCGAGTGCGCCGCGAGCAGCGCCTTGTTCGCCGTGACGACGGACTTCCCCGCCTGCAACGCGGCGAGGACCACGCGCCGCGGGTAGTCGATCCCGCCGATGACCTCGACGACGAGGTCGATGTCGTCCCGCCGGACGAGCCCGACGGCGTCGTCGGTGAGCAGGTCCCGGTCCACCCCCGGCCGGGGCTTCGACAGGTCGGAGACGGCGACGCCCCGCACCTCGAGCGTCCCCCCGACGCGGGAGGCGAACTCGCCGCCGGTGTCGGTGAGGATGCGGAGGACCTCACTGCCCACGGTGCCGAGGCCGAGGAGGGCGACGCCGACGGTCTCACCGGCGCCCTTGCCCGGGTTGTAGGTTGGCTGGGTGGTCTGCGTCATGGCGCTCCAAACGGTGGGGTCACGGTCGATCGACGGACCCCGCGACCGGCGGGTCCGACGCCGTCGCTCCGACGGCCCCGGCCCGGGCGGTCCCCGACGGGACGTCCGCGGCCCGGCCGGATGAGGCCGGTCCCCGACGGTCGCGGGTGGTCACTGTCCCGCAATCATAGATGATGCCCCGACACCGTCCGCCGGCCACCACCCGCCGCACGGCCGCGCCGCTCAGACGGTCCCGTCGACCTCGAGCGACAGCACGTCGTCGAGCGTCTCCCGGCGGAGCATCGTCCGCAGCTCCCCGTCCCGGACGACCACGACCGGCGGCCGGGTCATCATGTTGTACCGGGACGACATGGAGTAGCAGTACGCCCCCGTCGCCGGGACGGCGAGAAGGTCCCCCGGGGCGATGTCGTCCGGCATGAGGGCGTCGTTGATGATGATGTCCCCGGACTCGCAGTGGCTGCCGACGACCCGCGTCGGCACCATCCGCCCCTCCGCCACCCGGTTGACGAGCCGGCAGTCGTACTCCGCCCGGTAGAGCGCCGGCCGGATGTTGTCGCTCATCCCCCCGTCGACCGAGAGGTAGCGGCGCACGGCGTCGTCCGAGGTGTGCACGTCCTTGACCGTGCCGACGCGGTACAGCGTCACCGTCGTCGGCCCCACGACCGCCCGACCCGGCTCGACGGACACCGACGGCACCGGGACCCCGATCTCCGTCGCGTGCCGTTCGACCTGGGCGAGCAGGTCCCCCGCCACCGCCTCGACATCCAACGGCGACTGGTCCGGGGTGTAGGCGATGCCGTACCCGCCGCCGAGGTCGAGGATGTCGAAGGCCCCGGCGTCACCCCCCGCACCGGACCCGTCGGCACCGAACGACCCGAGCAGCCGCGACCACAGCCCCAGCAGGCGCTCGGCGGCCAGCGCGAAACCGTCGGCGTCGAACACCTGCGACCCGACGTGGCAGTGCAGCCCCCGCAACCGGAGACTGCCGGTCCCCGCCACCGCGAGGGCGGCCCGCTCCGCCGACCCGGAGGCCAGGGAGAACCCGAACTTCTGGTCCTCGTGCGACGTCGCGATGAACTCGTGGGTGTCGACGTGCACCCCCGGCTTCACCCGCACCAGCACGTCCTGGACGCGGCCCGCGGCGGCGGCGACCTCCGCCAGCCGCCCGATCTCCTGCGAGGAGTCGAGGACGATGAGACCCGCCCCGGCCTCCACCGCCATCCGCAGGAACCGCTCCGACTTGTTGTTGCCGTGGACGGTGATCCGCCCGGCGGGGAACGCCGCCGACAGCGCGACCGCGAGCTCCCCCTCACTCGCCACATCGAGGGCCAGGCCCTCCTCCTCCACCCACCGGCACACCGTGCGGGACAGGAACGCCTTCGACGCGTAGTGGACGTGGTGCCCCCCGCGGAACGCCGCGGCCAGCCGCCGGCACCGCGCGCGGAAGTCCTCCTCGTCCATGACGAACACCGGGGTCCCCACCCGCTCGGCGATGTCGGTGAACAGCACGCCCCCCAGGGCGGCGCGGCCGGCGGAGTCGACCGTCGTCGTCAGCGGGAAGACGTGCTCCGGCAGGGCCGTGAACTCGTCGAGCGTCGACACCCTCCGACGCAACGGCGTCACCGGCAGGCTGACCTGGGGGTCCATGTCACATCCTCTCGGGCGCCGAGACGCCGAGCAGGCGCAGCGCCGTCGCGACCGTCCGGCGCGTCGCCTCCGCCAGCGCCAGCCGGGCGAGGTGCACCGGCTGCGGCTCCTCCCCGGAGTCCGCCTTCGGCAGGATCTGGCACGTGTCGTAGAAGCGGTGGAAGGTTCCCGCGAGCTGCTCGGCGTACCGGGCGATCCGGTGCGGTTCCCGCAGCTCACCGGCCGAGGACACGACCGAGGGGAACTCGCCGAGGGTCCGCAGCAGCTCGCCCTCCCGCTCGTGGGTGAGCAGGGACAGGTCGAGCCCCTCGCCCGACGTCGGGATCGCGACGCCGCGCTCCCCCGCCTTGCGCACCAGCGCGCTGAGCCGCGCGTGGCTGTACTGGACGTAGAACACCGGGTTGTCGTTCGACCGGCTCGTCCACACGCCCATGTCGATGTCCAGCGACGAGTCCACCGACGACCGGATGAGCGCGTACCGGGAGGCGTCGACCCCGATGGCCTCGACGAGGTCGTCGAGGGTCACGACGGTGCCCGCCCGCTTCGACATCCGCACCGTCTTCCCGTCGCGGACGAGGTTGACCATCTGCCCGATGAGCACCTCGACCTGCTCCGGGTCGTGGCCGAGCGCGGCGGCCGCGGCGCGCAGCCGCGCGATGTAGCCGTGGTGGTCCGCGCCGAGCATGTAGATGCACAGCGTGTGGCCCCGCTCGAACTTGTCCTCGATGTAGGCGATGTCGCCGGCGATGTACGCGGCGTTGCCGTCGGACTTGATGACGACGCGGTCCTTGTCGTCCCCGAAGTCCGTGCTGCGCAGCCACCACGCGCCGTCGGCCTCGTAGAGGTTGCCGCTGTCCTTGAGCCGGGCGATGGCCCGGTCGACGGCCCCCGCCTCGAACAGCGAGTTCTCGTGGAAGTAGACGTCGAACTCCGTGCCGAACTCCGCGAGGGTGCGCTTGATGTGCGCGAACATGAGGTCCACGCCCCGGGACCGGAACAACTCCAGCGCGTCCGCCTCCGGAAGGTCGGTCCAGCCGGGGTTCTCCTCCGTCACGGTCGCGGCGATGTCGTGGATGTACCGGCCGTCGTAGCCGTCCTCCGGGACCGCCTCGCCCCGGGCGGCCGCGTGCAGCGAGCGGGCGAAACGGTCGATCTGCGTGCCGTGGTCGTTGAAGTAGTACTCCCGGGTGACGTCGGCCCCCCGGAAGGCGAGGATCCGGCCCAGCGAGTCACCGACCGCGGCCCAGCGGGTGCCGCCGAGGTGGATCGGGCCCGTCGGGTTCGCCGAGACGAACTCGAGGTTGATCCGCTCACCCGCGAGCACGTCCGACGACCCGTAGCGGTCACCGGCGGCGAGGATCGTGGCGACGAGCTCCCCCTGCGCCGCGGCGGCGAGGCGGATGTTCACGAACCCGGGGCCGGCGACGGTCGCCTCGTCGACGTCGTCACGCTCCGCGAGGGCGGCGGCGATCCACGTCCCGAGCTCGCGCGGGTTCGTGCCCGCCTTCTTCGCGACCTGCATGGCGATGTTCGTGGCGTAGTCGCCGTGCTCGGGGTTGCGGGGGCGTTCCACCGTCACGCGCTCGGGGACGACGGACTGGTCCAGTCCGTGGTCCGCGAGGACGGCACGGGCGGTGGTCGTGATGACGGTCGACAATTCTGCTGGAGTCACAGTGCATGAGAGTAACAAACGGCCCGTTTCCCCCCGTCCTGCCGGGGCATTTCCGGTCTGGCGGGGGCGTGGTGCTATAGTCACAACCCGTACCGCCGACAGGCAGTACACGCCCTCGTAGCTCAGGGGATAGAGCACTGGTTTCCGGTACCAGCGGTCGGACGTTCGAATCGTCTCGAGGGCACGACAGCGGTTTCCCCGGGGTACGCCACACAGCGTACCCCGGTTCTGCGTTCCGGGGTGGGTGTGGGGGCGGTCCCGGCGCGGGCACCCCCGGACGGGCCGGGGCGGGCGCGGGTGGTGGGGCGCGGTGTTGCCGGCGCGGACGGCTGAACGCGGCTGGCGGGGCCGGGCGCGGGCGCGGGTCAGGCGTCCTGTGCCCCGGGGGCGTCCCTGTCCGCCGGGGCCGCGAGCAGCTCGTCCATCGCGACGAGCGTCGCCCCGCCGCCGATCCGGTCGAACCGCCCCGGGTCACAGGTCAGCACGATGACCTGGTGATCGTCACCGAGCATCCCGAGCACGGCGTTCATGAGTTTCAGCCGCTCCGGGTCGGTGTTGCCCAACGCGTCGTCGATGATGATCGGCACCGAGCCGCCGGAGCCGACGAGCGTCGCGACCGCCAGGCGCGACAGCAGCGCCACCTGTTCCTGCGCGCCCCCGGACAATTGCCCGGTCTCCAGCACCTCCCCGCCGGCCACCCGCCGGACGACGGCCAGGTCGGCGGAGAACTCGAAGTGCACGCCCCTGCCGAAGACGACCGACGCGAGCTGGTCGAACGCCCGGGTGAACGGGGCCGCGTGGCGTTCCCGCGCCTCGCGTCGCGCGGCGTGGGTCTCCCGGTGGAGCAGCTCCGCCGCCGCGGCGCGCGCCCTCACCGCCTCCGCGCTCCGGGCCGCCCGCGCGTGGTCCGCCTCGGCGGCGCGGAAACGTTCCGCGGCGCCCCCGCTGCGCCCGAGTGCACCGGTGGCGTGGCTGAGCTGCTCCCGGAGCCGCACGTCCTCCTGGCGGACGTGGGTGACCCGGTCGGCGGCCCCCGCGGCGAGGCGGGCGAGCACGTCGACGTCCCGGTCGCCGAGGTCCCGACGGTGCTCGTCGAGGACCGCGGTCCTGTCCTCGACGGCGCGGCGGGCCGCGTCGACGGCCTCGTCGAGAGCGGCGTCGGACCGGGACTCCCGGGCCTGGCGGAGCTCCTCCTCCATCCGCGCGATGCGACCGGACTGGCGTTCGCACTCGGCGCGGCGGGTCTCCCAGCGCACCGCGACGGCACCCCGGGCGACGCGGTCCCGCTCGTCGTGCAACGTCTCAGCGAGGGACTCCAGGGCGGCGTCGACCGTCCCCAGCGTCTCCAGGTCGTCGGGGCCGCCGGCGTCCGGCACCGCGGCGTCGGTGCCGGCCCGGTCGGCCTGGGCGTCCCCGGAGGCGCTGTCCTGGTCGGCGCGGGGCTCTCCGGCGGTGCCGGCCTGGTCGGCCTGGGCGTCCCCGGAGGCGCTGTCCTGGTCGGCTGTGGCCTGGTCCGCGCGGGTGTCCCCGGCGGGTGCGTCGTCCCCGGCGGGTGTCAGGCCCCAGTCGGTGACGAGCCGCCGCGCGCAGCCCGCGGGATCCGGGACGTCCACCCCGGCGTCGGGCGCCTCCCCACCGGCCGCGTCCACCGGGTCCCCTGCCACGGCCCCGGACTCCGGCGCCCCGGCAGGCCCACCGTCGCCCGCCGGGGAGTCCCCGACGTCCTCCGCGAGGGCCAGGGCGGACGTCCGCCACCTCCGGTACGCCTCCTCCGCCCGACGCGTGAGGGCGTCGACCTCCTCCCGGAGCTCGCCGAGCGACCGACCTCCCGTCACCCGGCTGAAGGCGATCCTCGCCTCGGTCACGGCCTCCCCGGCGGTGACCCGGCGGCGGGCGAGCTGCTCCGCCTCCGCCACGTCCCCGACACCCCACGCGGCGAGGAGCCGGTCACGGGCCTGCCGGGCGTCGTCGACCTCCGCCTGGGCGTCGCGGACGTCGCGGGCCGGGGTGACGACCACCTCGTACTCCCCCAGCCCGATCGTCGTCTCCCGCACCGCCCTCAGGTCGACCCCGCCGTCGAGGGGCCGGGTCTCCCCGTCGACGACGGCCTCCGCGCCGGCCGGACCGGTGACGGTGACGGCCGTCGCCGCGGCGTCCCGGAGTTTCCCGGCGAGGACGAGGTCCTGGTCCGCCTGCCGGATCGCGGCCAGCCCCTCGGCGGTCGCCGGGTTCTCCGCGACGACCTGCTCCGCCGCCCGGGTGCGGTCCTCGGCGGCGGTGCTCTCCGCGAGCTGCCGCCGCCGCTCGTCGAGGGTGGCGGCCGCCGACCGCGCCTCCACCGCTGCCTCCACCGCCCCGGTCGCGGTCCGGACGAGCCGGCGTCGACGACGCACGAGCTCGCGGGTCGCGTCGATGGTCCCGAGCCGACGGCGTTCCTCCTGCGCCGCGGTCGCCAGCCCGGTGACCTCGGCCTCCGCGGCGGCGAGGGCCTCCCGCTCCCGGTCGAGTGCCGCGACGTCCGCCGCCCGGCGGTCCCGCTGCGTCTCGGCGAGGGTCACGTCGGCCCGGGCCCGGCCGAGCGCGTCGCGCGCCCGGTCGACGAGATCCCGGGCGCGGCGGGCCTCCTCATGGTCACGCCGTGCCTGGTCGGCCTCCGCCTCCGCGTCCGGGATGCGCCGGTGGACGGCGCTCCGGGCCTCGGTGAGCCGGTCGACCTCGGCGATGAGCGCCTGCGCGTCCTCGTACTCGCGGCGGCACCGGTCGAGGCGCTCCGTCGCCGCGTCGAGTGCCTCGACCGCCGCGCGGAGCTCCCCGGTCGGCTTCCCTGTCTTCGCGGTGTAGTAGCGCCCGTACTCGGCGTCGATGGCCGCGATGAGCCGGTCCGCGGCACCGCCCGGCTCCGCGCCGGTGCCGTCGTCGCCTTCCGCGCCGTCACCTTCGCCGCCCCGTCACCGGCACTGTCACCGGCACCGGCACCGGCGAGGGCCCTGTCCAGCGCCCCGATGCCCGCGACGGCCAGGACACCGGGCGTGTCCCCCTGTTCGACGGTCAGCGCCGCCAGCAGGTCGGCGTCGAGCTCGGACCGCAGGATCTCGCTGAACCGGCCGACGGCCTCGGCACCCGTCACCCGCTCGGGCCGTGGCGTGTGCACCGTGAGGATGCAGGTCCCCGCCCCCTTGTTGAACGACTTCGTGATCTCGAGCCTGTGGGGCCCGACCGTGAGCGACGCCGCGACGGTCGTCGGCTCGTCGGCGAAGGTGCTCTTCAGCACCCGGACCTTCGCGGCGCTCGAGGTGCTCTTGTAGTCGCTGAGCAGGAGCTGGAAGGCCTTGAGCAGCGTGGACTTGCCCCGCTCGTTGGGGCCGTGGACGACGGTCACGCCGTGGTCCGGGACCGTCAGCTCCGCGTGGCGGACGCCGGCGACGTGGTCGAGGCTCAGTGAATGGATGCGCAGCACGGCCTATCCTCTCCGTCCGGTGTGACCGGTCTGTCCCGTGGACGTGGACAACCGGTGGAGCAGCTTGAGGGCGTCCCGCGCCGTCGCCGCGTCCGCCCCGCCGGCGACGGCCGGCGTGCCCGGGGTGCCCGACGCCGCACCCGGGGAGTCCTGCGTGCCCGACGCCCCCGGCGCGCCCGGGGTTCCCGGCGTGCCGGCCATCTCGATGAGACGCCGGGCCGCGGCCCCGACCGGCCCGGGCCATGCGGCGTCGGCGAGTTCCTCGTCGGACGGGGTGATGTGCAGGTCCATGAGCCGCTCGCGCGGGTAGAGGGCCGCGAAGCCGGGGGCGAGGCGGTCGGTCTCCCGGTCGAGCAGCGTGCTCGTCGTCAGGTCGACGCTGCCGGTCAGCGCGTACTTCACGACGGTCGTCCGTTTCGACGGCAGCTCCTCCAGCCGCGCGATCCAGTCCCGGACGTCCTCCGGTCCGTTGATCTCCGCGGAGAGCGCGAGGAAGCTCCAGGTCCCGACGTCGACCGGGGAGACCGTCACCGTCGCCGGCCGCTCCCGGGCCTCCGGGCTGTCGTCCGCGACGCTGACCTCGACGACGAGGGCCTGACCGGAGCCGGACTCCCCGCCACCGTCCTCCTCGCGGAAGTCCGTCGGTTCGGGGCTTCCCGAGTACCAGACCGTCCCGTCGGGGTGGAGGTCGGTCGTGGAGTGGGTGTCGCCGAGGGCGACGGCGTCGATCCACCGGTCCCGGCACGCCGCGGCGGCACGCCCGACGTCGATGGTCCCCGGGTCGGGCACACTCCCCCGCGACTGGGTCGCCCCGTGCCCGACGACGACCCGGATCCCCCGCGCCCGGCCGGCACCGCGGGCCTCGAGCCCGCGCAGCGCGGCGGCGACGGGGTCCTCGGTCATCTGCTTGGCGGTGAGCGGCGCGCCGATGATCTCCACCCCGTCGCGGACCGTGCGTGGGGCGTTGTCGGTGAGGACGGTCACGGTGGGTTCGAGGTCGCGCCACACCTCGTCCCGGTAGATGCTCGCGGCGTCGTAGGGGTCGTGGTTCCCCGGCAGCAGGTAGACGGGCACCGGGGCGGTGCGCAGGACGTCGACGGTGCGTTGCCAGGTCAGGCTGTCCACCAGGTTGTCGTCGAAGACGTCCCCGGCGACGACGACGGCCTCGCACCGCTCCGACTCGGCGATGCGGAACATCGTCTCGACGGCGTCGAGCCGGGCGGCGGCGTAGCGCGCGGCGGCCTCGCCGCCGAGGAACCAGCGGGTCATGCCGAGCTGCCAGTCCGAGGTGTGGAGGTAGCGGAAGGTCTGTGTCATCGGTGTGCCCTGTCGTGGGTGGTGTCGTGAGTGGTGCTGTCGTCGGTGCTGTGGTCGATGCTGTCGGCGATGCTGTCGTGGTCGGGGGTGTCTGTCATGGCGCGTCGGTGGGGTCGTCGTCCGGGCGGGCGGTCAGGGGTTCGGCCCACGGGTCCGGTGTCCCGTCGGCCCCGGCCTCCATCATGACCTCGTAGCACCGCCCCAGTTCATGGGTGGACCGGAGGGCGTCCACGTTGTTCCAGCTCACGCCCCGCATCGCCTCCGAGAGCGCGCCGGTGTCACCGTGGTCGACCCCGGGCTCGGGCCCCCAGTGCTCCCAGTTCGGGAGGACCGAGAGGTCACCCCAGAACTCCCCGGACGAGTACACCGGTTCCGGCCCCGCCGGCCCGCCGGTGGTGCCGTCCCCGGTGCCGTCCGGCCCGGTGGTACCGGCCACCCCGGCCGTCCCACCGTCACCGTGGCCCCACCCGACGGCGGTCCCGGAGCGTCCGGCCGTCGCGTCGTCACCGCCCGGGGCCGTGGTGCCGTGCACCGCCGCGCGGGCCCGCATCGCCGCCAGGACCGCCGGCGTGTCGAACCCCCGCCACGTGAGCACGGCCGTCGGGTCCGTCGTGAGGTGGTCGGCCAGCGCGTACGCCACGGCCACCCGGTGCTTGCACATCGGGCCGTGGTCCGGGCACGTGCACCACGAGTCGACGAGCTGGTCCGGTCGGAGCAGCAGCGCCGCGACCTCGGGGCCGGGTTCCCGTCCGGCGAGGAGCAGCCGGAGGTGTGACGGGTCGCCGGAGAACTCCGCCTCGAGGAACGCCCGGTGCCGGTCGGCCAGCGGCTGCCACCGCATGTCCACCGAGAAGGGTTCGCGCTGCGAGCCGGTGACCTCCGCCGCGACGCAGTTGAGGTCCATCCCGAGGGACACCACGTTGCCGTCCCGGTAGTAGTTCCGGCCCCGGGTCATGCGGCCGGCGTCCGCCCGGGCGGCGACGGCGGCGATGACCTGGTCCCCGGCCCAGCTGCCGTCCCCGCTGCGGAGGATCTGCCCCCGGTCGGCACCGTCGCGCGGGGGCGGTCCGTCGCCGTCCCCGGTCCCGGTGGTCCGGGCCGGTGCCCGCCGCCGTCGCGAGAAGTCGCCGACGACGACGTTGTCCCCCCACTGCGGTTGCGGGGTCCCGGAGCGTCGCCGCCCTGCGGCCCGCCCGCGGCCGGTGTCGTCACCGTGCCCCGTGGGTCCGTCGCCGGCCATCACACCGCCTCCTCTCGCGTCGTCGGGTGTCTGTCTGGTGTCCGTCCATCATCGTCGATGTGCCGCGGCCCCGGTCACGGGGCACCCTCATCGCCCGGTGGGGCGGCGTCGGCGCCCCCACCCCCGTCGTCACCGGGCACGACCCTCAACGCGGGGCCGCCACCGTCGCCGCTGCCGTCATCCCCGCCCCCGGCGGCGTCGTCCCCGTCACCGGACTCCAGGAGGTCGACCCACGACGTCTTCGCCGCGTTCCGTTCGCGGATGACGGACAGCACGATGTCCGTCGCGTCGGCGAGTTCCCGTTCCCAGTGGCTGTCGGTGGTGCCCCCGACGGGCGTCCGGCCGGTCCGTCGCGGCCGCCCGGCCCGCGGGTCGGCGTACTCCCCGGTGTCGACGGTCGCCCTGTTCAACCGCCACAGTTCGGCGATGTCGTCGTCCAGCGTCGACAGCCACCCCTCCCCCGCACCGACGACGGTGCCGGCGAGGTCCCGCTTCGAGGAGATGATGTCATTGATGCGCTCGTCGAGCGTGCCCTTCGTCACGAGCTTGTGGACGGTGACGTCCTGGTCCTGCCCGATCCGGTACGCCCGGTCGGTCGCCTGGTCCTCGACCGCCGGGTTCCACCAGCGGTCGACGTGGACGACCACCGACGCCCGGGTGAGGGTGATCCCGGTGCCCCCGGCGCGCACCGACAGGATGAGGATGGACGGCCCGTCGTCGGACTGGAAGGCCTCGACCGTCCGCGCCCGGTCACGCCGCGACATCCCACCGTGGATCATCGGGACCGTCGAGCCGAACCGGCGTTCCAGCTCCGGCACGAGCATCCGGCCGAACGACGGGAACTGGGTGAAGACCAGGCATTTCCTGCCGTCCTGCAGTGCCTCGCCGAGGATCTCGAACAGCCGCGCGACCTTGAGCGACCGGTGTTCCCCGTTCGCGAGCAGCCCGGAGCCGTCGCCGGTGAAGTGCGCCGGGTGGTTGCAGATCTGCTTGATCCGCATGAGCGCCGCGAGGATGAGGCCCTTGCGGCCGGCGTCGCGTTGCCGCAGCATCTGCTCGCACGCCCGGGTGTACGCCTCGTACAGCGCGGCCTGTTCGCGGGTCAGCGGGATCGTCTCGATGAACTCCCGCTTCTCCGGCAGGTTCAGCCCCACCGCGGGATCGGTCTTCAGCCGGCGCAGGATGAAGGGGTCGACGAGACGTCTCAGCTGGTCGAGCGCGTTCTCGTCCCCGTACCGTTCCACGGGGATCGCCAACCTGTCCTGGAACGCACCCGGGCTGCCGAGCACCCCGGGGTTGCAGAAGTCCATGATCGAGTGGAGGTCGGCGAGCCGGTTCTCCACCGGTGTGCCCGTCAGCGCGATCCGGTGGTCGGCGGGCACCGACCGCGCCGCCCGGCTCTGCCGCGTGTCCGGGTTCTTGATGTTCTGCGCCTCGTCCGCCACGACGCGCCCCCAGTGCACCGAGCCGTACCGCTCCGGGTTCCGCGCGACGGTCCCGTAGGAGGTGAGGACGACGTCGTGCTCCGCCACCACACCGGCGAACCTCCCGTCGTCCACCTTCCTCGATCCGTGGTCGACGAGGACCCGCAGCGACGGCACGTGCCGGCGGACCTCCCGCTCCCACGCGTCGAGCACACCGGTCGGGGCGATGACGAGGGTCGGCCCGGTGCACTCCCCGGCCTCGCGTTCCCACGCGAGCAGCGCGAGGACCTGCAGCGTCTTCCCGAGCCCCATGTCGTCGGCGAGAATCGCGCCGACACCGTGGCGGGACATCCAGGCGAGCCAGCTCACCCCCCGCTCCTGATGGTCCCGCAACGGGGTGACGACGGTCGCCGGCACCTCGACCCGGTCGGGCGGTTCCATCCCCCGCCCGGCACCGGTCCCCTCGGCGTCCTCCGCCCCGGTCGTCCCGGTGCCCGACGCCCCGGTACCGAGGATCCGCCCGATCCACCCCGGCGCCTCGACCGTCACACCGCCGAACGGGTCGGCGGCCGCCGCGTCCCGCGCGGCGGCGAGGTTCGCCTCGATGACGTCCCGCACCGTGACCGTCCCCGGTCCGCCCGCCCCGGCGGGTCCGGCGGCGGTGTCCGTCCCGCCCCCGCCGCCGTCCCCGTCGCGGCCCGTGCCGGCGGTCGCCCCGGCGGCGTCGGCGAGTGCCCGGAAGTACCGCCTGGCCGGCGCGAGCGTCGCGGCGTCGAGCCGGACGTACCTGCCGTTGATCTGCACCATCGTCGCCGCCGAGCTCAGCAGCTCCCGCTTCTGCACCTCGGTCAGCTGCACGTCACCGACCGAGACGTCCCAGTCGAAGGAGAGCACCTGTTCGGTCCCGAGACGTCCCGCCCCCGGCCCCTGCCCGACCGGGGTGGCCGTCGCCCTGATCTGCGGGGAGACGACCCGCCACCCGCGGGGGACGAGCACCTCCACCCCGACGCCGCGCAACGCCGGCACCCCGGTCGACAGGAGGTCCTCCACGTCATCCGCCCCGAGGCTGAGGTGCACCCGCCGGTCCTTCACCGGGTCCCCGGTGAGCGACTCCGGCGCGGGGAACCACACCCCGGACCGGAGCCAGGCGTCGACCGCGTCCGACCGCTCCGCGAGACGGGGCCAGGCCGACACCGCGCGGCGCAGGGCGTCGGCGACCCGGGCCCGCTCCCCCTCGGTCGCCTCCGCGGCGACCACCGGCTCATGCGGACCGTCGTTGACCGACAGGCCGAGTTCAGCCCGCCACCGCGGGCCCTCCGCGCCGCGCCCCGCCGCCGGCTCGGCGTCGCCCCCGGTGCCCCCGTCCGCCACGGCGTTCACGTCGACGAGGAACGGCCTGTCCGGCGCGTCCGGCTCCCCCGTGCCGGTGCCGTCGCCGGGCTCGTCGAGGACGAGCACGAGCGAGGAGGCGTCGTCGAGCCTCCGGCGGCGCCACTGGTTGAGCGCGCGCGTCACCGCCGCCGGCACGGTCCGCGTCTCGTCCCCGGTCGCCAGCGCCCGGACGAACGGGTTGCCGACCTCACCGTCCTCCAGCCCCGCGCGGAGCAGGCCGACGCACATCCAGTGGGCGAGGTCGTCCGCGCAGCGGCGGATGACGTCCGCCCCTCCGTTCCGGGTGAGGACCACCGGGGCGTGGGCGACGAACTCCCCGAGCGGCCGCTGGTGCCGACCACCGGGGGAGATCGTCCACAGCGGGTACGAGCGGCCGTCGACCCGCTGGACCCGCACCATGACCCGGCCGGCGGCGACGGTCTCCCGGACGAGGTCGTAGAGGACGGTGAGCCACACCGTCTCCGGGCTGAGCCCGCCGTTGCCCCGCCGGCGGCGAATCGCGGACAACGTCGACAGCACACCGAGCGCCTGTTCGGGGGTGTGCCCCTGCGTCGGGACCGGCAACGTCCGGAGCCTCCCCTTCGGGGTGGCGACCGTCACCGACCGGCCGCCCCGGAGCGGCCGCCGCCCCAGGATCCGGAGGATGTCCGGGTCGAGGTCGCTGTCCTCCAGGTCAGCGACATCGGTGACCACCGCGTGCCCCTCGACCTTCTCCACCCACAGGTGGAGGCCCCGGTCGGGAAACCAGAGCGTGTGCAGGAGGTGGCGCGTCATGCCACCGGTCTACCATGCACCCCGGACGAAACCTCACCCACCCTGAACACATGTTCGATATCCGGCGGTGCACCCGCCACACCCCACCCGGGGAACCTCCGCCCGCCCCGCGGAGACCAACAGGTCATGCACATCATCCGCCACGTCGTCCCCGTCCTCGCCGCCGTGACGTCCGTCGCGCTCGTCGTCACCTCCCCGACCGGCCCCGGCGGACCGACCGGCCCCGGCGACCCGGCGCACCCCCGCGCCCCCTGGTCCGCGGTCCCGCCCCGGGCCGACGACCGCCGGGTCGTCGCCGCGGCGTTGTCCACCCTCCGCATCCTGCCCCGCCGCACGCGGGTGCTCGGTTACGACCGGGAACTGTTCGGGGTGTGGGGGCCGTCGCCGGCGACGGGGGTCGGCTGCACGACGCGGAACGCGGTCGTGCTCCGGGTCTTCCCCCGGTCACCGACGTCCCGCCGCTCCGGGTGCCCCCGCGCCACCGGGACGACGACCGACGCCTACACCCACGCGGAGGTCACCCCCGACGAGGTGGACATCGACCACGTCTTCCCGTTGTCGGCGGCGTGGGACCTCGGCGCGGACGCGTGGGACGGCCCCACCCGCCGGCGCTTCGGCAACGACACGGCGCGGAATCTCGTCGTGACGGCGAGCGCGGTGAACCGGGCGAAGAGCGACGGCACCCTCGGTGAATGGCTCCCGCCCGCGGCCGACGCCCGGTGCCCGTACGCCGCCCGGTACCTCACGGTCGCCGGGGAGTACGGTCTCGCGGTGACGACGGCCGACGCCGACGCCGCACGTCGCGCCTGCTCCCCCTGACGGCCGCGCCGTCGTCCCCCTCTCCCCCCCCGGGGTCGGCGGCTCAGCGCGTGCGGTCGCGGAACCCGCCGCGGTCGCCGTCACGGCCACCACGGTCGTCCCGGCCGCGGAAGCCACCGCGGCCACCACGGTCACCGCCACGGTCACCACGGTCGTCACGCCCGCGGAAACCACCCCGGCCACCACGGTCACCACCACGGTCACCACGGTCGTCACGCCCGCGGAAACCACCGCGGCCACCACGGTCACCACCACGGTCGTCCCGGCCGCCCCGACCGCGGGAATCGCGGTCGTCACGGTCACGGTGACGGGCGGGACGGCCCTTCGGCGCGCCCGGGTCCGGCTCGATGTTGATGAGCTGCCCGGAGATCCGGGTGCTGTCGAGCTTCTCGAAGATCTCCTTCGGCAGGTCGGTCGGCAGCTCCACCAGCGAGTGCTCGGTGAAGATGTTGATCCGGCCGAAGTCGCGCGAGTTCAGCCCGCCCTCGTTGGCCAGGGCACCGACGATCGCGCCCGGGCGGACCCGGTGCCGCTTGCCCACCGCGATGCGGTAGACGGCGAGCTCCTTGCCCTGCCGGTCCGTGACCGTCGGGGGCGTCCGGTTGAAACGTTCGGCGAAGGGCCGGAACGCCCCACCGCCGCCGCGGCGGTCGTCGTCCCTCCCCCGGCGCTCGGGCCGGGGCTCCGGCGGACGGTCCTTGACGAGGAACTCCGCCCCACCCTGCGCCTGGGCGGCGAGGGCCGCGGCGATGTCCGCCATGTCGGTCCCGTGCTCGGCGGCGTAGGCCGTGACGAGCTCGCGGAAGATCCCGACCTGCGGGTCGGAGAGGGACTCCGTGAGGGACTGCGCGAACTTCCGCTTGCGGACGTCGTTCACCGCGTCGACGTCCGGCAGGTCGATCTCGTTGAGGGTCGACTTCGTCGCCCGCTCGATCGCCTTGAGGAGACGACGCTCACGCGGCGTGACGAAGAGGATCGCCCGGCCCGAGCGCCCGGCACGGCCCGTCCGGCCGATGCGGTGGACGTACGACTCGGTGTCGTGCGGGATGTCGTAGTTGAAGACGTGCGTGATGCGGTCGACGTCCAGGCCACGGGCGGCGACGTCGGTCGCGACGAGGATGTCGAGGCGACCGTCCTTGAGCTGGTCGACGGTGCGCTCGCGCTGGGCCTGCGCGATGTCGCCGTTGATCGCGGCGGCGTTGAACCCGCGGTCGCAGAGCCGCTCGGCGAGCTCCTCGGTCTCGTTCTTCGTCCGCACGAACATGATCATCGCCTCGAAGTCCGTGACCTCGAGGATGCGCGTGAGCGCGTCGAGCTTGTTGCGGTGCGAGACCATGAGGAAGTCCTGCGTGATGTTCTCGGCCGTCCGCTGGTTGGACTTCACCGTGATCTCACGCGGGTTGTTCAGGTACTGCTTCGACAGGCGGCGGATGCCGGAGGGCATCGTCGCGGAGAAGAGCGCGACCTGCTTGCCGTCGGGGGTGTCCCCGAGGATCCGCTCGACGTCCTCCTGGAAGCCCATGTTGAGCATCTCGTCGGCCTCGTCGAGAACCATGAAGCGCAGGTCGGACAGGTCGAGGCTGCCCTTGGCCAGGTGGTCGATGACACGACCGGGGGTGCCGACGACGACGTGTGCGCCACGACGCAGCCCACTGAGCTGCACGCCGTACGCCTGACCGCCGTACACCGGGAGGATGTTCACGCCTCCGAGGGAGTTGGCGAAGGACTGGAAGGACTCGGCGACCTGGAGGGCGAGCTCACGGGTCGGCGCGAGGACGAGCGCCTGGGTGGAGCGCTGCGTGGGGTCGATGCCCGCGAGGACGGGCAGGGCGAAGGCGGCGGTCTTGCCGGTGCCGGTCTGGGCGAGGCCGACGACGTCGTGACCCTCCATGAGCAGCGGGATCGTCTCGGCCTGGATCGGCGAGGGCTCCGTGTACCCCACGGAGGTCACGGCGCGCAGCACGCGCTCGGGCAGGCCGAGGTCGGCGAAGGTCGTGCCCGGCTCCGGCGCGGCGGCCGGCTCCGCGGCGGCGGCGCTGTCGGCGCCGTCGGTGCTGCCGGTGTCGTTCCCGGCGTCTGCGCTCCCGGCGCTGTCGGTGTCGGCACTGCCGGCACTCTCGGTGGCGGCGTCGGTGGTCTCCGCGCCCGTGGTGTCGTCGGCGGCGGTGTCGGTGGTCTCGGGGGCGTCGTCTGTCTCAGCGGTGTCAGCGGTGTCGGTGCCGGCGTCGGCGGTGTCCTCCACCGCACTGTCACCGTCCAGGACGTCCGCGACCTCCAGCGGCTGCGCCTCCGCCCCGGGGCCGGTCTGGCCGGCCTGTCCCTGCTGCGTGTCCGGGGTCTCCGGCGTGCCACTGGTGTCCGGCGTGTTCACGTCGCCGGTGACGTTGTCAATATCACTCATTATGGCCCAACGGTACTGGCTGCCCGCGTCAAAAGCGATTCGACGCCCGGCCCACCGGCCCGGCGCCCGCCCGCGGACGGGCGGCGTCGAGCCCCCCGACCCCCCTCCGACCGTGCCACCCGCACCCCGCCCCGGACCCCTCCCCGCACCCCGCCTCCGGCACACCGTGAGGGACGGACCGGCTTACCGTGAGAGAATGTGGCACATGCCTGACACCGCCCGCCCGGCCGCCGCCGGAACCCTGCGCCGGAGCCTTCGTCACCGCCACATCCACTTCATCGCCCTCGGGTCCGCGATCGGCACGGGCCTGTTCTACGGGTCGTCCGGGGCGATCGCCGCCGCCGGCCCGGGCGTCATCCTCGTCTACCTCCTCGGGGGCGCGGTCGTGTACTTCATGCTCCGGGCCCTCGGCGAGATGGCGGTGGACCACCCGGTCCCCGGCTCCTTCGCCGAGTACTGCCGCCGGCACCTCGGCGACTGGGCGGGCTACATCACCGGGTGGATGTACGCCTTCGAGATGGTCATCGTCTGCCTCGCCGACCTCACGGCCATCGCGCTGTACATGAAGTTCTGGTTCCCCGACACGGCGAGCTGGGTCTGGGTCGCCGTCGCGCTCACCGTCGTCGGCGCCGCGAACCTCGCGAGCGCCCGGTGGTTCGGCGAGCTGGAGTTCTGGTTCACCGTCGTCAAGGTGACCGCCGTCATCGCCATGATCGTCGGCGGGGCGGCGATCCTCGTGTTCAACGTCGAGACCGGCACGCGGGTCGGCGTCGACAACCTCTGGAACGACGGCGGCCTGTTCCCGCACGGGGTCCCCGGGGTGTTCGCCGCCCTCATCCTCGTGCTCTTCGCCTTCGGCGGCACCGAGATCATCGGCGTCACCGCAGGGGAGGCCGACGACCCGGAGCGGGTCATCCCGCGGGCGATCAACACCGTCCCCGCCCGGATCCTCCTGTTCTACGTCCTCGCGATCACGGTCATCGTCTCCGTCATCCCGTGGCGGGAGATCACCGGGGAACAGTCGCCGTTCGTGCAGATCTTCAGCGGGCTCGGCGTCGGCTGGGCCGCCGCGCTGCTCAACGTCGTCGTCATCAGCGCCGCGCTGTCGGCGATCAACTCGGACCTCTTCGGCGCCGGGCGCGTGATCTTCGGGATGGCCACGGAGCGTCTCGCGCCCCGGGCGTTCGCCCGGGTGAACAGCGCCGGGGTGCCCGGGACGACGGTCGGCGCGATCCTCGTCGTGCTCGTCGTCGGGGTCTCGCTGCAGCTCCTCGTGCCCTCGGCGGAGCGGCTGTTCGCGTCCATCGCGGCGCTCGCGACGTTCGCCACGGTCTTCGTGTGGCTCATGATCCTGCTGGCGCACATCGCCTCCCGGCGGCGCGGCCGGGCGGGGGCGGCCGGTGAGGCGGGCCGCCGGACCGCCCCGACCTTCCCCGTGCCGTTCTGGCCGTACGGCCAGTACGCCGCCGTCGCCGTCATCCTCGTCACCTTCGGCACGATGGTGTGGCTGCCGGAGTTCCGGTCGGCGCTCGTCGCCGGGGTCGTGTTCACCCTCGGCATGTCCGTGCTCTACGTGGCCCGGGTCGTCCCGCGCCTGCGCGCCGCGGCGCCCGTCGACCCCGCGGCCCCCACCGGGGACCCCACCGGGACCGACCCCCGCGGGTGACCCGGACGGGTCAGGCGCCGAGCAGCCCGGTCACGATCCGCGCGGCACGCTGACCGCTCCGCAACGCCCCGTCGATCGAGGGTGACGCGGTGTGGTCCCCGGCGAGGACCACCCGACGCCCGTGGGTGACGTCCGCGTCACCGCAGTGGAACCTGCGGCCCGGCGGCACGACCGGCACCGCCCGCGGGCAGTCGTGCCGCGTGACGAGCTCCCAGGACGCCGCCGTCCCCCCGAGCAGCGACGCCGCCTGGTCGCGCACGGTGCGGTCGTCGGGGCACGCCACCCCCTCGCGGTGGACGACGGACGCCTGCACGAGCGACCGACCGGGGGCGTACGACGGCACCACGGCGGTGACCTCCGCCACGGACGTGAGCTGCGTCCGGTCGGAGCCGTCGACGGTGATGACCGGCAGCCGTCCCCCGTCCGTCGTCCGGCCGGTGGTCGACGCGCCGTCCCCGGCCGCACCGTCGGCGAGGAACCACCAGGTGGTCATGCCCCGCGCCGGCTGGACCGGCAGCCCGAGCAGCCGGGCGGTGTGGGCCTGTTCCGTCGCGACGACGGCGTAGCGGCAGCGGAGGGTGCGGTCCGCCGTGCCGTCGGCGTCGGCGACGCGGAGCGTGACGCCGTCGTCGTCCTGCTCGAGCCCGGCCACCGGCGAGTGGAGGTCGATCCCCACCCCGGGGATGCGGCCGAGGGCGACGGCGAGCTCGGACATCCCGTTGTCCGGCAGGCCGAGCGCCCCGCGGAGCACCGCGACGATCTCCCACCGGGCGAGCCGCTCGGAGGTCTCGAACGCCGGGTCCATGAGGAGGGCCTCGAGGACGGGGTTGATGACGTACCGGCGGGTGTCCCCCGTGATCCGCCGCGCGTCGAGGGAGTCACCGACCGCGCGGTCCCGGTCCACCGTGCGGTCCGTGACCGGGCGCACCTCCAGCGAGGAGCGGTGCCGGACCTCCCGGCCGAGCCACCGCTGCAGGTGGAAGGCGTCCCGGGCGGAGAGCGCGGCCCTGATCCGGGAGCGCAGGAGCGTCGGGACGAGCTGCGGTGCGCGGACCGGGTCGCCGAACATCGCGAGGCCGTCGGGGGTCACGCACTGCACGGCCGGCAGGAAGGACCGGATCCCGAGGGAGGAGTACTCGCCGGGCTTGAGGACCTCCTTGACCGCCGGGTACCACGAGTTCACCGTCTGGAAGCCCCGGTCGACGGTGACGTCCCCGACGCGTTCGGAGCCGATGCGCCCCCCGACCCGACCCGAGGCCTCGAGCACCGTGCACCCCACCCCCGCGGCACGGAGTGTCCGGGCGGCGGCGAGCCCGGCGGCCCCCGCCCCGATCACCGCCACGTCGGTCACGGGATGTGCGGTCTGCTGCTCTGTCACTGCGGGGGCCACGCTCTCCTGTCGTCATTCACCGCGCGCCGGTGTCACGGCCGCGGTCTTCCCCGCCATGCTATCCGACGCCACGCCCCGCCTCCCCGCGCGGGGACCGCCGTCGGCGACCGTCCGTCCGGACCGAACACGTGTTCGATTTTCGGGGCGGGGTCGGCGGACGGTGTCCGGGCCGTGTCGTAGCGTGCGCGGCATGACACGACACCATCCCCCGCAGACCACACGGCAGACCACCCGGCACACCACCCGTCGCACCACCCCGACGCGCCCGGCCGGGCCCTCCCACCCGCCGGGCGGCCCGACCGGCGACCCGGCCTCCCGAACCCGTGAGCGGTGCGCGGCGGTGCTCCGCCACCCCCGGAGCCGGGCCCGTCTCACCCCGGACTGGCGCCCGCCGGCCGTCCGGCTGTCCCACGAGGGCCTCCCCGTCACCGTCACCGTGGCCCGCCGTCAGGTCTCGTCCGCGATGTGGGAGTCACTGACGGGCAGTACCGCCCCGGCCGACGAGGCCCTGTTCGTCGTCACCCTCACCGGCGAGGTCACCGTGCCCGCGGCGGGGACCGGTCGGGCCCGCCGACCGACCGGGCGCAGCTCCGCCGTGCGGACCGCCGGCCCGTTCATCACGTCCCTGTTCCGCCGGCTCACCAGCGGGTCCCCGCGGACGGAACTGCTGACCGACCACCGCCGGGGCGCCCGGGGCACCGTGCACCGGTGGACATACACCGCGCTCGTCCGCGAGCGCGACCTCGGTGGCCCCGCCGCCCCGGTGGGCGCGCCGGCGGAGGTGCCGTCAGGGCCTGCGTGCGGCGGCACGGCCGGACGGCCGCGTCATGCCGCGTGACGGCGGCGGGACCCCCGGGTCAGCGGCCCGCGGTGGAACCCCGCGTGGCAGCGGCGTCGTCGTCCCCGTCGTCGTCGCGGTCGTCCCCGTCGAGGTCGTCGTCCCCGTCGTCCTCGTCATCGTCGTCGTCCGCGGGGACGACCTCGATGACGACGTCGGCGAGCTCGTCGTCGTCCTCGTCCTCATCGTCGTCCCAGTCCTCGTCCCACATCTCCTCCCAGCCGTCGTCGAGCGGGACGAGCTGCTCCTCCCAGTCGCGGGCCTGGCTCTGCGCGACCGCCAGGACGTCGAAGAGGGTGTCGAAGTCGGTGAAGGTTCCGAGCTCGAGGACCTCCTGCGTCGCCTGGGCGACCTCCTGGACGAGGGCGTTGAACGCCTGCTGACGGTCCGGGTCCAGCGGCTCCCCCTCGTCGTCCGCCTCCTCACCCCAGACCTCGGCGATGACCTGGTCGAGCAGGTCCTCGAAGTCGTCACCGAACGTGACGAACTCGACCGACGCGGCCGGGACGTTGTCCTCGGTCGTCAGCGTCACGACGAGCTCGGAGGTGTCCCCGATCTCCGCCCGGACGCGCAACGGCTCCGCGTGGTCCTGCGTGAACTCGAGGTCACTGATGCGGTCGTCCGTCCCCTCGAGGATGTCCCGCAGCACGGTCACGATCTGGTCGGTGACGACGTGCTTCGCGACCTGCTCCACCGCGTCCTCGACGGAGAACACCGCGCCGACGAGTGCGGCCTCGAACTCCTCATCGTCCTCGGTGACGTCAGCGACGGCCACGTACACGTTCGCCGCCGGGATCGGTGCGTCGATCGCCACGAACTGCATCTCGAGTTCCGACGTGATCGGAACGAACAGCGTCGAGTCGTTGACCCGTGCCTCGATACCGTCCCTGTCCAGTGCCTCAGCGATGTCCTCATAGAAACCCATGACAAGTCCCTTCTCGGGGCGATCCCCCACGGTTCTGACGGTCACCGCCGTCGTCCGGACGGTGTGGCGCCCATCCTAGCCGGTCACCCCCTGTCACGGCTCCCACCCACCCCGGGCTCCGACGTCACCGCCCCCGGTGAACCGGGGTACCGTCGTTACACTGTGTGCGGACACGAGCCCCGGACCCGACACCGGGACCACCGGGACACCCACCCCCGGGCCCGACCGGTCCACCGCCGCGCACCCACGCCGGGCCCGGCACCCGCGACCCCGCGGAGGCGACGGCCCCGCGTCGCGTGAACCGCCCGATCATCCGAGCCCCGACACGAGGAGCACCCCGTGAAACTGCCGAACCCGTTCTCCCGCCGCCGCTCGAACGACCCCGCCCCGACCTCCGCCGACGGCGGCACCGGAGAGGACGCCGGGACCACCGAGCTCTCGGACGCCTCCCGCACCGCCCTCGACGAGCTCCGGGGCCTCGACGCCCCGGAGGGCGTGCTCGCCCGCCGCTTCTTCGCGGCCGTCGACAAGGCCGCCTCCCTCCAGGGGCCGGCGATCAGCAAGTACGTCACGCACATCCTCGACCACCACGGCGACAAGCCGCTCGCCGAGCAGCAGCGCATCGTCGACCGGCACTTCCTCGCCCTCGCGACCGGCTCCGGCGCGGGCACGGGCGGCCTGGCCTTCATCCCCGGCGTCGGGACCCTGCTCAGCATCGGGGCCGCCGGCGGCGAGGCCCTCGCCGTCGTCGAGATCTTCGCGCTCTACACCCTGGCCAGCGCCCGGCTCCACGGCCTCGACGTCGAGGACACCGAGGTCCGCCGTGCCCTCATCCTCTTCACCATCGCCGGCTCCTCCGGCTCGGACGTCGTCGCCGCGATGGCGGGCCAGCAGGGGCTCAGCGGGCTCCGGGCACTCACCGGCCGCCAGATGCTGTCGATGAACTCCCGGCTCGGAACCCTCGCGTTCCGGCAGCTCCGCCGCCGGCTCACCGGCGCGGCGTTCCAGAAGCTGCTCCCCCTCGGGGTCGGGGCGTTCCTCGGTGCCCGCGCGAACCGCAGGATCGCGACCGCCATGATCGACCAGGTTCACCGCGTGTTCGGTGACCAGCAGCCCGAGTGACCGTCGCCCGGGCCACCCGGGCCCCGCGCCCGGAGGACACGCCGCCGCCCACCACCCCCACCACGTCGCTCCTCCGCGTCTGCCTGCGGCACCGGGTGGTCCTCGCCGTCGCCTTCGGCGCGGCGGTCACCGTCCCGCTGTTCCAGGTCATGCTCCCGTTCTTCGCGGGGCGGGCCGTCGACGGCAGCACCGCCGCGGTCGGGTCCCTCGTCGTCGCGGCCCTCATCCGGTTCGTCCTGCAGTTCCTCCGCCGGTACTCCGCCGGTCGCCTGTCCGTCTCCGTCCAGCACGACCTGCGCGTCGCCGTGCTCGACGCCCTCCACCACCTCGACGGCGACGCCCGCTCCCGGCTGAGCACCGGGCAGGTCGTCTCCCGGTCGATCTCCGACCTCACGCTCATCCAGAGCATGCTCGCGATGTACCCCATGTTCGTCGGCGGGCTCGTCGAGGTCGTCGCCGTCGCCGCCGTCATGCTGTGGATGTCCCTGCCGGTCGCGCTCGTCGTGCTCACGCAGATCCCCGTCCTCGTGTGGATCGCCGTCGGCAGCCGCCGCACCCTCTTCGCCGCGACGTGGACCGGCCAGCAGCAGGCCGCGGACATCGCGACCCAGGTCGAGGAGACGGTCACCGGCGTGCGCATCGTCAAGGGCTTCGCCCAGGAGGACCGCGAGGTCGGGACGATGGACCGGATGTCGTCCCGCCTGTTCTCCCTGCGGATGCGCGAGGCGAAACTCACCGCCCGGTTCCAGCCGGCGCTCGCGAACATCCCCAACGTCGCCATGGTCGCGACGATCGTCGTCGGCGGGTGGATGGCCGTCACGGGTGCGGTGACCGTCGGCGAATTCCTCGCGACGAGCACGTACGTCACCCTCATCGCCCGGACGACGCGCATGACGTCGTCCATGCTCATCACGATCCAGCTCGCCCGGGCCGGCGTCGACCGGGTCATGGAGCTGCTGCACATGCCGCGCCGCCGTCGCGGCACCGTCCACGTCCCGGGCCCCCTCGGGATCCGCGGCCGCGTGACCCGTGGCCCCGTCGACGTCACCGTCGACATCCGGCCCGGGTCGACCGTCGCGGTGACCGGGCCCGCGGGCTCCGGGAAGACCGTCCTGTCGCGCGCCCTCGCGGGGCTGGAGGACGACGGCGTCGACCTCGTCGTCACCTCCCCGACCGCACCTCCGGTCCCGCTCACGGACCTCGCCGACGAGGACCGGCCCACGCTCGTCTTCGACGAGCCCTTACTCTACTCCCTCACCGTCGGGGAGAACATCCGGCTCGGCGTCGAGGCGACGGACGAGGAGGTCGTCGCCGCAGCGCGGGCGGCGGAGGCCCACGAGTTCATCCTCGGCATCGGCGGGTACGACGCCGTCGTCGGCGAGCGCGGCCTCACGCTCTCCGGCGGCCAGCGGCAACGCATCGCCCTCGCCCGGGCGATCCTGCGCCGGCCGCGGCTGCTCATCCTCGACGACGCCACCTCCGCGATCGACGCCTCCACCGAGGCCCGCATCCTGCACAACCTCCGGGAGCTGCACGAGCAATCCACCCCGGACGTCCCGCTGACGCTCGTCGTCACCGGCCACCGGTCGTCGACGCTGCGCCTCGCGGAGACGACGGTGGAACTCCCCGCTCCCCCGGTCCGCGACCTCTGGCCGGACCCCGCCGACGACGACGCGGACGCCGCGACGGACCTCGCCGGCCCGGGCGGAGACGGCCTCGGCGCCGGGCTCGGCGGTGGCCGGGGTGGCGTCGCCGACGCCGCGGCCGCGTCCATGCCCGACCTCCGCGAACGGGTCGACCGCCTGCCCCCGGCGACGGAACAGCCGTCGGTCCCGCCGTACACGGCACCGTTCTCGCTGCGCAGCCTCTTCGGCATGGTCCGGGGACTGCTCGTCGCCGTCATCGTCACCCTCCTGCTGTCCGTCGCCGCCGACGTCACCCTGCCGACCGTCATCCGCCACGCCCTCGACGACGGGGTCGCGCACTCCGCGATGGACGTCGTCACCGGCGCCGCCGTCGTCGCGCTCGTCATCGTCGTCGTGAGCTGGGTGGCGCTCGCCGTCAACCAGGTGCTCACCGCGCGGGCCGGTGAGCGCGTGCTCTACGCCCTGCGGGTCCGCAGCTACGCGCACATCAACACCCTCGGCATGGACTTCTTCGAGCGCACCGCGTCCGGCCGGATCATGACCCGCATGACGACCGACATCGACTCGCTGTCCCAGTTCCTCCAGACCGGGGTGTCGCAGACGGTCGTCGCCGTCGCCACGCTCGTGGGGATGCTCGTCATGCTGGCGACGACGGACCTCGAGCTCACCGGCATCGCCGCGGTGTTCCTCCCGGTGATCGGCCTCGCCGTGTGGTGGTTCCGGGGGCTCGTCGCCCGCCTCTACTCCGAGGCCCGCTCGACGGTCAGCGGCGTCAACGCCACCTTCCAGGAGGCCGTCACCGGTCTGCGGACGAGCCACGCCTACCACTTCGAGGACGACATCCTCCGGCGGTTCGCCGGGGAGTCGGCGCGGTACCGCGACCTGCGCACCCGGGCGCAGACGGCGGTGAGCGTCTTCTTCCCCGGTATCAACGCCCTGTCGGAGATCGCCCAGGCCGCGGTCCTCGCCGTCGGCACGACGATGGTCGCCGACGGCCGGATCTCCCAGGGCGTGCTCGTCGCGTTCTCCCTCTACCTCACCCAGTTCTTCAGCCCGATCCAGCAGCTCTCCCAGGTCTTCGACCAGTTCCAGCAGGCGAAGGTCAGCCTCGACCGGATCGGGGACCTGTTGCGGGAGCAGCCGACGCTCCGCGACGGCGACCGCGAGGTCAGCGGCACCCCGGCGATGGACGTCACCTTCGGGTACGCGACGCCGGACGACGAGCCCGTCCGCACGGTCCTCGACGTCGACCTCACCTTCCGCGGGACGACCGCCCTCGTCGGCGCGACAGGGGCGGGGAAGTCCACCGTGGTCAAGCTCCTCTCCCGCTACTACGACCCGACGACCGGGGCCGTGACGGTCGGGGGGACGGACCTCCGGGAGGCGGACCTGCGTGCGTGGAGGCGGCAGGTCGGCGTCGTCCCCCAGGAGACGCACCTGTTCTCCGGCACCGTCGCGTCCAACATCGCCTACGGCGTCCCGGACGCGACGGACGCGGAGATCGAGGACGCCGTGCGACGCATCGGCGGCACGGGGATCCTCGCGTCCATCCCGCGCGGATTCAACGAGCCGGTCCGCGAACGGGGCGAGGGACTGTCGGCCGGGCAACGCCAGATCATCGCGCTGGCCCGGGCGGAACTCACCGACCCGCGGGTCATGCTGCTCGACGAGGCGACGGCGACCCTCGCCGAGGACGTCGAGGAACAGGTCGTCGACGCGATCTCGGCGACGACCCGGGGGCGCACCGCCGTCATCGTCGCCCACCGGTTGACGACGGCCGCGCGGGCGGACCGCGTCGTCGTCATGGCCGACGGCCGGGTCGTCGAGGACGGCACGCACGACGGGCTCCTCGCGGCGGACGGTGTGTACGCCCGGCTGTGGCGCGACGCGGGGCAGCCCGACCCCTGACCGACGCGGGGCAGCCCGACCCCTGACCGACGCGGGGCAGTCCGACCCCTGACCGGAGCCGGGCCCACGTGCGCCGGGCGGTGACCCGGGCCACACCTTTCCGGCCCGGGCCCGCCCCGGACAGTGACCCGGCCCACAGCCCACCCGGGCCGGCGGGCGGGCCGGGGACCGTCGCGGGTGAACCGCGGACACGTTCGGGAACACCGCCGGTCCAGGGCTTCACTCGTCACGAAAACACGCTTTTACCGGGCGGTTTAGGGCGTCGCCGCCCGCACCCCGACCGGCCGCCGGACGGCCGGTTTGTAGTAGGGTGGTGACCCGAGAAGAACGACAGTATGAAAAGAGGCGAGGACCTGCTGTGAGCAGCGCGAATTTCGGCCAGAACGAGTGGCTGGTTGACCAGATGTACCAGCAGTACAAGGAGGATCCGAGCTCCGTTGACCCGGAGTGGCGGACCCTCTTCGAGAAGGACGAGCCGCAGACCGCGACCAGCGCCGCCGGAGGCACCTCCGGTGCCGGCACAGACGACGCCACGGGATCCACGACGACCGCCGCGACCGGGGGGACCACGCCCCGGCGTGGCTCCGAGGGGCACGGGATCGAGACCCGCGGCATGAACGCCGCCGCGGCCGCCGACTCCACCCGTCCCGGCAAGCCCGCCGTGACCCCCGGGCCCGGCGGCCGCGCCGCCGCGCAGGAGCCGTCGAACCACGGCCGGTCCGCGCAGCCCATCCCCCAGCGGGTCGCCCCGCCTGAGCCGAAGCACCCCGTCGAGCGCCCCGAGCCCGGCGAGAAGACCATCAAGGGTGCCGCCCGCGCTGTCGTGAAGAACATGGACCAGTCCCTGTCCATCCCGACGGCCACGTCGGTCCGGGACATGCCCGCCAAGCTCATGTTCGAGAACCGCTCGATGATCAACGAGCAGCTCACCTCCCGTGGCGGCGGGAAGATCAGCTTCACCCACATCATCGGGTGGGCGCTGGTCAAGGCCGTGCTGGCCCACCCGGACATGAACAACAGCTACGCGGTCGTCGACGGCAAGCCCACGCTCGTCACCCCCGAGCACGTGAACCTCGGCCTCGCGATCGACATGACGGCGAAGAACGGCTCGCGGAGCCTCGTCGTCGCGGCGATCCGGGAGTGCGAGTCCCTCACGTTCGACGAGTTCGTCGACCACTACGAGGACATCGTGCACCGCGCCCGCGAGGGCAAGCTGACCATGGAGGACTTCTCCGGGGTCACGATCTCCCTCACGAACCCGGGCGGCATCGGCACCCGGCACTCCGTGCCGCGGCTCACCGAGGGCCAGGGCACGATCATCGGCGTCGGGTCGATGGACTACCCGGCGGAGTTCGCCGGCGCGTCGGAGGACCGGCTCGGCGAGATGGGCATCGGCAAGCTCGTCACCATCACCTCCACCTACGACCACCGCATCATCCAGGGCGCGGAGTCCGGCGAGTTCCTGCGGACCATGAGCCGGCTGCTCATCAACGACGCCTTCTGGGACGAGATCTTCATCACCATGAAGATCCCCTACGCCCCCGTCCGGTGGAGCCAGGACCTGCCGAACATCGGCGTGGAGAAGTCCACCCGCGTCATGCAGCTCATCGAGGCCTACCGCTCCCGCGGGCACCTCGTCGCGGACACCGACCCGCTGCAGTGGACGCAGCCGGGCCTGCCCATCCCAGACCACTCCGACCTCAACATCGAGAGCCACGGGCTGACCCTGTGGGACTTCGACCGGCACTTCCACGTCGGCGGGTTCGCCGGCCGGGAGACCATGACCCTCCGTGAGGTCCTCGCGACCCTGCGCCGGGCCTACACGCTCAAGGTCGGCAGCGAGTACACGCACATCCTCGACAAGGAGGAGCGCCTGTGGCTCCAGGACCGCATCGAGGCCGGTCAGCCGCGTCTCAGCGGCCCGGAGCAGAAGTACCTGCTGCAGAAGCTGAACTCCGCCGAGGCGTTCGAGAACTTCCTCCAGACCAAGTACGTCGGCCAGAAGCGGTTCTCCCTCGAGGGTGCGGAGTCGCTCATCCCGATGATGGACGCCGCGATCGACGAGGCCGCGACCCTCGGCCACGACGAGGTCGTCATCGGCATGCCGCACCGTGGGCGCCTCAACGTCCTCGCGAACATCGTCGGCAAGCCCTACGCCCAGATCTTCACGGAGTTCGAGGGCAACATGGAGCCCGCCGCCGGCGGCTCGGGTGACGTGAAGTACCACCTCGGCTCCAAGGGCCACTACATGCAGATGTTCGGTGACAACGAGATCGACGTCACCCTCACCGCGAACCCGTCGCACCTCGAGGCCGTCAACCCGGTCATGGAGGGCCTCGCCCGGGCGCACGAGGATCTCCTCGCCCCGGCCGAGGGCGACCACCCGGTCATGCCGCTGCTCCTCCACGGTGACGCCGCGTTCGCCGGCCTCGGCATCGTCCAGGAGACGATCAACCTCTTCAAGCTGCGCGGCTACGGTGTCGGCGGCACCGTCCACATCGTCGTGAACAACCAGATCGGCTTCACGACCACCCCGGACGCGGGCCGCTCCACCTTCTACGCCACCGACCTGGCCAAGGGCTTCGACTGCCCGGTGTTCCACGTCAACGGCGACGACCCGGAGGCCGTGGTGTGGGTCGCGAAGCTCGCGGTGGACTACCGCCGCCGCTTCGGCAAGGACGTCTTCATCGACCTCGTGTGCTACCGCCGCCGCGGCCACAACGAGGCCGACGACCCGTCGATGACCCAGCCGCAGATGTACGACATCATCCACGACCGCCCGACGGTCCGCGCACTGTACACGGACACCCTCATCGGCCGTGGTGACCTGTCGGAGGAGGACGCCGAGCGCGTCGCCCGCGACTTCCACGACCAGCTTGAGACGGTCTTCAACGAGGTCCGCCAGGCGGAGAAGGGGGCGACCCCGGCGAAGCAGACCGGTATCGCCGGCTCCCAGGAGCTCTCCCACGGTCTCGACACGTCCGTCACGAAGGAGGAGATCGCCCGCATCGGCGACTACTTCTCGAACCTGCCGGAGGGCTTCAACGCCCACCAGCGTGTGAAGCCGGTCATCAAGCGTCGTCTCGAGATGAGCCGGTCGGGGAACATCGACTGGGGCTTCGGCGAGCTGCTCGCCTTCGGTTCCCTCGTCGACGGCGGCACCCTCGTCCGTCTCTCCGGCGAGGACAGCCTGCGCGGCACGTTCACGCAGCGCCACGCGGTGCTCTACGACAGCGAGATGAGCAACCACTACAACCCGCTCCAGGCGCTCGCCGAGGACTCGGGCCGGGGCGGCAGCTTCCGGGCCTACAACTCGGCGCTCACGGAGTACGCGGGCATGGGCTTCGAGTACGGCTACTCGGTCGGTAACCCGGATGCGCTCGTCGCGTGGGAGGCCCAGTTCGGTGACTTCGCCAACGGCGCGCAGACGATCATCGACGAGTACGTGAGCTCGGGTGAGGCGAAGTGGGGCCAGATCTCCAGCGTCGTCCTCCTGGTGCCCCACGGCTACGAGGGCCAGGGCCCGGACCACTCCTCCGCCCGGATCGAGCGGTTCCTCCAGCTCTGCGCGGAGGGCTCGATGACGGTGGCGCAGCCGTCCACGCCGGCGAACTACTTCCACCTGCTGCGCCGGCACGTGCTCGGCAGCCTCAAGCGCCCGCTCGTCGTCTTCACGCCGAAGTCGATGCTGCGCAACAAGGCCGCCACGTCCTCCATCGAGGAGTTCACCGACGTCAAGAAGTTCCGGTCTGTTCTCGACGACCCGCGCTTCGACTCCGCCGGCGACTCCCCGCGGAAGGACATCTCCACGGTCCTGCTGTGCTCGGGCAAGATCTACTGGGACCTCGAGAAGAAGCGGCAGGCGGACGGTCGTGACGACGTCGCCATCGTGCGCATCGAGATGCTCTACCCGATCCCGCACAACCGGATCAAGGACATCACCGAGCGGTACCCGGAGGCGGAGTTCCGCTGGGTGCAGGACGAGCCGGCGAACCAGGGCCCGTGGCCGTTCCTGGCGCTCAACCTGCCGGAGCTCATCCCGGGCTTCACGATGAAGCGCATCTCCCGCCGGGCGCAGACCTCCACCGCCACGGGTGTGGCGAAGGTCCACCAGCTCGAGGAGAAGCAGCTGATCGAGGACGCGTTCGCCTGACCCGAACGCCCCACCCGGCGGTCATCCCGCCGCGCCTGACCGCGTGACCCGTCCCCCGCACCGTCGGGAGGGCGGGTCACCGTCGTATCGGGGCCCGGACCCTGGTCAGGGCCCCGTGGACAGAGGAGTCAGGTCGTCACCGGGCCCGGGGCCGCCCGGGAGGGCGCGGGGCAGCCCCGTGGGCAGAGGAGTCAGGTCCGTCACCGGGCCCGGGCCGCGCGGACCGGGACGTCAGGTGCGCCGGGTGCGCCAGGTGCGTCAGCGCCGCGGCGCGGTCGGTGTCTCCGTGACGCCGAGGTCCTCCGACGTCGTCCCCCCGGCGGCCCAGTTGAGGGCCTGCCGGTCGTCCCGGTCGATGACGCCGCGCCGGTAGACGGCGACGATGTTCTGCGGCAGGGTCGGGTCGTCGCACCCGACGGCGATGCCCGGGTCGGAGGCGTCGAGGTCCGACGGCAGCGCCGAGAGCATGGTGCTGTGGGTGATGTCGCGCCACTCGTCGGTGTCCTCGCCGCCGTCCTCCCGGTACATCACGCGCAGTTGCCGGCCCTTGTCCGGGTTGAGCACGTCGAGCAGCTCCCCCACGCACCCGATGACGAGGTCGACCTTGCCGTCCCGGACGGCGTCGACGCGCATGGACGACGGCACGGCGACGGTCGTGGCCTCCCGGTCGTTGACCGCGAGCTCCCGGGTGTAGGTCTCCGCGAGGCGTTTCTGCACCGTGGACCCGTCGACGCCGATGGTGACGACCTCGGGCCGGTCGGTGGGGCGGGGGCCCGGGCCCGGGGTGTAGGCCCCGCACGCGGCGACGCCGACGGTGCCGACGCACACCACCGCGACGGTGGCGACGCGGAGGGCCCGTCCGATCCGCCGCAGCGGTCCGCCCTGTCCCGGGCGTCCCGTCCCGACCGGTCCCGCCGGTCCCACCGTCCCCGCCGACCCGGCGGCCGCTGCCGTCCCCGCCGCCATCAGTACCACGCCACCATGAAGACGATGACGAACGTGATCCACGGGACGAGGGCCCACGCCGGATGCCCGCCGGGGCGGCGCGCCAGCAGCACCCCGGCCACGGCGATGACGGCCCCGACGGCGTGAACGAACCACAGGCCGCTGCCCACGGCGGCGAGGGCGACGGCGAGGCCGACGAGGCCGCCGGCGATGAGTCGGCTCATGTGGTCTGCCCGCTCCCGTCTCTCGGTTGTCATGGGGCCCGTGTGTCACGAACGTGACGGCCCCCGATCGCCAACCAGACTACCTCCCGTGCCCGCAACCCACCGGAGGGCCCGGGACACGCGCCGTCACCAGCGCGGGGCGGTCCCCGTCGTCCCCCGACCCCGGCCGGTCCCGGGCCGCACCCGGGCCGCACCCGGCCCCGCCCCACCGTCTTCCCGCCACCTCCCCGGCCCCGCCCGCACCCGCTCCCCGCCACCTCCCCGGCCCCGCCCGCACCCGCTCCCCGCCACCTCCCCGGGCCGGTCCCGCACCCGCTCCCCGGCCCCTCCCCCGGGCTGCACCGCCGGCTGTGTGCCTGGCCACGGCGTCACGTAGTGTGTCGGCCATGAGTGCCACACGTGTGTTCGCGGGTCGTCTCGCCGGCATGGTCCTCCTTGGTCCGGACGGGGAGTCCGTCGGCCGTGTCCGCGATGTCGTCGTCAGCATCCGCTCCACCCGGTCCCAGGCGCTGGGGCTCGTGGTGGAGCTCGTGAACAAGCGCAAGATCTTCCTGCCGATGCTGCGGATCGCGACGATCGAGCCGTCGGAGGTGACGATGGTCTCCAGTTCGGTGAACCTGCGTCCCTTCCAGTCCCGCGCGGGCGAGGTGTCGGTGATGGACGATCTCGTCGGGGCGAAGGTGCACACGGACGACCCGGAGCACGAGGCCCTGCAGGGCCGGGCGGTGGAGATCGTCGACGTCGAGCTCGAGCGGTCCCGGTCCCGCGACTGGGTCGTCAGCCGGGTGGCGGTGACGGTGCGCGGCCGGCTGGGCCGTCGGGGGGACATCACGGTCCTGCCGCTGTCGACGGTCCAGGGCCTGTCGGCGTCGGGGGCCGGCCCGGCGAACCCGGACGCCGAGCTCATCGCGGAGTTCAGCGAGATGCGCAACGCCGACGTCGCCCAGAAGCTGCTCGAGCTGCCCCCGGAGCGCCGCCACTCCATCGCCGCGGAGCTCGACGACGAACGCCTCGCCGACGTCCTCGCCGAGATGCCGGAGGACCAGCAGGGTGCGGTCCTCAGCGCGCTGAACATCGAACGTGCCGCGACGGTCCTCGAGGAGATGGACCCGGACGACGCCGCCGACCTCCTCGGCGAACTGTCCGAGGACAAGGCGGACGTCCTGCTGGAGCTCATGGACCCGGAGGAGTCCGAGCCGGTGCGCCGCCTCATGAGCTTCAGCCCGGACACGGTCGGTGCGCTCATGACCCCGGAGCCGATCATCCTCACCCCGCAGACGACCGTCGCCGAGGCGCTGGCCCACTGCCGGAACCCGGAGGTCCCGATGTCGTTGAGCTCGATGATCTTCGTCGTCCGGCCGCCCCAGGCCACCCCGACCGGCACCTACCTGGGCTGCGTGCACCTCCAGAAGCTGCTGCGGGAGCCGCCGTCGAGCCTCATCGGCGGGATCCTCGACCTCGAGCTGCCCGCCCTGTCCGTCGAGGACAGCCACGAGACGGCGGCCCGGTACTTCGCGACGTACAACCTCGTCGTCGGCCCGGTGCTCGACGAGGGTTCGCACCTCCTCGGGGCGGTGGCGGTGGACGACCTGCTCGACCACATCCTCCCCGACGGCTGGAGGGACCACGACTGGAGACGCGAGGTCGGCTAGGCCGACCCGACGACCGACACCTGAACCCGCGGCTCACTGAGGAGGAACCATGCCGGACAAGTACAACCGGACCGAACTGGACACCCCGTCCCTGGCACGCCGGCGTCGCCTGTTCTCCGCGGACGCCGACGTCATCGGCGTCTGGGCGGAGAAGATCGCCCGGTTCCTCGGGACGGGCCAGTACCTCATGTGGCAGACGGTCATCGTCATCGTGTGGGTGGCCCTCAACGTCGGCGGGATGGCGTGGAACTGGGACCCCTACCCGTTCATCCTCCTCAACCTCGCCTTCTCGACGCAGGCCGCGTACGCCGCCCCGCTCATCCTCCTCGCGCAGAACCGTCAGGACGACCGCGACCGGGTGGCCCTCAACGAGGACCGGCGTCGGGCCGCGCAGACGAAGGCCGACACGGAGTTCCTCGCCCGGGAGCTCGCCGGGGTGCGCATCGCCGTCGGTGAGACGGTCACCCGCGACTACCTGCGCCGGGAGCTCGACGAGCTCGGTGACCTGCTGCGCCGCATCGAGGACAAGCTCGAGGACCAGCGGCACGACGGTGGCCGCCAGGACGAGCGCGACGATCCCCCGTCACCGGGGTCGACGCACCCCTCCGGCGTCTGACGCGCGGCGCCCGCCGACCCTCCCCCACCCGCGGCGCCGCGGGACGCCCCCGGTCCGGACCGCCGTCCCCGTGCCGGCCGCCGGCCCGGCCTCCCCTGCCGCTGTCCGGGGGCCTTTGGCGGCGTCACGGTCCCGGCGTAGCATGACAGGCGATGTCTACAGTCACTGAATCCGCTGTCCGCAGCGCGCTCTCCCGCGTAGAGGATCCTGAGCTGAACAAGCCCATCACCGAACTCGGGATGGTCAAATCCATCGACATCGACGGGTCGGACGTCCACGTCGAGATCTACCTCACGATCGCGGGCTGCCCGATGAAGAGCACCCTCACCGGGCGGACGAAGGCCGCGGCCGAGAGTGTCGACGGGGTCGGCGAGGTGACCGTCACGACCGACGTCATGAACGACGAGCAGCGCCGTGAGGTGCGGATGAAGGTCCGCGGCAACGCGGCGGACCCGGTCATCCCGTTCGCCCAGCCGGACTCGACGACCCGCGTGTACGCCGTCGCCTCGGGCAAGGGCGGCGTCGGGAAGTCCTCGGTGACGGTCAACCTCGCGACGGCCCTCGCGCGGCGGGGGCTGAGCGTCGGCGTCGTCGACGCCGACATCTACGGTCACTCCGTCCCCCACATGATGGGGTCGACGGACCGCCCCCACCAGGTCGACGAGATGATCATCCCGCCGCAGGCCCACGGTGTGAAGATCATCTCCATCGGGCACTTCCTCGACGGCAACTCGCCGGTCGTGTGGCGTGGCCCGATGCTCCACCGGGCGATCCAGCAGTTCCTGTCCGACGTGTTCTGGGGGGACCTGGACATCCTCCTGCTCGACCTGCCGCCGGGCACGGGTGACGTGGCGATCTCGGTGGCGCAGCTCGTCCCGAACGCCGAGCTGCTCATCGTGACGACGCCGCAGTCGGCGGCGGCGGAGGTCGCGGAGCGCGCGGGGTCGATCGCGCAGCAGACCCGCCAGCGGATCGGCGGTGTCATCGAGAACATGAGCTGGATGACGATGCCGGACGGGACGCGCATGGAGGTCTTCGGTTCCGGCGGCGGCCAGGTCGTCGCCGACCGGCTCAGCGCGATCTCCGGGGCGAAGGTCCCGCTCATGGGCCAGATCCCGCTCGACCCGAACCTGCGCATCGGCGGGGACCTGGGCAACCCCATCGCGATCTCGGAGCCGGACTCCGAGGCCGGGATCGCGTTCGGCGGGCTCGCGGACACGATCCAGATGCGGCGGACCTCCCTCGCCGGCCGGTCGCTGTCGCTCGGCGTCACGCGGAAGTAGCCCCGCACCGCCGCGGGGGCGGGATCCGCAGCGCGGGGCGGGGTGCACCGGGTAGAGGGTTCACCGGGTGCGGATTGCACCGGGTAGAGGGTGCAACGTGGGGCGGCGCGCACCCGGTGCGGGGGGGCAGCGACGGGGACTACGTGGCGTCGTCGAAGTCCGTCCACGTCCGGGAGGCCCCGGCCTCGGCCTGCTGGGGGACCTCGACCTGCCCGGTCGGCGCCGCCCCGGTCCGCCCGGTCGCGGCGGTCCCGGTCACGTCCGGGGCCGCACCGTCACCACCCGTCCCGCCGGTCACCGGGCGGGCGACCGATGCTCCGGCGGAGCCCGGCGTCGTCCCCCCGACCTGGACCGGTCCCCCACCGATCCCGGGCTTCGGTGTCCCGCCCCGGACGGTCCCGACGACGCCGTCGACGTCGGAACGGATGCCCTTCACCGAGTCGTCGAACGAGGTGAGGAGGGTGTCGTCGCCGTCGAGCAGGGTCTTCGTGATGATCCCCCGGGCCCCCATGCGACGGATGGAGTTCAGGTCCGCGAGCGGCTTGCGCAGCTCCTCGAAGTCCTCCCCGAAGTCGCCGCCGAGCTGCTCCTTCGCGTCGTTGATCGCGTTGCGGGCCGCGAGGACGACCGCGCGGACCTCACGGATCAGTTTCGGGAGCCGCTCCGGGCCGATGACGACGAGGGCGACGACGACGATGACCGCGATCTCGAGCCCTCCGACGTTGCTGAACATCCCGCTTCCTTCCCTGGTGCTGTCGTGAGTCCGTCGTCGACGTCACGGAGGACACCACGGCGGTCGGTCGCGGCGACGGTCACCCGGCGGTTCCCCGGGGCGGTGTCCGCCGTTGCAGTCTCCTGATCATCATATCCACCCGGGCGGCGATGGTCGCGGGGCGACGGCACCCGTCGACCCGGACCGGGTCCGTGCGCACGCCGGGCCGCGGGCCGGTGGCGTCGTCCTCCCCCGAGCAGCAGTCCACCGGGATCCGCGACAGGCGCTCGAGGAGCGGGCCGGGGACGTCGACGTCCGGGTCCGCGTGGCGGAGCGCCTCGGCGGCCTGACGCTGCCGCCGCACCTCATCCCAGCACTCGTCGCAGTGGACGAGGTGCACCTTCGCCCGGTGCTCGGCGCGGGCCGACAGCTCGTTGTCGACGAGCGCCGTGACCGCGGCCGCGCTGAGGTGCTCGACGGAGGAGAACCCGTCCGGTCCCGTCATGCCCACTCCTTCCCGGGACCGTCGGTCCCGTCGTCGCCCTGCGGCACGGTCGCCGTGCCGACGCCCGTCACCCCCACGCCCGGGTTCGGGGGTGGGGGCGCGGTGTCCTTCCGCCCTGTCAACGGGCGGCGGGGTCATTCGGTTCCGACGTACGTGAGGTCGCCGCTCGTCCGCTCGAGACTCTGGCGGAGCTGGGCACGCGCCCGGTGGATGCGCGAGCGGACGGTGCCCAGCTTGAGGCCGAGGGTGTCGGCGATGTCGTCGTAGCTCATGTCGAGCCCGTCGCAGAGGATGACGGCGACGCGGAAGTCGGGGCTCAGCGCGTCGAGGGCCCGGCTCAGCGCCGGGTCGAGGGTCGACAGCTCGAACATCCGCTCCGGGGTCGGCTCGGTGCCCTCGACCCGGTCGTAGTCCTCCGGCAGCGCCTCCATGCGGACCGTCGCCCGGTGCCGGACCATGTCGAGGAAGAGGTTCGTGGTGATGCGGTGGAGCCAGCCGGAGAACGTGCCGGGCCGGTAGGTCTTCAGCGAACGGAAGACCCGCATGAACGTCTCCTGCGTGAGGTCCTCGGCGTCGTGCCGGTTGCCGCTCAGCCGGTAGGCGAGGCGGTAGACGCTCTCGGCGTGTTCGGCGACGAGCTCCCCCCAGGACGGCATCTCCCCGTCACCGCGGTCGAAGGCGTCGGTCCCACCGACCCCACCGGCCCCGCCGGTGCCCCGGGAGGCCCCGGTCACCGCGGTCGGGCCGGTCCCGCCGGCTGCCGCGGGTGCCCCGGCCACGCCGGGCTCGTTGACGCCATCGACCACACTCATGGTCCCCATCATTCCCTGTCCGGGTTCGGATCGCCTCGTCCGCGGCTGACAGTTCACTGTGAGCCTCCCCCCCGTCGGGTGCGGTGCCGCCCCGACCCCCGCGGACCGTGACCCCACGAGTCCCGTCAGTCCACTCTGACCACTCCCCTTTCTGTTTCGGGAGGAGTTCGCGGACATGCCGGTCCCCCTCCACCGCGACCACCGCTCCGGTCCCTATGGTTCACCTCGTGAAAACCCAGTCAGTCTCCGCCCTGGACGCCGTCCGTTCCTACGTCAACTCCACGGCCGCCACCGCCGCGGCGTCGACCGCGACCGGCGACGCGATGGACGGCGCGCGGGACGCGGCCGCCGAGTACGGCCTGGTCACCCCGGACGGGATGACCGGTGAGTTCCTGACCTTCCTCGCCGCCCAGGTCGCCGGGCAGGTCGCGGGTGGCCGCGGCCGCGCGGACGACGCCCCGCAGCCGTCGGCCGTCGTCATGTCCCCGGCCTGCGGTGTCATCGGTCTCCACCTCTTCGCCGGCCTCGGCCCGCGCGGCCACGTGACGTGCATCGACCCCGAGGTCGACCACCAGCGTCTCGCCCGGGAGGCCTTCGGCGCGGCGGGCCTGCGGCCGACGTCCTTCCGCTTCCTGCCGTCGGCCCCGCTGGACGTCGTGTCCCGCCTCGCGTCCGACGCCTACGACATCATCGTCTCGGAGTCCGCCGAGGAGCACCTCTCGGCGACGGTGGAGGCCACGCTCCCGGCCCTGCGCCCCGGCGGCACGCTCGTGCTGCTCGACTCCCTCGCCGACGGGCTCGTCGGGGACGACGCCCCCCGGGACCGGCACGTCGCCGCGGCCCGGGAGGCCGACGACCTGCTCACGTCGTGGGACCGCTCCCCCCGGATCACCGTCAGCCGCCTGCCCCTCGGCGCGGGGACGACCCTCGTGACGAAGGCCTGACGCCACCGCGTCCCCCGGCCACCCCCGGGGACCCACCCTCACCCTCTCCGGGACCCCGCCGCCCCCGCCGGCGACGCTGGTATACAGGGGTGGGCGTACCAGCGGACCGTCGTCCGCCCCGGCCCCGGCCCACGTGCCGTCGCCCCGGGAGCCCCGGCCCGTGCACCCCCGACCCCCACCCGGATGAACCAGGAATGAACAGATACCGACCTGAACTGCACGTCACCGCTGAGCTCGGAGTCCTCGAGGCACCCGCCGGGGCGCTCGCCCTCGACGGGCTGGTCCACGTCTTCCACCAGTTCCGCCCCAAGCCCACCCAGGGAGCCCGGTGGGCCCACCAGGTGGCGTCCCGCATCCCCTTCGACTGGGACATCTGTGACGACGTCATCGCCCCGGAGGACGGGGAGGTCGACGTCCTCGCCGGGTCGACGGTCGTCCCCGAGCCGGGCGAGGACGCCGCGGAGTTCTTCTTCGTCACCACCGCGCCGGCCGACGGGGCCACCGCCGCGGACGTCGCCGGGAACCGCGTCCCGCACAGCCACCGGGGTCGCCGCACGTTCACCCTCCAGCGGGCCCGGGTGGAGAGCCTGAGCTCCCTGTGCGAGAACGTCTCGGACGACGCCACCCAGGTCGACGAGCACGTCCGCCGGCTCGGCCCGATCGACGTCGACGACTCCGCCTACCCGGTGGAGGCCCTGGTCACCCCGTCGGTCATCCACCACGAGGACGGCTGGCGCATGGTCGCCCTCAGCCTCCGCGGGGACACCGACGCCGAGGCGGTCATCCTCGGCTCGTCCGACCGGCAGCACTGGACGGTCCTCGGCCCGCTGGAGCTCCCGGAGGAGGCCGGGGTGCGCCCCGGTCGCCCGTACGCGCCGCGGATCGTCAAGCTCGACGACGCCGCGACGGGCGTGCGCCACGACGTCCTGCTCATCACGTACCCCGGCGTCGAGGGGGAGTCGGAGGAGGTCGCCGGGTACCTCGTCGGGCACCTCCGGGGGACCGGGTTCGAGGTGACGACGCCGTACACCGTCATCGACCACGGCCACGACTTCACCCGCCCCCGTCTCGTCCAGGGCCCGGAGCCGATGATCATCGGCCTCGTCGGGGCCCACCCGGCGACCGGGAGCGTGTGGGCGAACTGCCTGTCCTCGCCCCGGTACCTCAGCCTCGTCAACGGGCACATCTTCCAGGACATCGCCGGTGTCCCGAAGGCCGTGACGTCCTTCTCCGACCGGGCGGCCGTGTGGACCGGTCAGCTGGAGGCCGGCCCCGGTGTGGTCACCGTCTCCCTCGTCGACGCCGAGGGGTCGGTGTACGCGGAGGTGCGGCACGACGGCGACCACGTCACCGTCAGCCGCGGCGGTGACGAGCGCACGGTCACCCTCATCGACAGCGACTCCGACACGCTCACCGTGTTCGTCGACGGCCCGGTCCTCGAGGTCTTCGCCGACGGAGGGGCCGCGACGCTCACCTCCGCGCTGCAGACCGGGTCCCCGTTCGACCACTTCGACGTCACGGTGACCGGGGACGCGACGGTGACCTCCTCCCTCGTCTCGCTCGGGCAGAAGCTCCAGCGGCAGACCGCGGGGCTGGACTCCCCGGAGGAGCAGGAACGCCTCATCCGCGAGTCCGCCCTCGCGTACGGCGACCTCGAGGCGATGTCGGACCGGGACGACGCGGACGCCGTCGCGGCCGGCACCGACTCCGACTAGTCCCCCGTCGCGCCGCGCCCCCGGGCGCAGGTGCGGACGGCCGGTTCCGCCGCGGCCCCCCGGGGCGACGTGTCGGCCCAGCCGCACCCCCGGGTGCGGGCGCGGACGGCCGGTTCAGCAACGGCCCCTCCCCTCCCCCCCCCCCCCGGGGGCGGACCTGTCAGCCCAGCCGCGGGTCGCGGCCGAGCCGCGTGACGACCGCGCGGGCCGTGACCTCCATCTGCTCGGGCAGGTCCGCGATGCGCTCCGACAGGACCTGCGGGTGGATGTGCCGCGCGGACGGGCTCATGCCGATCTGCGCGGCGATCGACGCCTGGTCGAGCATCATCGTGAACTCCACGTTCTCCGGCTCCCCCACCGGGACGAGGTGCCCGGACGCCTGCGCGACCATGCGCTCGACCTTGCCCTTCTCCACGTCGATGATCCCCAGCGGCTCCCGCAGCTCCGCGAGGTGCCCGGCGTCCGCGGTGAGGACGACGACCTGCCCCTTCTCCGTGAGGATGCGGGCGAACTCCGCGGCGTTGCGCGGCGCGAAGATGACCGTCACGGCGTCGACGCAGGAGTCGCGGAGCGGCAGCCGCGACCACGCGTCGGCGACGACCGCACCGACCCGCGGGTGGCATGAGGCGAGGCGCTTCGCCGCGGGGACGGAGACGTCGATCCCCACCCCCCGCGCACCACGGACCGTGTCCAGGGTGTGGGAGAGGTAGTAGCCGGTCCCGGCGCCGATCTCGACGATCGCCGGCGCGGCGTCGTCACCGACCCCGGCGTCGTCGAGGACGTCCGCGACGTTGTGGCTGACCGCCTCGACGAAGGGGGCGAAGTGCCCGCCGGACAGGAACGTCTCGCGCGCCTCGATCATCGAGGCGTCGTCCCCGGAGTACCGCAGCCCGGACCCGCCGGCGAGGGTGACGTACCCCTGCCGGGCGACGTCGTAGCTGTGGCCGCTCCCGGAGACCACCGTGCGCCAGCCGTCGTCTCCGGCATGCAGCGGCGTTCCGTCGACCGGGTCGGCCAGGAGGTCAATGACGTCGGAGAGCACGGTGAAGGAACCTCACACTTCAGGGGTGGCCGGCGGCTGGTGGTCCCCCACCCGCGGCCCACGGACCCGTGGGCCGCACCTGCCGGGACGGACGGACATTTTATTACCGTAGCCACTCTACAAGAGAGCGCGCGCCGAACCCCGTGCCGAGGGGGTCGGTGTCCTCCCGGCACTCCCGGGACGCCGCCGCACCCCCGAGATCGAGGTGCACGGCCGGGGTGTCCCCGGCGAACCGGCGCAGGACGGCGGCCGCGACGAGGACCCCCGGGCCCTCCGGGCACAGGCTCACGTCCGCTGTCGGGGACGCGGTCGCGGCGTCGAGGTACGTCGGCACCGGCAGCGGCCACCACCGTTCCCCGGCCCGGGCGGCCCGGCGGGTCACGCGCTGCGCCTGCCCCCGCGACCGGGTGACGACCGCGCCGGTGCGGTCACCGAGCGCCACGACCGTGTCCGGGCTGAGGCACCCGACGGTCACGACGCGGCTCGGGCGGTACTTGTGCACGCCGTAGCCGACGGCGTCGGCGAGGAGCAGCCGCGCACGTCCCGCCGCGCCGGCGGCGGCGCACCCGGCGGTGTCGACGACGGTCCCGCCGTACACGCGCACCGGGTCCCCGTCGACGGGGCCGACGGCACCCCCGCACACCGTCACGCCGGTCGAACCGGGCGGGGCTGCCACGCCCCCGCCGGCGGACGCCCCGGCGGTCGCCCCACCGGTGTCCGACCCGGTGACGACGGGCATGTCGGCGGCACCGGGCACCGCGCCCGCCGGGACGGCGGTGAGGTCGACCAGCGGGACGAGGGCGACGACCTTCCGGCGCGCACCGAGGCGGGCGAGGGCGTCGACCGCGGCGATGACCGCGGCGGCACCGGCGACGGCGCAGCGTCGGGCCTCCTCCCCCGCCCACGGCGCCGCACCGGCGGGCACGGACCCCGCCCCACCGGCGGTGACCCCCTCACCGACGAGCACGACGGTCGCCCGGTCGCGGCCCAGCGAGCCGATCGTGCCCGCCCCGTCGCCCGGGGACGCGGGGTCACCGTCGTCACCGGAGGACGCCGCCGACGCGGCGGCCTTCTCCGGGTCCCACACCATCTCGAGGAGGACCGGCGGCCGTGAGGTCCCCGCGGCGGCGGCGAGAACCCCGGTGAGTCCCTTCCGGCACATCCAGTCGGCGTCCCGGACCTTGACCTTCACCCCCGGGATGCCGGCCGCCCGGTCGCGGGCGACGCCGGCGACCCACGCCGGGGAGGCCGTCGCCGTCGGCGCGTTGACGATGTCCCGGGCCAGCGCCGTCGCCGAGCCCGTGACCTGACCGTCCGCGACAGCGGCGGCGACGTCCGCGTCCGCGAGCCGGGTCCGCGAGGTGTCCAGGTGGACGTCCCGCACGGCCGGGGCCGTCGCCCGCGTCCCGACGGCCGCGCCGTGACCGCCGACGGTGAGACCGACGACGAACCGGCGGATCCCCCCGAGGGGCGCGTCGGCGGGCACCTCGACCTGGACGAGGTGCCGTTTCGCCCGGACGGGGTGGTGGGACACGAGGTCGGACAGCCGACGCACGAGGTCCGCGCCCGCGGTCCGCCACGCGGTGTCCACGGCGGTGCCTGCGGCGGTGTCCGTGGCGGTGCCTACGGCGGTGTCCGTGGCGGTGGCGTCGGGGTGGACGGAGACCTCCCACACACCGTCGGCGGCGAGCGTCACGCGGCCGGTGGCCCGCCCCGGTGCCGTCGTCGCGCCGCCGGATGCGCCGTCGTCCCCGGCACCGGTTCCCTCCCCCGGGGCCCGGACGACGCCGACGGCGGCCGTGGGCCCGGGTGGGGTGGTGACGATGCGCGCCGCGACGACCTCGGGCCCCGACCGCGGGGCACCGGCGGTGACCGTGGGGACGGGGCGGGGCACCGGAACGTCGACGGTGGGTGCCCCGGTGTCGCGGGGACGACGGCGGGGGCTCACGGTCTCACGCCCGGGGACGGGGCGGGGTCGTCGACGCCGGAGGCGGGCACCGCGGCGGACCGGGCGGGCCCGTCCGTGGAGTCATCCGTTCCGTCGGCTGCTGCACCGCCCGCGCCGCCGGTCGCTGCGCCGGTCGCTGCACCGGTCGCTGCGCCGGTCTCTGCGCCGGTCGCGGCGGGCTCGCGCTCGGCGAGTGTGGCCGCGACGCGCTCGAGCAGGGCGTCGACCTCCGCGGCGCGGTACCCGCGGAAGGCGAGCGAGAACCGGGCGCCCCGGACCGACTCCGCGGTGACGGGGGTGCGGGTGAGCTCCCGCCAGTGCTCCTCGGCGTCAGGGCCGGTGGTGAGGTCCGGCAGCGTCTCCTGACGGCCGGTCACGGTGCCCACGAGGTAGACGAGCACGCACCCCACGGCGAGCGCTCCGAACAACGACATCAGCCAGTACATGTGGGTCACCCTACCCGGCCGGCGGCGACCCGTCCCGGCTGCGGTCATCCCCCGACGTCACCCCTCGGCGGCGACCCGTCCCGGCTGCGGTCGTCCCCCGACGTCACCCCTCGGCGTCGTCCCCGTCCGACGCCGCCTTCAGCCGCCCCTCGACGTCCTCGAGCTCCGCGGCGAGGGCGAGACGGCGGCGCTCCAGCTCCTCCACCCGCCCGGCGTGGGCGCGGGCGCAGTGCTCCACCGCCTCCTCGACGGAGTCGGTGACGACGAGCAGGTCCGGGTCCTCCGCCGAGATCATCCCGTCCTCGATGAGCCGGGTGCGGATCCAGTCGACGAGCCCGCCCCAGAACTCCGTGCCGATGAGCACGATGGGGAACCGGGAGATCTTCCCCGTCTGGACCATGACCAACGCCTCGAACAGCTCGTCGAGCGTCCCGAAGCCCCCGGGCAGGCAGATGAACGCCTGCGAGTACTTGAGGAACATCGTCTTGCGGACGAAGAAGTACCGGAAGTTCAGGCCGAGGCCGACCCAGTCGTTGAGCCGCTGCTCGTGTGGCAGCTCGATGCCGAGGCCCACGGACAGTCCCCCGGCCTCCTGGCACCCGCGGTTCGGGGCCTCCATCAGCCCCGGCCCGCCGCCGGTGATGACGGCGTAGCCCGCCTCGTGGATCCGTCGTCCCAGTTCCACCCCCTGGCGGTAGTAGGGGTGGTCCTCCGGGACGCGGGCGGACCCGAAGACGGTCACCGCCTTCGGCAGCTCCGCGAGCGCCCCGAACCCGTCGACGAACTCGGACTGGATCCGCAGCACCCGCCACGGGTCGGTGTGGAGCCAGTCGGAGTTCACCTGGTCGTCCAGCAACCGCTGGTCGGTGGTGGATTCCCGACGGTCGGGTCCGCGGAGGACGACGGGTCCGCGGAAGCTGATGGAACGGTGCGGGTCGGACGTGGTCATGAGGCCTCCGGTGTGGTGAGGTAGCGCAGGATCTGGTCGCTGACGGTCTCGATCATGTGGACGGGGCAGTGCTCCTCCGGGGTGTGACACAGCCCGGGGTCGCCGGGCCCGAAGTTCACGGCCGGCATCCCCAGCCCGGCGAACCGGGCCACGTCCGTCCAGCCGAACTTCGCCCGGACCCGCCCGCCCGTGGCCTCGACGAGCGCCCGGGCCGCCGGGCGGTCGAGCCCGGGCAGTGCGCCCGGCGCGGCGTCGTCGACCTCGAGGGAGAAGCCGTCGGCGGGGGCCTCCGGCGTGCCCACCCCGAGCACCTCCCACACGTGGTCGAGGGCCTGCTCGACGGACCGGTCCGGGGCGAAGCGGAAGTTGACGAACATCCACGCCTCGTCGGGGATCGTGTTCGTCGCCACCCCGGCGTGGGCGACGACGACGTTGAGCCCCTCCCGGTACCCGCAGCCGTCGATGTCGACCTGCCGGGGCTCGTCCGCGGCGACCCGCGAGATGACCGGGCCCAGGGCGTGGACCGCGTTCTCCCCGAGCCAGGCCCGGGCCGAGTGGGCCCGCCGGCCGTGGGCGGTGACCTTCACCCGGACGGTGCCCTGGCAGCCGGCCTCGATGACGGCGCCGGAGGGCTCGCCGAGGATCGCGACGTCCCCCTCCAGCAGGTCGGGGCGGTCGTCCGCGAGGTGCTGGAGGCCGTTGAACCGGGTGGCGACCTCCTCCCCCTCGTACTGGATGAGGGTGAGGTCGGCGGTGAGGTCGGGCGACGCGGCGAGCGTGGCGAAGGCGTGGAGGAACACGGCGTCTCCGGACTTCATGTCCACTGACCCGAGACCGTGGACGGCCTCGGTGCCGTCCGCGCCGGGGGCCGACCGGGACGGCAGGTTGTCCGCCGCCGGCACGGTGTCGATGTGCCCGGCGAGGATCACCCGCCGGCCGAGACCGCGGTGGGTGCGGGCCACGACCGTGTTGCCGTGCCGGTCGACGGTCACGGCGGGCAGGTCCGGGTGGTCGGCGGCCTGCCGGTCGGCGACGCCGCGGAGCGCGGTCTCGACGGCGTCGGCGATCGCCGCCTCGTGGTGGGACTCGCTGGGGATGTCGACGAGCGCCCGCGTGAGCGCGACCGGGGAGGCGGTGAGGTCGAGGGCGGGGGCCGCCGTGGGGGTCCCGGGGCGGGTCCCGGGGCTGGCCCCGGTCGTGGTCGGGGCGGGCGGCTGGGTCGGGGGTCGGCTGGCGTTGTCCATCCCGGCCCATCCTAACGTCGGGTCCCCCTCGCTGCGGGGTGGGTGGAGTGGTGAACGGGTCCCGTCCGGGGCCGCACCTGTGCTTGAATCCAACCATGAGTTCGCCCACCGATGATTCCGCGCCCCGCCTGCAGCCACCGGGCCCGGCCGGCACCGCCCACCCGACCACATCCCCCGGGGGCACCCCGGGCCCGACCGCCGGTGCCGACGGCGCCCTCGGAAAAGGCCTGAAGAGCCGCCACCTCACGATGATGGGCCTCGGGTCCGCCATCGGCGCCGGACTGTTCCTCGGCACCGGGGTCGGCATCCGGGCGGCGGGTCCCGCCGTCCTCGTGTCCTACATCGTCGCCGGCGTCATCGTCGTCTTCGTCATGCAGATGCTCGGTGAGCTGGCCGCGGCCCGCCCGGACTCCGGGACGTTCGCCGCCTACGGGCGCCAGGCGTTCGGGCACTGGGCCGGGTTCGCCCTCGGCTGGTTGTACTGGTTCATGCTCGTCATGGTCATGGGGGCGGAGATCACGGGTGCGGGCGCGTTCATGGGCCGGTGGTTCGACGTCCCGGGGTGGATCCCGGGCCTCGTGTGCGTCGTGTTCTTCTCCGTGGTCAACCTCGCGGCGGTCCGCGGCTTCGGCGAGTTCGAGTACTGGTTCGCGTTCATCAAGGTCGCGGTCATCGTCGTCTTCCTCGTCATCGGCGTCCTGCTCATCCTCGGCTGGCTGCCGGGCCACAGCGCGGTGGGCCTGTCGAACTTCTCCCCGTTCGCCCCGAGCGGGATGTCCGGTGTCGCCGCCGGTCTGCTCGCGGTGGCGTTCGCGTTCGGCGGCATCGAGATCATCACCATCGCCGCCGCGGAGTCCGAGGACCCGGGCTCGTCGATCGCCCGCGCCGTCTCCGCGGTGATCTGGCGCATCCTCGTGTTCTACCTCGGCGCGGTGTTCATCATCACCGCCTTGCTGCCCCTGTCCTCCCTCGGGGAGGCGCAGGGCGCCGGGGACTCGCCGTTCACGCGGGTCCTCGCCATGGCGGGCATCCCCGGGGTGACGACGATCATGGAGGTGGTCATCGTCGTCGCCCTCCTGTCGGCGTGCAACGCCCAGATCTACGCGACCTCCCGGCTGGTCTTCTCCTTCGCCGGGTCCGGGGACGCCCCCCGCGCATTCCGCCGGGTGTCCCGGGCGGGCGTGCCGTACATCGCGGTCGTCTGCTCCCTCGTCTTCGCCTTCCTCTCGGTCGCGCTGCAGGTCTGGGGGCCGGAGAACCTCATCGTCATCCTCTTCAACGCCGTCGGCGGGTCGCTGCTGGCCATCTGGCTCATGATCGCCCTCAGCGAGATCCGGCTCCGGCCGCGGCTCGAGGCCGAGGGCAGCCTCACGGTGCGGATGTGGGGTTACCCGGTGCTGCCGTGGGTCACGGTCGCCGCGCTCGTCGCCCTCGCCGTCCTCATGCTGTTCGACGCCACCGCCCGGGACCAGGTCGTCACCGTCGTCGTGGTGTTCGCCGTCCTCGCGGCGGTGGGGCACCTCATCGGCCGTCGTCGCGACCGGACGGCCGCCACCCGGGGCGAGTGACGACGGGACCTGGGTAGACTCTGTCACCATGACTGGAGCTACCGGAACCGGAATCGCGACGATCACCACCGACGGGACCGTGCTGGACACGTGGTACCCGTCCCCCACCCTCGCCGAGGCCCCGGGCGACACCGGGACCACGCGACTCGGGTCCTCCGCCGCGGAGACCGACCCCGCCGCGGACCTCGACCCGTCCCTCACCGCACTGCTCGGGGAGGACGAGGCCCGCGGCGTGACGTGCGTCGCGGTGCGCACCGTCATCGCCGACCTCGACGCCGCACCGGTCGACGCGCACGACGTCTACCTCCGGCTGCACCTCATCTCCTCCCGCCTCATCCGGCCCCACGGCTGCTCGCTCGACGGGCAGTTCGGCCTGCTGACGAACGTCGTGTGGACGAACCACGGGCCGTGCGCCGTGGAGGGTTTCGCCGCGACGCGCGCCCGGCTGCGGGCCCGGGGGCCGGTGACGGTGTACAGCGTCGACAAGTTCCCGCGCATGGTCGACTACGTGCTCCCGACGGGGGTGCGCATCGGCGACGCGGACCGGGTGCGGCTCGGCGCGCACCTCGCCGAGGGCACGACCGTCATGCACGAGGGCTTCGTGAACTTCAACGCCGGCACCCTCGGTGCGTCGATGGTCGAGGGGCGGATCTCCGGCGGCGTCGTCGTCGGTGACGGCTCCGACGTCGGGGGCGGCGCGTCGATCATGGGCACGCTGTCCGGCGGCGGCAAGGCCGTCATCTCCGTCGGCGAGCGGTGCCTCCTCGGCGCGAACGCGGGCATCGGCATCTCCCTCGGCGACGACTGCGTCGTCGAGGCGGGGCTCTACGTCACCTTCGGCACGAAGGTCACGGTCCGGGGCGCGGTCGCCGCGGCCGCCGGGGTCGAGGACGGGGCCGCGGTCAAGGCCTCCGACCTCTCCGGGGCGTCGAACATCCTCTACCGCCGCCACTCCGTGACCGGTGCCGTCGAGGCCGTCGCCCGGGAGACCGGGTCCGTCGAGCTCAACGACGCCCTCCACGCGAACTGAGCCCGGCCGGCCGGGCGGCCCGGATCCCTCCGGCTCCCCCGGTGCCTCCGGCTCAGGCCGCGTCGGCCCGGGTCAGTTCCCGTCGGCCGCGCGGGCCACGGCCGCGAGCCGCTCGGCGGCGAGGTGCACGGCCTCGTTCGTCCCCGTGAGACCGATCCGCACGTGCCGGGCCCCCGCCGGCCCGTAGAACTCCCCCGGGGCGACGAGGATCCCCCACGCGGCGAAGCGGTCCACGGTCTCCCGGCACGGCGCCCCCTCCGTCACCCACAGGTAGAGACCGGCCTCCGACCGGTCGACGGTGAACCCCGCCGCGTGGAGGGCGTCGGCGAGCACCCGCCGCCGCGACCGGTACAGCTCCTTCTGCAGGATCTCCTGGTCGTCCGTCGACAACGCGGTCGTCATCGCCGCCTGGATCGGCCCCGGGACCATGAGACCGGCGTGCCGCCGCACGGAGAGCAGCTCGGCGATGAGCCCGGTGTCCCCGGCGAGGAACCCCGCCCGGTACGACGCCAGGTTCGACGTCTTCGACAGGGAGTGGACCGCGAGGAGCTGCCGGTGGTCACCGTCGCACACCCGCGGGTCGAGGACCGAGACGGGCGCGGTGGTCGCCGTCGACCCGTCGACGGCCTCCTCCCAGCCGAGGCCGAGGTAGCACTCGTCGGAGACGACGATGACGTCGTGCTCCCGCGCCCACCCGACGATCCGGCGCAGCTCCCCGACCCCCAGCACCGCGCCGTGCGGGTTCGCCGGGGAGTTGATGAACACCAGCGACGGGACCCGGTCGAGGTCCCACGGCGCGTCGGACCGGACGACCCCCGCCCCCGCCAGCCGGGCCGCCACCTCGTAGGTGGGGTACGCCAGCTCCGGGATCACGACGTCGTGCCCCTCACCGGTCCCGAGCAGGGTCGGCAGCCACGCGATGGCCTCCTTCGTCCCGATGACGGGCAGCACGCCCGTCTCCGGGTCCAGGCCCGTCACCCCGAAGCGGCGTTCCATCGCCCCGACGATCGCCGCGCGCAGCTCCGGCGTGCCCTTCGTCTGCGGGTACCCGGGCGCCGACCCGGCCTCCGCGAGCGCGAGCTGGATCGCCGGCGCGACCGGGTCGACCGGCGTGCCCACGGACAGGTCGATCATCCCGCCGGGGTGGGACCGGGCGGTGCGCCGGGCCGGCTCGAGCGCGTCCCAGGGGAAGTCCGGGAGCAGGGAGCCTGCGGGACGCCGGGCGGGGCGGGACGTGTTCGGCATGGGCCTCTCGTTTCGATCGTGGGTCACCGGGGGCTGTCACGCCGGTGGGACGGGGTGGGACGGCGTCGTCCCCGGGAGTCACCCGGTCCGCGCACGGTCCCGACCCCGGCCTGGGTCTCTAGTCCTGGTTCTGGGGAGGCAGCGAGGAGATGCCGTCGACGTCGAAGTCCTGCGGGCCGGTCTTCGCCGCGCCGCCGGGGGATCCGAGGTCGTCGAAGAACGCCTCGTTGAAGTCGATGTAGTCCTCCCACTCGTCGGGCAGGTCGTCCTCGTAGAAGATCGCCTCGACGGGGCAGACCGGCTCGCAGGCACCGCAGTCCACGCACTCGTCCGGGTGGATGTAGAGGGATCGCTTCCCCTCGTAGATGCAGTCGACCGGGCATTCCTCCACGCACGCCCGATCCATCACGTCAACGCACGGCTGTGCGATCACGTATGTCATACCCAATCACCTTCTGAAGTAGTGCAGTCGTCGAATCTGTATCTTGTCACTTGATCCGCATCAATGGAAAACCGCCGCCGAGCAGGCCCGCGACCATGAGAACGAGGGTCCACACGCTCCCTCCGAGGAGCGTGTCGCCGCCCGTCCCCGGCAACGCCGGCCAGAAGACCAGCGCGAGGAACCCGATCAGCCACACGGTCAGCGGCACACCGGCCGCCGCCTTGCGCGGCGTCCACAGCAGGGCCGTCGTCACGAGGACGTAGTTCGCCACCGCCGCGAGCAGGATCGTCCACGGCAGCGGCACCGGGGTGTCACCCACGGTGACCCGCGTCCCGAGGTACGCGACCTCGATGGCGAGGGAGGCCAGCGCGCCGACGGTCAACCAGCCGATGCCGGCGATCCGTTCGCCACGGCTGGTGTCGCGGCGGACCTGGCTGCGGTCGGGGTCGCCCCAGTGGGGTTCATCCGGGGGTCCCACCGGCCGGTCGCCGGGGTCGGTCGACGCGGCACCGTCCGGCGTCACCGGGGTGTGCGCGGGTCCGTTCCGGTCGCTCATGTCCGCCGCCTCCCTTCCACAGATAGACAGAATAGTCTATTTTCGTCCGTCGCGCCGAATCGTAGCATGTCAACGAGCACGTCAGCGCGGCGCGGATCCCCGGGGTCCCGGCCGCCGACCGTGTACGCCTCGGTCCGGAGCAGCGGCTGGACGACGAGGTTGGACAGGCAGAACGCCGTCTCCCCCGGTGGCGACGTCCGGCGGACCTCGCCGATGACGTCCGTCGGGGTCCCGTCGGCGATCCACAGCTGCGTCGCGTGGGCGGCCATGGCCCTGCGCTTCGCGGAGACGTCCGCGTCCGTGCCCGTGATGTGCAGGTCGACGTCCGTGGACGGCACGCTCGCGAGCTCGCCGGGGTCGGGCATCCGCCAGCCCGCGGGGGGACCGTCGAGCCGGGCGAGGCCCTCCTCCAGGTCCGTGCGGTCCGTCACCGCCCACAGGATGAGCGCGGGCACCCACGGCCGGTCCGGGCCGTCGTCCCCCGCAGCGTCCTCCCCCGCAGCGTCCCGCCGCGCGACCGCCGCATCCACCGCCGCGTGCGTGACCTCGTGCGCGCGGATGTGGTCGGGGTGGCCGTACCCCCCGTCGGGGCCGTACGTCACGACCACGTGGGGGCGTCGGACCTCGATGATCTCCCCGAGCGCGGCGACGGCCCCCTCCCCCGACCGCACGAACGCCCGGGGGTGGTCCGCGGCCGGCGTCCCGGCCATGCCGGAGTCCCGCCACCGCCCCGCGCCGCCGAGGAACAACGGCCGGTGCAGCCCGGAGTCGTCCCGGTTCACCCCGAGCTCCCGCAGGGCCTCCCGGAGCTCGGCGATCCGGTAGCCGCCGAGCATCCCGGTCCCCCCGGACTCGAGCATCCGGTAGCGGTCGCCGATGACCTCGCCCTCCTCGCCGAGGGTGCAGGTCACGACGGTCACCTCCGCGCCGCGGCGCGCGCACTGCGCGAGCGCCGTGCCGGTCCACAGGGACTCGTCGTCCGGGTGGGCGTGCACCGCGAGCACCCGCAGGCCCGCGAGATCACCGCCGTCAGTGCTGGTCGAAGCCGTCACGAAGGGCCTCCTCAGGCTGGTCGTCCTCGTCTGTCGGGCGGGCCGGGACCGGGCCGCGCCGCCACTGCCCCGCCGCGACGAACGGCCCGGCGACGGGGTCGGTCGGCCACTCGTCGACCGGCCCGGGTGCCCCCTCGAGCTGCCGGCTCACGGCGAGGACCTGGTGGTCCCGCAGGAAGGGGACGACGGAGGCCTGTGCGCTCACCCGCGCGTCGAGCTCCTCCCGCACGGAGTCCAGCGGGGCCGCCCCGGACCGCACCCGGTCGACGGCGGCGTCGATCCCCGGGTCGCACATCCCGGTGAGGTTCGCCGCGCGGGCGGACACCGCGGACGCCGGCGAACGGCGGGGGTCCCGCGCGCCGGTGGTCGTGGTCGAGGCGGACGCCGGGGCCGGGGCCGTGCCGGTGGTCGTGGTCGTGGTCCGGGCGGTGCCGGACGACGGGGCCGCACCCTGGCCGGTGGTCGTGGTCGCGGCGGTCCCGGACGTCGCGCCCGGTGCCGCCGGCGCCGTGGTCGAGGTCGCCGTCGGGGTCTCCGCGGTCAGCCCCGGGACGGGCCGGCTCGGCGTCGTGACCGCGCGCGCCGACCGGCCGCACGTGTAGTGGTCGGCGTAGTCCCGGGCGGTGTCGTCCGTCGTCTGCCAGGCGACGACCGCGTCGACCTCCCCCTCGGGGAGGTACGAGCCGTAGAGGTCCGCCGGGTCGACCGTCACGACGGTCGCGTCGACCCCCGCGGTGGTGAACTCGTCGACGACCGTGCGCGCGGCGATGACCGCGGAGGTGTCGTCCGTCGCCGCCGCGATGCGCAGCGGGCGGGCCGGGGCACCCTGCGCCCCCGGCTCCGCGGTCACCGCCGCGGGGTCCCCGGACGGCACCTCCGGCCGGGACGGCACGGTGACGTCCTCCCGGCCCGTCGTGATCTGCGCGATGAGGGCGGGGTCCAGCACGGACGCGAGGGCCGCCCGGCGGTCCCGGTCGGCGACGAGCGGCGAGCCCTGGTTGAAGAACAGTCCCAGCATGACCCGCCGGTCGACCTCACCGGTCCGCACGCCGGGGACCTGCGCCAGCGTCCGCCCGGTCGTCTGCCCCGGGCGGGTGAGGTACATCTGGATCTGGCCGGTGCGCAGCATCTGCGCCCCCGTCGCCGCGGAGGGGACCGTGGTGAGGGCCAGCTTGTCCGTCGCGGCGGGCGTCGAACCCCAGTACCGGTCGTTGCGGGTGAGCTCGATGACTCCCCGACCGGCGTCGACGGAGTGCACCTGGAACGGGCCACCCGAGGCGGCGACGGCCCCGTCCATCATCGTCTGGAAGTCCTTCGCCTCGGACCGGTAGATGTGGCTCGGCAGCAGGTCCCGGAACAGCGAGTGCCACCCGGCGTACGGCCCCCGGAACGTGACGTCCACCGTCCGGCCGCCGCCGCTGACCTCGACGCTGTCGATGCGCTCGTACCCGGACGGGTCCGCCACCCCCGGGCTCGACACCATCATGTCGCGGAGGTACTGGAAGTCCGACCCCGTGATGGGCGTGCCGTCGGACCACTGCGCCTGCGGGGTGATCTCGTAGCGCACGGCCGTCGGGGCCGCGGCGTCGCCGGCGGTGACCGTCGCCGAGGTGAGGAGGTCGCGGTTGAGCACACGGTCGACGTCCCCCGCCTCCTCCCCCGCGGCGGTGACGGGCTGCGGGCCGCCGGCACCCGTCGCCTGCCGGGGGATGAACGCGCTCGGGAGGGTGAGGGAGGCGACCTCCGCGGTGACCGGGGAGACCCCGCCGATGAGGTGCGGGTTGAGGTTCCCGGCGAAGCTGTCGACGCCCACCGTCACCGTGCGCGCGGCCTCAGCCGTCGCCGCGTCGTGGGGCGACGGGTTCTCCCCGCCGTCCCGCTCCCCCAGCTGCCGGTCGTCGACCGTCGGGGCGTCGCCCGGGTGCGCCTGGCACCCCGACACGACGACCCCTGCGGCGACGACCGCGGCACACAGCCGCCGTCGGTTCCTCCTCGTGCGCACCGGCGGCGACTCCTTCCTGCGGTGACCGGGTCAGTTCTTGTTGCGCGCCTTGTCCCGGGAGCGGGCACGCGCGCGCTCGCTGGCGTTCAACAGTACCTTGCGCACCCGGACGATCTCGGGAGTGACCTCGACGCACTCGTCGCCGCCGCAGAACTCCATCGCCTCCTCGAGGGTGAGCTTCTTCGCCTTCGCCAGCGTGACCGTCGCGTCGGCCGTGGCGGAGCGCATGTTCGTCAGCTTCTTCTCCTTGGTGATGTTGACGTCCATGTCCTCCTCCCGGTTGTTCGCGCCGACGACCATGCCCTCGTACGCCTGGGCGCCCGGCTCCACGAAGAAGCTGCCCCGGTCCGAGAGCTGCTGGAGCGCGTAGGCCGTGATCTGACCCGTGCGGTCGGCGACGAGCGAACCCGACGCCCGGTCCTTGATCTCCCCGGCCCACGGCTCGTAGCCCGCCGAGTAGTGGTTGGCGATACCCGTGCCACGGGTCTCGGTCATGAAGACCGTGCGGAACCCGATGAGGCCACGGGCGGGCACGGTGAAGTTCATGCGGATCCAGCCGGTGCCCGTGTTGTCCATGCTGTCCATCCGGCCCTTGCGGGCGGCCATGAGCTGGGTCACCGCACCGAGGTGCTCCTCCGGCACGTCGATGACCATGTGCTCGAACGGCTCGTGGAGGGTGCCGTCGATGGTCCGCGTGACGACCTGGGGCTTACCGACGGTGAGCTCGAAGCCCTCGCGGCGCATCGTCTCGACGAGCACGGACAGCGCCATCTCGCCACGGCCCTGGACCTCCCAGGCGTCGGGGCGCTCGGTGGGCAGGACCCGGAGCGAGACGTTGCCGATGAGCTCCTGGTCGAGACGGGCCTTGACGACGCGCGCGGTGAGCTTGTCGCCGCCCCCGCGCCCGGCGAGCGGGCTGGTGTTCACACCGACGGTCATGGAGATCGCCGGCTCGTCGACGGTGATCCGCGGCAGGGCCTCGGGGTGCTCCGGGTCGGCGAGGGTGTCGCCGATCATGATGTTCTCGATGCCGGAGACCGCGGCGATGTCGCCGGCGATGACCTCGTCGGCCGGCACGCGGCTCACGCCGACGGTGCGCAGCAGCTCACCGATCTTCGCGTTCGTCGTGTGCTGGACGCCGTCCTCGTCGTAGTGGATCCAGCTCACCTGCTGGCCCTTGCGGAGGGCGCCGCGGAAGATGCGCACGAGGCCGATACGGCCGAGGAACGAGCTCGAGTCGAGGTTCGTCACGTGCGCCTGGAGCGGCGCGTCGAGGTCCGCGGACGGCTCCGGGAGGACGTCGTAGAGGACGTCGAAGAGGGCCTGGAGGTCCTCGGCGTCGGGGGCGTGGCCGTTGCCCGGGTTCTCGGTCGACGCCTTGCCCTCGCGGCCGGAGGTGTAGAGCACCGGCAGGTCGAGGAGGGACTCCGCGGCCTCGGCGGCCGACGGGTCCTCGAGGGTCGAGGCGAGCTCGAGGAGGAGGTCCTGGGACTCCTCGACGACCTCGTCGATGCGGGCGTCGGGACGGTCGGTCTTGTTCACGCAGATGATGACCGGCATCTTCGCGGCGAGCGCCTTGCCGAGCACGAACCGGGTCTGCGGCAGCGGACCCTCGGAGGCGTCGACGAGCAGGACGACGCCGTCGACCATGGACAGGGCGCGCTCGACCTCGCCGCCGAAGTCGGCGTGGCCGGGGGTGTCGATGACGTTGATGACGAGGTCGCCGCCGTCCTTGCCCTTCCCGGCCCGCCGGATGGCGGTGTTCTTGGCGAGGATCGTGATGCCCTTCTCCTTCTCCAGGTCACCGGAGTCCATCACTCGCTCTTCGACCTCGCCGTGGGCCGCGAACGCACCGGACTGGTGGAGCATCGCGTCGACGAGGGTGGTCTTGCCGTGGTCGACGTGGGCGACGATGGCGACGTTACGGAATTCAGTCAGGGACACAGATCCAGTTCTTCCTTACACAATGGGCAACACGGTCGAAACGGGGACCCGGCGACGAGGCCGACCGCACTGCGCGGCCGCCGACGCCGCCCGCAGCACCACGGCCACGACGGTCAACGGTCCCAGGCTACCCGTCCCGGCGGCACATCCGCTCATCGGAGGAGGGACGACGGCCACCGCCGCGGTGACCGGGGGTGGGCGCCTACGCCAGGATCTGCCGTCCCATGACCATCCGGCAGATCTGGTTCGTCCCCTCGTAGATCTGGGTAATTTTCGCGTCACGCATCATGCGCTCGACCGGGAAGTCCTGGGTGAAGCCGTAGCCGCCGAACAGCTGGACGGCATCCGTCGTGACCGACATGGCCGTGTCGGAGGCGAAGGTCTTCGACCCGGCGGCGAGCAGACCCAGCCGCTCCCCGCCCTCGGCGTGACCGCGCTCCGCGTTCGCGGCGGCGGTGTAGACCATGAGGCGCGCGGCGTCGATCTTCATCTTCATGTCGGCGAGCATGAACTGGGTGTTCTGGAAGTCGGCGATCTTCCGGCCGAACTGCTCGCGTTCCTTGACGTAGGCGACGGCGGCGTCGAACGCACCCTGGGCGAGGCCGAGGGCCTGCGCGCCGATGGTCGGGCGGGTGTGGTCGAGGGTCGCGAGGGCGGTCTTGAAGCCGGTGCCGGGCTCGCCGACCATCCGGTCGCCGGGCACGCGGCAGTTCTCGAAGTACAGCTCCGCCGTCGGCGAGCCCTTGATGCCGAGCTTGTGCTCGAGGCCACCGACGCGGAAGCCCTCGTCGTCCTTGTGGACCATGAACGCGGAGATGCCGTGGGAGCCGGCCTCCGGGTCGGTCACGGCCATGACGGTGTACCAGGTGGACTTCCCGCCGTTGGTGATGAAGCACTTCGACCCGTCGATGATCCAGTCGTCCCCGTCCTGCCGGGCCCGGGTCTTCATCCCGCCGGCGTCGGAGCCGGCCTCCCGCTCGGTGAGGGCGTAGGAGGCCATCTTGCCGCCCGCGATGTCCGGGAGGACCTTCTGCTTGAGCTCCTCGGAGCCGGAGAGGATGAGGCCCATCGTGCCGAGCTTGTTCACGGCCGGGATGAGGGACGACGAGCCGCACACCCGGGCGACCTCCTCGATGACGATGGCCGCGGCCACGGAGTCACCGCCCTGCCCGCCGTACTCCTCCGGCACGTGGATCGCGTTGAAGCCGTTGGCGTTGAGCGACTCGAGGGCCTCCTCGGGGAAGCGGGAGTTCGCGTCGACGTCCTTGGCGTGCGGCGCGATGTCCTGCTCGGCGAGGGCGCGGATGGACTCCCGCAGGGCCTGGTACTCCTCCGGGAGCTGGAAGAGGTCGAAATCGGGGTTCAATGCCATGGGTGGGTCACTCCTGGTGCACGTCGGCGCGTGAGCGCGGGGTCATTGCGGGATCGTCGGTGTGAATCCCCCGGCCGCGGAGGGAGACCGGGGCCGGACAGATCATGAATCCATCGTACCGGGGGTGGCAGGGAGGGGACGCCACACCCCGCCGGGGGCGGCGGACCGTGGGGTGCAGCGGCCCCCTCACCACCTGCCTTCCCGGACGGGCAGCGAGCCGTTACCGTTGACCCATGTCCACACCGACCGGCAGCACCCCGCCCCGGCCCCGCCCCGACCGCGGCGTCGACCTCCCCCGGACCCGCGACGTCACCGGCACCCACACCGGCACACACACCGCGACCTGCAGCGTCACCGGAACCGACGGACGCCCCGGCGTCGTCCCCCGTGCGCGCCGCACCCGCACGGGCGTCGCGCTGGGCCTCGTCACCGCGGCCACGGCCGTGACCCTCGCGGCCTGCTCCCCCGGCGACACCCCCGCGCCGGAGTCCCCCTCCCCCGGGGCCGGGCTCACCGGCGCCTCCTCCGCGACCGCGACCGGTGGCGCGTCGAGGTCGACGTCGACGTCGACGGCACCGTCGGCCGGCCGGGACGGGGCCGGCGGCTCCGCCGCGCACGGGGCCGCGCACCCGTCCGACGACAAGGGCACCCGCACCGCCGAGGCCCTCCCCCCGCTGAAGGACCAGTGCCGCACCCGGGACCTCTCGGTCACGGCGACCCGCCCGGAGGGCGCGGCGGGCAGCGAGGAGTTCTCGCTGATGTTCACGAACAACGGCCGGTCCTCGTGCAGTCTCCGCGGCTACCCGGGCGTGAGTTTCGTGGGCAACTCCAACGGCACCCAGCTCGGGGCCGGGGCGTCACGGGAGGCGGTGTCCGGGTCCCTGCCGGTGGTCACCCTGGCCTCGGGTGCATCGGCGACGGCCTCCGTCCGCGCCGGTCGGGCCGGGACGCGGCCGGCGGACGAGTGCCGGCCGACCCCCGCCGACGGGCTGCGGGTGTACCCGCCGGACGAGACGACGGCGGCGTACGTCGACATGCCGGGGCTCGTCGCCTGCGCGGACAGCGCGACCGAGCTGCTGTCCGTCCAGCCGGTCATGCCCGTGCACTGACCGCCCGCCGGCGAGGCCCGCCGGCGCGGCCGGACCGGCTACGCCAGGTGCGAGACGACGTGGTCGACGGCGGCGGCGGTCGCGTTGGACGAGTAGTAGTCCGTGTGCCGGATGACGCCGGTCGTCAGCGCCGGGCCCAGCTCCGCGAGGAACTGCGTGAGCTCCGCCGGGCGCAGCGCGCGGATCGTGTCGATGATCTTGCCCACCGGGATGTTCCCCCGCAGCAGCGCGGCGGACGCGAGGTCCTGCGCGGTCATCGTCAGCGGCATCGTGGAGTCGCAGACGACGTCACCGGCGTTGCAGAACTCGAGCACCCGGTCGTTGAGCGTGCCGTAGCCGCCGGGCATCGCGCCGAACGCGCCGGTCGTGGCCCCGGCCGAGCCGCCCTGCGGCACCCCGGGCACGCCCCGGTTCGGGTTCGCGAGGAGGAACGCGGAGGTCACGCGGTCCTCGTCGACCGGCCCGTTGCCGTGACCGACGGAGTTGAGGAAGTGGGCGGCGATGTCCGCGCCCTCGGAGTAGCCGACGACGCTGATGCGCGCACCCGGGCACGCGGCGGCGTCCCGCGCGACCATGGTCGTGAGCACCTCGAGGCCCGCGTCCCGGGTCTCGGTGTACGGGGAGAAGCCGCCGGGGACGGACTGGTAGGCGACGTACCGGTCGATGACCCGGCCGGGTGCGGCGTTGCGGACGCCGACGCCGATGCCGGCGGTGTACGCCCCGAACGGCAGAGCCTCGGGGACCCCGACCTCGGTGTTCGCCCCGCCGGGGACGACGTACACGAAGTTCGGCGCGCACTGTGCGCCACCGGTGGCGGGTGAGCCGACGGACCCGACGGCGACGCCGGGGGCCGCGGAGGCGACGGGGGCGAGGACGGTGGCGGCGAGGGCGGCGGCCGCCCCGATCGCGGCGACGAGCGTGCGCTTCACTCTGGGTTCTCCTGTGGGGCCGGGCACCACCGGCACGGGTGGTGCGGGATGCCCGTCGTCGACGAGGACCGTGCAGGTCGCAGGCCGGAACCGGGGCAGTGACGCCCGGATCCTAACACAGCATCCACGTCCCGGCGCGACGCCGGGGTGAGGCACGCCTCACCCCCTCCCCGCCCCCTGCCGTCGGCCGCGCCGCATCCTGTCCGCGGCCCCGCCCCGGCGGCCGCGGCGGCGCGCCGCGCGACGGCTCAGGAGCCGACGGCTCAGGACGTGACGGTCGACGCCGGCACGTTGCCGCCGAGCGGGCCGGGCACCGTCCGGGGGTTCTCCGGCGGGGTGCCGCCGAGCGGCCCCGGCAGCGTCTTCGGGTTCTCCGGCGGGGTGCCGCCGAGCGGCCCGGGCAGTGTCTTGGGGTTCTCCGGCTGGACCCCGCCGACCGGGCCGCGCGTGTCCCGCGCGGGGTCGGGGACGGGCACGCTGCCGCCCACCGGGGGCCGCCCGCCCGGGAAGCCGAAGGCTCCCTCGCCGGCGAAGAAGGTGCGCATCGTCTGGAGGAGCGTCTGGTTCCACACCCCGTGGTACGTCAGCGCGGAGGCGTGGTCGGCGTGGGGCCGGACGATCTCGATGACGCGGCGGTTCGCCAGCTCCATGCGTCGCCGGTAGGCGTCGTAGCTGCGCGTCGGCACGAGGCGGTCGTCCCCGCCGTAGGACAGGTACGTCGGCTGGGAGAAGTCGGTGACGTGGTTGGCGACGGTCACGGCGTCCGCCCGGTCGGGGTGCTCGTCGGGACTCCCCCCGAGGTACTTCTCGACCGTGCGGCGGGCCCCGTCGCCGGTGACCGGGTCGTTCGATTCAGCGATGACGCGCGGGTCGACCGCCGGGGAGTCGGCGTACACCGCGCGGGGCACGGCCGGGGCCCCGCCGCAGCGCGGGTGGAGCTTGCCGGCCGCGGCGTCGTAGGACGCGGTCATGACGAGGGCGCCGCCGGCGGACTCGCCGTAGGTGAAGAAGTTCTCCGGGTCCCCGCCCCGGTCGCGGGCGTTGGCGGTGACCCAGGCCATCGCGCACGCGACCTGGTCGCCGGCGGTGTCCCACGTCGCCCGGTCGTCCGTCGCCAGCGTGTAGTCCGGGGAGACCACGAGGAACCCCTGGTCGGCGAGCCAGCGCAGGTTCCGCGCCTGCGACGTGCGGTCCATCGTGTCCCACCCGCCGCCGTGGACGTACATGAGCACCGGGGCGGATCCGCCGCCGGTGGACGGGCGGTAGATGTCCATGTCGAGCAGGCCGTCGTCGTCGGAGGCGTACTGCACCGTCTCGTCGGGCGAGGCCCCCTCCTTCAGGCCGCCGGGGATGAACGCGGCCGAGGTGTCGACGTCCGCCCCCGCCTTCCGGGCGCTGTCCAGCTGCTGGTCGAGGATGCCGCCGAACGCCCCGACCGCGATGACGCTGAACGCCGCGGCGAGCAGGCTGAGCCGCCGGCTGCCGAGCACGACGAGCCCGACGGACACGACGAGCACGACGGCCCCGACGATGAGCAGCGGCCCGACGTTCTGCGGGGTGATGAGCGACCCGATGCCCAGGTAGGGGAACGAGGCGATGAACGGTGACAGCCCGAGCCACATGAGCAGGGCGGACAGGATCAGGGCGATGATCCCCACGACCGTCCGGATGACCCGGGCGACGGGGTGGTCGCGCCGGCGTCGCCGCCGGGCCGGGGCGGCCGTGCCGCCGGCTCCGGTGTCGGCGGCTCCGGTGTCGCCGGCCGCGGCCCCGGCACCCGGCGCGCCGGCGGTCGCCGCCGCACCCGCGTCCGCGCCGGTCACACCCGCGTCCGTGCCGGCAGCGCCGGTCGCACCGGCCGTGTTCGCCGTGTTCGCTGTGTTCACAGTCTCCTCGCTCATCTCCACCCGTTCCGTCAGGTCGGCCGTGCATGGTCGTCCCCCGACCAGCCCGGCGGTCGTCACACTCCGGGGATGCGCCTGGACGGCCGGGTCCCCTGCCGGAGCCGTGGCGGGGCCACGAGAACAGCTCTGACGCTAACAGGCCCCCGCCCGCCCGGTCCGTTATTCACTGAAAGAAACCACCCGGCCGCTACCCCTTCCCCGGCCCCGCCCCACGTCAGCCCCGTTCCCGCCGTCCCACCGGGACGTCCGCGGACCCGGTCCGGCACCGTCACGGCCGTCACAGTGGGGTGGTCCGGCGCTACCCTGGCCCTCATGGACCCACGCATCGACGCCCCGGATGTCGCCCTCATTCTCGAGGGGGGCGGCATGCGCAACAGCTACACGGCGGCGTGCGTCGTCCGCCTCATCACGGAGAAGGTCCGCTTCGGCTGGGTCGGGGGCGTGTCCGCCGGGTCGAGTCACGCGGTGAACTTCCTGTCCCACGACGCCGAGCGGGCGCGCGTGAGTTTCCAGGAGTTCGCCACGTCGCAGGCGGCCGGCGGGATCAGCAGTTTCATCCGGGGCAACGGCTACTTCAACTCGGAGTACATCTACGAGACGTCGAGTCTCCCGGGCGAGGAGCTGCCCCTGGACTTCGACGCCATCGCCGCGGACCCGACGGCCTACCGCATCATCGCGTTCAACGCCGCCACCGGGGAGACCACGGCGTGGGGCCGCGAGGACGTCGACGGTCCCGCGGCGCTCACGCGGCGGGTGCGGGCGTCGTCGACCCTCCCGATCATCATGCCCACGCCGACGGTCGACGGCGAGCCGTACGTCGACGGGGCCCTCGGCACGTCGGGGGGCATCCCCGTCGACGTCGCCGAGGCCGACGGCTTCGAACGCTTCCTCGTGCTCTCGACCCGCCCGCGGGAGTACCGCAAGCCCCCGATCCGCTACCCGGGCACGGCGCGCCGCATCCTCAGCCGGTACCCGAAGGTCGCGGAGGCGGCGGTGACCCGGCACGAGCGGTACAACGCGTCGAAGGAGCGGCTGCTCGAGCTTGAGCGGCAGGGCCGGGCGCAGCTGTTCTTCCCCGACCACATGCCGGTGAGCAACACCGACCGGCGGCTCGACCGGCTGCGGGCGTCCTACGCCGACGGGGAGGAGCAGACGGACCGGGAGTGGGAGGCCTGGGAGCGGTTCCTCCGGGCCTGAGCGGCGCGCGGGTCCCGGGCCCGGGATTCCGGTAGTGTCAGGTGTCCTGTCCCCCTCCCCCGACCCGCCGAGGTGACCCATGGCCGGAGGACTCGCCGCACTGCTCGACGACGTCGCCCTCATCGCCCGCAAGGCCGCCGCCGCGACGGACGACATCGCGTCGGCCGCCGGCCGCACGAGCACGAAGGCCGCGGCCGTCGTCGTCGACGACACCGCCGTGACGCCCCGCTTCGTCCAGGGCCTCGCCCCGGCGCGCGAACTGCCGCTCATCTGGCGGATCGCCAAGGGGTCCCTGGTGAACAAGCTGCTCATCATCCTGCCGGTGGCGCTGCTGCTCAGCTGGCTCGCCCCGTGGGCGCTCACGCCGATCCTCATGCTCGGCGGGTTCTACCTCGCCTTCGAGGGGGCGGAGAAGATCTGGGAGTTCCTCACCGGGCACGGCCACGGCGACGGTCACGGCACCGGTGAGGGGCCCGGCGCCGGTGGGGGTCGGGGTGAGGGGGACGACGCCGCCCTCCCGCGGCCGGACGCCCCCGCGACCGCGGGCGCCGGGGGCGCCTCCCCCGCCGACCCCGCCCGGGCGGAGGAGGACCGCCTCGTCCGCGCGGCGGTGCGCACGGACCTCATCCTCAGCGCGGAGATCATGGTCATCTCGCTCAACGAGGTCGCCGCCGAGCCGGTGCTCGAGAAGGCCGTCGTGCTCATCGTCGTGGGGCTGCTCATCACCGCGCTCGTCTACGGCGCGGTCGCCGGCCTGGTGAAGATGGACGACCTCGGCCTGCACATCGCCCGGGGGCACGAGGGCGCGGCCCGCCGGGTCGGCCGCGCGCTCGTCGCGGCGATGCCGAAGGTCATGTCCGTCCTGTCGGTCGTCGGCACCGTGGCGATGCTGTGGGTCGGCGGGCACATCCTGCTCGTCGGGTCGGATGAACTGGGCTGGCATGCGCCGTTCGCGCTGGTGCACCACCTCGAGGAGGCCGTCGAGGGGGCGGGCGGGGCTGTCGTGTGGCTCGTCGAGACCGGGTGTTCGGCGGTCGTGGGCTTCGCCGTCGGGTCGGTCGTCACCGCGGTCGTCATGCTCGTCCGGCGGGTGCGGCGACGCTGACGCCCGCTCAGCAGCACCGGGCGCCCGGGTTGTCCTCCTGGTGGGCGTAGTAGGACCGCCAGTACTCCTTCTCCGACAGCGGCGGGTGACCGCACCCCTGCCGGGCGTGGTGGTCGAGGTACCGCCGGTACCGGTCCGCCCCGAGCACGCCGCGGGCGTAGTCCGCCACGGCGGTGACCGCCGCGCGCGCCGCGCCCGCCGTGCGCACGGTGCGCGCCGTCCGGGGCGTCACCGCCGCCCCTCCCCGGCAGCCGCGCCCGCCGACGCGCCCGCCGACTCCCCTGCCGCCGCACCCGCACCCGCAGCCGTCCCCGCCGGCACACCCACCGCCGCGAGGTACGCGGCCCACTCCCGTTCGAGGGCACGCTCCGACGGCGTCGGGATGAGCCCCGCCGGCGCGTACAGCCGGGACTCGACGTACGGGTCCTCGTGCCCCACGGCCACGGGCACCGGTGCGGACCCGCCCGCGCCGCCGGAGGGCGGCGTCGACCCCCCGACGCCGGAGGCCCCACCCACCGGGACCTCCCCGGAGACCCCGGCCCCCGCCGCGACCTCCGCCGCGCGCCGGGCCAGAACCGTCCGCACCGTGCGCACCACCGCCACCGCCACGACGGTCAGCGTGAGCACCACGAACAGCACCGACAGCGACGTCTGGACCAGCGTGTTCCGCGCCACCGCGGCGATCTCGTCCGGGGTCTTCGCCGTGCCGAAGGTCGTCGCCCCGGACGCGAGGGCGTCCCGGGCCCGCACGTGGTTCGCCCAGTAGCCGATCGCCGGGGTCGACGAGAAGATCTTCTGCCACGACCCGACGGTCGTCACGACGACGTCGAACGCCAGCGGCACGATGATGATCCACAGGTACCGGGCCCGCGACCGCGTCGCCGCGACGGTCAGGCACACCGCCAGCGCGACCGCCGCGAGCAGCTGGTTCGCGATACCGAACAGCGGGTAGAACGTGTTGATGCCGCCGAGCGGGTCCGTCACGCCGAGCAGCAGGATCGACCCCCACGCGGCGACCATGACCAGCGTCGTCAGCCACACCCCGACCCGCCACGAGGAGTCCCGGAACCGGGGCACCGCATTGCCCAGCGCATCCTGGAGCATGAACCGGGCCACGCGCGTGCCGGCGTCCACGGCCGTGAGGATGAACAGGGCCTCGAACATGATCGCGAAGTGGTACCAGAAACTCATGAGGTTCAGACCCGGCATGAGGTTGTGCATGATCCCCGCCATGCCCACCGCCAGGGTGGGTGCCCCACCGGTCCGGGAGACGACGCTGTGCTCCCCCACCGCACCGGCCGTGGCCGTGAGCTGGTCCGGGGTGACGGACACGCCCGTGAGGCCGAGCGAGTTCACGAACGCCGCCGCCCCCTCGACCGTGCCGCCCGTCGCCCCCGCCCCGGCGTTCATGGCGAAGTAGATGCCGCGGTCCACCGTCACCGCGGCGACGAGCGCCATGATCGCGACGAACGACTCCAGGCACATCCCGCCGTAGCCGATGAGCCGGGTCTGGCGCTCCTTCTCCACCATCTTCGGCGTCGTCCCGGAGGCGATGAGCGCGTGGAACCCGGACAGGGCCCCGCAGGCGATCGTGACGAAGAGGAAGGGGAACAGGGAACCGGAGAACACCGGGCCGTCGCTGCGGGAGGCAAACTCGCTGACCGCCGGGACGGAGATCTCCGGCCGGACGACGACGATCCCCACCGCCAGCAGCACGATCGTGCCGACCTTCATGAACGTCGACAGGTAGTCCCGCGGCGCGAGGAGCAGCCACACCGGCAGCACCGCCGCGATGAACCCGTAGACGATGATCCCCCACGCGATCGTCGTCTTGCTCAGCGTGAGGTACTCCACGCCCCACGCCGTGCCACCGACGTACCCGCCGGCGACGATCGCGGCGAGCAGCAGCACGAAGCCCAGCACCGACACCTCCAGGACCTTCCCCGGGCGCACGAACCGCAGGTACACGCCCATCACCAGCGCGATGGGGATCGTCATGCCGACGGAGAACACACCCCACGGGGACTCCGCGAGGGAGTTCACGACGACCAGCGCGAGGATCGCCGTGATGATGACCATGATCGCCAGGGTCGCGACGATCGCCGCGTACCCGCCGACGACGCCGAGCTCCTCCCGGGCCATCTGGCCGAGCGACCGCCCGCCCCGCCGCATCGAGAAGAACAGCACGAGGTAGTCCTGCACCGCCCCCGCGAAGATCACGCCGACGATGATCCAGATCGTGCCCGGCAGGTAGCCCATCTGCGCGGCGAGGACCGGCCCCACGAGCGGACCCGCGCCGGCGATCGCCGCGAAGTGGTGGCCGTAGAGCACCCGGCGGTCGGTCGGCATGTAGTCCGTGCCGTCCGCCTTGTACTCCGCGGGTGTCGCGCGGCGGTCGTCCGGGCGGACCAGGCGGTTCTCGATGTACCGGGAGTAGAAGCGGTAGCCGATGACGTACGTGCACACCGCGGCGAAGACGAACCAGATGCCGTTGACCGTCTCCCCGCGGACCAGCGCGAGCATGACCCAGCCGAGGCCGCCGAGCAGCGCGATCGCCACCCACAGGGCGATGCGGCCCGGGGTCCACCGGCCGTGCTCGCGGTCGAGGACCTCGGGGTCGACGTGGTTCGCCGGGCGCCGCGGGGTTGTCGCGGTGGGTGACGGGGCGGCGGTGGCCGGGGCGGTGCTCACGGGCGCGTGGCCTGCGTGGGCGGCGGCGGGGTCGGCGCCGGATCCGGCGGGGTCAGGGGCGGTGCTCACGGTGCGTCCTCCGGTGATCACAGGGTGGTCAGGATCACATCATCATGGCAGACCGCCGCGGCCCCGGCGGAGCTTCGCCCGGACGGGTGGAGGGGTGGGTGGACGGTGGGGTGAGGGACGGGTGGACACCGGGGTGAACAGCGGGCGGGTCGGGGTCACCGTGCGCCGTACGCACCCGGCCGTAACGCTGGTCACATTCCCTCCCCCGGCGGGGAGAACCCCTACGGTGGCACCTGGCAGCAATTGCCGGTCCCACCCGCGCCGGACGCGAGGTCAGCCGCGCCCGCGACGCCCCGCGAGACGCGAGATCCGCCGCACCGACGCCCCGGTCCCGCGCCCGTGACGCCCGCGAGGTCAGCCCCGCCCCACGACAAGGAGCCCCCATGAAGAAGACGGTCTCGATGAACGCCCTCCTCGTCGCCCTCGTCGGGTTCATCCTGTCGCTCTATATCGGGCTCAGGCACGACTCCGTCATCGGGTTCCTCGTCATGTTCGTCATCACCGCGGCCGCGACGGGCCTGGTCAACCGGCTGACGTCGGGGCCCGGCCGCCCGGACTGACCGCGCGACCCCGGGCCCCGTCCCCGACCAGTTCCGGGCTGCGCGCGTAGGCGGCCCCGCTGCCCCCACGACGGCGCACAGCCGGTGAACGTGATATCCACCAAGTTTCGGAACGAACGCCTGGCTGGCAGCGTGCCTTGTGCGATAGCCAGCAAGAATTTCTAGATGCCACTATCATTCACCGTCGTTCAATGAGCCCTAATCCACCAGTATCGACGGCGCTTACGATATTCAACAGCCGACGTCGGGTGGACGGCAACACGCCATCGAATAGCCTGAAACCTTCAGCTTCGGATAAGCCCTGGCCTCGCGCACAGACGCTCGACAGTCCTACGAGATTCCGGTTAAAGCATCGCCCGAGCAATGGAAGGATTCCTTCGCTATAAGACAAATCGAAGCTAACACCGCAGGCGATCAGCCTACCGAGTATGAGACTGCGGCACCCAAGGGGTCCACGATGTCGACTGTCGCAAAGGGCAGGAAACTGAATAACGCTATCTGATCTGACATGTTTTCCTGTTAGCTAAGCCGATGAGGCTCGTGACGAGCATCAGCGCCTGTACACAGTTGGTCCTGTTGAACTGGCGCGAGGAGACGCCGTGGACGCTCGCATGACGAGAGTAGGATTCCGGCACGTTGTCACCCTTGTCATTCCAGAACTGCTCGTGCGCGTTCCAGATCGGCAGCCAGACGAACACTTCAGGGACGGCTTTCTCACCGATCTCATTAGGGACGTCCGCTCCTCTCTTGCGGTTCGTGATAATCCTGCGGGCACTCCGGTCGGGAAAGAATTTGACGATCAACGTGTCGAGCGTTACCGTGAACAAAGCCTGAGCCGGAGATGTATGGCCGGCGCGCATCGCGCGAATTCCCTCCAACGCAAAGTCGCGCTGGTCGCTGACCGAGGCATGGTCCGTTCGCTCTAGCACCGCCTTACAGTCGTCCATGATTGTTTCATAGCAGTCGTCTAGCACTCGCAGCCGCTCATTGCGGTCCTTCGCCTCCAGCAGCCGGGATACCGTGGCCCACCTCGGCACGAGGTAGAGCGGTATAGCTTCCTGCTCAACGAATCTGCGGATCTGGCTCTCCGTGATCTCATCGCCATGATCCCTGAGGTTGGGCGGCCAAAGGCCTCGTTTGAGCGCAGGACTCAGAGTGTGGTCGAAGAGCAAGCCGAGGGACTTTCGCAGGCTTTCAAAAACCTGGGCCTGCTCCTCGAAAAACCGCTTGAGCAATTCCTGGTCCACGGGGTCGTGGAGTTCTCGAAACTGCTGCTCGGCTAGATCTAGCGATGGCACCGAGAAGGCGGGGACGATGGGCATGATCGACTTCACTTGCTCTTGGAACCGCTCACTCCCCGGCAGGAGGGCCTGGCGGACGATGGCGCTGAACTCAAACATTGCCGAGCGGATCTTTTCCTGAAGGGGCGCGGAGACACTGGCTACGGCATCGTCCACGTTCAGCTGCAACGACTGGGAGAAACCCACCGGAGTAGGGAACCCGGTTCGCTCCTTGCGGTCGCCATCGTTCGGCCCTTCCGGCTCCTGAGCTTCCCCCTCAGCCCGGGAAGGGCGCTCGTCGTCGGGCTCGACCTTGTAGTCGACGTCCTCGTTCACGGCAAAACCCCGTTGGACGATGAGGCGCCGTCAAGTCTCCGATGGACAACGGAGACCATCGTCAGCACTTCGAGCAGCTCGTCGTCGCTGATCTTTCGACTCAACCTCGGATCGTGCGCCGTCGGATTCCGGTAGAGGCCATTCAACCCCTTCACGAGATTCGCGAGCCCAGTCTGCTCGTCCTTCTCGGTCTGCGTCCGCAGCGAGTTGATCGCGAGCATCGGGCCGGACTTTCCGAGCGCCAGAACGGTGTCGACAAGGGCCGCTCCGTCGCCCGACGCGCCGGTCATGCTCCGCAGACGATCGAAGATACTCTTGGTCGCTTCGAGGCAGGCATGGAAGTACGCTTCCTTCAGTACCTCCACGGAGCAGTACCGCAGCACCTCAGGATGACACTTGCGGCGGTCGAGTTCATCGTGGATAGAGTTTGCGATCTTATCCGCCTCATCCAAGTTCCGGGCTAACTCACCACTCACAACCTCGCCCTGGTCGTCAACCCGCAGACCGACGTACGCGAGGAGCTTATTGAGTTTCCCCTGGCGTCTGTAGAAGAGCCCGCGGTCATCGACGTACCGTACCGATTGCATCGCCGAGGAGATGAAGTCCATAATTGGCTTCGCATTCCCGGCTCGCGTCTGGGCGTTATCGAAGGCCTTGGCGAGGCGAACCCGCTTAGTCTCGCCAGAACCCGAATCCGGCATGTCAAGGTCCTTCAGCAGGTCTCCGATCTCGCGCCCTGTCAGTCCATCATCAGTATCGGCGAGCACCCCCGCAACCGACCGCAGGACTGAAGGTGAAAATTTCGAATCTGTTGGCTTGGACAAACTCATTCCCGGGCCTTTCTCTTTCACTCAACCATGAGATGCTCGATCACCACGGCCGCTTCGCCGAGGACTTGCACTTGACCTCGAAGGGCTCCGAATCCCAAGACCCGACGATCTCCACCTCCGCCTTCGTGAGGAGCTGCTCACCCCTCGCGTAAGCCGGATCACTCCCCGACATCCTCCGTCCTAATCACGAAGGCGAACGAGAGCTTACTGTCGACCTTGCGCTCTTGGCCCACCTTACCCTGCGCACGGACATGAGTCCTGAAGCTACGGAAATCCAAGCCAGCGGTCTCAAGCGTGATGACCCCACGCTCGGCATCGGTGTGAGCGCCCCCGTGGTCTCCGGGCGACCGATGCCCTGCACATGGTCCACGCGGGCAACCACCACGGCGCTGCGACGAACAACGCCGACTGGCTCAACATCCCGGCCTCAGCCCCCGAACCTCCCCCGCCCATCCCGCAGCTCGTCGGAAACCCCACCGACCCGGTACTCGTCGACTACGTCGCGTACATCGTGGCATCCCCACCCGTGGGCACCGCCCGGGAACAATGACGACGGACCCTGGACCTACCGAAGTAGGCGGAACCGGTCATGGGGCGTCGACCGAACCCTGCCGACGCCCCCCCGGAACGACCCACACCCACGACGGCACTCAGACGTTGAACTTGAACTCCACCACGTCACCGTCGTGCATGACGTAGTCCTTGCCCTCCTGGCGGACCTTGCCCTGCGCGCGGGCCTCGGCCATCGAGCCGAGCGCGTCGAGGTCGGCGAAGCCGACGATCTCGGCCTTGATGAACCCGCGCTCGAAGTCGGTGTGGATGACGCCGGCGGCCTGCGGGGCGGTCGAGCCCTTCCGGATGGTCCACGCGCGGGACTCCTTCGGCCCCGCGGTGAGGTAGGTCTGCAGGCCCAGCGTCTCGAACCCGGCGCGGGCCAGCGTCGTCAGCCCCGGCTCGTCCTGGCCGACGGACGCGAGCAGTTCGGCGGCCTCGTCGTCGTCGAGCTCCAGGAGTTCCGCCTCGGTGGCGGCGTCGAGGAACACGCAGTCCGCCGGGGCGACGAGCTCGGCGAGTTCGGCCTTCCGGGCGTCGTCGGTGAGCACGGACTCGTCGGAGTTGAAGACGTAGAGGAACGGCTTGGCGGTCATGAGGTGCAGCTCGCGCACGCCGGCGAGGTCGATGTCCCCGGACTTCGACGCCGCGTAGAGCGTCCGGCCGTCCTCGAGGACCGCCTGGGCGGTCTTCGTCGCCTCGACCTGCGCGGCCTTCTCCTTGTCCTTCCGGGCCTCCTTCTCCAGGCGCGGGAGGGCCTTCTCCACGGTCTGGAGGTCGGCGAGGATGAGCTCGGTGTTGATGACGTCAATGTCGTGGGCGGGGTCGACGCGCCCGTCGACGTGGATGACGTCGTCGTCGGCGAAGGCGCGGACGACCTGGCAGATCGCGTCGGCCTCCCGGATGTTCGCGAGGAACGCGTTACCCATGCCCTCGCCCTCGGAGGCGCCCTTGACGATGCCGGCGATGTCGACGAAGGACACGGTCGCCGGGAGGATGCGCTCGGAACCGAAGATCTCCGCGAGCCGGGTGAGCCGCGGGTCCGGCAGCTCGACGAGCCCGACGTTCGGCTCGATGGTGGCGAACGGGTAGTTCGCCGCGAGCACGTCGTTGCGGGTGAGCGCGTTGAAGAGGGTGGACTTCCCCACGTTGGGCAGGCCGACGATTCCGAGTGTAAGAGTCACGGGCGTCATCCTATCCGCTCGTCATCCGGCGCCGCCAACGGCCCGGGCCCGCCCGGTGTGCCGCGGCCCGGTCCCGTCCCCGACCGGTGGGGGTTCGACGCGACCACCGCCCGTCGCCACGCTTCACCCCCGATGCTCCACCCGCGGTCGGGACCCACGTCTATGATGATCGCCATCTCTCAGGGGTCACCCAGAGAACGGTCAGCCCGCTATCACGGGGGCCGGCCGGCCGGTCCACGCCGTCGCACCCACCACCTGCGGCCGCGGCCCGGGTCACCGCAGGCGCCACAGCAGCCAGCCGCCCACCACCGCCCGTCCGGCGCGCAGCGTCGGACCTCCCCTCCAGGACCCTGCCTTGGCATCAGAATCCCCGTCCCGCCCCGGCGCGACGCCCTCCCCCAGTTCACAGACCCCCGGCCCGTCCGGCCCCGGCACGGCGCGTGCCGCGTCGGGCACCACGGCCCCCAGCCGCGGCCGCGAGACGTTCAGTTCGCGGTCGATGTTCCTCTTCGCCGCGATCGGCTCGGCCGTCGGCCTGGGCAACATCTGGCGTTTCCCCTACGTCGCCTACGACTCGGGCGGCGGGGCGTTCCTCGTGCCCTACCTCGTCGCGCTGCTCACGGCGGGGATCCCGCTGCTGTGGCTGTTCTTCGGCCTCGGTCACCGGTACCGGGGGTCGGCGCCGCTGGTGTACCGGCGGATCCACCGCGCCGGTGAACCGCTCGGGTGGTTCCAGGTGGGCGTGGCGTTCTTCATCACGATCTACTACGCGGTCATCGTCGCGTGGTCCGGGATCTACACCGTCCGGTCGGTGACGAAGGCGTGGGGTGACGACCCGGAGGGCTTCTTCTTCAAGGAGTTCCTGCGGATGGACTCGACCCGGACGTTCTCCCTCGACGTCGTCTGGCCGATCGCGGCGGTGCTCGTGCTCGTGTGGGTCGTCACGGTCCTCACGCTGGTGTTCGACGTCTCGTCGGGCATCGGCCGGATGACGACGGTCTTCGTGCCCGTGCTCGTCGTGCTCTTCGCCGTGCTCGTCGTCCGCTCGCTGTTCCTCGACGGCGCGTCGGCGGGCCTGGACGCCCTGTTCAGCCCGAAGTGGGACAAGCTCGGTGACAGTTCGGTGTGGATCGCGGCGTACGGCCAGATCTTCTTCTCCCTGTCGATCGGGTTCGGGATCATGACGACGTACGCCTCCTACCTCAAGCCGAGGACGAACCTCACGGGCACGGGCATGGTGACGGCGTTCGCGAACTCCTCGTTCGAGGTGCTCGCGGGGATCGGCGTGTTCGCCGCGCTCGGGTTCATGGCCACGCGGTCCGGCGTCGCGGTCGACGAGGTCGCGTCGTCCGGCATCGGCCTGGCGTTCGTCGCCTTCCCCACGATCATCAACCAGATGCCGGCGGGGGCGTTGTTCGGCGTGCTGTTCTTCGCCAGCCTGTTCCTCGCCGGGTTGACGTCGCTGATCTCCCTGCTGGAGGTCGTGGTGTCCGCGGTGAAGGACAAGTTCAACCTGCCCCGTCGCCGCACCGCGATCTGCGTCGGCACCCTCATGACGGTCCTGTCCGTCGCCCTGTTCTCCACGACCTCCGGCCTCGTGACCCTGGACATCATGGACAAGTTCACGAACAACATCGGCATCGTCGCCGCGGCCGTCGCGGCGATCGTCGTCGTGGGCTACGTCACCCGCCGCATGACGGAGATCGAGCAGCACCTCAACGCCGTGTCCTCGGTGCGGGTCGGCCTGACGTGGAAGATCTGCGTCATGGTCATCACCCCGATCGCCCTGGCGTACATGCTGGTCAACGAGCTCATCACGCTCATCCGCGAGCCGTACGAGGGCTACGCGCAGTCCCAGCTCGTGACGTACGGCTGGGCGGTGCTCGCCGTCATCGTCATCGCCGCGGTCGTCCTCACGGCGGTGTCGTTCCGGGGGTCGACGACCCTCGACGGGCTGCCCGGCTCCGACTTCGGCGTCCCGCCGCGCGGTCGCCCGAAGGGCACCCCGAACCCGCTCGCCACCGCCTCCGCCATCGCGTCCCCGGCTGCGGCCGGGTCCGGGCGCCCCGCGGACGCCACCGACACGACCCCGAGGAGCTGACCCGTGTCCACCACAGCGATCATCATGCTCGTCCTCTTCATCGCCGTGATCTGGGGAGGGCTCGTCGTCTCGTCGATCGCCCTGTCCCGGACCTCCGACGACACCTCCGGCGAACTCGGCACGGCCCCCGGCACCGACGACGCCACCCTGGGGACCTGACCGGACCACCCGCGCAGCCCCCGGGCCGGACTCCGGGCCGGTCCTCCGGGCCACCCGGACAACCCCGCCGCCGACGGTCGTCGATAGTTCGTGGTCAATCCCATTCATTCGCCCGCTGTCTTTGCGAACGGGAATTCGGCACAATGGTCAAGGTGACGAACGACAAGAGAGATTCGACAGACCACGGAGGGTCCGCCCGCACCGGCCCGGACACCGGTCGGGACTTCGCCGACTTCCTCATGGGATCGGACCGGATGGACCAGGAGACCATGCTCCCCGTCCCCGGTGACCGGACCGAGGACGCCCCGGCGGATGACCCGGCCACCCACACCGCCCCCGCGATCCCCTCGAACCTGGAGACGGACGCCGGCGGGGACCGCGCCGACCAGCGCACGGTCCCCACCGCGCGGACCGAGAAGATCGTCGAGGAGGCCCTCGAGGCCCAGGATCACGACGTGGAGGACGACAGCCTCCGCAAGAACCCGAACAGCGGCATCGGCGAGGAGATCCGCGACCGGTCCGAGGTCATCGGCACGGGCGTGCGCTGGTTCTCCGGCTGGTGCCTGCGCTTCCTCGTCATCGCCGTCGCCGCCTTCGTCGCCGCCGTCGCGTTCGGCAAGCTGTGGACCGGCATCCTGCCGGTGCTGCTCAGCATCATCGTCTGCACCGTGCTCTGGCCCGTCGTCCGCGTGCTGCGCACGAAGGCCCACATCCCCAACGCGCTCGCCGTGTTCATGACGCTCATCGGCTTCTTCGCCGTCATCGGCGGCATCTTCGCGGCGATCGCCCCCAGCGTCGTGTCCCAGTCGAAGGACCTCATCGACCGCGGAACCGAGGGCATCGAGAAGATCCAGACCTGGCTCTCCGGCCCGCCGCTGAACATCAAGAGCGACCAGCTCGAGGCGATGGTCGACAAGGCCACCGCGTGGATGCAGGAGCGTTCCGGCGACATCGCCTCCACGGCGATCTCCGGGGCCACCGCCTTCTCCTCCGCCGTCATCACCCTCGTGGTGATGTTCGTGCTCACGTTCTTCTTCCTCAAGGACGGGGAGAAGTTCCTCCCGACGCTGCGGCGCATCACGGGCCGTCGGGTCGGCTGGCACCTCACCGAGGTCCTCACCCGCTGCTGGACGACCCTCGGCGGCTTCATCCGCACGCAGGCGATCGTCAGCTTCATCGACGCCTTCTTCATCGGCGGCGGCCTCATCATCCTCGGCGTGCCGCTCGCCGGCCCGCTCGCGGTCATCACGTTCATGGGCGGGTTCATCCCGCTCATCGGTGCCTTCGTCGCCGGCGCCCTGTCGGTGCTCATCGCGCTCGTCGCGAACAGTGTGACGACGGCCATCCTCGTCCTGCTCCTCGTCATCGCCGTGCAGCAGCTCGAGGGCAACGTCCTCTCCCCCGTCCTCCAGTCCCGCGCGATGGACCTCCACCCGGTCATCGTGCTGCTGTCCGTCACGGTCGGCGGCACGCTCTTCGGCATCGTCGGCGGCTTCCTCGCCGTCCCGGCGGCGGCGGTGATCGCCGTGATCTTCCGCTACATGGGGGACCTCACGGACCTCGCCACCGGGGAGAAGCGCGCGGACGAGATCTCGTTCCAGACCACCGCGGGCACCCTCAGCGGGGCGCAGAGCGAACGCGCCGCCGAGCGGTGGCGGGAGTGGCGCCGCGGGGTCGTCAACGCGACCACCGGCGACAGCGCCCCCCTCGGCCGCCTGCTGACCTCGCGCTCCAGCGGCGGGCAGCACGAACAGCGCGGTCACGCCAGCCCCGCCCGGCACACGGACGACTGACCGTCCCGGGCACGGGGTGGTCCACACCGCGCGGGTCATCGGATAGCATGAACAGCCGTGACTGAAGACGCGATGTCCACCCCCCGCCGGTCGGTGCCCGTGAACCGCACCGGGTTGATCCCCGTCTGGTTCCCGCCGCTGGCCATGATCGTGGTCGTTCTCCTCGGCCTCGTCCTCGCCCGTCAGAACGGGGCGATCACCGGGCTCTACGCCGTCGTCTTCACCGTCGTCGCCGTCGTGACCACCGCGATCGTCGACATCCGGGGCCTGTTCGTCACCGTCGCGGCGCAGCCGTTGTGGTGGTTCGTCGGGTCCTTCGTCATCGGTATCTCGTCGCTCGGGCAGTCCGCGACGACGGCGGGGAGGAAGACCGCCGTCCTCACGGCCGCCTACCCCATCGTCGAGAAGTACCCGTGGCTCCTCGGGGCGGTGGCCCTGAGCATCATCATCGCCCTCCTCCGCTGGCTGCTCGACCGGAAGGCCCTGGAGAAGGAGCGCCGCCGGCTCGCGACGTCGCGCCGGCGCAGCGCGTCCGTCGACGCCCGGAACATCGCGACGGTGCGGCGCGCCCGGGGGCTGGACTCGCCCGACCCGACCGGGGACCTGCGTCGGGCGGCGGAACGACGCCGTGCTGACGCGACCCGGCGCCGCGAGGAGGAGGAGCGGCGCGCCCGCCACCGGCGGGACGAGGCGCCCACCGGGACCGCCAGCCCGGTCCGGCGGCGCGGCCGCCACTACCTCGACGAGGACTGACCCCCACTCCGGGCACTCTCCCCCGCCCGGGCCTGATCCGGCCCCACCCCGGGCCCTGTCGGCCTGCGTCACGTCCCCCGGCACCGGCCCCCGGCCGGCCCTGCGTCAGCCCCCCCCGCCTGACCCCGTCGCCCCCTGTCGCCGACCCCCGTCAGCTGGCGCGCGACGTGCGCGGCGGCCGCAGTTCACGCGGCAGGGAGAACACGAGGTCCTCCGTCGCCGTCGTGACCTCCTCGACATCCCGGAAGCCGTGGTCGGCGAGGAGGTCCAGCACCCCGCGGACGAGCAGCTCGGGCACCGATGCGCCGGAGGTCACGCCGACGTTCGTCACGCCCTCGAACCACGCCGGGTCGATCTGGTCGGCGTAGTCGACGAGGTGGGAGTCCCGCGTCCCGTGCTGGAGGGCGACCTCGACGAGCCGCCGGGAGTTGGAGGAGTTCTGGCTGCCGACGACGATCATGAGCTCGACCTTCGGGGCGATCGCCTTGACCGCGACCTGGCGGTTCTGGGTGGCGTAGCAGATGTCGTGGCTCGGCGGGTCCTGGATGTCCGGGAACTTCTCGCGGAGCATCGCGACGGTCGACATCGTCTCGTCGACGGACAGCGTCGTCTGGGACAACCAGATCAGGGGCGTGCCGGGGGCGAACTCGAGGGCGTCGACGTCCTCCCGGCCGTCGACGAGGTGGACGACGTCGGGGGCCTCGCCGGCGGTGCCCTCGACCTCCTCGTGGCCGTGGTGGCCGATGAGGATGATCTGGTAGCCCTGCTTGGCGAAGCGCTTGACCTCGCCGTGGACCTTCGTCACGAGCGGGCAGGTGGCGTCGAAGGTCTTGAGCTGGAGTTTCCGGGCCTCGTCGTGCACGGCCGGGGACACCCCGTGGGCGGAGAAGACGACGTTCGAGCCCTCCGGGATCTCCGTCGTCTCGTCGACGAAGATCACCCCCTGCTTCTCGAAGGTCTTCACGACGTGCTTGTTGTGCACGATCTCCTTGCGCACGTAGAGGGGCGCGCCGTGCTTCTCCAGGGCCTTCTCGACGGTCTCGACGGCACGGTCCACACCGGCGCAGTAGCCCCGGGGGGCCGCGAGGATGACCCGCCGGGTCCGGGCGGGAGCGGTCGCGTCGTGGGTCGTCGCTTGAGTCATGCGCCCCATCGTAACCGACACCCGGGCATTGTCCGGCCTCCCCTCTACACTGTCCCCATGGCTTCCACGCACAAACCGACCTCCGGCCCCGCCCCGGGACGCTCCCCGGGCGGGGCCCCGTCGTCCCCGGACGCGCCGTGGCCCGTCCGCACGGTGAACGAGAAGGTCAAGGGCTGGATCGAACGCCTCGGTCACCTGTGGGTGGAGGGGCAGATCACCCAGGTGAACATGAAGCCGTCGTGGAAGCTGTCCTACATCACGCTCCGCGACGTCGACGAGGAGAAGTCGGTGCAGGTCACGTGCCCGACGTCCCTGCTGCGCTCGATGCCCTCGCCGTTGCGTGACGGCGACCGGGTGGTCGTCTACGGCAAGCCGGCGTTCTACGCCGGGCGCGGGTCGTTCTCCCTGTGGGTGACCCAGGTGCGTCACGTGGGGATCGGTGAGCTGCTCGCCCGGCTCGAGCAGCTGAAGCGGGCGCTCGCGGCGGAGGGGTTGTTCGACGAACGCCTCAAGTCGCGGCTGCCGTTCCTCCCCCGGCGCATCGGCCTCGTCACCGGGCGGGGCTCCGCGGCGGAGCGTGACGTGCTCTCCGTCGCGCGGGACCGGTGGCCCGCCGTCGACATCCGCGTCCTCAACACCGCGGTCCAGGGGGCGGGGGCAGTGCCGCAGGTCGTCGCCGCCCTCCGTGAGCTGGAGGAGGACCCCTCGGTGGACGTCGTGATCGTCGCCCGGGGCGGCGGGTCGGTGGAGGATCTCCTGCCGTTCTCGGAGGAGGCGCTCATCCGGCAGGTCTCGCGGATGCGGACCCCGGTGGTCAGCGCGATCGGGCACGAGCCGGACACGCCGCTGCTGGACAACGTCGCCGACCTGCGGGCGGCGACGCCCACGGATGCGGCGAAGCGCGTCGTCCCGGACGTCGCGGCGGAGCACCAGCGCATCGCGGAGCTCCGGGAGCGGGCCGCCGGGGCGTTGCGGTCGTGGGTGGCCCATGAGCGGCGCGGGCTGGACAGCTTCCGGTCGCGTCCGGTCATGGCGAACCCGCGGCTGACGGTGGAGACGCAGCGGGCGCTCGTCGAGGAGGCCCGCGTGCGGGCGGACCGGGCGCTGGGGACGACGGTCCGGGACATGCGCTCCCGCATCCACTCCCTGAAGGCGCAGGTCAACGCCCTTGGCCCGGCGCAGACCCTGGCCCGCGGTTACGCGGTCGTCCAGGTCGTCCCCCGGGACCACAGTCCCGCCGAGGTCGTCACGGGTGTCGGGCAGGTGTCCCCCGGGTCGCAGCTGCGCATCCGCGTCGCCGACGGGTCGGTGACGGCCGCGGCCATGGCGGTCACCCGGGCCCCGGGGACCGTGACGGCCCCCACGACCGGAGCGGGTGCGGAGGGCGGCGTCGAACCACCGGAGGGGGACGACGGACACCTCGGCACCTGACGCCCCGACCCCGGCCACCGCGGCGGCGGGCCGGCCGTCCGGGGACACCCCCGGCGGGCGGGCACCACCGCCACCGCCACCGCCACAGCAGACACGACCACAGACAGCACCAGCGACACAGACAGCACCAGAGACAGCGACGACCAGTCGTCGACGGCCCGCACGGGGCCGTCGCACCACCGTCCGTGAGGAGACCACATGACCGGCAGCACCGGCCAGGAGAACCGCCAGACCTTCCGCCCCGTCGAGGAGCTCAACTACGAGCAGGCCCGCGATGAACTCGTCGAGGTCGTGAAGATCCTCGAGCTCGGGCAGATGAGCCTCGACGAGTCACTGAACTACTGGGAGCGGGGCGAGACGCTCGCGGCGTACTGCGAGACGTACCTCGACGGGGCGTCGTCCCGGATCGAGCAGGCCCTCGCCCGGCGCGACGGCCGGGGCGGCGACGGTGACACCGCGGGCAGCGGCGACACCGACGCGGGGGACGGTGGCGCGGCCCGGGACGACGGGGCGGACGACGGCGAGGGCACCGCCCCGCGCGACGCGAACTGACCGACGCCGCGCGGGCGGTCGGAACCGGCCGGCCAGGTCAGCCCGACGCCGCGCCGGCGGTCGCAACCGGCCGGCCGGGTGCAGCGACCGGGGCCGGCCGGTGGGGGCTCAGGCGGACCGGCGCTTGGCCAGGGCCGCGAGCGCGCCGACCACGCTGACGACGCCGAGGAACATCGCCGGGACGGCGACCCTCGCCATGATCCGCAGCGTCCCCGGCGCCCGCTCGGTGATGTACACGCCCTTCACGTCACAGTCCATGTGGAAGCCCTGGACGTCCCGGGTGAACCGGAGCTTCTCGACGACGTACCGGCGCTCGGCGAGGCTCGGCGTGACCTTCGCGCCGTCGAGGTCCTCAGTCTCCCCGACGGCGTCCGAGACGTCGGCCCCGGAGGCGTCGACGGGCGTGCACGAGCTGACCGGGGCTCCCGACAGGTTCTCCACCTGGGCGAGGTAGTAGTCCTTCCCCGCGCGGACGTCCATGCTGTCGGTCGCCGGGGTGAAGGACGCGAGATTGAGGTAGTAGCACGCGGCCGCGACGACGATGAACAGGACACCCGGGACGAGCCCGGCACCCCGGAACCTCGAGGTCCGCGCCTCCGCCGCTGGCGCGGGCCGGGCGGCCCCGGCGTCAGCTGCGGCGTACGACCCGGCGTACGGCTGCGCGGCGGGGGCGTCGGCTGCGGCATCGGCGGCGCCGGATGCGGCGTACGACCCGGCCGGCGGATCAGCGTGGTGACGGCCGCGACCGGACGGCTCCGACCCGGGGAGGCTGTGCCGGCCGGAGCCGTGGCGGTCAGCGGGGGTCCCGGTGAATGGTTCTGACATCAGGGGTCCTCTCTGGGGGCAACGCCCACGACGAACTCTCGCGCGTGACGCCGCGGGGGCGTCACATCCGCTGTGCACGGTAGCAGTCGTGCAGTCCGTCGCGGAACGGGTGCCCTCACCCGCACGCTGCCGTCGTCACCCTCCCCCGGACCACTCCCCCACAGCCGGTCCCTACGATGCGGCCCCGTCGGTCTCCCCCGGGCCGCCCCCTGCTGCCGGTCGCTACGACGCGGCCCCCGTCGATCTCCCCCGGGCCGGTCCCTGCGGCCGGTCGCTACGACGCGGTCCCCGTCGATCTCCCCCGGGCCGCCCCCTGCTGCCGGTCGCTACGACGCGGCCGTCGGTGCGGCCGTCGCCGGGGTCGACGCCGTCCCACCGGAGCGCTCCCCGGCCCCGTCGGTGTCGAGGGGACGCGCGGTGGTCACCGCCGTGGCCGCGGCGCGGAAGTCGTCGTCGGACACCGTCCCCTCGAGGAGCACGCGGGACTCCCCGAGGTCGGCGGCCCACACCGGGCGGACGTCGTCGCCCTCGAACCGCCGCCACCGGGTCCCGTCGACGGTCTCGGCGTCGGTCTCCTGACGCGCCTCGTCGTCGACGTCCTTCACCGCCGCCTCGAGCGGCGCATCCGTCTGCGTGACGGAGATGTAGTTCCGGCCCCCGACGACCCACCCGACGAGGGTGGAGGTCCGCCCGGCGAGCTGGACGCGGCGCGCGGAGTTCGGCTGCCACCCGTCCGGCATGGCGGGGTCCCGCACGGGGAACGCGAGGCCCCGGGCGTCCATCTGCAGCACGGTGTGCTGGTCGACCTCCTGGACGGGTCCCCCCTCCGGCGTGCCGGGGTTGAAGCTGCACATGCCGGTGAACCCCACGGAAAAGGCCATGACGACGAGCAGGACGGCCAGGGAGATGACGATGTCCCGGGTCCCCTGGAACATCCGGGGTTTCTCGATACGCACCCGGCCATTATCGCAGACCGGCCTCGCCGACGGTCGCCCGGCCTCCCCGCCGGCTCCCCCTTCCCAGGTGTGACACACGACAGTCCGGCCCTCCGCGCATGGAACAATGGGGGGAGTGTGTTCCGCACGCCACCCGAACGACGTCACCGGAGAGAGCTGATTGACATGACGACAGACAATTCCGACCCGACCGCGACGATGAAGACCCCCGACCGCAACCTGGCGATGGAGCTCGTCCGGGTCACCGAGGCGGCCGCGCTGGCCAGCGGCAAGTGGGTCGGCCGCGGCCAGAAGAACGAGGGGGACGGCGCCGCGGTCAACGCGATGCGCCGCATGATCAACACGGTCCAGATGAACGGCGTCGTCGTCATCGGCGAGGGCGAGAAGGACGAGGCCCCGATGCTGTTCAACGGCGAGGCCGTCGGCACCGGTGACGGCCCGGCCGTCGACATCGCCGTCGACCCGGTCGACGGCACGACGCTCATGGCCGAGGGCCGCCCGAACGCGATCTCCGTCCTCGCCGCCGCCGAGCGGGGCAGCATGTACGACCCCTCGGCGGTGTTCTACATGCGCAAGATCGCGGTCGGCCCGGAGGCCGCCGGGAAGATCGACATCACCGCCCCGGTGCGCCACAACATCGAGGTCGTGGCGAAGGCCAAGGGCGTCAGCGCCTCGGACGTGACCGTCGTCGTCCTCGACCGCCCCCGGCACGACGACCTCATCCGCGACATCCGCGAGGCCGGGGCCAAGGTCCGGCTCATCGGTGACGGTGACGTCGCCGGTGCCGTGGCCGCCGCACAGAACAGCAACGCGGTCGACATCATGATGGGCACCGGCGGAACCCCCGAGGGCATCATCACGGCGTGCGCGATGAAGTGCATGGGCGGCGAGATCCAGGGCATCCTCGCGCCGAAGGACGACGCCGAGCGGCAGAAGGCCGTCGACGCCGGGCTCGACCTCGACACGGTCCTCGGCACGCACGACCTCGTGAGCTCGGACAACTGCTACTTCGTCGCGACGGGCGTGACGAACGGCGACATGGTCCGGGGCGTGAGCTACCGGGCGAACGGGGCGACGACGCGGTCGCTCGTCATGCGCTCCCGGTCCGGCACCGTGCGCTACATCGAGGCCATCCACCAGCTCCAGAAGCTGCAGGACTACAACGTGCAGGACTACAACGCCTGACCCGGCCCCCGGCGCAGCCCCTCCCCCGGCACGCCACGCCGCCACCCTGCGCCACCCTGCGCCACCCCGCCGCCAGCCCGGCCTCCGCGGTGACCGCACCCCGGGCCCGGCCCGCAGCGTCCCTCCGGGACCCGCTGTGCGGCGTCGGGTGCGCGGTATCGTGGGCTGCGGACAGCAGGTCAGGTGCGCGTCAGGTCCGGCGCGCCCGGCCTGCGGCAGCCGTACAGACACCCCGGCCCGGGAGGGTCGGACACACACCCCGGCCCGGCAGGGCCACGGACATGACGAAGGTGAATGATGAGCGACAACGAGTACCGCATCGAACACGACACGATGGGTGAGGTCAAGGTCCCCGCCAAGGCGCTGTGGCGGGCCCAGACCCAGCGCGCGGTGGAGAACTTCCCCATCTCCGGCCGCCCGCTGGAGTCCGCGCAGATCCGCGCGATGGGCCTGCTCAAGGCCGCCTGCGCCCAGGTCAACCTGGACCGCGGGCTGCTCGACGAGACGAAGGCCACGGCCATCATCGAGGCCGCGAAGGCCATCGCCGAGGGCACGTACGACGACGAGTTCCCCATCGACGTCTTCCAGACGGGCTCCGGGACCTCGTCGAACATGAACACCAACGAGGTCATCGCGTCGCTGGCGAAGCAGAAGGGTGTCGACGTCCACCCGAACGACGACGTCAACATGGGCCAGTCGTCGAACGACACCTTCCCCACCGCGACCCACGTCGCGACGACCGAGGCCGCGGTGAAGACCCTCATCCCGGCGCTCCGCCAGCTCCAGCAGTCCCTCGAGGCGAAGTCCACCGAGTTCGCCGAGGTCGTGAAGTCCGGCCGCACCCACCTCATGGACGCGGTGCCGGTGACCCTCGGCCAGGAGTTCTCCGGGTACGCCCACCAGATCGCCGCCGGGATCGAGCGGGTGGAGGCGACGCTGCCCCGCGTCGGCGAGCTCCCGATCGGCGGCACGGCGGTCGGCACGGGGCTGAACACCCCGGCGGACTTCGGCGCGAAGGTCACGGAGGAGCTGCGGAAGCTCACGGGCCTGGACTCCCTCACCGAGGCCCGGAACCACTTCGAGGCGCAGGCCGCGCGCGACGGCCTCGTCGAGATGTCCGGCGCCCTGCGGACCCTGGCGGTGTCCTTCACCAAGATCGCCAACGACATCCGGCTCATGGGGTCCGGCCCGCTGACCGGCCTCGGCGAGCTGCACCTGCCGGACCTCCAGCCGGGGTCGTCGATCATGCCGGGCAAGGTCAACCCGGTCCTCTGTGAGACGGCCACCCAGGTCGCCGCGCAGGTCGTGGGCAACGACGCCGCGATCGCGTTCGGCGGCGCGCAGGGCCACTTCGAGCTCAACGTGTTCATCCCGATGATGGCCCGCAACGTGCTGGAGTCCATCACGCTGCTGGCGAACACGTCCCGGGTCTTCGCCGAGCGTCTCGTCGACGGGCTCGTCGCGAACGTGGAGCACATGCGGACCCAGGCGGAGTCCTCCCCGTCGATCGTCACGCCGCTGAACTCGGCGATCGGCTACGAGAACGCCGCGAAGGTCGCGAAGACCGCCCTCAAGGAGGGCAAGACGATCCGCCAGACCGTCATCGACCTCGGTTTCGTCCCGGACACCCTGTCCGAGGAGGAGCTCGACGCGCGCCTCGACGTCCTCGCGATGACGAACTCGGACCGCAACCGCTGACCGGACCGCCCGGGCACGCGCCCGCGGCCCCGACCCACGACCGGGTCCCCCACGCCGACCGTCCCCACCCGGGGCGGTCGGCGTCGTCGTTCCTCCCCGACCCCCGTGACCGGCCCGGACCGGTGACCGGGGCCCGCGTCCCGCCGGCGGCACCTGCGGGCGGGGTGTCGGCGGCCACCACCCCACCCACCCCCGATAAGGGGTACCTGAAGCACGCTCACTAATGTTGCATTGCATGCATAATTGCACAGAGTGTAGAAATGTGCGGTGACCGCGAATCAGACAGCATGTGGATCAGGCGACGGCGGATCCAGACAACCGGGACTCCGGGAACGGAAGCGCCGTGAGACCCGACTGCGTATCGAGGACTGCGCGACCCGCCTGATCCTGGAACGCGGGCTGGATCAGGTCACACTCGAGGAGATCTGCGCCGAGGCGGACGTAAGCCGCCGGACGTTCTTCAACTACTTCGACTCCAAGGACCAGGTCGCCGCCGGAACCGGTGTCCCCCCGCTCAGCGGGACCGTCCTCCGCAGCATCGCGGAGACCGACACCCCGAACATCCTGCGCGACGTCCTCCGCGCCATCGGCGACGCCGTCGACCACTCCCCGGAGACGTCACTCGACCTCTCCCCGGACCGGGAGACGACACTCGCGATCCGGCGACGCCGCAGCGACATCTTCCGGGACAACCCGTCCCTGGCCGTCGCGGCACAACGGCGCTTCAACGCCATCGCCCGGGACCTGACGGCGGCCGTGGAGTCCCACCTCACCGCGTTCCCCCACCGACGGGCGAGCACCGGCATCCCGGTCCACTCCGAGGCCGTGCTCGTCGTCTCCCTCGTCCGCGAGTGCCTGTGGCTGACCTCGATGGCCGGGATCCCGCGCCGGGACGACCACACCACGAGGACCAGCTCACTCATGGAGACCGGACGCCTCATGACGGCGTTCGCCGCCACCTTCACCGACGGGTGGCCCCCGGAGCCCTAGGCGAGGCCCCGCCCCCGCGACCGGCCCCACCGGGCCGGACCCGCGGCCGACCAGACCATACCGGGCGTGACAGACGCCCGGGACAACGACAGTGCACGACGACAAGCCCCGTCAGCGGCACCGCCGCGAAGAGAGAGAAGGTACACATGAGCAGTCCGTACGAACCCCGGCACAGCCTGCCGGGGGCTGACGACGACGGCGCCACCGCGACGCCGGAGACCTCCACCGGAGGTGAGGCGACGACCGGCGCGGGCCGCCACCAGCTCCCCGACGACCCCGCCACGGCACCGGCCGACACCGCGGCCGCGCCCTCCACCGTGGCCACGGCCGACGGTGACGCCCCGGCGACCGCCGTCGGCGCCGCCCTCGACGCCCCCGCGAAGGAACGCAACAACGTCCCCGTGGTCTTCGCCTGCCTCATGATCGGCATGCTCATGTCGTCGCTGGGGCAGATGATCTTCTCCACCGCCCTGCCGACCATCGTCGGTGACCTCGGCGGCGTCGAGCAGATGAGCTGGATCATCACGATCTTCCTCATGACCATGACGATCGGCCTGCCGATCTACGGCAAGCTCGGCGACCAGATCGGCCGCAAGCCGCTCTACATCTTCGCCCTGTCGATGTTCCTCCTCGGCTCGGTCATCGGCGGCTTCGCCCAGAACATGAACATGATGATCGTGGCCCGTGGCGTCCAGGGCATCGGCGGCGGTGGCCTCATGGTGCTCTCGCAGGCCATCATCGCCGACGTCGTCCCCGCCCGGCAGCGCGGCAAGTTCATGGGTGTCATGGGCGCCGTGTTCGGCCTGTCGTCCGTCCTCGGCCCGCTGCTCGGCGGGTTCTTCACCGACGGCCCCGGCTGGCGCTGGACCCTGTGGTTCAACATCCCGCTCGCCATCATCGCCATCGTCATGGCGGCCCTGTTCCTCCACCTGCCGAAGCGCGCGACCGGCCTCGACATCGACGTCTGGGGCACCGCGACCCTCGCGGTCGGCACCGCCAGCCTCATCCTCGTCGCGACGTGGGGCGGTCGCCAGTACGACTGGGCGTCGGCCCAGATCATCGGCCTCAGCGTCCTGACGGTCGTGTGCATCGTCGCGTTCGTCCTCATCGAGCGGCGGACCCGCTCCCCGCTCATCCCGATGCACCTGTTCGGCGTGCGCAACTTCGTGCTGTCCACCATCGCGGGCTTCATCGTCGGCATCATCATGTTCGGCACGCTGAGCTACATGCCGACGTACATCCAGATGGTCCACAGCATGTCGCCGACCCGGGCGGGTCTCATGATCCTGCCGATGATGGTGGGCCTCATGCTCACGTCCATCACCGTCGGGCAGTTCGTGTCCCGGACCGGCCGCTACAAGTGGTTCCCGGTGCTCGGCATGGTCGTCACCGCCGTCGCGATGGTCTTCATGGGCCGCCTCGAGGCGCACGACTCGCTGACGCACCTCGGTGTCATCCTGTTCGTCTACGGCTTCGGCCTCGGCTGCACGATGCAGATCATCGTCCTCATCGTCCAGAACGCCTTCCCGGTGTCCATGGTCGGCACGGCGACCGCGTCGAACAACTTCTTCCGCCAGATCGGCGGTGCGCTCGGCTCGGCCGTCGTCGGGTCGGTCTTCACCCACCGGCTGTCCGCCTCGATCGCGGACAACGCCCCCGACGCCTTCCGGGCGGCGGCCGCCGAGGTCGGCCCGGAGAAGGCCGGCGCCCTGGCCCAGATGTTCGAGAACGGCGGCGCGCACAACCTCACGCCCAGCACCCTCTCCACGCTGCCGTCGGCGGTGCACGAGATGATCCTGCAGGCGTACAACAGCGCGCTCACCCCGGTGTTCATCGCGCTGGCCCCCGTCGTGCTCGTCGCGGCGATCGTCCTGGCCTTCAACCGGCAGGACGAGCTCGCCGAGACCGTCGAGTAGCTCCTCCCCCCCCACCGTCCCGAGAGGGTCGGCCCCGCGTCAGGACGTCGCGGTGCCGACCCTCTCGGCGTACTCGGCGAAGGCGGGGCCGTCCTCCAGGACCTTCTCCATGAGCACGATGTCCCGCCACCGGCCGGCCATCGGCCCGTACTCCATGTGGGACATCACGTGCGCCACCCCGATCTCCCGGAACCCCCGCGACCGGTGGAGACGCAGCGAGCCCTCGTTCTCGGGGAAGATCGACGAGTGCATCACCCAGCAGCCCTTCTCCGCCGCCGCGGCGAGGAGCGTGTCGAGCAACGCCCCGGCGACCCCGCGGCCCGCGGCGTCACCGGCGACGTAGATGGAGTCCTCGACGACCCCGCTGAACACCTCACGGTGCGAGGCCCGGGACGCCGCGGTCCAGCCGATGACCCGGCCGGACCGGTCGTCCTCGGCGACGAAGGCGAGGTGCATCCACCGGTTCGCCATGAAGTTCTCCCAGTCGGGGGCCTCACGCTCGTACGTCGCGTGGCCGGTGTCGATGCCCTCCTGGTGGATCTCCCGCACGCGGGGGTGGTCCGCCTCCGTCATCCTGCGGACGCTGAACCCCCGCCGACGGTCTGCCGTGGCGGTGTCGGTGGAATCTGCCGTCCCTGTCCCGGTCGCTGTCATGGGGGCGATTCTGCCTGACGCGGTCGGCCCGGCGCCACCCACGCAGCCGTGAACGGACATCACCGCGCTGCCCGCGTCGTCCCCCTCCCCTCTCAGCCCTTCTCCAGCAGGCCGGTGACCAGTTCCGCGATGGCGGACCGCTCCGAGCGGGTGAGCGTCACGTGGGCGAAGAGCGGGTCGCCCTTGAGCTTCTCGATGACCGCCTGGATGCCGTCGTGACGGCCCACCCGGAGGTTGTCCCGCTGCGCCACGTCATGGGTGAGCACGACCCGGGAGTTCCGCCCCAGCCGGGACAGGACGGTGAGGAGGACGTTGCGCTCGAGGGACTGGGCCTCGTCGACGATGACGAAACTGTCGTTGAGGCTCCGCCCCCGGACGTGCGTGAGCGGGAGCACCTCGAGCAACCCCCGGTCGTCGATCTCGGCGAGGGCGTTCTCGCTGACGACCCCCTCCAGCGTGTCGTACACCGCCTGGGCCCACGGGTTCATCTTCTCCGACTCGCTGCCGGGCAGGTAGCCGAGGTCCTGGCCGCCGACGGCGTAGACGGGGCGGAAGACGACGATGCGCCGGTGGATGCCCCGCTCGAGCACGGACTCCAGGCCCGCGCACAGGGCGAGCGCGGACTTCCCCGTGCCCGCGCTGCCGCCGAGGGAGACGATGCCGACCTCGTTGTCGAGCAGCAGGTCGAGCGCCACCCGCTGCTGGGCGCTCCGGCCCCGCAGGCCGAAGGCCTCCTGCCCCACCGGGACCTGCCGCAGCATCCCGTCGCCGACGACCCGGGCGAGCGCCGACTGCGTGCCCGACGTCAGCTGCACCCCGCAGTGCACGGGCAGCTCGTCGAGCTCCCGGCCGTCGACGGTGAGCATCCCCGTCGCGTCGACCTCCCCGGTCTCGTACAGGGTGTCGATGACCGAGGACATGACCTCGGCCCGGGCCATGCCGTTGTAGCCGGTGAGGACGACGTCCTGGGCGTGGTACTCGTCCGCGTCGAGCCCGACGGCGCCGGCCTTGACGCGCAACGGCACGTCCTTCGTCACGAGCGTGACCGCGGCCCCCTCCGCGCGGAGGTTGAGGGCGCAGGCGAGGATGCGGTGGTCGTTCTCGTCGGTCCGCAGGCCCGTGGGCAGCACGGACTGGTCGACGTGGTTGAGCTCCACCTGGACCGTGCCGCCCTCGTCGTTGACGACCGAGGGCAGGTCGAGCCGCCCCGTGGACCGTCGGAAATCCTCGAGCAGGCCGAGCGCCTGGCGCGCGAACCACCCGAGCTCCGGGTGGAAGCGCTTGCCCTCGAGCTCCGTGACGACGACAACCGGGAGGATGACCCTGTGCTCGGCGAACTTCAGCAACGCCCAGGGGTCGGACAGCAGCACGGACGTGTCGATGACGTAGGTGCGCAGGTCACTGGCCTGGTCCCCGGGGGCGGAGTCCGCGGTGCGCCCGGAGACGTCCGGGGTGTCGTGCGGGGTGGCGGCAGCGCCGGGCGCGGCGGGCCCGGCGACGTCGGTGGTGCGGGGGTCCGCCCCGGTGGCGGTGGAGGTGAGCGGCGTGGTGGTCGACATGAGGGAAGCTCCTCGATCGGGTCGGAGGCCGGACCGGTGGGCGGCCATCCCCGGGGGAGAACACGGTCCCGGGGTGGGGTCCGGCCGTGTGGACCCGAGCGTAGGCAGGATGCATGGAAATGACATTGTTGTCAGATGAACATCGGGTGAATCGTCCGTGCACCCCGCGGCGGTGCCGCGCAGCCGCCGGATTCCCGCCGCGGACATCCCCCGGGCCCCGGCCCCGCATCCCCCCGCGCAGCCGCCGCATCCCCCGCATCCCCCGGACACACGCCGACGGGGAGGCCCGTCATGGACCTCCCCGTCAGTGACCGTCAGCGGCCGTCAGGGCGTGAGCCCTGCGCGGCGTCGACCTCAGTTCGTCGCGTCGGCGGCGGCGTCGTCGCCACCCTCACGCGGCTGGGTCGAGGCGGTCCAGTTGCCGGCCTCGTCCTTGGTCCAGGCGAGGTTGCCGTTCTCGAAGGACTGGGTCCAGCCCTCCTGCGCGGAGCCCTTCTCCGGGGCGGTCGGCAGGCCGATCGGGTTCTCCAGGCCACCCTGCTCGACCCAGGTGCGGCCGATCATGCCGTTGAGCGGGACGGAGGAGTGGTCCTTGGAGTAGGCGACCCAGTTGTCGTTCTCGAAGGTCGCGAGGACCTTGCCGTCCTCACCCTCGTCGACGCTCACGAGCTTGCCCCACTCGCCGGACTCGCCGCCGGCGTTGTCCCACGCGGTCTGGACGTCCTTGGGGAGCTTGACGTCCTTGCCGTCGGCGGTCTTCGCGTCGACGGTGCCACCGGCCATGTCGCCGGCCTTCTCCTTCGCGTCGGTGGCGGCGGCGCCGGCCTTGTCCTTCGCGTCGCCCGCCTTGTTCTTGGCGTCGTCGGCGGCGTTGCCGGCCTGGTCCTTCGCGTCGTTCGCGGCGTCGCCGGCCTTGTCCTTGGCGTCGCCCGCGCTGTTCGCGGCGTTGTCGGCGGTGTCCTTGGCGTCGTCACAGGCGGCGGCGCCGAGCAGCAGGCTGGCTCCGGCGACAACGGTGACAGTGCCCTTGATCAGAGTCTTCTTCATGGTCGACATCCTTTCGTCTGTGCGCCGTCTCCGACGGGTACCGCGGTGGGTCTCCTCCGCGGACCGGAGTCCGGACGCTCACGTCAGTTGATAATCCATTTCGTAGGATTCGCCATCCACATGTACCACAGAATTACGTCCGTGCGCCGTGAACACCCCACCCGCGAATCCCACCCACCATGATCGCATTTCCTTCACAGTTCGTCAGATCATTTTCCATCGTTCCAGTTCATGCGGCCATTTCGCGGCCGATTCACAGCGTGACCGGTCGTACTCCAGTCGAAATACCGTCGCGTGAACGTCACAATTCCATCACGGAATGATTACAGATTGCGGTCGAGCACAGCGTCGTCACCGGGCCCCCGTCGCCGCGGCTGTCGCCGAAACCGTCGCCGAAACCCCCACCGAAACCCCCGCCAGAGCCTCCACCGACCCCGTCACCGCCCCCTCAGCGCGACCGTCGCCCCGCCCCTCCGCGCGACGCCCGCCCGCCCCGGGAACCGTCGCCGCCCCGGGCACCGTCACCGCCCCGCGCGCCCCGCGCGAGCGTCTGCCGGGTGCTGCCCTCCCCCCGACCGCGGCACACGCCGACGAAATCCTGGATGACCGCGGAGTCGTCCTCGACCCGCCACACGACGGCGACCCGCGTGCCGGGCACGCCGTCGAGGTCCCGGTGCACCACGCCCCGGCGGTTGACCGCGCGCAGCAGCGGCCGCGGGGCGACGACCACCCCGACGTTCGCCGCGACGACGTCCAGGTGCCCCCGGACCGCGGCGCAGTCGACGTCCCCGTCCGGCGGGGTCTCGTAGAGCACGGTCTCATCGGCGAGGTCGGCGACGTCGACCGTGTCGAGCACGGCCACGGGGTGGTCGGCCGGCGCGGCGACCCCCGGGGTCTCGGTGTAGAGCAGGACCCGGTGGTGGACGTCGGTGTCCACGTCCGCGTGCGGCAGCCGCATGATCGCCACGTCGGCCAGCCCGGCGTCGACGGCCTCCAGCGGGCGGTCGACCTCCGCCGCCGCGACGGTCCAGCCGGGGGTCCTGCCGTCGAAGCGGGCGAACCACTTGCCGGGCACCACGCCCGGACTGAAGACGACCTTGAGGTACGACGTCCCCCTCCCCCGCGACGCCGCCTCCTCCCCGGAGGACGTGTCGCGGCGGGGCGCGGCCCCGGCGGCGGGCCGGCCGGGGGTGTCGCGGCGGCGCTGCTCTGTGGTGCGCCGGGACGGGGTTGCTGACCGGCCACGGGCGGGGGTCCGACCGGGGCGGCCGGGCGTGCGGTTCGACATGCGGCCATCCTACGTCCGGCGCACGGCCGGCCCGGCCGGCGACCGCGCCACGGGAGCGGCGGACCCCACACCGTAGAGTGGGGCGCATGACCGAGACGCCGACCAGCTCAGACACCGGGTCCGCCCACGGTGGGCCGCCGATGAAGCCGCTCACCGCGGCGAAGAAGCTCGCCATCTACCTCCCCGCCGCCCCCGCGGAGTTCCGGGAGACCCCGCTCAGCCACGACGCCTTCGTCGCGCTGCAGAAGGATCCGCCGGAGTGGCTGCGCACGTTGTGGCGCGAGGGCCCGCACCCGCGGCCGGAGGTCGCGCGGCGGCTCGGCGTGACGATCGCCGCGCTCAAGCGCAACGACCTCGACCGGCCGTTGACGAGCGAGGAGATCAGCCGGCTGCTCGCCGCGCCGCCGGAGTGGCTCACCGCGGAGCGCCGGCAGTTCGCGGAGCAGAAGGGCGCGGCCGCCGCGGACGACGCCGGCACCGGCGACACGAACCCGGACGACGGGCCCGGCGCCGCGGCCGGACGCTGAGTCCACCGCCCGGGACCTGCACGGACCCGCCCACGGGAGCGCACCCCCGGGTCCCGCACGGCGGCGACGGCCGCCCCACGGGCGGACACACGACGGAGGCCCCGCCACTGTCCCGGGGGACGGTGGCGGGGCCTCGCGCCTGATCCGGGCCGGGTGACGAGCCCGGTGGTCCGGATCGGTGGGACCGTGTCCCGGCGGGTGACGAGTCCGCCGGGCAGAGGATCCCCGGTGCCACATCGCGGCCGGCTGGTGCGCCCAGGGAGCGCGTTGGAGGTGTGCCACAGGTACGGCGCGGGTCACCCGGTGAGAAGAGGAAGCCGAGTGACGTCTGCTGAACCTGCAAACCCTGGGCACCAGCCGCAACGCGGCTGATCCACAACTGCAGTGCATCGAGGTGACTAGCCTTCGACACACCACAGAGGTTAGCCAAGCCTCAACCGGGGTGTCAACAATTAGCGCACACTCATGTTGCCTAAATTCCCTCCGACCGCTCCGACCTGCACGGATACCCGCCGTGCAGCCATTCCGAAGCCACCCCCGTCCGCTACCCCATAGCGTTCCGTCGACCCCCGACCCCACGGGAGCACCCCGGGGCGACCGGCGGCCACCGGCCCGCGGACGGTCCCCCGACGTCGCACCCCCGCACCCTTCAAGCTAATATGTTCATAGCAATTGGCGAGACGTGGGTCACAGTCCCCCGTCATGGAGGGCATTCCTCATAACGCACGGTTCCGCACCGCACTACCTGCGCGGTTCCGCACCGCACGCGGTCTCGTCGAGGCACCGTAGCCGCGACCGTCGGATCACGGTCCCGGCCGACACACCGGAAGGACGCCATGAAGAACTACCTGCCCCGCACCATCTTCGAGGACGAGCACGAGATGTTCCGCGACACGTGCCGCGGTTTCGTCGAGTCGGAGATCAAGCCGAACGTCGACCGCTGGCACGAGCAGGGATACTGCGACCGGGAGATGTTCCAGAAGGCCGGCCAGCTCGGACTCCTCGGCATCACCGCACCGGAGGAGTTCGGTGGCGGCGGGATGCCGGACTACCGCTTCAACGCGGTTCTCACCGAGGAGCTCGCCCAGGCGGACTCCGGGTCGATCATCGTCGGCATCCAGACGATCAACGACCTCGTCGTACCCTACCTCGAGCGCTTCGCGAACGACGAGCAGAAGGAGCGGTTCCTCCGCCCGCTGTGCGCCGGCGAGAAGATCGCGGCCATCGCGATGACGGAGCCCGGTGCGGGCGCCGACCTCGCGGGGATCCGCTCCGTCGCCAAGGAGGACGCGGACGGCAACTTCATCCTCAACGGCGCGAAGACCTTCATCTCCAACGGTGTCCAGGCGGACTTCACCATCGTCGTCGCCATCACCGACCCGGAGAAGGGCCGCGCGGGTGTGTCCCTCCTCATCGTCGAGGACGGCATGGAGGGCTACACCAAGACCGGCCCGCTGAAGAAGGTCGGCCTGAAGTCCCAGGACACCGCCGAGCTCTCCTTCGAGAACGTCACCGTCCCGCCGGAGAACCTCCTCGGCGAGCGCGGCGCCGGCTTCGGCTACCTGCGCACGAACCTCGCGCAGGAGCGGCTGTCCATCGCCGTCGGCTCCCTCGCGACGTCCCGGCGGGCCTTCGACCTCGTCTACCAGCACTCCCAGGACCGCAAGACCTTCGGTGAGCGGCTCATCGACCACCAGGGCTACGGCTGGGAGCTGGCGAAGATGGCCGCGTCCATCCAGTCGGCGCAGTGCTTCGTCGACGCCGCGATCGCCGCGAAGGTCGAGGGCACCCTCGACGAGGTCGCCGGCGCGATGGCCAAGTACCACACGACCGAGCTCCAGGTGGAGGTCGTCAACCGTGCGGTCCAGCTGCACGGCGGCTACGGCTTCATGCTCGAGTACCCGATCGCCACCCACTACCTCGACACCCGGGTCCAGCCGATCTACGGCGGCCCGAACGAGATCATGCTGGAGATCATCTCCCGCCGCCTCGCCAAGGGCGGGAAGTAGGCTCCGTCCCCCGGCCGGGTCCCCCGCGGCCCGGTCGCGGGGGGTGACCCCCGGAGACGACGACGGCCCCCTCCACGGACACACGTCCGGGAGGGGGCCGTCGCCGTGCGGTCACGGCGTGCGCCGGCGGCGCGGGGCCGGCGTCAGGGCACGGTCACCCCGGTCGCCGTGCGGTCACGGCGTGCGCCGGCGGCGCGGGGCCGGCGTCAGGGCACGGTCACCCCGGTCGCCGGCGGTCGGGCGGGGCCGGTCACTCCCCGGTGAACTGCGGCGCGCGCTTGGCGAGGAAGGCCTCGATCGCCTCGCGGTGGTCGGCGGTGCGGGAGAGCCGCTCCTGGGCGGCCGCCTCCCGGTCCGCGGCGGCGAGGACCGCCTCCGGGTCCTTCACGAGGGCCTTGATCTCCCGGTAGGACGCCGTCGGCCCGGCGGCGAGGCGGCGGGCCAGCCCGCCCACCCGCTCGGCGAGCTCACCGGCCGGGACGACCTCGGTCACGAAGTCCGTGGCCTCCGCGGCGGGGATCTTCTCGTCGGTGAGCAGCATCTCCAGCGCCCGGGTGGCGCCGACGGTGTCCGCGAGGGAGCGCGACAGGCCGCAGTCCGAGGCGAGGCCGACGCCGGTGAACGCCCCCTTGAACGAGGCGGTGTCCGCGACGATGCGGAAGTCGCACGCCATCGCGATCGCCCAGCCGGCACCCGCGGCGGGGCCGTTGACGGCGGCGATGACCGGGACGGGGATGCTCAGCAGGGCCTTGACCATCGGGTTGTACTCGCCGGTGACCTTGTCCTGGCCCGTGCCCGCCTTCATGTCGGCGAGCTGTTCGCGGAGGTCCTGCCCCGTGCAGAACGCCGCGCCGTCGGCGGTGAGGACGACGGCGCGGACGCGGTCGGCGACCGGGACGTCCGTCGAGCAGTCCGCCGCCGCGGACTCGAAGGCCGCGCGGAGCTCCCGGCGGAGCTCGGAGTTGAGGGAGTTGTGGGCGTCCGCACGTGTGATCGTGATGGTGCGGACGCCCTCGGTCGTGTCGGTCGTCACAAGGCTCATGGCCCCCAACGTTACCTGACGGTGACCCCGGCCCGCTCCAGTTCAGCGAGGGCCCCCCGGCCGCCGTCCTCCGTCACGGGCGCACAGAGCCGGCCGATGACCGTCGTGGAGAACCCCTCGTCACGGGCGTCGACGGCCGTGGCCCGGACGCAGAAGTCCGTGGCGATCCCGACGACGGTCACGTCCGTGACCCCCGCCCGCCGCAGCCAGTCGGCCAGCGCCACGGGGGCGGCGTCGTCCCCCACGACCTCACCCCCGGCGGCGGCCCCGGCCGCACCGGCGGCGGTGACCCCCGCCCCGTCGGCGGCGTCGACCCCCACGGCCTCACCCCCGTCGCCGGGGGCGAGATGCCCCTCGAACCCGGAGTAGGAGGCCGTGAACTCCCCCTTCCGGAACCAGGCGGTGATCCGGGAGGTGTCGAGCGCCGGGTGCGTCCGGGCCCCCCACGTGCCGACGACACAGTGCGGCGGCCACGTCACCTGGAAGTCCGGCTCCTCCCCCGGCGGGGCGAAGTGCCCCTCCGGGCGGATGTGCCAGTCGAGGGTGCCGGCGATGACGTCGTACTCGTCCCCGTGATCGGCGAGGTACCGGCTGATGTCCGCGGCGACGTCCGCGCCACGTGCGGTCCCGAGGGACCCTCCCGCGCAGAAGTCGTTCTGCACGTCGACGACAAGCAGGGCCCGGCGCCCGGACCGGCCACGGGGGGCGTCCATCAGGCCAGCTTCCAGTCCTCGAGGCCCGGGTACAGCGGGAACCGGGCGGCGACGGCGTCGACGCGGCTGCGCAGCGCGGCCGTGTCGGCGTTCGTCCCCTGCGCCAGCGCCGTCGCGATGACGTCAGCGACCTCGGTGAACGCCGCGGCGTCGAGACCCCGGGACGCGAGGGCGGACGTGCCGATGCGCAGGCCCGACGTGACCATCGGCGGACGCGGGTCGAAGGGCACCGCGTTGCGGTTGACGGTGATGCCGACCTCGTGGAGCAGGTCCTCCGCCTCCTGGCCGTTCATCTCCGAGTTCCGCAGGTCGACGAGGACGAGGTGGACGTCCGTGCCGCCCGTGAGCACCCGGACCCCGGCCTCGGCCGTGTCCGTGCCGCCGAGCCGCTCGGCGAGGATCTGCGCGCCCTCGATCGTCCGGGCCTGGCGGTCCCGGAACTCGTCGGTCTGGGCGACCTTCATCGCCACCGCCTTCGCCGCGACGACGTGCATGAGCGGCCCGCCCTGCTGGCCGGGGAAGACGGCGGAGTTGATCTTCTTCGCCCACTCCTGGCGGGCGAGGATGAGACCGGACCGCGGCCCGCCGAGGGTCTTGTGGACCGTCGTCGACGTCACGTCGGCGAACGGCACCGGGCTCGGGTGCAGGCCGGCGGCGACGAGACCCGCGAAGTGGGCCATGTCCACCCACAGCTTCGCGCCGACCTCGTCGGCGATGGAGCGGAAGGCCTCGAAGTCCTGGTGGCGCGGGTAGGCGGACCAGCCGCCGATGAGCACCTGCGGCCGCTCCGCGAGGGCCTGCTCACGGACCTTGTCCATGTCGAGGCGCATCGTCTCCGGGTCGACCTCGTAGGCGGCGACCTCGTAGAGCTTGCCGGAGAAGTTCAGGTGCATCCCGTGGGTGAGGTGCCCGCCGTGGGCGAGGGACAGACCCATGATCTTGTCCCCCGGGTTCGCCAGCGCCATGAGCACGGCCGCGTTCGCCTGCGCGCCGGAGTGCGGCTGGACGTTCGCGAACTCCGCGCCGAAGACGGCCTTCGCCCGGTCACGGGCGAGGTCCTCGATGACGTCGACGTGCTCGCAGCCGCCGTAGTAGCGGCGGCCGGGGTAGCCTTCGGCGTACTTGTTCGTCAGGACCGAGCCCTGCGCCTGGAGCACGGCACGAGGGACGAAGTTCTCGCTGGCGATCATCTCCAGGGTGTCGCGCTGCCGGGACAGCTCGCCGGCGATGGCCTGGGCCACCTCCGGGTCGAACTCCCCCAGGGGCTGGTTGTGCTGGTCCTGTGAAGTCATGGGGCCTCTCTCACGGTTGGTGTCGGCGGTCGGGCCGTCGCCCGGCTGTCGGAGCCCGACGGTCGGCGGGCACGCCGCGTCGGACGGGGACGGCAGTCCCCTGACATCCTATCCCCGCGCACGGTGACCCGGGAATTTCGGTTCTGCGGTGACCGGGAGCACAATGGGGCGCATGTCGCCGACCGACCCGAGTCCGTACGTCGAACTCAACCGCAACCAGTGGCAGGCCCTCCGGCAGTCCATGCCGCAGGTGCTCAGCGAACGCGAGCTCGACGAACTCCGGGGCATCGGCGAGGAGATCGACCTCGACGAGGTCAGCGAGGTCTACCTCCCGCTGTCACGCCTCATCGACCTGCGCGTCCAGGCCCACCGCCGCCTCAACGAGGCCACCGCCACGTTCCTCGGCGAGCCCATGCCCCGGGTCCCGTTCATCATCGGGGTGTGCGGGTCGGTCGCCGTCGGGAAGTCGACGACGGCACGTCTCCTCCAGGTCCTGCTCCAGCGGTGGGAGTCCAAACCCCGCGTCGACCTCGTGACGACGGACGGCTTCCTCTACCCCGCCGAGGAACTCCGCCGCCGCCGCATCATGGGCCGCAAGGGCTTCCCCGAGAGCTACGACCAGCGCGCCCTCCTGCGGTTCGTCACCGCGGTGAAGTCCGGGGCCGCCGAGGTCGCCGCCCCCGTGTACTCCCACGAGGCCTACGACCGCACCGGCGAGCAGATCATCGTCGACCGCCCGGACATCCTCATCGTCGAGGGCCTCAACGTCCTCCAGACCGGGCCCACCCTCATGGTGTCCGACCTGTTCGACTTCTCGGTGTACGTCGACGCCGGACGCGAGGACATCGAGGACTGGTACATCAACCGCTTCCTCAAGCTCAAGAACACGGCGTTCCAGGACCCGGACGCCTACTTCCACCACTACGCCTCGATCTCCGACGAGGACGCGACGATGATCGCCCGGGAGATCTGGCAGACCGTCAACCTGCCGAACCTCATGGAGAACATCCTCCCGACGCGGGTCCGCGCGTCGCTCGTCCTCCGCAAGGGTTCCGACCACCTCGTGGAGACCGTGCGGCTGCGGAAGATCTGAGCCCGCAGGGCGGGGTTCACCGCGGGCGGGGCGGGGCTCACCGCGGGCCGGGGTTCACCGCGGGGCGGGGTTCACCGCCCGAAGCGGCGGTGGCGCTTCGAGTAGTCCCTCAACGCGCGCAGCAGGTCGATCCGGCGGAAGGCGGGCCAGTACGTGTCCGTGAACCAGATCTCCGAGTACGCGGACTGCCACAGCAGGAACCCGGAGAGGCGCTGCTCCCCCGAGGTGCGGATGACGAGGTCCGGGTCCGGCTGGCCCGACGTGTAGAGGTGGTCGCCGATGGCCTCCGCGGTGATCCTCCCCGCGAGCTCCCCGGCCGGCACGCCCTCCTCCGCGAGCTCGCGGACGAGGTTCTGCACGCCGTCGACGATCTCCTGGTGCCCCCCGTAGCCCACCGCGACGTTGACGCGGACCCCCGTGTGCCCGGCCGTCCGCGCCTCGGCCTCGGCGAGCCGGCCGCGCAGCGCCTCCGGCAGCAGGTCGAGGTGCCCGACGACGTGGAGGCGGAACCGCCCGCGCGCCCGCGCGAGCTCGTCGGTGACGTCACCGATGATGTCGCAGAGCAGGTCGATCTCGTCCTTCGACCGCTTGAGGTTCTCCGTGCTCAGCAGCCACACGGTGACGGTGTCCACCCCGAGCTCGTCACACCAGTTGACGACCTCGACGAGCTTCTGCGCGCCGACGCGGTGCCCGTGGGAGACGTCGGTGAACCCGCTCTCCCGGGCCCACCTCCGGTTGCCGTCGCACATGATCGCCACGTGCTTGGGCACGGGCAGGCCACGGAGACGCCGGGCGAGCCGGGCTTCGTAGAGCGGGTAGATGATGCGGGGGCCGCGGAAGGTCACGGGTGCGATCCTAGTTGACGGTGGCGGGGAGCTGACGGGTCCGGTCCGTGCCGCGCCCGTGCGGCGCGGCGGTGGCGGACCGCAGGGTCACGCGCCGGGGCGGTCCCCCGGACCGGCGGCGGGCCGCCCCTCCCCCGACGGCGTGGCACCGGGGGCGGTGTCCGCGGCGTCGTCGGAGAAGGTGAACCGGCTGGTGGCCCCGTCGGGAACCTCGGTGCGGGCGGGAAGGGCGTCCGAGCCCTTGACGCGCTCGTCGAACCCCTCCTCCTTCATGAGGCGGTCGAGGGTCTCGGTGTCGAACAGGTCCACCCCGTGCCGCTCGGCGAACGCCCGGCGCCGCTCGAGGCGACGGATGCGCCGGTTCATGAGCACCCCGATCGTCAGGACGACGATGAGCAGGGCGATGATGACGAACAGACCGACGGGCGAGGCCTTGCCGAACTCCGGGCCCTGGGGCTTCGGGCGCTCCGCCTGGGCGAGGACGAGCGGGACAGTCACGTCGTGGACCGTCCCGGCGACCGTCGCCGACAGGGTGGACATGGGCATCATGTGATCCGCCTACTCCCCGGACCCGTGGTCCGTGCTCTGCTCGTGCTGGCTCCGGTCCCCCTGGGACCGCCCGTCCGCGGCGCGGACCAGGTCGTCACCCTCCATCGTCGCACGGTCCGGCTGTCCGTCGGCGGAGACCCCCTCGAACAGGTCCGTCTCCATGCCGTCGGCGGGCAGCGTCGGCCCCACCCGGGAGGCCGCGAGCTCGAACTCCTCCGTCGGCCACACCTCCTGCTGGAGCTCGGTCGGGACCGCGAAGAACGCGCCCGCCGGGTCGATCTGGGTGGCGTGGGCGCGCAGCGCGTCGTCCCGCGCGGGGAACCAGTCCCCGCACTCCACCCGGGTCGTCACCCGCTCGTAGATGTCCGGCATGGACCGCCACCGGCTGAACAGCGGCGCGTCGCCGCCGAGGCCCCGCTCCTCCATCGCGCGGGTGAGGGCCTCGAACCGGCGGCGGACGAAACCGTGGCTGTAGTACATCTTCGACACCGCCCACGGCTCCCCGAGCTCCGGGCGGTACCCCGGGTCGGCGGCCCGGTCCCAGGCCCGCACCGACACCTCGTGGACCATGACGTGGTCCGGGTGCGGGTAGCCCCCGTTCTCGTCGTAGGTCACGAGGACGTGGGGGCGCAGCTCACGGATGAGGGCGACGACGCGCGCCGCGACCTCGTCGACGTCCTGGAGCGCGAAGCAGCCGTCCGGCAGCGGCGGGGTCGGGTCCCCCTCGGGCAGGCCCGAGTCGACGTACCCCAGCCACCGGTGGCGGACGCCGAGGGCCGCGGCGGCGGCCGCCATCTCCTCACGCCGGACGTCGGCCATGCGGTCGACGACGCCGGGCCGGTCCATCGCCGGGTTGAGGATGCTGCCCCGCTCGCCGCCCGTGCAGGTGACGACGGTGACCTCCGCCCCCTCGGCGGCGTAGCGGGCCATCGTCGCCGCCCCCTTGCTCGCCTCGTCGTCGGGGTGGGCGTGGATCGCGAGCAGCCGGAATCCTGTCTTCGGTGTCTGCACCTTGTCGTCCCTCACCTTCATCACGTGTGTCGGCGTCGGTGCCCCGTCGCGCGGAGCGGGTCCGGCCGGGTCGCCGCAGGCTCCGCCGGAGTCTGCCGGGTCCGGCCGGGTCCTGCCGGTCTCCGCCGGAGTCCGCCGGGTTCGGCCGGTTCCTGCCGGACTGTGCCGGACTGTGCCGGTGCGTGCCGGTGCGTGCCCCGGCCACGGCATACCCGTCCATTCAACCGTCTGCCGCCCCCGAGTTCCAACTTCCCCCGGGCGCGCCTACCATGACCGACATGAGCACTTCGGCGCCTCAGGCGCGCTACGGGTCCCGCCGCAGCCGCGGGGTGAGCGGCAAGTTCGTCGTCATCGGGGTCGTCGTCCTCGTCATCGCCGTCGGCGTGTACGTCGCCGCGCAGTACCGCAACTCCACCGCGGCCGACGTCAACGGCACGGCCGCCGGCTGGACCCGGCCCGACGGGGGCGACAGCCTCCGGCTGACGCTCGACATCACCCGTGACGACCCCTCCCAGCCCGGGTACTGCGTCGTCACCGCCCTCGACTACGGCAAGAACGAGGTCGGTCGCCGAGAGGCGGTCGTCGCCTCCGGTGGGGACTCGACGACGCGCCTCATCATCGACATCCCGACCCACGGGGAGCCGGTCGCCGGGCAGGTCTACGGATGCTCCTCGGTGCTGCCCTCCTACCTGCCGGACCGCACGACGGAGTCGGTGGCCTGACCCCCCGGGGGCCGGCGGGCCGACCCCGGCCCGGACGGCTCCGCGCACGCCGGTCCGGCGGATCGTCGCCGGTGATAGACTGGCCCGGACCTTTTCCCCCCTCTCTTCATGCAGGAGGCTGCGGCTACACATGGCTGACAACCAGACCACTTGGCTCACCCAGGAGTCCTTCGACCGGCTCAACGACGAGCTGACCGCCCTCAAGGCCAACCGCCCCGCCCTCGCGGCGGAGATCAACGAGCGCCGCGAGGAGGGTGACCTCAAGGAGAACGGCGGCTACCACGCCGCCCGCGAGCAGCAGGGGCAGGAGGAGGCCCGCATCGCCTACCTGGAGGAGCTGCTGGACTCCGCCACGATCGGCGAGGCCCCGCAGGAGTCGGGTGTCGCCCTGGTCGGCTCGGTCGTGCACGTCTACTACGACGGCGACGAGGACGACAAGGAGACCTTCCTCATCGGCACCCGCGGCCTCGAGTCGTCGAACCCCGACCTCGAGACGTACTCGACGGACGCCCCGCTCGGCGCGGCGATCGTCGGCGCGAAGGTCGGCGAGACCCGCGAGTACTCCACCCCGAACGGGGACACGGTCACGGTCACCGTCACGCAGGCGGAGCCGTACGACCCCGACCTCGACCGGCCGCGCTCCGAGCAGAAGAACTGAGCCCGCCCCGGCCCACAGCACGACGACGGCCCCCGGCCACGGTGTGATCACCGTGACCGGGGGCCGCGTGCTGTGCGGGTGACGTGGGGCGCGTGCTGCGCGCCCCACGGGCCTGCGCCGTGCGCCCCGCGCGGGCCCGGTGCCGCCGGTGGGCGGGCTCCCCGGGCCCCGCGGGGTCAGTCCCTGAAGTAGGACAGCAGGCGCAGGATCTCCGTGTAGAGCCAGACCAGCGTGACCGCGAGGCCGAGGGCGACACCCCAGGCCATCTTCGACGGCGCGCCCGCGCGGACGAGGCTGTCCGCCTGGTCGAAGTCGACGAGGAAGCTCATCGCACCGAGGGCGATGCACACGAGCGAGAAGAGGATCGCGATGACACCGCCGTCGCGCAGCGGACCGGCACCGCCGGTGACGAGCCCGTACACGAGGTTGCCCAGCACGAGGACGAGCACGCCGATCATCCCGCCGACGAGCATCCGGGTGAACTTCGGGGTGACCCGGATCGCCCCGGTGCGGTAGACGACGAGCATGCCGACGAACACGCCGATCGTCCCGAGCACCGCCTGGCCGATGAGGGCACCGGCGTCGGCGTCACCGACCATCCAGCCGGACAGCATGAGGCTGATGCCGCCGACGAACAGGCCCTCGAAGGCCGCGTAGACGAGCGTGACGGTGGCGGAGCCGTACTTGTTGCCGAAGCTGGACACGAGGACGGCGATGAGGCCGCCGATCGCACCGACGAGGGTGAGGACCGACGACAGGCCGGGGTTCGACGTCCCCAGGGCGAAGTTGACCGCCGCGAAGACGACGAGGACGGCGAGGGTGATGCCGGTCTTCGCCACGACGTCGTCGACCGTCATCGGGCGGTCGGAGGAGCCCGCCCGGCCGTAGTTCGCGGCGTCGGGCATCGCCTGGGTCGTCGCAGCGGTCTGCACGCCCTGGGACATGCGGGCGTAGTCCTGGTAACCGGACTGGTCCTGGTCCGGACCGCCGGTCCGGTGGGGGGCGTTCCCCTTGGCCGCCCTGGTGAGCGACCCCATGTACGGGTTCGAACTCTGCACGAGTCTCCACCGTTCCTTTCTGAGTGTGTCGTGTGACCCCTCGGACGGACGCGCCGTGCGGGTCTGCACTGCGCGGGCCCGCCCGCCGGGGAGATTGACGCCGGGTGATCGACCCCGACGGGGTCGACGGTCACGGTCCGCGTCAGGACGCGACAACCGCGGTGACGCCGGAGCGTCCCACGAGGGTAACGGACCGGGACGGGGAATTGTTCCCGCGCCCGGACGGCCGGTGAATGCGTTGCACCCCCACCGCCTCCCCGGTCCCCCCGGCACGGGCCCCCGCCGGCGCCCCTTCAGGTCCGCGTCAGGATCCCGTCAGGTCACCGCCGCGCACCCTCCCCGTCCCCTCCCCGGGACCGCGGGCCCGGGGCCGGGCCCCGGGGTCCCGCGACGGAGCGGTCAGCCCGCGATGACGCCGTTGACGAAGCGGGAGATCGGGGCCGGCCCGAGCCGCCCGAGGTAGCGCAGGATGAGGTCGGCCGTGGACACGGAGTACATGTGCCGCTGACGCTCGAGGAAGTTCGCCGGGTGGACGGCCTTCCACACCGCCGCCGCGACATCCTCCGGGCGGATGTTCACGCCGAGGCGCTTCGTCGACTTGGCCTCGACGGCGGCGAGCTTCGTCTTCGCCCACAGCGGCATGAGGCTCACGACCCGGATGTCGTCCTTCCGCCACTCCAGGTCCATCGCCTGGGTGAACCCGAGGACGAAGAACTTCGAGGCGGAGTAGGGGGCGATGTGCGGCTGACCGTAAATTCCGGACGCCGACCCCATCGTGACCATGTGGGCGTTCTTGGTCCGCTTGAGATATTTGTGGGCCGCCCGGGCACCGAGGACGACACCGGTGCAGTTGACCTCGATCTGCTTCGCGATGATTCCCGTGGACTGGTTGACGATGTCACCGTCACCGATGATGCCGGCGTTGTTGTCGAGGACGTCGAGCGTGCCGCCGGTGTGCGAGGTGAAGTCGGCCAGGGCCTCCTCCCACTGGTCGGCGTCGGTGACGTCGAGCCGACCCGTGATGATCTCGGGGTACTCCTCCTTCAGGGACGCCAGCGCGGCGTCGTCGATGTCGTACGCGCCGACGGTCCAGCCGGCCGAGAGGAACCTGAGTGCAACCTGACGACCGATGCCTGCGGCACCGCCGGAAATGAAGATGCTCTTGCCGTGAGTGTTTGTCATGGAGCCAACCTACCGCGCCATCAGAGTCAATGTCATACACTCGCACCATGAATCACAAGAGATTGTCCCTCGGTCCTCTCCCGGAGGATCTCGCGGAAACCCTCCGGGGTCTGTCCGTCAACGCCCGCACCGGGAACCTGCGGTCCGGTGACACGCTCGACATCGAGGCCCCCTTCGACGGGACGGCCTTCGGATGGGTGGGTAAGGGGACGGAGGAGGACGTCGAAGACGCCTTCACCGTCGCCCGCCGGGTCCAGACGTCGTGGCGGGCCTCGACGTTCGCCGACCGCAAGCGCATCCTCCTCCGGTTCCACGACCTCGTGCTGAAGAACCGCGAGCTCCTGCTCGACATGATCCAGCTCGAGATGGGCAAGAACCGCGCCTCCGCCTTCGACGAGGTCATGGACGTGGCGATCAACGCCCGCTACTACGGCAACCACCTCGCGTCGTTCCTCCGGCCCTCCCGCCACCCCGGCGCCCTGCCGGTGCTCACCCGGTCGCGGGAGTACCACTACCCGAAGGGCGTCGTCGGCCAGATCAGCCCGTGGAACTACCCCCTCACCCTCGGGATCTCCGACGCGCTCGCGGCCCTCGCGGCGGGCAACACCGTCGTCGCGAAGCCGGACTCCTCGACCCCCTTCTGCACCCTGCTCGCCCTCAAGCTGCTGCTCGAGGCCGGCCTGCCGGAGAACGTCATGCAGGTCGTCACCGGCCCCGGCCGGGTCGTCGGCAACGCCATCGCCGACCGCTGCGACTACCTCATGTTCACCGGCTCGACCGCGACGGGCAAGACCCTCGGTGAGCAGGTCGGACGCCGGCTCGTCGGCTTCTCCGCCGAGCTCGGCGGCAAGAACCCCATGATCGTCCAGGCGGACGCCGACCTGCGGCGCGCCGTCGAGGGCTCGGTCCACGGCTGCTTCTCCAACTCGGGCCAGCTGTGCGTCTCGGTCGAGCGCATCTACGTCGAGGAGGGGATCTACGACGACTACCTCCGCGAGCTCACCGCCGCGGTCTCGGCGATGTCCATCGGCCCGGGCCTCGACTGGTCCGTCGACATGGGATCGCTCGCCAGCCGCCAGCAGCTCGACACGGTCACCGAGTTCGTCGAGGACGCCCGCGCGAAGGGGGCGACCGTCGTCACCGGTGGCCGCGCCCGGCCCGACCTCGGACCGTACTTCTACGAGCCGACCGTCCTCACGGACGTGCCGGACGACGCCCGCCTCCGCCGCGAGGAGGTCTTCGGCCCGGTGATCTACGTCCAGAAGGTCCGCGACGTCGAGGAGGCCCTCCGCCTCGCCAACGACACGACGTACGGCCTCAACGCGTGCATCTTCGGCGACCCCCGCACCGCCTGGGAGGTCGCGCCCCGGATCGAGGCCGGGTCCGTGAACATCAACGACGGCTACACGGCGTCGTGGGGCTCCGTGGACATCCCGCTCGGCGGGGTCAAGGAGTCCGGGATGTCGCGCCGGCACGGCCGGGAGGGCCTGCTGAAGTACACCGAGACCCAGAACATCTCCGAGCAGCGGATCATGCCCATCCAGGGCCCGTCCGCCCTGGGTCGCAAGGCCTACGCGACGATCGTGTCGGTCGCGCTGCAGGCCGGCAAGACGACCGGGATCCTGCGCTGACCCCGGCCGACCACCCCGACGCCGCCCCGGATCCCGCCGACGCCGCCGACGCGGGTGCGTCCGACCACCCCGACGCGGCCCCGGGTCCCGCCGGCGCCGCCGCCGACGCGCGGGCGCAGCGTCGGCACTGGGACCGGGACGCGGCGCGCTACCTCACCGAGCACGGCGACTACCTGGAGACCTTCCACTGGTGCCCCGAGCGGCTCACGGAGGACGAGGCCCGGCTCCTCGGCGACCCGGCGGACCTCCGCGGGCGGACGGTCGTCGAGATCGGCTGCGGCTCCGCCCCGTGCGGGGCGTGGGTGGCGCGGCACGGCGCGTTCGTCGTCGGGATCGACATCTCCCGGGAGATGCTCGCGCACGCCCCGGCCGTCGACGGCCTCGCCCCCGTCCAGGCCGACGCCGCCCGGCTGCCGCTGCGGGACGCCTGCGCGGACATCGTGTTCTCCTCCTTCGGCGCGTTCCCCTTCATCGGGGGGCTCGACGACGCCCTCCGCGAGGTCCGGCGTGTCCTGCGACCCGGCGGGCGCGTCGTCGTCGCGGCGAACCACCCCATGGCGTGGGTGTTCCCCGACGACCCCGGCGAGCTGGGTCTCCTGGCCTGCGTCCCGTACCACCAGCGGGCGTACGAGGAACGCGCGGAGGACGGCACCCTGGAGTACGTCGAGTACCACCACACCGTCGGCGACTGGGTGCGGGGCTTCGCCGCGGCCGGGCTCACGCTCCTCGACGTCGTCGAACCGCGGTGGCCCGAAGGCACCCCCGAGTGGGGCCAGTGGTCGCCCCTCCGCGGGGCGGTGTTCCCCGGCACGGCCGTGTGGGTCGCGCAGGGCTAGGTCGCGCGGGGGCGGGGCCGGGCCGGTCGGCGGGAGGCACGTGGGGCCGGGCTGTGAGGGCCGGGCCGGGTGGGCCGGGGCCGGTCAGAACATCCGGGCGACCGGGCCGAACACGCCGGTGAGGACGTCGGCGACGATCATGAGCGGGACGAGCACAAAGCTCGACAGCGACGTCACGGCGGTGACGAGGACAGAGGCGACAGCGGAGACGTCAGGGGTCACGGGGAACAGCCTTTCTCACGGACGGACCGCACGTGTGGGGTGCGGGTGGTGCGCGGTGCCGGTGACACGCGGTGCGGGCGACGCACAGTGCGGATGACACGCAGTGCGGACGGTGCGGACAGTGCGGACAGCGCGGGCGGCACCACCCCTCCCAACGGCCCGGGGACGCCGGCCGTTACCCGCCGCCGCGCTCCCCGGCCGCCGTCAGCACCCGGACCGCCCGCCGGCCGACCGCGGTCAGCACCCGGACCACCGTCCCCGCCGACCGCCGTCAGCGGACGACGGGACGCACGTGGACCTCGTCGATCATGGCCTCGTCCGTCGTCTCCACGGCGAGACGGACGGCCCGGGCGACGGACTCCGGGCGGACGTAGACGGAGCCGTCGTAGTCCCGGTTGCCCTTGCGTCGCTGCAGGTCGACCTGCATGTCCGTGTCCACCTTGCCCGGGTGGACGGAGCTCACGCGCACGCGCCCGCGCTCCTCCTCCCGCAGCGCGTCCGTCAGCGCCCGCAACGCGAACTTCGAGCCGGAGTACAGGCCCTGCGCCACGCCCGAGGTGTAGCCGCTGCCCGAGTTCACGGCGACGACGGTCCCTCCCGCCGCCCGCAGCGCCGGGAGCAGCAGCCGGGTGAGCTCGGCGACGGCGACGACGTTGACGGTGAACACGTGCTGCCACTGCGCCCACGTCGCGTCCCCGACGGTCTCCATCGGGGCGACGCCGGCCGAGTGGACGAGGACGTCGAGCCGGTCCAGTCCCCCGTCGACGAGCCGGTCGACCTCCGCCCGGATCGCGTCCGGGTCGGTGAGGTCCGCGGCGAACACCTCCGGCACCTCCTCCCCCGCCACGCCCGCCGCGTCGGCGAGCTCGAGGGCCGCGGCCGTCGCCGACCCCCGCGACGAGGCGCCGACGATGACGCGGTGGTCGCGGAGCAGGTCGGCGGCGACCGCCCGGCCGATCCCCCGGCTGCCGCCTGTGACGAGGCCGACGGGCCGGGTGTCGCGGGTGCCGCCGTCGTCGGGCCGGTCCCCCGCGGCGGGGGACGGGGCCGGTCGGTGGTCCGGGGAGGTGGGGTGTGTGTCAGCCATGTCCCCCACCGTAACCGTCCTCCCCCGCGGAGTGACGCTGCGGTCCTGCGGCGACCGGCCACGACCATGCCGCTCCGCAGACGCAACCCGGAGTCAATTCGTGCACCACTGCACGCATCACTGCACGCACCACGGCCACGGCGACAATCGTGCCCCCAGTGGGACTCGAACCCACACTGAAAGGATTTTAAGTCCGCTGCCTCTGCCAATTGGGCTATAGGGGCCCTAAGAAAGATTAATGGGCGATATGGGTGTCTACCAAACTCGCCAGAATTCCGTCGAGGATATCCTTCTCGCTGATTTGAAAAAGCGCTGCTCTTCCTTCGCTGCCTCGGAAAGCGGCAGCGCCTCAAACATGTCCATCAGACCGTCCACAATGATGGAACCGCCGGCAAAGACATCCGCGCGCTTCGGGTGCATGACCGGATTCGCAGCAAGGGATTCCGCATCGGTCTCAACGACGGATGCTGTCAGCGCACGCAACGCCGCAAAGCGCAGCTGCGACAGGTGGATTGACTCTGGGTCGTAGGTTTCAAGGCCCTGTGCCAGCGCCGACAGGGTGGTGAAGGTCCCGGCGCAGCCGACGATGGTGCGAGCCTTGTCGACAGGCACCTTCGCAACAATCTCGTCTGTCAGTTCCGCAACATACGAACGCGCCTCCTGGACCTGTTCCGCTGTCGGTGGCGAGGCCTGCAGGAACCGTTCGGTCAAGCGCACACTGCCCATGGCCACGGAATCAGAGCCGGCTACCGTACCATCGTGGTCACCGACAATAACCTCGGTGGAGCCGCCGCCGACGTCAATGACGCAATACGGACCGAGCTCGGGCTCCAAGTCATCGACTGCACCGCGGAAGGACAGCGCGGCTTCCTCGTCGCCGGAAATAACCTCGGCCTCTGCACCCCACGGAGCGAGAATCTCGCGGGTCATGGCGAAGAAATCGTCACGGTTGCTTGCGTCGCGCGTCGCCGATGTCGCCACCATTCGGACTGCTTGCACTTTCTCGACCTGCATAAGCTCCGCATACTTCGTCAGAGCCTCCCGCACGCGCTCCAGTGCCTCCGGGGCCAGCATGCCAGTGGCATCCACGCCCTGGCCAAGGCGAACGATTTCCATCAGTCGGTGCAGTTCTGTGATTTCGAGAACTCCATCGACGACCTCGACCCGGCTGATAAGCAGGCGAAGCGAATTAGTGCCGCAGTCGACGGCAGCGAGGGTCGTCATTTATCCCTCCACCCCCGGATACGCAATACCGAGCTCGGCAATCGTGGGCCAATCTGCGGGAATCGCGGTGCCGCGCAGCTTCTCGTTCTCCGCCGCCAGCGCCACCGACTCAGTAACAATGGCCTGCGCTCGACCACGAAGTCGTTGGGCACGAAGGACTACATGCGGGTGCGCGTTGGCATTGGCCGCCCTCCGGGCCGCCAAGATCCGGCGGATTACGTGCTGCGTAACTTCAATGCCAAGGAACGCGAGGAGCTCGCTTTCACTCTGCCCACTGCGGCGGAGGCAGTGGAGCTTATCGCCAGCCACGGGCTGGAGATTGCGCAGAACCAGATTCACGGGCGGTAGCTGTAGCGGCAAAGGCAGCAAATAGCCCCCTTCCCCTCAGCTTTTCATCGGGATGAGGAAGGGGGCTATTTTCACGTTCCCGGGAGCTTCAGTCTTTACAGCTCGTCGGTGTTCGTGCTGCTCGGCGTTTTCGTCGGCGGTTTCGCTCTGTCCACCGAGCGCCTGGCGGTGGGATTCGGGAAGCTGCGGCAGGGCGCCCGTGAGGGCATCGACCAGGTGATGAGGATCAGGCGCCCGGGGAGCTCCCCGTCCGGCACTCCCACGACTCGGCGTAGCGGCCGCCCTTCGCCAGCAATTCATCGTGCGTGCCCCGTTCTGCGACCGTCCCGTCCTCCGAAAGCACGACGATGAGGTCGGCATCGCGGACGGTGTGCAGGCGATGGGCGACGACGATCACGGTGCGATCGCCGCGCAACGCCTCCATCGTGCCGACGATCGCCCGCTCAGTGACCGCATCCAGCGAGGACGTCGGCTCGTCGAGAAGCACCACCGGGGAATCCTTCAGAAGCGCCCGGGCGATGGCGAGGCGCTGCCGCTCGCCTCCCGACAGCAGCGTCCCCTCCTCCCCCACCGGGGTATCCCACCCGGAAGGCAGCAGCTCCACGATGCGGTCCACCCCGGAACGCCGGGCGGCCTCTCGCAAGCGGTCCCCGTCACCGGGCCCGGAACCGAATCCAGGGTCGGCGAAGACCACGTTGTCCCGCACGGACGCGTCGAAAAGGAACGTCTCCTGGAACACCGGGGTCACCAGCGAGTTCACGCCGTCGGTGCCGATCCGAGGCAAGGGCACCCCGCCTATGAGGATCTCCCCCGAGTCCGGATCATGAAAACGCGACAGCAGCCGCATGACCGTCGTCTTGCCCGCCCCCGACGGTCCCACTACGGCAACCAGCGCTCCCTGAGGTGCACGGAAGCTGACGCCGTCGAGCACCTTCTTATCCCCGTACCCGAAGCTCACGCCGCGGAACTCCACGTCATGCCCGTCGGGCAGCTCCGGTGCGGCAGGTTCGGGAAGGGCGGGGATTGCCCGCAGGTCACGCAACGCAGCCAACGTGTTGCGGCCCGCACCGAAACCGCCGGACAACGCTCCCGCCGTGGTGATCGGTCCGGTGAACTGGACGACCACGATGAGCATCGGCGCCAAATGCACCGGCGCCATCCCGCCCGTCGCGGCGACTGCCACGGCGACGATCACCGCCGCCGTGAACACCGCATGGACGAACGAACCCAACCGTCCGATGGCCGCCCCCTGCGTCGACGTCGCCTTCGCGAACGCATCGTGTTGGGCCCGAATCGCCTCATCCACCATCGCGTCCGCCGCCGAACCGTCGCTCGCGGCGCGAATCGCCTGCTGGCAGCGGGTGAACTCGATCAGCCTGCCGGAGACGGCAGCGACGGCGTCAGCATGCGCTTCGTCCGACTCCCCGCCGACCCGGCCAATGGCCCGGTAGGCGAAGAAGAGCACCGGCGCCGACGCGACGAGAACCAAACCGACGCGCCAATCCACCGCCAGAATTCCGAAGGCGATGACGGTCGGCGCAACCACCGCGGCGATGACGGGCCGCAGGATCACGTGCGGCACGGACGCCGCGAACGCGATACCCGACGACGCCATCTCCGAAAAGCGGCCGGCCGTGGACTTGGTGACGTACCCGAGTGGCAACGTCAGCACGCGTTCGCCCAGGGAACGCAGCAGGGACGACAGCACCGCTGCGGAATTCGCCCTGCCGACCGTCCCCGCGGCGAGGGACAGCACCGCATGGGCGGCCGCGAGGCCGGCGATGACGCCGGTGAAACGCCACGCCGTCGCATCATCTCCCTCGGCCAGAGCCGACAGCAGCGGCAGCAGCGCGACGAACGCCGCTCCCTGGGCCAGCGCGGCAAGCGCGGCCAACGCAATGAGCCACGCCAGCGTCATTCTCGAGCGCCGATCCGTCATCGACCACAAGTCCCGAATCATCGGTTCCCCGCCTTTTCATCGTCTGATTCAGTGCCCCGCGGGGCGGATGGTTCGTCGTCGAGCGCGAACGCGCGCCACAAATCCCGGTAGCGGCCACCGCGCGCAAGCAACTCGTCGTGGGTACCCGCCTCCGCGACCGCTCCCCCATCGAGAACGAGGATGCGGTCGGCGTTGCGGATCGTGCTCAACCTGTGCGCGATCACAATCACCGTCCGCGAACGGGCCAAACGCTCGATTGCGGACTGGATGAGGGCCTCGGAAGCCGGATCCGCGTAAGCGGTTGCCTCGTCGAAGATGAGCACCGGCGCGTCCGTGACGATCGACCTCGCAATGACCACGCGCTGCGCCTCACCACCGGAAAAGGTCACGTCGACGTTGACCACCGAATCCAGGCCCTTCGGCAGCGCCGCGATGACCGCATCGAGGTTCGCGAGCTTTGCGGCCGCCATGATTTCGCCGTCGGTGGCGTCTCTCCTGGCCAGCCGGATGTTCTCCCGCAACGGCAGCGTGAGCAACTGCGGATCTTGGAACACCACCGACACCGAGCGGTGCACGTCGCGCACGGCGATGTCGCGAAGATCGGCGCCGCCCAGCAGCACCGAGCCTTCAACGGGGTCGTGGAAACGCGCCAACAGCCGGGCGACGGTGGACTTTCCGGAACCGGAGGACCCCACCAGCGCAGTGAGGGTCCCCGGTTCGAACGTCGCGGACATCCCGTCGAGGACCCGCGGCCCATCGCCGTAGGAGAAGACTAGGTTCCGGACCTCGAGCGCGCCTCCGCGCGCGGGCACCGGATCGGCGGGCTCGACGATCGGCGGCGTGCCCAGCACCTCCGCGATGGACTTCAGGGCGGCGATCCCCGCGATGATGGGTTCGGAGTTCATGGCCACCCGCACGATCGCCGCGGAGAGTCCAAGGCTGAGAACCAGCCCGGCGACGAGACCCTCCGGTATGCCGCCCGCGGCGTCCCTCAGAGCGAGGCCGGCCCCGCACACCACTGCGAGGACTGTGATCGGGGACGTCACCACGTCGATGAGCCCGAGATAGATGTTCGACTGCCGGGACCAGGCAGACCACGCGCGGACGAACGACAACGCCGCGGCATCGTAGCGACCCGCGCCCTGGTTGGCGCGTCCGAAGGACTTCATCACCGGGATACCGCGCACCAACTCGATGACCGCGGCCGTCACTCCTTCGGAGGCTCGCTCGTACTCGCGCTGAAGACCGGCTCCGCGCGAAATCATCACGCCCATCAGGGCGAAGGTGACCAGCACCGGGACGACCGCCACCGCCGCGATCCGCCAATCCACCGCGACGAGCGCGATGAGGGAAAGCAGGGGAACCAGCACCGCCACCACGGTCTCACCGACGGTGTGGCCCATGAGCTGGTGGACAGCCGCGACGTCCTTCTCAACCGACCCGATGATTCCCGACGAGCGCCGGGCGTCCAGCCAGCCCAGCGGCAACTTCCGGATTTGGGCGACCAGCCGGCGCCGGAGGTGGAGCTGCAGGTCGTTATCCGCCCGGTGCGAGAGCATGCCGGCGGCGCCGTCCGCGGCCATGCGCACCGTTGCGGCGACGACGATGACAGCCACGGCCAACCACGTCCGATGCTCCGGGGCCTCCGGGTACGTCATCGCGATGTCGATGATGCCGACCAGCGAAGCGACGGTAGCCACCGACGACAGGACGGATAACGCGACCACCGCACGCATCCGGGTCCGGATCGGGGCGAGCAGCGACCACGGGCCTACGGTCCCGTCCACGGCGCTCACTTGCCCGCCTCCCCGATTGCGCTTTTCTTCGTGAGAGTGCAGAAGTACACCATGCCGGCGTGTGAGGCTCCGCCCAGCTTCAGCCCGTTGGCTTCGGCGAGGTCCTCGAGCTCGCTGCCCCGGAACACCCGGTGGCCCATCTTCGCCATGACGGCCATGTCGACCCGCTCGTTCACGTCGGGATCCTCGGCGAACGTCTGCACGTAAGCGATGCCGCCGTCGGCGAGCAGCCCGGCGACCCTGCCGAGCGCGGCACCCGCATCCTTCATTTGGTGGAGCGCGCCGCACACCCCGATTTCATCGGTCCCGCCGGGCTCTCCCGCGAGCGGCGCGAGGACGTCGGCGACGTGGAATTTTGTCCGGGCCCCAAGCCCTTCGACGGCGGCGCGTTCGCGGGCGATGCGGATCGCATTGGGCGACAGGTCGTAGCCGACGATGTTCGCCCTGCGATAGCGAGGCTCGGCGGCGAGCATGCGGGCGAGCCACCCGGTTCCGCAACCGAGGTCGAGAACCCGGGCCGGCGCATCCGGCCCGGGATCCAGCGCACGGAGCTTCCGATACACGGCGGCGGCGTCCATCGGTTCACGCGCATAGCGGCTGAGGAACCTCGGCTGGACCTTGTCCTCGTAGGCCGCGAGGAGTCTGCGGTTGTTCTGGACGATCTGGGCAATCGACTTCATCTGGTTCTGTCTCCTGGTGTGTGGGCCGCGTCCACGCGGCGGTTTCGGGTTAGGTGCTCGGGTTCGCGGGCCGTCGTCGGCGGCGCCGCCCCCGTGGGTCCCCGGCTCCCCCTCCGGAGAGGGGTTCTCCGGTCGACCCACGTTTTCCGTTCATCGTCGCCGCCTCGCTTCCGTTGCCGATTCCCGATCGGGAACACCACCTGAAACAACATCAGGTTAAGCAATGCTTATCGACTTAGGCCAGGCTCAGTTTACTAACCTTACCCCCGCCCCCCCGTTACCGTGATGGTGCCCCCCCTCACGGGGCGCGGTCACCGGGCCCGGCATGGCTTATCTGCGTGAACATTTCCATAATCCGGGGGTGTTGCCACCGGACACCGGGGACAACCGCTGACAGCTAATAGGGACACGGACCAAACAGAGGTCTCGTCGTAACGTGGGTGCCTGCAACGGATGTCCAAGACACCGGCGACCAGCCGCAACAGAAGGACACCACCATGGAACCGTCCACAACACCCGAAGTCATCGGCCTCGACGTCGGCAAAACCGGCCACCATGCCTGCGCGCCGACCAACACCGGCGAGAGAATTTACGACAAATCACTGCCCCCAAGACGAAGCCGCACGGCGCGAAATCTTCGCGTCCATGCAGGCCCACGGCAGCGTTCTCATGGTCGTCGATCAACCCAACACGATCGGCGCCCTGCCCATCGCCGTGGCCCGCGACTGCGGTTGCACGGTCGGAGACCTCCCCGACCTAGCCATGCGAAAAGCAGCCGATCTCTACCCTGGACGATCAAAAACCGACGGCCGGGATGCATTCATCATCGCCGACACCGCCCGCACCATGCCGCACACACTGCGGGCAGTCGACCGCGACGACGAGACACTAGCAGCGCTGAAGATGCTCGCCGGATTCCATGACGACATCGCCAAAGACGCCACGCGAACGAAAAACCGCCTTCGCAGCGTGCTCACACAGATTCACCCCGCACTCGAGCGCGTCGTTGCAGGCGAGATTCTCTCGCGCACGCTGGTGCTGGACTCGCTCATCCACTACGAAACCGAAATGGGCTGCCTGCAGTCGCAGGGCCAGTTCGACATCGTCAAGTCCATGGTCGACGAGGCCATCGAGTCCGGCGCCACCGTGCTGACCGGTGGTCGTCCTCGCCCGGATCTGGGGCCGCTGTTCTACGAGCCGACCGTGCTTACCGACGTCCCGGAGGGCGTCGCCCTGCTGACAAAAGAGGTATTCGGCCCGGTGGTAGTCCTCCAGCGCGTCTCGGATGTCCACGAGGCTATCGCCAAGTCCAACGATTCCCGTTATGGCCTCAACGCTTCACTGTGGACCTCCCCGCGTCGCGCAAAGGAGCTGGCTCCACAGCTTGAGGCCGGTACCGTCAATGTCAACGATGGTTTTGCTGCGGCCTTCGCGTCTGTCGATGCCCCGATGGGTGGTTTCAAGGATTCGGGTGTGGGCCGTCGTCAAGCAGCGGGCGGCCTGCTGAAGTACACCGATGAGCAGACAGTGACTGTGCAGCGCCTTTCCCCGGTGTCGATGCCGCAGATGCCGCGTGAGCTGTACTCGAAGGTGTTCAACATGGCACTTGTTCTCGGCAAGAAGTTCAACGTCCTGCCGTAATACGTGCGTAGCGCGTACAGATAGCAAAAGGCCAGGTCAGAAAACTCTCTGACCTGGCCTTTTGGTGCCCCCAGTGGGACTCGAACCCACACTGAACGGATTTTAAGTCCGCTGCCTCTGCCAATTGGGCTATAGGGGCCTGCCTGCGACCACTCCGAGTGACACACGACGTCCCCGCACGCGGTGACAGTGGTCGCGGAACGGCGCCCGGCACACGGGCGCCGGGTGGCGGGGATGGACGTGGCACCACCCGTGACGTGCGTGGGTGGGCACTCACGGATCATGCCCGGCGACCCGGGGAACCGCGGGTCACGCGGTCACGGGTGCACTACCGGGAATGGACTTCCTGGATCACAGAATGCACGGAAACGGCCCCCGACGCAAAAAAGGACCGCGGTGGATCACGGCCTCCCCGACCGGTCCGCGGACGGGTGCGGCCGGTCCACCCGGGAATCAGCCGGCCGTGGCCGTGCGCGTCACGACCGCGGAGAGCATTCCGTCGAGAATGTCCTTCTCACTGACCGTGATCTCGTCGATCCCCTGGGCGAGGAACTGGGAGGCGACGGCGTCGACGACGACCGCCCCGCCGCCGATGACGTCCGCGCGCCCGGGGTGCATGACCGGGTGGGCGCGCCGCTCCTCGACCGTCTGGTGGAGCAGCGTCCGCGCCGTCTCCCGCAGGTGGCCGAGTGGCAGCCGGCTGCGGTGGATCGCCGCGGCGTCGTAGTGGTCGAGCCCGAGCTCGATGGCGGCCAGCGTCGTCATCGTCCCGGCGACCCCGACGACCCGGGTGACCGACCGGAGGTCGACCTCCCGGTTGACCGTCGCGAGCAGCCCGTCGACGTACGCCCGCGCCGCGTCGACCTCGGCGTCCGTCGGCGGCACCGTGCGGAGGAAACGCTCGGTGAGCCGCACGCAGCCCATGTCCGCCGACCAGGACCGGTCGCCGTCGACGACGAACTCCGTCGACCCCCCGCCGAGGTCGATGACGCACACCGTCTCGTCCGTGAGGTCCCCGAGGTCGGCGACGGCCCCGGCGAAGGAGAACTGCGCCTCCTCCGTCCCGGACACGACCTCGGCGACCGCGCCCTCGCGGATCCGGCCGAGGTGACGGCGGGTGAGGGCGAAGAAGTCCTCCCGGTTCGCCGCGTCCCGGGTGGCGGACGTCGCCCCCATCATGACGTCGCTCACGCCGAGGTCGACCATGCGGTCGGTGTACGTGCCGAGGGCGGCGTCGACGCGTTCGAGGGCCTCGGGGGCGAACCGGCCGGTCGCGTCGACACCCTGGCCGAGGCGGACGATCGTGTTCTCGCGGGTGAGTTCGCGGAGGGTGCCGTCGGCCCGGACCTCGCTGACGAGGAGGCGGATGGAGTTGGTGCCGCAGTCGATGGCGGCGAGGACGCGGGGTGCGGTCACGGGACACTTCCTCTCACTGGTGGGTCCGGTCGCGTCAGGCGGCCGGGATGTCACTGCCGGTGTCGCGGCGGGTGCGGGGTCACTCCCGGGGGGGGACGACGCCCGGATGTCACTGCCGGTGTCGCGGCGGGTGCGGGGTCACTCCCGGGGGGACGACGCCGCCGCCACGGACGTGCCGAGGGAGGCGGACGTCGGCCAGTCCGCGGGGATCGCCGTCCCCGACAGGCCCGGGTTGTTCTCGACCGCGAGGGCCACCGCCTCGGTGCCGAGCCGCACGCGGTCCGGCCCCTCGGCGAGGGCGTAGGCGATGAGCACGTGGAGGCACTTCACCCGGTCGGGCATCCCCCCGCCGGAGAAGTCCGTGCCGAGGTCGTCGATGGCGTTGCGCTCGGCGAGGTAGTGCTCGTGGGCCGCCCGGTAGTCGGCGGCGAGCTCCGCGTCCTCACCGAGCCGGGCCTGCATCGTCCGCATCACGCCGGCGACCTCCAGCCGCGACGCCTCGGCGGTGAGCCGCTGGTCGGTGAGGTAGTACAGCGTGGGGAACGGGGTGCCGTCCGGCAGCGTCGGGGCGGTCTTCACGACGGCGGGCTGGCCGTCGGGGGTGCGGTAGGACACCTCCAGGGCCCCCCGCGGCGGGCGGCCCAGCTGGGAGCGCATGGTCTCGAGGTCGGCGTCACTGACGGGCATCGTCGGGTCTCCTGTCGGCGGTCTGCGTGTCGGCTCCCCGGCGCGGGGTGTCGCGGGCCGGGGTGTCCTGTCCCCCGGGGTCCGACTCGGCGGCCGTGCCGTCGTCCTCACCGGGTTGCGGGACGGTGGGGACCGGCAGGACGTGGCCGGGCCCGTGGCTGCCGTCACCGGGAGGGGCGTCCCCGCCGGCCTCGGCGGGCACGGCGACGGAGTCCCAGAGGCGGGTGTACCAGGGCTTGTTCTTCTCCGAGGGCAGCTCGGCCTCCCCCGGCGCCTGGCCGTCGGCGTCGGTCCCCCCGGACGAGATCCGGGGGTCGAGCAGCCGGAAGGAGGACTCCCCCGGCTCGATGAGCCCGAGGCGGGTCCGGGCCTGCTCGCGGACGTAGTCCTCGTTGCGGTACCGGTCGAGCTCGCTGCGCAGCTCGTCACGACGCTGCAGCTGGTCGGTGATCTGCTCGTTGATGTGCTGGAGCTCGGCCCGCTGCTGGAAGTAGTTCCGCAGCGGCGTCGCGACGGACAGCGCGAGGAAGGCGACGACGAGGAAGACGACGACCGCGGCGAGCGGGTTGACCCGGCGGGGCAGCGCGATGAACTGGCGCGCCGCGCGGCCCGGGGCCGCCTTCGCCCGGTCGCCCAGGCGCGCGCGGCGTTCCGTCGACCGCGGGCGGGGCAGCCCCCGTGAGCCCGTGTCACGGGTCCGGCGGGCCCGCCGGTCTGTCCGTGCGCGGTCGTTGTCAGCCATAGAGGGTGATTCTAGACCTGTCGGCCCGGAATCCTAGACCTCGAAACGCGGGAAGGCGGACGCCCCGGCGTACGTCGCCGCCCCCTCGAGGTACTGCTCGATGCGGAGCAGCTGGTTGTACTTGGCGACGCGCTCCGACCGGGCGGGGGCACCCGTCTTGATCTGGCCGCAGTTCAGCGCGACGGCGAGGTCGGCGATCGTCGTGTCCTCGGTCTCGCCGGAGCGGTGGGACATCATCGTCCGGTAGCCGTTGTTGTGGGCGAGGGAGACGGCGTCGAACGTCTCGGTGAGGGTGCCGATCTGGTTGACCTTCACGAGCAGGGCGTTGGCGACGCCCTTGTCGATGCCCTCGCGCAGCCGCTCCGGGTTCGTGACGAAGAGGTCGTCGCCGACGAGCTGCACCTTGTCGCCGATCTCGGCGGTGAGCTTCGCCCAGCCCTCCCAGTCGTCCTCGTGCAGCGGGTCCTCGATGGAGACGAGGGCGTAACGGTCGACGAGGTCGCGGTAGACCGCGGCCATCTCCTCGGCGGAGTGCGTCCCGCCCTCGAAGTGGTACACGCCGTCCTTGTAGAACTCGCTCGCCGCGACGTCGAGGGCGAGGGCGACGTCCTTGCCCAGGGTGTAGCCCGCCTCGGTGATCGCCTCGTTGATGAGGTCGAGGGCCGCCGTCGTGGACTCGACGGAGGGGGCGAACCCGCCCTCGTCGCCGAGGCCGGTCGACAGCCCCTTGCCCTTGATGACCTTCTTCAGCGTGTGGTAGACCTCCGCGCCGGTGCGCAGCGCCTCGCTGAAGCTCTCCGCGCCGATCGGGGCGATCATGAACTCCTGGACGTCGACCCCGGAGTCCGCGTGCGCGCCGCCGTTGAGGATGTTCATCATCGGCACCGGGAGCACGTGGGCGTTCGGGCCGCCGATGTAGCGGAAGAGCTGGAGCCCGGCCGACTCGGCGGCGGCCTTGGCGACGGCCATCGAGACACCGAGGACGGCGTTCGCGCCGAGCTTCGACTTGTTGTCCGTGCCGTCGAGCGCGATCATCGCGTTGTCGATGATGCGCTGGTCGTCCGCCTCGAGGCCGACCAGTTCGTCGTCGATGTCCTCGATGACGTTCCGCACCGCGGTGAGCACGCCCTTGCCCAGGTAGCGGTCGCCGCCGTCACGCAGCTCGTGGGCCTCGTGGACACCGGTCGACGCACCGGAGGGGACGGCCGCGCGGCCGATGCTGCCGTCGTCCAGGGCGACCTCGACCTCGACGGTCGGGTTTCCCCGCGAATCCAGGATCTCACGGGCGATGATCTGCATGATTTCAGCCATGCTGGGGCCTCCTCGGCTAACGACGGTGTCGGGCGGGCTGTCCCTGCCCATTGTCGGTGCCCATTCTGGCATGATCCGCAGCGGCACGTCGCCACCCCGCCTCTCCGGGGGCACACCCGGGCACGCGACCCCCGCGGGGGTCCCGGTGCCCCCGGGGTCAGGACGGCGGCTGGCCGACGGCGTAGTGCGCCGCGGCGTCGCGGACGTCGCCGATGTACACGCCCGACCGGTTGTACGAGGCCACGGCGTCGGTCCAGCCCTCGGGCGTCGCGAGGTCCCGGCCGTCGGCGCACAGCAGCCGGACGGCGGACGCCGCCGCGTCCTCGATGTTCTGCGGGTCCGCGACGTCGTCCCCCGAGGCGTCGATCCCGTACCGGGCCCACGATTCGGGGATGAACTGCAGCGGCCCGACGGCGCGGTCGTACTCCGGGTCACCGTCGAGGCGGCCGCCGTCGGTGTCCCGGATCTCCGCGAAGCCGGCGGAGCCGTCGAGGGCGGGGCCCACGATCGGGGGGCGGACGACGCCGTCGTCCCCGAGCTCGGCCGCCCCGAAGGTCACGCCGTCGTAGGTGCCGTGGCGGGTCTCGACGTAGCCGAGGCCGGCGAGCGTGTTCCACTGCAGGTGGCACTGCGGGCGGGAGCCGCGGGCGATGACGTCGGCGTTGCCGTAGGCCATGAGGGCCTCGACGGGGATGCCCGTGAGCTCCGACTGCCCCTCCGCCCAGTCGCGCAGCTGGAGGGCGGTACGCCCCGGGGCGTGGACGTCGATGGCCGGGGCGACGGCCCCCGGCGCCGGGGGGACGTCCCGGGGGACGAGGATGCGCGGCGTCGACTCCCGCTTCACGCCCGTGCCGACGACGAGCGCGCCGACGAGGACGATGACCGCGAGCAGGACGAGGACGACGGAGACGGTGCCGACGGCCGCCGACAGCCCGCCCGGGCGGTCCCGTGCCCCGCGCCGCGCGGGTCTCCGGTCCGTCACGCGGGCCCGTTCTCCCGGCAGAGGACCGCGTCGAGGGAGGCGACGCTGAGCTGCACGGTCAGCGGACGGGTGGCGTCGGACCCCCCGGCGACCTCCCCACCGTCACCGGCGGCGTCACCCTCCCCGGCCCCGATGATCCGCAGCTGGGCCATGTCCGGGTACGGCCGCTCGAGCACCTCGATGACCGCCCCGGGGAGGATCCCCTGCTGCTGGAGGTAGCGCAGGAGCGCGGGGTCCCGGTCGGACACCCGGTCGACGACGAGCCGGTCCCCCGTCGCGGCGTCGGTGAGGGGGACGACGGACGGGGCGGTGACGACGCCGTCGGCGTCGGGGATCGGGTCGCCGTGCGGGTCGCGGGCCGGGCGGCCCATCGCGGCGTCGATCCGCTCGATGAACAGGTCGGACACGGCGTGTTCGAGGACCTCGGCCTCGTCGTGGACCTCGTCGACCGCGTAGCCGAGCTCGCGCAGCAGGTAGGTCTCGAGGAGCCGGTGGCGACGGACCATCATGAGCGCGAGCCGACGCCCGTCGTCACTGAGGGTGATGTCCCCGTACGGGGCGTGGACGACGAGGCCGAGTGACACGAGGCGCTTGACGGCTTCGGAGGCGGTGGACGGTCGCTGACCCAGCTCCCGCGCGAGGTCGGTGAGTGAGGCACCGGCGCTCCCCCACTCCTGAAGGTCGTAGATCTTCTTGAGGTAGTCCTGCGAGCGATCAGGGAGGTCGGAGACGTGCATGCGGGACATTGTACGGAATCGACGGCCCGAAGCCTATGCACCAGCTGGGCCGTTGCCTGCCACCGGGAATGTTCTGATATGACTGGACATGATTTTCAATCGTCCGAAACTGACGTTTCATACCGGAGGTACATCATGGCCGACCACACCCACGCCCGGTCCCCGCTCGGGGTCCACGGCTCCCGCTCCCCCGCCACCGACGGCCCCCGCACCGCCGGCGGCCGCCGCGGCCGCCGGGCGGGCACCCGGGTCCTCGCCGGCACCCTCGCCGCCGCCCTCGCCGCCGGCACCCTCGTCGCCTGCGGCACCGGCGACGGGTCGACGCCCAGGGCCGGCGACCGGCCCACGGTCCTCGCGACCTTCACGATCCTCGCCGACATGACCCGCGAGATCGCCGGCGACGACGTCGAGGTCACCTCGCTCACCCGACCCGGGGCCGAGGTCCACGGCTACGACCCGAGCCCGCACGACATCGCCGCCGCCCACGACGCCGACGTCATCGTCGCCAACGGCCTCGGCCTCGAACACTGGCTCGACACCCTCACCGCGGACTCCGACGCGCCCCGCGTCACCGCGAGCGACGGCGTCACCCCGATCCCCATCGAGGGGTCCGACGACCCCAACCCCCACGCATGGATGAGCCCGCGCACCGCGCGGACCTACGTCGACAACATCGTCCGCGGCCTGTCCGAGCACATCCCCTCCGGCGCCGACGGCTTCCGGCAGCGCGGCGAGGCGTACGCCCGGCGGCTCGACACCCTCCAGGCCGACATGGAGACGGGGCTGTCCGCGCTCCCCCGCACCGAACGGGTGCTCGTGAGCTGCGAGGGGGCGTTCTCCTACCTCGCCCGCGACGCCGGCCTCCGCGAGGGCTACATCTGGCCCGTCAACGCCGACGGCGAGATCACCCCCGACCAGATCCGCCGCGCCGCCGACATCGTGCGGGACAACCACGTCCCGGCGGTGTTCTGCGAGTCCACCGTCGACCAGGGCCCGAAGCAGCAGCTCATGCGCGAGACCGGTGCGCGGGACGGCGGCACCCTGTACGTCGACTCCCTCACCGAGGCCGACGGCGCGGCCCCGACGTACCTCGACCTCGTGCACCACGACACGACGACGATCGTCGACGGGCTCACCGGCCGGCCGGCGGAGGCCCGGCGGTGACCGCGCACCCCTCCGCGGGGACGGCCGGACGCGGACGCGCGGCGTCGATCCCCCCGGAACCGGGACCGGCGACCACCCCGACCCCGCCCGCGGCCGTGACCGTCACCGACCTCTCCGTGAGCTACGGCGACGTCCGCGCCCTCGTCGACGTCTCGCTCCGGCTCGCCCCGGGGCGCGTCCACGGCCTCGTCGGCATGAACGGCTCCGGCAAGTCGACGCTGTTCAAGGCCCTCACGAACGCCGCGGACCTCGACCACGCGACCGTCACCGGCACCGTCGACGTCGACCGGCCCGCGTACGTCCCCCAGTCCGAGCACGTCGACTGGACCTTCCCCGTGAGCGTCCGCGACGTCGTCACCATGGGCCGCCGCGGGCACACCGGGATCCTCGGCCGACCGCGGGCCCGCGACCGCGCCGCCGTCGACGCCGCCCTCGCCCGCACCGGCCTCACCGACCTCGCCGGCCGCCAGATCGGCCGGCTGTCCGGCGGGCAGCGGCGGCGCGCGTTCGTCGCCCGCGGGATCGCGCAGGAGGCGGAGGTCATCCTTCTCGACGAACCCTTCGCCGGGGTCGACGCCGCGAGCCAGCGCGACGTCAGCGCGCTGCTGCGCGAACTGGCCGACGAGGGCCGCTGCATCCTCATCGCCACGCACGACCTGCCCTCCGTGCCCGCCCTCTGCGACACCGTCACGATGCTGCACCGCAGCGTCGTCGCCCACGGGGCGCCCGCCGAGGTCCTCACCCCGGAGACCCTCGTGCGCACCTTCGGCATGGACCCCACGGTGCCTGACGTGCCCGCCGACCCTGACGAGCCCGCCGGACCCGCCGACCCGACCCCGGCACCGCACCCCCGCACCGCGACCCCCACCGTTCCGCCGACCCCGGAGGAGACCCCGTGACCGACACCCTCACCGGAGCCCTGACCTGGCTCACGGAACCGTTCACCTTCGGCTTCATGCAGCGGGCCCTGCTCGTCGCGTCCGTCACCGCCGTCGTCGCCGGGGTCCTGTCGTGCTGGCTGATCCTCATCGGCTGGGCGCTGCTCGGCGACGCGGTGTCGCACGCGGTGCTGCCGGGGGTCGTCGTCGCCTACATCGTCGGCGTGCCCTTCGCCGTGGGCGCGCTCGTCGCCGCGGTCGTCGCCGTCGGGCTCGTCGGGACGGTGCGGGAGCGGACGACGCTGCGCGGCGACACGTCGATCGGCATCGTCTTCACCGCGCTGTTCGCCCTCGGCCTCGTCCTCGTGTCCGTCACCCCCTCCGGGACGAACCTCCAGGAGATCCTCTTCGGCAACCTGCTCGGCAGCTCCCGCGCGGCCGTCGTGCAGGTCGCGGTGTTCGGGGGTGTCGCGCTCGTCGTCATGCTCCTGCGGCGGCGGGACATCACCCTCTGGGCGTTCGACGCCGCCCATGCGCGGTCCGTCGGCGTCCGCACGGGGGCCGTCCGGTGGACGGTGCTCCTCGCCCTCGCGCTCGTCGTCGTCGCGTCGATGCAGGCAGTGGGCGTCATCCTCGTCGTCGCCATGCTCATCACCCCCGGCGCGACGGCCTACCTGCTCACGCAGCGGATCGGGCGGATGCTCGTCATCGCGCCGCTCGTGGCGTGGGTGAGTTCCGTCGCCGGGATATGGCTGAGTTTCCGGCTCGACGTCTCGACGGGCGGGACGATCGTCCTCGTCCAGGCGGCGGTGTTCACCGTCGTGTGGACCCTCGGCCCGCGCGAGGGGCTGGTCCCCACCGCCGTGCGGCGCCGGCGACGGGCCGCGCGCCGGCCGGGGGCGGCGGTCCCGGCCGCCTCCGGCGGGGTCCCCGACCCGGCCTGAGCGGGCGGCCGCTCAGCTCCCCGCGCCGGCGGTGCCCGCTGTACCGGCCGGGCCGGGTGTGCCCTCGGTGCCGGTGGTGCCGTGTGCGCCGGTGGTGCCGGCCGTGTCCGCCGCGCTCCCCGCCCGGTCCCGGAGCACCGTGCGGAACTCCTCGACCGCCGCGACGAGCCGCCGGTCCGCGTCACCGACGCGGTCCCGCTCGAAGCCCACCGCCGGGAAGCGGATCTCCCCGGGGATGTCCCCGTCACTGAGCCCGAGGCCGCGCGCCTCGCGGATGACCTGCTCCGCGGCCGCGAGCGCCGACTCCTCCCGGTCGCCGTCGACCCCGACCTGCTCCCGCAGGGCGTCGCGGGCGGCCGCGGCGGCCCCCGGCTCCCCGTCGTCGCCGTCGACCCCGAGGCCACCGGCGCGGGACGCCCGCTCGCGCGCCTCCCGCTCCTTCCCCCGCGCCCACAGGTCGTTCTGCTCCGCCGCGGTGACGGGGCGCTCGACGTCCTCGAACAGGTACGGTGCCCGCGACCGCAGCTTCGCGACGAACGCCCCCGCGACATGGCCGATGTCGAAGGCGCCGCGCCGGTTCGCGATCTCCGCGTGGAACAGCACCTGGAGCAGGACGTCCGCCAGTTCCGTGCAGAGCTCCTGCTCGAGCCACCGGTCGACGCGCACCTGCCCGCCGTGCTCACCGCGCGGGGCGGCGTCGTCCCCCGCCGCAGCCTCCCACAGGGCGACGACCTCGGCGAACTCCTCCGTCTCCTCCCGGAGGTGACGGACGAGGTCACCGTGGGACATCGACTGCTCCCACTCCCCCTGCCGGAGCGCCCGGGCCATGAGCGCCACCGCGTCCTCGATCTCGTCCATGACGGACGCCGGGACGTCCGTGCGCGTCGTCCGCCGCAGCCCGGCGACGGCGACCGTGTGCTCGTCCGTGCCGACGATCTGGCCGTCGACGACCCCGCCCCCGGACACCGTCACCGGGTCGGACGACCCCGCCGGGGCCTCGAGCTCCCAGTCCGGCTCCAGGTGGACGAGCAGCGACGGGGCCGTGACGAGGTCGTCGCCCCGCTCCAGGCGCTCCTCGACGAGTTCGTGCTCGAGATCCGTCGTCACGAGGACGTCGGACTCCTCGACCGTGTGGCCGCCGAGATCGGCGATGATCCACCGCACCCGGACCGGGACCTCCTCCGTGTAGGAGACGTCGCCGCCGAGGAGCTGCACGGCGTCGACGGGGATCATCGCGGGGAACCGGGGATCGAGCAGAACGACAGACATGGGAGGCAGTCTACCCGGTGGCCCCCCGCGTCACCGGTCGGCGGGAGCCCCCGCGACCTGCCGTCGCGGCAGCCCCGCGAGGTCCGTGAGCATGTCCGCGCACCACTGGACCAGCTCGTCGTCCCGCAACGGCACCACCCGCATCCCCTGCCCCTTCCGCGGCGCCGGGACGAGCACGACCTTCGTCGTCGCCCGGTACACCCCGGCGGGGAACAGCCGCTTGAGCCGCACCTGCCCCGAATCCTGCAGGTCCACCGGGCTCACGCTGATCTTCGACCCCGTCGCGACGAGCTCGTGGACCCCGAGGTCCCGGCACAGCATCCGCAACCGGGCGATGACCGTCAGCCGGTGCACCTGCTCCGGCGGCTCGCCGTACCGGTCCCGCAGCTCGGCCATGACCTGCTCCACGGCGTCGTCGTCCTCCGCCTCGGCGAGCTTCCGGTACGCCTCCAGGCGGAGCCGTTCACTCGCGACGTACTCCACCGGGATGTGCGCGTCGACGGGCAGGTCGATGCGGATCTCCTTCTTCTCGTCCTCCGTCCCGTCGACGGGCTCGCCGTCGGCGAGGGCCCGGAACGCCTCCACCGCCTCGCCGACGAGGCGGACGTACAGGTCGAAGCCGACGCCGGCGATGTGCCCCGACTGCTCCGCGCCGAGGACGTTGCCGGCACCGCGCATCTCGAGGTCCTTCATCGCCACGGCCATGCCCGCGCCGAGGTCGTTGTTCTCCGCGATGGTCGTCAACCGGTCGTAGGACGTCTCCGTCAGCGTCTCCCCCTTCGGGTAGAGGAAGTAGGCGTACCCGCGCTCACGGGACCGCCCCACCCGACCCCGCAGCTGGTGCAGCTGGGACAGGCCCATGTGGTGAGCGTTCTCGACGATGAGGGTGTTCGCGTTGGCGATGTCCAGACCGGTCTCGACGATCGTCGTGCACACGAGGACGTCGAACTCCCGGTCCCAGAACCCCTGGACCGTCGTCTCGAGCTGCTCCTCACTCATCTGGCCGTGGGCGACGACCACCCGGGCCTCCGGGACGAGTTCCCGCAGGGACGCGGCGGTGTCCTCGATCGTGCGCACCTTGTTGTGCACGTAGAAGACCTGGCCGTCGCGGAGCAGCTCGCGCCGGATCGCCGCGGCGACGTGCCGGTCGTCCTTCGGCCCGACGTAGGTGAGCACCGGGTGGCGGTCCTCCGGCGGGGTGAGGATCGTCGACATCTCCCGGATGCCGGCCATCGACATCTCCAGGGTGCGCGGGATGGGCGTCGCGGACATCGTGAGGACGTCGACGTGCGTCCGCAGCGACGTGATGTGCTCCTTGTGCTCGACGCCGAAGCGCTGCTCCTCGTCGACGACGACGAGCCCCAGGTTCTTCCAGCTCACCCCCGTCTGGAGCAGCCGGTGGGTGCCGATGACGATGTCGACCGTGCCGTCCGCGAGCCCGCGGATGACCTCCTTCGACTCCGCCGGGGTCGTGAACCGGGACAGCTCCCGGATCGTCGTCGGGAAGTCCTGCATCCGCTCGGTGAACGTGCGGAAGTGCTGCTGGGCCAGCAGCGTCGTCGGCGCAAGGACGGCGACCTGCTTCCCCGACTGCACGGCCTTGAACGCCGCCCGCACCGCGACCTCGGTCTTGCCGTAGCCGACGTCACCGACGATGACCCGGTCCATCGGCACCGGCTTCTCCATGTCGGCCTTCACCGCCTCGATGGCGTTGTACTGGTCCTCCGTCTCGGTGAACGGGAAGGCCTCCTCCATCTGCCGCTGCCACGGGCTGTCCGGGGCGAAGGCGTACCCGGGGGCCGCCTGCCGCGCCGCGTAGAGCTGGACGAGTTCGCCGGCGATCTCCCGCACCGCGCCCCGGGCCTTGCGCTTGGCGTTCTTCCAGTCCGCCCCACCCATCTTCGACAGCGCGGGCTTCTCCCCGCCGACGTACCGCGACAGCATGTCGAGCTGGTCCATCGGCACGTAGAGCTGGTCGCCCGGCCCGCCCCGCTTCGACGGCGCGTACTCGAGGACGAGGTACTCCCGGCGGGAGGCGTCCGGCCCCTTGCCGACCGTCCGCTCGGTCATCCGGACGAACCGGCCGATGCCGTGCGAGTCGTGGACGACGAGGTCGCCCGGGCTGAGGTCGAGGGGGTCGACGCGGTTCCGCTTGCGCGCGGGACGCTTCCGCCCCGTGGCCTGCGCGTCCACCCGGTTGCCCGTGACGTCCGTCTCCGTGATGACGAGCAGGTCACCGTCCTCGCCGCGGCGGGGGAAGTCCAGGCCCGCGTGGACGACCGCCCGGTACAGGCTCACCGTCCCCGCCGCCGGGGCGTCCGCGGCGGTGCCCCGCGCGTGGCGGTGACGGCCCTCCCCGCGCAGCCCGCTGAGGTCGACGTCGACAACCTCGACCGGGATCCCCGCCTCGGCGAACCGGCGGTACATGCGCGCCACCACCGTCGGCGTCGGCGCGACGTAGGCGACGCGCCCGCCGGCGGCGACCCGCTCCCGGACCGTCCCCATCATCGCCCCGATGGCCTCGAGGTCGCCGTGCGGCCGGGGCGCCGGAGCGTAGTCCAGTTCGAGGGCCTCGGCGTCGAAGCCCTCCTCCGCGTCGGACACGCCGGTCGGCGACAGGGTCCACCACGGGCGGCCGAGCCGGTCCTGGGTCGCCCGGAGCGCGTCGACCGTGCGGTACGCCGACGTGTCGACGTTCTCCCCGTCCGCGTCGAGGGCGGCGACGTCGACCGGCGCCGACCCTCCCATCGCGGCGACCTCCCACCCGGCGCGGAGGAACTCCGCCCCGGTCGCCCGCAGGTCCTCCGCCCGGCGCGCCACGGCCGCCGGCGCGACGACGACGGTGTGCGTGCCCTCCGGCATGAGTTCCGGCAGCGTCACCATCCGCCCCCGGAACAGCACCGGGATGAGGGACTCCATGCCCTGGACCGCCTGCCGCTGGCTGATCGCGTGGAGCATGTCCGCGAGCTCCGGGTTGCCCGCGTGCTCCCGCGCGAGCTCCCCGGCGCGGCGGGCGACGTCCTCGCCGAGCAGCAGTTCCCGGCACGGGTAGATGTCGACGGTCCCCGGCGTGACGTCCGGCACCGTCCGCTGGTCCCCGACGGAGAACACGCGGATCTCGCTGACCTCGTCGCCCCAGAAGTCGACGCGCACCGGCATCTCCGCGGTGCCGGGGAAGACGTCGATGATCCCGCCGCGGGTGGCGAACTCGCCCCGCTTCCCGACGACGTCGACGTGCGTGTACCCGATCTCGACGAGGCGCTCCCGCAGCCCCGCGAAGTCGACCTCCGCCCCCTCGGCGAGGTGCACCGGTTCGACGTCGCCGAGGCCCTCCATGACCGGCTGCACGACCGACCGCGTGGGGGCGACGACGACCCGCGGCCCCGCCGCCGCGCCGGACCGCGCGCCGGCGAGCCGCCGCAGGACCCGCATCCGCCGGGACACGGTCTCCACGCCGGGCGACAGCTTCTCGTGCGGCAGGGTCTCCCACGAGGGGAACATGTCCACCGTGTCCCCGAGCATCGACCGCAGCTCGGCGGTGAGGTCCTCCGCCTGCCGCCCGGTCGCCGTGACGACGAGCACCGGGGCGTGCTGCGCCAGCACCCCCAGGGCGAAGGGTCCGACGCCGTCCGGGCCGCGGAGCGCCAGCCGGCTCTCCCCGACGTGCGTGACGAGGCCGCGGAGCTTCGTGTCCTTCGCCGCCGCGGCGAGGACCCCGGACAGCGGGGGCGCGGCCGGACCGGGGTCGGCCGGGGCGGACGGGGTCTGCGGGTCCGGGGTCTGCGGTCCCGGGGTGCGTGAGGGGCTGGCGGAGCTCATGGGTGCACAGTCTAACGACGGGCCGGACGGTGACCCGGCGGGGTGACCGCCGGGCGACGGGGGTCGGCCGGGGTCACGGGGTGAGGTAATGTGTCCCGCGCGGAACCGCCCGCCGCGCCCGGACCCGTCCGGCGCCGCCGGGACGGGGCTCGACGCCCCGGGCTCCGCGGTCCCCCATGGTGTAATTGGCAACACTCCGGTTTTTGGTACCGTCATTCCAGGTTCGAGTCCTGGTGGGGGAGCTCACGCACGGGGGCACGCGAGGTTGCGGCGGGGTCGCGGCGGGGGCCGGCGCGGGGACCGTGACAGGCCGCCGGCCGGGCGCGGCGGCCGGGACGCGCGGGGCGGGTCACCACCGCCGGGGAATCCGCGACGGGGATTAGAGTGGTCGGGAACGGCCGGACCGGCGGCGGCCCGCCCGGCAGGGCGCGGCGTCCGGGCCGGACCCCGGAGCCGTGTCCCGGGCCACCGCGTCCACGACAGCGTCGAGAAGAAAAGAGCAGTAACCCGTGACCAGCAGCACCGACAGCACCGGCGACCCCGAGACCACCCGGACGGACGGTCCCGGCACCACCGCAGGCACCGCAGCGACCACCCCGACCTCCCCGGCGACCCCGGGGGCCCCGGACCCGACGGACCCGACGGACACCCCGCCCGGCCCGGTCGCGGTCGTCGTCCTCGCCGCCGGTGCCGGCACCCGCATGAGGTCCGCCACCCAGAAGACGCTCCACGAGATCGGCGGGCGGAGCCTGCTGTCCCACAGCCTCCACGCCGCGGCGGGCCTGCACCCGGAGACCGTCGTCGCGGTCGTCGGCCACGGCCGTGACCAGGTTGAACCCGCCGTGCACGCCGTCGCCGGCACCCTCGCCTGCCCGGTCGCCGTCGCCGTCCAGGAGGAGCAGAACGGCACGGGCCACGCGGTGCAGTGCGGCATGACCGCCCTCGAGGGCTTCGAGGGCACCGTCATCGTCACGAACGCCGACGTGCCGCTGCTCACGTCGGAGACCCTCGCCGACCTCCACCGGGCGCACACCGCGATCCCCACCGCGGTGACCGTCCTCACCACCCGCATCCCGGACCCGACGGGCTACGGCCGCATCATCCGCAACGTCGAGGGCGAGGTCACCGCCATCGTCGAGGAGAAGGACGCCACGCCGGAGCAGCGCGAGGTCGACGAGGTCAACTCCGGCGTCTTCGCCTTCGACGCGACGCTCCTCCGCGCCGCGCTGGGCCGGCTGCGCACGGACAACGCGCAGGGCGAGCTGTACCTCACCGACGTGCTCGCGATCGCCCGCGGCGACGGCCACCCCGTCCGCGCGCACCGGGCGGACGACCACCGGGAACTCGCCGGGGTCAACGACCGGGTGCAGCTCGCCTCGGCCGGGGCGGAGCTCAACCGGCGCACGGTCGAGGCCGTCATGCGGGGCGGGGCGACCGTCGTCGACCCCGCGACGACGTGGATCGACGTCGACGTCACCGTCGGGCAGGACGTCACCGTCCACCCCGGCACCCAGTTGCGGGGGTCGACGACCGTCGGTGACCGGTGCGAGATCGGCCCGGACACGACGCTGCTCGACGTCACCGTCGGCGCGGACTCCAGTGTCGTGCGGGTCCACGCGCACGGCGCCCGGATCGGCGAGCGCGCGCAGGTCGGCCCCTACACGTACCTGCGGCCCGGCACGGTCCTCCACGACGAGGGCAAGCTCGGCGGGTTCGTCGAGACGAAGAACGCCGAGATCGGGCGCGGGTCGAAGGTCCCGCACCTCACCTACGTCGGCGACGCGACGATCGGCGAGTACTCGAACATCGGGGCGTCGAGCGTCTTCGTCAACTACGACGGCGTGACCAAGCACCACACGACCGTCGGCAACCACGTCCGCACCGGGTCGGACACGATGTTCATCGCCCCCGTCACCGTCGGCGACGGCGCGTACTCCGGGGCCGGGACGGTCATCAAGGACGACGTCCCGCCGGGGGCGCTCGCCGTGTCCGGGGGCCGGCAGCGCACCATCGAGGGGTGGGTGCAGCGCCGCCGCCCGGGCACGCCCCCGGCCGAGGCCGCCGCGGCCGCGCTCGCCGCCCGGGGGGACGGTGCCGGAGCCGGTACCGGCGACGACGACCCGGCCGCCGGCACGCCCGGCGACGACGACACGGCGGCCGGCGACCGCTGACCGGCCGGCGCCGCCCGCCGTGCGCGGGGTCCCCTGCTCTTTGTCGGGGAACCGCTGCGGCGCATAACATGGTCCCCGGTCGCCACCCGCCGACGCCGGGCTGCACCCCGGTCCACGGCGGCGACGTGGCGGCGCGACCCCACCGAAGACCGCAACTGCACGCATAGCCGGAAGGGCCCTACACGTGTCCACCACGCATTGGATCGACAACCAGAAGAACCTCATGCTGTTCTCCGGTCGCGCTCACCCCGCCCTGGGTGACGCCGTGGCCAAGGAACTGGGGATCGAGGTGACACCGACGACCGCGCGTGACTTCGCCAACGGCGAGATCTTCGTCCGCTTCGAGGAATCCGTCCGCGGCTCCGACGCCTTCGTGCTGCAGTCCCACCCGCAGCCGCTGAACAAGTGGGTCATGGAACAGCTCATCATGATCGACGCGCTCAAGCGCGGGTCCGCCAAGCGCATCACCGCCGTCCTGCCGTTCTACCCCTACGCCCGGCAGGACAAGAAGCACCGCGGGCGTGAGCCGATCTCCGCCCGCCTCATCGCCGACCTGCTCAAGGCCGCCGGCGCGGACCGCATCGTCTCGGTGGACCTCCACACCGACCAGATCCAGGGCTTCTTCGACGGCCCGGTCGACCACATGCACGCCATGCCGATCCTCACGGACTACGTCAAGGACAAGTACGACCTCGACAACATCTGCGTCGTCTCCCCCGACGCCGGCCGGGTGAAGGTCGCCGAGAAGTGGGCGTACGTCCTCGGCGGCGCCCCGCTGGCGTTCATCCACAAGACCCGCGACATCGACGTCGCCAACCAGGTCAAGGCCAACCGGGTCGTCGGTGACGTCAACGGCCGCACGTGCGTGCTCCTCGACGACATGATCGACACCGGCGGCACGATCGCCGGCGCCGTCCGGGTGCTCCGGGAGGCCGGTGCGGGCGACGTCATCATCGCCACCACGCACGGCGTGTTCTCCGACCCGGCCCGCGAGCGCCTGACGGCCTGCGGTGCCCGGGAGGTCATCACGACGGACACGCTCCCGCAGTCCACCGAGGGCTGGGACAACCTCACGGTGCTGTCCATCGCCCCGCTGCTGGCGAAGACGATCCACGAGATCTTCGAGAACGGCTCCGTCACGACGCTGTTCGAGTAGCACGGCCGGCCCCGTCCCCGTCCCCGTCCCCGTGACAGGTCGGGGCCCGCGCCACCCGCCGCGCCGGGAGGTCGCATCCGGGGGCCGCGCCCGCACCAGGCCCGCGCCGGGGGGCACCGGATTTCCGGGCGGCTCCCCCACCCTGGTAACGTGCCCCCTGTCTCGGCGAGGGTCGGCACCTGCTGACCGTTATCGGCGCGCATCAGTTCCATCGGCCTGGTCTCCTTCATGTCCGTCATGAGGGGCAGGGACGACGTGGGACGCCCACCGCCGCGAGAACCGCGGCCTTTTTTATGGCCGTACCCCGCTCATCCCGACAACACTGAAGGAGTTGCACCGTGGCTCACGACATCACCGTGCTCCAGGCACAGCCTCGCACCGAGTTCGGCAAGGGCGCCGCACGTCGCCTGCGCCGTGACTTCCGCATCCCGGCCGTCATCTACGGATCGTTCCACGAGCCGATCCACGTCAGCCTCAACATCCTCGAGTTCCACAGCATTCTCCGCCACCAGGGCGCGAACGCCGTCGTCGAGGTCGAGGTCGAGGGCGAGAAGCACCTCGCGATGATCAAGGCCGTCGACCAGAACGTCCTCACGATGGACGTCGACCACGCCGACCTCCTCTCCGTGAAGCGCGGCGAGAAGGTCGAGGTCGACGTGCCGGTCGTCACCACCGGTGAGGCCGCCCCGGGCGCGCTCGTCACCCAGGACGCCGACGTCGTCACCGTCGAGGCCGACGTCCTCAACATCCCCGAGGAGATCGTCGTCTCCATCGAGGGCAAGGAGATCGGCGACCAGATCGTCGCCTCCGACCTGCAGATGCCGGGCAACTGCACCCTCGTCTCCGACCCGGAGACGCTCATCGTCAACATCGTCGAGCCGCAGGAGGAGGAGCTCCCGGAGGACACCGAGGAGGCCCTCGGCGAGGACGGCGAGGTCGAGTCCGCCCCGGCCGACCCGGAGGAGCCGGAGGCCACCGAGGCCCCCGAGTCCGACGAGTCCTAGGACACCGTCGGGGTCACTCCCCCACCCGGGCGCACCCCGGTCCCACCGTCAGCCGACGGTCGGGGCCGGGGTGTCCCCGTCTGCGGGGGCGGTGTCCGGGGCCTGTGGCAGGATGGGTTCCGGTGCTCGACGGGACGCCCCGGTGACCCGGCCGGTCCGCGGACCGTGGCCGCGGGGCCCCTGGCCGGGGACGACGCGGGACGACGAGGCGAGACGAGGGAAAGGGAACACACAGTGGCACAGTCAGCCCCCGGCGGGGACCGCCCGTGGCTCATCGTCGGGCTGGGGAACCCGGGTGAGAAGTACGCGGCGACGCGGCACAACGTCGGGTACATGGTCGTCGACGAGATCCTCGGCGACATCCTGCCCGTGCCCGGCTCCCTCAAGCAGCACAAGCGGACCAACAGTCTCATCTGTGAGACGCGGGTGACCGCGTCCGCGTCCGGGCGGGCCGCCGGGTCCGCCGCGTCCGCCGGGGACGGGGTCCCCGTGGTCCTCGCCCGCAGCCGGGGCTACATGAACCTCTCGGGCGGGGCCGTGGGGGCGTTGGCGTCGTTCTTCCGGGTGCCACCGGCGCAGGTCGTCGTCGTCCACGACGAGCTCGACCTCGACCCCGGCGTCGTGCGGGTGAAACTCGGCGGCGGGGAGAACGGGCACAACGGCCTGAAGTCGACGACCCAGGCCCTGGGCACCCGCGACTACGTGCGGGTGCGCGTCGGCATCGGCCGGCCCCCGGGGCGCATGGACCCGGCGGCGTACGTGCTCAAGCCCTTCACCCGGGCGGAGCTCGACGACCTCCCGGTCACGGTGGCCGACGCCGCGGACGCCGTGCGGCTCGTCGTCACCCGCGGCGTGGAGGCCGCGCAGAACGAGATCCACGCGCGGCACTGAGTTCCTCCCCTGAACGTGTCCCCCCTGGGCAGCCCCTGAACGTCCCCCTCGGCAGCGCCCTGGACAGCCCCCTGACCAGGGCCGGAGGCTCCCCCCCCCGGCTCTCCCGGCCGTCGCCCCGCGGCGGTCACCCGGGAGCGGTCCCGGATCCTGCCGGGAGCGGTCCCGGAGCGACCCGGCAGCGACCTAGGAGCGCGCGTGCAGGGCGCGGGCGTAGGCGTCGGCGGCCTTGATGGCCTCGACGACGTCGCCCGGGGTGTACTGCCCCGGCATCTGCTTGAGGGTCTCACCCTCGGAGCAGGCGAGCTCCGCGATCTTCATGAGGTCCTCGTCGGAGGCGTCCTTGAGGTGGATCTCCTCGAGGGTCGTCGGCAGGCCCACGGACTGGAGGAAGCCGATGTAGCGGTCCGCCTCCTCCTCCGGGGCGCCCTCGAGCATGAGCTGCACGCCGATGCCGAAGGCGACCTTCTCGCCGTGGGTCATGTGGTGGATGTCCCCGTCGAGGGCGGTGAAGCCGTTGTGGATCGCGTGGACGGCGGCGAGGCCGCCGTTCTCGAAGCCCAGGCCGGACAGGAGGGTATTCGCCTCGCAGATGTTCTCCAGCGCGTGGCTGACGATGTGCTCCTCGTTGTCGCGGAGCGCCTGGTGGGCGTACGCGAAGAGGGTCTCCTCGCACTTCTCGGCGAGGGCGAGGCCGGCGAGCGTCGGGCGGGCCGTGTCGTCCATGCGGCGGGAGTTCGCGCGGTTGACGGCGCGGGCCTCGACGGACGTCGCGAGGGCGTCGCCGATGCCGGACCGGAGGGTGCGCACCGGGGCGTTCGCGATGACACGGGTGTCGATGGCGACGAGCTCCGGGTTGCGGTTGTAGAAGAGGTAGGAGTCGAAGACGCCGTCGTCGGTGTAGATGACGGACACGCGGGCGGTCGGGGCGTCGGCGGAGACGGCCGTCGGGAAGATGGCGACCGGGTGGCCGGAGTGGTCGGCGACCGCGCGGGCGGTGTCGATCGTCTTGCCACCGCCGAGGCCGATGATGACGTCGGAGCCGGACTCCTTGGCGATGCCGGTGATGCGGTCGATCTCGTTCATCGAGGCCTCGCCGGCGAAGATCTCGTGGCTCGCCTCCATGCCGTCCTTCTTCAGGGACTCCTGGAGCTTCTCACCGGCGATGCCCCACACGACCTCGTCGGCGATGATGAGCGGGGTCGACCCGAGCGGCTTGAGGTAGGAGGCGGCGCGGTCGATGAGGTCGACGCCCTGCACGTACCGTGCCGGGCTCGTGTACATCTTGTCGACGGTGGGGATGGTGTTGGACATCGGGGGTCCTTCCATTGGTCCATTGGTGTCTGCGGGACTGGCGGCGGCGGTGGGCCCGGGTCGGGTCCGGCCGCCACGGGGTCCAGCCTAGGCGACGACGACGGCAGCAGTCCCGCTGTACATGGCACGGATGTGATAACGCAAATACCTACGTCACGTACGCTGCTCCTGCGCGGTGTGGCGTCGTTCACGTCCACGCGCCCGCTCCCCCCGAGTCGGGGAGGCAGCGTCGTCCCCCGCAAACTATTACGTGCGTGCCGGAGTTCCGCACACTCCTCCGGTGCACTACCCTCGGCGACATGCCGACCGAAGACGCGCACAGCACCCGACAGCCCATCCGATCGTTCCGCAACGACCCGGCGGACTTCCTCCCCGAGGCCCTCGGCGGGTTCGTCGCCTCGCACCCCGACGCGGAGTGGCACGACAGCGGGTTCATCGCCCGCCGGTCCCCCGTCGTCACGCTCGCAGGCGACCCGGCCGTGTCCGTCATCTCCGGCGGAGGCTCCGGCCACGAGCCGATGCACGCCGGCTTCCTCGGGGCGGGCATGCTCTCGGCCGTGTGCCCGGGCCTCATGTTCACCTCCCCGAACGCGGTGCAGATCACCGAGGCCACCCGGTGGGCCGACCAGGGCGCCGGCGTGCTCCACGTCGTGAAGAACTACACCGGTGACGTCATGAACTTCACCGTCGCCCGCCAGGCGGTCGAGGACGTCGACACCCGCGTCGTCCTCGTCGACGACGACGTCGCCACCGACCCGGCCGTCCACGCCGACGACGCGACCGGCGACGACGGGGACAGCGAGGGGCCCGGCCGCCGCGGCACCGGCGCGACGATCATCGTCGAGAAGGTCGCCGGGGCCGCCGCCCACCGCGGCGACTCCCTCGACGACGTCGCCCGGATCGGCCAGTGGGTCGCCGACAACTCCCGCAGCATGGCCGTCGCCCTCGCCCCCGGCCACCTGCCCACCAGCGGCCGCGACACCTTCGACCTCAACGAGGGCGCCATGGAGGTCGGCGTGGGCATCCACGGCGAACGCGGCGTCTCCCGTGAGGGCGTCGCCCGGGCCGACACGATCGTCGACCGGCTCCTCAGCGCCGTCACGGAGGCCCTCGCGATCGGCACCGCCGAGGGCGCGGCCGGCACCGGCAGCCGCGACGAGGTCATCTGCCTCGTCAACGGCCTCGGCGGCACGACGCCGCTCGAGCTCAGCCTCGTCTACGGGTCCGCGCTGCGGTGGCTCGCCGACCACGGGATCACCGTGCGCCGGGGCATCGTCGGCACCCTCGTGACGTCCGTGAACATGGCCGGGGTGTCCCTCACCCTCACCCGGGCCACCGACGAGGTCGTCGACCTTCTCGACGCGACGACGGACGCCCCCGCGTGGCCGCGCGTCCTCGGCACCGAGGCGGAGTACGCGCCGGCGTCGATGAGCTTCGACGACGACATGCCCACCTCCGGGGGCACGAACGAGTGGCTGAGCGGCGTCGTCGAGCGCGTCAAGGGGGCGACCGACGACCTCACCGAGCTCGACCGCCTCGCCGGCGACGGCGACTTCGGCACGAACATGGACGCCGCCTTCGGCGAGGTGTCCGTGCCGGTCAAGGGTGACGACGCCGAGGTCCTCCAGGCCCTCTCCCACCGGCTGTTCATCCGCGCCGGCGGCACGTCCGGCGCCGTGCTCGGCACCCTCTTCCGCGAGCTCGCCGCCGCCATGCGCGGCGACACCGCCGACGCCGACGCCACGCCCGCGCAGCGCCTGGCCACCGGCCTCACCCGCGCGCACGAGGCGATCACCGAGCTCGGCGGGGCGAAGCAGGGCGACAACACGCTCGTCGACGCGCTCATCCCCGCCGCCGAGGCCGTCAACGGTGCCGCGAAGAACGCGCCCGACGACATGGAGGGTGCGCTCGCCGCCGGGTACTCCGCCGCGGAGAAGGGCGCGCTGTCGACCCGCGAGATGGTCGCCAAGAAGGGCCGCGCGTCCTACCTGGGCGATGCGTCGAAGGGCGTCGTCGACCCGGGCGCGATCGTCGTGGCGTGGATCTTCGGCGGGTCCGGGAAGGTCAGCGACTTCACGTCGTAGCGGCCCCGGTCACACCGCGGCCGCGAGCACCACCGCGACCACGACCACGACCAGCGCCACCAGCGCCGCGAGGAGGGCCTTGCCCTGCCACGTCGCGGTGTTCACCGTCACACCGACCCCGTGCCGCCTGTCCACGAACACCGCCGGGTCGTCGGGGTTGTGGTAGATCATCCCGGCCTTGTAGTACGCCCCGTGGTCGAGGGGTTCGACGACGTCACCACCCGGCGTGCGCACCCCGGCGTCCGCGACGGCGCCGCGGCGGGCGGCGTCGTCCACCGTCCGCACCCGGACGACGACCGCCACCAGCATTCCCAGCACCGCGACCACCGACCCCACCGTCATCAGGGCGACCGCCGCGGTCGTCCACGCCTGCAGTTCGGGGAGGGCCGTGGTCAGCCCGACGGCGGCGAACCCGAGCGACAGGAGGAGCGTGAGGACCGCGAGCCCCTCCTGCACCACCGAGAGTGACACAGCCGTGCGGGCGCGGGCGGGCGCGCTCACGGCGGACCGGGCCCGGACGTCGATCCGCGACAGCGCGACAGCGACCCCGATCATCACGACCGTGACACCCAGCGCGAACCACTGGGCGAGGAAGACGTCACCGATCGACCGGGACCCCCACCCGTCGGGCCGCCCGAACCTGTCGAGGTGCGTGACGACCGTCTCCGGGATCGAGCCCCACCGCCCGGCCAGCGTGACCGTCGCCGCCACGGTCACCGCCAACGACGCGACGTACCAGATCCACGGGACCCCGGGGGTGACGATGCGGGTCACCGAGCTGCCCGCGCCACCGACGACGGAGCCGACCACCCCGGTTCTGACATCGCCGTACCAGTCATCGCGGTCCCGCACCCGCCGGAGCTGCGCGCGTCCGGCGAGCCAGGCCGCGGTCCCCACGGCGATCAACCCGAGGGTCGGGACGAGCGGGGTGAGCCACGACCACACCTCGCCGTCGGGGACGGCCAGCAGGAACACGCAGACCACCGCCACCGCCGTGGCGGTGAGGACCCGCTGCCGGTACCGCCCGGTCGCGGACCGCACCGCGGGGTCGTCGGCGCGCGCGGCGGGGACGGACACCCCGAGTGGCACGGTCGGCTGAGAGAGGGTGGGGAGCAGCCACATCACCACCCCGATCGGGAGGACGCCGGCGACAGCGGTCATCGCGGACAGGACGTTCATGAGAGTTCTCCTTCGTGTGTCGTTCGTGGGCGGGGTGCGTACCGGGTGATTCGCGACGGCGCGGGGGCACCGCGCAGGCCCGCGGCACCCGGGGCCGGACTCCGGGGCCGGACCGTGGCGCCGGTCACACCGCCGGCGACGCCGTGAACCCGGCGATGACCTCCCGCGTGATCCCGGCGAGGTCGTCGGCGCTCATCCCCTGGCACCGGGCGCGGGCGAGCATCGTCGTGAGCTCCGCGGTGATGCGCGCGCGGGCGTCGTCCGTCGGCCGGTCGCGCAGGGTGACCACGCTCCCCTCCCGTCGGCTGGTCCGCACGACACCGTCGGACTGGAGCAGGTCGTAGGCCTTCTTCACCGTCGCGGGGTTCACGGCGAACTCGGTGGCGACGCTGCGCACCGGGTCGAGACGGGTGCCGTCGGGGATGTCGCCGCGCGCGATGGCCTCCACGATGCGGTCGTGGAGCTGCCGGAAGATCGGGACCGGGGAATGCGGGTCAATGACGACCGTCATCGGGGAGCCTTCCTGTCAGATGTACGCCTTGTATCACTTACAGTAACACAGCACATACAGAGGTGCCCCCGCACGGACGCCCACGGGGACGGGCGGCGCACGCCGGTGCGTTACTCTTGCGTGGTTGAGCCTGTCGTGACACGGCCGACCGCACCCCACCCCACGACGCAGAAGGGACACCATGAGCGAGACCGCCACGACCACCGAGGCGCAGCGTCGCCGCACGTTCGCGGTCATCGCGCACCCGGACGCGGGAAAGTCCACGCTCACGGAGGCCCTCGCGCTCCACGCGCACGTCATCGCGGAGGCCGGGGCGGTGCACGGCAAGGCCGGGCGGAAGGCGACGGTCTCGGACTGGATGGAGATGGAGAAGGACCGCGGGATCTCGGTCGCCTCCTCGGCCCTGCAGTTCGAGTACGCCCCGGAGGGCCACGAGGGCGAGCCGTACATGATCAACCTCGTGGACACGCCCGGCCACGCGGACTTCTCCGAGGACACGTACCGGGTGCTCACGGCGGTCGACGCCGCGGTGATGCTCATCGACGGCGCGAAAGGCCTGGAGCCGCAGACCCTCAAGCTGTTCCGCGTGTGCAAGGCCCGCGGCCTGCCGATCATCACGGTGGTGAACAAATGGGACCGCCCGGGCCGCACCCCGCTCGAGCTGGTGGACGAGATCGTCCGGGAGATCGGCCTCCAGCCGACGCCGCTGTACTGGCCCGTCGGCGAGGCCGGAGACTTCCGGGGCCTCGCGCGGCTCGTCGACGACGGTGAGGTCGCGGAGTACATCCACTTCCTCCGCACCGCCGGCGGCTCGACGATCGCCCCCGAGGAGCACTACGACCCCGACGCCGCCGCGGACAAGGAGGGTGACGTCTGGGAGACGGCGGTCGAGGAGGCCGAGCTGCTCGCCGCCGACGGCGCGGTGCACGACGAGGACCTGTTCCTGGAGTGCACGACGTCGCCGCTGATCTTCGCCTCGGCGATGCTGAACTTCGGCGTGCACCAGATCCTCGACACGTTGTGCGCGCTCGCCCCGTCCCCCGGCCCCCGGCGGTCGGACCCGGCGGTCCTCGAGGCGGCGTCGGGCGCGTCGGGTGCCGTCGACGAGGTCCGGGAGCCGGCGGACGACTTCTCCGGCGTCGTGTTCAAGGTCCAGGCCGGCATGGACCGCAACCACCGCGACAAGTTGGCGTTCATGCGCGTCGTCTCGGGCGAGTTCACGCGCGGTATGCAGGTCACGCACGCGCAGTCCGGCCGGTCATTCTCCACGAAGTACGCGCTGACGGTCTTCGGCCGCACGCGCAGCACGGTCGAGGCGGCGTACCCGGGCGACATCGTCGGCCTCGTCAACGCGGGTGCCCTGGCCCCGGGTGACACGATCTACTCCGGCCGGAAGGTCCAGTTCACGCCGATGCCGCAGTTCGCCCCGGAGCACTTCCGAACCCTGCGGGCGAAGTCGCTGGGCTCGTACAAGCAGTTCCGCAAGGCCCTCGACCAGCTGGATTCGGAGGGTGTGGTCCAGGTGCTGCGCAACGACCTGCGTGGCGACGCCGCCCCGGTCATGGCGGCCGTCGGCCCGATGCAGTTCGAGGTCATGCAGGCCCGGATGCTCAACGAGTACAACGTCGAGACGGTCACGGAGAACGTGCCCTACCAGGTCGCGCGCCGGACGGACGCGGCGTCGGCGGCGGAGCTCGGCCGGCAGCGCGGGGTGGAGATCTTCACCCGCACGGACGGCGAGCTCATCGCGTTGTTCGGTGACAAGTGGAAGCTCGCGTTCGTGCAGAAGGAGCATCCGGAGCTCACGATGGAGCCGCTCGTCGCGGACTGACCCGGGAGGGTGCCGACGCCGCGCTCCCCCGTCACACCAGGTGGGTGACCCCGAGCGCGAGGAGGAGCACCGCGACGACGTACCCGCAGGTCTTCGCCGCGGCCACCGGCCGGCGCCGGAGGGCGTCGACGACCCGGCCGCACCAGCTGTCCGGGTACGCCCGGACGACGCCCATGACGACCGCGCTGAGGAACGGCAGGCTCAGCGCGACCGTCGCGTACCCGAGGAGCCCCAGGCCGCGCACGACCGGGCTGAAGCCGCCGGCGCTCATGACGATGAGACCGGTGTAGAACGGCACCGACGTGGCGGACTGGACGACACCCAGGACGGAGCCGGTGAGCAGCGTCGCCACCGACGGGGAGCGCAGGGCACCCCCGACGCGGCCGAGGACCGCCCCCGACCCTCCGCCGTCGCCGCCGCGCCAGGTGAGCACCGCGACGAGGACGGCCGTGGCCACGAGGACGACACCGAAGGCCGGGGAGGTGACGAACGCGGTCATGACGTCGCCGAGCCCGTCGAAGATGAGCAGGCACACGAGGGCGAGCAGGAGCACGCCGAGCCAGTCCCCGGCCACGAGCAGCCCGACGACCCGGCCGTAGCGCGCCCCGCGGGGCAGCCCGATGCCCAGCGCGGCGATGACCCCGATGAGCAGGATGTTCACCGAATCCAGGAACGCCAGGGCGAGGGCGTGGAACAACGTGGACCTCCGGGCGGTGGGCGGGACAGGTGACGACGGCCGCGACGGCGGCCGGACGGACGGCCGACGGGAGCCGCCGGGTGCAGGGCGGGTGAGGCCGGGACAGCGGTCGCCCCGGGTCGCAGACCTGCGATGATACACCGGCGCCGGGCGCCCGCGGGGAGCTCCCCCGGGGGCGACGGGGTCCCGTGACGGCGTCGGCCGCCCCCGTCGACCCCCGCTGTTGCAGAGTCTGTGCAAGTTTGCACGTGCTGTGCAATACTGGCCCCGTCACTCGCAGACGCCCGATCCCCCGGTCCCCGACCGGGTCGCAGGACGGGCACCCTACTCAAGGAGAACACACCATGGCGACTCTCCTCTACCGCATCGGTAGAACCGCCTACACGCACCGTTGGCGGTTCATCGCCGCCTGGCTGCTCATCATCATCGCGGTCGGCATCGGCGCCGCGACCCTCAGCAAGCCCACCACGCAGAGTTTCACCATCCCCGGGCTCGAGTCCGTCACCACCCAGGACGAGCTCAAGGAGAAGTTCCCCGAGGAGGGCAACCAGACGGAGGCCCCGACCGGCACCGTCATCGTCCAGGCCCCGGAGGGCTCGACGCTCACCGACCCGCAGGTCAAGGAGAAGGTCGACGGCCTCGTCTCCGAGATCCGGCACCAGGAGGCCGTGACGGACCCGCAGTCCGTCGTCGACCCGGTGACCGCCGCCGCGGGGATGGAGAAGCAGGTCACGGCCGCCAAGCAGCAGCAGGGCCTCCCGCCCGAGCAGATCGCCGCCGATCTCGCGGCGCTGACGCCGCTCAGCGCGGACCACCGCACCGGCTCGATCAGCGTCACCTTCGACGCGAAGACCAGCGCGGACATCCCGAAGGACCAGCTCACCGCGTTCAAGGACGCCGTGGAGAAGTACAACGGTGACGGTCTCACCGTCGCCTACTCCGGCAACGCCTTCCAGGCCGCCGAGCCGGGCGGCACCGCCGAGATCATCGGCATCATCGTCGCCGCCGTCGTCCTCATCATCACCTTCGGCTCGTTCGTCGCCGCCGGCCTGCCGCTGCTCACCGGCGTCATCGGCATCGCGATCGGGATCATGGGCATCACCGCCGCGACCTCGCTGACCGACACGATCAACGACATGACCCCGACGCTCGCGTCGATGATCGGCCTCGCCGTCGGCATCGACTACGCGCTGTTCATCACCTCCCGGTTCCGCAACGAGATCGTGGCGGACATCGGGGGCAACAACATCAGCCCGAAGGAGCTCTCCGGGCGGATCCGCGGCATGGACCGGTCCCGGCGGGCCCACCTCGCCGGACTCGCCGTCGGCAAGGCCGGCTCCGCCGTCGTCTTCGCCGGCCTGACCGTCCTCATCGCCCTCGCGGCGCTGTCGATCATCAACGTGCCCTTCCTCACGGCGATGGCCCTCGCAGCCGCCGCGACGGTCGCCATCGCGGTGCTCATCGCGATCACCCTCCTCCCCGCGATCCTCGGGCTCGCCGGGACGAAGGTCTTCGCCCTGCGCGCCCCGGTCGTCCGCGCGCCGGACCCGGAGGACGAGAAGCCGACGACGGGCCTGCGGTGGATCCGCCTCGTCCGCGGCCGGCCGGTGCTCTTCGCCGCCGCGAGCGTCATCGTACTCATCCTCCTCGCCCTGCCCGCCCTCAACCTGCGGCTCGCGATGCCGACCGACGGCAGCATGAGCCCGGGCAGCCCGAACCGCGTCGCGTACGACATCACCTCCGAGGCCTTCGGCCCCGGGCGCAACGCACCGATGATCGCGCTCGTCGAACCCTCCGACGGCGCGGATCAGAAGCAGTCCCAGGCGACCTACGCCGCCGCCGTCCGGGACCTCCAGTCCACCGAGGGCGTGGAGAACGCCCAGATCACGAAGCTGTCCGAGGACGGCTCCGCCGCGATGGTCCTCGTCACGCCGACCGTCGGCGCGACCGACGAGCAGGCGTCGGAGATCCTCGGCCGGATCCGTGACGGCCAGGACGGGTTCCACGACGAGACCGGCGGCACGTACTCCGTCACCGGGGCGACGCCGATCTTCGAGGACATCTCCCACCGGCTGTCGAGCGCGCTGCTGCCGTACGTCGCCATCGTCCTCGTGCTCGCGTTCCTGCTGCTCATGGTCGTGTTCCGCTCGATCTGGGTGCCGCTCGTCGCCGCCCTCGGTTTCGCCCTGTCCGTCGCCGCGACGTTCGGTGTGACCGTGGCGCTGTGGCAGCAGGGCTGGGCCGGGATCATCTCCGACCCGCAGCCGATCATCTCCTTCCTGCCGATCATGCTCATCGGTCTCGTCTTCGGCCTGGCGATGGACTACCAGGTCTTCCTCGTGACCCGCATGCGGGAGGGCTACGTCCACGGCAAGACCGCGGGCAACGCGGTCGCCAACGGGTTCAAGCACGGCGCGCGCGTCGTGACCTCGGCCGCGCTCATCATGATGAGCGTCTTCGCGGCGTTCATGTTCATGGACCAGCCGTTCATCAAGGTCATGGGCTTCGCCCTCGCCACGGCCGTGCTGTTCGACGCGTTCATCATCCGCATGACCGTGATCCCGGCGGTGATGTTCCTCCTCGGCGACCGTGCGTGGGCGCTGCCCCGGTGGCTGGACCGGATCCTGCCGTCCGTCGACATCGAGGGCGAGAAGCTCGCCACCGGTGACGCCGCGACGACCGGGTCCGCCGCCGGCGCCGACGACACCGCCACGGCGCACGCCGCGACGTCCGCGACCTCCGGGGACACCGACGGGCACACTCCCGACGCCCCCTCCGGAACCGCCCGCCCCGCGGGCGGGGAATAGGCCAGTGCCCCCGTGACGACGAAGATCCCCGACGGGCGGAAGACCCTGCGCGAACAGAAGAAGGAGGAGACCCGGCGTCAGCTCTCGCTGGCCGCCGTCTCCCTCCTGACCACGGAGGGTGACGACCGCACGACCGTCGCCGCCATCGCCGAGCGCGCCGGCGTCTCCCCCCGCACGTTCCACAACTACTTCGCCCGCCGCGAGGAGGCGTTCTTCCACTTCATCGAGACGATCCTCGACGAGTGGCAGGCTGAGTTCCTCGCCGCACCCCGGGACGAGCCGCCCGTGTGCACGTTCCGCCGGGTGTTCCTCCACACCGTGGAGGGGCAGGCGGCGCTCAGCGCGGACGTCGGTGGCCCGGGTTCCGGGGCACAGCCCTTCGGCGACGGCCCCGGCCCGAGCGACGGCATCCCGCCGTACCAGCTCATGGGCCTCGGCGACCACATCGCCGTCGCCCTCGGCCCGGAGGACAAGGAGCGGGCGAAGGACCTCTTCCGCACGCTCGCCGACCTCATCCACCGGCGGTCGGACGGCGCACTCTCGCCGTTCCGGGCGCGGGTCCTCCTCGCGATGTGCCTCGCCGCCGCCGGGGCGACGCTCGAGACGTTCGTCCTCGAGCACGCCGACGGTGCGGCTGACGGGGCGGCCGGCGGTGCGGCCGACGCCTCCGGCCCGGCCGGCCCGAGGTCGTTCACGGACCTCCTCGACGAGGCCCTCGACATCGTCGCCCGCGGCGTCTAGCCGCGTGCAACCCCCGCCGCCCGGCGGCGTGGAGCCCGCGGCGTCCGCCGCCGTGGAGCCCGCGCCGCCCCGCGGCGTATAGTCGGAAGTCGCGTTCTCAGGGCGGGGTGGAAGTCCCCACCGGCGGTGGACGCGGACCGGCCCCCACCAGGCCGACCGCGCGAGCCCGCGAGCGCCACCGGCACCGACGTGCCGGTGGGTCCAGCAGATTCCGGTGCGAACCCGGAGCCGACGGTCACAGTCCGGACGGAAGAGAACACACCTCCCGCGTGGAGGGCGGCCGCGCCACGCCGGCGCCCCACCCCCTCCCCACGGGCGCCCGCCGGCGGTGCGGCGGGGTACGTCGTCCCCCTCCCCGGGGACCCCTCCCCCGACCCACGCCCCCGTGGGCACGCCCCCGTGGCACGATCTCGCCCTGAGCACACCCGGTGACCGACAGCACCGGCGGCCCCCGGCCCCGGCCCCACGGACACACCCTCGGAGCAGCTCATGACGATCCTCACCAGACTCCTCGACGCCCAGCTCACCATCGGCGACTCCGCCGTGCTGTGGCGGGAGATCATCGGCAACGCCTTCGGCCTCGCCTCGGCCGTCGGGGGCATGAGACGGGTCGTGTGGGCGTGGCCCGTGGGGATCGTCGGCAACGTGCTGCTGTTCACCGTGTTCCTCGGCGGGGTGTTCCACACGCCGCAGAACCTCGACCTCTACGGCCAGGCGGGACGCCAGGTCATGTTCCTCGTCGTCAGCGTGTACGGCTGGTGGACGTGGCGGGCGGCCCGCACCGCCGGGCTGCGCGAACCCACCGAGACGGACCCGAGCCGCTCGATCATCTCCGAACCGGCCGCCAGCAGCGCCGCCGTGCAACCGCACTGGGCGGGCACGCGCGCGCGGGTGGGGATGGCCGTGACGGCCGTCGTGGGCACGGTCGGGTTCGCCGCCGTGTTCTCCGCGCTGGGCTCGTGGGGGCCGTGGGCGGACGCCTGGATCTTCACCGGCTCGCTGCTGGCGACGTTCGGCATGGCGAAGGGGTGGACGGAGTTCTGGCTGCTGTGGATCGCCGTCGACCTCGTCGGGGTGCCGCTGCTGCTCCGCGCGGGGTACTACCCGAGTGCGGTGCTGTACGTCGTCTACGCGGCGTTCGTGCTCTGGGGGTTCGCGACGTGGCTGCGGATCCAGCGGTCCGCCGGGGCCAGGGCCGGGGAGGGTGCCGGGGAGGGGACGACGACGCCCGCCTGAGCGGCCCCCGTCCCCGCGGCCGGCGCCGCACCCCCGGGCCGGCGCCGCTCCCCCGCCGGTCGGCCTCCCCCGGTGGCACCGGTCCCCGTCCCCGCGGCCGGCGCCGCTCCCCCTGCTCCCCCGGGCCGGCCGGCTCAGCTCCCGCCGGACGCCGCGTCCCCCGCGGCGGGCTCCCCGACCGCGTCCACCTCGGCGAGCTGCGGCCACTTCAGCACGAAGGCCAGCGCGAGGACGACGACCGCGACGATGGTCGCGGCGATGCCGAAGCCCGTCGTCACCCCGGCGATGACGGCGATCGGGGCGAGGATCGTCAGCCCGATCTCGAAGGGGGCGTAGCCGACGTAGGCCACGCCGAACTCCTCGAGGGTGCCGGACTTCATGCGCGGGTCGACGATCTTGAGGATCGCGATGGCCGTCGCGACCGACGCGGTCGCCCAGCCCCAGCCGAAGATCGCCCGCTCGATCCACTGGTGCCCGAACATCTTCGGGGCGACGAGGAAGAACAGCAGCAGGCAGTAGACGACGCCGACGATGAAGAGGATGAGCAGCGGCACCGCGTAGGCGGCGACGACCGTCGGGACGATCGAGGCCACGCCGAACGCGACGAGGTAGTCCGTCGACCCGCCCGACAGCGACCCCATGAGGTCCCGGTCGATGTAGCCGGGGTTCTTCACGAGGTGGAGGACACCGAGGCCGATGAGCCCGATGACGAAGGCCATCGCGAACAGCGGGATCGAGACCGACGGGAACAGGGAGTTGATCCCCTGGCACACGAGGTAGGCCACGAAGACGGTCACCGCGATGACCGAGACGTGGAGGGCGACCGGTTCGATCGACGACGGGTTCGTCGTCGCCTTCCCGACGCTCGGCCGCTGCCCCGGCAGGGAGATCAGGCCGGTGCGCAGGTCCCGGGGCAGCCGGGAGAACTCCGGCAGCTGGGCCGTGCGCCCCGTCGCCGACCCCCACTTCGCGAAGATGATCCCGCCGACGATCGCGGCGAGCGTGCCCACCGTCGCGGAGGTGAAGCCGAGGGTCATCGCGGCGTCGCCGCCGGCCTGCTGGAGGGAGCCGCCGACCGCGGCGGCCGTGCCGAACCCGCCGACGAAGCCGACGGGCAGCATCATGCCGAACCAGTCGGGCGTGCCCCACACCGACCCGAGGACGATGATGCCGAAGAGCGTGAAGATGCCCCACTGGCCGACGTACATGCCGACCGAGTACGACCACATCGTCCGCGCGCCCCGCCGGACGCGGGGGTTGAACTCCATGGAGTAGGGCATGGCCCCGAAGACGACGGCGATGAGGATCGACGAGTAGGTCCCCAGCTGGTCACTGAAGTGGATCAGTCCGAGCCCCTCGGGGCCGAGGGCCAGGCCGAGGAGCCCGGCGGTGATCGGGGCCGGGATCATGAGCGTCTGGAACAGCGGAATGAACCGGCGCAGGAGGTTCCCGACGACGAGCAACGCGGAGATCCAGCCGACGTCGACGAGAATGCTGTACGGGGTGAATGTGTCTCCCACCTGACCACAACCTCTTTTCTTCTCCGTTCCCGGGTCCGGGAACTCGACCGGATGATGGTAACCGTTTTGATACGGGTGTGCCTCATCCCTCGTCCCGCGACGACATGTGGCGGCTGTCACCCCATGTCAGCCGCGTGACTCATGCGCGCCACTCCCGGCCGGGCACCCCCGGCCCCCCGTCCCCGCGCCCGTCCCCCGCTCAGGCGAGGAGGTCCCGCCCGGTCCCCCGTCGGGGTCGGGGGAGGTCGACGCCGCCCCGCGCCCGCGCCCGCTGTCCCCCGTCCCCCGGTCAGGCGAGGAGGTCCCGCCACACGGCCGGGTCAACGTCCGCGACGTCCGCCGGCCGGAACGACGGCTCGTGGTCCTTGTCCACGAGCACCGCCCGCACCCCCTCGACGAAGTTCGGCTGCCGGCGCAGCGCGCAGCCCACCGCGTACTCGGCGTCGAGCGCCCCGCGCAGCGTCGACCGGGCGGACCGGCGGACGAGCTCGGTCGTCGCGACGAGGGACGTCGGGTTCGCCGGGGCGAGGAGCGACCGGACCTCGTCGGCGAACGGCCCGGTGGCGGCGTCGATCCGCGCGGCGACCTCGGCCCACTCCCCGGACCCGAAGGTCTCCCCGATCCACCCCAGGTGCGCGGCGAGCGGAACGTCCCCTGTACCGACACCCGGTCCGGACCCCGACCCGGACCCGCTCCCGGACCCCGCCCCGGCACCGGCGACCGTGCGCGCGTCGGCGAGGGCGGCGTCGACCCCCTCGGCGATGACCCGGTCGGCGACCTGCTCCGCCGTGCCCTCGGGGACGAGGTGCGTCGCCAGGCCGGACCACAGCATCTCCTCCGCCGACTGCCGGTACCCCGTGACCGCCAGGAACAGCGCCAGCGCCGGCGACGGCCCCGGCGCGACGCCGTCCCCGCCCGCGTGCCGCAGGTGGGACAGGACGTGGGTCATGCCGACGTCGGTGACGAAGCCGATGGCCATCTCCGGCATGGACGCCCACGCCGACGGGGTGACGACGCGGTGCGAGCCGTGGGCGGCGATGCCCAGGCCACCGCCCATGACGAGGCCGTCGATGAGGGCGACGACCGGCTTCGGGTACTCCGCGAGGGTGGCGTTGAGGTCGTACTCCTCGCGGAAGAAGGAGTCCGGGGTGGCGTGGTCGTCGTCGGCGTCGCGGCCGGCGGCCCAGCGGACGTCGCCCCCGGCGCAGAAGGCCTTCGGGGACGTCGACCGGATGAGGACCGTCGTCACGGCCGGGTCGTCCCGCCACGCGGCGAGCGCGTCGGCGATGCCGGTGACCATCGGGTGCGTCAGGGAGTTGAGGGCCCGGGGCCGGTCGAGGTCGATGACGCCGGCGACCCCCTCGGTGTACACGGTGAGGTCGTCGGTCGGTGTGGTGATGTCGGTGCGGTGGGTCATGCCGTCCAGTCTGTCACCGGAACGACGCCGCCCGCCACGGAACCGGGCCGGGCGCCGGGGGGCGGGTGTGGGGGCACGGTCGGCGGGCGGGCGGGGTGGCGCGGGCGGACGGGGTGGCGCGGGCGGGCGGGGTGGCGCGGGCGGGCGGGGTGGCGCGGGCGGGCGGGGCCTACTTCCCGTTCTTCCCGTTCTTCCCGCTCTTGCCGTTCTTCCCGGCCTTGCCGTTCTTGCCGTTCTTGCCGGCCTTGGCGTTCTTGCCGTTCCCGCCCGCCTTGGCACTCTTCCCGGCCTCGGCGCTCGTCTTCCCGGCCCTGCCGCCGCCGGACGGGTGCTTCTCCAGCGCGGCGGCGACGTCCGGCACGTACCTGAAATCCGTCCGCGGCGGGCGCTGGTACGTGGACGTCTCCTCCGGCCGCTCGGGGATCTCCGGCGGGGTGTGCTCCACCCGTTCCCACGGGATCGACGCGAGCAGGTGCGTGATGACGTTGATCCGGGAGCGCTTCTTGTCCTCGCTCTCCACCGTGAACCACGGCGCGGACGGGGTGTCGGTGTGGACGAACATCTCGTCCTTCGCCCGGGAGTAGTCCTCCCACCGGGTGATCGACTGGAGGTCCATCGGCGAGAGCTTCCACTGCCGCAGCGGGTCGTCCCGGCGCGAGGTGAACCGGCGGATCTGCTCCTCGTCGGACACGGAGAACCAGTACTTGCGCAGGAGGATGCCGTCCTCGACGAGCAGCCGCTCCACGATCGGCGCCTGGTGGAGGAAACGGCGGTACTCCTGGGACGTGCAGAACCCCATCACCCGTTCGACACCCGCGCGGTTGTACCAGGAGCGGTCGAAGATGACGATCTCGCCGGCGGTCGGCAGCTTCTCGATGTACCGCTGGAAGTACCACTGCCCCTGCTCCCGCGAGTTCGGTGCCGGCAGCGCCTCGACCCGGCAGTACCGGGGGTTGAGGTACTGGGTGATCCGCTTGATCGCCGAGCCCTTGCCGGCGGCGTCACGGCCCTCCATGATGACGACGACCCGCGCGCCGGTCTCCCGGACCCACTGCTGCATCTCGACGAGCTCCGCCTGGAGGCGGCGGAGCTCCTTCTCGTAGGCGGCCTTCCGCAGCTTCGGCGGGCGGGTCCCCGCCGTGGGCGACGGGGCGGTCGACGGGCCCGGACCTGCGGCGGTGCGCTTGTCCGGCGTGGAGGCCCCGTCCGCGTCCGGGGCGGGGGGCGTGGGCGACGTGTGCTGTGGGGACATCCCCTCATCGTAGGCGGCGGCCCGCCGCGGGCCGGCACCCGGACACGCAGCTGTGCTGCACGTCACGCCCGGTCGGGGGCCGGTGGGACCGGCGGCGTCACGCCCGGTCGGGGCGGGTCAGCACTCCGGGACGTTGACGGCGACGTTCTTCGCCAGGCCGCCGCCCGCGGTCTCCTTGTACCGGTCGGACATGTCCGCCCCGGTCTGCCGCATCGTCTCGATGACCTCGTCGAGGGACACCCGGTGCGTGCCGTCACCCCGCAACGCCATCTTCGCGGCGTTGATCGCCTTCCCGGCGGAGATCGCGTTGCGCTCGATGCACGGCACCTGGACCAGGCCGCTGATCGGATCGCACGTCAGGCCGAGCGAGTGCTCCATCGCGATCTCCGCGGCGTTGCACACCTGCCGGGGCGTCCCGCCGAGCACCTCGGCGAGCCCGGCGGCCGCCATCGACGCCGCCGACCCGACCTCCCCCTGGCAGCCGACCTCCGCGCCGGAGATGCTCGCCCGCTCCTTGTACAGCGAGCCCACCGCGCCCGCGGCGAGGAGGAACCGGCGGGTCACCTCGCGGGGGTCGGCGCGGCCGGCGGGGGTGAACTCCCGGGCGTAGAACATCACGGCGGGGATGATCCCGGCCGCCCCGTTCGTCGGCGCGGTGACCACGCGCCCGCCGGCGGCGTTCTCCTCGTTCACGGCGAGGGCGACGAGGTTCACCCAGTCCTCCGAGAACTCCGCGGTGCGGTGCGGGTCCTCCTCCATGAGCTGGTCGTACCAGCGCTTCGCCCGGCGCCGGACGAGCAGGCCGCCGGGGAGGACGCCGTCGCTGCTCACCCCGCGCTTCGTGCAGTCGTCCATCGCCTGGGCGATCTCGTCGAGCGCGTGGTCGATCGCCGCGTCGTCCCGGACGGACCGTTCGCAGGCGCGCTGCACCGCGGAGATCGCGGCGTCGTTCTCCTCGGCACGGGTGATGAGCTCCTCCCCGGAGGAGAACAGCCACTCCCCGTGGAGCTCGTCGAGCGCGGGCACCTCGTCCTCGGTGCGGATGAACCCGCCGCCGATGGAGTAGTAGGTCCGCTTGAACTCGCCGCCGTCGCGGGTGGCGCCGACGAACGTCACCGCGTTGGTGTGAATGGTCCGCACGACGGCCGGACGCAGGATGATGTCCTCGAAACCGCAGGTCACGGGCGTGTCCGCGTCGCCGGCGAGGCGGATCTCGCGGCTGGAGCGGATCTCCCGGAGGCGGTCGTCCATGATGTCGGGGTCGACGGTCTGCGGATCGGCCCCGTCGAGCCCCAGCAGGCACGCCCCGAGGGTGCCGTGACCGGCGCCCGTCGCGGCGAGCGAACCGTACAGGATGACGCTCACCCCGGGGCCGCGGGTGACGACGCCGGCGACGCGGCCCGTCCCCGGCGTCACCTCCCCCTCGCCGGTGCCGGTGGGCGTGCTGGTGCTGTCGCCGTTCCCGCCGGTGCCGGTGCCGTCGCCGCCACCGGAGGTGTCACCGGCCGTGCCGTCCGTGCCTTCCATGCCGTCCGTGCCGTCCGCGCCGTCCCCGCGGTTCGGCGTCGCACCCGACCGCAGGACCTCCCGGTACTCACGGGCGAAGGTGAGGCCCGCGAGCATCGGACCGACGGTGTGCGAGCTCGACGGCCCCACCCCGATCTTGAACATGTCGAAGACACTGACGGTCATGCTGAACTCCCTGTGACGGACGTCGGTACGGTTTCACGACTGGATGCGGCCCCCGCCGCCCGGGTCGGGCGACGCGGCCGGGACAGGTCCCCCCTGCCGGCCACCCGGTGCCCTGGTCGGGCGACGTGGCCGGGACAGCCCCCCTCCACCGGTCACCCGGTGGTGCCGGCGGTGCCGGCCGGGCAGGTCACTCGACGGAGAACTCCGACATGCGGTCCCAGCCGGTCTTGCCCTCGATGGTGGTGTTGATGATCTCCGGGGTCTCCGTGAGGAGCGTGGGGAACATCTCGCAGGCCTTCTTGAAGTGCTCGCCGTTGACGTGCGCCTCGGCGGCGTCCTCCTCGAAGGCCTCGACGAGGAAGTACTCCGCGGGGTTGTCGGTGTTGCGGAACCACTCGAACCAGAGGCAGCCGGGCTCGGAGCGCGTGGCGTCGGTGAACTCCGCGACCTTCTCACGGAAGGTCTCGACGTACTCCGGCAGCGGCTTGAACTTCACGTTGATGAGAATCATGGGGGCCAGTGTACTCGCGGACCCGCTGCTCGATCAGCGCAGCTCACGGGCACCTTCAGGGCCGGGGCAAGCCGGGGCGGGCGGGCCGGGCGGACAGGCCGCCGGGCCCGGGGACGCCGAACGGGCCGGGCGGGTCACCCGTTGTCGACGCCGAGCTCCTTCTCCGGGCCCTGCGTCGCCATCGCCCGGTCCAGTTCGTCGCGCAGCCGGTCGAGGTCGTCGACGGACACGGCGTCGTCCCGGTCGATCGCCGCCAGGCCGTCGATGACCGTCGACCCGTAGTTGTGGCCGTGGCCGTTCGGCACGTTCGCCGCCATCGGCAGGTCGAGGCTGACCTGCCAGAACGTGACGAAGGGCATCCACCGCATCGACGGGGAGCGGTCGAAGCCCGCCGGTTCGCGCAGCCAGTCCGGCCGTTCGACGAGCAGCGACGGCGACCACCACACCACGGGGTCGGACGGGTGCTGGACGTACAGCACCCGCGCCCCGCTCCACGGCAGGATCGACGGGTCGCTCCGGCGCCGCAACCACCGGTCGATGACGTCCCGGTTCTGGGCGAACCGCACGGTCAGCCCGCCGGAGTACTCCGGCTGCACCTCCGGCGACCCGGGGTCGCGGCGTTCGACGAGCTCGCTGTGCAGCTGGTTGAAGTTCGGCGGGCCCATCCACAGCACCCCGTCGACCGAGGAGGCGATGTCCCGCAGCCCGGAGAACGCCCCCTCCCCGGCCGTGGTCCCCAGTGACTCGCCGTAGACGTAGATCCGGGGCCGGTGGTCGGCGGGGAGGGTGTGCCACCAGTCGACGACGGCGGTGACGAGCGCGCGGCCGGCCTCGCGGATCTCCTCCTTGTCGGAGAGGAACTGCACCGCCGACGGCAGGTACGAGTACTGGGCCGCGGCGATGGCCGTGTCGCCGTCGTGCATGAGCTCGAAGGCCTGCGCGGCGGTCGGGTTGACCCAGCCGGTGCCGGTCGTCGGCACGACCATGAGGGCCTTCCGGTCGGCCGCGTGGGTCCGCACGAGTTCACGGACGACGGAGTCCGCCCGTTCGGTGTCGTCGTCCCCGTCGTCGAGCCCCGCGTAGACCCGGATCGGCTCCTTCGCGGGCCGGCCCGTGAGCTCCTCGAGCTCGTCCCGGTACAACCCGAGGGCCGTGAACCGGGTGCCGTACGCGCCGAGCCCCGTCCACTCGTTCGGGGAGCCCGGGCCGCCGGAGCGTTCCGTGACGTGGGGGCGGACGAGATCGGGGCGGACCTCGTCGTTCCTCACCGAGAACACCCGCTCCGAGACCCGCACCACCGTGCCGGGGATGACCTGGTCCACGACGAGCACCGCGAGGACGGCCGCCGTGCCCCACGACACGAGGAGGCGCGTCGACGTGTGCTTCGCCGTGCCGGGGACAGCGTCGGCCGCCTTCGACCCGAGCCAGATGAACAGCCGGCCGACGACGACGAGCACCGCCCAGATGACGAGCCCGACGGGCAGCACGAGGAGGAACTGCGCCGGGGTGTACGCCCGCGCGCCCATGATCCCGGCGAGCTCCCGCTGCCAACGCACCGCGTAGAGCACCCACACGAGCAGCGCGACGACGATGACCCCGCCGAGCGCGCCCTCCGCCCACATCCGCCAGCGGCGGGACAGGTGCGGTCGACGCGGCAGGCCCGGTCGGCGCCGGCCGGAGCGTCCACCGGCGGCGTCACCGGGGCTCCCACCGGCACGCTCACCGGCGCTCCCCCCGGAGCCACCCGTCGCCGCGGCGGCGCCGACGCGGCCGCTGCCGGACACCGGGGTCGTGAGGAACGAGCCGATCCACCGGTCCGCCGCCCCGCGGGTGTCGGCCAGCCACGGGCTCACCGCCCCGAGGACGATCCGGCCGAGCCACAGGTCCCACTGCACGTGCACGAGCACGCCGACGCCGTACCACGTCGCCGCGGTGAGACCGCAGGCCACGCCCTGGAACAGCCAGTCGCGGGGCAGCAGCGACGGCGTGAGGGCCAGGGCGAACCCGAGGCCGCCGAGGATGAGGCCCCACGGGTCGAGGCGGAACCGCTCCCACGTGGACTCCAGCCGGTCGACGACGCCGCGCCGGCCACGGACGGGGCGGGCGGTGCCCCGGGCGGACCCACGGGTCGTGCCCCGGGCCGCCCCCCGCCCGGCCGCCGGCGCGGCGGCCCCTGCGGTCCCGGCGGCCCCGGCACCCCGGCCGGCCCCGACGGGCGTCCTGTCATCCACGGGCGCTCTCCTTCCGCTCCGCGATCTCCAGCCAGCGGGTCTCCAGCTCGTCGTGTTCGGAGCGGAGGTCCTTCAGCCGGGCGTCGAGCTCAGCGAGGCGCGCGGTGTCCACGCCCTCCGCCGCCTGGGCGACCTCGGCCATCTCCGCGGTGACGGTGTCGACGGCCGCCGCGGTCTTCGTCATGCGCCGTTCGACGGCGTTGAGCTCCTTCTGCAGCTCCCGGTCCTCCCGGGCGCTCAGGCCCCCGGACCCGGACCCCGACCCGGAGCCGGCACCGCCACCGTCGCCGGCGGCCCCGGCACCCGACCCGGCCCCCGCACCACCGGCGGCCGGGCGTTCCGCCCCGGTGGGGTCGTCGTTCCCGATGGCCATCGTGTTGCCGCCCCCGGTGCCGCCCCGGCCCTCCGCCTCGGCGACGGCGCGCCGCCGGTCGAGGTACTGGGTGATGCCGCCGGGCAGGTTCGTCACGCGGCCGTCGCCGAACAGCGCCCACGTGGAGTCGCAGACCCGTTCGATGAGGTAGCGGTCGTGGGAGATGACGACGAGCGTGCCCGGCCAGCCGTCGAGGAGGTCCTCGAGCTCCTGGAGGGTGTCGATGTCGAGGTCGTTCGTCGGCTCGTCGAGGAGCAGCAGGTTCGGCTCGGCCATGAGCACGCGCGTGAGCTGGAGGCGCCGGCGTTCCCCGCCGGAGAGGTCGCCGACGCGGGTGCGCTGGCGCTTCGGGGAGAACCCGAGGCGTTCGGCGAGCTGGGAGGCGGTGAGGTCCCGGTCGCCGAGGGTCACCCGGCCGGCGACGTCCTCGACGGCGTCGATGAGCCGCCGTTCCGGGTCGAGGTCGTCGAGCTCCTGGCGCAACCAGCCGAGCCGCACGGTCCGGCCCTCGATCCGCCGGCCGGCGTCGAGCGGGTGCTCCCCGGCGAGGGTGCGCAGCAGGGTGGTCTTGCCGGACCCGTTGACGCCGACGAGGCCGATGCGCTCCCCGGGGCCGAGCCGCCACGTGAGGTCGTGGACGAGTTCGCGCCCGTCCGGGGCGGAGATCGTCGCGTCCTCGAGGTCGACGACCTTCTTGCCCTGGCGGCGGGCGGAGAACCGCATGAGCTCCACGCTGTCGCGCACGGGCGGGACGTCGGAGATGACCGCCTCGGCGGCCTCGATGCGGTACCGGGGCTTGGAGGTGCGCGCCGGGGCGCCGCGGCGCAGCCAGGCCAGTTCCTTCCGGGCGAGGTTGCGGCGGCGCTGTTCGACCGCGTCGGCCTGGCGGGAGCGTTCGGCCCGGGCGAAGGTCCAGTCGTTGTAGCCGCCGTCGTAGACGTCGACGGCGCCGTCGTGGACCTCCCACGTCGTCGTCGCGACGGTGTCGAGGAACCACCGGTCGTGGGTGACGACGACGAGGGCGCAGCGCCGGGCGAGGAGGTGGTCGGCGAGCCACTGCACGCCCTCGACGTCGAGGTGGTTCGTCGGCTCGTCGAGGATGAGCAGGTCGACGTCGCGGACGAGGGCGGTGGCGAGGCCCACGCGGCGTCGTTCCCCGCCGGACAGGTCGGTGACGGGGGTCTCCAGGCCGAGGTCGTCGATCCCGAGGCCGTGGAGGACGCTGCGGGTGCGGGGGTTCGACGCCCACTCGTACGTCTCCAGCCCGAGCGGGGTGAGGATGACCCCGCCGACGGTCGACCCGGTCATCTCGCTGTCCTGGGCGACGGTCGCCATGCGCAGCTCGTTGTTGTGGGACACCCGCCCGGAGTCCGGGGTGTCCGCGCCGGAGAGGATGCTGAGCAGCGTCGACTTGCCGCCGCCGTTGAGGCCGACGACGCCGATCCGGTCGCCGCTGCCGACGCCGAGGCTCACCCCGTCGAGGAGGGTCTTCAGCCCGTGGCTCTTCGACACGTTCTCGAGGTTCAGCAGGTTCACCATCGTGGAGGGGGTCCTCTCGGTCGTCAGGGGGCGGGGGTCGGGATCAGGGTCGGGCCCGGGGTCAGGGTCGGGGGTCCGGCCGGGGTCGGGGCGGGGTCAGGGCTGCGGGGGGACGACGCGGCCCGGCGCCGTCCACCCACCGCCGCGGTCGAGCCGGGCACCGTGGGGGGACGACGCGGTGACCGTCGTCGACCCGACGTGCCCGGCCGCGGCGGTGGCCGTCGCGACCTCGACGGCGTGGGCGTGGTCGCGGCACAGCATCGCGACCGTCGGCCCGGACCCGGAGACGAGCGCGGCGAGGGCCCCGGCCTCGTCGGCGGCGAGGAGGGTGCGCCGCAGCCCCGGCATCATGCTCACCGCCGCGGGCTGCAGGTCGTTGACGAGTGTCGGGGCGAGCGCCGCCGGGTCACCCGTGAGCAGCGCCCGTTCGAGGTCGTGCGGGTCCCCGGCGCGGACGTCGGGGCGCACCCCGGTGGCGGCGTCGGCCCGCAACCGGTCGAGCCGGGCGAAGACCTCGGCCGTGGACAGGCCCGTCGAGTCGAAGGCGAGGGCCCAGTGCGCGGTGCCCCGGGACATCAGCGGGATGAGCTGCTCGCCCCGGCCGGTGCCGAGCGCCGTCCCCCCGAGCAGGCAGAACGGCACGTCCGCGCCGAGCTCCGCGCCGAGGGTGCGCAGCATCTCCCCGTCGAGGTCGGGGGCCCGGTCCCGGTCCGCCGGCGGCGTCACGAGGCGGAGGAGTTCACGGGTGGCGACGAGCGCCGCCGCCGCGTCGGCGGATCCGCCGGCCATGCCGCCGGCGACGGGCACGCCCTTGTCGATGTGGACGGCGACCCGCGGGACGTCGGCGACCCCGCCGTGGGTGAGCCAGTGCCGGACCAGCAGGTCGACGGCGCGGACGGCGAGGTTCGACGCGTCGCGCGGGACGAGGTGCGCGTCCGGCCCGGACACGGTGACCTCCTCGACGACGGACGCGTCCGGGGCGGCCGACGCCCCACCCGCCGGCGCGGGGGCGACCGGGGTGACGGTGACCCGTTCGGTGAGGTCGACGGCCTGGAAGACGGTGACGAGGTCGTGGTACCCGTCCGGGCGGACGTCCCCGACGCCGAGGTGGAGGTTGACCTTGCCCTGGGCGAGGGCGCTCACACCGGACGCCGGGCCGCCGGTCGCCCCGGTCCCCCGGGCCGCGTGCCCGCTCCCGCCGCCGCTCACCGGGTCCCCTCCGACCCCGGGGGGAGCGTCCCGCCGGCCGCCACGGTGTCGTTGACGGCGGTGGCGAGGCGCACGAAGTCGCGCGTGGACAGCCGCTCCCCGCGTTCACCGGGGGCGATGCCCGCGGCGGTCAGCGCGGCCTCCGCGGCGGGGCCGGACCCGAAGTACCGGCTCAACGCCGCGCGGAGGGTCTTCCGGCGCTGGAGGAAGGCGGCGTCGGTGAGGTCGAAGACCGTCCGCCGCAGCCGGGCGTCGTCCGGCCACGGGCGGTCGTCGTCGGTGTACCGGTCGATACGCACGAGCCCGGAGTCGACCTTCGGCGCCGGCCAGAACACGTTCGTCCCCACGGTCCCGGCCTTGGACACGGCGCCGTGGAACCCGGCCTTGACGCTCGGCACCCCGTAGATCTTCGAGCCCGGCGCGGCGGCGAGCCGGTCGGCGACCTCGAGCTGGACCATGACGAGCACGCGGGTGACCGTCGGGAACTCCTCGAGGATGTGGAGCAGCACGGGCACGGACACGTTGTACGGGAGGTTCGCGACGAGGGCCGTCGGGGCGGGGGCCCCGGCGGCCGCGAGGTCCGCGCGGGTGACGCGGAGGGCGTCCGCCACGACCGTACGGAGGTTCCCGACGTGGTCGGGGGCGCGGTCGGCGACGGTCGCGGGCAGGCGGCCGGCGAGGCGCTCGTCGATCTCGACGGCCGTCACGTCCGCGCCGACGTCGAGCACGGCGAGGGTGAGGGAGCCGAGGCCCGGGCCGACCTCCATCACGTGGTCGTCCGGGCCGACGCCGGCCGCGGCGACGATGCGGCGGACGGTGTTCGGGTCGACGACGAAGTTCTGCCCCAGCTTCTTCGTCGGTGTCACGTCGAGCTCGGTGGCGAGGGCCCGGATCTCCGCGGGTCCGAGGAGACGGACCGGGCGGCGTCCGTGGCGGCCGTCACGTCCCTCCGGGTGGTCCGGGTGCCCCTGGTCGGCGGTCGCGGAATCTGTCACGTGTCGAGGATACAGGGTGCGCCGGACAGCCCCCTAACCCCGCGCGGGACGCCGGCCCGCCCCGCCGCCGGGGTCACGGTGGCCCGGCCCGCCCCACCGACGGGGTCAGAGTGTCGCGCGGGCGAGGACCGGCCCCGTCGGCGCGGGACTACCGGCGGCCGGCTCGACGGTGAGGACGACCTGCACGGTGTCCCCGGGCAGGGGCATCCACACCCCGTCGTGCGGCGCCTGGTCGATGACGCCGGCGGAGCGGGCCCGTCCGTCGGACCCCACCGACCACACCTGGGCGCCCATGCCGTCGTCGAGGGCGGGCCGGCCGTCGACCATCGCCCCGCCCTTGCCCATCGCCCCGGACACGACGACGTCGAGCTCCGCGCCCGAGGCGTCGAGCTCCGCGCTGCGCGCGTCCGTCGCACCCATGATGGCGTGCATCTCCTCCGGGCCCTGCCCGCCGGCGGGGTGACCGGCGTGCTCCCCGGCACCGGGTGCGGCGTCGACCGCGGTGGCCGGCGACGGGGTGCCCGACGGGCGGGCGACGACGTCCCCCTCCCCCGGCGCCCGGTCACCGCCGCCGACGACGAGCGCACCCGCCCCACCGACGGCGGCGAGCAGCACGACCGCCGCCGCGAGCGCGCCCCACCGGGGCCGGCCCGCGCGACCGGACCCGCGCCGCGGGCGGACGAGAGGGTGGACCGTCGCCTCCCCGGGACGTGCGACCGGGTCCCCGGCCGTCGTCTCCCCCGGCGTCACGGCCGGGGGGAGGGTGCCGTCGTCCCCCTCCCCGGACCCCGCGACCGGCGCGTCCCGGTCGACGTCGGCGACGGCCGCGAGCAGCTCCTCCCGCGCCCCGGGGCGCACCGGGACGGGGGTGACGGTGGTGAGCAGGGGGATCTCGACGTCCGCGAGCGCGGGGTCGGCGTCGACGGCGGCGTCGTACGCGCCCTCGTCGGGGCGGGTGCTGTCAGAGCGTGCCACGGGTGCCCTCCTTTCCGGGGGTCGGGCGGGATGCCGGCTCACCGGTGCCGATGACGGCCCTCAGTTTACGGAGACCGTCCCGGACCCGGGTCTTCGCGGTGCCGAGGGGGACGCCGGTCGCCGCGGCCAGTTCGCTGTGGGTGAGGCCGGCGAAGAACGCGAGGCGGACGGCGGTCCGGTGCGGTTCGCCGAGCGCGTCGAGCGCGTCACGGACGTGCGCGCCGTCGATGTCGCGGACGACCTCGTCCTCGACGGACAGGGGTGACGCGACCCGCTGGAGGGCGGCCTCCCGGTCGTCGCGGTCGAGCGTCGCGAGGTGGGACCGGAGGCGGTCGATCGCCCGGAGCCGGGTCAGGCGGAGGACCCAGCCGCGGGCGCCGCCCCGGCCGGCGTCGTACCGCGGGGCGGTGCGCCACACCTCGATGAAGACCTCCTGCACGACCTCCTCCGCGAGGGTGCGGTCACGCAGGACGGTGCAGGCGACGCCGTTCGCCTGGGGGGCCAGGGCGTCGTAGAGGTCCGCGAAGGCCGCCCGGTCGCCCGAGGCGACCCGCGTGAGCAGCGCGTCGACGGCAGGACGCTCGGGAGTCAGCACACCGGCCGATCCTATGGCACCGCGGCGCACAGGGGAACCCTAGTGCGAATCGGCCGCGGCCGGATCCCCCGCGGGCATGCCGTTCATGTGGTCCGTGCCGCTCATGTGGTCGCCGTGGTCCATGCCGTCCATGTGATCCATGCCGTTCTTGCCGTCCTTGCCCGTCATGCCGTCCATGTGGTCCTTGCCGTCCTTGCCCGTCATGCCGTCCATGTGGTCCTTGCCGTCCATGCCGGTCATGCCGTCCATGTGATCCATGTGGTCCTTGCCGTCCATCCCGGTCATGCCGTCCATGTGGTCCTTCCCGTCCATGTGGTCCATGCCGGTCATGCCCGCCGGGGCCGGGGTCGACGCCGACGACTTCGCCGGGGCCGGGGCCGGGGTCGACGTCGACGTCACCGGCTCCGTGACGGACGCCGGGCTGGTCCCGTCGTCCCCGCACGCCGCGAGCACCGCGGACCCGAGGAGGACGACGCCGGCGACCGCCGCGCTCCGCCGCACCGACGACCGGCCGGTGCGGGACGCGCCCGCCCCGGCGTCACCTCCGCCGGCGGGCCGGGTTCCGGGGGTGGACGCACCGCGACGGATCTGGGGAACACGCATGGGCTACTCCTTCGTTCGTGGGCGACGCCCCGTCGGCGCGCCTCACCCTGTCCTCCGGACCCACGGGGCGGGCGGATTGCCGGGGATCACGGAGCCACCCCCGGACGGGGGCGGACACGCCGGCGGAGTGCGGGGGCGTCGCGCGGCGGGGAGGCGGCGTCGTCCCCTGTCCCGGGCCCTCCGTCCTGGCCCTCCCCGGGCCCTCCACCCGGGCCCCGTGCCCCTCCCCCGTCCCCCGCCCCCGGTCCGCGGCGGCCAATCCGGGTGCGCCCCCGCCCCGGAGGACCTCATGAGCCCGGACGCACCGGGCCCCGCCACCTGCCCCCCCCCCGACGAAAGGACCCCCATGTGGGAACTTGTGCTCATCGGCCTCATCGGCGGCGCCGTCACCGGCGTCTCCCCCTGCATCCTCCCGGTCCTCCCGGTGGTGCTCGTCGTCTCCGGCGGTGACCGACGCCGCCCCTTCGCCGTGGCCCTCGGCATCGCGGTGAGTTTCGCGGCGATCACCCTCCTCGGCACCGTCGTCCTCTCCGCGCTCGGCCTGCCCGGCGGGGTCCTGCGGTGGGTGGGCATCGCCCTGCTCGTCGCCGTCGGCGTGGGCATGATCGTCCCGGCCGTCGGTGAGCTGCTCGAACGGCCGTTCAGCCGGCTGCGGATGCCCGGGTGGATCGACCGCCGCACCCGCACCGGCGGCGGCGCGGGCGGCTTCGGCGTCGGCCTCGCCCTCGGCGCGGTGTACGTGCCGTGCGCCGGGCCCGTCCTCGCCGCCGTGACCGTCGCCGGGGCGACCGGCGACATCGGGTGGGGGACGGTGGCACTCACCGTGGCCTTCGCCGTCGGCGCCTGCTCCCCGCTGCTGTTCTTCGCCCTGGCCGGCAACCGCATCGGCCAGCGGGCGGCGGTCGTGCGCCGGCACCGGACCGCGGTGACGCGGGTCGCCGGGGCGGTCGTCCTGCTCCTCGCCGTCGCGCTCGCCGCGGACGCCCCCGCCCGGCTCCAGCGGGCACTCCCGGACTGGACCGCCGGGGTGCAGCGGGCCTTCACCGACGACGCCGGCGTCCGTCGCGCGCTCGGCCGGGTCACCGGCGGTCACGGTGCGGACGGGGACCCCGGGCAGGGTGGAGCGGAGGGGGGATCGCTCGACGCCTGCCGCAGCGCCTCCCCCGATGAACTGCGTGACTGCGGCCCCGCGCCCGCGTTCCGCGGCCTCGAGGGCTGGTTCAACACCGACGCCCCCGTCGACCCGCGCTCCCCGGGCGGCGGCACCCCCGGCACGGGGCCGGCGCACGTGACCCTCGTCGACTTCTGGGCGTACGCGTGCATCAACTGCCAGCGGGCGAACACCCACCTCACCGCCCTCAGCGACCGGTACCGGGCCCACGGGCTGACGGTCGTCGGCGTCCACGCCCCGGAGTACCCCTTCGAGCAGGAGGCGGGGAACGTCCGCGCGGCCGCCCGGGACGCCGGGATCACCTACCCGGTCGCCCAGGACAACAGCTTCGCGACGTGGCGGGCGTACGGCAACCGGTACTGGCCGGCCCACTACCTCGTCGACCACGCCGGCACGGTCCGCCAGGTCCACGAGGGCGAGGGCGCGTACGCGGAGACGGAACGCCTGGTCCGGGCGCTGATCCGGGAGGCGGACCCGGGGGCGCGGCTGCCCGCGCCCGTCGAACCCGGGGGTGCCGACGGTGACGACGCCGCCCGCGGCGGGGCGACCGGCACATCCGAGGCCGGGGCCGGCACATCCGGCACGGCCGGCACCGGCGGCGCGGACCGCCTGACCGGGGGCCGCAACCCGGAGACCTACCTCGGCGCGGAGCGGTCCCGGTTCCACACCGACCACGGGCACACCGCAGGCACGCACAGCTTCCCCACCGACGTGCCCGAACCGCGTCGACCCCGGTACACCCTCACCGGGGACTGGAGGATCGACGGGCAGTCGGTGACGCCCACCGGCCCCGCCGGGCTGCTGCTCGGGGTCCGGGGTCGGATCGTGCAGGTCGTCGCGTCCGGGTCCGGGACCCTGCGGACGACGCTGCCCGACGGCTCCACGCGGAACATCCCGGTCCCGTCGACGCCCGGGAGCGTGGACCTCGTCTCCGGGCCGACGGTGACGGAGGGGACGCTGCGCCTCGACGTCCCCGAGGGCGTGACACTGTACTCGTTCACCTTCGGCTGAGCGGCGCCGGGCGGTCCCCCTCCCCCGGCGCCCCGCGCGTCACTCCTCCCGGAGGCGCGTCACTCCTCCCGGAGGCGCGGCTCGACCCGGTGGGCGGGGGTGAACCCGGCCTTGTCGGAGTAGAAGTCGCGGATGCGGTCCATGTCGGCGGCGACGTCCCCGGTGAGGCGGAGGGTCGGGCCGAGGCCGGTGGTCATCGTCGTGCGGTCGACGTACCCGAGGATGACCGGCAGGTCGGCCTCGCGGGCGATCCGGTAGAAGCCGGACTTCCAGCGGCTGTGGCCGGACCGGGTGCCGTCGGGGGTGATGACGAGGGCGAAGTGGTCGTCGGTGCGGATGCGCCCGAGGACGTCGTCGATGAGACCACCGGGGTTGTCGCGGTCGACGGGGATGCCGCCGAGGGCGAGCATGAGGGGCCGCATCCAGCCCCGGAACAGGCTGTCCTTGCCCATCCAGTGGACGTGGATGTCCAGCCGCCAGGCGATGGCGAGCATGAGGATGAAGTCCCAGTTCGACGTGTGCGGTGCCCCCACCAGCACGCACGCGCCGTCGGGGGCGGGGCGGGTGCTGAGGGTCCACCGGCTGCAGCGCCCGAAGACACGGGCCACGAGGCGACGGATCATGGTCTCACCGTAGAGCACCCGGGCTGCGCGGGGCACACGGACCCGGCGGGGGTGGGGGTTCGACGCGCCTCTCAGCGACGTCACGCCCCCGGCACCGTCGCCCCCGGCGCGGTGTGCCCCCGATGCAGTGGCTTCCGGCGTGATGTCCCCGGCGCACCCCCGATGCGATGTCCCCCCGGTGCGGAGCCCTCCCCGGGGCGGTCACCCCGGGGAGGTCGGGTCAGCGGATGCCGAGCTTCGACGTGCAGGCGGGCCAGGCACCCCAGCCCTGGGCGGCCTGGACCTTCTCCGCGACGGCGATCTGCTGCTCGCGGGTGGCCATGTACGCCTGCGGCGCGTAGGCGGTGCCGCCGAATGCGGCCCACGTGGACGGGGTGAACTGCAGGCCGCCGTTGAAGCCGTTGCCGGTGTTGATGGCCCAGTTGCCGCCGGACTCGCACTGGGCGATGGAGTCCCACACGCCCCCGTCGGCGACGGCCGGGGCGGCCGCGCCGGTGTTGCCGCCGCCGGTCGTGGTCGTCGCGGTGACGGCGGCGGCCTTCGTGCCGCGCTTGACGACGCGGTCGGCCGGGGCGTCGACCGGGCGGACGCCGACCTCGCGGCGACCGACCTCGCGGCCGTTCTCCTTCTTCACCTCGTAGGTGACCTGCTCCTTGCCCGGGGTGCCGGCCTCGACGACCTGCTCCTCACCGGAGGCGAGCTCGGGGTCCTCGACGACGCGCTCGGACGGGGCGACCTCGCGGTCCTCCTGGACCTGCTCGGTGGTGACCCGCTGGACGTCGATGTGCATGTCGTCCGTCACGGGGGTGTCGGCGGACGGGGTGACGACGTCGTCCGGGCCGAGGTCGGCGCCCCGCATCCGCAGGACGTCGCCGACGGTGCGCGCGGCCATGGAGAGGACGGCGTCCTTGCCGCCGTCGGACAGCGTGAAGTGCTTGAGGGAGGAGATGTCGAGGTTCATGCCGTCGACCGGGATGGCCGCGGAGCCGCTGGAGGACATGATCCGGCCGCTGCCCTCGTAGCCGAGCTGCCGCAGCAGGTCGTCGACCGTCATGGCGGTGGTGTCGACCTGCGTGGACTGGCCGTCGACCGTGAGGCTGACCTGGCGGGTGGAGCGGACCGTGATGGTGCCGTTGTCACCGACGGACTCGCCGAGCCCGGGCGTGACGACGTCCCGGTCACCGACCTGGACACCGGCGTCCTCGAGGACCTTCCGGACGTCGCCGGACATCGTGCTCGCCCGGGTCACCCGGCCGTTGACGTCGAGCGTGACGTCCTTCTGGTTGTTCGCGACGACGACACCGCCGACGACGAGCGTGGCGAGCATGCCGCCGGTGGCGACGCGCAGCGGGACGGACGTGGTCGTGTTGATGCGGTGGAGATGCGACTTCTTCTTCGGGGACACGCAGTACTCTTCTCGTTCTCGGTGACGTGGTCCCCCGTCCCCTGTGGGGGTGACGGCCCGGTGGCCGGTCGCGGACCGGCCGTACCGTGTCCCTCCCGGGTGGGCGCGGCACCTCCGGTGGAACCGGCTGGTGCACACGCCCGGGGTGGACGTGGTGTGGCGTGCGGGGCGGCCGGGAACCGGTCACCCCGCGACAGGACCGTCGGGGACGGGGAATGCGGACGCCGTGGAGGGGCGGGCGCTGGATGTTCCATCACAATACGATAACGATGCCGTGACGTCCAGCTGTCCGCGCAGAAATGTCACGCAGCCCACATTTTCGGGCGCCGCAGCCCGACCAGGCCCGCGACCTGCACGTCACTGGAAGATCAGGAGTCCCGTTGCGTCACACGCGATCACTTTCGTCACGATGAATACATGAGGTAAATAACCGTTACTCCGTCACGCCGGCATTCCCGGCAGCCGGAAGAGTCTCGATTCCATAACACCGACGGGCATTCTCTGTCACCGTCGCGCCGAACTCCTCCGGGTCCTCGTCCCGCACCCCGGCGATGCACCGCGCGGTGTACCCGACGAAGGCCGGCTCGTTCCGCGCCCCGCGGAACGGCTCCGGGGTCATGTAGGGGGCGTCGGTCTCGACGAGGATCTGGCCGGCGGGCGCCACCGCCGCCGCCCGCCGCATCTCCTCGTTCCGCCGGAACGTGACGTTGCCGGCGAAGGACAGCACCCACCCCCGCTCGAGCGCCTGCTCGGCGACCGCGAACGGGGAGGAGAAGCAGTGGAGGATGACGACCGGCGGCCGGGGCGCGTCGTCGAGAATCCGGAGCAGGTCCGCGTCCGCCTCCCGGTTGTGGATCATGAGCGGCTTGCCCACCTGCACCGCGAGGTCGACGTGCCACCGCAACGCCTCCTCCTGCACCTCCAGCGACGGACACCCCGGGTCGTGCTCCAGCCAGTACCGGTCGAGGCCCGTCTCCCCCACCGCCACGCACCGCGGGTCCGCGGCGAGCTCCGTCAGGCGCGCCCGCGCGGCGGCGTCGAGCTCCCCGACGCGCGTCGGGTGGACCGCGCACGCCGCCCACACCCGGTCGTCACTGTGCGCCGCCCGGACGGCGGCCTCCGTCTCCTCCATCCCGTCCCCGACGGTGCACACGCCCCGCACCCCGACGGCGGCCGCGCGGTCCATGACCGCCGTCACCGACGCGGGGTCCGTCGCCCCCGTCGCGGCGAGGTGCGTGTGCGCGTCGAAGAGGCTGCCGAGCGGCTCGGGCGGGACGGGGGTCGGGCGCGGTTTCTTCCGTGACATGCCCCCACCCTAACCGGGGCACCGGACACTCCCCCGCGTTCACCGTCCCGTCACCGAGCCGTCACGACGCCGCACCGCCCCGGTCACGCCCCCGCCACCCGGGTGCACCACACTGGCCCCGACCGCATCCGTCGACCCCCGCACACCCCGGCACCGGCGCCGCCCGGCGCACGCCGCGCACGCCGCGCACGCCGCGCACACCTGCACACCTGCACCGCACCACCCCGCACACCGGCCGACCCGGTCGAGGAGAACCCATGGGACCGTCACCCGTCAGCCCGTCCGCCACCCCCCTCATCGTCTTCGACCTGCCGGGGGTCCTCGTCCCGGCCCCGGACCCGGCGGTGACGCTGGCCACGGTCGTCGCCCGCCACCGGCCCGGGCCGGACGCCGCGACGGCCGCCGCCCTCGCCGCGTCGTACGCCCGCTACCGGGAGAGCTACTGCCTGTCGATGGGGCCGCGGGACTTCGCGACGGCGGTCCTGCGCTCCGCCGGCGTCGAGCCGGACCCGGCGCTCGTCGAGGACCTCATCGCCGACGACACCGCCCGGTGCTCCACCCCGGACCCCGCGACGCTGCGCCTGCTCATGCACCTCCGCGCGACGGGCCGCCCGTACGCGGTCCTCGCCGACGCCCCGCAGCCGGTCGTCGACCGGGTCCGGGCGGCGGACTGGGGCCGGGCGGCGGCCGTGACGTCGTTCTCCGTGGAGCTGCGCTTCACCACGCCGCACCAGGGCGCGTTCCGCCGGTTCGACCGGCAGGTCGCCCTCGCCGGCTTCGACCCGGCGGCGGTCGTGTACTTCGGGTCGGACGAGGCCGCGCTCACCGTCGCCGCCCGGCGCGGCTGGGACGCCCACCGGTGGGAGGGGGTCGACGCCGCCCACCGCGTCCTCACCCCGCCGGCGGGACTCCGGCAGGTCCCCTGACCCTCCCCGGCCCCTGACCCTCCCCGGCCCCGGCCCCCGCCGGGCCCCGGCCCCCGCCGGGTCACGTCCCCCGCCGTCGCGGCAGCCGCCGCGTGCGCCCCCGTGCCCCCCGCGTCACCGCCGCCCGGTCACTCCCCGGCGGGCGTGACGGGCGCCCAGGACGGCCCGGTCTCGGCGAGCTCCGGGTCGAGCTTGCGGAACAGCGGCGACGGCTTCGTCAGCGCGGTGCCGGGCACGAGCTCCGTGCGCCCCCACCGGGCCTGCTGGCGCGTGTAGTCCCCGGTGATGATCGGGTAGCTCCGCCCGGCCTCGGGGACGCCGACGCCCACCGGCGTCCGCGGCGAGTCGTCGGTGACCTCCCGGACGGTCGGCTGGGCGGCCCACTCGCCGGTCCCGCCGAGGGTCTCGAAGACCGTCTGCGCACTGAACGGCAGGTACGGGGTGAGCATGGTGTTCGCGTCGGCGACGACCTGGAGGGCGACGTAGAGCACGGTCGCCAGCCGCTCGCGCCGGTCCGGGTCCTTCGCCAGCTTCCACGGCTCCTCGGCGGCGATGTACTGGTTCGCGCGCGCGACGAGCCGCATCGCCTCGGTCATGCCGGCCTTGAACCTGCACTCCCCGAGGCACGTGCCGACCGTGTCGTACGCGGCGAGGGCGGCGTCGAGAAGCTCCCGGTCCCCGTCCGTGAACGCCCCCGGCTGCGGGATCTCCCCGAAGTTCTTGTGGGCCATCGACACGGTGCGGTTGACGAGGTTGCCCCACTCGTTGGCGAGCTCCTGGTTGACGCGGCGGACGAACTCGTCCCACGTGAAGTCCGTGTCCGTCGTCTCGGGGCCGGCGACGGAGATGAAGTAGCGCAGCGCGTCCGGGCCGAACTCCTCGAGGAAGTCCCGCACGTAGATGACGACGCCCTTGGAGGAGGAGAACTTCGACCCGGACATCGTGAGGAACTCGGAGGAGACGACCTCGGTCGGCAGGTCGAGCTCGCCGAACTCGCCGGCCTCGCCGCCGTGCGCGCCGAGCCCGCGGTAGCCGAGCAGCTCACCGGGCCAGATCTGGGAGTGGAACGTGATGTTGTCCTTGCCCATGAAGTAGTAGGACACGGCGTCGGGGTCCGTCCACCACGCGCGCCACGCCTCGGGGTCGCCGGAGCGCCACGCCCACTCGATGGAGGCGGAGAGGTAGCCGACGACCGCGTCGAACCACACGTAGAGCTTCTTCGCGTTGTTGTCCTGCCAGCCCTCGATCGGGATCGGCACCCCCCAGTCGATGTCCCGGCTCATCGCGCGGGGGCGCAGGTCCTTGAGCAGGTTGAGGGAGAACTTGAGGACGTTCGGCCGCCAGTCCTCGCGGCCGTGGAGCCACTCGCCGAGGGCGTCCGCGAGGGCCGGGAGGTCGAGCATGAAGTGCTCGGTCTCGACGAACTCGGGGGTCTCGCCGTTGATCTTCGACCGGGGGTCGATGAGGTCCGACGGATCCAGCTGGTTGCCGCACGTGTCGCACTGGTCGCCACGCGCGTCCGTCGCACCGCAGATGGGGCACGTGCCCTCGATGTACCGGTCCGGCAGGGTGCGGCCGGTCGTCGGGCTGATCGCGCCGGTGGTGGTCTGACGGATCATGTAGCCGTTGTCGTTGAGCCCGCGGAAGAGCTCCTGGACGACGGCGTAGTGGTTGCGCGTCGTCGTCCGGGTGAACAGGTCGTAGGACAGGCCGAGGCCGACGAGGTCCTCGACGATGATCCGGTTGTACCGGTCGCAGAGCTCCTGGACCGGGATGCCCTCCTTCTCCGCCTGGACGAGCAGCGGGGTGCCGTGCTCGTCCGTCCCCGACACCATGAGCACGTTGTTGCCGATCATCCGCTGGTAGCGGGCGAAGACGTCGGAGGGGACGCCGAATCCCGCGACGTGACCGATGTGGCGGGGGCCGTTGGCGTAGGGCCAGGCCACGGACGTGAGCACGTGTTGCGACATGCGGTCCAGCCTATTGCACGTCCACATCGAGTGCTAAACGGCCGTGGGGTGCGCGGTACTGTCTCCACCATGCCGTCGGAGCTCTCACCCGGTCCCGCCCCCGTCCGCCGTCTCGCGGGCGGGTCCTTCCGTCGTCTGACCGGGCGACCGACCGGTCCCGACGCCGCGGCGGCGGGGCGACCCGACCCGGTGGACGAGGCGCTGCGGGTGTTCCGGGTGCTCACCGCCCGGGCGCTCCGCGTCGGTGCGCCGCTGCCGGCCCTCGCCGTCGGGGCGTGGGCCGGGCACGCGGCGGTCCTCGTCCCGGCGCTCGACGCCCGGGACGCCGCGGCCGCCGGGCCGGACGGGGCGTTCCCGGGGGGCGGTGACGGTGCCGGGTCGGGTGCCGGGTCGGGTGCCGGGTCGGCGCCGCTCTGGTTCGGGGTGCGACGCTACCCGGACGCCGCGGCGGACGACGGCGGGGTCCGTGACGCGGCGGGGGCGCCCCTCGCCGCACACTGGGGCGGGGCCGCCCGGGCGAGCCTGTGGCTCGACGGAGACGGGGTGTGGTGGCTGCGGACGACGGACACCCCCGGGGTCGACGACGACCCCTCCACCGTCGACGCGGCCCTGGACGCTGCCCCCGACGCAGCCTTCGACGCGGCCCTGGACGCCGCCGTCGCCGGCACCGCCGACGCCGGGGGCGCGACCGGTGGCAGCTCCCCCACCGACCCCGGGGGCTCCCCCGCCGACGCCACGGCCCCGACCCCCGGCTTCCCGCCCGTCCCGACGGTCCGCTGGCGCGGCCCCGACCGGGACCGCCACACCCGGGGCGTGACGGACTGCCTCGAGGCCATCGCCGCCGGCGAGGTCTACCAGGCGTGCGTCGCCGGGTTCTTCCACGGCCGGGTCGACGACGGCGCGGACGACCACGCCGCCGCCGCGGCGGTGTTCGCGGACACCGTCGCCCACCACCGCCCCGCCCGCGCGGTCTTCCTCGCCGGGCACGGGACGACCGGGTGCGCGGTCGCCGTGACGTCGTTCAGCCCCGAGGTCTACCTGTCCCGCCACGGCGACGAGGTCGTGGAGATGCCGATCAAGGGCACGCTCCCCCGCGACCGGGACCCGGCCGACCTCCTGGCGAGCGTCAAGGACGTCGCGGAGAACATCATGATCGTCGACCTCGTCCGCCACGACCTCGGCACGGTCGCGGTCACCGGCGGGGTGACGGTGCCCGACCTCCTCACCGTCGTCCCCGCCCCGGGCGTGTGGCACCTCGTCTCCACGGTCCGGGCGACGCTCCCGCGGGAGGTCACGCACGCGCGGCTCGTCGAGACCACCTTCCCCCCGGCGTCGGTGACGGGCACCCCGAAGCTCGCCGCCCGGCGGTTCCTCCGGGAGTGGGAGCCGGAGAGCCGGGGGGTGTTCTGCGGCTGCGCGGGGTTCTCCGCCGGCGGGGTCCTCGAACTCGCCGTGGCGATCCGGACGTGCGAGTGGACCGGCGGCGGCCGGGTCCGCCTCGGGGTCGGCGGCGGGATCACGGCGGACTCCACGCCGGCGGCGGAGTGGGACGAGGTCACCGCGAAGAGCTCCACGATCACCGGCGGGGCGGTCCGGCACCGCTGAGCCCGGGCGGGGCGGGTGCGACGGGGCCGGGGGGCGGGTCAGGTGCGGACAGGCCGGGTGCGGGTCGCCCGCCGGGGCCGGGGCCGGGACGGGGGACGACGGACGCCGGACCGGGACAGCACCCTGAGAAAACGGCCACCCCCAGTTGTGCTTCACGACCACTGCCCCGCCGCCCTCCACCCGTGTTCCCGGTCACGGTCCGGCACGGTCGGGGGTGGTCGGACATGGTACGGACGGGCCCACCGACCCCGGTGACGGAATTGCGTCTCGACAATCCGCCAAAAATCTTTCCGTCATGTTATTCTCATCTTCATCTTGGCCGGAACTAATATAAAACGGCAGAGATATTCAGTTTTTAAGAACACCACGAACGTCTCCCACAGGACATCACCCACCATGCAGCTGACGAGATTCACGGACCTTGGGTTGCGCGTCATCATCTATCTCGCCGCCGACCAGCTCACCGACGACGGCACCCGGCCCCGCCGCCGGCACACCTCCTCCAGCGTCGCGAAGGCCATCGACGCCTCGGCTACACACGTCGCGAAGGTCGTCTCCCGCCTCGCCGAGATCGGCGTCATCCGCTCGACCCGGGGCCGCACCGGCGGTGTCCGCCTCGCCGAGGGGGGCCTGGACTTCCGCATCGGCACCCTGATCCGGCAGCTCGAGGGCGACAGCCGCCTGCTCGACAGCTTCCGCACCCCCGACCACGACGACGCCGCGGCCCCCGCCACGGCGGACGGGACCGGCGCGCCCACCACCACGCCGGCCCGCACCCCCGACGCCGAACCGCCCGTCCACACCGTGGTCACCGGTCCCGACGGCACCCCCGCGGACGCCGGCGGGGAGCCCCCGGCGGCGTGGCGCGAGCACTGCGACAAACTGAGCACCGCCCTCGTCGAGGCGCAGTCCGCGTTCTTCGCGGCGCTCGACACGATCCGCGTCCGCGACATCGCCGGCGTCCGGCCGCCGGGGACGTCGGCGTCGACCCCCTCCCCCGTCCGCGGACCGGGCCCGACGGTCCCCCTCGACGCCGGGCACTGAATCCCCCCTGCTCAGCGGCGGCGGAGGAACCCGCGCCGCGCGGGACGCTCCGCCCACTGCTGGGCCTGCTCCGCGGAGGTCCGGGCCTCCTCGGCCGAGGTCGCGGCGGCCTCCGCACTCGCCGCGGCGGCCTCGACGGCCTCCTCGACCGCGGGGTGCCCGGCCTCCCCACCGGACGCGCCGACCGGGAGCGGGCTGACGACCATGTCGACGTCACCCGACCCACCGGCCGCGTGTCGCCGCCGCTCGTCACGCTGGCGACGCCGCTGCTCGCGGGCGTCGTCCTCCGCCTGGAGGCGACGCTCCCGCGCGAGCCGGAGCCCGAACCGGCGCTGCTCCTTCTCGTCGAGGTACATCGGGTCGTTCGACAGGCCCTTCACCAGCGACACCATGAGCGCGATGATGATGACGACGAACGGGCTCGCCGCGATGATCGTCACGTTCTGCAGGTTCGTCAGCGCCTCGTCCTTGCCGCTGATGAGCAGCACGGCCGCGATGAGGCCGGTGAGCGCGCCCCACAGCACGGTCACGCGCCGGTCGGCGATGAGCCGCCCGTTCTGGCTCATCGTCCCCATCACCGTCGACGCGGAGTCCGCGGAGGTGATGAAGAACGTCGCCAGGAGGATCATCGCGATGACCGAGGTCACGGTGCCCGCCGGGAAGGAGTCGAGCAGCGAGAACAGCTGCTTCTCCGCGTTGCCGTCACCGAAGACCGAGTGCCCGGCCTTCTCCGCCTCGACCGCGCTGCCGCCGAAGACGGAGAACCACACGACGGTCACCGCGCTCGGCACGAGGAGCACGACGAGGATGAACTCGCGGATCGTCCGGCCCCGGGAGATCCGGGCGACGAACATGCCGACGAACGGCGACCAGGAGATCCACCAGGCCCAGTAGAAGATCGTGTTGCCGGACAGCCACTCGGCCGCGGTCTTCGTCGGCGTCCCGTCCGAGTCCGCGGTCCGGCCGGCCATCTCGAAGAACTGGTCGAAGTAGCTGCCGACGGCCGTGGGGATCGTGTTGAGGCTCACGACGGTCGGGCCGACGACGAGCACGAACAGCGCCAGCAGCCCGGCGAGGACCATGTTGAAGTTCGACAGCCACTGGATGCCCTTGCCCACGCCGGAGGCGGCGGAGGCGAGGTACGCCACGCCGAGGACGACGATGACGCCGAGGAGCACCGGGGTCCCCGGGTTGTGGACGATGCCCGTCGAGTCCAGGCCGGACCCGATCTGGAGCGCGCCGAGCCCGAGCGACGCGGCGGTGCCGAAGACGGTCGCGATGATCGCGAGGATGTCGACGATCTTCCCGACGGGCCCCTCCGCGCCCTTCACGCCGATGAGGGGGATGAACGCGGAGCTCAGCAGCTGCTTCCGGCCGAGCCGGAAGGTGCCGTAGGCGATGCTCAGACCGACGATGGCGTAGATCGACCACGGGTGGAGCGTCCAGTGGAACAGCGTCGAGGCGAAGGCGGACTCCACCTCGTGGTCACCGTGGCCGGGGACGCCCCCGCGGAAGAAGTTCAACGGTTCCGCGACGCCGTAGAACATGAGGCCGATGCCCATGCCCGCGGCGAACATCATGGCGATCCAGCTCAGCGTGTGGAACTCCGGCTGTTCGTTGTTCTGCCCGAGCTTGATCCGCCCGAACCGGCTGAACGCCACGGCGAGGGCGAAGAACACGAACACGGTGCCGGCGACGACGAAGAGCCAGCCGAAGTCCGTCACGACGAAGTCGAGCGCGTTCGTGGCGAAGGAGGCGAAGTTGTCCGGTGCCAGCAGCCCCCACACGACGATCGCCAGCGTCACGACGGCGACGACCCCGGTGATGATCCAGTCGACCGGGGCGTCGGCGTCGTCCGCCGGGGGCGGCGGCATGTCCTCGAATGCGACAGGGGAGTTTTTCCGCGCGGTAAGTTCCGGTTCCGGACCACCGCCCGGGAGATGCCCGGAGTCGGACTCCGGGGTCCCCTTCGATGGCTTGTCTGAAACAGTCATGCCCACCACAGTGCCACAGTTGAGCAGTTATTCGCAGCCGACTGTGATAGTCATAAACAACCCGTACGGTGCCGAAACTCCCAGCCGTTCCGACCGGCCGGCACCGAGGGGGTCGCGAAGTATTTCAGAACGCGGACCGGACTCCACCAGAGGTACCCCGCGGACGGGGACCGGGTGCCACGGGAGGTACCCCGCGACCGCGCCCGACGCCCGGCTCAGTCCCGCTGCCGGGCGGCGAGCACCGCCTCGTACAGCTCCCGCTTCGACACCCCGGTCGCCGCGGCGACGTCACCGCACGCGTCCTTCAGCCGCCGCCCCCCGGCCACCTTCGCCTCGACGTCCCCGACGAGGTCCTCGGGTGCGGCCCGGGGCGATCCGTCGCTCCCCTCGATGACGACGGTGACCTCCCCCCGCACCCCGTCCGCGGCCCACGCGGCGAGCTCCCCGAGGCCCCCGCGCCGGACCTCCTCGTAGGTCTTCGTCAGTTCCCGGCACACCGCCGCCCGGCGGTCCGGTCCGACGACCTCCGCCGCCAGCGCGAGCGTCGCGGCGAGCCGGTGCGGCGACTCGAAGAAGCACACCGCCCGGCGCGACGTCCGCACCTCCTCCAGCCACGTGCGGCGGGCCCCGTCCTTGCGCGGCGCGAAACCGTCGAAGGCGAAGGTCCCCACCCCCACCCCGGACAGGGCCAGGGCGGTCGGCACCGCCGACGGTCCCGGCAGGCACGTCACCGGCACCCCCGCCTCGTGCGCGGCCTGGACGAGCGGGAAGCCGGGGTCGGACACCGAGGGCATCCCCGCGTCCGTGACGACGAGCACGCGCGCCCCGTGCGCGGCCTCCCGCACGAGGCCGGCGGCCCGGTCCTGCTCGTTGTGGTCGAAGTTGGAGACGACGCGGCCGCGCAGGGTGACCCCGAGCGCGTCCGCGAGCGCCCGGGTGCGGCGGGTGTCCTCCGCCGCGACGACATCCGCCGTGGCGAGGGCGTCGAGGAGGCGCACCGAGGCGTCGAGCGGGTCGCCGAGCGGCGTCGCGGCGAGGATGACGCCGCCCGCGGGGCAGGGGCGGTCGGCCGCGGCGCGTTCGAGGAGCGGCCCGGTGGCGACGGCCGGGGTCGCGGTCGGGTCGGTCGTGCCGGCGGGGTCCGGGGTCCCGGCGGGGTCCGGGGTCGCGGTCGGGTCCGGCGTGCCGGCGGCGGTGGGGTCCTCGTGACTCATGGACCCAGGATGTCAGAGTCCCCCGCCGGCCGTCCCACCGGCCGCGCGCGGGTCGCGTGCCGGACGCACGCGGGCCGCGCACCGGGCCGCGCACCGGGCTCCCACCGGGCCGCGCACCGGGCTCCCACCGGGCCGCGCACCGGCCGCACACAGCCCCACCCGTCCCGCTCCCCTTGCCGACCGCGGTGCCATAGGATGACTGCCTGTGACACCTCCGACGACGAAGCGCCCCAGGACGGACGACGGCCGGGACGGCACCGGCGACCCCGGGACCACCGGCGGCCCCCGCACCGCGCGGACCCGGGCCCACGCCCGGCGTCGTGGCCGCCCCGGCCCGGCGGCCCCCTCGACGCAGCCCACCACCGGCCGCCCCGCGCACGGCCGCACCCGTGACCTCCGCTGGCCGGTCATGCTCGTCAGCGTCGCGGTCATCGCCGTCGCCTCCCGCCTCGCGAACCTCGGCACCCCCACCGACGGCGGCACCCCCGTGTTCGACGAGAAGCACTACGTGCCGCAGTCGTGGCAGATCCTCCGCTCGGCGGCGAACCCCCTCGTCGGCGGGATCGAGGACAACCCCGGCTACGGGCTCGTCGTGCACCCGCCGCTGGCCAAGCAGCTGGAGGCCGTCGGCATGGCGCTGTTCGGCTACACCCCCTGGGGGTGGCGGATCGCCAGCGCCGTCGCGGCCGTCGCGGTCATCCTCCTCATCATGGGCATCGCCCGCCGGATCTCCCGCTCCGACCTCGTCGGACTCCTCGCCGGGCTCATCGCCGTGTGCGACGGGATCCTCTTCGTCACCGGCCGGTCGGCGATGCTCGACCACATCCAGACCGTCTTCGTCACCGCGGCGGTGTACCTGCTCGTCCGGGACCACGGGCAGATGAACGCCCGCTTCGCCCGGGTGTGGGCGGAGCAGCGGATGGCGGACAGCCCGCTCGGGCCCCGGATGGGCTACCGGTGGTGGCGGTTCGCCGCCGGGGTGTGCCTCGGCTGCGCCCTCGCGGTGAAGTGGTCCGGCCTGTACTACATGGCGTTCTTCGGGCTCGCGGTCGTCGGGCTCGACGTGTGGCGCCGCCGCCGGTGGGGCGTCGCCCGGCCGTGGGCCGGGGCGCTCATGCGCGACGCCGTGCCGGCCGCCGCGTCGATCGTCCTCGTCCCCGTCATGGTGTACCTGTTCAGCTGGCGGGCGTGGTTCGCCTCGGAGACGGGCGTGTACCGGCACATCGCCTCGTCCGGGGTGGAGCAGCGCGTCACCGACTGGCACCTGGGGTGGCTGCCGGACAGCGTCGTCGGGTTCCTCTGGTACCACGTGTCGGTGCTGGACTTCCACGCCTCCCTCACGAACTCCAACGGCCACTACCACGCGTGGGAGTCGAAGCCGTGGAGCTGGTTGGCGACGACCCGCTCCCTGCTCTACTACAGCAGCACCACGGACGACGGCGCGCGGCGCACCGAGCTGCTCGTCGGCACGCCCGCGGTCTGGTGGCTCACCGTGCCGGTCATGCTGTGGGGGCTGTGGTGCCTCGTCGTGCGCCGGGACCTACGGTGGGCCGTGCCGGTCGTCGGGTTCGCCGCGGGGTTCCTCCCGTGGCTCGCGGACATCGACCGCCAGATGTACCTGTTCTACGCGGTGAACCTCGCGCCGTTCCTCGTCATCGCCCTCGCCCTCGCGCTCGGCCAGCTGTCCCGGTGGTCACTGCGCCCCGCGGGGGACGACGCCGCCTCCGACGGGCCGGCGACGGCGACGGCGGCGGGCGCCCCGGCGTCCGGCGCGGAGGTGCGCCCGGGGACGGGCGGCCGGCTCGTGGCGTGGCTGCGCATGATGTGGCTGACCCGCACCGGCGCGGTGCTCGCGTGCGTCTACACGGCGGTCGTCGTGTGGAACTTCCTGTACTTCCTGCCGCTGTACACCGCGTTGCCGCTCACGACGGGCGAGTGGGAGTCCCGCATGTGGCTGCCGAGCTGGCGGTAGCGCCGGGGCGCGGCCGGGGCCGCCCGGCCGGCCCGGCACCGGCGCACCACGGCACCGCCGGCACAGGCCCGGCCGGCCCGCACCGCGTCGTCACAGGTCGGGGCCGGGCCCGGGGTCGCCGGGACGGTAGGACGAGTTCCGGCTGACGTCGCCGACGCTGTAGCTCACGGGCCGGGCGGTGATGACCCGCCAGGACTGGCGCAACGGGGCGACGGCGTGGTGCCGGGCGAGCCAGTTCCACACGATCGCCCCGACCGCCGCGAGGTGGACGAGCAGCCCGGCGACGGTCACCGCGTCGATGTAGCCGAGGACGATGTCGCGCGTCGCGAACCCCGCCCCGAACGCCCACATCGCGAGGAAGACGGGCAGCAGCCCGGCCGCCCCGCGCGGCCGCAGCGCCGCCCACACGAGACCCGCCCCGAAGGCGAAGCGCACGGTCGCGGCGTCGACGGCCATCCGCGCCACCCCCGGGTCCGCGGCGTTCGCCACCGCCCCGCCGACCGGGGCCGCCCCCTCCCCCGGCACCGCGCCGGCCCCGCTGATCGGCCCGGCGAGCAGCACGACCCCCCACGCGAGGTACACGAGGGCGAGGACGCCGAGGAGGACGCGGGACAGCGCGACGGACAGGGCCCGGCCCCGCCCGACGCCCGCCACGCCACCCGCGGCGAGGAGCTGCCCGGCGAGGTCGGACGCCGGCGGCGGCGCGGACGCCGCGTCGCCGGTCGGCCCGTCGTCCCCCGTGAGGCCCGGGAGGACCAGCGGGCGGGGGGTGTCGGGGACGGGGGCGAGGCGGAGCACCCGGCCGATGTCGCCGGCGCGCCCGTACCACTCCCGGCAGTCGGGGCAGGAGTCGAGGTGGGCGTCGACGACGTCGTCGTCCGTGTCCGCAGGGACCGGCTCCCCGTCCAGGCGGGCGGAGAGCACGGCCCGGACCTCGTGGCATTCCACGGCGCAGTCGCCTACTTCCGGTGGGTCGGGGCCCGGTCGTCGGCCGGGAGTGTCGCACCCGATTATCGCACGGCCGCGCCCCCGCGCGGACACACCCCGGGTGAGCGCCGGGTGCGGCCTCCGTCACCGGGACACGGTCACCGGGACGGGCCCGGAGCGACCCCGCCCCCGGCACCGCCCCGGCTCAGCCGAAGCGGGACAGTGCCCGGTCGAGGCTCGCCCGCCCCGCCCCGAACACGACGAGCACGACGAACGCCGTCGCGAGCAGGAGCACCAGCTCCATCCCGCCGTCGGCGACGAACAGCCCGTTGTGCAGGTGCACGAGGTACAGCGCGGCGAGCATGTCCAGGGCGAGGACCCCGGCCGCGGCGGGGGTGAGCAGCCCGACGACGACGAGCGCGCCGCCGAGCATCTCGACGATCGACACCCCCCACGCGCTCATCCCCGGCTGCGGCACCCCGGCGGCCTCGAAGGCGCGGGTCGTGGCGTCGATGCCGTCGACGACGAGCTTCTTCCACCCGTGGGCGACCATGATGACCCCGGTGACGACCCGGAGCAGCAGCAGTCCCGCGTCCCGGACGCCGGGACGGTCCATCAGCGAGTTCACGAGACCGCCCGGGTGCCCGTCCCGTAGGCGGAGCGCCGGCCCGCGTCACCGTGCGCGACGGTGCCGGACGGGCGGTACGGGTCCTCGGCCGCCCGCGGCAGCAGGACCGTGACGTCCGCGTCGGGCAGGTGGTCGAACGCGGGGTCGGCGTCGTCGACCTCGAGGACGACCGCCCCGGGCCGGAGGAGCCGGTCGGGCACGCCGAGCTCGTCGTCGGCGGTGTTGCGCACCCCGAGCCGCGCCCGCCGCATCCGGGCGAGCCGGCGACGGCGGAGGTCCTGTTCCTCGATCGCCTGCCGCCGCAGGAAGAAGAGGTAGAGGACGGTGACGACGACGGCCACCGCGAGGCCGAGCCAGGCGAGCCCCTGCATGACGACCCCGCTGGCCAGCGCGATGAGGCACAGGGCGACGAGGAACATCAGGGTCTGCTTGCGGCGGCGCAGGCGGCGCTGCGCGACGGCCTGCGAGGCGACCGGGTCGTAGAAGCCCCGGCCGCGGTGCGCGGCGACGTAGGCGATGTCGTCCTCCGACAGCTCGTCGGAGTCGTCGAGGATGTCCGGCACCGGCCGCGCGTCGGCGTCGTCGGCGTGGTCGGCGGCGAAGTCCGCGTCGGCGTGGTCGGCGGCGAAGTCCGCGTCGTCGACCCCGGCGGCGTCCCGGTCCGTGTCGTCGACCCCGGCGGCGTCGGCCCCGGCGAGGTCCTCACTGTCGTCGAGGTCCCGGGTGCCGTCGGTGTCGCCGAGGTCGTCGGTGTGGTCCGGGTCGTCGAGGTCCTCGAGGTCGACGACGACGTCCGCCCCGCGCACGTACGCCGCGGGCAGCGTCGCCGCTCCCCCGGTGGTCTCCGGGTCGACGCCCGCCCCCGCTGCGGCACCGACCATGTCACCGTCGTCGAGATCCGCGGTGGGATCAGCGTCACGGTCGGCGCCGGGGAGCTCGTCGGCGGGGAACCGGGACAGCGGCACGGCCGTTCCCGTCCCGACCGGACCCCCGCGGCGGGCGGCGTCGCGCCCGCTGCCCGCGGCGTCGGCGGTGTCGGTGGCGTCACTGTCGACGTCGGCGTCGGCGGAGTCACGGCCGGCGTCAGCGGCGGCGGCGTCAGCGTCAATGTCCTCGTCGCTCCCGACGACCGGCATGGCGTCGGTCACCCGCACCGCACGCCCCGTCGCCACGGGCGTGTCCGGCCGCACCGGCTCGAACTCGCCGGTGTCCTCCTCGTCCTGGGAACGGTAGGGCACGACCTCGCCGTCGATGATCCCCGGGACGTGCCCGGGGCGCCGAGTGTCGTCGATGACGACCTGCACCGGCTCCGCCTCGACGAACTCGATGTCGTCGTCGATCCCCCGGCCCGGACCCCACGGGCGTCCCGTCGACACCCGCCCGGCGGACCCCGCCGACCGCGCACCGTCACCACCGTCGGCGGTCACGGCGTCGCCGCTGACCCCGTCGACCGGCGCGGCGGCCGGGGCCGGGCGCAGCCGACGCCGACGCTGCGGCGGCTCGGTGCCCCCCTCGTGGAGGACCCGGGTCTCCTTCAGCGCCTGGGAGGTCCGGCGCACCGGGGACTGGCTGCGGAACAGGAGGATGGACAGGAACAGCAAACACACCAGGGCGATCAGGATCAGCGAACCGAACACGGGCGGTGGTCCTCCTCACGGGGACGGGACGGGAGGTCGACGGGCGCGGTGGCGGCCCGGGCCACGTGGTGCGTGGCGGGCACGGCCACCCCCCGGGCGGGGTTGGTCAGGACCCCAGCCTACGTTTCCCCGCCCGGGCGACGGCGGTGCCACGCCGCGTCGCCGGCCTCCCCGGTGGCGCGGACCCGCCCCGCCCGGTGCAGGCGGCCGACCGCCCCCTCCGGCAGCTCCTCGGCCGTCACCCCGACGAGCAGGTGGTCGGTCCACCGCCCGTCGATGTGGAGGTTGCGCTCCAGCCGCCCCTCCTCCCGGAACCCGCACGTCGCGAGGACCCGCCGGGAGGCCGCGTTCGACTCCATGACCGTGGCCTCCACCCGGTGCAGGCCGACGTCCCGGACCGCGTGGTCGACGCCGAGGGCCACGGCGGCCGTCGCGACCCCGCCGTTCCACGCGGCGGAGTGGACCCAGTAGCCGATCCAGCAGGAGCCCACCGCCCCGTGCTGGACGTTGCCGAGGGTGAGCTGGCCGATGAACCGGCCGTCGAGGTCGATCGCCGCCGAGAGCGCGACCCCGGCGAGCGCCATCCGGCGGAGGCTGCCGACGGTCGCCCGCCATGCCCGGTGGCTGTGCGCCTCCGCCCACGACCCGTCGACGGTCGGCTCCACCGGCCGGAGGACGTGCTCGTCGGCGACCCGGTAGGCGGACCACAGCGGCCCGTCGGCCGGGGTCAGCGGGCGGAGCCGCACCCGCCCGGCGGGGACGTCGACGGCCGGGGTCCACAGCGGCCAGCCCGGGTGGGGGCCGGCGAGGGCGACGGGACGCCGGAACAGGCGGTCGCGGAGGTACACCCGGCGCCCGTCAGGACCGGTTCGTCATGAACATGACGTCGACAACCTGCCCGGGGGCGATGTGCGTCTCCTCCGCGGGCACGACGATGAGGCAGTTCGACTGCCCGTGGCTGCCGAGCAGGTGCGTCGGCTCGCCGCCGCCCCCGGCCCCCAGCGGGTCGACGAGGAACTCGCGCGTCTCCCGGTCCCGCATGAGCTGGCCGCGGATGAACCCGCGCCGGCCCGGGGCGGACTCCAGCCCCGCGACGGTCCGCGCCTGGACGACCCTCCGCGCAGCCTGGCGTCGTCCCCGGATGACCTGCACGAGCGGGCGGACCATGACCTCGAAGGCGACGAGCGCCGCACTCGGGTTCGCCGGGAGGAGGAACGTCGGCACCCGGTCCGCCCCGAGGGTGCCGAAGCCCTGGACCGACCCGGGGTGCATGGCGACGCGGGTCGTGTCGATGTCGCCGAGGGTGGCGAGGACGGACCGCAGCCGGTCGCTCGCCGCGCCGCCCACGGCGCCGGCGATGACGACGATCTCGGAGCGGATGAGCTGGCCCTCGACGGCGTCGCGGATCCGGCGCGGTTCGCCGGAGACGATGCCGATGCGGTGGACGTCGGCCCCCGCCTCCCGCCCGGCGGCGGCGAGGGCGTAGGAGTTCACGTCGTAGACCTGCCCGAGTCCCGGGTCGCGGTCGATGTCGACGAGTTCCGGGCCGAAGCTGATGACGGACATCCGCGGCCGCGGGTAGACGAGGACCTTGGACCGCCCGACGGCGGCGAGGAGCCCCACCTGCGCCGCCCCGATGACCGCGCCCTGGTCGACGACGACGTCACCGGGCTGGACGTCCGACCCGGCCCGGTGGACGAACCCGCCCGAGGGCACGGGGCGCAGGGCCTCCATGCGGCGGCCGCGGGTCTCGGTCCAGTCGAGGGGGACGACGGCGTCGGCGAGGGTGGGGATCGGTGCCCCGGTCTCGACGCGCACGGCCTGGCGCGGCTGGAGCCGCACCGGGCGGTGGGAGCCGGCGGTGATCTCACCGACGACGGGGAGGCGGGCCGAGGGCACGTCCGGGTCGGCGCTCCCGGCGTGCCGGATGTCGACGGAGCGGACGGCGAAGCCGTCGATCGCCGCCTGGTCGAAGCCGGGGACCGACCGCTCGGCCTCGACCTGCTCCGCGCAGCGCAACCCCAGCGCCTCGGAGACGGCGGTGCGCACCGGTTCCGGGGTCACGGCGGCAGCGGAGACGATCGCCAGCTGTTCCTCGACCGTTCGCACGTCGTCGGCTTCCTTTCGTCGTGTGGGCGGAGCTGTCAGGCGTCCTGCGTGCCCACCCGCTCGCGGAGCCAGCGCTCCAGCGACGGCCCGTAGGTCTCGTCACGCAGCGCGAAATCCACGCAGGCGCGGATGTACCCGCCGGGGTTGCCGAGGTCGTGCCGCGGACCGCGGTGGATCACCACGTGCACCGGGTGGCCCTCAGTGATCATAAGCTCAATGGCGTCGGTGATCTGGATTTCCCCGCCCTTGCCCGGCTTGATGCGGCGCAGGGCGTCGAACACGGCGCGGTCGAGGAGGTACCGGCCGGTGGCGACGATGGTCGACGGGGCCTCGTCGACGTCCGGCTTCTCGACCATGCCGGTGACCTTCTGCACGTCCTCGAGCCCGGCGTCCTCGATCTCGAACACGCCGTACTTCGACACGTCCTCGCGGGGCACGTCGAGGCCGCACAGGACCGTGCCGCCGTAGGTCCGGCGGACCTCCAGCATGGCGTCCATGACGCCGGAGGGGAGGACGAGGTCGTCGGGCAGCATGACGCCGAAGCAGTCCTCGTCGTCGTCGAGGACGCTCTCGGCGAGGCCGATGGCGTGGCCCAGGCCCAGGGGCTTCTCCTGTTCGACGGCCACCGGGTGGATGAGCCCGTCGATCGCCCGCACCTTGCGGAGCTGGTCGTCCTTGCCGCGCTCCTCGAGGGTCCGCTCCAGCTCCTCGTCGGTGCGGAAGTGCGCCATCACCCCCTGCTTCTTCGGGGCGGTGATGACGGCGAGGCGACGCGCACCGGTCTCCGCGGCCTCCCGGGCGATGAGCTCGATACCCGGGGTGTCCACGACCGGCAGCAGTTCCTTCGGCACGGTCTTCGTGGCCGGCAGGAAGCGCGTCCCCAGGCCGGCGGCCGGGACGACGACGGTCCGCAGGGTGTCAGATCCGCTGCCGTCCGTACCAGGTCGGGGTGCTGGTTGTGTAGAAGCCATGCAGAAGATCGTACAGGTCCGGTGGCACACGGCGCTGGAACTCGGGCTCCCAGGTGTGCCCCCGGGCGGGCGGGGCGCCGGGTAGGCTCGCGCCCGTGAACGCCGTGAACGACCGCACCGCCGTCGACGGGCGCAAGGCCGACCTCCGGCGGGAGGTCCGCGCCGGTCGCCGCACCAGGGGGGACGACGAACGCCTCCGCCGCGACCGCCTCATCCACCACCACCTCGCCGACCGGCTGGCGCGCGGCGTCGTCCCCGGGGCCGGGCCCCTCCCCTCCCGCCGGACCCCGCCGACCGTCGCCGCCTTCTGCCCCCTGCCCGGCGAACCCGGGGGGCACGACCTCCCGGAGGTGCTCCACGGCCTCGGGGCGCGGGTGGTGCTGCCCCGCGTCCGCGCCGCCGGCACCCCGCTGGAGTGGTACACCTACACCGGACCCGAGGGGCTGACCCGGGGGGCCTTCGGGATCCGGGAGCCCCTGGCGACCACCCGCGTCGACGTGTCGTCCGAGGTGGACGTCGTTCTCGTGCCCGCCCTCGCGGTCGGCGCGGACGGTGCACGGCTCGGTCAGGGCGGCGGGTACTATGACAGGACTCTTGCGGACCGCGACGGCCGTGGCACAGTATGGGCCGTTGTGGACCACGAGGAGTTCCTCACCGACGTCCCGGCGACCCCCCTCGACCTGCGGGTGGACGGCGTCGTCACGGACCGGGGAGTCACGACGTTCGCGGGCCGCCGGCACCGCGGGCGGGCACCACACCATCACTGATTCTTCCGTGCATGTTCCGTGCACCGACACACCACAGGAGACCTGATGCTCAAGGGATTCAAGGATTTCATTCTTCGCGGCAACGTCATCGAACTCGCCGTCGCCGTCGTCATCGGCTCGGCGTTCACCGCCATCGTCACCGCCTTCACGAAGGGCATCATCAACCCGCTGATCAACGCCATCAACGGCAACGTCGACGCGAGCGGCCTCACGGTCCCGCTGCGCGGCCACGACCGGGCGGACGCGATCGTCGACTTCGGCAGCGTCATCACCGCCGCGATCAACTTCCTCATCATCGCGGCCGTCGTCTACTTCATCCTCATCGCCCCGATGAACAAGCTCAAGGAGATCCAGAACCGCCGCAAGGGCATCGACCCGACCGAGGCCGCGGCGACCGAGACGGAGCTGCTGGAGCAGATCCGCGACCTGCTCATCGAGCAGAACCGCGCCGAGGTCGGCGTGGAGTCCCGCGTCGCCCGCGACGTCGGGGACGTCCAGCAGACCTCCGACGCCGCCGACGTGGCGGACCCGTCGACCGGCACCGGGCGGCACTCCGCCAACTGAGCGGGTCGCACGGCCACCTGAGCGGGTTGCTCGGGCACCTGAGCGGGTCGCACCGCCGGCTGAGCGGCATCCCGCTCGCTGAGGGGGCACCCCGCACCCTGAGGGGGCAGGTCAGGACCAGTGCGGGGGGCGCTGGTCACGCCAGTAGTTCTCGTCGAACCCCCTGTCACCCGGGGTCCCGGCCCCGAGGTCCCCGGCCGCCGACGTCCCCCGCGCGGACCGTCCCCGACCGGTCCCGGTGACGACGCCACGCTCCCACCGCCCCACCGGCGGGCCCCCACCGTCCGCGGCGCGGCCGACCCGACCGGTCACCCGGCGCGGGCGGCGTGCGCCACGGCGGGCGCGCGGATCGTCGCGCGCGTCGTCGGTCATCCGCGGGTCATCGGTCATCCGCGGGTCATGTCGTTGATGACCCAGCGGGCGAGGGGGCACAGGGTCGCCATGCCGTCGCGGATCGCCGCCCGGGACGACGCGAGGTTCACGACGACCGTCGAGCCGGACACGCCGGCCACGCCGCGCGACAGCCCGCCGTCGAGCGCGTTGCACGCGAGCGCGGAGGCGCGCAGCGCCTGGGAGAGCCCGGGGAGCCGCTTGTCCAGCACCGTCTTCGTCGCCTCGGGCGTGCGGTCGCGGGGCCGGCGCCGGTGCCGCCGACGGTGATGACGAGGTCCGCCCCGCCGACCACGGCCGTCTCCAGGGCGGTCCGCACGGCGGTCTTCCGCGGCTCGACCTCGAGGACCGCGTCGACGAGGAAGTTCTCCTCGGCGAGGAGTTCCGCGACGAGTTCACCCGTCCCGGCGTTGCCCTCGCCGTCGGTGACGATGACGACGAGCGCGTGCATGATCGACGTCCCCGTCTCCGCCTCCGGCTCGACGCGCGCGTCGAGGGACCGGAACACCTCGTCGCCCGGTTCGGTGACCTGCTCGTCGAGCCGGGCGATCGACGCCTGGTCGACGTCGTCGAGGGTGGGGAGCAGGTGCTCTGGCGCGGTATCGGCTGAGTGTGTCACCGGCAAGCCTTTCGTGGGTGGTGTGGTCGGTCGCCCGGCCGGGATCCTGGTGCATCGGTGGGGTCGGCCCCGGCGCGGCGGCTGCCCGCCCGGGGGCGACGGTGAACGCCGTACCACCGTAACCCTCCCGGGGGGTCGTCCGCAGGACACCAACCCATGCGAGGGACACCCGGGTGCAGCCCGGACGCCCGACCGGGCACGTCCGGCGCCCGTCGGCCCCGGACCGGGTGGCCCGGGGCGGGCGCCCCTCCCCCGGCCCGGGTCAGCTCGCGGTCTCGCCCTCGGCCGTGAGCGTCATCGACACCTGGTGCTCGTTCCCGCCCTGGCCGTCGGTGACCGTGAGGGTGACCTTGTCGCCGACGGTGTGGGACCGGATCGCCGCGATGAGCCCGACGCCGTTGTCGACGAGCCGGTCGACGACCTTGTGGACGACGTCCCCGGCCTTGAGGCCGGCGGAGTCCGCCGGGCTGCCCGGCTGGACGCTGACGATCTCGGCGCCGTTGACCTGCGACCGGGTGTTGACCTGCGCGCCGATGATGGCGTGCTGGGCGTGGCCGTCGTCGATGAGCTGCCGGGCGATGCGCACCGCCTGGTTCGCGGGGATGGCGAAGCCCAGGCCGATGGAGCCGGACTGCTGCCCGGACTCGGCCCCGAGGGAGGCGATGACGGACGGGATGCCGACGAGCTCGCCGTTCATGTTGACGAGCGCGCCGCCGGAGTTGCCGGGGTTGATCGCGGCGTCGGTCTGGATGGCGTCGATGAGCGACGCCTCGCCGCCGCCCTCGCCGGTGGCCTGGACGGGACGGTTCATCGCCGAGACGATGCCGCTGGTCACCGTCGAGGACAGCCCGAGGGGCGACCCGACGGCGACGACGTCCTGGCCGACCTTGAGGTCGTCGGAGTTGCCGACCGAGATCGGCTGGAGGTCCTTCGCCCCCTCGGCCTTGACGACGGCGATGTCCGTCTGCGGGTCCGTCGCGACGACGTTGGCCTGCAGCACCCGGCCGTCGTTGAGGGTGACCTGGATCTTCGCCTGCCCCTTCTCCGCCCCGGCGACGACGTGGTTGTTCGTCACGATGAGGCCGTCGCTGGTGAAGACGGAGCCGGAGCCCTCGCCGCCGCCGGTGGGGGTCTGGACCTGGATCGACACGACGCTCGGGAGCACGCGGCTCGCGACGTCCTCGGTGGACCCGGGCTCGGAGGTGCGGGTCGAGGTCTGCTTCGTGTTCGCCGTCGTGTCCCGGAAGGAGCTGATGACGCCGCTGTCACCGGAGTCGGAGTTGTCGACGACGACCGCCGTCAGCGCACTCGCCGCCACCGCCACGGCGACGAGGAGCCCGCCGACGACCGGCGTCGAGAACCGGCGCTGCCCGCGGCCCGCGGCCACCGGGACCGGCCCACCGACGACCGGCTGCCCCGGCGCCGTCGCGTCGCCGTCGCCCGCCAGCCCGGCCGGCGCGGGGCCGGCGGAGGCGTACGGGTAGCGGTGGGCGGCGGTGTCGCCGGCGTCGCCGGTGTCGGACGCGCCGGGCTGGGCCGCGCCGTACGTGGGCTGGGCCGCGCCGTAGCCGGGCTGACCGGCTCCGTAGCCGGCCTGCGCCGCACCGTAGGGGTTGAGGGGGTCGCCCGCACCGTACGCGGGCTGACCGGCACCGTACGCGGGCTGGCCGGCACCGTACACGGGCTGACCTGCGCCGCCGCCGGCCTGGCCTGCGCCGTACGCGGGCTGACCGGCACCGTCGCCGGCCTGGCCTGCGCCACTCTCCCCGGCGCCGGGCCGGGAGGTGCTCCCCCACGCGCCCGCGTCACGGGACTGCTCGGATCCGGGGCCGGTCCCGGAGGTGGGAGGGGTCGACTCCGACGCCGCGTCCCAGCGTCCGTGCCCCTCGCGGGGGTCCCGGGCGCCCGGACCGTCATAGCCGTCGTGACCGTCGGGGCTGATGTTCGGGTTCTCGTTCATGGTCTCCGATTGTGCATCGTGGCACTGCGTGAGGCCTTCCGGGAACCTGGCAGGTCCCACCGAATAGCCCCGCGACCGCGGCGTGACCGCGCTCAGCAGACTGCCAGGGAACGTGCAGGGTCCGCCGCCAGGATACGCCGTCCGCGCGCTGCGCCCCGGCCGGCCCCACCCCCGCCGACGCCCGGCCGGCCCCACCCCCGACACCCGGCCCCGGGCGGTCCCCCGCCCCGCGCGATGCGCCCGGCCGGCCCCCCGCTGACTCACCCGCCGGTGGCGGGGCAGCTCCCGTGCGCCGTCGTCGCCCCCGGCAGGACGAGGCGGATGAGGGCACCACCGTCGTCGGACTCGTCGGCCATGACGACGCCGCCGTGCGTCTCCACGACCTGCTTGACGATGGCCAGCCCCAGTCCGGAGCCGGGCATCGACCGGGAGCTGATCGAGCGGTAGAACCGGTCGAAGACCTTCGTGCGGTCCTCCGCGGGGATGCCCGGGCCCGAGTCGGCGACGCGGATCTCCACGCTCCGGTCGTCGATCCTGTCCATGTACACCCGCACGACCCCGCCCGCGGGCGACCACTTCGCCGCGTTGTCGAGGAGGTTGAGGAACGCCCGGCCCAGCCCGAAGGAGTCGCCGCAGAGGTGCCACGTCGTGAGGTGGGACTCGAAGGTGACGTCGGGCCGGCGGCGGCTCACCCGGTCCAGGGCCTCCCGGAGGGTGCCGACGACGTCGACGTCCTCGTACACCGGGTCCATCGCGTCCGCCCGGGCGAGGTCGACGAGGTCGCCGACGAGGGAGGCCATCTCGTCGATCTGGGCGACGACGTCCCGCTCGATCTCCCGCCGGTCCGCGTCCGACACGTCCGGGGTGTCCGGGCGCGACGCGAGCATGAGCAGCTCGATGTTCGTCCGCAGCGAGGTCAGCGGGGTCTTCAGCTCGTGCGACGCGTCGGCGACGAGCTCGGCCTGCTTGTCCCGCGACGCCTGGAGCGCGCGGAGCATCTCGTTGAAGCTCTCCGTGAGGTAGGCGAACTCGTCGACCCCCTGCACCGGCACGGGCCACAGCTCGTCGGTCTTCGACACCCGGTCCACGGCCCGCCGCAGCCGGGCGACCGGGCCGAGCCCCGCCGTCGCCACGGCCATGCCGGCGATGACGGCGGTGAGCGACCCCGCGATCCCGACGAGCACGAGCACGAAGACGAGTGCGCCGAGCATCTGCCGCGTCGAGGAGATGTCCTGGGTCAGCACCACCGCGCGGCCCGTGCCGTCCATCGTCGCGAGGATCCGCTGCCGGTTCGCGGTCCGGTAGGAGTAGGTCTCGTCCCCGCGGAGCACCGCGTACTCCGCGTCCCCGAGGCCGTCGGCCGTCCACGTGACACCGGCCTGGTGCCCCGACCACCGACGGGTGACGACGAGCGCCCGCACGGACGGCGTGACCTGCACGAAGTGCGGCGCCGGGTCGGCCGGACCCGCGCTCTGCCCCTCGTCCGGGCGGTGGCCGGGGTGCGTGCCGCTGTCCCAGTCCGGCCCGGACGGTGCGCCGGCGCCGGAGAGGCCGGGCGGCGTCGGCGAGTCGAAGATCGCCTGCGCCTGCCACTGGAGGTTCCGGCTGATCTCCTGGTCGGAGACGTACCGCACGGTCGCGTACGCCGACAGGCTGACGACGGCGATGGCGACGATGACGACGGCCGCCGTCAGGGCGGTCAACCTCCCCCGGAGGGACAGCCGCGCCCGGGCCGGGTTCGACCGCGGGGTCTCCACCCCCGGCAGCGTGAGCGGCCGGCCCCCGTTGTCCCGCGTCTCGTCGACGCGGCCGGCGGTCCCGGCCACCCCGGCGGCCCCCTCGCCGCCACCGACGTCACCGGCGCGGCGGGCCGTCCCCCGGTCCCCGTCGCCGGGCGGCGGCGTCCCGGCCGACCCCTCCGTCACGCCCGTCGCCCTCCCTGCGCCGGTGGGCGGGCGACGTCGCTTCACGGCGCCGTCTCGCGCAGGACGTACCCGACGCCACGGACGGTGTGGATGAGGCGGCTCTCACCGTCGGCCTCGGTCTTGCGGCGGAGGTAGCCGATGTAGACCTCGAGCGCGTTGCCCGACGTCGGGAAGTCGTAGCCCCACACCTCCTCGAGGATCGCGTTGCGCGACAGGACCTTGCGCTGGTTGCGCATGAGGAGCTCGAGCAGCGAGAACTCCGTGCGGGTGAGGCTGATCGCCCGCTCGCCGCGGGTGACGTCCCGGGTCTCCGGGTTGAGGGTGAGGTCCTCGAAGGTCAGCGGCTCGGTGCGCTCCCCCTCGACGACGGCCGGGCGGGCGGCGCGGCGGAACAGCGACCGGACACGCGCGAGCAGCTCCTCGAGCGCGAAGGGCTTCGGGAGGTAGTCGTCCGCGCCGGCGTCGAGGCCGGCGACCCGCTCCGAGACGCTGTCACGGGCGGTGAGGAGAAGAATCGGGACGTCGTCCCCGTGGCTGCGCAGCTCGCGGCACACCTCGAGGCCGTCGAGGCGCGGCATCATGACGTCGAGGACGGCGAGATCGGGACGCTCGGAACGGATCTTCTCCAGTCCGTCCTCCCCGTCGACAGCTAGTACAACTGTATAACCGTTGAAGGTCAGTGACCGCCGGAGGGACTCGCGTACCGCCTGATCGTCGTCGACAACAAGTATTTTCATGTGGACTATTGTGCACGAACCCCGGTCCCGGGGTCCACACACCTACCTCCTGCTCAGATAATACGATGGTGCCACTTCGGGGACGGTCCCCGTCGGTGGCTCGGCTGGGCCCGGGTGCGCGGGCGGCGGACACCGGCCCCGCGTCGGGGCGCACCCCTCACAGGACGGCCCACGGATCTCCCGGCCCTCCCGGGCCGACCCCACGAACAGAAGAAGCCGCCTGCGCGGGGAGCAGGCGGCTCATCAGACGACCGCCCGGGACGGGTCCCGGCGGTCTCGGCGGCGTGGGCCGGTCAGTCGAACTCGATGAGACCGAGCTGAGCGGCCTTCACGAGCCGGCGCGGGATCTGGACGTCCTGGCCCTGGATCTTGACGTGCTGGAGGGCGACATTGTCTGCCTTCCACTGCGAACGACGGGCGTGCGTGTTCGCACGGGACATGCGGCGCTTCGGAACTGCCATGGTCTTCTACCCTCCTTCTACTGGGTCTTCTTCTGGCGGCGGATGCGGTTACCGTACCGGCGCTGGAACTTCTCGACGCGGCCGGCGGTGTCCATGACACGCTGGGCACCGGTCCAGAACGGGTGGGACTCGCTGGTGACGTCGACGACGATCAGCGGGTACTCGTTGCCGTCCTCCCACTCGACGGTGCGGGAGGAGGTCGCGGTGGACCGGGTCAGGAACTGGTGTCCCGTGCTCGCGTCCTTGAAGACTACCTCGTGGTAGTCGGGGTGGATGTCGTTCTTCATACTCAATCCCTCAGGTTGGTGCCGCGGGTCGGTCCCGCCGGTCGCCACCGCGGCCCCGTCCCGGCCCGGCCGGTGGGCGCAGGCCCACCCGGCGAGGGCGTCGCGGGACGACGGGGACCGGTCGCGGGCCCGCGCGGCACACGCACGGGACCCGGTCGGTGACGCTCGACGACGGGTCGTGCCCGGGTCGGGTTCAAGGTCCGGCTGCGCTCCCACGGGACAACCCCGCGGCGACGCAGACACAACCGATCACCCTATATGCTCCACACCCCCGGACGGAAATCCCGCCCCGAGGCACACCGGCCCGGGGCCCCTCCCCACCGGCGACGGCCGTGATTAGGAGATCGCGCCCCTGCTCCGGTAATGTCGGCGAACGCTGTTGTCTAAGTAAACGTCATCGCCCCGCGATCACCGCCACTTGTGCGCCCCGACATGCCCGTTTCCCGTCTAGTCACGGGCGAGCCGGTGTGGCGCAGACGGTCCGTGAGGGCGGAAGGAGAAAGATACCCATGTCGGCACATTGCCAGGTCACGGGTCGGAAGCCGGGTTTCGGCAAGTCCGTCTCGCACTCGCACCGCCGCACGAACCGCCGGTGGAACCCGAACATCCAGCGCCGGTCGTTCTACCTCCCCTCCGAGGGCCGTTCCATCACGCTGAACGTGTCCACCAAGGGGCTGAAGACCATCGACCGTGACGGCATCGAGTCCGTCGTCGCCAAGCTCCGCGCACGTGGGGAGAAGATCTGATGGCACGTAACGACATCCGCCCGATCATCAAGCTGAAGTCGACGGCAGGCACCGGTTACACGTACGTGACGCGCAAGAACAAGCGGAACAACCCGGACCGGATGACCCTGAAGAAGTTCGACCCGATCGCCCGCAAGCACGTCGAATTCCGCGAGGAGCGATAATCTATGGCCAAGAAGTCCATGATCGCCAAGAATGAGCAGCGCAAGGAAATCGTCGCCCGCTACGCCGAGCGTCGCGCCGAGCTCAAGAAGATCATCAAGAACCCGAACTCCTCCGACGAGGAGCGTCTCGACGCGCAGTACGAGCTCAACCGTCAGCCGCGCGACGCCTCCCCGGTGCGGGTCCGTAACCGCGACGCCGCTGACGGCCGTCCCCGCGGCTACCTCCGCAAGTTCGGCCTGTCCCGTGTCCGCGTCCGTGAGATGGCCCACCGTGGTGAGCTCCCGGGCGTCCGTAAGTCCAGCTGGTAAGGGGGAGCTCTCATGAAGCGCACCAACATCAAGAAGGCCCGGCTGGAGCAGTCCCGCCGCCCGAAGAAGAACCCGCTCAAGGCTGAAGGCATTGAGACGGTCGACTACAAGAACCACGCTCTCCTGCGGAAGTTCATCTCCGACCGCGGGAAGATCCGCAGCCGCCGCGTCACCGGCCTGACGCCGCAGCAGCAGCGCCAGGTCGCCACCGCGATCAAGAACGCGCGCGAGATGGCGCTGCTCCCGTTCCACAGCCGCTGACCGGCTCCGGGACACTCGGGGACGACAGCACTCTCCCGACGTTTCTCAGACAGACCGACGACCCCGCACCCTCACGGTGCGGGGTCGTCGTCGTTCGCGGCGTGGTGTCCGCGGGGCGGTGGTCGTCGTTCGCGGCGTGGTGTCCGCGGAGCGGTCGTCGTCGTACCCCCTCGGTCCACCCCCGCCGACGACCCGGGCGTGCCTCCCCTCCCCCCGTCCCCCACCCCTGAACGGCCCCTGAGATCCTCCTTGCCCTGTCTCCCGGGACACCCAGCCAGTACCATTCCCCATGATCCTGTATCCGATACAGAAAGTGTGTCATGTCGAACCCGTACGGCCAGACCCCCTCAGGCGGAGCCTCAGGAGCCGGCGACGAGCCCGGCTTCTCCTCCTACCCGCAGCAGTCCCAGTCCACCCCCGAGGCCGGCGCCCAGCAGCCGTACCCCGGCGGTTACCAGCAGTTCCCCGGTGGCGTCGATGATGACCCGACCGCCGGGGCCCCCGAGCGACCCGGCGCCTGGATGCGCTTCCTCGCCTACTTCATCGACACCATCATCGTCAGCGCCATCAGCCTGATCATCGACTACTTCCTCTTCGGGTCCCAGTACTCCGAGTGGACCGACCAGCTCCGCGAGGCCACCGACGCCGGAACCCCCGCGCCCGGGATCCCCGCGAGCATCCTCTACGGCGCCGGGGTCGTCATGTACGTCGTCTGGTTCCTCTACCGGGCGGGCATGGAGGCCGGCGTCGGTGGTTCGCTCGGCCGGTTCATCACGGGCCAGCGGGTCGTCACCCTCGAGGGCGGGAAGGTCTCCTTCGGGGCCTCCCTGATCCGGAACAGCTGGTACCTCATCAACGGCATCGTGACCCTCATCCCGTTCGTCGGGTTGTACGTTTCGCTCCTCGTGCCCATCGTGGTCGGTGTGACCATCGCCCGCAGCCCGCTCAAGCAGTCCTTCTCGGACAAGTGGGCCAAGGCGCAGGTCGTCAAGAAGTAGCCCCGCCGGCCCCGGGCGCCCCGCAGCGCCGGCAGGCCACGCAGCGGTGGCTGGCCACCCCGGCGCCGGCAGGCCACGCACCGCCCGGGTGCCCCGCAGCGCCGGCTGGCCACGGCGTCCCCGGCGGCCAGCACGGCCGCCGTCGCACACCCCCGGACCCCCACGGGCCGGGGGTGTCGCCGTGTCCGCGGCATGATTCACTGGACGTCATGCTTGACGTCCTCACCGGTTTCCTCGTGGTCGTCGTGCTCATCGTGGTGGGGTTCACCGTCGGGCGGATGCGGGTCCTCGGCCCCGGTGCGGTGCACACGCTGACCCTCTTCGTCTTCTCCGTCGCGACCCCGGCGCTGCTCGTCGACGTCCTCGCCCACGCCGACCTCGGCCAGGTCTTCGGCGTGAACCTGGCGGTCGCGGTCGCCGGTTCCCTCCTCGTCGGGGCGCTCGCGTTCGCGGGCCAGCGCCTCCTCGCGCGCCGACCGGTGCCGGACAGCCTCGTCACCATGCTGGCGGCGTCGTACTGCAACGGCTCCAACCTGGGCGTCCCCATCGCCGCGCACGTCCTCGGGAACCCGGCGGCCGTGCTCCCCGTCATCATCTTCCAGGTCGCCGTGTACGGGCCGCTGGTCGTCCTCGCGCTGGACCTCGCGACCCGGCGCACCTCCCCGGACCGCACGTCCTCGCTGGTCCGGGAGCTGCTGAGCGGGATCGTGCGCAACCCGCTCATCATCGCGGCGGTCGTCGGCGTGGCCGTCGCCCTGCTCCACGACCGGACGGGGTTCACCCTCCCCCAGGTCGTCGCGGAGCCGGTCAGCCTCCTCGCCGGCGCGGCGGTGCCCGTGGCGCTGCTCGCGTTCGGCATGTCGATGGCGGACGTCACCGTCCTCGACCGCGCGACGAGCCCGCGCCGGAGCGTCCTCGCCGCGGCGGTGCTGAAGTCCGTCGTCCATCCGGTCGTCGCCGCGGCCCTCGGGGCGTTCGTCTTCGGGCTGTCCGGCCCGGCGCTGCTCACGGTCACGGTCGTCGGGGCGCTGCCGACGGCGCAGAACGTGTTCACCTACGCGCACCGGTTCCGGGTGGGCACGGTCCTCGCCCGGGACACCGGTGTCGTGAGCACGGGGCTGTCCCTCGTCTCGATCGCCGTCGTCGCGGCCCTTCTCGGCTGACCGGGCGGCGCGCCCCTCCCCGCACCGCCGCACCCCGGCGCCCCCGCGCGCGTGACCGGGGGTATCGCGGCCGGCGCTGACCTCGATCTCCCGCGTCCCCCCACCCCCCGCACCCAGGTGCCCATTCAAATCCACATCCCCGGCGCTTATTGTTCTCTTATCCTCTTCTCATCTCCGGGGGCGCCAGGGACGCGGCCCCGCCCGGACCCCCACCCGGATCCCCGGTCCGGACACCCGGTGCAGCAGACCTCCCTGGACATCCCCGGCCCCCCACGCGGCCCCGTGCCGCCGACCCCCAGGAAGGACGCCCCGCCGGATGATCGTCCCAGCGCACCACGAGGACCCGGCCGTCCTCCACGTCAACACCCTCCCGCCCCGCGCCTACCACGTCCCGGCCTCCCGCGACATGGGCCCGCTCGTCCGGGACCGGGAGGCGTCGGACCGGCTGACCCTCCTCAACGGCACGTGGTCCTTCGCCCACGTGGACTCCGTGCACGACCTCACGGTCCCGTTCTGGGAGGACGGCCCGGACTCCCCGCTCTTCGCCGACGGCACGACGATCCCGGTCCCCGCCGCCTGGCAGTTCCACGGCCACGGGTCGCACCAGTACACCAACGTCCGCTACCCGTTCCCCCTCGACCCGCCGTACGTCCCGCAGGAGAACCCGTGCGGGTGCTACGCCCGGACCTTCGAGCACCACCGGAACCCGGCCGCGCCGCGCACGCACCTGACGTTCGAGGGCGTGGACTCCTGCCTCCACGTGTGGGTCAACGGCGCGTACGTCGGGTACAGCCAGGTCACGCACTGCAGCAGCGAGTTCGACGTCACGGACCACCTCGTCGACGGCGTGAACACGCTGTGCGTGCTCGTCATCACCTGGTGCGACGGCAGCTACCTCGAGGACCAGGACAAGTTCCGCACCAGCGGCATCATCCGGGACGTCTACCTCACCGACCGCCCCGCGGACGCGCTGTACGACTACACGGTGACCGCCGGGCCCGCCGCGGGCGGCGCCGGCCTGGTCACGGTCTCCGCGACGTCGCTGGACGAGCCCCTCGCCCCGACCCGGGTGACGTTGCGGGACCCGGACGGGACAGTCGTCGCCGAGGGCAGCCTCGAACGGTCCGGGGAGGTCCGGGACCGGGGGTACGACGACACCCTCCCGTGGACGACCGCCCTCATCGTCCGCAACGCCCGGCTGTGGACGCCGGAGGACCCGCAGCTGTACACGCTGACGTTCACGCAGGCGGAGGAGGTCGTCGTCGACCGGGTGGGGATCCGCGACGTGGCGGTGTCCGCCGGGGACGCCGGCTCGCCGCAGGTCCTGCTCAACGGGTCCCCGGTGACGTTCCGGGGCGTGAACCGGCACGACTCCGACCCGGTGACGGGGCCCGTCGTCGACCTCGACCACATGATCCGCGACCTCGACCTCATGGTCGGGCACAACATCAACGCGGTGCGCAGCAGCCACTACCCGAACGCCCCGGTGTTCTACCAGCTCTGCGACGAGTACGGCCTCATGGTCATGTCGGAGGCGGACAACGAGAGCCACGGCACGCAGGCCCGCTACCTGCGCGACGGGTCGTGGGAGAACCGGGTGCGGCACTGGAGCGAGCTCATCGCCGACAACCCCGACGTCATCCCCGCGACCCTCGACCGGGTCGAGCGGTGCGTCCGGCGGGAACGCAACCGCCCGAGCATCGTCGCCTGGTCGATGGGCAACGAGTGCGGGTTCGGCTGCACCATCGAGGAGGCCCTGCGCTGGACGAAGGTCTACGACCCGACGCGCCTCACCCACTACGAGGGGGCGGTGTACGAGGACGGCCGGCGGGACTACGACCACTCGCACATCGACATCGACAGCCGCATGTACCCGACGCTCGACGAGGTCCAGCGGTACACCACCGGTGCGCCGACGCGACCGCTGCTCCTCGTGGAGTACAGCCACGCGATGGGCAACAGCCCCGGTGACCTGGAGGACTACCAGGCCGTCATCGACGCCTACCCCTCCCTCTGCGGCGGCTTCGTGTGGGAGTGGTGCGACCACGCCGTCGCCGAGCCGCTGCCCGACGGCCGGGTGCGCTACCTCTACGGCGGCGACCACGGGGAGACCCTGCACGACGGCAACTTCTGCGTCGACGGCCTCGTCTACCCCGACCGCCGGCCGCACACCGGCCTCGCGGAGCTCCGCGCCGTCCACCGGCCCGTGCGCGTCACCCGGTTCGACCAGGCCACCGGCGCCCTCAGCGTGCGCAACCACCTGGACCACACCGACCTCGGCGGGCGGATCGAACTGCGCTGGGAATGCGACGTCGACGGGGACGTCGTCGGCTCCGGGACCGTCGAGGTCCCGGGACCGTTCCCTCCGGGTGAGGTCGTCACGGTGCGCGTCCCCCTCACCGTCCCCGAGCGGGGCCGGAGCCACCTGCGGGTGACGACCGTCCTCACCGCCGCCCTGCGCACCCTGCCCGCCGGCCACGCGGTCGGGACGGACGAGGTCGCCCTGCGGACCGGCGACGACCGGCACGGCGAGGTCGTCCGGCTCCTCTCCCCGGGGACCGTCCGCCGGCCCGCCCCGACGGTCACGGCCGACGGCCGGTGGACCACGGTCACCGCCGGCGACGTGACGTACACGGTCGACACCGTCCGGGGGCTCGTCGCGGGGATCCGCGTCGGCGGGACGTGCCTCACCGACCGGCCCGTGGACCTCAACGTGTGGCGGGCGCCGACGGACAACGACCGCAAGATCCGCCTCGACTGTGCCGAGGCCCACTACGACGACGCGACGTCCCGCGCGTACAGCGTCGACGTCGACCGGGACGGCGGGGACGTCCTCGTCCACGCGGTGATGTCCGTCGCGGGGGTGTCCGTGCAGCGTGTCCTCGACGTCGACGCGACCTGGCGGATCGACCCGCAGGGCCGGCTCACGGCGACGACGGTCGTGCGGAAGGACCCGGAGTTCCCGCCGCTGCCCCGGTTCGGGCTGCGGCTCTTCCTCGACCGGTCGCTCGACGCCGTGACCTGGTACGGGCGTGGCCCGCTGGAGAGTTACGTCGACAAGCACCGGGCGAGCCACCACAGCCGGTTCACGTCCACGGTCGCGGCCCAGCACGAGGACTACCTGCGCCCGCAGGAGAACGGCAGCCACGACGACTGCTCCCTCGTCACCCTCACCGGCGGCGGGGTGGGCCTCACCGCGTGCTCGCACACCCCGTTCTCCGTCAACGTCTCCCCGTACACGCAGGAGGATCTCACCCGCACGGCCCACGCCGCGGACCTCACCCCGTGCGGGTCGACGGTGCTGTGCCTCGACGCCGCCCAGGCCGGGATCGGGTCGGCGAGCTGCGGGCCGGAGCTGCTGACCCGGTACCGCCTCGACCCGGAGGAGTTCACGTTCACCGTCACGCTCGTGCCCCACGGGCGGCGCTGACCCGGCGGCCGCCGGGACGTCGCACCGCCCCGGGTGTCACCCCACCACCCCGGGCGTCGGCGCGGCGTCCCGGTGGCCGTCGTCACCGCACCCTCACCACCCACCCCGGACCGGTCCACCGACCGAGGCCCCGCCTCCGACCGGTCCCCGAGAGAAGAAGTACCCCATGACCGAGCAGAAGTACCTGAAGTGGTGGAACATCGCCGGCTACGGTTCCGGCGACGTCGCAGGGAACGTGGTCTACGCGTTCCTCACCGCCTTCATCATGATCTACCTCACCGACACCGCCGGGATGAACCCGGGGATCATCGGTACCCTCATCCTCCTGTCGAAGCTCTTCGACGGGCTGTCCGACCTGTTCTTCGGCGTGCTCATCGACCGCACGCACTCGCGGATGGGCAAGGCACGACCGTGGATGTTCTGGGGGTACTTCGGGGTGGCGTTGACCCTGGTCGGGTGCTTCGCCATCCCGGAGAGCATGGGGGACACGGCGAAGTACGCCTGGTTCTTCATCGCCTACACGCTGCTCAACGCCGTGTTCTACACGGCGAACAACATCGCCTACTCCGCCCTCACCGCGCTGGTGACGCGCAACGCGGGCGAGCGGGTGCAGATGGGGTCCGCCCGGTTCATCTTCGCCTTCGCCACGAGCCTCGCGATCCAGTCCGTCACCGTGCAGAGCGTGGACGCCCTCGGCGGCGGCGCGGAGGGGTGGCGGATGATCGCGATCATCTACGCGGTCATCGGGCTCGCGGTGAACTCCCTGTCCGTGTTCTCGGTGAAGGAGCTGCCGGAGGAGGAGCTCGACGCCGACGCCCCCGCGACCGGCGCCTCCCCCACCGGTGACGGCACCGGCACGGCGGAGCACGCGCCCGGCTTCGCGGAGACCGCCGTGCTGCTCGTGCGGAACCGGTACTACCTGCTCATCCTCGGCTTCCTCGTGGTCAACCAGGTGCTGTCCACGATGATGGGGATGGCGATCTACTACTTCACGTACATCCTCGGGGACAAGACCCTCGTCACCCCGTTCGCGTGGGCGGGCAACATCCCGATGATCGTCGGGCTCGTCCTCACGGCGTACCTCGCGAAGACGGAGATCGGCATGTACCGGCTGAACCTCGCCGGGTACACGATCACCCTCGTCGCGCGCGTGCTCGTCATCGTCGCCGCGGGGATGGGGAGCGTGCCCCTCATGCTCGTGTTCACCGCCGTGGCGCAGTTCGGGGTCAGCCCGATGCAGGGGGCGCTCAACGCGCTCATCGCCGAGGCCTCGGAGTACACGTTCCTCCGCGACGGCCGCCGGATCGACGGCGCGATGTTCTCCTGCACGTCACTGGGCATCAAGATCGGTGGCGGTGTCGCGACCGCCCTCGCCGGGTGGATGCTGTCCGCCAGCGGGTACGTGGCCAACGCGCAGCAGCAGCCCGACTCCGCGGTGACGATGCTCCACGCCATGTACCTGTGGATCCCCGCCGCGCTGACCGTCGTGCTCCTCGGCATCGTCCGGGCGTTGCGCGTCGAGCGGGCGAACGCCGCGCTCCGCGAGGCGCTGGAGGCGAAGCAGCCCCCGACGGAGGGCGTCCCCGCGACGTGACGCCGCGGCCGCCCGGGGGGGGCGGCGCGGGTCAGCGCCAGGTCAGCACCCGGGCGCGGCGCAGGTCAGCGCCAGAGCAGCACCCGGGCGCGGCGCAGGTCAGCGCCAGAGCAGCAGCGCGTCGCCCTGGCCTCCCCCGCCGCACAGCGAGACGCCGGCCAGGCCACCGTCGCGCCGCTGCAGCTCGTACGCCGCGTGCACGACGAGACGCGCGCCGGAGCAGCCGATCGGGTGCCCCAGGGAGATGCCGCCACCGTGGATGTTCGTCTTCTCCAGCGGGTAGTCCAGGTCCCGGAGGGACTGGACGACCACCGCGGCGAACGCCTCGTTGATCTCCAGGAAGTCCAGGTCGGACACGTCCCGCCCGGCCTTCGCCAACGCGGCGAGCAGCGCCTGGGACGGCTGCGAGTGCAGCTTCGTGTCCGGGCCGGCGGTCTGGCCGTAGTCGCCGAGCGTCGCGAGCACGGTGAGACCGTGCTCCTCCGCGTACGACCGCCGGACGAGCACGACCGCCGCCGCGCCGTCCGAGATCTGCGACGCGGACGCCGCCGTGATCGTCCCGTCCTTCGCGAACGCCGGGCGGAGGCCCGCGAGCCCCTCCTCCGTCGTCCCCGGGCGGATCCCCTCGTCGGAGTCCACCGTCACGGTCTCCTTGCGCCGACGGACCTCCACGGGGACGATCTCGTCGGCAAAGATCCCCTCGTCACGGGCCTTCTCCGCCCGCTGCTGGCTCAGCGCGGCGACATGGTCCTGCTCCTCGCGGGTGATGCCCCGGTCGGTGTTGCCCTCCTCCGTCTCCGCCCCCATGACGGTGCCGTGGACGGCGTCCGACAGGCCGTCCCGCTCGAGGGAGTCCTGCAGGGCCAGGCTGCCGTAGCCCTTCCCCGCGCGCACCCCCGCCGCGAGGTGCGGGGCGGAGGACATGGACTCCTGGCCGCCGGCGACGACGACGTCCACGTCCCCCGCGCGGAGCATCCGTCCACCGGAGATCACCGCGTCCAGGCCGGACAGGCAGACCTTGTTCACCGTCATGGCGGGCACGGTCATCGGCAGGCCCGCGGCGACGGCCGTCTGCTTCGCCGGGTTCTGCCCCGCACCGGCCTGGACGACCTGGCCCATGAGGACGTACTCCACGTCGGCGGGCGCGATCCCCGACCGGTCGAGGGCGGCGGAGACCGCGGCCGCGCCGAGCTCCGGGGCGGTCTTCGAGGCGAGGCTGCCCAGCAGCCGGCCCTGGGCGGTGCGGGCGGCTCCGACGATGACGACGTCGTCGGGCGAGGCGGTCGGCGTGTTCGAGGTCATGGTGCACCTTCCGGTCGAATGTGTCAGTTGGGTCTGATGTCTCTGGTGTATCAGCCGGTCCCGGGGCGACTGCCCCGGCGCGCCAGCTGCGCCAGCTGTGTCGGTTGTGGAGAGTCACGCCCGGGCTGACCGGGGCCGGGTGGCGTCGGCGGAGCCGCGCGCCGGGCGATCTATGACGCAGACCACCATTATCCCGGACAGCCGGCGGAATTCACACCGCGGGAGGGTGCGGTGCAAGTCCCGGCGCGACGGCGAACGGTGCAGCCGTGCGCCGTGTCACCTCCCACCCCGCGTCCCGCCCCCCGCCGGAACCCCCTATCCTGGCCCCATGACCACAGCAGCCGTCGTCGGCAGTGGACCGAACGGCCTCGCCGCCGCCACCGTGCTCGCCGCGGCGGGGGTGGACGTCACGGTCCACGAGGCCGCCCCGACGCCGGGCGGCGCGGCCCGCAGCGCGGAGCTCATGGTCCCGGGGGTGGTCCACGACCTCGGCTCGGCGGTGCACCCGCTGGCTGTCCTGTCCCCCGCGCTCGCGGGGCTGGACCGGTTCGGCCTGCGGTTCGCGTGGCCGGAGGTCGACCTCGCCCACCCGGTGCACGGCGGGCCGGCGGGCGTGCTGCTCCGCGACATCGCCGCGACGGCGGACCGGCTCGACGACCTCCACCCCGGTGACGGCCGCCGGTGGCGTGCCGCGTTCGGCCCGGTGGCGGACCGGATGGACCGCATCGTGTCGGATGTCCTCGCCCCGCCGGGCTCCCCGGGGGTGTCGCCGACCGGGTGTCCCCCGTCGGGTCCCCTGGCCCCGGCGGCGTGGGCGTCGACCCTCCGGTTCGGTCTCCGCGCGTCCCTCCCGGCGGCGTCCCTGACGCACCTGTGGCGGTCCCCGCAGGCCCGGGCGCTGGTCGCGGGCATCGCGGCGCACGCGTTCACGCGGCTCGACCGGCCGTTGTCGGCCGCGCCGGGGGTGCTGCTCACGGGCGCGGGGCACGCGGCCGGGTGGCCGGTGGCGGTCGGTGGGTCGGGGGCGGTGACGGCGGCGATGGTGCGTCGCCTGGAGTCGCTCGGGGGCCGGGTCGTCACCGGGTCGCCGGTGCGGGATCTCCGGGGGCTCGACGCCGACCTCGTCCTGCTCGACACCTCCCCCGCGGCGGCGTCCGCGCTGCTCAGCCGGTCGGGGACGCCGGTGCCCGCCGGCCGGGACCGCGCGTACCGGCGGTTCCGGCACGGCCCGGGGGTGCTGAAGGTCGATTGTGTGGTCCGGGGTGGGGTCCCGTGGTCCGACGCCGCCTGCCGCCGCGCGGGGACCGTCCACCTCGGCGGCACGGCGCGGGAGATCGCCGCCGCGGAGCGGGACTGTGTGCGCGGGCGGATGCCGGACGCCCCGTTCGTGCTGGTCGGCCAGCAGCATCTCGCGGACCCGGGCCGGAGTGCGGGTGACCTGCACCCGCTGTGGGCGTACGCGCACGTGCCGCACGGGTGGGAGCCGCCGGCGGGCGCGGACCCGCTGGCCGTGGCCGGGCCGGTGATCCGCCGGATCGAGGAGTTCGCCCCGGGGTTCCGGGACGTCGTCGTCGACCTCCGGGTGCGCACCCCGCGTGACCTGGAGCGGGAGAACCCGAACCTCACCGGCGGCGACATCGCCGGTGGGGCGTCGGACGCGGTGCAGCTGCTGCGGCGGCCGACGGTGCGGGACCCGTACAGCACGGGCGTGCCCGGGGTGTTCCTGTGTTCGGCGTCGACGCCCCCGGGCGGCGGCGTCCACGGGTTGTGCGGGTGGTTCGCCGCGCACCGGGCCCTACGGGAGCTCTGACCGGGGGGGGACGACGCCACCGGCCGGGCGGCCCGGCGCCTCCCCGCTCCGTCCCCGCCCCCTCGGCCCCACCCTGTCGACGGTCAGGTGCCCCGGCCGCCGGCCGTCAGTGGGCGAAGTGGCGCTCGCCGGTGAGGTACATCGTCACCCCGGCGGCGGTGGCGGCGTCGATGACCTCCTGGTCACGCACCGACCCGCCGGGCTGGACGACGGCGCGGACGCCCGCCTCGGCGAGCACCTCGAACCCGTCGGCGAAGGGGAAGAAGGCGTCGGACGCCGCGACGGCACCGCGGGCCCGCTCGGCACCGTCCTCCGCCAGCGCGTTCGCGCGCTGCACCGCGAGCTTCGCGGCGTCCACGCGGTTGACCTGGCCCATGCCCACACCGACCGTCGCGCCGTCGCGGGTGAGCAGGATCGCGTTGGACTTCACCGCGCGCACGGTCCGCCACGCGAACTCCAGCTCCGCGAGGGTCTCCGCGTCCGCCGCCTCGCCGGCGGCGAGGGTCCAGTTCGCCGGGTCGTCGCCGGCGGCGTCGATGAGGTCGCGCTGCTGGGCGAGCAGCCCGCCGGTGATCTCCCGGTGCTCGACGACGCCGGAGCGCCGCGGCTCGTCCGCGCGGAGGATGCGGATGTTCTTCTTCCGGCTCAGCACGTCCACGGCGCCGTCCTCGTACGCCGGGGCGACGATGACCTCCGTGAAGATGCCCGCGACCTGCTCCGCCATCGCGACGGACACGGGCCGGTTCACGGCGATGACCCCGCCGTACGCGGACACCGGGTCACACGCGTGCGCCGCGCGGTGCGCGGCGGCGACGTCGTCCGCGACGGCGATGCCGCACGGGTTCGCGTGCTTGATGACCGCCACGCACGGCCGGTCGTGGTCCCACGCGGCGCGCCACGCGGCGTCGGCGTCCGTGTAGTTGTTGTAGCTCATCTCCTTGCCGTGGAACTGCTCCGCCTGCGCCAGCCCGCCGGACTGCCCCGGCGCGACGTACACCGCCGCCGCCTGGTGCGGGTTCTCGCCGTACCGCAGCGTGCGGGAACGCTCGAGGGCGGAGCCGATCCACTCCGGGAACAGCGCGTCGGCCGCGGAGGTGGCGGCGTCGTCCCCCTCCCCGGACCCCGCACCGGCCGTGACCTGCTCCCCCAGCCACGTGGCGACGGCGACGTCGTACGCGGCGGTGTGCCGGAAGGCGTCCAGCGCGAGGCGCGTGCGCTCCCCGCGGGAGAACCCGCCCCCCTGCGCGGCGGTGACGACGTCGGCGTACCGGGCCGGGTCCGTGACGACCGCGACGGACGGGTGGTTCTTCGCCGCCGCCCGGACCATCGACGGGCCGCCGATGTCGATCTGCTCGACGCAGGCGTCGAAGTCCGCCCCGGACGCGACCGTGTCCGTGAACGGGTAGAGGTTCACGACGACGAGCTGGAACGGCTCGACCTCCAGCTCGGCGAGCTGGTCGAGGTGGTCCTGCTTGCGCGTGTCCGCGAGGATGCCCGCGTGGACGCGCGGGTGGAGGGTCTTCACGCGGCCCTCGAGGCACTCGGGGAAGCCCGTGAGCTCCTCGACGCGGGTGACGGGCACCCCGGCGTCGGCGATGCGGGTGGCCGTGGAGCCGGTCGAGACGATCTCCACCCCGGCGGCGTGCAGCCCGGTGGCGAGGTCCTCCAGCCCGGACTTGTCGTAGACGCTGATGAGTGCGCGGCGGATCGGCCGGCGGTCGCCGTCGGAGAGGTGGTCCGGGCGGTGGTCGGCGTCTGCGGCGGAGCCGGTGGGTGTGCCGGTCGGGGTGTCAGTCATGGTTGATCCAGGCCTTTCGTCCGTCGATGCTGTAGCCCGTTCGCGAGATCGCGTGGAGCACGTCGACGATGAGCTGCCGCTCCACCGTCTTGATCCGTTCGTGGAGGGTGTCCACGGTGTCGTCGTGGCGCACGTCGACGGCCCGTTGGGCGAGGATCGGGCCGGTGTCCACGCCGGTGTCCACGACATGCACTGTAGACCCGGTCACCGCGACGCCGTAATTCAGCGCGTCCGCCACCGCGTGCGCCCCGGGGAACGCCGGGAGCAGCGCCGGGTGGGTGTTGATGATGCGGCCGCGGAACCGGTCGACGACCTCCTCGCCGAGGATGCGCATGAACCCCGCGCTGACGACGAGGTCCGGGCGGTGGCCCGCGATCCGCTCGGCGAGGCGGTGGTTCCATGCGGCCCGGTCGTGCCCCGGGGTGCCGGCGGGCGCGTACTCCTCGAGGAACGTCGTCAGGCCGGCGTCCTCCGCCCGGGTCAGCGCGCGGCACGGGCGGTCCGCCCCCACGGCGACGATCTCGACGGTCCCGTCCAGGCTGTCGAGCATGGACTGGAGCAGCGACCCCGTCCCCGAGGCGAGGACGACGACGCGGAGTGGTGCGGAAGGCGTGGAAATCTCGGTCACGGGGTCCACTGTACGGGCCGGCCGGACAGCCTCCGTGACGGGCCCGGGCCGGGCTGCGGGGGCCGGGCCGGGGTGGCGCCGGGGGCCGGTCCGGGGCGGCTGCCGGGGGCGGGTCCGGGGCGGCGGTGGCGGCTCAGGCCCGGGGGTCGGGGTCGCTGTCGGGGTCGGCCTCGGTGTCCCCGGTGTCCCCGGTGTCCCCGGGGGCGACGGCGTCCGGGTCGCTCACCGCACTCAGGGGCACGGCGGTGCCGGGAGGGGTCCCGACGCCGCCCTGCGCCTCATCCTCCGGCCCGCCACCCGTGGCGGCGTCGCCGTCGACGTCCGCCCCGGCGACGGCGTGAATGCCACCGTCGGCGTCCGCGTCTCCATTCACATCCGCGTCCGCGTCACTGTCGGCCTCGGCGTCCGCGTCCACGTCTCCATTCACATCTGCGTCCGCGTCGCTCCCAGCCTCGGCGTCCACGTCACTGCCGGCGTCGGTGTCCGCATCAGCGTCGGTGTCCGCGTCTCCATTCACATCTGCGTCCACGTCACTGCCGGCGTCGGTGTCCGCGTCGGCATCTGCATCCGCATCGACGTCCGCAGCACTGTCGCCGCGAGCGTCGGCGTCGGCGTCCGCCTCCGCATCCGCCTCCGCGTCCACGTCACCGTCCGCGCCCGCACCGTCGGCACCGGCATCCGCGTCATCCCCGGCGGAGGCGGGGGCGGCGGGGAGGTCGGCGTCGTCCCCCTCCCCCGGAGCAGGGGCGACCCCGGCGGCGGGGGCGTCGGCGATCTCCTCCGTCACCCGCGTGCCCTGGCGGACCATGAACAGCATGAGCACCACCGCCGGCACCAGCAGCCACCCGGCCGCCTCGGCGCCGACCATCCACACCAGCGCACCGGTGTGGCCGTACACCCCGAGCTGCCCGCCCGCGAGCCAGCTCACGACCAGCGCGACGACACCCGACACCACCCCGGCGCCCACCGCCGTCGCCACCGGGGCCTCGAGGAACTCCCGGCCCCGGATGAAGCGGTACACCACCGCGATCGCGACGGCCGCCGTCACCGCCAGCCACGCCGGGCCCAGCGGCACATCCTCGTTCGGCACCGCCGCGAGCACCGGCAACGGCGGCAGGTTCACGTTCGTCACGCCGAACAGCGTGGTCACCCCCTGGCCGATGTGGAACTCCCCGCCCATGAGCACCGCCACGGCACCGATGACGAGCGTCGGCAGATAGAGAAGGGACAGGACCGTCAGCCCCGTCGCCCCGACGGCACCCGCCGCCACCCCGTACGCCGCCCCCGCCGACGACAGGTTCGCCACCAGGCGCACGACGACGACCACCAGGCCGGCGACCGCCATCCACGACAGGAACGACCCCGCCAGGCGCACCGACTCCACCGGCCACGCCGGCAGCCCCCGGCGGATGAGCAACGCCCGCCAGATCCGCGGGCCCAGCCCCGCGACGAACACCAGGCCGTGCAGGACCACCGTGCGCAGCTCCGCCACCGCGAGGTTCGGCGGCTCCACCGGGTACACCGACGAGGCGTCCCACAGCATGAACCACGCGACGAGCGTCAACACCACCGGCACGAGCACCGACAACGCCCCGAAGACCCGGAGGTTGCGCACCGTGACCGTCGACCCGCACGCCGCCCGCACCCGGTGCGCGTGGCCCAGGGCGATGAGCGCCGCGGGAAGGAAGGGTGCGACCCCCAGCGTCTGCCCGGAGAACCCGACCGGCGCGAGCGTGGACAGCATCCACATCGCGCCGATCGCCGCCGGGACGACGGAGAAGGACACCCCGATGCCGATGACCACCGCGACGACGACGATGAGCGCCACCGTCACCGCGTGGTTGACGAGGACCGTCGGCGCGAACCGGCGGATGTGCGGCCCCCACACGTCCCACCACCCGGCGAAGCGGCCGGTGCGGGTCGGTGCGGGGGCGGCGTCGCCGGGCCGCGCGCGGGGGTCCGTGCCTCCCGGGGGTTCGACGAAGCGCTCCGAGCTGCGCGGCGGGGGGCCGCCGGCGGGGCGTGTGCCCGGCGAGGCCGGTCCGCGGGAGGCGCGGGACCGGCGGGTCGCGCGGGGTTCCGCGTCGCGGGGCTCCGGGGTGCGGGACCGACGCCCGCGGCGCGGGCGGGGGTCCCGGTCGTCCGCCGGGCGGGTGGCGCCGGTGCCGGTGTCGTCGGGCCGGGGCGTGCCGGCCGGGCGGGCGGTGCCGGTGCCGGTGGCGGCGTCGTCGGGCCGGGCGGGGTCCGCGCGGCGGTCGGTGCGCTCCACGGCACGACGCGGCGGACGCGGACGTGGGCGAGCGGATTCACCGCGGCGGACCTGCCGGTTCCGGTTGCCGGGTCGCTGGGACGAGGATTCTCTGCTCACCCGTCCCATTGTGCACGGCGGACGGCGGCGGACGGACACAGGCACGCCGGGGCGCGGCGGACGCGACGACAGCCCCAGTGTCACGGTTGAGTCACAGAAAGGTGACGGGAACATGACGCGTCCGGCTGCGGCCGTGACGCCGCCACGGGCCCGCCGACGGGGGCTGCAGACCCGCTGAGGTGCGCGTCGGACCCCTCCTCCGACCCCCTCGGACCGCGTCCCGGGCTCCGCGACGGGGTCCCGACACCCCCGGTGTGACTCCTGTGACGGGAGCTCATCGACGCAGGTCACGGGGTGGTTTTCGGGGGTGTCCGGAGCGGTCCCGGGCGGGCTCCCCCTCGCTGGGGGATATCAAACCGTGATCTTTGCCGCGAACCGCTTGCCACCTGTCGACATGGCCGATAGTGTTACCCGCGATGATAACGATCCGGTCACGAAGCGCGGCCGATCCACAACGAAGATGACGATAGGGTAACGAGAGTGCAGAGTTCCACCGGAGTGCGGTACGTCGGCACGCACCGCAAGCAGGACACCACCGCCAAGCGTCGCGTCGCGTTGTTCGCCGTCGCCGCCAGTGCCGTGACCACGGCCGGCGCCGCCGGTGCCACCGCGGGGAACTCCCAGGGTCAGGACAACCGCTCCGGCGGCATCGCCCTGGCCTCCGACAACACCGTGCTCGCCCAGGGGGACGACACCGGGTCGCCGGCCGGCGACGTCACCGGCAGCCTCGGCAGCTCGGACTCCGCCCCGCAGATCCTCGAGGTCCCGCAGGCGAAGCCCGTCACCGGCCTGTCCGACCAGCTCTCCAGCGCGCTCCAGTTCAACGCCGCCCGCGCCGCCGCGGACCTCGCGTCCCGCGCGCCGCTCATCATCAAGCCCGCCGAGGGCGCGTTCACCTCCGGCTTCGAGATCCGCTGGGGGACGATGCACAAGGGCGTCGACATCGCGAACTCCACCGGCACCCCGATCCTCGCGGTCGAGGACGGCGAGGTCATCGACGCCGGCCCCGCCTCCGGTTTCGGTCAGTGGGTGCGCATCCGGCACGACGACGGCACCGTCACCGTGTACGGCCACATGGAGACCATCGACGTGAGCGTGGGCCAGCACGTCACCGCCGGGCAGAAGATCGCCGGCATGGGCTCCCGCGGGTTCTCCACCGGCACGCACCTCCACTTCGAGGTCCACCCGAACGGCGGCGACGCGATCGACCCGCTGCCGTGGCTCGCGGCGCGCGGCATCTCGCTCTGACACCGCTCCCGCGCCGGCACCGGCGCGGTCCGACTGCTCCGTCCGGGGGACGGGGCCCCGCTCCGACGGGACGGGGGGGACACGCTCTGACGGCCCGGGGGACCGTCAGAGCTTCTCCATCGGCACACCGCCGATGAGCATGAGGCGCACGGTCCCGCTGGCGCCGAAGTCGATCATGACCGTCGCCCGGGTCCCGGTGCCGTCGACGCTCTTGACGGTACCGAGGCCGTACTTGTCGTGGTTCACCCTGTCACCGACCTCGAGCTGGAGGTCCGCGGCGCGGGACGCCGCCGCACCGGAGGTGCGCGGCGACGGCCGGGACCCACGCCCCGGGCCACGGCCCCGGCCGGACCCGCCCCCGGACGCGCCGGCCCCGTGGCCGCGGCCACCACCGGTCGCCCCCGGCCCACCGCTGGACCCGTACCCGCCGGACCAGCCGCCGCCGACACTGGTGCCGTCGGCCCAGTCCCCGGCGCCCCAGGACCCGGCGGGGGTCGGCTCCTCGCGGATCCACTCCCACAACTCGTCCGGGACCTCGCCGATGAACCGCGACGGCGGGTTCGTCTGCGGGGTCCCCCACGCCGACCGGGTCATCGCCCGGGAGACGAAGAGCCGCTTCCGCGCGCGGGTGATGCCCACGTACGCCAGGCGGCGCTCCTCCGCGAGTTCCGTCGGGTCACCGAGCGCCCGCATGTGCGGGAACTGCCCGTCCTCCCACCCCGGGAGGAAGACGACCGGGAACTCCAGGCCCTTCGCCGTGTGCAGCGTCATGAGGGTGATGAGTTCCTGCTCCTCACCCGGGATCTGGTCGGCGTCCGCGACGAGGCTCACCCGCTCGAGGAACGCCTGGAGGCTACCCGGTTCCGGCTCGCCCTCCCGCAGCTGCGCCTCCCCGGCGGCGGCCTCGTCCGTGCTCATCCCGCCCGCGGTCGGCGCGTCGTCCGTGCCGGCAGCGTCCGCGTCTCCCGGGCCGGCTCCGTCCGTGTCACCGGCGTCCGCGCGCCCCGGCCCGGACGGCATCGCCTCGTACGCGGCGACGTTCGCCGCCTCCTGCGAGAACTCGTGGCCGACGGACACCAGCTCGTTGAGGTTGTCCAGGCGCGCCCCGTCCTGCGGGTCGTTGGACTTCTCCAGTTCCTCGCGGTAGCCCGTCCGGTCCAGCACCGCGGACACGATCCTGCCGATGTCCGGGATGCCCAGGCTCGCGCCGTCGGACGTCTCCATCACCGCGTCCCGGACCTCGTCCCGGAGGCCGTCCATGAGCTCGAGGAACCCGTGGATCCCGTTGCGCCCCCGGCCGCTGAGACCGGCGACCTCCCCGGCGGCGGCGTCGCGCAGCCCCTCGGCGAACGTCCGGCCGTGGTTCTCCGCGTGGACGGTGACCTGGGCGAGCGCCCGGTCACCGATCCCCCGCCGCGGGGTGTTGATGATCCGCCGCAGGGCGACCGTGTCATCGGGGTTGTCCAGCACCTTGAGGTACGCCACGATGTCGCGCACCTCGCGGCGCTCGTAGAACCGGGTCCCGCCGACGACCCGGTACGGCAGCCCGCTGCGCACGAGGACGTCCTCGATGACGCGGGAGGCGTTGTTCGTGCGGTACATCACGGCGATGTCCCCGTAGTCGGCCTCCCCCCGGTCGACGAGGTCGTCGATCTGCTCGGCGATGAAGCGGGCCTCGTCGTGCTCGTTGTCGGCGACGTACCCGCCGATGAGCTCCCCGGAGCCGGTGTCCGTCCACAGGTTCTTCGCCCGCCGCCCCTCGTTGCGGGCGATGACGGCGTTCGCCGCGGTGAGGATGTTCTGCGTGGACCGGTAGTTCTGCTCCAGGAGGATCGTGCGGGCCTGCGGGTAGTCCCGCTCGAACTCCTCGATGTTGCGGATCGTCGCCCCACGGAAGGCGTAGATGGACTGGTCCGCGTCACCGACGACGCACAGCTCCGCCCGCTCCGCCAGCAGGGACACCAGCACGTACTGGGCGTGGTTCGTGTCCTGGTACTCGTCGACGAGCACGTGCCGGAACCGCGACCGGTAGTGCTCGGCGACGGCGGGGTTGTCGCGGAGGATCCCGACGACGAGCCCGATGAGGTCGTCGAAGTCGACGGCGTTGGCCTGGCGCAGCCGCCCCTGGTAGTCCCGGTAGACCTCGGCGATCGTCTCCCGGTGGGTGTTCCCGCGCGCGTCGGCGGCGGCGCCGGCCGGGTCGAGCAGCTCGTTCTTCCAGTTCGAGATCACCGACAGGACCGCCCGCGGCGCGAACTCCTTGAGGTCGAGCGACCGGTCCTTGAGGATCATGGTCATGAGCCGCTTCGAGTCGTCGGAGTCGTAGATCGTGAAGTTCGTGTTGAGCCCGTCGACGAGCCCGGCGTTCGCCCGGAGGATGCGCACGCACATGGAGTGGAACGTCGAGACCCACATGTGCTCGGCCTGAGGTCCGACGATCGCGGACACCCGCTCCCGCATCTCCGCCGCCGCCTTGTTGGTGAAGGTGATCGCGAGGATCTGCCACGGCGCGGCGCCCGCGGCGAGCAGCCACGCGATGCGCCGGGTGAGGACGCTGGTCTTGCCCGAGCCGGCCCCGGCGACGATGAGCAGCGGCCCGCCGGTGTGCGTGACGGCCTCCCGCTGCTGCGGGTTGAGCCCGTCGAGGATCGCGGCGGCGCGCTCGGGGGTCGGGCCCGTCGGGCGGGGGCCCGCGGTCCGTCCGCCGGTCGGGGCGTGACGCACACCGACGTCGGGGGTCCCGGGGTCGGGGGTCGCGGGGTCGGGGGCCCCGGCACCCGTGGCGATGAGGTCATCGAACAGACCGTCGACCCCCTCGGGGGGACGCTCGTCCTCCGGCGGAGGCGGGGCGTCCCACTCCTGCGGCTCGGGCGGCAGGGCGCCGGCGTCGGCACCCCCGGCACCGGCTGCACCGCGGCCACCGGCGGACCGGCGCGCCCGGCTCCCGTCGCGCTCACTCTGGAAGGGGTCTGACGTGCCCATTCTTCTGTACCCGGTCCCCTCTCGGCATGATGTTTCCCGACGCCGACCGCCCGGCGGCGACGACGTCACCGTGGCCGTCGCCGGCCGTCCCGGTCGGCGTGTCGAACGGTCTCCCTCACCCTACATGCGCCCCCGGACAGCCTCCGCCGGGGCGTCGGACGGACGGTCCCGGCCGGCGCGCGTGGCCCGTCCGCACGGGTGTGCGTGGCCCCGTCGGCACGGGTACGCGCGTCCACGTCGACGCGGGTGTCCGGGCCTCCCGCTAGAATCGCCCCCATGAGCGACAGCCGCCACGTCACCGGCACAGACGACCCCCTCTCCGACGCCGAGATCCAGCGGTACCGCACCGAGATCGACGAGATCGACCGGCGCATCATCGCCGACGCGAAGCGCCGCAGCGAGATCTCCCGCGCCATCGGGCGGACCCGCATGGGCTCCGGGGGGACGAAGCTGGTCTACGGGCGCGAGACCGCGATCCTCAACATGTTCCGCGAGGAGCTGGGCTACGAGGGCGTGGCGATCGCCAACGCGCTGCTCCAGCTCGGCCGCGGCCGGCTCGGCTGACGCGCGGTTCCCCCGGGCGCGGCCCGGCTGACGCGCGGCCCGCTCAGGGCAGCCGGAACCCGGCGCCGACGCCCCCGGTGGCGTCGAGGTCCTCGGCGACCGCGGTCCACGTCGCCCCGACCGTCGGCGAGTGCATGTCCCCCTGCAACGGGGTGACGCAGGACGGCAGCAGCGTCGACGACCCGTTGACCATCCCCACCAGCCGGCCGCCGTCGAGCACGGGCGCGCCGGAGTCCCCCTCGGACCCGCAGTAGTGCGCCGTGATGTAGTCCGGGGTGGCCTCGAGGACCGGCCCGCACGTCCGTCCCGTCGTGATCCCCGTCTTGCACACCTGTGTCATGGGGGCCGGGGTCGGCCCGCCGAGCCCGGTGACCGTCACGTCGCCGTAGGTCGCGGTGACGGTCACGGTGGGGTCGAGGAGGATCACGGCCTGGTCGAGGTCACCGACCCGGGCCACGACGCCCACCTGCCCGCGCTCCGGCGCATCCGCACTGGTCACGGGGTCACCGGGGGTGCCGCAGTGCCCGGCGGTGACGGCGACCCGGCGGCCCGCGGCGTCGAACCCGGCGACCGTGGCCGTGCACAGCTCCCGCCCGACGACGAGCGGCGTGGACGGGCCGACGACCGGGGTGGGCGACTCGGCGACCTCCCGCGGCACACCGGGCGACGTGTAATAGTGCCCGGGCACGCGGTGCGGCCCGGGCGCGCCCGTGGCGGTGAGGACCCGGTCGACGGCGTCCCCGAGTGGCCCGCCGAGGACGTCGTCGAGCCCCGGGACCGGCACCGGGCCGACCGGGAGGTCCGTGGACGCGGCGGGCGCGTCGGGCGTGGTGGACGCGGCAGGCGCGTCAGGCACGGCGGGCGCGGCGGCAGCGGCGGCGCGCGGCGCGGAGGCGGCGCCCGCGGCCCCGGCGACGACGGCGAGGGCCACGGCCGCGACGGCGGCGGTCACGCGGGTGGGACGGGTGGACGGACGGACCATGGGCGGTGCTCCCCGGGGGACGGGCGGACCGGGCCCGGGGGTGTCCCGGGCGGGTCCGGCGGTGTGGACGGCAACCCGGAGCATCACCGGATCAGCACCGGTCGACCGTATCACCCACGGAATGTCACGGGTACTCCCACAGTCCTGCCAGGATGTCCCGACCGTCGCTCCAGTGGAGGGGCCTAGCGTCGTCGGACATGGACAGCACCAGCAGCACGAACGCACCAGTGTCCGGTCCGGCGACGGGCCCGGGGTCCGCCGCCGAGCTCACCGTCACCGAGCTCACCGGCGTCCCGGGGCACAGCGCGGCCGTGGCGGTCCGCTGGCCGCGGTGGGGGACGGTCGTCTCGGCGACCGTGCACGCCCCCGCCGTCGCCCGGGAGGCGGCGGAGCTCGCGCGGGCGGTCATCGACGCGCACACCGGCGCGGCCGACGGTGCGTCCCCGGTCGCCGGGCGGGTCGCCGGCCGGGTGGACGGGCGGATCGACCCCGCCGGGCCCCCGCCCGTCGTCGATATCGCGGCGGCCGTCGACGCCGCCGCGGACACCGTGTTCCACACCCTGGGCGCGGGTGTGCTCGTCGCCGCCGGACCGTTCCTCGCCGCCCGGGGACCGGCGCCGGCGGGCGGCTGGACCGTCGACGTCGGCGGCGAGGTCGTCGCCCTCGGCCCGTCCCCGGCGGCCATGGCGACGACGCACCCCGGGCCCGTCACTCCCCCGCCGGCGCGGTCGCGGCGGGACCGGGCGGCGGCCCGGCCGGTGCGGCGCCGCCCGTCGCCGGCGGGTGGCCGCGGCCGGGTGGGGGCCACGCGCCCGTTCGTCACGGTGGCGTCGTCGACGTGCCTCGCCGCGACGCGGTCCGCGCAGGCGCTCGCGGCGATGTCCGTGCAGGGGTCGGGCAGCGACCCGGAGCGCACGGCGGTGGAGGCGGGGCTGGTCTGCCGGTTCGACTGGGGGTCGCGCGTCGCCCGCCTCGGCGGCTGGCCGGAGCCGGCGCCGACGGACCCGGCGCCCGCCGCGGGTGCCGGTGAGACCCCCGGCACGGTGGGCGCGGCGCGTGGGGCCGCGGCGGTCCGCGCGGGGTGGGTCGCGTGACCCCCCGGCCGGCCCCCGGGCTCCGCGCGGTCAACCGGTGCGCGACGGCACTCGCGCTGGTCACGACCCTCGCGCTCGGCGGTCACGGGGTCGCCGACGCCGCCCCGGACGACCACCCCGACGCCGGTCGCGGCGGGTCCGGGGGTGTCGCCGGAGGGGTGACGACGGCCCGCTCCGACGGGCGGCCGCCGGCCCTCCCCGCCGCCGCCGGCGGGCCGACGCGGTGGGACGCGCAGCCGGTCGCACCCGGGGCACCGGCCGTGGGCGCGGCCCCCGTCCACGCGCCGGACGCGCTGTCCCGGGCGGCGCGCACCGACCACGTCACCGTGCCCCTCTGACGCTGCCGCGCCGCCCGCCCCCGTTCCGCGGCCGACCGCGCGATCCCTCGCCCCGTGGCCGGCCGGCGGAGGGGGCCGTCGGAAAATCCACACACCTCCACATCCCCACCGTTGACATTCCCACACAATCCCACACATACTGAGGGTCGTACCCCGACCGGGGACCACGCCACCGACCTCAGGAAGTCACGCATGTACGCTCCCCAACGGCAGGACACCATCGCCGAGGACATCCGGGAGAACGGCGGCATGTCCGTCACCGACCTCGCGGAACGCTTCGGGGTCTCCACGGAGACGATCCGCCGCGACCTCGCCGTCCTCGAGAAGGACAACCGGGTCACCCGGGTCCACGGCGGTGCCGTCGCCTACCGCGACCGCGCCACGAACGAGGACCCCATCGACGACCGCCAGTCGCAGGAGGCGGACGCGAAGACCGTCATCGCCGAGCTCGCCGCCGCGTACCTCCCCACGGCCCGGGGCTCCGTCATCGTCGACTCCGGGACGACCACCGCCCTGCTCGCCGAGCGGGTCGCCCAGACGGACAACGTCAGCGTCGTCACGAACTCCCTCCTCTTCGCCCACCGCCTCTCCCGCCACGGACACCACGACCTCCGCGTCATCGGCGGCCGCGTCCGCGGCGTGACCCAGGCGATCGTCGGCACCCAGGCGGTCGAGGACCTGCGGGGACTCCGCGCGGACATCGCCTTCCTCGGGGCGAACGGCGTCACCGCCGACTTCGGCTTCTCCACCCTCGACCCGTCCGAGGCCCGGACGAAGGAGGCGATGGTCCGCGCCGCCCGGTCCCGGATCGTCCTCGCGGACTCCACGAAGCTCGGCGAGGACCTCCTCTGCCGCTTCGCCTCCCCGGAGGACGTGGACCTGCTCATCACCGACGCGAAGGCCGGGCACCCCGTCGTCCAGGAACTCCGCGCCCAGGGCCTGGAGGTGGTGCACCCGTGATCATCACCGTCACCCCGAACCCCAGCATCGACCGCACCCAGTCCCTCGACGGCCCGCTCGTCCCCGGCGAGGTCAACCGGACCGTCACGGACGACGTCCAGGCCGGCGGCAAGGGCGTCAACGTCGCCACGGTGTGCCACACCGCGGGTGAGGACGTCGTGGCCGTCGTCCCCGCCGCGGACAGCTCGGACTTCGCCGCGCTCGTCCGCTCCTCCGGGGTCCCGGCGCAGTTCGTCGGCGACGCCCCGGTGCGCACGAACATCACCCTCACCGACGGCGACGGCGTCACGACGAAGATCAACTCCCCCGGCCCGACCGGGACCGACGGCACGGACCTCACCGGCGCCCTCGTCACCCTGCTCCGCGGCCACGAGTCGCCGGACGCCGGCGGCCCCGCCCCGTGGGTCGTGCTCGCCGGGTCCCTCCCCCCGGGCTACCCCGAGGACTGGTACGCCCGGACGACCGCGACGGCGCACGAGCTCGGCTACCGCGTCGCCGTCGACACCTCCGGCCCGGCCCTCCGGGCGCTCGTCGACTCCGCCCACCACAACCCGGCGTCCGCGCCCGACGTCATCAAGCCGAACGCCCACGAACTCGCGGAGATCACCGGCGGCGACGGCGCTGTCCTCGAGGACGACGCGGCCGACGGCAACCTCCGGCCCGTCGTCGACGCCGCCCGCTCGCTCGTCGACACCGGCTTCGGCGCGGCGATGGTCAGCCTCGGCGCGGCCGGGGCCGTGCTCGTCGACACCGACGGCGCCTGGTACTGCCCGAGCCCCCGCGTCCGGGCCGTGTCCACCGTCGGTGCCGGCGACTCCTCCCTCGCCGGGTACGTCCTCGCCGCCGTCCGGGGCGGGAGCTCACCCGAACGGCTCGGCACCGCCGTCGCCCACGGGTCCGCCGCGGTCACCCTCCCGGGGACGACGCTGCCCACACCCGGGGACCTGCCGGCCGACACCCCGGCGGTGCGTGCCGTCGACGACACCCCCGGGGACTGACCCCCGCACCCTGTCCCGTCCGCGGGACCGACCCCGCACCCTGTCCCGTCCGCGGGGCGGCCACACCGCCCCTCCCCCGTGCACGATCGGAGCACACCATGACCAGCACCCCCACCCCACCCACCGGGTCCCCCGGCGCGGAGGGGGCGTCGACCCCCCTCATCACCACGGACCTCGTCTCCCTCGACGCCCCCCTCGGCCCCGACGCGACCACCCCGCCGACCAAGGACGCCGTCCTCGAGGAACTCGCCCGGCTCCAGCAGGCCGCGGGCCGCACCGACGACACCGCGCAGCTCCTCGCGGACATCCACGCGCGCGAGGCCAAGGCCGCGACCGGCCTGCCGGGCGGCATCGCCATCCCCCACTGCCGCACGTCGGCCGTGAGCGAACCGTCCCTCGGCTTCGCCCGCCTCGCCGTCCCCGCGGACTTCGGCGCGGAGGACACGGGCACGGACCTCGTGTTCATGATCCTCGCGCCCGAGGGCGGCGGGAACACGCACATGAAGGTGCTCAGCACCCTCGCGCGGTCCCTCGTGCGGAAGGACTTCGTGCAGTCCCTCCGCGACGCAGGCTCGGCCGAGGAGGCCGTGGCGCTCATCACGGAGGTGCTGGAGAAGAAGAAGGCACGCCGGGCCGGGGCCGGGGCCGGAGGCCAGGGGGACTCCGGGGGGTCGACGGCCCCCTCCGCGGGCACGCCGGTGGGCGGGGGCGCGGCGTCGTCCCCCTCGACGGGCGCACCCGGCGGCGACGGCGACCGCGACGGCACGACGGCGACCAGCGGCAGCGGCACGACCACCGGCGGCACCGGTGACGCGGGTGACGCGGCGACCACCGGCAGCGGCACCGGTGACGCGGCGGCGACCACGGCACCGGCGGTCGTGCACGTCGTCGGCGTGACCGCGTGCCCGACCGGCATCGCCCACACCTACATGGCCGCCGACAGCCTCACCCAGGCCGCCGACGCGCGTGACGACGTCGACATCGTCATCGAACCGCAGGGCTCCTCCGGCGGCACCACCCTCACCCAGGACCAGATCGACGCCGCCGACGCCGTGATCTTCGCCACCGACGTCGGCGTGCGCGACCGCGGCCGGTTCGCCGGGAAGCCCGTCGTCGAGGTGCCCGTCAAGCGCGGCATCTCCGACCCCGACGGGCTCCTCGACGCCGCGAAGACCGCCGCGACCAGCGACAACCCGCGCCGCGTCGAGGGCGGCGACGGGGCCGGGGGCGGTGCCGGCGCCGGGGCGGGTGCAGGCGACGGCGACGGCGCGCCCGGCTGGGGCCGCCGCATCCAGCAGGCCGTCATGACCGGCGTGTCCTACATGATCCCCTTCGTCGCCGCCGGCGGCCTGCTCACCGCCATCGCCTTCGTCGTCGGCGGGTACGACGTCGCGAACGTGTGGGAGCAGGTCGTCAAGGACAGCTCCCTGTGGAACCTCCCCGGGCACGTCGGCTACACCGGACCCGACGGCGCGACCCTCACCGACCGGGACGGGCTGCTGCTCTACCTCGGCGCCGTGATGTTCGGCGGCGGGCACCTCGCCATGAGCTTCCTCGTGCCCGCCCTGTCCGGGTACATCGCCTACGCCCTCGCCGGGCGACCCGGCATCGCCCCCGGGTTCGTCGGCGGGGCGATCTCCGTGGGCATCGGCGCCGGCTTCCTCGGCGGGCTCGTCACCGGCATCGTCGCCGGGCTCGTCGCCCTGGCGATCGGCTCCTTCCGCGCACCCCGGTGGCTCGCGGGCATGATGCCCGTGGTCGTCATCCCGCTCCTCGCGACGTTCGTCACCGCCGCCGCGATGTACCTCGTGCTCGGGCGGCCCCTGGAGGCCGCGATGACCGGGCTGCAGAACTGGCTCACCACGATGTCCGGGTCTTCCGCCGTGCTGCTCGGCATCATCCTCGGGCTCATGATGTGCTTCGACCTCGGCGGACCCGTGAACAAGGCCGCGTACCTCTTCGCCACCGCCGGGCTGTCCACCGGGGACGAGTCCTCCATGAAGATCATGGCGGCCGTCATGGCCGCGGGCATGGTCCCGCCGCTCGCCCTCGCGCTCGCGACGACCGTGCGCTCGCGCCTGTTCACCCCGGCCGAGCGGGAGAACGGCAAGTCCTCCTGGCTCCTCGGCGCGTCCTTCATCTCCGAGGGGGCGATCCCGTTCGCGGCGTCCGACCCGCTGCGCGTCATCCCCTCCATGATGGTCGGCGGCGCCGTGACCGGTGCGCTGTCCATGGCGCTGGGAGCGGCGTCGCCCGCGCCGCACGGGGGCATCTGGGTGGCGCTCATCATCCACCACGGCTGGGGGTTCGTGCTGGCCGTCCTCGCCGGGACGGTCGTGTCCGCCGTGTGCGTGATCCTGGTCAAGGAGTTCACCGGGCGGCGGGCCGCCGCCGAGGAGGCCGAGCAGGCGGCCGAGCAGGCGGCGGACGCCGCCGGGGGGAACGGCGTGGCGGTGCCCGCCGGCGCGTGACCGCGCAGGGGGGGGCGGGGCTGCGGGGTGTGGCGGGGTACGTCGGGCCTGGTCCCGGGCCCCGTCCCCCTCCCCCGGGGCTCCGCCCCGGCCCCAGGCCCCTAGGCCCCGTTGACCGTCATGCCCCCGTCGGGCGCGACCTGCACGTCCGCCGCCATCGCCGCGGCGAGGTCGAGCCGCTGCCAGGACCCGGCCGGCGACTGGTCGTCCAGCGGGTACCCGGACGGGATCGCCGTCCGCCGCAGCACCTCGGCGCGCTGCTCGTAGCTGAGCTCGGGGAAGCGGGTGATGAGCAGGTCGGGGGCGGCCTGCGGCACGATCATCGGCTGCTGCGTCGCCCCGATCTGCGGGAAGTCGTAGTGCATCCGGTCGGTGTACTCGCGCACGGCGGTGGCGGTGTCACGGTACGGCGCCTGCTGCGCGACGGTCTCCGCGAGCGGCCGCCCGGTCCGCCACTCCAGTTCCGCGCGGAGCTCCTGCGACGCCTGCGTGAGGGCGTCCCGCATCCTCGGGTCGTTCCACCGGTCGGCGGCGGCCGCGGTGCCGGTCATCCGGCCCCCGATGACGTCGAGCGGGTAGTGCACGCCCATGACCATGCGGTTGTACCCGGACTCGGATCCACGGGCGAGGATCTGCGGGCCGAGCTCGGGGAGCATGACGGCGAGCAGCGTCGTCACCCACGTCGCCTGGTTCGTGTGGCCGGAGGGGAAGGCCTTGGACTCCGGCTGGTAGAAGCGGTGCACGCCGTCCTCGTGGCGGACGATGCGGTCCGGGGCGACGACGAACGGCCGGTCGTAGTTGAAGATCGCCTTCTCCGCGAAGGTCGAGCTCGCGAGCCCGCCGGCGCGGGACAGCCACCCGCTGTCGAGGAGCGCCTGGGTCTTCGGCAGCCGCCCCTCCGCGAGCCCGTCGCGCAGGGCCTGGCCGAGGTCCGCGCCGAACGCGTCCGACAGGGCACTGAGCAGCCCGCCGTCGTCCGCGGCGGCGTCGACCTGGGCCCGGGCGACCTGCTCCGGGGTGGCGGAGGTGTTCACGCGCACGACGGTGTCCAGGTTCTGGTCGAGGATGTCCCGGTGCAGGCGGGTGATGTCGTTGAACCCCGCGACGACGTCGTAGTAGATGCCGAAGCCGTGGGAGCTGATGTCCGAGATGTACCCCACGTACCTATCCGGTCCGAAGGGGACGGGCACGGGCGCGCCCGGGTGCTGGACGGCGGGTCGCAGGGCCGGGAGGTCGACGCTGCCCGCCGCCTCCGCCGGAGCGGCCGTGAGGCTGCCGGTCGCTGCGACACCGGCGGTGAGCGCGGCGGCGAGAGCCACGGTGGAGACGCGCCGGCGGGCGGGCGAGGACGTTGATCGGGTCAGGAACACAGCTACACCTCTGGTCACGGTCAGTGTCCGGGCATGCGGCACCCCGGACGGATCCTGAGAAGGATAACCCGGGGTGGTGAACGGTGCGTGAACCGGACGTGACCACTTGTGCTGCCGGGTGTGGCGGGGTGTGGTCGGGTGTGGTCGCGCGGGTGGCCGCCGCACTGCCCTGCACATCGTGCAGCATCAATCCCCTAAAGAGGTATCTCAATTACTCTGCGAAGGTGGACCGAGCTCCTTGATTAGCGAAGCCCCTCTGACTGGAGGGACAACCCAGCCCCAACCGGTTCCAACTCCTGTGCACTATCACATAGTTTCACTATATTCCCATTGCTTGATAGTGGAGTTTCCACAGTAGGCCGCAATACACCGGGGCCGATGACCGCTATACTCACCTCTGTTACCCTTCCGTTTCGGCACTATCCGGTCCGGAACCAACGGCAATGCCCACACCACACATGACGAGCACTCCAGCGGCCATGACCAGCCCTGCAACCTCCAGGCCTGAAACATCGAGCAGCACCCCTCCCAGTATGGGAACGACTGTCGCGCTCGCGTAGGTCCCGAGACTCAAGAGCGATGTAGCCGCCGCCACCTCAGAATTGTCGACCCGTTCATGGATGAGACCAAAGCTCCCGAGATTGCTTACGCCCTGCCCAGCCCCGATCAATGCCGCCGCCAACGCCAGGACGATGATGTTGTTGAACACCAACGCGACGGACATGACAATCATCGATATGGCTATGCCCAAGATTGACAGACGTATCAGCGTCGGGCTCGGTTTACCTCGCAAGAGCGCTTGAGCGATGGGACTAACAGCGTACATTCCTCCTGCCAGGACGCCGGCCGCCAACGGCCCCTGAACGCCACCCATCCCGTGGAGAATCGTCGGTGCCAAGGCCAACACGATCGCTGCGGCCGTCATGCCCGGTCCGAAAGCCCCCAAACCGGCAAGAACAGTCTTCTTCGTCGTGAAATTGATCGCACGAAACGGAAGCCACGACTCGGGTCGCCCTACTGCGGTCTCCTGCTGAGTGAGAACGATGAGTACACACAACGCCAGTAGCACCGCTTCGAGCACGAATACCGTCTGAGTGGGGGCCGGCAGTCCCCATGCAGCAGCTCCTGCAACGAGCGGACCTCCCGCCAAACCGATTGCAACTCCGGTCGTCGCGAGCAGAGTCGCATACCTGAGCTCGCTTTCCTTGGCCTCCTCCTTCACCGCAACGGTGCCCAGGACAAGCATGATCCCTGAGCACAGTCCCGTCAACAGTCGAGCGACAAGAAGAACGACCACACTTCCCGCAGTCACGTAAAACACGCACGAGCCGATCCCCAACAGCAAGGCTACGACCATCACCCGTCGACGACCGAACTTTTTGGCCAAAGCCGGGGCGAGCAGAAACGCTGGCGCGAGTCCGGTGATGTAGGCGACGAAGATCAAGGTCAGGACGCCCGAGGAAAAGCCGATCTTACTGCGCCACAATTCCATCAACGGGGTGACGAGGTTCGGAAGCATGAACGCTGCGACCAGTGGTAGAGCGTAGGCGGCCAGCGGAAGCCGCTTCGAGGAGAGCATGTGCGTCATGCTAACCCCCTGAGGGGGTTAGGTCAACACCACGAAACACCGCGCCCGCCTCGTGAGATCGGAGAGATCACCTCGACAGCCCTTCAGGGAGGAAAGTTCAGGCAGCGTAAGATGGCGGCCATGTCAGCTTCCAGCTTCATCTTCGACGGAGGGCGCCCCTGTCTCGACTTCGTCAACACCCTCCGCAAGCGGAAGGATCCGTTCACGGAGAGCGTCGATGCCCTGCAGGAACACGGCATGCACGAATGGCTGGCCGCAGCACGAAGGCACACCTCATGGGCGACCGGACTCCCCCACTGGAACGGCCGGCCCGCCACGGCTGGTCCGCCTCCCCATCACGGTCCGCAGGAGCTACGCGAGGCAATTTACGAACTCTTCACCGACGAGTTGGCCGCCCTGCACCCGGCGACAGGAAGTCCTCGCGATGACGCATCCAAAGAGGAGCGGATGCTGTCCAACATCGCGATCGTCAACGCGTACGCCGATGTGACTGTTCGTTACACGTTGACAGCGTCCGCTGCAGGTCGTCTTGAAATAGATAACACGCTCACAGAGACTGAGCTCTTAGGAAGAATCGCAAATGACGCCATTGGTCTCCTCGGTGGACGTGACCTTATTCGAGTGAAGGAATGTGCCCACGATCGGTGTGGAGTGTTATTCGAAGATCGCTCCAACGGGCTCAAGCGACAGTGGTGCTCGATGCGCAAGTGCGGTAACGTTTCAAAGGCTGAGAGATTCTCCAAGCGGTGACGTGTGCCGTCCGGGAGCCTGTCCAAAAAATCCGCCCAGACGTCGATTCTGCTACCGGCGGTATTGGCATCGTGTGCGGTTCGCGGTGCCCTGCCCCACCCTCCTCCCCTTGAATCCCGATCTCGGCTCCAGGCATAGCCCTGGCATTGCCGTGACATGTCCCGCCCGGCACGCGGGTGGGGAGTCCACGTCTCACCGCACGACCTTGGTCGGACAGGCGCCTCGATTGGGTAGATGACTCCCTGGACCGCCACCAGGCGCTGGTAGAGGGATCGATCATCGCACAGCTGGTGCAGTGCGTCTGGCAGCGCGGGCGCTTGTCACCACCGTGGTTGCGTCGGGAGCGATGGTAGTCCCGGCTCGGCGTTCGACGGCGCGTTCGGGATGGTGGGAATCCGGGAAGCCATGGGTGAGCTGTGGACGCGCACGCGGGGGAACAGACGTGGTACCCGGCGGTTGGCTGGGACGCGCCGACTGGCGGCATTCTCACATGCCCGGGATGGTCTATGCGGCGACTGGGGTTCGGATCGGAGAAACTCCTGGCGTCGGGCACGTGGACCGCCCCGGGAGCCCGCACCTTTCCCCGGCGCGGCTCCTGGCTCGCGGGCGAGCCTGACAGATTCCCCATACTCAAGCGACATTCTCGAGATCAAACAAGAGAGAACCCCCTCCCGACTGCATCTACACAGTTGGGAGGGGGTTAATAGTAGCGGGGGCAGGATTCGAACCTACGACCTCTGGGTTATGAGCCCAGCGAGCTACCGAGCTGCTCCACCCCGCGCCGCGTGCCGATCAGCATTGGGGCCGGAATTCCAGCCCCTCGCCGTCAGCGACCTCTACAGCGTAACGCAGACCCATCCTGATGTGAAATCGGCAGGTGAGCGCCCCTTTTTGGTCCACGGACCACCGGTCGCGTGCATGACACCTCGGCCCCGCGCCTGCAGCGCACATCGCGTACGCGCCCCTCGCTCTCTGCGCCGCTCCCCACGCGTCACCAACGCCCCCCCTTGGGGACCCACTCCCCCCCATCGCGTCAGCGACTGGCAGCGCCGGGTCAGCGCGCATCCCCTGATGTCAGCAACTGGCAGCGCCGGGTCAGCGCGCATCCCCTGATGTCAGCAACTGGCAGCGTCAGGTCAGAAAACGGCCGAATTCTGACCCCGCACTGCCAGTAGCGCGCATGACCCCGCCGTCACGGACGGTGGACACCGGACGTGAATGCCGCCGGCCGGCGCAGTGCAGGTCAGCGCCCAGCGCGGCCGGCGCAGCGCAGGTCAGCCCAGCCCAGCGCCCAGCACAGCGCCCATCGCGGCAGGTCAGCGCAGCGCGCATCGCGGCTGGTCAGCTCAGCGCAGCGCGCATCGCGGCAGGTCAGCGCTGCCCGCCCTGCGCCTTCTTCACGGCGTCGTCGAGCTCGTCGAGCGCCCGCCCGAACTCCTCGAAGCTGCCGTTCGTCCGCGCACGGTTGACCTTGTCCATCGCGTCGCGGATCGCCTTGAGGTCGGCGTCCGACGTCGCGGCACCCGCGGCCCCACTCCTGGCGGCGTCCTTCCCGTCCTTCCCGTCGTTCCCGGACTTCGCGTCGTTCGCGCCGTTCGTGCCGTTGGCACCGCCGGCCCCGTCGTTGCCGGACTTCCCGGCCCCGCCGTTCGCGCCGTTCGCACCGTTCGTCGCGGCCCCGCCGGCGGACGGCTTGTCGTCGGCGGCCGTGGAGACGTCCGTCGAGATCCCGACCTGGGACAGCGCCTCCGTGATCGTCGGGGCGTACCCGACCTGCCCGTTGTAGCTCACGAGCACGCGCAGGAGCTTCGGGAACGCGGAGTCCTGGTCCTTCCGCTGCGAGTACACCGGCTCCACGTAGAGGATCTGCCCGTCGCCGACCGGCAGGGTGAGCAGGTTGCCGTTGGTGAGCTTGTTCGAGCCCTCGAGCAGGGTGCGCTCCCGGGCCGTCTCGTCGGAGGACATCATCGTGTCCTGGGCCTGCCGGGGACCCTGGGTCTGCGTGTCCGTCGGCAGCTCACGGACGTAGATCCGGCCGTAGGTCTTCGGGTCCGAGCTCACCGACATGTGGGCGGCGAGGAACTCGCGGCGCAGACCACGGAACGGGGTGATGAGCTGGAAGCTCGGCTTCCCGGTCTCGGGGTCCGCGGCGACGACCTGGTACGGCGGCTGGGCCAGCTCGCGTGCCCCGTCGGGCAGCGTCGGGTCGGAGGGCACGGACCAGAAGGCGTCGTTGGTGAAGAACACCCCGGGATCCTGGACGTGGTACCTGGCCATGAGCTCACGCTGGACCTTGAAGATGTCCTCCGGGTAGCGGAGGTGGTCCATGAGGTCCTTCGAGATCTCGCTCTTCGGCTTGACGACGCCGGGGAACGCCCCCTGCCACGTCTGCAGCACGGGGTCGGACTCGTCGAAGGCGTAGAGGTCCACCGACCCGTCGTAGGCGTCCACGACGCCCTTGACGGAGTTGCGGATGTAGCTGACGTCGTTGTCCACCACGCGCTGCTGCGCCGACGGGTCGGCGGTCTGCGCGTCCTGGGTGGAGCTGTTCAGGCTCGTGCGCTCGGAGTAGGGCAGGTCGGTGAGCGTCGTGTAGCCGTCGACGATCCACTTGATGCGCCCGTCGATGACGACCGGGTACGTCTTCGAGTCCGTCGTCAGCCACGGCGCGACCTTGTGCACGCGCTCCCGCGGGTCACGGTCCTGGAGGATCTTCGAGTTGTCGCCGATGACGTCGGACAGCAGGATGTTCATCGACTCGTACTTCGCGGCGAAGGCCAGCCGGTTGACCGGGTTGGAGACGTTGACGCCGCCCCGGCCGTCGTAGGTCGTGTTCCGGCTGTCCGTGTCGTACTCCCGGTCCCGGCCCTCGCCGTTGTCGCCGACGATCGCGTAGTCCTCCCGCGCGTCCCGCGAGGACCCGATGAGCGGCCCGTAGTAGATCCGCGGCTGCTTCATGTCCACCTTGAGCTCGCCGCCCTGGTTGCCGTCCATGTTCTGCAGGTCGGCGACGGTGTAGACGGGGAACCCGCCACGGGCGGAGCCGACGTCCCGCGCGACCTCGTCGACCTTGTTCGCCGGCGCGGCGATGAAGCCGTTGCCGTGGGTGTACACGGTGTGGCGGTTGATCCAGTCCGTCTGGTTGCCGGAGAGGTTGTTCGGGTTGATCTCGCGGGCGGCGACGACGAACTCCCGCATCTGCCCGTCGACCTGGTAGCGGTCGACGGCGAGGTCGTCGGAGAACCCGTAGAAGTTCCGCAGCTGCTGCTGCTGGGTGAACGTCGGGGCGACGACCTCCGGGTCGAGCAGGCGGATGTTCGACAGGGTGGCCTTGTCGTCCCCGATGGAGCGCCGCTCGGCACTGTCACCCGGGTTCCCGCCGCCCCAGTTCTCCTCGTACGTGACCTTGTCCGGGCCGATGCCGTACGCCTCGCGGGTCGCCTCCATGTTCCGGGCGATGTACTCCCGCTCCTTCACCGCACGGTTCGGGCCGACGGAGAACTGCTCCATGATCGCGGGCCAGCCGATGCCGAGCACCACGCCGGCGACGATCATGAGCACCACCGCGAGCCCCGGGATGCGCAGGTCCCGCAGCACGATGGAGGCGAAGAACATCGCCGCGACGAACACGGACACGATGAGCAGCAGGATCCGGGCGGGCAGGACCGCGTTGATGTCCGTGTACGACCCGCCGGTGAACGTCCCGTGCTCGTTGTTGAGCAGGGAGTAGCGCTGGAACCAGTAGTCCACCGCCTTGAGCAGCATGAACACACCGGCGATGACCGCGAGCTGCCGGCGGGCCGCGACGGACACCGACGCCTTCTCGCCGACCCGCGGATTACCCGTCGTGATCGACCCGAGCAGGTAGTGCGCCGCGAGGTTCACGACGAAGCCCACCACGACCACCGTCACCAGCGTCGTGAGGACCAGCTGGAGGGCCGGCAGGATGAAGGCGTAGAAGCCGAGGTCGTGGTGGAACTGCGGGTCCTGCCGCCCGAACTCCCGGGCGTTGACCGCCATGAGCGCCGTCCGCCAGGACCCCTGCCCCACCAGCCCGGCGACGACGCCGACGACGACGGGGACGATGACGAGGAACGGGCGGAGGGCCCGCCGGATCACCGGGCGGTACTCCGCGAGCGGGGACGCGGAGCCCAGCGTCGAGTACTCGTCCGGGCGGACCCGGAAGGCCGCGTACGCCGCACCCCACACGAGGGCGCCGGCGACGACGCCGAACAGCAGGAACAGCAGGACCCGGGAGACCAGGACGGTGGTGAACACCCCCCGGAGGTCGACGGAACCGAACCAGAGGAAGTCGGTGTAGTTCGACACGACGACCGGGACGACGAAGAAGAGGACCGCCACGACCGCGGCGACGAGGCCGACGATCTTCGACGTGCGGCCGGGTGCGGGGATGGTGTCTGACATGGACAACGCGGGCGACGCTCCTGGCGGGTTGGTGGGACGGTGAGCGGGACACGCGCGGGATCCGCGCTGTGACGCGGTGATAGTGTGCGCTACACCAGACTGTGCGTGACACCAGACTACGTACTGTGCGTGCGCGGGTGAAATACCTGCGCGGGCACCTGTGGACACCCCCGCGCGGCCCGGTGCACGGCACGTGTGCACGGGCGCCGCGCCCACCGCGGACGGAGCAGACCGAGACCATGACACCGACACCGGACAACGACCGCCACCCCGACGCCGACGGCACCGCCCCCACCCGGTTCGACCCCTCCGACGTCCGGCCGCTCAACGCCGCCCTGCGCGAGGCCGTCGACTTCGTCCACGCCGAGGGCTGGGACCGTCCGGCGACGCTCTTCGCGCTCGTGCCGTCGGCGCTCGTCGCGGACGCCCTCGCCGGGGGCATCGACGACGACCGGCCGCTCGCCCTCGTCGTCCAGGACGGCGTGCCCGAGCACGTCCGCCCCGGGTCTGAGGAGCTCGGCGAGTTCATCGCGACCGTGCGGTGGCCGGAGCCGGTGGTCGGCGCCGTCCTCGCCCAGGAGATCGTCTTCCGGAACGCGGCCGAGGGGGACGACGCCACGCCCCGGCAGGCCCGCCTCTTCTCCGGGGTCCTCGACGGGGGCGCGGACAACACCCTCGTCCAGCTCCGCCCCACCCCGGAGGAGCTCGAGGCGGACCCGTTCGCCCAGGACCGGGTGCAGCTGCTCGGCGGGGAGGACCTCGCCCCCGGGGTCATCGCCGCGCTCCGCGCGACGTTCGGGGACTGACCGGCCGGCCGTCGCCCGGGCGGTGGCCGTCGTCCCCTGACCCCACCCCCCGACCCGGCGGTCAGCCGCAGGTCGTCGGGGACCCTCCCGAGGTGAAGGTGTCGAGTTCGTCGACGGCCTGGTCGAGGCTGGAGACCTTGATGAGTGTGAGGTCGCCGTCGTACCCCCTCGACGTCGCCTCCGCGCAGTTGCCCTCGGGCACGAGGAAGGCCTCGGCCCCGGCGTGCGCGGCGGCGGCGATCTTGTGCGTGATGCCCCCGATCGGCCCGACGCTCCCGTCGGCGTCGATGGTGCCGGTGCCCGCGATGAAGCGGCCGCCGCTGAGCTCCCCCGGGGAGAGCTTGTCCACGACCGCGAGGGAGAACATGAGGCCGGCCGACGGGCCGCCGATGTCCTTGAGGTTGTACTCGACGCGCAGGTCGCCGGCGGGCTGCGCGACCATCGTCACGCCGAGGAACGCCGAGGCCCCGCTGTCCGACCGCAGGGACTCCGGCACCTCGCCGAGGGTGACCTCGACCTTCTCGTCGTGCCCCTGGCGCCGGACGGACAGGGTCACCCGGTCGCCCGGGGACCGGTCGGCGATCTTGTCGGCGACGTCGCCCGGCACGCGGACCTGCTGGCCGTCGACGGCGGTGATGATGTCGTTCTCCTTGACCGCCCCCGACGCCGGCGAGTCGTCGTTGACCCCGGCGACCATCGTCTCCAGGGGCTTGCCCAGGTGGTTCATCGCCGCGACCGTGGCGTTCGACTCCGACGCCGCGAAGGCCGCCGCGTTCTGCCGCTGCACGTCCTCCGGGGAGGTGTTCGACGGGATGACCTGCTCGAGCGGGACGATCGTGTCGTCGCTCGTGATCCAGCGGCCGAGGGCCTGGCTGAGGCTCAGGCGGGTGCGGACCGAGACGGTCGTCATGTTGAGGTTCCCGCTGGTCTCGTCCGTCTGCGCGCCGGTGACGTCGACGACGGGCGTGCCGTCGACGTCGCCGAGCGTGTTGAACGTGGGCCCCTCCCCCTCCGCCGCGTACGGCACGGTGAGGTCGATGTCCGTGCCCGGGACCGTGGGCAGCCCCACGAGGGAGACGAGCACCACGACGGGGAGCGCGCCGGCGACGACGGTTGCTGTACGGCGGTTCCAGACATTCACCCGGCACATCTTACGCGTCGGGGTCCGGGGTCCGACGCCCCCCGTGCCGGTGCGTGTGCGGGGTCCGGGGGTCCCGCGATCGGGCGGGGTCCGACGCCCCCCGTGCCGGTGCGTGTGCGGGGCCCGGGGGTCGACGCCCCCGCCGGTGCGGGTGCGGGGCCGCGGGGGTCGCGCGGTCGGGCGGGGGTCGGCGCGGCCGCGTGCGGGGTGTTCGCTGTCAGCGCACAGCCGGCGGTGGAGTGCCGTCCGCGGCCGCAGGTACGCTCGACCGCATGAGCAACTTCGGATTCGGCTTCCCCAACCCGGGTGACAACGACGACGACCGCGACGGCGACGGGAACCGCGGGAACGGCTCCGGCCGCCCCGGCGGCGGGTCCGGCGACGGGTCGGGCGGCCAGGGCGGCCAGCCCTTCGGCGACGGCAACCCGTTCTCCTTCCTCTTCGGCGGGACGCCCGGCGCCGGCGCGTCCGGCCAGGCCGGGAACCTCGGGGACATCCTCAACCAGTTCGGGGCGATGCTCAGCGGCTTCGGCCAGGACATGAACTCGCCGGACGCCGCCGGGCCCATGAACTACGCGCTCGCGGAGCGGATCGCCCGCCAGCAGCTCAGCGGCACGTCGAGCCCGTCCCAGCGGGACTCCGAGGCCGTCGCCGAGTCGGTGCGGCTCGTGGAGCTGTGGCTCGACGAGTCGACGGACCTGCCCGCCGGGGCCACCGGCTCCGTCTCCTTCGGGCCGGTCCAGTGGCTCGAGGAGACGCTGCCCCGCTGGAAGCGGCTGGTCAACCCCCTCGCCGAGAAGCTCGGCGACGCCGCCCTCAACGGGCTGCCCGAGGAGGCCCGCCAGCAGGCCGGCCCGATGATGGGCATCATGAACCAGGTCAACGGCATGAACTTCGGCATGCAGCTCGGCCGGACGCTCGGCGAGATCGCCAAGGACGTCAGCACCTCCACCCAGTGGGGGATGCCGCTGGCGGAGCGGCCCGTCGCCGCGGTGGCGACCGGGCGGCTCGCCGACCTGGCACGCAAGCTCGGCGCGGAGCGTCGGGAGACCCTCATCTACCTCGCGGCGCGCGAGGCCGCGCACCACCGCCTGTTCCAGCATGTGCCGTGGCTCGTCGAGCGGCTCGTCCTCGACGTCGAGGAGTTCGCCGCCGGGCTCAGCCTCGACTACTCCGCGATGGAGGAGGCGACCCGCGAGTTCAACCCGGAGATGATGAACGACCCCGAGGCCCTCCAGGAGATGATGGGCCGGCTCCAGGGCGAGGACCTCGCGCCGGCGGTCGTGTCGAGCAACCAGCAGGCGCGGGTCCGCATGGAGACGAGCCTGTCGCTCGTCGAGGGGTGGGTCGACGTCGTCGTCGGCGACGCCCTCGGGGAGCGCCTGCCGGAGACCGCGTCCATCGCCGCGGCGTGGTCGGCGTACCGCGACACCGGGCAGCCCGCCATGGAGTCGCTGGCGAAGGCCGTGGGTATCAGCCTCACCGCGCCGAAGGCGAGCGAGGCCGCGGAACTGTGGCGGCGTCTCACCGTGGCCGTCGGCGCGTCCCGCCGGGACGCGGTGTGGGACCACCCCGACTTCCTGCCGGTCGACGGCGACCTGGACAATCCGGCCGAGTTCATCGACTCGGTCCTCGCGGAGAACGACGACGTCGAGCGGTTCGACCCCATCAGCGAGATCGAGAAGTTGGAGCGGGAGCGCACCGGCCGCGGCGAGGGCGACGGCGACGGCAAGGGCGAGAGCGCGAATGACGGCAAGGGCGAAGCCGACGATTCGCGTCGCGACGACTCGGGTGACACATCCGGGGGCGACGACCGCGACGACAACCCCTGAGCGGATCCGCCCCCCGGCGGTCCACTCTTTCCGCTGCTCATAAGGCACGTGCGCAGTCCGCCGGATGACCGGCGGTCGCGATTCCCGGCGACCCGATTGATACGAAATGCGGGATTATTACTTCCGCTATTGCATGGGTCGTGAGGGTCTGTCACGATAGCACGGCACGTACCCGCAGGAGTTCAGCGTGAATTCCTTTCACTCTCCGTCCCCGTCGGTTTCCACGACGGGGACGTGGTCCGTGTGACGGCGCCCGTCCGCGCGCCGACCACCCACACCCGCCCCGGCGCAGACAGGACGCCGGGGACGACACACCGAGAGTCAGAGGAGAACGAGTGACAGTCATCACCCGCCGTACATCCGGGCCCACCGCCCGCACCACCCCCCCCCGCCACCGCATGTCGCGCATCATCACCGCCGCGACCGCCGTCGCGCTGGCCAGCGTCGCCACCGGCGGCGCCGCCACGGCGACCGCCGCGACGCCCGTCGCCGGCGGCACCCAGATCACCATGGTCAAGGACGGCATCCACATCGGCCGCTGCACCGCGACCGTCGTCGACAAGCGCACGATGTACACCGCCGGGCACTGCGGCAGCGTCGGGGCCACCGCCGAGATCGGCGGCAAGCCGATCGGCACCGCGACCCGCAGCAGCCTGCGCCAGGGCTACGACCTGCTGGAGATCAAGCTCCGCCTCGTCACCCCGAGCACCCCGACCCCCGCCGACCTCGACTACAAGCCGAAGGTCGGCGACGCGGTCTCCAAGGACGGGTCGATCTCCGGCCACTCCGAGGGCACCGTCCGCGACCCCGAGCTCCGCCCCGGTTCGACGCACGAGAGCGTCCACTACCCCTTCGACGGCGAGAAGTTCCCGGTCTCGACGTGGGACGCCGACCTGCACAGCGTCCGCGGCGACTCCGGCTCGCCGGTCATCCACGACGGCAAGGTCGTCGGGATCGTCAAGGGCGGGGCCGACGACGACGACACGACGGTCACCCCGCTGGGCGAGGCCGTCGCCGCGCTCAAGCCCTAGGGCCCACCCCCCTACCCCGGCCCGGGCCGCACCCGCGCGGCCCGGGCTTCGTCGCGTGACCCCACCGGACCCCGACCGGGGCCCGCCCCCTACAGAGGAGAATCAGTGACCACCACCGTCACCCCCCGCCCGGCCACCGCCGGGCGCCGGCCCACGGCCCGCATCGCCGCCGCCGTGTCCGCCCTGACCCTGACCGTGCTCGGCGTCGGCGTCGGCACCGCCGCCCCCGCCTCCGCCGCGCAGCCGCTGCACAACGGCTCCCAGTTCTGGGTCGTCAAGGACGGCGGGTACGTCGGCCGGTGCACCGCGACCGTCATCGACCGGAAGCGGTTCTACACCGCCGGCCACTGCGGTTCCGTCGGTGCGACGGCCGAGTTCCACGGCGACACCATCGCCACCGCGACCCGCAGCGGCCTGCGCCAGGGCTACGACATCCTGGAGTTCACGCTGAAGCCGCTCGTCCGGACGTCCCCCACCGCCGCCGACCTCGCCTACCGGCCCACCGTCGGCGACCCGGTGTCGAAGGACGGCTCCGTCTCCGGCCACACCGAGGGCACCGTGAAGACCGCCGAGCTGTCCCCCAACGAGGCCAGCGAGAGCGTCCACGCCGCCCTCGACGGCGAGACGTTCCCCGTGTCCACCTGGGAGGCGAACCTGCTCAGCGCGCGGGGCGACTCCGGGTCGCCGGTCAGCCACAACGGCAAGGTCGTCGGCATCCTCAAGGGCGGTCACGGCACGGAGACCACGACCGTGACCCCGCTCCGCGAGGCTCTCGACGCCCTCCGCCCCTAGCGTCGCCCGGCGGTGCCGGCGCGGCCCCCCGCCCCCGGCGCCGCTGGCGTGCCTAGCGTCCCCCGGCGGTGCCGGCGTCCGTCGCGGCGTCGGCGTCCTCACCGTGGTCGGGCAGGTCGCTCTCGTCGAGCCCGTCGATCTCGTCGACCGCCTCGGACTCCAGCGCCGCCCGCAGCTGGTCGTCGTCGACGTTCGACTTCCGGGTCAGCCGCTGCAGCCGGTCCTCGTCGGTCGTGGAGAAGTCCTGCTCCGGGTCCATCTTGCGGATCTGGAGCTCGCGGGCGTCCTCACGCCGGGTGGACTCCTTCGCGATCTGCCGGCGGTGCCGGAACCAGGCGACGGACACGGTGGCGATGAGGAGGATGCCGAGGTACCCCAGCACCGGGTACACCGTCGAGACCAGCAGCTTGAACCCGAGGAAGCTGATCGCGAACCCGACGAGGACGCTGACGACGAAGACGACGCGGAACTTCTCCGGGTGCCCCTTCGTCAGGCGCCGGGCCAGGGCGTAGAACATGCCGATGGCCGTGTTGAAGATCATGCCGTACGCCGCGACGGCCATGGCCACGCCGAACCACGGGTGGAGGTCGCTCATGAGGGTGAGCATCGGCATGTCGTCGTTACCGACGACGTCCACCTTCATGAACAGCCCCGCGGCGCAGAGCGTGAGCATGATGCAGTAGATGACCCCGCCGATCGCGCCGCCGATGCCGGCCTCGCGCGGGTTGAGGTTGTCCCCGCCGATGACGAGCGCAATGGACACCCCGACCATGAGGCACAGGCCGACGTAGTTCAGCGCGCCGACCGGCCAGTTCGGCATGGGGGTCTCGACGCTGCGGGCCGCCTCGGTGAGGGGGGTCAGGTCGGCGGGCATCGTGACGAGCGCGTAGATGCTCCCCACGGCGAGCAGCACGATCGCGAACGGGGTGATGAGGCTGATGATGTCGCTGACCTTGTCGACGTCGAGCATCCCGGCCCCGAGGACGAGGACGAGCATGATGACCGCGCCGATCCAGATCGGCAGGCCGAACTGCTGGTTGAGGTTCGAGCCACCGCCGGCGAACATGACGAAGCCGGTGGCGAAGAGCGTGACGATGACCGACCAGTCGAGGATCGTCGCGAGCACCCGGTTGGTCATCCAGGTGAACACGGCCGTGTGCTCCCTGGCCTGGAGGAAGCTTCCCATCTGGAGGACGGCGATGCCGCTGACGACCATGAGGACGGACGCCGCGGCGGCGCCGACGATCCCCCACAGGCCGAACGCCCCGAAGTACTGCATGATCTCCTGGCCGGAGGCGAAGCCCGCTCCGACGACGAGTCCGACGAAGGCCATCGCGATGGCCAGTGACCGTTTCACCACTGTGTGAACACCCTCTGCACGTCTCGGGAATGTGGACCACGCCCCGCCCCACGACGTCCCCGCCGCGCGGCCGGATCGCCGGGCCAGTGTATCCGACGCCCCGGCCGTTTACAGCATTCCCCCTGTTCACAGGGCATTATTATCAATGGTGACGACGCTTTCTATCACTTCCGTGCCACTGACGGCAGGTCCGCCGCGGCGCTCCCCGGCGCGCTCCCCGGCCGGCCTCACCCCTCCCCTCCGGCGGTCCCGTCCGCGCCCACCGGCGTGCTCCCCGGAGCACCGCCGTGGCCGTGACTCAACGCCTCGAGGTACCCCTGCGCCCGCTCGTACCGCGGGGCGCGGGACGCCCACCGCCGGAACTCCGCCCCGTGGTCCGGGATCCACGTGTGGACCAGCTCATGGATGAGCACCTGGTCGACGACGTACTGCGGGGCCGCCCGCAACCGGTCGGACAGCCTGATGCTGTTGTCCCTCGTGGAGCAGCTGCCCCACCGGGTGGTCATCGTCGAGACCCACCTCACCGACCCCACCGTCGCGCGGCTCTCCAGGTACGTGTCGTTGAGGAACCGGGCGCGGGCCTCCAGGTCGATGTCGCCGACCGTCGTGCGCCGCCGCACCGTCGCGACGACCCCGTCGACCGCCTCCCGCAGCTCGTCCTCCCCCATGTCCGCGGGGGCCATGACGATGATCCTGTCCCCCTCCCGGCGCGCCGCGACCGACCGCCGCCGGCGCGTCGACAACCGCAGCTCCACCCCGGGGGCGTACTCGCGCACACTCCACCGTCCCATGCCGTCCTCCTTCATCAGCGCCGGTCCTGTGCCGGCGTCGCCGTCCCGGTCAGTGCCACTGCACCCTATCGGGAGGTGCGGACAGTCCCCCGGGCACGGCCGCCCCCGACGGGGCGTCGGCCCCCGGTCCGAGGGCGGGCCGGGCCGCGGCACCGGGGCCTGTGGAATTCCGCCCGACTGCACGTCAGATGCGGTATTCTCGGTCGACGACAGGCCGGGGACGGGGATGTCCACAGGCCACGGAGGGTGGGGACACCGGTCCCGGGTACGCGGCAGGGGACGCGACCCGGGCACGTGGCGGGGACCGGGACGGCGACGACGGACACGGGGGAGAACACCAGATGCACACTGACGCGGTCAGGCCGTACGCGCAGGCCACGACGGTCACCCGGCGGACCGTCGCGCCGCCCGCGCACACCCCCGCCGCGCCCGGGGACATCGCGCTGGCACCGGGCACGGCGGTCGTCGTCCGCCCCGGGGGTCACCTCCAGTTCGGCGTCCACCCGGACCGGGCCGTCGTCCTCCCCCTGCCCGGGGACGTCGCGGCGGGCCAGGTCGCCCGGGTGTTCCTCGACGCGCGCACCGGCCTGCCCCACGACGCCCTCACCCGGGCGCTCGCCGCCTGCGGGATCGACCTCCCCCACGCGACGGGCATCGTCGGGGAACTCCTCCGCGCCGGGGTCCTGCACCCGCGGGAGCCCCGCCGCGACCTGGCCCTCCTCGGCCCGACGCGCCCCGTGGACGACCTGCTGCGTCACCTCGACGCCCTCGGCCTGTCCGCCACGGTCGTCCACCCCGCCGCCCCGGCGTGGGCCGCGCTCGACGAATCCTCGACCGTCGTCCTCGTCGGCGGCCTGTTCCCTCCCGCCGACGTCACCGCGGACCTCATGCGCCGGCGGGTCCCGCACCTGCCGAGCGGGGTGCTCGACCGCCGGATCGTCGTCGGCCCCCTCGTCACCCCCGGGGTCACACCGTGCCTGACCTGCATCGACCACGATCTCCTCGCCCGGGACAGCGGGTGGAGGATGGTGCGGGGCCAGGCGGGCGGCCGGCCCGCGGCCGTCCCCGCGGCGTGGTGGGACCTCACCGCGGCGGTCACCGCCCACGTCCTCGCCGCCGCCGACGGAGGTGGGGGTTGGAGGGGGAACGACGCCGCCCTCCCCACCCCCACCGGGTCACCCGCCGACCTGCCCCGGCACCTCGGCGCCCGGCGGTCCTACGACCCGGCGACGATGTCCCTGGAGATCACCCCCGTGCGGCACGCCGCCCGCTGCGCGATGTGCCGGCTCGCCCGGGACCACGGCGAGCGGTGACGGGGCGAGGCGGCGCGGGGGCGGGGCGGCGTCCGCCCACCGGGGCCCGCCGGAGCTCCCCCGGCCCGCCCTCACCGTCACGTTCCCCGTCCCCCGTCCCCCGGCCCCCATCCCCGGCCTCCGTCCCCCTGCCCCCGGCCGCAGCTCAGGCGAGGTCGCGCACCGTGGCGAGGATGTCCTCGCCGAACTGCTCGACCTTCACCGGGCCGATCCCCGGCACGGCGACGAGCTCCTCCGGCGTCCGCGGGGTGCGCTCACACACGGCGCGCAGCGTCGCGTCCGTCATGACGACGTACGGCGGGACCCCACGCTCCTTCGCCGTCGCCGTGCGCCACCGGCGCAACTCGGCGACGAGGGCCTTCGGCACCTCCTCCGCACAGTCGTCGCAGTGCCCCAGCACCTTCTGCTCCGGGGTGGTCAACGGTGCCCCGCACCCGGCGCACGTCGTCGTCGACCGGGACCCGGACCCGCCGGCCGGGCGACCCGCCGCCGGGCGACCCCGGTCACGCTCGTTCTCCCACGGCACCAGCCCGTCGAGGAACCGGGACCGCTTCCGGTTCGCCCGGCCACCGGGCTGGCGGGCCAGCGACCAGCTGAGCCAGAGGTGCTCCCGGGCGCGCGTCACGCCCACGTACAGCAACCGCCGCTCCTCCTCGATCGCCTCGGCGGACCCGACGCCCTTCAGCGCGTAGTGGATCGGGACCATCCCGTCGGTCAGCCCGACAAGGAACACGGCGTCCCACTCCAGGCCCTTCGCCGCGTGCACGCTGGCCAGGGTCACGCTCTCCACGCGCGGCGGGTTCTTCGCCTCCGCACGCTCCCGCAGCAGGCCGAGCAGGCCGGTCATCGTCAGCCCCGGCGTCGTCGCGGCCAGTTCACCGGCGAGGTCGACGAGCGCCGTGAGGGACTGCCAGCGCTGCCGCTCCTGGGCACCCTGGGGTTCGGTCGGGGTGAGCCCCACGCCCGCCAGAGCCGCCCGGACCTGCGCCTGCAGCACCGACCCCGCCCCTGCACCCTGCGGGGACGCGGCTCCGTCCGTGGCGGCGTCGTCCCCCGACCCCGGCCCCCCGGCACCGTCACCGGCATCGTCACCGGCCCCGACCCCCGCGGCGTCGAGACGCCGGGCCTGCCTGCCCAACGCCTGCACCGCCTGCCGGATCTCCGCGCGCTGGAAGAACCCCTCCCCACCCCGGACCTGGTAGTTCACCCCCTGCTCGTCGAGGGCGTACTCGAACGCCGCGGACTGCGCGTTGATGCGGTACAGCACCGCGATCTCCGACGGAGCGACCCCGCCGTCGATGAGCTCCCGGATCCGGCGGGCGACGCCCTTGGCCTCCTCGACCTCGTCGGGGAACTCCGTGAACTCCGGCACCGGCCCGGGCGGACGCTGTCCCTCGAGGGTGAGCCGCGTGCCGGCCATCCGCCCCGTCGCCTTGCCGATGACCTTGTTCGCCAGGTCGACGACCTGCGGCGTCGAGCGGTAGTCGCGGTGGAGGCGCACCGTCGTGGCCTCGGGGAACCGGCGGGTGAACCCCAGCAGGTGCTGCGGGGTCGCGCCGTTGAAGGAGTAGATCGTCTGGTTCGCGTCACCGACGACGGTGAGGTCGTCACGGTCGCCGAGCCAGGCGTCGAGCACCCGCTGCTGCAGGGGCGTGACGTCCTGGTACTCGTCGACGACGAACGTCCGGTACCGCTCCCGGAACTCCTCCGCGATCCCGGGCTCGGTCTCGATGGCCCCGGCGATGTTGACCAGCAGGTCGTCGAAGTCCAGCAGCATCCCCTCCGGGGTGACCTTCGCCTGCTCGTAGCCGCGGAACACCCGGACGAACTTCTCCGGGTCCACGGGGCAGTCCCGGCGGTCGCTCACCGCGTGCGCCGGGTAGTCCTCGGGGGCGATGAGGCTGGACTTCGCCCACTCGATCTCCCCGAGCACGTCGGACAGCAGCGAGGTCGTGGGGTCGAGGCCCGCCCCGCGGACGGCCCGGGCGACGACGGGGAACTTCCGGTCGAGCAGCGTCCACGGCATGTCGCCGGCGTAGCGGGGCCAGAAGTACCGCAACTGGTGCCGGGCCGCCGCGTGGAACGTCTTCGCCTGCACCCGGGCGACGCCCATCATCGTCAGCCGTTCCCTGAGCTCCGCGGCCGCGCGGGTGGTGAACGTCACCGCGAGGACGTGGTCCGGGTTGACGTACGCGCCGCCGACGAGGTGCGCGATCCGGTGCGTGACCGTCCGCGTCTTGCCCGTGCCCGCCCCGGCGATGATGCACACCGGGCCCCGGGGCGCCGTCGCGGCGCGCAGCTGCTCCGGGTCCAGGCGGGACATGTCCAGGTCGGCGAGCCGACCGTGTGCTGGTGTCACCGTGTACCTCCCTGTCCGTGGCCGGTGGTGGCGCTGTGGCCGGTGGTGCTGCCGGTCGCGTGGCCGGCGGTGGCGCTGTGGCCGGTCGCGTGGCCGATCTCGTGACCGGTGGTGCTGCCGGTCGCGTGGCCGGCGCCCGGGGCGTCCATGTCAGTACCTCTCGGCGGCGTCGTCGTTCCGGCGCACGTAGAGGATCCGGTCCCCCGGTTCGATGGTCTCCGCCTCGGCGGCGTCGATCCGGTACAGCTCACCGGACCGGACGACACCCATGACGATGTCCTCGAGGTTCCGGGGGTTGCCGCCGACCTCGTCCTCGGTGACGAGCCGTTCGGCGATGGAGAAGCCCTCGTCGGGTGAGAGGAGGTCCTCCATCATCTCGGTGACGGACGGGGTCACGGTCGCGAGCCCGAGCATCCGCCCGGCGGTCTCCGAGGACACGACGACGGAGTCCGCCCCGGACTGGGCGAGGAGGTGGGAGTTCTCCGACTCCCGGACGCTGGCGACGATCGTCGCACTCGGCGCGATCTCCCGGACGCTGAGGGTGATGAGCACGGCCGTGTCGTCGAGGTTCGGGGCGACGACGACGGCGCGGGCACGGGTCACCCCCGCGAGTTTGAGGACGTCCGACTTCGTCGCCGAGCCCTGGACCGTGACGAGTCCCTTGCTGTTGGCGTGGGCGAGGGCCTCCGCGTTCGTGTCGATGACGACGATCTGGGACGGCGACACCCCGTCGGCCAGCAACGCCGTGATGGCGGACCGGCCCTTCGTGCCGTAGCCGATGACGACGGTGTGGTTGCGCATGCGCTTCCTCCAGCGGCGGATCTGCAGGGTCTTCCGGGACTCCTCGGTCAGCACGGAGAGCGTCGTACCGACGAGGAGGATGAGGAAGATGACCCGCATCGGGGTGATGACGAGGACGTTGATGAGGCGGGCGTGCTGGCTCACGGGGGCGATGTCGCCGTACCCGGTCGTCGACAGCGACACCGCCGAGTAGTACACGGCGTCGAGGAAGGTGTTGAGGCTGCTGTAGCCGCCCCGGTCGACGTAGACGATGACGGCGGCGAGGAACAGCAGCACGAGCGCGTAGAGCATGCGCCGGACGATGAGCCACCACGGGCTGCTCGGCGCCGCCTCCGGGATGTTGACGACGTTGAGCAGCGCGTGATGCGGCAGCTCATCGACGTCGGTCTCGGCCCCGCGGAAGCGGTCACGAAGTCGGTCCCTCACGCTGCTCCTGCTCTCCCACCGCGGTCGCACCGCCCCACAGGGCGGCGAGTGTCTCTGCTGACGGCAGTGTACCCGGTTCGTATGTCTCGTTCGACAGCACGTAGTGGAAGGCCGCACGGACGTTCTCCGGCGGGACCTCCCGGCCGAGCCGGCGGCTGAGGACCCGCGCCCACGCGAGTCGGTACACGCCGAGCTGCACCGTCGCGGCCTCCATGTCCGCACCCGTGGGCTTGCGGCCCGTCTTCCAGTCGACGACGAACCACCCGGCGGCCGGGTCGTCGCCCTCGTGGAAGACGGCGTCGATCCTCCCCTCGACGACGTGCCCGGCGAGGGTGACCGAGTAGTCCCCCTCGACGGTCTGCGGCTGGCGGTGTGCCCACGGCGACTCGAGGAAGGCCTGCTTGAGCCGTTCGAGCGCCGGGTCCCCGAGGGTCGCGTCCGAGGCGCCGGGGAGGTCGTCGGTGTCGAGGAGGCTGACCATGCCGTACCGCTGCTCCACCCAGGTGTGGAAGGCGGTGCCGCGCTTGGCGTACGGCTTCGGCTCGAGGGGCACGGGGCGGCGTCGGCGGCGGGCGAACTCCGCCCGGTCCTTCTGCACGGCGACGGCCTCGGTGGCGGTGAGCCGGGTGCCGAGCGGGACGGCGACGTGGGGCTGAGCCGCGGCCTCCACCTCCTCGACGAGCAGCTCGGTCTCCCGTTCCCACAGCTCAGCGAGGGTGCCGGCGTCCGCGGTGCCCGTGGACGTGCCGGTGCCTGTGCCTGTGCCGGCACTGCGCGCCTCACCGTCCGCGGTGTCCGCCGCCTGCGCTCGGGCCGCGACCTGCGCGGCCTGCGCGGCCCGGACCCGCCGGACACCGTCGGCGACGCCCGGCCGGGTCTCGGTGACCGGGCGCCGCGGCCACACGGCAGTGCCGTCGGCGCTCTCCTGCGCGGTGTGCGCGGCGGCGGCGTCGAGGCGCGCCCCCTCCTCCTCCGGGGTCAGGGCGAAGAGGTGCTGCTCGCGGGAGGCCGCCAGCTCCTCCCGCTCCCGGGCGCTCGGGGCGGTGGCCTTGGCCAGCGCCCCGAGCGGCGACCAGTGGGCGACGGCACCCGGCACGCCCTGCAGCCGCGCCCGGCTGAGCATCAGCCCGACGGACGGGTCGACGGTGTTCCGCGACGTCAGGTCGTCACCGGTGAGGTCGGTGCGCTTCACGGCGGACCCGCTGACGAGCAGCATCCGGGCGGACCGGGTGACGGCGACGTAGAACAGCCGGTCGTCCTCCTTCGCCGCGTGGACGCCGACGCGGCGGCGGAAGTCCTCGGACTCCTCGACGTGGTCGGTCGTGTCGGCGACGGCCGCGGCGTCGAACACGGGGGCCCCGGTCATGTCGTCCGGCCCGGTCGCCCGGTCCCCGCGCAGGTCGGAGGGAATGACCTGCGGGGTTGTCGTCCACGGCTGGACGGTCGGGCGTTTCACGGCGTCGCCGTACGTGTCCCGGGAGGCGTGGGGCACCGCGACGATGTCCCATTCAAGGCCCTTGGCCTTGTGCACGGTGAGGATCTGCACGCAGTTGGGCTGGGTCTGCACCTCGCCGGGTTCGAGTCCCTTCTCCTCCCGGTGCGCGGCGCGCAGGTAGTCGACGAGTGCGGCGGGGCTGGCGTCGCTGAGGTCGGCGAAGGACCGGACGACGTCCGCGAAGCGGTCGAGGTGGCTGGTCCCGACCGACGCCCGGGCGTCCCGGTGGTGCCGGGTGAGCACCTCGGTGCGGACGCCGGTCATCTGCTCGATGTCGGCGACGAGGTCGGGCAGCGGCTTGCCGAGGCTGTGCCGGCGCAGCTGGCCGAGCTCGGCGGCGAGTTCCGCGAGCCGCCGCCGGCCGGTGTCGCTGCACCCCAGGTCCTCGATGCCGCGCAGGTCGGCGAGGGCGTCGGCGAGCCCCACGGTGACGATGTCGCGGCTGCGCATGATCTCGTGGAGCCGCTCGGCGAGCACCGCGGGCGCGTCGGCGCAGAGGCGGGCGACGGTCGCGGCGGTGTCGTCGTCGGTCCCCCCGGCGCCGCCCACGTCCGTGCCGGTCCCGTCGACACCGGTCCCGTCCGCCCCGTCCGCGTCGCCGGCGGGCTCCGCGCGGGTCCGGGCCCGGCTGAGCTGCCGCGCCCGCGCGGACAGCGCGGCGAGGTCCCGCGCGCCGATCGACCAGCGCACGCCGGTGAGGAGCCGGAGCAGGGCGATGTCGTCGTCGGGGTCGACGAGCACCCGCAGCGTGGCGTACACGTCCGCGACCTCGGGCACGTCGAGGAGCCCGGGCCCGGCGGTCATCTCCACCGGGACCCCGCGGGCGACGAGGGCGTCGTGGATCGGCAGCGCGTCGGCGTTCCGGCGCACGAGGACGGCGGCGGTGAACTGCCGGTCGCGGCCGTGCCCGGGGGTGGCGAGGTCGTCGCTGAACTCCCGGTACTCGGCGGCGAGCTGGTCGGCCACCCAGTCGACCTCCCGGTCACGCCGGTCGAACCATGCGACGCGCACGTCCTCGCCGGGGATGTCCCGCCCGGCGGTGAGCCGGCGGACGGGACGGTTCGTGTCGTCCTCCCGGTTCCACTCGAGGGACCAGTCGGAGACCGCGTTGGCGAGGTCGAGCACGCGCGGCGGGTTGCGCCAGGAGGTGGTGAGCTGGAGTTTCGGGGCGGGTTCGTCGCCCACCGGGAAGTCGGTGCGGAAGGTGGAGAGGTTCGACGCCGTCGCCCCGCGGAAGCCGTAGATGGACTGCATGGGGTCGCCGACGGCGGTGACGGTGAGGTCGGGGTCGACCCCTCCCCCGAACAGCCGGCGGAGCATGACGCGCTGGGTGTGCCCGGTGTCCTGGTACTCGTCGAGCATGACGACGCGGAACCGGCGGCGGTGGGCGACGCCGATCTCCGCGTGCCGGTCGACGAGTTCGGCGGCGCGGGACATCTGCTGGCCGAACGTCATGACGTTGAGCTCGTCCATGCGCTGCCGGAAGGTGGCGACGAGCGGGAGGAGGTCGAGGCGCTGCTGCTGGGCCTCGATGAACTTCCCGACCTCCCCGGCGACGCCCTTGCGCCCCTCCTTGCCCTCCCGTTCGGGCAGGCTCCCGGCGTTGGCGATGGCCGCGCGGGTCTCCTCCCGCACGTCGTCGATGCTGCACAGGTGGTTGTCCATGTCGTCGTTGAGCTCGAGCATCGTCGAGATGAGATGCCCGACGCCGTGGTCCTTCGCCGACGGCCCGTCCCAGCCGAGGACGACGTCGCGGGCGATCATCCACCGTTCGGTGTCGGTGATGATCCGCCCGGCGGGTTCCATGGGGTAGAGCAGCCCGTACTCCCGGACGATGTCCCCGGCGTACGAGTCGTACGTCGCGACGGTCGGGGTCACGGCCTCGAGGGCGGTGCGGCGGGGGTCGGACTCCGGCAGGTCGCGGATGAAGCTGCTCTGCGCGAGGGATTCGAGCCGGTCGCGGATGCGGCGGCCGAGTTCGCTCGCGGCCTTTCTCGTGAAGGTCAGCCCGAGGACCTGCTCGGGCAGCACGAGCCCGTTGGCGACGAGCCAGACGACGCGCGCGGCCATCGTCTCCGTCTTCCCGGCGCCGGCGCCGGCGACGACGAGCGCGGGCCCGGCGGGGGCGCCGATGACCTCGGCCTGCTGCGACGTGGGCGGGTGCTTCTGGTTGAGGATCCGCTGGGACAGGTCGACGGGGCTCACGGTCGGCCCGGGGGTGGTGGTGCTCATTCGACGACCTGCCTTCCCTGCGTCGTGGCCGGGGAGAGGGAGGCGGTGTCCCCCGCCCCCGGTCCGCCGTCGGCGGCGGCGGTGAACTCCGGCCCGATCATCGTGTCGGCGAGGTCGAGGAGCGACGCCCGGAACTCCTCGACCCGTTCGGGTGTCGCGGCGCTCTGCCGTCGTACGGTCATGGTCTTCGTGTCCTTCCCGGGGTAGACGAGGACGGCCCCGGCGGCGGTCCCGCCGCCGTCGGTGACGAGCAGCTGGTAGGAGGCCAGCTGGGCGCTGTCCTCCGCCTGCTGTTTCGTCACCGCGGTGCCGGTCTTGAAGTCAATGACGAGGGTGCCGTCGGGCCCGGTCTCGAGCCGGTCGGCCCGTCCGGCGAGGACGACGCGGTAGCCCCGCGCGGTCTGCCCGATGTCCTGTTCGAGGGCCTGTTCGACGGCGACCTCCACGTCCGCGCCGCCGCGGGCGGTGATCCACGTGTGGAGCCGGGTGACGCCCTGCCTCCACGTCTCGACGCGGTGCCCGACGACCGCCGGGGGCGCGTCGACGAGCTCGGGGATGACGGTCTCGACGAGCCGGTGCGCGGTGTCGACGTCGAGGCCGTCGGCGAACGCCTCCGCGAGGGCGTGGATGAACTGGCCGACGAGCATCGGCTCGGACGGCGCGTCGTCGCTGCGGACGGACTCGATGAACGCGGTGAAGCCGCAGGTCGACAACCGGTCGATCGCGGAGGGGCTGAGCCGCACGGGCGTGCCCTCGGGGACGACGGGGGCGGTCGTCGACGGGGGGAGCACGCCCCACCAGTCGTCGGGGTCCGCCCCGTGCACGCCCGCCCCGGCGAAGCGACCGAGGCACCGGGCGGCGGCGTCCCGTTCGTGTCCCGGCCGGTCGGGGTCGCACACGGCGTCGCGGAGTTCGGCGACGAGAGGTTCCACGGCGAGAACCCGGGGAAGGGCGGCGTCGTCCCCCTCCCCGGCGACGGTGTCTCCCGCACCTGTCCCCGCGCCGGTGTCCCCCGCACCGCCGGTGCCCGCGCCGGTGTCCTCCGCACCTGTCCCCTGGACGGCACCGCTCTCCTCGATCTCGCGGAGGAACCGGGAGGGCACGTCGGCGTCGTCGGTGGACGTCCCGGTCGCGGTGACGAGCGTGGAGTGCCGCGCCCGGGACACGGCGAGGAGGAACAGCCGCCGCTCCTCCTGCAGGGCCCCGGCCGCGCGGGCGACGGGCGCGCCCGGTTCGATGCCGCGGTCGAGCGCGTCGACGAGCTCCACCTGGCCGAACAGCCCGCCGACGGTGAGCCCGGCGGGCCAGGAGTCCTCCTGGACCCCGGCGACGACGACCACGTCCCACTCCCGCCCGGCGGCGGCGTGGGCGGGCAGGATCTCCACGGCGTCGGGCACGACGCCCCGCCGGTCGCGCCCGCCGGTGGGCAGTTCCTGCGCGCGGACGTCCTCGACGAAGGTCCGCAGGGTGACGTTGGGGTTGCGCTCGACGATGTCCCCGGCGAGGTCGAACAGGCTCATCACCGCGTCGAGGTCGCGGTCCGCCTGGGAGCCGAGCGTGCCGCCGCGCAGGGCCTGCTGCTGGAGCGACGGGGCGAGGTCGGCGGCCTGCCACACCTTCCACAGCACGGTCTCGACGCTGCCGCCGGCCCGGTGGGCGTCCCGGCCGGCGTCGACGACGGCGCGGATCCGGTCGAGCACCCCCTGTTCACGCGGCCCGAAGAACCGGGTCCACTGCTGTTCCTCGGTCGGCGTGGCCTCCCGCAGGACGATGCGGCTCACGCACTCCATGGCCCGCATCCCGGTCCCGAGGACGGCGCGCGCGACGGACCGTTCGAGCCGCCGCACCATCACCGGGTCCGCCCCGCCGAGGGGGCTCTCGACGAGCCGCTGCACCTCCGCCGTCGTCAGCGGCCGGAGCAGCGCCTCCAGGGCGAGGAGCAGCACCGACACGAGCTGCTGCTCCGCGAGGACGACACTGGTGGGGTCGACGGTCACGGGCACGCCGTGGGACAGCAGGGTCCTCCGGAGCGCGGGGATGTCCGCCACCGACCGCACGATGACGGCGATGCGGCTCCACGGGACCTCGTCGACGACGTGGGCGCGCCGCACATGATCGGTGACGACGAGCCGCTCCGCGGTGACCGTCGGCGCCCGGTGGACGGCGATGCCCGCCGGCGCCGCGCCGCCCCCGGTCGGACGGTCGCCGTCCCCACCGGCCTCCGGCTCCCCGGCGACCCCGGTGAGGGGCACCCGCAGCGACGTCGCCGCGGCCCCGGAGGCGGGCAGGCGCTCCTGGAGCCGGCGGACGGCGGCGGCCGGCCCGGCGGTGAGCCGGTGGGAGCGGGACAGGGTGACCCGGTGGTCCCCCGTCGCGGCGTGCCGGGTGAGGAACTGCTCGTCCGCGCCGCGGAAATGGAAGACGCACTGGTCCGGGTCGCCGGTGACGACGGCGGTCACGCCGGGCCGCAGGAAGAGGTCGATGAACTCCCCGGCGGCGGGGTCGAGGTTGTGGGCGTCGTCGACGAGCACGAGCCGGAGGGAGTCCCGCCACCGGGCGACGGCCGGCGAGGAGACGTCCGTCCGCTCCCGGGCGTCGTCGGCCCGGAGGGCGGCGAGGGCGGTGTGGAGCAGTTCGGAGGCGTTGAGGTTCGTGGTCCCGGACAACTCCTGCACCTGCCGGTACTCCCGCAGGAAGGACGCGGCCGCGGTCCACATGGGCCGGCCGTGCCGCCGTCCGAGTTCCTCCAGGTCGTCGGGCCCGAGTCCCCGTTCCGCGGCCCGGAGCAGCAGGTCACGCAGCTGCCGGGCGAACCCGGTGAGCGGCAGGGCGGGCCGGATCTCGTCCGGCCAGTCGCCCCGGTTGTCGGCCACGTGCCCGCGCAGCAGCTCCCGGATCTGGGCGTCGTGCTCCGCACCGCTCATGAGCCGGGGCAGGGGGTCGTGCTGTTCGGACGTCACGGTCGTGAGGATGGTGAAGGCCCAGGAGTGCACCGACCGCACGGGCGACCCGGACGTGGCGTAGGAGTCCTCCGCCCGGAGCCGGTCCACCACCGCCGTCCGGACCGCGGCCGCGGACTCCTTCGACGGCGTGACGACCATGAGTTCGTCCGCCCTCCCCCCGGCGCGCAGGAAGGACACGGCGGTGTCGACGATGAGCGAGGTCTTCCCCGTCCCCGGCCCGCCGAGCACCGCGTAGGGCGCGTCCCGGTCGAGCCGCGGGTCACCGGCGACGAGCGCGCCCGGCAGCCCCTCCCAGCGTCGTTCCTCCGGCGCGGTCACCGTCGTGTCGAGGTCGACGGTCACCGCCCCGCCGCCGCCGATCCTGCGCAGCAGCCGCGCGGCGGTCTCCTGCGCCGTCCCCGTCCCCCCGGCCTGCGCCGTCCCCGGCCCCCCGGTCTGCGCCGTCCCCGTCCCCCCGGCCGGTCCGCTCACGGGACCGCCACGGTCCGGGCGCGGTGCATGTGCTGCGTCGTCAGTCATGCAGCCCATTATGGCAGCGGCACCGGACAGTCACCGGAAACGCGCGGCCACGACATCGCTCACACGTGCGAGACCGGGCCACGCCTCGGGCCGGCTCCCCGGGTGCAGCACGTGGACGAACAGCCGGTAGATCACGGCCCGGAGGACGAGCTGCGGGAAGTCCGGCAGGTGGGACCAGCGGTTGAGCAGGGTGTCCTCCGCGTTCGCCCAGGCCAGGGAGTCGACGATGAGCACGGCGACGGACCACCCGGCGGGCCGCCACGCGGGGACGATGTCGGTGACGACGGGGTCCGCCGCGCCGTCGTACGCCGTCGTGCCGAGGGCGTCCGCGTGGACGAGCTGGTCGGGCGCGGTGACCTCGTCGCGGAGCAGGACGAGGCCGACGACCTTCTCGATGGCCTGGGCGACGTCGTCACGGGGCACGCTGTCCGGGTCGAGGACCGCGCCGACGACCGCCGCCGGGTCGGGCGACCACGCCGCGTGCTCGGCGGCCGCGAGGATGTCCCGCTCCGACCACGTCCGCCCCGGTTCGGGCGCGGTGAGGAACGCGGGGCGTTCCTCGTCGCGCAGCGCCTCGTTGACCCGGAGCACCGTCGCGGCGGTCTCGTCGAACCGGGGGGCGCGGGCGCCGCTGAGGAAGGTCCTCGCGTTCCACCCGCCGACGGACCAGCGCCCGTCGGAGGACCGGATGGGCCGGGCGACGGCCACCCCGGCGGGCCGCACCCGGTCGAGGGTCTTCGCCGTCCACGTCGCCCGGGCGGGGTCGTCGGTCCAGCGCAGCACCGCCCTGTCGCAGCGCCACCCCCCGGCCCAGGCGTCGTCCAGCTCCACGGGGGTGGCGTGGCCGACCTGGAACCCGGAGAGGATGTGCAGCGGAGGAGCGGTCATGCCCATCACCCTAACCCAGTCCCGGCGTCCCCCGGGTGGCCCGCCTCCCACCAGCCGACGATGCCGCCGTCGACGTCGCGGACGTCGGAGAACCCCCGGTCCCGGAGCCGTCGCGCGGCCTCCGCCGAGCGCACGCCGCCGGCGCAGTACACGAGCAGCGGGGTGTCGTGCGGGAGTCCGCCGAGGTCGCCGAGATCGCCGTCGTCACCGTCATCGCCGAGGTCACCGTCGCGGAGGGTGCTGAGGGGGAGTCGCACGGGGTCGCCGAGGACACCCCCGGCCCATTCGGGGGGTTCCCGGACATCGACGACGACGCCCCCCTCCGCGGCGAACGCCCCCAGCCACGCCGTGTCGAGGTCGGCGGCGGCGACGCGACCGGGTGTCCCCGGGGCGGCCGGTCCGGTGCCGGGCACGTCCTCCCCGCCGTTCCGTTCGCCGTCCCGCTCGCCCCCGCCGTCCCGCTCGCCCCCGCCGTCCCGCTCGCCCCCGTCCCGCTCCCCACCCGTCCCGGCGACGGCGGAGACGTCGAAGCGCCGGAACACGGCCCGCTCCCCGTCCCACACGCCGAGGGTGCCGAGGAGCGTCCGGCCGTGGCCGGTGATGAGCTTGACGGTCTCGGCGGCCATCATCGTGCCGACGACCCCGGGCAGCACGCCGACGACCCCGCCGGTCGAGCAGTCCGGCACGGTCCCGTCCGGTGGCGGCGAGGGGAAGACGTCCCGCAGCGTCACGGCGGGCCCGCAGCCGGGCAGGGGCCGGTTCCAGAAGACGCTGACCTGCCCGTCGAACCGGGCGACCGACCCCCAGACGACGGGGAGCCCGAGCTCGGCGGCGAGGTCGGCGACGAGGTACCGCGTGTCGTAGTTGTCGCTGCCGTCGACGATGACGTCGTACCCGGCGAGCAGGTCCCGGATGTCCCCGTCGTCGCTGAGCCGCCGGTCGTGGGCGACGACCGTGACGTCCGGGTTGAGGTCCCGGATCCGCGCGGCGGCGGAGGCGGTCTTCGGCCGTCCGACGTCCGCGGTGCCGTGGATGACCTGGCGCTGGAGGTTCGACTCGTCGACGGTGTCGTCGTCGATGATCCCGAGGGTCCCGACCCCCGCCGCGGCGAGGTACAGCGCGACCGGGGACCCGAGCCCGCCGGCCCCGACGCACAGCACCCGCGCCGCGCGCAGCCGCCCCTGCCCGGTGAGGCCGATCCCGGGGAGGCTGAGGTGCCGCGCGTACCGTCCCCGCAGCCCGGGGGGCACGGCGACGGGGTCGACGAGCGGTGTGGGGCGGTCCGCCGCCGGGTCGCGCCCGTCCCGTGGGGCGGGGGCGGGGGTGCCGACGGCGGGGTCGCGCGGTGCGGGGTTCTCGGTCACGGTCGTCCTCCTGTGGTGCCTCGGTGGTCGCGTGGTCGTCCCGGTGTCGCCGGGCCCCGGGTCAGGAGGGGTGCGGCCAGGGGTTCGGCCGGCAGGTCACGTCGGTGTCGGGGTAGACCTCGTCCGGGTCGACGCCGTGGAGCTGCCGGTTGTTGAGGCTGATCGTCTGCTGCATCATGACCGGGGCGAGGCGGCCGTCCCCGGCGCACGGTTCGTGCGCGGCGAGGCCGATGCCGTGGCCGACCTCGTGGTTGATGACGTACTGGCGGTAGGCGCCGAGGTCGCCGTCGAACGTCGTCGCCCCCCGCACCCACCGGGACTCGTTGAGGACCACGCGGTTGCCGTCGGTGTAGAAGCAGCTGGTCTCGAGGGCGATCTGGCTGCCGCACAGCTGGTGCGTGGTGCCGGTGCTGGTGAGTTGGATCCGCAGGTCGGGGTCGGTCCCCGGGGTCGCGGCGACGTGCCGGACGGCGTACGCCGGGTCGCCGCTCCACGAGCGGGGGTCGGAGAGGGTCGCGTCGATCATCGCGGCGAAGGCGTCGTCGCCGCCGTACGTCGCGGGGTTGAGCGAGTCCTCCACCTCGACGGTGTACGTGAAGACCTTCCGTTGTCCCCGTCCGACCTGGTCACCGGGTGCGCCGACGGTCCGGTAGCGACCGCTGGAGCGGGTGGCGAACGGCCCACCCGGGGGCAGGTCCCCGAGTTTCCCGCGGGAGGGGGACGACGCCGACGCCCCCGCACCCGACGTCGGCGAGGCGGACGGCGTCGCGTCCCGGCCGGCGGGGGTGGACGCCGTCTCCCCGGTCCGGGAGGCGGCCGGGGCCGCGGCGTCCCCGCCGTCGTGCGGGGAGCGGAGCACGTCCACCCCGACGGCGACCGTGAGCACCGCGAGGACCACCGTGACGCCGAGTCCCCAGGTCAGCCCCCGTGAGTTCACCCTCCGTGCGTGCCGCCGGCCCGCCGTGGCCCGGCGCCGGCCCGGGGCGGCGCGGCGGTGGCCGGGGCCCCCGCCGGGCCTGCCTGTCGCGCCGGTTCCGTCTGCCCTGCCTGTCCTGTCTGTCGCGCCGGCCCTGTCTGCGCCGCCTGCCGCGCCGGCCGCCCGCGGCGGCGGGAGCGGACGCCGCTCCCGCCGGAGCAGCGGCCCGCCGGGCGTGGCCGCCTCCCCGTGGCCCGGTCCGGTCCCCTCCCCGTGCCGTGGTCCGGTCCCCGCCCCGCCGGGTGCCGCACTCCCCGCCCCGTGGCGGGCCCCGTCACCGCCGCCGGCACCTGCGTGCCGCGGTCGCCCGTCGCCGTGCCGTCTCTCCACTGGTCCGCCCTGTCCGCTCACCCTCAGTTGTGTCCGCCGTCAGCCGTCCCCACCGCCCCGCGGTGGCCCGTCGCTCAGATGAAGCCGACCGTCCGCGGGGAGGAGGTGCCGACCTCGATGTACGCGACCTGCTCGCGGACGAGGATGTGCCGCGAGCCCTTCGTGTCCTCCACGACGGCCGTGCGGTCGTCCCCGTCGAGGAAACCCTGCAGCCGGGAGACGAGGTCCGCCTGCTCACCCTCGGTGTTCACGGAAAGCTCACGCGGGCTGTGGACGAATCCGACCTTGATCTCCATAGGGGGTGCCTCTCACTTTCACATCGCATGTCAGGTGCAGTATCGTGACCATCATAGCGCCCGCGCGGACCCGTCCGCGGGGCCTCCCCGGAGGACCCGGACCGTCCCCGCCCGGACCCGTGCCCGCGCCCATCGCACATCGCAGGATGACAACCCCGCCGCGACCGGACCGCGGCCGGAGACCAGGAGGACCCGTGGAAGTATCCGGCGGCACCTTCCGTGCCCTCGGTGTCGCCGCCGAGATCGCCGACGCCCTCGAGGCGAACGGCATCACGGAGACGTTCTCGATTCAGGCGCTCACGCTCCCGCTCGCGCTCAACGGCACGGACATCATCGGCCAGGCGCGCACCGGCATGGGCAAGACGTACGGCTTCGGGGTCCCGATGCTGGACCGGTTGTTCGACGACGCCGGGGTGGAGGAGCTCGACGGCACGGTGCGGGGCCTCGTCATCGTCCCGACCCGCGAGCTCTGCCTGCAGGTGACGGACGACCTCCGCGTCGCGGCGCAGAATCTCGTCGTCCCCTCCCCCGACCATGAACCGGCCTCCGAGCGGCGGCCGTTCACCGTGACCTCCATCTACGGCGGGGTCCCCTTCGACCGGCAGACCCGGGCGCTGGAGGAGGGCACCGACGTCGTCGTCGGTACCCCCGGCCGCCTGCTCGACCTCTCCCGCCAGGGGTTCCTCGACCTGTCCCGGGTCCAGGTCCTCGTTCTCGACGAGGCCGACGAGATGCTGGACAAGGGCTTCCTCGACGACGTCACCGCGATCATGACGCAGACCTCGCAGCCCCGGCAGACGATGCTCTTCTCCGCGACGATGCCCGGCCCGATCGTCGCCCTGACCAGGACGTTCATGGACCGCCCGGTGCTCATCCGCGCGGACACGGTGACCGACGCGGCGACGCACGAGACGACGCGGCAGATCGTGTTCCAGTCCCACAAGCTCGACCGCATGAGCGTCCTCGCCCGCATCCTCCAGACCGACGGGCGCGGCCGGACGATCGTCTTCGCCCGCACGCGGCGGCAGGCGGCGATGGTCGCCAACGACCTCGCTGAGCTGGGCTTCGCCGTCGGCGCGGTGCACGGTGACATGGGGCAGCGGGACCGGGAGGCGTCGCTGGGGGCGTTCCGGGACGGGACGGTCGACGTCATCGTCGCCACCGACGTCGCGGCCCGGGGGATCGACGTCGACGACGTCACGCACGTCGTGAACTACCAGTCGCCGGAGGACGACAAGACGTACGTCCACCGCATCGGGCGGACGGGCCGCGCGGGCCACTCCGGCGTCGCCGTCACCCTCGTGGGCTGGGACGAGCTCACCCGGTGGCGGGCGATCGACGACGAGCTGCACCTCGGCCACCAGGACCCGCCGCAGTGGTTCAGCTCCAGCCCGGAGTTCCTCGCCGAGTTCGACCTGCCGGAGACGGTGACGGACCGGGTGGGCCCGCCCCGCCGGGTCCACGGCGGCCCGTCGGCGACGGCCCCGGCCCGGTCGTCGGGTCCGCGCGGCGGCGGGCGCGGTGGCGAGCGCGGGGAGTCCGCGGGACGCCCGGGGGCACGGCGGTCCGGCGGTGCGGGGGCACGGCGATGAGCGGCGGACGTCGGATCCGGCCGGAGCGCCGGACGCGTGCCGACCTCGCGGCGACGGGTGTCATCGCGGCGTGCGTCGTCGCGTCGGTCGCCGGGGTGTGGGGCTTGTCCGACGCCCGGGCGACGCACCACGAGGTCGCGGCGGAGCCGGTCGCGGCCGCCCCTGATCCGGACAGTGTCCCGACGAGCCTCACCACGGTGTGGCGCCAGCGCACGACGGCACCGGACCTGACGACGCTGGAGGGGACGGTCGTCGTCACCGACGGCTCGACCGTCTCCGGCGTCGCGGCGGCGACGGGCCGGACGGCCTGGTCGTACAGCCGGGACGTCGAGCTCTGCGGGGTGAGCGGGGCGTGGCGCCGGGTCGTCGCCGTGTACCGGGGGGAGCACGGCTGCGGGGACGTGACCTCCCTCGACGCCCGGTCCGGCGAGTACCGGCACACCCGGGCGGCGATCGCGGACGACGCGGTCGCGATGGTCCGCTCCCTCGACTCGGTGGGCACGGTCTCGCCGAACCGGGTCGAGCTGTGGCGGTCGGACCTCGTCCGGACGGTCGAGGTCGGCCGCCGGGAGACGCCGGTGAACAGTGAGCCGCAGCCGGGCGAGGACTGCGTCACGGACTCGGCCCTCACCCGCAAGGGGTTGCTCGCGGTCGCCCGGGACTGCCCGGACACGTCCGGGGACGGCGGGTCCGGGACCGGGGACGACGCCGCCTCCCCGCGGACCGCCCGCCACGTCGCCCTGATGAAGACCGCCCCGTCCTCCGCCTCGGAGCCGCAGGTCGACCATGACTTCACCGTGCCCGCCGGCGCGCAGCTCGTCGGGATCGCGGAGGACCGGGCCGTGATCTTCGTCCCCGGCACGGGTGTGCCGGCGAAGGACGCGGAGGACACGACGGGCAGCCGCTTCCAGGTGCTCGCGAAGGACGGCAGTTACACGCAGTACCCGGCGCAGCCGTCGACGTCGGTGCCGGCGGACGGCCCGCCGGCCACGGGCCCCGGCGGGGTGTTCACCCCGCGGACCGCCGACATGCCGCACCACATGACGTGGTTCGACGGCACGCGCGTCGTCGCCTTCGACCCGGCGACGCTGCGCCCGGACTTCACCGTCGACACGATCGGCACCGGCGCCGCGATGGCCGGCAAGCTGCTCCTCCCCGTGGTCAACGGCATCGCGGTCGTCGACGAGGGCGACGGTCACACGGAGCGGATCATCCCGGTGGACCGGGAGGGGTACGAGGGGACGGTGACGCTGCAGGTGCAGGGGTCGACGGTCGTCGAGAAGCGCGGCGACACCGTCGTCGGCCTCACCGGCTGACCGTCCGGGGTCGCACGGGCCGGCCCCGGCCCGGCCCCCACCGGGCGGTCGGCGCCCTCCCCCACCGGCCCGGCCCCGCCGGCCGGTCAGCACCCCCACCTGGCTGTCAGCACCCCCACCGGTCGGTCAGCGCCGGTCGCGGAACCTCCGGGCGGCCCACTCGACCGACACGGGGTTGAACAGCAGGGCCAGCCCGGCGACCGCGATGACGGCGGTCGGCACCGCGAGGTCCCAGCGCGAGGACTTCACCATGTAGTAGGCGATGAGCAGCAGGATGACGTGCACCATCGTCACCGGCGCGCGCCCCCAGCGCCGCCCGCGGGACAGCGCCCACCCGGCCGCGGCGACGAAACCGCCGATGACGATGAACCAGATGGCCGTGCCGTACCCGTACCCCCAGGCCTCCGACCCGGCGCCGGCGATCTGGACGTTGTCGTCGTGGAACCCGCTGGCCTGGGCGATGACGAGGTAGACCGCGAAGAGGAGGCCCACGACCCCCTCGACGAGGGCCATCCACCCGGCGGCCTTGACCGGCAGCGGCGGTGCGGGCGGCTCCTGCGGGGCGGTGCCCTCGGGACCGGTCGGGGTCCGGCGGGGGGACCGCTGCGAACGTCCGCGGGGGTCTCCCGTGGACGGTGTTCCCGTGGAGGAGGTCCGGTCAGCACTCATGGGTCCCCATTGTAGTTCGGCGGCGGACAGCGGCCGACCCGGCACCCTGCCGCCGTGCGTCCCGCCCGGGCGCGCCCGGTCCGGAGCCCCCGCACACCCCCACACACAGACAGAGCAGTACACCCTCACTTAGGTGTACTTCACCCCTGCGGTCGCACCCATCGCGACGTGCACACTTCGCCCCGGCGCCGCCCGCCGCCGCGCCCCCACCCCGGGCCGCCGGGACCGCGACTGACGCTCCGTCGCAGTTCACGCGCGGTGGCCGCGTCGTCCCCGACACCCGGGAACCGCGCACCGCACCGGACCCGACCGCCGACCGCACCGACCACCCCGCAACGCAAATAAAGTTCCTGTGAGGTTCGTCACAATCCCTCATCCACCCCTAGCCAGGGGCCGCACAGCATGTCATGATCTTCGTGTAACAACGAAGCGGCCGCCACGTGAACGGCCGGTGAACACCCGGGGTTCCCGTAACCCCGCCCGTCACCCCGTCACCGCGTGGCTCCCCTCCGTTTCCGGCGTCCGAGAGGATCGCGTCCGGCGCGCCCCGCGCGTGCCCCGGTCCACCCACGCCACACCTGCCCCGGATTCACGTCCACTGCACCGTGGACGGTCACTGCCGTGCGCTCCGTCGCCGGCTCCGACCGCCCGCCCTCCGCGGACCACGTCTCCTGTGCAGGCGAGCACCACCACACCCGGGACCCCCCGGGGACGACGACGCTGCACATCAACTGCACTGTGCATCAGACGACCACGAAGGAGACGATCACCATGGACTGGCGCCACAAGGCCGTGTGCCGCGAAGAGGACCCCGAGCTGTTCTTCCCGGTCGGGAACTCCGGCCCCGCCCTCGCCCAGATCGCGAAGGCCAAGCTTGTCTGCAACCGCTGCCCCGTCACGTCCCAGTGCCTGAACTGGGCCATCGAGTCCGGCCAGGACGCCGGCGTGTGGGGCGGCATGAGCGAGGACGAGCGCCGCGCCCTGAAGCGCCGCACGAACCGCGGCCGCACCCGTACGCGGGCGACGGTCTGACCCGTCGCCACCGAGGCTGTCCCGTGATTTCCGGGACACCCGCCGCCCCGGCTACACTGAGGCGGTTATCTTTTGTCCGGACCGATGGTCGATGAGGAGCCGAAATGAGCAAGCGAGGCCGTAAGCGCAAGGACCGCCGCAAGAACAAGGCGAACCACGGCAAGCGCCCGAACAGCTGAGCCGGCCCCACCGGCCAGCTCACGGCCCCGCCAGGGAGGCGATTCCCCGGCGGGGCCGTTGTCGTTCCCGGACGCGTCACGGCCCGGGGTGACACACCTCCGTGGCCGCCGCCGGACCCCCTCACGGCCCGGGGTAGCGCACCTCCGTCGCCGCCCCCCGGAACCCCCTCACGGCCCGGGGTAGCGCACCTCCGTCGTCCGGTTCGTCGTCCGGCGGGTGACCTGGGCCGTCTCCCCGTCCGCACCCCGGACGGTCTCGACGGTCGTCACGGTCGTCTCGGTGCGCAGGGCGGAGACGATCCGTCGCCGCAGGTCCGACGGCGCACTCGCCGTGCACCGGGTGCGGAGGATCTGCCGCACCTGCTGTTCGATCCCCAGGTGCTCGAGGCACGACGGACACCGGTCCACGTGGTCCTGGAGCCGGGCCCGCGTCCGGTCGTCGGTGCTGCCGTCAACGTACTCGTAGAGCACGGTCAGGAGTTCCTCGCACTCCGACCGTCGGCTGGTGTTCTCACTCGTCATCTCGTCTCCGCTCCTCACGCCTGTGTCACCGCGTCAGCGCTCGCGTCCGTCGTGCTCGTCGCCCGACCGTCCGCACCGGTGCCCGTGGCCGTGCCGGCACCGGCGCCCGCGGCCTTGCCCTTGCTCTTCGGTGTCGTGCGCGGCGTCGACCCGATGCCGTGTTCCGCCGCCACATCCTTCAACGCCGCGCGGAGCTGTTTCCGTCCCCGGTGCAACCGGCTCATGACGGTCCCGATCGGCGTGTCCATGATCTGGGCGATCTCCTTGTACGGCAGCTGCTCGACGTCGGCGTAGTAGACGACCATGCGGTAGTCGTCGCTGAGCGCCATGAGCGCGTCGCTGATGCGCGTGTCCGGGATCTGCCGCAGGGCCTCGACCTCGGCGGACTCCAGGCCCGTCGAGTCGTGGGACGCGGTCGCCGCGAGCTGCCAGTCCGTGACCTCGTCGGTCGGGGCCTCGACGGGCCGACGCTGCTTCTTCCGGTACCCGTTGATGTACGTGTTCGTGAGGATCCGGTAGAGCCACGCCTTGAGGTTCGTCCCCGGCTTGTAGGAGCCGAACGCCTGGTAGGCCTTCATGTAGGCGTCCTGCACGAGGTCCTGGGCGTCCGCCGGGTTGCGCGTCATCCGCAGGGCCGCGCCGTACAGCTGGTCCAGCAGCGGCAACGCGTCCTTCTCGAACCGGGCGAGCAGGTGCGCGTCGTCGTCGTCCGTACGTTTCACTGAAGGTGTCATGGGCTCCTCTCCCGCGGCCGCGTGATCGTGTCAACAGGCTGCCCCTCCATCCTATTCCCCCCGCGTGACACCGCCGCCCGGCCCGGCTCACCCGGGTCCGGGCCGCCAGGTCACCCGACTCACCGGGGTCCGGGCCGCCCCGGGTCCCCCGGCTCACCGGGGTCAGGGCCGTCGGCTCACCGGGGGGTGTCGCCGTCGGTCACCGGTCGCAGGAGCCCGGGGTCGTTGTTCCCGACGTTCCCCACCGCGGTCGACACGGGCCGGGACCGCAGTCCCGGCCGGTGCGGAGGCGTGGCCGCGAGGTCCCGCAGCCGTTCGTCACCGGGTGTTCCCGCGAGCCAGTCCCGGGCCTCCGCCGGGGTGAGCAGCCGGGGCATCCGGTCGTGCAGCCACCCGACCGGCTCGGCCGACGCGGTCGTGACGACGGTCATCCGCAGCTCCGTCGCCGGCGCCGCGCCGGCCCCCGACCCGTCCCCGGCCCCGTCCTGTCCCGCCGGGGCCGTATCCGTCCCCGCCGCACCCTGCGTCCCCGCGCCCTCCCGGGCGACGGTCCGGCACAGTCCGGCGACAACGAGCAGGGGCGCGGCGTCGTCCCCCTCCCCGTCCCCCTCCCGGTACCCCTCTCCGGGCTCCGTGGTGAGGTAGGGCTGCGACGCCCCGCCGGACCCGCCGCCGGGGCGGAACCACTCGTACCAGCCGTTCATGACGACGAGGCACGGCTCCGACCCGGCGAAGCTGCGCTTGTCGAAGACCGTCTCGCCCCGGGCGTTGAACAGCACCTTCCCCCCGGACGCCCACGGCGCCGGGTAGCCCCACCGGGCCGGCCCGACGGCGGCGACCGGCGACGCCCCGATGCCCGGTGCCGCGGCGGGGTCCGTCGGGTCCCCCTCCCCCACGGCACCGCCCGCCGCGGCCCCCTCCCCCACGGCCCGGACGACCGGGACGGTGTGCGTCGGGGCGATGTTGTAGCTCGGCCGCCACCCCCCGCCGACGGTCCCCACCCGGGACGGGGGCACGCCGAGCGTCTCCGCCACCGGACCGGTGATCTCCTCGAGGGTGCTGAACAGGACGTAGCGGCCACACATGCCGCCCCATCGTAGCCCCGGCCGGCCCGGTCCCGCCGCGACGACCGGGCACCCCGCCGGCGACCCGGCCCCGCGACCTGCACCCCGCTCCCGCCGGCGGCCCGGCCCCGACGACGGCGACCCCGGGCGCGCCCCGGGCCCCCGCCGTCCGCCCGGGGTGCGATAATCGGGGGCATGAGTGCCGCCACCCCCACACCCCGGGCCGCCACCGGCTCCGCACCGCAGTCCCCCACCGCCGGCGGGGACACCGGCCTGTGGCCCGCCCCCGTCGCCACCGCCCCGGTCACCGCCACGGTCACCGTCCCCGGTTCGAAGTCGATGACGAACCGGGCGCTCGTCCTCGCCGCCCTCGCCGACGGCCCCGGCACCGTCCACGGCGCCCTCCGCAGCCGGGACACCACCCTCATGGCGCAGGCCCTGCGCACCCTCGGGGCGACCGTCGACATCGACGGCGACAGCGTGCACGTCGTCCCCGGCCCCCTCCACGGCGGGGAGGTGGACTGCGGCCTCGCCGGGAACGTCATGCGGTTCATCCCGCCGCTCGCCGTCCTCGCCGACGGGGACGTCCTCCTCGACGGCGACCCGGCCGCGCGGCGACGCCCCATGGACGGCACCGTCTCCGGGCTGCGCGCCCTCGGGGCGACGGTGGAGAACACCGGCGACGGCCCCGGCCTGCCCCTGCGCGTCCACGGCACCGGGTCCTTCCGGGGCGGCGAGGTGCACATCGACGCCTCCGCCTCCTCCCAGTTCGTCTCCGGGCTCCTGCTCGCGGGGCCCCGGTACGACGCCGGGGTGACCGTCGTCCACACCGGTGACGCCGTGCCGAGCCTGCCCCACATCGAGATGACGGTCGAGATGCTCCGCCACGCCGGGGTGCGCGTCGACACCGCCCTCAACCGGTGGACCGTCCACCCCGGCCCCGTCGCGGCCCGCACGTGGACCGTCGAACCGGACCTCTCCAACGCGACGCCGTTCCTCGCCGCCGCCGCGGTGACCGGCGGGACCGTCCGGGTCACCGGCTGGCCGCAGACCACCACCCAGCCCGGCGACCAGATCCGGGTCATCCTCGAGGAGATGGGGGCGACCGTCGAGTACCACGCGGCCAGCGGGTCCCTCGAGGTCACCGGCCCGGAGGACCGGGCCTCCCTGCGGGGTCTCACCCTCGACATGCACGACATCGGCGAGCTCACCCCCACCGTCGCCGCCGTGTGCGCTCTCGCCGGGGGCCGGAGCCACCTCTACGGCGTGGCCCACCTCCGCGGCCACGAGACGGACCGCCTCGCCGCCCTCGCCGCCGAACTCGGCGCCCTCGGCGGCCGGGTCACCGAGACCGACGACGGGCTCACCATCGACCCCGCCCCCCTGCACGGCGGCACGTGGCACTCCTACGCCGACCACCGCATGGCGACCGCCGGGGCGATCATCGGCCTCGCCGTGCCCGGGGTGGCCGTCGAGGACATCGGCACGACGGCGAAGACGCTGCCCGACTTCGAGGCCCGGTGGGCCGACATGCTCGGGGCGTGACGGGGGTGGCGCGCAGCTCCGCCCGGTCCGGCCGTGGTGCCCGGGACTGGGACGAGTCCGACGTCCGCGTCCGCCCCGGGAAGGGCTCCCGCCCCCGGACGAAGGACCGGCCCTCCCACCTCGACGCGGAGACCGGGACGGTCGTCTCCCGCGACCGCGGGCGGTGGGGTGTCGTCCTCGACGACCGCCCGGAGACCCGGCTCCGGCCAGTGGTCTGCATGCGGGCCCGGGAGATGGGACGCACCGCCGTCGTCGTCGGCGACCGGGTCGGTGTCGTCGGTGACACGAGCGGCCGCCCCGGCACCCTCGCCCGCATCGTCCGCCTGGAGGAGCGCACGAGCGTGCTCCGCCGGACCGCGGACGACACCGACCCCTACGAGCGGGTCGTCGTGGCGAACGCCGACCGGCTGCTCATCGTCACCGCCCTCGCCGACCCGCCGCCCCGGGCGGGGCTCGTCGAACGGACCCTCGTCGCCGCGTTCGTCGGCGGCGTGACCCCCGTGCTGTGCCTGACGAAGACCGACCTCGCCGACGCCGAGGAGTTCACCGCCCAGTTCCGGGACCTCGACGTCGAGATCGTGCAGTGCGGGGTCCACGACCCGCTGGGGCCGGTGGAGGAGATCGTCCACAACCGGGTCACCGCGCTCGTCGGCCACTCCGGGGTCGGGAAGTCGACGCTGGTCAACCGGCTCGTCCCGGACGCGGACCGGGCGACCGGCTCCGTGTCGGGCGTCGGGAAGGGCCGGCACACGTCCTCGCAGTCCGTCGCGTTGCCGCTGCCGGACGGCGGGTGGATCATCGACACCCCCGGCATCCGCAGCTTCGGGCTCGCCCACGTGTCCCCCGACCAGGTCATCGAGGCGTTCGACGACCTCCGCGACGTCGTCGCGGACTGCCCGCGCGGGTGCACGCACATGGGGCCGCCCGCCGACCCGGAGTGCGCGCTGGACACGCTCACCGGGACGAGCGCGCGGCGCGTCACCGCCGTCCGGCAGCTCCTCGCCGCCCTGCGGACGAACCACGACTGGGAGTCCTGAGGGCTCGGGCCCGGGGCCCGGCCGTCAGAGCAGGTCGACGAGGAACGCGAGTTCCTTCGCGTCGTACCAGGACATGAGATTGTCCTCGCAGTCGCCGAGCATGATCTCCGCGTCACCGTCGCCGAGGTCCGCCCGGTCGATGACCTCCACGGCCGCGCGCGTCGCCGGCTCCGCGTCGGCGTCGTCGACGTGCACCGCCGCGAGCTGCGCGGTCGTCACGGTCGCCGGGTCGAGCCGCACGACGGCCTCCCCGTCCTCGGGGGCGAGGGTGAGCTTGTCGTCGTCGACGTCGACGGACAGGACCACCCGCCGGGCCGGGAAGCGTTCCTCGTCCTCGATGGCGAGCAGGCGCAGCGACGCCCGGGCGGCGTCGAGAAAGGCCTGGTACCCGATCTCCTCCTCATCGCCCGAGGTGTAGAACTCCCGCAGGGCGGGGGTGAGCGCGAACCCGACGCCGGAGCGCACCGGCATCGTCCCCTCCCCGGCGAGCACCCCGAGCATGTCGAACGTCGCCGGAACATACACGCGCACTAGAACTCCCCCTCGACGTCGAACAGGTTGACGATCTCCACGACCGCCCGGTCGAACTGCTGGTAGTACACGGCGACGAGGCCGTTCTCGACGGCGCCGCGGATGTTGAGGATCGAGTCGTCCACCAGCACGCAGTCACTCTGCGGCAGCTCCATCCGCTCGGCGGTGACCCGGAAGGCCTCCTCGCCGGGCTTCTCCGCCCCGATCTCACCGGAGAGGACGACGTGGTCGACGTACCCGGCCTCCTGCCACGTCCGGATGGGGTCGGCGCCGGAGCCGCCGGGGTCGTTGGACAGGATCGCCGTCGCCACCCCCTCCTGGCGGAGCGCCGTGAGGAGCTTCCGCCACCGGCGACGATCCTCCTCCGCCCCGTCGAGGACGCCACAGTAATCCACAATCAGTCCACGCATGCCGACCATTCTGCCACGCGGCCGGTTACGATGACCGGCATGGGGGTTGAGCAGCAGACGGACACCGGGGATCTCGTGCCGCTCGCCGGGGCCGTGTACCTGTTCCGGCCGGCGGGTGGGGACCGTGGGTGGGGGGACGACGCCGTGCGTACGCCGCACGGCGGCGGGCCGGGTGGTGGCGCGGCGGGCCGTGCGCCGGTGGGTGGCGTGGCGCGTGGCACAGCCGGCGGGCCGGTGGGTGGCGCGGCGGGGCGTGCGCCGGGTGGCGGCGCTGCAGGTGGCGCGGCGGGTGGTACAGCCGGTGGCGCGGCGGGTGGCACAGCCGGCGGCGGGCGTCCGGTGGCGGCCGCCGCGGTGACGCGACCGCCGGCGGCGACGGTGCACCGGTTGCTGACGTTCTGGTTGGAGGCCCGCGACGGGGCGCGGTCACCGGCCGTCCTCGCGCGGGGACCGTTCGCCCGTGAGGTCGTGGAGCACCTGCGGGCACGGCGGCGGGTCGGCGCACCGGTGGCGAGCACCCCGTCCCGGGTGCTGTCGGTCCACGTGTCCCCGGCGACGACGGCCGCGTCACACCGCTCGCGGTTCTGCGCGTCGGCGCGGGTGGAGGGCCGGGTGCGGGCGCTCGCCGGGGTGCTCGACGCGACCGACGGCGGCTGGACGCTCGCCGCGGTGCAGCTCATCTGAACGGCGGCGGGCCCCGGCGTACCGCCGGGGCCCGCGTGGAACCGCTCGCGTCGGGAGGGGGCGGCGGTCAGCCGCCGATCGTGGCCTGCGGGACGGCCTGCCCCGGGCCCTCGTCGTCCCGGTTGGCCTCGCTGTCCGCCGGGTCCTCGACGCGCACCGGGCCCTGGTCGAGCTGCCGGCGCACGAGGAAGAGCTGCCGGACCGTCTCCTCCTGGATGCCGTCCTTCATGCGGGTGAACATGTCCCCGCCCTCACGCTGGTACTCCACGAGGGGGTCGCGCTGCGCCATCGCGCGCAGGCCGATGCCCTCCTTGAGGTAGTCCATCTCGTAGAGGTGCTCGCGCCACTTCTGGTCGACGACGTTGAGCAGCGCCGCGCGCTCCATGCCCCGCATCTGGTCCTCGCCGCCGATCGCCGTGACCGCGGACTCGAGCTCGTCGTACTGGGCGTTCGCGTCCTTCTTCAGCGCCTCGAGCAGCTGGGAGGCGGACAGCTCGCCGGGCTTGCCGTACTCGTCCCCGGCGACGAGCTCCTCGTGGGAGAACGTCGGACCGTACAGGGACTCCAGGGCGTGCCACAGGGCGTCGAGGTCCCAGTCCTCCACGTACCCCTCGGCCGTCGCGCTGTCGACGTACGCCGTGATCGTGTCGTCCATCATCCGGCGGATCTGCCGGGCGACGTCCTCGCCCTCGAGGATCTGGCGGCGCTCGCCGTAGATGACCTTGCGCTGCTCGTTGAGGACCTCGTCGTACTTGAGGACGTTCTTGCGCATCTCGAAGTTGGAGTTCTCCACCTGCGACTGCGCGCCCTTGATCGCGTTCGTCACCATCTTCGAGTCGATGGGCATGTCGTCCGGCACGTTGAGGCGGTTCATCATCGCCTCCATGCGGCCGCCGACGAAGCGGGTCATGAGCTCGTCACGCATCGAGAGGTAGAACCGCGTCTCGCCCGGGTCACCCTGACGGGCGGAGCGGCCTCGCAGCTGGTTGTCGATACGCCGGGACTCGTGCCGCTCGGTGCCGAGGACGTAGAGGCCACCGGCCTCGATGACCTTCTCCGCCTCCTTCTTCGACGTCGCGCGGCACTTCTCGATCTCCTCGTCCCACGCGGCCTCGTACTCCTCCGGCGTCTCCACCGGGTCGAGCCCACGCTCACGGAGGTTGATGTCCGCGATGATGTCCGGGTTGCCGCCGAGGACGATGTCCGTACCACGGCCGGCCATGTTCGTCGCGACGGTCACCGCGCCGGCCCGGCCGGCCTGCGCGACGATCTGCGCCTCCTGCTCGTGGTACTTCGCGTTGAGCACGTTGTGGCGGACCCCGCGGCTCTGGAGCAGGCGGGACAGGTACTCGGAGCGCTCGACGGACGTCGTGCCGACGAGCACCGGCTGGCCCTTCTCGACCCGCTCGGCGATGTCGTCGGCGACGGCGGCGAACTTCGCCTCCTGCGTCTTGTAGACGAGGTCGACGCGGTCCTCACGCTGGTTCGGCTTGTTCGTCGGGATCGGCGCGACGTCGAGCTTGTAGATCGACTTCAGCTCCGACGCCTCGGTCTCGGCCGTACCGGTCATCCCGGCGAGCTTGTCGTAGAGGCGGAAGTAGTTCTGGAGGGTGACGGTGGCGAGCGTCTGGTTCTCGTTCTTGATCTCGACGCCCTCCTTCGCCTCGATCGCCTGGTGCATGCCCTCGTTGTACCGCCGGCCGTCGAGGATGCGGCCCGTGAACTCGTCGACGATGAGCACCTCACCGTTGCGGACGATGTAGTCCTTGTCCCGGGTGAACAGCTCCTTCGCCTTGATGGCGTTGTTGAGGTAGCTCACGAGCTGGGAGTGCTCCGGGGAGTACAGGTTGTCGATCCCGAGCTGGTCCTCGACGAGTTCGACGCCCTCCTCCCGGACGCCGATGGTCTTCTTGCGCTCGTCCACGTCGTAGTGGATGTCGCGGGTCATCTTCGGCACGATGCGGCTGAAGGCGGTGAACCACTGGGAGGAGCCGCCGACCGGCCCGGAGATGATGAGCGGCGTCCGCGCCTCGTCGATGAGGATCGAGTCGACCTCGTCGACGATGGCGTAGTTGTGGCCGCGCTGGACGAGGTCGTCCAGGGAGTGGGCCATGTTGTCGCGGAGGTAGTCGAACCCGAACTCGTTGTTCGTGCCGTACGTGATGTCCGCGTTGTACGCCTCGCGACGCTCCGCCGGCTGCTTGTCCGAGAGGATGACGTCCGTGGTCAGGCCGAGGAAGCGGTGGACACGGCCCATCCACTCCGAGTCACGCCGGGCCAGGTAGTCGTTCACCGTGACGACGTGCACACCCTTGCCGGCGAGGGCGTTGAGGTACGCCGGGAGCACACAGGTGAGGGTCTTGCCCTCACCGGTCTTCATCTCGGCGACATAGCCCCAGTGGAGGGCGGCACCGCCCATGACCTGGACCCGGTAGTGCTTCTGGCCGAGCACCCGCCACGACGCCTCCCGGGCGACCGCGAAGGCGTCGAGAAGGATGTCGTCGAGAGAGGAGCCGTCGGCGAGCTGCGACCGGAACTCCTCGGTCTTCGCGCGCAGCTCGTCGTCGCTGAGCCCGGAGTACGTGTCCTCCAGCGCGATGACCTGGTCCGCGACCGCACCGAGGCGCTTGACTGCGCGACCTTCACCCAGGCGGAGAATCTTGGAGAGTCCTAGCACGTGCAGAGTGTCCTTACGTCGGAAAAAATCAGGTGACCCGGAGGGTCCGCCGGCGACCGTGGTGCGACCGTGAGGTGCCCGGTGGTGTCCGTGCGCTCCCGCCGGTGCCCGCCGGACAGGTCCCGACGTCGCCGGGACAGCCGCCGCACCGGACGCTCCGGACGGGCACAGTTGGAGCACCAGTGTACCCCCCGCGCCGCCCTTTCCCCCACCCCAACGGGGACGCCCCCCTCACCTCCCCCTCACCTCCCCCTCACCGCGCCCTCACCGCGCCCGCCCGGACCCCACGCCGCCCCACCCCGCGGCGCTCCCCCCGGTCCGGGTGGGTTCCCGGTGTCAGACCGCGTCGTCACCCCCCCCGGCGTCAGCCGGCGGCCTCCGCCGTCTCCGCGGCACCGGCGGCGTCGGCGGCGTCGGGCTCGGTGAGCGCGATGAGACCGTAGTCGTAGGCGTGGCGCCGGTAGACGACGGAGGGTCGGCCCGTCTCCTCGTTGACGAAGAGGAAGAAGTCGTGCCCCACGAGCTCCATCCGGCTCAGCGCGTCGTCGACGGACATCGGGATCGCGGCGTGCTCCTTGCGCCGGACCACCCGGCCGGGCTCGAACTGCTCGGCGTAGGGGTCGACGTCGAACGGACCGGGGGACGTCTCACCCGCGGTGCCCCCGGCGCCCGCGGCCCCGGACCCGGCCTCGCCCTCCGGCGACCGCAGCCCCTCCTCGACGAGACCGGCGGTGGCCTCCCCCACGGAGATCGGGGCCCGGTGCCCGGACCGGCTGATGCTGCGACGGGCCTTGACCTTGCGCAGCGACCGCTCCATCTTCGCCATGACGGACTCCAGGGCGGCGTAGAAGTTCTCCTCCTTCGCCTCCGCCCGGGCGATGTGCCCCTTGCCCGTCGCGGTGACCTGGATGCGGTCGGCCTCGTCGGCGCGGCGGGGGTTGCGTTCGTGGGTGAGTTCGACGTGGAAGGAGGTCAGCGTGGTGTCGAGGCGCTCGATCTTCGCGAGCTTCGCGTTCACCCGTTCCTGGAAGTGCTCGGGGACCTCGACGTTACGGCCGGTGATCTCGACGTGCGCCTGCGGAGCGGCCGGCGCCTCGGCGCCGGTGGGGGTGCTGGGGTTCTGGACAGTCGACATGGACAACCTCCCGGTCTCTGGCACCGGTGCCGGTGAGCGGGATTGCCCTCCGGACTTCACCGGTGACGACGTTCCACCACTGATCGTACGTCAGCGGGACACCCCGCGGTCGCCTCTCGGCCGACATCCGTTCACCCCGGGGCCACCCGCGTTCACCGTCCCGTCACCCGCCGGGCGCGGGGCGGGGTGTCCGGGCGGGGTGCGGGGCGGGTGCCGGGTGCAGGGTGCAGGGCCGGTCGCGGGGCGGGGTGCGGGGCGGGTGCAGGGTGCGGGGCGGGTGCCGGGTGCCGGGTGCCGGGCGCGGGGCGGGGCGCGGGTCACCCGGCGGCGACGACGACGGCCGCGTCCACCCGCACGCCCGCCGCGGCAAGGGCCAGCGCGAACTGGGTCACCGTCGCCCCCGTGGTGAGGACGTCGTCCACGACGACGACCGCCCGCCCGCGGGCCGCCCGCGCCAACCCCCGCGCCGCGCGGTCGTCGAGGACGATCCCGGACGCCGTGTTCCTCCGGCGGGCGGCCCGGCCCTGGCCGACCGAGTCCGGCGTCCCCTCCCGCACCCGCCCCGGCGCGGCGACCGTCCCTCCCCACGGCAGTCCCGCGACGGCGGCCCGGGCCATGCGCGACACGACGTCCCCGCCCCGGTTCCGGGCGGCGGACCGCCGCGTCGGCGCGGCGACGAGCACGGGGGCGGCCCCGGGCCCCGGGACGGGCAGCAGGCCCCGGGCCGTGAGGTCGCGCACCGCCGCGCCGAGGCACGCCCCGGCGACGTCGACGGCGTCCCGCCGCAGGTGGTCCTTCGCCGCGAGCACGAGCATCCGGTGCGCGCCGCCGTAGGGGCCGCACGCGAGGACGGGGAACGGCGGCGCGGTCGCGACGGGGGTGACGAGGTCCGGCGGCGCGGACAGGGCACGCGCGCAGTCGCGGCACAGCCCCGGGGCGCCCGGCCCCACCGCCGGGGCCGTCGCGGGGTCCACCGAGGGGGTCGACGCCGGGACCGCCGCGCGGGTCGCCGGGGACCACGCCCGGGGAGGTGCCGTGGGGGTCGCGGCCGGGGCGGTCGCGGTGTCCACCGGCCGGCCGCAGCACATGCAGTCCCGCCGCCAGACGAGCTCCGCGGCCGCGGCGAGGCCGCCGACGACGCCCCCGACCAGCGCCCCGGCCACCCCCGCGGACCGGGCCGTCGTCCCCGGACGTCCCCACCGGCCGGCGCCCATCACCACCCCCCGTCCCGGCTCACTGCGCGATGATCGGCACCGCCCGCTCGCCCTGCAGGGCGGGGACCTCACGCCAGTAGCGGGAGTCGCTGTCCCCCGGGTCGAGCTGGAGCAGCGCCCGCCCGTCGGTGATGTACTGCAGCGTCGAGGTCGAGGCGACGGCGACGACCGGGGCGGTGACGTTGCGGGAGGGCAGCTGGGTCGCGCTCGACCCGTCGACCTCGACCCGCCACACGGGGGCGTCGTTCGCACGCGTGCCGACGATGAGCGACCCGTCGACCTGCCACTCCGCCGACACGGCCGTCTCGCCGAGCTGGTAGCCCACCTGGATGAACCGCCCGAGCCGCACCCGGTCCCCGTCGCCGCGTTCGAGCACGCTGATGTACACGCGGCCGTTGACGAGCACCACCGCCCGCGTGCCGTCCCGGGACACCTGGAAGACGCTGATCCGCGCCTCCGGGTCGCCCAGTTCGTCGAGCCCGGCGCGGTCGACCTCCTGCCGGCTGATCTCCCCGGACGACGACGACCGGGTGAAGCGCATGACCTTCTGCCCGTCGACGACGGAGTAGAACGTCGTGCCGTCGGCCGTCCACGTCGGCCGCGTGAGCGACTCGCCCTCGGCCGCGGTCCGCGGTTCCTCGTCGGGCGTGCCGACGAGCAGCGCCCGCCGCCGGTCGCCCCGGGACACGACCCCGGCGACCGCCGACGACGCCGCCGAGACGCCGACGGACTCGATGCCGCCGCGCGCCGGCCAGCCCTGCATCTGCCGCACCTGCCCGTCGGTCACCTCGACGAGCCCGCCGTCGCGCAGGGCACGCAGCGGCGTGACCGGGGCGGCCTTCGGGTCGAACTGGCTGACGTCGTCGATGTTCCACCCTCCGTCGACCTCGTCGCTGAGGGGCGAGCCGTCGGCGAGGATCGTGTACGGCCCGCGGATGTCCGCCGAGGCGAGGGTCCACACGACCTGCGCGGCGAGCCGGGTGCGGTCCTCCGCCGAGAGGGTGGACAACCCGCTGAAGTCCACGGTGAACCCGGGGCCGCCGGAGCTGCTCGCCTGCACGGCGGCGTCCGGCGGCAGGGCGGAGTGCACCCCCCGGGTGAGGACGTCCCGCGGCCCGGCGGCGAGCAGGGACATCAGCGACGACGCCTGGGACTCCTGCCGGGTGTACACCCACCGGCGGTCGGGCACGAGCCGCCGCTGCGTCGGGTCGAGGAAGTAGATGTCCCGGTCCTGGTAGGCGGCGGTGAAGTCGTTGCGGTCCATGACGACGCCGTTCGGCAGCCCGTCGATGCGCCACTCGTCGTCGGCCCGGCTGAGCTCGTACGTCTCCTCGTAGGGGGTGTTCTCCGGGCGGAACGTCCCGCCGGTGCCGAGCCGGCCGATGATGTTGCCCCGCACCTTGTAGGAGATGCGCCCGTCGCGGGCCGCGCCGTCGGAGTTGATGTCGATGTGGTCGAGGATGATCGTCGCCGCACCGTCCTGCCACCGGTCGGCGACGCCGTCGTCGAGGAACTTCTTCGCCGCCTGGTGGTTGCCGATGGGGTGGGCCGAGGCCGAGAAGAAGTCCCGCAGGAGCAGGTCCGACGGCTGGCCGGGGCGGGGTTCGACGACGTTCTCCTGCGTCGGCTGGGAGACGTACGAGCTGACGACCTCCGGGGCGGACTCGCCCGGCAGCGTCGTGCACGCCGCGACGAGCGGGACGGTGCCCACCGCCGCGAGGAGTCTCCGCACCGCCCGACCGGGACGGTCGCCCATTCGTCGATTCATTCCGTGTCACTCCGCCCGTCCGTGTGCCCGGCGTCGCCGGGGTCCGGCGAACCGGCCCCGTGCCCGTCGCCGTCACTGGTGTCCATGTTGTCCATCGCCTCGGCCTCCTGCTGCGCCGTGAGCAGTTCCGCCTCGGTCAACCCCTCGAGTTCGGCCTCGGGGAGGGGGAGCCGGCGCAGGGGCGTCCCCGCGGGGTCGTCGACCACGTGGACGGTGGGCTCCGGGAGGGGGTCGCCGTCGTCGCCGACGATCGGCACCCCGGCGTCGCCGGTGCTGTCGCGGGGCGCGGCGTCGTCCCCCGTCCCCGCACCGGGATCCTCCCCCGGGGCGTCGGCGGGCCCCTGACCGGGACCGGTGGTGTCGGCGATTGCGGCTGTGTCGGCGTCGCCGGCTGCGGCTGCAGCTCCAGCTCCAGCTCCGGCTGCTGCCGGGTCTGCGGCTGCCCCCACGCCCGCGTCCACGTCGGCGTCCCCGGATTCGCCGGCGGCGGCCTCCCCGTCCCCGCCGGTGGCCGCGCCCCCGTCCCCGCCTGCGCCTGCGCCTGCGTCTGCGCCTGCGCCGGTGTCGGGGTCCGCGTCCGTCGGCCGGTCGATCTCCAACGGCAACGGCGACGCCGTGACCCGCGTCCCGAGGTCGAGCGGCAGCGTGAGCCGGAAGCACGCCCCCAGCCCCGGCTCACCCGTCGCCTCGAGGCGGCCGCCGTGGAGCTGCGCGTCCTCCTTCGCGATGGCCAGGCCCAGCCCGGTGCCGCCGGTCCGCCGCTCCCGCGACGGGTCGGAACGCCAGAACCGGTTGAACACGAGGTCCGCCTCCCCCGGCTTGAGGCCCATGCCGTGGTCGACGACCGTCACGGCCAGGGACTCCGTCCCGACCCGCAGCGTGACGTTGACCGGGTTGCCCTCGCTGTGGTCGACGGCGTTGGCGAGGAGGTTGCGCAGCACGCGCTCGACGCGGCGGGAGTCGATCCGCACCATGACCGGGTCCTCCGGGAGGTCGACGACGAACTCACAGCCCACGTCCTCGGCGATGGCCCGGACCTGCCCGAGGGCGGACTTCACGGCCCCGCGGATGTCCACCCGCTCGGCGGAGAGGTTCGCCACCCCGGCGTCGTGGCGGGAGATCTCCAGCAGGTCGCCGAGGAGGGACTCGAAGCGGTCGAGCTCCGTGTTCATCAGCTCCGAGGCCCGGCGGGTCATCGGGTCGAGGTCCTCGGCGTTGTCGTGGATGAGGTCGGCGGCCATGCGCACCGTCGTCAACGGGGTGCGCAGCTCGTGGGAGACGTCCGAGGTGAACTGGCGCTGGAGGTCACCGAACTCCTTGAGCTGCCGGATCTGGCGGGACAGCTTCTCCGCCATCTCGTTGAAGCTCGTCGCGAGGCGCGCGACCTCGTCCTGCCCGTCGACGACCATGCGCTCCCGGAGGTGCCCGGTGGCGAAGCGCTCCGCGATGCGGGACGCCGTGCGGATCGGCACCGTGAGCTGCTGCGAGAACACCCACGCGATGACGACGAGCAGCACGAGGAGCACGATCGCGCCCGCGGACAGCAGCCCGCGCATGAGGGTCAGCGTGGACTCCTCGTTGTCGAGGGGCATGATGAGGTACAGCTCGAGGCCGGGGATGTCCGCCGCGACCGGCGAGCCGATGATGAGGGTTTTCGACGCCGTCTGCCCGCCGGTCGGGATCGTGGCGTACTGGACGGACACCTGGCCCTGCCGGACGAACTCCCGCAGGCTCTCCGGGACCGGGTTCTGGGCGGGCGACGACACGTCGCCGCCGTTGACGTCGGGGGCGACGAGCACCGGGTCGTACACGGCCCCGGCCCCCGGTTCCGAGCCGGTGCTCGTCCGGTCCGACAGCACCGACCGGGCGGCGTTGAGCCGCACCTGCAGCGAGTTCGACGTGTCCGACGCCCGGATCTGCTCCTCGACCGCGGCGCGCGCCCGGTCCATCTCCTCGGTCGCCGAGGAGTGCTTCGACGTCAGCAGCTGCTGGCCGACGAAGCTGATGAGGACGAAGCCGAGGATGACGATGACGACGAGCGAGGACATGAACACGCTGCCGATGACGCGCAGCTGGATCGACGTCCGCCAGCTGTGCGCGAGATGCCGCCACGCGTCACGGATGACGGCCTGCGGCCTCCGCATGAAGGCACGCACGCCCTCCCCGACCGTCTCGAACCGGAGACCTGCGTCCCCGGCACCGTCCCTCGGCGCGTCCGGCACGGTCACTCGCCGGACTTGTAGCCGACGCCACGGATCGTCTGGATGATCTTCGGGTCGTCCGGGTCCTTCTCCACCTTCGACCGCAGCCGCTGGATGTGGACGTTGACCAGCCGGGTGTCACTGGACTTCCGGTAGCCCCACACCCGCTCGAGCAGCTCCTCGCGGGTGAACACCTCCCGGGGGCGGGAGGCCAGCGCGACGAGGAGGTCGAACTCGATGGGGGTGAGCGGGATCTCCCGCCCGTTCCGGGTGACCTGGTGGCCCGGGATGTCGATGACGAGGTCGCCGAGCTCCAGCGGCTCGTCCCGGTCCTCGGGGCTGCGGCGCAGGCGGGCGCGCACGCGGGCGACGAGCTCCTTCGGTTTGAAGGGCTTGTGCACGTAGTCGTCCGCGCCGGACTCCAGGCCGAGGACGACGTCGACCGTGTCGGTCCGCGCGGTGAGCATGACGATGGGGACCGTCGAGTCCTCCCGGATGGTGCGGCACACGTCGATGCCGCTCATGCCGGGGAGCATGAGGTCCAGCAGGATGAGGTCGGGGTCCTCGCGGCGGGCCGCCTCGACGGCCTCGGCCCCGTCGCCGACGACGACGGTCTCGAATCCCTCGCCCTGGAGGACGATGGTGAGCATCTCGGAGATCGCGGGGTCGTCGTCGACCACCAGAATTTTCGCTGCCATGGCTCTCATGTTCTCACAGGGGACGGGGGCGGACTCAACACGTGGCCGCGCGGTGTGGACAGCCGGCCGGGCCGCCGCCCGCCGCGCGGTCGGGCGGGGCGGGGTGGGGCGCCGGACGGCGCGGGTGGTCAGTCGTCGGCGTCGGTGCCGGCGTTCGCGTCGTCGGTGCCGGCGTCGGCGTCGGGGTGGGCGTCGGCGTCCTCCGCCGCGCGCCGCCGGGCGACGATGACGTCGACGAGGTCCCGGGCCCGCGCCTCGACGGCGTCGCGGTCCGCGGACGGGGGATTCGTCACGACCTCCCACGGGCTGCCCCACGCCGCCGCCGCGAGCGCCCGGTAGGCCTCGGCGGTCCGCTGCTGGAGCGCGGCGTCGGCCTCGTAGGCGTCGGGGACCCGGGCCGGGTCGTCGGCGGCCCGCGACGTCACCCGCCGCGCGGCCTCGTCGACCTCGACGTCGACGAGCACCTGGAGGTCCGGCACCGGCACCCCGAGCGAGCCGGTCTCGAGCATCCGCACCCACTCCACGGTCGGCCCGTCGACGTCCTCGGCGAGCCGCGCCGCCGAGTACGCCGCGTTCGACGCGGTGAACCGGTCGAGGAGGACGACGTACCCGTCAGCGGACAACTCCGCCAACTCGTCGGCGACCTCCGCGCGGTCGAGCGCGAAGAGCGTGGCCATGCCGTGGACGGACCCGGTGAGGTCCCCCATCCGCCCGTGGAGGGCGGCGTCGGCGAGGTCCGCGTGGACCGAGTTCCCGTACCGCGGGAAGGCCACCCGCGCGACGGGCACCTCCCGGGCCAGCAGTTCCTCCTCGACGGCGGTGACCAGGGTGTTCTTCCCGGCCCCGTCGACTCCCTCGACCGCGACGATCATGCCCGTGCCCGCTCAGTACCGGTAGTGCTCGGGCTTGAACGGGCCCTCGACGTCCACGCCGATGTACTCGGCCTGCTCCTTGGTGAGCGTCGTGATCTCGCCGCCGAGCGCCTCGACGTGGATCCGCGCGACCTTCTCGTCGAGGATCTTCGGCAGCCGGTAGACCTCCTTGTCGTACTCCTCCGCCTTCGTGAACAGCTCGATCTGGGCGATCGTCTGGTCGGCGAAGGAGGTGGACATGACGAAGCTCGGGTGGCCGGTGGCGTTGCCGAGGTTGAGCAGGCGACCCTCGGACAGGACGATGATGCTGCGCTCCTCGCCGTCGGCGCCGGGGAAGGTGAACTCGTCGACCTGCGGCTTGATGGTGACGCGGCGGACGTCGTCGCGGTGGAGCAGGCTGGCCATGTCGATCTCGTTGTCGAAGTGGCCGATGTTGCCGAGCACGGCGTGGTCCTTCATGTGCTGCATGTGCTCGAAGGTGATGATGCCGAGGTTGCCCGTCGCGGTGATGACGATGTCCGCGTCCCCGATGGCCTCCTCGACGGTGACGACGGGGAAGCCCTCCATGAGCGCCTGGAGGGCGTTGATCGGGTCGGCCTCGGTGACGCGGACGCGCGCGCCCTGCCCGGCGAAGGCCTCGGCGCAGCCCTTGCCGACGTCGCCGTAGCCGCACACGAGGACGTTCTTGCCGCCGACGAGCATGTCCGTCGCACGGTTGATGCCGTCGAGGAGGCTGTGCCGGGTGCCGTACTTGTTGTCGAACTTCGACTTCGTCACGGCGTCGTTGACGTTCATGGCCGGGAAGGGCAGGACGCCCTGCTCGGCGAAGTGGTAGAGGCGGTGCACGCCGGTCGTCGTCTCCTCGGTGACGCCGCGGACGCTGGCGGCCGCGCGGGTCCACCGGGTGGCGTCCTCCGCGTGGACGCGGGCGAGCATGCGGAAGAACGCCGCCTGCTCGTCGCTCTCGGCCTCGGAGGGGTCGGGGATGACCCCGCCGTCCTCGTACTCGCGGCCCTTGATGACGGCGGTCGTCGCGTCGCCGCCGTCGTCGAGGATCATGTTCGCGTCGACGCCCTCCCCGGCGGAGCTCCAGTCGAAGATGCGGTCGAGGCACCACCAGTACTCGTCGAGGCTCTCGCCCTTCCACGCGAAGACGGACGCACCGGTCGGCTGCTCGGGGGTGCCGTCGCCGACGACGACCGCCGCGGCGGCCTCGTCCTGGGTGGAGAAGATGTTGCAGGAGGCCCAGCGGACGTCCGCGCCGAGCGCCGTGAGCGTCTCGATGAGCACGGCCGTCTGGACGGTCATGTGGATGGACCCGGCGATCCGGGCGCCGGCGAGCGGCTGCTCCTCGGCGTACTCGCGGCGCAGTTCCATGAGGCCGGGCATCTCGTGCTCGGCCAGGCGGATCTGGTGCCGCCCCGCCTCGGCGAGGGAGAGGTCCCTCACCTTGAACTCGAGGTCCCCGATCCGGTCCGCCGTCGTCTCCGCCGCCTGCTGTGCGTCAGCCATGCTGTCTCGTCTCTTCCCTGTCGTGTCTGGGTTGTCTCTCGGTGGTCTCTCGTGGGGCGCGCGGGTGCGCCCGGTGCCCCGGTGCCGCTGCGGGCACGCCGTGCCCCAGCCTAGCGCGGGCCGGTCCCGGCCCGGCGTCGTCTCGGGGGGAAGCCCGGCGTCGTCCCGGGGTCAGCACGGCGTCGTCTCGGGGGGAAGCCCGGCGTCGTCCCCAGGGAAGCACGGCGTCGTCCCGGGGTCAGGCGGGCGTCAGCTCAGGGCCTCGACGTACGTCTCCAGCCCCTCGGGCGCGTCCGCCCCGCTGTCGTCGAGCTCCCGGTCGAGGACCTGGAGCGCGGCCTCCTGGAGGCTCTCGGGGCAGTCCCCGATGTACCGCCGGATGAACGGGTAGTCGGAGACGACGTCGGAGGCGCTGAACGGCGCCCCGCACCAGATCGCCGCGACGGACGCGGCGCACAGCCCGTTGACGTAGTCCGTCTCCCCCGGCCGCGCGTGGTTGAGCGCGGAGGAGCAGGCGTCCTCCAGCATCTCCATGAGGTCGAGCTCCTCCAGGTCGACGCAGTCGTCGAGAAAATCCGTGTTCGTCTCGTCGGAGAAGACTGTCTCATCCCAGCTGCTCACGGCGGGTCCTCCTCGTGGGTTCAGGTGGCCGCCCCCTGCGGCACGGCCGGACGGTGTTCACCATAGCCAACGACGGGGCACGGCGTCGTCGGTGCGGGGCCGGTGCGTGCGACCCCCGGGCGGGGTGCGGCGGGGACCCGGCGACGGCCCCGGTCAGGGGTCCCGGGGAGGGCTCCGTCGGACCCCGGGAGGGACCCCCACGGGGGACGACGGCCCCACCCCCGGGCGGTCCCCGGGCCGGGTCGGGTGCGGTCGCCGCCGCAGGGTGGCCGCGGTCCCCGGGCCGGGTCGGGTGCGGTCGCCGCCATTGGGTGGTCGCGGTCCCCGGGCCGGGTCGGGTGCGGTCGCCGCCGCGGGACGGTCGCGGTCCCCGGTGGGCGGGCCGAGGGGGACGACGCGCCCACCCCCGGCGTCGGCGGCCCCACCGCCGGTCACGACCCGCCGGGGGTACAGAAAGTGACCGGACCGTGATACGCTGGGTACCAGTTCGTGACCTTACCGTGACACTTTCGCACCGTGAGGTCAGCGGGTGCGGCCGTCCGGGGCGGCCCCTGAAGGACCAGTTCGCACCGGAGGCGGGGCCGTGAGGGCGTCCGTCGGCACCACCCGGGCCCGTCGGGCCTGGTACACCGCACCACGTCCACCGCGCACAGCGGACCACGCACCCCGAACCCCCGGCGGTCCCCGGCACCCCGGCCGACCGCACCGCCCCGACAACCCACCCCACGAGACCGACAGCCCGGCCGACACCCGGCCGGACAGACCGACAGCCCGACACCACAAGCCCACCGCCCACGTCCAGCACACACCACAGCGCACACCACAGAGACGCGCCGACGGGAGGAACACCGTGACCGCCGTGAACGACGACACCGAGCCGGGTGACGACTCCACCCCGGTGTACATCGAGGACGCCACGCCGACGAGCGGGCGCCGGTTCCTCGTGCCGTTCGTCGTCGGCGGGCTCGTCCTCGCCTCGGCCATCGCGGTCGTGTCGTGGCAGTCGGCGACGTCCGGCCCGGAGGAGCACGCGCAGGGCGGGGGCCCGCAGCAGCGGCAGGTGCAGCCGGAGGCCTCGGTCAGCCGGGCGAGTTCGACGCCGTCGCGGCCGGCCCCGGACACCCGCCGCGCCGAGGGCGAGCAGCGTCCGGCCCCGGTGGCCGGGCTCGGCGAGCCGACGACCGACGACGCCTACAACCCGTTGTCGACGAACCTCGCCCCGCTCCACGGCGAGGACCCGTACCTCCCGCCGAACTCGTGGGGCGGGTCGAACGACGGCTCGGGCCGCGCCGGCCACCGGGCCGCGACCGGCTCCGGGGCGGGCCGCGTCTCCGCCGACGACGACCGCCCTCCCAGCGCGGGCGGGCAGGGCGTCGCCCCGGGCACCGGCCCCGCCGGTGGTCAGGGCGGCGACGGCAGCGGGCGCACGCCCGGGTCGGTGCCGGACCGGCAGGGTGGCCGGCCGGGACCGCAGGCGCCGACGCCCATGTCCGGGCCGGTCGACCGGGACCCCGCCGGTGGGCCGAAGAGCCAGGGGGACGCCGCCGGGCACCCGTCGGGCAGCACGGCCCCGCAGGGCTCGGCCGTCGCGCCCTCGGTCCCGGCCAACGGCACGCCGGACGACGGCACCGACGCGGCGACGCCGTCCGTGCCCGCCCCGACGCCGAGCCGGGAGCCGGCACCGCTGCCGACGCCGGGCGCGCCGGCCGGCGGGAACGGCGACGGGGCCGCGACGGAGACCCACGCGACGCCGGACCGGGGCACCCCCGCCGCCGACGCCGCGCCCGCGACCGGGGATGAGCCCACGCCGGCCTCGGCCGGGGCCCCGACCGGCGGGAACGCCCTGCCCTCCGGGACCCCCGGTGCCGCCGGCGCCCCCGGTGCCGCCGGCGCCCCCGGTGCCGACCGGGCCGCGGACCAGAGCGCCGTCACGGGTGGTGCGCAGCAGCAGGGCGCGTCGACGACCCCGGCCGCGCAGGCGGGGACGACGGACACGCGCGGTGCCGGGCACGCCGGCCCGTCGACCACCGCCCCCTGAGCCACACTCCTTCTCCAGGCCCGGCGCCACACATGCGAGCGTCGGCCCTCCCCTGAGCCAGGCGTCCCGGGGCGAACCCCGCAGCCGGGCCTTCGCGGTCCGTCCCCCCCGCGGTCAGTCCTCCGTGCCGACGGTGACGATGAACGCCACCGCGTGGTCCCCCGACCCCGCGTCCGCCCCGGCCTCGGCCTCGGCCCCGGCGGGCGGGTGCCCGGCGTCGAGCACCGTGAGGCCGACGGTCGTCCCCGCGGGCACCCACACGGCGTCCCCCGGCGTGAGCGCGGTGGACGTCGCGTCCGTCCCCGCCGGCACCGCGGTCTCGTCGACCTGCACGCGCCCGGCGGTGCCGAGGAGCATCGCCGGCCCGGTCACGGACGCCGCCTCCGGGTCGGCGGCGGTCACGCGGCGCAGCGCGAACTCGCCGACCGGCACGGGGTAGCGGCCGGCGGCGTCGGGGCGCCGCACCGGGTCCTCCAGCGGGTCGAAGGTGAGGACGTGCATGAGCTCGGGGACGTCGACGTGCTTCGTCGTCAGCCCGCCGCGCAGCACGTTGTCCGAGTTCGCCATGACCTCCACCCCGAAGCCGCGGACGTAGGCGTGGAGCTGCCCGGCGTCGAGGTAGATCGCCTCCCCCGGTTCCAGGCGGACGTGGTTGAGCAGCAGGGCGCACAGCACCCCCGAGTCCCCCGGGTACCGGTCGCCCAGCTCGGCGACGGTCTCCAGCGTGCGGACCATCCACGGCTCCGCACCGTCGGCGACCCGCGCCGCGGCCCGACGGCACGACGCCGCGACCGCCGCGACGAGCGGGCGCACCGTCGCGTCCGGCAGGGTGATCCACGTCGTGAGGAGTCCGCGCAGGTCGTCCGCGTCCGCGCCGGATCCGAGCATAGCGCGGAACCGGGACAGCTCGGGGCAGTCGACGACGTCGAACAGGCGGAGGGTCTCCCCCACCGGGCGGAACCCGGCCATCGCGTCGAACGGCGTGAGGGCGACGATGAGCTCCGGCTTGTGGTTGTCGTCGCGGTAGTTGCGGGTGAACGCGTCGCGGGGGACGCCGGCGGCGTCCTCCCGGGCGAACCCGGCGACGGCCTGCTCCCGCGACGGGTGGGCCTGGAGGCTCAGCGGCTGGTCCGCGGCGAGGAGCTTGAGGAGGAACGGCAGCCGGCCGTCCGGGCCGGCGGAGTCACCGAGCTGCCCCGGGACGTCGGCGGCGATGACGGACTCCAGTGTCCGCGCGTCACCGCCGGCCACCGGGGAGCCCTCGGTCGCCGCCGGGGCGGCGCCGGTCCCCTCCCCGGGGTCGCCGGTCGCGGGCGTCGGGTCGTCGTCCCCCACCGGGTGCACGGGGCACGGCCCGCCCGGGTGGGCACCGAACCACATCTCCGCCTCCGGGTGGGAGGTCGGGGAGGGACGCCCGGTGAGCTCGGCGATCGCTGTGCGCGAGCCCCAGGCGTAGGGACGGATGCAGCCTTCGACGTGGAGAATGGTCACGGTGGACGGGTCTTCGCTTTCTGCCTGCGTCGACGGGACGGCGGCGACGCTGGGCGGTGTCTGTGACGTGCCGTGCCCGGCGCGGACACCGGAGGTGCCGCCGGGGATCGGCCCCGGGCGGGGCCGGACATACCGTCACCACCATACCGGGGCCGCGGCGGGCCGGGTCACGCCGGCGCTCCCGGCCGGTGCCCCCGCGGGTCAGGTCCCGTCCCCCCGCGGGTCAGGTCCCGTCCCCCCGCCGGTCAGGTCCCGTCCCCCCGCGGGTCAGGTCCCCCCGCGACACGTCCCCCGGGTCAGGCGCGGATGACCCCGAGCGCCTCGGTGACGATCTCCTCGACCCGCTCCGGCGTCGCCGCCTCGACGTTGAGGCGCAGCAGCGGCTCGGTGTTCGACGCGCGGACGTTGAACCAGGACCCGTCGTCGAGGCTCACGGTGACGCCGTCGAGCCGGTCGACGTCGGTGGTCCGGTCGGCGAAGGCCTCGATGACGGCGTCGGTGCGCCCGGCCTGGTCGGAGACCTCGGAGTTGATCTCACCGGACGCGGCGTAGCGGTCGTAGGCGGTCTTGAGCTCGCTGAGGGGCCGGTCCTGCGCCCCGAGGGTCGCGAGGACGTGGAGGGCGGCGAGCATCCCGGAGTCCGCGTTGAAGAACTCGGAGAAGTAGTAGTGGGCGGAGTGCTCGCCGCCGAACACGGCCTCCTCGGAGGCCATCGTCGCCTTGATGAAGGAGTGGCCGACGCGGGTGCGCACCGGGCGTCCGCCGTGCTCGCGGATGATCTCCGGCACGGCGCGGGAGGTGATGAGGTTGTGGATGACGGTCGCGCCCGGGTGGGTGTCGAGGTAGCGCTCGGCGATCATGCCGCACACGGCCGACGGGGACACCGGCTCGCCCTTCTCGTCGACGATGAAGCAGCGGTCGGCGTCGCCGTCGAAGGCGATGCCGATGTCCGCGCCGACCTCGACGGTGAAGCGCTGCAGGTCGACGAGGTTCCGCGGGTCGAGCGGGTTGGCCTCGTGGTTCGGGAACGTGCCGTCGAGCTCGAAGTACAGCGGCCGGAGCTCCAGCGGGAGGCCCTCGACGACGGCGGGGACGGTGAGGCCCCCCATGCCGTTGCCCGCGTCGACGGCGACGGTGAGCGGCCGGATGTCGAGGGGCACGAGGGAGCGGAGGAACGCCGCGTAGTCGCTGAGGATGTCCTTCCCGGTGCCGGTGCCGGGGGTGCCGTCGTAGTCCGGCACGCCTTCGACGAGCATGTCGGTGATCCGCCCGAGGCCGGTGTCCTGGCCGACGGGGCGCGCGCCGGCGCGGCACATCTTGATGCCGTTGTACTTCGCCGGGTTGTGGGAGGCGGTGAACATCGCGCCCGGGCAGTCGAGCGACCCGGAGGCGTAGTAGAGCTCGTCGGTGCTGGTCAGGCCGAGGGAGACGGTGTCGAGCCCCTGGGCGTGCACGCCATCGCAGAAGGCGGCGGCGAGGGTCGGGGAGCTGTCGCGCATGTCGTGCCCGACGACGACCCGCTCCGCGCCCTCCTCGCGCATGAGGGAGGCGAAGGCGGCGCCGGTGTCGCGGACGAGGTCGGCGTCGAGCCCCTCCCCGACGACGCCACGGACGTCGTAGGCCTTGATGACGGATGCGACGGCGGCGCGCTCGCGGGTGCGGGTGGTCATGATGTCTCCTCGGTGGTCACGGCGCCGGGGTGGCGGTGCCGGATCGGGTTCGCGGTCGGGGGTCGGGGGGGCGGGCTCGGGGCGGGTCGGGTGGGTCCGTCACCCGTCGCCGCGGACCGCCCGGAGGTGACGACGGGGCGTCCGGCGCGGCAGGTTCCCCAGGGAGGGGTGCCGTCCGGAGGGGGCGTCCACCTCGGAGCGGCGGACGACGCGGGGCCCGGGGTCCGGGTCCGCGGAGGGCCGGGGGTTCGCGGCGGGGTCGGTGGCCTCGACGAGGGCGAGGAGGTCGTCCTCGGAGAGGTCGTCCTCCTCGTCGCGGGGCCCGTCCTGCTGTCCGTCACCGGCCCCGTGCCCCGCGGTGGGGTCGACGCCGGGTTCGGTGACGAGGTCCCAGCCCTGCGGGACGGTCGTCCGGCGGACGTGGTTCTGGCAGAGGTCCCAGCTGTGCGGGTCGTCGTCGAGCCGGAGCGGGCCGATGGTCGCCACCTGCCGCGCGTAGCTGTAGACGAGGGTCGCGACAGCAGGCCGGGCACAGCCGGGCCGGGAGCACTGTCGGTAGTCGGTCACAGCGCCTCAGTGTAGCCGCCGGGGGCCCGGCGACCCGGGCTGACACACCCGGGTCGGGGTTGCGGGGACGGCGCGTGGCCGGGGATAGACTGTCCGGCATGGGTCACGTCACGAAGATGCGGTCAGACCCGCGCGGTCACGGTGCCCGCGGGGTCCTCATGCCGCCGTTGCCGCGGTCGCGGACGCGCGGGCAGCGGTTCGACGCCGCGGTGCTGGACGTCTACGCGGACGTCCTCGACCGGTTCGGCGACCGGATGGACGGGCTGGACATCGCGGTGGACGTCGTCCCGCGGATGCGGATCGACGCGACGGACGGGCCGTGGCCGGAGGATGTCGTCGCCGACGGGGCGGTGCCGTTGGGTCGTCTCGTCCCCGCGGGTGTGGACGCCCAGGGTGCCCCGACGCGCCCGCGGCTCATCATCTTCCGCCGGCCGGTGGAGCACCGCGCGCCGACGGCGACGCTGCTCGACGAGTGGTTGCGGTTCGTCATCGCCCAGCTCGTCGCCGTGTACCTCAACACGACGCCCGAGCAGGTCGACCCGGGTTTCACCTGGGACTGAGCGGTCCAGCGCTCAGCCCATCCGCTTCTTCAGGCGGCGGCGTTCACGCTCGGACAGTCCGCCCCAGATCCCGAAGCGCTCGTCGTTCGCGAGCGCGTACTCCAGACATTCGTCCCGCACCCCGCAGGCCTGGCAGATGCGCTTGGCCTCGCGGGTCGAGCCCCCCTTCTCGGGGAAGAAGGCCTCAGGGTCGGTCTGCGCACAGAGCGCCTGTTCCTGCCAGTCCTGTTCGACAGCGTCGAAGAGGAGGTCGAAGTCCTGGGTGAGGTCGAACAGCGAGTGCCGCGACTCGGACGTCTGCTCCCCCTCCACAGCCGCTGAGCCGTCGGAGACCGGACCACGAAAGGCATCCGCAGAGTTGTCCACCGTAGTCACCTCGCTCATCCCTCGCCTGGTGGCGTATCGGGTGCCCTCCGCCACAGCGGCCGGGGACCGTCCCCGCGCACCTCGTCGTACACAAGAGATTACACATGGGTAATTACACGCCGTCAACCGTCGGACCACCGGACCGGTGCCACATCAGTCACACCAGTCACATCCGTCACGGATTTCGGGCGGGCTGCACGCACCGGTCCATGAAAAGACCACGAGATATCGCCCGGCAACGTCCCCTCACCACAACATATGGGGCCAATATGTGAAGTTTCGGTTCATACGGCACAAGATGTGGAAAAAAGTTCACCCCCGGCCCCGTCACCGACCCCCGGGGGCGGTCGCACGTCCGCAGCCGGTCGCCGGAACGCACCGTCCCGCGGGGCCCCGGCAGCCCCGGCGACCCACCGCGGAGCGCGGCGTCGACCCCCCGGGACCCGGACCCCCGGGACCCGGACCCCGCGGGACCCGGCGACCCCGGCCGTCAGATGTCGGAGGAGAACCGCAGGCCGCCGTCCGGGATCTGCACCCCGGGCCACACCCGCGCCCCGTCGCGCAGCTCGCACCGCGCCCCGATGACCGCACCCTCGCCGACGACGACGTCGGAGAGCACCGCCCGGGCCCCGATCCGCGCGCCGGCGGCGACGATGCACCGCTCGACGGTCGCGCCGGCCTCGATCTGCACCCCGTCGAAGACGACGGACGTGTCCACGCGCGCCCCGGCCCCGATCTCGGCACCGCGGCCGACGACCGTCCCGCCGAGCAGCAGCGCCCCGCCGGCGATCGCGGCGGAGTCGTCGACGAGCGCCTCCCCGTGCCGCCCGTCGAGCAGCGGCGAGGGCGCGATCCCGCGCACGAGGTCGGACGACCCGCGCACGAAGTCCGCCGGGGTGCCCATGTCCCGCCAGTAGGCCTGGTCGACGTGCCCGAACACGCGCCGCCCGGCGGCGAGGAGCCCGGGGAAGACCTCCCGCTCGACGCTGACCTCGCGCCCGTCCGGGATGCCCTCGATGATGTCGCGGCGGAAGACGTAGCAGCCGGCGTTGATCTGGTCGGTCGGCGGGTCCTCGGTCTTCTCGAGGAAGGCGCTGACCCGGCCGTCGGCGTCGGTCGGGACGCAGCCGAACGCGCGCGGGTCGGAGACGCGGAGGAGGTGCAGGGTCACCTCGGCGTCGTTGTCGCAGTGCGTGCGGAGGACCGCGCCGAGGTCCGTGCCGCCGAGGACGTCGCCGTTGAAGACCATCGCCCGGTCGTGCCGGAGCTTCGGCAGGACGTTGCGGATGCCGCCGCCGGTGCCGAGCGGCTCGTCCTCGACGACGTACTCGATCTCCAGGCCCATGTCGGAGCCGTCGCCGAAGGTCTCCTCGAAGACCTCGGCCCGGAAGGAGGTTCCGAGGACGACGTGCGTCATCCCCGCCTCACGGATCCGCCCGAGCAGGTGGCGGAGGAACGGGTACCCCGCCGCCGGGAGCATCGGCTTCGGCGTCGAGTTCGTCAGGGGACGCAGCCGCGTCCCCTTTCCGCCCACCAGGATCACGGCGTCCGTCGACGCAGCGAGGTCCGGGTTCTCCATCTGCACACCTTTCTCACGTCTCGTGTCCGGGGGACCCACAGGTCACCGGACGTGTCACAGGCTCTTCACCCTAGTTCCCGGACGGCGGGTTGCCGCGGACATTTCCTGTCTGTCACGGCATGTCGTGACAGATTTCTCCCAGGAAGCCGTCAGAAACCTGTGCGTGAGGTCGCTCGGAAGGGGGTCGACGCCGCGCATCCCCGCCCGAACTATTTCTTCCGTATTAGTCAGGGGTCGGGCGGGTCGCGGCGGAACCCGCGGTCGGTGCAGCCGCTCCCCCGCGGTCGCCGCCCAGCTGTCCCGCGCCCAGCGCCGCCGCTCCCCCGCGGTCGGCGCCCGTCTCCCCCCAGTCAGCGCCGCGCCCGGCGCGCCGCGGCGACCGCGACGGCCGACCGGGCCTTGAGCCCCGCCCACAGCACCCACCGCACCGGGGCCTGCCACCACGCGTCGAGCCGGTCCGCCTGGAAGCGGTAGGCGCTGTCGTGGTGCGCGGGCAGCATCGTCTCCGGGTGGGACCCGGCCGCGTGGCCCTGCGCGTGACTGATCTCCGCGGCCGGGGTGAAGACGTTCTCCCACCCGGCCCGCCCGAGCCGGTCGCCGAGATCGACGTCCTCCATGTACATGAAGTAGCGCTCGTCGAACCCCCCGACCTCGTCGAACGCGTCCCACCGCAGCAGCAGGCAGGACCCGGACAGCCAGCCGGCGGTGCGCTCGCGGTCCATGTCGGCGTCGTTGCGGTAGCGGGCGGTGAACGGGTTGCCGGGCCACACCGGGGCGAGCAGCGCGTGGCCGATGCCGCTGACGAGCTCCGGAACGGCGCGGGCGGAGGGGTAGACGGAGCCGTCGCCCTCGCGGATGAGCGGCCCGACCGCGCCGGCGCGGGGGCGACGCCGCGCGACCTCGATCATCCGGTCCACCGAGCCCGGGGTGAACACGACGTCCGGGTTGGAGACGATGAAGAACTCGCCGTCGACCTCCCCCGCCGCGCGCCGGTCGGCGAGCAGCCGGGCGGCGTGGTTGACCGCCGAGCCGTAGCCGATGTTGCCGCCGGTGGGGTGGAACTCCACGTCGTCGCGGGCTGCGGCGGCGGCCTCGGGGGCACCGTCGGTGGAGCCGTTGTCCGCCATGAGGACGACCGCCCCGCCGGTGACGGCCGCGGGGACCGAGTCGAGGAACGCCGTGAGGTGCTCCCCCGGGGAGTACGTGACGGTGATGACGGCGAGCGGGGCGTCGCCCGGGCCGGTCACGGTGTCGGCGGAGCCGGCGGGCCCGGCCGCGGAGCCGGTCGTGCTCCCGGCGGACCCGGCCGCGGACCCGGCGGAGGTGCCTGTCACGGGCGGTGCGGGGGTGTTCGGTGCGTCGGTGTTCGGTGCGTCGGTGGCCACGCGGGTCACCCTACCGAAGGCCCCGCTCCAGCCCGTCCTGCCACGCGGGCGGCTCCCCGAGCAGGTCGGTCCACGGCCCGAGGTCGAGGACCGACCACGCGGGACGCGGCGCGACGGTCGGGTAGCCGGACGTCGGGCACGGGGTCACCCGCCGGGGGTCGTGGCCGGTGCGGCGGAACACCTCCCGGGCGAGGTCGTACCAGGTCACAGGCTCGCCGGAGTTGGTGTGGTGGAGGATCCCGCCCGGGACGTCCCCGCCGTCGAGGAGGTGGACGACGAGACGCTCCAGCCCCGCGGCGAGGTCCGCGGCGAAGGTGGGTCTCCCCCACTGGTCGTCGACGACCCTCGGGTCGACGCCCCGCCCGGCGAGGGACGCCATCGTGGCGACGAAGTCCCGGCCGGGGGCGTGCGGGCCGGACCACACCCACGACGTGCGGACGACGGTCCCGCCGTGGGCGAGGACGGCCTCCTCGCCGCGGCGTTTCGTCGCGCCGTAGACGTTGAGCGGCGCGGGCGGGTCGTCGACGCGCCACGGGCGGCGGGGCGTCGTGGCAGGGTCGGTGTCCCCGCCGAAGACGTAGTCGGTGGAGACGTGGACGAAGGGCACACCGGCGTCGGCGCACGCGGCCGCGAGGATCCCCGGGGCGACGGCGTTGACGGCCTCGACCTCGGCGGCGTGGGCCGGGTCCTCCGCGCCGTCGACGTCGGTCCACGCGGCGAGGTTCACGACCGCCCGGCCGGCCCCGCCGTCCGCCTCCCGCAGCCGGCGGACGAGCCACGCCGCGTCCCCGGTCCGGGCGACCTCGCGCAGGTCGCACTCCGCGCGGGTGACCGGGACCGCGCCCCGGGCCCGGGCGGTGAGCTCTCGGCCGACCTGCCCGGTCGCACCCGTGACGAGGACCGTGGGAGCCCCGCCCCGGACACCGCGACCGACCTGCGCGTCCCGCGCACCGCGGCGCGCACCACCTGCGGCGGTGGCGGCGTCGAACCCCTCGACTCCCTCGTGCACGTGAGCCTCCTCCCGTCGGCCGTGACCCCGGGGCCCGGCCGGCCCGTCCGACCGGTGGGACGTCCACCGGACGGTCTGTCCTGTCCGCCTGCGATCCCCCGCGCCGCCGCGCCCGTCCCGGCCGCTCCGCGTGCGTCCCCGCGCGCGGGCTGTCCTGATCCGTGCACGCAGGGGTAAGATCACATGCCATTGCCCGGCGACGGAACCCGCCGCACCGGACCACCCACTACTGGTACACCGTGAGGGAGATGATGAGCGACAACGACGCGAACCGGGCCGGCCGGTCCACCGGCCGTCACCACGCTCCCCGCCGCTCCCGCAGAATCCAGGCGGCGCCGCTGGGCCCCACCTCCCCGCGGCAGGCGGGCTCGGCGGTGCTGAAGACCGTCCTCGGGGCGCTGTGCGTGGTGCTGCTCATCGCCGGCGGCTACGCCTACTCCACGATCGGCCGCCTCGGCGGGGACCTCGCCCAGGCGAACGGCCTGGACCTCGGGTCGCACGCGGACGGGGCGACGGACATCCTGCTCGTCGGCATCGACTCCCGGAAGGACGCGAAGGGCAAGCCCCTGTCCCAGGAGGAGATCGACATGCTCTGGGCGGGTGACGAGGAGGACGCGACGAACACGGACACGATGATCCTCATCCGCGTCCCGAACGACGGCTCCTCCGCCACCGCGGTCTCCCTCCCCCGCGACACGTACATCCACACCCAGGACCTGGGGAACACCAAGCTCAACGCCGTGTACGGCACGGCGAAGTACGAGAAGACGCAGAAGCTCGCGTCCGCGGGGATCACGGACGAGGAACGCGTCGAGAAGGACTCCACCGAGACCGGCCGGAAGGCCCTGGTCTCCGCGGTGTCGAACCTCACCGGCATCACGGTCGACCACTACGCGGAGGTCGGCCTGCTGGGGTTCGTGCTGCTCACGGATGCCGTCGGCGGCGTGGACGTGTGCCTCAACAACCCGGTGGACGACGACTTCTCCGGCGCGCACTTCCCCGCCGGCCGCCAGACCCTGTCCGGCCCGGACGCGCTGAGTTTCGTCCGCCAGCGGCACGGCCTGCCGCGCGGCGACCTCGACCGCATCACCCGCCAGCAGGCGTACATGGCGAGCCTGACGAGCAAGATCCTCAGCTCGCGGACGCTCACCGACCCGGGGAAGCTCGGGGACATCAACCAGGCGGTGCAGCGGTCGGTGACCCTGGACTCCGGCTGGGACGTCATGGGCCTCGCCGGGCAGATGCAGAACCTCTCCGGCGGCAACGTCACCTTCCAGACCATCCCCGTGACCAGCATCGACGGTGTGGGGGACAACGGGGAGTCGGTGGTCACGGTCGACACGCGCCAGGTGCACTCCTTCTTCCGCACGCTCCTGGGTGACGACGACACCGACGCGTCGGCGACGTCCGCGACCCCGTCGGACACGGAGCCGATCCCGCCGTTCGACGCCGCCGCGACGACCGTGACGGTGCTCAACGCCGGCGAGGTCCCGGGCCTCGCGGCGAGCGTGTCCGACCTGCTCGCCGGCCAGGGCTTCGCCACCGGCGAGGTCGGCAACCGCACGGAGACGGGTGTGAGCGAGAGCCAGGTCAACGCGGCGGACACGTCCGACCCGGCGGCGCGGGCGATCGCCCGGGCGCTCGGCGGGCTGCCGGTCGTGGAGGACCCGTCGCTCGCCCCGGGCCAGGTGAGCGTCACCCTGTCCGGGACGTACACCGGGCCGGGCGCGCCCGGTGCGCCGGACACCGTCGGCGCGGCCGCGACCGCGGACGGTGACACGGGGACGACGGACACGACGGACAGCAGCGGCGGGGCGGCCTCGCCGACGGGGGACGTCGTCGGCACGCCGGGCGACACCCCGGCGTCCGGGTCCACCACCAGCGAGAGCACGTCCCCGACGATCGACGCGGGCAGCGACGGGCCGCGCTGCGTGAACTAGCCGCGTGACCGCGCTGCGTGAACTCGCGGCGTGACCTGGCGGCGGCCCCGCGCCGCGTGACCGCGTGACCGCGCCGCCGGCCCGGGCCCGCGCGGCCGCTACCCTGGCGGGCATGGATCTCATGGCACCGCTCATCGCGCAGGACCCCGGGTCCCCGCGCATCACCACGTACACCGCCGCCGGCCGCATGGAGCTCAGCGCCGCGACGGCGGACAACTGGGCGGCGAAGGTCGCGAACCTGCTGGCCGCGACGGGGGTCGGCCGGGGCGACGCCGTCGCCGTCCTCGCGTCGACGGGGTGGATGCCGCTCGTCGTCACCCTCGGCTGCTGGCGCATCGGGGCGACCGTCACCGACGGTTCGGGGGCCGGGGCCGGGGAGCACGTGGGCGTCGTCGTGACCGATGACCTCCCGGGGATCGGCGGGGATCTCGAGGACGCCGACGAGATCCTCCTGCTCTCGTCCGACCCGTTCGGGCGGGGCGTGGCGGAGAGCGGCGGCGAGGTGCCGTTCGGGGTGACGGACATGGCCCCCGAGCTGCGGGTGCAGCCGGACGCGTTCCTCGGCGCCGAGGCGACCGGCGGGGTGCTCTACCGGGGGCTCTCCCCCGCCGGGGGGCGCGTGGAGGTCACGGAGGAGCACCTGCGGAGGGAGGCGGGGGCCGTGGTCGCGCAGCTCGGGGACGCGCCGCGGGTGGTGGTCCCGGGGTGGGACGACGCCGCCACCATGACGCGCCGGCTCCTCCCCCTCGTCGTCGGCGGGTCCGTGGTCGTCGTGGACGACGCGGCGGCGGAGCTGGACGCCGTCGCGGAGACCGAGCGTGGGCGCGTGGCCGACCTCGGGTGAGTGGCGGGTGGGGGTGGCGCGGGCGTGATCCGCGTGGGGGTGGACGAGGGGCCTGCGCCCCGTGGGGGTGGACGAGGGGCGTGATCCGCGTGGGGGTGAGCGGCGGGTGAAGGCCCTCCCGCGGAGGGGATGACCTGCAGCGTCGCGGGCACAGTCAGCGGGTGACCGGCTGAGCGTCCCCGGGTCCGCGATCACACCCCAAGATCAGCTTCACTCCTGCTAGCGTCTGCAGGGTGAATGGCTCCACCCCTGCTGTCCCATCCTGTACCCGGACGACGCCTCACCACGACCGCCTCCAGCTCACCTGGTACAACAAGGACAAAGCACTCATCCCCACCGAGACCGGGAAATACGGCTACACGTGGGTGGACCCCTCGGACCCGCGCTACTGCGAGACCCACACCCTCGTCTACGACGACCACGTCCGTGGCGAGCAGACGCCGAAGTCGGATGAGTTCGAGTACTCCGAACGCGCCGACCTGACACCCCAGGACGACAATCTGCTCATCCTCGGCGAATCCGGCGACGTCCTCGAAGCACTCACCCGGGTGCCCGAACTGGCCGAGAAGTACGTGGGCAAGGTCAAACTGATCTACATCGACCCGCCGTTCAACACGGCCCAGACCTTCGCCAGCTACGAGGACAACCTCGAACACTCCATCTGGCTGACCATGATGCGCGACCGCCTCATGCACATGAAGCGGCTCCTCGCCCACGACGGATCCATCTGGGTGCACCTCGACTACGCCGAGAATCACCGAATGCGGCTACTGCTGGATGAGACCTTTGGTGGTGGATCATTTGTTGCGGAAGTCGTGTGGCAAAAGGCCGACTCACCTCGTTCTGATGGCGATGGACTATCGGTAGACCAAGACGTGATCCTTGTTTACAAGAAAACCAGCGAGTTTTCGGCGAATCGGTTACCGCGGTTGGCCAGCAGAGATGCTCTCTATGGGTCACCTGATGGTGATCCACGTGCTTGGATTTCTGGCGATCCAGCCGCGCCGGGAGCAGACCGCGGAGCCTTTCAACACCCAGGCGTTTATGGAATCCAGAACCCCGTGACTGGTGAACTGGTCTACCCCGCCCGCGGGCGCGTATGGAGCAATGCTCAGAAGTCGGTTCTTGAGTTTCTATCGGAGACTGCTTCTTACAAAGCTGTCGCTCCTGACCTCGTCAATAGAGAACGGGCAACAGGGATTCCTATGTCTCGTTTGCGCGAAGACGTGCTCGACCTTGTGTTAGATGAGCCGCTTCGTACATCGTCCGACATCTATGCCGGCGGGCCACTCCCGCGCTTGTACTTCACCCGTGGTGGGTCCGGGAACCTAAAGATGAAGAAGTACCTTGACGAAATCGCCTCAGATCGCGCTGCGCAGACATGGTGGACAAAGGAAGACGTGGGGCACAACCGAGGGGCCAAAAAGGAGATCACTTCACTGTTTCCGGGGCTGAACGCGTTTTCAACCCCCAAGCCCGAGCGCCTTCTGGAGCGGATTATTCATATCGGTTCCAATCCGGGTGACATTGTGCTGGACGTGTTTGCTGGGTCGGGTACGACGGCGGCGGTAGCGCAGAAGATGGGGCGTCGCTGGGTGACATGCGAGCTCCTGGAGGACACGTTCTCCACGTTCACGCGGCCTCGCTTGGAGAAGGTCGTCACCGATCAAGATCCGGGCGGGATCACCCGGACGAAGGGCGAACGCGTCGATGCGACCGCGGACGGCTTGCCCGAGGGTGTGAGCCCCGAGGACGCCGCGAAGTTCACCAGCGTGCTCAACAAGCTCATCAAGGACGACCCCGACGCGAAGAACGACCCGCGGGTGAAGGCGCTGAAAGCGGCGGCGAAGACGAAGCGCACCAAGGAGGTGCTCAACTGGCGCGGCGGTGGCGGTTTCCGGGTCGCCCACCTGTCACCCGCCTGCTTCGACTACGACCCCGCACTGGACCGGGTGATGCTCACCGAGGCGGCAACCGGGCAGACCCTCATTGAATCGGTGGCAGCCAACCTCGGATTCACACTGCTGGACGCCGACGACGTCTCCGTCTTCGATGCCCGACGAGGCACCGCCGTCCTCAAGGTCTTCGAAGGCGTCGCCACCGACGACATCATCGACTGGCTGACCCCCCACATCGAACCAGGAGAAACCATCGTCCTGGCAGCGACCGCGGTCATGGACGGAGCCCGCGAACACCTACGGAAGACAGTCAAGGGATCACGCATTGTGGCCCTGCCCGATGACCTGTTCCACTACAGCGAAGGTGGTGACCAGTGATGGGAACCAGGCTCAACATCACCTACGACTCCGACATGCTGGAGTCGATCAGTTCCGAATTCGATCTCCGCGAGCCGAACAAAGAGGCACTGCGCCAGCTCATCTCCACCCTTGCCGGCGACTACGACCCGGCGGTGATGCAGGTGCTCTCCCTCGCGACCGGCGTGGGCAAGACGTACCTCATGGCCGCGTTCATCGAATACCTGCGCCGGCACGGCGTCGGCAACGTCGTCATCGTCACGCCAGGTAAAACAGTCCAGGCGAAGACGGTGCAGAACTTCAGCCCCGGCTCGCCCCGGTACATCACCGGTTCCTCCGTCCCGCCCGACATTGTCACCCCGCAGGACTACTCCGCCTGGATCACCCGGCAGAACGGATCGGCACAGCTGATGTTCGGCCGGGACATCCCGTCGCTGGCCTTCATCTTCAACATCCAGCAGCTCATCGCACCGAAGTCCGCGGACGGGGACACTCACGGCACCAACCAGGACGCCATGCGGCGCAAGCCGCGGCGTTTCGACGAAAACGCGGGCGTGCTCTTCGACTACCTCAGGGACCTCGACGACCTAGTCGTCATCGCCGACGAGTCACACCTGTACGGGTCCAGCGCCGTCGCCTTCAACGCCGCACTCACCGAGCTCGACCCCGCCGTCACCGTCGGGTTGACCGCGTCAGCGAACCGCGCGACCGACCACGTCATCTACAACTACCCGCTCTACCGGGCGATCCAGGACAAGTACGTCAAGGCCCCTGTCCTGGCGTTCCGCAAAGCCGGGTACGGCACCGACCAGGCATCGGAGGAACAGCAGCTCCGCGACGCCCTGCAGTTGCGGGACATCAAGCAGGCCTACTACGAGTCCTACGCCGCCAGCCACAACCGCGACCAGGTCAACGCCGTCGCGTTCGTCGTCTGCTCCGACGTCGACCATGCCACCCAGGTCGCCGACCTGTTGCGCACCCCGGAGTACCTGGGCCGGGCGGACGCCGTTCTCCAGGTGGACTCCAAGCACGAGGACGAGCTCACGCAACGTCGCCTCAACGAGCTCGACCGCCCGGACTCCCCGGTCCGCGCGGTGGTGAGCGTGAACAAACTCAAGGAGGGGTGGGACGTCAAGAACATCGCCGTCGTCGTCACTCTCCGCGCCATGTCCTCCGAGGTGCTGACCCAGCAGACGATGGGACGCGGCCTGCGGCTTCCCTTCGGGCGCTACACGGACGTGTGGCAGATCGACCAGCTCGACATCATCGCCCACCAGTCCTTCACCGAGCTGCTCAATGCCGAAAACGTTCTTCAGCAGTTCGGGCTGGACGACGCCGTCGCCCAGGCGAGCAAGGCCGCCGTCGACGAGGCGATCCGCACCGCCGCCGAAGCCACCGGCGCGCACCCTGACCCGGAAAATTCCATCGACGACGGCGACCAGGCCCCGGGTGCGAACCAGGCAGGCCGTGAGACTCCCCCGGCTCCGGTACCGATCGGCGGACAGGACAACGAAGGACGGGGCCTGCCGGGCCTCGGGATCCGCTCCATCACAGACTCCGACGCCGCCGGGACCGGCCACGGAACCGGCCAGGAGTGGGAGCTGGTCACGATCGAGCGCAACCCGTCCCTCGCTGACGTCACGTACCAGTTCCCGGTGACCACGATCAAACGCGTCCAACCGCCCGTCGACCTCTTCACCATCACCGAGACCATGATCAAGGACGCAGCATCCCGGGTCACCTCAGCCGGCGATGTGCTGCTGCGGAAGGAGATCATCGCCGCGCTCGGAAAGAAGTTGCGGGTCGAGGACCGCGAGAGCGCCGAAGTCGACTCCATCCGGGTCGATGACTCCGTTGCACAGGAGGCACTAGTCACCCTGGTGATGAACATGCCACTGGTGAAAAGGAGCCCGGACGCACGCCGCTTTGTGACGACGCTGCTGGTCCCGCAGTTCATGAAGAACGTCAGCTTCACCGGATGGACCGCCAAGTCCGTGGCGTCTGCCGAGACCGAGATCCGGAAGCTCGTCAAAGACTTCACGGACGACGCGCTGCGGTCCACCCACGACGTGCCGGCCATTGAGCCCAGAACCTTGCCCGGGCCGGGGCACACACTCCCCCTCGGGGAGAGAGTTCACGACCAGATCGAGACCCGCGGGCAGTTCGTCCGCAACAGGGTGTACGGCGGCTGGTTCAAGTCACTGTTCCCCGCGGAGTCCTTCGACTCGTTCTCCGGTGAATACGAACTCGCCCGTCTGCTGAACACGTCACCGGGGATCAAGTGGTGGCACCGCCTTCACCGGCAGGACAAAGCCTTCGTGTACTACAACAAGATGGACAGATACTACCCAGATTTCGTCGCGTGTGACGCCGACGGTGTGCACTGGATCATCGAGGGCAAGGCCGAACACGGCCGGGACGACGACACAGTCCAGGCCAAACGGCGTGCAGCCGAGACACTCGTCCGGCGACTCGCCGTGAACGACGACTATGCGGGTCAGCATTGGGGCTACCTCATCGCATATGAGAGCGACATCGCCAAAGCTGACTCCTGGGAGGACCTCAAGACATTCGCCCAGCCGGTCAGCAACAAGTACTAGCCGCAGGACTTGGCGCGGCCGCGTCAGGCGGTGCCATCCTCGAAGAAGTCGTCGTCGATCTCATAGAGGGTGAACTGACGCGCCGTGTTGACCGCAACCCCGTAGTCCAGCATCAAGCTTGTCAGTTGTAGCCCGTCGATGAGAATGATCGTGCCGTGCGGGTACACTGCCGCAGCTTCTTTCGCGGCGTTCAGGAAAGTCGACGTCGTGATGAACACACCCAGGTTTCCGCCCCTATTGACCAGGGAGCCCATAAAGTTCCGCATCTCCAGACCACCAACCCTGTTCCCGTCGGCATAACGTTTAGCCTGAATGTAGATGCTGGACAAACCCAGCGCATCCTGACGGATAATACCGTCAATACCCCCGTCACCGGAACGGCCGACATGCTCTTTCTCACCGTGAGCACCCCCGTACCCCATCGCCCACAGGAGCTCGATGACAGCCTTCTCAAAGAACTCCGGTGACGATTCCTGCAGACGCTTACGCAACGCAGTCTCAGTTTGATTATTGAAGTCATGCTCTGCACTGTGCATAACATCGATTGGATCGGCGTCGTCACCGGTAACAACGTCCGAATCCTCCGGAGAACTCTTCCTTCGAGCAGCTACCTCCTGCTGATATGCCCGCCAGGCAGACCATTCGAGCATATCCTTTTCAGAATAGCTCGCCAAACCACGCTTACCAACATCCTTACCGTCGTCAGTGATACGATAATGTCCCCGCTTTGGGCGGTCGAGGAGACCAGCAAATGTCAGCCCGGAACAAGCCCAGGTAATACGGTTCACATACCGATGAAGGCCCGAAGATACCTTTTCCTCACGAGCCTCCGCAGAAAGACCGATGTCATTGGCGACAAGTTCGACAATTTCTCGAACCCGGCGTTCTTTCCCATCCAGAAGCACCCGCAAGACAACCGGCCGAAATTCGTCAATCGTCGGAACACTGTCCCTAGCCATCTACTTCCCGAATCCCTTTCCCGAATACCTCCGGACATTCCGGATGGTCAGCCACAACAGCTCCCGTCATGGCTCATTGCTTCATGATGTCCACCGTAGGACATCCTCGACACTACCTCGGTTGCATTAGTAGCGCTACAGATAGGCAAAAGACATGACGCGCGCAGCATCCCAAGCGCACTTGTCGGCCGACTTCTGCCGTATGCCGGGCGCGCTATGGAACACCATGCGCCATTGACTCACAGGCTCGCCCCTACCCCGCCGAAGCCCCCGTCAGCTGAACCGCCCCGTGACGTAGTCCGCGCCGTCGGCGCTGCGCGCGATGCCGATGCCGATGCGGGTGAAGCGCTCGCCCAGGAGGATGTCGTTGTGCGCCGGGGAGTTGATCCAGCCGGCGACCGCCGTCTCCGGGTCGTGGCCCCACGTGAGGTAGAGGACCTCGCCGCCGTACCCGCCCTCGGCGTGGTGCAGGTCGGACGTGGCGGCCATGTGGTCGCTCCACTCCTGGGATCCACGCGCCAGCTCCGGGTCCCACGTCACGGGGGCCAGACCGTGCGCGGCCCGCCACGCGTTGACCTCCACCACGAGGGCCTGCGCGGTGAGGCCGGTGGCGACGCCGCCCGGCGCGGACGACAACTCCACCGACAGTGCCGGTGAGACCGAGGACACCGGGGCCGCGGACACCGGCTCAGCGGATGCGACCGGCCCTGCGGCCGTGGCGGCGGAGGCGAGCGTCGAGACCCCGACCAGCACCAGTGCACCGGCGGAGCGTGCGAGGGAACGGGACCCCGCGCGGCCTCGGCTCCGGGTGAGAGACCGGTCGTGGGAACTAGTGCGGCTCCGGGTGAGAGAGCGCCCGCGGGTGAGAGTTCGGGTGAGGGGGTGGATGACCGTGGACATGAGTTCCAGCTCCTTGCGGCTCCCTGTCGGCGGGAGCCAGTGGGGGATCGTTCCACCACCCGAGTGTGTCCACCGGCCGGGGCGTCCGGTGCGTGCACGGGGACCGCTCCCCTCTCCTGCAACGCCGCCACACGGGCGGCGATGGGAGGGGTGACGGGTGTATGCCTCCGCGCGCCCGGCCCCCACATCCGGCGCGACCTTCCCCCCACATCCGGCGCGTCCGGCCCCCGCCCCGCGGGTGTGCCCCGCCCCCCGCGCCTACTTCGTGTCGGCGCGCCGGTTGCGCCACAGCCCCAGGCCGCAGATGACCACGAGCCACGCGATGACGATCAGCGCGTCCACGACCGGGCTGTACTCCGTGACCATGCCGGTGCTGCTCCCGCTGAGCTCGCCGACGCGCACGCCGGGCAGGATCTCGGCGACGGGCCGGAACATCTCGTACGCGCTGGAGGCCATGAGGATCATCGACTCCAGGACGAACAGCCAGCACACGGGGACCGCCACGGCGGCGACGGTGTTGCGCAGCAGCGCGCCGATGCCCGCGCCGATGCCCGCGAAGGCCATGATGCCGATGACCCCGCCGACGAGCGGCCGCACCCCGTCGGCGCTGAGGCCGGGCCCGACCAGCTGCACGACGGCCCACGCCAGCACCACGCCGATGAGGTACATCACGGCCGCCGCCACCGCGGAGACGATGATCCGGGCGATGAGCCACAACGACCGGGACCTCTCGGTGAGGAAGGCCTGCGCGACCATGCCGCTGCGGGTCTCCCCCGCGGCCCCGGCCGCGCCGAACGCCACGACGATGACCTGGGCGATGCCCGTGCCGATGAGCAGGTCGTTCAGCGTGAACGACTCGATGTCGCCGTCGGACAGCAGGCTGCCCAGCACCATCGGCCCGAACATCGCCCCCGCCGCGAGGATGAGGTACACGATCGTGCTGCGGACGGTGAGGATCTTCAGGGTCTCGGACCGCAGCGCCCGGCCGAGGCCGGTGACCGCGCCCACGCCCCCGCCCGCCGGGGACGACGCCGACCGCTGCGGTGCCCGGCCGCCCCGGGGGGCCGCCGGGGTCTGCGCGGGGGTGGGGTTCTGGTTCTGCGCGGGTGTCTGGTTCTGCGCGGGTGTCGTGTTCACGGTGTCAGACCGCCTTCCGGGTGTCGTCGGTGAGCTGCGCGGACGGGGCTGCGCCGGTGTGGTTGGCCGTGCGGTACTCCTGTGCCCCGGCCGTCGCGGCGAGGAAGCGCTGCTCCAGGTTCTCGTTCTCCGTGCGGAGGGCCGTCACGGCGACGCCCTCCCGCAGGGCGGTGTGCGCGACCATCGCGCGGACCTCCGCCTCGTCGCCGCCCTCCGGCACGGCCACCACCAGCTCCGGGGGCTGCCGGTCGGCGCGCACGGTGAGCTCCGCGCCGGACCCGCGCAGGGCCGTGGCCAGGCGGTCGGTGTCCGCGGTCTCGACGACGACGCGCGCGCCGCCGGACAGGAACTCGTCCATCGTGTACTCGCCGATGAGCCGGCCGCGGCCGATGACGACGAGCCGGTCGGCGGTGAGCTGCATCTCGCTGAGGAGGTGGGAGCTCACGAGCACCGCCCGCCCCTCCCCGGCGAGGTGCCGGATCATGGAGCGCATCCAGCTCACGCCCTCCGGGTCGAGGCCGTTGACCGGTTCGTCGAGAATGAGGTGGCGGGGGTCTCCGAGGAGCGCGGCGGCGAGGCCGAGGCGCTGCTTCATGCCGAGGGAGTACCCGCCGGCGTGCTTCCCCGCCGCGGAGGTGAGGCCGACGATCTCCAGGCACTCGTCGACGCGGGCGTCGCTGATGCCCGCGCCGCGGGCGATGACGCGCAGGTGGCTGCGGCCGCTGCGGCCCGGGGTGAACCACGTGGCGTCGAGGAGGGCGCCGACGGCCGCGGGCTTGGCCTCGATGCTGCTGAAGGGGACGCCGTCGACGGTGGCGCCGCCCGCGGTCGGGCGGTCGAGGCCGAGGATGCACCGCATGGTCGTGGACTTGCCGGACCCGTTGGGGCCGAGGAAGCCGGTCACGGTGGCGTCCGGCACGGTGAAGGACAGCCCCTCGACCGCATTGGTACGCCCGTATTTCTTGGTGAGGTTGTCGACTGTGATCATGACCCCACTCTCCCCCATCGTGGCGGGGGTGCACATCGGCCGGCAGGACGATCCCCGCACGTCACCCGACTACGACCTGGGTATGACGCGGTCGTGCTACTTCGCGGGGCGGGGCGGGGAGCCGGGACCGGCGACGGGTGCACCACCGTGCCACGCGGCGTCCGGCGGGGTCAGTGCCCGCCGGTGTCCTCCAGCAGCCCGTCCCGCGACACCAGGCCGTGGCACACCGCGAAGAGCACCGCGTGCACCCGGTCCCGGGACGCGGTCTTCGCGAGCACCCGCCCGACGTGCGTCTTCACCGTCGGCAGGGACACGAACAGCTCCGCGGCGATCTCCTGGTTGGACCGCCCCCGCGCCATGAGCACGAGGATCTCCCGCTCGCGCGGGGTGAGCGGGTCGACGAGCCCGAGGTCGTCGTCCGCAGCCGGGGTGACGTCGGGGTGCGGGGAGGTGGGCGTCGTCCCCTCCCCCGGCTCCACCCCGGCGACGGCACCCGCACCGGCTCCGTCGTCACCCCCGACCCCGCCGGGGACCGGGCCACCGACCGGGCCACCGACCCCGTCCCCGACGGGACCCGCACCCATCTGCCGGATGCGACGCAGCAGATTCGCCGTGGCCTTCGGGGAGATGACCGCCTCCTGCTCACCGACGGTCCGCACCGCGGCGATGAGCTCCTCCGGGTCGGCGTCCTTGAGCAGGAACCCGCTGGCCCCGGCGGTGATGGACCCGAGGACGTACTCGTCGTTGTCGAAGGTCGTGAGGACGACCACGCGCGTCGGCTCCCCGCCCGGCCCCACCACCCCGGACGCGACGACCTCCCGGGTCGCGTCGATGCCGTTCATCCCCGGCATCTGCACATCCATGAGCACGATGTCCACCGGGGCCGACCGCGCGTTCTCCACCGCCTCGCGCCCGTCCCGCGCCTGCCAGGTCACGGTCATGTCGTCCTGCGAGTCGATCACCATCGCGAACCCGGCGCGCACGAGCTGCTGGTCGTCCGCCAGGCCCACGGTCACGCGCGCGGGCCCGGCCGCCGACGCCTCTGCGGGATGTGTCACTGCTGCTCCTCCGTGGTTCTCGGTCGGGATCGGTTGCCGTGTCCTCCGGGGCCGCCCGGGGCCGGGGCGGGGAGGGGGGACGACGCCCCCCCTCAGCATCGCACCCCCTCCACGCCCGTGTCCCGCCGACCGCCGCACCGGTCCCGCCGTCCCGCCGCACGCCGTGCCCGTCGCAGTCCGCACGCCGCACCGGTCACCCCTTCGGCACCGGGACCGCGACGCACACGACCCACCCGCCCGGGTACACCGACGACGCCCCCCACCGCGCCTGCCCACCGTGGATCCGCGCCCACTCGGCCACGCCGATGAGCCCCTGACCGGCCGAGTCGGACAACGCCGGCTGCCCCGTCACCAGGCCCTCCCCCGGCGCGTTGTCCACCCGCACCCGCAGCCACGACGGCGTCGACCAGTCCAGCACCACCGACGCGCGCGTCGGCCCCGCGTGCTTGAGCACGTTCGTCAACGCCTCCTGCACACACCGGTACACCGTCAACCCCACCGCCACCGGCACCGGCCGCGCCGCCCCCACGGACTCCAGGGAGACGTCCGCCCCGGAGCGGCAGGCGTCCGCGACGAGGAGGGGGACGTCGTCGACCCCCGGGACCGAGTCCGCACTCCGCGGCCCGTCCTCCCGGAGCACACTGAGCAACTCCCGCATCTGCCCCAGAGCCTCCCGGCCGGTCGAACTGATCGACTCCAACGCCGCGATGGCCTTCTCCGGGTCCTTCCGGCCGATGTACCGGCCCCCGTCCGCCTGGGCGATGACCGCGGTGAGCGAATGCGCGACGATGTCGTGCATCTCCCGGGCGATCCGGTTGCGCTCCGTCGCCGCGGCGAGCTCCGCGCGGGCCTCCAACGTCGCCACCTCCTCGTTCCGGCGGCGGGTCCGCAGCCCCAGCTGCCAGAACAGGGCGATACTCACGAGCGCCAGGAGGCCGTAGACGCTGAGCATCGCCACGTTCCGGGAGAACGAGTCCATCAGCAGGAACGACAGGTCCTGCGTCGACCACGACCGGTAGAACACGTACGCCGCCGGCAACGTGAGGCCGACACCCGCCAACGACCCGGTGACCAGCGCCGCCAGCCACCACCGCCGACCCTGCACGATGTACGCGGCGATGAACCACGCCTCCCGGCACACGATCCCGTACGCGAGCACGTAATTCCCCGGCTCACCGATGAGCACCGGGATCAACCCCAACGCGACCGTCCCCACGCCCAGCTGCGGGCGGCGCCGCTGCACGAGCAGCCCGACGAACGCGATCATGTACCCCACCACCGCGACACTCCGCACCAGCACCGGCAGCTCGAACATCGACGCGTTGACCCCGTACCCGAACGTCACGAACAACGGCACCTGGACCACCGCCTGGATCCACAGGCCCCGGTCACGCCACCACGGCACATCCGGGTCGCCGAGCGCGCCGTACCGGAGGATCCGACGGGTGCTCGAACTCTGACGGGCCGGGCCCGCGGACACACCCCGCGCGTCGGACGGCACGGCGGGGCCGGAGGTCCGGGGCGCCACGGGGCGGGAGGGCGGCGTCGAACCCGACACCGGATCAGGGGAGTTCACGGGGGTCATCGACTCCGCAGTCTACGACGAACCCCCCGACCGGCGGGTCGTGCTGCGGTATGATTCCGCGCATGGCTGACGTCGTGTTCGACCACGTGTCCATCCGCTACCCCGGGGCCGACCGCCCGACCGTGGCGGACATGTCCCTCACCATCCCCGACGGCGAGTTCCTCGTGCTCGTCGGGCCGTCCGGGTGCGGCAAGTCCACCACCCTGCGCGCCCTCGCCGGGCTCGAGGCCACCACCGGCGGCACCCTCTCCATCGGCGGACGCGACGTCACCGGCACCGAACCGAAGGACCGGGACATCGCCATGGTGTTCCAGGACTACGCCCTCTACCCGCACATGTCCGTCCGGGAGAACATGGGCTTCGCGCTCACCATCGCGAAGACCCCGAAGAAGGAGATCGCCGAGCGCGTCGAACGGGCCGCCGCGATGCTCGACCTCACCGACCACCTCGACCGGCGGCCCAAGGACCTCTCCGGCGGGCAGCGGCAGCGCGTGGCCATGGGCCGGGCCATCGTCCGCGAACCGCAGGTCTTCCTCATGGACGAGCCGCTGTCCAACCTCGACGCGAAACTCCGCGTACAGACCCGCGCGCAGATCATCCGCCTCCAGGAGGAACTCGGCGTGACGACCGTGTACGTCACGCACGACCAGGTCGAGGCCATGACCATGGGCGACCGCGTGGCCGTGCTGCGCGACGGGGAGCTCCAGCAGGTCGCGCCGCCGCGGGAGCTGTACGCCGAGCCGGCGAACGCGTTCGTCGCCGGGTTCATCGGGTCGCCGGCGATGAACCTGCTGCCCTCCGCCGACGGGACCGTGGCCGGGCTCAGCCTGCCCGACGTGCCGGGTGACGTGCGGGAATGGATCGGCGGCGGTGCCGGCGGTGCCGGGGGTGCGGGCGGTGCCGGCGGTGCGGGCGTGATCGTCGGGGTGCGCCCGGAGGACCTGCGCGTCGTCGACTCCCCCGACCGGGGCCTGCGCGCGACCGTCACGCTCGTCGAGGAGCTCGGCGCGGACGCGTACGTCCACGCCACGACCGGTGTCGGCGAGCTCATCGTCCGCGAGTCCGGGCACGCCCTCCCCCGCCGTGGTGACACCGTGGGTGTCGAGGTCAGGGACGACGCCACGCTCCACTGGTTCGCCGCCGACGGCGACGGCCGCCGCCTCGCGACCGTGCGCTGACCGGCGCGGGGGCGCTGAGGGGGGGACGGCCCACCCCGCACGGCGCACCGGGGGACGCGGGGCCGCCCCTGCGGGGGCAGGCACGGGGGCTGCACATTGATCGGTTTCTTCATCTCACCCCCGATCAGGGCCTTATAGTGGTCGGAGCACATTGGAGTCGGCGGTCACCCCCCCGGGTCATCACCCCTCCGGATGCGCGCAGCGTCCCGGGCCCGCCGGGCCACACGGTCCGGGCAGGTCACGGCGCGTTCCCGGCAGGTCAGGCCGAGCCCGCCCACCCCGGGCCGCGCGGCCGGGCCCGGACACACACAGCGACAGATCAGCGACAGAAAGGTCCCGCCATGACACGGACCACCCACACCCGACCGTCGTCACGCCGTCCCCGTCGGACGGTGCTGCTCCCCCTCACCGCCGCGGTGACCGCCGTCGCCGCCGGGGCCGCACTCGCCGCCTGCTCGGAGCAGACCGCCTCCCCTGCGGGCGACCCCGCCGCCGCGACGTCCCGGGGACCCATCACCTTCGCGATGGGCAAGAACGACACCGACAAGCTCACGCCGATCATCGACGCCTGGAACGCCGCCCACCCCGACGAGAAGGTCACCCTCCGGGAACTCGCCGGCGAGGCGGACTCCCAGCGGGACACCCTCGTCCAGACGCTGCAGTCCGGCTCCTCCGACGTCGACGTCATGGCGCTCGACGTCGTGTGGACCGCCCAGTTCGCCGCCAACGGGTGGCTCACCCCGCTGACCGGCGACCTCGCGGTCGACACGTCCGCGATGCTCGACGCCCCCGTCGAGTCCGCGACCTACCGCGACACCCTGTACGCCCTGCCCCAGAACACCAACGGCCAGCTGCTCTACCGGGACACCCGCGCCGTGCCTGAGGCCCCGAAGAACTGGGACGACCTCAAGCAGGCCTGCGCCGCGGTCCGCGACCGCAAGCAGGACTGCCTGACGATGCAGCTCAAGCAGTACGAGGGCCTGACCATCAGCACCGTCGACGCCATGTACGGCTGGGGCGGCGGCCTCCTCGACGACAACCAGAAGCCGCAGGTCACGAAGCCGGAGTCGCGCGCCGGCCTCACCGCGCTCGTCGACGCCTACCGCGACGGCACCATCTCCTCCGCCTCGACCGGCACGACCGAGGAGGAGACGAACCTCGCCTTCACCCAGGGGCAGACCGCGATGGCGGTGAACTGGCCGTACATGTGGACCAACGCCCGCAAGGACGGGTCCGCGGTGAAGGACTCCGTGGCGGTCTCCCCGATCGTCGGCAAGGACGGCACCGGGGTCTCCACCCTCGGCGGGTACAACAACGGCATCAACGTGAACTCCAAGCACAAGGCCACGGCGCTCGACTTCATGAAGTTCATCGTCAGCCCGGAGAACCAGAGGTCCTTCGCCGAGGCGTCCTTCCCCCCGGTGCTCGCCTCCGTCTACGATGATCCCGCACTCCAGAAGGACCAGCCGTACCTGCCGGCCCTGAAGAAGTCCCTCGAGAACGCGCGCCCGCGCCCCGCCTCGCCCCGCTACGACGAGGTCTCGAAGGCCGTGCAGGACAACGCGTACGCCGCCATCACCGGCGGGAAGAACGTCGACAAGGCCACCGAGGACATGAAGACCGCGATCGAGAACATCTCGGGGTAGCACCCCGCCCGGGTCCGGGCCGCTCCCCCGCGGCCCGGGCCCGCTCACCCGCCGGACCCCCGCCCCCGACCGGGAAGGACCCATGAAACCCAGGACAGGCCACCGCCCCCGCAGAGACCTCCGCGCACTGTGGCTCGTCGGCCCGGCGATGCTCGTGCTCGCCGTCGTCATCGGATACCCGGTCGTCCGCGCGGTCGGCCTGTCCTTCGAGGCGAACAAGCACCTCGACCCGGAGACCGGCATGTTCGTCACCGGCGGGTTCGCGGGCGTCGAGCACTACCTGTACTGGCTCACCCAGCGGTGCATGTCCCCCTCCGGGGAGGCGACGCAGTGCGCCCCCGGGCAGCTCGCGACCGACTTCTGGCCCGCCGTGGCGATCACGCTGTTCTTCGTGGTGGTCACCGTCGCCCTCGAGACCTGCCTGGGCATGGCGATGGCCCTGGTCATGAACCGCAGTTTCCTCGGGCGGGGCCTGCTCCGCGCGGCCGTGCTCGTGCCGTGGGCGATCCCCACCGCGGTGACCGCGAAGCTGTGGCAGTTCATCTTCGCCGACCAGGGCATCGCCAACTCCCTGCTCGGCACGCAGATCCACTGGACGACCGACCCGTGGGCGGCGCGCGCGGCGGTCATCGTCGCGGACGTGTGGAAGACCGCGCCGTTCATGGCGCTGCTCATCCTCGCCGGGCTGCAGATGGTGCCGCAGGGGGTGTACGAGGCCGCGCGCGTCGACGGCGCCTCCCGGTGGCAGCAGTTCACGCGGATCACGCTGCCGCTCATCCGGCCGGCGCTCATGGTCGCGGTGCTGTTCCGCACGCTCGACGCCCTGCGCATGTACGACCTGCCGGTCATCATGATCTCCGGGTCGTCGAACTCGCCCACCGCCGTGATCTCCCAGCTGGTCATCACGGACACGAAGTCCGGGAACGCGCAGTCCGCGTCCGCCCTGTCCACGCTGATCTTCCTCTTCGTGTTCGCCGTGGCGTTCGTCATGGTGCGGTTCCTCGGCGCCGATGTCGCGGGGACGGGCGACCGCCCGCGTCGCCGGTGGTTCCGGGGGCGGCGGGGGTCGGGGCCGGGCTCCGGGCCCGGGTCGGGGGACGACGCCGCGACCCCGCGGCGGACCGCGACCCCGGGCTCCCCGGCGACTCCCCCGGCGGGCGCGACGGGTGCGCGCGTCGGGGCGTCGGCACCCGTGGGGACCGCGCACCCCACGACCCTGAACCGGACCACGACCCTGCCCCCGGACCACACCCCGAACCCCACCCCGAACCACGAGACCGGAAAGGACGGTGACCGGTGATGACGCCGCTGCGGAGGACCGTCGCCGGGACCGTCGGCAACTACCTGGGCGTGGTGCTCATCCTCGTGTGGGGGCTCGCGCCGTTCTACTGGATGGTCGTCACCGCGTTCCGCGACAAGGACCACACCTTCTCGACGAACCCGCTGCCGTCGCACCTCACGCTGGAGAACATGCGCGACGCGCTCGCCACCGACGCCGGGAACAACTTCCTGCGGGCGATCGGCAACTCGCTCATCGTCGGCGCGGCGACGACCATCATCGCCCTGGCCGTCGGCGTGTTCACCGCCTACGCGCTCGCCCGGGTCGACTTCCGTGGCAAGGGCGTGGTCACCGGGATCATCCTCGCCGCGTCCATGTTCCCCGGGATCGCGCTGGTCACGCCCCTGTTCCAGCTGTTCACCAACATCGGGTGGATCGGGACGTACCGGGCGCTCATCCTGCCGAACATCTCCTTCGTGCTGCCGCTGACGGTCTACACGCTCACCAGTTTCTTCCGCGACCTGCCGTGGCGGCTCGAGGAGGCGGCCCGGGTCGACGGAGCCTCCCGCGGGCAGGCGTTCCGGAAGGTCATCCTGCCGCTCGCGTCGCCGGCGCTGTTCACCACCGCGATCCTGGCGTTCATCGCGACGTGGAACGAGTTCATGCTCGCCCAGCAGCTCTCCACCCCGCAGACCGAACCCGTCACCGTGGCCATCGCCCGGTTCAGCGGGGCCAGCGCCTACGAGTTCCCCTACGCCGCGACCATGGCCGCCGGCGCGCTCGTCACCGTGCCGCTGGTCGTGCTCGTGCTCGTGCTGCAGCGGCGGATCGTCTCCGGGCTCACCGCCGGCGGGGTCAAGTAGGGGCGGGGGCCGCGGGGGCCGGCGGGCGCGGGGCGGGATGCGCGCGGGCCGGCGGGCGCGGGGCGGGATGCGCGCGGGCCGGCGGGCGCGGGGGCGGGTGGGGCCGCTACGCTGACCGTCATGACGAGCGGCAACGGCAACGACCGGCAGCGCCAGCGCCTCGTGGCGGAGGCCGTGCTGGGCTTCCTCGGGTTCTTCACGGTGCTTGCGCTGGTCCGGGCGGTGTGGAATCTCTTCCGCGACGAGCCCTCGGTCGGGCCGTCCGTGCTGCTGCTCGTCCTGCTGGTGCTCACGTGGCTGGCGTGGCGGTGGCGTCGGCGGCTCTGAGCGGGGCGGCGCGGGCGCGGGCGGCGGACAGTGACGGCGGCGGGCGACGGTCGCGGCTGCGGCGGGCGACGGTCGCGGCGGGCGGGGGCTCAGGCCTTCCCGGCCACCCGGTGCACGGACAACGCGACGAATTCCCGCAGGTAGGCGGCCGGTCGGGACGAGCGGGCCGTCGTGCACCCGACGACCCGCGCCCTCACCGGCCGCCGCGCGCCGACGACCCCCACGATCCGTTCCGTGCGCGGCACGTGGAAGTCACTCGTGCACACGACGATCACGGGCTCCCCGATGCCCCGGTCGTTGAGGATGTCCAGGCTGCGGTCGATGTTCTCCCCGGTGTCGGTCGCGGTGCCCTCCTCGACGACGCTGTCCTCCGGCACACCACGGTCGACCAGGTAGCGGCGCATCACGGACGCCTCGGTGCACACCTCGTCGTCACCCTGGCCCCCGGAGACGATGATCAGCGGCCGGCGTCCGAGCTCCTCCCACGCCTCGCGCCCACGGTCGCACCGGCCGGCGAGCAGCCGGCTGACCCGGTCGCCGAGGATCGCCGCCCCGAGGACGACGACGGCATCCACGTCGCCGCCGGTCCCCGCCTCCTGCGCGCCCGCGGGGTGACCGCCGCCGGGCGGGGTGGCCGGGGCGTCAGCGTCCGGGTCGCCGGGCAGGGTGGTCCCGGCGTCAGGGGCCGGGTCGCCGGGCGGGGTGGCCGGGCGGGACCGCGACGTGCGGATGAGACGCAGGTAGCGCAGGAACGACCCCACCACGTACACCCACGCGACAATCCCGACCCAGCCGAGCACGTGCAGCAGCACCGCCCACCACCCGGCGTCGGCCGGCCAGCCGGCGCCGACGTGCGCTGAACCGCCCGGGCCGCCCGGAGCGTCGGGGCCGCCCGACCCGGCGGACGGGATGCCCCGCCACCCGGCGAGGACCACGGCCGCGGCGCCGAGACCGCACGCCGCCACCGCCGCGACGACGCTGCTCAGGTGCACCCAGCCCCGGCCGTCGGCACCGGGGAGGTCGTCGCCCATGAGCCGGGCGACACCCGCCGCGACAATGACCAGGACGAGCGTCGCCCCGGCCCACGCCCACACCGCGGGGCGTTCGGCGGGCGCACCGTGCACGGCGGCGAGGACCCACCCCCACCCCAGTTCCGCGCAGAGCAGCACCATGAGCCCGTTGCCCGCCCAGCGGGAGCGGGTCTTGACGGTCCACGCCGTCGCCGCCACCGCGACGAGCAGCGCGACGGTCACCGCGCCGAGCAGCAGCGTCTCCACAGGTCCCGTCAGTTCCCGAGCAGCCGACGCTTCAGCGCCCGGTCCTTGTCCAGCACACTGTCCCGCATCGCCTCCTGGTACGCGACCATGCGCTGGAGCAGGGCGTCGTCCCCGACGGCGAGCGTGCGCACGGCGAGGAGGCCGGCGTTCTTCGCACCGTCGACGGACACCGTCGCCGTGGGCACGCCCGCGGGCATCTGCACGATCGACAGCAGCGAATCCAGCCCGTCGAGGTTCCCCAGCGCGCGCGGCACGCCGATGACCGGCAGCGGCGTCGCGGCGGCGATCATGCCGGGCAGATGGGCCGCGCCGCCCGCGCACGCGATGACGACCTTGAGGCCGCGGGTGTGCGCGGTGCGCGCGTAGTCGAGCATCCGCTCCGGGGTGCGGTGCGCGGAGACCACGCCGACCTCGAACGGGACGCCGAACTCCACGAGGACGTCCGCCGCGGGTTCGACCGTCGGCCAGTCCGAGTCCGACCCCATGACGAGCCCGACGAGCGGCTGTCGGCCGCCCGGGGCGTCGTCGCGGTGGGGGTCGGTGCCGGTGTCGGTGGTCCGGGTCGTGTCATCGCTGGTCATCGTGTTCTCCCTGGTCATGTGAGGTCGGTCGGGGTCGGGCTGTCGCCGCGGGGGTGGGGTGTGCCCGTCGTGCCGGGCTGTGGTCGCGCGGCCGGGTCGGGGTCGGGCCGTGGCCGCGCGGGCGGGTCACTCGGGGGCCCAGCCGTCCTCCCACTCTGCGTCGACGAGGTACCCCGCCGCCAGCCGCGCCTGCGCCCGCAGCGTCGCGACCTGGTCCTCCGACGGTCCGGTCGCCTCACCGGCCCCCCGCTCCGGGGAGGGGACGACGCCGCCCCCCGCCACCCCGACCGGCAGCGTCATCGTGACGTGGCCGAGCTTCCGCCCCGGCCGCCACTCCTTGCCGTACACGTGGATCCGCGCCCCGGGGAACCGCCGCCACACCTCGTCCATGCGCTCGGGCAGGGGCGTCGCCGGGTCGGTCGCGCCGCCGAGGACGTTCGCCATGACCGTCACGGGGGCCGTGAGGGCCGTCGACCCCAGCGGCCGGTCGAGCACCGCCCGCAGGTGCTGCTCGAACTGGCTGGTCACGCACCCGTCCTGCGTCCAGTGACCCGTGTTGTGCGGCCGCATCGCCAGTTCGTTGACGATGATCTGCGGTTGCCCGGCGTCGTCCGTCGTCTCGAACAGCTCGACCGCGAGGACCCCGGTGACCCCGAGTTCCCGGGCGACGTCCACCGCGAGGGCCTCCGCGTCCCGGAGCACCGCCCGCGCCCCGTCGGAGCCGTCGCACGGCGCCGGGGCGACGGCCTCCGCGCACACCCCGTCCCGCTGCACGGACTCGACGACGGGCCAGGCCACGCACTCGCCGGACGGCCGGCGGGCGACCATCGCGGACAGCTCGCGCACGAGGGTGACCTTCTTCTCCGCCATGAGCGGCACGCCCTGCTCCAGCAGGTCGGCGACGAGCGACGCGGTCTCCTCCCGGCCCTCGGGGAACCACACGCCCTTGCCGTCGTAGCCGCCCCGGCGGGCCTTGAGGCACACCGCGCCGTCGACGGCGTCGTGGAACCCGGTGGCGTCCTCCACCGAGGTGATGTCGAGGAACGGCGGGACGGGCGCGCCGAGCTCCCGCAGCCGGCGGCGCATGACGAGCTTGTCCTGCGCGTTGATGAGCGCCGACGGCTGGGGCTGGACGTTGACACCGTCGGCGATGAGCTCGTCGAGGATCTCGTTCGGCACGTGCTCGTGGTCGAAGGTCACGGCGGCGGCGTCCGCGGCGACGGCCCGGACGTGCGCGGGGTCGGTGTAGTCACCGAGGACGACGTCACCCGTGGCCTGCGCGGCGCTCGCGTCCGGGGCGGCGGCGAGCAGGCGGACCGTGAGGCCGAGTTCGATGCCGGCCTGCTGGGTCATCCGGGCGAGCTGGCCGTCGCCGATGACGGTGACGAGCGGCATGCCCGGGGCGTGGGCCTCCGGGCGGGCGAGCCGCCAGTCCCCCACGGCGGACCCGGCGGTGCTCCCGGCGGTGGTGCCGGGGTCGGCCGGGGTGGGGTCGGCGCCGGGGCGCGCGGGGGCGTCGGACACGGGATCAGATGCAGGCTCACTCACGGCTGCTGACTATACCGGGTACCCCGGACAGGGCCCCCGACCTGCCCCGCTGCGCCGACGGACCCCACGGCACCCCGCCCGGTGCGCGCCGTCGACCCCGCGCCGTCGACCCCCGACACCCGTCCGCCGCACCGCCCGGCGGGCGTCAGCGGTACCGCACCGGCAGCGCCGACCGCAGGAGCCGGATGAACTTCCGGGGGGAGGGGACGTCGTGGAGGACGACCGGGTACATGCTCCCCCGGATGTGGAGGGTGACCGTCCTCCCCCGGGACGAGACGTCGATGACCTCCGACAACGGCAACTGCCCGATCTCGCTGCGCATGTGCCCGGTCGCCGTGATGAGCCGTCGGTCGGTGAGGAGCATCCGGCTGCGCCGGCGGAACAGGAGGTGGCGCAGGCACCGCCGCCACGCGGCGACGACCCACACGACGACGAGCGCCCGCCGCAGCCACACGGCTACTGTGACCTGCGGGTTCCCGGGAAGGGCGGCGGCGGTGTCGAGCGGCCGGTGGGCGGTCCACCCCTGGGCCGTGCGCAGGAGGCTGTCCAGCCAGCCGTCGACGGCGCCGATGGCGAGCCACAGCACGCCGGTGAGGACCACGAGTTCGAGGACGGGGAAGACGACGCTGCGCCGCGACGGGTTGAGCTCGGCGAGCAGCTGCTCACCGGGTTCGAAGCGGATCTTCGCCGCCATGCGCCTCTCCTTCCCGTCCTCTCCCGTCAGGTCCCGACGGACACGTCACAGGCTACCGTGCGCGTGCGCCGGCCCCGCCACCGTCCGGGCCCCCCGTCGCCGGGCGGAGGTGGGTGACGTCGCCCGCGGACACGGTGACCTCCGCGGCGGGGGCGGTGGAGTGCGTGGTGGCGGCATGGGCGGTGGAGTGCGTGGTGGCGGAGTCGGTGGCGGCGGGGCGGACGACGAGCTCCCCGGTGGGCGTCACGCGCAGCGCCGTGCCGCGGACCGTGCGGTCGCCGGGCAGGGTCACCGTGACCTCCGACCCGAGGGTCGCGCAGAGGCGGCGGTAGTCGTCGTCGACGGTCGCGTCGCCGGTCCGCCACCGGCGCTGACAGTCGACGAACCGCCGCAGCACCTCGACGGTGAACGCCTGCCGGTCGACGCCGACCGCCGCGTCACCGGCGGTGTCGCCGGCAGGGTCGCCGGCCGCGTCGCCCGCCGCCGCGTCACCGGCAGCGTCGCCGGCACCGTCACCGGCCGCGCGGGCGCGTTCGAGGACCAGCGACGTCGCGTGCGGGACCGGCAGCTCGTCCTCCCGCAGGTCCACGTTCAGCCCGAACCCCACGACGACCGCCGGGCGCGGCGTCAACTGCACCGCCTCGACGAGGACGCCCGCGAGCTTCCGGTCCCCGACCATGAGGTCGTTCGGCCACTTCAGCGCGGCGTCGACCCCCAGACCCCGCACCGCCTCCGCCAGCGCGACGCCGGTGACCAGCGGCAGGGTCCCCAACCTGTCCGGGGCGACGGCCGGGCGCACGAGGACGCTGACGATGAGCTGGCTGCGCGCCGGCGCGGACCACGTGCGGCCGAGGCGCCCGCGGCCGGCGACCTGCTCCTCGGCGAGGAGAACGGTGAGGTCGGGGGCACCCTCGCCCGCCGCGGCGACGAGGTCGCTGTTCGTCGACCCGGTGCGGTCCACCACCCGGACGTCGGCGAACCCGAGGTCGAGGAGGGACTCCGTGAGCCTGGGCACGTCGAACGGGGGGCGGGACGGGGCGGCGCGGCGGGGGGAGGTCATGCGACCCACCCTAGGTGCCCCCGGGGAGTACGGGGCCGGGTCCGCACGACGGGTCCGCACGTCGGGGGACACCCCTCCCCCGGGTCCGGGCCCGCCCGCGGCCCGTCCCGCCCCGGGGTGCGCGCCGGTTGCCCGACCGGTGGTTGCCCCGCCTAAACTGTCCGGCATGACTTCGACGACTTCCGGGACATCCGCCGGGGCCACCTCCGGGACCGCGGCGGCGGAGACCGCGGGGCCCCACGGCGCGACCACCGCCGTCGACACCTCGACCACCGCGGGAAAGCTCGAGGACCTGCGGCTGCGGATGGAACAGACCCACACGCCCGTCGGTGCCGACGCCGTGCGCGACCTCCACGCCGCCGGGCGGATGACGGCCCGCGAGCGGATCCTGCGGTTGCTCGACCCCGGGTCGTTCGTCGAGATCGACGCCCTCGCGCGGCACCGGTGCACCCGCTTCGGCATGGAGGACACCCGGCCGCTGTCCGACGGCGTCGTCACCGGCTACGGCACCGTCGAGGGGCGGAAGGTCTGCGTGTTCTCGCAGGACCCGACGGTCTTCGAGGGGCAGCTCGGCGAGGTGTACGGGGACAAGGTCATCAAGGTGCTCGAGCTCGCGCTGCGGACGGGCACGCCGCTCGTCGGCATCTACGACGGCACCGGCCCGCGGATCCGGGAGGGGGTCGTCACCCTCGCCCAGTACGCGCGGATCTACCGGCTGCAGTCGCAGATGTCCGGCGTGGTGCCGCAGGTGGCCGTCGTCACCGGGACGGTGCGCAACGGGCACGTGCACGGTCCCGCCCTGTCCGACCTCGTCATCATGGTCGACGGGCAGGCCGAACTGTCCCTGTCCGACCCGGAGTTCACCCGGTCGGTCATCGGCGAGGTGACGACCGGCGCGGAGATCGGCGGCCCCGAGCTGCACGCGACGACGACCGGCCTCGCCCACGCGGTCGTCGGCGCCGAGGACGAGGCGCTCGACCTCGTCGCCGACCTGCTGTCCCGGCTGCCGTCGAACAACCGGGCCTTCGCCCCCGCGGAGGCCCTCGGCCCCGGTGAGGGCGTGCGGGTGCCGGCGGCGGCCCGGCCGACGACGGCGGACGCGACGGCCGACGCCCGGCTCGGCACCGACGCCGCCGACCTGCCGCCGGAGGACCGGGCGCTCGACGGGCTCATCCCGGACTCCCCCGCCGCCCCCTACGACGTGCGCGACCTGCTCTCCGCCGTTCTCGACGACGGCTCGTTCCTGGAGCTCCAGCCCCGCTTCGCGCCCAACGTCATCACGGGGTTCGGGCACGTCGACGGGCGGAGCGTCGGCGTCGTCGCGAACCAGCCGACCGAGCTGGCCGGGTGCCTGGACACGCGGGCGTCGGACAAGGCCGCGCGGTTCGTCCGGCTCTGCGACGCCTTCTCCGTGCCGGTGCTCTTCGTCGTCGACACCCCCGGGTTCCTGCCCGGGCGGGCCGAGGAGAGCGCGGGCACGGTCCTCAGCAGCTCGAAGCTCATCCACGCCGTCGCCGAGACGACCGTGGGGACCGTCACCCTCGTCACGCGGAAGGCCTTCGGCAGCGCGTACGTGGCGATGGGCGCGAAGGACCTCGGCGTGGACATGGTCTTCGCGTGGCCGACGGCGCAGATCTCCGTCGCCGACGCGGAGGACACGACGACGGCCGTGTACGCGCAGCGGATCGCCGAGGTCAGGGAGGCCGAGGGGGTCGACGCCGCCGAGGACCTCGCGGCGGAGCTCGAACGGGAGATCGCGACGACGGTGGTCACGCCGTACCTCGCGGCCGAGCGCGGGTACGTCGACGCCGTCATCGCGCCGCACGCGACCCGCGGGCGGCTGCGCGACGCCTTCGGCCTGCTCGAACGCAAGCTCACCGAGAACCCGGCGCGCAAGCACGGCAACATCCCGCTCTGACGGGCCGCCGCACGGTCGCGGCCCGGTCGGGTCGCCGGCCCCGCACACCCCCGCCCGGTGGGGGCCGCCGGGTGGGGTGACGGGACGCACCCCCCGCCGTGGCGGAGACGCCGTAACCGGACACACGAGACAACCCTGATCCCTGGAGCCTCACACGTCACCCCCGAAACAGCTGACACGCCCGGCGCGGAGGGGTTACGCTGAACGCCCGGATCCGGCCGCGCCCACCCGCCACCACGGGTCGCCCGGCCCCACACACGCCAGAGACCACACGCCCCAGAGAAGACACGCAGCACACACCTGCACGAAGAGAGTCATGACGCACACCCACGCCTCCCCCACGGACACCCGCCGCCCCCTGTTCACCGTCCTCCGCGGCCGGCCGACCCCCGCGCAGACCGCGGCGCTGGCCACCATCGTCGCCGACCTCCACGGCCGGCACCGCCACACCGCGCCCCTCCCGCACGACCGCGGGATGTGGGGCGTGCCCCGCGAGCACCTCGCCCGGCCCCGCGACTTCAACCCCGCCGGTTTCCGCGTGACCGGCCGCGCCTTCCACCGGTGAGCGGCCGCCCGGACGCCACCGGCCGGACGCCGCGGCGACGTCTCGTCCTCGCGTCGTCCTCCCCCTCACGCCTGTCCGTGCTGCGGTCGGCCGGGGTGGAGCCGCTCGTCGTCGTCCCCGGGACCGACGAGGACGCCGCCGTCGCCGCCCTCCGCGCGACGACCCCGGACCCCACCCCCGCCGACATCGTGACGCACCTCGCCCGCGCGAAGGCCACGGCCGTCGCCCGGATGCTCCGCGAGGGCACCGCCGGCGTGCAGGCCCCCGCCGACGCGGTGATCCTCGCCGGGGACTCGATGCTCCTCATCGACGGCGAGCTCCAGGGCAAACCGCACACCGAGGAGGCCACCGTCGACCGTTGGCGCCACCAGCGCGGACGCACCGCCGAGCTCGTGACCGGGCACTGCGTCATCGCCCCCGGCACCGGCTCCCCCGACGCGACCGGCACCCCCGACGCCGCCACCTCCCCCGCCCCCGGCACCGGCACCCCCGACGGGCCGGACGCACCGGGGGCCGTCGAGACCGGAACCTCGACGACCCGCGTCCACTTCGCGGACGTCACCGACGACGAGATCCGCGCCTACGCCCGGACCGGCGAACCCTGGGGGTGCGCCGGGGCGTTCACCCTGGAGGCCCTCGGCGGCTGGTTCATCGACCGGATCGAGGGCGACCCGTCCGGGGTCATCGGCCTCTCCCTCCCCCTGGTCCGGCGGCTGCTCGCCCGACGTCACCTCTCGGTCACCGACCTCTGGCATCTCTGAAGCCCCCTGACCTGCACCTATGGTGACGGTGCCCGGGCGGTGTCCTGATAGCCTGTCCCACCGTCATGCGGAAACCCATCATCAGCGGCGCGGCCGGCCGGTTCGACGGCATCGACATCGCCCGCGCCCTCGCCATCACAGGCATGTTCATCATGCACACCTTCTTCCACACCTACCCGGAGGTGGAGTGGTTCACGGTGTTCGACGGCCGGGCCTCCGCACTGTTCAGTGTGCTCGCGGGGGTCTCGGTCATCTTCCTCACCCGCCACCGGGGCGGCGCGACGGCGGTCGTGCAACTCGTCACGAGGGGGGTGCTGCTGCTCGCCCTGGGGGTCGCCCTGTCCCAGCCGGCGGTCGGGCCGATCGTCATCCTCGCGACGTACGGCGCGCTGTACATCGTCGTCGCCCCCCTGACGTTCCGGCTGTCCGGGCCGGTCCTCGCCGTCGCCGCGGCGGTCACGGCCGTGGTCATGCCCGTGGCGTCGTGGCTGATCCGGCACCACCTGCCGCCCGCCCCGGAGTTCGGCTACACCCCGTCCTGGGAGATGGTCCGCGACGGGGACTGGGTGACGTTCCTCCGCTGCCTGCTGATCGACGGGCTGTTCCCCGTCATGACGTGGATCCCCTTCTTCCTCGCCGGGATGGCCGTGGGGCGGCTGCTCGTCGCGACGGCCCGCGTGCACCGCACGGCCCGGGCCGCCGGGGGGCTCGTCGTCCTCGGTGTCGTCCTCAGCGCCGCGACCCTGCTCGTGTCCCGGTTCATCGTCGGGCCGCTGGGGTTCCGGGACCACCACGCGGCGACCGCGCCGGGGGGTGCGGAGACGACGGACGCGCTGCTGTCCGGCGCGTTCGGGACCGTGCCGCTCGACAGCCGGGGCTGGCTGGCGGTGTACGTGCCGCACTCCGGGTCGGTCGCGGAGCTCGTCGGGAGCACGGGCACGGCCGTGGCGGTCATCGGTGCGTGCCTGCTCGTCGGGGCGCTGCCGGTGCGGCCGCTGCAGGCGGTGCTCTACCCCGTGCGGTCGCTGGGCCGGATCCCGCTCACGGCGTACACGGCGCACATCGTGGCGATCGGCGTGCTCAACGCCCACGACCACGACCTGTCCGAGCCGGTGTACTCCTGGCTCAACCTGCTGCTGCCGCTGGCGGTGGCGTCGGTGTGGTTCCTCTTCTTCCGGCGCGGGCCGTTGGAGGCGGTCGTCTCCGGGGTGTCCCGGGCCGCCGCCGCCCCGGTGCGCGCGGTCGCCTCCCCCGCGTGACGGGCCGCGTCGTCACCCCCGGAACCGACCCCGGCCCCCGACCCCCGACGCCGACCCCCGACACCGACCCCCGTGGTCAGCGCCCGAACTAGACTGAGGTGCCACACGACCGACGGCCGGACCGACGGCCGGACCACGGCAGGACCACGACAGGAAGAGGGTTGACCATCAATGGGATGTGACCCGGACCCCAGCCCGCAGCTGCAGCAGTACGCCCACCCGGAGAAGCTGGTCACGAGCTCCTGGCTCGGGGCCCGGCTGGGGTCGCCGCGGCTCAAGGTCGTCGAGTCCGACGAGGACTCGCTGCTCTACGACATCGGCCACATCCCGACGGCCACCCGCATCGACCTGCGCCGCGACCTCAACGACCCGGTCCAGCGGGACTTCATCGACGGCGAGGCGTTCGCCCGGCTCATGGACTCCCGGGGCATCTCGCGGGACGACACGGTCGTCGTCTACGGGGACCGCTCGAACCTCTGGGCGGCGCACACCCTGTGGGTCCTGGAGCTCTTCGGCCACCCGGACGTCCGGCTCCTCGACGGCGGCCGGGACGCGTGGATGCAGGAGGAGAAGGAGACGTCGTACGTCGTCCCGGACCTCACGACGTCCGGGTACCCGGTCGTCGGGCGGGACGACCGGACCGCGCGGGTGGGGGTCGACGAGATCCGCGCCGCGCTCGGGACCGGGGCCGGGGCTGAGGCCGGGGCCGGGGCCGGGGCTGAGGCCGGGGCCGGGGCCGGGGGTGAGGGTGTCGACGGGGACGACGACGCCGCCCGGGCCGCCACCGGCACCGGCCTGCAGCTCCTCGACGTGCGCGACCCGCTGTCCTACAGCGGACAGCCCGCCCCCGCGGACGGCCCCGGCGGGGACGGCGCCCGCGACGCCGGGCGTGACGCGGGCCGCGACGCCGCCCGCCACCCCGGGCACGCCGCCATCCGCGGCACCGCCTCCCGGTGGGGCCACATCCCCGGGGCGGTCAACGTCCCGGTGGACGTCTCGACGTACCCGAACAGCCGCTTCCGCACCCGCGCGGACCTCGAGCAGGCGTTCGCCCACCTCGACCCCGCCCGCCCGACGGTCACGTACTGCCACACCGGCGAGCGCAGCTCCCACCTCTGGTTCGTGCTCCACCACCTGCTCGGATGGCCGTCCGTGCGCAGCTACGACGGCTCGTGGGTGGAGTGGGGGAACATGGTGCGGGTGCCCATCCGCGTCGGCACGGAGCCCTGACCCGCGCGGCCGCCGCCACGCCCGGCCCCCCGGCCGGCGCGCACCCCACTCGGCCGCCACCCGACCTCCACCGACGCGGGCCACCCGCCCGCCACCACGCCCGGTACCCCCGGCCGGCACGTGACCCACGCGACGCCGACGCCGTTGGAGGGCACCGCAGCGTCGTAGTAGCGTGTGTACCCGACGTGTGCCCCGTGCCCGGGCCGCACACCACGTGCACCGCGGCACCCCAGCCCGCCACGAGGAGAACGAGGAGAAAACGTGTCCCAGGCCCCCGAGATCCGCCACATCACCAAGGTGCTCGTCGCGAACCGCGGCGAGATCGCCGTCCGGGTGATCCGCGCGGCACGGGACGAGGGCATCGACTCGGTCGCCGTGTACGCGGAACCGGACGCGGACGCCCCGTTCGTCCGGATGGCCGACGAGGCCTTCGCGCTCGGCGGCCAGACCCCCGCCGAGTCCTACCTCGACAGCGCCCGCATCCTCGACGCCGCCGCGAAGTCCGGTGCCGACGCGATCCACCCCGGCTACGGCTTCCTCTCCGAGAACGCCGACTTCGCCCAGGCCGTCGAGGACGCCGGCCTCATCTGGATCGGCCCCTCCCCCGACGCCATCCGCGCGCTCGGCGACAAGGTCACCGCCCGGCACATCGCCCTCGCCGCCGAGGCCCCGATGGCCCCGGGCACGAAGGAACCCGTCGCGGACTCCGACGAGGTCGTCGCCTTCGCCGAGGAGCACGGCCTGCCCGTCGCGATCAAGGCCGCGTTCGGCGGCGGCGGACGCGGCATGAAGGTCGCCTACACGATGGACGAGGTCGCCGAGCTGTTCGACTCCGCGGTCCGCGAGTCCATCGCCGCCTTCGGGCGGGGTGAGTGCTTCGTCGAGCGGTACCTCGACCGGGCGCGGCACGTGGAGTGCCAGGTGCTCGCGGACATGCACGGCAACTACGTCGTGGCGTCGACCCGCGACTGCTCCCTCCAGCGACGGTTCCAGAAGCTCGTCGAGGAGGCCCCCGCCCCCTTCCTCACCCCGGAGCAGACCGAGCGCCTGCACGAGTCGGCGAAGGCGATCTGCCGGGAGGCCGGGTACTACGGCGCGGGGACCGTCGAGTACCTCGTGGGGGCCGACGGGCTCATCTCCTTCCTCGAGGTCAACACCCGGCTCCAGGTGGAGCACCCGGTCACCGAGCAGGTCACCGGCTGGGACCTCGTCCGCGAACAGTTCCGCATCGCCGAGGGCCGCGAACTGTCCCGCACGACCGACCCCGAGCTCCACGGGCACGCCTTCGAGTTCCGCATCAACGGCGAGGACGCGGGCAGCGGGTTCATGCCCCAGCCCGGCACCGTCACCGCCTACCACGAGCCCTCCGGCCCGGGCGTGCGCATGGACTCCGGCGTCGAGGAGGGCGCGGTCGTCGGCGGGCAGTTCGACTCGATGCTCGCGAAGCTCATCGTGTGGGGCGAGACCCGCGAGCAGGCGCTCGAACGCTCCCGCCGGGCGCTCGACGAGTACACCGTCGAGGGCCTCCCCACGGTCATCCCCTTCCACCGGCGCATCGTCACCGACCCCGCGTTCGTCGGCGACGGCACGACCTTCGGGGTGTACACCCGCTGGATCGAGGAGGAGTGGGACAACACCGTCGAGCCGTGGTCGGCCGACGACGCCACCACCGGCACCGGGGACACCGTCGAGCTGCCGACCGAGCGGATGGTCGTCGAGGTCGACGGCCGCCGCGTGGAGATCGCCGTGCCCGGTGAGCTCGTCGCCGGCGGCCGGTCGCTGCGCCGCCCGCGGAAGCGCAGCGGGGGCGGCAGCCGGCACGCCGTGTCCGGGGACACCGTCGCCGCGCCCATGCAGGGCACGGTCATCAAGATCCTCGTCGCCGACGGGGACACGGTCGAGGAGGGGGACGCCGTCGTCGTCCTCGAGGCGATGAAGATGGAGAACGCGGTCAAGGCGCACAAGTCCGGCACCGTCACCGCGCTGTCCGTGACGACCGGCGAGGGTGTCACCCGCGGCCAGGCGCTGCTCGACATCGTCTGACCCCGGCCGGGACGGCACCGGGGGCCCCGGGGGGCACAACCGTAATGCATCTCCGGCGCAGCCCCCGGGTAAGGTGGTCGCACATCCCGGTCGACCGGGGAGCCCGTCCCGACCGGCCGTCACCCACCACGCGCCCGGCGGGGCCTCCCCTCCCCCCCGGACCTGACCTGACCGACACCCTCTGAGGACGCATGACCGACCCACGACCCGACGGCACACGAGCCCACGGTCATCCGACCCCCGGCCGGGACACCCCCGCGGCCGGCGGCGGGCACCCCCGGGACCGTGACCGCGGCAAGGGCACCATCCGTCGGATCCACGAACACCGGGCCGCGACACTCCGCCGCGCCGTCCCCGGCATCGGCCGCACCCTCGCCCTCCCCGGGCTCGGGCTGCTCATCCTCGCCGCCGTCATCGCCACCCTCCACGTCGTCTCCGTCCACCCCCTGTCCGGCTCCGGCACCGACCTCACCGCCGGCACGACCGTGACGATCCTCGCCGACGACGACGTCCTCGCGTCCGACGACTGCACCTTCTCCGACGTCGCCGGCGACGACATGTCCGACCGCTTCACGGCCGTGACCGTCACCCTGTCCGGCGACCCGGCGGTCCCCGTCGTCTCCCTCCCCTTCACCCGCACCCTCGGCGTGTGGGGCACGGTCACCGTCACCGACGACATCGACGGCGCCCTCCTCACCTGCGCACGCGGACAGGCGTGGATGTCCGCCTACACCCCCTGACCCTGACGATCATGCGCTGGGCCGTCATGGGCGGGACGGTCATCGGCGGGGCGCTCATCGTCCTCGGCGCCCTCGCGGGACTCGCCGCCCGGGCCGCGGTGACCCGGCGACGGTCCTCCGGCAGCTAAGCTCCGGAACCCGTGGAGAGTATCGCGAACCAACTCACGGGAACATTCGCCCGCCTCACCTCGGGACGGCGGGGCTACGTCCTCGCCGTCGACCAGGGCACGACGAGCACGAGGTGCATCGTCTTCGACGGCCGGGGCACGATCGTGTCCGTCGGCCAGCTCGAGCACCGGCAGCTCCACCCCGGGCCGGGCATGGTCGAACACGACCCGGAGGAGATCATCCGCAACACCCGGCGGGTCATGGCCGACGCCGTCGCCACCGCCGACATCTCCTCCGACGAGATCGCCGCCGTCGGCATCACCAACCAGCGCGAGACGACCGTCATCTGGGACCGGGAGACCGGCGAACCCGTGTACAACGCCATCGTCTGGCAGGACACCCGCACCGAGGACATCTGCTCCACCCTCGACCCCGCCCTCTTCCGCGAGCGCACCGGCCTGCCCGTGTCCACGTACTTCTCCGGCCCGAAGATCCGGTGGATCCTCGACAACGTCGAGGGCGTCCGCGAACGCGCCGAACGGGGCGAACTGGCCTTCGGCACGATGGACAGCTGGATCGTGTGGGAGCTCACCCGCCGGTCCCGCCACTCCCCCGGGCAGGACCGGGGCCGCCGCGGCCGGGCGGGCAGCGGGGCCCGGCACGTCACCGACGTCACGAACGCCTCCCGGACGATGCTCATGGACCTGCGGACCCAGCAGTGGGACGAGGAGCTGTGCGAGGCCCTCGGGGTGCCCGTGTCCCTCCTCCCGGAGATCGTCAGCTCCTCCGAGGTCGTCGGCCGGGTGCGCCGCCGCGGGCCGCTCCACGGCGTGCCCATCGCCGGGATCCTCGGCGACCAGCAGGCCGCGACGTTCGGCCAGGCGTGCACCGAGCCCGGCGAGGCGAAGAACACCTACGGCACCGGCAACTTCCTGCTGCTCAACACGGGCACGGAACCGCAGGTGTCCGACCACGGCCTGCTGACGACCGTCGCGTACCGGCTGGGCAACGCCCCGACGGTCTTCGCCCTCGAGGGGTCCGTCGCCGTCACCGGGTCGCTCGTGCAGTGGCTGCGGGACAACCTGGGGTTCATCTCCAGCTCCGCCGAGGTGGAGGAGCTCGCCCGGAGTGTCGACGACAACGGCGGCTGCTACATCGTCCCCGCGTTCTCCGGGCTCCTCGCGCCCCGCTGGCGCCCCGAGGCGCGCGGGGTCATCACCGGGCTCACCGGGTACGTGACGAAGGCGCACATCGCCCGCGCGGCCCTGGAGGCGACGGCGTTCCAGACCCGCGAGGTCGTCGAGGCGATGAACCGGGACTCCGGGGTGCCGCTGACGAGCCTGCGCGTCGACGGCGGGATGGTCGCCAACGAGCTGCTCATGCAGTTCCAGGCCGACCAGCTCGGCGTGCCGGTGACGGTGCCGGCGGTCAGTGAGACGACGGCCCTCGGCGCGGCGTACGCGGCCGGCCTCGCCGTGGACTTCTTCCGGGACGTCGACGAGATCCGGTCGCTGTGGCAGGAGGCGCGCACGTACACGCCCCAGGAGTCGAAGGAGTGCCGCGACGAGCGGTTCCGCATGTGGAACGCCGCGGTGGAGCGGACGTTCGACTGGCCGGTCCCGCGGGAGCCGGGCGCGGGCGGGGCGGCGGGCGCGGGCGCGGCGGGGGACTGACGCCGCCGGGGCTGACGCGACCGGCCGGGGGGAGGTCTCCGTCGGCACCCTCCCCGGGCCACCCCCCGGGACCACCGGGACGGGACCGGCCTCCCCCGCGACCGGACCCCGCGGCCGGACCCCGCGACCTACTGCAGGTCGTCAGGCTGGACGAGCTTCCGGGCGGCCTCCGTGACCGACCCGGACAGGGACGGGTACACCGAGAACGTGTTGGCGATGTCCTCGACCGTGAGCCGGTTCGTCACCGCCATCGCGATCGGCAGGATGAGCTCCGAGGCGATCGGCGCGACGACGACACCGCCGATGACGATGCCGGAGTTCCGCCGGCAGAACAGCTTCACGAACCCGTGCCGCAGCGACCGCATCTTCGCCCGCGGGTTGCCGCCGAGCGGGAAGACCTCCACGCGCGCGCTGACCTCACCCTCGAGGACCTGGCGGTGGGACACGCCGACCGTCGCGATCTCCGGGCGGGTGAACACCGCCGTGGACACCGTGCGCAGCCGGATCGGGGACACACCCTCGCCGAGGGCGTGGTACATCGCCACGCGGCCCTGCATCGCCGCGACGGACGCGAGCGGGAAGAGGTTCGTACAGTCGCCGGCGGCGTAGATGCCCGGCACGGACGTGCGGGACACCCGGTCGACCTTGATGTGGCCCGAGCGCTCCATCTCCATGCCGAGGCGGTCCAGGCCCAGGTCCTTCGTGTTCGGCACGGAGCCGACGGTCATGAGCGCGTGGCTGCCCGTGATCTCCCGGCCGTCGCCGGTGACGACCCGGACGCCGCCGTCCTCGGTGCGCTCGACGACGTCGACGCGCGCGTCCTTGACGAGGGACACGCCCCGCTCGGAGAGGACCGTCTCGAGGACGTCGGCGGCGTCCGCGTCCTCGTGCGGCAGCACGCGGTCACGGGAGGCGACCATCGTCACCTTCACGCCGAGCTCGGTGAACGCGGAGACGAACTCCGCGCCCGTCACGCCGGACCCGACGACGATGAGGTGCTCCGGCAGTTCGGTGAGGTCGTAGACCTGCCGCCACGTGAGGATGCGCTCCCCGTCCGGCTTCGCGCCGGGGAGGATACGCGGGGAGGCGCCCGTCGCGACGAGCACGAGGTCGGCCTTGATCGTCCGCTCCGTGCTGCCGTCGGTGTCCGGTTCGGCCAGCTCGACGGTGACGTAGTGGAAGGCGTACCCCGGGGCCGAGTCGTCGATCCGCCCGCGGCCGCGGACGACGGTCACCCCGGCGCGGGCCATCTGGGCGTTGACGTCGTTGGACTGGGCTCGCGCGAGGTCCCGCACGCGCCGGTTGACGTCGGCGTAGTCGAAGACGTTCGGGTCGTAGTTCGACCCGAGGCCCATGTCGTCCGCCCGGCGCATGTCGGTGCGGATACCGGTCGCCGAGATGAAGGACTTCGAGGGCACGCAGTCGTCGATGACGCACGCTCCCCCCATCCCCCGGTCCTCGACGACGGTGACGTCCGCACCGCTCTTCGCCCCCGCCAGGGCGGCCTCGTAGCCGGCAGGCCCGCCACCGATGATCACAATCCGCGTCGTCGTCACGTGTCTCGCTCTCTCCCGATCCGCTGGCCCCGGTCAGAGGCCGTCAGGTCGTGCTCGTCGTCCCTGTCTGTCGCAGGCTGTCGCACCGCCGGTCGTCGCACCCTCGTCCGGCCACCGGTCAGACCGCGCACCATGCTACCCGGCCTTCACATCCCCGGTGACCCGGGGTGGAAGTGGTCGACCACCCCGGCGAACAGCGCGACGCCGACGGGGATGCACCCCTCGTCGAAGACGATGTCCGGCTGGTGCAGGTCGGGTTTCTCGCCGACGCCCGTCCAGCTGCCGAGCCGGGCCATCGAGCCGGGCACCCGCTCGGTGTACCAGCTGAAGTCCTCCCCGCCGCTGGACTGGGGGGCCTCCCGCACCCCGTGGGGGTCGACGCCCTCCGCGGCCCGGGCGAGCACGGACGTCGCGACGTCGTCGTTCATCACCGGCGGCACCCCCTTGGTGTACCGCACCTCGACCCGGGCCCCCGTCGGCGCGACGATGCGCTCGACGAGCGCGGTGAAGGTCTCCTCGGCCGTGCGCCACACCCGGACGTCGCCGGTGCGCAACGTACCGAGGAGCCGCACCTCGCGGGGCACGGCGTTGAACGCGGAGCCCCCGTTGACCGCCCCGAACGTCAGGACCGTCCCGGTGCGCGGGTCCACGGTGCGGCTGAGTAGCGCCGGGAGCTGCGTGATGAGCGCCCCGGCGGCGTAGACGAGGTCGGCGGTGAGGTGCGGGCGGCTCGTGTGCCCGCCCGGCCCGGTGAGCACGACCTCGACGACGTCCGCCGCCGAGGTGATCGCGCCGGTCCGCAGGCCGATCTCCCCGGTGCGGAGCTTCGGCTCGCAGTGGAGGGCGAAGATGTGCCCCACCCCGGCGAGGGCGCCGGCGGCGATGACGTCGGTCGCCCCGCCGCCCATGACCTCCTCCGCGGGCTGGAAGATGCAGCGGACCCGCAGCGGCAGCGGGTGCTCCCGGCGGTACTCCGCGAGCGCGCAGGCGAGGCCGAGGACGACGGTCGTGTGGATGTCGTGGCCGCAGGCGTGCATGACACCGGGCACCCGGGAGGCGTAGTCGAGGCCGGTGACCTCGTCGAGCGGGAGGGCGTCGATGTCCCCGCGGAAGGCGAGGACGGGGCCGTCGCCCTCACCGATGTCGACGGTGACGCCGGTGCCGGGCAGCCGGTGCGGGTCGAGTCCGGCGGCGGTGAGGGTGTCGACGATGAAGGCCGTCGTCCCCTCCTCCCGGTGCGACAGTTCCGGGTTGCGGTGGAGGTGCCGCCGCCAGCCGGTGAGGGTGTCCCGGTTGCGGTGCAGCCAGTCGCGGGTGAACGCGGCCACCGAGCCCGTCCCGGCGGCGTCCCCCGTCGCCGCACCCGTCGTGGCTCCCGTGCCGGCCGTGGCTGCCGTGGCCGCCGCCGGCGCACCCGCCGTCGTGCCCGGCGTCGCGCCCGCCGCCGCCCCTGCCGGCCCTGCCGTGGTCCCCGCCGTCGTCCCGTCGCCGTCCACTCGTCTCCTGTCGTTGTTGCCGGACACGTCCGCGTCCATCCTATCCCCCGCTCCCCCGCACCCGGGGCGGTCGAGGTCTCCGGCCCCGGGTGCCGGCTACGCTGGGCCGCATGAGCGACCAGAACTCCCCCGCCGGCGGCACCGACGCCGCCGCCTCCCCCGACCCCGCCGACCTCGCGCGGCAGGCCGCCGACGCCCTCCGCGCGCGGACCGGCCGGGACTCCTTCGACGCCGCCGTCGTCCTCGGCTCCGGCTGGCGCCCCGCCGCCGACGTCCTCTGCGAGGGCCTGCCGGACGCGGACGTCACCGAGCTGGCGATGGCCGACCTGCCCGGCTTCCTCCCCCCGACCGCCGCGGGCCACGGCGGCACCGTCCGCGCCGTGCGCCTCGGCGACCGGGACGTCCTCCTGCTCCTCGGCCGCACGCACGCCTACGAGGGGCACGCCCTGTGGCGGACGGTCCACGCCGTGCGCACCGCCGCCGCGGCCGGGGTGTCCACCGCCGTGCTCACCAACGCCGCCGGGGGCCTGCTCGACGGCATGTCCGTCGGCGAACCGGTCCTCATCAGCGACCACATCAACATGACGGCGCGCACCCCGCTGACCGGCGCGGACTTCGTCGACCTCGTCGACGCCTACTCCCCCGCCCTCCGCGACCGGGCGCGCGCCCTCCGCCCGGGCCTCCGCGAGGCCGTGTACGCGATGATGCCGGGCCCGCAGTACGAGACCCCGGCGGAGATCCGGATGCTGCGCACCCTCGGCGCGGGGCTCGTCGGCATGAGCACGGTGTACGAGACGATCGCGGCGCGGCAGGCGGGGGTCGGGGTCCTCGGCCTGTCGCTCGTGACGAACCTCGCCGCCGGCATCACCGGCGAGCCGTTGAACCACGAGGAGGTCCTCGCCGCCGGGCGGGACGCGGCGACGGACATGGGCCGCCTGCTCCGCGAACTGGTGGGTGACCTGTGACGGGGCTGCGGTTCGGCACGGCCGGCCTGCGCGCGCCCGTCGGCCCCGGCCCGGACCACATGAACGTCTCCACGGTCAGCCGGGCGACGGCCGGGGTCGCGCAGTGGCTGCGGGAGCACGCGACGCCGCTGCGTGAGGGCGGGCCGTTCGCGGTGGCGGTGGGCTTCGACTCCCGCTACGGCTCGCACGCGATGGCCCTGGCGACGGCCCAGGTCTTCGCCGGTGCGGGGTTCGACGTCACGCTCCTGGCGGAGCCGACGCCCACGCCGGTGCTGGCGTGGGTCGTGCGCGACCGGGGGCTGGACGCGGGCGTGCAGATCACCGCGAGCCACAACCCGAAGGCGGACAACGGCTACAAGCTGTACCTCGCGGGCGGCTCGCAGATCGTGCCCCCGGCCGACCGGGAGATCGAGGCGGCCGTCGCGGCGCAGCCGTCACCGGCGTGGCGCATCCCCCGCGCCGCGAACGCGGGTCTCGACCACGGGGCGCGGGAGGGGTACGTCGCGGCCGTCGCCGGGCTCGAGGGCACGGGTGACGCCGCCGTCCTCGCGGCCCGCCGGACGCTCCGGATCGCGTACACGCCGCTCCACGGCGTCGGGGGGTCGACCCTGGAGGAGGTGCTGCGGTCCTCGGGGTTCGGGTCGGTGACGACGGTGCCCTCCCAGCGGTGGCCCGACCCGGAGTTCCCGACCGTCGAGTTCCCGAACCCGGAGGAGGCCGGCGCGACGGACGCGCTCGTCGCCACCGCCGGGGAGGTCGGCGCGGACCTGCTCATCGCCCTCGACCCGGACGCGGACCGGTGCATGATCGGCGTGCCGGACCCGCAGGCCCCGGGCGGGTACCGGATGCTCCGCGGCGACGAGACCGGGCCGCTCCTCGCCCGCCGGGTGCTGTCCCGGTACCGCCCGGCCGCCCCGGCCCCGACGCCGACGGACACGGCCGACGGCCCGGACGCCGCGGGGGCCGGCGCGGGGGCCGACGCCGCGCCGGTCGTCGCGACGACGATCGTGTCCTCCGGGCTGCTCGCCGCGATGGCCGAGGCCGAGGGGTGGGACCACCGGGAGACGCTGACGGGCTTCAAGTACCTGGCCCGCGCGGCGGACGACCGGCCCGGTGAGCTCGTCTTCGCCTACGAGGAGGCCGTCGGCACGTGCCCGGCCCCGGATCTCGTGGCGGACAAGGACGGCATCGCGACCGCGCTCGTCGCCGCCGCGTGGGCCGCCGAACTCGCGGCGGAGGGCCGGACGCTCCGCGACGAGCTGGAGGACCTCGACGCCACCTACGGCGTGTACCGGACCGCGCAGGTGGCGGTGCGGACCGCCGGGCCGGAGGAGGCCGCGGCCCTCGTCCGGGAGGTCACGGACGCGCCGCCGGCGTCGCTCGCCGGGGTGGGGGTCACCGCCGCGCCCCTCGCGGGCACGGCCGGGGTGCGCCTCACGGGGGAGGACGGCGGGGTCGCGGTGCGGGTCATCGCCCGACCGTCGGGGACCGAGCCGAAGGCGAAGTTCTACCTCCAGGTGTCCGCGCCCGCCGGTGCCGACGCCGCCCACGTGGAGGCCGTGCTCGACCGGCTCACGGCGGACGTGCGGGGGCTCGCGCCCGCGGTCTGACCGGGGACCGGGGGCTGGGGCCGCTCAGTCCCCCGGCCCGGGGGTGTCGGCCGTGTTCGCGGCCGTGTTCGTGTCGGTCGTGTTCGTGTCGGCCGTGTTCGTGGCCGTGTTCGTGTTCGTGTCGGCCGTGTTCGTGTTCGTGTCGGTCGTGTTCGTGGCCGTGTCGTCCGTGTTCGCCGTGTTCGGGGCCGTGTCGTCCGTGTTCGCCGTGTTCGGGGCCGTGTTCGTGGCCGTGTTCGTGGCCGTGTTCGCCGTGTCCGGCGTCTCCGGCTCCTCCGGCTCCTCGGGTTCCCAGTAGATGTCGACGGTGATCGTCGCCCGGTCCATCGCCGGCGTCGCCGCCGGCCGCGTCGACGCGGCCCGCCCCTCCCGGCGGGGCCGCCGGCGGCCCGGGACCGTCGTCACCGCATCCGGGTCGATCATCGACCCGGGCAGGGGGAACACCGCCGCCGGCGGCACGCCGAGCGCGGCGGCGAGGCGGTACAGCGTCGACAGGCGCGGGTCGACGGACCGGCCGTCCTGGCGGGGCCCCGCCTCGAGGCCGGAGATGTGGTTGAGGGTCACCCCGGAAAGGTCGGCGAGTTCCGCCTGCGTAAGCCCGGCGCGGAGCCGGAGCTCCCGGAGGCGCTCCGCCATGTCCGCGCTCAGCTCGTCCCAGGGGAACCGGGGCTCCTCCCCGTCCCCGTCCGCGTCCGGCCCCGGATCCCGCTGCGGAAACCCCCTCCCACGTGCGTCATCGTTCTCCCGGCCGGCCGACATGCCGGTGACCATGCGCGACCACGGGGACATTGCGTGCACGCTGGAGCGTGCACGCCGGTGTCCCCGCCCGCGGGTGGGGGGAGGGCCGGACCGGCGCCCCCTCCGACACCCCCGCCGGTGGTCGCGGCGCCGGTCGCGGCGCCGGCCGCGGCGGTCAAAGGTCGATGTTCCGCGGACCGTACAACCGGTCGCCCGCGTCGCCGAGCCCGGGCACGATGTAGGCGTCGTCGTTGAGCTCCGGGTCGATCGCCGCCGTGACGAGGCGGCGCACGGGGAGCCCGGAGCGCAGGACGGCGTCGACCCCCGGCTGCGCGGAGATCATGCACACGCAGATGATGTCGTCGGCACCCCGGTCGGCGAGCAGCCGCAGGGCGTGGAGGAGCGACCCCCCGGTGGCGAGCATCGGGTCGACGAGCATGACCGGCTGCCCGGACAGGTCCTCCGGCAGGGCCTCGAGGTACGGGACGGGTTCGTGGGTCTCCTCGTCACGGGCGAGGCCGATGAAGCCGACCTGCGCGTCGGGGATCATCGACAGCGCCGGGTCGACCATGCCGAGCCCGGCGCGGATGACGGGGACGATGATCGGCGGGGTGCGGAGCCGGTGCCCCTCCGCCGTCGTCACGGGTGTCTCGACGGGGAAGGACTCGGTGACGAGGTCGCGGCTGGCCTCGTAGACCAGCATCGCCCCCAGGTCGGCGAGCGCGGCGCGGAACCCGGAGTTGCCGGTCCGGGCGTCCCGCATGATCGTCAGTCGGGCAGCTGCGAGAGGGTGATCGACCACCGTGATTTCCATTCCCCCAAAATACGTCGCGCCGGGCGGGAACCCCGCACCCCGCCCCGGAGACTAACCGGACATGAGCACTCTCACACCCCTGGTCGTCGACCCCGACGGGGTGCGCCGCGCGGTCGCGCTGGCCCGGGACGTCGCCGCCGCGCTCTCCCCGGGGGCCACGGCGGCGCCGGTCGCGGGGCCTGTGCCGGTGGCGGGCCGTGCGCCGGTCGCGGATCCCGTGCCGGTGGCGGATCCCGTGCCGGACGCCGCAGTGCACGCCGTCACCGCGCTCCTCGCCGTCCCCCTCCCCCACGCCGCGCGCCTCGCCGACGCCCTCACCTCCGCCGCCGACCTCCACGCCCGGACGGCGGCGGGGCTGGGCGCGTTCTACTCCGGGGCCGCGGACGCGCTCGCGGCGACCGCCGCCGGGGTCACGGCCACGGACGCCGACGCCGGCCGCGTCCTCACCGGTCTCGCCGGTGCCGTCGGTCTCGCCGGTCCCGTCGGTGCAGCCGGTGCTGTCGGTGCTGTCGGTGCCGTCGGTGCAGCCGGTGCCGTCCCACCAGGCATGACCGTCCCATCCGACCTGTCCCTCCCGCCCGGCCTGCCGTTCCCGCCGGGCCTGCCGTTCCCACCCGGCGGTGGTGCCGGTCCGGGGGGTGCCGGTGCCGTGCCGTCGGCGGAGGAGCTCACCCGGAGGGTCGACGCCGCCCTCCCGGGGGCCGTCGCCTCCGCCGCCGTGCCCCGCCTCGACGACGCCGCGCTCCGGGTCCGCCGCGCCGTCGACGCCGGGGCGCAGCTCGCCGACCTCGCCCGGCAGGCCCTCGCGGCCGTGGCCGGCGCCGGCGCGGACATCGCCGGGATCGTCCGCGCGGCCGTGGAGGAGGCGGCGGCCGGCGCTCTCCGCGCCGCCGCCGGGTCCCCGACCGTGCCGGCCCTCGCCGCCGCGGCGCTGACCGCCGGCCTCACCGGCACCTCCGCCCGGGTCGACGCCCGCCTCGCGGCGCTCGACGACACCCTCGCCGACCTGCTCACCCGCACCGACGACGCCGTCGCCGGCCTCCCCGGCGTCCCACCGCCGCCCGGCCGGCCCGCGGACCCCGCCGCCGGGACCCCCGCACCCGCGCCGGCGGACGGCCCGGCGTCACGCCCCGGGGAGGTCGGCGTCGTCCCCCCTCCCCCGGAGGACAGCGGACCCGCACCCGGTGAACCCACCGGGCCACCACCGGCGGCCGCCGCACCCGCACCCGCACCGGACGCGCCGGACGCCGCACCCGCACCCGCTCCCGACGACGCGGGCCCCGGGGCGGCCGCCGTCGCCGCGGCCCGGTCCGTGCTCGGCACCCCGTACCGGTGGGGCGGGACGTCCCCCGACACGGGCTTCGACTGCAGCGGCCTGACCTCCTGGGCCTGGGCGCAGGCCGGGGTCACCCTCCCGCGCACCGCCGACGCCCAGACCGTCGGCCGGCCGGTGGGCCGGGAGGAGCTGCGACCGGGCGACCTCGTCGTGTGGGACGGGCACGTCGCCCTCGTCAGCGGGCCGGACACCATGATCGAGGCCGGGGACCCCGTGCAGGAGAACCCGGTGCGCACCGACAACGCCGGCATGACGTTCCTCGGGTTCTGGCGGCCGACCGGGTGAGGGCCGGGGTGGGGCGGGGGCAGCGCCTGAGGGGAGGGCCGGAGCGGGCGCGGCGACGGGCGCCGGACCGGGTGTCCGGGGCGGCCGGTCGCGGCGGTGACAGCACCCGAGGCGAGGTACTAGAATCACGCCCCATGGCAGACAACGGCGACAACGGCATCGTCCCCCTCGCACTGGAGATCACGAGCGGCACGTACACCACCCTGTGGGCCCCCGGCTGGACCTCGCGGGGTGAACAGTGGCAGGCGTTCCTCGGCGACGACGAGTCGGTGGTCGGGTTCCCCGACGCCGCACACCTCCTCGCGTACATCTCCACGACGCGCGGGCACGACCTCACCGACCACCCGAGGTGGGGGTCGTTCGTGCACGACGCCGCCGCCTCCGTCGTCCCCGGCGAGCGCGGGACGATCAGCCTCATCGAGGTCCCGCGCCTGCTCGCCGGGCGGCCGGGCTACGAGAACACCCGTGACGTCGCCGCCGCCTTCCGCGTCCTGCGCTCCCTCGGCACCGTCTGCGGCATCGAGCCCGTGACCCGGTTCTTCCACTCCTACTCCGTCCTCGCGAACGTCCAGCGCGGCGCGGACCACTACGCCGGCCCGAACGGCCTCGACGAGTGGTCGGCCGTGGGCCACGCCGTGCTCAGCAACTGGCGGTCCCTCCTCGACGCCCTCGAGGAGCACATCCGGACCCCCGAGGTCCCGGCCGACGAGGTCACCGCCGCGCAGGAGCGCATCGACGCCGCCGCGGAGAAGGCCGCCGAGCGCGCCGCCGCCGCGGGCACCGCCGGCACGGCCGACGCCGGTGCCGGGGCCGCGACGGGCACCGCGGTCGCCGTCGGTGCCGCGGACGCCGCCGGGGACGACGCCGACGCGACCCCGTCCGCCGCGTCCACCGCCGCCGGCACGCAGGCCGGGGAGGGGGACGTCGACCCCTACGACTCGACCCCGTGGGCGGAGGCCGGCATCGACCCGATCCGCATCACCGTCGACGGCACCTCCGTGTACACCCTGCGCTGCTACCTCGGGCGGGAGCGGCCGGTCTTCCTCGGCCGCCACGGGCTCATCACGACCTTCCCCAGCTCCCGGGCCCTCGTCCGGTGGATGATCGACAACCGCGACCACGACCTCGCCGACCTCGCCACGTGGGGTGACCTCGTCACCGCCGCGAACGCCGGCGAGCTGGAGGTCACGGTCCACCCGACGAACACCTACGCCTTCACCGGCCTGCGCGACGACATCGCCACCGGGGTCGACGCCGTGGACACCGACCAGCTCGGCCGGGCGTACGAGGTCCTCGCCGACGCCGCCGACTGGGCCGGGGACGACGGGGTGAACAAGGTCCTCCTCGCCTACCCGCGCCTCCAGGACTACATCGCGTACATGCTCGGCTCCCCGTCCGAGGGCACCCCCACCGCCCCGTTCGACGAGGAGGTCGCCGGCTGGCGCGAACTCGAACAGGGCCTCATCCGGCGCTTCTCCAAGTTCTGACCCGGCGCGGGAGAGAGCGCAGCGGCGGCGGTACTACACTCGAACCGTTGCCCTGACGATCCCCCGCCCGGAAGGAGTGGAGTGCCGGACCAGACCGCCCTCACCGACGTCAACGCCATCGAGCCGCCGCCGTCGCACCCGAGACTCCGCGAGCTGCTCCTCGCCTTCCACTCCCCCGGCCCCCGCTGGCCGGGGGCGTCCCGCGCGGCGTTGACCATCCTCATCCCCGGGGCCGTGGCGCTCATGCTCGGCCAGGGGGCGCACATGCTCACCATCGCCCTCGGGGCCTTCGCGGTCATCTACGGCGAGGGCCGTCCCTTCCGCTCCCGGTGGCGCGTCATCGTCACCGCCGGGGTGTGCCTCGTGGGCTCCGCGATGTCCGGCGCGTTCATCGGCCGCATCGTGTGGACACTCATCCAGCACGGCGGCACCCGGTGGTGGCTGCTGGTCATCGCCGGGTTCGCGTTGACCCTGGCGGTCGTCGTCACGTTCGTCCAGAACGCCCTGCGCCTGCCGATGCCCGGCGGGTTCTTCTTCGTCATGGTCGGCGGGGGCGGGGCGATGATGGGCCGGGGCGACGTCAACCCGCTGGAGATCGGCGCGTGGGCGTCCGTCGGCGCGCTCGTCGGGCTCGCCGCGGGCATGACGCCCGCGCTGCTCGGCGCGCACCGCCCGGAGGCGAACGCCGTCGACGTCCTGGAGAAGGCGGTGGCGGACTTCGCCGCGGCCGGCGGGCCGTCGGTGTCCCTCAACCACCAGGCGGAGACCGCCCTGTCCGCCGCATGGAACTCCCTCGCCGACGCCGGGGCGATCCGGGGCGGGCGCATCGTCGACGACACGCGCGCCCCGCTCGTCGAACGGACGATCCTCGCCCAACGCCGGCTGGCGCAGCTGAATCAGTCCGAGGTGTACGCCTCGGAGGCCGAGGCGCTCATGGACACGCCGAACTACGTGGACCTCTCCCGCACCGCCATCCCCCACGCCCGGCCGACGATCCGGTTCCGCATCTTCCGCTCCCTGACGTTCTACAGCCACGCGACCCTCGCCTCGATCAAGGTCGCCATCGCCGGCGCGCTCGCGGCGGTCGTCGGGCTGGCGTTGCAGTTCGACCGGCCGGACTGGGCCGTCGTCAGCGTCCTCGTCGTCATGCAGTGGGGGCCCGACCGGGTGCCCGGGACGATCCGGGGCGTCCAGCGCCTCATCGGCTCCCTGCTCGGCATCGCCGTGTTCGCGGCGATCCACAGCCTCGGGCTCAACGGGTGGACGCTGCTGCTCGTCATCTCCGCGCTGCAGTACGCGGCGGAGATCTACGTGCCGAAGAACTACGCCTTCGCGGTCATCTTCATCACCCCGCTCGCGCTGCTCATGGGCAACGCGGCGAACCGCAGCGACCTCGGGTGGGTCGTGCTGTCCCGCACGAGCGAGGTCGCCGTCGCCGTCGCCTTCTCCCTCCTGCTGCTGTGGGTGGTCCTCCCCCACACGGCGGTGCGTCACCACCGCATGGTGTCCCGACGCTGCGCCCACGCGATGGCGACGATGCTCGGCTCCCTCATGACGACGACCCCCGAGTCCGTCATGAACATCCGGCGCGACCTGCAGTTCGAGCTGCTCGGCGAACGCCGCGCGGCCCAGTCGCTCGCGCACGACCACCCGCAGGCCAGCGACCGGCGGTGGCAGCAGCACCTCCGCGTCCAGCGGGCCGGGTACTCCATCCTCGACTTCTGCTCGACGAACGAGAACCGCCTCGCGACGCGGGAGGAGGTCGGCGCGCTCGCCCGCCAGGTGCGCGCCGCCTTCCGCGACGGCGGTCCGGAGGGGGCGGCGGTGCACGCCACCGGAGGGGACGACGGGGGCCGCGGGGGCGACGGCCGGGTCGCGTCGGGGGACGGCGTCGACCGCGGGACCAGCGGCGACAGCGGCAACAGGGGCGACAGGGGCGACCGGGGCGACAGCGGGACCGGGGCGAACCCCGGGTCAGCAGACGGGGACGCTCAGCGTCCCCGGTGACGCCCCGTCGCCGGTGAGCAGGATCGCGAACCGGTCCCGGCCCCCGCCCCGCGGCAGCACCCCCACGTCACCCGACTCCCCGACGGTGCCCGAGTCCACCTCGCACCGGCCGTTGGACAGCCGCTGCGGGTCAGCGAGCACCACGGCGTCGTCCCGCCGGGAGGCGTCGTCGTACTCGGCGAGCGCCACGGCCCGCGACGGCCCGGAGCAGCTGATCTTCGCCCGCTGCCCCGGCTCCGGCGTCGCCGGGCGGCACGTCAGGCCCGCCCAGCCCGTGCCGTTCACCCGGTCCGGGACGATCCCCGGGAAGGCGTCGACGACCGCCCGGTCCTCCGCGGGCCACGGCGGGCGCAGGACGAACGCGTAGCCCGCGAGCCCGCCCGAGGCCACGAGGGCGACACCGAGCACGGCGGCGAGCACCGCCACGCCCCGCCGGCGACGCCGCCGCGTGCCCCGCGGCACCCGGCCCCGGTCAGGGCCTCCCGGTGCGCCCGGCGTGCCCGGCGCGGACAGTGCACCGGGTGCGGACACTGCGCCCGGTGCCGCCGGTGCTCCCGCGGCCCCCGCCACCGGCAGGGCGAGCGTCTCGACCGTGCCGGGCACCCGGGGCTCGGCACGCCGGGGCTCCGGCCGACCGGAGTCCGCCCGCCGGGGCTCCGCCCGACCGGGGTCCACCCGCCGGGGCTCCGGCCACGCCGTCCGGTCGCGGGGCGGTCCCGCACCCTCTCCCCCGCCGTCGCCGCCCGGCCGGCGCACGCCCGGGGACACCCCGGCCGCACGGGCCCGACCGGCCCCGACCCGAGCGGGGTCGCCGTCGTCCCCCTCCCCGCGCCTCCCGGCGACCGCGTCGATGACCGCCGACGCCGACCGGGTCCGCCGGGCGGGGTCCGGGTGCAGCGCGTCGGCGACAGCCCGGTTGACGACCGCGACCCGCCCGGCGTCCTCCGGCGCGAGATTCCCCGCGCGGTACGTCGGCACCCCGCGGGCGAAACGCCACGCGGGCTCGCTCATCGTGGACTTCACCGTGCGGAGCGTGAGCATCTCCGCGACGACCGCCGCGAAGGCGTAGATGTCCGACGCCCGGTCGGGCCGGGTGCCGGTGTCCGGGTCGGAGGAGAACAACTCCGGGGCGAGGTAGTGGTCGGTGCCGACGACCATCCCCTCCGACGTCACCCGCGTGTCCTCCGCGCTGAGGCTGATGCCGAAGTCGGTGAGCACCCCGGCGTCGACGCCGTCGCGGACCGGGCGGACGATGATGTTCGCCGGCTTGATGTCCCGGTGGAACACTGGCGGGGTGAGCGAGTGCAGGTGGTCCAGGGCGGCGGCGACGGGGCGGAGCAGCGTCACCGTCTCGTCGACGGTGAACGGGCGGCCCTCCTCCTGCCGGCGGCTGATGAGGGTCGCGAGGTTCGGCCCGTCGACGTACTCCATGACGAAGTAGGCGACGTCGTCCCCCGCCTTCCCCGCGTAGTACACGGAGATGATCGCGGGGTGGTGGATGCTCGCGAGGAGACGGATCTCCTTGCGGAACCGTTGCAGGCCCATGTCCCGGCCGACGCCGTGGCGGGAGAAGATCTTCACGGCCACCCACCGGGCGGTGATGTCGTCCCATGCCTTGACGACGACGCCCATCCCGCCGCGACCGATCTCCTCGAAGCGGGTGAGGCCCCGGGACCGGGCGACCTCGTCGAGGACCGGGGTCAGGTCCCCGAGGTCGTCAGGTGGTCCCGCGTTCACCATCTCTCGTCTCCTCCGTCGGTCAGGTCGTGGGCGTCGGGTCCCCACCCGGGGGTTCCGGGTGGGTCCGGGTGGGTCCGGGGCGGGGTCAGCTCACGACGGTGATCGGCTGGCTGACGCGCACCGGCTCGTAGCCCGCCTGGCGGATCTCGAAGTCGACGGTCCGCGGCCCGGGGGTGTCGACGACGAAGCGCTGCACGGAATTGCACGACTGGTCGATGCCGCCGTCATCGTACGACGGCAGCCGCGTGACGTCGTTGCCCTGCTCGTCGAGGATCCGCACCGTCACGGAACAGGTCCCCGAGTCACCGAGGCCCACCCCCTTCCACGCGATCGTGACCGACCCCTGGCTCACGTCCCGGGTCACGGGGAACTGGAGGAAGCCGGTGGCCTTCTCGTCGTAGAGCCTCACCGTGAGGGCCCGGAAGCCCCGGTCCTCCAGGCCCTGGAAGGTCTTCTCGACGGTCTTGGGGGTGCCGCGCCCGGGCTGCTGGGTCGTGAGGGTCAGCGGCCCCGAGGCCGTCGGGTCGACGGCGACGGTGCCGCTCGGCTCGGCGCCCGCGGAGCCCGACGGTGACGCGGCCGGGGTCGAGGTCGACGACGTCGTCGTGGCCGGGGCGGACGTCGTGGTCGTCGCCCGCGCGGAGGTCGTCGACGCGGAGAACGTCGGCGTCGGCGCGTCGTCCCCGCCCGAGGAACAGGCGGCGAGGAGCAGCGCCGGCGTCGCGGTCAGGGCCGCGAGGGCGCGCGCGGTCCGGCGCGCGGGGCGGGTCCGGCGGGCGGGGCGGGTCGTCGCGGGCGTGGTCACGGGCGTGGTCACGGGGTTCGTCGCGGAGGCCGTCACTGCTGCCCCTCCCCCTGCGCGGTGCGCGTCATCCGCGCGCCGACGATGCACCGCACGGTCCACACGAACTGGAGCACGGCGATCATCGCGACGGTGTTGACGAGGGCGAAGGCGACGACGCCGAGCATGCTCAGCGCCTGGCTCGCCTCGTCGAGGGCGTTGTCGAGGCCGACCAGGCCGCTGCTGCCCGAGCCGGAGGAGTCGTCCATGGTGAGGATGCCGAACCCGGCGTAGAGCCACACGAGGACGATGATGCCCCGGCCGATCGCCCACATGATGGACTCCGAGCGCCGGCGGCCCGGGGCCACCGCGAGCCGTGCCATGTCGAACTGGAAGGACGTGGTCCCCGTGGACGCCGGGGCCGGGGCGGTGCCGGCCTGGGCGAACGGGGTGCCGGACTGCCCGCCGGCGTGGGCGCCTCCGAAGGGCACCCCCGCGCCCGCACCGGAGGTGGAGGACACCGAGGACGCGGAGGAGGCGAAGGGCGCGGGGGCTGCGGCGCCGGCGGGACCGGACGCCCCCTCCGACGCGCCGCCGGCCTGCCAGCCGTCCTCGAAGGCGAGCCGCCGGAGCCAGGCGATGTCGACGACACCGTCGGGGCCGCGGAGCACCTCGTCGTAGGTCCGCCGGTGGTCCGCGCGGCCGAGGATCCGGCGGGCGGTGAGGACCTGGTCCAGCTCCGGACTGTCGGGGGTCAGCCCCTCCCGCTCGAGGCGGCGGACCTCGCCGTCGAGGTGGTCCCGCAGTTCGTCGCAGCTCCAGTCCTCGTTGAGGTCGAGGGCGTTGTAGAGGTTGTAGTTCGCCATGTGCGTGAGCCTTTCATCACCGGCGGCGTGCCGGTCTGCTGGTGTCCGTGCCGGGGCCGATGGCCCGACGGGACTCATGATGCGCGAGTAGCGCCTGTGCTGCACCCCGGACGTGTGGGGGTCCGGGGTGGTGGGTCGTCGGTCACCGTTGCCTGTGCTCGGTGAACGACGAGGTGGTGACGGTTCCCCCGTCCACGCGGTCGACGCTCAGGCCGTCCGGGGTGACGGTGATGGTCATCCCGCCCTCGGGTTCGGTGCGCCACCACGTTCCGCCGGACCCGGAGGCCGCGATGTCGTGTTCGGCCTGTCCCCCGCGGAACTCGCCGCGGTAGTACAGGCCGCCGGCGTCGCCGACGCGGCAGACGACGACCTGCGATTCACTGCCGCGTGCCGCGAAGACCCAGGTGTCCGAGGCGTTGCAGGACGCCCCGGGGCTTCCCGTCCACCCGTGGTCGGTGAGCCCGGCCGGCAGGGGGCCGGGGTCCGGGGTCGCCGGGGGGACGGGTCGTGGGGTGGGGGTCTCCCGGCGGGGCGGTGACGGGGTTCCCGGGGTGGGGGCCGACGGAACCCGCTGCGTCGGGGGCGTCTCATCCCGGGCCGACCGGTCCGTCGTCGGACGGTCGGGGGTGGTGGTGAACTGCGGGGACGGTGCTGCCGCCCCCGCCGGGTCGGTCTTCCACGGCTGCCAGGCGGCGAGGCCGCCGGCCACGGCGGCGACGAGCACCACCACGACGCCGGCGATGACCGCGCCGCCCCGCCGTCGCCGCGGTTCCGCGGGGGCGGCGGGTGCGTCCTGCCAGCCGGCCGACCCGGCGGACCCGGCGGCGTCCTGCCATCCGCCGGAGCCGGCGGCCCAGGTAGACCCGGCGTCGTCCTGCCAGCCGGCGGCGTCCTGCGACCCGCCGGCCCCGGAAGACCCGGCGGCCCCCCACTGCCGGAGGTCCAGCTGCGCGGTCTGGTCCGTCTCCGTCGTCCCGGCCGACCGGGGGTCGGGGGCCCGGGCCCCCTCCGGACCACCGGTCCGGTCCCGCGGGCCGGCGGGCCACTGTGAGGCGTCCCCGCCGGCGGTGTCGGACGGCCGCCGGGGCTCACCGGGCCGGCGACCCCATCCTCCGTCGTTCATCGTGATTCTCCTGATCTGTTCATCGTGCATGTCCCGCGGGTCGTCCGCGGCCGTGATGAATCCGGTGTCCCGGCGGCGGGGATCACCCGGCAACGTTATGCGCCGTCACACCCCGGGCCGCCGCCGGACGGGGACCGGTCCCCGGACGGCTGGACAGCTGCGGTCCGACCTGTCAGGGCCGGTGGCCGCGCGGTCCGGCCGGGGCCGTCGCCGTCCGCCACGGGCCGGTCACCGGATCGTCTTCAGCGGCCCCCACGTCGTCGACCGGCCGAGCCCCAGCGACCAGAAGTTCTCCAGGGCGAACCGGGCGAGGGCGAGGCGTCGCGTCGGCGCGTTGCCCTCCGGGGTGGAGAACCCGGGCACACCGTTGGCGTCGAGGGTCCGGCAGAGGTAGTCGATCTTCGTGTTGACCTTCTTCTTCGTCCACCCCAGGCGGTCCTCGAGCTGGGCGACGGACGGGACCTCCGTCACGTCCGCCGCCGGGAGCCGGAGGAGGGGTTCGACGAGCGCCGTGAGCAGCGCAACCTGGTCGAGGTTCGGGGAGAACGTCCCCACGGTCGGACGCCCGCCCACGACCACGGGCTCCGGCGCCTGCACCCCGCGGCCGGTCACGGCGACGCGGATCTCGTACGCGCTGGTGGCGGTGGCGAACACGACCGCGGACTCACCCGGGGGCAGCGGGAGCGACGCCCCGGGCCCGAGCCGCGACTGGCTGATCGACCTCTCGCCCCGGGTCTCCACAGAGACCGTGAGGCGGGTGCCCTCGTTCCCCATCCACCAGACCCCGTCGGCGGACCAGAACACCAGGAGCACCCGGTGCATGTGGGCGTCGTCCTCCCCGACGACGACACGACCCATCCTGCCGACGGTGAGGTCCTCACCCGGCGCGAGGACGACGCGCGTCCCCGAGAGGTCGTCCACGATCAGTCTCGGTGCGTCGCTCCCCGACACCGTCACATCAGCCTCCTCGAGCGTCTGCGGTCTGTGGCGCCGTTCAGCGCCGACGGGGACGTGTCCCCGAGAAAACCGCGTTCTTAATCCGAGCACGAATATAGTCCACGCATGATTCTGCCATCCCGCGGTCAGAATGCACACAGAAAGGACCGACATGCCTCAGACTCTCCCCCCTGGTGGACCGACCCCGTCCGACGGGTGGGGAACTCCCCCCACCCGGCGTGACAGCGCCGGCGGCGGACCCGGCGGATCGTCCCGCGGCGGGACGACGGCCACCATCACCGTCACCGGCCGGCAGAAGCGCGTCATCGCGCTCGTCGCGGCGGTCCTCGCGGCCGTCGTCGTCGCGGCGCTGGCCTTCGTCGTGGTCCGGAAGGTGACCGAGGAGAAGCCGACCGGCCCCCTCGGCTGGAGCGACGAGGAGACGATGAGCCACTTCATCGGGGCCGGGTTCCTCCAGGACTGCAACTTCGGCGACGACGCCTACGCGGCGATGGGCATCCACGACGTCAAGGTGTCCAAGGACGGGGAGACGTGCGAGGGCTACGTCCGGTCCGGCGACGACGGGCCGGAGGCGGCCGTGAGGATCAAGGTCTCCGGGAAGGGCTACCGCTACGACTCCGACGACTCGTCGCCCCAGGACCCGGACCTGTCGACGTGGAAGCGGAGGAGCACGACCCGCTCAAGGGGCGCCAAGGTGTGCCAGTACTGGGGAGCCACCGGGAACCTCGCTCCCACGTACGTCGAGACCACCGGGCCGTGCGACGCCATCGACCCGGCCGCCCGGTTCCTGCAGGACCTCACCGCCCAACGGGACTGGATCGCCGCCGCGAACAGCGCGAAACAGGGCGGCGGAAAGTTCACGGTCGAGCGGCCCCGGAACCTCCGCATCACCCCGCCGACCTTCCGGCTGGACGACGCCACGTGGCAGAAGCACCTCACCGACGCCAAGGACCAGCCGTCGAAGGAGACCGTCAACTTCCTGGAGTCGCGGGACAGCACGTTCGACCTGACCGAGATGTCCGCGACGCGGACGGAGAAGGGCACGGAACTGTGCTTCGCGGCCACGTTCACCCTCGGCGAGGGGGTCCGGGACAACAACTGGTACCCGCCGCAGCTCGTCATCCAGCTTCCCGGGGAAAAACCGGACTCGGTCGACCTGTCCTGGAACCCCGTCGGCGACGAGACGGTCCGTCCGGGGCTGACGGCACAGGGCCGGAGCTGCACGACGATCACGACGTTCCGCACCATCGACGTGCCCGTCGCCGTCGGCGGACTGTCCCGGAACGCCTCCTACACGCGCGATTCGTCCGACAACATGAGGTGGATCTGGAAGACCCGCATCTGAGGGGACATCCGGGCGGCCCGACGCACCTCATGTGCTACTCGGGCGCCCCGGGCGTTACCCTGACTGTTATTCCCCGTATGTCCGTAAGTGCCGGGTTCCCCGGGTTCCCCGTGGTCCCCGGGCCCCCGGGGCCCGCCGTCCGCCCGCCCGGGCACCACGACGCCCGGCCGCCCCGGGCCCCGGCCCCCCTGGTACACCGGTACACCGACGCCCGCCCACACGGGCACAGAAAGGATCCCCGATGGGACGCCACTCACTCACCCGCACGACCCGCCGCCGACCCGCCCACCGGGCGCACCGTCCGGCGCTGCTCACCGCCCCGGTCGTCGCCGCCGTGGGGGTGCTCGTCGTCCCCGGGACCGCCCTCGCCGCACCCCAGCCGGCCCTCAACCCCTCCGGGACCGTCGCGGCGCCGCCGCGGACGCAGATCACCGTGGAGCACACCCCCACCGGCTTCCACGCCGGGACGGCGAACGAACACGAGTCCCGGCCCGCGTTGTCGCTGGTCAAGATGTACATCGCGGACTACGTGTTCACCCACGGCGACCCGGCGGACCGGGACGCGGCGACGCAGATGCTGCGCTTCTCCGACGACGCCACCGCCTCCCGCCTCTACGCGAAGTACCCGCAGAGCATCACCGACACCGCCGCGGCGTACGGCCTCACCGACACCCGCGCCGCCGCGCACTGGGGCAACTCCACGACGTCCACGGCGGACAGCGTGCGCTACCTGGAGGCGAAGAAGCGGCAGAACATGACCGACCCGGTGCTCACGGCGCTGGCGACGGCCTCCCCGGTCGCCGCGGACGGCTACCACTAGGACTACGGCACGGCCGTTCTCCCCGGCGTCACCGGCACGAAGTGGGGGTGGTCCGACGACCGGCGGAGCCTCCACGCCTCGGCGTCCTTCGGCCCGGACTTCTCCGTCGCCGCCGCGACGTACGGCCCCGCCGAGCAGCTGACCGGGGACGTCCTCGCGGCGTTCCCGGGGCAGGGTGCGGGGCCCGCGGCCGGGGGTGTGCCGGGCGGGGTGCCCGGGATCCCGGTGCGGCCGGTGGTGCAGGACGCGGTCACGGCCGCGGCGGACGCGATCGCCGCCGCCGGGGCCGGGGTCCCGGGCTCCGCCGACGCCGGTCGCGGGGCCGCCGATGCGGTGACGACGGCCACCGCCCCGCTCATCGACGCCCTCCCCGAGTCCCTGGCGGTGCCGGGTGTGCCGGCGGCGCCGGCGCTGTCCGCGCCGCCCGCGCTGCCGCCGGCGCCGATCCTGCCGCCGATGCCGCCGCTGCCGTGACCGGCGCGGGGGCGGGGGCGGGGGCCGACGCGTAACCGGCGCGGGGGTCACCGGCGCGGGGGGCGGGGGCGTCACCGGCGCGGGGGCGGGGGCGCGGCGTCGGCCCCCGGTCGGCAGGCGTCGGCCCCGTGTCGCAGCGTCGTCCCCCCCTCAGCAGGCGCCCCCGGCAGCGACCCCCGGCAGCGACCCCCTCAGCAGGGGTCGGCGAAGTCGCCCCGGGTGTTCAGCGTGCGGGCGTTGCCGCCCTGCTGCGCCTTGGCGGCGCACATGGCCGCCCGGTCGCCGCCGAAGTCGAGGTAGACCGGGTAGATGTTGTTGCCGTTGAGCTGCCCGCGCAGCGACGGGCACTGGCCGGGGTAGGTGTACTCGCTGCCCGGGGTGGCGTCCAGCGCGCGCGAGATCGCACCCGCCGTGTCGACCCCGGGCTGCTCGACGACGGAGTTCACGATGAGGATGTTCCGCCCGTCGCACGCCGGCCCGGTCGCGGACACCGCGCCGCGGGAGGTCTGCACGGTGCCGACGAACCGGCCGTCACCACCACGGTTCCCGCCGGACCCGGGCGTCGCCTTCGCCGGGGGCGCCTGCCCCTCGTCGCTGCAGACGGTGAGGGACGACCTCACGGTCTCCGGCACGGCCTCGGCGTCGAGCCGCTCCGGGCTGTAGCAGGCGAAACCGGTGAAGGTGGTCCCGTCCGGGGTGAACTTCTCCCACCGACCGTCGACCCAGTGCGCGAGCACCACGAGATCGGTGCGGCTCTGACCGGCCCTCGCCCACGCCCCGTCGCAGGACGAGATCGCGTCGAGCTCCCGCATCCCGAGGTCCCGCTGGATCGCGTCGACGGAGCACTCACCCTGCGCCTGCGCCGGTGCGGCGGGCGGGGGTGCGGGCTCGGAGGGGGCCGGGGGTGCGGCGGTGGTCGTGTCCGGGGCGGAGGTCGACGACGACGCCGCCGACGCTGCCGACGCCGACGCCGACGTCGACGCTGACGTGGTCGCCGCCGCGGAGAAGGAGGCGTCGGGCCCCGTCCCCGGGCCCCACACGAACCACCCGACACCCGCGGCCGCGGCGACGAGGACGACGACGCCGGCCACCGACGCGATGACCCTGCCCTTCCGCCGGGACCGGGGTGCGGTTCCGGCGGTGGCGGTGGCGGATGCGGGGGTGGCGGTTGCCGCGGTTGCCGCCGGGGTCGCGGGGGTCGCGTACGGGGCGGAGGATTCGGCGCGGGCGGGGTACGGGGTGCCCGCACCGTACGCGGCAGGCGGGTTGACGGGGAGACGGGTCGTCTCCTGCGGGTCCACGTCGCCGGGGGTCGACGCGTTCCGGCGGATCAGCGTCGTCTCGTCGTCGTCCGGCGTCGGCGCATTCCGACGGATCAACGTCGTCTCGTCGTCGTCCGGCGTCGGTGCGTTCCGGCGGATGAGCCGCGTCCCGTCGTCGCCCGAGTTCGACGCATTCCGGCGGATCAGCGCCGTGTCGTCGTCATCCGGCGTCGGCGCATTCCGACGGATGAGCCGTGTCCCGTCGTCGTCACCCGCGCTCCCGCCGGACGGGGCCGGGGTGCCGCCGGTGGACGCACCCTTCCGGGCCCCGCCGCCCCACGCGTCCGCGCTGCCCCAGCTGTCGTCGGGTCCGGCCGTGTCCCCCTGTCGCGGGGTCGTCGCAGGTCCGGGCGTGTCCGCCGGTCCGGGCCTGTCCCCGGTTCCCCAGCCGTCCGCGCGGCCCCGGTCCTCGGGTCGGTCCTCCGGGGTCGGCCGCCGGCGGCCCCACTCGTCTCCACTCATTCTCCGGTTCACCTCGTGTCACGTGTCGTCGCTGACCCGCGCGTGGTGTCACTGCGTGCCACGTCACGTCGCACGCTCTCCGGGGTCCGGGCACGCGGGCACGACAGATGCTACCCCGTTTCTGACGCCCTGTAACAGAAACTCGGGGAGAACTCCCCGGCGGGCCGCCTCACCGTCCCCGCCCGGTTGAGCGCCCACCCGTGTCAGCGACCGGCAGTCCCGGGTCACCGCGCGCACGCCCGTGTCGGCGACTGGCAGCCCCAGGTCAAAAAACGGGCCATTTTTGACCGCGCACTGCCAGTAGCGCGCATCACCGATCCATGGGACGGTCACGAGGGCGCGGGGCGGTCACCGCCCGGCGCGCAGCTCACCGCCCCGCGCGCAGCTCGTGGCTCAACGCGTCGAGCTCACCGCCCGGCGCGCAGCTCGTGGCTCAACGCGTCGAGCTCGCCGCCCCCGGCCATCTCCAGGGTCAGCTGTTCCAGCGACACGTCGCCGTACGCGGCGTCGAGCACCACCCGACCCATGTTGAGCAACAGGAACCGGTCACCGACGAGGTACGCGTGGTGCGGGTTGTGCGTGATGAGGACCACGCCGATCCCCCGCTCCCGCGCCGCCGCGACGAACCGCAGCACCATGCCGGACTGCTTCACGCCGAGAGCGGCGGTGGGCTCGTCGAGAATGACGACCCGCGCACCGAAGTGCACGGCCCGCGCGATCGCGACCACCTGTCGCTGCCCACCCGACAGGGACCCGACGGGGACGTCCACGTCCGCCAGGTCGATGCCCATCTCCCGGAGGGCCCCGGCGGTCACCCGGCGCATCTCCCGCTGACGCAGGGTGCCCGTCCGGCCGGTGAGCTCCTGGCCGAGGAAGAAGTTCCGCCACACCGACATCTGCCCCACCACGGCGAGATCCTGGTGGACCGTGGCGATGCCCGCGTCGATGGCGTCGCGCGGCCCCCGGAACCGGACCGGCTCCCCGTCGACGAGGATCTCCCCGGACGTCGGCCGGTGCAGCCCGGACAGCGTCCGGATCAGCGTCGACTTGCCCGCGCCGTTGTCGCCCAGCACACACGTCACGGTCCCCGCGGGGACGGACAGGGAGACGTCACGCAGGGCGTCGTACCTCCCGAAGCTCTTCGACACCGACCGCAACTCGACGACCGGCGGCACCGGCCCGCCACCCGCACCCGGCGCGGCGGGTGGGGGCGTCGTCCCACCGACCCGGGCCGTGCCCTCCCCCGCGGTCACCGGCGACCCTCCGTGAGCCGGGAGAACGACGTGTTCGTCAGCACGGCGAACAGCAGCATCGCCCCGAGGAAGAACTTGAACCAGTCCGGGTTCCACCCGGCGTACACGATGCCCTGGTTGGTCATGCCGAAGATCAGCGCGCCGACGGCCGTGCCGACCGCCGTGCCCCGCCCACCGGTCAGCGCGCAGCCGCCGATGACCGCCGCGATGATGTACAGGAACTCGTTGCCGACGCCCTGGCCGGCCTGGATGCTGTCGAACATGTACAGGGTGTGCTGGCCGACGAACCACGCGGCGAAGCCCACCGTCATGAACAGGATGATCTTCACCCTCGTCACGGGCACGCCGACCGCTCGCGCGGCGTCCGGGTTGCCGCCCACGGCGAAGATCCAGTTCCCGAGGCGCGTGCGGTGGAGCACCCACGTCGCGAGGACGACGGCGCCGATCCACCACAGGACCGTCGCCCGGACCTGCACGCCGGCGACGTCGAACGACCCGGCGAACACCGCGTGGGCGGTGGGGAACCCCTCCATGTCGGAGAGGACGGGGGGTGGCGACCTGCCCCGTGACCAGCTTCGTCACCGCGAGGTTCAGCCCCTGGAGCATGAGGAACGCGCTGAGCGTGATGAGGAAGCTGGGGATCCCGGTGCGGGTCACGAGCCACCCGTTGAGGGCCCCGATCGCCAGGGAGACGACGAGCGCACCCAGCGAGCCGACCCAGGTGTTCAGGTGGAGGTTGTAGTTGAGCATCGTCGCGGCGAGGGCGGCGGTCGTCACGGCGACGCCGGACGAGAGGTCGAACTCGTCGCCGATCATGAGCAGCCCGACGGCCACGGCCATGATGCCCATCGTGGAGCTGGCGTACAGGACGGTGGCCATCGCGTCCGCGGAGCGGAACGACGGCGCGACCACCATGAACAGGGCGAAGATCAGGACCGCGCCGACGAGGGACGCGAGTTCCGGGCGGCGGGTCAGGCGGGCGAGGCCGGTGCTCGCGCGGAGCCGGTCGTCGCCCGTGGCGGGGGTGGCGGCGGGTGCGTCCGGCGCGGCGGCGCGCGCGGTCCCCGCGGTGTCGTGTGCGTCCGGCGCGTCCGGCACGTCGGGCACGTCGGGCGTGGTGTCGGCGGGGGTCACCGCAGCCCCTCCTTCGCGGCGTCGGCGATGGTGTCCACCGTGTCGGCGTCGACGAACGACGGCCCGGTGTACACGGGCCGCCCGCCGCCGACGGTGGAGCCGTTGCGCCGGGCGAGCCACAGCGCGTCGACCGCCAGGTACCCCTGGAGGTACGGCTGCTGGTCGACGGCCCACTGCACGTCACCCTTGCGGATCGCGGCGACGAGCTCGGCGTTCGTGTCGAACGTCGCGATCTTCGCCGACGAGCCCGCGTCCCGTGCCGCGCTGACGGCGGTGAGGGCGACCGGCGCGACGAGCCCCACGACCCAGTCGATGCCCCGGTCCTGGGCGGGCTTCGCCTGGACCGTGGACTGGACCGCGGTGAGGTCCTGGCCGTTGACGTAGAGGGTCTCCACGGTGCCGCCGGCCCTGCTGCCCCCGGAGGCGCCGCCCCCGTTCCCGTTCCCGCCGGTCGCGCGCTCCCCGGCCCCGGCGGCGAGGCCTTTGCGCAGGCCCGCGCACCGCGCCTCCTGGCTGGAGTTGCCCTGTTCGTGGATGACGCACAGGGCCTTCGTCGCCCCGTCGGCGGCGAGGCGTCGACCGGCCTGCTCACCGGCGACCCCCTCCTCCTGGCCGAAGCAGCCGCTCATCCCGTAGCGCCGGTACTGGTCCATGCCCGCGTTGAGGCCCACGACGGTCACCCCCGCGTCGACGGCGCGCTGCACCGCGGGGCCGATCGCGTCGGGCGTGGGCATGGTCACGGCGATGCCGTCGACCCGCGAGTCCACGGCGTTCTGCACGAGGTTCGCCTGGTTCGGGGCCTGCGGGTCGGAGCTGTACCGCAGCTCGACGTTGTCCTTCCGCGCGGCGTCCTCCGCGCCCTTGCGCACGAGGTCCCAGAACGTGTCGCCGGGGGCGCCGTGGCTCACCATCGCCACGGTCATGCGGGGGGTGTCGACCGTCCCGCCGCCCTCGCCGCCGGGGGTCGACCGGGGGGCTCCGCCGGTCGCGGAGCACGCTCCGAGGGTGACGACGCCGCCCAACGCCAGCACCGTCCGCCACGCCCGCCCGGTCCGGGTGCGCCCCGCGCCGCGGTGGCCGCGCAACCCGCTGCCGGTGCCGTGCCGGTCGCCGCCCCCGTCGCCGCGCAGCCCGCGCCGGCGCGTCCCACTGTCGTGTTCTGTGTTCACCCCGACGAGTCAACGTGGCCGGACCCTCCCCGTCAAACCGGCTGACCTGCGGGTTTACCGATTCAGAAGGTCTGACCTGCAGCATCCCGGGCGCCCGGCTCCCCCGCCGCGCCCCCGCGCCACCGCACACCCGCGTCCGCACCAGCACACACCCGCGCCCTCCGCGCGGCGCGCACCCGCGTGGTCAGGCACCCGCCGCGCGATGCACCCGCGCGACGCGTCCGCGCGCTCAGGCGTCCGTTCCGCCGTCGGGCCCGTCGGCCCCGTCGGCCTCGTCGGCCTCGTCGTCGAGACTGAGCCCCAGCTCCTCCAGCTCGGCCTTGAGCCGGTCCATCGACATCTCGTCGACCCCGTCACCGTGACCGTGCCCGCCGGCCCCCGGGCCGCCGTGACCGTGCAGGCCGAGCACCCCGGCGAACCCTCCCCCGTGACCGCCGAGGGGGGCGTCGTCCCCCGCCCCGGAGAGGGTCTCCACGCCGTCGACCTCGACACCCTCGCCGCCGAGCTGCTCCCCGAACGCCGCGTACGCCGGGTAGATGACCTGCTGCTCCAGCTCCAGGCGCAGCGGCTGCGGGCAGAAGGCGACGTCGAGGGCGTTCGTCGTGAACTCCAGCAGCTGCCAGTACTCCAGGTCGAAGTTCTCCTGCAGCGCGATCATCTCGGACGTCATCGTGCACCCGGAGACCAGCCGGTTGTCCGTGTTGACGGTGAGCGTGAACCCCGTGTCGTAGAGCAGGTTGAACGGGTGGTCGGCGACCGTGTCACACACCCCGGTCTGGGTGTTCGACGTCGGGCACACCTCCAGCGGCACCTGGTTGTCCCGGACGTACGACGCCGTGCGGCCCAGCTCGATGCCGCCCATCGTCGCCTCGAAGTCCTCGTAGATCCGCACGCCGTGGCCGATGCGCCGCGCGCCCTGGGCGAGCGCCCCCGCGATGGACTCCACGCCCGCCGCCTCACCGGCGTGGACCGTGAAGGGCACGAGGTTCTCGCGGAGGATGCGGAAGGCCTCGCGGTGGTTCTCCGGGGGGAAGCCGTCCTCCGCCCCGGCGATGTCGAAGCCGACGACGTACCCCTCCCCCGGGGTGTGCTCCCCGTGGTTGTCCACGGTGAGCTGCGCGATCTCCGCCGCCCGGTCCGCGTGACGCATGGCGCACAGCAGCAGCCGCGCGTGGATCCGCCCGCCGCGTTCAGCGACGGCCCGCTCCCCCTCCTTCACGCCCTCGACGGTGGCCTCGACGACCTCCTGCAGGGTCAGCCCGTTGCGGAGGTGCTGCTCCGGGGCATAGCGCAGCTCGGCGTAGCACACGCCGTCCGCGGCGAGGTCCTCGACGGCCTCGCGGGTGACGCGGACGAGGGCCTCGCGGGTCTGCATGACCGCGGTGGTGTGGTCGAAGGTGGTGAGGTACGTCGGCAGGTCACCGGAGTTCGCGGCGTCGAAGAACCACGTCTCGAGCTCGTCCGGGTCCGTCGTGGGCAGCCCGTCGTACCCGGTCTCGCGGGCGATGTCGATGATCGTCGCGGGGCGGAGGCCGCCGTCGAGGTGGTCGTGGAGGACGACCTTGGGCAGGGAGGCGATGACGTCGTGATCACTCATGAGGCCCCACCCTAGTCCGCACCCCGGACAGCGGCCCGCGCGGCGGGTGGCGGCGGGTGGCGTCGGGTCGCCCGCGCCGCCGGGCCCCCGGCGCGTGACCGGTGGGGGGACCGGCCCGCGCGGCCGGTGGCGGCGTCGACCCCCTCCCCCGGCGACCCCCGGCGTCCGGGAGCGGGGTGGGGTGCGCTCCCCGGCGGCTCCCCCTCCTGTCCGGGCTGCACGCTACACTGTCCGGGTGCCGAGCCTCCACGCCCTCCACCGACCCACGGCCACGACTCTCGTCTGCGCGACCGTCGCAGCCCTGGCGTGCGCGCCCGCCGGGGCGGTCACCGGCCCCGCGGACACCCTCCCGGGGTCGCCCGCCGCGCCGGCCGGGGCGACGATGCAGCTCGCCCAGGCGGTGCCGGGCCCGGACTCCCCCGACGTCGGGCTCAACGGGGTGGCGCGCGGCGACTGGCTGCCGCTCACCGTCGCCCCCGGCGCGCCGCTGCCGCCGGACAGGTTCCTCGACACGCACAGCTGCCCCTTCCGCCAGGCCCCGCCGCCGGCGTTCGACGCGTCGGAGACTCCCCCTCCCGGGACGACACCCCCGCCGCCGAAGCCCGTGCCGGACCCCGCGCCCGGCGACGGCCGGCTGAACTCGTGCGACACCGTCGCGGGCGCGGGCTTCGACGTCCCCGACCGGCTGTCCACCGGCGCGTGGACGGTCTACGACGTCGACACCGGCGAGGTCCTCGCCGCGAAGGACGCCGAGAGCCTCTACCGGCCCGCGTCGACGATCAAGGTCCTGCTCACCATGCTCGCCCTGAAGGACCTCCGGCCGGACCAGGTCGTGCCCGTCCCGGAGAAGGCCCTCACCGTCGACGGCTCCGCCGTGGGCCTCGGCGCGACCGGCCGGTACACCGCCCGCCAGCTGCTCGAGGGGCTCATCATGCGGTCGGGGAACGACGCCGCGCTCGCGCTGGCCGAGGCCATGGGCGGGGAGGAGCGCACCATCCGGCGGATGCAGGAGCTCGCCGACTCCCTCGGCGCGGCGTCGACGCGGATCACGACCGTCATGGGGCTCGACGCGCCGGGCGTGCAGACCACCGCCGCGGACATGAGCCTGTTCTACCGCGCGGCGTTCCGCGACAAGGACTTCCGGGAGCTCGTGGGGACGCGGCTCGTCGACTTCCCCGGCTACGAGGACCACCCCGGCTACCAGCTGTCCACCGACAACGAACTCCTCGCCGCGTACCCCGGCACCATCGGCGGCAAGACCGGGTTCACCGACAACGCGCGGCACACGTTCAGCGCCGCCGCGGAGCGCGACGGGCGGACGCTCGGCGTGATGATGCTCAACGGCACCGTCGCGGCGGGGCGGCCGTGGCAGCAGGCGGCGGCGCTGCTCGACGCCGGGTTCGCGGCGGACCCCCGGGCGAGCGTCGGATCGCTGGAGAAGACCGCGGCGAACGCGAAGGCGCAGCGTGACGGCGGGGCGTCGGCGTCCGCGTCGGCCGGGGCCGCGGCCGACGGGTCCGGGTCCGGGAGGGTGCCGACGGAGCCACCACCGCGGCCTCCGCCGGCGCGTCCGACGGCCGCCTGTCGGGCGGGCCCGTCGGTCGCTGGCTGTGGATCGTGGGGATCGTGCTGGTCATCGCGGCGTTCGGGGCGCTCGTGTGGCGCAGCGGCCGGCGCCGCTCCCGCTGACGCACCCGCCGACGCCCCGCTCACCCCGCGGCGGTCCCCCACTGGCAGCGCCGGGTCACCCAGCACCCGCACATGTCACCCACTGGCAGCGCCAGGTCAAAAAACGCCCCGATTTTGACCCCGCACTGCCACTCACGCACATCACGAGCACCCCGCGCCCGCAGATGTCACCGACCGGCAGCGCCGGGTCACCGCGCGCCCGCCCCGCGGCTACTTCCGCCGGAACACCGTCCCGACGACACCGCCGAGCACGACACCCAGCGCCGCGCCCGCGCCGATGAGCCCGGCCCGCCCGACGTCGGACGCGCCGGTGCGCACCTCCTGGCGCACCCGGATGACCGCCGCCGGCGGGGCCTCGGGCGTCAGCTGCTCCAGGGACTCCGGCGTCGTCGCCGCCCACGCGGAGCAGTACAGCACGATGCGCCACACGAAGTAGAGCAGCACCATGACGCCGATGATCGGGCCGAACGTCGCGCCCGCCGGGTTGCTCGTCGCGTTGGAGAAGAAGACCGTCGCGAACTGCTTGAACACCTCGAAGGCCACGGCGCCGATGACCGCCGCCTTCGCCGCGGACCGGCGGGGCACGTGCGTGCGCGGCAGGTAGAGCAGCATCCAGAAGAACACCACCCAGTTCGCCAGCAGCGCCACGACGAGCGCGATGAGCCACGTGAGGAAGCGGATCCCCGGCACGTCGCCGAGCCCCATGTGGTCGAGCAGGTCACCGGTGAAGCCCGACCCGCCGAACGCGGTGATCGCGAACGCGATGATGAGCGCCACGAGCAGCCCGACGAGCCCGATGAAGTCGCGCAGCTTCCCGGTGAGGAAGTTCGCCGGCTTGCCCGGCACCTTCCACACGGCGGAGACGCCCATGCGGAGGTTGCCCATCCAGCCGAGCCCGGTCCACAGCGCGAGGAGCAGACCGATGGAGAAGACGCCGGTGCGCTGGTCGATCGCCTGGTTGATGATGTCGGAGAGCACCTCCCCGAGCTGCCCGTCGCCGGAGTCCCGCACGGTGTCGAGGATCTTGTCGAGCAGCTGCTGGTTCCCGGCGAGCACCATCGCCGCGACGGCGAAGGCGACCATGAGCAGGGGGAACAGCGTCATGACGGAGAAGTACGTGATCCCGGCGGCGTACTGGTTGCCGCCCTGGTCGCCGTAGCGTTCGTTCATGCGCATGAGGTGGTCGAACCACGGCCAGCGCTCCCGGTAGCGGGCGACGGCCCCGGGGTCGTCCCCGTGGGCGCGTTCGATGCCGTGGTCGTCCAGGCGGGTCCGGTCGGGCTCCGTCGTCGTGGCCATGTGTTCTCCTCGTGAGGGGACCCGCCGGGCTCGCGCGCGGCGGGGTGGTGTCCGGCTGTGGCCGGGGTCAGGGTCCCGGCTCGTCAATCAGGTACACACCGTACACGGAGGACCGGACGGTCGCCCCGGGGGCACACTCCGGGAGGGTCCCGACGCCGCCCCACGCCGCAGCCCCCGCCACGCCCCACCCGACCCGCGCGGCAGGGTCCCGACGCCGCCCCACGCCGCAGCCCCCGCCCCGCCGGCCCGGCCCCCGCCGGCCCCGCCCCGCGCGCTACGCCCCGGGCGCGAGGAACCCGACGGCCCGGTACACGTCCGCGACGGTCCGCGCGGCGATCCCCCGCGCCCGCTCGGCCCCGTCGGCGAGCACGCGCTCGAGCTGCCCGCGGTCGGACATGTAGTCGTCGAACCTGGCCCGCAGCGGCGTGGTGAACGCCTCGAGCGCCTCGGCGGTGTCCGACTTCAGCGCCCCGTACCCGGCCCCCGAGGCGGCGTAGCCGTCGACGACCTCGTCGATCGTGCGCCCGGTGAGCGCCGCCTGGATGGCGAGCAGGTTGGACACCCCCGGCTTGGCGTCCCGGTCGAAGCGGATCTCGCCGTCGTTGTCCGTCACGGCGGAGCGGATCTTCTTCGCGGACGTGCGCGGGTCGTCGAGCAGGTTGATGATGCCCTTGGGGTTGGAGCCGGACTTCGACATCTTCGACGTCGGGTCCTGGAGGTCGTAGATCTTCGCCGCACCCTCGGGGATGAAGCCCTCGGGGACGACGAACGTCCGGCGGTAGCGGCTGTTGAACCGCTCGGCGAGGTTCCGGGTGAGCTCCAGGTGCTGGCGCTGGTCCTCGCCGACGGGCACGAGGTGCGGCCGGTAGAGCAGGATGTCCGCGGCCATGAGCATCGGGTAGGCGTAGAGGCCGGAGGTCGTGTTGTCCGCCCCCTGCTTCGCGGACTTGTCCTTGAACTGGGTCATCCGGCGGGCCTCGCCGTCGCCGGTGATGCACTGGAGCACCCAGGACAGCTGGGCGTGCTCGGGCACGTGGGACTGGACGAAGAGCGTGGACCGGTCCGGGTCGATGCCGAGGGCGAGCAGCTGCGCCACCCCGGCGAGGGTGCGTTCCCGCAGCTGGGCGGGGTCGTAGCCGGGCACGGTGATCGCGTGCATGTCCGGGATGAAGTAGAAGGTGTCGTAGGTGTCCTGGAGGTCGATGAACTGCTTCACCGCGCCGAGGTAGTTGCCCAGGTGGTAGGAGTCGCTCGTCGGCTGGAGGCCGGAGACGACGCGCTGCGTCGTCCCCCCGTCACGCGCGGCGCCCCGGGCCTCCCCCGACTCCGCTCCGCCGTTGTCCTGACCGCTCGTCTGCTCCTGCTCGCTCATGGTCGATCACCTTACCCAGCCCGCGGACGGCCCGCGCCGCGGACCCCGCCCCCGCGCGGGCCCGCGCCCGGGTGCCGCGTCCCCCGGGCTGCGGCTACCGGTACTCGACGAGCACCGGCGAGTGGTCGCTCCACCGCAGGTCGTAGGCCTCGGCGCGGTCGACCCACGCCCGCTGCGCCCGGGCGGCGAGGTCCGGGGTCGCCATCTGGTAGTCGATGCGCCAGCCGGCGCCCGTGTCGAAGGCCTTGCCGCGCCACGTCCACCAGGAGAACGGCCCCTCCTCGTCGGGGTGGAGCGCCCGGACGACGTCGACCCACCCGGCGTCCGTCGCCGGCCCGTCGGCGAGGCGGGCGGCCGCGCGGTCGCCCGGGGTGTACCCGACGGCCCCGGCGAAGGCCCCCGGGGCGCCCGCCGGGTTGCCGGTGCGGCCGGCGTCGGTCTCGTCACCGATCTGGGTGGTTCCGTCGGGACCGGGCCCGACGAGCCAGTCCATGAACGCGCGCTCGTCCGGGAGGAACCCCGCCTTCGTCCGGTTCGGACGCCAGTTGCGCAGGTCCTCCCGCCGGTGGCAGATGTTCCAGTCCCCGCCGACGACCATCCCCTCGCCCGCGGCCGCGCACTCCCGGGACCGGTCGCGGAGGTACGGGCCGAAGGCCTCGAGGAAGCGGTACTTCTCGTCCTGCTTCTCCGTCCCGGCGGCGCCGGAGGGCAGGTACAGGGAGGCGACGCGCACCCCCGCGGTGACGGCCTCGATGTAGCGGCCGGCGTCGTCGAACTCCTCCTCCCCGAAGCCGACGCGCACGTCGTCGATCCCGTGGCGGGAGAGGACCGCGACCCCGGCCCGGCCCTTCGCCGCGGCCTCCGCCTGGACGAGGGTCCACCCCGCGCCGTCGTCGGGGTCGAGGGCGGGGGCGAGGGCCTGCCGGGTCTGCTCCGGGGTCGCGCGCACCTCCTGGAGGAGGACGACGTCCGCCGGCGTCTCCTCCAACCAGGGCAGGATGCCGTGGTTGCGCTCGTTGCGGTGCTTCGCGGCGGCGCGGATGCCGTTGACGTTGACGGTGGCGACGGTGACGGGGGAACTCATGCGGGAGAGTCTACGAGACGGCCCGGAGCTGCCGACGCCGGAGGAGGTACGTCGGCACCCACACGACGATGGCGCACACCGCCATGCCGGCGCCCGCGAACGCCGGGGCGGCGTACCCGTACCCGGCGTTGATGACCGCGCCGCCGACGGCCGCGCCCCCGGCGTTGGCGAGGTTGAGGGCGGACTGGTTCATCGACCCGGCGAGGTTCTGCGCGTCACCGGCGACGTCCATGAGCCGGGCCTGGAGGTTCGGCACGAGGATCGAGCCGGTCATGCCGATGAGCCCGAAGTTCACGATCGCGGGCAGCGCGTACCGCGAGGTCACGGTGAAGGCGAGGAGGATGACGATGAGCGTCACGAGGGCGCCGAGGATCCCGAACTCGACGTTCCGGTCCGAGATGCGGCCGCCGAGCCACGTGCCGGCGACCATGCCGACGCCGTAGACCATGAGGACGAGCCACATGAGGTCCGCGGGGAACCCGGCGCGGTCCGTCATCGTCCACGAGATGTACGAGTACACGGCGAACATGCCGCCGAAGCCGACCGTGCCGAGCAGCAGCGTGAGCATGACCTGCGGGTTCGTCAGCGCCCCGAGTTCCGTGCGGGCCGCGGTGACGGGCATGCTCGTCATGTGCGGCAGGGAGATCCACAGGCCGATGAGCGTCGCCACCCCGATGAGGGCCACGAGCGCGAAGGCGGTGTTCCACCCGAAGGTCTGGCCGAGCCACTGGGCGACCGGCACGCCGACGACCGTCGCCACCGACAGGCCGAGGTTGACCTGCGCGATCGCCGCGCCGCGTCGGCCCTCCGGGGCCATCGACGCGGCGATGAGCGCCGAGACCGCGAAGTACGCCCCGTGCGGCAGCGCGGCGATGAACCGGGCGACCATGAGCATCCCGTAGCTGCCGGCGAAGACGCTGAGCCCGTTGCCGACGGTGAAGGCCACCATGAGCAGGATGATGACCCGGCGGCGGGGGATGCGGCCGGTGAGCGTCGTGATGAGCGGCGCGCCGACGACGACCCCGAGCGCGTACGCGGTGATGACGTGCCCGGCCTCCCCCTCGGAGATGCCGAAGTCCCCGGCGATGAGGTTGAGCAGCCCCATCGCGACGAACTCCGTCGTGCCGATGCCGAAGCCGCCGAGGGCGAGCGCCAGGGTGGCGATGGTCCGGCGGCGCGACCCCATCTCCGTCTGACGGGGCACCGGGCGTCGGCGGGCGAAGGCGGGTGAGGTCACGGGGTCCCTTCCTGGGTCGGTGGGTGCTGGGGTCCGGGTCGGTGCGGTGCTGTGGTGCTGCGGTGCTGCGGTGCTGCGGTGCTGCGGTGCTGTGGCCCGGTCCGGGTCGGTGGAGTGCTGCGGTGCAGTCGCGATTGTCCCCGTGGGGCGGCCCGCAGTCCAGTCGGCCCGCCCGGCGCGGGGCGCGGTCCCGGGGGCCCGACGCCGACCGGTGCGTCCGGTGCGGTCGGGCCCGGCCCTCGCCGCCCGCGCGCCGGAGGTCTGACGTATTCTGTGGGTGCAGGCGCCCCGTACCGGTGGGAGGCCCGGGGCCGTCAGAGGACAGTCACAGCACAGTCCCCGTACAACCGAAGACACAGGTCCACCACAGGTTGACCCGCACCTGCCCGCGGTCGGCACTCCCGACCGCCGCACATGTGTCACACACCAAGTCACCAACGTTGGGAGAATCCGGCCCATGGCCAAGATCATCTACACCCGCACCGATGAAGCGCCGCTCATGGCGACGTACTCGCTCAAGCCCATCGTCGAGGCGTTCGCGTCGACGTCCGGGGTCGAGGTGGAGACGCGCGACATCTCGCTGGCGGCGCGCATCCTCGCGGCGTTCAACGACCTGCTCCCGGAGGAGCAGCGGGTGAACGACGCCCTCGCCGAGCTCGGTGAGCTCACCGGGTCCCCCGACGCGAACATCGTCAAGCTGCCGAACATCTCCGCCTCCCTCCCGCAGCTCAAGGCCGCCGTCGCCGAGCTGCGCGCCGCCGGGTACGCCCTGCCGGAGTACCCGGACGAGCCGTCGTCGGACGAGGAGCGCGACGCCCGCGCGCGGTACGACTCGGTGAAGGGCTCGGCCGTCAACCCGGTCCTCCGCGAGGGCAACTCGGACCGCCGCGCCCCGCAGGCCGTGAAGAACTTCGCCCGGAAGCACCCGCACTCCATGGGCGCCTGGTCGTCCGACTCGCTGACGAACGTCGCGACGATGGAGGCGGACGACTTCCGCCACAACGAGAAGTCCGTCGTCCTGCCGGCCGCCGACGAGCTGACGATCCAGCTCGTCACCGCCGACGGGCGGACCGAGCAGCTGCGGGACCCGCTGCCGGTCGAGGAGGGCGAGATCGTCGACGCGACGGTCCTCCGCGCCGCCGCGCTGGACTCCTTCCTCCGCGCCCAGGTCTCCCGCGCGAAGGCGGAGGACGTGCTGTTCTCCGTGCACCTCAAGGCGACGATGATGAAGGTCTCCGACCCGGTGATCTTCGGCCACGCCGTCCGCGCGTACTTCGCCGACGTCTTCGCCACCTACGGTGACGAGCTCACCGCCGCGGGGCTCACCGGGGAGAACGGTCTCGCCGCGATCCTCGACGGGCTCGACGGCCTCGAGCGCGGTGCGGAGATCCGGGAGGCGTTCGACGCCGCGCTGGCCGACGGCGCGAAGCTCGCCTACGTGAACTCGCAAAAGGGGATCACGAACCTCCACGTGCCCTCCGACGTCATCGTCGACGCCTCCATGCCCGCGATGATCCGCAACTCCGGGAAGATGTGGAACCGCGACGACGAGACCGAGGACACCCTCGCGGTCATCCCGGACTCCTCCTACGCCGGGATCTACCAGGTCGTCATCGACGACTGCCGCGCGAACGGCGCCTTCGACCCGACGACGATGGGCACGGTCCCGAACGTCGGCCTCATGGCGCAGAAGGCCGAGGAGTACGGCTCCCACGACAAGACCTTCACCATCCCCCACGCCGGCCGCGTGCAGGTCCTCAACCGCGCCGGGGAGGTCCTCATGGAGCACGAGGTCGAGGAGGGCGACATCTGGCGCGCCTGCCAGACCAAGGACGTCCCGGTCCGCGACTGGGTCAAGCTCGCCGTCAACCGGGCCCGCGAGACCGGCTGGCCGACCGTGTTCTGGCTCGACCCGGAGCGCGCCCACGACCGGAACGTGCAGGCCCGCGTCGAGGACGCCCTCGGCGACCACGACACCGACGGCCTGGACATCCGCATCATGAGCCCGGTCGAGGCGTGCCGGCTGTCCGTCGACCGGATCCGCGCCGGCGAGAACACGATCTCCGTCACGGGCAACGTCCTGCGTGACTACCTCACCGACCTCTTCCCCATCATGGAGCTCGGCACGTCGGCGAAGATGCTGTCCATCGTCCCGCTCATCGCCGGCGGCGGCCTGTTCGAGACGGGTGCGGGCGGGTCCGCCCCGAAGCACGTCCAGCAGCTCCAGGAGGAGAACCACCTGCGGTGGGACTCGCTCGGCGAGTACCTCGCCCTCGCGGAGTCGCTGCGCAAGCTCGCGGAGACCGACGACAACCCGCGCACGCCGATCCTCGGTGACGCGCTCGACCGGGCGACGGAGAAGGTCCTCAACGAGGGCCGGTCGCCGTCCCGGAAGGTCGGCGAGATCGACAACCGCGGCGGCCACTTCTACCTCACGATGTACTGGGCCCGTGAGCTGGCCGACCAGACCGAGGACCGCGAGCTCGCGGAGATCTTCACCCCGGTCGCCGAGCAGCTCGAGGAGGCGGAGGACACGATCACCCGCGAACTGCTCGACGTCCAGGGCTCCCCGGCCGACCTCGGCGGCTACTACTGGCCGGACGAGGAGAAGGTCACGGCGGTCATGCGCCCGTCGGCGACGTTCACGCGCATCGTCGACGGTCTCAACGCCAACCGCTGAGACCACCCGCGCGGCGGGCGGCACCGCCGCCGGGTGTCCGGACGGCCGCCGGCCCGCACCGGGTCGCCGCGCCCGGACCCGCCGGGACCGCCCGCCCCGCGGTGACCGTTCGACCCCCGAAATAAACCGCTCTGTCTACCCCCGTTGAGGCGCTGACCAGCGTCGACACCAAAAAGTAGACAGAGCTGTTTACATTCCGGGCGGGGTCTGGCTAGTCTCATGCCATGACCAGCTACGACAACTCCGCCGCAGACACCTGGGCCTTCGACACCCGCCAGATCCACGCCGGTCAGCCGGTCGACGAGACGGGTGCCCGGAACCTCCCCATCCACAACACCTCGTCCTACGTCTTCGACTCCGCCGAGCACGCGCGCCAGCGCTTCGCCCTCGAGGACCCGGGACCGATCTACTCCCGGCTCACCAACCCCACGGTCGAGGCCGTCGAGAACCGCCTCACCTCCCTCGAGGGCGGCGTGCACACCGTGCTCTTCGCCTCCGGGCAGGCCGCGGAGACCGCCGCGATCCTCACCCTCGCCCGGGCCGGGTCGCACATCGTCGCCTCCCCCCGCCTCTACGGCGGCACGGAGACGCTGCTCCTCGTCACCCTCCCCCGCCTCGGCATCACGACGACGTTCGTCGAGGACCCGGACGACCCGGCGTCGTGGGAGGCCGCCGTGCGGGACACGACGGTCGCGTTCTACGGCGAGACGTTCGCCAACCCGCAGGCCGACGTGCTCGACATCCCCGCTGTCGCGGAGGTCGCCCACCGTCACTCCGTGCCGCTCATCGTCGACAACACCCTCGCCACCGCCGCCCTCGTGCGGCCCCTCGAGCTCGGCGCGGACATCGTCGTGAACTCCCTCACGAAGTTCTACACCGGCAACGGTTCCGGCCTCGGCGGGTCGCTCACCGACGGCGGCCGGTTCGACTGGACCGTCGAACGGGACGGCTCCCCCGTCTTCCCCGACTTCGTCACCCCCGACCCCGCCTACCACGGCCTGCGCTACGCCGACCTCGGCGCGCCCGCGTTCGGCCTCAAGGCCCGGGCGGGCATCCTCCGCGACACGGGCGCCGCCCCGTCGCCGTTCAACGCCTGGGTCACCGCGCAGGGCCTGGACACCCTGTCACTGCGCGTCCGGCGGCACAACGACAACGCCCTGGCCGTGGCCCGGTTCCTCGAGGCCGACGACCGCGTCGCGCGGGTCAACCACGCGGGCCTGGAGTCCTCCCCGTGGCACGCGGTGAAGGAGCGCCTCGGTCTGGAGTACACCGGGTCGGTCCTGTCCTTCGACCTCGCCGTCGACGACCCGTGGTCCGACGGGGCCCGGGCGGCGGCGTGGCGGTTCATCGACGCGCTGCGGCTCCACTCCAACCTCGCGAACGTCGGCGACGTGCGCTCCCTCGTCGTCCACCCGGCGACGACGACGCACTCCCAGTCCGACCGGGCGGGGCTGACCAGCGCGGGCATCTCCGAGGCGACGGTGCGCCTGTCCGTCGGGATCGAGGACGTCGCCGACATCATCGCCGACCTCCGGCTGGGTCTCGACGCCGTGCGCGCCGCCACCCCCGGCACGGACGGCGGCGCCGCCTGATGCCGCTGCGCACCGCGCTCCTGCCGCCGTCCGGGGCGTCGACGACCGTGCCGCTCGGCACCTTCCGCACGGAGGCGGGGGTCGACGTCCCCGAGGCCGCGCTGCGCCTCTTCGCCTGGTACGACGGCCCGACCGCCCCGCACGAGCGGCCCGTGCTGCTCGTCGAGCACGCCCTCACCGGCGACGGCGACGCCGCCGACTGGTGGGGCGACGTCCTCGGCCCGGGGCGGGCCATCGACACGACCCGGTACCTCGTGCTCTGCGCGAACGTCCTCGGCGGCTGCCACGGGTCGACCGGCCCGTCCTCCCCGCACCCGGACGGCGGGTACTGGGGGTCGCGGTTCCCGGGGATCAGCATCCGGGACATGGTCGCCGCCGAGCACCGGCTCCTCACCGGGGTGCTCGGGGTGGAGCGGGTGCGCGCGGTCATCGGCGCGTCGATGGGCGGGGCGCGGACGCTGGAGTGGTCCCTCATGCACCCCGAGGTCGTGGAGACGGCCCTGCCCGTCGCCGTGAGCGCCCGCGCGTCCGCGTGGCAGATCGGCATCCAGTCCTCCCAGATCCGCTTCATCGAGGCGGACCCGTGCTGGCAGGGCGGGGACTACCACGGCACGGGGCGCAGCCCCCGGCACGGGCTGGGGCAGGCCCGACGGATCGCCCACCTCACCTACCGGGGGGAGCTGGAGCTCGACGAACGGTTCAGCACGGACCCGCAGCCCGGGGAGGACCCGTACGGCCCGTACCGCTCGCGGGACCAGCGGTTCGCCGTGGAGAGCTACCTCGACCGCCAGGCGGAGAAGCTGGAGGAGCGCTTCGACGCCGGGTCGTACGTCACGCTCACCGACGCGCTGAACAGGCACGACGTCGGCCGGGGCCGGGGCGGGATGAACGCGGCGCTCGGGGCGTCGCAGGTGCCGACGACGGTGGTCGGCGTCGACACCGACATCCTCTACCCGTACCACCAGCAGGAGCACCTCTCCCGGAACCTGGGGGACTTCATCGGGCTGTCGCGCATCACGTCGCCGACGGGGCACGACGGGTTCCTCACCGAGGGCCGGCAGATGGACATGGTCCTGCGGCGGCACCTCGGCAAGGCGGAGATCATCGCCGCGCGGTGACGCGGGGGCGGGCCGGGCATCGGAGGAGGGCCCCGGACGCCCGGTCCGGCTACGGGTGCCGGCCGTGCGGGGCGGGGCCCGGTCAGGCGGGGGTCAGGCGGGGGCGCCGGGGTCCGCGTGGAGCCACGCCCACGCCCGGGGGACGGAGGCGGCGATGAGGGAGGCGCTCGTCGGCCCCTCCCCCTCCGGGTGGGTGGCCGAGAGCGCCGCGGCGACCGCGTGGACCCGGACGCCGTCGACGACCCGGTCGCGGACCGCGGCGGTCAGCCGGTCGGCGGCGGTGTCGTCCGAGGCAGCGGCGTTGTCGCCGGCGGTGTCGTCCGAAACGTCGGAGGTGTCGGCGGCCCCGGCCGCCCCGGCGACGAGCGCCCCGAGGATCCCGGAGAGCACGTCCCCGGAGCCCGGGGTCGCGGACCACGACGTGCCGCTGTCGACGACCGTCGTGTCCGTGCCGTCGGTGACGACGGTGAACCGCCCCTTGAGCAGCACGATGACCCCCAGCCGGCGGGCGAGCGCGCGGGCCGCGCCGAGCCGGTCCCCGTCGACGGGCAGGTCGGGCGCGAGGCGGGCGAACTCGCCGGCGTGCGGGGTGAGGACCGTCGGCGCGTCCCGGTCGGTGAGTGCGCGGCGCAGGTCCGCGTCGCCGGCGAGGAGCGTGAGGGCGTCGGCGTCGACGACCAGCGGTTCCGGCCGGTCGAGCAGGGCGGCCAGCTCCTCCCGCTCCGCCTGGCCGGTGCCCCGGCCCGGGCCGACGACCCACGCCTGGACCCGCCCGCAGTCGTCGAGCCCGGACACGGCGACGACCTCGGGCAGCGCGCGGACGATCTCGTCCCGGCCGGAGCCGACGTAACGCACCATCGACGGCGTCGCGCGCACCGCGCCCGTCGTCGCGAGGACACCAGCGCCCGGGTACGCGGCCGACCCGGCGAGCACGCCGACGACCCCGCCGCTGTACTTGTCCGACGTCGCCCCCGGGCGGATGTCGACGACCGGGGCGCGACGCTCCGGCGGGACGACCGCCGGGTCGACGACGAAGGCGGAGGGGCCGCCGGCCGGGCCGGAGCCGGGGCCGCCGGCCGGGCCGGGCCACGTGGGACGCGGCTCCCACCCGGACAGGGCGGTGGCGACCGGGCGGTGCTCGTCCGCGACAGCCGCGAGCCCCGGGGCGAGGCCGATGTCCGCGACGAGCACCCGGCCGCACGCGTCGGAGGTCACGTGGGCGACGCGGCGCACCCCGAAGGTGACGGTCACCGCGGCGGTGACGTGCGCCCCCGGGGCGTGGCCGGTGTCCGCGTCCACGCCCGAGGGCACGTCGACGGCGAGGACCGGGCCGAGGGCGGCGAGCGCGGCGGCGTCGTCGTCGAGCGGGCGGGCGTGGCCGATGCCCGCGATCCCGTCGATGACCAGCGCGAACCGGGGTGGGCGGGCGGTGTCGTCCGCGGTGGGGAGGATGTCCGCGGCCGCGGCGACGCGCACCCCGGCGGCGCGGGCCGCCGCCGTCGCGCGGGGGTGCGTCGCCCCGTCGCGGCCGACGGCGACGGCGGTCACCGGGTGGCCGGCGTCGGCGAGGGTCGCGGCGGCGTAGAGGGCGTCGCCGCCGTTGCCGCCCGGGCCGGCGAGGACGAGGACGCCGGACGGGACGGTGGGGTCGGCGTCGGCCCCGCCGGACGCCGGCGTGGGGAGCACCGCGAGGGCGACCTCCGCGACGGCCCGCGCGGCCCGGCGCATGAGCCCGTCCTCCGGCGGACCGCCCGCGCCCCGGAGCAGCGGCTCCTCGGCCGCCCGGACGGCGGCGACGGAGTACACGGGGCCGTTCACCGCGGAGGGGGCCGTCGTCCCCCGACGACGTCCCTCCCCCGCACCCGGCATGTCAACTGTCACGGTGAGCTCCTCTCCGGTTCCCGGTCACGGTCGGCGCACGGTCGGCGCCACGGTCACGACGGCACGGTCAGCTGCCCAGCGCGTCGACGGACAGGGCGAGCCACAGGATGATCCCGCCGGCGGCGAGGCAGAACGCGGAGTCGAACCGTCGGGACCGCACCGCCCACACCCCCAGGACCTGCGGGTCGACGAGCCACCGCAGCACCGCGAGGCCGACCATCCCCGTGCCGACCGCGACCGTACCCCGCCGCCACCGGTCGAGCAGGATGAACACCAGCGCCGCGAGGAACACCACGACCACCCCCGCGACCAGCAGCCACTGCACGGCCCGGGGCAGCGGGGACGGCGGCACGCCCCGGTCGTGAGGGTTCGCCGTGAGGTCCGTGCGCGTCGGCGCGGCGACGCCCGGCGCGGTCGCGGGTCGGGCGGTCATTCGCCGGCGATCCTCTCGGCGCGCTCGACGACGTTGTGCATGAGGAACGCCCTGGTCAGCGGGCCGACACCGCCCGGGTTCGGCGACACCGCCCCCGCGACGTCCCACACGTCGGGGTGGACGTCCCCGGCGAGCGCACCGTCGACCCGGGAGACCCCCACGTCGAGGATCGCGGCCCCCGGCTTCACCATGTCCGCGGTGAGCATGTGCGCCTTGCCCGCCGCCGCGACGATGACGTCCGCGGCGCGGGTCTCCGCCGCGAGGTCGCGCGTCCCGGTGTGGCACAGCGTGACGGTCGCGTTCTCGGAACGGCGGGTGAGCATGAGGCCGATCGGCCGGCCGACCGTCACACCGCGGCCGATGACGACGACCTTCGCGCCGTCGAGCTCCACGCCGTAGCGGCGGAGCAGGGAGATCGCGCCGTTCGGGGTGCACGGCAGGGGGGCGGGCTCGTTGAGCACGAGCTTGCCGAGGTTCACCGGGTGGAGGCCGTCCGCGTCCTTCGCCGGGTCGATGCGCTCGAGGACGGCGTTCTCGTCGAGGTGGCGGGGCAGCGGCAGCTGGACGATGTAGCCGGTGCAGGCGTCGTCCGCGTTGAGTTCGTCGATGACGGCGTTGAGCTCCTCCTGCGACACGTCCGCCGGGAGGTCGCGGCGGATGCTCGTGACGCCGACCTGCTCGCAGTCGCGGTGCTTCATGCGCACGTAGGAGTGGCTGGCGGGGTCGTCGCCGACGAGCACCGTCGCGAGGCCCGGGGTGACGCCCTTCTCCCGGAGGCGGTCGACCCGGCGGGTGAGGTCGGCGACGATCTCGTCACGGTAGGCCTTGCCGTCGAGGACGGTCGCGCGGGGGCGGGTGGCCCCGTCGCGGGCGTCCGGGGTGGTCCCCCCGGCGGGCCGGTCCCCCGGGGTCGGGGTGGGCTGGTCCGGGTGGGCGGAATCTGCTGGGTTCGCGGCGTTGTCAGTCACGGCCGCCATTATTCCACTTCCGGGGTGGGGGTTCAGGGGAGGCGGGGGGTGTGCGCGCCGCCGGTGGTCCGGCCTCCGGGGGGTCGACGCCGCCCTCCCCGGCCCCGCGCCCCCGCACCGGCGGCCGCCACCCGTGCCCGCGGCGGCGGTCACGCGGCGGCGGTCCGGCGCTCCCCTCACCCGTGCCCGCGGCGGTCACACGGCACCGCTCACACGGCGCCGGGGAACCCCAGCCTGTGCCAGACCTCGTACGCGGCGACCGCCGCGCTGTTCGACAGGTTCATCGACCGCCGCCCGGGGAGCATCGGGATGCGGACGTGCGCCGTGACCCGCGGATCCTCCAGGACCTCCGCCGGCAGACCGCTCGGCTCGGTGCCGAAGAGCAGGGCGTCCCCGTGCCGCCAGTCGACCGCGGTGTGCCACGTCCCCGCCGACGCGGTGAAGGCGAACACGCGGCCGGGGACGACGTCGAGGGCGGCGTCGATCCCCTCGTGCACCCGCACGTCGGCGAGGTCGTGGTAGTCCAGCCCGGCGCGGCGCAGGTGCTTCTCCTCCAGGCTGAACCCCAGCGGGCCGGCGAGGTGCAGGGTCGCGCCCGTGCCGGCGCACATGCGGATCGCGTTGCCGGTGTTCGGCGGGATCACCGGGCGGTCGAAGATGACGTGGCAGTACGGGCCGGACGGGGTGGGATCGGTCACGGGCCCCACACTATCGCCCGCCCGCCCCGGGTCCCGACGCTGCACCGACGCCCCCGACCACCCCTCACCGCGCCCGGCCCCACGCCGCCGACGCGGCGGCGACACGGCGTACCACGGTAGCGTCGCCACCATGACCGACTCCGCTCCCCGCCACCCCGACGCCAGCGCCGACACCTCAGCCGACTCCGCCGCCGACACCGCACCCGCCGCGCACTCCGCCGCCGCCGCCACCGCACCCGCCGCGCACTCCGCGGCCGCCGACACCACCGACCCCGCCGCCGTGGACATCGTCGTCTTCGGCGCGACGGGCTTCGTCGGCTCCCTCGTCGCCGCCTACCTCGCCCGCCGGGAGCAGGCCGGCGACGGCGGGCCCACGACCGTCGCCCTCGCCGGGCGCAACCGTGACCGCCTCGCCCGCACCCGCTCCGACCTGCCCGGATCCCCGGACTGGCCGCTCATCACGGCGGACTCCACCGACGTCGACTCGCTGCGCGCGATGGCCCGCCGGGCGCGGGTCGTCATCACGACCGTCGGCCCGTACACCCGCTACGGCGAGGACCTCGTGCGGGTGTGCGCGGAGGAGGGCACGGACTACGTCGACCTCACCGGCGAGGTGCTGTTCGCCCACCGCTCCGCGGAGCGCAACGACGCGACCGCCCGGGACACGGGCGCGCGGATCGTCCACAGCTGCGGGTTCGACTCGGTGCCGTCGGACATCGGCATGTTCGTCCTCCACCGGGCCGTCGAGGAGGCCGGCGCCGGGCCGCTCGTCGCCGTCGACATGGTCGTGCGGTCCATGAAGGGCGGGTTCTCCGGCGGCACGGTGGACAGCCTCCGCGCCCAGTCGGAGGAGGAGCGCGCGTCCCGTGACGCCGCGCGGCTGGTCACGGACCCGTACGCGCTGTCGCCGGACCGGGCGGCCGAGCCGGATCTCGGCCCGGAGCCGGACCTCACCGTCGCCTCACTGGAGCCGACGGGCGGCACCGGGTGGGGCGGGCCGTTCTTCATGGCCCCGTACAACACGCGCGTCGTGCGCCGGTCGAATGCTCTGACGGGCCACGCCTACGGTCCGCGGCTGCGGTACCGGGAGGTCATCGCCACCGGGTCGTCGCCGGTCGGCCGGCTGAAGGCCCTGGTCCTGTCCGTGGGGACGAAGCTGGGGTTCGCGGCCCTGACCACCCCGGCGTTACGTCGTCCCCTCTCGGTGGTCGTCCCCGACCCCGGTGAGGGTCCCGACGAGGCCAGCCGGGAGAGCGGGCACTTCCACACCCGCCACCAGGGGGTGACCCACGACGGGAGTTTCTTCCACGCGGACGTCGCCGCGCAGGGTGACCCGGGGTACGTCGCGACGGCGATCATGCTCTCCGAGGCGGCGTTGACGCTCGTCCACGCCGGCGAACGGCTGCCGGGTGACGGGGGCGGGGTGCTCACGCCGGCGACGGGGCTCGGCGCGCCGTACGTCGAGCGGCTCCGGGCCGCGGGCGTGACCGTCACCGCCGGTCCGGGCCGCGCACCTCAGGACCGGTAGGCACCGGCCGCGCCCGTCAGCCCCGGTGGGGCGCGCCCCTCAGGACCAGTAGGCCGCGAGGGCGTCGCGGAACCAGCAGAGGTCGTCGACCCCCGCCATCTCCCGGGCGGAGTGCATGGACAGCAGCGGCACGCCGACGTCGACGGTCGGGACGCCGAGGCGCGTCGCCGTCAGCGGGCCGATCGTCGACCCGCAGGGGACGTCGTTGTTCCCGGCGAACACCTGGCACGGCACCCCGGCCTCCCGGCACGCCTGCCGCCACAGCGCGGTCGTCCGCCCGTCGGTGGCGTAGCGGCGCGACGCGTTGACCTTGAGCACCGGCCCGGCGTTCATGACCGGGGCGTTGACGGGGTCGTGCTTCTCCGGGTGGTTCGGGTGCACGGAGTGCGCGGCGTCCGCGGAGACGCACGTCGACCTCGCGAGCATCGCGTGGACCCCGTCCGTGTCCGCGCCGAGGGCGGTCGCCGTGCGGTGCAGGACCGTCTCCAGCAGCGGACCGCACGCCCCCTCGGCGGTGGAGCTGCCGACCTCCTCGTGGTCGAAGGCGGCGAGGACCGCGATGTCCGTGGCGTCGTCCCCCACCGCGGCGAGCGCGTCGAGCGAGGCGAAGACGCTGGTGAGGTTGTCCATCCGGCCCGCGGCGATGAAGTCGCTGCGCGCGCCGAAGACCCGGCCGCGCTGCGTGTCCACCGTGATGAGGTCGTCCCCCACGATGTCCTCCGGGGCCACGCCGGTGGCGGCGTCCGCGATGACGTCGAGGATCTCCACCGTCGGGTCGCCGACGGCGAAAACCGGCTGCATGTGCCGCTGCCGGTCCAGGGTCAGGGAGGTGTTGACGGACCGGTCGAGGTGCACGGCCAGGTGCGGGATGCGCAGGACGGGGCCGGTGTCGACGAGCTGCTCCGTGCCGTCCGCGAGGACGATCCGCCCCGCGAGGGCGAGCTCCCGGTCGAGCCACGAGGCGAGGACGGGGCCTCCGTAGACCTCCACGCCGGCCTGGTTCCACCCGTGGGAGGTCAGGTCCCCCCGCGGCTTGAGCACGAACCCCGGCGAGTCCGTGTGCGAGCCGACGATGCGGAACCCGGAGGTCTCCGGGGAGGCCTCCGCGGGCACCCACCAGGCGACGACGGCCCCGCCCCGGACGACGTAGTGCCCGCCCGGCGAGGCGTCCCACGGCTCCGTCTCCTCCCGGCGGACGTACCCCGCGCCGTCGAGGCGGTGGGCGACCTCCGCCGCGGCGTGGTAGCTGCTCGGCGAGGCCTCGATGAAGTCGATGAAGTCCGTGGCGAAGGCGGTCGAAGGCGTCATGCGACCAGTTAAGCACGCGGTCCGGACAGTGCGGGGCGGTCCGCGCACCGGTGTCCGGTGCAGGGGCCGCGGGGACGTCCGCGCGCCGGCGGGGAGCGGGTCGGCGGCCGCATCCCGACCGCCCGCCCGTCTCCCCACCCCGACAGGGGGATTCACAGGAACAGCGCCCTGACATTGCAGCCCCATTCATCAGGAGTTTCAGGGACAATCCATGCATACTTATAGTAAGTATTGTATTTACTTACCGGGCGCATACCCTGATGTGCGTCAACGACGTCCCCTCTCACGACGGAGGGGAATTGACGTGTCAGAGAGGACGTATTCATGCGGAAGTCGGTACTTTTCGCCGTCGGTGCCGTCGTTGTCGGCGGCACGCTCACCGGAGCAGGAACGAGCGTCGCCTACGACGCCCCACCGGGCCAGGCACACTGCGACAGGCTCAGACCCGGAGGCCATGAAGCCACCGTGACGTGCGCGAACAACACCGACCACCCGGCCACCGCGGAAGTGTGGATCGACTGCCGGCCGCTGTCGGCGGACAGGCACATCTCGGAGGTCCTGTACCCGGGAAGCAGGGTCGACATCACCATCGGATGCGGTTCGGGGTGGGGCGAAGTCAAGGGAGGGGCGGCGTCGGCTCACTGATGACACCTGCTATTGAGATTCACGACCTGAATTTCCGGTACGCCGCGGCGAAACCCCGTTCTCCGGGGGGTCACCTTTTCCCTCGACGACGGATTCTCCGTCATTCTCGGCGCCAACGGCGCGGGGAAGAGCACCCTGATGGGACTCATGGCCGGGGAACACCGGCCGCCACCCGGCACCGTGGTCGTCGGCGGCACCGATGTCCGTGACTCCTCCGCGTGGAAGAGATCCGTGGGCTGGGTGCCGCAGCGCAACGTCTTCGACCCCGGCGAACGCGTCCTCACCTTCGTCACCGACGTCGGCTGGCTCCGCGGACTGTCCCGCGCCGAGGCCCGGTCCGCGGCCGGGGAGGCGCTGGAACTCGTCGGGCTCTCCGACCGGAAGCGCAGCCGACTGCGCACCCTCTCCGGGGGCATGAAGCGGCAGGCGATGGTCGCCGCCGGCATCGTCCACTCCCCCGACGTGCTGCTCCTCGACGAGCCCACCGCCGGGCTCGACCCGAACCACCGGGCGTTCCTCACCGGTGTGCTGCGCAGGATGGCGGACCGGGGTATCTCCGTGCTCATGTCCACGCACGTCGCCGCCGACGTCGAGGACGCCGAACGGGTCCTCGTCCTCGACGGCGGTCGCATCGTCGCGGACTCCCCCGTCGCCGACCTGCTCGCCGTCCACGGGTCCGTCGACGCCGCGTTCCGGGCCGTCACCGCAGGCGGTGGTGCGTCGTGAGGTGGACCCGGTACGTGCTCGTCATCGTCGTCAGCGTTCTCTTCGCCCTCGCCGGCGCCCGCGGCTCCCACGTCCAGGGCCACTGGCCCTCCGCCGGCGACATCATCATGGAGAACTCCGTCCTCACCGGCATCGTCCTCGCCGCCGCAGCCGCCTGGGACGCCGGCCACCGCTCCACCGGATACACCACCGTCACCGCCGTCTCCCGCGCCCGCGCCGCCCGGCTCATCCTCGGCCCACCCGTCCTCTGGGGCCTCGTCGCCCTCGCCGCCGGAACCGCCACCGTCGTCGCCGTCGTCCTCAGCGTCCACACCGGCGGCGCCCCCTGGTGGGAACTGCCCGTCTCCGCAGCAGCCTGGACCCTCCTCTGCGCCGTCACCGGCACCGCCACCGGCGCCGCATTCCGCCGCCCCGTCGTCGCCACCGTCGTCGCCCCGATCATCGTCATCATCCTCGCCGCCGCCTCCAGCCACGCGAAGACCACCGCCCTACTGCCCCGACTGATCGACCTGCCGAACGGCCCCTACCGCCTGATCACCAGAACCCCGCAGACCGGCGTCGCCGTCGTGACCACCCTCACCGCCCTGGCCGTCACCGTCCTCATCGCCACCGCCCTGACCACCCACCCCGCCGACACCACCCCGGCACGACGACTCACCCCGACCGTCACCGCCGCCGCCGTCGTCGCCGTCCTCGCCGCCGGCACCGCCCTCACCCCCCTGGCCGCCCACGGGCGACCCGCCATCAACACCGACCCCCGCAGCACCACCACCGCCACCGCCGTGTGCACCCGCACCGTCGCCGGCGCGCGGTTCTGCAGCTGGCCCGAGGACACCCACCTCATCGACCAGGTCAACCGCCACTGGGACCCGTTCATCACCACCCTCACCACCGCCGGACTCCCCGTCCCCCCGGGAACCTACGGCCACACCGGATCCGGACACGAGCACGTGACACGCCTGTCCGGCCCGACGGACGTCACGTTCTACGGCGAGATCATCCGGCCCGTCATGGAGAGTATCGAGTCGTCACGCCGCTGTGTCTTCACCGACGCCGCCTTCGACGCACAGAACGTCCTCACCCAGTGGGCGGTCACCACCTACCAGCCCGGCCTTTTCCCTGAATCCACCCAGCGCCACGAATCCGAGCGGCAGACCAAGGCCTGGGTCGAACGGGATCTCACCCACCGGTCCCCGGAGGAGCAGGGCCGGGCCCTCGCCCCGTACGTCGACACCTACCTCCACTGCGGGGACACCCTCCCACCGATCCCCACCCCCGACGACCCCGCACCGGGCGCAGGGGAGGTCACGCGATGACCCCGTACGTGAAACTCCGCGGCTGGCCGGAATTCGCCGGCCTGCTCCTGCTGTCCTTCGCCATCCAGTTCACCGACGTCCTGGAGGTCCCCCAGCTGTTCGGACCCGTCCTCCACCGACCGGTGTTCCTCTCGAACTTCCAGCCGGTGCTCATGGCCGCGACCGTCATCACCCTGCTCGGCAGCAGGTGGGACGAACCCTACGAGGCCGCCTCCCGCGCACGCGGCGTCGTCCCCGACCGCGCGGTCGTCGTCGCCCTGCTCGCCGCAGCCTGGGCGCTCGTCACCGCCTTCGGGCTCGCCATCGGCGTCGTCCCCGCGCACATGGTGCTCGCCCTGGTCACCGGGGCACTCGCCTGCGGCGTGGTCCTCGCCCTCCGGTGCAGGGTCCCGACGCGCCCCGTCGCGGTGGTCGTCCTCCCCGTGACGTTCATCCTCTGCCTGTTCCCCTGGTACCTCGGCGAGCACACGATCCTCGGCGACGCCGTCGGGGTCGGCCTCTCCCCGACCGTCACCACGGTCTGCACCCTCGTCTGCGTCGCGGGTGCCGGCGCCTGGATCGCCGACGGCCGCTGACGCGGGTCCGGCACCCGGGGACGGCGCCCCGCCCCACCCCCGGCGCACCGCCACCGGGTGCCCCGGTCACCGGCACATCAGGCGCACGTCACCGGCACGTCAGGCGCAGGTCCGGCTCCGGCATCGTCCTCCGGTGCCGCAGCTCCTGGAGCGCCCACAGGTCCCAGAACGCGGCGAACCCGGGGTCGCGGTCGAGCGCCCGGCGGCGGCGCAGCCCCTCCGGCCCGGTCACGTCGACGGTCAGCACCCGGTCACCGGACCGGCGCCGCGCAGCGGTGAGCGTCGCCCCCGTCACCGCCCCACACCCCTCGACGACGAGGTCCGCCCCCGGGTCCAGCGCGACCCACTCCCCGGGCCGCCCCGCCGACCAGTCCCACCGGCGGTAGCCCGGCGCGACGGGGTCGAGCACGTGCGCCGCGACGATGTCACCCGCCGCGGCCAGGCCCGCCCACCCGGGGTAGAGGTCGTCGAGGTGGACGACGACCGCCCCCCGGATCCGCCCGGACAGCGTCGTCTTCCCGGCCCCCGACCGGCCGTCGACGAGCACCGTCACCGGCGGCACCGGCCCGCCGAACCCGGCACCGACCCCGACCCCGGTCACCCGGTGACCCCGAGGAACCGGAAGTCCCCCGTCGCCACGGACACCGCGAGCGCCACCAGCGCCACGGCGAGGGACCCGACGGCGAGGACCGCGTCCCACCCCGTCCACCGGGCGGGACGCGCCCACGTCCGCGGCCCGCCGTGGAACCCCCGGGCCTCCATCGCGGTCGCGAGTTTCGTCCCCCGGCGCAGCGCGAGCACGAGCAGGGAGAACGCCTGCCCGACGGGCACGATCCGGGCGAGCCGCCCGTCGCCGACACCCCGCGCCCGGCGTGCCCGGCTCAGCGCGTCCCAGTCCCGCCGGAACAGGCCCATGAGCCGCGCCCCGGCGATCGCCCCCAGCACGGGCCGGGCGGGCAACCGCCACAGCTGGGCCAGGCCGTCGCCGAGGCGGGTGGCGTCGATCCCCCCGAGCAGGACGATCGACGGCACCCCCACGGCGAGGACCCGCACCGTCACCGCGCACGCGAGGGACACCGAGTGGGACGTGACGGTCACGGGGCCGAGGTCGGCGTAGACCTCGCCGCCGGGCCGGCCGTAGAGGAGCATCGACACCCCGGCGAGCGGGGCGAGCAGCAGCAGGGGCCACGCGCCGCGGAGCACGCGCGGGTGCCGGCACAGGGGGGTGAGCAGGAGTTCGAGGACGAGGGCGACGGCCGCGGAGGTGACGTCGACGGACAGGAGCAGCGGGGTGGTGAGGAGGGCGAGCGCGGCGAGGCGCGTCGTGGGGTCGACCCGGGTCAGCACCGGACCACCCCCTCCCGGGCCTCGACGGTGCGCCCGCCCATCGCCGCGGCGAAGTCGGCGTCGTGGGTGACGGACAGGACGGCCGTGCCCCGCCGGACGAGGTCGTGCAGCAGCGTGACGAGGGCCCGGAACGTCGTGCGGTCCTGGCCGAACGTCGGCTCGTCGAGGATGACGAGCTGCGGGTCGCCGACCAGGGCCGTCGCCACGGACAGCCGCCGCTTCTCCCCGCCGGAGAGGGTGAACGGGTTCGCCGCGGCGAGGTGCTCCAGCCCGAGCGCGGGCAGCAGGTCGTCGGCCCGGTCGCCGAGTTCGTCGCGCACGGTCCGCGCGATGAACTGGTGCTCGGGGTCCTGGAACACGTAGCCGATGTGCCGCACGAGCTCCCGGCTGCGCAGGCGGTGGGGAGGCCCCCAGGGGGTGACGACGTCGCCCTCCAGCGGCCGGAGCAGCCCCGCGAGGGTCAGCGCGAGGGTGGACTTGCCCTGCCCGTTCGGCCCGACGAGGCTCGTCGCCCCGACCGGCACGTCGAGGTCCACGTGCCCGAGCACGGGGCGGTCCCACCCGACGGTGAGGTCGCGGGCGGACACGACCGGCCCGCGCGTCGGCGGGTCCGGCGGGGCCGGCAGGTCGAGGGGGACGCCGGGCACCCACACACCCAGGTCGGTGAGGCTGTGGTCGGCGAGGACGTCGTCGACGGGCCCGTCCGCGACGACCCGGCCGTCCGCCCCGAGCACGACGGCGCGGTCGACGAGGCCCTGCCACACCTCCACGCGGTGTTCGACGACGATGAACGTCGCCCCCGTCATGTCGAGGACGCGGGCGACCGCGTCGCGGAGGTCACGCACCCCGGCCGGGTCGATGTTCGCCGTCGGTTCGTCGAGGAGCAGCAGGCCGGGGCGCATCGCGAGGACCCCGGCGAGGGCGAGCCGCTGCTTCTGCCCGCCGGAGAGCGTGTCCGTGGGGTCGTCCCACGCGCCGAGGCCGACGGCGCGGAGGGCCTCGGGGACCCGGCGGTGGATCTCGTCCCGGGGGACGCGGAGGTTCTCACACCCGAACGCGACGTCGTCCCCCACCCGCGCGGCGAGGACCTGCGAGTCCGGGTCCTGGAGGACGAGCCCGGCCCGCGCGGGGACGTCGAGCTCGCCGGTCGCCTCGCCGTCGCCGAGGACCCCGGCGAGGGCGGCGAGGAGCGTGGACTTCCCGGCGCCCGAGGGCCCGAGGAGGAGGATGCGCTCACCGGGGGCGACGGTGAGGTCGACGCCGCGCAACGTGGGCTCCTGCCGGCCGGCCGGTCGCCACCCGACGTCCCGGAGCGTGACGGCGGCCCCGCCGCCCGTCGTCCCACCCGTCATACGCGGCGGGCCCGGCCGGCGGGGAAGGCGTCCAGCGCCCCGGTCCGGGCGAGCGCCCCGACGAGGACGTGGCCGAGCACCCCGGCGAGCACCGCCCCGGACACGACCATGCAGCCGAGGTAGGTGAGGTTGTAGCCCAGGGTCCGCGCGAGGTTCCCGGAGGTCACGAGTTCGAGGGCGAACTCCACGACCGCGGCCAGCACCCCGGCGAGGACCGCCGTGGGCATGCTCCCCCGGCGGTAGAGCGTGAGGGCGAAGGCGAGCTCCGCGCCGAGGCCCTGGGCGATGCCGGAGTACACCGTCGAGATGCCCCACTGGTTGCCGGGCACCATGGAGACCACGGCGGCGATGACCTCGACCGCGAGGGCCGCCCCGGGGCGGCGGACGACGAGCCCGCCGACGACCCCGCCGAGCAGCCAGATGCCCGTGATGATCCCCCCGAAACCCGGGGTCACGGCCTCGAAGACCCCGAATGCCGCTCCCCCGGTGTAGTTCCACACGGAGAACAGCACACCGAACGCCACCCCCAGGACGGCGGTGATGACCACGTCGACGACGCGCACGATACTTCACTCCCTCTCGCCGGCATGACCCGGATCAGGTTCAGACGGTCGGCCGACGGTGGCGTGTCCACAGTCGTCCCTCTCAGCCCGGAGGCTCCCGCGCCCGGGAATCCTACCACCCGTCACGGTCCCGTCGGGAGGGGCCGGGCGGTGCCGCGCTGGTCAGGGGCGGGCGGGGCGGCCGGTCAGCGGCGCGGTCGGGGGCGGCGTGGTCGGGGGCGGTTCCGCGCTGGTCAGGGGCGGTCAGGGCGCGCCTGCGCCCGGAGGAACCCCCACACCGCCTGCGTGGCGTCGATGTCCGCCGTCCGGGGCCACACGTGCCCGGTCGCCGCGACGCGCAGGTGGTCGACCGGACTGTCGCCGGCCCACGTCAGCCGCAGCACACCGTCGTTGACCTTCGTCGTCACCGGCGTCGTCGCACCCCCGTTCCGGCGCGCGAGGGCCGTGAGCACCGCGACGGGCCCCGCGTACTCCTCCCCGTGCCGGACCCCGCCGTCGTACCTGATCCACGTGTCCTTCGCCCCGTGGATCTCCAGCACCGGCACGGCCTGCGGGGCGCACGGCGGCCGGGTCCGCGGGTAGTACGCCCCGGAGACGGACGCGACGCCGGCGAAGAGGTCCGGGCGCTGACAGGCGAGCTTCAGGGCGAAGCCGCCGCCGTTGGACATGCCGGCGGCGTAGATCCGCGCGGGGTCGACGGTGAAGGTGGACCGCAGGCCGCCGAGGAGGTCGAGCACGTAGCGGAGGTCCTGCCCGTCGTTCGTCCGGGCGTAGGGCGCGCCCTCCCAGGCGTTCTCGATGCCCTGGCCGTAGACGACGATCGCGGGGAGCGCGTCGAAGCCGGTGTAGCGCTCCATGGAGTCCGCGGTCTCCTTCCAGCCGTGGAAGGACACGAGCACGGGCAGCGGGCGGGCCGGGTCGTAGTCCGCGGGGACGGTGATGCGCGCGGTGCGGGTCACGCCGGAGGAGGTGAAGGTCACCGTGCGGGTCGTGCCGGGGGTCGGGGCGTCGGCGAACGGGGGCCGGTCGGGGACGGGTTCGAGGTCGCCGGCCCCCTCCCCCGCGCCGGTGGTGTCCCGGTCGGGGGTCGACGCCGCCCCACCGACGAACACCCCTGACTCCGTCACGCTGTGGCTCGCGATGTACTCGGCGTCACTCTCACCGATGATCCGTTGGGCGCTGACGCCGGCGCACGCCGCGACGAGCACGGCCACGCACGACACGGCCGCAGCCCGGAATGGTGAGATCACACGACATTTCTAGGGGTCGGTGGGGCGGGCGTCAACCGGCGGGCGGTCTGACCCGGGAAAACACTGGTCGGTGCGGCGGCGGGGCGACCCGCGACAGCGCCGGTCGGCACGGCGGCGGGGCGTCCCGGGAGGGGAATAGTACGAATCCGGAATGCCGGATATGACGGATGTTCCGAATCCGGCCCGCAGGACCGTGCACCGGCCTACGGTTTCACCATGAAAACAACTCAACCGCCGGCGCGTGGCTCACGCCGTCCCACCGGTCTCCTGCGTTCCGTGGTCACCTCCGTTCTCGCCCTCACCCTCGCGGGTGCGGTCGCCGCCACCGCCCCGGCCTCGGCCGGCGCGGCGGTGCCCGCGCCGCCGGCCGGGTCCCTGCCGGGCGTGCCGGCGGTGCCGGGGCTGCCGGCCCTGCCGTCGGGCCCTGTCCTCAGTTCGACGGACGACCCCTTCTACACCCCGCCGGCGGAGTTGCCGCCGACCCCCGGCGCGGTGATCCGGTCGCGTCCCGCCCCGCAGCTGCTGGACCTGGCGGGTGTGCCGGGTCCGGGTCAGGCCCGGTCGATGCTGTACACGTCGACCCGGGAGGACGGTGTGCCGGTGGCGGTGAGCGGTGTCGTCATCGAGCCGACGACCCCGTGGTCGGGGCCGGGTCCGGTGCCGACGATCGTGTTCGCCCCGGGGACGCGCGGTGGCGGGGACTCGTGCGCCCCGTCGCGCTCGGTCCTCCAGACGGTCGGCGGCGACCCGGCGGTCGGCGCGGTGAACGTCAACTACGAGATCCCCTTCTACCAGCTCGCGAGTGTGCTGGGGATGCGGGTCGTCGTCACGGACTACATCGGCCTGGGCACCCCGGGTCAGCACACGTACGTCGACACGGTCGAGGAGGGTCGGGCGGTGCTCGACGCCGCCCGGGCGGCCCTGGCGCTCGACGGCCAACCGGCGGATTCGCCGGTGGGTTTCTACGGGTACTCCCAGGGTGGCGGGGCGGTGGCGGCGGCCGCCGAGCTGGCGGCGTCGTACGCGCCCGAGCTCACGGTGAAGGGGACGTACGCGGGTGCCCCGCCGGCGAATCTCCGCCGGGTGCTGGAGGCGGTGGACGGCAACGCCATCGCCGGGGTCATCGGGTACACGCTCGCCGGGCAGCTGGAGCGGCACCCGGATCTCGCGCCGCTGGTCGACGTGCACTTCAACGAGCGTGGCAAGCGGTTCCTCGCGGACACGCCGAACCGGTGCATCACGGACTCCGTCGCGACGTGGGGGTTCACGAGCTCCCGGTCGTTGACGAAGACCGGTGAGAGCTTCGGCGAGATCGTGGACAACGACCCGACGCTCTCGGGGATCGTGGCCGCCCAGATGCTGGGCACCCGCCCGGTGTCGGGGCCGGTGCTCATCCTCAACGCCGTCAACGACGACACGATCCCGTTCGACCAGGCCCGGGAGTTGGCCCGGGAGTACTGCGAGCAGGGGGCGACGGTGCAGTTCACCGCGGACCCGATGCCGTCGGTGCTGCCGGGGTCGTCGCTCAACCACGCGGTGCCGTTGGTGACGAACCTGCCGCAGTCCTTCGCGTACATGCTCGACCGGTTCCGGGACGTGCCGGCCCCGTCGTCGTGCGGCGAGCTCACCTGAAGTCCCGGGAGGGGCCGCTGATCGCCCGGAGTCCGGGCACGCCCGCGATGTCGAGCGGTTCGATGAGGTCGGCGCGGACGGTCGCCGCCCCGGAGGCGTTCTCCACGATGCCCCGGACGACGACGGTCCCCGTGGCCCGGCACCGCCGCCACAGTCCCGGGCTCACCATGATGTTCGCGAGTCCGGTCTCGTCCTCGAGGCCGAGGAAGATGACGCCGCTGGCGGTGTGCGGCCGCTGCCGGTGGGTGACGACCCCGGCGACGCGGATCCGCCGCCCGTCCTCGACGGCGGTGAGCCGCGCGGCGGGGACGACGCCCCGCCGGTCGAGGTGCTCCCGGAGGAGCCGCACGGGGTGACCGTCGGCGGTGACCCCGGTCGCCGCGACGTCGGCGACGGCGAGGTCGATGGCGCTCATCCCCGGCAGGGCCGGGGCCGTGCACCCGGAGGTCCCGGGCAGCATCCCGGGGCGTTCCGTCGCCGCCGTCCCCGCGACCCACACGGCCTGGCGCCGGTCGAGGCCGAGCGAGTCCAACGCCCCGGCCCGGGCGAGCCGTTCCACCGCCGCCACCCCGAGGTCGGCCTCCCGCGCCAGGTCCGTGACCTGGGCGAACCGGCCGATGCGTTCCCGGGCGGCGACGATCCGTGCGGCCGCGGGGTCCCCGAGGCCCCGCACGGAGCCGAGGCCGAGCCGGATCGCCCCGGGGTCCGCCCCCGGGCCGGTCGCCGCGCCGCCGGGCCGTTCGACGTCCGCCTCGACGGCGGAGGCGTTGACGTCGACGGGCAGGATCGTGACGCCGTGCCGCCGGGCGTCGGCGACGAGGGACTGCGGCGAGTAGAAGCCCATCGGCTGGGAGCGCAGCAGCGCCACGCAGAACTCCGCCGGGTAGTGGTACTTGAACCACGCGGAGAAGTACACGAGCGAGGCGAAGGACTGGGCGTGCGACTCCGGGAACCCGTAGCTGGCGAAGGCGACGATCCGGTCCCACAGCCCGTCGGCGACCGACCCGGTGATGCCGTGTTCCCGCCGGAGCCCGTCGTAGAACCGGCCGCGCAGCCGGGCCATCTTCTCCGGTGAGCGTTTGGAGCCCATCGCCCGGCGCAGCGAGTCCGCCTCGGCGGGGGTGAACCCGGCGGCGTCGACGACGAGCTGCATGAGCTGCTCCTGGAACAGCGGCACGCCGAGGGTCTTCTCCAGCGCGGGGCGGAGGCACGGGTGGTCGTAGGTGACGGGTTCCTTCCCGTTGCGCCGCCGGATGTACGGGTGCACGGACCCGCCCTGGATCGGCCCGGGCCGGATGAGCGCGACCTCGACGACGAGGTCGAAGAACCGCCGCGGGCGGAGGCGCGGGAGCGTCGCCAGCTGGGCCCGGGACTCGACCTGGAACACCCCGACGGCGTCGCCGCGGCACAGCATCTCGTAGACCCCGGGGTCGTCCGGGGTGAGCCGCCACAGGTCGACGCGGCGTCCACGGTGCTCCTCGACGAGGTCGACGGCGTGGTGCAGGACCTCGAGCATCCCCAGGCCCAGCAGGTCGAACTTCACCAGGCCGACGGCGGCGCAGTCGTCCTTGTCCCACTGGACGACGGACCGGTCCTCCATCCGCGCCCACTCGGTGGGGACGACGTCGGCGATCGGCCGGTCGCAGATGACCATGCCCCCGGAGTGGATGCCCAGGTGCCGGGGTTGCCCCCGCAGCTGGTCCGCGAGGGCGAGCACCTGCTCCGGCACGGCCCCGGGGTCGTGACCGGCACCGCCATCCCGCCCGGCACCGCCATCCCGGCCACCGCGGCCGGCGCGCCCGCCGCCCTCCGCGAGCGCCCGCGTCCAGCCGTCGATCCGGCCCTGGTCGTAGCCCAGCGCCCGGCCGGCGTCGCGGAGCGCCGCCTTCCGCCGGTAGGTGATGACGTTGGCGACCTGCGCGGCGTTGTCCCGCCCGTACCGCCGGTAGACGTACTGGATGACCTCCTCCCGCCGCCCGGACTCGATGTCGAGGTCGATGTCCGGCGGCCCGTCCCGCTCCGGGGAGAGGAACCGTTCGAAGAGCAGCCCGGCCGCGACGGCGTCGACGTTCGTCACCCCGAGGGCGAAGCACACCGCCGAGTTCGCCGCCGACCCCCGGCCCTGGCACAGGATCCCGGACTCGTGGCAGAAGTGCACGATGTCGTGGACGATGAGGAAGTACCCGGGGAAGCCCAGGTCACCGATGACCCCGAGTTCCCTGTCGATGACGGCCCACGCCCGCGGCGCGTCCTCCCGGGTGCCGTAGCGTTCCCGCGCCCCGGCCTCCGTGAGCTCCCGCAGCCGGTCGGCCTCCGTGCTGCCGTCCGGCACGGGCAGCCGCGGCAGCCCGGGCGCGACGAGGTCGAGGGTGAACGCGCACTCCTCCGCGAGCGCGACCGTCGCCCCGACGGCGTCCCGCAGCCACGCGCAGTCCCCGGCGAGCGCGAGGAGCTCCTCCCCGGACCGCAGCCACGACCCGCCCGCCGGGTGGGTCCGCGGGGAGGCCGCCCCGACGTCCTCGCGGACGTGCAGCGCGGTCTTCGCGGCGGAGAGCCGCGCCCGCCCCGGTGACGCGCACGTCGGCAGGGCCGTCACGATCTCGCGGAGCCCGAGGCGCCCGGCGACGGCGTGCAGCGTGGCGTTGTCGTCCACGTCCGCCGGGTCCATCGTCTGCCGGAGCTCGACGACGCACCGGTCCGCACCGAAGAGCTCGACGAGCCGGTCCGCCCGCCCTGCCCAGGAGGGGTCGACGACGACCGTCCAGTGCCCCCCCGCCTGCACGGCGAGCTCCTCCAACGGCGGGTAGACCGCCCCGTCCTTGTCCCGGACGGCCATCTTCGCCGCCGTGACCGCGCGGGAGGCCCTGCGGTAGCCTTCCTGTCCCCGGCAGATCACCGTCAGCGGCGGGTCACCGGTCCCGTCGACCGACAGTTCGACACCGAAGACGGTCCCCACGCCCGCCTCCGCCGCCGCGACCGCGGTGCGGGCGGCGCCGTAGAACCCGTCCCGGTCCATGAGACAGAGGACCGTCACGCCGAGCTCGGCCGCCGCCGCGACGTACTCCTCCGGGTCACTGGCCCCGCGGAGGAAACTGTAGGAGCCGGCCGCATGGAGCTCCGCCGCCGGATGCGCGCACGTCACCGCCGGGGTGAGGGGTACGTCGTCCCCCTCACCCCCACCACCCCGCACCGCGCCGGACCCCGCCCGGCGACCCGCGACCCCACCGGGAACGAGGGTCCCGGCCCCCTCACCGGAGAGGATCCGTTCCAGCTGCGACCACCTGAGCGGGGCAGCGTTCGAGAAGCCTGCCATGCCGCCACCCTACACCACCGCCGCCCGCGATTCGAACCTGTGATCGAGAGATCCACCCGGCCGCCCACCCACACCACACCCACGCCACACCCACCGGCCCCCCGCACCACACCACATCCACCCGCGCCCCGCGCGCGCACCTCCCCTCCCCCGGATCCACCGTCGGATCCACCGCCCCCGCGCCCCGCGCACGCACCTGCCGCACCCCCGCCCCCACCTCCCCCGCACCCCCGCCGGGCAGCAACTAGACAGAGTTGTCCATCCTTGCTTACGGGTGCTAGCGTGAGCGACCACATACCACGCCCACCTGCACCGGTGCCACGCACCGGACGGTGCCGCGTCCCCCACACCCCGCACACAGGAGAAAGCCCGTGTCCCACCGCCGCCCCCTCATCCGCACCGTCACCGCCGGCGTCGTCGCCCTCGCCTCGGCCCTCAGCCTCGCCGCCTGCATGGACGACGGCACCACCCCCGGCGACGGCGGGGACACCCCCATCCGCATCGGCGCCACCGAGGCGGACAAGAGCCAGTGGCAGGTCTTCAAGAAGAAGGCAGAGGAGGCCGGGGTGAAGGTCGACATCGAGTCCTTCACCGACTACACCCAGCCCAACCGCGCGCTGGGCCAGGGCGACATCGACACGAACCAGTTCCAGCACATCCAGTTCCTCGCGAAGTACAACGTGGAGTCCGGGGACACCCTCGTCCCCGTCGGCGCGACGGAGATCTTCCCCCTCGGCCTGTACACCAAGGGCGACCGCTCCGTCTCCGCCGTCGCCGCCGCGGGCCGCGTCGCGATCCCGAACGACCAGACCAACCAGGGCCGGGCCATCAACGTCCTCGCCTCCGCCGGCCTCGTCACCCTGAAGAGCAAGGACAAGCTCACCCCGACCCCGGCCGACATCGACACCGGCCGGTCGAAGGTCACCGTCGTCCCGGTCGACGCCGCGCAGACCGCCACCGCCTTCAACGACGGCACCCCCGCGGTCATCAACAACAACTTCCTCAGCGCCGCGGGCGTCACCGCCGCCGACGCCGTCGCGAAGGACGACCCCAAGCAGGAGTCCGCGAAGCCGTACATCAACGTGTTCGTCACCACCGAGGCCCGCAAGGACGACCCGACGATCGCCAAGCTCGTCGAGATCTGGCACGACCCCGAGGTGCAGAAGGCCGTGTCCGCCGACTCCCAGGGCACCGCCGTCGAGGTGAACACCTCCCCCGAGGAGCTCCGGCAGATCCTGCGGGAGACCGAGGACAAGTTCCGCGCCGAGAGCAACTGACGCGCCGGAGCCCCCGCCCGACCCCGACCTCACCTCTAGGACGATGATGAGCGAACCAGCACTCCGCACCGGGACCCGACCGGACGCCCGCACCGGCACCTCCGTCGAGTTCCGGAACGTCACGAAGACCTTCCACCAGGGCCGGAAGGAGGTCACGGCCCTGGACGACGTCAGCGTCACCATCCCCTCCGGCAGCATCGTCGGGGTCATCGGGTACTCCGGTGCCGGGAAGTCGACGCTGGTCCGGCAGATCAACGGCCTGGACAAGCCCACGTCCGGCCAGATCCTCCTCGACGGGCGGGACATCGTCCCCGTCCGGGAGGCCGGGCTGCGCGCCCTGCGCGCCGACATCGGCATGATCTTCCAGCAGTTCAACCTGCTGAGCTCCCGCACGGTCGAGGGCAACGTCGCCTACCCCCTGGAGGTCCGCGGGGTCGGGCGGGCGGAGCGCCGCCGCCGCGTCGCGGAGATGCTGGACTTCGTCGGCCTGGGCGACCGGGGAAAGGCCTACCCGGACCAGCTCTCCGGCGGCCAGAAGCAGCGCGTCGGCATCGCCCGGGCGCTCGCGACGGACCCGTCGCTGCTGCTCGCCGACGAGGCGACGTCCGCCCTCGACCCGACGACGACGCGTGACGTCCTCGAGCTCCTCCGGCGCATCAACCGTGAGCTCGGGGTGACGATCGTCGTCATCACCCACGAGATGGAGGTCGTGCGCACCATCGCCGACCGGGTCGTCGTCATGGCCGGCGGCCGCGTCGTCGAGGAGGGGTCCGTGTACGAGGTCTTCTCCTCACCGTCGACGTCCGTCGCCGCCGACTTCGTCGCCACCTCCCTGCGCAACACCCCCGACCTCGTCGAGGCGGAGGACCTCCAGGCGGGCACGGGCCGGCTGTTCACGGTGACGATGCAGGAGGGGGCCGGGTTCTTCGACGCCGTGTCCCGTGTCTCCGCCGCGGGTGTGAGCGTGAACATCGTCCACGGCGGGGTGACGACCCTGCAGCACCACTCCTTCGGCCGCCTGACCGTCCGGCTCACCCCGCACGACGACGCCGGCACGCAGGCCATCGAGGACTTCGCCGCGTCCCTGACCCGCACGACGACCATCGAGGAGATCCGATGAGCGACACCCTCATTCTCGCGAAGGAGACGAACTGGGAGTTCCTCTCCCCCATCTTCCGGGACTCGATCGTCGAGACCCTGTACATGGCCGTGTGGGCGCTCGTCGCCGGCGGCGTGTTCGGCCTCATCCTCGGCATCCTCCTGTACACGACGCGCTCCGGCGGCATCCTCGCCAACCGGCCGGCGTTCTGGACGATCAACGTGCTCGTCAACGTCATCCGCCCGATCCCGTTCATCATCCTGCTCACCGCCCTCGGCCCGTTGACGAAGGTCGTGGTGGGGACGACGATCGGCATCAACGCCGCGACGTTCGCGATCGTCGTCGCCGCCTCGTTCGGCGCGGCGCGGATCGTCGAGCAGAACCTCGTGTCCATCGACCCGGGCGTCGTCGAGGCCGCGCGGGCGATGGGTGCCTCCCCGCTGCGGATCATCTTCACCGTCATCATCCCGGAGGCGCTCGGCCCGCTCATCCTCGGGTTCACGTTCATGTTCATCGCCATCGTCGACATGACCGCGATGGCCGGGTACATCGGCGCCGGCGGCCTCGGTGACTTCGCCATCCAGTACGGCTACCGGGCCTTCGACTGGAACGTGACGTACGTGACGCTCGCCGTCATCATCGTCATCGTGCAGATCGCGCAGCTCGCGGGGAACTGGCTCGCCCGGCGGATCATGCGGCGCTGACGCCGCCGGGGGGTCGACGGGGGCCGGTGCCGGTCGCGGGGGGCGGGCACCGCACGGTCGGAGGGGCCGGTGCCGGGGGTCGACGGAGCCCTCCGCCGGCGGGCCGGGGGCCTGACCGGGCCTCCCCCGCCGGCGGGCGTCCCGGGGTCTCCCCCAACCGTGGTGCTTCACCGGTGAAGCCTGTATTCTCATGTGCGATGCGCACCCCATTCCAGCGACCCTCCACCGCCTGCACCGCCGTGGCGACGGCGTGCAGTCTCGCGGCTCTGGCGTCCTGCGGGACGTCGGACTCCGCCCCCGTGACGACCGCGCCGGTGACGTCGCCGAGCGTCCCGGCCCCGGGCGTGCCGGAGACCCAGGTGCTGCACACGCCGTCGTCCGAGCTTGAACCGCTCGCCGGGACCCAGCCGCTCGACGTCCTCGCCGCCCCGGACGCCGACCTGCGCATCACCGACGTCCGCACCGGCCAGCACCAGACCTTCGACCGCTTCGTCGTGGAACTCGCCGGGACCGGCGACCCCGGCTGGCTGGTCACCGCCTCGGACTCCACGCTCGCCGTCGACATCCGCGGCACCGGGTCGTCCGACCCCGCGGCCGCCGACGTGACCGCCGCGGACCGGGCCGCGCGGGACACCCCCGGCGCGGCGATCACCTCCGTCGCCGACGCGGGGCCGGGTCAGCGGACGCACAGCTTCACCCTGGGCCTGGCGAGCCCGCGGCCGATGTTCACGCTCAACGTCCTGACGAACCCCACGCGCATCGTCGTCGACGTCCGCCACCCCTGACACCCGGGCCCTCACCCCTGGCCGGCGCGCACCCTCACCCGTGACCCCTGGCCGGCGGGTCAGAGTTCGCGGACGATCGTCGCGGTCCACGCCGTCGTCGTCTTCGGGGTCCCGCCGCAGGACGACACGACCGGCCCGACCTCCGTCCGGGTCATCCCCACCTCCCAGGTCCTGCCCGTGGAGGTCTCGGTGACGACGCGCCACTCCGCCTCCCCGGGGTCGGAGGCGCGGGTGGCGGAGGGGGCCGTCGTCCCCTCCCCCGGTCCACCGGGGCCCGCACCCGGGCCGTCACCGTCGGCGGACGGTTCCCGGACGTCGAGGCCGGTGAGCCCGACGGTGCGGCCGGCGTCGACCACCGCCTGCGCGACGGCGAGTTCCGCGACCTGCCCGGCGGCGTCGAGGGTCCCGCGGCCGCGGTTGCCGAGGACGGGCAGCTCGCCGCGCGTCGCCTGGCCGAGGACGGTCGCCGCCTGCGGTGCGGTGAGCCTGCCGAAGGAGTGGTTGCTCGGCAGGAGGATCATCGACGGGGCGAGGCGGTGGCCCTTCGTGTGCGAGGACTCCCACACCTGGTCGAGGGGGAAGGCGTGCTCCAGGGCCGCGGCGACGGGGCGGCCGAACACCGCGCAGCACCGGTCGCGTTTGCCGTGCGTGCACACGAGCATCACCGGCGCGGTGACCCGCTCCGCGCCCGGGGTCTCGCCGGGGCCGCCGAGTTCGAGGTCCGGCAGGTCCTCCGGGCCGTCGAGGGTCAGGCGTTCCAGCACGCCCGCCCGGGCGTGGGCGATGAAGAGCGTGCTCCCCGTCCGGCGGCGGCCCGCGCGGCCGGGTTTGCGGATGAAGTGGATGCCCGCGCGGTGGCTCTTGGCGAACGACCGGATCCGACGGGACAACTCCGGGTCCAGCGTGTCCCCGTCGAGGATGTCGTGGCTCCACGGGCCGGCGTACTCCAGCGCGAGGACGAGGTCCGCCCGCTTCGCCGTGCCCGGCAGGGGCTCGTCGGTGAGGACGGAGCACAGGTCGCGGTACTTGTCCTGCGTGGGGTCGGGTCGGCGGGGCCGGGTGGTGGTGGTCTGGTCGGTGGTGGCGGGCTGGCCGGTGGTGGCCTGGCCGGTGGTGCGGGCCTGGCCGGTGGTGCGGGCCTGGCCGGTGGTGGCGGACTGACCGGTGGGGGTGTCCGGCGTGTGGTCCGTTGCGCTGCGACCGGGAGCCGGCGCGCCGCCCGGCTGGCCGTCACTGTCCTGGTCAACCCCCGAATTCTGCCGTGTACCCATACGTGCAGCGTAGCAGTGCACCGCGTCCCCCCGGTGGCCTCGCCGGCCCCCGCCCCGTGCCGCGGCGGAGGGCGGACCAGCGGGCGGTGGGCGGGGTGGCGGACCAGCGGGCGGTGGGCGGGGCATCGGTCAGTACGTCGCCTCGATCCGCCAGCGGGTGCTCCGGCAGACGAGGAGGTAGCCGGCGGGCTCGGCGGTGGCGATCTGCATCCTCGCGTAGCGCTTGCCGTGCCGCCACCAGTCCTCGTCGACCGGCCACGGGCCGGCCCACCCGGTGATCTCGTGGCGTCGGCCGCCCCACTCCATCACGGCCGGTTCGGCGCTGAGGACACCCCGGCCCGTGACGTGAAGGGGCCGGCCGTCACCGTCGAGCAGCCTGACGCCGGCGGCCGGGTGCGTGGCGGCCGGGGCGTGTCCCGCGTGAGGGGCCGGCGCGCCCCCTCGCCCCGGGGCCTGACGGACGCCGCGTGCGGTGCCCCGGCGACGGGCCCGGATGTCGTTCCCCGCGGTCCGCCCCGGGGCGTCGGGGGTCCGGCGGGCACCCGCACCACCGGGTGCCGCACCACCGGTCGTCGCGCCACCGGTCATCGCGCCACCGGTCGCCGCACCACCGGTCGCCGCACCGCTCGCCGAGGGGGCGTGGCCGGCGTCCGGGGCTCCGACCAGCCCCGGCAGTGGGGCGGGCAGCGCACCCCGCCAGTCGCGTGTGGACAGGGAGCTGACCTGCTCGGGGTCGTCGTCACCGTAGGGGACGAGGACGATCCGGCCGGCGACGGCCCGGCCGCCACGGTGCACGGGCCGGCACACGGCCTGCGTCCCGATGAGCGCCTGGGCCCGGGCCGCGACGGCCCGGGCTGCGCGGATGCCGTCGTCGACCCCTCCCCACAGCGGCTCGGCGACCGTGCCGGCGGGCACACGGTCGAGGGGGATGAGCTCGATGCGCCGGATGCCGACCTCGGTGGGGTCGATGTCCGGGGTGTCCCCGCCGCTGTCCCACCCGTCGCCGACCTCACCGGCGTCACCGGGTCCGGTGCCGGCCGGGCCGGGTCCGCCGGCGGTGCGTGCCCGCAGGCGTGTCAGCCAGCCGTCGAGCTGCCAGCGCACCCGGCGGGACGTCTCCTCCTCCGTCAGCGGTTCACGGCACCGCCATGTCCGTTCGATGGTGGTGGGGCCGTCGTGGTCGGGTGGGGCGGCGAGGGACGCCCGGACGGTGAGCCGGAGGCACGCCTCGCCTGTCCCCACGAGTGCCGCGTGGAGCCGGGCTGCGGCCTGCCGGGCGACGAACGCCGCCGTCTCCGTGCTGCTCACGGGGGTGTCCGGTTCGTGGACGACCTCGAGCGGGGTCTCGACGCGGGACGGGGAGACGTCCCGTTCCGGTTCGCCGGAGGCGATGCGGTGCCAGTCGACGGCGTCCTGCCCGAACCGTCCGGCGACGTACGCGCGGGGCAGGGCCGCGAAGTCCGCGAGGGTGCGCACGCCGAGGTCGGCGAGGACCTCCACGAGGCCCGTCGGCGCCCCGAGGGCCGGCTCGCTGACGAGGCTGTCCACCGGCAGGCCGGCGAGGAAGCGGGCGGACCCGCCCACCGGGACGGTCATCCCCCGCCGGGCGGCCCACGTCGCCGTGACGAGGTCGTCCGCGATCCCGGCGAGGCAGTCCGCCCCGGCCCGGGCGGCGGCGTCGACGAGCATCTCCGCCGCGGTCGCCTCGTCCCCGTAGTAGCGGGCGAGCGCGTCCCCGGACACGGCGAGCAACCCGGGGCGCAGCGTCTCGACCTGCGCGGCGACAGCGGCAACCCCGTCCAGCACCTCCTCGTGCACCGCGGCCTGCTGCCCGGGGTCGTCCTCCGCGACGAGGAGGGACGGGCACGCGGCGAGGGCGTGCCGCCGGAGCGCCCCGACCCGGACGCCCGCGGCCCGGGCGGCGGCGTTCGCCGCGACCACCCGGTGCGCCGTCACGACCGCCGCCGGGGTGAGGGCGTCCCACCCGTGCGTCCGCCCGGCGACGTACACCGGCCAGTCCGGGAACCAGAGGACGATGACCCGCCGTGTCACTGCGCCACCGCCCCGTCGGTACCGGTGCGGGCAGCGGCCGCGCCGACCCCGGCCCGGTCCGCACGCACGCCGCCGCCGACCCCGTCCGTGCCGACCCCGGCCACGCGGGCGCCCTCGTCGGCCACCCGGAGCACGTCCCGGCCGGCGACGCCGGTGAAGGTGTGCGGCGGCTGGTCACGCCCGTGCACGCTGACCTCCACCTCCACGCCGCGGATCCGCCCGGACCCGCGGCCGAGGCCGACGACCCCCGTGGACCGCACCGCCATCCGCAGCCGGGCGTGCGGCCACACGTCGTGCCCGCCGCAGACCACGAACGCGCACCGGCTCCGCCGCAGGCGCGCCTCGACGGGACGGGCCGCGGTCGGTGGGACCCGCCGCCCCGCCGGCGCGTAGATCAGCAGGTCAAGGCCCTCGACGAGGGTCGCCACGACGGCCTCCGCGTGCGGGGCGGGGTCCGGCACCACGACGATCCGCCCCACGTCCCCACCCGCCGCCTCGACAGCGGCGAGGGCGAGCCGGGGGTACCCCACGACGCCCGCGCACCCACCCGCCGCGGTGACGGCGGTGAGGAGATCGACGAGCACCGGCGGGCAGTCCGCCGCCACCGTCACCGCGCCCCGGGGAAGCCCACCTGCCGCCAGGTGTCCGCCGAGCCACGCGGGGACGGGCGCGGTCCTGCGGGCGCCGGGCGCGGCGTCGTCCCCCTGACCGGCCCCACCCTGCACGACCCCACCGGGCACGACCCCGACGGACCCGGTGGGCGTCGAGCCTCCGGGCGCCACCTCCCGGACCTCCGCCCCGCCGGCCGCTCGGGCGACCGACGGCGACGCGGGGAGCGCACCCGTCCCACCGCTCATGCGGGCGATCCTCGCGCGGAGGTCCGCCACCGTCGCCTCCCGCGACCGGTCCGCGGACGACCGCTCCGCCGCCACGTCACCCACGGTCACCACCTCCGATCCCTCTGCTCCCGGTCAGGACGCCACCACCGTGCCGCCGTCGACACCGCCGACGCTAACACCCACCCCGGACAGCCATAGAACATGTGTTCACATCCCGTGACGGAGACAGTATCCGCCACCCCGCCCACCGTCAAGAGTCCTGCACACGGCGCACGCCCCCGCACCGCACCCACCGGCGCGCGCCACGCCACCCGCACCGCACCCGCCCGCGCGCACCACGCACAACCCCCGCGGGCCGCACCCGTGCGACCCCGCCGCGTCGACCCATGTAGCCTGTCCCCGACACCCCCACCAGCCCCGGAAGGACCCGCCGTGCCCGTCGCCAGCAACCGTCGTCTCGCCGCACTGATCGAGGAGCTCGTCGGGGGGACCGAGCCGCTGGAGGCCATCGCCGACCGCCAGCTCACCCCGGACTACCGGCAGCGGGTCAACGGCCGCTGGACCGCGCGGGACGCTGTCCTCGCCCACTTCGCGCAGCTCCGGGAGGCCGCGCGGTCCGTCGAGGTCACGGTCCTCGACGAGGGGACGACGACGCGTCCCGGCGACGCCGGCGCCCCCGCCCCCGCCGACGGCACGGCCGCCGACACCGCGGCCGACGCGACCGCGGACACCACCACGGACACCACCACGGACACCGGGTACGCCGAGCGGCACATCGTGAGCGTCACGCTGGCGAACGGGCGGCGGTCGGAGAACGAGGTCTACATCTTCGCCCGCCTCGCCGCGGACGGCCGCATCCGTTCCCTCGAGGAGGTCATCCTCCCCCTCACCGACGACGCCGACGACGCCGCGGACGCCGGGACCTCCACGGACGCCACCGGCCGCTGACGGGTCACGCCCACCCCGCCCGGCCCGCCGGCGGAGACCCCACCCCGCCCGGCCCGCGGGCGTGGCTCACCCCCCCGATCCCCCGTCAGCCCCCGCTCACTCCCACTCGATGGTTCCCGGCGGCTTGCTCGTGACGTCGAGCACCACCCGGTTGACCTCCTCGACCTCGTTCGTGATGCGGGTGGAGATCCGCTCCAGCACGTCGTAGGGCACGCGGGTCCAGTCCGCGGTCATCGCGTCCTCGCTGGTCACCGGCCGCAGCACGACCGGGTGCCCGTAGGTCCGCCCGTCGCCCTGCACCCCGACGGACCGCACGTCCGCGAGGAGCACGACGGGGCACTGCCAGATCGTGCCGTCGAGCCCCGCGGCCGTGAGCTCCGCCCGGGCGATCGCGTCGGCGGCGCGGAGGGTCCGCAGCCGGTCCTCGGTGACCTCGCCGATGATCCGGATGCCGAGCCCCGGCCCCGGGAAGGGCTGCCGGTTGACGATCTCGTCGGGCAGGCCGAGCTCCCGGCCGACGGCCCGGACCTCGTCCTTGAACAGCAGCCGGAGGGGTTCGACGAGCGTGAACTCGACGTCGTCGGGCAGCCCGCCGACGTTGTGGTGGCTCTTGATGTTCGCCGTGCCCGCACCGCCGCCGGACTCGACGACGTCCGGGTAGAGCGTCCCCTGGACGAGGAAGTCCACGCCCTGCCCGGCACCGTCGGACCCGGCCCCCTGCCCCGCGGTGTCCGCGAGGACCCCGGCGACGGCCCGTTCGAACGACCGGATGAACTCCGCGCCGATGGCCTTGCGCTTGGCCTCGGGGTCGGTGAGCCCGGCGAGCCGGTCGAGGAACGCCTCGCGCTCGTCGACGGTGACGAGCTTCGCCCCGGTCGCGGCGACGAAGTCGTGCTCCACCTGCTCCCGCTCCCCCTGCCGCAGCAGGCCGTGGTCCACGAAGACACAGGTCAGACGGTCACCGATGGCGCGCTGGACGATCGCCGCGGCGACGGCGGAGTCCACCCCGCCGGACAGCCCGCAGATCGCGCGCCCCTCCGGGCCGACCTGCTCCCGGACGGCCTCGACGAGCTCGTCGGCGATGGCACCGGGCGTCCACGTCGGCTCCAGCCCGGCGATGTCCGTGAGGAAGCGGGTGAGCACCTCCTGGCCGTGCGGGGAGTGCAGGACCTCGGGGTGGTACTGGACGCCGGCCATGCGGCGGTCGACGCACTCGAAGGCGGCGACGGGCGCCCCGTCGGAGGTGGCGGTGACCTCGAACCCGTCCGGGGCGGCGGTCACGGCGTCGCCGTGGCTCATCCACACCTGCTGGGTGGAGGCGGCCCCGTCGGCACCGGCACCGTCGCCGGCACCCGCCGCCGCACCGAGCCCGGCGTGCAGCCGGCCGCCGGTGACGGTCATCGTGGTCCGCCCGTACTCCCGGTCACCGGTGTGGGCGACCGTCCCGCCGAGGGCGTGGGTCATGGCCTGGAAGCCGTAGCAGATGCCGAACACGGGCACGCCGAGCTCGAGCAGTTCCTCGCGGAGGGCCGGGGCGCCGTCGGCGTAGACGGACGACGGCCCGCCGGAGAGGATGAGCGCGGCAGGGTCCTTCGCGCGGATCTCCTCCACCCCCATCGTGTGCGGGACAACCTCGGAGTAGAGGCGGGCCTCACGGACGCGACGGGCGATGAGCTGCGCGTACTGGGCTCCGAAATCGACGACCAGCACGGGCCGGCGCGGGGCCTGCCGTGCTGCTCCTGGTCCGGGGTTCGTCACGGTTTCCTTCGACACACGGTGCACTCTACCCGACGCCCGGACGCCTCCCCCAAGCCCACGTCACCCCCCGGGGGCCGGCCGCCACCCCGCCGGGGCGCGCACCCACGCCCGCCCCGCGCGCCCGGCCCGCGCGCACCCGCGCCCGCCCCGCCGGTCACCCGCGCCCGCCCCGCGCGACCGGCCCGCCGGTCACCCCACGTGCACGCGGGGCCGCCGCTCCTCCCGGGGTTCGGCCCGCCGGAGGATCTCCTGGGTGACCATCGCGTTCTGCCCCCGCCCGATCGCGAGGAACCGGATCATGTCCCGCACGGGCGACCCCGGGGCCCACTCGAAGTACAGGTCCGGCACGACGCCGCTGGTCTCGCGAATGTCGAGCGCCACGGCGGCGACGGCGTTCGGCACGGCCGTCGCCTCGACGCGGAGCACGGGGATCCCCGCCACCTGGTGCCCGGTGACGGCGAGCGGCTCGGAGAACCCGGACGCGTCCCGGACGACGATCTCGAGGAAGATCACGGGGCGGTCGCCGAGGTGGTTCGCCGTGCGCACCCGGTTCTCCTTGAAGGAGTAGGACAGTTCGCAGGACTCGACGCTCTGCGGGTCGGTGTGGTCCGCCGCCGCCGGCTTCGCGTGGGCGACGAGGGCGACGTCGTTCGCCCCGCTCGTCGCCCCCCGGAGGATGTTCGCCGCCGCCCGGTCGTAGGAGATGCCCTGTCCGCGCAGCTCCAGCGACCGCAGCGCCCGCGACACCGCGGAGGACACGATGATCCCGGCGATGAAGCACCCGGCGACCCGCACGCCCTCCGGGCGCTCGACGATGTTCGTGCCGAGGGTGAACAGCAGGACCACGGTGACGACGCCGAAACCCAGCCGTGCACCGCGTCGTCCCTCCCGGTGGGCGAGGATCGTCACCGCGACCCCGCCGGAGGTGAGCAGGACGAGCACACCGGTGGCGTAGGCGCCGGACTGGGCGTCGACGTCCGCCCGGAACGCGAGGGTGACGAGCACGGCGATGACCCCGAGCACCGCGACCATCGGCCGCGACCGGCGCGCCCACTCCGGGGCCATGCCGTACCGGGGCAGGTACCGGGGGATGAGCGCGAGGAGCCCGGCCATGGCCGACGCCCCGGCGAACCACAGGATCGCGATGGACGAGACGTCGTAGACGGTGCCGAAGATCCCGCCGAACTGCTCGTGGGCGAGCCACGCGAGGGCCCGGCCGTCGGCGGGGCCGCCGTGTTCGAGGAGCTCCCGGGGGATGAGGGTGGTGACGACGACGGACGAGCACACGAGGTAGGTGCTCATGACGGACGCGCTGACGAGCACGAGCCGCCGCCCGAGGGCGATGCGCCGCTGCCGCAGCTCCTCCGGGGTGAAGCTGTGACCGGGCCGGGCGGCGCGGATGAGCGGCATGACGGACACGCCGGTCTCGAACCCGGACAGGCCGAGCGCGAGCTTCGGGAAGACGATGACCGCGAGGGCGAGCATCATCCACGGGCTCTGGTGCGTGGACGTCAGCGACTCCTGCCAGTCCGCCACGTGCCCGTCCTCCGTCGCGAGCCGCCACAGGCCCCGGCCGATGATGACCGCGTTGAGGGCGAGGTAGACGGTCACGAGGACGACGGACACCTTCACGGCCTCGCGGAATCCGCGGAAGAAGACGGCGCACAGCGCGCCCAGGAGGCCGAGGGTGACGGGCACGAGCCACGGGGAGTCCGCCGAGCGGAGGACGTGGGCGGAGGCGTCGGCGGCGGAGAGCGTCATGGTGATCATGAAGTCCGTCGCGGCGAACCCGAGGAGCACGAGGACGAGCAGCTTGCCCTTCCACCCGGGGACGAAGCGGCCGAGGACCGCGATGGACCCCTGGCCGTTCGGCGAGGCGCGGGCGATGCGCCGGTACACGGGCACCGCGCCGAGCATGGTGACGAGGACGAGGACGACGGTCGCCACCGGGGCGAGGGAGCCGGCCGCGACGACGGCGATCCCCGGCTGGTAGCCGAGGGTCGAGAAGTAGTCGACCCCGGACAGGCACATGACCTGCCACCAGGGGTGCCGGTCCTCCTTGCTGAGGGGCCGGGGCTTCTCCGCGGTGAAGGCGTCGATGCGGACTGGGTGCGGCCGCGGGGCGGCCTGGGTTTGCGGTGTCTCCAACACAGCGGGGAAACCTACGCCTGCCGGGGCCCGACGGGAACCGGACGGGCGGGACTGCTCGTCCGCAGGCCCCCGTTAGGGGTCAACCGTGCGGCGTCGTCGCAGGCCGGGGGCCTGCACGTCCGCAGTGACGGGAAGCCTCAGCTGACCGCCCCCACCCCCGGTCAGCGGACGACGAGGTCGACCTTCTGGAAGCTCTTGAGGTCGGTGTAGCCGCACTTCGCCATCGACCGGCGGAGCCCGCCGACGAGGTTCTCCTCGCCGTAGGGGTTCGCCGTCGGACCGGCGAGGATCCGCTCGAGGGGCACGTCACCGCCGCCGGTGGACTCGACGACGCCACGCGGCAGCTGGGGGTGCGCGGCGACCGCGGGCCAGAAGTGTCCGCGGCCCCCGGACTCCCGGGCGGCGGCGAGCGGCGCCCCGAGGGACACCGCGTCCGCCCCGCAGGCGACGGCCTTGGCGACGTCACCGGAGGTCATGAGCTCGGAGTCGGCGATGACGTGGACGTAGCGTCCGCCGGTCTCGTCGAGGTGGTCCCGGCGCGCGGCGGCGGCGTCGGCGACGGCGGTGGCCATCGGGACGTCGATGCCGAGGGCGTCGGTGTTCGTCGTCGTCCCGGAGCCGACGATGACGCCGGCGGCGCCGGTGCGCATGAGGTGCAGGGCCGTCGTGTAGTTCACGACGCCGCCGGCGATGACGGGCACGTCGAGGGACCCGATGAACTCCTTGAGGTTCAGCGGCTCCCCGTTGGAGTACACGTGCTCGGCGGAGATGAGCGTGCCCTGGATGACGAGGATGTCCAGGCCGGCCCGAATGAGCGCCGGGGCGAGTTCCCGGGCGTTCTGCGGGGAGACCCGCACGCCGAAGCGCACGCCGGACTCCCGCACCTCGGCGAGACGCCCGGCGAGGAGGTCCCGGTCGAGCGGGGCGGCGTGGAGCTCCTGGAGGACCCGCTGGGCGGGGAAGCCGGCGTCGTCGCCGTCCGCGCCGGCCGCACCGGCGGCCTCGTCGGCCTCGTCGGCGGTCCGGGCGGCCTCACGCACCCGGTCGAGGGCGGCGTCGAGGTCCCGGTGCCGGCCCCACAGCCCCTCGGCGTTGATGACCGGCAGCCCGCCGAGCCGCCCGAACTCCACGGCGAACTCGGGGGTGACCACCGCGTCCGACGGGTGGGTCATGAACGGAAGATCGAAGGTGTAGGCGTCGATCCGCCACGTCGTGTCCACGTCCCGGGACGACCGGGTGCGGCGGGAGGGGACGATCTCCACCTGGTCGAGCCCGTAGACTCGACGCGCGGCGCGCCCCATCCCGATGTCGATGATGTCCTGCATGGTTCAGCAACCCTCCCGGGGTCTCGGCGGTCGTCGCCGCCGGTCGGTGACCGGCGGTGGTCGGCGCCGGTCGGTGGTCGGCGGTGACCGGCGGTGGTCGCCGCCGGTCGTCAGCGCTGGTAGTAGTTCGGGGCCTCGACGGTCATCTGGATGTCGTGCGGGTGCGACTCGCGCAGGCCCGCGGCGGTGATCTGGACGAACCGGGCCTTGTGCAGGTCCGCGATCGTGGCGGACCCGGTGTAGCCCATCGCCGCCCGGAGCCCGCCGACGAGCTGGTGGACGATCGCGTCGATGGACCCGCGGAACGGCACGCGCCCCTCGATGCCCTCCGGCACGAGCTTCTCCTCGCTCTTGACGTCGGCCTGGAAGTACCGGTCCTTGGAGTAGGACCGCTTCTCGCCGGTGAGCCCACGTCCCTGCATGGCGCCGAGGGAGCCCATGCCACGGTACATCTTGTACTGCTTGCCGTTGACGGTGACGGTCTCGCCCGGGGCCTCGGCCGTGCCGGCGAGGAGGGAGCCGAGCATGACGGAGTCCGCGCCGGCGGCGAGGGCCTTGGCGATGTCGCCGGAGAACTGCATCCCGCCGTCGGCGATGATCGGCACGCCCGCCTTGTGCGCGGGGACCGCGGCCTCCATGATGGCCGAGATCTGCGGGGCCCCGACCCCGGCGACGACCCGCGTCGTGCAGATGGAGCCCGGGCCGATGCCGACCTTGATGGCGTCCGCACCGGCGTCGATCATGGCCTGCGCGGCCTCGCGGGTGGCGAGGTTGCCGCCGATGACGTCGACGCGGTCGCCGAACTCCTTCTTCACCCGGGCGACGGTCTCGAGCACCCCGGAGTTGTGGGCGTGGGCGGTGTCGACGACGAGTACGTCGACCCCCGCGTCGACGAGCGCGCCGGCCCGCTGCCAGGAGTCCTCGCCCGTGCCGACGCCGGCGCCGACGAGCAGCCGCCCGCTGGAGTCCTTCGCGGCGTCGGGGTACTGCTCCCGCTTGGCGAAGTCCTTGACGGTGATGAGCCCGGTGAGGCGCCCGCCGCCGTCGACGATCGGCAGCTTCTCCACCTTGTTCTCGCTGAGGAGGCGCAGCGCGGCGTCGGCGGAGACCCCCTCCTGGGCGACGACGAGCGGCATGGGGGTCATGACGTCGCGGACCTGGCGGGAGAAGTCCTGTTCGAAGCGCATGTCCCGGTTGGTGCAGATGCCCACGAGCACGCCGTCGCCGTCGACGACGGGCAGCCCGGAGATCCGGTACCGGGCGCAGAGCTCGTCGACCTCCCGGATCGTCATGTCGGGGGTGCACGTCACCGGGTCGGAGACCATGCCGGCCTCGCTGCGCTTGACGATCTCGACCTGCTGCGCCTGGTCGGCGACGGAGAGGTTGCGGTGGAGGACGCCCATGCCGCCCTGGCGGGCCATCGCGACGGCCATGCGGGCCTCGGTGACGGTGTCCATCGCGGCCGAGATCACGGGGGTGTTGAGGCTGATGTTCCTCGTCAGCCGCGTGGAGGTGTCGACCTCCGACGGGACGACGTCGGAGGCCGCCGGGAGGAGCAGGACGTCGTCGAACGTCAGCCCGACGAGCGCCACCTTCCCCGGATCGTCCCCTCCAGTGCTCACCTGCTGCGGTTCGGTCATGCCGGCCTGGTCCTCCTGCCGTGGTCGCGGTGGGTCTGTCGCGTCGTGCGCCCCGTGGCGCACCGGTGCCCCAAGGATAGTCTCCGGGCAGTGTTTTCCCTATTCGTGGCGGAGGGCCCGGGGACGGTCCCGGTGGGGTCCCGGTCGGGTCCCGGTGGAGGTCCGGGTGGGGGTCCGGGTGGGGGTCGACGCCGCCTCTCCGGCGGGCCTCCCGGTGGGGTCCGGGTCGGGCCCGGGTGGGGGTCGACGCCGCCCTTCCGGCGTCGGTGTCCACAGGGTGGCCGCGGGCCGCGGGGCGGGTTGTCCACAGGACGGTCCGCGGTGCGGCCGGGGGCTGTTCCCCCACGACGGCCCGGGGTACGGTGGACAGCGTGGATTTCGACGACGCACCGATGCCCCCGGACCCCTTCGCGGACGACCCGAACGATCCGGCGTCCTTCATGGACCCGGACCCGGACGGCGACTACGAGGAGCTCTCGGCGGAGGAGGTCTTCGCCCTGCAGGAGGACCTCGAGAACGTGCGCCTGTTCCGCAGCCTCCTCGAGCCCCGCGGTATCCTGGGGATCGCGACGCTGTGCGACGACTGCGACGAGGTGCACTACTACGACTGGGCGATCATCGTGGGGAGGATCACGACGATGCTCTCCCGTGAACCGGCCCCGGTGCACGAGCCGGGCGCGGCCCCGGATCCGAACATGTACGTGACGTGGGACTACTGCGCGGGGTACGCGGACGCGGCGGACCACTACTCGCAGCCGTCGCGGGCCCCGCGCACCCGGTACCCCTGGTCGCGGTGACGCGACCGAAACCTCAGCCGCGGTGACGCGAAGGAAAACTGAGCCGCGGTAGCGCGAAAGACAACGAAGAAACCTCAGCCGCGGTCGTGCGCCCGGAACACCGGCCGCGGTGACGCCGGCGACGACTGAGGCCGTGCCGGGCGCGGGGGCCGGGGCTACGCCTGCGGGACGGTGTGGGCGGTCCCGGCGCCGGCGCCTGTCGCGGCTCCGGCCGCACCCGCGCCCGCGGGCCCCTCGGTCCCGGCGCCGGCACCGCTCTGCGTAGCCCCGGTGGTCCCGGGCCCGGTCGCGTCGGCACCCGCCCCGCTCTGCACCCCGCCCGCGGTTCCGGTGGTGTCGGCCCCGTCGGTCGCGCCACCGGCGGCCCCGGTGCCGGTCCCGGCGTCCGGGGCACCCGTGTCGGGCGTGTCCGTGTCGGGTGCGGTGACGGTCGGCGTGGGGGCCGTCGCCTCGGTCGGTTCACTGGTCGGGGCCGGGTCGGTCTCCGCCGTGGTCCGGCGGGACGTCGGGTCGGTGCCGCGGGTCCGGCGCGTCGTGCGGGCGGCGTCGTCCTTGTCCCCGTCCCCGGCGTGGCGTTCGCCGGAGGTCGCGGCACCGTCGCCGCGCTCCCGGCCGGCGTCGCCGTGGCCCGGGCGCGGGGAGCGGGAGGGGTCGCCGGCGCCGGCCTGCCCCGTCGCGGCCCCCGGCGCGCTCGTGCCGGCGGAGGTGCTGGAGCTCGACGCCGTCCCGTCGTCGTCCTTCACCGACGGGATGCCGGGCACCGGGATGCTGCCCGTGTAGGCGGCGTAGCCGAGCCCGCCGAAGGCGATGGCCGCGGCCGCTCCCCCGGCGACGAACAGCGCCGTCGCGGACACACCGCTGGCGGCGACCCGCCGGGCGAGGACCCGGCGCACGCTGCGGGGACCCCGGCGCCCACGGCCCGTGGCCGCGAAGGGCACGACGTCGCCGTCCGGACCGTCCACGCCGTCGGCACTGTCCACGCCGTCCGCACCGTCCGCGCCGGTCGCGGTGGGGAACTGCTCCGTCGCCGCGGCCGTGAAGGGCACGACGTCGCCGTCGGCACCGTCCGGGCTGTCCGCGCCGTCGGCACCGTGGTCGTCGCCGTCCGTCGCGAACAGGTCGCCGAGCGTCGGCGGGGCGGGGATCTCCGCGCGGGCCTCCCGGGCCGCGGAGGCGAGGAGACCGCTGAGACGGTCGTCGTCCCCCGACCCGCCCCGGGCGAGATCGTCGAGCAGACGGTCAGCGGCCAGGACCGACTCGAGGTCGTCCTTCCCGTGGCCGGTGAAGTCGTCTGTCATGGCGCTGTCCTTCCCGCGTGGATGTCGCGGTGCGTGGTGGATGTGGTCCACCCGGGGGTGGGGGGTGTGAGGCGGGTCATCACGGCGGTCACGGTCGGGCCTCCCTCCGGTCACCGGCACGGTGACCGTGGTCGCCCGGGGCGGCCCCGCCCGGTGCGTCCTGCGCCGCGAGCTGCTCGCGGAGCTTCGCCAACGCCCGGAACTGGGCCACGCGGACGGCACCGGCCGAGGTCCCGAGGATCCTCGCGGTCTCCTCGGCGGAGTAGCCCTCGAAGACCCTGAGGATGATGATGTCCCGTGCCTTGTCGCTGAGGATATCGAGCAGTCCGGCGATCTCGTTACACCCGTCACGGACGATCGCCGAGGATTCCGGTGTGTTCTCCGTCACTTCCGTGTCCGGCACGTCCTCCGTGGGGACGGCCTGGTCCCGGGACTGCGACCGCAACGCGTCGACGATCTTGTTCGCGGCGACCCGGTAGACGAAGGCCATGAACGGCAACCCCCGGTCCGCGTACCCCGGAAGGGCCCGCGCGACGGCGAGGCACACCTCCTGTGCGATGTCCTCCGCCGTCGGGTACCGCCACTGCGGCACGCGGGCGCGGCAGTAGCGCACGACGGGGGCGTGGATGAGGTTGATGATGCGCTGCACCACCGCGGTGTCGCCGGCGACGGCGTCCGGGACGAGGCGCGCGAGCGCCGCGTCCAGGTCTTCAGTCGTCGTCATGTCTCACTCCGGGGTCGGCCGTGCAGGGTACCGGGAGGGGCGGGGTCCATCGGGATCCGTCGGTCCCGGTTCGGCCCGGGGCCCGTTGCAACACAAATGTAATACCTACCATCGACAATCTACGGCATCACCGGACCCGGGCCCCGTCCGGTTCGCCCGCCGGCGGCGTCGTCCCCGGTGCGAGGTCCCCCTCCCGGGGGCCCGGACCCCCTCCCCGACCGGCCCGCGAACAATTCACCGTGTGTTCACCCACCGGCATCAGAGCAGGTCACCACGGGTACAGGAGCCGACGGAGCCTCCCCGCGGGGGTGGCGCAACCTCTCGTGCACACCGTCGTCATCTGTCGTTCATGTCCCGCGCGCACGCTACCTGGGTGCGTCCGGCCGAGGGCCGGGCCGTCAGCACGACGTCGACACCAGTCGAGGAGATCTCCATGCCCCAGCCCCGCCAGCTTCCCGGTCCGACCGCCACAATGTGGGATTGGCAGCTCCACGGCTCCTGCCGAGGTGTGGACTCGTCCGTCTTCTTCCACCCGGACGGCGAACGCGGCCGCGCCCGGGAGATGCGCGAACACCGCGCGAAGGCGATCTGCCGCGAATGCCCGGTGCTCGTGCGGTGCCGCGAGCACGCCCTGAGCGTCGGCGAGACCTACGGGGTCTGGGGCGGGATGAGCGAGGCCGAGCGGGACTCGATCCTCCACCCGGCGTCCCGCAACCGCCGCCGCATGGCCTCCTGACCCGCCCCCGGACACACCTCGGGCCCGGCACCTCGCATGAGGTCCGGGCCCGCTCACGGCCGGGCGGCCGGTCAGCCGCCCCCGCCGTTCCTGGTGCGCCTAGTGGTGGTGGTGCCCACCGGCCGCCGGGGCGGCCTTCTGCGGCTTGTCGACGACGGCGGTCTCGGTCGTGAGGACCATCCGCGCGACGGACGTGGCGTTGACCACGGCGGAGTGGGTGACCTTCACCGGGTCGATGATGCCCTCGGCGACGAGGTCGCCGTACTCCAGGGTGGCGGCGTTGAAGCCCTCACCGTTGGGGCGGTCGGCGATCGCGTTGACGACGACGGCGCCGTCGAGGCCCGCGTTGTCGGCGATCCAGTACGCCGGGCGGCGCAGGGCCTTGGCGAGGGACCGGATGCCGATGGCCTCGTCACCCTCGTAGGACGCGGAGAGCTCGTCGAGCTCCGTGGCGATCTGCACGAGGACGGACCCGCCACCGGCGATGACCCCCTCCTGCGAGGCGGCGCGGGCCGCGTTGATGGCGTCCTCGATCCGCAGCTTGCGCTCGTTGACCTCGGTCTCGGTGGCCCCGCCGGCACGGATGACGGCGACACCCCCGGAGAGCTTCGCGAGGCGCTCCTCGAACTTCTCCTTGTCCCAGGAGGAGTCCGTGCGCTCGATGTCGTTGCGGATCTGCTGGCGCCGGGTCTCGACGGCCTCGGCGCTGCCGCCGCCGTCGACGATGACCGTCTCGTCCTTGGAGACGGTGACGCGGCGGGCGGACCCGAGCTGGTCGAGCGTGGTCTCCGCGAGGGAGTGGCCGAGCTCCTTGTCGATGACCGTGCCGCCGGTGACGACGGCGAGGTCGTCCATGAACGCCTTCCGGCGGTCACCGAAGTACGGGGACTTCACGGCGACGACCTTGACGGACTTGCGGATGGCGTTGACGACGAGCATCTGCAGCGGCTCGCCCTCGACGTCCTCCGCGACGATGAGGACGGGCTTGCCGGCCTCGGCGATCTTCTCCAGGACCGGCAGGAACTCCGGCAGGGAGGAGATCTTCTCGCGGACGAGGAGCACGACGGCACCGTCGAGGACGGCGGTGCCGGAGTCGGCGTCGGTGACGAAGTACGGGGACAGGTAGCCCTTGTCGAAGGAGACGCCCTCGGTGACGGTCTGCTCGTCCTCGAGGGACTGGGACTCCTCGACGGTGACGACGCCGTCGCGGCCGACCTTCTCCATGGCGTCGGCGACCATGCGGCCGACCTGCGCGTCACGGGAGGAGACGGTGGCGACGTTGGCGATCGCGGCGCTGTCGGCGACGGGCTTGGCCCGCTCGCGCAGCAGCTCCACGGTCTTCTCCGCGCCGGCGGCGATGCCGGCGTTGAGGGCGATGGGGTTGGCCCCGGCGGCGACGTTGCGCAGGCCCTCGGCGATGAGGGCCTGGGCGAGGAGCGTCGCCGTCGTCGTGCCGTCACCGGCGATGTCGTTGGTCTTGATGGCGACGGACTTGACGAGCTGGGCACCGAGGTTCTCGAAGGGGTCCTCGAGCTCGATGTCGCGGGCGATGGTGACGCCGTCGTTCGTGACGGTCGGGCCACCGAAGGCCTTCTGCAGAACGACGTTGCGGCCCCGGGGGCCGAGGGTCACCCGCACCGCGTCCGCCAGCGTGTCGACGCCCTTCTGGAGGCCTTCGCGGGCCTCCTGGTCGAATGCGATGAGTTTGGACATACGGAAACGGTCCCTCTTCTACTTCTCGATGACGGCGAGGATGTCGCGCTGGCTGAGGATGAGGTACTCCTCGCCGGAGTACTTGAGCTCCGTGCCGCCGTACTTGGAGAAGACGACGGTGTCGCCCTCCTTGACCTCCATGGGGATGCGGTCGTTGTCGTCACCCACGCGGCCGGGACCGACGGCGATGACGGTCGCCTCCTGCGGCTTCTCCTTGGCGGAGTCCGGGATGACGAGCCCGGACGCGGTCGTCGTCTCGGCCTCGACGATCTGGACGAGGACACGGTCCTCGAGCGGCTTGATGTTGACGTTCGCCACGATGAATACCTCCGTGTATTCGTGTCTCAGTGAATGGTGTGCCGGTTGGTCTTCCGTGCACAGCCGTCGTCGCGGGTGAACAACTGTGGGTACACAACCTACTGGCACTCTACCCGGGCAAGTGCTAACGCTCAACCGCCCTCACCGGCTGCGGAGGTTCAGCACGGCGTCGCGCCACAGCCGGTACTCCTCCGGCTGGTCCTCCCGGTAGTTCTCCACCGCGCGGATGCCCCGCCGGACCGTCTCGACGTCCTCGTCGGTGAGGTCGCCGCCGTCGGCCCCGGTGAACAGGACCGTCCCGCAGATCGCCCGGGTCGGGTCGGAGAGGAAGGCGGAGTTGCCGGTGTCCTGCTCGTTGCGGCCCATGGAGGCGAGGGGGTTGGGTTCCGACGCCACGTCCGGCGACGCCGCGTCCCCGTCACCGGCGGCGGTGCCGGTGGTGCCGGCCGTGCCGTCGGCCCCGGCCGCGGCGGGGTCGGAGTGGGAGCTGGCGTAGACGCAGGCGACCGAGCGGCCGTCCTCGACGAACGCGACGCTGAGGCGACCGTCGGCGGGCGCGCCGAGGAGGTCGGTGGCCTGGGAGAGGTCGACGTCGACCTCCTCGGCGGTGAGATCAGGGGTGACGAGCAGGGAGCGGGCCACGGCGGGCCTCCTTCACGTGCGGGTCCGCCGGTGTGACGGGCGGACGGTGTGTGGTCTTCCCGCTCATTGTGCCAGCGGTCCCGCGCCCCCGCAGGTCGAGCGGAACGGAACCGCTACGGCCCGTGCGCTGGCAACATGCCGCCCGCCGGGGCACCCGTCCGGCTCAGCGCACGAGCGGCACCGCGACGTCGAGCGACGGGTAGGAGCCGACGCCGAGGCCGCTCGGCCCCTCCCCCGCCGCGATGAGTTCGGCGGCGAGCGTCGCGGTCATCACGCCGTTGTCCGTGCACAGCCGCAGCGGCGGGACGCGCAGCGCGACCCCCGCGGCGTCGCACCGCTGCCGGGCGAGCTCGCGGAGCCGCCGGTTGGCGGACACCCCGCCACCGAGGAGCAGTGTCGTCGCACCGGTGTCGACGCACGCCCGGACGGCCTTCGCGGTGAGCACGTCGACGACCGCCTCCTGGAAGGACGCGCAGAGGTCGGCGACGGCGATCGTGCGCCCGTCGCGTTCGGCCTGTTCGACGTACCGGGCGACGGCGGTCTTCAGCCCGGAGAAGGAGAAGTCGTACGGCGCGTCGCCCGGGCGGGTGAGCCCGCGGGGGAAGGCGACGGCCGCGGGGTCGCCCGTCGCGGCGAGACGGTCGATCACCGGCCCGCCCGGGTAGCCGAGGCCGAGGAGCCGGGCGACCTTGTCGTAGGCCTCCCCGGCGGCGTCGTCGAGGGTGCCGCCGAGTTCACGCATCGGGTGGCCGATGCCGTCGACCTCGAGGATCTGGGTGTGCCCGCCGCTGACGAGCAACGCCACGGCGTGCCCCAGGGTGTCCCCGCCGTCCGGGGCCCCTTCCGCGCCACGGGCCGCGTCCCCGCCGGCCGGGGCCTGCTGCGCGCGGGCGGCGTCGTTCCCCCCGGGACCGGCCACGGCGTCGACGGCGACGTGCCCCCCGAGGTGGTTGACCGCGTAGAAGGGGACCTGCCACGCGGCGGCGTAGGCCTTCGCCGCGGCCGAGCCGACGAGCAGCGCCCCGGCGAGCCCCGGGCCGATCGTCGCGGCGACGGCGTCGGGCCGGTCGCGCCCGGTCCGTCGCCGCAGGGCCCGGCGCGCGGCCCGCACCGTGGGCACGAGGGCCTCCAGGTGGGCGCGGGACGCGATCTCGGGGACGACGCCGCCGAACCGGGCGTGCTGGTCCATGGAGGAGGCGACCTCGTCGGCGATGAGCTCCACGCGGTGGCCGCCGTCGGCACGCCGGTCGAGGGCGACGACGCCCACGCCGGTCTCGTCGCAGGAACTCTCGATGCCGAGGACGACGGTCACGTCCCCGTCGGGCGTCGCGTCCGTGCCCCGGTCGGCGGCCCCGTCGGTACGGTCGGCGGCCCCGTCGGTACGGTCGGTGCCCCCGTCGGCCGTGTCCGCGCGCCGTGCCGGCCGGACCATCGTGTACGCGTCCGCCCCGGACGGCTGGTAGTAGTTCCGGCGCAGCCCGACCTCCTCGAAGCCGTAGCTGCGGTAGAGGCCGCGGGCGGCGTCGTTGTCCGTGCGGACCTCCAGGTAGACGGGCGCGCCGAGCTGGTCGGCGAGCTCCATGAGCGGTTCCATGAGCAGGTGCGCCCAGCCCCGCCCCTGGTGGCGCGGGTCGATGCCGATGGTGTGGATCTCGCACTCCGGGTCGGCGGCCGGGCCGTTGACGGCGATGCCCGCGTACCCGATGACCTCCCCGGTCACCGTGGCCCCCCGGTCCGCGGCGTCCCGGTCCGCGCCGGTCGCGGCCGTCGGTGCACCCTCCCGGTCCGCACCCGTTGCGGCGGTCGGTGCACCCTCCCCGTCCGCGCCGGTCGCGGCGGCCGGGTCGTCGGGCAGCACGAGCCCCAGGAAGTGAGTGCGCGGCGCGGTGATCTCGGCGATGAACCCCTCGACCGGCCACGGGGAGTCCCCGGGGAAGAGCTGCTGCTCCAGTTCCGCGCACCGGGGCGCGGCCTCCGGGGGGAGGGTGACGACGACGGGACGCTCCCCCGGCGCGGGCGTGTCCGCCGTGGGCTCCGCGCTGGTCCGGGCGGTGACGTCGCCGGTGAGGGCGGGCGACACGGCGCGCGGCTTCGGTTCCGCCGCATCCGGTCGGCGCAGGTAGAGCGCCCGCAGCGGCGGGGCGTCGGCGCGGAGGTCGGCTCCGGTGGCCAGGGCCGCGCGGACGAGGGAGCGGGCGGAGGGGTGGGCGTCGTCGTCGAGAATCCTCCGGTCGGGCCCGAACAACTCCCGGACCTGCGCGGCGACCCCGGACGCGACGAGCACCGGCACCCCGGCCGGGGCGGCGGCGACGACGGCGGCGGGGGTGTCGACGGCCGGCGGGGACAGCGTCTCGAGGGCCGGGGCGGTGCCGGCGGTGCCGGGCGAGAGGGCGTAGCGGGCGTGGTACCACTCGCGCCGGCGGGCGTCGGTGATGACGAGCACCTCGCGCCGGTCGGTGACCTGCGCCGCGCGGGCGGGCGCGTCGTCCCCGTCGGCGGCGGTCTCCGTGCCGGCGGCGGTGGTGTCGGGCGCGTCGTCCCCGTCGGCGGCGGTGATGTCGGGGAGGGTCGCGGCGACGGCGGCGACGCTGGGCACACCGTGGACGGGCACGCCGAGGGCGTCACCGAACGCGGCGGCGGTGGCCATGCCGACGCGCAGGCCCGTGAACGGCCCGGGGCCGGTGCCGACGACGACCGCGTCGATGTCGCCGGGCGTCAACCCGGCGGCGTCGAGCCCCTGCAGGATGCCCGGGGTGAGCAGTTCCATGTGGCCGCGGGGGCTGTCCACGTCCACCGTGGCGAGGGTGACCGGGTCGCCGCCGTCGGCGGGCACCTGCACGATGCCGGAGACGACGTGGCCGGTGGAGGTGTCTATCGCCAGGACGTTCATCATTCCTGAGAGTCTATCCCCCGGACACAAGACGTCCCCGGCACGCTCTCGCAGTAAACGTACCGGGGACTTGAGCCCGGGCCGGGTGATCAATCCGACCCGGACCTCTTGCGAAACACCCCTCACGGTGATTCATGCATCATTGAAGCACAGGACAGCCAAAGCTTCCAGATCGCTGCCCCGGCCGGGGACCCCCGTTCCCCTCATCCAGGGGCGGCGACGCGGCCGGGCCGGCGACGGGCCAGGTCACCGCCCGGCCCAGCGCCAGGTCACGGCGCGGTCCAGCGCCAGGTCACGGCCCGGTCCAGCGCCCGGTCATCGCCCGGTCCAACGCCCGCTCATCACCAGGTCACCGCCCGGTCCACCGCCAGGCCAGGGTGCGCGCCTCGTCGTCGCCGGGGGTGTCCACCCCGTCCCGGGTCAGGGTGATGTGCAGCACCCGGGTGCCCAGGGGCTCGACGACCCCCTCGCCCCACTCCGCGACGAGTGCATGGTCGGTGAGGTCGCCGTCGAGGTCGAGGGACTCCAGCGCGTCGAGGACCGCGGCCGACCTCGCCGCGGACACCCCGTGGCCCGCGCCCTGCCCGGCGGACCCGGTCTCCTCGGGCTGCCCGGCGGCCCCGGTCCCCCCGGTGCCGTGAGCATCATCGTCCCGCAGGCCGTCGAGCAGCCGGTAGGCGTCCATGTGCAGCAGCCCGGGCCCGTCGCCGGAGGGCCGGTGCTCCCGCACGACGGTGAACGTCGGGGACTGCACCCGGCCGGTCACGCCCATGCCCCGGGCGATGCCCTGCGTGAGCGTCGTCTTCCCCGCCCCCAGCGGCCCGGTGAGCACCACGACGTCCCCGGCCCGGAGTTCCCGGCCGACCGCCTCCCCGACCTGCCGCATCGCCTCGGCGGTGGGCACGGCCACCGTGCCGTCCGGGGCGCCGGGGTTCACCGGGGTCTCGGTGCCGACGCCGACGCCTGCGCCGTCCCCCGCCCCCGCGCCGGGGTTCACCGGGGTCTCGGTGCCGACGCCGACGCCTGCGCCGTCGCCCGCCCCCACGGCACCGGCAGCGTCACCCTTGCGGCCGTCGACCCCGCCCGCGCCGGCGCCCTCGCCCTCGCCGGCGGGGATGTACCGCCGCCGCACGCGCGTGCGCGGCAGCGTGAGGACCTCGTAGTCGATCGTGCCGAGCGCCCGGGCGACCTCGCTGAGCGTGGCCCCGCCCTCGCCGAAGATCACCGCCCAGTCACCGGGCCTGACCTCCGGCTCCGGGCCGTCCGCCGGCCCGAGGTCGATGACGATCTGGTCCATGCTCACCCGCCCGATCTGCCGGTAGCGGCGGCCCCGGACGGTGACGTCGAACGCGCCGGTGAGGGCGCGCGGGATCCCGTCGGCGTAGCCGATGGCGACGACGGCCGTGCGGGTGTCACGGTCGGCGGTCCACAGGCCCCCGTAGCCGACGGACTCCCCCCGGGGCACGAGTCGCGTCGTCGTGACGCGGGCCCGCAGCGTCGCGACGGGCCGCAGCCCACGGCCGCCGTCACCGCCCGCGCCCGGCTCCCCCGCGCCGACTGCGCCGTCCCCGCCGTCACCGGCACCCCCACCCGCGCACGGGTCGACGCCGTACACGCCGACCCCGGGGCGGACCATGTCGAACCGCAGGTCAGGCCGGGTGAGCGTCGCCGGGGTGTTGGCGAGGTGGTTGACGGGCACGTCGAGGCCGCGGGCCCGGCAGTCGTCGATCGCGCGGCGGAACCGGGTCGCCTGGATGTCGGTCGCCGGGGAGGTGGCGTCGTCGGCCCCCGAGAGATGGGACATGACCCCGGTGACCTCGACAGACCCGGTCCGTGCGGCGGCGGCGACGAGGTCGAGGACCTCCCCCCACTCCCCGGGCGCGATCCCGGAGCGGGACAGGCCCGTGTCCGCCATGAGCGTGGCCCGGACGGGCGGCTGCCCCGGGCGCCCCCGGTCGGCGGCGACGGCGGTGAGCGCCCGCGCGTGCTCGAGCGACGGGATGCCGAGGGTGAGACCTGCGGCGACGGCGTCGTCGAGCGGTTCGCCGGGGTACCACATCCAGGCGGTGACGGGGGCGGTGCGGCCGGCGTCGCGGAGCACCGCGAGGATGTCCAGGCCCTCCCCGACGGTCGCGACGCCGAGCTCGTCCGCCCCGTGGTCGAGCGCCGTCAGCGCCACGGCACGCGCGCCCATGTTGTAGCCGTCCGCCTTGACGACCGCCATGAGCCGGGCGGGGGCGGCGAGGGCGCGGAGCCGACGGACGTTGTGCGCGACGGCACCGAGGTCGACGACAAGTTCGGCGAGGCTGTGCGGGCCTGCCTGGGTATCACTGACGGGCATGTCTGTGATCTTCCCTCATGGGGTGCGGGGCCGCCACATCCGACCCGGCCCGCGCGCACGTCCCGGGCCGGCCGGGTCCTCCCCCGCGCGCCGGTCCGGGGCCGGCCGGGTCCTCCCCCCGCGCGCCGGTCCCGGGCCGGCCGGGTCCTCCCCCCGCGCGCCGGTCCCGGGCCGGCCGGGTCCTCCCCCGCGCGCCGGTCCGGGACCGGCCGGGTCCTGCCCCGCACGCCGGTCCGGGGCCGGCGCGGGAGGTCCGGGGCCGTGACATGCGAAAACCACCCGCCGTCCGCTCCCGGAGGAACGGTCGGAGGGTGGTTCACGCGGGGCCGCACGCGGGGTGCGGCCGGTCCGGGGTCACCGGTGGGGGACGACGGCCCCCGTCAGCGAGTTACCGGGGGATGAGACCCCAGCACCATGCGATGAGGCCGACGATGCCGGCGCCACCGATGAGGCCCAGGATCACGCTGAGCAGGCTCGGCGAGGTCACCGAACCCGGGATGCTCCCCGTGATCTTGTTGTTGTTGTCAGACCCCGGGACGGAACCCGTGATCTTGCCGTTGTTGTCGGACCCGGGGACGGAGACCGTGATCCCGCCGTTGCCCTCAGAGCCCGGGATGGAGCCCGTGATCTTGCCGTTTCCGCCAGAGCCCGGGATGCTGCCGTTGATCTTGCCGTTGTTGTCGGACCCGGGGAGCTTGACGCCCTTGTCCGAGCCGAGGATCCGGATGATGGCGTTGTCCTTGCCACCCGGCAGCGAGCCGAGGATCTTGCCGCCGTTGTCCTTGTCACCCGTCAGCGAGCCGACGAGCTTGCTGCTGCCCGTCGTGCCCTTGTCACCGGACACGGAGCCGGTGATGGAGCGGAAGATGTCCCGGATGATGTCCAGGATCGTGGGCTTCTTCTGCGCCGGCGGGGCAGGCTGCTCCGGCGTGACCGGCGGGGCAGGCTGCTCGGGCGTGGCCGGAGGCTCCGGCGTGGCCGGCGGCGTCGACTCCTCCGGCGTGGCCGGCGGGGCAGGCTGCTCCGGGGTCGCGGGGTGCTTCTCCTGGTTCTGCTGGGCCTCCTCGAGAGCCTTCTTGGCGGCATCCCGCTCGGACTCAGCCTTCTTCTTCGCGTCCTCGGAGTCCTTGAGCTGCTGCTTCAGCTCCTTCTCCGTGGCCTTGCAGTCGTCGAGGGCCTTCTTGGCGGCGTCACGCTCGGACTCAGCAGCCTTCTTGTCGTTCTGGGCGGCGTTGAGGGCAGACTCGGCGGCCTGCTTGTCCTTCTTCGCCTGATCCAGCTGCTGCTGAAGCTCCTGGGCCTTCTTCTCCGCGTCAGCGAGCTTCTTCTCCGCCTCCGCGAGCTTCGCTGCGGCATCGGAGGAGTCGCCGGCGTTCTCCGCGGGCTTGTCGCCCGGAGTCGGCTCCGTGGACGGCTTGCTCTCCTCGGACGGCTTGGCCTGCTCAGAGGGCTTAGCCTGCTCAGACGGCTTGGGCTCCTCCGACGGCTTAGCCTGCTCAGACGGCTTGGCCTCCTCCGACGGCTTAGCCTGCTCAGACGGCTTGGCCTCCTCCGACGGCTTAGCCTGCTCAGACGGCTTGGCCTCCTCGGACGGCTTAGCCTGCTCAGACGGCTTGGCCTGCTCGGACGGAGTCGGCTCCGTGGACGGCTTGGGCTCCTCAGACGGCTTGCTCTCCTCGGACGGCTTGGCCTGCTCAGAGGGCTTAGCCTGCTCAGACGGCTTGGGCTCCTCAGACGGCTTGGCCTCCTCGGACGGCTTGGCCTGCTCGGACGGAGTCGGCTCCGTGGACGGCTTGCTCTCCTCAGACGGCTTGGCCTCCTCAGACGGCTTGGGCTCCTCCGACGGCTTGTCGGACGGAGTCGGCTCCGTGGACGGCTTGGCCTCCTCCGACGGCTTGGCCTCCTCGGACGGCTTGGGCTCCTCAGACGGCTTGGCCTCCTCGGACGGAGTCGGCTCCGCGGAAGGCTTGGGCTCCTCCGACGGCTTGGGCTCCTCGGACGGCTTGGCCTGCTCAGACGGCTTGGGCTCCTCCGACGGCTTGTCGGACGGGTCGGCTCCGTGGACGGCTTGGCCTCCTCCGACGGCTTGGCCTCCTCCGACGGCTTGTCGGACGGGGTCGGCTCCGTGGACGGCTTGGCCTCCTCCGACGGCTTGGGCTCCTCAGACGGCTTGTCGGACGGGGTCGGCTCCGTGGACGGCTTGGGCTCCTCCGACGGCTTGGGCTCCTCGGACGGCTTGCTCTCCTCGGACGGCTTGGCCTCCTCAGACGGCTTGGCCTCCTCCGACGGCTTGGGATCCTCGGACGGCTTGCTCTCCTCAGACGGAGTCGGCTCGGTCGTCGCAGCCGGGGGCTCCGTCGGGGTCGGCTCCGTGGACGTAGCCTGCGGCTCGGACGAGGTCGGCTGCGGCTCTTCAGTCTTCTTGGGCGCTTCGACCGGCCGCTCATTCACGATTCGGTATCCAATGACCGACCCTGCAGGAACAGAGCAATTAGTGGTACCGCGATGATTCCCCAAGAAACTAGTTGCTGAGACGTTAGCATCAAGCAGATTCTGCGCGGCGGTGACAGTGAACCGCCCCTTCTTCTTCGGGACGACCGTCATCTCGAGCGGCTGGGTCTTCGCGGTCAGGGTGTCACCCTTGAGCGTCCCACTCACCCGATCCCGGATCTCGATCACATTCCCACGACGAGAAACCCCGGCCGGCGGGTTTCCAACGAAGTCAAAGTCGCCCGAAACCTGAATCCTGATGACGCTGGAGTTCACCCGGGCATTGCTTGCAAGTGACATCGTCCCGTCCTTGAAGACAACATCCCCAATGCTCGCCCTGATCGTCACCGGCTCACCGACGTAGACATCCTCCGGCGCATCGAACGTCACCAGTGTGGAGACGTCCTTGTCGGTATTGAGAGGCGACATTCTGATCGCACATCTCATCTGCAGTGCCGCCTGCTCTGTCGCCTGCGCCGGCGCCGCCGTCGCCTGCAGGATTAGGGCCCCCGCGGCGAGCGCCGCCCCTAACGTCCTCTTCTTCATCATATGGTGTTGTCCTTTCACACCGGGCCGAGGCGACCGTCGCCTCCAGCTCCGTAAGATCTTACTAAGACACCACAGACGCCGCACAGCAACGCCGAAGCCAGGACGTTATACAGATCACGTTATACCTATTACGTACAGCCGGTCGCATATACGCTGCACGTCTGCTTTCCGGAACCTCTGGTGTATGTTTATCGCGCCCCCCATCAGGGGTGAGCGGTCACATCACACCCCGCCTCCCGGCAACGCCGACAATGCAGAAGGGGCCGCCCACACCCGCACGCGCGAGGTGTGGACGGCCCCTGTCTCCGGACCTGAGGTCACGACATCCCGGGAAGCCCAGGGACGTCACTCACCGAAGTGATCACCGGTGAGTGAAGGACCACCACCAGCTGATGGCACCGGCGATCCCGGCGACACCGAGGAAGCCCAGGATGATCTGGCTGATCGAGGCCGGCAGCGAGCCGGTCGTCGTGCCCTTGCCATCCAGGCTCCCGAGCAGCGAGCTGTTGTCCTTGGAGCCGACGAGCGTGGTGAGACCCGAGGGGACGGAACCCTGGATCTTGCCGCTACCCGGGACGTCCTTGTCGCCACCCTTGTCCTTGGAGTCCTTGTCACCGGTCAGCGACCCGGTGATATCGGCACCAGCGAAACCCTTCCCGTCGAGCACGTCGGTGATCTTGCCGACGATCTCGAGGAGGACGTCAATGAAGGTGCGCTCCTTCTCCGGCTTCGGATCAACGGGCTTCGGATCGACCGGCTTCGGGTCAACCGGCGCAGTCTCAGACGGCTTCGGGTCAGCCGGCGCCGTCTCGGAGGGCTTGCTCGCCTCAGTCTTCTTGCCGAGGCTGCCGGTGATGTCGGACCCGGCGGTCACCTTGCCGTCACCCTTACCCTCGCCCTTACCGAGGCTGCCGGTGATGTCGGACCCGGCGGTCACCTTGCCGTCACCCTTACCCTCGCCCTTACCGAGGCTACCGGTGATGTCGGACCCGGCGGTCTCCTTGCCGTCACCCTTGCCCTCGCCCTTACCAAGGCTGCCGAGGATGTTCACCACAGCGGTCCCCTTGCCGAGGCTGCCGGTGATGTCGGACCCGGCCGTCGCCTTGCCGTCACCCTTACCCTCGCCCTTGCCGAGGCTACCGGTGATGTCGGACCCGGCCGTCGCCTTGCCGTCACCCTTGCCGAGGCTGCCGGTGACACTGTCCGACGACTTCGCCGAGTTCTGGAGGCTGCCGACGATGTCAACCCCCTTGCCGTTCAGCTTCACCACCGTGTTCATGGCACTCCCGACAAGCTCCGTGCCGTACTTGTCGTCACTGCCCTGCAAGGCCTTGAGCGCACCGGCCATGAACTTCGAGAGCAGGTTCGCGGCGGAACCGACCGGAGCCTGGTCATCGGGGTTCGCACCCCCGTTGTCATCGCCCGCACCCTCGGCCTTCTTCTCGGAGCTGCCGAGCGTGCTCAGGCTGCCGGTGATGTCCGAGCCGGCGGTGCCCTTCTCGTCGCCACCCTTGCCGGCGACGCCGTCCTTGCCCAGGCTGCCGACCGCGGAACCGACGGTGGCCTGCCCGCCGGCGCCACCGTCGCCGGTGACCGCGGTGCCCGTGGCCTTGCCCGTGGCCTTGCCGAGGCTGCCGTCGATCGTGGAACCGACCTGCCCCTGAGCGGTGTCAGCCTTCTTCCCCGTGGAGCCCAGCGACCCCTGGACCGAGCCCTTGTTGTCCCCGGAGCCCTTCGCATCATTCGAGCCCTTGACGTCCGACGACCCCTTGGTCCCGCTCGACCCCTTGACGGACCCGTCGAGGATGTTGACCTCCGCCTTCTGCGTGGTCGTTGCATCGTCTGCCACAGCGTGAGGGGCGGTCGCGACCGCGCTGGTGACAAGACCAGCCACCAGAACAGTGGCCATCTTCTTCATGTGGGTGTACCTCTCATGATCGGTCACCGGCGGCGTGTTCCCCCGGCGTTCCTGACACTCACATAAGCATTTCCCCCGCAGACGCTTCAACTATACAGCTTTCCCGGCCAAAGACTTCACTCCCGAAGCTCCGTCCCCACCCCGGACGGTGAACCCCACTGCCTGCACCTTTGCAGCAGAGGTCGGCGTCGTACCCCCACTACCCCCACTCCCGGCCACCCCCCGGGGCCGGAGCGGGGCGGAACCTACTCCACCGTGACCGACTTCGCCAGGTTCCGGGGCTTGTCGATGTCCGTGTTCCCGCACTGCCGGGCGATCTCCGCCGACAGGAACTGCAACGGCACCGTCGACAGCAGCGGCTGCATCAACGTCGACGACTTCGGGATCTCCAGCAGCGTGTGCGCGTACGGACGGACCGCCTCGTCCCCCTCCTCCGCGATGACGATCGTCCGCGCACCACGCGCGCGGATCTCCTGGATGTTCGTCACGATCTTGGAGTGCAGGACCGGCCGGCCCTCCGGGGAGGGGACGACGACGACCACCGGGAGATCATCCTCGATCAGCGCAATCGGACCGTGCTTCAACTCACCGGCCGCGAACCCCTCAGCGTGGATGTACGCGAGCTCCTTCAGCTTCAACGCGCCCTCCAACGCCACCGGGAAGCCCACGTGCCGGCCGAGGAAGAGCATCGTCGGGATCGCCCCGAGCTCGTCCGCCAGGGCGTGCACCTCATCCTGGAGCTCCAGGACCTTCTCGATCTTCGCGGGGATCTCCTCCAGCTGGGAGTAGATCACCTCGATCTCGTCCGGGTACTTCGTCCCCCGGGCCTGCGCCAACGCCAGGCCGACGATGTAGTTCGCCGCGACCTGGGCCAGGAACGCCTTCGTCGACGCCACCCCGATCTCCGGGCCGGCATGCGTATACAGCACCGCATCCGACTCCCGCGGGATCTGCGACCCGTTCGTGTTGCACACCGCCAGCACCCGCGCGCCCTGCGACTTCGCGTGCCGCACCGCCTCCAGGGTGTCCGCCGTCTCACCCGACTGGGACACCGCGACGACGAGCGTCTGCTGGTCCAGCACCGGGTCGCGGTAGCGGAACTCCGACGCGACCTCGATCTCCACCGGGATGCGCACCCAGTGCTCGATCGCGTACTTCGCCAGCAGGCCCGAGTGGTAGGCCGACCCACAGGCGACGACGAAGACCTTCTCGATCTGCCGCAGATCCTCATCCGACAACCGCTGCTCGTCGAGGATGATCCGCCCGCTGTCGTAGTGGCCGGCGAGAGTGTCCCGGATCGCGGCCGGCTGCTCGAAGATCTCCTTCATCATGAAGGAGTCGTACCCGCCCTTCTCCGCGGCCTCGAGGTCCCAGTCGATCGTGAACGGGGTGCCCTCGACCTCCTCACCGCTGAAGTCCATGATGCGGTAGCCGTCGCGGGTGATCGTCACCGCGTTGTCCTGGCCGAGCTCCACCGCGTTCTTCGTCTGCGCGATGAACGCCGCGACATCCGAGCCGAGGAACATCTCCCCCTCGCCGACACCGACGATGAGCGGGGTGGACTTCCGGCCCGCCACGATCATCTCCGGGTGGTCCGCGTGCGCGAACAGCAGGGTGAAGGCGCCCTCGAGACGGCGGAGGACGTGCAGCGCGGACGCCTCGAAGTCACCGGCCGTCGGGCCGTCGTTGTACGCGAGGGCGACGAGGTGCGCCGCGACCTCGGAGTCCGTCTCACTGGCCAGCTCGATGCCGGCGGCCTCGAGCTCCTTGCGCAGCGGGGCGAAGTTCTCGATGATGCCGTTGTGCACGATGACGGCCTTGCCGTCGAAGGACACGTGGGGGTGGGCGTTGACGTCCGTCGGGCGGCCGTGGGTCGCCCACCGCGTGTGGCCGATGCACGTCGTGCCCGTGAAGTGGTCCCGGCCGACCTCGTCGAGCCGTTCGCGGAGGTTCGCGAGCTTGCCGGCGCGCTTCTCCACCTCGACGGTGCCCTGCTGGATCACCGCGATCCCGGCGGAGTCGTAGCCCCGGTACTCCATCCGCGCGAGCGCGTCGTATCCGATGTCGAGGGCCTGGGCGTCACCAACGTATCCCACAATTCCACACATGCGCCCTACATTAGCGCCCTTCCCCGTCATGCCCGAAACCATTGTCGACGGCCCGGCCCGTCGTGACAGAAACCGCTCCCGAGGGGCCGTGCCGTCGTGCCGGAAACCGCTGCCGAGGGGCCGTGCCGTCGTGACAGAAACTGCTCCCGAGGGGCCGTGCCGTCGTGACAGAAACCGTTATCCACTAGGCTCGGAGAGCGTGGCTAAGAAAATGAAAGACCTCGTCCCCCGACTCGCCAAGCGCGGACCGCACCGCGTGCTCGTCGGCGATCTCGCCTTCGCCGGACTGCCCGGCAAGGTCTACACCCCCGCCGAGGGCAAGGCCATCCCCGGTGTCGCCTTCGGACACGACTGGTGCACCCGCATCGACGGCTACCACGCCACCCTGCGGCACCTCGCCAGCTGGGGCATCGCCGTCGCCGCCCCCGACACGGAGAACGGGGTGTTCCCGAACCACCGCGGATTCGCCTCCGACCTGGAGTCCTGCCTCCAGATCCTCGCCGGGGTGCGCCTCGGCACCGGCAACATCACGGTGTCCCCGCACCAGCTCTACACCGCCGGCCACGGCATGGGCGGCGGCGCGGCGATCCTCACCGGCAGCGGCCGCACCGGCACCAGGGCACAGAAGGGCTACGCGACGGAGCCCGCCCTCGCCGGGGTCATCACCATCTACCCGTCGGACACGACGCCCAGCTGCTACGACGCCGCCGAGCGCGTGACCGCGGACGGCCTCATCTTCTCCCCCGGCAAGCTGGGGACCGTGCCCGGTGGCGACGCCGCACGTGTCGCCGCCCGGTGGGGTGGGGACATGATCTACCGGCGTGTGGACAAGGGCTCCGCCCCCGGCTTCCAGGAGAAGATCGGCCGGCGGCTGCTCCTGGGCACCGGGCTGCCCGAGTGGTCGCGCCAGGACGTCATCCGCGCCCTGATGACGGGGTTCATCCTCGCCGGGCAGGACAAGACCTACGCCGCGTTCCGCGAGGCGGACGAGAAGGTCAAGGGGACGACGACCTTCACCCGCGAGGAGCTCACCGACTCCCTGCCGGAGAACGCCGACCTCGCCCGCCGGGCCGAGAAGGTGCGGCTCTAGCGCAGGACCGGGCCGGGGCCGGTCCGGCCGTCGCCCCCGACGAGTCCGGGGGCGACGCCTCCGGGGCCTGCGACCGGGCCGGCCGCGGTTCCCCCGACGACTCCGCCGCCTCCGGGGCCTGCGACCGGGCCTCCCGCCGGCGTCAGCCGCACTCCCCCGCCACAGGACTGCGGCACGGTCGCCTTCCCGCTGACACCCGGCGCGGCCGCCGAGGCCGAGGCAGCCGAGGTGGGTGGCGTCCCCGAGGCACCGTGTGCGCGCAGCAGGTCCGCCCGTTCCGCACACACCCGCTCGAACTCCGCGGTGATCTCCCGCAGCCCGGCCAGGTACTCCTCAACGAGGTGCCGGTACGGATCCCCGCCCGACCCCGCCGGGGGCAGGTCGCGGGGCACATCCCGGGCGGCGCTCCGGGGCATGTCGCGGGGCGTGCCCCCGGGTCCCGACGTCACCACGTTCCACTCCTCTCCAGCCCGACGGCGTTCCCGCCGTCCGACGGCCCGGCGGCCGCCCCCTCGAACACACCGGCGTCCCCGCCGGCCCCTCCGGCGAACGCGCCGGTGTCGCCGCCGTCCAACGCACCGGCAGTCCAGACGTCCGGACGCCACGACTCCGCCGACGGCTCCACGCCCGCCCCCGGAGCACCGACGTCCCCGGTCCACACCGGGTCCGGCGCATCCGTCGCAACCGGTTCCGGCCCCGGCCCCATGTCAGGTCCCACGTCAGGTCCCGGCCCCATGTCTGGTCCCGCGTCCGGTGCCGGCGCGACACCGTCGACACTCCACGTCGGCTCCACACCCGGCCCCGGTCCGACGTCCGGTGCCGGCGCAGCCCCGATCCCGGTCTGAACGAACCCGGCCTCACGGAACTGGGGCTCTCCGGACTGTGGCTCTCCGGACTGTGGCTCATGGAACTGGGGCTGCGCACCCGAACCTGCTCCGTCACCGCCGAGTGCTCCGGTCACCCCGGCCGGAGCCGTCGCCGACCCGGTAAGGGTCCCGACGGACCCCTCAACGATGCGCGCATCCGCAGCCCGACCGTGGACGGTGCCGGTGGCGTGGTGGAGTGCGGAGTCGACGACGTCCACCCCCGACGACACCGCTGACGACACCACCGATGACGCAGTCGAGGACACCGTCGGTACCGCAGACGACGGTGCCTCGGACGGTGCCGGAGAGGCCGTCGCCGACGGTGCCGGCGTGACGCAGCAGCACGACGTTCCCGTCGCCGTTCCGTGGCAACACGCACCGTCCGGCGACGTGGGCGGCGCAGCAGGCGGAGGGCAGTCCGCACCACCGGGCGGCGGCGCATCCGGCACCACCGGCGGCGGAGGCGGCGTCGGCGCAGGCGGCGGGCACTCCGAACCACCCGGCGGCGGCGCATCCGGCACCACCGGCGGTGGAACCGGAGGACCAACCGGCGGAGTCACCGGCGGCGGAGGCGGCGTCGGCGCAGGCGGCGGAAAGTCCGAACCACCCGGCGGCGGCACATCCGGCACCACCGGCGGCGGAACCGGAGGACCAACCGGCGGAGTCACCGGCGGCGGAGGCGGCGTCGGCGCAGGCGGCGGGCAGTCCGAACCACCCGGCGGCGGCGCATCCGGGACCACCGGCGGCGGAACCGGAGGACCAACCGGCGGAGTCACCGGAGGCGGCGGCGTCGGCGCAGGCGGCGGGCACGGCGGCGCAGGAACCGGCGGCGTCGGCTCAGGCGGGCAGGGCGCAGCAGGCGGCGTCGGTGCCGGCGCCGGCGGAACCGGCCCCGCCGGGGTGACCGGCGGAGGCGCCGCAGGCGGCACCCCCGGGCCCGGCGGCACGGACGGCACCCCCGGGCACGCCGGCACGGACGGCACCCCCGGGCACGCCGGCTCCGACGGCACCGGAGGCGGAGGCGGCGCGACGCTGAGGGGGACGTCGCACCTCCCGGGGACCGCAGCCGGCGCCACCGTCTTCTCGAGAACCCCCATGCACTGCAGCAGCAGCTCGTTCCGGCCGGTGAGAATGCCGCTGACCACGGACAACGCCGTGCGGATGACCTCCCGGGCGGCCTCGAGCACCGGGGGCGCCAGCACCCCCGCGCCACCCAGGCCCCCGCAGAGCGCCACGGCCCCGGCGACGACCGACTCGACGGCCGCGACCGCCCCCGACTGCACCGTCCCCATCGCCGACGCACACGAACACACCGACCGCTCCGCGTCCGCGGCCCGGCGGTCCTGCTCGCTGCGCTCCTCGGACGCCCCGGACAGCGCACCGGACGGCACCGTCCCCGCGACGTCGATCAACGCCGAGACCACCGACGAGATCTCACTCAGGCCCGTCAGCAGCGTCCCCACCGACGGCCGACGGGACGGGATGCCCGCGGTGACGGCCGCCGGGTCGAACCCCCTCGTGAACGCCGCGGCATCCATGAGCCGCCGGGCCTGCGGGCCACCCACACCCAACGCCGTGGCCGCCCCGGCGAGCGAGCCGACCGCGCCCTCGAGCACCCCCTGCTCAGCGGACATCACGCACCTCCCCGGGCCGGGCCGCCGGCCGGTCACCGGTGGAGAACGACGACGCCGACGCCTCCTCCGCCACAGCCACCGCGCGGACGAGAACCCCCGCGTCCGCGGCGGCGTCCCCGAGCCGCGCCGCGTGGGCGACACGCACCCGGTGCGCCTCGGCGAGGAGCGACACCACGCGCGCCGCCTCCGCCGCCACCCCCCGGCCGAACGCCCCGGCGGGGACCGTCGGCGGCGTGGCCCGCAACGTCGCGACCGTGTCCCCCATGACGGCGGCCAGCCGGGTGGCGGCGTCGGACGCCCCCGGAACATCGAGCCGGAGCCCACCCCCGGCGACCCCACCGGCCGGAGAACCGGCCGCACCCGGCGGCGCGACCCCCTCCCCGGGACTCCCGCCACCGCGAACCTGCGGATCCCCCATCTCTACCCCTCCCACCGACCGTCCCACGTCCGGGTGGACGCGGTTCCACACACCACGGGCGGATCATCTGGAGTGGTTAGTCTCCACCGCAGCCGGGGAGGTTCCCCGGGGGTGGGAAACGGGTGGAGCGGCGGGCCGTCAGACCTCCGCGACGACCGACGCGAGCCGGCCCGCGATCCGACGGGCGTCCGCCGACGACGTCGCCTCCACCATCACGCGGTACTTCGGCTCCGTGCCCGACGGCCGGAGCAGCACACGCCCGTTCTCCCCCAGCTCCGCCTCCGCCTCGGCGACCGCGGCGCGGACGCGGGCGTCGTCGGAGATCCTGCTCTTGTCCTCCACCGGGACATTGATGAGCGTCTGCGGCAGCACCGTCATCACCGACGCGAGCTCCCGCAACGACCGGCCCGTCGACGCCATCCGCGCCATGAGGCTCAGCCCCGTCAACGTGCCGTCGCCCGTCGTGCCGTGCTCCGGGATGACCACATGGCCCGACTGCTCCCCGCCGAGCGAGAAATCCCCGGTCCGCAGATCCGCGAGCACGTACCGGTCCCCCACCCGCGTCTGCCGGACCGTGATGCCCTGTGACTCCATCGCCAGGGACAGACCCAGGTTCGACATCACCGTCGCGACGAGGGTGTTCTTCTTCAGCTCGCCGTCCTCCTTCATCGCCACCGCGAGCACGGCCATGATCTGGTCACCGTCGACGACGGTCCCCTCCGAATCCACCGCCAGACACCGGTCCGCGTCCCCGTCATGGGCCAGGCCCAGGTCCGCGCCGTGCTCCACGACCGCCTCCTGCAGCACGTCGATGTGCGTCGACCCGCAGCCGTCGTTGATGTTCAGGGCGTTCGGGCGGTCGTGGATCGCGACGACGTCCGCGCCGGCCGCCGCGTACGCCATCGGCGCCGCCTGCGACGCCGCACCGTTCGCGCAGTCCACGACCACGCGGATGCCGTCCAGCGGCGTCGGGACCGCCTCGCCGAGGTGGAAGAGGTAGCGCTCCAGGGCGTCGTTGTCCTCCTCGATGATCCGGCCGATCCCCGCGCCCGTCGGGCCCGTCTCCTCCAGCTCCAGCATCGTGGCCTCGATCTCGTCCTCGACCGAGTCATCGAGCTTGTGGCCGCCCGCGGCGAAGAACTTGATGCCGTTGTCCGGCATCGGGTTGTGCGAGGCGGAGATCATCACACCCATGTCAGCGCCGTAATCCCCCGTGAGGAACGCGACAGCCGGGGTGGGCAGCACGCCGACCTGGAGCACGTCCACACCCTGCGACGCCATCCCCGCGGCGAGTGCCGCCGAGAGCATCTCCCCCGAGATCCGGGGGTCGCGGCCGATCACCGCGGTGGGCTTGCGCTGCGAATTCGCCGCCGTCTCCGTGAGCACCCGTGCAGCGGCGGCGCCCAGCCGCATGGCCATCGGCGCCGTCAGTTCCAGGTTCGCCAGCCCCCGGACGCCGTCCGTTCCAAACAGTCGTGTCATGAAAGGGCATTCTACCTGCCGGGTGTCCGTGCGTTCCGTGCGCCACGGGGGCGGGGCCGGGTGGTGTGGGAGGGCACGGTTCGGGTGCCGACGGAGCCACTGAACGGCGAACCAGCCCGCCCCCGGAACCACCCCCCGGGAGCGCCCCGCACACCCCCCGGAACGCGGAACCACCCCGCGGGAGCGCCCCGCACAACCCCCGGAACGCAGAACCACCCCGCGGGAGCGCCCCGCACAACCCCCGGAACGCAGAACCACCCCGCGGACCGTGAGGTCCGTGGGGTGGTGTGGAGCCGCAGTGCCCGGCCACAGTGACCGGTGCGGGCTGCGCTCTCCTGTACTCCGGGTCGCCCCGGCGCCGGATCAGCGCTTGGAGTACTGCGGCGCGCGGCGGGCCTTGTGCAGACCGGCCTTCTTGCGCTCGACGGCGCGGGCGTCACGGGTGAGGAAGCCGGCCTTCTTCAGCTCGCCACGCTCCTCCGGGTTGTACTTGTTGAGGGCGCGGGCGATGGCCAGGCGCATCGCACCGGCCTGGCCGGACGGGCCGCCACCGTTGAGCGTCGCCTGGATGTCGAACTGCAGCTCGCGCTCCAGCAGGACCAGCGGCGCCTTGATGAGCTGCTGGTGCAGCTTGTTCGGGAAGTAGTCCTCCAGGGTCCGGCCGTTGCAGGTGAACTGACCGGAACCCTCGACCATGCGGACGCGCACGATGGCGCGCTTACGACGGCCGACGGTCTGGATCGGGCCCTCGAACGGCTGGACGGCGACGGGAGCGTCGTCCGCGACGGTCTCGACATCGGCGATGGACTCACCGATGGTCGCGACGAACTCCTCGTTGACGGCCTCGGTCGCCTCGTAGTTCTCGTTCTCGGTCACTGTGCCACCTGCTCAATCGTGTAGGTCTCGGGCTTCTGGGAAGCGAAGGTGTGCTCGGGGCCGGCGAAGACGCGCAGCTTCTTGACGGAGGCGCGGCTCAGCTTGTTGTGGGGCATCATGCCCTCGATGGCCTCGGCGACGACGCGCTCGGGGTGCAGCTCCATCGAGCGACCCAGGGTCAGGGTCTTCAGACCGCCCGGGTAACCGGAGTGACGGTAACGGAACTCACGGTCACGCTTGTTCGAGGAGATGTGCACCTTGTCGGCGTTGACGACGATGACGTAGTCACCGCAGTCGACGTTCGGCGCGTACTGGGGCTTACCCTTACCGCGCAGCAGGTCTGCGACGGTGACGGCGAGGCGACCCAGGACCACGTCAGTGGCGTCGATGACATACCACTTACGGGTGATGTCACCGCTCTTCGGGTGGAAAGTAGTCAAGACTTTCTCCTTGGTCTCGATGGAACTGCCAGCCGGCGCTGTCTCACCCACGGCGGCCGGTGGAGACCCGTGGGTCGATCCGCCGTCCCCGACGACCGGTGACCGGCACGTCAGGGAGGATGGATCGCAACCCGAACGACTTTAGTGGACAGGACCCGGGATCTGAAATCCCTCCCGCCCACCCGGGGGCTCGACGCCGCACGAGGTGGCCCCCGGCGCGTGAGCAGGGCCGGGCGGGTGCGGCCGGGCGGGCGGGTGCGGCCGGGCGGGCGGGCGGGTGCGTGCCCGGCGCGTGCCTGCGCCGGTGGCCCCGGGACCGGGCCGGGCGGGTGTCAGGCCCAGCTGTTCGCCGCACTCGTGTTGATCCGGGCCATCCGGTCGTTGGCGTCGCCCACGGCACGGGCGATGGTGGACAGCACGGCGTTGAGTTCCTCCGCCGCCGCGTCCCACCGGCGCTGAGCCGCCTGGTACGCGTCGGCACTGTCCCCCTGCCACTCGGCGACCATCGGCGCGAGGTCCTGTCTGAGCTGGTCCAGCATCGTGCCGACCCGGCCGTTGGTGGCCTGGATGTCCGTGGCAGCCTGCGCGATCTGCGCGAAATCGTAGCGAATCATGTCCGCCTCCCCCTTCGGTGAGATGAATGTTCCTGGTGTCGTGGCCGGTCCGTGGCTCACGGCCGGCCGGCGGTGCGGGATCAGACGCGGAACGCCGCCGCGTTGTCCGCCTCCACCTGCGCGAAGCCGCGGGCGTTGGCGCGGATGTTCTCCGCGATGCTGGTCAGCGCCTGGTGCAGCTCCCGGGCGGAGTCGTTCCACCGCACCATGAGCTGCCCGAACGCGGCCTGGGCCTCGCCCTGCCAGGCCCCGGAGACTGAGTCCACGGTCCCCTGGAGCCTGCGGAGTTCCGCCTGCACCTCGGAGTTGACCGTGTCCACCTTCCCGGCCGCGTCGTGCATGACGTCGGTCGTCGTCCTGAAGTTCACTGGTTCCCCCTGTGTCCTGTGTCGTCGATGCGCCCCGGCCGCTCCGGCGGGGCGGTCGCGGCCCACCGACCACGACATCTCTTTAGTCCCCGGTTCCCGCCGCCCGGTTCCCCCGTCCCGGCGGAGGACCCCGGTCCCACCCCGGATCGGGTGTGACGGCGTCCCCGGTCACCGCTTCGCCGGCGTTGTCGTTCAGCACGTCGCCGGCGTTGTCGATCAGCACGTCACCACCGTCCCCGGTCACCGTTTCACCACCGTCCACGTGACGGCTTCGCAGGCCCGACGGCGTTCCTCGGTCGCCTCCCGGTACTGACAGCCCACGGAGACCTGCGCGCCGTCGATGAACCGGACCGTCCACGCGGTGAGCGACCCGGGGAACCGCTCCTCGTACCGCACCGGCCCCGTGCCGGTGACCGTCAGGTCGGACGCGGCGGCGAGCGCGTCGAGCACCGCGGTGTCGAGGGCGTCCTGACTGCGCACCGGCACGTTCGTCGCGGCGACGATCACCCTCATCCCCGGGTCGTCGGACACCCAGGTCTCGCGTCGGCCGGCGACGTCCGTGAGCCGCCACCCGGGCACGGTCACGTCGACGGGCAGCGCGGACCGCGCGCCCACCCCGGTCGGCCCCGTCGACCCGCCGGTCCCGGCCGGGCCGTCGTCCGGGTTCGCCCCCGCCGCGCCAGCCGGGCCAGCCGCGCCCGCCGCGCCACCTGGCCCGTCGCGGCCCGGACCCCGGGGCACGGCCCCACCCGGTCCCGGCGCGCCCGACCCCGGGGGAGATGCCGTCGTGGGCGTGGTCGTCGCCCCGGCCGCGGCCGACCGTCCGGCCCCTGCCGTGCCCGTGCCCGCCGTCGTCGTCGCCGTCGCGGCCACCCCGGTCGGGGACGACGCCCCGTCTCCGCCACGCACGCTCCACACCGCCGCGACAGCCACCCCGGCGCACGCCGCGACAGCCACCGCCAGGGCCGGCCGCGCAACCGCCCCGGACACCCGGGCCCGGTCACGCCCCGGTGCGGCGGCGCAGACCCGGGCGACGCCGCGGACCACGAGGTCCCGGGCGCGCTCCCGCTCGGGCCCGCCGGCGGCGTCGGCACCGTCCGCTCCGACGGCCGCGTCACCCACACCGTCGGCACCGGCTGCACCGGCTGCACCGTCGGCTCCGGCGGGGGCGTCCACACCGGCAGCTGTTCCGTCGACACCCGCGGCCACCCCGCGCCCCACCCGGGCGGGATGACCGGCCAGCGCCTCCAGCTCACGCTCCACCTCGGCGAGCTCCGCGGCGATCCGCAGGCACGCCGCGAGGTCGACGGTCCGCGCCCGCAGCCCGGTGACCCGCAGGTGGTCGGCGACGACGTCGGCGTACGGTCCGACGACAACCACGTCTGGGACCGCCGCCCCGAGCCCCCACGGGCACCTCTCCACCAGACCGGACCGGGCGGGCGCGAACACCGAGGTCACGGGCACGTTCGGGTCCTGCCGCGCGTCGAACTCCCGGCGCTGCTCGAGCAGGTCCCCGACGAGTCGCCGCAGCACCGTCAACGCGTCGACGGACACGGGCGACCCCCGGTACCTCACCTCGTGCGGTTCCGCGACGAGCTCACCCTCCCCGGTGACCTGCGCCCCCGTGATGAGGTCCGTGGCCGACATCCCGTTGACGAGGATCCCGGACTCCGACAGCGCCACCGCGCCCGCGACAAACCCGTTCACGGCTGCGCCACCTGCACCTGCCAGGCCTCATCCTGGACGAGCACCGCCCGTCCCGGTGGCCGCGGACCCAGCTGCTGCCCCGCGACCGGCCCGTCGTCCCTCGGCGCGGAGAGCAGCAGCCACGCCGACTGGTCCCGCAGCCCCTGGAGGAACGGGGTGAAGGCCGCCCGCGACATCCCCCCGCTGCGCCGCGCCTGCACCACGTGCAACCCGATGTCGCGCGCGTGCGGGAGCAGCGGCACCAGGGCCCCGGTGAGGGCCGGGTCGACGTGGTCGGCGTCGTCGACGACCAGGACGATCTCCGGCCCGTCCCACCAGGACCGTTCCCGGACCTGGGTGGGGGTGAGCCCGTCCAGGTCCGCGGGGATCCGGTGGGAGAGGGTCTCGACGATGTCCTCCAGCTCAGCAGCCCAGGCGGCCCCGCTGCGGTAGCCGGGTTCGCCGAGGAGCCCACGGCGGACGTCGCCGGTGAGCAGCCGCACGGACCCGGGCTGGTCCTCCCCGATGGCCGCGAGACCACGCAGGACGGTGCGCAGGGCGGTGGTCGCGCCGGCGCCGGCCTCCCCGACGACGGTGAGGTGGGGGTGGCCGCCGAGGTCCCACGTCACCGGCTCCAGCCGCGGCCCACCGACCCCGAGGGGCACGCCGTCCAGGCGGAGCAGCGGGTCGCCCGCGGTGCGGTGGCGGCCCCGGGCACGTCCGACGTCGACGAGTCCGGCCAGGTCAGCACGGGTGAGGTGCGCCGGGAGGACCCGCATCCGCAGCTCCGGCTCCCCGCGGCCCACGGCGACCCGGCGGCCGTGCCCGATGTCCTGCGCGGTGACGGTGACGACCTGGATCTGCCGCCCCGCCGGCGACAGTCCACGCCCCGGGACGTCGGGCATCGCCGCCTGCGCCCGGCGGAACCGTGACTCCGCCGGGTCCACCGCGAGCTCGACGGCCCCGGTGAGGGCGTCGCGCAGCTGCGGGCGGATCATCCACCGCAGGGACGTGACGACGAGGTGCGTCCCGCGGTCCAGCCCGCGCGTCGCGATGTCCACGAGCCGGGGGTCGTCGCCGACGGCGTCGAGCCCGTCGACGAGCAGCACCGTGGGCGACCGGGACTCCATGCGCAGGAGGACGTCGTCGAGCACCCGGTCGACGAGACCGGGGCCCGCGACGGCGGCGACCTGCGGCAACCGGCCGAGCTCCGTGAGTGCACCCCCGCCGTCGACGACGTAGACGGCGACCCCGGGGCTCGACAGGCTGAGGGCCAGGGCGACCGCCCGGACCAGCGTCGTCTTGCCGGACTGCGGGCGTCCGACGACGATCCAGTGCCGGCGCCGGAGGTCCATCGTGAACGGCTGCTGCCGCCCCTCGAACGGCAGGTCCTCCCGCGCGACGACGGCCGTGAGCGGCTCGGACTCCACGACGACGGCGCTGGCCGGCAGCTCGGCCGGCAGCGGTGGCAGCCACACCGGGTGGCGGCACGGTCCGGCGAGGCTGTCGACGACGAGGTCGAACGTGCTCCGCGTCGCCTCCGGCTCACTCCCCAGCGGGCGGACGACCCGCCGCTCCCGCGGATGCTCCGGGCCGGACACGTACGCGGCCTGGAACCGCACGGTGTGCCCCTGCGCGGCGAGGATCGCCGCACCCGGTTGCGGCGGCAGTTCATAGGCCGCCGACGTGCCGATGAGCGCCCGGGACTCCTGCGCGGAGAACGTGCGCAGCGCGATCCTGTAGCTCAGGTGTGACTCCAGTCCGCGCAGCCGACCCTCCTCCAGACGCTGCGAGGCGAGCAGCAGGTGCATCCGCAGGCTCCGCCCGAGGCGCCCGACCGCCGCGAAGACGTCGGCGAACTCGGGGCGGGCGTGGAGGAGCTCGGAGAACTCGTCGACGACGATCAGCAGGGCGGGCATCTCGCCCGGCCACCGGCGGTTGAACTCCGCCGCCGTCGACAGGCCCGCCGCGTGGAGCCGCTCCTGCCGGCGGTGCATCTCCCCCAGCAGCGCATCCTGCATCCGGTCGACGAGCACCGCGTCCTCCGAGAGGTTCGTGATGACCGCGCTCGTGTGCGGCAGTCGTTCGAGCCCGAGGAACGCCGCACCACCCTTGAAGTCGACGAGCACGACGTTGAGCTCCTCCGGCGGGTGGTGGTGGACGAAGCTCACGACGACCGTGCGCAGGAACTCCGACTTCCCCGACCCGGTCGCACCAATGCACAGGCCGTGCGGGCCGATGCCGCCCAGGGCGGACTCCCGGATGTCGAGCGTCAACGGCCGCCCGGACTGCGGCCCGTCGTCCACGACCACCCCGACCGGGGCCGTGAGGTCCCCGCCGGGCAGGTCGAGCAGCGACCCCCGGTCCTCCCACCGGGCGCGCCGCCGGCACACGAGCTCGAGCTCCACGTCGCTCAACTGGTCCGCCCGCCCCGTGTCACGCCAGCCCCCGGACGCCCACACCGCGAGGGTGCCGTCGTCCCGGGCGTCGAGGAACACCCCCTCCCGCCGGGCGAACTCCTCCCACTCCGGGGTGGGCGAGTGCACGACCGTGCCCCGGGCGACCGGCGCCGACCCGTCCGCGAACGTCACCGTGAGGGGACCGTGGTGCGGCAGCCACCGGTCGTGCGGCCCCCGCACGGTCACCGCCGCCGGGTCGTGGAGGGCGAGCTGCGCCTGCATCGCGCGCACGAGCCCCGGCCCGCGCGGCCCGGTGACGACGACGCATGCGCAGTCCTGCAGGTCGACCGAGACCGGCCCCGGGACCGTCGCCGCCGCGTCGAGCAGGTTCCGCAGCGACGCCACGCACAGCGGTTCGAGATCCTCCGGCGACCCGGTCACCGCGACGTCCAGCGGCTCGTCCGGGGCCTGGCCGGCCACCCCGACGCGGACGACCCCGGCGGGGGCCGACGTCCCCGTCCCCGTCAGCGTCCACAGCACGTCCGGGTCCGGGTGCGCCGCCGCGGCCCGCTCACGCTGGCGGCGTCGGGACTCCGCGACCTCCTCCACAACCTCCCCGAGGTGACGGTGGTACGCGCGGCGGCGGCCGTCGACATCCTGACGCGGGGCGAGCGAGGCGATGACCGACCCCACCATCATCAGCGGGAACGCGAAGGTCATCGGCGACCGGCCGGCACCCGAGAGCACCATCGCCCCGACCATGCCCCCGACCGCGACGAGCATCACGACGGGCATGACGAGCCTGGTGAACGGCTGCGCCTCCTGTGGCACAGACGGCGGTGCCTTGACCTTCACGGCGTCCCCTCCCCCGGCGGAGCTCCCCCGGTCCCCCGGTGCACCGACGCACCCGGGCGGACCCCGGGGCCGGGAACGGCGTCCCCCACCCCGCGCGGCACCCCTCCGCCCCGGCACCGCGTTCCCCCGACACCCTACAGCACACATGCGGCACCCGCCCACCCCCGGGACGGATCCTGGGGACGAGCGGGTGCGCGACGGGTGGAGCTGCGGTGTTACTTCCGCTTGCCGTCGACGTCGTTGGTGCCCTTGACACCCTCGGTGTCGATGTGCTCCTTACGGACGTCGTCGGAGTAACGCTTGGTGTCCGTGACCTGCTCCTTGCCGAGGGAGACCTTCTCCACCGGCACGGACTCCTTGGACACGTTGACCTTGTCCTCGTGCAGCGTGACGGACGCCTCCTGCTCACCGATGTTGCCGTCGTAGTTCTTGGCGTCGGACTCGGAGATCGGGGTGCGCTCGACACGCACCTCCTCGCGGGAGACGGGGACCTCGACGGTCTCCTTCTCCGTGGTGACGTACTTGCGCAGACGGGCCTCGCCGGTGGCGACGCGGTCCTTGTCGACGTTCAGCTGCTCCTCGGAGCGGATGATCTCCTGGTCGCCGGCGCCGTTGGCCGTCGTCGTGCCACCCTTGGACGTCGTCCCCGCACCGGCGGCGGCACCGGTCCCGGCGCCCGCCGCGGCCTGCTGCTGACCGGCGTTGCGGTCGGCGTCGGTCACGTAGGTGTCACCCTCGTCGGCACGGTCCAGGCCGTAGTGGGCGTAGATGCGGTTCTGGTCCTCGGGGGTGAGGCCCTTCTCCGCGTCGAGACCCGGCGCATCCTTGATGCGGTCCTTCTCGAAGGCGAGGTTGAGCTTGCCGTCCTCGAGGCGGTGGCCGCGCAGCGGGACGAGGCTGCTGCTCATGCCGAACAGGCCGTGGTTGACCTCGACGAACGTCGGCTGACCGGTGCGGTCGTCAACGAAAATCTCCTTGACGCTGCCGAGCTTGTCGCCGGACTTGTCGTATGCGGTTGCGTCGAAAAGATCCTTGATGTTCTTCTTCTCAGCCATGGGGCGATCATCCTTTCCAGTGCCGGTGGAGCGTCGACGGTGTAAAACAAAATATTCGACCATCCGTTAGATCGCCGCATAAAGTGCGGGATCCAACCGGATCCGTCTGTCGTCCAGCTCACCGGAGTTCTCGATTTCATTGTCTGTCTTCACAGACACCACAGGTCTGCTACCGGCCATAACGTGCCGTGCAGCCGGTGACTCGTCCGAGTGTAAAGAAAATCCCGCAGCCTCGCCACGACCCGCCTTCCGCCGGGAGAATATCCGGGGTTTGGGGGTGAAGTTTCAGCCGACGTTTGCGCACGTGAGAGCGCGGGTGGACGCGGAGAATGTCCCGAGTATCACGGTCAGGTAACAGTTTCTTAGCAATCGTACGGGGCCCGCCATCTGCTATTCCCCTGCTATTCACCCGGGCGTCATCCGGGCCGGTCGGCGGGCAGTGTGGACGGGGTCGTGCAGGCCGCCGGGGCGTGACCGTCGTCCACCCCCGCGGTGTCCACAGCGACCGCCGCGTGGTCCCCCTGCCGGTCCCCCGCGGTGTCCACAGGGGGCGCCGCGCTCCCCCTCCGGCGTCCGCCCCCGCTGTTAGAGTGTGCCGCACCGGAAGTGTCCGCAGGGGGCGGGCACGGCCCCGTCCGACGACGGGGCTCACCAGGTCATCCACCGGGGGGTTCCCATCATGCTCGCCATCAGTGTCTCCGTGCCGTCCGAGGGCCGGGTCATCGAGGCCGCTGTCGCCGACGACGTCCCCGTCGCCGAGCTGCTCACCCACCTCGTCTCCGTGCCCGCCGGGGCCCGTGCCGTGCTGCGGGCCGGGCCCCGGACCCTGCCCCCTGAACTGACCCTCGCCGAGGCGGGCGTCGGGCCCGGCGCGTCACTCACCCTGGACCGGCCGGTGGATCCGCCCCTCGACGTGCCACCGCCCCCGGTCGCCGCGGTCGCGCACCTCACGGGCCCGGTCAGGGCGGTGCCGCTGGCGTGGATCGTCGCGGTGGTCGCCGCGGTCACGACGTGGCGGACGCCGCCGGTGTGGGACCCGACGCGCGCCTCCGGTGACCTCGCGGTGCTCCTCGCCGCTGTGGGGGTCGGCGGGGCCGGGGGCGCGGCGGACCTGCCCCGGCCTCCCGTCGGGGCGTCGCCGTCGGTGCTGGTCTGGACGGTGGCGGTGACGGCGCTGGCGGCGGTGGCCTGTGCCACGGCCTCGGTGCGTGACCGGCGGTTCGTGGTCGTCGCCGCGGTCCTCGGTGCCGGGCTGGGGCTCCACGTCAACGTGCTCACGGCGACGGTCCTCGCGTTCCTGCTGGTGTGGCGGCGGGGGCCGGTGCGCACGGTCACGGTCACGCTCGTCGCGGGCGCGGTGGCGGCGGCGTGGCCCGGGGTCGGGCTCGTGCTCGCGGTGACGGCACTGACGTTCTCCGGGCAGCTCGCGATGCTGGTGGCGCGGGTCACTGTCCCCCCGGTTCCCGGGGTCTCGACGCTTCCCTCCGCCTCCGCACCACCCGACCCGGCGGCGGACCCGGGTGGTTCAGCGCCCTCCCCCGGTAGGGCGTCCGGTGCGCCGGGGGCGGCGGGTGCGGCCGGGTCGGCGGGTGCGCCGGGGGCGGCCGGGACGCGGCTGGACACCCCCGGTGCCGCCGAGGCTGCGGACGCCCTGCGGACGCACTCCGCGCTGGTCGTCGGACTGTGCGCGGTGGTCCTCGGGTGCGCCGTGCAGATCGTCCCGTGGGGGACGGCACCGGCGTGGGGTGTCGCCGCACTCCTCGCCACGGCCGTGACCGGCCTGTCCGCCCGTGGGTGCCGGCCGGTCCACGCCGTCGCCGTGACGGTGACGTCCGTCGTGCTCGTCGCGTGGGTCGCGGCGCAGGTGCCGTGGGGTGCCGGTGCCCTCGTTCTCGTGGCGCTGCCGCTCGTGCGGCGGACTCCACCGCTGGTGAGCCGCGGTGTGGACGTCCTCGAGGGCGCGGCGTTCGCGGCGGTGGTCCCGCTCGGGCTGGCGACCACCGGCCTGTTCGACCTGGTGCGGGGGTTGGCATGAGGTCACGACCCGGGCCGGGGGCCTCGCGCGGTGCCGTCCGCGCGGTCGCGGCGGCGTTCGGGGCGGGGATGGCCGCGATCCTCACCGTCATCCTCACCACCGCCGCGGTCACCGCCGCCGGGGGCGCCGTCGATGCGAGCGCCGCCGGGACCGACGCTGTCGTCGACGGTGCCACGGGGACCGGGGCCGCCGGTGACGCCGTCGGTGAGCCCGGCCCCGCCCCGGCGCAGGACCGGCCGGCGCAGGACGCCCCTGTCCGGACCGGGTGCGACGAGCCCCTCACCGGCCCCCCACGCCCCCTCGACGTGGCCGGACCCGGTGGGCCCGCCGACGGGCGTGGGGTGCGCGTCACCGTCATCGACACCGGTGCGGCCGCGCCCGGTGTCACCGGTGACCGGGACGACTGCCGCCTGCACGGGACGGCCGTCGCCGGCGTCGTGTCGACCGTCGCACCCGGCGCGGCCCTGACCTCCAGGCGTCACGGCCCGCCGGACGCCCCGGGGTCGGGTCCGGTCACGGACCTCGCGGCGACGATCTCCCGGGCCGTGGACGAGGGGGCGCAGATCATCACGCTCTCCCTCATCGCCTGCACCGGCCCACCCGACCCGGTGACGGGCTCCGGCCCCGGCCCTGCCCCGGAGGCGGACCCGGCGCTCCGAGACGCACTGCAGCGTGCGGCGGCCGCGGACGTGCTCGTCGTCGCCGCGGCCGGGAACACGGGCCAGTGCCCGGGGGACGCGCCCCCGGTCCCGGCGTCGCTGCCCGACGACGACGCCCCGGGACTCGTGACCGTCGGCGCGGTCGAGCCCCGGGTACGCCACGGGCGTGGTCGGGACCTCGACGCGGGGCGGCACCCCGCCCCCTACAGCCTCACCGGCGCGTGGGTGGACGTGTACGCACCGGGCGGCCCGGTCTCCGCACTGCACGACGTGCCCGGGCGGGCCGAACCGGTGGTCGTCGTCGGCGACCCGGACCCGTTCACCGGGACAAGTTTCGCGGCCCCCGTCGTCACGGGCACCGCGGCGCTGGTCCGTCAGGTCCTGCCGCGGGCGACGGCCCCGCAAGTGAGGAGGATCCTCCTCGGGACGTCCTCCCCGCCGCCGTACCCGGTGGTGGACCCGCGCCGGGCGGTCGACGAGGCGCTGGCGCTGCGCGACGCCCTGTGGGCACGGCCCCCCGAGGATCCGGTCGACGCGCTCACCCGGCTCATGGACCAGCGGGACCGGCAGCGGTTCCAGGCCGCGGGGACGCTGCCGGCCGCGGTGGACGTGCCGGTCCGTCGGGAACGGCGCCGCGACTACCGGATCCCGGTGGTGCTGTCGGCACTGGTGGTTGCCGGTGTGTGCGCGGGCACGGTCCGACGGGCCCGGTCCGCGGTGAGCTCACCGCCGTCGGGCAGGACGGCGATGACGCTCCACGGCACCTCGGTCGGGTCACCGAGCCCCAGTGCGGCGAGCTCGTCGGCCGACCCGGCGCGGAACCGCACGCCCGCGTCACTGACCACGTACAGTCCACGTTCCGTGACGAGCGCCGCGGATCCCCGGGGGGCACGGAGATGAACGCCGTCACCGCCGTCACTGTCGTCGCCGGTCCCGCCCCTGGCCGCGTCCGTGGCACCGGGTCCGCCGGCCCCGCCGCTGTCCCTGTCCGCGTCCGTGGTGCCGGGTCCGCCGGTCACACCGGCACCGTCTGCCACCACGATTCCGGCGGGGCCGTCGCGGTCGGCCGCGTCCCCGCCGACGCAGACACGCCCCGGATGCGCCCACTCCACGTCGTCGGCGGGAACCCCGGGCAGCGCCTCCTTCTCCGGGAGCGCCAGGACCGTGGAGAGGGCGGCGTCGATCTCGTCGACACCGGCGAGCGCACCGGCGAAGGCCTGCTGGGCCCCGTGCACCTCACCGACCCCGCCCTCGACCACGAGAAACATCCGGCCACCGGCCCTGACGATGCGGCCCTGCACGTCGAAGGGGGCGGGGAGCCCCGACGGCCCGCGGGGCAGGACGACGTCCGGCCCGCGGGGGACGGCGTCGAGGACGACAGGGTCAACGGGCACGGGACGGACCCCGAAGGCCCGCGCCGCGCCGGCGTCGATCCGCGACCGCGAGCCGTCGGTGACGAGCCAGGTGGTCGCCTCTCCCCCGCCCGGCGCGGAGGATTCCCCCGGGGTCTCGGCGAGGAACGACCCCGCCGGCGGGAGCGGCGGCCCGGCGACGACCTCGACGTGCCGGGCGTCGGCCCCGGTGTCCCGCCCGGCCGGCGAACACAGGTACCACGACGACCGTTCCGCCGGTGTGAGCTCGGGTGCGACCGGGATGCCGACCGGTGGCCCCTCCGGGTACCGGCGCAGCTCCTGCGCGGTCGTGCGCACCACGGGATCGGGGCGGCCGAGGAGGAGCCGCGGGCCGAGGCGACGTTCGTCACCGGATGGAAGGTGTCGTCGACACGGACGTACACGCCCCCGGCGTCGTCGACGACGATGCCCGCGTCCTCGATCGACGGCTGCGGACGCATAACCGCGAGCGCCGCCGCCACCCCCGCGACGAGGGCGGTGAGCAGCACGCCGACGAACACCGCCCGGCGTTGCGCGCGCAGCGGTTCCCCCGACATCCCCCCGTCGCCGAGGACGAGTGCCCGCTCGCACATCCGGACGAGAAACGCGTGCCCGGAGACCTGCAACGCGGTTGTACGCATGGTGTCCCTCCCCGCCGTGCGCCGTCACGGCGCGGCGGTGTCACCGGGTGCCGACTGTCCCGTCACCCCGTCCGCCCCGCCCGGTGCCCCCGCACCGCGCACACGACTGTCACGAGGCTACAACACAGGAGAAGCACGTCATGAGCATCCTCGGCACCATGCTGGTCCTCGGCGTGGCGGCGACCGGAGCGGCCGCGGCCTGGGCCGCGCACGACCGGTGGGCGTCGCCGCCGTCACGGCCCCCGACGCGCGCCGGCCGGGTCCCGGGCCCCGGCACCGTCGGGACCGGCGGACCGTCCGGCGCGCCCGGCACCGTCGGCACCGTCGGCGCCGTCGGGACCGGCGTCGACATCGTGTGGTTCCACGTCCACGGCCCCGGCACCCCGTCCGGGTCCTCCCCGTCCGCACCGACCGCACCCGGCACCCCGTCCGGATCCGCCGGCCCACCCCCGGGCGTCCTGGACCTCGACGTCCTCGCCGCGTCCCTGCGGATCCCCCGCGATGACCTCCGCGCCGCGGAGGTCCCGCTCCCCCGGCCGCGCACCCCGGCCGCCCGGACGTACGCGGGTCTCGCGGCCATGCTCGGCCCGTCGGTCCGCACGGTCGTCGGCGTGCCCGGCGCGGTCGCGCAGCGGATGCCGTGGGCGGCCGCGGCAGCCGGCGTCATCGCCGTGCAGCTCGGGGAGGAGGACGACGCAGCCCCTCCCCGGCTCCCCTCCCTGACGGGCCCCGACGCCCCCGCGACGCCACGCCGCGTGCCGGTCCACCCGGTGCCGGGGTGGATCATCGGGACCGACGTCCACGGCGCGGCCCTGACGGTCCCGCTCGCACCGGGCACGACGGTGCTGCTCACAGGGCCGGCGGCCGAACTCCACGTCCGGACGCTCCCCGTGTCGGGGCGGCGGTGCGTCGACGTCACGGACCGGCCACCCGCCACCGACGCCACGGCGCCCGCCGCCGGGCACACGATCCGCCGCGACGCCGAGGCCGGGTCAGGCGATGGCCCGTCCGAGGGACTCGGCGTGACGGGGGTGAGCCCGGACGACGCCGCAGCGCCGGCGGACGTCGTGGTGATCCGCGTGCCGGCCGGCGCACCGGACTGGGTTCCAGTGTGGCGCCGGGCGTGGCATCCGCAGAGTTGCCGGCTCCTCGTCCTCGCCGACACCCACCCCGCGCCGACGACTCACACCCCCGGCATCGCCACCGCACACCCGGGTACCACCACGGCCACAGGCACCCCCACCGGGCCCCTTCCCGCCACCGCGCCCCCGGACGCCGCCACCGCACGCCCGGACGTCGTCACCGGGCACCCGCTCGTCGGCCCGGCCGTGGACATGGTCATCGACACGGCAGGGACCCTCGTCACCGGGACGCCACCCCGGGCGGTGGTCACGTCGTTCCAACCGCTCCCACTGCGGTGAGGTCACCCTCGGCACCGGTGGCAGGGTCCCAGCCCTGCCCGCCGTCGACCTCGCCCGCGCCGGCACCCGTCCCGTCGCCGTCCGCGTCCGCCCGAGCCCCGGCACCCGTCCCGTGGCCGTCCGCGTCCGCCCGAGCCCCGGCACCGGGCTCCCCCGCGCCCCGGTCAGCGCCGGACCGCCCGCGCGGCCGGTCGCCGGCGTCCGCGCCGGACCGCTCACGGGCGGCGTCGTCACTCCCCCGCTCCCGGGCGGCGCGCGCCTGCTCCTCCCGGGCCTTCTCCCGGGCGACCGACGCCTCGGCCGCCGCCCGGTCCCACGTCTCCGGACGCGGGAACCACGGTGCCGTCGGCCGCTGAGAGTGCCCACCGGGCCGCTCGGCCTGGGTCCGCAGCGGCGGCAACGGGTCAGGCGACGTCGTGTCGCGCCGCATCGCCTCGAGCTCCTCGTCGGTGAACGCGGCGTTGACCGCGTAGACGACCGTCCGGCCGTCCTTGTACACCGGCGTCGTCCCCGGGGCGGTCATGAGCCCCTCGACCTGCTCCGGGATGTCCTTCTGGAACCCGAAGAAGCTCGGCGGGGAGGAGATGTAGTAGTTCACGCCCAGGTCACGGGCGGCGAAGTCAGCGACGTTCGCGTACCCGGGCCGGGGCGCGCCACCCGGGTGCTCCGGCGGCAGCCCCGACCCGAACAGGTCGGGGTGCCAGAAGACCATGTTCGTCGCGGAGTCCTCCGGCACGGTCGGCCAGAGGAAGTGCCGGTGCAACGACGGGAGGTCGTACAGCGGGTACATCCACCCGGTGCCCTCGGCGGGGTTGCCGGCGATGAGCCCGTCGTAGGCCTTCGGGGCGGTGGTCAACCACCGGAACGCCCCCATTTCGGAGTCGGTGATGACCCGGGGTTCCCGGCTCGCCCCGAGGGACCAGTCCCACCCGTCGTCGTGGCGCTCCTGCGCGCCGACGACCCCGGCACCCACGGCCAACGCCAGCACCACGGCGGTGACCGACCCGGCGGCCGCGACGCCCCGGTGGCGGCGTCGGAAAACCCGGGTGAGCAGGCCCCCGGTGATCGCCCGGATGACCCCGGCGACCGCCGCGGCCGCGGCGACCGCGGTGAGCAGCGCGACCGGCACGATGAGCCGGTGCGTCGTGTTGTAGTGCATCGACCCGACGGCACGGCTGAGGTCCCCGACGACCCCGTCGAAGTTCTTCACGCTGTGCACGGCGACGACCGCGAACAGCAGGTACGCCACGGGCACCCACAGGGCCCGCCGCCACACCAGCAGCACGATCATGCCGACCGCCGCCGCCCACAGCACAACCCAGGGCACGCCGAAGTCGATGGCGTGCCGGCTCTGGAGTTCGAGCACGAGCTTCCACGACCCCAGCCGGTCGACGGGCTGCACGTCGGAGAAGGCGTCGACCTCCTCCGCCTGGCCGAGCCCCGCGAGCCACTGCGGCACGAGGATCACCGCGGCGATCAGCGCCGCCGCCGCGAGGTACACGACGTCACGGATCCGCACGACGACAGCCCGCGACCACCGGCCGGTCACCCCCCACACGGACTCGCCCGGCCGGAGGGCCGGGGCCCACAGCCGCCACAGCAGCCACCACGCGCCGACGAGCATGACCACGACCGTCGCCACCGACGGGTGCATGACCCCCGCCCCGGCGAACGCGAGGGCCGCGGGCAGGATCGCCACGGGCCGGGCCGGGACGACCGCGAACAGCGCGACGACGATCCCGACCATCCCCATGCCCGCGAGGTACGGCCACGCGCCGACGTAGTAGCTGATGAAGTACACCGGCAGCAGCCCGGTGACGATGACGGCGGCGAGCCCCGCGGTCGTCGCCGCCCCGGTGCCCCGCTTCCCGACGGCGAGCCAGCCGAGGAACGCGGCGGTCGCCGGGATGCACAGGGACGGCAGGACGATGCCGGTGATGTTGACCGTCGCGACCGGGGACAGCCCGGTCACGGCCTGGTACACGGCCCCCATTGCGTGCCAGCCGGTCGGGTAGTACAGCGCCTTGCCCGTCTCGACGTTCTGCAGCGGCCCCATCGTGTCCGACCCGGCGAGACCGGTGTCCATGATGTAGCGGATGACACTGGCGTGCCAGTGGACGTCCCAGCCCTGGTAGATGTTCTCCAGCCCGCCCGGCGCCCGGCGCAGGACGCTGACGCTGCGGGCGAGGAGCATGACGACGCCGGCGACGACGCCGATGACGGGCAGCAGCCACATCGGGTCGAGCAGCCCGCCGTGCCGGTCCGGGGAGCGGAACCAGCGGACGACGCGTTGGGCGACGGGGGTCCGCCCACCGCCGACGGGTCGCGCTGTGCCGCTCGCGGGCACGGCCGTGCCCGGGGCGGTCGCCGGGTCGGTCGCAGAGTCGGTGGCCGGGTCGGTCCCGGGGTCGCTGGCGGGCTCGGCACCGTCGGCCGTCGCGGGGGTGCCCGGGTCGGTGACGACGCCGTCCTCCGCCTCCTCCGCCCCACGCGGGGCGGATTGCGCCGCAGCGACCGACGTCACGCCGTCCGCATCCGCGGGCGTCGCATCCTCACGCGCGGAACCGTCCGCGCCACCCTCACCGTCGACACCGCCGGCACCACCCGCACCGCCGGCCGCGGCCTCCTGCGCCGCCGCGCGCCGCCGCCGGCGACGTCGCACGAGCACGAACGCGAGCCGCCACACGAGACACAGCAGCGCCGTGACGACGGTCCCGACAGCCACGCTGGCCAGCGTGTACCTCACCCCCAGGTGGCCGTAGATCCAGGCGAGCGCCCCCCAGACCCCGGCGGTCACGGGCACGGAGGCGGCGACGGCCCACGGCACCCGCAGGCCGGCGCACCATCCGATGACGGCCCCCGGCACCACGAAGACGGCGATCGCCACGAGGGCGGCGGTCCACACACTGATCATCCTGCGCTGACGTCCTCACTGTCTCGGCGACGACCCTCACCTGTGACGGACGGGGTCACGCCCGGGCCGAACTGTCCGTGCAACCATACCGCGCTGCCCGGACAGCGTCGGGAAGGCTGTTCAGGGTGTCAGGCGCGGCCGGCCGTCGCCCTCACCCGTCGCCCTCACCCGCGCCGCTCCCCGGCCCACCCGCCCCGTCCGGCCCGCCGTCGCCGTCACCCGACGCCGTCACCCGGTGCCCTCACCCGCACCGTCACCCGCGCCGTCGACCGGGCCCCGCGTCGCCCGGGTCTCCTCGGCCCGCGCGGCGAGCAGCTCGTCCGCGGGGTAGTCCACGCCCGTCAACGCCAGCCCGTTCGCCGGGGCGACGGGCACCCGCGGACTGCGGCGTCGTTCACCGAGCAGCTCGCCGGTGAACCCGGCCGCGCGGCGCCCCTCCCCCACCGCGAGGCACGCTCCGACGAGCGACCGCACCATCGACCAGCAGAAGGCGTCCGCGGTGACGCGGGCCTCGTAGGTCTCGGGTTCGACGTCCGTGGACACGTCGGTCCACGTGAACTCCTGCAGGTCACGCACGGTGGTGGCGCCCTCCCGGGCGCGGCAGAACGCGGCGAAGTCGTGCAGGCCGACGAGGGCGTCCGCCGCCGCCTGCATGGCCCCGCGGTCGACGGGACGACGCCACGCCGCCGTGTCCCGCGCCCGCACGGGCAGGACACCCGCGGGTGCGCAGGACACCCGGTAGAGGTAGTGCCGGCGCAGGGCGGAGAAGCGGGCGTCGAACCCCTCCGGCGCGGCGGACGCACCGTGGAGCCGGATGTCGGGCGGGAGCATCCGGGACAGCCGACGGACCAGGTCCGCGGGTTCCGTGAGGGACCGCTGGGTGAAGGCGTCGGCCGGGAGGTCGGCGTGCGCGACCTGGCCGTGCGCGTGCACCCCGGCGTCCGTGCGCCCGGCGACGACGAGCCGCACCGGCCGGCGCACGACGGTCGCGAGCCGGTCCTCCAGCACGCCGGCGACGGTGCGCAGCCCGTCCTGCGCCGCCCAGCCGTGGAAGTCCGTGCCGTCGTAGGCGATGTCGAGGCGGACGCGGACGGTGCCGGCGTCGGGGGCGCTCACCGGCCCCACCCCTCGGCGTCCGTGCCGGCGTCCATGCCGGCGTCCGTGCCGGTCCCGTTCCCGGGTGCGCGGACCCCGCCGGGCAGTCCCCCGCCCCCGTCCGCGCCGGTCCCGGTCCCGTTCCCGGGTGCGCGGCCCCCGCCGGGCAGTCCCCCGCCCCCGTCCGCGCCGGTCACAGCCCCGGTCCCCGCGCCGGTCACAGCCCCGGTCCCGGCGCCGGTCACAGTCCCGGTCCCGGGTGCGCCGCCCTCGACGCGGGCCGCCGCCTCGCGGACGAGCGGGTCCCGCTCCGCGCGCAACACCTGATCCCGCGCGATGCGCGCCCGGCGGATCTCCTCCCGCTCGCCGGCCCCGCCGAGCGTCACGGCGGCGAGACCGACGACGATGATCCACACCGTCCCCAGGTCCAGCCACGCCCGCTCGAACATCCCGGGCATCCCGCGGGTGCCGAGGGCCAGGAACCCCAGCCCGCCCGCGACGGAGACGCCGAGGAGCAGGCAGGTCAGCGGCGCGTACCCGCCGTGGAGGACACCGTGCCCCCCGTCGCGGCGGGCGGCGCGGGTGGCGGTGAGCCCGCCGATCATGGCGAGCCACACCCACACGCCCTGCCACAGGGTCGCGGCGTCGTGCAGGCCCGGTGCGGCATCGGACGGGGCGAGACCCGTGACCGTCATGCCGCACCCGGCGAGGATGAGCGGCACGGCGACGACCGCACGCCGCCGCAGCCCCCCGCCGCGGCCGGCGACCGGGACGGCCCCACGACCGTCACCGCCGCCGTCGCGCCCGGCCCCGTTGCCGCCGAAACCGCCGTCGCCGCCGTCGCTCCCGTCGCGCCCGGCCCCGTCGCCGGAGCCCTCACCGCCGCCGTCGGGCCACGTGAGCAGCACGACCGCGCCGAGCGCGAGGAGGATCCCGGCCGTCGCGGTGAGCCCGGTGAACCAGCCGGCGCCGGGACTGCAGATGTACCGGGGGCCGTACGCGTCGCGGACGAGGCCGCAGCCGGACGCCCCGAGGTCGCCGATGAGGTTGTCTGTCATGGAGTACATGCCGCGCCAGCGGATGACGGCGGTGAGCTGGCCGGCGAGCACGGCGAGGCCGCTGAGCATCCAGAGGGTCCCGGTCAGGTGGTGTCGGGTCACGGTTCTCCCGGGGTCGGGGGCGGGTGGGGTGCGGGTGGGGTCCGGCGGCCCGGGCCCGGTCGGTGGCCGGGCACGGTCGAGGGGGACGACGGACCCCTGACGCCGACGGCCCGCACCCCGGGGAGGGATGCGGGCCGTCGGCGGGTGTCAGCCGGGGACTACTTCTCCTCGGCGTCGGCCTCGGTGGTCTCCGCGGCCTCGGTGGCGTCGGCGGACTCCGCCTCCTTCGCCTCGGCCTCGGCCTGGGCGTCGGTGGCGGTGTCGGCCTCGACCTCGGGGGCGTCCGTCGTGGCGGCGGACTCCGTGGTGGACTCCTCGGCGGCCTTCTTCGACGCCGCGGCGCGGGTGGCGCGCGCGGCCTCGGTGGAGACGAGCTCCTCGGTGGCCAGGGAGATCTGGCTCATCGGGGCGTTGTCACCCTTGCGGTTCTCGAGCTTGATGATCCGGGTGTAGCCACCCGGACGGTTCTCGAACTTCGGGGCGAGCTCGTTGAACAGGTAGGCGACGACCTCCTTGTCCGTGATGAGCTTGAGCACGTTGCGGCGGTCCGCGACGGTGCCCTTCTTCGCCTTGGTGATGATCTTCTCGACGTACGGGCGCAGCAGCTTGGCCTTCGCGTCCGTCGTGCGGATGGCGCCGTGCTCGATGAGCTGGGCGGCAAGGTTGGCAAGGATCTTCTTCTGGTGGGAAGCAGAACCGCCGAAGCGGGCGCCCTTCTTGGGGGTAGGCATGTCTTCTCCTCGTGTATGAACTGGTGTGAGCGCTGGGGTGCCGGTGGGCGACTACTCGGCGATGTCCTCGCCCTCGGTGTCGATCCACTCACCCGACTCGGCGTCGTAGCCCTCGATGTCGTTGATGTCGAAGCCTTCCGGGGCGTCCTTGAGTCCCAGGCCCAGCCCGGCGAGCTTGACCTTCACCTCGTTGATCGACTTCTGCCCGAAGTTGCGGATGTCCAGCAGGTCGGATTCCGTGCGCGCGGCAAGTTCACCGACGGTGTGGATCTCCTCACGCTTGAGGCAGTTGTACGAACGGACGGAGAAGTTCAGGTCCTCGATCGGCATGCTGTACGCGGCGATGTGCTCGGACTCCTGCGGCGACGGGCCGATCTCGATGCCCTCCGCCTCGGTGTTGAGCTCCTGCGCGAGGCCGAAGAGCTCCACGAGGGTCCGGCCGGCGGACGCGAGCGCGTCCCGCGCGGTGATGGAGTTCTTCGTCTCGACGTCGACGATGAGCTTGTCGAAGTCCGTGCGCTGCTCGACACGGGTGGCCTCGACCTTGTAGCTCACCTTGAGGACCGGGGAGTAGATCTGGTCGACCGGGATGCGGCCGATCTCCCCGGTCGCCTGCGCGGCGGGCACGTAGCCGCGGCCGCGCTCGACGACGAGCTCGATGTCCAGCTTCGCCTGCTCGTTCAGCGTCGCGATGTGCAGGTCCGGGTTGTGGACCTCCACGCCGGTCGGCGTCATGACGTCCTCACCGGTGACCGCACCGGCGCCCTCCTTGCGGATGTACATCGTGACCGGCTCGTCGGAGTCGGACGACAGCACGAGGGACTTGATGTTGAGGATGATGTCGGAGACATCCTCCTTCACACCGGGGATCGTCGTGAACTCGTGCAGGACACCGTCGATGCGGATGGACGTGACCGCCGCGCCCGGGATGGACGACAGCAGGGTCCGCCGCAGCGAGTTGCCGAGGGTGTAGCCGAAGCCCGGCTCCAGCGGCTCGATGACGAACCGCGAGCGCGACGGGCTGACGAACTCCTCGGACAGGACGGGGCGCTGTGAGATCAGCATGGGGTGAATTCTCCTTCCCGGCGACCGCTATATGACGCCGGCTGGGTGCCGCCGCCCCGGGGGGCGACGACGTGAGGAACGGGTGGGTCCCGCCGGAGGCGGGGCCCGGACACGGGTGGCGGCCGGACGCCGTCGGGTGACGACGCCGACCACCGGGAGGCTCCGACGCGTCCGGGGGATGCGCCGGGCCGGTGGGACCGTCCGGGGACGGGGCCACCGGTGCAGCCCGGGGGTCCCGGACTACTTCGAGTACAGCTCGACGATCAGCTGCTCCTGCAGCGGGATGTCGATCTGGGCGCGCTCGGGCAGCTGGTGCACGAGGATGCGCAGGGAGGACGGGACAACCTGGAGCCACGCCGGGACGACGGCGTCGACGAGGTTCTCCTGGGCCTCCTCGTACCACAGCATCGAGCGGGACTTGTCCCGGACGTCGATGATGTCGTACTGGGACACCTTGAACGACGGCACGTTGACCTTGCGCCCGTTCACGGTGAAGTGCCCGTGGGACACGAGCTGGCGGGCCTGCCGCCGGGTCCGGGCGAGGCCGGCACGGTAGACGACGTTGTCCAGCCGGGTCTCGAGCAGGACGACGAGGTTGTCACCGGTCTTGCCGGGCTGACGGTTCGCCTCGGCGTAGTACCGCCGGAACTGCTTCTCCATGACGCCGTAGATGAAGCGGGCCTTCTGCTTCTCCTGCAGCTGGATGAGGTACTCGGACTCCTTGATGCGGGCGCGGCCGGCCTGCCCCGGGGGGTACGGGCGGCGCTCGAAGGAGCTGTCGCCGCCGACGAGGTCGACGCGGAGGCGACGGGACTTGCGGGTAGCGGGGCCGGTGTAACGGGCCATAACTGATCCCTATCCTTTCTTGGTGTGACCTTGTGGTGCTCTGTTAGACGCGGCGACGCTTCGGCGGACGGCAGCCGTTGTGCGGCTGGGGCGTCACGTCGGAGATCGTGCCGACCTCAAGGCCAGCGGTGGACAGGGAACGGATGGCGGTCTCGCGACCGGACCCCGGGCCCTTGACGAACACGTCGACCTTCTTCATGCCGTGCTCCATCGCCTTGCGGGCGGCGGACTCGGCGGCCATCTGCGCGGCGAAGGGCGTCGACTTGCGCGAGCCCTTGAAGCCGACGTGCCCGGAGGACGCCCAGGAGATGACGGCACCCTTCTCGTCCGTGATGGACACGATGGTGTTGTTGAAGGTGGACTTGATGTACGCGGCACCGTGCGTGACATTCTTCTTGACGACGCGGCGGCCGGTGCGGCGCGAGGTGGAGCGAGTCTTCGGAGGCATTACTTCTTCTTTCCTGCGATCGTCTTCTTCGGGCCCTTACGGGTACGGGCGTTGGTCTTCGTGCGCTGGCCGCGGACCGGCAGCCCGCGACGGTGACGCAGACCCTGGTAGCTGCCGATCTCGATCTTCCGACGGATGTCGGCCTGCACCTGGCGGCGGAGGTCACCCTCGACCTTCCAGGAGTTCTCGATGAGGTCACGCAGAACGGTCAGCTGCTCGTCCGTGAGGTCCTTCGTGCGAAGGTCAGGAGAGATTCCGGACTTCTCCAGAAGCTCGGCGGATCGGGTGGGGCCGATGCCGTAGATGTAGGTGAGTGCGACCTCCATGCGCTTGTCGCGCGGGAGGTCAACACCAGCAAGGCGTGCCATGTGGCATTTCCTTCCGGTCATGCGGCGGTTTTCTCCACACTCGTCCCCGGTCCGACGTCGCCGTCGGACGGGGCTCCGGCCGCCGCGGCCGAAGGTGGGTCCCGTGTGGCGCCCGCCCGGGGGCGGTGCGGTCACACGGTGGGAGGTGTGGAGGCGAATAGGGCTCGGTGTCTGAGTCTCCTGAGCCGTCGGGATCTGTCAGGGTCCCGACGCCGCGTTGACGCAGACCACGTCACGGGGACCGGGTGCGGTGTCCGCGGGGCGGGCACCCGCCCGGTCCGGGCGACGCGGGGTCTACTTGTAGCGGTAGACGATACGGCCGCGGGTCAGGTCGTACGGGGACAGTTCCACGACGACCCGGTCCTCGGGGAGGATACGGATGTAGTGCTGGCGCATCTTCCCGGAGATGTGGGCGAGCACCTTGTGCCCGTTGTCCAGCTCCACCCGGAACATCGCGTTCGGCAGGGGCTCGACGATGCGGCCCTCAACCTCAATGGCGCCTTCCTTCTTAGCCATATCCTCCACATTTCCCGGCCCGGGCGTGCCCTCCCTCGCGGGTGGGGCACGGATGTCCGGGCCATTCGGCGTCTGTCTCAGGTCTCTCGACGCTGTGCTGCGGACCCCCACCTGCTCGGCGGGACGGTCTCTGCCGGGGGTTCCGTGGCTGGTGCCGGCGGATCCCGGTGGCTGCCGGCGGGTCCCCGGAGGGACGGTGCCGGCGCAGCGTCAGTCGGGCGCGGTCCTCACAGACCGCACACCGACGTTTGACCCTACCTATTTCCGCAGGACACGGCAAATCACCGTCTCCGGGCCCCTCCCCGCTCCCCGGGCCCGCCGACCGTCGCGTTCCCCGGGGCGGCGCGGTCCCCGACCCCCCGGGCCCCCTCCCCGCCGGCTCAGCGGCGGGGCGTGAGGATCCGGGGGCCGTCGGCCGTCGCGGCGACGGTGTGCTCCCAGTGGGAGGCCCACGATCCGTCGAGCGTGACGACGCCCCAGTCGTCGTCGAGAACCCGGGAGTCCGCCGTGCCGAGGGCGAGCATCGGCTCGATGGCGAGCGTCGACCCCTCCTCGATGAACGGGCCCCGCCCCGGGCGACCCTCGTTGGCGAGGTAGGGCTCCTCGTGCATCTCCCGGCCGATGCCGTGGCCGCCGTACCCGTCAACGATCCACAGGTCGACGCCGAAGCGCTCCTCGGCGTCGGCGGTCGCGCACTCGAGGGCCCACGAGATGTCGGTGAGCCGGGCGCCGGGGACCATCGCCTCGATGCCGCGGGCGAGGACCCATTCCGTGGCCTCGTTGAGCCGGCGGTGCTCGTCGGTGGGCTCGCCGACGGCGAAGGTCCACGCGGAGTCGCCGACCCAGCCGTCGAGGGTCGCACCGCAGTCGATCGAGACGAGGTCGCCCTCGGCGAGGACGGCCGCGGTGTCGGGGATGCCGTGGACGATCATGTCGTTGACGGAGGAGCAGATGCTGCCGGGGAAGCCACCGTAGCCCTTGAACGTCGGGACGGCCCCGGCGGAGCGGATGACGTCCTCGGCGACGGCGTCGAGCTCGAGGGTCGTCACCCCGGGGGCGGCGGCCTCCTTCACGGCGCGGAGGGCCCGGCCGACGATCTCGCCGGCGGCCTCCATGGCGTCGAGCTCACCCGGCGTCTTGCCGGGGATGACGGTGCGCTTCCTGCGGAATCCCATGAACGTGTGCTCCTCGGTGGTCTGGGTGGGCGGGGTGGGCCCGGGTGGGCCCGGTGCGACGGGCGGTGGCGTGCGGGACCGGGGTCGACGCCGCCCGCCCGGTCGGCGGCGGGCCCCGCGTGAACGACCGACGGGGTCCGCACGGCGACCCGTGCGAACCCCGTCCGGTGGTGCTCCGGCGCGCTGCGCGGCGCGCCCGGGCGGTGACGTGTCCGGTGCTACTTGTCCAGTGCGTCGAGCGTCGCGGAGCTGATGTCCTCGACGGTCCCCTCGGCGTCGACGTCGACGAGGAGGTCGAGCTCCCGGTAGAAGTCGATGAGCGGGGCGGTCTCGTCCCGGTACACCTGGAGGCGGGTGCGGATGACCTCCTCGTTGTCGTCCTTGCGCCCGCGGGCGAGCATGCGCTCGACGACGACGTCCTCGGAGACCGTGTAGTTCACGACGGCGTCGAGGGACTCGCCCTTCTCGGCGAGCATGTCGCGGAGGATCTCCGCCTGCTCGATCGTGCGGGGGAAACCGTCGAGGAGGAAGCCCTTCGCCGCGTCGTCCTGCCCGAGACGCGTGCGGACCATGTTGGCGGTGACGGACGTCGGCACGAGGCGCCCGGCGTCCATGTACTGCTGGGCCTCGCGGCCGAGCTCCGTCTCGCGGCTGATGTTGTCGCGGAACAGGTCGCCCGTGGAGACGTGGGGAATGGAGAGCGCATCCGAGAGGATCGCGGCCTGGGTGCCCTTGCCGGCACCGGGGGGGCCGAGGAGAACGAGTCTCATTTGAGGAATCCTTCGTAGTTGGCTTGCATGAGCTGCGATTCGATCTGCTTGACGGTGGTGAGGCCCACCGAGACCATGATGAGGATGGCCGTGCCACCGAAGTCGCCGGTCCCACCACCCTGGTTCTGCGTGACACCGAGGTTGATGAGGATGTTCGGCAGGATCGCGATGAGGCCGAGGTAGATCGACCCGACGGCGAGGAGCCGGTGCATGACGTAGCTGAGGTACTCGGCGGTCGGCCGCCCCGGGCGGATACCGGGGATGAACCCACCGTACTTCTTCATGTTGTCCGCCTGATCGTACGGGTCGTACTGGACCGACACGTAGAAGAACGCGAAGAAGATGATGAGCAGCAGGTAGATCACGATGTACTGCCAGGACGAGGGGTCCTGGAGGGTGCCGATGACGTCCCGGTTCCACCAGTTGTCCTTCGGCGTCGCCGAGCCCGACTGCACGATCTGCGTGATGAGCACCGGCACGGTGAGCAGCGAGGACGCGAAGATGACCGGGATGACGCCCGCCTGGTTGACCTTCAGCGGCAGGTACGTCGACGTCTCGCCGTACTGGCGGCGGCCGACCATGCGCTTGGCGTACTGGACGGGGATGCGCCGCTGGCCCTGCTCCATGAAGATCACGGCGACGACGAGGATGAGCACGCCGACGACGACGGCGGAGAACACGACCCCGCCGGAGTTCCGGAGGATCTGCATCCCCTGGCCGGGCATGTGCGTGGCGATGCCCGCGAAGATGAGCAGCGACATGCCGTTGCCGATGCCCCGGTCGGTGATGAGCTCACCGAACCACATGACGAGCACGGCACCGGCGGTCATGACGACGACCATCGAGACGAGGCCGAGCACGCCCACGCCGTCGTTGAGGACCTGCACGCCGGAGCCGAGGAGCTGACGGCGGTCGGCGAGGGCCACGATGCCCGCGGACTGCAGGAGCGCGAGGGCGACGGTGAGGTACCGGGTGTACTCCGTCATCTTCGCCTGGCCGGACTGCCCCTCCTTCTTCAACTGCTCGAAGCGGGGGATCACGACCGTCAGCAGTTGCACGATGATCGACGCCGTGATGTACGGCATGATGCCGATCGCGAACACCGACAGCTGGAGCAGCGCACCGCCCGAGAACAGGTTGATCAGGGAGTAGATGTTCGACTGTTCAGAGGTCAGGTCACGGATCTGACGGGTGATGCTGACGTAGTCGACACCGGGCGTCGGGATCTGCGAGCCGATCCGGTAGAGGATGATCATCGCGAGCGTGAAGAGGATCTTCTTCCGCAGGTCGGGATCCCTGAACGCCGAGAAAAGGGCGGTCACTATGGCCTCCTGGCTCGTCCGGCCCCGAACCACGCCGGGGATGACGCGGCCGGGGAGGCGAGATACGTGGATGAGAAAAATGCCGGTGGACGAACCGCCGACGATGGACACACAACTTTCACAGCATAGCAGGGGGTGCCGGTCGGTGAAACCCGGGACGGGGACCCCCGCCGGGTCCGGGTTTGTGCAGGTCACGGGCAGGAAGTTCGACGCCGTCCTGCGCGGGTCCGCGTGCGGACGGGGGTCCGCGGCGTCGACCCTGCCCTCCCCCCCACCGGCGCGCCCCCGCGTGCGGACGGGGGTCCGCGGCGTCGTGCCTCCCCTCCCCCCCTCCCCCCGCACCGGCGCGCCCCGACCCCCGGACGCGCGAAACCCCGCCCTGCGACCACGGGGGTCACGGGGCGGGGCAGGCGTACCGGGTGTCAGGCCACGGTGACCGAGCCACCGGCGGCCTCGATCTTCTCCTTCGCGGAGCGGGAGAACTTCTCGGCGGTGACATTGACCTTGACGTCGATGTCGCCGTCGCCGAGGACCTTCACCGGCTGGTTCGCGCGGACGAGGCCGGCGGAGACGATGTCCGCCACGGCGACGTCGCCACCCTCCGGGAACGCCTTCGCGAGGTCGGCGACGTTGACGACCTGGTAGTAGACCTTGGCCGGGTTGCGGAAGCCCTTGAGCTTCGGCAGCCGCATGTGCAGCGGCATCTGGCCACCCTCGAAGGCGGCCGAGACCTGCTTGCGGGCCTTGGTGCCCTTGGTACCGCGGCCGGCGGTCTTACCCTTGGAGGCCTCACCGCGGCCGACGCGGGTCTTCGGGGTGTTCGCGCCCTTGGTGGGACGGAGGTCGTGCAGCTTGATGGGATCAGACATGTTCCACTACTCCCCTGCGACTTCTTCGACCTTGACCATGTGACGCACCACGTTGATCTGTCCACGGACCACGGGGGTGTCCGGACGGACGACCTCGTGGCCGATGCGCTTCAGGCCGAGGGAACGCAGCGAGTCACGCTGGTTCTGCTTGATTCGGACGGTGCCCTTGAGCTGGGTGATCTTCAGAGCCATTGCTATCACGCTCCCTGTCCTGCGGCGCGGGCGCGCAGCATACGAGCCGGCGTGACCTCCTCGAGGGTCTTGCCACGACGGGCGGCGACCTCCTCGGGGCGGACCAGCTGCTTGAGGGCGTCCACGGTGGCGTGGACGACGTTGATGGCGTTGTCGGAGCCGAGCGACTTCGACAGCACGTCCTGGACACCGGCGCACTCGAGCACCGGGCGGGCGGCGCCACCGGCGATGACACCGGTACCGGGGGCGGCCGGCTTCATCATGACGACGCCCGCGGCGGCCTCACCCTGAACCGGGTGGGTGATGGTGCCGGCGATCATCGGGACGCGGAAGAAGTTCTTGCGCGCTTCCTCGGCACCCTTCTGGATCGCGGAGGGCACCTCCTTGGCCTTGCCGTAGCCGACGCCGACCATGCCCTGGCCGTCACCGACGATGACGAGGGCGGTGAAGCTGAAGCGACGACCACCCTTGACGACCTTGGAGACTCGGTTGATGGTGACGACGCGCTCGATGTACTGCGAACGCTCGTCCTGCTGCTGGTTGCGGCGGTCGTTCCGGCCGCCACCGCGACGGTCGTTGCGGTCGTTGCCGCCCCGCTCGTTGCGGTTGTTGTCGGCGGTGCGCCCGCCGTTACGATCACGTTCCGACATCACGCGGTCCTTCCGTTGGGGTTGATCTTGTGGGAGCGCATTAGAACTTCAGACCACCTTCGCGGGCGGCGTCGGCGAGGGCGGCGACGCGGCCGTGGTACTGGTAGCCGCCACGGTCGAAGACGACGGCCTCGATGCCGGCGTCCTTGGCGCGCTGCGCGATGAGCTCGCCGACCTTGGCCCCACGGGTCTTCTTGTCACCCTCCATGCCCCGGATCTCCGGCTCCATCGTGGACGCGGCGGCCAGCGTGTGGCCGGCGGTGTCGTCGATGAGCTGGACGTGCATGTGGCGGGAGGTGCGGTGGACGACGAGACGCGGGGTCTCGGCGGTCCCGGAGATGTTCTTGCGCAGACGGTAGTGACGGCGTGCGCGTGCGACGCGACGGCGGGTGGAGATGTCCTTGCCGATGGGGAGACGCTTCTTGTCGTTGCTCTGAGTGCTCATTACTTACCCGTCTTTCCGACCTTGCGACGGATCTGCTCACCCTCGTAACGGATGCCCTTACCCTTGTAGGGGTCATCCTTCCGCAGACGGCGGATGTTGGCGGCGATCTGTCCGACCTGCTGCTTGTCGATCCCGGCGATGGAGAACTTCGTGTTGCCGTCGACCGCGAAGGTGATGCCCTCCGGGGCCTCGATCAGCACGGGGTGGGAGTACCCGAGAGCGAACTCCAGGTTCTTCCCCTTGAGCTGAACGCGGTAGCCGACGCCGTGGATCTCCATCTTGATGGTGTAGCCGTCGGTGACGCCCACGACCATGTTGTTGATGAGGGACCGGGACAGGCCGTGCAGGGAACGGTTCTTGCGGTGATCGTCCGGGCGGGAGACGACGAGCTCGTTCTCCTCCTGGACGACCGTGATGGGGGCCGGGATGTCCTGGGACAAGGTACCCTTCGGGCCCTTGACCTCGACGTGCTGCCCGTCAATGGCGACGGTGACGCCGGAGGGGACGGCGACCGGTGCCTTACCGATACGTGACATGTGTCAGCCTCCTTCTACCAGACGTAGGCGAGGACTTCCCCGCCTACACCCTTGTTCGTCGCCTCACGGTCGGTGAGCAGGCCCTGGGACGTGGAGATGATGGCCACGCCCAGGCCGCCCAGGACCTTCGGCAGATTGGTGGACTTGGCGTACACACGCAGACCCGGCTTCGACACCCGGCGGACGCCCGCGATGGAACGCTCACGCGACGGGCCGTACTTGAGCTGGAGCGTGAGGGTCTTGCCGACCTTCTCGTCGGTGACCTCGTAGTCCGCGATGTAGCCCTCCTGCTTGAGGATGCCGGCGATGTTCGCCTTCAGCTTGGAGGAGGGCATGGACACGCTGTCGTGGTACGCGCTGTTCGCGTTCCGCACGCGGGACAGCATGTCCGCGATGGGATCAGTCATGGTCATGGATGTGACCTGTGCCTTTCTCGCTGCGGTTCCCTACCCACCCGGGCGTCACCGTGTGATTTCGGGCCACTGACGCTCCCCGCACTCAGTAGTGCGGGGCGCTCGCTGCCTCTGTCCACACGGCCACCGTGGGGCGGGGGGCCTGCAACAAAGTGGATGAATGTTGTGCGCCCCGGTCGTGGTCGGGGCCGGTGACCTGCGGGGACCTGTCCGGTCCCGCCGGCCGCCAGGACGGTCGACCGGTGACCGCGCCGACGGTGCGGCGGCGGTCGTGGGGCGACCTGACCACAGGCCCCCGGCACACACCGTGGTGTGGGGGGTGACCTGGTTCGGGGCACTCCTGCACGGGGCGCCGGGCGTGCCGCGGGGACGACGCGCGCGGCGTCGTCCTGACACACCCCTCCCAGAGCAAGACTCACCAACACTAGCAACCTGCGGAAACCAACACAAATAGCTGGTCAGCCGGGGACACCGGGGCGTCCCGCGCGCGGGCCGTCACCGGCCGGACCGACGGCGACGTCCCACCGCCTGGTCCCCGCCGCCCCCGCGGCGCGGTGGCTGGTACACCGGAGGCCGTCCGTACAGTCATCGCAGTCATCGCAGTCGTCACACAGGAGGTTCCCCCATGTCAGACTCCACGTCAGGCTCCACGTCAGACTCCACGCGCCGGAAGGGCGACATCCCCGGGTCCGCCCACGCCTGGCTCGACGAGGCCGCGTCCCGGCTCGGCATCGACCCCGGGGTCCAGCGCGCCAGCGTCAAGGGCGTCCTCGACCTCACCGCCGCGGTCGCCCACCACCGCTCGCGCCCCGCGGCGCCGGTGACGGCGTTCCTCGTCGGCCTCGCCGCCGGCCTCGACGCGGACTCCGCGGCCGACCTGCGCGAGGCGATCGACTCCCGGATCGACGACCTCACGCGCCTCGCCCTCGAGAACGCCGACACCGGGACGGACACCGACACCGGGACCGGGTCGGACGCCGACACCGACCGGTGACGACGCCGTCCTGACGCCGCGCCGCGACCGACACCGACCGGTGACGACGCCGCCCTGACGCCGGGCCGGGGCCGGGCCGGGGCCGGGCGCGGCGTCCCGCGGGGCGCCGGCGGGGGTGGGGCATCCCACACCACGCGGCCCTGAACACAAAGGTCAACGGGTATAGCATGGATGCCCATGACGAGCCACGACCGCGACCACCACCCCGACGACCGGGCCGCCGGCCACCCCGACTCCCCCTCCGCCGACCCCACCGGCTCCGGCGGCGGGGCCACCACCGGCGGCACCCCCACCGCCACGCACCGCGGGGTGAACCCCGTGGCGAACCGCTTCGACCACCCGAAGGTCGGCAAGCGCAAGACCGTCGCCGCCGGCATCGGCGGCGTGTACCACGCGATGCAGCACGCGATCCCCGCCCACGGCCTGCTGCCGCTCGTGACGATCAACAAGCACAAGGGCATCGACTGCCCGGGCTGCGCCTGGCCGGAGCCGGACCAGGCGGACCTCAACATCGCGGAGTTCTGCGAGAACGGCGCGAAGGCCGTCGCGGAGGAGACGACACCGGACCGCGCGGACCGTGACTTCTGGGCCTCGTACACGGTCGAGGAGCTCCGCGACAAGACGGACCACTGGCTCGGCAAGCGCGGCCGGATCACGGAACCGCTGCTCTACGACCGCAGTTCGGGCGACGGCCACTACCGCCCGGTGAGCTGGTCGACCGCGTTCGGGATCATCGCCGACCAGCTGCGGCGCACGGCCCCGGAGGAGGCGGTGTTCTACACGTCGGGGCGGGCGTCGAACGAGGCGGCCTACGTCTTCCAGCTCCTCGCCCGCCGGATGGGCTCGAACAACCTCCCGGACTGCGGCAACATGTGCCACGAGTCGACCAGTTCGGCCCTGTCGGAGGCGGTCGGCCTGGGCAAGGGCTCCGTCGTCATGGACGACATCCACACCACCGACCTCCTCATCTCCGTGGGCCAGAACCCGGGCACGAACCACCCGCGCGCGCTCACGGCGTACACGCGCTGCAAGGAGAACGGCGGCCGGATCATCGCGGTGAACCCCATGCCGGAGGCGGGGCTCATGAACTTCCGGGAGCCGCAGGACCCGCGGACGCTCGTCGGCGGCAAGCACCGGATCTGCGACGACTACCTGCAGGTCCGCCTCGACGGTGACCGCGCGTTCTTCCAGGCGGTGAACAAGGAGCTCATCCGCCGGGACGCCCTGGACCACGACTTCATCGACCGGTTCACCACCGGGTTCGAGGAGACGCGCGAGCACCTCCTGGGGCTCGACGACGACGAACTCCTCCGCGGCTGCGGCCTCACCCGCGACGACGTCCTGCGCACGGTGGACGCCATCGAGAAGGCGCAGAGCGTCATCATCACGTGGACCCTCGGCGTGACCCAGCACCGGGACGCGGTGTACACGATCCGCGAGATGGTGAACACGCTGCTGCTCACGGGCAACATCGGCAAGCCGGGTGCAGGGACGGCCCCGCTGCGCGGCCACTCGAACGTGCAGGGCAACCGGACGGTCGGGATCTGGGAGAAGATGCCGGCGCACTTCCTCGAGGCGCTGCAGGACCGCTTCGGGTTCGACGTGCCGCGGGAGAACGGCATGGACACGGTCGCCGCGTTGCAGGCGATGCGCGACGGGAGGACGCGGTTCTTCATGTCGCTCGGGGGGAACCTCGTGCGCGTGGCGTCGGACACGTCGGCGGTGGAGCAGGGCATGTCGTCGAACGAGCTCACGGTGCACCTGTCGACGAAGCCGAACGGGTCGCACGCGTGGCCCGGGGAGAAGTCGCTCATCCTGCCGGTGCGCGCCCGGACGGACCGTGACCTGCAGCGGTCGGGCCCGCAGCAGGTCACGGTGGAGGACTCGGCGGGCAAGGTGCACGCCTCGATCGGCCACCGGCGGGCGAACGAGGACCTGGACCTGCGCAGCGAGGTGGACATCATCTGCTCGGTCGGCCGGGAGACCTTCGGCGACGCGTTCTGGCAGCCGATGATCGACGACTACGGCGTCATCCGGGACCACATCGAGGCGACGATCGACGGCTTCGAGGGCTACAACGAGCGCATCGAGCGCCCGGGCGGGTTCTACCTGCCGAACGGCCCCCGGGAGCGGCGGTTCACGACGCCCGACGGGAAGGCGCACATCACCCTCAACCCGACGAACGTCCTCGAGGTCTCGGACGGCCACCTGCTGCTGTCCACGGTGCGGTCCCACGACCAGTACAACTCCACGATCTACGGGCTCAACGACCGCTACCGGGGCATCGCGAACGGCCGGCGCGTCGTCTTCGTCAACCCCGCCGACCTGCGCGCCCAGGGGCTGCGCGACGGGGACATGGTGGACATCGTGTCCGTGTGGGACGACGGCGAGCGCCGCGCCCCGAACTTCCGGGTCGTCGCGTACGACCACGCGAAGGGCTGCGTGAGCACGTACTTCCCCGAGGCGAACGTGCTCATCCCGCTCGACCACGTGGCGCGGGACTCGAACACCCCGGTGTCGAAGTCGATGGTCGTGCGCCTGGAGCCGCTGGGGCGCCGGGCGAAGGACATGCCGGCGCTCGCCGCGGCGGAGAAGTAGGCGGCGGGCATGGGGCGACGGCTCACCGGCACGGCGCGGGTGACGAAGGTCCGGCTGGAGCCCGCCGCGGCGGGTGGCGGCACGGGCGGCACCGGCGGCACGGGCACGCGCCCGGACCCGGCCGCACCGGACACGGCGTCCGGGACGACGGGGGCGGGCGGCCGCGGGGAGGCGGCGTCGTCCCCCGTGACGGTGACCACGGACACGCGCGCGGACTCCCTCGCGGTCGAGGAGCCGTTGCAGATCCGCGTCGACGGCACCGACTTCTCGACGACGATGCGCACCCCCGGCCACGACATGGAGCTGGTCCACGGCCTCCTCCACGCCGAGGGCGTCATCGCCGACCGCGAGGACGTCCACACGATGCGCTACTGCGCGGGCGCGGTCGGCCCCTACGGGGAGAACACGTACAACACCCTCGACGTCACGCTCACCGGGCCGACCGGCCCGGGCGGGCGGGCGCCGCTGCCGGTGCGGACGCTGACGACGTCGTCGGCGTGCGGGGTGTGCGGCACGACGTCCGTCGACCAGCTCGTCCAGCGGCGGCGGTACCCGATCGTGCCGGTCCGCCCGGACGCGCGGCTCGTCGTGTCCCTCCCGCCGAAGCTCAGCGCGGGGCAGAAGGCCTTCCGCCGCACGGGCGGGGTGCACGCGGCGGGGGCGTTCACCGCCGACGGCGAGCCGGTGCTCATCCGCGAGGACGTCGGCCGGCACAACGCGGCGGACAAGGTCATCGGCGCGCTGCTCATGGAGGGGCGGCTGCCGGCGGAGGGGATGTTCCTCGTCATGAGTTCGCGGGCGTCCTTCGAGCTCGTGCAGAAGGCGGTGCTCGCCGGGTTCTCCGGGCTGGTGGCGGTGTCGGCGGCGACGTCGCTGGCCGTGGACCTCGCCCGGGAGGCGGGCCTGTTCCTCACGGGGTTCACCCGGGACTCCCGGTTCAACCTGTACTCGGGGGAGCTCGCGCCGGAGGGGACGACGGCTCCCCTCAGCGGCCCCGGCCCGTCCGCCGGTCGAGCCACGCGGTGATCCCGCCCGGGTAGTCGCGGACCCCGGGCACGCCCGCGGCCGTGAGCATCGCGGCGACGCGCGCGGAGCGGGAGCCGGACAGGCAGTAGACGAGCACGGACCGGGTGGCGGCCGGGGCGGGGGTGTCGGGCTGAGTGGGGGCCGGGGCGTCCTCCGGGGCGGCGAGGCCCGCCGCGCGGACGACCGCCGGGCCGCCACCCTCCCGCTCGGCGGCGTCGAGGACGCTCACCGGGACGTTCCGGGCGCCGGGGATGTGGAAGGCCTCGTACTCCCCGGGTTCGCGCACGTCGATGAGGTCGGTGACGCCCGCCGGGTCCGTGCCTGCGCCCGCGGCCGGGTCGTCCCGCGGGTCCGTGGTCGGGTCCTCCCGCAGGTCCGTGGTGGGGTCGTCCCGCGGGTCCGCGGTCGGGGTCGGGTCCGGGTCCGGGGCCGCGGCGGCGTCGGCGTCGGCGTCGGGCGCGGACGCGGTCGCCGGGGCGGCGGTCACCGTCGGCGGGGACGCGGGGGCCGCGGAGGGGGGCGTCCTCCCCCTCCCCCGGAGAGCCTCGGCGACCGCAGGGTCGGCGACGACCGGGATGTACTCCCACCTGCCCGTGAGCCCCGTGAGGTAGGCGACGACGCCCCGCAACGGCTCACCGACCCCCGTGACGACCTTCACCGCCTCGAGGGCCATCGCCGTGCCGACGGTCCCCACGAGCGGCCCGAGCACCCCCGCCTCCGCGCACGACGGGACGGAGCCGGGTGCCGGCGGGGCCGGGAAGACGTCCTCGTAGACCGGGCCGTGGCCGGCGTGGAAGACGGACATCTGGGCGTCGAAGCCGAGCACGGACCCCCACACGTGCGGCACGCCGAGGACGGCGCACGCCCGTGACACGGCGTGGCGGGCCTCGAAGTTGTCGGTGCCGTCGATGACGACATCAGCGCCGGTGAGGATGTCGCAGGCGGTGTCGTCGGTGAGCCGGGCCGCGACCGTCCGAACTGTCACATCTGTGTTGATCGCGTGCATGGTCGCGCGGGCTGACGCCACCTTCGGCTCCCCCACCGCGTCCTGCCGGTGGACGACCTGGCGGTGGAGGTTGGACAGCTCGACGGCGTCGTCGTCGACGACCGTCACCGTGCCCACGCCCGCCGCGGCGAGGTAGAGCAACGCCGGCGACCCGAGGCCGCCCGCGCCGACGACCGCGACGTGCGCCCGGGCGAGCGCCGTCTGGCCCGCGACGCCGAACCCCGGGAGGGTGACCTGGCGGCGGAACCGGGAGATGTCGACGTCAGGGGTGCCCGGCGCGGGGGTCGTGCCCGGCGCGGTGGTGCCGTCGGGCGTCGTGCCCGGCGCGGGGGTGCCGTCGGCGGTCACGACAGGCCCACCCAGTCCGTCGACCCGTCCGCCAACCGCTGCTCCTTCCACACCGGCACCCCGGACTTCACCCGGTCGGCGACATCCGCGACCGCCGCGAACGCCGGACCCCGGTGCGCCGACGCGCACACGACCGCGAAGGCCAGGTCACCGATGCCGAGCGGCCCGACCCGGTGCGCCGCCCACACCCGCACGCCCGGGTGGTCCCGCACGCACGCGGCGACGACCTCGGCCATGACCCGTTCCGCGTCCGGGTGCGCCGTGTACGTCAACGCCGTGACGGCCCGCCCGCCGTCATGGTCACGGACGACGCCCTCGAAGGTGACGACGGCCCCCGTCGCGTCCGTCGCCGTGTCCCGGCGCGCGGCGGGCAGGAGGTCCTCCAGGGGGGTGTCGACGATGACCGCCCCGACGAGGCCCGTGGTGGTGCCGGTCGCGGGGTCGGCGGCCGGGGTGGTCGCGGGGTCGGCGGCGGGGGCGGCGTCGGCCGGGCCGGTCGCGGCGGCCGGAGCGTCGGCGTCGGCGGCCGGGGCGGGCGTGCCCGGCGTCGCGGGGTCGGTGTCAGTCATGCGCGGTCCTTCCCTCGAGCAGGGCGGTGAGATGGTCGATGAGCGGGTCGAGCACGGCGATGCCGTCGCGCACCCCGCCCCGCGACCCGGGCAGGGTCATGACGAACGTCCGCCCGACCGTCCCGGCCACCCCACCGGAGAGGACGGCGGTGGGCACGGACTCCGCGCCGCGCCGCCAGAACTCGGCCATGACGCCGGGGAACTCGCGGTCGAGGTGCGGGCGGACCGCGCCGACGGTGAGGTCGTCGTCCGCCGGGCCCGTGCCGCCGGTGGTGAGCAGGACCCGGGGCAGGTCGTCGGGCCGGGACAGCAGGTCACCGAGGTGGCGGGGGATGTCGGCGTCCGGGACGACGACCGCGTCCGGGGTGGTGAACCCGCGGGAGCGCAGCCACTCCACCGCGAGGGCGCCGGAGGTGTCCCGGTAGACGCCCGCGGCGGCCCGGGTCGAGGCGACGACGACGAGGGCGTCGCGCGGCGCGGCCGGGGTGGTGTGGTCCGGGGTCGTGTGGTCGGCGGAGGTGCCGTGCGGGGTGGTGTGGTCGGACACGTCAGACACTCCAGTCACCCGACTTCCCGCCGGACTTCGACAGCACGTGGACGTCGTCGATGACCGCGTGCCGGTCGACCGCCTTGATCATGTCGTAGACGGTGAGCGCGGCCGTCGTCACCGCCGTGAGCGCCTCCATCTCCACGCCGGTCACCCCGCGGGTCTTCACGCTGCCCGTGATGACGACCGCCCCGTCCCGGCGGGCGAAGTCCACCGTGATCCGCCCGAGCGGCAGGGGGTGGCACAGCGGGATGATCTCCGGGGTGCGCTTGGCGCCCATGATCCCGGCGACCCGCGCGACGGGCAGGGCGTCGCCCTTCGGCAGGTCGGCGTCGAAGATCATGTCGACGACCTGCGGCGTCGTGCGGACCGTCGCGGTGGCGACGGCCGTGCGGGTCGTCTCCGCCTTCGCGGTGACGTCGACCATGTGGGCCGACCCGTCCGCGCGGACGTGCGTGAGGCCCGTCGACGCGGACGTGGGGGTCGCCGCCGCCGGGTCCGGCTGCGCCGGGGCGGTCGTGTCGTCGGTGTGGCCGGTGGGGTCCGGAGCTGCCATGGGTCGTTGCCCTCCCGAGTGTCGTGTCCCGTGCGGCACGGATCGTGCCGGACTCGTCCCGTCCACGGTACCCGGCCTAGGATCGGCGTCATGGTCACGATCCGGTACTTCGCCGCCGCCCGCGCGGCCCGGGGTGTCGACAGCGAATCGGTCGACTACCAGGGCGCGTTGGACGGCCTGCTCACCGACCTGGGGGCCGCGCACACGGACCGCACGGCCGCCGGGATGTCCCTCGCCGGGGTGTTCGACCGGTGCACGTTCCTTGTCGACGGACGCCGCAGCGGCCGGGACGTCGTCCTCACCGGGCACGAAGGGGTGGACGTCCTCCCGCCCTTCGCCGGCGGATGAGCGCCCCGGTCGTCCACACGGTGGTCGTCGCCGGGGGTGCGGGCCGCCGGCTCACCGCCTCCGCGCCCGACCCCGCGACCCTGCCTCCGAAGCCGCTGCTCAGCGACGGTGCGGGGCGGCGTCTCATCGACCGGGCGCTCGCCGCGGCGCCGCGGGGCGGGAGCGTGGTCGTCGTCGGCCCGCCGATGCCGCTGCCGCCGCACGTGCACCGCGTGCGGGAGGACCCGCCGCTGTCCGGGCCGGCCGCCGCCCTGGCCGCCGGTGTCGCCGCGCTCGGCGGGGGGTCGGGGCGTGGCGGGGCGTGCGCCGGCGGGGCGTCGGTGCCCGGCGCGGACGTGGCGCGTGCCGGCGACGCCCTCGTCCTCTGCCTCGCCGCCGACATGCCCGCGCCCCGCGAGGGGGTCGAGGCGCTGCTCGCCGCCGCGGCGGAGCCGCCCGCCGGGTCGGACAGCGCGCCCGACGCCTCGCACGGCGCCACGCACCACGCCTCCCCCGACCCCGCGCCCGACGGGTGGATCGCCGTCGCCGACGGCCGCGACCAGCCGCTCCTCACCCTGCTCCGCCTCGACGCCGCCCGCGCCGCGTTCGCCGGCGTGACCGGCGGGTCCGTCATGCGGGTGCTCCGCGGCCTCGACCTGCGTCGGGTCCCGGTGCCGGCGTCCGCGGCGGCCGACGTCGACACGTGGGAAGACGCCCGCGCCCACGGCGTCGGCGCGCCGCCCGCCACGCCCGAGACACCCGCGCCCGCCACGCCCGAGACACCCGCGCCTGCCGCGGCCGAGACACCTGCGCCCGCCCACACCCCGGTCGACTGGGCCGAGGCGCGCCGCCGCGTCACCGCCACCGCGGAGGCGATGGTCCGGCGGAGGCGGAGGGCGGCGTCGTCCCTCCCCCCGGAGACGGGGACCGTGCCGGTGGCCGACGTCCACTCCCCCGTCGACGTCCCCCACTACACGTCCTCGGCGATGGACGGGTACGCCGTCGCCGGGCCGCCCCCGTGGCGCGTCCTCGCCGCGCCCGCCGCCGGCGCGCAGGGCCGCAACATCCACCGCACCGGCGGTGACCTGCACCCCGGCGAGGCGTTGCCCGTGCTCACCGGGTCGCTGCTGCCGCGCGGGGCGGAGGCGGTCGTCCGGTCCGAGCACGTCACGCTCGACGGCACGACCCTCACCCCGGACAGCGGCCGCCCGCCGCGCCCCGGGGCGGACATCCGGCACGCGGGTGAGGAACTCGCCGCCGGGGAGGTCCTGGTCAGGGCGGGGACGACGCTGTCCGCCCGCCACCTCGCGCTGCTGTCCACGTGCGGTGTCGACGCGGTGGAGGCGCTCGCCCCGCCGACGGTCGCGCTCGCGTTCACGGGCAACGAGGTCGTGACCACCGGCCTGCCCGGTCCGGGCGAGGTCCGCGACGCCTTCAGCCGGTCCTTCCCCGCGCTGCTCACCGGGTGGGGCGCGCGGGTGACCTCGACGGTGCGTCTCCCCGACGACCCCGACGCGGTCGCCGCCTGGTTCACCGACCCGGCGACCCGCGCCGCCGACGTGGTCGTCGTCACCGGGGGCTCGGGGCACTCCGGTCAGGACTTCGCGCGGCAGGTCATCACCGCGGGGGCCGACGCCGTGCTCGCCGACTCCGTCCGGTGTGCGCCCGGGCACCCGACGCTGCTCACGACGCGGCGGGTCGGCGGCGCGGCGGCGGGCGGCGCGGACCGTGACGGGGGCAGCGGGGCCGACCGTGACACCGACGGTGACGCCGCCGGTGACGCCGACGGGCCGCGGACCCAGATCGTCGTCGGCGCGCCGGGCAACCCGCTGGCCGCGCACGTGGCGTTGCACTCGTTCGTCGAACCGGCGCTCTCCGTGCTGCGCGGGGGTGCGGCGCCCGGGCCGGCCCCGGGGATCAGCGCGGTCGACCTGCCGGCGGACCGGCGGGGGCGGGTGCGGCTCACGCCGGCGGCGTATGTCGGGGCGGCGAGTGGCGCGGCACCGGACGGCGGGACCGCCGACGACGCGACGGTGGACGCCGACGGGACGAACGGCGGGACCGCGGGCGCGACCGGTGTGCGCCTCGCCCCCGTGACGCGGACGCACTCGCACATGCTCAGCGGGTACGCCACGGCGGACGTGCTCCTCGTGACGCCGCCCGAGGGCGTCCCCGCGGGGGGGCCGGTGCGCTACCTCCCCCTCTGACCCCGGGCGGGCGGGTGCCGCCCCTCCGCTCCGACCCCGGGAAGGCGCGGCCCCCGCACCACCGCCATTAGCCGGGTGTTCGCTCCGAGAGACCCGATCTCCACGATTTTCGAGAAAAATCACCCTCTCAAATCGTTCCGTGCGGTGGAGAGTGCTACCGTCAGACCATGATCCTGCTGAGCCTCACCGTCCGGAACCACCGGAGCATCCGGGATGAGATCACCCTGGACCTCACGACGCCGTCATTGCGCACCCTCAAGCCCCGGGACGACAGGACCTGGGCGGAGTCCACCTACCCGCTGCTCGGCATCCTCGGCGCGAACGCCACCGGGAAGTCGGCGATCCTCGACGCCCTGACGTACATGTTCGCCGCCATCCACCGTTCTGCCACGGTCTGGCAGGAGGCGCCGGCCATGCTCCGGCGCCCCTTCGCCCTCGATCCCGAGTCGCGCGACGCCTCAAGCACCTACGAGATCGATTTCGTCCTCGACGATCGACGCCACCGCTACGGCTTCGAGGTCGACGCCGACGGCATCGTCGCCGAGTGGCTCTACGACCTGCCGCGGAGCCGCTGGCGCACCCGCCTCGAACGCGACCGGGACAGTGGGCGACTCGTCATCGACGGACGACCGGCACCGCTCTCGACCGTGACCGACCGTGAGCTCGTTCTCAGCCGCGCACTCCTGCTGCGGACATCCCCGCTGCACACCCTCGCCAGGTCACTCGTCGACCGGGTCGACGTCGTCCGCATCAACGACAGCTACCGCAGGTCACGCCTGCAGTCACTCGCCGACTCACTGGCGGAAGGGGCCACGACATTCGCGGACATCAGGGGCCTGCTCCAGATCGCCGACATCGGGGTCAAGGACGTCTCCCTCAGAGAGGACGCGATCCCCGACGCACTCCTGGATCTGACCCGGAAGCTCAAGGAGGTGTTCAGTCCCGACACCACCACCGACGACGACACCACCGACGACGACAGCTCGACGGGCCGGGAGAACGACGGTGCCCCCTCGACCGGAACCCCGGACCCGTCGCCGGAAGCCCCTGACGGGCCGGCGCGCCCCGAGGATCCCGACGCCGTGCTCCGCCACGTCGTCCGGAGCCTCACATTCACCCACCACGGGGACACCGGTGAGGCCCCGGAGTTCTCCATCGACGACGAAAGCGCCGGGACCGTCGCCTGGCTGGTGCTCGCCGTCCCCGCCCTGGAGGCGCTCCGCCGGGGCGGACTACTCATCGTCGATGAGATCGATTCCAGCCTGCACCCCCACCTCCTCGACATTCTCCTGACCACATTCGCCGACCCGGCCATCAATACCCGTCACGCTCAGCTGATATTCACCGCCCACGACGCGAACATCCTCTCGCCGCTCAGCACGGTGCCACTCGCGGAGGAGCAGATCTGGTTCACCGACAAGACCCGCGAGGGAGTGACGGAATTGACCTGCCTCGCCGACTTCCCCAAGCACCCTGACGCGAACCGACAGAAGCGCTATCTCTCCGGTGTCTACGGCGGCGTTCCCCACCTCTCCCCGAGCATCTTCGCCCGCCTGATTGACACGGATTCCTAGCCCCCACACCCACACGACCGCACCACGTAAGACACCAATGGCAAAGAACAACCGCAAGCACACGTCACGAACGCCACGCACCGCACGGAGACCACGGCAACTCCGCCGTCGTCTGCTCGTCGTCACGGAGGGAACCCGGACGGAAATCGAGTATCTTGACGCACTCAAGGCGTTCATCCGCAGCCGGACCTCCGCTCCTGACATCGTCAGTGCCGGCGTCGGGTCCGACCCCCTCACGGTCGTCGAGCACTGCATTGAGAAACGTGACAAGGCCGCCCAGAAGGACATCCCCTACGACGAGTGCTTCTGCCTGGTCGATGTCGATCAACACTCGACATTGGACCGCGCCCGCAAGCGTGCGAAGAAGGAGAACATCCATCTCCTCATCTCGAACCTGAAGTTCGAGGTCTGGCTACGGTGGCACGTTGAGGACAAGTGCCCCCCGCGCACCTCCAAGCAGCTCGACCGGGACCTGCAGAAGCTGGGACTCATCAAGGGGAAGCATCTTTCGGCGACATTTCCCATCAGCGGGGTCACAGAGGCGTGCGCGACCGCACGCCGCGCAGACCCGAACCTCGCCGCGTGCCGGATCGGGCCCGACCCGTCCTCCGCATTACCCGTCCTCATCGATCAGCTGTCTTAGGCTCCGAGATGCCGGCGCGCGGCGAAACTGATATCGTTGCCCCCGTCCTCCAACCCCGCGTGCACATTGCACGAACCGTCTGCACGCTTTTTGCTCCACAGTCGTAGACCGGTGCACTTAGTCCGACAGTGCCGAAAATGCGTGCACGAGAGCAAAAACGCTCTCATCAGGACCGTTTTCGGAATGGCACGCGACGCCGCCATTCCGTCTCATATCGTGAGACGGTGGCATTTCTCATGCGGCTATCGTATTTCAGCGACTCCCTGTTAAGGTTCTCCACGTGAACACGGAGATAGGCACACGTATCGAGGTCGGACTGCGCGAATTGCTCCGCCGCGACACCCGGGAGAGGCTCTACCTGTCGGCACTTGACCGGCACCAGGACGTCCTCGACGCCGTACGGTACCCGGCTCTCGCCGGCATCTACTGGTACGGCCCGATTAATGCGGCCGGCCTCGGCCGACGCCTCGGTCTGGACCGCACGGTCGTCAGCCGGTACGCGGCTGTCCTCGAGAAGTCCGGACTTGTCCGCCGTGAACCGGACCCCTCCGACAAACGGGCGTCCCTCCTGTCCGTCACCGACGACGGCCGCGCGATCATGGAGGACATCCGCCGCCACCTCGCCACCGTCATCACCGACGCCGTCTCCGACTGGCCGGAGGGCCTCGCCCTGGCCTTCGCCGAGGGTCTCGAACGCTTCGCGTCCACCACCGGGTCGGCGCCGGTGGACCCGGGGATGCCCGGCGAGTAGGCCCGCCCGGGCAGCCCGGGAAACCCCGGGCATACCCGCAGGTCAGACCACCCTCCACGGACCGGCGCACCACCGCGCCGGCCCGCGGGAGGGCGGCGTCGTCCCCCTCAGAACCGCACCCCGCGCACCGCTGCACCCGGGGAGCACTCCCCGCCCCACGGGACAGGCCCGCCCCCGTCCGATTCCATGTGCCGTAGGCCATCGTGGCCCCCCTGACGACCCCCACCGCACAGCGGGACGCACCCGGCGGACACCTCCGCCCGGCCGGCGCACCCGGCGGACGGAAGGAGAACGACACCATGAGACGGACACTCGCCGCAGCAGGCCTCGCCGCCCTGTGCCTCACCGGACTCGCCGCGTGCGGCGACGACGGACTCGACGGCACCTGGTCCAACGAGCAGATGACGGTCACCGTCGACGGCGACAACTGGAACTCCACCATCACCCTCGACCCCGGGTCCTCCGCGACGCTGACCGGGCACGTCGACACGGACGGCAGGAAACTCGTCATCGACAATTTCGGCGGGGGATCCACGGACTCCGAGATGTCGCAGGGCTTCGCCAGCCTCGGGCAGAAGTTCGCGCGCGGCAAGGGGGCGCTCGACGACAGCGAGCGGGCACTGTCCTACACCCTCGACGGCGACACCCTCACCGTCGAGGGCGACGCCCTCACCCGGCAGAAGTAGGTCGGCGCGGGCCGGCGGGTCCCGGTCGGCGGGCCCCGACCGGCGCACCTCGCGCGGCCGGCCGCCCCACCCCACCTACAGCGGGTGGACCTCGACCACCTCGCCCGGCGCGACGTCCTCCCCCGCCCGCACGCGCACGAGGCAGTCGGCGCCCGCGGACTGCGCGAGCAGGTGCGACCCCGCCCCGCCGACCGTCGTGACGGTCAGCACCCCGTCCCGCACCTGCGTCCGCGCGCGGAGGAACCGGCACCGCCCGTCCCCGGCGGGCAGCGCGGCGAGGGGCTCCCCGGCCCGGGCGGTCACCGTCGCCGGCACCTCCCCGAGCACCGGGGCGACGAACAGCCGGAAACTCACGGCCGTGGACACCGGGTTGCCGGGCAGGGCGATGACCGGGGTGCCGTCGACGACGGCGAGCCCCTGCGGCCCACCCGGCTGCTGGGCGACGTGCCCGAACCAGCCGCCCCGCGGCTCCAGGACCTGGCGCACGACCTCGAACTGGCCGTGACTGATCCCGCCGCTGGTCACGACGGCCGTCGGCCGGTACTCCCGGACCGCCCCGTCGAGGGCGCGGGCGAACTCCTCCGGGTCGTCGCTGGTGCGGACGTGGCCGGCGACGTCGATGAGGTGGCGGCGGCACAGGGCGCGCAGCATCGGCCCGTTCGCGTCCGGGACGGACGCCCGGCCCGCCCCGCCGATCTCGTCGCCGCCGGTGCACAGCAGCACCCGCGCGGTCCGCCGGACGGGCACGGTGTCCAGGCCCTGCGCCGCCGCCGCGCCGACGGTCCGGGGGCTCACGCGGTGGCCGGCGGGGAAGAGGACGTCCCCGGCGCGGAGGTCGCTGCCCCGGCGCCGGATGTACCGGCCGCGCGCGGTCGGCGGCACGGTGACGGCCCCGCCGGCGGGGACGAACGACGCCGGCGTGCAGTCCTCGACGGGCACGACGGCGGCGGTGCCGTCGGGCAGCCGGGCGCCGGTCATGACCGGGACGACCTCCGCGCCGACCCCGGCCGGGCACACCGTCGCCGGGTCGCGGCCCGCGGGCAGGGTCCGCCCGACGGGGAACGTGCCGCCGTCGAGGTGGTGCGCGCCGAGGGCGTAGCCGTCCATCTGGGAGTTGTCGAAGGGAGGGGAGTCGACGCGCGCCTCCACGGCGTCGACGAGCGTCCGCCCGACGGCGAGTTCCACGGGGACCCCGCCGTCCGCGGCGTCGTGCAGGCCGGGGACCGCGCCGCGGACCGTCTCCGTGACGGCGGCGAGGTGCTCCTCCGGGGTGCGGGCGCCGGGGGCGTGCCCGTCGCCGGGCGTGCCGGGGTTCGCGCCGGTGTGCGGGCCGGTGTGCGGGCCGGCGTGGGTGCCGGTGTCCGTGCCGGGTGCGGCAGCGTGCCTGCCGTCGGATGTGCTCATGTGGCGACCACCTTCCTCAGTGTCCGGGCGGGTCCTCCGGGGTCGTCCGTGCGGGGCTCCGTCGGGGCTCCGTCGGGGCGTCCGTGCGGGGCTCCGTCGGGGCGTCCGTGCGGGGTTCCGTCGGGGCCGCCCCGGGGGCGGGGACCCACCACCGTCCGGTCTACCGTCCCACGGTCCCCGACGTCGCCCCGCGCCGCGCGACCGCGATCCACCGCACCCCCGCCAGGCCCGCGACGACCATGACGTACACCCCGATGAGCATGACGGACCCGCCGAGCGCGCGGTCCATGTCGTCGGAACTCAGCCCGAGGTCGATGAGCAGCGGCACCGTCCGCGACCGGCCGGCGACGTTCCCCGCGAAGGTGAGCGTCGCCCCGTACTCGCTCAGCGACCGGGCGAAACTCAGCACCGCCCCGGTGACGATGCCGGGCAGGGCGAGCGGCAGGAGGATGTGCCGGACGATCTGCCAGCGGGTCGCCCCCTCGGTCGCGGCGGCCTCCTCCAGGCGGACGGGGACGACCTGCACGGCGGTGAGCGTCGTCGCGACGAGGAACGGCAGGGACACGAAGACCTGGACGACGACCACCCCCGTCGTCGTGTACGCCACCGGCACCCCGTGGGCGTCGAGCCACCCGCCGAGCACCCCGCGCCGCCCCCACAGGAACACCAGGGCCAGGCCGGAGACCACCGGCGACAGCACGAGCGGGGCGAAGACCACCGCCTGCACCGCCCGCGCCACCCGGGGCCGGCGCAGCAGGAGGTCCCGCACCCACAACGACAGCGGGACGCCCAGGAGGACGCAGAGGACCTTCGAGAGCAGGGCCGTCGTCACGGACAGGCGGAGGGCGGTGAGGGACTCCGCGTCACCGAGCAGCCCGCCGAGGCGCGGCCACGGCACCGCCGCGAGGAGGGCGACCGGGGGCCCGGCGACGACCGCCACCGCGAGCACCGCCACGGGGACGAGCGGCCACGGGACGGCGTGGACCGGGCGGCGGGGGGCGGCGCTCACCGCCCTGCCGGGGCGTCGGACGGGGCCGTGGAGTCCGACGGGGCCGGGGCCGGGGAGAAGCCGTGGTCGGCGAGGATCCGCTGCGCCTCCGGCCCGCGCATCCAGTCGCGGAACGCCCGGGCCGTCGCGTTGTCCCGGCCCCGGGTCGTCAGCGCGGCCGGGTAGACGTTCGCCTCGACACCGGGGATGTCCGTCGCGGTCACGCCCTCGTCGGCGAGCGCCCGCGCGTCCGTCGAGTAGATGAACCCGGCGTCGACCTGCCCCGTCGACACCTTCGTCGCGACCGCGGAGACGTTCGCCTCCTCCGAGGGGTCGTCGAGGGTGACGCCGGCGTCGGCGAGGGCCTTCCCGGCGAGGTCGCCGCACGGGACCTCCCGCGCGCACACGGCGACCCGGTGCCCGGGCAGGTCACGGACCGCGGTGACGTGCCCGGGGTTGCCGCGGGGGACGGCGAGGACCAGGCGGTTCGACGCCACGTCCACCGGGTCGGCGCCGGAGAAGTCCCGTCGCGTGAGGGCGGTGTCCATGGTGCGCCGGTCGGCGCTGATGAAGAGGTCGGCGGGGGCGCCGTCGTCGATCTGGCGGACGAGGGCCGACGAGCCGCCGTAGTTCATCTCGACCTGCGCGTCCGGGTGGGCGGCCCGGAACGCCGCGACGAGGCTGTCCCCGACGGGCCGGAGCGACGCCGCGGCGAAGACGGTGGCCGTCCCGGTCGCCGCGTCACCCTGGTCGGGGTCCGCCGCGCCGCCGGTCCGCGCGGTGGAGCCCGCGGCGGTCGAGGCCCCGACGGCACCCGGCTCGTCCTGCGGCGACGAGGCACAGGCCGTGACACCGGCCACGAGGCCGACGGCGGCGGCCACGGCCGCGACCCCCGTCGCGACCGCCCGCCCGGGCCGGCCCCGACCCGCGCGCACCGGCGACGCCGCCCCTGCAAGTGCCGCCGCTGCCGCTGCCGGTGCTGCCGGTGCCGTCGAGGGTGCCGCCGACCTGTCCTCCGCCATCGTCTCCCGCCTCTCCTCCGCGTGTCTGTGCCGGACTGTGTCTGTGTGTGCCGGGCTGTGCCTGTCTCTGCCGGGCTGTGCCGGACTGTGTCCCGGGCTGTGTCCGTCCCAGACTGCCACACGGCGGACGTGCACATCACGGACTCGCGGCGGCGGCCGGGGACCGACGTGTTCTACAGTGGTCGGACGTCCCCCGCACCTCCGACCCGCACCCCCGCCCACCCCGCACGACCCACACCCCCGCACCACCGACCACCGACCACCCCACCGCGCCGGGGTCGCCGTCGTCCCCCTCCACCGTCCCCGACGGGCCCGGAGGCCGCCGGCGACCGCCCACCGCCGACCACCGTCGGCCCCCGTCACCGCGGCCGGGGAGAAGGGAGTCACCTGTGACACACGTGACCACCATCGCACCCCCGTCCCGCGCCGCGCTGACGGACCGCTGGGGGCGTGTCGCCGACGACCTCCGCATCTCGCTGATCGACAAGTGCAACCTCCGGTGCACCTACTGCATGCCGGAGCACGGGCTGCCGTGGCTGCCGTCGTCGTCGCTGCTCACCACGGAGGAGGCCGTGCGCCTCGCGGACATCGGCGTCCGCGTGTTCGGCGTGCGCGACATCCGCTTCACCGGCGGCGAACCGCTGGTCCGGCGCGACCTCGAGGACATCGTCCGCGGCGTGCGCTCCCTCCACCCGGACGTCCCCGTCTCCCTCACGACGAACGCCGTGGGGCTCGACCGGCGCGTCGCGGGCCTCGTCGACGCCGGACTCACCCGCGTGAACGTCTCCCTCGACACCGTGCGCCGGGAGACCTTCCGGGAGATCACCCGGCGCGACCGGCTCGACGCGGTGCTCCGCGGCCTCGCCGCCGCCCGCGACGCCGGCCTCCACCCGGTGAAGGTCAACGCCGTCATGATGCGGGGCGTCAACGACGACCAGGCCGACGAGCTCCTCGCCTGGTGCCTCGACGAGGGCTACCAGCTGCGGTTCATCGAGCAGATGCCGCTCGACGCCGACCGCTCCTGGTCCCGGACGCACCTCGTCGACGCCGCGGAGATCCGCGACCGGCTCACCCGGCGGTTCCACCTCTCCCCGCACCCGGTGCCCCGCGGCTCCGCGCCGGCGGAGCTGTCCGACGTCCGCCACCGCGACGACCCGGACGGGCCGGTCCTCGGCCAGGTGGGGCTCATCGCCCCGGTCACGGAGTCCTTCTGCGCGGCGTGCTCACGCACCCGCATCACCGCGGACGGGAAGGTCCGCAGCTGCCTGTTCTCGCAGGAGGAGACCGACCCGCTGGGGCTCCTGCGCTCGGGGGCGGACGACGCCGCCGTCGCCGCGCGCTGGCAGGAGGCGATGGCGCTCAAGCCCCGCGCGTACGGCAGCGACACGGTCATTGTCTCCGACCCGTCGTACGTGCAGCCGGACCGCACGATGAGCGCCATCGGCGGCTGAGCCGCGACTGATCCGGGGCCGGCCGCAGCCGGGACCGGCCGGCACGGTCGCGCCGGCTCAGACCTCCCCGGCCCCGGGCCCCCGCTCCCCCGCCGGCCCCGGCCGGGGCGCCCGGCCGAACACGGTCGTCGGCGCGTCGGCGATGTCGCCCGCGCCCGGGCCGCGGAGGCGGGCGTCGTCCCCCTCCCCGACCCACACCCCGTCGCGGCGGGTCCCCGGGCCCGGGGTCCCGGCGTCGTCCCCCTCCCCCGGACCGTCACCCTCCCCGGGACCGTCACCGGTCCCGTCACCGTCCCCGTCCCCGCCGTCCCCGTCCCGGCCGGCGCGGCCGGCCCCGCGCTGCCGCGTGAACCCGGGCAGGTAGAAGACCAGCACCGCCGCGAGCACCCCGACCAGCACGCACGTCGCGATGTGCTGCCAGCCGTCCTTCGGACCCCACAGCAGCCGGACGGTCACGAGCGCGTACACCACCAGCCAGGTGACGATCTGGAGGGGGACGACGCCGCGACCCCGCGAGTACTCCTCCCAGTCCAACCGGGGCAGCTCCCGGCGGACCGCCCGCCGGCGGAGGCGGTCCGGCCGCACGATGACCATCATGACGATGAGCCCGAACGCGAGGGCCGCGACCGCGGCGGCGGTGACGTTCGGCCAGGTCACGGCGCCGGAGAGGGCGCCCGCCGCGAGGGCGAGGAGGAGGCGTTCGGTGAGGGTGGTGTCGATCGGGCGGTGCGGGTCGACGTCGGCGGGGGCGGCGACGTCCGGGGGTGGGGCAGACGTGACGTGGGTCATGGAAGTGAAGCATAGCCTCACCTAGGAAACCCATGCTAGGTTACGCAACGAAAACTTAGTTCCACCTGAGAGTGAGCCATCGTGTCCACATCCTCCCTGCTCCGCCAGCTGCGGCGGTCCCCGCGGACGACCTGCGTGGCCGCCGGCGCCGCCACCGTCGTCCTCCTCGGGGCCGCCACCCCCGTGACCGTCGCTGCCGCCCCGCAGCCCGCCGCCGCCCCCGCCCCGGCCGCGTGCACCGACCCCTGGACCGCCGTCACCGGCGACATCAGCTGGGGCGTCAAGCAGTCCTTCCGCTCGTACATCCGCGGCCCGATCGCCAAGGGCGCGTGGACGACGACGGCCCCGGCCACGGACACCGGCGCCGACCGGCCCACCGGCGGCTGGACGTTCCCGCTGACCGCCGCCGCGTCGCTCGCCGGCACCCCGGAGACCGGCGCGCTGCCCTCCGGCGGCGGGGTGACCTTCACCGGCCACGGGGGGATCCTCCGGACCAGCCTCGACGACCTCCGGCTCAACGTCCGCGACGCCCGCCACGCCGACCTCACCGCCCTCGTGAGCTCCCAGGACGTCGAGGGGAACGTCGTCCCGATGTCCGGGTCCCGGGTGCGGCTCGCCGACGTCACCTTCACCGAGGACATCGCCGGTGACGACGAGCAGACCGGGCGGGTCGTCCTCACCGCCGACGGGGCCGCCGCCTTCGCCGGCTTCTACGAGGCCGGGCTGGCCATGGACGACCTCACCCTCCACACCGCGACCGCGCAGCGGTGCGGCAGCCGCCCGGAGGCGCCGGAGACGCTCTACGACCCCACCCGGCCCCCGGGCACCACGCCCCCGGTGACCCCGCCGGCCACCCCGCCGGTCGGGTCGTCCCCGAGCCCGTTCCCCGCCCCGAACGACGACGACTCCCTCGGCGCGACGACACGCTTCCTCCAGAACCTCACCACCGTCGCCACGCAGACCGGCCTGCTCATCGAGGCCGTCTCCGCCCTCGGCGCGAAGTTCAACCCGGCCGCGCTGACCCAGGCCGTCGTCACCGGCCAGACCCCGACCGCCGAGCTCCTCCCCGGCGTCCCCAAGACCAACCCGACGACCGGCGCCGGGACCACCGCGCCCACCTCCCCCGCCCCGGCCGGCGGGGGCACCGGGGGCACGGGGGCGGGCGCGTCCACCCCGTCCGGCGGCTACGCCGGGCCGACCGGGACCACCGGTGCGACGACCGGCCCCGCGGGCGGCACCGGCGCCGGCGCCGCGGGCGGGGCCGCGGGCACCGCCCCGGCCGCCGCGGCGGGCGCCGCGACGAGCTGCATCGCGGCCGGCCAGACCGAGATCGCGTGGGGCTTCAAGCAGTCCTTCCGCAGCTACATCACCGGCTCCATCGCCAAGGGCTCGTGGGAGATGCAGGGCGCCACGTACGACGGCAGCCAGTTCCACTGGAAGGGCACGTCCGGCACCGCCGACCCCGGGACGAAGACCGGCGACATCAAGGCCGACGGCACCGTCCGCTTCACCGGCCACAAGGGCATCCTCGACCTCAAGGTCAGCAACCCGGAGATCACCGTCAACGGCAACCAGGGCACCCTCATCGCCTCCGTCGTGTCGAACACGATGGAGGGCACCCCGGTGGACTACGGGCGGGTCGAGTTCGGCCAGCTCACGTTCACGTCGCTCAACCTCACCGACTCCGCGGTGAACGGCACCGCGAACGTCGCGCTCACCGCGAAGGGGTCGCAGGCGTTCGCCGACTTCTACGCCCCGGGCACCGAGCTCGACCCCATCACCGTCAGTGCGACGCTGACCGGCTCGAAGACCGCGTGCGGCACGCCGACGGCGGCCGGGGGCGGCGGGACGACCGGCGGCGCGGCCGCCACCCCGCCGGCCACCGGTGGTGCCGCGGGGACGCCCGCGGCCGCGGCCGCCGCCGACGCGTCCGGGGCGACGTCGGGCGGGCAGTCCGGGTCCGGGAACGTCACGTTCAAGAACGGCGCGGGTGCGGCGCCGGCCGGCGCGAGCACCGGCACCCTGGCTAATACGGGTGTATCTGTGGCTCAATTCATGGGTATGAGCGCCGCTCTCCTCGCCGCCGCGGGAGCCTGCCTGTTCCTCACCAGCAGGCACCCGAATGCGTGACGTGCCCCCGGCACGCGGAGGATGGCGGACACCACCCAGGAAAGGACCTCAAGTATGACTCCTGTGTCACATTCAGCCAGCGCCTGTCCCCCCGGGTCCGGCCACGCCCCGGGTGTCAGCCCGGGCACCGGCCCGGCCGCCGGCCCCGGCGCGCGCGACCGCCGCGGCCGGGCCCGCCGGGCCCGCGGTGTCGTCGCCGCGCTCACCGTCGCGGGACTGCTGCTCTCCGCGTGCGGGCTCAACGTCGACAACTCCGGGAACCGCGCCGAGGCGCAGGAGACGACCTTCGACGCCGCCCTCGCGGCCTTCACCACCTCCACACCCCCGGACCCGCGCTCCCTCCGGGGCCTGTCGACGGCCGACTCCGTCGGTGACGTCACCCCGGTCACGGACTCCCCGTCACCGTCGCTGCCCGTGTCCCTCACCGACGCCGACGGGTACGACGTCACCGTCAGCGACGTCTCGCGGATCCTCCCCCTCGACCTCTACGGGACGACGTCCCGCACCGTCGCGGGGCTCGGCCTGCGGGACAACATCGTCGGCCGCACCGTGTCGTCCGAGGAGCCCAGCCTCAAGGAGCTGCCGGTCGTCACGCAGGGCGGCCACAACATCAACGTCGAGGCGGTCCTCAACCTCCACCCGTCGCTCGTCATCGTGGACCACTCCATCGGCCCGCGGGAGGCGATCGACCAGATCCGTGACGCCGGCGTCACCGTCGCCGTCATCAACCCCAAGCACACCATGGACGCCATCGGCGACGACATCCGCACCATCGCGGGGGTCGTCGGACTCCCCGACGTCGGGGAGTCGCTGGCGACCAGGGCCGGGGACGAGCTCTCTCGCGCCTCGGACACCGTGAAGAAGATCGTCCCGGCCGACCCGCTGCGCATGGCGTTCGTGTACGCCAGGGGCACGGGCGGCGTCTTCTTCATCCTCGGCCCTGACAGCGGGACCACCGACCTCTTCGAGTCGGTCGGCGGCCACGACGCCGCCGCCGACCGGAAGATCGGTGACATGACACCGGCGACCGCCGAAGCCCTCGCCCAGCTCAACCCCGAGGTCATCGTCATGATGTCCCAGGGGCTCGAGTCGACGGGCGGGCTCGACGGCCTCCTGAAACGCCCCGGCATCGCAGAGACCACCGCCGGGAAGACGCCGCGCATCGTCGCGATCCCCGACAGCCAGGCCCTCAGCTTCGGACCGCAGGCCGGAGAGATGGTCCTCGCCTTCGCCAAGGCCCTCTACCAGGGCTGACCTCCCTCACATCCCGGTGGGACCCCGTTCCGCCACCTCCCTCACACCCCGGGGGCACACCGTGCCACCACCACCCCGCCCGGCCCACCGCGGCCGCCGGGGACCACTCCCGTCCGCACGACCCGAGTGTGAGGCAACAGGTGCCTCACGTTCCCGCACGAAAGGTTTCACTGGGATGCGACTTCACCGCGCCGCCCTCACCGTCGTCACGGCGACATCCGTCGCCCTGGCGCCCGTCACCGTCCCCACCGCCACGGCCGCCGACGCCGCGGCGGGGACGTCGGCACAGCCCGCGTCGACCCCCTCCCCCACCTGCGCCGACAGTGACGCGATCTACCGCACCACCTCCGGCAGCTGGTCGTGGGGCCTGCGCAACAGCTTCATCAACTACATCAACGGGCCCATCGCCCGGGGCACGATCACGGTCGACGGCGACGTCGTCGGTCAGGACCCCAAGCCGAACGGCCCGTTCGGCAAGGGCAACCCGCGCTCGTTCTCCTTCCCGACCATGCCCGACGAGATCGACCCGACCCAGTCGATCATGCTGGCCACCAGGGGCAGCGTCCACATCACCGGCCACGCCTACGAGCGCGCCGACAAGCAGCCGATCCTCGACGACACCTTCTCCGCGTTCCGCCTCATCATCAAGGGCACGACGGCCACGCTCAAGGCCTACATGAAGGCGCGGACCTTCGTGAACGCCGAGAGCCTCGGGCCGTGGGTCGACTCGCCCGACGTCGACGTCGCAACGTGGACGCTCACCCAGCCGGTCGTCGTCCCCGCCGAGGGTGGGACGGTCACGTTCACCTCCGGGTCCGGCGAGGCCGGCCGGGGTCAGTTCACGACGGAGGGGCTCAAGGCCTTCGGCAACTTCTACGGGGAGAGCGACGGCTGGGTCGACCCGATCTCCGGGTCGTTCACCGTCGAGCGGGAGTGCCCGCCGCCGCCCCCGGAGGTCCCGGTCGGGAACCCGCAGGTCGCCGTCAGCCGGACGGAGTTCGACGCGGCCCGCTCCGAGGCCGTGACGGTCACCGGCACCGGCTTCACGCACCCGGCGGCGGTCTCCACCCGGCCTCCGTTCCCCGGCATGAGCTCCGGGGTGTACGTGGCCTTCGGCAAGTTCCCGGCGACGTGGAAGCCGTCCGCGGGTGTGCCGTCCAGCGGCCGGCCGTACGCCTCGGTCAACTGGGCCGTGCCCGCCGAGCTCGTCCCGCTCATCGGCGGGACCGCCCTGGGGGCGACGCCGCTGACGCCGGACGGGGCGTTCTCGGCGACGCTGCTCGTCGACAAGGCGGCGGCCGACGCCGCGGCCGCCGAGAAGGGCATCACCGACGGTGTCTACGGCATCTACACGTACCCGGGCGGCGGGGCGGAGGTGCCGACGTTCGAGACGTTCACCCCGGTCACGTTCACGACCCCGGCGCCGACGACCGAGGCGAAGCCCACCACCGAGCCCGCGCCGAAGCCCGCCCCGACCACGGAGGCGAAGCCCACCACCGAGCCCGCGCCGAAGCCCGCGCCGACCACCGAGGCGAAGCCCACCACGGAGCCCGCGCCGAAGCCTGCTCCGACCACCGAGGCGAAGCCGACCACCGAGCCCGCGCCGAAGCCCGCGCCGACGACCGAGGCGAAGCCCACCACCCAGGCGCCGAAGCCCGCCCCGACCACCGAGGCGAAGCCGACCACCGAGCCCGCCCCGACCACGGAGGCGAAGCCGACCACCGAGCCCGCGCCGGCTCCGAGCACCCCGGCCACGCCCACCACCCAGGCGCCGGCGCCGAAGCCGACGCCCACGCCGACGCCCGCGCCGGAGCCCGTCGGGTCCCTGAACCTGCCGTTCCTGTCCTTCCTGACCCCGCTGTGGACCGCGATCCGCGGCCTCTTCGGCGGAGCGACCGGCACCGGCACGGTCCAGGGCAGCCTGCCCGGCTCCCTCGCCGGGGCGTCGGCGTCGACCTCCGCCCCGGCCCCGTCGACCCCGGCCGCGACCCCGACGGCCCCCGCCGGCTCGTCCACGGGCTCGTCCGGGTCGTCGGTCGAGCTCTCCGGCGCGCGGTTCCAGCTCGCGTTCATCCCCGGGCTCATCATCAGCGCGGCGGTGAGCGGGCTGCTGTTCCTGCTCCGGACGTTCCTGCACCGCTGACCTGCAGCGGCACCGGTGCCGGCTGCCCCCCAGTCGCCCCCACCGGTGCCCGCTGACCCCCGGGTCACCGCCCCCACCGGTGCCGGCTGCCCCCCGGTCGCCCGCACCACAGACACGACGAAGCCCCGCCCCCGGTCACTCGGACCGGGGACGGGGCTTTCCCCGTGTGGCGGACGGACGCCTAGTCGGCGGCCTTCTGGCCGGCCTTGAACGGGAAGCCGAGCTCGCGCAGGAGCGCCCGGCCCTCGTCGTTCGAGGTGGCGGTCGTCACGACGGTGATGTTCATGCCGCGCGGACGGTCGATCTTGTCGACGTCGATCTCGTAGAACATGGACTGCTCGTTGAGACCGAAGGTGTAGTTGCCGTGACCGTCGAACTGCTGGTCGGAGAGACCACGGAAGTCACGGATGCGGGGCAGCGCGACCGTCAGCAGACGGTCGAGGAACTCCCACATGCGGTCGCCACGGAGGGTGACCCGGGCGCCGATGGGCATGCCCTCGCGGAGCTTGAAGTTCGCGATGGCCTTCTTCGCCGTGCGGATCTGCGGCTTCTGACCCGTGATGAGGGTCAGGTCGTTGATCGCGCCGTTGATGAGCTTGGAGTCACGGGCGGCGTCGCCGACGCCCATGTTCACGACGACCTTCGTCACGCCGGGGATCTGCATGACGTTCTCGTAGGAGAACTCCTTGGTCAGGGACTCCCGGATCTCGTCGCGGTAGCGGGTCTTCAGACGGGGGGTGTAGTTCTCAGCCATTAGATGTCCTTCCCGTTGCGACGCGAGATACGGACCTTCTTGCCGTTCTCGTCGAAGCGGTAGCCGACGCGGGTGGGGTTGCCGTCGGAGTCCAGGACCATGACGTTGGAGACGTGGATCGGGGCCTCCTGCGTGACGATGCCACCGGACTCGGCACCCCGCTCCGGAGCGGAGTTCGCGACGTGCTTCTTGATGCGGTTGACGCCCTCGACGAGGACCTTGTCCCGCTGCGGGTAGGCCTCGATGACGCGGCCCTTGGCACCCTTGTCGGGGCCGGAGATGACCAGAACGTTGTCGCCCTTACGGATCTTCATTAGAGCACCTCCGGAGCAAGGGACACGATCTTCATGAAGCGCTTCTCACGCAGCTCACGGGCCACCGGGCCGAAGATACGGGTACCGCGCGGATCGTTGTCGTTGGCACGGATGAGAACGGCCGCGTTCTCGTCGAAACGGATGTAGGAGCCGTCGGCGCGACGGGTCTCCTTCTTCGCACGGACGATGACGGCCTTGACGACGTCGCCGGACTTGACGTTGCCGCCCGGGGCCGCCTCCTTGACGGTGGCGACGACGACGTCACCGATACCGCCGAAGCGTCGGGTGGAGCCGCCGAGCACGCGGATGACCAGGATTTCCCTGGCACCGGTGTTGTCGGCAACTCGCAGACGCGATTCCTGCTGAATCACTTGAGTCTCCTCGTAGACCTAGTAGGTACACGTGCGCGGGATTTCCGACCCTCACGCACCTGGTCCATGCCCCGCAGGTCCGCGGACCGGTGCACCGTCATGACGGTACGGCCGGTCGGCGGTCCCCCCGCGAGACAACCTGCACAGTATGCCACGCCCCCGGAAAGCCGGACAAATCCCCGACCCACCGGGTCCAGGGACGACGCCCACCTCCCCGCGGCCCGGCCCCGGTGGCGACGCCCACCTCCCCGCGCGCCGCCCCGTCCCGCACGGTCGCCGCCCGCCCACCGGCGGGCTCCCGCCCCTCCCCTCACTCCTCCCCTCGCCCCCTCCCCGGGGATATGCAGCATCAGAAACACAGAGTATGGTGAACCCGTGCCTCACACGTGAGGTAAGGCTATCCAGCTGGCCCCAGCCCCCCGGGAGTCGCCGGCCACGGGCCCCGACCCGCGTCCGACCGGCCGCCCGGCCCCGCCCGACGCCCACGCCCACGACCCGGAGAAGCGACCCACATGCAGCTCACCGACCCCCCGGAGACCCGGCGGCGGGACTCCCCGGCCCCCCGCCGGCGCGCGTCGACCTCCCTCCGCGTCCGGCGGCTGACCGGCCTCGTCGTCCTCGTCGGCCTCCTCCTCGTCGGCCTCGTTCTCAGCATCGCCCTCGGCGCGCGCGAGATCCCCCTCGGCACCGTCCTCGACAGCCTCGGCTCGATCCGCGCCGCGATGGCCGACCCCGCCTCCGCCGACCCGGACCTGCGGGTCATCGCCGAACTCCGCGTCCCCCGGACGCTCATCGCGCTCGTCGTCGGCGCGGCGCTCGGCGTCGCCGGCGCGCTCATCCAGGGCCACACCCGGAACCCGCTCGCGGACCCGGGGATCCTCGGGGTGTCCTCCGGCGCAGCCCTCGCCGTCGTCGGTTCCTTCGCGCTCTTCGGCGTCACCGGCGCCGTGGCGACGTCCGTGTGGGCGTTCGGCGGCGCGGTCGTCGCGACGGCCCTCGTCTTCGCCCTCGCGTCGATCGGGAACGGGCAGGTCAACCCCCTGACGCTCATCCTCGGCGGGGCGGCGCTCTCGGCCGTCCTCGGCTCGGTCACCAGCTCGCTCGTCCTCACCGACGACAACAACCTCGACCGGATGCGGTTCTGGACCGTCGGCTCGGTCGCAGGCCGGGACCTCACGGTGTTCTGGGGGGTGCTGCCGTTCATCGTCGTCGGCCTCGTCCTCGCCCTCGCGACGGGCCCGCAGCTCAACCTGCTCAACCTCGGGGACGACGTCGCCTCCGCGCTCGGCGTGGACACCGGCCGCGCCCGGGTCGGCGGGATGCTCCTCATCTCCCTCCTCGCCGGCGCCGCGACCGCGGCCGCCGGCCCGGTGGGCTTCATCGGGCTCGTCGTGCCGCACATCGTGCGCGCGGTGACGGGCCCGGACTACCGGTGGATCCTGCCGTACTCGGCCCTCGCCGGGTCGGTCCTCATCCTCTTCGCCGACGTCGTCGGCCGCGTCATCGCCCGCCCCGGGGAACTCCAGGTCGGGATCGTGCTGGCGTTCGTCGGGGCGCCGTTCTTCATCGTCCTCATCTCGCGGCGGAAGGTGGTGTCCATCTGATGACGGCGTCGACCTCCACCCCACCCACGGACCGCTCCCCCCGGGCCGGCCTCCTCACCCGGCACATCCGGGAGGCCCGCGTCCCGGGACGCCCCGCCCTGCGCCTCGGGCCGGTGTCGACGGTGTGGCGCCCGTGGCCCGTCGCCGTGACCCTCATCCTCGCGGTCGCCGCGGTGTTCCTCTTCGCCGCGTCGATCGGGCTCGGGGACTACCCGCTCAGCGTGTGGAAGGTCCTCCGGGTGCTGTTCACGGGCGACGGCACCCGCATCGAGCGGCTCGTCGTCCTCGACTGGCGGATGCCCCGCGCGGTGACCGGGCTCGCCGTCGGCGCGGCGCTCGGCCTGTCCGGGGCGCTGACCCAGTCCGTCACCCGCAACTCCCTGGCCAGCCCGGACATCCTCGGCATCACGAAGGGCGCCTCCGCCGCCGCGGCGACGGTCATCATCCTCGGCAGCGGCGGCGGGCTCGCCGGCTGGCTCGCGTCGGTCGGCACCCCGGTCGCCGCCCTGCTCGGGGCGGTCGCGACGGCGCTGGTCATCTGGCTACTCGCCGCCCGGCGGGGCGCGGACCCCTTCCGCCTCGTCCTCTTCGGCATCATCGTCTCGGCCCTGCTCGAGGCGTACATCAGCTACCTGCTGACGACGGCCGACACCCGCGACGCCGCGACGGCCCAGATGTGGCTCACCGGCTCCCTGGGGTCGTCGACGTGGCAGCGCACCCTGCCGATCAGCCTGCTCGTCGTCGTGTGCATCCCGGTCACCGCGTGGATCGCGTTCCGGCTGCTCGCGAGCCTCCTCGGGCCGGACACGGCGACGGCCCTCGGACAGAACACCCGCGCCACCCAGGTGGTGCTCCTCGGCCTGTCCGTCGCGCTCGCGGCGGTGGCCGTCGCCGCCTCCGGGCCGATCGGCTTCGTCGCGTTCGTCGCCCCGCAGGTGGCGCTCCGCCTCACCCGGGTCGCGGCACCGCCGCTCATCGCGTCGGCCCTCACCGGGGCGGTGCTGCTCATCGGCGCGGACATCATCACGCAGTCGCTGCTGCCCGTCGAGCTTCCCGTCGGCCTGCTGACCTCGGCCGTCGGCGGTGTCTTCCTCATCCACCTCCTCGTCCGGAACAACCGCCGGACCACCACGTGACCGTCAGGAGCCTCCCCGTGAACCGCCAGCACCTCCCCACGCACGCCCCCGGCCACGCCCCCGCGCACGCGCTCCCCGGGGACCCGGCCCCCGTCGACCGTGTCCCCGACCACCGCATCGCCGTGGACGGGCTGTCCGTCGGCTACGGTGACAGCCTCATCATCGACGACCTCACGACGACCATCCCCGGCGGCGCCGTGACGACCGTCATCGGGCCGAACGGCTGCGGCAAGTCGACCTTCCTCCGCGCCGTGTGCCGGCTCATCCCGTCCCGGTCCGGCCGGGTCACCCTCGGCGGCGACGACATCTCGTCGATGCGCCGCCGGGACCTCGCCCGCCGGATCGGTGTCCTCCCGCAGTCGCCCGTCGCCCCGGAGGGCCTCATCGTCTCCGACCTCGTGGCCCGGGGGCGTCACCCGCACCAGTCGTGGATCCGCCAGTGGTCGTCGACGGACGAGGAGGAGGTGCTCCGCGCCCTCGAGCTGACGAATGTCGCGGACCTCGCGGAACGACGCGTCGAGTCCCTGTCCGGCGGCCAACGGCAGCGGGTGTGGATCTCCATGGTCCTCGCCCAGCACACGGACATCCTCTTCCTCGACGAGCCGACGACGTTCCTCGACCTCTCCCACTCCATCGAGATCCTCGACCTCGTCGCGGACCTCCGCTCGGCCCTCGACCGGACCGTCGTCATGGTCCTCCACGACCTCAACCTCGCGGTGCGCTACTCGGACCACCTCATCGTCATGCGCGACGGGGCGGTCGTCGCCACCGGTGCCCCGGGGGACATCATCACCGCCGAGCTGCTCAAGGACGTGTTCGACCTCGACGCCGTCGTCGTCGACGACCCGGTGACCGGCGGGCCCCTCATCGTCCCGTGCGCGCCCCGGGGCCGCGCGGACGCCCCGGGCCACGCCGCCACCGCCGCCAGCACCCCGGACCACGCCGCCACCGCCACCCCGGGCCACGCCCACGCCGGCCCCGGGAGGACCCCGTGACCACGACCCCCGCCACCGCCGTCCGCGACCTCTCCCTCCCGACGGAACCCGGCCGCGCGGACACCCCGGTCCTCCCCGCCACGGTCACGGCGGTGACCTCGCCCGCCGCGTCGATCCGCCGCCTCACCCTGTCCTCCCCGGCGTTCCGCGACCTCGTCCTCACCGGCCCGGACGAGTACCTCGGCCTGCTCATGCCGGAGCCGGGCCGCGCGGTCCCGCCCGTCGACCCGACCGGCACGAACCTCCGCGCCGCGGTGAACGCCCTGCCCGCCCCCGACCGCCCCCTCCTGCGCTGGTACAGCGTGCGGAACCTCCGCCGGGACACCGTCGCCCCGGACGGCTCCCCCACCGGCGAGATCGACGTCGACGTCCTCGTCCACGGCGACTCCGGCCCCGGCTCCCGCTGGGCGCTCCGGGCCCGCCCCGGCCGGCGGTGCGCGGTGAGCCCGGCCGGCGGCATCTGGTGCCGGGCCTCCACCCGCCAGCTCCTCGTCGCCGACCCGACCGCCGTCCCGGCCCTCCGCTCGATCCTCGAGTTCACCCGCGACCACCACCCCGCGGAACTCGCCGACCTGCACGTCGTCGTCCTCGCCTCCGGCCCCGCCGACCTCGAGCCGGGCCTCCGCGACGAGTGGGAGGGGTCCGTGGGCACCCTCGCCACCGTCACCGGGGCGACGGTCACGGAGCAGGCCCGGGAGGTGACGACGCTGCTCTCCGGCTGGGCCGCCGCCGGCCACCCCGCGACCGGCGCGGGGTACGCCTGGGTGTGCGGCGAACAGGGCCTGTGCAAGGACGTCCGCCGGGTGCTCGTCGACACGTGGGGGCTCGCGGGGGCCGACGTCCGCTGGGTGACGTACTGGATCCTCGGCCGCGAACGCCCCTGACCCGGACTGACGCCCCCGACCCCGTGGGGGCGGGGCCGCCGCGGAGGGGCGCGTCGTCCCCCTCCCCCGGACCTCCCGACCACCGCACCCGAACCCCCCGACCCCCGACGGAGACCCCACATGACGCGACCCCGCACCGGCCCGACGCGCACGACCCCCACCCCCGCCACCGGCCCCGTCACGCACCACGGCCCGGCGACCGACCCCGCCACCGGCCGCCCCCGCCCGCGGCTGCTGCTCATCATGGGCCAGGGCGCGTCCGGGCGGACGTGGACGCTGCACCAGGTCCCGGCGTTCGTCGACGCCGGCTACGAGGTCCTCACCTACGACCACCGCGCCGCCGGCACGGTCGACCGCGGGCCGTTCACGTTCGGCGAGCTCGTCGACGACGCCGCCGACATCATCCGCCGCACCGGTGACGGCCCGGCGGCGGTCGTCGGGACGTCCCTCGGCGCGCGGATCGCCGGCTCGCTCACGGCCCGCCACCCCGGGCTCGTCACGCGGTGCGTCATGGCCGCCGCGCACGCCGCCGCGCCCCGGACCGCCCAGGTGCTCTCCGCGCGGGGTGACCGGGCCGCGGCGCTGCTCGCGAGGGAGGAGCCGGAGTACCTCGACGCGCTCACCGCCGCGCGGAACCTCTCACCCGCGACGCTCGCGGACCCGGCCCGGGAGCGCGAGTGGCTCGACGTCATCGCCCTCTCCCGGCACCTGTCCGCCCGGGGTGGGGACGGGAGGGGGACGACGGCCCGACGCGGGCCGGCGGGTGCGACGGCCGCCGGCGACGGGGGCGCGGCGACGGACCGGCCCGGCACCCCGCCGACGACCCCGAGCGACCACGCGGACCCGGACCGGCCGTGGGACCTGCACGCGGAGTACGCGACGATCCGCCGGCCGTGCCTCGCGCTCGCCTACGGCGACGACCGCGTCGTCACCCCGGCCCAGGTCCGTGACGTCGCCGCGACCGTGCCGGGGGCGACGTACCGGGAGGTCCCGCGGACGGGCCACTGGGGGTACCTCGAGCGGCCCGACGAGGTCAACCGGGTCATCCTCGAGTTCCTCGCCGGCCGCTGAGCGGGGCGCGCGGCGGGCGGGCAGGAGCGGCGGCCGGCGGGCGGGCACCGTCGGGAACGGGACGTGAGCGGCCCCGGGGGACGGGCACCGTCGGGAACCACACCTGAGCGGGCGCGGCGGGCGTGACCGGCCCCGGACACGACGACGGGCCGCTCCCCGACAACGGGGAACGGCCCTGTGACGACGGTGCGTGACCGTCGGACCTGCCGGCGTCGCCGCCGGTCAGGAGTCCGGGGTCAGGCTACTTCGCCTTCTCGATGATCTCGACGAGACGGAAGTGCTTGTCCTTGGACAGCGGCCGCGTCTCCTCGATCCGGACGAGGTCACCGATACCGGCGATCTCCTCCTCGTCGTGCGCCTTCACCTTGGTGTTGCTGCGCATGATCTTGCCGTACAGCGAGTGCTGCTTACGGTCCTCGAGCTCGACCACGATGGTCTTGCTCATCTTGTCGGACACCACGTAGCCGCTGCGGACCTTGCGGGCGCCCTTCTCCTTCTTGGTCTCAGTCACGTTAGCCTCACTCATGCGGCGTCACCGCCCGGGTTGGTCGACAGGCCGAGCTCGCGCTCGCGCATGACGGTGTAGATGCGGGCGATGTCGCGCTTGACGATGCCCAGACGACGGTTGTTGGTCAGCTGGCCGGTGGCCGACTGGAAGCGGAGGTTGAACAGCTCCTCCTTCGCCTCACGGAGGCGAGTGGTCAGCTCAGCGTCGTTGAGCTCACGGAGCTCATGGGCCGGAATGCCGGTAGCCATCAGAACTGATCCTCCTTCTTCACGATGCGGACCTTGCACGGGAGCTTGTTACCCGCGCGGCGGAGCGCCTCGAGGGCGATCTCCTCGTTCGGGTAGCTCATCTCGAACAGGATCCGGCCCGGCTTGACGTTCGCGACCCACTTCTCCACGGGGCCCTTACCGGAACCCATGCGCACGCCGAGCGGCTTCTGGGTCAGGGGGCGGTCCGGGAAGATGTTGATCCACACCTTGCCGCCACGCTTGACGTGCCGGTTGATGGCGATACGCGCGGACTCGATCTGCCGGTTGGTGATGTAGGTCGGCTCCAGGGCCTGGAGGCCGTAGTCACCGAAGGTGACCCGGTTCCCGCCCTTGGACACACCGCGACGGGTGGGGCGGTGCTGGCGCCGGTACTTGACGCGCTTCGGGATCAGCATTGTCAGCCCTCCTGCTTCTGCTCAGCACGCTGGCGACGGGCACCGCCGCGGCGCGGACGCTCCCGGCGGGGACCGCCACGGTTCGGGCGGTCGTCGCGGGCGTTGATGAGGCTCTCACGCCGTCCACCGACGACGTCACCCTTGTAGATCCACACCTTCACGCCGATGCGGCCGAAGGTGGTGTGGGCCTCGAAGGTGCCGTAGTCGATCTCGGCGCGGAGCGTGTGCAGCGGAACGCGACCCTCGTGGTAGCGCTCGGTGCGGCCCATCTCGGCGCCGCCGAGACGACCGGAGCACACGACCTTGATGCCCTTGACCTGCGGCTGGCGCATCGCGCTCTGGATGGCCTTCCGCATCGCGCGGCGGAAGGCCACGCGGTTGGTCAGCTGCTCGGCGATCGACTGCGCGACGAGCTGCGCATTCGCGTCGATGTTCTTGACCTCGAGGATGTTCAGCTGCACCTGCTTGCCGGTGAGCTTCTCCAGGCGGCCGCGGATGCGGTCGGCCTCGGAGCCGCGACGACCGATCACGATGCCCGGACGGGCCGTGTGGATGTCGACGCGGACCCGGTCCCGGGTGCGCTCGATGACGACGTCGGCGATGCCGGCGCGGTCGAGGCCCTTGGACAGGAACTCACGGATCTTGATGTCCTCGGCGAGGTAGTCAGCGTACTGCTTGTCGGCGTACCAGCGGGAGCGCCACTCGGACGTGATGCCCAGCCGGAGGCCGTGGGGGTGGATTTTCTGGCCCACTACTGAGCACTTCCCTTCTGGCTCTCGACGACCACGGTGATGTGGCTTGTGCGCTTGCGGACGTGGAACGCACGTCCCTGGGCGCGCGGACGGAAACGCTTGAGCGTCGGACCCTCGTCGGCCCACGCGGCGGAGACCACGAGGCTGCGGGGGTCGAGCCCGACGTTGTTCTCGGCGTTCGCGGCGGCGGAGGCGACAACCTTCGCGACCGGCTCAGACGCCGCCTGCGGGGCGTACTTCAGGATCGCGAGGGCGTCCTCCACCGACTTGCCGCGGATCGTGTCGATGACACGACGCGCCTTCATCGGCGTGACGCGGACGAACCGCGCCGTCGCCCGTGCGGTGTTGACGGTGTCACTCATGACTTATCGCCGACCCTTCTTGTCGTCCTTGACGTGACCCTTGAAGGTCTTCGTCGGGGCGAACTCGCCCAGCTTGTGCCCGACCATCGAATCGTCGATGAACACCGGCACGTGCTTCCGCCCGTCGTGGACGGCGAACGTGTGGCCGATGAAGTCCGGCAGGATCGTGGAGCGACGGGACCAGGTCTTGATGACCTGCTTGGTGCCCTTCTCGTTCTGAGCGTCCACCTTCGCGAGGAGGTGTTCGTCGACGAACGGGCCCTTCTTGAGGCTGCGTGGCATTCTCAACTACCTCCTTTAGCGCTTCTTGTTCTTGTTGGTGCGGCGACGGCGGACGATCATCTTGTCGCTCGGACGGTTGGGCTTGCGGGTGCGGCCCTCAGGCTGACCCCACGGGGAGACCGGGTGGCGACCACCGGAGGTCTTGCCCTCACCACCGCCGTGCGGGTGGTCGACCGGGTTCATGACGACACCACGGACGGTCGGGCGGACGCCCTTCCAGCGCATACGGCCGGCCTTGCCCCAGCGGATGTTGATCTGGTCGGCGTTGCCGACCTCACCCACGGTGGCGCGGCACCGGATGTCGACGCGACGGATCTCGGTGGAGGGCATACGCAGGACGGCGTACTTGCCTTCCTTACCCAGCAGCTGGATCGAGGCGCCGGCGGACCGGGCCATCTTCGCGCCGCCGCCCGGCTTGAGCTCCACGGCGTGGATCGTCGTACCGGTGGGGATGTTGCGGAGCGGCAGGTTGTTGCCCGGCTTGATGTCGGCGTTCGGACCGGACTCCACGACGGTGCCCTGGGTCAGACCCTTCGGCGCGATGATGTAGCGCTTCTCGCCGTCCATGTAGTGGAGCAGCGCGATGTTCGCCGTGCGGTTCGGGTCGTACTCGATGTGGGCGACCTTGGCGGTGATCCCGTCCTTGTCGTTCCGACGGAAGTCGATGACACGGTAGCGGCGCTTGTGGCCGCCACCCTTGTGACGGGTCGTGATGTGGCCGTGGACGTTGCGGCCGCCGGACTTGGACAGCGGGCGCAGCAGAGACTTCTCCGGGGTCGAGCGAGTGATCTCGTCGAACTTCGAGACAGAGCTCTGGCGGCGACCCGGCGTAGTCGGCTTGTACTTGCGAATAGCCATAACTGTGCTTCTCTCTACCTTCCTTGGTGGCGGCCTAGGCGGCCGAACCGCCGAAGATGTCGATGGGATCGCTGCCGGCGACCAGGGTCACCATGGCGCGCTTGGTGGCCTTGCGCTGCCCGTAGCCGGTCCGGGTGCGCTTCCGCTTGCCCTGACGGTTCGAGGTGTTGACGCTGGCGACCTTCACGCCGAAGATCTGCTCGACGGCAATCTTGATCTGGGTCTTGTTGGAGTCCGGGTTCACCAGGAACGTGTAGACGTTCTGCTCCATCAGGCCGTAGGACTTCTCCGAGACGACCGGAGCGAGGATGATGTCGCGCGGGTCTGTGATGGTGCTCACTTTGCCTCCTCCTTCACAGCCGCGGAGCGGGCCTCGGCGGCGGCGATGAACGTGGTCAGCGCCTCCACGGAGAACACGACATCGTCAGCGTTCAGGACGTCGTAGGTGTTGAGCTGGTCGCTGGCGAGGATGTGCACGTTCGGCAGGTTGTTCGCGGACTTCCAGCCGGTGACGTCCTCGCGACCGAGGACCAGCAGAACGGACTTGCGGTCGGTCAGGCGCTCGATGAAGGTCCGGGCGGCCTTCGTCGAGGGGGTCTGGCCGGGGACGAGCTCCTCGACGACGTGGATCCGGTCGTGCCGGACCCGGTCGGAGAGGGCGCCCCGCAGCGCGGCGGCCTTCATCTTCTTCGGGGTCCGCTGGTCGTAGTCCCGCGGCTGCGGGCCGTGGACCGTGCCACCGCCGGTGAAGTGCGGTGCGCGGATGGAACCCTGACGGGCACGGCCGGTGCCCTTCTGACGGAACGGCTTCCGGCCACCGCCACGGACCTCACCACGGGTCTTCGTGGCGTGGGTGCCCTGGCGCTTGGCCGCGAGCTGGGCCACGACGACCTGGTGCATCAGGGGGACGCTGACCTCGACGTCGAAGATCGAGGCCGGGAGGTCCACCGTGCCGTTGGTCGTGCCGTCAGCGGTCTGGACATCGAGCTTCAGGTTGCTCATGCGTGTGCACCGCCCTTCACTGCGGTCTTGACGACGACAACGCCGCCGTTGATTCCGGGAACTGCACCCTTGATGAGGAGCAGGTTCGACTCGGCGTCAACCTTGGCGACCCGGAGGTTCTGCAGGGTCACCCGGTTGTTGCCCATGCGGCCGGCCATGCGCTTGCCCTTGAAGACACGGCCCGGGGTCGCGCAGGCGCCGATGCCGCCGACGCGGCGGTGGGCGGCCTGGTTACCGTGGGCCGCACCCTGGCCGGCGAAGCCGTGACGCTTCATGGCGCCGGCGAAGCCCTTGCCCTTCGAGGTGCCGGTGACGTCCACGAACTCGACATCGCTGAAGATGTCGACGGTGACGTCCTGGCCGACCTCGTACGCGGAGGCGTCCGCGACGCGGATCTCCGTGACGTGGCGGCGCGGGGTGACGCCCGCCTTCTTGAAGTGCCCGCTGCCCGGCTTGTTGACCTTGCGCGGGTCGATCTCCCCGAAGGCGATCTGGACGGCCTCGTAGCCGTCGGTGTCGGTGGTGCGCACCTGGGTGACGACACACGGCCCAGCCTCGACGACGGTCACCGGGACCACCCGGTTGTCCTCGTCGAAGATCTGGGTCATGCCGAGCTTCTTGCCCAGGAGGCCCTTGATCTCAATATCACTCATAATCTTGTCTCCGCTGCCTTAGTTCAGACTCGAGTCCAGGCTCACTGAATGTTCACGTCGACGCTGGCCGGAAGATCGATGCGCATGAGGGCGTCAACGGTCTTCGGCGTCGGGTCGAGGATGTCGATCAGTCGCTTGTGCGTACGCATCTCGAAGTGCTCGCGCGAGTCCTTGTACTTGTGCGGCGAGCGGATGACGCAGTACACGTTCTTTTCTGTGGGCAGAGGCACAGGGCCGACAACCCGGGCGCCGGTCCTGGTGACCGTCTCGACGATCTTCTTCGCGGAAGCGTCGATTGCCTCGTGATCGTAGGCCTTGAGCCTGATGCGGATCTTCTGTCCCGCCACGCTAGTCCTCTTCCTCGCCGCGTCCCGGTCTCCCGGGGGCTGACGGCTTCTTGTCTTTGTCCACGCTGTCCGGCCGGGGGCTGGAACAGACGCCAGTTCGCTTGCAGTCCGTTGAACGACGGTGGCGGGCCGGCCACGGCGTCGTAAACACCGGGTCAGCGCACCCTCCGTCGTCGGAGAGCACCGGATGTCCTGCATCCGCGTCGGAAGGGGTCCCCCGTGTGGGCCGACGCCGGGCGCCCCGGATCTCTCCGGTGGTGCCGGTGCGTACGGTCCGCGTGACGGGCCTTCACTACTGCCGCTGTTTACTTGCCATGCCCCGCCCGGCACCCGCGGTCGGGCGTGTCGCCCGTTCCCGCGCAGAGTACCGCGCAGTGGGACCTCGTCCCGGGGGCGGTGACCGTTCGGGAACGGCCTCCGTCCGACCGGTGAACCGGTGTCCACTGACGGCGGATCATGCTCACTTCACCATCGACGCCGTCTCGTCCGCGGGGTCCGTCGTGTGGTGCAGGCAGTTCCGGTACGGCTGACCTGCTCCCACCCCACCGACGTGGCCGCCCCCGGCCGGTGGCCGGAGCGGTGCGGTCGGTGCGGTCGTCGTGACTGACACCCACGGCCTCATGCGCCGTGTCAAAGCAACGTCGGCCATTTAAGCACGTCGCCGTCCAGCCCACCAAATCGTCGGCACCCGTCTCCCCCTCTCCCCCGGACCGCCCCGGAACCGGGTCCCGACCACCGCACCCGCACGTCGTCGTACCCCCACCCCCGGCCCCGTCAACGACCCCGGTCGGTGCCGCTGACCTGGGAAGGAGGTAAAGGGTTCCGACGGCCCCCTCCCCCGGCCACCTCCCCGCCCCCCGGAGACCTCCCCCGCGGCCCCGCCGCCTCTCCCACAGTTTTCACTACCCTGGGCCGCACGGTACGCCGCAGACCGGCCGCCGCCCTGACGCCTCGGCGTCGTGACGGCCCTCACGGCACCCCGGGTCCCGCACCCCGCCCGCGGGGTGCGCCCGACGGAGCCCACGGTGTCGGACACGGTTCCGGCCACGGCACCGGGTCCCGCCCGCTGCCGGGGGTCCAGGCTGTACCGGGTGTATCACCGACCATCTGCCACACCGATCCGAACGAGGAGTTCACCGTGAGCGAGAGCAACGACAAGAACAACGACCGGAACACCACCACCTCCAGCAACGGCTCCCAGAAGCCCGCCACCCGTAACGGCTCCACGCCCGCCGGCTCGGGCTCCGAGGTCTCCACCACGGACGGCTCCGACCTCTTCACCGACCACGGCCGCACCTCCGTCGCGGACGTCGTCGTCTCCAAGATCGCCGGCATGGCCGCCCGCGAGGTCACCGGTGTCCACGACCTCGGTGGCGGCACCGCCCGCGTCGTCGGCGCCCTCCGGGAGCGCATCCCGGGCGGCCGCGTGAACGTCCAGCAGGGCGTCTCCGTCGAGGTCGGCGACCGCCAGGCCGCCGTCGACATCAGCATCGTCGCGGAGTACGGCGTCGCCATCCACGAGCTCGCCGAGGCGATCCGCCGCAACATCCTCATCTCCGTCGAGCGCATGACCGGCCTCGAGGTCACCGAGGTCAACGTCACGGTCCACGACGTCCACCTCCCGGAGGACGACGAGGACGACGACGAGCAGAACGAGCAGCAGGAGCGCTCCCGGGTCCAGTAAGGCCCCGGGCACCTCCGGCAGGTCCCCGGCCACCGGCGTCCCCGGTGGTGCCGCCCCACCCCGCCCGGTCCCCACCGACCGGGCGTCCGACCCCCCTGGACGACGATGAGCAGCACGAGTTCCCCCCGTTTCCGCGACGACCCGGAGTACCTCCGGCGCCGCCGGGCGATCATCCGCGAGAACCACCCCGACCGGGGCGGCTCCGACGACCGTCTCATCAGGGAGCTCCGCCGGCTCGACGAGCAGTGGGCCCGACGCGAGTCGGTGACCCTGCCGTCCTTCATCCCCGACGACGTCGCCCGCCAGGCCCAGGATCTCGCCGACCAGTACTCGGAGGAGATCCGACGCCGCGCGGCGGCGATGCGGTCGCGGGGGCAGGTCGTGGCGACGTCCTCCGTCTCACGGACCGTCCGGCGCACCGCCGGGCGGGTCCTCACGGGTGCCGGCCGTCGGGTCCGCTCCCGGATCCCCCGCGGGTTCCCCGGGGCGAAACGCTTCACCGACACCGTGACGGGGACCGGGCGCACCGGCCCCGGCACCGGTCCGGACCACCAGCGGAACAACTAGGAGCAGACACCATGAAATACGCAACTCTTCTCGGCATCCTCGCAGGATTCCTGCTCGCAGTCGGGGCTCTCTGGCAGGGCGTCACGGGCTTCCTCGTCGTCCTGGTCCTCTGCGGCGTCGGCGGACTCATCGGCGCGCACCTCGAGGGCGTCGTCGACCTGCGCTCCATCTTCTCGCAGAGCACCCGCGGCCGGGGCTGATCGCCGTGTCCCAGTCCCCTCCCACGACCCCGCCGGGCGCGGCCGGTGACACGACGACCCATCCCCGGGCCGCCGCGTACGCCGAGCAGCGCCGGCACACCGAGATCGACGAGAAGATCCTCGACCGGATCGCCCGCCGGGCCGCGCTGAGCGTCCCGGGCGTCATCGAGCACGCCAGCGGCCTCAACCGCCTCACCGGCCGGTCGCTGCCCCGCTTCGACATCCGGGTCGCCCCGGCGGAGCGCGCCGCGTCCGTCGACGCCCAGATCGCCGTCCGCTGGCCGAGCCCCGTCGTCGCCGTCGCCCAGGCCACCCGCGAGACCGTCGCGGAGTGGATCGAGCACACGACGGGGGTGCCGGTCGTCGCCGTCAACGTCGACGTCGTCACCCTCGTCGCCGCCGACAGCTCGACGTCGTCCGCCTCCGGGACCCCGGGGGCCGGCTCCGCGCACGGCCGCCGGGACCAGGTCACGGTCGACGAGCTCCTCGCCGCGCCGCGGACCCCGGAGCTCCACCGGGTCTACGCCGACCCGCTCGACGTCGTCTCCCCGGAGACCGAGGAGCGGCTCATCCCGCGTGAGCTGCAGCATCCGCAGCCGATCGACGACGTCACGCTCACCCCGGTCTCCGCCGGGGAGCTGCCCGAGGTCCGCCACGTCACCGCGCCGGAGCCGCCGGTCGTCCGGTCCGTCGAGGCCCCGCGCCCCGTCGACGTCCGGCACCCGGAGGCCCCGGAGCCGCAGCCGCTCACCCCGGTGAGCGTCCCGCCGGCCCCGCACGTCGCGTCCGTGGAGACCCCGGCGCCGCACCCGCTCACGCCCGTCGTCACGCCCCGTCCGGTCCAGCCGGCGGCCGTGCCGACGCCCCCGGAGCCGGAGCTGCGCCGCATCACCACCCCGCGTGGCCTGCCCGTGCAGCGTTTCCCGCGGCAGCCCGAGCCGGAGGTCTATGTGCCCCGCGTCCCGACGGGCCGCGAGCTGCGCCCCGTCGGCCGGGCCGACGGCCTCCGCCTCACCCGGGACATCCCGACCCCGGAGGGTCTCCCCGTCCGGACGATCCCGACCCCGGAGGGCCTCCCGGTCGACGCCGTGCCGACGCCGCAGGGGCTCGACGTCACGATCTACCCGCAGTCCCGTCGCCGCGACCTCGACGAGGTCCACGTGCGGCCCACGCCGGTGATCGACGTCGACGTCCCCGCCGAGACCCACGGCACCCGCGAGGTCACCGTCCGTCCGTCGCGGCAGCGCGCCCGGCTGGAGTACCAGCTCGGCCTCCGTACGGACGACCCGGACGCCGACGCCTCCCACGGCGACGACACGGGTGCGGACGGCGCCGGGACGAACGGTGCCGGCACCGGCACCGACGGAAACGGCACCGACGGCACAGCCACGGCCACCCGGTCCACCGCCGCCCACGGCCACGCCTCCCCGGCGTCGACCGGGTCCGGCTCCACCACCGCGAGAGAAAGGGGAGACCAGTGACAGCGACACGCAGTGCCGACCCGTCCGGTACCCGACCCCACGGCCCACGCGGCCTGAGCGGTGACACCTACCGCCCGGAGCCGTCGGGGCGCTTCGCCGCGCCCCTCACCGTCTCCGACGACACGCCCCACGCCGCCGCCGGCACCGGACCCCGGTCCGCCACGGGTGGCCCGCAGGCCACCGGCGGGGCCGCGGCGTCGTCCGACGGCGTCGACACCTCCGCCGGGGCCGTCGAGGCCGCGCCGGAGCCGAAGGCCTCCCCCGCCGCCCGGTGGCTGGTCATGTTTATCGGGCTGCTCTTCCTCTGCCTGTGCGGCGTCGCCGTGCACGACATCCTCGTCATGCAGGACGTCGTCTCCGGCGGCCAGTGGCTCGAGCCGGTGTTCACGTGGCTCGGGGACCTCACGTTCCAGTCGTGGATGTTCCCCGTGGCCATCGTGTGCGCCGTCCTCGCGCTCCTCGTCCTGTGGCTCGTCCTCAAGCCCCGGGCGCGGACCCACATCGGTGTCGGCGACAACACCGCGGCGTGGATGCGCCCCGTCGACGTCGCGCGCATGAGCACCGCCGCCGCGCGCCGCGTCCACGGTGTGCTCCGGGCGCACAGCGTCGCCACCCGGAAGAAGGTGACCGTGACCGCGGTCGCCGCCGTCGACAACGGCGAGGTCGAGCGTCGGATCACCGAGGCCGTCACCGCCCGGACCCGGCTGCTGGCCTCCCCGCCGACGGTCACCGTCCGCATCACGACCGGAGGTGAGTCCCGATGAGCCAAGGCAAGGCATTCCTCAACCGGTTCCTCGTGTTCCTGCTGTTCCTCGTGCTCGCGTTCCTCGCGCTGTGGGGCATCGGCCTCCAGATCGACAACCCGTGGGCGCAGAAGGTCGGCGGGTACGCCAACAAGGACTTCTGGCGCGACCTGCCCGGACAGTCGAACTACGAGGCCGTCGTCATCGGCATCGGCGTCGTCGCCCTCATCCTCGGGCTCGTGTTCATCATCATGAACATCGAGCGCCGTCGGGTCGGCGGGCAGATCGCCCCCGCCTCGACGGCCACCGGCGTCATCTCCGTCCACCCGGGCGATGTCGCGGCCGCGGTCGCGGACTCGTTCCGGCAGCTCGAGGGCGTCCGCACCTCCGACCACCGCGCGGTCGACGACCGGGGGACGAAGGTCATCTCCGTCACCGTCAACGCCCCCGCGGAGACGGACATGAACGACCTCGCCGCGGCGTGCCGCCAGGCCCGCCGGGACATCCGCGACGCGCTGCCGGGGCAGGACATCCGGCCGCGCTTCATCATCCAGCTCGACCGGGTGGACACCAGCGGCTGAGCGCGTGAGCGCGTGAGCGCCCACCCCGGTCCCGACACCGCCGGCCCCGGTGCGGGCCCTCCCCACGGAGGACCCCACCGGGGCCGTCGTCTGTGCCCGGGTGGCTGCCGCCACGCTGCCACACGTCCTGGGGGGACGTGCGCCTACGCCGTCCCCGCGCGGAGGCGCTCCCCTCCCGCGTGCGGCGCGCCTACCCCGCCACCACCCGCGGCGACGCGGCGATCAGCCGGTCCAGGTCGATGGGGACATCCGGATCCATGGTTTCCAGGTACGCCGGCCAGGGACCACTCCACCACGGCCACGGGGATGTCCGGCAGGGACGGATTGACCCGGGGCACGCGGATGAACCCGTCGCGGACGGTGCCACCGTCAACGGCGATGACGATCTCCACCGGTGGAACCGCGAGACACGACGCCTCGAACAGGCACGTCTCGACGGCCTTCTGCCGTGACGGGCCGCGGTAGCGCACCAGCCGTCCATCCTCCGCGAGCACGGTCTCGCCGATCCAGTGCTTCGCGTCCACCATGACCAGTCCCGCCGGGCCGGACAGGAGGTGGTCGATGTTGGCGCTGACCCCGGTGGCAGGGGGCTCGGACAGGATCAGGACGTCGTGCGCGATGTCCCAGGTCTCAGGGAGGGTGGACTCCAGCGACGCTCCGATCCACTCCTCGGTTGCCGCCCCCATCGCCGCGTTGACGATCTCGACGTCGTAGTACTCGAACCGGTCCGTGAACGCCCGGCGGTCGCGCTGCCGTGCGAGCCGCACGGCCTCGTTGACGGTCGGTCCGAACTTCTCGAAGACCGACGTCGGGATGTCGTCGAAAGGGGACCGCGCCGCCGCCCTGCAGCGGGCCCTGTACCTGACCCGTCGCACGATGAGCACGACAACCAGCACCGCTCCGATCACGAGGGCGGCGTTGCCGATGCCGCTCATGTCGACCGAGATGGCCATCAGTGAGCAGACCCAGTACAACAGGCACGAGCCGATGGCCATGACCAGGTAGCGGGAACGGGGCCTGGTCGGAGGCGCCGTCGGCTCAGGGAGCCGGTAGGTCACGCCGGAGTTCGGGTCGGCGTTGAGCCGGGCGATCTCGACGGGGATCGCGAGTTCGTGGAACAGGGACCACGCCCCGCCGCCGGGGGGTCTGGTGCCGGATCGTCGTGCCATCGCCGGTGTCCTCTCAGGTGTCTGTCAGCACACGGTAGCTACTGCAGGACCCCCGGGCCACGCGAACGGGGACCGTGCCCCACAACCCGGCGGGCAGCGCACACGGGGTCCGGAACGTCGCCACCATCCGCGGCGACGCGGGGATCAACACTCACGGCGCCTCGCCACCACCCCCTGACACACGACAACGCCCCACCCGGGAAAAACCCGGGTGAGGCGTTGTTCGCAGTGAGGGCGCCTGCGCTCCGCCGGCGTGACCGCCGGAGCGTCGGGGCGGCTCCTTACTTGGTGATCTTGGTGACGCGGCCGGCGCCGACGGTGCGGCCACCCTCACGGATGGCGAACCGCAGGCCCTCGTCCATCGCGACCGGCTGGATCAGCGTGACGGACATGTCGACGTTGTCGCCCGGCATGACCATGTCGGTGCCCTCCGGCAGCTTGACGACGCCGGTGACGTCGGTCGTCCGGAAGTAGAACTGCGGACGGTAGTTGTCGAAGAACGGCGTGTGGCGGCCACCCTCGTCCTTGGAGAGGATGTACACGGAGCCCTCGAACTCGGTGTGCGGCGTGTAGGCGCCCGGCTTGGCCACGATCTGGCCACGCTCGACGTCCTCGCGCTTCAGGCCACGGAGCAGCAGGGCGGCGTTGTCGCCGGCCTCGGCCGTGTCGAGGAACTTGTTGAACATCTCGATGGAGGTGACGGTCGTCTTCTGGGAGTTCTCGCAGATACCCAGGATCTCGACCTCCTCGTTGACGTTGAGGATGCCACGCTCGACACGGCCCGTGACGACGGTGCCGCGGCCGGTGATCGTGAAGATGTCCTCGATCGGCATGAGGAACGGCTTGTCCGTCTCGCGCTCCGGATCCGGGATGGCGTCGTCGCAGGCCTTCATGAGGTCGACGATGCGCTGCGTCCACTCCGGGTCACCCTCGAGGGCCTTGAGGGCGGAGATGTGGATGATCGGGGCGTCCTCGTCGTAGTCCTGCTCGGCGAGGAGCTCACGGACCTCCATCTCGACGAGCTCGATGAGGTCCTCGTCGTCGACCATGTCGCACTTGTTGAGGGCGACGAGGATGTAGGGCACACCGACCTGACGGGCCAGGAGGACGTGCTCACGGGTCTGCGGCATCGGGCCGTCGGTGGCGGCCACGACGAGGATCGCGCCGTCCATCTGGGCGGCACCGGTGATCATGTTCTTGATGTAGTCCGCGTGGCCCGGGGCGTCGACGTGCGCGTAGTGGCGCTTCTCCGTCTGGTACTCGACGTGGGAGATGTTGATCGTGATACCACGCTCCTTCTCCTCCGGCGCCTTGTCGATGGCGTCGAACGCGAAGGCCTGGTTCAGGTCCGGGTAGGTGTCGGCCAGAACCTTGGTGATGGCAGCCGTGGTGGTGGTCTTGCCGTGGTCGACGTGACCGATGGTACCGATGTTAACGTGCGGCTTAGTACGCTCGAACTTAGCCTTCGCCACTTTGTGTCCTCCTGGACTTCTCGGTGGCTACGACTCTCGCAGCCACATGACGTGCTTCCGGGGGCGGACTCCACGCCGGTTGCGTGGCCCCGACCTCCCCGACCTTACTTTTGCCGTTGTCAGCATGTCAGTGCCCGGTCACCGGCGTTTCACGCCGCTGACCCGCACCTGGTCTACCGGGTAACGGCCAGCACACCGCATCCTACTTCACCGGCACCGATTGCGGAAACCGGCAGCCGGGCCCACCGTGCGGTGGTGACGAGGTGAATACGACGTGCTGGCCCCTACCCCGTCGGGACCCGTTGTCCCGTGGGGAGGGGGTGCGGTGCCACCGGTCCCCCGTCACCCGCTCGGGGCGACGGGACCGGCGGTCACCGGGACCGGCTAGTGGGAGCCGCCGGTCCGCTCCGCGATGATCTCCTGGGAGACGTTCGCGGGAACCTCACCGTAGGAGTCGAAGATCATCGAGTAGTTCGCGCGACCCTGGGTCTTGGACCGCAGGTCACCGACGTACCCGAACATCTCGGACAGCGGCACGCGGGCCTTGACGACCTTCGCGCCGGCACGGTCCTCCATGGACTGGACCTGGCCACGGCGGGAGTTCACGTCGCCGATGACCTCGCCCATGTACTCCTCGGGGGTCGTGATCTCGACGGCCATGAGCGGCTCGAGCAGGACCGGCTTCGCCTTGGCGACGGCCTCCTTGAGCGCCTGGGAACCGGCGATCTTGAACGCCATCTCGGAGGAGTCGACCTCGTGGTAGGCGCCGTCGAGCAGCGTGGCCTTGATGTTCACCAGCGGGAAGCCGGCGAGGTAGCCGTACTGCATCGCGTCCTGGATACCGGCGTCGACGGAGGGGATGTACTCCTTCGGCACGCGGCCACCCGTGACCTGGTTGTCGAAGAGGTACATCTCCTCGGGGTCCTCGGGGTTCTCGTAGGGCTCGATCGCGATGATGACGCGGGCGAACTGGCCGGAACCACCGGTCTGCTTCTTGTGCGTGAACTCGAGCTTCTCAACGGGCTTGCGGATCGTCTCGCGGTACGCGACCTGCGGGGCGCCGACGTTCGCCTCGACCTTGAACTCGCGCTTCATGCGGTCGACGAAGACGTCGAGGTGGAGCTCGCCCATGCCGCCGACGACGGTCTGGCCGGTCTCCTCGTCGAGCTCGACGGTGAAGGTCGGGTCCTCCTCGGAGAGCTTCTGGATCGCGGTGCCCAGCTTCTCCTGGTCGGACTTCGTCTTCGGCTCGATGGAGACCTTGATGACCGGGTCCGGGAAGTCCATGGACTCCAGGATGATCTGGTCGTTCGAGTCGCACAGTGTGTCACCGGTCGTCGTGTCCTTGAGACCGATGAAGGCGTAGATGTGGCCCGCGGAGGCCTTGTCGACCGGCTGCTCCTTGTTGGAGTGCATCTGGAAGAGCTTGCCGATGCGCTCCTTCTTGCCCTTGGTCGCGTTGAAGACCTGCGCGCCGGACTCGACGGAGCCGGAGTACACGCGGACGTAGATGAGGCGGCCGAAGAACGGGTGCGTCGCGACCTTGAAGGCGAGGGCCGAGAACGGCTCGTCCTTGGACGGCTGACGGGTCAGGACCTTCTCCGGGTCGTTGACGTCGTGGCCCTGGATCGAGCCGACGTCCATCGGGTTCGGGAGGAAGTCGATGACGGCGTCGAGCATCGGCTGGATGCCCTTGTTCTTGTAGGCGGACCCGCAGTAGACCGGGTAGACCTCGGAGTTGATCGTGAGCTTGCGGATGTGCGTCTTGAGCTCGTCGACCGTGATCTCCTCGCCCGAGAAGTAGCGCTCCATGAGCTCCTCGTCGGACTCGGCGACGGCCTCGACGAGCTTCTCGCGGTACTCGGCGGCCTTGTCCTTGAGGTCGTCCGGGATCTCCTCGATCGTCGGCTCGGCGCCGATCTCGACGGTGCCGGGCCACGTGATCGCCTGCATGTTGAGGAGGTCGACGACGCCGTCGAAGTTGTCCTCCGTGCCGATCGGGAGCTGCATGACCAGCGGCTTCGCGCCGAGGCGGTTGATGATGGTGTCGACGGTGAAGTAGAAGTCCGCGCCGAGCTTGTCCATCTTGTTCACGAAGCAGATGCGCGGGACGTCGTACTTGGTCGCCTGCCGCCACACCTGCTCGGACTGGGGCTCGACGCCTTCCTTCGCGTCGAAGACCGCGACCGCACCGTCGAGCACGCGCAGGGAGCGCTCGACCTCGACCGTGAAGTCGACGTGACCGGGCGTGTCGATGATGTTGATCTGGTTGCCGTTCCAGAAGCAGGTCGTCGCGGCCGACGTGATCGTGATGCCGCGCTCCTTCTCCTGGTCCATCCAGTCCATCGTCGACGCACCGTCGTGGGTCTCACCGATCTTGCGGTTGATGCCGGTGTAGTACAGGATGCGCTCGGTCGTGGTGGTCTTACCGGCATCGATGTGCGCCATGATGCCGATGTTGCGGACCTTCTTCAGGTCGGTCAACGCTTCAAGTGCCACTGGGAAAACCCCGCTCATTTCTTCTTCAAGCGACCTGGGTCCGCGCAGGGTGGTGCACGGACCGCGGTCACGGGCGAAACTGGTCTCGTTCTATTGTGCCAGCTTCATGGGAAGCCGGCTCGGCGAGCGGGGGTTTTCCCGGCCCCCGTCCGTGGGTCGGCGGAGTGCCGCCGGGACGGGGGGAACCGGAACCTCAGGCTCGCATCCGCACCCTCCCGGGGCCCGCCGTCGGGCGGGTCGTGCGGGAGGCGCGGACAGGGCGCGGCGCGTCACGCACCGCACCCCGCTGTCACCAGCGGTAGTGCGCGAACGCGCGGTTGGCCTCGGCCATCTTGTGGGTGTCCTCGCGCCGCTTGACGGACGCGCCGAGGCCGTTGGAGGCGTCGAGGATCTCGTTGGCGAGACGCTCGGTCATGGTGTTCTCACGCCGCTGCCGGGTGAAGGTCACCAGCCAGCGCAGCGCGAGGGTCGTCGCGCGGCCCGGGCGGACCTCGACGGGCACCTGGTAGGTGGCGCCACCGACACGGCGGGAGCGGACCTCGAGGGCCGGCTTGACGTTGTCGAGGGCCTTCTTCAGCGTGAGCACCGGGTCCGTGCCGGTCTTCTCACGGCACGTCTCGAGGGCACCGTAGACGATGCGCTCGGCGGTGGACTTCTTGCCGTCGAGGAGGACCTTGTTCACGAGCTGGGTGACGATGACGTCACCGTAGACCGGATCCTTGACGACGGGACGGGAGGGTGCGGGGCCCTTACGCGGCATTCTACTTCTCCTTCTTCGCGCCGTAGCGGGAACGTGCCTGCTTGCGGTCCTTGACGCCCTGCGTGTCGAGGGAGCCACGGATGATCTTGTACCGGACACCCGGGAGGTCCTTCACACGACCACCGCGCACGAGCACCATGGAGTGCTCCTGAAGGTTGTGGCCCTCACCCGGGATGTAGGCGGAGACCTCGATACCGGAGGTGAGGCGGACACGGGCGACCTTCCGGAGAGCCGAGTTCGGCTTCTTCGGCGTGGTCGTGTAGACGCGCGTGCAGACGCCGCGGCGCTGGGGCGAACCCTTGAGCGCGGCGGTGCTGACCTTCACCGTCTTGTCGTGGCGGCCCTTACGGACCAGCTGCTGAATAGTAGGCATAGACCGACTTTCTTCTCTGGTGTTGTGTCTTGTCACGGTCCCGGGGTGTCGGGGCCGGTTCGACGACGCTGCGCGACCCTGCCCGCGACAGCGAGCCTGATTCCTGAGCCTGTCTTCCCTGCCGCGGACGGCGATCCGGCCCGAAACGTGCGCGAACCCGTCGGCCGCTCTCGCTGGCCTACGGGGTGAAAGTGATCTCGCGCGACACGTGTCAGGTGGCTCATGCCACGCGGGCCGGTGTGGGTGACCGGGTGAGGCGGGGCACCGTCGTGGTGCCGTGGCCGGCTCCGTGTCACCCGGCGGTCGGCCCGCCGGGACCGTCCTCATAACGGGGACTACCCCGTGACCCTACCCGACACGCCGGACAGCACCAAAACGCCGACCGACGGCGTCGGACCCGGAACCCCCGGCAGGCACCCTCGCCGCGGGGCCCTGACCTCCGCTCCCCCGGGCGAGCCCTGGCCTCCGCTCCCCCGCGCGGCCCCTGGCCTCCCCTCCCCTCGCGGTCCCTCCCCACCCGGGGCCGGCCCCCGCGGTCCCTCCCCACCCGGGGCCGGCCCCCGCGGTCCCTCCCGACCCGGGCCTGCACCGACCGTCCCTCCCCCACCCACTCCCCCGGACACGCCGCGACCCCCGCGGTCCGGCACGGGGCCGGGGCGGGGGTCGGGGCGGTCGCGGCACCGGGGTCCGGTGCGCGGGGCGGGCGCTACATGTCCAGGTCGTCGAGCGGGACGGCCGCGCCGGTGAACTCCCCGTAGGAGTCGTCACCGTAGAAGCCGTCGCCGAACGTCGACGGGATGGAGTACGCGGCGGCCCGGGCCTCCTCGGTCGGCTCGACCGAGATGTTCCGGTAGCGGGCGATGCCCGTGCCGGCCGGGATGAGCTTACCGATGATGACGTTCTCCTTGAGCCCGATGAGCTTGTCGGAGCGCTTGTTGATCGCCGCGTCGGTGAGCACGCGCGTCGTCTCCTGGAAGGAGGCGGCGGAGAGCCAGGACTCGGTGGCCAGCGAGGCCTTGGTGATGCCCATGATCTCGGCACGCACCTCGACCGGACGCCCGCCGCTCTGCACGGCCTCCTTCGAGGCCGCGACGGCGTCGGCGTGCTCGACGAGCGAGCCCGGGAGGAACTCGGTCGACCCGGAGTCGATGACCGTCACGCGGCGCAGCATCTGCCGGACGATGATCTCGATGTGCTTGTCGTGGATGGCCACACCCTGGTCGCGGTAGACCTTCTGCACCTCGTTGATGAGGTGGAGCTGGACACCACGGCGGCCGAGGACGCGGAGCACCTCGTGCGGGTCGGCGGCACCCTTGAGGAGCTGCTGGCCCATCGTCACGTGGTCGCCGTCGCGCATCTGGCGCTCGTAGCCGCCGTCGTTCTTCACGACGGCCAGGCCCTGGCGCTTCGACAGCTTCTCGTAGACGACGTCGTCGGAGCCGTCGTCGGGAACGATCGTGACGGTGAAGAAGTTCTCGCCGTCGTCGATCCTCACCGTGCCGTCGACGGAGGCGATCGGGGCGCGGGCCTTCGGCACGCGGGCCTCGAACAGCTCCTGGACACGCGGGAGACCACCGGTGATGTCGCCACCGACACCACCCTGGTGGAACGTACGCATGGTCAGCTGCGTGCCGGGCTCACCGATGGACTGCGCGGCGACGATGCCCACGGCCTCACCGATGTCGACCTTCTTGCCGGTCGCCATGGAGCGGCCGTAGCACGTCGCGCACACGCCGGTCGCGGTCTCGCACGTCATGACGGAGCGGACCTTGACCTCCCGCACGCCGGCCGCGACGAGGCGGTCGATGTCCGAATCACCGAGGTCGTTGCCGGCCTCGATGATGACGGTGCCGTCGGGGGCCGTCGCGTCGTCGGCGAGGAACCGGCCGGTGACGGAGGTCTCGACGAACTCCGCGCGGCGGAACTCGCCCGTCTCCTGACCCTCGGCGTCGAGCACCGGGGTCGCGAGCGGCAGGGTGACGCCACGGCGGGTGCCGCAGTCGTCCTCGCGGACGATGACGTCCTGCGCGACGTCGACGAGACGACGGGTGAGGTAGCCCGAGTCGGCGGTACGGAGGGCGGTGTCGGCGAGGCCCTTGCGGGAACCGTGGGAGTTGTTGAAGTACTCGAGCACGGAGAGGCCCTCGCGGAAGGAGGTCTTGATCGGACGGGTGATGTACTCACCCTTCGAGTTCGTGACCATGCCCTTCATGCCGGCGAGCGTCCAGATCTGACGCATGTTGCCCGCCGCGCCCGACTTCACGATCATCGGGATCGGGTTGTCGTCCGGGTAGAGCTCCTCGACGGACTCACCGACGAGGTCGGTGGCCTCCTTCCACAGGTCGACCAGCGAGTTGTAGCGCTCCGTCTCGTTGATCTTGCCGCGCGCCATCTTCTTCTCGATGACCCGGGCCCGCTCCTCGTACCGGTCGAGGATCTCGGCCTTGTTCGGCAGGACGAGCACGTCGTGCATGGTGATCGTCACACCGGAGCGGGTGGCCCAGTAGAAGCCGGCGTCCTTGAGCTTGTCCACGGTCTGCGCGACCGTGATCATGGGGTACTTCGCCGCGAGGTCGTTGATGACCGCCGCCTGCGGCTTCTTCGCCATGACGCCCTCGACGTACGGGTAGTTCCACGGCAGGAGCTCGTTGAAGAGCACCCGGCCGAGGGTCGTCTCGGCGAGCCAGGTCTCACCGCGCTGCCAGCCGTCGGGGAAGTGATCCGCCTCGACGTCGGCCGGCGGGCGCAGGTGGCTGATCCGCACGCGGATCGGCGCCTGGAGCCCGAGGACCCCACGGTCGTACGCCATGATCGCCTCGGCCAGCGAGGAGTACACGCCGGTCGCGGGGCGCTCGTCGGTCGCCGGGCTGTACGCGCCCTGGCCGCCGAACTCGGTCTCCTTCTTCACGAGCGTGAGGTAGTACAGGCCCGTGACCATGTCCAGACGGGGCATGGCCAGCGGCTTACCGGACGCCGGGGAGAGGATGTTGTTCGACGCGAGCATGAGGATCCGGGCCTCGGCCTGGGCCTCCGCCGACAGCGGCAGGTGGACGGCCATCTGGTCACCGTCGAAGTCGGCGTTGAACGCCTCGCAGGCCAGCGGGTGGAGCTGGATGGCCTTGCCCTCGACGAGGATCGGCTCGAACGCCTGGATGCCCAGCCGGTGCAGGGTGGGCGCACGGTTGAGCATGACCGGGTGCTCGGAGATGGCCTCCTCGAGCACGTCCCAGACCTCGGGGCGCTGCCGCTCGACCATCCGCTTGGCGGACTTGATGTTCTGCGCGTAGCTCTTCTCGACGAGCCGCTTCATGACGAACGGCTTGAACAGCTCGAGGGCCATGAGCTTCGGCAGGCCGCACTGGTGCAGCTTGAGCTGCGGACCGACGATGATGACGGAACGCCCGGAGTAGTCCACGCGCTTACCGAGCAGGTTCTGACGGAAGCGGCCCTGCTTGCCCTTGAGCAGGTCGGACAGGGACTTCAGCGGACGGTTGCCCGGCCCCGTGACGGGGCGGCCACGCCGGCCGTTGTCGAACAGCGCGTCGACGGACTCCTGGAGCATGCGCTTCTCGTTGTTCACGATGATCTCGGGCGCGCCGAGGTCGAGCATGCGCTTGAGCCGGTTGTTCCGGTTGATGACGCGGCGGTACAGGTCGTTGAGGTCGGACGTCGCGAAACGGCCGCCGTCGAGCTGGACCATCGGCCGCAGCTCCGGCGGGATGACCGGGATGCAGTCGAGGACCATGCCGGCCGGGTCGTTGCCGGACCGGAGGAACGCCGCGACGACCTTGAGCCGCTTGAGGGCGCGGAGCTTCTTCTGCCCCTTGCCGTCGCGGATCGTCTCGCGGAGGCTCTCGGCCTCGGCCTCGAGGTCGAAGCTGCGGATGAGCGTCTGGATCGCCTCGGCGCCCATGCCGCCCGTGAAGTAGTCCTCGTAGCGGTCGACGAGCTCGGTGTAGATGTTCTCGTCGGCGATCATCTGCTTCGGGGCGAGCTTGACGAACGTGCTCCAGATCTCGTCGAGCCGGTCCACCTCGCGCTCGGCGCGCTCGCGGATGTGGCGCATCTCGCGCTCGGCGGCGGTCTGCACCTTCCGCTTCGCGTCGGCCTTCGCGCCGGCGGCCTCGAGCTCGGCGAGGTCGGCCTCGAGCTTCTCGGAACGCTCCTGGAGCTCTGAGTCGCGGTCGGCCTCGACCTCCTTCTTCTCCAGCAGCATCTCCGCCTCGAGGGTGGACTGGTCGTTGTGCCGGCCCTCCTCGTCGACGGACGTGATGATGTTCGCCGCGAAGTAGATGATCTTCTCGAGATCCTTCGGGGCGAGGTCGAGCAGGTAACCGAGCCGCGAGGGCACACCCTTGAAGTACCAGATGTGCGTCACCGGGGCGGCGAGCTCGATGTGGCCCATCCGCTCGCGGCGGACCTTCGACTTCGTCACCTCGACGCCGCAGCGCTCACAGATGATGCCCTTGTAGCGGACCCGCTTGTACTTGCCGCAGGCGCACTCCCAGTCCCGGGTCGGGCCGAAGATGCGCTCGCAGAACAGACCGTCCTTCTCGGGCTTGAGGGTGCGGTAGTTGATGGTCTCGGGCTTCTTCACCTCGCCCTTGGACCAGCGGCGGATGTCGTCGGCCGTCGCCAGACCGATGCGAAGCTCGTCGAAGAAGTTGACGTCCAGCACGTGAACTCCCTTTCCCCTCCGTCGTCGGAGGGATTCGTCACCGGGTCCCGGGGACGGTCCGGGCGCCGTGGGCGCCGCGGGGTCCGCGGGTCGGTGGATGATGTGCGGTGGTGTGACTTCGGTGAGTCGTCAGGGGGGCGTCGGCGCGCTACCCGACGTCACTGTCGGCGTCGGGCCGCTCGTCACGGGAGAGGTTGATGCCGAGGGCGGCGTTGGCGTGGTCGAGCTCGTCGTCGGTGGAGCTGAGCTCCATCGGCGTACCGTCCGCCGCGAGCACCTCGACGTTGAGGCACAGCGACTGGAGCTCCTTGAGGAGGACCTTGAAGGACTCGGGGATGCCCGGGTCCGGGATGTTCTCGCCCTTGACGATGGCCTCGTACACCTTCACACGGCCGACGACGTCGTCGGACTTGATCGTGAGGAGTTCCTGGAGGGTGTAGGCCGCGCCGTACGCCTGCATGGCCCACACCTCCATCTCGCCGAAACGCTGTCCACCGAACTGGGCCTTACCACCGAGCGGCTGCTGGGTGATCATGGAGTACGGGCCCGTGGACCGCGCGTGGATCTTCTCGTCCACGAGGTGGTGCAGCTTGAGCATGTACATGTAGCCCACGGACACCGGGTACGGGAAGGGCTCGCCGGACCGGCCGTCGATGAGCTCGGCCTTGCCGTAGTCGTCGACGAGGCGGATGCCGTCGCGGTTCGGGCGGGAGGACCGGAGCAGGCCGGACAGCTCCTCGTTCGAGGCGCCGTCGAACACCGGCGTCGCGGTGAGCGAGTCGGCCGGCACGTCGTACAGCTCCTCGGGGAGCTGCTCGAGCATGGCCTTGATCTTCGGGTCGTCGGAGTTCGTGTCTACGGACCAGCCGGCCTTCGCCAGCCAGCCGAGGTGGATCTCCAGCACCTGGCCGATGTTCATACGACGCGGCACACCGTGGGTGTTGAGAATGATGTCGACCGGGGTGCCGTCCGGGAGGAACGGCATGTCCTCCGCGGGGAGGATGCGGCCGACGACACCCTTGTTGCCGTGGCGGCCCGCGAGCTTGTCACCGTCCTGGATCTTGCGCTTCTGGGCGACGTACACCCGGACCATCTCGTTGACACCGGGGGCGAGGTCGTCGTCGTACTCCCTCGAGAACACCCGGACACCGATGACCTTGCCGGACTCGCCGTGCGGGACCTTCATCGACGTGTCGCGGACCTCACGGGCCTTCTCGCCGAAGATCGCACGGAGCAGGCGCTCCTCCGGGGTCAGCTCGGTCTCGCCCTTCGGCGTGACCTTGCCGACGAGGATGTCGCCGTCGCGGACGTCGGCGCCGATGCGCACGATGCCGCGGTCGTCGAGGTCCGCGAGGACGTCCTCGCCGACGTTCGGGATGTCCCGGGTGATCTCCTCCGGGCCGAGCTTCGTGTCGCGGGCGTCGATCTCGTGCTCCTCGATGTGGATCGAGGTGAGCACGTCCTCCTCCACCATGCGCTGGTTGAGGATGATCGCGTCCTCGTAGTTGTGGCCCTCCCACGGCATGAAGGCGACGAGCAGGTTCTTGCCCAGCGCCATCTCACCGTTGTCGGTGCCGGGGCCGTCGGCGATGGCCTGGCCGGCCTCGACGCGGTCACCCTCGTCGACGAGGGGCTTCTGGTTGTAGCAGGTGCCCTGGTTGGTGCGCTCGAACTTGCGGAGCATGTAGGTGTCCCGCACGCCGTCGTCGTCCATGACCGTGATGTAGTCGGCCGAGACGAACTCGACGACACCGGCCTTCGGGGTGATGATGACGTCGCCGGCGTCGTAGGCGGCGCGCAGCTCCATGCCGGTGCCCACGAACGGGGCCTCGGAGCGGAGCAGCGGGACGGCCTGACGCTGCATGTTCGCGCCCATGAGGGCACGGTTGGCGTCGTCGTGCTCGAGGAACGGGATCATCGCCGTCGCCACGGAGACCATCTGCCGCGGGGAGACGTCCATGTAGTCCACCTGATCGACGGGCACGACCTCCACGTCGCCGCCCTTCAGGCGCACCTCGATGCGGTCCTCGGTGAACCGCTTGTCCTCGTCGAAGGGCGTGTTCGCCTGGGCGACGACGTGCCGGTCCTCCTCGTCCGCCGTGAGGTAGTCGACGACGTCGGTGATCTGCCCGTTCTCGACGCGGCGGTACGGCGTCTCGATGAAGCCGAAGGGGTTGACCCGCGCGTAGGAGGACAGCGAGCCGATGAGGCCGATGTTCGGGCCCTCAGGCGTCTCGATCGGGCACATGCGGCCGTAGTGCGACGGGTGCACGTCACGGACCTCGAGGCCGGCGCGCTCACGGGACAGGCCGCCCGGGCCGAGGGCCGAGAGGCGACGCTTGTGCGTGAGGCCGGACAGGGAGTTGTTCTGGTCCATGAACTGCGAGAGCTGGGACGTGCCGAAGAACTCGCGGATCGCGGCCGAGACCGGGCGGACGTTGATGAGCGACGTCGGCGTGATCGACTCGGCGTCCTGCGTCGTCATCCGCTCGCGGACGACGCGCTCCATGCGGGACAGGCCCACGCGGACCTGGTTCTGGATGAGCTCGCCGACCGTGCGGAGGCGACGGTTGCCGAAGTGGTCGATGTCGTCGACACCGATGGCGATCTCCACGCCCTCCGGGGAGGTCATGGTCTTCTCCCCGGCGTGGAGGCGCACGAGGTACTCGATCGTCGTGAGGATGTCCTCCTCGGTGAGGGTCATCGTGCCCTCGGTGTCCCCGCCGAGGCCGAGCTTCCGGTTGACCTTGTAGCGGCCGACCTTCGCGAGGTCGTAGCGCTTCGGCCGGAACAAGCTGTTCTCGAGGAGCGCCTGCGCGGAGTCGCGCGTCGGCGACTCACCCGGGCGCTGCTTGCGGTAGATCTCGAGGAGGGCCTCGTCGGTGTTCGCGACGCCGTCCTTCTCGAGGGTGGACATCATGATCTCGGAGAACCCGAAGCGCTCGGTGATCTCCTGGGTCGTCAGACCGAGGGCCTTGAGCAGGACCGTCACCGGCTGACGACGCTTGCGGTCGATGCGGACACCGACGGTGTCGCGCTTGTCGACGTCGAACTCCAGCCATGCACCACGGGACGGGATGACCTTGACGGAGTGCAGCGGACGCTCCGTGGAGCTGTCGATGGACTCGTCGAAGTACACGCCCGGGGACCGGACGAGCTGCGACACGACGACACGCTCGGTGCCGTTGATGATGAACGTGCCCTTGTCCGTCATCATCGGGAAGTCGCCGATGAAGACGGTCTGGCTCTTGATCTCGCCGGACATGCTGTTGGTGAACTCCGCGGTGACGTAGAGCGGCGCGGAGTAGTTGATGTCCTTGTCCTTGCACTCGTCGATGGTGTTCTTCACCTCGTCGAAGCGCGGCTCGGAGAAGGTGAGCGACATGTTCTCCGAGTAATCCTCGATGGGGGACAGTTCCTCGAGGATGTCCTCCAGTCCGCTGGTCACGCGGACGCCGTCGCCCACCTCCGCCTGGCGGCGGGCGCGCCACTCCGGGGTCCCGACGAGCCACGCGAACGACTCGCGCTGCAGGTCCAGGAGACCGGGAACCTCGATGGGGGCGTTGATCTTCGCGAAGGAGTAGCGGTGCGAAGCTCCGGGAATTCCGGCCGTTGAACTGGTCTGGCGGGAGACTGCCAAGATTGGGTCCTTCCAGCAGCTCACGTGGCTCCCCTCGTCCGGGGGTGGAGCTCCGGGTGGGAGCCACTGATACTTGAGCGTACGGTCTGTGATGGTCTGATGTCGTGGGGTGACGTCCGGGCGTCAACGGAAGCCGGGGCGGGAGGCGGCCGTCCGTCCCGGGACCGGGCCGCGCCTGGCGGGGGATCGTGTGCTGAACCGGTGGTCATACCACATGTCCGTGCTCACGTCCCCTTCCACTGCGCAACCCTGTCCGTGGGTCACAGTCCTCGTGTCGAACACCCGACTCTCGCCGACCGCTCATCGTCTGCCGCATCACGCCCGGAGGTCAATCCAGCGCAAACAACCACCCTATATCACCAGTGACCCCACTGTCCAGCCCCACGACACACCTGTACCGGTGCGTCCTCCACCCCGGGTCCCCTCCCCCGGTCCGACCGCCGGCCGTGACCGACCGCGCGACACTGCTGACACCATAGCACCGTCCGCCGGAGACGCAAGACCCCGGGCCGCGCGCCCTCCCGGCCCCGCCGCCGCACCCTCCCCGGACAGCACGAAACCCCCGCGCACCGCCCTGTCGGGCGGGTGCTGCGGGGGCTGGCGGGGCGACCGGGGGACCCGGTGCGGCCCCGGCACGTGTGCGGAGCCGGTCCCTTACTTGAGGGAGACCTTGGCGCCGGCCTCCTCGAGCTTGGTCTTGGCGGCCTCGGCGTCGTCCTTGTTGGCGCCCTCGAGGATGGCCTTCGGGGCACCCTCGACGAGCTCCTTGGCCTCCTTGAGGCCCAGGCCGGAGACGATCTCGCGGACAACCTTGATCACGCCGATCTTCTTGGCGCCGGCATCCTCGAGGACGACGTCGAACTCGTCCTTCTCCTCCTCGGCGGCGGCAGCGCCACCGGCGGCCGGGGCGGCGGCAGCGGCGACCGGGGCGGCGGCCGTGACGTCGAAGGTGTCCTCGAAGAGCTTGACGAACTCGGAGAGCTCGATGAGGGTCATTTCCTTGAAAGCTTCGATGAGCTCGTCGTTGGAGTACTTAGCCATGACGGCATCCTTTCCAGAGAGTCTGTGGGGTGTAACAGGTGGTGTGTTTCGCGGCCCGGGTGCGGACCGCGGGGACCGCGACTAGTTCTTCTTCTCCTCCAGGGCGACCGCAAGGCGGGCGACCTGGGAAGCGGGAGCGTTGAACAGTCCGGCGGCCTTCGCCAAGGAACCCTTCATGGCCCCGGCCAGCTTGGCCAGGGTGGTCTCGCGGTTGTCGAGGTCGGCGATGGCGTCGACCTGATCGGCGGTCAGCGAGGCACCGTCCATGTAGCCACCCTTGATCACGAGCAGCTTGTGGTCCTTGCTGAAGTCCTTCAGCGCCTTCGCGGTGTCCACGGCTTCGCCGTTGATGAACGCGATGGCGGTCGGACCAACCAGCAGGGACTCGTCAAGCTCAATACCGGCCTCCTGGGCGGCCAGCTTGATCATGGTGTTCTTGGCGACGGAGTAGGTCACGTCCGAACCGAGCTTCGTGCGCAGCTCGGTCGTCTCGGCGACGGTGAGACCGCGGTACTCGGTCAGCACGGTCGCGTCCGAGTTCTCGAACCGCGCCTTCAGCTCCGCCACAGCGGCGGTGTTCTTCGCGTTAGCCATACTCTCGCCTCCTTCCTGGTGTCTGATGTACGACGGTGTACGTCCCGTCGGCGCAGCACCCTCCACACGACAGTGCGCCCTGTGCCGCAGGGCACAGGGCGCACACCGGTCCGCGTCCGGCGGCCGTGGCGGCCGGACGTTCTGGACAATGCGCGTTCTGTGTTCTCCTGCGTGGGCCACCGTCACGGGGACGGTCCTTCGGTCCGGGGACTCCCGGACGACCGACGGTCTTCGGTGAACTTTGAACGCATGTGGACCTGGGCCCACACATCAAACTTCCCGGCACACGTTACAGCCCGCCCGCGCACGGACCAAATCCGGACGCCGCGCGGGCCCGACCACCGCCCGACCACCGGCCCGACCACGGCCCCCGAGCGTCCCCGCCACCGCCCGACCACCGCCCGACCACCGCCCCACCGGCTGTCATATTCGCGATATTCTTCGCCAGGACACAGACTCGCGCTAGCCTGTTACACCATGTCCTCACCTGACGATCGCCACCCCACACGCGACACCACGGTGTCCACCGGACACCACGAGAACGTCCGGGCGTCCCGCGGGTTCCTCACCGCCTTCGTGCGGTCGTTCATCCACCCCACGTGGATGCCCTCCGGCGTCAACGACTTCGACACCCCGCTGGAGCCCGGACAGGTCCCCGTCGTCCTCGTCCACGGCACGTGGCTCAACGCGTACAACACGTGGTCGATGATCGCACCGACCCTCGCCGCGGCGGGCTACCGCGTCTTCGCCCTGAACTACGGCCGGAACACCGCGTGCGCCCTCGGCCGGCGCCGCGCGGTCTACGGGGCGAAGGGGCTGCTCGACTCCCAGCGGGAGGTCGCGGCGTTCGTCGACGAGGTCATCGAGCGCACGGGCGCCCGCCAGGTCGACCTCGTCGGGCACTCCCAGGGGGTGACGCAGTCGCGCCTGTACCTCACGGACTCGGGCGGGGCGGACCCGGAGGACCCGTCGCGGAACCGGGTGCGCCGCCTCATCGGCATCGGGGGCAGCAACCACGGCACGACGATGTCGGGGTTGACGACGCTGTGCGAGCGCCTCAACCGCCTCGGCCTGCCGATGTGGCGGATCATCCGCACGCTCGTCGGGCAGGCCGCGGAGGACCAGGTCGTCGGCTCCCCGGCGATGCGGCACGTCAACCGCATGGGCGACACGGTCCCGGGGGTGACGTACACGATGCTGTGCTCCCGTTTCGACCAGATCGTCACCCCGTGGCGCACGCAGTACCTGGAGGAGGGCCCGGGGGCGACGGTCCACAACGTGCTCATCCAGCAGGGCGCCGTGCGGGACTTCAGTGACCACCTGGCCGTCCTCTACTCCCCGCGCATCGTCGACTTCATCGAGGAGGCGCTCAGCGACGACGCCGAGTCCTACCGCACCGAGCACCCGTACGTCAGCCGGACGGTCATCCCGTTCCTCGGGGCGGTCCCGGAGCCGCCGCGGTCCCTCCCCCGTCGCCCGGGGCGGCGTCCCGGGGGTCGACGCGGGCAGGGCCGCTGACGGCCGGTCCGGCGGCGGGTCCCGGTCGGGGGCTCCCGGACGGCCGGCGCCGCGGGGTCGCGGCGTCGTGCCCCCTCCCCCGTGACCGGGTGCAGGAACGACGACACCCCCGGCCTCGACGAACGAGGTCCGGGGGTGGCGGTGTGCCCGGGGCGGCGGTGCGCCCCGGGGCCGGGGCCGGGGAGTCCTACTCCTCGCCGCCGGCGTAGTTCTTCACGACGGCGGGGTCGACGGGGACGCCCGGGCCGGTCGTGGAGGCCATCGTGATCTTCTTCAGGTAGCGGCCCTTCGACGCGGACGGCTTCACGCGGAGAAGCTCGTCGACGAGCGCGCCGTAGTTCTCGGCGAGCTGCTGCTCGGTGAAGGAGGCCTTGCCGATGAGGGCGTGGAGGTTCGACGCCTTGTCGACGCGGAACGTGATCTTGCCGCCCTTGATCTCGGAGACGGCCTTGGCGACGTCGGTGGTCACCGTGCCCGTCTTCGGGTTCGGCATGAGGCCACGCGGGCCGAGGACGCGGGCGACGCGGCCGACCTTCGCCATCTGGTCCGGCGTCGCGATCGCGGCGTCGAAGTCGGTCCAGCCGCCCTGGATGCGCTCGATGAGCTCGGTCGTGCCGACGACGTCGGCCCCGGCCTCCTCGGCGGCGGTGGCGTTCGGGCCCTCGGCGAAGACGACGACGCGGACGGTCTTACCGGTGCCGTTCGGCAGCGAGACGGTGCCGCGGACGAGCTGGTCGGCCTTCCGCGGGTCGACGCCCAGGCGGATGGCGACGTCGACGGTCGCGTCGTAGTTCTTCGAGGAGGTCTCCTTGACCAGCTTCGCCGCCTCGAGCGGGGAGTACAGCCGGTTCGCGTCGATCTTCTCGGCGGCGGCCTTGTAGGCCTTCGAGTTCTTGCTCATGTGTCTGTGTCCAATCAGTCGTGTTGGAGTCGTGGTGTCAGTCGGGCCTGAGCAGCCCTTCCACGGTCTGTGTCCGGCGGGGCCGGACGGGGGTCGGCCGACCGCCCGGTGGGACCGGGCGGGGACGGCCGGACGGGTGTCAGCGGGACGGGAGGTCGACGACCTCGATGCCCATGGAGCGGGCGGTGCCGGCGATGATCCAGCCACCGGCCTCGAGGTCGCGGGCGTTGAGGTCCTCCAGCTTGGTCTGGGCGATCTCCTTGCACTGGTCCCAGGTGACCTTGCCGACCTTGTCGGTGTGCGGGACGCCGGAGCCCTTCTGGATCCCGGCGGCCTTGAGCAGCAGCTTCGCGGCCGGCGGCGTCTTCAGCTTGAAGTCGAAGGAGCGGTCGTCGTAGACCGTGATCTCCACCGGGACGACGCTGCCGCGCTGCGACTCCGTCGCCGCGTTGTACGCCTTGCAGAACTCCATGATGTTGACGCCGTGCGCACCGAGCGCCGGGCCGACCGGCGGGGCCGGGTTGGCCGCGCCCGCCTCGATCTGGAGCTTGATCAGTCCGCTGACCTTCTTCTTCGCCATCGTTCACACCTCTTCACGTGGTATCAGGCGTCACGGCACCGGTGATGACAGCGACCGGGGCCCGCCCTACCGGATGCCGGGTTGGGTACCGGCCACCGGGTGGTTTTCATTCAAGGACAGTGTGCGGCCACGGTGGGCACACACGGAGGGTCAGCCTAGTTCAGCTTCTCGACCTGATCAAAATCCAGCTCGACGGGGGTTTCCCGGCCGAAGATGGAGACGAGGGCCTTGAGCTTGCTGTTCTGCGCGTCGATCTCCGAGATCGTCGCGGAGACCGAGGCGAACGGCCCGGAGAGCACGGTGACGGACTCGCCGACCTCGTAGTCGACCTCGACGGTCTCGCTCGCGGGCTTCGGCGGGGTGGCGACACCGGTGGCGCTGACGTCCACGCCGGAGACGGAGTCGTTCGCGTCGACGTCGTCGGAGGGCTTCGCCGACTCCGGCGGGAGGAGGAACTTCGCGACCTCGCGGATCCGCACCGGGGTGGGCTTGCCCTCGTTGCCGACGAAGGACGTGACGCCCGGGGTGTCACGGATGACCGACCACGAGGCGTCGTCGAGCTCGATCCGGACGAGCACGTAGCCGGGCAGGAGCTTCCGCTTGACCTGCTTGCGCTTGCCGTCCTTGAGCTCGGTGACCTCCTCGATGGGGACGACGACCTCGTGGATCTGCTCGTCGACACCGAGGGTCTGGGCGCGCATCTCGAGGTTGGTCTTCACCTTGTTCTCGTAGCCCGAGTAGCACTGGATGATGTACCAGTCGCCCGGCAGCTTCTTGAGGGCGCGCATGAACTCGCGCAGGCGCGTGCGGTAGGCCTCCATCGCGGCGTCCTCGAGGGAGGCGGCGGTGTCGTCCCCGCCGGTCGCGGCGGCCCCGTCCTCCGGGGTGCCGGTCGCGGCGCCGGTGCCCGCGTCCGTCGGCGCGGAGCCGTCCCCGGTCGCGGGGCTGTCGCCGTCGAAGATGTCCTCGTTCACCGGGGTCTCCGCCGGGGTGTCGACGGCGCCCGCCGCGCCGGAGCCGTCGTCGAAGGTCGTTCGGCCGTGCAGGTCGTTCACGGCCTGCTGGACGTCCTCCTGCGCGGCGGCGGCGAGGTCGGACGCGGTCTTCTTGTCGTCAGTCATCAGTCATCTCCCGGTCTGGTTCGCTCCGGGGACCCTCACGCGGACGATCGTCGACGCGATCCGGTGGGCCCCGGGTGGTGGGTCGGGCCCGGACGGTCGGGTGGCCGCCCGGGATGACCCGCTCATTCACGAAAAATCCGCCTCGCCGTGGCGGCGAGGCGGTCGTTGACGACGTTCAGAGTAGCACGGTCAGACGCCGAACATGAACTCCACGCCCTTGCCCGTCCCGAAGTCGACACCCGCGCAGATCGCGGTGATGACGATGAGGAAGACGAGGACGACGAGAGTGTAGGTCACCATCTCCCGGCCGGTCGGCCAGATGACCTTGGAGAGCTCGGAGCCGACCCCGCGGACGAACCCGACCGGGCCGCGCCCGGCGGTGTCCCCGCCCGTGTCCCGGGTGCGGGTCTCACGCGGCGTGGCACGCGCCGTCGTGGCACGGCCCGTGACCTGCCTCTTACCGGACGGCCGGAGCGCGTCCTTCCCGGCGCCGTCGGCACCGTTGGCGGGGGTGGTCCCGGCCGTGGTGTTCTCGTCGCTCACGGGGTCCTCCTGTGTTCGCGACCCCCTGGGACAGGGGGTTCGTGTGCAGGGGCGACAGGACTTGAACCTGCAACCTGCGGTTTTGGAGACCGCTGCTCTGCCAGTTGAGCTACGCCCCTCGGTTGTGTCCGGTGAGCACACCGGAAACCGGGGTCGCTGCCGCGAGCGCGCGTACCCCGGCAGGGTACATCCGTCTCACGAACAGCACCGGCAAAGTGTAGCAGTCACTCCGGGGCGGGACAAACGCACCCGTCAGCGCCGCGCGGGCGGTCCGCGGGCGGTCCGGGGCGGCTCCCCGCACCCCGGCCCCGGACACACAAAAACCCCGGCCGCGGAGACCGGGGTTCCTCTGTAGCGGTGGGGGGGCTCGATCCCCCGACCTCACGATTATGAGTCGTGCGCTCTAACCAGCTGAGCTACACCGCCATGGCCATCTCTCACGGCGCGGCGGTGTCGCCGACCGCAGAAAATGACAGAGCCCCCTGACAGAATCGAACTGTCGACCTTTTCCTTACCATGGAAACGCTCTGCCGACTGAGCTAAGGGGGCGTGACCTCACGATGTGACCTGGGGAGTCAACACACTCACCCGGACCGCGTGAAGCCTGGGATAGCATAACCGCCCCCTTCCGTTCTCCACAAATCTCCAGGACAGGGGCCATTTTCAGGGTCCCGACGCCGCCTGTCCCCGCCCCGCGCCCCCGCCCGCGCGGTCGTCGTCCCCGCCCCGCGCCCCGGCCCGCGCGGTAGTCCTCCCCGCCCCGCGCCCCCACCCGCGCGGTCGTCCTCCCCGCCCGGCCGCCGGACCGGGTCCCCGCCGTCACGGGACGACCCCGGGGAACACGAAAACCGCCCCGGTGTGAACCGGGGCGGTGTCTGTGGTGCCAGGTGATGGATTCGAACCAACGAAGGCAATGCCGGCGGATTTACAGTCCGCTCCCTTTGGCCGCTCGGGCAACCTGGCGTGCACCGTTTCCGGCGCGAGCGATACTCTACTACGCCACACCCATCGCCGCGCAAATGACGAGGTCACGGGCACTTCGCGGGACACCCGCGCCCGCCGGGCGCCGGTCAGCCCAGACGCTCGAGCGAGTACTCCATGAGCCGGCGCAGCGCGTCCGTCACCGGTCCCTGCGGCAGACCGGCGAGGTCCGCCTCGCCGCGCTCGCGGTACCGCGCGACGTCCTCGAGGGAGCGCTCCCGTCCCCCGGAGGCGCGGATGAGCCGGAGCGCCTCGTCGACAACCTCATCGTCCGTGACGGGGCCCGTGAGGATCTCCCGCAGCCGTTCCCCACCCGGGGTCTGCTCCTGCATCGCGTAGAGCACCGGCAGCGTGAAGACCCCCTCGCGGAGGTCCGTGCCCGGGGTCTTCCCGGAGACGTCCGGGTCCGACCAGATGTCGATGATGTCGTCGACGATCTGGAAGATCTGGCCGAAGCTGCGGCCGAAGCGGTACAGGGCCTCCCGGTGGGCGTCGCTCGCCCCGCCGTGGAGCGCCCCGAGGTACCCGGCGGACGCGATGAGCACGCCCGTCTTCTCCTGGATGACCGTGAGGTAGTGCTCGACCGGGTCCTCGCCGTCCCCGGGGCCGACGGTCTCCCGCATCTGCCCCGTGACGAGTTCCCCGAAGGTGTCCGCGAAGTGCCGGACCGTCGCCGTGCCCATGTCCGCCATGAGGTGCGAGGCGACGGCGAAGAGGTAGTCCCCCGCGAGGATCGCCACCGAGTTGCTCCACCGCGCGTTCGCGCTCGCCGAGCCCCGGCGGCGGTCGGCCTCGTCCATGACGTCGTCGTGGTAGAGCGTGGCGAGGTGGGTGAGTTCGACGACCACCGCCGCGGAGTCGACGTCCGTCGTCTCGGGTGACGGCCCGTACTGCGCCGCGAGCAGCGCGAACATCGGGCGGAACCGCTTGCCCCCCGCGAGCGCGAGATGACTGATCTTGTCCGTGAGGAAGCTCTCCCCCACGAGCAGCCGGTCCCGGAGCATGGTCTCGACGCGCTCCATGCCCGCACCGATGACCGCGTTCAACGACGGGTCGCCCAGATCGAGGTCCACCCGCTCCCCGGTGTTGCTCTTTGCCATCTCGTCCGTAGCCTCTGCCTGTCGTCGTGCCGCCAACGCTCAACCGCTGCCGGGTCCGGCAGTCGGTGTCCCACGATACTGTAGACGAGCACGTGTGCACGTTCCCACCCACGCGCCCACCCGCGCGGTCCGCGGGGCGTCCCCGGCGCGTGGAGGGGCGTGGCGGGACGGGGAGGGACGCGGCGGGGCGTGGACGAGCGCGGCGGGACGGAGAGGAGCGCGTGACCGGCGCGTGACAGAATGGGTCCACCATGAGTGACCGCCCCTCCGCGCCCCGCACCGTCCCCCGGCAGGACGACGGTGACGTCCCGCCCACCGCACCCCGGCCCCCGCTCGACCGCACGTGCGACGTCCTCGTCGTCGGCGGCGGCCCCGCCGGGTCGGCGGCCGCGATCCACGCCGCCCGCTCCGGCAGGGAGACGGTCGTCGTCGACATGCGGACCTTCCCCCGCGACAAGACCTGCGGCGACGGCCTCACCCCGCGCGCCGTCGCCGCCCTCGACGAGCTCGGGGCCGGGCACCTCCTCACCGACCGCCCCGCCCACCGGGGCCTGAAACTCCACGGCTTCGGCGGCTCCGTCACCGCCCCGTGGCCCACCGGCGGCGGCTTCCCCGGGCGCGGCAGCGCCGTCACCCGGATGTCGCTCGACGCCGCGCTCCTCGGGCTCGCCGCCGACGCCGGGGCGGAGGTGCTGCAGGGGGTCAAGGCGGTCGACGTCGACCACACGACCGGGCTCGTCACGTCCGTGACCTGCGAGGGGCCCGGGGGCCGGTTCACCGTGCGGCCGCGGGTGCTGCTCCTCGCCGAGGGGGTGCGCAGCAGCCTCGCGCGGGACCTCGGGGTCGTGTGGCTCCGCGGGCTCGTCCACGGCGTCGCCGCCCGCTCCTACTGCAGCACCCCCCGCGGCGACGAACAGTGGATCCACTCCCACCTCGAACTCCGCGACGACGACGGCACCGCCCAGCCCGGGTACGGGTGGATCTTCCCGCTCGGCGGGGACCGGGTGAACCTCGGCTGCGGCGCCCTGTCCACCGCCGCCCGCCCGGCGCGGGTGAACACGCGCCGGCTGCTCACGCAGTACGCCGGGCAGTGCCGGGAGGAGTGGTCCCTCGGAGAGCCCGAGGACGTCGCCGGCGCGCTGCTGCCAATGGGCGGGGCCGTCACCCGCGTCGCCGGGGTGAACTGGGCGGCGCTCGGGGACACCGCGGCGTGCGTCAACCCGCTCAACGGCGAGGGCATCGACTACGCGCTCGAGACCGCGCGGGACGTCGTCGCCCTCCTCGACGACGCCGCCCGGACCCCCGACGGGCTGCGCCACCTCTGGCCCGCGCACCTCCGGGAGCGGTACGGCGCGGCGTTCTCGCTGGCCCGGCGCCTGGCGACCGTCCTGACGATGCCCGGGCTGCTCGCGGCCGTCGGGCCCGTCGGGATGCGCACGCCCGGCCTCATGGGCACGGCCGCGCGGCTCATGGGCAACCTCGTCACGCCGGCGGACACGGACGTCGTCGCGCGGCTGTGGCGGGGCGCGGGGCGGCTGTCCGCCGGGGCGGACCGGGTGCTCGCGGCGGAGAGCCGGCCGCTGTTCGGCCGGGTCTGAGCCGGGCCGGGGCGGGGCCGGCGCATCCGGGCACGTCCGGGGAGGTCCGGACCGGGGAGGTCCGGACCGGGGCGGCCGGGGCCGGCGAGGTCCGGGCCGGGTGTCCCGCGGCGCGCGGCCGCGGGGTCAGCGCGGCTTGACGGCGCTGTGGAGGGCGGTGATGCCGAAGGTGAGGTTCTGCCAGCCGCAGTCCGTCCACCCGTTCGCGTCGATCTCCGCGGCGAGGGACTCCTGGTCCGGCCACGCGCGGATCGACTCGGCGAGGTAGACGTAGGCCTCCGGGTTCGACGCGACGGCGCGGGCCACGACGGGCAGCGCGCGCATGAGGTACTCGATGTAGAAGGTGCGGAACACCGGGAGCGTCGGGGTGGAGAACTCGCACACCGTGAGCCGCCCTCCGGGCTTCGTCACCCGCGCCATCTCCCGCAGGCCCGCCCGGAAGTCGACGATGTTGCGCAGGCCGAAGCTGATCGTCACGGCGTCGAACGTCCCGTCCGGGAACGGCAGGCGCATCGCGTCCCCGCACACCTTCGGCACGTCCCGGTGCCGGCCCGCGGCGAGCATCCCCCGGGAGAAGTCGCAGGCCACGCACCAGGCGCCGGACTCGGCGAGCTCGACCGTGGACACCGCCGTCCCCGCCGCGAGGTCGAGCACGAGCTCGCCCGGCGCGGGGTCGAGACGCCGCCGCGTCCGGCGCCGCCACGCCCGGTCCCGGCCGAAGGACAGGACCGTGTTCGTGATGTCGTAGTTCTTGCCCACGGCGTCGAACATCGTCGCGACGTCACGGGGGTTCTTCTCGAGGCTGGCTCTGGACACGACGGCCATCCTATCCGACGGCCCCCACCCCACCGCCGGCCCGCCGGCGCCCGCGCGACCCGGGCTCCGCTCCGGTCAGGCCGGCCCGCAGGCCCCGGGCCCTGCTCAGGTCAGGCCGGGACCGCGCACACCGGGCCCCGCTCCGGCCAGGCCGACCCGCAGGTCTCAGGCCGCCGGGGTGCGGCTCCACGACGTGCCGCGGGCGCCCCACGCCCCCCACCGCGCGCCGGCCGCGAAGTCCTCCATCGCCAGCGCCTGCTCGTAGTACTCCACGAGCTGCGTGCACAGGCCGGTCCACGTCCGCGGCAGCACCGACTCCCGGGCCCGCGCCCGGGCCCCCGCCCCCTCGGCGAGGACCGTGTCCACCGCCGCGGGCAGCTCCCGCGCGAACCGGGCCGGCGGCAGGAGCCGGCCGTTCACCCCGTCGACGACGAGGTCCACCGGCCCGCCCGCCGCAGGGGCCACCGTCGGCACCCCACTCGCCTGGGCCTCCTGGATCGTCTGGCAGAAGGTCTCGACGTCACCGGTGTGGACGAAGACGTCGAGACTCGCCATCGCCCGCGGCAGGTCCTCCCCGTACAGCCCGCCGGTGAACACCGTGTACGGCAGGAGCCGTTCGAGCCGCGCGCGCTCCGGGCCGTCCCCGACGACGACAACCTGGATGTCCCGGCGCGACATGAGCCCGGCGAGCCGGTCCACCGACTTCTCGCTCGCGAGCCGGCCGACGTACCCGACGACGTGACGCTCCCCCTCGACCGCCTCCCCCCGACGGCGCGCACCCTCCCGGATCCACGCGGCGCGGAGCGCGTCGTCCCGCTTCGCCGGGTCGAACCGGACCGTGTCCACACCCCGGCCCCAGTGGTGGACGTTCTCCACCCCGTGGGCCTCGAGGTCGGCGATCGTCACCGACGACGGCGCGAGGGTGAGCGTGCACGAGTTGTGCATCGTGCGGACCCACTGCCACGCGGCCGTCGTCAACGCCCGCAGGTGGTACGAGCCGGCGAACCCCGGGACGTCGGTCTGGTACACCGCCACGCACGGGATGCCGAGCATCCGCGCCGAGACCGCCCCCGCCCCGCCGAGGACGAACGGGCTGGCCAGGTGCACGACGTCCGGGGCGAAGTCCCGGATGCTGCGGGTGACGGCCGGCACCGGGACGCCGATCGGCAGGGAGTTGATCATCGGCACCGCGACGGCGGGGACGCGGACGACGGGGAAGCCGGCGTACTCGTCGACCTGCTCCGCCCCGTCGAGCGCGGCGGGGGCGACGACCATCGCCTCGTGACCGGTGTCACGGAGGTGTTCGAGCACCCGGAGCACGGAATTGACCACCCCGTTGACGACGGGGAGGAAGGACTCGGCGACGATGGCGACACGCATGACCTCAGCATCACCTCCGCACGCCGCCACAGGGTGATCGACACATGAAGTTTCACGGTCCACCCGGCGAACACCAGGTTACCCGGCGGTCGGCCCGGGCCGGGCGGCCCCCTCCGCGGCCGGGGCGACGGCGTGCGGGGCGGCCGAGGCGGCGGTCAGCCCACCCCCGCCGCCCGGCGCGACGTCCGCCGCACGACGAGCAGCAGCAGCGCCGCGACGACGAGGCACACGAGGAACGTCGACCCCGCCGGCAGGAACGCCAACGTCCACGACCGGCCGGCGACCTTCACGGTGTCCGGGTCGGAGCGCTGGTACTCCACCTTCACCCGCTGCCCGCGGACGAGGCCCGTCGGGTACTTCAGGCCCGTGTCCGGCGTGTGGTACTCCCCCCGGTCGTCCCGGTAGCGCACGACCGTCCGCAGCGGGTCGATGTCCACGACCGTCGCGGTGGCGGTGCCCCGGTCACGGGCGATGCGCAGGTCGTCCACCGCGGAGCTGACGACCATCCCGGCGCACACGACCGCGGCGAGGAGCAGCAGCGCGAGGACGGCCTGGATGAGCCGCCGGTCGCGGGTCCGCGCGCGCGAGCGTTCCCGCGCGGCGCGGACGGGGTGGGTCGGGGCGCTCACCGGATCTCCACCCGGTCCCGGATCCGGGCCTCCAGGTCACGACGCGACGCCCGGTCGACCCGCGCCTCGACGACGAGGATCCCGGGGGCGTGGTCCCGCGACGTCGCCACCGCGTCCTCCCCCGCCTCCGCGTGGTCGTCGAGCACCCGGGCGAGGTCCGCGACGGAGTCGACCGCGACATGGGCGACGTCGAAGGCCGCGCACAGGGCGGCGACACCGCCCCGGGGCGGGGTGCCGAAGACACGGTCGAACGCGGGGGTGCCGTCGTCGAACTCCCGGAGCGGCGCGGCCCCCGGTTCGAGCCCCTCGAAGATCGCCCCACCCCGGTCGTCGGCGACGACGATGACGAGGGAGCCGGGGCGGGGCTCGTCCGCACCGATGGCGAGGCCGTTGACGTCGTGGAGGAACGTGAGGTCCCCCATGAGCGCGACGGTGCGCGGGGCGCGGGGCTCGTCCGGGTGGGCGGCGGCGTGGGCGAGGGCGGTGCCGACGGCGGCGGAGACGGTGCCGTCGATCCCGGCGGCGCCGCGCGCGGAGAGGGTCCGCACGCCGTCGAAGGGCAGGCCGGCGAAGCTGAGGTCGCGGACGGCCGACGACGCCCCGGCGACGAGCGCGTCCCCGTCGCGCAGCGCGTCCGCGACGACGGCGGCGACGTGGAGGCCGGTGACCGGGCCCGGGGCGGCGAGGGCGTCGCGCACGGCCTCGGCGCCGAGGGTGTCGACGGCGGCGCAGACGTCGGTCCAGCCCGCCGGGTGCGCGCCGGTGAGGGTCACGGAACCGCCGACGCGGCGGACGGTCCGGCCGACGTCCGGGACGGTCACGCCGTCGGTGAGGGCGACGACGTCGATGTCGGGGGCGGAGAGCAGGGCCGTCACCGGGCGGTGGAGGGTCGGCCGCCCGAGGACGACGACCTGCTCCGGCCGCACGGCCGCGGAGAACCCGTTGGCGCTGATCTCGGTCGCGCCGAACACGGCCGCGCCGGCGGGGTGGACCGGGGTGCCGGGGACGGGCGCGGTCGGCTCGGCGACGGTCGGCACGTCCGCGAGGGCCTCGGCCATCGCCCGGCCCCACACCTCGTCGCGGACGGCCCCGGCGATGACGAGGGTGCGGCGGGACAGGTCGACGGTGACCTCGCCGAAGCGGGCGCGCGCGGCGGCCCCGGCGGCGGCGCTCGGGCGGCCGTGGCGGGTCGTCAGCGCCGACGCGCGCCACGGGTCCCCGGTCCCGTCGGACGCCGCGCGCCGCGCCGCGAGGCTCACCGTCGCGCTGTCCGCGGGGACGAGCGGGGGCGCGAAGGGGATGTCGAGCTGGACCCCGCCCCCGCGCGACGGGTCGAGCGCCGCCTCCACCGCGGCGTCGACGCGCGACCGCACGGCCGGGGCGCTGCCGCCGGTCACGGCGGCGTCGAGGCTGAGGGACGCCACCGCGTGGGCGCCGAAGATCCCGGCCTGGTCGATGGTCTGGTTCGCCCCGGTGCCGAGGACGTCGAGCGGCCGGTTCGCGGAGAGGACGAGCAGCGGCACGCCCGACGCCGTGGCCTCCACCATCGCGGGGAGGCAGTTCGCGACGGCCGTCCCGGACGTCATCACCACGGGGACGACGCGGCGGCTGCGCCGGGCGACGCCGAGCGCGAGGAAGGCCGCGGAGCGCTCGTCCGTGCGGACGTGGAGCCGGAGGCGGCCGGTGCGCGCGGCCTCGGCGAGGGCGAGGGCCAGCGGGGCGGAGCGGGAGCCCGGGCACACGACGGCGTCGGTGACACCGCAGCGGACGAGTTCGTCGACGACGGTCGCCGCGACGGTCACCGCCGGCGGGGTCGGGTCGGCGGGGTGGGGGCCGGCGGATCCGGCGGACGCTCCGGGAAGGTCGTGGTCGTCATGGGTCACCCCACCGAATCTACCGCCCGACGTGCGCCCTCCCCGACGGGGGACCGTCCGGGCGCGTCACGGGCGCGCCACCGGCGCGGCACGGCCGGGTCCCGGGCGAGGCACCGTCGCGCCCGGCCGGGGCCGGGCCGTCAGAGGTGGGCGTGGGCGCGCCGCAGCCGGTCGAACCACCGGTCGCGCGTCGCGCCGTCGACGGCGAGGGACTCCAGGCGGTCCGCGTCCGGGGCGACGGCGACGGCCTCGAGCCCGCCGTCGACGATCGGGCGCGGCGCGCACACGTCCTCGGCGAACAGCGACCCCGTGGCGAGGCCGGCGGCCTGCGGCGGGACCACCATGCCGTCGTCGTCGATCCGCTCCGGGATCCCCGCGGCGGCCGCGAGACCGGCCCCGATCCCCACCGCACTCTCCAGCGCGGAGCTCACGGTCACCGCGACCCCGTACGCCGCGACCTCCTCGGCGACCTCGAGCACGCGGTCGACCCCGCCGAGCGGGGCGGCCTTGACGACGGCGACGTCGCACGCCCCGGCGCGGACGACGGCGAGCGGGTCCTCGGCCCGCCGGATGAGCTCGTCCGCGGCGACCCGGACGAACAGGCCGCGGCGCATGAGCCCGCGGCGGACCTCGGCGAGCTCGGCGGCGGTGCGGCACGGCTGCTCCAGGTAGTCGACGGGGCCGGTCTGGGTCAGCGCCTCCGCCGCCGCGAGGGCCTCGTCGACGGTCCACCCGCCGTTGGCGTCGACGCGGACGCGCGGGTGCCCGTCGATGACCCCGCGCCGCACGGCCTCCTCCATGACGGAGCGGACCGCGTTGACCCGGGCGACGTCGTCGTCGAGAGTCTGGCCCCGCTCGGCGACCTTGACCTTGACCGTGCGGCACCCCGGGTACCGCTCGAGCAGGCGGGGCACGGCCTCCGGGTCGGCGGCGACGTCGACGGCGGGGACGGTCGCGTTGACCTCCACCCACCGCCGGCCCGGCGCGGCCCCGAGGACGGACAGCGGGCTCACCGGGGCGGTGACCGGGTCGGGCGTGCCGGCGTCGCGGAGGTACTGCGCCCCGCCACCGGTCGACCCCGCCCCCACGGCCGGCCCACCCCAGCCCATCCCGACGGCGCACCGGAGCCAGCGGGCGGCCTCGGCGTCGTCGTACTCGGGGAAGGGGGACCACTCGACCCATCCGCGCGGCGCGTCGATGAGCACGACCTCGCGCGTCTCCACCCCCCGGAACCTGACCCGGAGGGGCAGGCGGACCACGTGGGCCCGTTCACACAGCGACTCTGCATGTGGTTTCGGCATGTTCACCACTGTGCCACTTCAAGTGCGGGTGACTGAACTTCACCCCCGCGCGGGGCCGCGGCCGTCGGGACCCGTGTCCCCCCGGGGACCTACACTCCAGGGCATGACCGACACGACCCCCTCGACCGGCCCCACCGACCCGTCCCAGTGGCGGGAGGTCCCGGGCTTCGACTTCACCGACATCACGTACCACCGGCACGTGGGCACGGCCCGCGCGGACGGGATCGTCCGCATCGCCTTCGACCGGCCGGAGGTCCGCAACGCCTTCCGCCCGCACACCGTCGACGAGCTGTACACGGCCCTCGACCACGCGCGGCGCTCGCCGGACGTCGGCACGGTCCTCCTCACCGGCAACGGGCCGAGCCCGAAGGACGGCGGCTGGGCGTTCTGCTCCGGCGGCGACCAGCGCATCCGCGGCCGCTCCGGGTACCGCTACGCCGACGGCGACACGGAGGACACGGTCGACGAGGCCCGGACGAAGGCCGAGGGCGGGCGGCTCCACATCCTCGAGGTCCAGCGGCTCATCCGGACGATGCCGAAGGTCGTCATCGCCGTCGTCAACGGCTGGGCGGCCGGCGGCGGACACAGCCTCCACGTCGTGTGCGACCTCACCCTCGCCTCCCGGGAGCACGCGCGGTTCAAGCAGACCGACGCCGACGTCGGGAGTTTCGACGCGGGCTACGGCAGCGCGTACCTCGCGTCGCAGGTCGGTCAGAAGTTCGCCCGGGAGATCTTCTTCCTCGGCCGGACGTACGACGCCGAGACGATGCACCGGATGGGGGCGGTCAACGAGGTCGTGGACCACGCGGACCTGGAGGACACGGCGGTCGAGTGGGGGCGGGCGATCAACTCGAAGTCGCCGACGGCCCAGCGGATGCTGAAGTTCGCGTTCAACCTGCCGGAGGACGGGCTCATGGGCCAGCAGGTCTTCGCGGGCGAGGCGACGCGGCTGGCGTACATGACGGACGAGGCGGTCGAGGGCCGGAACTCCTTCCTCGAGAAGCGCCCCCCGAACTGGGACAACTTCCCGTACTACTACTGAGTTCCGGGACCCCGACCCGCGGCCCGCGACCGGGCGCCGCCGCCCGGCCCCGGGACCGTGGTGCACGCACTGCACCTGGGCACACACAACCGCCTGCACAGCGTCGGCACCTACCCTGACATGAGGGTAGTTGTCGCGTCACGTAGGTACCAGTTCTGATACGTTCACGCCACATGACCGTACTTCGTGACATTGTCCTGCTCATTTCCCGCATCCTTCTCGGCGTCATTCTCGCCGCCCACGGCATCCAGAAGTGGACCGACATCGGGGTCGGGGCCGTCGCCGACCAGTTCGCCGGCCTCGGCGTGCCCGCCCCGGACATCAGCGCCCCGGTCGTCGCGACCGCGGAGATCCTCGGCGGCGTGGCGGTCATCCTCGGCGTCCTCACCCGGCTCGCCGGCGTGCTCGTCGTCCTCCTCCTCGCCGGGGCCGTGTGGTTCGCGCACCGGCACGCGGGGATCTTCGTCACCGACGGCGGCTGGGAGCTGCCCGTCGCCATCGCCGCCGGCTTCCTCCTCCTCGCCGCGACGGGCGCCGGCCGGGTGAGCGTCGACGCCCTCGTCACCCGCCGCCGCGCCGCCGCCGCGACCGCCCCCGCCCCGGCAGCCGCCCCGGCCACCACCACGCCCGCCACCACCCCGGCGGCCCCGACCGCGGGGACGACGGCGTCGACCCCCACCCCTACCACCACCTCCCCGGCCGGCACCCAGGCCGGCACCCAGGCCGGCACCCAGGCGACCACCCCGGCGGCCCCGACCGCGGGGACGGTGCCGTCGACCCCCACGGACGGGGAGCAGCGCCCCTGACACCCGCCCCCCGGGCGACATCCACCCGACCGCCAGATGAACGCACAGTGAACTGCGTGGTGACGCGCCGTGAATTATTCGCGTTTACCCCTCGTTTCACCCCCACATGAGGTTTCGCGACGGGGATCACGAATAGCCCTCAGCGGGTGCGGGGCGGATACTCACCCGTGTGACTGAACTGATCATTCTGCTTCTCGTCATCGGGACCGCGCTCGCCTTCGACTTCACGAACGGGTTCCATGACACCGCGAACGCAATGGCCACGTCCATCGCCACCGGTGCCCTCCGACCGAAGGTCGCCGTCGCCCTGGCGGGCGTCCTCAACCTCATCGGTGCCTTCCTCTCCGTGGAGGTCGCCAAGACCGTCGCCAAAGGCATCGTCAACCTCGACAGCTTCGACCTCTCGGTCACGGCCCAGGCGGACAACCTCCTGCTCGTCGTGTTCGCCGGGCTCGTCGGCGGCATCTCCTGGAACCTCCTGACCTGGCTGTTCGGCATCCCGTCGAGCTCCTCCCACGCCCTGTTCGGCGGCCTCATCGGCGCCGCCATCGGCGCGCTCGGGTTCAGCGGCGTCATGTGGTCCGGGGTGATGCAGAAGATCGTCGTGCCCGCGGTCGCCGCCCCCGTCGTCGCCGGCATCGTCGCCGCGCTCGGCACGGCCGGCGTCTACGCCTTCACCAAGCGGGTCGAGGCGAACTCCCGCGACCGGTACTTCCGGTGGGGCCAGATCGGCTCCGCCTCCCTCGTGGCGCTCGCCCACGGCACCTCGGACGCCCAGAAGACGATGGGCGTGATCTTCCTCGCCCTCGTCGCCTCCGGGCACCTCGACTCCGCCGCGGACATGCCCTTCTGGGTCACCGCGGCGTGTGCCCTCGCCATCGCCGCCGGGACGTACACGGGCGGCTGGCGGGTCATCCGCACGCTCGGCAAGGGCCTCGTGGAGATCACCTCCCCGCAGGGCATGGCCGCCGAGACGTCGTCCGCGGCGATCATCCTCACCTCCTCCCACCTCGGCATGGCCCTGTCGACCACGCACGTCGCCACGGGCTCGATCCTCGGCACGGGCCTCGGCCGCCCGGGTGCGGAGGTCCGCTGGGGGGTCGCGGGTCGCATGGCCGTCGCCTGGGTGACGACGCTGCCCGTCGCCGCGGCACTGTCGTGGCTCGTGTACATCGTGTCGAATGCCGCGGCCGACGCGACGTCGATGCTCATCGGCTCGGTCGTCGCGCTGATCATCCTCCTCGTCATCGTCGGCGCGGTCATCCTCCGCGCCCGGGCGAACCCCGTCCACGCCGGGAACGTCAACGAGGACTGGGACGAGGAGACCCACTCTCCGGTCCCCCCTACGCGGAAGGCGCCCGCGCTGGCCGGCGCCGGACACGGTGACCCGGCGACCTTCGTCGACACCTCCGCCGGCATCGACGGCCTCCCCGGGGCCGCCGACGCCCCGGCCCACCCCGCCGCCCCCACCACCCCGATCCGGAAGGACATCTGACCGTGGGCATCCTCCAGTCACTCATCCAGGTCACCGTCGTCGGCATCATCCTCGGCGCGGGCCTGCCGGTCCTCTTCGCCCTCGGCGTGAAGCTCGGCGTCCCGGAGGGCGCGTCGGCGACGGGCTCCCTCCCGGGCTGGCGCCGGGGCCTCGCGTGGGTCTTCTTCGGCGTCGTCATCCTCGCCATCATCGCCGGCCTGCTGTGGATCACCCAGGGCCGGATCTACTCCACGTTCGGCTGGGACGTCTTCGGGACCGCCGCGTCCTCCTGACCCCCGGCCCGGCCGGCACCACCCCGGCCACCAGCGCAGACGCGCCGTCGTCCCCGGACGACGGCGCGTTTTCGTGTGCCGACACCGCAGGCCAGATGACATTTTTCGGGCAATTGCTTGACAGCTCCCATCATTTGTTCCTACACTCAATTTCCAGACACCATGACACCACCCGGTGCGAATGAAGGGAGTGACACCACATGTTCAACCCGTTGACCCGATTCACGAACTGGTTCCTCGCCGGTCCGGACGGACTGGCCACCACGAGGACCTCCTCCGTCCTCGGCGTCCTCAACGACGCCCGGTCGACCCACGCCCACGGCGGGCACGGTGCCCGCGCCCTCCGCGGCCGGACCCCGGTGAGCGTCGGCCACGCCGTCGCCGCCGGACGCCCCGCCCCGGAGTACACCCCGGGCCTGTCCGCCCCCTCCCTCAACGCGCTCGACCACCGGAGCCCCAGCTACCTCGACGTCCTCGCCTACCTCGTGGACACCGGCACGACGCCGGCGACGCCCACGGACGTGCAGGCGGCGTTCGTCGCGGTCCACGACCGGCTCCCCGGCCCGGCGGAGCTCTCCGCCCTGCTCGGGCGCATCAACGCCTTCGGGATGCTCGCCTGACCCGACCCCGGCGCCACTCCGGCGCCGTCCCGGCGGCGCCCCGACGTCGGCCCGGCGCCATGACGCCGCCGCCCCGCCGGCCGCCCCACCCGGCGGCCCGGGACCACGGGCACGCGGGCCGGCCGGAGCGGTAACGTCGTCACCTGTGACGACTGCACCGACGACCCGCCTCCTCCCGCTCCCCCTCAGCACCGGTACCGTGCCCGACGCGGTGCCGGTGCTGTCGTCGTTCCTCGCCGGTGACGCGGCGGTCCTCCCCCTGCCCGACGGGCCCGGGGCCGCCGCCCGCACCCGTGCGACGCTCACCGCGCTCATGCGCCCCGACGAGCCCGCCGCCCCCGGCACCCTCATCGCGTGCACCTCCGGGTCGACGGGCACCCCGAAGGGCGCGGTCCTGCGCACCCCGGCCCTCGACGCCTCCGCCCGCGCGACCGCGGAGCTCGTCGCCGACCGCTGGGGCGTCTCCCCCGGCCCGTGGCTGCTGGCCCTGCCGCCGCACCACATCGCCGGCCTCCAGGTGGTCCTCCGCAGCCTCCACGCCGGGTTCACCCCGCACGTCACCGACCCCGACCTCGACGGGTTCACCGCCGCCACCCGCGCGCTGCGGGCCGCGCACCCGGGCGAGGACCTCCACACCTCCCTCGTGCCCACGCAGCTCGTCCGGATCCTCCGCGACCCCGCCGCGACAGCGGCGCTGCGCGAGTACGCCTCGGTCCTCGTCGGCGGCGCCGCGACGCCCCCGGACGTCCTCGCCCGCTGCCGGGACGCCGGCGTCCACATCCTGCTCACCTACGGCTCGTCCGAGACCTCCGGCGGGATGGTCTACGACGGCCGCCCGCTGCCCGGCACGTCGGTCACCCTCGAGGACCCCGACGCCGCCGGTGTCGGCCGCGTCCTCCTCCACGGCCCCACGGTCGCCGAGGGGTACCGCAACGTCCCGGCCGGCGCCGACGGCACCGACGGCACGGCCGGCCCGGACGACGCCTTCCCGCGCCCGGGGACGTTCCGCACCTCCGACCTGGGCCGGATCGACGACGGCGTCCTCACGGTCCTCGGCCGCGCGGACGGTGCGGTGAACACCGGGGGACTCAAGGTCCTGCCGGAGGAGGTCGAGGCCGCCCTCGCCGCCGCCGTGCCCGGGGCGACGGCGTGCGCGCTCGGGGTGCCGGACCCGGAGTGGGGGGAGGCGGTCGTCGCCGTCGTCGCCACCGCGCCCGGGGCCGGGGTCGGGGTGCCCGGGGTCGACGACGACGCCACCGCGGCCACGGCCGCCGCGCCCGGGGCAGCCGCCGACCCCGCCGGCACCACCGACCCCGCCGACCCCGCCACCCCCGTCGACGTCACCCCCCGCCTCCGCGCGCTCCTCCACGGCGCCGCCACCCCCGCCCACCTCATCCCCCGCCGCGTGTGGCGCGTGCCCGCCCTGCCGCTCACGGGCCCCGGCAAGGTCGACCGCGTCACGGTCCGGCGGACCGTCACGGCCCTCCTCGACCGGGGCTGACCGCCGCGCCGCACCCGCACCCCACCCGCCCGGATCCGCTCCTGTGCAGCTCACGGCCCCGCCGCGGCATGGCCGGCCCGGCCCGGGGCCCGCGGCGGCCGGGGCGTGGGGCTGCTCCCGTCGGCACCCCTGCCCGGCGCGGCACCGTCCGCCGCCCGGACTAGAGTGAGCGGGGACGACCGACCCCGGCCGTCACCGTCCCCGACCCCACCCCCGCCGAAGGAGACCACCCATGTCCGTGTCCGCCACCCCCCGCGACTGGCTGCAGGGTGCCCGACCCCACACGTGGGCGAACGCCGTGGCCCCGGTGCTCGCCGGCACCGCGGCCGCCGTCGCCGACGAGGGGGCGTCGTTCCCCCGGGCCGTCCTCGCGGTCCTGGTCTCGATGTCCCTCATCATCGGCGTGAACTTCGCCAACGACTACTCGGACGGGGTCCGGGGCACGGACGACGACCGCACCGGCCCGCAGCGACTCACCGGCTCCGGGCTCGTCCCGCCGGCGCGCGTCAAGGCCGCGGCCTTCGCGTGCTTCGGGGTCGCCGCGGTCGTCGGCCTCGTGCTGTCCCTCATGAGCGCCTGGTGGCTCATCATCATCGGCGCGCTGTGCATCCTCGGCGCGTGGTTCTACACCGGCGGCCGCCACCCGTACGGGTACCACGGTCTCGGCGAGGCCGCGGTGTTCGTGTTCTTCGGCCTCGTCGCCGTGCTCGGCACGGAGTTCACGCAGGCCGGGCGCATCTCGTGGGCCGGGTTCGCGCTCGCGGTGGGCGTCGGTGTCATGTCCGCGTCGGTGAACCTCGCGAACAACCTCCGCGACATCCCGGGGGACTCCGCGGCGGGGAAGACGACGCTCGCGGTGCTCCTCGGCGACCGGCGGACCCGGATCCTGTGGGTCGTGCTCCAGGTCGTCGCCGTCGTCGCGACGCTGAGCCTCGCGACCGTCACCGTCGCCGCGCTCATCGCGCTCGTCGCGCTGCCGCTCGTCTTCGTCGCGGCGCTGCCGGTCGTGCGGGGGACGCAGGGCCCGGGGCTCATCCCGGTGCTGGGGCTCACGGGCCGGGCGATGCTCGTGTGGTCGGTGGCGATGCTCGTCGCCATGCTCATCGCCTGACCGGCGGTCGCGGGGGTCAGGGGGTCACGGCCGGGGCTCAGGGGGGCGCGGGGACACAGCCGCGGCTCTGGGGGGCGCGGCCGGGGGTCGCGGGTTTCAGAGGCCCGGAACTCAGGCGGTCCCGGGTTTCAGGGGGTCACGGGAACCGCCAGGGGGACGACGCCGCCCCCACGCCCCCGCTCAGGAGTTCAGCCGCTCCTGCAGCTGACGGGACATCTCCCGCTTGTGCTCGCGGCGGCCCCGGTCCCACTCGGCCAGCTGGGCCGTCACGCGGAACCGGAGCCCGCGCAGCATGATGACCGACAGCGGCAACGCGACGATGAGCGCGAGCATGAGGCTGATGAGCAGGGGGAAGTAGCCGGCCATGCCCATGAGCACCGCCACCGACTGGATGATCACGGTGAGCACGACGACCATGAGCAGCCGGAGGATCACGTACACCACGACGTCACGCACCGCCCCGCCCCCGAGCCGGGGGCGCTCGCCCGGCGTCCGGGCCGGCCGGCCGACCGGGGACACCGGGTGCTCCGACGCGGCGGCGTCGCCGGGGGTCCCGGCGGTACCCGCGGCGTCGGGGCCGGCGGAGGTGGACGGGGCGGGGCTCGGCGTGTCACGTGCAGTCACGGTTCTCAGCGTACGTCGGAAGCCCCCTGCAGTCACACCCGCAGTCACACCCGCACCCGCCGACCGGGCGCGGGACCTGCACCGCCGCCCACCGCCTACACTGGACCGGACCAGCCCGACACCAGGAGGGGACTCATGGGCCGACTCATCCTGCTCGCTCTCGTCATCGTCACCGTCATCGTCGTGTGGAAGGCCTTCGGCCCCTCCACGTGGACCCGGGGCGGCGGGCGCGACCGCACCGGGGACACCGGGCGGACCGGGCTGACCGGGTGGACGGGACCGGACGGCCCGCTCGGCCGGGGCATCGCCCGCTCCCTCGGGCGCGGCGCGACCGGCGGGCGCGGCACCGCCCACCCGTCCGGCGCGAGCGGACCGGACGACGACCCGGACTTCCTGTGGCGGATCGAACGCGACCGCTTCAAGGCCCGGCGCGAAGCCGAACGCGCCGAGCAGGAGCGCCGCGAGCGGGAACGCCGCGCCGCCCGCCGGGCCGGCGGGGAGGCGGGCCCGGGGCAGGCCGGGGAGGCCGGGTCACCGCAGGCCGGGGAGGCCGGCCCGGGGCAGGCCCGGGACGCCGCGACACCGCAGGCCCGGCCCCCGCGGGACGCGGACACCCCGCCCGGCGACGCGGACACCCCGCCCCGCCCCACGTCCGACGGCGCGTCCGGCAGCACGTCCGCCGGCACCGCCGACACCCCGACCGACACCCCGCCCGGGACGGACGACAACCCCCGCGCCTAGATGTCCTTCCCCCGCCGCAGCAGCATGTCGAGGTACCGCCCGTAGGCCGACGAACCCAGGGAGGCGGCGGCCCGCTCCAGCGCGGCGTCGTCAATGTACCCGAGCCTCCAGGCGACCTCCTCGGGACAGCCGATCTTCAACCCCTGCCGCTCCTCGATCGTGCGGACGAAATCCCCCGCCGCCATGAGGTTGTCGACCGTGCCCGTGTCGAGCCACGCCGTCCCCCGCGGCAGCGTCTCCACGTGCAGCCGCCCCTCGTCGAGGTAGTGCCGGTTGACGTCGGTGATCTCCAGCTCCCCGCGCGCCGACGGCGTGAGCCCCCGGGCGACGTCCACGACCCCCGACTCGTAGAAGTACAGCCCCGGCACCGCGAGGTTCGACCGCGGGTGCTCCGGCTTCTCCTCCAGGCCCACCGCCCGGCCCCCCGGCCCGACCTCGACGACCCCGTACGCCGCCGGGTCCGCGACCCAGTACGCGAAGATCGCCCCGCCGTCCGGCTCGGCGAACCGCCGCAGCCGCGTGCCGAGCCCCGCGCCGTAGAAGATGTTGTCCCCGAGGACCAGCGCCACCGGCTCCCCGCCGATGAAGTCCGCCCCGAGGATGAACGCCTGCGCCAGCCCGTCCGGGGACTCCTGCACCGCGTACGTGAGGTCGAGCCCGAACTGCGACCCGTCGCCGAGCAGCCGGCGGAACTGGGCGTTGTCCCCCGGCGTCGTGATGACGAGGATCTCCCGCACCCCGGCGAGCATGAGCGTCGTCAGCGGGTAGTAGATCATCGGCTTGTCGTACACCGGCACGAGCTGCTTCGACACCCCGACGGTGATGGGCCACAGCCGGGAGCCCGTGCCCCCGGCGAGGATGATGCCGCGCATCTACTCGTCCTCCATGATCTCGGCCCACTCGCGGCGCAGCTCCTGCTCCCAGCCGCGGCACTCGCGGTAGGAGGGGAGGGTGAAGGGTGCCGACGCCGTCCCTCCGTCCCCGCGGACGTCGGCGAGGAGCGGGGCGTCGCGGTCCTTCGCCGAGAGCACGGGCGCGTCCACCCCGGCGGCCGCGAGGTCCCAGGCGACGCCGATCTCCGGGTCGAGCGGGTTCACGCCGTGCTCCGTGCCCGGCGAGTACGTCTCGGTGAGCAGGTAGGCGACCGTCGCGTCGGTCACCGCGAGGAAGGCGTGGCCGACGCCGACCGGGACGTGGACCGCGCGGTGGGAGACGGCGTCGAGGGGGACGACGACGTGGTCGCCGAACGTCGGCGAGCCCTCGCGGAGGTCGACGAGGACGTCGTGGACGGTGCCGGCGAGGCAGCTGACGTACTTGCCCTGGCCCGGGGGGACGTCGGCGACGTGGATCCCCCGGATGACGCCCCGGCGGGACGTCGACACGTTCGCCTGGGCGACCTGGAACGGGTGGCCGAGGACGTCGGTCGTGGCGTCGGACCGGAACCACTCGTGGAAGGTGCCGCGGTCGTCGGGGTGGACCGCCGGGGTCACCACCCACGCGCCGTGGAGGGGGAGGTCGACGACGGCCTCACCGCCCGCCGTCCTGCGGACGTCCTGGGGGGCCGCGGCGGCGGAGGGGTCCAGCGGGGGGAGGTCCAGTGCAGTCATGGGGACCACTCTAGCGACCGGGCGGAACCGGGCCCGGGCATCCCACGGTGCTTCACACCGCGGCACACCCCGCTGTCACTCCGCGCTGAGGTTCCTGATACTCCCGTGCTAGCTTTTTTCCCATGCACACGACCCCCTCTGACGATCACACAGAACGCCCCACCCCGGTCGGGGCGACTGCCCCGCCGGCGTCTCCGGCGCAGGACACCGCCGTTCGCAGCGGTGTCACCGACCCTCAGGAGCGTCGCCGGATCCTCGGCGCGACGCTCGTCGGCACCACCATCGAGTGGTACGACTTCTTCATTTACGCCCAGGCTGCCGGGCTCGTCTTCGCCACGCAGTTCTTCCGGCCCCTCGGCGAGGACAACGCCTCCCTCGCCCAGATCGTCTCCTGGGCCTCCCTCGGCATCAGCTTCCTCTTCCGCCCGCTCGGCGCCGCGATCGCCGGCCACCTCGGTGACCGCTACGGCCGCAAGGTCGTCCTCGCGATGACGCTCATCCTCATGGGCACGGCGACGGCCCTCATCGGTGTCCTGCCGACGTACTCGACCATCGGCGCGGCGGCCCCCGTGCTCCTCATCGTCCTGCGCATCGTCCAGGGCTTCTCCGCCGGCGGCGAGTGGGGCGGGGCCGCACTGCTCTCCGTCGAGCACGCCCCCCGGTCGCGGCGCGGCTACTTCGGGTCCTTCCCGCAGCTCGGGGTGCCCATCGGCCTCGGCGTCGCCACCGGCGTGCTGCTCATCCTCAACCTCCTGTTCGGCCGGGACGGCTACCAGCAGTGGGCGTGGCGCGTGCCCTTCATCCTCAGCTTCGCGCTCATCATCGTCGGCATCTTCATCCGCCGCCGGGTGAGCGAGTCCCCCGTGTTCGAGGAGATCCGGGAGCGCTCGCGCGAGTCGAGCGCCCCGATGTCCCTGCTGCTCACGAAGCACCTCCGCACCGTCCTCAAGGCGGCGCTCATCTTCGCCGCGAACAACGCCGCCGGCTACATGATCATCTCCTTCATGGGCACGTACGCGACGAAGTCGCTCGGCATGTCCCAGGAGTCGATCTTCCTCTGCATCATCGTCGGCTCCGTCGCCTGGGGGATGACGACGCTGTGGAGCGGCGCCGTGAGCGACCGCCACGGCCGGGTGCAGACCTTCCTCGTCGGCTACGCGATCCTGCTCGTCCTCGCCGTGCCGGTGTGGCTGCTCATCGACACGCGGTCGATCTGGATGTTCGGCCTGGCGGTCCTGCTGTTCATCCCGGGCCTGTCCCTCAGCTACGGCCCGCAGTCCGCGCTGTACGCCGAGATGTTCGACCGGAGCGTCCGCTACTCCGGGGTCTCCCTCGCGTACGCGCTGGGCTCGATCCTCGGTGGCGCGTTCGCCCCGATGATCGCCGAGCTCCTGCTCAGCCGCACCGGCGTGAGCTGGTCCGTCGGCATCTACATCATGGTCATGTGCGTCATCTCGATGACCGCGCTGGCGCTCACGCCGCGCACCCTCGCCGACCGGGAGCTCTGAGCCCCGGGAGGCGTGACGCCCGCCGGGCGCCGGTCCCCCACAGGCGGGCCCCAGGCCGGGCGCGGGGTGACGCCCCGGTCCCCCACAGACCGCCGGCCACCGCCCCCGCCCCCCTCAGGCCGGCCACAGGCCGGCCACAGCCCTCAGCCCAGCGGGCGTTCCGTCCGCCGGTAGCGCTCCTCGGCGGCCCGCCGGGCCTCCCGCCACCACCCCGGGTGCGCGCGGTACCACTCCACCGTGTCCCGCAGCCCCCCGGCGAAGGTGTGGCGCGGACGCCACCCCAGCTCCTCCGTCGACGTCGGGTCGATCGCGTACCGCCGGTCGTGGCCCGGCCGGTCGGTCACGCGGACGAAGTCGTCGCGACCCCTCCCGAACAGCTCGAGGACGTCCCCGACGACGTCGACGTTGCTCCGCTCCCCGCGCGCGCCGACGAGGTACGTGCGCCCCACCTCGCCCTCCCCGAGGATCGTCCACACGGCGTCGTTGTGGTCGTCGACGTGGATCCAGTCCCGGACGTTGCCGCCCGTGCCGTACACCCGGGGCAGCTCCCCCTCGATGAGGCCCGTGACCTGCCGCGGGATGAACTTCTCCGGGTGCTGGCGCGGCCCGTAGTTGTTCGAGCAGTTCGACAGCGTCGCCGCGAGCCCGTGGCTGCGGACGAACGCGCGGACGAAGTGGTCGCTCGCCGCCTTCGAGGCCGAGTAGCTCGACGACGGCGCGTACGGGGTGGCGGTCGTGAAGGGCCCGTCACCCTCGGCGGGGTCGAGGGGCAGGTCGCCGAAGACCTCGTCCGTCGACACGTGGTGCAGGTGCACGCCGTGGCGCACGCACTCCCCCGCGACGACGACCGTGCCCTCGACGTTCGTCCGCACGAAGGCGAGCGGGTCGGAGAGGGAGTTGTCGTTGTGGGACTCCGCGGCGAAGTGGACGACGGCCGCCCCTCCGCCCGCCTGCCGCGCGGCGTCGGCGACGTCCCCGACCGTCCGGCCGACGACCACCGGGTCCGTCACCGACCCGACGACGACCGCGACCCGCCCCGGGTGGGCGTCGACGAGCGCGGTGCCGTCGTCCGTGCGGAGGTTCGCCGGGTTCGCCGCGTACGTCATCGCGTCCAGGACCGTGACGTGCACGTCCGGCCGCGTGGCGAGGGTGCGGTGGACGAAGTTCGAGCCGATGAAGCCGGCCCCACCGGTGACGAGGACATGGGTCACGGAACGCATGGGGGAATCCTACGGCCGGATCCCGGCGAACACCATCATGATGTCCGCGCACACGCGGTCGACGGTCCGGTCCGCGGCGGCGGCTGTGTCGGCGGTGTCCCCGGCCGTGTCGGTAACGTCGCCCGCCCCGAGGGCGAGGTCCATCCCGACGACGACCACACCCCCGATGACCGCCGCGGCGACGGCCGACCGCGCACCCCGTCCCGTCGACCCCCCGGCACCGCCACCGTCACCGGCGGCCGCACCCCCGGCGGCGACCTCGTCGAGAATCTCCTCCACCGGCCGGAACAGCTGCCCCCGGGCGTGGTCGAGCGCCGCCCGCCACTTCCGGTCCGGGCGGGTGAGCTCCGCGAACACCGTGTGGGCGATCCGCGGGTTGTGGACGACGAGCTCGACCGACGACCGGACCACGGCCTCCAGGGCCTCCCAGCCGCGCGCCGCGGCGCGGACCTCGGCGACCCGGGCGGACACGACGTCGACGAGCGTCATGAGCACCACCTCGACGAGCCGGTCCCGCGACCCGAAGGTGTAGAACACCGAACCCTTGCCCACGCCCGCCCGCCGGGCGATCTCCTCCACCGGCGTGTCCGCGACCCCGCCGTCGAGGAACGCCGAGATCGCGCCGACGATGATGCGGTCACGGGTGCTGAAGTCGCACGCGGCGAGCAGCTCCTCCGCCCGCGTCGCCGGGTCGGTGCCGATCCCGTGGTCCGTCGAGACCCGGAGGAACAGGTCGAGGATCGGTGACGGTGTACCCACGGCCGGTCACCCGATCCTGATCGCCGGGTGCAACGACCCGACGGTGTAGACCCGCCGCCACGCCGCCGCGACGACACTCACGGCGAGACTGCCGAGCGTGAGCAGCAGCAGGTACCCGACGGCGATCCAGTAGCCCTGCCCGACGCCGCCCGTCAACGTCTCCCGCATCGCCGCACCGACGTGGTAGAAGGGCAGCAACGGGCCCAGCTCCTTCAGCGGCGACGGCAACGTCGCCGACGGGTACGTCCCCCCGGCCGTCGCCAGGTTGAGGATGAGGTAGACGATGGACACGAACCGGCCCGGGGCGTCCCCCGCGACCACCGCCGCCGCCTGCTGGAACGCCGCGAAGGAGAACGCCGCGAGGAGCGTCACGCCGAGCCACGGCAGGAGCGCGGACACCGACAGGCCGGACACCGCGAGGAGCACGCCGACGAGCACCGCGACCTGGACGACGCAGAGCAGCATCGCCGGCCGGAAACTGTGCAGCACCGCCTTCGTCGCGCTGACCGGGGCGGCGAAATGCCGCCGGTTGATCGGCCGGAGGGCCTGCCAGATGAAGATGCCGCCGATGAACAACGCGAGCGGGAGGAAGTACGGGGCGACGCCCTCGCCGTAGCTCATCTGCTTGTGGAGCCAGTTCTCCCGGAGGTCCACCGGGGACCCGACGACGTCCCCGTTGGCCTGCGCCGTCTGCTCCGTGAACGCGGGGACCTGGTCGCGGCCCTCGGTGATGCCGTCGCGGAGCGTCGTCGTGCCCGCGAGCAGCCGGCCGCTGCCGTCGCGGAGCTGCGTGGTGCCGTCGCGGAGCTTCGCGATGCCGGGCACGAGCTGCCCCTCGATCCCGTCGGCGAGCCGGTTCGCCCCCGGCTGGAGCTCCCCGGTGATGCCGTCCGCCAGCCGGTCCACACCCGGGACGAGCTGACCGTTGACGCCCTGGTCCAGCCGGTCCACGCCGTCGACGAGGTCGCCGTTGACGCCCTGGTCGAGCTGCCGGACGCCGGCGACGAGGTCCCCGTTGACACCCTGGTCGAGGCGGTCCACGCCGTCGGCGAGGTCGTTCTGGATGCCCGCGTTGAGCTGGGCGGAGCCGTCCGCCAGCTGGTTGATCCCGTCGACGAGGTCCCGCACCGCCGGGATCTGCATGGCCAGCGGGTTGTCCAGCACCGGGCCGAGCTTCTGCTGGAGTTCACGGTTGCCGTCGGCGAGCTGCTGCGCGCCGGGGGCGAGCTGACCGTGCACCTTGTCGTGGAGCTCCCGGACGCCCGGGGCGAGCTCGCCGGTCACCTTCGAGTTCAGTTCCGTGACGCCGGGGGCGAGCTGGCCGTGCACCTTGTCGTGGAGCTCCGTCACGCCGGGGGCGAGGGTGCCGCCGACCTGGTCCCGGAGCTCCTGCGCGCCCGGGGCGAGCTGGTCGTTGACTCCGTCGGCGAGCTGCCGGGCGCCCGGGGCGAGCTCGGTGCCGACCTTCGACTGCAGTTCGTCGACGCCGGGGGCGAGCTGCTGCGTGATGCCGTCGTCGAGCTGGTGGGCGCCGTCGACGAGCTGGTTCGAGCCGTCCGCGGCCTCGCCCATCCGGTCGTGGATCGTGCCGAGGCTGACGAAGAGCTTGTCCGCGGACTGGGCGCCGATCGTCTGGCTCAGCGTCGCGTGGACGCGCTGCATGACCGACTCGAGGATCGTCCCGGCCGTGCCGCCGTTGGCGTCGTTGTACTGGACGTCGAGCGGGGCCTTGACCGGGTGGTCCGTCGCGACCGTGGCCACCGAACGGGAGAAGTCCGCCGGGACGGTGAGCGACGCGAAGTACGTGCCGTCCTCGACGCCCTTCGCGGCCTCCTGCGCGCTCACCCGCTCCCAGTCGACGGACGGGGTGTTGACGAGCTTGTCGACGAACTGCGTCCCGGCGTCGATCGGCGTGCCGTCCTGCGCGGCCGCGGGGCGGTCCTCGTTGACGAGCGCGACCTTCATGTGGTCGATGTTCTCCGTCGGGTTCCAGAACGACCAGAGGAACATCCCCCCGTAGAACAGCGGGATGAGCACGACGACGACGAGCATCGCCGGGTACGCCCGGAAGCGCCGGATCTCCGAGTTGTAGCCCAGGATCCCGCGGTGCGGTGTGAGCCCCTTGACCTTGTCCATCAGTCCTCCTGCTGGGCGTCGTCGGTGGTGGTGGTGCCGGTGGTGATGCCGGTGGTGCTGACGCGCGTGGCGTCGGTGCCGGCGGCGTCGTCGGCGGCGTGGGTGGTGGTGCCGTCGGCGCCGGTGTCCCCGGTGGTCCCGCCGTCGGCGCGGTCGTCGGACCCCTGCTCGAGGTCGGCGAGGTTGTCGCGGATCTCGTCGAGGTCGCTCGCCGCGGTCGTCGCCGCGAGGGCGACGGTCGCGCAGTCGTCGGGCACGGTCTCCGTGTTCGTCGTCGCGCAGAGGACGGTCACGCCCTCGTTCGCCACGGCCCGGAGGCAGGCGAACGCGGCGCGCTGGTCGTCCGGCGCGCCGAGGTGGTCGATGTCGTCGACGGCGAGGAGTTCCGGCTCGTCGACGACGGCGAGGAAGACCCGGTACTGGAGCGTCTCCAGGGCGGTGAGGTCGCGGACGCGCGCGTCGGGGCGGACGTCGCACCCGCCGAAGCACAGCTCCCGCCACCGCGTGACGGCGTCGGACGTCCACGCCGGCGGGCGCCGCCAGAACGGGGTGACGAGGGCGAGCCGTTCGTAGAGCAGTTCGCTCAGCCGCATGGCGTCGTCGAGTTCGTCGATGTCGCGCATGTTCGCGACGGCCGTGCGCCGCTGGAGGCGGCGGAGGTTGCGGGTGACGGGCACGCCGAGCACGGTGAGCTCCCCCTCGCTCGCCCGCATGCGCCCGGTGAGGGTGAGCAGGAGGCTGCTGCGCCCCGATCCCCGGGGGCCGGTGACGACGACGAACCCCCCGCGTTCGACGTCGAGGTCGACTGGTCCGCACACCGGTTCGCGCCGCGTCCGGATGACGAGACCCCGGGCGTGGACGGCCGGGGTCGTCGGGAGTGCGTGTGACGGCCCGGTGGTGCTCGTCTGGTCACGTGTCATGCCCGGGACTGTATCTGACTGACCGGTCAGTCAGCAATCATGCGGTGTGCTGCACGCACCCCGCGGGGACGACGCCGTGCCTGCGCCCCCGCCCGGGCCGGGCCCTCCCCCACCCGGCGCCCGGCGGTCAGGTCAGGCCGGCGTCCCCCCCCGGCGCCCGGCGGTCCGTTCGGGCCGGCGCCCCCACCCGGCGCCCGGCGGTCAGGTCAGGCCGGCACCCCCACCCGGCGCCCGGCGGTCAGTTCAGGCCGGCCCCCCGGCGCCCGACGGTCAGTTCAGGCCGGCGTAGGAGTGCAGGCCGGAGACGACCATGTTGATGAAGAACAGGTTGAACACCATCGTCGCGAACGCGAGGACGTTGATGACCGCGGCGAAGCGGCCCCGCATCCCCGGCGTCGCACGGGCGTGGAGGTACGCGGCGTAGAGGATCCACGTGATGAAGGAGACCGTCTCCTTCGGGTCCCAGCCCCAGAACCGGTCCCAGGCGAAGTGCGCCCAGATCGCGCCGAAGACGATGCCGAGGCCGAAGACCGGCAGGGTCCAGATACCCGCGCGGTACGCCAGGGCGTCGAGCTTCGCGGCGTCCGGCAGCGGCGTGGCGATCGCCCCGAGCACGCCCTTCTCCTTGCCCTTCGGCTGGGAGCGGCGGAGCAGGTACATGAGGGAGGCCATGCCGGAGACGAGGCCGATGCCGCCGCCGACGGACACGGTGCTGACGTGGATCCAGTACCAGTTGGACTTCAGCGAGGGCACGACCGGCGCGACGTCCGCGTAGAGCTCCGTCCCGGAGTAGAACAGCAGCAGCACGATCGGGGTGAGGATCCACGGCCACATGACGCGCATCGACCGGCGGCGGATGACCGCGCAGGCGATGATCATCGCGACCATCGACACGACGGCGATGTACTCGAAGAGGTTGCCCCACGGGAACCGCTGGGCGGCGAGGCCACGGAGGACGACGAAGGCGATGTGGAGGGCGACGGCCAGCCAGACGAGGGCCTGGGCCATCCCGCCGGTGCTGTCGGCCCGGCGGAAGCGCCGCCGGATCATGTCGATGTGCAGGTGCGGGGGCAGGTCCTCCTCGACGATGTCCCCGGCCTCACCGGAGTCGACGGGCGGTTCGCCCGTCCCCGCGTCACCGGTGCCGGGGCGGGCCGGCGCCGTGGCGGTCGCCGTCGTCACCGCCGTCGCGACCGACGACCCGGACCCCTCCCCGGACCCGGCGGCGTCGTTCCCGGCCGTCGACCCCCCGCCCCCGGCGGCGCCGGAGGCCCCGGCGGCGTCCCTCCGGGCCTTGCTGATGAACTCGGACCGCTGGCGGCGGGCATCGGTCGCCATCTTCATCTGCCCGTAGAAGAACAGGGAGACCGCGAGGGCGACGAGGTAGACGACCACCGCCGTCTTGTACGCGAGGTCGGAGAAATCTGCCAACCCTTGATCGACAAACATCGTGATGTGCTCTTCCTGTTGTTACGCCCGCCGGGACCGGCAGGAGTCCGGCGCGCGGCGGACCGCGCGTTCTGTCTCACGGTACCCGCGGCAGGCCGCGCGTTCCGTCTCACGGTACTTCTGCGACGCGGCAGAAGGCAACCGGTTCAGCCGCACATCCTCAGCTCCCGTCCGCGTCGGCCGTGCCGTCGCTCCCGGGCTGGTCGGACCGCGTCCGGGACCGTCGGGGGAGCTCCGTCATCTCGGCGTCCCCGGAGGGGTCGTCGTCCCAGTCGTTCCACCCGGCGTCGACCTGATCGAACTCCTCGTCGAGCTCCTCCTCCTCGAGGTGGAGCAGGCGCTCGGCGATGCGGTTGAACTCCGTGCCCCAGCCGGCGCTGTCCGTCCGGGCGAGGCCGGCGATCTCCAGGCGCGTCGTCGAGTCGTCGACCGGCACGACGCGCACCCAGAACCGGCGGCGCTTCGTGATGAGCGAGCCGACGAGGCTCACGATCATGACCACGGCCGAGACGAGCACCCACTGGACCGTCGGGTCCCGGCGGACCTGGAGGTTGACGAACTCCTTGGCCCCGTCGAAGGAGACCTTCGTGCCGTCGTCGAGGGTCGTCGACTCCCCCTCGCGGAGGTTGACCCGGTCGATCTTCTCCAGCGCTCCGCTGTGCACCTGGGACGTGTCGAGGGAGAAGATGTCCTGCGAGACACCCGAGTCGAGCCCCGTGTCGCCGCGGTAGACGTCCACCGCGACCGCCGGGTCGCGCAGCCCCGGGTACGACGAGCTGAGCAGGGAGTTCCGCTCCCCGGAGAACTCGGCCGTCGGGGCGAACAGCCCCTGGATCGCCAGCTGGTGCTTCCGGCGTTCCTGCAGGTCCGGGTACATGCCGGCGGGCGGGTCCATCTTCAGGGCGCCGGAGGAGAGGAAGTTCGTGAGGTCGTCCGGGCGGAACTGGATGGTCTCCGTCCGCTTCTCCCCGTTCGGCCACGTCACGGTGAACGTCGGCGCGTAGCCGTGGCCCTGCAGGTAGATGCCGTCGCCGTCGATCTCGAGCGGGTGGTTGACCCGGAGCTGCTTCTTGTTCCACTCCGACGTCGGCTTCAGCGCGTCCTCGCCCTCGGCCCAGTCGACGTTCGAGGTGAACATCGTGGCCTGCCCGTTCGGCAGGTAGTCCGCGGTGAAGTCCTTGACGTTCACGCAGTACGGCGTGAGCGTCGTGCCGTCGAACAGCGGGCCGCTGCGCATCGAGTCGAAGTTGGACACGGCGGAGTTGCAGAACTGCGAGTTCTCCGTGCCCGCGATGACGATGACCTGGCCCTCGTAGTAGACCATCCGGCCGACGGCCACGGTGACGAGCAGGCACACGAGCGACAGGTGGAACACGAGGTTGGAGAACTCCCGGAGGTAGCCCTTCTCCGCCGCGTAGGACCACTGACCCGCCCGGTCCCCGTCCGCCGGGGTCTCCCCGCCGCGCCACCGGCGGAACTCCGCGCGGATCTCGTCCTTCGCCTGCTCCGCGGAGATGTCGACGGTGCGGACGACGTGGTTCGGCAGCCGCCCGAGCCGCCGCGGGGCGGCCGGCGGGTTCCGCCGCAGCGCCTTGTAGTGGTCCCACGTGCGGGGGATGATGCAGCCCACGAGCGAGATCATGAGCAGCATGTAGATCGCCGCGAACCAGCCGGAGCTGAACACGTCGAACAGGCCGAGCTTGTCGAAGATCTTCGCCGTCGTGCCGTTGGCCTGGATGTACTCGACGACGTTGCCCCGGTTGAGCGACCGCTGCGGCAGCAGCGCCCCGGGGACGGCCGCGAGCGCCAGCAGGAACAGCAGGACCAGCGCCGTCTTCATCTTCGTCAGCCACTGCCAGCCCTTCTTCGGCCAGGCCAGGATGCGTCTCAGCATGGGGTCCCTTCTCTTCCGGTGTGCGCCCCGCGGGGCCGTGGTGGTGGTTCGGTGTGTCGTCTGCGGTCGGTCGTCGGTGGTGTCTCTGCTGCGGTCGGTCGTCGTCGGTGGTGGTGGTCCGCGGACCCGCGGCCGGTCACACGGGCAACGTCGTGTCCGAGATGAACCACTGCCGGATCCAGTCCACGAACACGGCCCACTGCCCGGTCACGAGCAGCACGCCGACGAGCACGAGCAACGCCCCGCCGACGAGCTGGATCGTCCGCGAGTTCCGGCGCAGCCACCCGACCCCGCGCAACGCCCGGGACGACCCGAGCGCGACGAGGACGAACGGCAGGCCGAGGCCCAGGCAGTACGCGACGATGAGGGTGACGCCCCGCACCGCCGTCATGCCGGCCGTGCCCGTGGAGACGGAGATGATGGAGGCGAGCGTCGGCCCCAGGCAGGGGGTCCAGCCGAGGGCGAACACCCCTCCCAGCAGCGGGGCACCGGCGACCGTCGACCACGCCCGGGGCACCGCCCGCGTGTCCGTCTGCAGCGGCCGGATGAAGCCCATGAACACGACGCCCATGAGGATCGTCACGACGCCGCCGACGCGCATGAGCAGCTCCTGGTTGAGCTGGAGCGCGCGGATCGCCCCGAAGACCGTCGCCGTCGCGAGGACGAACACGACCGTGAAGCCGGCGACGAACAGCAGCGCCGCCCCCGCCGCCCGCGACCGCCGGGCCGTGACGAGCGTGCCGGCCTTCGTGTACTCCGTCTGCGCGCCGACGACCCCGGCGAGGTACGAGATGTACCCGGGGACGAGCGGGATGACGCACGGCGAGGCGAAGGACACCACGCCCGCGACGGCCGCCGCGAGGAGCGCGAGGATGATCGGCCCGTCGGCCGCCGTGTCCGCGAAGGTCTGCCCGATGCCGCTCATGTCCGGCTCCCCGTCACTCGCCGAGGAGCGGCTCGACGGCCGCCCACAGGTCGGTGTCGGTGACCTCGCGGAGGAAGATCTTCGCGGGGCGGTGCTGCTTGTCCAGCACGATCGTCGTGGGGATCACGGAGGCCGGCAGGCCGCCGAGGGCGAGGGCGGACTTGAACGGCGGGTCGTAGATCGACGGGTAGGTGATCCCGTTGTCCGTGACGAAGTCCCGGGCCTTGTCCCGCGCGTTGTCGCGGACGTTGATGCCGAGGAGCGTGCCGCGGCCGTCCTTGTCCAGCTTCTCCTGGACGCGCTGGAGGTCGTCGGACTCGCTGCGGCACGGGCCGCACCACTGCCCCCAGGAGTTGAGGACGACGACCTTGCCGTCGTAGTCGCTGAGCCGGATCGTCGTGCCCGGCTGCATGAGGGAGTCGCCGGTGATGTTCCCGACGGGGCGGCGGTCGTCCTGGTCGTAGGTGATCTCGGTCTGCCCGCCGGGGGACACGAACTCGAAGCTGCCGCCGACGGCGACGGCGTCCTTGCCGGCCGTGGCGTTGTACCCGCAGCCGACGAGCGCCGCCCCCGCGAGCGCCACCGCGGCGGCCGCGGCGACGGACCGGCGGATCATCGGGCCCGGTGCGCGCCCCGGGTGGGTGGGGCGGAGGGACGCGGTGCGGTGTCCCCGGCGTCCGGTGTCGCCGCCGCGTGCGGCGGTCTCCGCGTCATGCTCGCCGTGAGTGTCCACTGTGGGGTCGGTCCTTCCGTGCTGTGCCTCGGCCCGGGGGCCGTCGGGGCCGGGGGCTCCGGCGGCGGCTCTGGCTCTGGTGTGGTGGGTGGTCGGTCGGGGTGGTCGGTGGTGGGTGGTGCTGGTCTGTGGCTGGTTTGTGCTGTTCTGGTGGGCGGTGGTCGGTGGAGGGGGACGACGCCGCCCTCCCCCGGCCGCGCGGCCCCGGCGGGGCCGACCGCCGCCCGTCAGATCGCGGCGGCGGGTTCGGAGTAGACCATCTCCACCAGCTCGGACCCGTCGAAGATCAACGACGTCACCGACGCGAGGGCGCACTGCCGGTCCGCCGGGTTGTGGGCCAGCGGCCGGCCCAGCACGTCCCGCTGCACGCAGACGACGGGGAGCTGGTGGGTCACGCACACCGCCTCGTGCCCCTCGGCCGCGTTGCGGGCGCGGGCCACGGCCCGCCACATCCGCTCGACGATCCGCGGGTACGGCTCACCCCAGCCGGGGATGTCCGGGCGGACGAGCATCGGCCACCGGCGCGGGTTCCACAGCGCGGAGCGGATCCCCTTGATGTGGAGTCCCTGGAGGTCGTTGCCGGCCTCGAGGAGGTCGGTGTCCACGGTGACCGGGCACCCGGTGGCCTCGGCCAGCGGCGCGGCGGTCTCCTGCGCCCGCTCGAGCGGGGAGGCGGCGATGTGCGTGATGTCGTGGTCCCCCAGGTCCGCGGCGACGGCGGCGGCCATCTGCCGTCCGCGGACGGACAGGTGCCACCCCGGGAGTCGCCCGTAGAGGATCCGGTCCGGGTTGTGGACCTCACCGTGACGGACCAGGTGAACGATCGTTGCCATACCGGGTACCTTACCGCCCGGGGCGTCCCGCGCCTAAGCGGCCGGCGTCCGGCCACCCGGCGGCGGCCGGCCCGCACCCCGGCGGGAAGGTGCTGGTCACGGCCCCGCCACCGGGGCTGCGGGGCACATTGGGGAAAGCTGGCGGTTGTGCCGGTTCCCTGGGAGTTCACTGACCCCGCCGGCGCCGGGCCCCCGCCACCGGCGCCGGACCGTCACCGCCCGGTCGGGGGCGTCGCCGCCGCGGCGGCCGCGGCGGCCGGGGCGAGGGCCTTCTCGATGACGGCGAAGTCGTCGTCGGTGAGGGCCGTGGAGACGAACCACGTCTCGAAGACGCTCGGCGGGGCGAACACCCCGTGGTCGAGCAGCGTGTGGAAGAACGGGGCGAACCGGAAGGTCTCCGCCGCCTGCATGTCGGCGAAGGACGTCCCCTCCCCCTCGGCGAAGCGGACGGACAGGAACGTCGCCGCCCGCTGGACGTGGTGCGCCACGCCCTCCCGGTCGAGGGCCTCCCCGACGAGCCCGGCCAGCCGGTCGGCGTTCGCCGCGAGGGTGCGGTACGTCTCCTCCGTCGCGAGCTCGAGGGACGCCAGCCCGGAGGCGACGGCGACGGGGTTCCCGGACAGGGTGCCGGCCTGGTACACCGGCCCCTCCGGGGCGAGGTGGTCCATGATCTCCGCCCGGCCGCCGAAGGCCGCGGCGGGCAGCCCGCCGGAGACGACCTTGCCGAACGTCGTGAGGTCCGCGGCGACGCCGTCGACCCCGAACCAGCCCTGCCGGGAGGTGCGGAAACCCGTCATGACCTCGTCGAGGATGAGCAGCGCCCCGTTGTCGTGGGCGAGGTCGAGCAGCGCCCGGTTGAACGGGGTCCCGTCGGCGGTCGGCTGCGGGGCGACGGTGCCCATGTTGCCCGCCGCGGCCTCGACGATGACGGCGGCGACCCGCCCCTCGTTCTCCGCGAAGGCGGCCCGCACGGCGTCGATGTCGTTGTAGGGGACGACGACCGTGTCCGCGGCCGCCGCCTCCGTGATCCCGGGCGAGTCCGGCAGCCCGAACGTCGCGACACCCGAGCCCGCCGAGACGAGGAGGGAGTCCACGTGGCCGTGGTAGCAGCCCTCGAACTTGATGATGCGGTCCCGCCCGGTGTAGCCGCGGGCGAGGCGGACGGCGGACATCGTCGCCTCCGTGCCCGAGTTCACGAGCCGCACCTTGTCGACGCTCGTCCGCCCGGCGATGGTCTCGGCGAGCCGGACCTCCTCCGTCGTCGGGGAGCCGAAGGACAGGCCGCGGCCGGCGGCGTCCCGGACGGCCTCGACGATCCGCGGGTGGGCGTGGCCGTGGATCATCGGACCCCACGAGCACACGAGGTCGACGAACGTGTTGCCGTCGACGTCGTGGAGGTGCGACCCCGCCGCCGAGGTGATGAACGGCGGCGTGCCCCCGACCGCGCCGAAGGCACGGACCGGGGAGTTCACGCCGCCGGGGATGACGGCGCGGGCGCGGGCCATGTCGGCGGCGCTGGTGGTCAGGTCGATGCTCACGGGATCCTCCTGGTCGGGGTGTGCGGGCGGGCCCCGTCAAGGATAACGGCCGACGGCGCGCGCCCCCGCGACCCGGGCCCCCGCACCGGTCGGCGTCGTCCCCCCCCCGGTCAGGCCTCCTCGCCGACGGTGAGGTTCCGCCCGGCCCACTCCCGGACCCGGATGCCGATCCTCCGCAGGCCGGCGGCCTCCCCCATCTGCGAGCGCGAGTAGTCCCGCGAGAGGATCCGCGACGACCGCCACTCGATGAGCGAGGACGAGCCGAGCATGAGCACCGTCGCGAGGAGCGGGTGGAGCACCCCGGACACCGCGAGGACGATCGCGCCGAGGTTGTACGGCCAGGCGAGCCAGATGTTCCAGTCGACCGTCGCGCGGACGTGCCGGGTGAGGTTCACGGCCTCGGGGATGGCGGTGATGTCCTCGCGGATGAGGACGACGTCCGCCTCCGCGTTGTCGATCCGGTCGGCGGAGCCCATGAGGATGCCGACGTCGGCGACGGTGAGGCAGTCGAGCACGTCCTTGTCCCCGACCATCGCGACGTTCGCGCCCTGCGCGTGGACGCCGCGGACGGTCGCCTGCTTCCGGTTCGGCGCGATGCCGGCGAGGACCGTCGAGATCCCGAGGCTGTCCGCGACCTTCCGGGCGACCGGGTACGTGTCGCGGGTGAGCATGAACGTCTCGATGTCCATGTCCTCGAGCCGGTCGACGGCGTCGGCGGCGTCGGGCTTGGGGAAGTCGGCGACGTTGATGACGCCCCGGACCCGCCCCTTCCAGGACACGACGAGGGGCGTGCCACCGGACACGGCCGCGCTGACCATGCGGAAGTCACGGAGTTCGGAGACGTCCCGGGGCCGCCAGAGGCTCGCCTCGGTGTGGCGGGTCTCGACCTCGCCGGTGCGGGGGTCGGTGACGGGGATGTCGACGACACCCGTGAACGACCCACGGTCGGTGACCGTGACCGTGTCGACGTCGAGCCAGTGGGGGACGGAGTCCCCGCCGGTGCCGGCGTCCCGGGCCTCCCGGTCGGCGCGGACGATCGCCCGGGACACCGCGTGGTCGGACTCGAGGCTCAGCGCCCCGGCGACGCGGAGGACGAGCTCCGGGTTCTCCCCCGCGGCGGCGGTGAGGTTGACGACGCGCATCGGCCCCGAGGTCAGGGTGCCGACGCGGTTGAAGATGATGGAGTCGACGACGGCGAGCTTGTGGATCGTCGACGTGTCCCGGAGCAGGGTGCCGTTCGCCGCCGCCCGGGCGAGGCCGAGCCGCAGGCCCAGGGTGGTGGACAGGGCGAGGGCGACGGGGGCGACGCACGCGAGGACGGACAGGCTCGACGCGAACGCGGCCTGGATGTTGCCCGTGACGAGGATCCACATGAGCAGGTCCACGCCCGCGACGACGAACGCCCACGGGACGAGGATCGACGCGGTCCGCGTGGCGAGCTGCGCGAGGCGGTTCTCCTCCCGGTCGGCGTTGCCGATCCACCGGCCCATCGCGGCGAGGCGCGTCCGCGACCCGGTGCGGGACACGCGGATCTTCACCGCCCCGCCGAGGACGCGGGCCCCGGCGTAGATCCGGTCGTCGACGGTGACCTCGGTCGTGCGGGTCAGGCCGCCGACGGGACCCATGTCGACGGTCGTCTTGCCGCCGACGACGACGCCGTCCGACGGGACGAGCCCGCCGGAGTGGACGATGATGTCGTCGCCGACGCGGATCTCCGCCGTCGCGATCTCCGACTTCACCGGCTTGCCGGCCCGGTCGTTGCGGACCACGGTGACCTGCACGGTGCTCGGCACCCGGAGGGAGGACAGCAGCCCCCGGGACCGCAGCTGGCTGCGGCGGGACAGCAGCCGGCCGAAGAGGAGCAGGACCGTGGCCCCGCACGCGACGTCGAGGAACAGCGAGCCGGCGACGACGTCGGCGTAGTCCATCGCCATGAGCACCGGGCGGCTCGTCCAGCCCGGGGCGCCGGTGCCGTTGTGCCAGCCGTCGTTGAGCAGCACCCACACCGAGTAGGCGTAGCCGCCGAGGATCGCGACGGACGAGGCGGCGTCGAGCGCGGACATGCCCCGGCGGAGGCCCGCGATGGTCGCCCGGTGGAACGGCCACGCGCACCACGTCACGACCGGTGTCGCGAGGGCGAGGGACACCCACTGCCAGTAGGGGAACTGCCACGCCTCGACGACCTGGAGGGCGATGACGGGCAGGCCGAGGAGCACGGCGACGATGAGCCGGGCCTTCGTGATGAGCTCCCGGGCGGTGTAGAGCACGTCGGTGCCGGCGACGCCGCCGCGGCGCTGCGGCCCGAGGGGGGCGTGCTCCCGCTTCCGGCGTTCCATGAGCATCCGGGCGCGTTCGTGCGTCGCCCGGTGGCGGCGCATCCGGCGGCGGCGGTCGGAGATCGTCAGGCGGTCGGCGCGGCGGCGCAGGGAGGTGTCGGTGAGCCAGGACTCCACGCCGGCGTCGGTGATCGTCGCCCGGACGTCGTCGGGGGTCATGGTGTCCGGGGCGGTCACCCAGGCCATGCGGGAGGAGTAGACGACGGTCGCGTCCACGCCGGGCATGGACCGCAGCGCCCGTTCGAGCTGGCCGGCGTGGACCGCCGAGGTCAGCCCGTCGAGGTGGAAGGCGAACGTCGTGAGCGCCGCGCCCTCGCGGCGGGCGAGGCGGTCGTGGTAGCTGAAGTCCCCGTCGGCGTGGCTGTCCACCCCGGCCGCGCGGGCGGCCTCCTTCGCTTCACGGATGACGTCGTCGACCCTGTTCGGGCCCCCGCCGGGCGGCGTGGGTGGTGGCGCGGATGCCATGGATGCGTCAGACCTAGCTTTCGTCGGGGCGGGCGTCTGGTGTCCTGCCGGGGCGGGCGTCACCGGGCAGGTGGCCGTCCCCGTCCGGCTCCGCGCCGGGGGCGGGGCGGCGGAAGTACGGCGTCACGGACGGACGGTACATCGCCAGGCACGCGGCGGCGAGGACGACGGCGATGACGGCCTGGCCCGCCGCCCCGAGGGCGAAGAGGAACGCCGCGAGAGTGAAGAACAGCGTAACCGCGGCGACGGCGAGAGTCCACCGCCGGCGCCGGGCGTCACCGCGTCGCACGGAGGGGGCGAGCCACGCGAGGGCGAGCGCGCCGACGATCTGCACCGTGCCGACGACGCGCATGTTCACCGACCGGTTGCGGATGTACTCGCGGTGGGCGGCGTCGACCCCCTCGGGCCGGTCCACGGACCACAGCACGACGCCCATGATGAGCAGGAGCACGCTGACGAGGAGGAGCAGGACCGTCGCCACGGTGACGGCGGTCGGCACGCCGTCGCCCTCGGTCCAGACCCGGACCGCGCGGTTGCGGTCGCGCGGGTCGGGCCGCCCCGGGGTCGGCATCATCGCGGGCACGGTCAGTCCTCCCGTCCGTCGCGCGGGGTGGAGCCGGTCGAGCCGCTGTACGGGCTGGACCCGGTGGAGCCGTCCGGCTCGTCGACCGGGCGGGCGTGCCGTCCGGTCGGGGGCACGCGCACCGGCCCGGTCGCCGGACGCGGCCCGCGGTCGCGCCCGTCGTTCCGGTCACGGTCGCGGGTGTGGTCCCGGTCCCGGTCGCCGGCGGTGCCCCACTGTGCCTCGGGCTGCTGATGCCCCTGCGGGGTGGGCTGCGGCTGCCCCTGCGGGGTGCGCGGATCCCGGTCGGGGGTCGACGCGGGCGGCCACACCCGCGTCGGCTCCGGCGCCGGGGCGGGGTTGCGCCCGTCGCGCCCGCCGTGCCCGGCCGGCGTCCCCCGCCCGCCGACGACGTGGTCCGGACGTCCCCGCCCGGTGCCGTGTCCGTCGCCGGCCGCTCCCCCACCGGACCGCCCGGACCCGCCGGAGCGGTCCCCGTCGTCCCGCCGGGACCCCGGGCGACCCTGGCCGGCCCCGCCGACCTCCGGGATGCCGAACCACGCCCGGTTCTCCGGCCGCGAGATGAAGTACAGGCCGAGGCCCGCCGCGACCCCGGAGAGGATGACGACGACCCCGATCGCGAGCACGAGCACCGTGCTCGTCGACCCCGGCGGCGTCGCGAACACCATGAGCACGGCGTTGAGGATGAGGTAGACCGACCCGATGCTGAGGAACGTCCGCGAGTACACCGCCCCCCGGCTCACCCGCCGGACGAGCACGCCGCACACCACCGCGATAACGAGGAGGATGAGCGTGCTCACGATCGCCGACGCGGCGACGAGGGTGTTCTCCGAGATCCCGTCCGGGATGGTCATCGAGTCCAGCTGCTCGCGGACCTGACGCCGCTGCTCGGACGGGTCGAGGAGCACGGAGACCAGCTGGAGCAGCGCATAGATGATCTGCAGCCCGGTGACGGCGTACCAGCACCGGACGCCGGTGCGCACGTTCTCCGGCGCACCGGACGGTGACGGGGCGAGCCCGCCCGGCCGCCCGATGCGGGGCGGACGGTCCGGGTCCGGCGGCGGCGTCCCCGTCGACTGCGGGGACTGGCCACGGGGCGCGGTGCCCTGCGGCGACTGCTGGGGTCTGTGCTGTTCGTTCATATGCCTGCCCACTCTAGTAGGCGCACCGGACAGGCACCGGGCGGCCGACGACGCGCCGGCCCGACGGGGCCGGTCAGCGCACGCGCGCGGACTCGATCCGGGTCGGTGCCGCGTAGGCCGTCGCGGCCACGCACACGATCCCGGCGAGGGTGACGAGCACCCGCCAGTTGCCGTCGAGAAGTCCCCCGAGCAGCACCCACGCGACCGCGGCGGCCACGGCCAGGGCGACGACGGCCACGGTGAAGAGGTTCTCGTTGCCGGTGCCCGCGACGGGGATGTACAGCAGCCCGGCGACGACCCCGGCGAGGCCCGTGCCCGCCCCGGTGATCACGGCCGCGCCCGCGCCCCGCGCCGGCACCCCGGTCACGGTCGAGATGACGAGGTCGACGAGGAAGATGACGACGAAGGACACCACCGCGGCGAGGACCGCGAGGACGATGAGGTTGACGACGACGCGGCGGACGTCGAAACTCCCGGCCAGCAGCCCGGACCCCGCGCCGGCGCCGTCGTACCCCGCCCCCTCGTACCCGGTGCCGTACCCGGGACCGTACCCCTGGCCGTACCCGGCCCCGGCCCCGTCACCGTAACCGTGGCCGTACCCGGCGGCGTCGTACCCCGGGCGCGCCTCGTAGCCGCCCTGACCCGCCTGGTACCCGGCCGGGTACCCGCCGGTGCGGCCGTCCTCCCCGTACGGACCCGGGGTCTGGTTGTGCGCCATCGTGAGGTCTCCTTTCGCTGGGTTCCCCTAGCACGGTACGCGACGCGCCCCCGGCGGGTCAGCCCCGCAGCAGCCGCGCGGCCTCCGTCGCCCAGTACGTGAGGATGATGTCCGCCCCGGCCCGCCGGATGCCCGTGAGGGACTCGAGCACCGCGGCCTCGCGGTCGATCCACCCCTTCTCCGCCGCGGCGCTGATCATCGCGTACTCGCCGGAGACCTGGTACGCGGCGACGGGGACGGGGCTCATGTCCGCGACCGTCCAGACGATGTCGAGGAACGGCATCGCCGGCTTGACCATGACGATGTCCGCCCCCTCGTCGATGTCCGCCTGCACCTCGACGAGGGACTCGCGGCTGTTGCGCGGGTCCTGCTGGTAGGCCCGTCGGTCCCCCTGGAGGCTGGAGCCCACGGCCTCGCGGAACGGGCCGTAGAAGGCCCCGGCGTACTTCGCGGAGTAGGCCATGACGGCGACGTCGGTGAAGCCCCGCCGGTCGAGCGCGTCGCGGATGACCCGCACTTGGCCGTCCATCATCCCCGACGGGCTGACGAGGTGGGCCCCGGCCTCGGCCTGGGCGACGGCCATGTCGGCGTACAGCGGGAGGGTGGCGTCGTTGTCGACGACGGTCGCGCCGTGCCGGTCGGTCGCGAGCACCCCGCAGTGCCCGTGGTCGGTGAACTCGTCGAGGCACGTGTCCGCGCACACGAGGATGTCGTCGCCGAACCGTTCGCGGACGGCGCGCACCCCGCGGTTGAGGATGCCGTCGGGGTCGAGGGCGACGGACCCGGTGGCGTCCTTGTCCTCCGGGCGGGGCACGCCGAACAGGTCGACCGCGCCGACGCCGGCGTCCGCGGCCTCCTCGACGGCCCGGAGCAGGGAGTCCACGGTGTGCTGGACGACGCCCGGGAGGGAGGAGATGGGCCGGGGCGCGTCGATCCCCTCGGCGACGAACATCGGGAGGATCAGCTGGCGCGGGGCCGGCTCCACCTCGGCGACGAGGTTGCGCATCGTCGCCGACGAGCGCAGCCGGCGGGGCCGGCGGACGGGGAGGATCGGGTCGTGGTCGGGGTGTGCCTCGGTGTCAGCCATGTCCCCGATGCTACCCCCGGGGCTCCCGGCCCCCGGCCCCGTCCCGGGTCAGTCCGGGCTACGCGCCGGCCCCCTCCCGACCCCGACCCGGCCCAGTCCCGGCTACGCGCCGGTCGTCGGCCGCCGCTTCCGCCGCCGCTTCCGGGGCGCGGGCAGCTGCCCCTCGGCCCGCAGGTGCGCGACGTGGTCGGCGAGCGCGTCGACGAGCTCGGGGACGCCCGCCTGCTCCGGCATGACGTCCACGCGCAGCCCGTGTTCGCGCGCGGTCTGGGCGGCCATCGGCCCGATGCACGCGATGATCGTCCGGGCGTGCGGTTTCCCGGCGATGCCCACGAGGTTCTTCACCGTCGACGAGGACGTGAAGCACACGGCGTCGAACCCGCCGGTCTTGATCATGTCCCGGATCTCGGGGCTCGGCGGGGCCGCGCGCACGGTCCGGTAGGCGACGACGTCCTCGACCTCCCAGCCGAGGGCGAGCAGCCCGTCGACGAGGACGTCGGTGGCGATGTCCGCCCGGGGCAGGAGCACCCGGTCGACGAGGTCGAGGTCCGGGTCGTACGGGGGGAAGACGTCGACGAGTCCCGACGCGTTCCGCGCGTTGTCCTTCGGCAGCAGCTCCGGGGTGATGCCGAGGTCCCGCACCGCCTGCGCGGTCTTCGTCCCGACGGCGGCGACGCGCACCCCGGCGAGGGCGCGGGCGTCGAGCCCGAACTCGGTGAACTTGTCCCACACGGCCTTCACCGCGTTGACCGAGGTGAAGACGATCCAGTGGTAGCGGCCGTCGACGAGCCCCTTGACCGCCCGTTCCATCTGGGCGGAGCTGCGCGGCGGCTCGACGGAGATCGTCGGCACCTCCATCGGGATCGCCCCGTGCGCGGCGAGGCGGGCGCTCATCGGCCCGGCCTGGTTCTTCGCCCGGGGCACGAGGACGGTCCAGCCGTACAGCGCCCGGTTCTCCCACCAGGAGTACTTGCTGCGGCTGCCGACCTGCGCGCCGAGGGTGACCACGAGTTCGTCGGGGAGGTCCTCGTCGCGGAGGGTCTGGCCGGTGACGGCGGGGAGCGAGGTGAGGTTCTCGAGGGTCGTGTCGTAGGTCCGCTGCCGTCGGGTGGTGCCGTGCACGGTGACGGTGGCGGGGGTCGACGCCGCGAGTCCGCGGCTCGTCAGCTCCCCGGCGATGACCGGCAGGTCGTCCGGGCCGGCGGTGAGGATGAGCGGCATCGGCGCGGCGGCGAGCTGGTCCCAGTCGACGTCGCCGCCGTTCTCGGAGCCGGTGGCCCGCCCGGAGCGGACGTCGGCCTCCGTGAAGCCCCCGGCGGTGCCGATGCCGGTGAAGGCCGGGACGGCCCCGCCCCCGGTCATGCCGGGGACGACCTGGAACTCGACGCCGAGGGCGGCGACCTCCTGGAGTTCCGCCATGACGGCCGGGTTGCTCACGGGGTTGCCGGCGACGAGCCGGACGACGTCCCCGCCCTCGCGCGTGACGGCGACCATCGCGCGGACGAGCTCGGCGGCGGAGAGGTGCTCGACGCGTTCGCCGGCCTCGCAGTGCACGTGGGCGTCGGCCGGGCCGGACTCCGGGGAGGCCGCGGCGTCCGTGGCGGTGCCGGTGCCGGTGGCGGTGTCCGTGCCGGTGGCGGCGTCGGACCCCCGTCCCGTGCCGGCCGTACCGGCGGCACCGGCGGCGTCGGCCCCGGGGCACGCCGCGTCACCGCAGGTCCCGGCCGGGGGCACGAGCACCGTCTCGGCGGCGGTCGGCGGCGTGGGCCGGGGTGGCCGGCGGCGGGCGCCGCTCTCCCGGGCGGCCTCGACCTCGGCCTCCCAGGCCTGCTGCGCGGCGTCGAGCTTCTCCTGCGGCACGGGGAGCGCGGACGCGATGAGCGACCGGACCGCCGTGGACACCGCGGGGTCGACCCAGGCGTGGGCGGTGTTCTCCAGCACGTCGCGCGCACGCACGGTGAGGAGCTCCGGATTTCCCGGCCCGGCGCCGACGAACAGGACACGTCCCTGTCCCGGCGGGGTGATACCGGCTGTTGTCATCTGTTGGCTTTCTGGTCGGTCGTTGTCGGTGGGCGGGGGTCGGTGGTCGGGGGCGGCGGTGGTCGGTGGTCGGTGGCGGTCCGTGGTGGCCGGGGCGGCGGGCCCGGTCCACCGGGGCCCGGGCCGCGCACCGCCGGGAGGCCCCGTCGGGGTGCGCCGGCGGTGGGCGACGGTGGTGCCGTGGTCCCCGGGGATCCCGGGACGCCGTGGTGCCGTCCGGCCGGGGCGGTGGTCCCGGGTGCGGCGGTGGCCGGTGGTGTGGTCACCGGCCGGGGTCCGTGGGCCACGGCCCGGGACGGCGGCCACCCGGGGCGGCGGACCGTCCCGGACCCCGGCTACTCGGACCCGGCGACGATGGTGGCCGCCCCGGCGTCGAGGAGTCTGCGCCCCACGGCCCGCCCGGTCTCGCGCGCTGTGCCGCGCCAGTCCGCGCCGGGCCTGAGGTCGATGTCCGCCGTGACCGTCCGGGTGATCCCGTGGCTGCCGTCCAGGGCGAACACGCCACCGTGCACGGTGAGCGTCAGGGCCGGTGGCAGGTCGCGTCCGGGCGGGAGGTCGCGGCGACCGTCCGGGGTGTCCCGTGCGGCTCCGCCCTCCGGGCCGGTACCGGTCGCGCGGATCTCGGACCACGCGGCGACGGGGGCGGTGCACCCGGCCTCGAGGGTCGCGAGGATCTCCCGCTCGGCGACGGCACCGGCGTGGGACACCGGGTCGTCGAGCGCGGCGACGGCGGCGACCGCGGCGGCGTCGTCGGCCCGGACCTCGACGCACAGCGCACCCTGCGCCGGGGCGGGCATGAGGACGGTGGGGTCGAGCGTCTCGGTCACGCGGTCGAGGCGGCCGACGCGCTCGAGTCCCGCGCGGGCGAGGATGACGCCGGCGAGGTCGTCCGGGCCGTCACCGACGCGGCCCATGCGGGTGTCGATGTTGCCCCGGATGGGGATGATCCCGAGGTCGGGTCGCGCCGCCCGGAGCTGCGAGACCCGGCGGGGGGCACCGGTGCCGACGCGCGCCCCCGCGGGCAGGTCGCGGAGACCCCGGCCGCCCGCCGCGACGAGCACGTCGCGGACATCGGCGCGGGCGGGCACGACCTGCACGAACCGGTCGTCGGGGGCGGTGGGGAGGTCCTTGAAGGAGTGCACGGCGACGTCGCACTCGCCGGCGGCGAGGGCGGTGCGCAGCGTCTCGGTGAAGACGCCGACGCCGATCCGCGTCACGGGTGTCTGCGCGGCCTGGGAGGCGTCGCCCGGGGTGTGGACGATGTGCAGTTCGGCGCGGTGGCCGGCCCGCTCCAGCGCGTCGCGGACCGTCCCCGTCTGCGTCGTCGCGAGGGTGCTGCCGCGCGTCCCGATGCGCAGCACCCGGGTGCCGTCGTCCGTCCGCCGCCCGTCCGCCGTCACGACGCCTCAGCCTCGCCGGTCGTGGTGCCGGTGGTGCCGGTCCCGGTCGCGGTCGTGCCGGCGGTGCCGGTGGCGCCGGTGGTCCCGGTCGCGGTGGCGCCGGTCGTCCCGGCCCCTGCAGCATCGCCGCCCTGGGTGAGGACGTTGGCGATGCGCGCCTTGCCCGCGTCCCCGGGCTCGATGACCTGGGACACCGCGGCGGACGTGCCGACCTGAAGGTTGAACAGCTCCGCGAGGGCGTCGGCGTAGTTCACGGCCCCGCCCCGGGCACTGTCCGCCCGGGTGGAGAGCTTCTTGACCTGCACGGTCGGCGCGTGGAGAAGTTTGTCGACGACGCGCCGCACCGTGCGCTCGACCTCGTGCCGGTCGGCGTCGGACATGTCCGGGGTGCGGCCGGCGAGCGCGGCGAGCTCCTCCCGGGCCACCTCGGCGGCCCGGGTGCGCAGCGCCTTGACCGTCGGGACGACGGACTGCACGCGCTGCTGCTCGAGGTACGACGTCAGCTCCTCGCGGACGATGTCCCGCGCCGCGTGGGCGTCCGGGGCCTCGTCCCCCGCGAGGGTCGTGAGCTCCTCGATGTTCAGCAGGGTCACGCCCGGGACGTCCCCCGCGCGGTCGTCGATGTCCCGGGGCATGGACAGGTCGCAGAGCACCATCGGCCGGGCCGTCGCCGCGTCCCCCGGTCCCCGTCCGTCCATCGCGGAGAGGATCGCGTCGTCCCCGATGACCGTCCCCACCGCACCGGTGGCGGACACGACGATGTCCGCGTCCGCGAGCCGCGCCGGCATGTCCGCGAGGGACACCGCATCGGCCGGCACCCCGGCCTCCCGCGCGTGGGCTGCGAGGTTCTCCGCCCGGGAGACCGTCCGGTTCGCGACGGTGACGTGCTCGATCCCGAGCCGCCCGAGGTGGCTCGACGCGAGCGACGCCATCGCCCCCGCCCCGACGATGACGGCCCGGCGACCCGCGAGATCCGTGACCCCGAGGGACGCCATCGCGCGCCCGACGGCGAAGGACACCATCGACGCGCCCGTCTCGTCGACGGCCGTCTCCGTGTGGACCCGCTTGCCCGTGTGGAGCGCCCGCTGGGACAGGGCGTGGAGGGTGTTGCCGACGAGCCCGTGCTCGTCCGCGGCCTGGTAGGCGGCCCGCAGCTGGCCGATGATCTGCTGCTCGCCGACGACCATGGAGTCCAGGCCGGAGGCGACGTTGAGCATGTGCTCCGCCGCCGCGTCCGCGTACCGGACGTAGAGGTGCGGTTCGAGCTCCTCGACGGTGAGTCCGGCGAACCGGGCCACCGTCTCGACGATGTGGTCGAGGGCCGGGTGGAAGGCCGTCGTCGCGGCGTAGAACTCCATCCGGTTGCACGTCGACAGGACCATCGTCTCGGTGATCGCGTCCGTGTCCCGGAGCGCGGCCTGCAGGTCCGGCATGTCGGACTCGGGGACGGACGCCTTCTCCAGCACCGGCACCGGTGCCGAGCGGAAGGACAGACCGACGAGCAGAACGGCGGTGGTGCCGGACACGGCTAGCCCTGTCATCGGATGATGCCTCCCTGCGAATCCGTCAGTTCCGCGTGACCGCACGGCCGGGTGCCGGTGGTGCTCCACCGGGGCACGGCACAGCCGTTCGTCGATGCGGTTCACGGTTGGTACGAGTGTCTACGGTATCCCCTGCGACCCCCGATGACAAAAGCGGAAGGCCGTCTGTTATGGCGGACGGCCGCCCGGGCGCCGCTCCCTGCCTGCGCAGACGAGGCGGGCCCGGCGGAGGCGCGGTCAACCGCGCGGCGCTGCGGAGGCGCGGTCAGCCGCGGAGCGCGGCGGCCAGCTCGTCGTCGTCGACCTCCCAGCAGGCGAACTCCTCGTCGTCGACGAGCACGACCGGCACCCGGTCGCCGAACTCCACCGCGAGCGCGGGGTCACCGTCGACGTCGACGACGCGCAGCCCCGCCCCCGCCGCCGCGCACACCGGGGTGATCTGCGCCCGGACCCGTTCGCAGGACCCGCAGGTCCGCCGGACCAGCAACGTCACCCCGGGCACCGCCGCACCACCGTCACCTGTCATGACCCCGGATCCTAACACCGGGCCACGCCACCACCGCCGAGCCCGGACCGGAGGGTATTTTGGACGGGTGCCGGCGCGGCCGACAGACCCCGACCCCGACCACCGCACCGCTCCCGCGTCACCAACCTCCCGCGAAAGGCCCCCGTGAGCGATCCCCGTTCCGCCCTGACCGCCCTGACCGGTCCCCTGACCAGCCGCGCCCGCGGATGGTGGCTGCCCGTCTCGCGCGGGGGCCTGCGCCGGGTGCTGCGCACGACGGTCTTCCGCTCCCGGGGCGAGACGGCGCAGCGGATGGCCGGGCAGGCGTCCGCTGAGCTCGCCCTCGGCAGTCTCGGTGCCGGGCTCGACGCGCTGTACGCCGACGTCACGACGGGTCCGGTCGTCGCGGGCTCCTCCGATCTCGCCGTCGTGGACCTCACGGTCACCGGGGACGACGGGGACGCCTCGGCGGCGGACGGGGACGACGGGAACGACCACGCCGGCGACGCGTCGGCGGCCGACCGGAGCACCCCGGCGGCCGACGCCCCCGGCGACGTCGAGGACGTCTCCGGCGAGGACGCCGCCGCCCTCCTCGCCCGCGAGGGCTACTCCACCGACGACGCCTCCTTCGGCCGCCTCGCCCGGACGTACGGCGTCGAGGGCCACGAGCTCCGCACCGGCCTGCGCACGGTCGGCGGCGCCCGGGACGCCGCCGGCGGCACGAACCGCCTCAACACCCCGGACCCCCTCATCCCCCAGGACGCGGGCGCGGCGGCGTTCTTCGACGTCGACAACACCCTCATCCAGGGCGCGTCGATCCTCCTCTTCGCCCGGGGTCTCGTGCGCCACCGCTTCTTCTCCGTGTCGCAGGTCCTCGACTTCATCTGGATGCAGCTGAAGTTCCGCGTGTCGGGCCAGGAGGACCTCGACGACGTCGCGGAGGGCCGTGAGCACGCGCTGTCGATCGTCGCGGGCCGGTCGGTGGCGGAGGTCACGGAGCTCGCGGAGGACATCTGGCAGTCGCGGATGGCGGGCCGGATCTTCCCGGAGACGCGCGCCCTCGCGGAGATGCACCTGCAGGCGGGGCACGACGTCTGGCTCGTCACCGCGACCCCGGTGCAGCTCGCGCAGATCATCGCCCGGGAGCTGGGGTTCACGGGCGCGCTCGGGACGGTCGCCGAGGTGCGCGACGGCGTGTTCACGGGCCGGCTCGTCGGCGACATCCTCCACGGCGCGGGGAAGCGTCACGCGGTCGCGGCGCTCGCGGCGTACGAGAAGCTGGACCTCAGCCGGTGCACGGCGTACTCGGACTCGATCAACGACATCCCGATGCTGTCGATGGTCGGCACGGCCGTCGCCGTGAACCCGGACTCCCGGCTGCGGGAGACGGCCCTGGCGAACGGCTGGGAGGTGCGGGACTACCGGGGGGTGCGCGGGATCGTGCGCCGGTTCGGGCCGGTCGCGGCGGCGGGGGCGCTCGCCGTCGGGGGGCTCGGGCTGGTCGGGGCGGTGACGACGCTGTCCCTGCGCCGGAGGGGTCGCCTGCGCCGTCGCCGGTGACGGCACCGGGGACGACGCCGCCCTGCGCCGGAGCACCGGCGCGCACGACCGGGCCGCGCCCGGGTGGCATCCCCGGCTCCGCGCCCGGACACGAGAAAAGCGCAGACCCCGTCGGTGACGGTGGTCTGCGCTGGTCCCGGTTTGTCCGCTGTGTCAGCCGGAGGACACCGGGTCGCCGCGACGGCGTGACAGCCGGCGCGGGGCGGATCCGACGCCCCGGGCAACCCCGGGGCGCGACGCGACGGGTCCGCCTACTTACCGAGCTTCCGGCGCTGAACGCGGGTACGGCGGAGCATCTTGCGGTGCTTCTTCTTCGACATGCGCTTGCGGCGCTTCTTGATGACAGAACCCATCGGGCGTCCTCGCTTTGCTCTCTCGGAATCGTGGTCTCAGTTGGGACGCCCCGGACGGGCGCCCAGTCTGTCGGTCCCCCACCGGAGGCTCCACCGGCGGACGGTAGCGGCGTTGACCGGTCCCGACACGAATGGTCCTATTTTAGCGGTCGAGACCCCGTGACCACAAAAAAGCCCCTCCGGACCGTCCCGGGAACTGCGTCCCGGACCGCTCCGGAGGGGTCGTGCCGGTGGACCCGGATCAGCCGGCCTTTCCCGCGTTGTACACGGAGGAACCGAGGTACTCCTCCACGGCGTGCTCGTGCACCCGGAAGGATCGGCCCACGCGCACCGCCGGGAGTTCACCCGAGTGCACGAGGCGGTAGACGGTCATCTTCGACACGCGCATGAGGTCCGCGACCTCCGCGACGGTGAGAAAAGTTCCGCTGTCAGTGTTTGCCATATGTCCCATTCCTAACGACGCACGTACGCGCTGCAGGCTTCCCCTCCTGCAGATGCTTGACACGCAAGCGCTCGATTCATCCTAGCGTTAATTGAGTGACAATTGCGACATGGAGTGGCGGATCCTGACGGAACATCACTTCACGGGCAGCTGTCGACTGGAGTTCACCGCTGTGCACTGCTGGTCACGGGGGCGACTGATGTCCACCCCTGACCACCCCTGAGTGTGGTGGGACGACGGGGACGGGTGGAACGGGTGTGACACCGATCCACCCCGTCAGCCCCCGCCGTCGCAGGCCGAGCCCGCGCACCGCCGGCGCACCGGCGTCCGCAGGCTGTGTCAGGAGTCGTCGCCGTCGCGGTCGGCCGGGCGGCCGAGCTCGACCGACCGGTCGTGGGCGGCCTGGAGGGCGCGGAAGAACGCCGACCGCAGACCGTTCTCCTCGAGGGCCCGCACGCCCGCGGACGTCGTACCCCCGGGGCTGGTGACCTTCGCGCGGAGGGTCGACGGATCGTCCTCCCCCGCGGTGATCATCGCGGCGGCACCCTCGATCGTGCCGGCGGCCAGCGTCGTCGCGAGGTCCCGGGGCAGCCCCAGGTTGACCCCGGCGTCGACCATGGCCTCGGCGACGAGGAACAGGTACGCCGGGCCGGAGCCGGAGACGGCGGTGACCGCGTCGATGTCCTTCTCCGCGACCGTCACGGCGGTGCCGACGGCCTCGAGGAGACTGCGGACCGCCTCGACCTGCTCGTCGTCAGAGAAGCGCCCGCCGGCGACGGCGCACACCCCCTTGCCCACGAGCATCGGCGTGTTCGGCATGACGCGGACGACGGGCGTGCCGACCGGGAGGACGCCCTCCATCGCCGCGATGGTCACGCCCGCCGCGACGGACACGACGACGGTGTCGTTGTCGTTGCCCTCGACCGTGTCGGCGATGCCCTCGAGGACGGGGAGGGTGATGTGGGGCTTGACGGCGACGACGATGTAGTCGGCGTCGTCGGCCGCCTCCGAGCCCTCGGTGCTCACGGTCACCCCGTACCGCTCACGGAGCGTGTCGATGCGCCCCTGCGACGGGTCGACGACCGTGATGTCCTTCGCCGACATGCCGTTGTCCGCGTTGATGAGACCGGACAGCAGGGCCTCTCCGATGTTTCCGCCACCAATGATTGCGATTCGAGTCATGGCCCCCAGCGTGCCAGTTTTCCCCCGGGGACGCCATGTGCCCGTTTCCCCGCCCCGTGCGGTCCGGCCCCGCGGCCGGGCTCTGCGGCCGGCTCCCCCACCGGTTCCCCGCCCCGTGCGGTCCGGCCCCCCGGCCGACTCCCCCACCGGTTCCCCCGGGGCGGGCCGGGTCCGTCAGACGCTCAGCAGGAGCCGCGGACCCACCGTGAGCACGAGGCCCACGATGAACGCGAGGATCATGAGGAGCGTGTCCCGGTGCCGCAGCAGCGCGTGGACGAGCCCGACGAGCACGAGCGTCACGGCGAGCGCGAGCACGAGCACGATGACGGACGACAGCGAGTTCCACAGCAGCGTGAACCCGAAGAACACGCCGACGCCGACGGCGATGGCGATGATCGCCTGGAGGATCATCATCGGCCACGAGATCGAGTCGTCCTCGTACTCGATGATCTCGTCCTCGGCGAGGTCCTCCTCGGTCGGGTCGCCGGGGGCCGGGTCGTGGACCGGGTGCACGGTCGTCGTCGCCCGGGCGTCGCGGTCGCCGCGCCGGTCGCGGTCGGTGTCCGCGGCCCGGTCGGCGGTGGTCCGGTCGGTGTCGGGGGTCGACGCCGCCGTCGTGGCGGTCGCGGCCGTCGCGCCGGCACCGGCCGTGGCGACGGTGGACGCCGCCGACGCCGTGGTCGCCGGACGCCCGGTGTCCCGGGAGTCGCGCCAGCGGGACCACGCCCCGGAGCCGCCGGCCGCGGCACCGCGGTCGTCGGACTCCGTGGTGGTCCGGGTGTCACGGGCGCCGCCGTCACGGGCGTCGCGGTCCCTGCGCTGCCCGGTCCCGGTCGCCGGGGACGCGGTGGTCCCGCCGGTCGCGGCGGCGTCGCTGACGACGCCCCGGCTCTGCGAGCCCCGGTGCGTCGCGCCCGAGCCGCCGCCGAGCAGGGCGGAGTCCGGCACGGTCGCGGTGATGTTCGTCGTCGCGGACGACGGCGTCGCCTCCCCGCGGGACGCCGGACGGGCGGCGGGCCGCCCCTGCGTGCGGGCGTCGCCCCCCGGGGTGCCGGTCGACCCGGCGGCGCCGGTCGTGCCGGTCGGGCGGGCCGACCCGGCGGCACCGGCGGTGCCCGTGGAGGGGCCCGTCGCGGAGTCGCGCGTCGCACCGTCCCGGACGACGGGGATGTCCCCCGTCAGTTCGGCGACGGAGACACCGCCGTCCTCCAGGCTGCGACGGCGACGCGGGCGGGCGGTCTCCCCGGAATCGTCCCCCCGCGCGGTTCGGGCATTGCGGGCAAGGAGCTCCGCAACCGTCAGCTTCTCGCTACTCATCAACAGGTCCCATCGTCATTCAACGTCACAGTCCGGACAGGTCGGCCCCCGGGGAATTCACGGGAATCCGCGGGGCGCCCGAAAGAAAGACTCCTCGACGTTGACTTTACAGTGAAAGTCCGATGTCACAGTGTAACCGCCCGCGCACGGTCGGGGGCAACACGGGCGTGCCGGACCGCACGCCCCACCCCACGGGCGTCGTGCCCGTCAGCTCCCGGACCCGAGCCCGAGCTCGTCGCCGGGGTCGAGCCCGAGGCCCCGCGCGGTGTCCGCCCGGCGGAGGATCACCCCTTCACGCAGGGCCCACGGGCAGATGTGGACGGTCTCGAGGTCGAGGTGGCGCATCGTCGCCTCGGCGACGAGCGCACCCGCGACGACCTGCTGCGACCGTTCGGGGCTGACCCCCTCCAGCTCCGCCCGGTCGGCGGCGGTCATCCGGGAGATGAACGCGATGAGCTGGCGCAGCCCCGCCTGCGTGACGGTGCGGCGGACCCGCGGCCCCGCCGACGACGGGGCGGCACCGGTGAGGCGGGCGAGCATCCGGAAGGTCTTCGACGTCCCCACCGCGAGGTCGGGCCGCCCGGTGGCGAGCAGCTCCTCGGCGGGGCCGGCGAGCACGTCGTCGATGTACCCGCGGAGGTCGGCGACGGCCCGGCGCGACGGCGGGTCGCTGTCGAGCCGGTCGTGGGTGAGGCGTGCCGCACCGAGGTTCACGCTGAGCGCGACGTCGGGCAGCTCGTTGACCCCGACGGACATCTCGAGGGAGCCGCCGCCGATGTCGAGGTCGCAGATCCGCCCGGCGGACCAGCCGTACCACCGGCGGACCGCGAGGAACGTGAGGCGGGCCTCGTCGGGACCGTCGAGGATCCGGAGCCGGACGCCGGTCCGCGCCTCGACGGTCGCGAGCACCTCCGCGGAGTTCGTCGCCGAGCGCAGCGCGGACGTCGCGAAGGGGAGCATCTCCCGGCACCGGAACTGCTCCGCCATCTGACGTGCCTGTGCCACTCCCTTGACGAGTTTCCGGACACCCCGGTCCGTGAGAGCGCCCTCGTCGTCAAGGTGCTCCACCAGCCGCATCGGGGTTTTCCAGTTACTCATCGGGGTCGGCGGACCGCCCTGCGCGACATCGACCACCACCAGGTGAACCGTGTTGCTTCCCACATCCAAGACACCTAAGCGCACCCGGACCACCCTAGTGGGTCTAGCGTGGTCCGGGTGGATGACCTGTCTCGACCCCCCGGCCCCGGTGACCCGCACACCCCACCGGACGCCCCGGCCACCGCGGCGTCGTCGGCCGCCCCCGGCCCCGGTGACCCGCACACCCCACCGGAGGCCCCGCCGACGGTGATCGCGTCGGGCTACCCCGACGGCACCCCCGCCGACCTCTCGGTCCGCGCCGGCCGCGAGATGCCGGACGACCACCCCCGCGAATGGCTCGAGTTCACCGACCCGGCGGACCCCGGCCACGTCATCCAGGTCGACCTCACGTGGCTGCTGTCCACGTACCGCTGCCGGTTCGGCACCGACCTCTGCCCGGGCATCGACGCCGCCAACGACGACGTCGGCTGCTGCGTCCACGGCGCGTTCCTCGTCGACGACGACGACCGCGACGCCCTCACCGCCGTCACCGCGCAGCTCACCCCCGACGACTGGCAGTACCTCGGGAGGGAGGGGGTTCACGACGCCGTGCAGGCGTGGTTCCGGGAGCGTGACGCCGTGGCCGACGGGGCGGGGTCAGGGACCGGGGACGCGGACGGTGGCGGGGGTGCCCCGGCCGGCCACCCCCCGACCGGCGGCGCGGCCGGGAGCGACGGGACCGGCGACGGGGACGGCCCGGTGACCCGGCCCGACACCCTCGAACCGTGGCTCGTCGAGGACGAGCTCGACGGCGACGACGGCCCGGAGCCGGCGCTGAAGACCCGCGTCGTCGACGGCGCGTGCGTGTTCGCCAACCGCCGCGGCTTCCCGGGCGGGACGGGGTGCGCGCTGCACTCCTGGGCCGTGCGCAACGACGTCGAGCTCACCGTCGCGAAGCCCGAGGTCTGCTGGCAGCTCCCGCTGCGGCGGCTCGAGGACGTCGAGACCCGGCCGGACGGGGAGGAGATCGTCCGCACGACGGTCACCGAGTACACCCGCCGCGGCTGGGGCGGCGGCGGGGAGGACTTCGACTGGTACTGCACCGGGGACCCGGCGTGCCACTCCGGCGGGGAGGCGCTGTGGCGCACGCACGAGGAGGAGCTGCGCGCCCTTCTCGGCGACCCGGGCTACGGGGTCGTGGCGGAGCACGGCCGGCGCCGGGAGGATCTCGCGGCGCAGCTGGCGCAGGTGCCGGGCGGCGTCGCCCCGAGCGGCCTGCCGCTGCTCGCCGTGCACCCGGCGACCGCCGAGGCCCGCCGGCGCGGACTGTGACCGGGGCGTGGGGTCCGCGCGGACGGTGACCGGGCCGGGTGGGCGCGCCGTGGACCGGGCGTCGTCACCACCCCCCGCCCCGCGCGGACTGTGACCCGGGGGTCAGGCCTCGAACTTGTAGCCGAGGCCGCGCACGGTGACGAGCACCTCGGGGCGGGAGGGGTTGCGCTCGATCTTCGACCGGAGGCGCTTGACGTGGACGTCGAGGGTCTTCGTGTCCCCGACGTAGTCGGAGCCCCACACCCGGTCGATGAGCTGACCCCGGGTGAGCACGCGGCCGGCGTTGCGCATGAGGTACTCGAGGAGGTCGAACTCCTTGAGCGGCATCGGGACCTGCTCGCCGTCGACGGTGACGATGTGCCGTTCGACGTCCATGACGACGCGGTCCTCGCGGAGGACGACGCCGCTGCCCGGGTCCTCCTGCGGTTCGTTGTCCCCGCCGCGGCGGAGCACGGCCCGGATCCGGGCGATGAGCTCCCGGGCGAAGTACGGCTTCGTCACGTAGTCGTCCGCCCCGAGCTCCAGCCCCACGACCTTGTCGATCTCGCTGTCGCGGGCGGTGACCATGATGACCGGGACACTCGACCGCGCCCGGAGCTGCCGGCACACCTCGGTCCCCGACATCCCGGGGAGCATGAGGTCGAGCAGGACGATGTCGACGTGCTCCGCGTCGAAGGTGTCGAGCGCGGTCGGGCCGTCCACGGCCGTGTGCACGGTGAACCCTTCCTTCTTCAGGAGGAAGGCCAGCGGCTCGGCCAGCGATTCCTCGTCCTCGACGATGAGCACACTCGTCACGTGGTCGTGTCCTTCCGTTGTCACCCCGTGGGCGTCGCGTGGTCGCTCCGGGGAGCCGACCGCGGTCTCCGGCGGGGTGGGCGCTGTCTGCGGGCGGACGCCGCCGTCGGTGTCGCCGGACGGCGGCCGTCGTCGTTCATCATAGTGTCAGGCCCGCCGGGGAACGGCGCAACCGCTCACACGGCCCTCCCCGGCCGCCCGCCACCCCCGCCCGGCGCGGCATCCCGCCGTCCAGCCCACCGCGCACCCCGCCCGGCGCGGCGTCCCGCCGTCCAGCCCACCGCGCACCCGCCCGGCGCGGCGTCCCGCCCCCGCCCCGCCGGACGGACCCGGGTCAGTCGTCGTCGGGATCGTCGTCGTCCCCCGCACCCTCCGCGAGGACGCGCTGGTCGGGGAACACGACCTGCTCCCGTCGCCGCCCCCGGTCCTCGTGGTGCCGCGGCAGCTCGATGGTGAAGGTCGACCCCGTCCCGGGCCGGGACCACAGCGACACCCGCCCACCGTGGTTCGCGACGACGTGCTTGACGATCGCGAGCCCCAGCCCCGTGCCGCCGGTCGCCCGCGACCGCGCCTTGTCGACGCGGAAGAACCGCTCGAACACGCGCTTCTGGTCCTCCGGGGCGATGCCGATGCCCCGGTCGGTGATGCGGAGGATGACGGCGTCGTCGGTGGCCTCCCGGGAGATGGACACGGGCGTCGCCTCCGGCGAGTAGTTCACCGCGTTCGTGATGAGGTTCGCGACGGCGGTGACGAGCAGGCTCCGGTCACCCTCGACCGTCGCGCCGACGGGCCCGTCCGTCGTCAGCTCGATGCCCGCCGCCTCGGCGACGGTGCGGCACCGGGAGAGCGCGTCGGTGATGACCGTGTCGACGGAGATGATCTCCGGGTCCGGCAACGGTTCCGCCCCCTGGAGCTTCGACAGGGAGATGAGTTCCGTGATCATCGTGCCCATGCGCCGGGACTCCCCCATGAGCTTGTTGCCGAAGTAGGTCACGGCCTCCGGGTCGTCACGGACCTCGAGGAGGGTCTCGACGAGCAGCGACATCGCCCCGACCGGGGTCTTGAGCTCGTGGGAGACGTTCGCGACGAAGTCCCGGCGCGCCGACTCCATGCGCACCGTCTCCGAGTCGTCGACGGCGTAGACGACCGCGAAGCGGTGGTCCAGGAGCGTCAGCAGCTGCACCTGCCCCGCGACGGAGATGACCGGCCGCTCACCCCGCCGCTTCGGCGGCGGGAAGGTCACCATGCGCGGCTCGTGGTCGGCGAAGACCTTCCGGACCACACCCCACGCCGCCGGGTTCAGCGACCGCTCGTGGACGAGGCCGAGTTCATGGGCGCGCGGGTTGGACAGCACGACCTCCTCGCGCTTGTCCACGACGACGACGGCCGCCGGCGAGGACTGGATCGCGAAGTGGAGGACCTGCGCGACCGTCGACACCCGGTTGCCCTGGAGCTCGTCGCGCGTGCGGTCGTTCCGGCGCCGCCGGAGCCACCGGCGGACCCCGGCCGACGCCGCCGCGCCGAGCACGACCCCCACGACGAGGCCGACGGTAAGAAGGAGCACGGGGTCGCCGGACCTACTTCCCGCCCTGGGCGGCCACGGCCGCGGCACCGGCGGCGGCGGCCTCCGGGTCCAGGTACTCGCCACCCGGGGTGAGCACGGACCCGTCGGCGTCGACCCGGTAGACGAGCGGGATGCCCGTCGGGATGTTGAGCCCCGCGATGTCCTCGTCGGAGATGCCGTCGAGGTGCTTGACGAGGGCGCGCAGGGAGTTGCCGTGGGCGGCGACGAGCACCGTCTCACCGGCGGCGAGGCGCGGCGCGATCTCCGCCTCGTAGTAGGGCACGAGCCGCTCGACGACGTCCTTCAGGCACTCCGTCGCCGGGACCTCGTCGAGGTCCGCGTAGCGCGGGTCGTCCGCCTGCGAGTACTCGGCCCCGACCTCGAGCGCGGGCGGCGGGGTGTCGTAGCTGCGACGCCACGCCATGAACTGCTCCTCGCCGTACTTCTCCTTCGTCTCGGCCTTGTTCAGCCCCTGGAGCGCACCGTAGTGACGCTCGTTGAGCCGCCAGTCGCGGACGACGGGGATCCACAGCCGGTCGGCCTCGTCGAGGGCGAGGTGCGCGGTCGTGATCGCCCGGCGCAGGAGCGAGGTGTAGAGGACGCCGGGGGTCAGCCCGGCCTCGCGGATGAGGGCGCCGCCGCGACGGGCCTCCTCGCGGCCCTGCTCGGTGAGCGCGACGTCGACCCAGCCCGTGAACTGGTTCGACGCGTTCCACTCACTCTGGCCGTGGCGGAGGAGGATGAGGGTTCCGGCGGTGCCGCTGGTCTGTCCGGTCGTGTCGTTCATGGCTCCATCCTGCCATGTCCGGCACCGGGCGCTCAGCCGCGGCGGCGGCCGCCTCCCCCGGGCGACCCCGGGCGGCCCCGGGTGTCCCCGGGTCAGGCGGTGGGGGGCGTCGGCGCCCCGGCACCCGGCGTCCGGGGCGCGGCGGACCCGGGGGCTGCGGAGGTGTGGTCGTCGTCCCCTCCGACGCCGGCCCCCCGTGACCGTCCGGCGCGAGCCTGCCGAAGGCCGCGAGGTTCCGGGTGGACTCCCCCCGGTCGAGGCGCCACTCCCACTCCCGGCGGATCGACGTCTCGAACCCCCGCTCGAGGATGCTGTTGAAGTCCCCGTCGGCGAGCTCGAGGATCTGGCCGAGGATGCGCTGGATGTCGTCCGGGCCGGTGGTGTCGCTGAACTGGCCGACGAGGTAGATGTCGTTGTTGTTGTCCAGCGTGTAGTGGACGCCGAACGCCTTGCGGTTGTGCTGGAGCAGCAGCCGGTAGACGTCGGCGTGGGCCTCCTCGACCGCGCGGCAGACGAAGGCCTCGACGCGGAACATACCGGTCTGGGGGATGAGGAGGACGTTCGTCTTCAGCCGCTTCTCGCCGGGGAGGACGACGACGGCGTTGCCGCCCGCCTCCGTGTACTCGACGTCGGCGCTGTCCAGCAGCGAGGTGAGCTGTGCGAGATCCATGCCGTCGAGCCTACCCACCGGCGTCGGTGGGGCGCAGCGGCCGCCGCTCCCGCCGGCACGGGGGACGCGCACCCGGCGCGGGGGACGCGCACGCCCGGCGGCCGCGTCAGTCCACGGGCGTGCCCGACGGCCGCCGGTCGTCCGGGTGCCCGTGGCTCCCCGCCGTGACGGCCTCCGCGTACAGGTGCTCGAGCCGCCGGGCCGTCGTCGTCCAGCTGAACCGCGCGGCGTGCGCCGGGGCCCGCTCCCCCATCTCGATGCGCCGTTCATCGTCGACGACGAGCGCCTCCAGGGCGTCGGCCCACTCCGCCGGGTCGTGGCCGTCGACGAGCACCCCGCTGACCCCGTCGTCGACCGCCATCGGCAACCCCCCGACGCGCGCGGCGACGACCGGCGTGCCCGACGCCTGCGCCTCCAGCGCGACGAGCCCGAACGTCTCCGTGAAACTCGGCACCGCGACGATGTCCGTCGCCCGGTAGATCGCCACGAGCTCCTCCGGCGGCCGGGGCGGCAGGAACCGCACGGCCCCGGCGATCCCGAGCGACCGGGCGAGGTCGTGCAGCTCGTCGGGCCGGGCCAGCCCGGACCCCGACGGCCCGCCGCACACGATGACCCGGATGTTCTCCTCCGGGTGCCGACGGATCACCTCGGCGGCCGCGCGGAGCAGCACGTGCGGGCCCTTGAGCCGTTGCAGCCGCCCGATGAACCCGATGACCTTCGCCCGCATGGGGATGCCGAGTTCGCGGCGGCAGCGTTCCGTCGCCCGGTCGGTGCCGGGGGTGAACCGCTCGACGTCCGCCCCCGGGGGGACGACCCGGATGCGGGAGGCGTCGGCGTCGTACCCGGCGACGAGCGACCGCACCTCGTCGTCGGTGTTGACGACGAGCATGTCCGCGTTGTCGACGATCTGCTGCTCGCAGATGCGCCGGGACTCCGGCTCCGGGGTGTCCCCGTCCGCGAGCGAGAGGTTCTTCATCGCCGCCCACGTGTGCCCGGTGTGGACGAGCGGGATCTGCCACAAGTCCCGCAGCAGCCAGCCGACCTGGCCGGACAACCAGTAGTGCGAGTGGATGAGGTCGTAGCCGTGCCCGTCGCACGCCCCGCCGAGGACCGCGCTGCCCCGGGCGTCGGCCTCCCCCGACCGGCGGACGAACGCGAGGACCGACCCGGTGAACGCGGCGAGCTGCGTCGGCAGGGCCTCCTTCGGCAGACCGTCGAACGGACCGGCCACGCAGTTGACGACCCGGAACCCCGGCATGACCTCCACGACCTCCCCCTGCGAGCCCCGCGTCGCCCGGGTGAAGACGTCGACCTCCACGCCGTCGCGGACGAGCTGTTCGGCGGTGCTGCGCACGTAGACGTTCATCCCCCCGGCGTCACCGACCCCCGGTTGTTCCAGGGGCGAGGTGTGCATGGAGATCATCGCGACGCGCATGCCGCCCGATTCTAGGCACAGCCGGCCCCCACCGCTCGCGGCCATTCCCGCCCCGGGAGGGGCGGACCCGGCCTATCATCTGCTCACCACACGCCGCCCGGGTCGCGGCCGGTCCGCCGGCCCTCCCCGTTCCGGGCCCGATCCCCGGGAGAGCCCCCGTGACCGAACCGACCGCATCCGCCGCCCGCGACCGTGCGTGGCTGTCCGCCTACGCGCCGTGGACCCCGCCCACCCTGGACTACCCGGACAGGACGTTGACGGACCTGTTCACCGCCACGGTCCGCGACCACGGCGACCGCACCGCGACCGAGTTCTTCGGCGCATCCCTCACCTACCGGCGGCTCGGCCGGCTCGTCGACGAGGCCGCCGAGGGCCTCCGCCAGCTCGGCGTCGGCCCCGGCGACCGGGTCGCGGTGATCCTGCCGAACTGCCCGCAGCACCTCGTCGTCATCTACGCGGTGCTCTCCCTCGGCGCGACCGTCGCCGAGCACAACCCCCTCTACACCGCCGCGGAGCTGCGGCACCCCTTCACCGTCCACGGCGCGACGGTCGCCGTGACGTGGGACCGCGGCACGGAGCTGTGCCGCGCCCTCACCCGGGACACGCCGCTGCGCACGATCGTCACGGTCAACGTCATCGACGACATGCCGCCCCTCACCCGGCTCGCCCTCCACCTGCCGGTGCCCGCCCTCCGGGAGAAGCGCCGGCAGCTCCACGCCCGCGAGCGCGGCACGCTGACGTTCCGGCAGCTCCTCGCGGCGGGCCGGCGGTCCCTCGCCGCCGCGGGCGGGCAGCGGCCGGGCCCCGGCCCGACCCCGGACTCGGAGGCGCTCATCCTCTTCACGTCCGGCACGACCGGGGTGCCGAAGGGCGCGCCGCTGTCGCACCGCAACATCGTGACGAACATCATCCAGGGTCAGGCGTGGATGCCGGGGATGGACGGCTCCCGGGAGTTGTCGATCCTCGCGGTCCTGCCGCTGTTCCACGTGTACGGGTTCACGCTCACCGCGGGGCTCGGGGTCGCGGCGGGCGGCACGCTCATCATGCTGCCGAGCCCGGACCCGGCGCTCATGACCGGGCTGCTGCGGAAGCGGACCCCCACGTACATGCCGGGCGTCCCGACGCTGTACTCGCGGGTCCTCGACGCCGCCGACGCGGAGGGCGTCGACCTCAGCGGCATCGAGTTCGCCCTGTCGGGGGCCGCCGCCCTGCCCGTCCCCGTGACCCGCCGCTGGGAGGAGCACACCGGCGGGCGCATCGTCGAGGGCTACGGCCTGACGGAGACCGGCCCGGTGCTCGCGGCGAACCCGTTCACGGACGACCGGCGGGCGGGGTACGTCGGCGTGCCGTTCCCGGACACGGAGCTGCGCATCGGCGACCCGGAGGACCTCTCGCGGACCCTGCCGGACGGTGAGCCGGGCGAGCTCCTCGCCCGGGGTCCACAGGTCTTCGCCGGGTACCTCGACCTGGCGGAGGAGGAGCAGCCGTTCCACGACGGCTGGTTCCGCACGGGCGACATCGCCGTCATGGAGCCGGACGGGTTCATCCGGATCGTCTCGCGGCTCAAGGAGATGATCATCACCGGCGGGTTCAACGTCTACCCGGCGGAGGTGGAGAAGGAGCTGGTCGCGCACCCGGACATCGCCCGGGCGGCGGTCGTGGGGGTGCCGCGGGAGGACGGGTCGGAGGAGGTCACCGCCGCCGTCGTCCTCGCCGAGGGGGTCGGGCGGGGGTCGGTTGACGACGCCGCCCTGCGCGCGTGGCTCAAGGAACGGCTCACCCCCTACAAGGTGCCGCGCCGGTTCGTCGTCGTCGACGACCTCCCCTCGGACCTCATCGGCAAGGTGCGCCGCCGGGAGGTGCGGGACCTCGTCACGGGCACGGCGGACGACTGAGCGGGCCGCGCGGGGCGGTCACCGCGCGGCGGTGGTCACGCGGCGGCGGGGATCACCGGGCGGCAGGCGTCACCCGCCCGCGGCAGGGATCACCGCGCGGCGGGGTCGTCGAGCGTGACCCCGACCCACACCGGCTCCGGCTCCAGGGTGACCCCGAACGCCGCGCGCACCCCGTCGCGGACCGCCCGGGCGAGCTCGACGATGTCGGCCGACGTCGCCCCGCCCCGGTTCGTCAGGGCGAGCGTGTGGCGGGTCGACAGCCCGGCGCGGTCGTTGCCGGGGACGTGCCAGCCCCGGGGGAAGCCCGCGCGGTCGATGAGCCACGCAGCGGAGAACTTGTAGCGGGGGGTGCCCGCGGCGGGGGCGTCCGTCGGGACCGTTCCTGACGCGCCGGGACCACCCGCCGCCGCGACCGGGCGGTCCGTCGCCGCCGAGACCCCGGCGGCGTAGCACGGGACGGCCGCGGCCTCCGCGTCACCGCACCGCTCGCGCACCCGGGCGATGACCGCGTCCCGGGCCGCGTCCCCGACGACGACGGGGTTCGTGAAGAACGACCCGGCCGACCACGTGTCGTGGTCGTCGGGGTCGAGGACCATGCCCTTGCCCCGGCGGAGGTCGAGCACGGCCTCGCGGACCTCGGCGACCGGCCGGCGGGCCCCGTCGCCCGCGTCGGCGGCGGCGTCGGCGTCCACCCCGAGCCGCCGGGCGAGCTCCCCGAAGCGCAGTGGCAGGCTCAGCCCGTCGGTGCGGAGGGTGAACTCCACCTCGGTGACGACCGCGCGGCCCGTGAACTTCAGGTTGGAGTGGCGGTAGCCGAGGTCGAGGTTCTCCGGTCCGACCCACCCCGACCGGCCCGTCGTCCGGTCGTGGAGGTGCACGCGGGACAGCGTCTGGGAGACCTCCGCCCCGTACGCGCCGACGTTCTGCACCGGCGTCGCCCCGACCGACCCCGGGATGCCGGACAGGCACTCCAGCCCGCCGAGGCCCTCCGCGACCGTCCGGGCCACGAGGTCGTCCCACGTCACGCCGGCGAACGCGCGGACGGTCCCGGTCCGGCGGTCGACGGTCACGTCCCCGCCGGCGGCCCCGCCGGCCGGGTCACCGGGCGCGGGGGCGTCCGCGCCGGGGAGGCGTGCGTCGTCCCCCGTCGTCACGAGCACGACGACGAGCCCGCCGACGTCCTCCCCGACGACGAGGTTCGACCCCCCGCCGACGACGAGCACGTCCCGGCCCGCGGCGTCGAGATCACGGACGACCGCGGCGACCGCCTCCGGCGTCGTGCACGCGACGGTCGCGGCCGGGGTACCCCCGGTGCGCAACGTCGTCAGGTGGGCGAAATCGGTGGCGACGATGTGCGCTCCCTGCGGCAGGCCGTGTCCGGCGTGCAGCCACGGCGGACCAGGCGTGGGTGAACCGGCGTCATGCGATGAGTGTGTCACGCCGACCACGGTAGTCTGTCCGCATGACAACTCACACCGAGAACACCGCCACCGTGACCCACCCGGTCGAGACCGTCCACGCGACGCTGCGCGACCGCGGCTACTGGGAGTTCGAGACCGCCCACCTCACCGAGGAGCCGGGCGAGGTCGCCTCGTTCACGGACGGCGAGACTGTCACGGTCGTGCTCAACGAGCTGCTGCCCGCGGCGTCGCTGCCGAACGCCGTGCGCTCGATGGTCCCGCAGGGGCTGAAGACGGTGCGCACCGTCACCGTCGGCCCCCTCACCGACGGCACCGCCGAGGGCACCACCGCGACGGAGATCACCGGCGCGCCGGTGGCCTTCTCGGCCGACACGACGCTCCGGGGGGAGGGGGACTCGACGACCCTCACCGCGCGGTCCGAGGTCACCGTGAAGATCCCGCTCATGGGGTCGAAGATCGAGGGCAAGATCGCCGGCGCCCTCGGCGAGGTCGTCGAGGGCCAGGCGGCGCTCATCGCCCGGTACATCGCCGGCGAGCGCTGACCACCCCTCCGCCTGCGCCGTCTGGCGTCGTCCCGGGGTTTCCGGGACACTGGACGGGGTGAGTACCAGACACCGAACGTCCAGGGGATCCACCGCCGTCAAGGTCGTGGTGGGTCTCATCCTCGTCCTCATGATCGTCGTCGCCCTCGCCGAGGTCGGCGTGCGCATGTACCTGCGGCACGAGGTCACCGACCGTTTCACCGAGGCCGCCCGGGAACGTGGCGTCACGGTGCGGGAGGACCCGAACGTGTCCTTCGGCACCTCACCCGTCATCGTCGGCCTCCTCGGCGGCCGGGTGTCGCGGATGACCCTCGACCTGCCCGACGCGCTGAGCACCAGCTACACGGACAACGACCGGTCGCGGCCCGTCGTCGAGGGCACGCCCCCGGCGCACATCGACCTCCGCGACGTCACGACCCGGGGTGACGACACCGTCGCCGGGTCGCTCGACCTCACCTCGACGATCCCGACGACCATGCTCCTCTCCCAGATCCAGAAGGCCGTCGGCGACGCGACCGGGGGCGGCGGGGCCGCCGGCCTCATCAGCGTCACCGACGTCCGCCCCGACCCGGCGGGCAACGCCCTCGACATCGAACTGTCCGGGGGCCTCGCCACCGTCTCCATGTCCCCGGAGATCGACGACCGCTCGCTGACCTTCGACGTCGCCGGCGCGAAGATCCTGGGGGTGGACCTGCCGCCGAGCGTCGTCGAGTCCCTGTCCGGGGCCCTCGACCAGACCATCGCGGAGAACCAGGGCTTCGAGTTCCGCTCGGCGACGGTCACCGACGCCGGCCTCGACGTCGACATGCACGGCACCGACGTCAACCTCAGCGACATCAGCGAGGCCGCCTCGATCACCGGCACCGACGGGGACGCCCGGCGCTGACCCCCGCCGGGGTGGGGCGGCCCGTCACCGGCACCCGGGGAGCGCCCGGGGCCCCGCTCAGTCCGGCCCTCCCCGCCCCCGGGGCCGCCCGCTGCCTGCTCAGTCCGGCTCAGTCCGGCTCAGTCCGGCGCGCCGGCGAGGATCGGCCGCGGGGCGGAGACGCCGAGGCGCGTCGCCCCGGCCTCCACCATCGCGACCGCCGTGGCCCAGTCCCGGATCCCCCCGGACGCCTTCACCCCGAGCACCCCGCCGACCTCCTCGGCCATGATCCGCACGGCCTCCACCGTCGCGCCGCCGGCCGGGTGGAACCCCGTCGACGTCTTGACGAAGTCCGCGCCCGCCGTCCGGGCGGCCCGGCACGCGGTCCGCAGCTGCTCCTCGGTGAGCAGCGCCGACTCGACGATGACCTTGAGCACGACGGGGAACGGCACCGCCTCGCGCACCGTCACGATCTCGCTGACCATCGCGTTCATGTCCCCGGCCACGGCGTTGGCGAGGATGATGACCATGTCGATCTCGTCCGCGCCCTGCTCGACCGCGAACCGGGCCTCCGTCGCCTTGACGAGGCTCTGGTGCGCGCCGGAGGGGAAGCCGACGACGGTCGCCACGCGCACCGGCGGCACGGCCGTCGCGCCGGCGGGGTCCGGGGACGTCCCGGCCGTCGGGGAGGCGGCGTCGTCCCCCTGACCGGGACCCGCCCACCGCAGCGGGAGCATCGACGGCGACACGCACACCGCACCGCAGCCGAGGTCGACGGCGGTGCGTTGGAGGGAGCGGACGTCGTCGCGCGTGGCCTGGGGGGTGAGGAGGGTCGCGTCCATGAGGCTCGCGACACGGTCGCGGGTGAGGGGTGAGATCATGCCGCCCATCGTAACGGCCCGCCCCACCGGCGACGACGGGCCGCGCGGGGCCGGGCTCGTGCGCGGCTCGTGCGGGGCCGGGCGGGAGGGGGTCGACGACGGAACCACCCGGCGGCCGGTCAGGAGAGCAGGTCGCGGACCGCGGGGCGGACGTCCTGCCAGTAGACGCCGAGGATGACCGGCACGACGATCCAGATGAACGGGATGCCGAGGATGAAGATGTTGAGCAGCAGCGCGACGGCGGACCCGGCGAGCAGCATGACCCACGTCTGCTTCGAGCGGTCGATGACCGTGAAGGCGTCGTCCCGCGTGACGGCGCACTGCACCGCGCCCCCGACGGCGAGGACGAGGAAGAACAGCTGCAGTACCTGCGTGAACCACGTCACGACGAGGGTGATCATGTAGGGGTTCATGCCGGACATGCTATCCGGTCCGCGCGGTGCCGGTCACGCGGCGGCCCGGGACGGGCGCGGGATCGGCGCGGTGCCGGTGCGCGACGGGCGCGGGGGGCCGGCGCGGTGGCGGTCACACCAGCGAGAACACGGCCTGGGAGACCGTGTAGATCACCAGGCCGGCGAGCGCCCCGACGACCGTGCCGTTGACGCGGATGAACTGCAGGTCCTTGCCGACCATGAGCTCGATCCGGTCCGACGCCTCGTCCGCGTCCCACCGCTCGACGGTCTCGCCGATGATGCCGGTGACCTCGCCGGCGTAGTTCTCCGCGAGGTACGCCGCCCCGCCGACGATGCGGGACTCCAGCGACGCCCGCAGGTCGGCGTCGGTGCGCACCCGGCCCGCGACGTCCGTGGTCCACCGCACGATCCGCCGGCGGAGCAGCGACTCGGGGTCGCGGGCCATGTCCGTGAGGACGACGCGCGCCCGCTCCCACAGCCGCCCGGGCAGCGCCCGGACCGGGGCGGACTCCATGACCTCGTTCTTCAGCCGCTCGACGCGCCCGATCATCGCGGGGTCGTGCTGGAGGTCGTCCGCGAGCTGCCGGAGGAACCGCCGGAGCGCCCGCCGGGCCTCGTGGTCCGGGTTGCGACGCACGTCCGCGGTGAACTCCACGAGCTCCCGGTACACCCGGGCGCCGACGAGCTCGCGGACGAACCGCGGGGCCCACGCGGGGGTGCGCTCGTCGAGGAGGCGGACGACGAGGTCCTCGCTCGCCCGGGCGCGCTCGTCGAGCCACACGACGACGGCGTCGACGACCGGCTCCGTCCGCCCCTCCTCGATGAGCTGCCCGAGCCCCCGGCCGAGGGGCGGGGCCCACTCCGGTTCCGTGACGGAGTCGACGACGAACGCCCGGATGACCTGCTCGACGTCCGCCGGGTCGAGGCCGGTGACGACGACGTCGATGAGCTTGCCGGCCTCCGCGGATACCCGCTCCGCTCCCCCGCCGTCGAGCACCCAGTCCGCCGCCCGTTCCGGGATCCGGGCCTGCCGCAGCTTCTCCGAGATGAGGGTCGCGTTGAGGAAGTTCTCCCCCACGAACTCGCTGAGCGCGTGGCCGACCTGGTCCTTCTTCCGGCGGATGATCGCCGTGTGCGGGATGGGGATGCCGAGCGGGTGGCGGAACAGCGCGGTGACCGCGAACCAGTCGGCGAGCGCGCCGACCATGCCGGCCTCCGACGCGGCGCGGACGTACCCGGTCCACGCGCCGTCCTGGCCGCGCGCCTCGAGGTAGCGGCACACGAGGTAGATGACGGTCGCGAGGACGAGGAGCCCGGTCGCGACGGCCTTGTGGCGGCGGAGGTCCCGGCGGCGGCTGCGCTCGGTCTCCGGGTCCGCCCCGGGTAACGGGACGGCGGGCTGGGGTGGCGTGGTGTGCTCTGCGGTGCTCATCACCGGCCAGTATCCCACGGGCCCGGGAACGACGGACGCCACGGACCCCGCATCGCGGGGGCCGTGGCGCTGACGTCCGGTGGCGGTCGGCGGATCCTAGTGGATGCGGCCGGTCCGCTTGACGTACTTCTTGTAGTCCCGGCGGCCCAGGTGGACGAGGAAGAACCCGCCGAAGAGGAAGACGAGGGCACCGACGACGCCGACGACGAGGAACGTGTCCGCGGCGTCGTTCTGGTCGTAGACCTTCGTCGCGAGGCCGAAGACGATCGTGCCCCAGAACGCGAGCGACGCGAGGATGGACGCCGCACCGAGCCAGGTCAGCACCCGCGTGAGCGAGGTGTGCGGGGAGTCGAAGCTGGAGGGGACGTAGCCGTCCAGGTAGGCCGGTTCACCGGCGAACTGTGCCTCCCGGTCGACGGGTTCAGCGACTGCTGCGTGCGCGGACATCTTCTCCTCTTTCTCCTGAGGTGGGTCTCTCCCGGGGTGGGGTCTCCCGGGGTGCGGGGCTCGGGTGCCGACGGGGCCGCCCGGGCAGTCACCCGGTTGTCTCCAGCTTAGCCGCCGTGGTGACGGGCAGGAACTCGACAGCCGGGACGGGCCGTCCGCACGCCCCCGTCAAGGGGCGGCGGGGGCGTGGGACGGGGTGGCGGGGGCCGTCGTGACTAGTCGTCCTTGCCGCGGAAGGCGGCGCGGGCGCGCTCCTTCGTGATCGCGGCGACGGCGGTGAGCGGGATGCCGGCCGGGCAGACGTCGGCGCACTCCCCGAAGAGGGAGCAGTGGCCGAAGGTGCCCTCGACCTCGTCGACCATCTTGCGGGCGCGGCGCCCGCGCTCCTCCCGGCCCATCGGGGACAGGGTGAGGTGGACGAGCTTCGCACCGGTGAACAGGTGCGCCGCACCGTTCGGGCAGGCGGCGACGCACGCGCCGCAGCCGATGCACGCGGCGTGGTCGAGCGCGAGCTCGGCGTCGCTGTGGTTGACGAGGAGGCTGTCGGCGTCCGGGGCCGTCCCGGCCATGACGGAGACGAAGCCGCCCTGCTCCATGACGCGGTCGAGCGCGGACCGGTCGACGACCATGTCCTTGACGACGGGGTACGCGGCCGAGCGCAGCGGCTCGATCTTGATCGTGTCCCCGTCGCTGAAGCTCAGCAGGCGCTGCTGGCAGGCGGGCTTGTTCTTGTCCGGGCCGTGCGGGCGGCCGTTGATGGTCAGGCCGCAGGTGCCGCAGATGCCCTCGCGGCAGTCGGAGGCGAAGGCGAAGGGCTCCCGGCCCTCCTCGACGTACCGGTTGTTGACGTGGTCGAAGAGCTCCAGGATGGACATCTGCTCCGCGGCGTCGGGAACGTCGACGGACTCGAAGTGACCCTCGGTGTTCGGGCCCGCCTGACGCCAGATCTCAAGATGCAGTTTCATTACTTGTAATTCCTTGTCATCAGCGGGATGCGGTCGAAGTACAGCGGCTCGGAGTGGCGGATGAAGCGGTTCTCGCCGTCCGACTGCCACGCGGAGACGAAGCACCAGTTGTCGTCGTCACGCTGGGCCTCGCCGTCCTCGGAGAGGTGGTCGTCGCGGTAGTGGGCGCCGCACGACTCGTCACGGTCGAGGGCGTCGACGCACATGAGCTCGCCGAGGTCGAGGTAGTCCGCGACCCGGTTGGCGTACTCGAGCGTCTGGTTCATCTCGTCGGTGCCGCCGGGGATGCGGAGGTTCTCCCAGAAGTCCTTGCGGAGCGCCCGGATCTTCTCGATGCCGTCCCGCATGTCCTCGACGTTGCGGGCGACGCCGCAGGAGAAGTACAGGATCTCACCGAGCTGGCGGTGGTAGTACTCCGGGCCGTGCGGGTTGTCGCCGCGGATGTTCATGAGCCGGTCGATCCGGGCCTGCGCCCGGTCGAGCGCGGCCTTCGCCTGCGGGGACTCCGGGTCCGGGACCGGGGTGCCGAGCAGCGGGGCCAGGTAGTTCGGGACCGTGAACGGGAGCGTGAACCAGCCCTCGACGGACGACGAGAGCAGCGAGTTCGCGCCGAGGCGGTTCGCGCCGTGGTACATCCACGAGGACTCGCCGGAGCAGAACAGGCCGGGCACGGACGTCATCTCGTTGAAGTCCGTCCACAGGCCACCCATCGTGTAGTGGCACGTCGGGGCGATCCGCATCGGCGTCTCGTAGGCGTTCTCGCCGATGGCCTCCTCGTACATCTGGATGAGGTTGCCGTAGCGCTCGCGGATCGTGTCCTTGCCGAGGCGGTTGATCGCGTCGCCGAGGTCCAGGTACACGGAGTTCTTCTTCGGACCGACGCCGTAGCCCGCGTTGATCTGCTGGGCGTTCGCGCGGGACGCGATGTCGCGGGGCACGAGGTTGCCGAACGCCGGGTAGCGGCGCTCGAGGAAGTAGTCCCGCTCGTCCTCGGGGATGTCCTTCGGGTCCCGGTCGTCGCCCTTCTTCTTCGGCGTCCAGATCCGGCCGTCGTTGCGGAGGGACTCCGACATGAGGATCGTCTTCGACTGCCAGTCGGAGTTCACCGGCAGGCCCGTCGGGTGGAACTGCACGAAGGACGGGCTGGCGAGGTAGGCCCCGCGGTCGTAGGCGCGCATGATCGCCGAGGCGTTGGAGTTCTTCGCCAGGGTCGACATGTGGTACACGTTCCCGTACCCGCCGGTGGCGAGGACCGTCGCGTGGCCCGTGTGGACCTTCAGCTCACCGGTGATGAGGTTGCGCATGACGGCACCCTCGCACACGCCGTCGTCGTTGACGACGAGGTCGACGAGCTCGTTGTGGGTGAAGATCTCGACGTTGCCCGCGCCGATCTGGCGGTACAGGGCCGACGTCGTCGCCAGCTGGAGCTGCTGGCCCGTCTGGCCCCGGGTGTAGTACGTGCGGGACACCTGCACGCCACCGAAGGACCGAGTGGCGAGCGTGCCGCCGTACTCGCGGGAGAACGGGGCGCCGATGGCGTTCATGTGGTCGATGACCTTCGGCGACTCCATGGCGAGCCGCCAGCAGTCGTTCTCCCGGCAGCGGTAGTCGCCGCCCTTCACCGTGTCCTTGGTGTGGAGGTACGTGCTGTCGTTGTCGAGCTTCTTGCCGCGCGACGAGTTCACGCCGCCCTGCGCGGCGATGGAGTGCGCACGCCGGGGGCTGTCGTGGTACGTGAAGACCTTGACGTCGTAGCCGAGCTCACCGAGCGCGGCGGCCGCGGCACCACCGGCGAGGCCGGTGCCGATGATGAGGACCCGGAACTTCCTCCGGTTCAGCGGCGACACCATGCCGAAGTGCTCCTTGGCCCACTGCCACTGGTGCTCCTGGCTCACGTCGTGCGGGGCGTTGTCCTTGAGGACCTTGCCGACGGTCACGCCGTCGACCGAGGACTCCGGCGCGGTGAACGCCGCGACGGCCTCGTCGTAGTTGAAGTCCGCCGTCTGGTTGTGCGGATGCTGGGTAACTTCGCTCATGTTCTCTTCTCCTCAGTGGCGCGCGTGCTCTAGCCGACGAGCCCGGTCATGACGGACAGCGGGATCGAGATGTTGCCGATCATGACGACGGCCGGGAGCAGGTAGGCCACCCACAGCATGACCTGGCGCGTCCGGTGCCCGGTGATGCCGAGGTCCGAGGTCGCGGTCCAGATGCCGTGCGTCAGGTGCATGAACAGGATGAGCATGCACAGGATGTAGAAGATCGCCACCACGGGGCGGTCGAACGAGGCGACGAGGTTGGCGTAGGCCTGCCCGTGCTCGAAGACGTCCGACGCCGCCGGCTTCGCGCCGATCGTGAGGTCGAGGATGTGGAAGATGATGAACAGCAGGAGGACGAACCCGGTCACGAGCATCGTCCGGCCCGTGAACGTGTTCCACGTCTTCTGCATGTTGCTGCGGCGGAACCGGCCGCGCGAGCGGTGCGACCGGCCGGTGAGCGCGAAGGCGCACCAGATGTGGAGGATGAGCGCGATCAGCAGGACCGCGCGCGCGATCCACAGCAGCCCCTCACGCGGGACCAGCGGCGCGCCGACCTCCCGGAGGAAGTCCGCGTAGGCGTTGAAGTGTTCGGCCCCCGTGTAGACCTTCAGGTTGCCGATCATGTGGACGAGGACGAACAGCGCGAAGATCACGCCCGTCACGGCCATCGTGATCTTCATCGCCCACGTGGGGAAGCCCGGCTGTGTCCGCAGCGGGCTGGTGTTGATCTTTCCGTGCTCTATTGCGTCACGGTCGTCGTAAGTAACAGTCATGGCACCTCCAGTGTCATAGACACTGTACGACCACCCGGCTGTGACCTACTACTCGGACCCCGGGGACGTGAAAAATGTCACAGGGGGTGAATCGGGCTCATGGACGACCCCGCGGCCGTCACCCCCGCCGTCCACCCGCGCCACTCCGCCGCACAACGCGGTGACCTGCACAGACACCCCTCCCGACCTGCCCTCCACGCGCGGACGGCAGGCGTGGTAAGGCTAACGTAACCAGCGTCAGTTGCCCCCGCCGCAGCCACCCCCGTCCAGAGGTGACACCCCCTCACCGGGAGCCACCCCCAGGACAGTGACCTGTGTCACACCCGGTGCCCCGCCGGGCGGCGGCTGGCGCAGCCGGGCAGCGCCGGACCGCACCCGCCGCACCCGCCGCACCCGCCGCACCCGCCGCACACGGCGACCCGCCGGGCCGTGCCCCCCCCGGCCGGGCTCACTCCCCGCGGTGCACCGTCACGGAGTCGTAGCCCCGCGTCCCCCGCGGTTCCACCGGGTCACCGCAGCCCGTCGGCACGTCCCCGCGACCGCGCCGGACGGCGTCGGTCCCCGAACAGTCCGCACCGTCACAGTCCAGGCGGGTCTCCCCCCGGACCGTGACCGGCTCCGCCCCGACGATGACCTCCTGACCGCAGACCCACAACGGGCCGACCCGGTGCCCGCCCGCCACGACGACGAGCTCCACCTCGCCCTCGCGGACCGTCACCCGGATGCGGCACCCGTGGAGGGTGACGACGAAGCTGATCTCCTCCCACTCCTCCGGCAGCCGGGGGTCGATGCTGAACTGCCCGTAGTGGTCCCGGAACCCGCCGAACCCGGAGACGAGCGCGCTCCACACCCCGCCGCACGACGCGATGTGCACGCCGTCGGCCGTGTTGCCGTGGAGGTTCGCCAGGTCCACGAACAGCCCCCGGGTGAAGAAGTCCATCGCCTTCTGCTGGTAGCCCAGCTCCGCGGCCATGATGGACTGGACGACGGCGGACAGCGTCGAGTCCCCCGTCGTCAACCGGTCGTAGTAGTCGTAGTCGCGGCGCTTGACGTCCGTCGTGAACTCCTGCCCCTGGAGGAACAGCGCGAGGACGACGTCGGCCTGCTTGAGCACCTGGTACCGGTAGATCGTCAACGGGTGGTAGTGCAGCAGCAGCGGGCGCTTCGGCGTGCCGTCCGGGTCGTCGAGGTTCCACACCTGGCGGCGCATGAACTGGTCGTCCTGCGGGTGGATCCGCCGCTCCCCGTTGTAGGGCACGTACATGCGGTCCGCGGCCGCCGCCCACCGGCGCAGCTCCGCGTCGGAGAGACCGGCCCGCCGGCACAGGTCGTGGTAGTCCTCCGGCCGGTCACGGCGCATCTGCTGGACGACCGCCTCGGCGACGCGGAGGTTGTACTGCGCCATGACGTTCGTGTACAGGTTGTTGTTCACCACGGTCGTGTACTCGTCCGGGCCGGTCACGGAGTGGATCTCGAAGCGCCCGTCCTCCCCGGTGAAGAAGCCGAGGGACATCCAGAACCGGGCGGTGCCGACGAGGATGTGGATGCCCTCGTCGAGGAGGAAGTCGACGTCCCCGGTGGCGTAGACGTACTTCATGAGCGCGTACGCGATGTCCGCGTCGATGTGGTACTGCGCCGTCCCGGCCGCGTAGTACGCGCTGGACTCCCGCCCGTTGATCGTCCGCCACGGGAACAGCACGCCGTCGTGCGACAGTTCCCGCGCCCGGTCCCGCGCGGCCTCGAGCATCTGGTAGCGGAACCGCAGGGCGTTCCGGGCGTACTGGGGGTTGGTGTAGCTGAGGAACGGCATGACGTACACCTCGGTGTCCCAGAAGTAGTGGCCGCCGTACCCGGACCCGGTCACCCCCTTCGCCGGCACGCCCTGCGTCTCGGCCCGGGCGGAGGCCTGGGCGAGCTGGAAGATGTTCCACCGCACGGCCTGCTGGATGGCCGGCTGCCCCGTGACCTGCACGTCGGAGCGCTCCCAGAACTCGGCGAGCCACTCCGCCTGGTCGTCGACGAGGGTGCTGAACCCCACGTCCTTCGCCCGGTTCACCGTCCGCGCGCACCGGAAGGCCAGCTCCTCGGCGGAGACGTGCCGCGACGAGTGGTACGCGACGAACTTCTCCAGCCGCAGCGTGAGCCCCTTCGTGCCCTTGAGGTGGTAGACCACGTCCGCGACGTCCTCGGAGACGTGGGTGCTCACCTCCACCCCGACGTCCGCCGCGTCGCCGCCGTCCGGGGTCCGCACGTCGAGGACGTGGTCCATCGTGCAGGCCACGGTCATCCCGGACCGCCGCACCCGGTAGCCGAGCGTCGCCCGGTCCGGTGTCGGCTGGGACTGGTAGGAGGGGGTGTAGACCCGGCCGCGCAGCCGGGCGCCCTTCCGCGGGTCGTCGTCGGCGTCGTCGCCGTCACCCGGGGCCCCGGCCGCGGGGTCGACGTCCGCCCCGGCGGGGACGTCGGGGAACTCGCTGACCCCGTCCTGCCGGTTGAGGATCTGGGAGGAGACGACGATCGCCGCATCGCTGTCCAGCAGCTCCACCTCGAGCGACATGAGGGCCAGGTGCCGCTCCTGGAAGGACACCATGCGCTCCGTGGAGACCCGGACGCGCTTGCCGGCCGGCGTGAGCCAGATGAAGCTCCGCCGGAGCACGCCCTCCCGGAAGTCGATCCCGCGGCTGTAGTCCTCCACCTCGGCGTTGCCCAGTCGGAGGGGTTCGTCGTCGATGTAGAGCCGCATGGCCTTGGCGTCCGGGGCCTGGATGATGGACTGCCCCTCGCGGGCGAGCCCGTAGGCGTCCTCGGCGTGCTCGATGGCCCACGTCTCGTGGAGGCCGTTGATGAACGTGCCGTGGTTGTCCGTGTCCCGGCCCTCGGGCGGGTTCGCGCGCATCCCGAGGTAGCCGTTGCCGAGCGCGAAGATGGTCTCCGACACCCCGAGCGGCGTGCGCTGCGGTTTCGTCTCCCACCACCCCCACTCGGTGACGGGGTTGTTCTCCCGGTCGATGAGGCGACGCGGGTCGATGTCGTGGTGGTGGGAGTCCGCGCGGAAGCCCTCCGGGACGAGGGTGCCGTCCTCGCAGTCGATGGGCTCGGTCCGGCGGGCGACGAGGAAGTCCTCGGGGTCGTCCTTCACACTCATGGAGTCGGGGTCCTTCCTGGTTGACGTCTCACTGCGCCCCTCGGCGACTGACCGCAGCTGAGGTTACCGGGTGACGGGCCCCGGCACCTCACCGAGGTCAGGGGCCGTCACGGTTCGACGAGCCGGGCGAGGTCGGGGACGACGACGTCCGCCCCCGCGGCGCGCAGCGCCTCCGCCCCGGCCCCCCGGTCCACGCCGACGACGAGCCCGACGTCCCCCGCCCGACCGGCGGCCACCCCCGACGTCGCGTCCTCGACGACGACGGCCGCCCCCGGCTCGACCCCGAGCTCCCGGGCGGCGTGGAGGTACGTGTCCGGCGCGGGCTTGCCGGCGAGGCCCTCCCGGGCCGCGACCTCCCCGTCGACGACGAGCTCGAACCGGTCGAGCAGCCCCGCGGCGCGCAGCACCCGCCGCGCGTTGCGCGACGAGCTCACGACCGCGACGCGCACGGCCCGGGTGTCCGCGCCGTCCTCGAGCGCGTCGAGCAGCCGGACGGAGCCCGGGTAGGGCGTGATGCCGGCGTCGAGCAGCCGGAGGAACTCGCGGTTCTTCCGCAGCCCGAGGCCGACGACCGTGTCGTCCTCCGGGGAGTCCTCCCCCTCCTCCCCCGCGTCCGCGCGGTCGTGGGGCAGGGTGATCCCCCGGGAGGCGAGGAGGGAGGCGACCCCCTCCGTCCGGCTGCGCCCGTCGAGGTGGTCGAAGTAGTCCTGCTCCGAGTACGGGTCCACGCCCCGGTCGGCGAGCACGTCGGTGAACATCGCGCGCCAGGCGTCGCGGTGGAGGTCGGCGGTCGGGGTGATGACGCCGTCGAGGTCGAAGAGCACCGCGCGGTAGTCGCTGAGCGTCACCTCCTCCGCGGAGCGGGGGGTGGTCCGGGACGGGAGTCGGCCGGTGTCCGGCATGGGGGCCTCCGGGTGGTGGGGACGGTTCGGTCCGGCCACGGCAGGTGCCGTCGCCGCGGTCCCCATCGTAGGGTTCCGCGCCGCCGTCCGCCGCCCGGGCGGGGCGGGTGGCCCCCGACGCACGTCGGCCCCGGTCGCCCCCACCGCGGACGGTGGTGGGCGCCGGGGCCGGGTGGCCGTGTCAGGCGGTGGCCGGCGGCCGGGTCAGCCGGGTCAGCCGCGTCAGCCGCGTGGCCGGTCAGGCGATGCCGTTCTTCTCCTTGAACTCACGCCGGCGGGCGTGGAGGATCGGCTCGGTGTAGCCGGAGGGCTGCTCGGTGCCCTTGAGGATGAGGTCCTTCGCCGCCTGGAACGCGACCGAGGCGTCGAAGTCCGGGGCCATGTTCCGGTAGGCGTCGTCCCCGGCGTTCTGGCCGTCGACGACCGCGGCCATGCGCTGGAGGGACTCCATGACCTGCTCCTCGGTGACGACGCCGTGGCGGAGCCAGTTCGCGAGGTGCTGGGAGTTGATCCGGCAGGTCGCGCGGTCCTCCATGAGGTCGATGTCGTGGATGTCCGGGATCTTGGAGCAGCCGACGCCCTGCTCGACCCAGCGGACGACGTACCCGAGGATCGACTGGCAGTTGTTGTCGACCTCCTCCTTGATCTCCTCCGGCGACCACGTGGCGTCGCCCTCGCCGGCCGCCGGACCGGCGACCGGGACCGTGAGCAGGGCCGGGTCCGTGTCGCGGCGGCCGTCGGCCCGGAGCTTCTCCTGGACGGCGAAGACGTCGACGAGGTGGTAGTGCGTCGCGTGGAGCGTCGCACCCGTCGGCGAGGGCACCCACGCGGTGGAGGCACCCTGCTTCGGCTGACCGATCTTCTCGGTGAGCATGTCGGCCATGAGCTCGGTCTTCGCCCACATGCCCTTGCCGATCTGCGCCTTGCCCGGCAGGCCGTGCTCGATGCCGGCGTCGACGTTCTTGTCCTCGTAGGCCAGCATCCACGGGGCGGTCTTCATCTCGCCCTTGCGGATCATCGGGCCGGCGACCATCGAGGTGTGGATCTCGTCACCGGTCCGGTCGAGGAAGCCGGTGTTGATGAAGGCCAGGCGGTCCGGGGTCGCGGCGATGCAGGCGTCGAGGTTCGCCGACGTGCGGCGCTCCTCGTCCATGAGGCCGACCTTGAGGGTGTGGCGCGGCAGCTTGAGCAGGTCCTCGATGTCACTGAACAGCGCGTCGGTGAAGGCCACCTCGTCGGGGCCGTGCTGCTTGGGCTTCACGATGTAGATCGAGCCGGTGCGGGAGTTGCGCCGCTCGTTGGCCTCGTCGAGACCCGGGATCGCCGCGGCGGCCGTGATGACGCCGTCCATGATGCCCTCGAAGATCTCCTCGCCGTCGGCGTCGAGGATCGCCGGGTTCTGCATGAGGTGGCCGACGTTGCGGACGAACAGCAGCGAGCGGCCGTGGAGGCGCAGCTCCCCGCCCTCGCGGTCGGTGTACACCCGGTCGTCGTTGAGCCGGCGGGTGAAGGACTTCCCGCCCTTGCTGATCTCCTCGGTGAGCTCACCGGTGTTGAGGCCGAACCAGTTGGAGTAGCCGAGGGTCTTGTCCGTCGCGTCGACGGCCGCGACCGAGTCCTCGAAGTCCATGATCGTCGAGACCGCGGACTCCATGAGGATGTCCTTGACGTGGGCCTTGTCGTCCTTCCCGACGGGGTGCTCCGGGTCGATCTGGATCTCCAGGTAGAGCCCGTTGTGGCGGAGGAGGATGCCCTCCGGGTCCGCCACGTCCCCGCGGTAGCCGGCGTAGACCTGCGGCTCGCGCAGCGGCACCTCGGTGCCGTCGACCGTCGCGGTGAACTGGCCGGACTCCACGGAGTAGCGGGTGACGTCCCGGTGGGACCCGGACTCCAGCGGCAGCGCCTTGTCGAGGAAGTCACGGCCCCACTCGATGACCTTGTCGCCGCGGACCTTGTTGTACCCGGTGCCCTTCTCCTGGCCGTTCTCCTCGGAGATGGCGTCGGTGCCGTAGAGGGCGTCGTAGAGGGAGCCCCACCGCGCGTTGGCGGCGTTGATCGCGAACCGGGCGTTGAGCACCGGGACGACGAGCTGCGGGCCGGCGGTCTCGGAGATCTCCCGGTCGACGTTCGCCGTGCGGATCTCGAAGTCCTCCGGGCGGTCGACGAGGTAGCCGATCTCCTTGAGGAAGGCCGTGTACTCCTCCGGGTCCTGGGCGCCCCGGTGGTCGGCGTACCAGGTGTCGAGGGTCTGCTGGAGCTCGTCACGGCGGGCGAGCAGCTCCCGGTTGCGCGGGGTGTGGCGGGCGACGATCTCGCCGAAGCCGTTCCAGAACGCCTCGGCGTCGAGGCCGATGCGCGGCAGGAGGGTGCCGTTGACCCACTCGTGGAGGGTGGTGGCGACCTGCAGTCCACCTGCTGTCACGCGGTCCGTCTGCTGTGTCATGGAAAAACTCCTTCGCTGTGCGGTCGTCGCCCGGCCGGCGGGGATCCCGTCAGGGACCGCTGACGTTCCCTGGCGGCGGGTGCGGGCGGGGGGCGTGCGCACCACGGGTGGCGCGGCGGACGCACCCGACCCGACGAGCCGGATTCACCGTTCAGCGTAGGTGACCTGAGTCACCGGCGCCACGACATCCGCCCCCACCCGACACCGCATCACCCCCACTCCTCCACCTGAACCGGAAAGCACACGGCCCGTGGCCGACCGGTACGACAGCAGATGTTCTGCCCCGGGGACGCCGTATCATTCCAGCGTGAGAGGCAGATCACACGGTGATTCCCTTTCAGGGTCGACCGGTGTCATTTCTACGACAAACATTAATGAATCCTACCCCCGACGGCATGAACTTCTCCCCGACCCTTTGACGTGCCGTTTTCCCCCTGTAGATTTGAGGTCGACGATCCGACCCTCCCGCGTCCGGCCTGTCGCGCCGGCCGCCGGCCGTCGTCCACCTGACGGCCCCGGTCACCGCCGCGGCCACCGCGACGGCGACGGTGCCCCCGTTCCCCCCGATCGGGCGGTACCGCCGACGTTCCCCGGCGGCCGGCCCCCTCAGGGGCGTCGCGGAGGCCGGGCCAGGGTCGGCCATCGCACCACGAGAGCACCTTCTCATTCGAACAAGGAAGTGAGCATCACATGTCGAACGTCGGTAAGCCGCGCACCGCGGCGGAGATCCAGAAGGACTGGGACGAGAATCCCCGCTGGAAGGGCATCACCCGCGACTACACCGCCGAGCAGGTCGAGCAGCTCCAGGGCACCGTCGTCGAGGATCACACCCTCGCGCGCCGTGGTGCGGAGATCCTCTTCGACGCCATCCACGAGGAGGGCGACGGCTACATCAACGCCCTGGGTGCTCTCACCGGTAACCAGGCCGTCCAGCAGGTCCGTGCGGGCCTCAAGGCCGTCTACCTCTCCGGGTGGCAGGTCGCCGGTGACGCGAACCTCTCCGGCCACACCTACCCCGACCAGTCGCTCTACCCGGCGAACTCCGTCCCGCAGGTCGTGCGCCGCATCAACAACGCGCTCCTCCGCGCCGACGAGGTCGCCCGCGTCGAGGGTGACACCTCCGTCGACAACTGGCTCGTCCCGATCGTCGCGGACGGCGAGGCCGGCTTCGGTGGCGCGCTCAACGTCTACGAGCTCCAGAAGGCCATGATCGCCGCGGGTGCCGCCGGTACCCACTGGGAGGATCAGCTCGCCTCGGAGAAGAAGTGCGGCCACCTCGGCGGCAAGGTGCTCATCCCCACCCAGCAGCACATCCGCACCCTGAACTCCGCGCGTCTCGCCGCGGACGTCGCCGGGACGTCGACGCTCGTCATCGCCCGTACCGACGCCGAGGCCGCGACCCTCATGACCTCCGACGTCGACGAGCGCGACGCCGAGTTCCTCACGGGTGAGCGCTCCGCCGAGGGCTACTTCTACGTCAAGAACGGCGTCGAGCCCTGCATCGCCCGCGCGAAGTCCTACGCCCCGTACGCCGACCTCATCTGGATGGAGACCGGCACCCCGGACCTCGAGCTCGCGAAGAAGTTCGCCGAGGCCGTGCGCTCCGAGCACCCGGACCAGCTCCTGGCCTACAACTGCTCCCCGTCCTTCAACTGGTCGGCGCACCTCGAGCAGGACGAGATCGCCAAGTTCCAGAACGAGCTCGGCGCGATGGGCTTCAAGTTCCAGTTCATCACCCTCGCCGGCTTCCACTCCCTCAACTACTCGATGTTCGACCTGGCGTACGGCTACGCCCGCGAGCAGATGACGGCCTTCGTCGACCTCCAGAACCGCGAGTTCAAGGCCGCCGAGGAGCGTGGCTTCACCGCCGTCAAGCACCAGCGTGAGGTCGGCGCCGGCTACTTCGACGCCATCGCCACGACGGTCGACCCGAACTCCTCCACCACCGCCCTCAAGGGCTCCACGGAGGAGGGTCAGTTCCACTAGGACCCCCTCACCCGGGCGCCCCTCGCGGGGTCCCGCCCGGGGACGGGTCCTGCGGGACGACCACGCGGAGGACCCCCGTCCACGGCACCGGATGACCGGTGTCGGGGCGGGGGTCCTTCGTGCGTGGGGGGGCGACCGTGAGGTCGCCGGGTCCGCGGGCCGGGTGGGGGTTCACGGTCCGCGGGCCCCGGTGGGGGTCGGCGGGGTGCCGGCCCCCGGGCGCCCGGTGGGGCGGGGTCAGAGGTTGATCATGTGCCCCATCGTCCCCTCGGCGGCCTCCTTCATGGCCTCCGACAGGGTCGGGTGGGTGTGGACGTTGCGTCCAATCTCCTCGGCCGTGAGGTCGAAGCGCTGCGCCAGCGTGAGCTCGGGGAGGAGCTCCGAGACGTCCGGGCCGACCATGTGCCCGCCGACGAGCTCGCCGTACTCGGCGTCGACGATGAGCTTCACGAAGCCGGTGCCGTGACCGAGGCCCTGGGCCTTGCCGTTCGCGCTGAACGGGAAGGACGCGACCTTGATCTCGCGGCCCTGCTCCTCGGCCCGCTTCCGCGCGGCCTCCTCGGTGTAGCCGAAGGACGCGACCTGCGGCGAGCAGAACGTCGCCCGCGGCATCATCTGGTAGTCGCCGAGCTCCTGGGTCTCGACGTCCGCGATGGTCTCGGCGGCGACGACGCCCTGCGCCTCGGCGACGTGGGCCAGCTGAAGCTTCGCCGTGACGTCACCGATGGCGTAGATGTGCGGCACGGAGGTGCGCATCCGCTCGTCGATCTCGATCGCGCCGCGCTCGGTGAGCGCCACGCCGGTCGTGTCGAGGCCGAAGCCCTCGACGCGGGGCGCGAACCCGATGGAGACCATGACCCGGTCGGCGGTGAGCGTCTCGGAGGCGGAGCCGTCGGCCGACTCGATGTCGACCTCGACGCCCTTGCCCTCGCCCTTGTCGCGGACCGCGGTGGTCTTGTGCCCGGTCTTCAGCGTGACGCCGAGCTTCTTGTACTGCTTGGCGATCTCCTTGGAGACCTCGGCGTCCTCGTTCGGGAGGACCCGGTCCATGAACTCGACGACGGTGACGTCCACGCCGAAGTTCGACAGCACGTAGGCGAACTCCATGCCGATCGCCCCGGCCCCGATGATGACCATCGAGTCCGGCTTCTCGGCGTCGAGGATCTGCTCCTCGAAGGAGACGATGTTGCCGCCGATCGTCACGCCGGGCAGGGACTTGACGACCGAGCCCGTCGCGATGATGCAGTTGTCGAACGTCACCGTCGTGCCGGCGTCGTCACCCTCGGAGACCTCGATGGTGTGGTCGTCGGTGAAGGTGCCGAGACCGTTGATCTCGGTGATGCCGTTCTTCTTCATCAGGTAGTGGACGCCCTTGACGATCCCGGCGGACACCTTGCGCGAGCGCTGGTGCGCGACGCCGAAGTCCATCGAGATGTTGTCGCCCGTGATCCCGTAGGTCTTGGCCTCCCGGGTGATCGTGTGCGCGAGCTCCGCATTCCGGATCAGGGCCTTCGACGGAATGCAGCCGACGTTGAGACAGACACCTCCCCAGTACTGCTTCTCGATCACGGCGGTCTTCAGGCCCAGCTGCGCCGCGCGGATGGCGGAGACATAGCCACCGGGGCCAGCTCCGAGTACTACTACATCAAAATGTTCAGCCACAGTGCCCAAGGATACGTCTCCGCAGCCGTCTTGTCCCCCGGGGGCGTGACACCGACGGTCACCGGTCCGGGGGAACGACGGTCACCGCGGCCGCGATGTACGGTGCGCGTCCCGTCCCGGTGGTCGGCGGGACGGCCCGCGGCGCGGGGAGGGGTTCTTCAGCTCAGCGGGGCTTCCGCCGCACCCGGGCGGCCCGCGGCGCGGGGAGGGGGGTCACCGCGGCCGCGGGGGCGGGGCTCAGATGAGGTGGAAGAACGCCCGGAACGTCGACACCGCGGTCGCGATGGAGTTCAGGGCGGTGCCGAGCATGGTGTCGACGGCGACGACGAAGGAATCGGATCCGTTCATGGGTGTGACCTTTCACGTGTGGGGCGTCCCCGCGTCCCGCGCGACAGGGTGCGACGGGGACCGTGGGCTGGGATTCCCGGGCCCTGTCCGCCGGTGGTGGCACCGGCCGGATCCAGCCCGACGCCCCTACTACACACGGAGTCGGCCGTCGACGCACCCGAGGTCCCCCACGGGGGTACCCGCCCCCGCGGGCGCCCGCCCCGCCGCCCCCGTCCGCCGCCCCCTGCCACGGGGGAGTCCGCGTGGTGTCGAGAATCCCCGGGATCCCGGGTAGAGTGCACACTGTTTCGGCCGGTCGGACGGACCAGCCGTCGTACCTCCGACCACGCGAAGGAACCCACTGATGAAGCGATCCATCGCCCGTGTCGCGGCCGCTGCCGTCACACTTGCCCTGCCCCTCTCCCTCACCGTCGCCCTCCCCGCCGCCCAGGCCGCGGAGCCCGAGGCGCCGGTGGCCCTCGCCCAGACCACCCCGAACCAGAAGCCGAACACCACGGGCTGGCGGGACTACATCAGGGACAAGGACGGCAACTACCGGTACGACAACGTCAAGGAGATCGCGTCGTACTCCCCGTCGATGAAGCGGGACATCCCGCTCGTCCTCATCCAGCCGAAGGACCCGGCGAAGCGCGCGGAGAGCCTGCCGACGCTCTACCTGCTCAACGGCGCCGACGGCGGCGAGGGCTCGGCGAACTGGTTCGCCCAGACCGACCTCATCGACTACTACGGCGACAAGGGCGTCAACGTCGTCGTCGTCATGGCCGGCGCGTACTCCTACTACACCGACTGGCAGCAGCCGAACGCGACGCTCGACGGCGGCGGCGACCGCCAGAACTGGGAGACGTTCCTCACCAAGGAGCTCCCGGAGCCGCTGGAGAAGGCCATCAACGGCAACGGCCGCCGCGCGATCGCGGGCCTGTCGATGTCCGCGACGTCCACGCTGAACTTCGCCGAGCACAACCCCGGGTTCTACAACGCGGTCGGGTCCTTCTCCGGCTGCGCGGCGACGACCGGCCCGCTGTACGAGGCGTACATCGACCAGGTGCTCAACCGCGGTGGCGCGACGTACGAGCAGATGTGGGGCCCGCGCGGCGGTGACGTCGCCCGGAACAACGACGCCCTGCTCAACGCCGAGAAGCTGCGCGGCCAGCACAACATCTACGTCTCCAACTCGACCGGCCTCGCCGGCGAGATGGACCTGCCGTCCGGCCCGATGCTCCGGGGCAAGAGCCCGCTCGGCTCGATCTCCCCGATCGTCGAGGGCGGCTTCATCGAGGCCAGCACGAACGCCTGCACCCACGACCTCGAGGCGAAGACCCGCCTGCTCGGCATCACCCCGCAGACGAACAACATCCAGTTCAACTTCCGCCCGGCCGGCACCCACCAGTGGGGCTACTGGCGGCAGGACATGCGGGACTCCTGGCCGGTGCTCTCCGCCGGCCTCTTCGGCTGACGCGCCGCCGCGGGACGCCGGCTGAGGCGCCGGCACCCGGACGCGCGGCCGGGCCACCCGCACCGCCGCCGGCGCCCCAACCGGCCCGGGCTGCCCGGCCACCCGCACCGCCGCCGGCGCCCGACGGGCCCGGCGCGGCCGCCCGACCGCGCACGTCAGCGCGGGTGAGACGTGGCGTCGTCCCCCGCACCCGGTAGGGTGACACCTGATGTCACAGCGCCCCTCCAGAACCAGCCCGATCGTCGGCCCCCGTGACCCGTACACGGGGGTCGACTACAACCTGGGCTTCCACGTCCTCCGCTACGAACTGGACCTCGACTACGCCGTCGGGCCGAACCAGCTGAGCGGGGTGGCCGACCTTCTCGTCGAGAACTACCGGGCGCTGCGCACCCTCACCCTCGACCTCACGACCTCCCTGCGCGTCCGCTCGGTCCGCGTGACCGGCCACGGGGGCCTCAGCACCCGGGTGCGCCGGTTCCGCCAGAACGCGGGGAAACTCACCGTCACCTTCGCCGACGAGCTCCCCCCGGACTGCGAGTTCACGCTCACGGTCCGCTACACCGGCGTGCCCCGCCCGGTCCGCAGCGTCTGGGGCGACCTCGGCTGGGAGGAGACCGAGGAGGGGTCGATCGTCGCCAGCCAGCCCAACGGCGCGCCGAGCTGGTTCCCCTGCGACGACACCCCCGACGAGAAGGCGACGTTCCGCATCACCGTCACCGCCGACCGGGACACCCCCGCCGTCGCGACGGGCACCCTCGTCTCCGAGTCCACCCGCGGCACCCGCACGACCCGCGTCTTCGAGGCGGACTACCCCACCGCCACGTACCTCGCCGCCGTCCACTGCGGCCCGTTCACCCGGCGCGACCTGCGCCCGGCCGTGACCGACGGCGGGGCGTCCGTGCCCGTCACCGCCTGGCTGCCGTCCGACGGCCACGGCGGCGTCGACGGCCCCACCGCCCGCGACGTCGACCACGACTTCGCCGACCAGACCGCGATGGTCGAGACGTTCAGCCGCCTCTTCGGCCCCTACCCGTTCCCCGACTACACCGTCGTCGTGTCCCCGGAGCGGCTGGAGATCCCCGTCGAGGCGCAGGCCATGAGCACGTTCGGCCGGAACCACGCCGACGGGCGCGGGACCTGGGAGCGGCTCATCGCCCACGAGCTGTCCCACCAGTGGTTCGGCAACTCGGTCGGGCTCGTCGAGTGGCGGGACATCTGGCTCAACGAGGGCTTCGCCTGCTACTCGGAGTGGCTGTGGTTCGAGGCGTCGCGGGGCATCCCCGCGGCGACACACGCCTGGGTCCACCACCGCGACCTGCTGGCCCTCCCCCAGGACCTCGTCATCGCCGACCCCGGCCCGGCGGACATGTTCGACGACCGCGTGTACAAGCGCGGGGCGCTCGCCGTCCACGCGCTGCGGACCGTGCTCGGGGACGGGGCGTTCTTCGACATGCTGCGCCGGTGGACGACCGCGCACCGGCACAGTCTCGTGGAGACGCCGGACCTCGTCGCCGCGGCCGTCGCCGCCGCGGCCGCGCACCCGGACCCCGCGGTGACGGAGGCGGACGTCCGCGCGGTCCTCGACGGCTGGGTGTTCTCGACGGCCCTCCCCGCCTTCCCCGTCCCCGCCGGCGGGGCCGTCCCGGTGGTCACGGACGACGTCGCGGCGTCGCTGCCGGCCGGCACCGGGGCGCCGTCCGTCGACGCCGGGGGCGGCGTCCGGCAGCGGGGCGGGGACGGCCGGTGCCCCGGGGGCGGTCACTGAGATGCGGGCGATGTCGCTGGCGACGGTGTTCGTCGCCGTCGCCGGGTACCTCGTCATCTGGGTGTCGGACAAGGCCCTCGGTGCCGACGGCAAAGAGGCGTTCATGGTCTACTGGGGGCTCTTCTTCGCCCTCGCGGGGCTCATCGACGGGCTCATGCAGGAGACGACGCGGGCCGTCGCCGCTCACCGGGAGACCGTCGGTGCAGGTCACGGGGCCGGAACAGGGAGCGCGGCCGGCGCGGCACCCGTCGCCGACGGGGGGCACGGCGCGCACGCGGTCCACACCCCGGCGGCCGGCGCCCACGCGGCCCACACCCCGACCCTGACCGGCGCGGCCCGCCCGCTCCTCGTCGCCGCCGGCGTCGCCGCGGCCCTCGGCGCGCTGGTCGCCGTGACGTCGCCGCTGTGGGTCGGCACCCTCCTGCCGGACCACCACGCGCTCGGCGTCGCCCTGCTGACCCTCGGCGTCGCCAGCTACACCTTCCAGACCACGGTGTGCGGCCTGCTCTCCGCGGCCGGCCGGTGGAGTCCGTTCGCGGTGCTCATCACGGTCGACAGCGGCGTGCGCCTCGTCCTCGCGCTGCTCGCGTGGGCGGCGGGGTGGCACCTCGTGGCGTTCCTCGTCGTGACCGTCGCCGGCGCCGCGACGTGGCTGGCCGTCGCCGCGGTGAGCCCGTCCGCCCGGTCCGCGCTGCACGGCGTGGCGGACGTGCCGACCCGCGACTTCCTCCGCCGCGCGGGCACGGCGATGCTGGCCTCCGGCGCGAACTCGGTCATCATCACGGGTTTCCCGGTGCTCATCAAGGCGACGACGTCCCTGCCCGACGGCACCCTCGCCGCCGTGATCTTCGCGGTGACGCTCACCCGCGCGCCGATCCTCGTGCCCCTCCAGCGGTTCCAGCCGGTGCTCATCGTCCGGTTCGCGACGGCCCGGGGCCGGGTGCTCCGGGCGGCGGCCGCCCCGATGGCGGCGATCGTCGGGGTCGCGGTCGTGGGGGCGGTCGCGGCGTTCCTCCTGGGGCCGTGGATCCTGCGGCTGTTCTTCACCCCCGAGGTGTGGTCCCCGGGCTGGGTCCTCGCGTGGCTCACCCTCGCGGCGGCGTCGACGGCGCTGCTCATGGTCACCGGGTCGGCGGCCCTCGCCGCGGAGCGGCACGGCCTGTACCTCGGCGGATGGGTGCTGGCGACGGTCGTCGCGGTGCTGCTGTTCCGGCTGGACCTCTCGCCGGAGCTGCGGGCGGTGCTCGGCCTCGGGCTCGGGCCGTTGGCCGGGGTCGTGCTCCACCTCGTCCTGCTGCGCGTGACGGGCGACCCGGCCGCGGGGTCCGGGGCCGCCGCGACGGTGCCGGGTCCGGGGGTGGAGCCGGTCCCGGGGACGGTGCCGGGGCCGGGTGCGGGGTCCGGGTCGGGGGACGACGCCACCCTCCCCGCGGCCGCCACGCCACCCCGCCACGCGGCGTCCCCGTCGACCGGCCGCCACGCGGCGGAGCCCTCCTCGGGCCGGCACGCCGCCGCCGACCCGGACGGCGGTGGCCCCGCCGGCGGCCCGTCCCGCCACGCCGTCCCACCCGGCACGCCGGGGCGGGGTCGCCCCACGGCGGAGGGGGACGTCGTACCATCTCCGCAGCACCCGACGGATCCCTGATCCCCGGGCGACGCGACCGCGACGAGAGGACACCGGAGGCACCGTGAGCGACCAGACCCCGGCACCGGGCCACCCGGCCGACCCCACCCCGGCACCGGGACCCGCCGCCGCCCCCGCGCCGGCGGCGACCCCCGGTGACCCGCTGCCGGACATCGCCGTCGTCGTGACGGTCTACGCGGGCGTCGCGGCGGACGACCTCGCCGTGTGCCTCGGCAGCCTCCTCGGGCAGACGCGGCCCGCCGGGCAGACCGTCATCGTCGCCGACGGCCCGCTCACCCCCGCCCTCGACGGGGTCGTCGAGCGGTTCCACGCGGCGGCCGTCGACCGCGGGCTCTCGTGCGACGTCGTCCGCCTGCCCCGCAACCTCGGCGCCGCCGGGGCCGCGAACGCGGGGATCGCCCGCTGCGACCGGCCGTGGATCGCCCGGCTCGACGCCGACGACGCCGCCACCCCGGAGCGCTTCGCCGTCCAGGCGGCGTACCTCGACGCCCACCCGGACGTCACCGTCCTCGGCACCGCCCTCCACGAGTTCGACGGCGACGCCGTCCCCGCGCCCCCGCGCGACCCCGCGACCGGCGGCCCCGCCCTCGCCCTCGACGAGGACGCCCTGCGCCGCGTGTCCCTCGGCGTCCGGCCGATGCCCGCCGACCACGCGGGGGTCGCGCGGACGATGCGCACGTCCTCCCCCGTCAACAACCCCTCGGTCGTCATGCGCCGGGACGCCGTCGTCGCCGCCGGGGGGTACGGCGAGGTCCGGTACATGGAGGACTACGACCTGTGGGCGCACCTGCTGTCCCGGGGCGCGCGCTTCGCCAACCTCCCGGAACCACTCACGTGGTTCCGCATGTCCCGGTCGACGCTGCGCCGCAGGACGGCCCCCGGAATGGTCGCCGCCGAGAAGGAGATGCAGACAAGGCTGGTGCGTTACGGTGTGGTCGGACGACGACGGGCTATATTTAACCTCGGTATCCGGAGCCTCTACCGGGCGCTGCCCGGTCCGCTGCTCCGCCTGGCGAACCGGGTGCTCTTCCGGTGACCCGGCGCACCCCCGCCCCCATCCCCGATCCACCCCCGACGGACGTGAAGGTACCCCGCACGAGCATGGACAGTGAGCCCCAGCCCCCGGCGCAGACCGGGACCCAGTCGGACGTCTGGCTGGTGATCCCGTGTTTCAACGAAGGCACGGTCATCGGTGACGTCATCCGCCACGCACGCCGGACGTTCCCCAACATCGTCGCGGTCGACGACGGCTCGGCGGACGACTCCGCGGCCCAGATCCACGCCGCGGGCGCGCACCTCGTGCGCCACCCGGTGAACCTCGGCCAGGGTGCGGCGATCCAGACCGGCGTGGAGTACGCCCGGGTGCAGCCCGGCGCGCGGTACTTCGTCACCTTCGACGCCGACGGCCAGCACCAGGTCAAGGACGTGCTCGCCATGGTCGGGCGGCTGCGCACCGAACCGCTGGACATCATCGTGGGCACCCGTTTCGGCCGGCAGCGGCCGGAGGACGAGGTCTCCCAGGTGCCGTGGATCAAGCGGCTCGTCCTCCGCACGGTGGTGCTGCTGTCCCCGACGACACGGCGGCTGGGCCTCACCGACGCGCACAACGGCCTGCGGGCCTTCACCTCCACCGTCGCCGACCAGCTCAACCTCCGGATGAACGGGATGAGCCACGCGAGCGAGTTCGTCCGGCTCATGGTCACCCACCGGTGGCGGGTCGCCGAGCAGCCGGTGGAGATCCTGTACACGGAGTACTCGATGTCCAAGGGACAGTCGCTGCTCAACGGTGTGAACATCATCGCCGACGGATTCATCGCGAGGAGGCTGCCGTGACGGGCACACACGTCATCCAGGTCCTGCTCCTGCTGGCCATGGCCGCGCTGGGGCTGTTCTTCCTGTCGAACCGGCGGAAGGCCCGGGCGAAGGCCGGGGTGAAGATCGGTTTCGTGGTCTTCGTCGTCGCCAGCCTGTGGGCCGTGCTGCGCCCGGACGACCTCACGGTCATCGCGCAGTGGCTCGGGGTCACCCGGGGCACCGACCTGTTGCTGTACGTGCTGGTCATCGCGTTCCTGTTCACGACGCTGTCCACGTACATCCGGTTCCGCGAGCAGGAGCTGCGGTACGCCCGCCTGGCCCGGGCGGTCGCCCTGACGAACGCGGTGCCCCCGGCGGACGACGCACCGGCGGAGGACGCGCCGCACGGCACGCCCGCCGGGTGACCGGCCCCGCCCCCGCCCCGGCCGCGCCCCGCCGCGGACCGACCGCCCCCCTCAACGCACAACGGAGAACCCTGCCCATGCGCACCCTCGTCACCGGCGGCGCCGGTTTCATCGGATCCCACCTCGTCGACGCCCTCCTCGCCGAGGGGCACACCGTCACCGTCGTCGACGACCTCAGCCACGGTCGTCGGACCAACCTGCCCGACGACGTGCCCCTCGTCGAGGCGGACATCCGCACCGCGGACCTCGACGCGATCGTCGCCGAGGCCGCCCCGGAGGTGATCTTCCACCTCGCCGCGCAGATCGACGTCCGGTCGTCCGTCGAGGACCCGGTCGGGGACGCGACGCTGAACATCCTCGCGACGATCCGGCTCGCGGAGGCGGCCCGCCGCCACGGTGTCCGTCGGATCGTCCACACCAGCTCGGGGGGCGCGATCTACGGGCGACCGGAGCTGCCCGTCACCGAGTCGACGGTCCCGGACCCGGAGTCGCCGTACGCGGCGTCGAAGTACGCCGGCGAGATCTACCTGGGCACCTACCGCCACCTGTACGGCCTGGAGTGCGCGTTCATCGCCCCGGCGAACGTCTACGGGCCCCGGCAGGACCCGCACGGGGAGGCCGGTGTCGTCGCGATCTTCTGCCGGAACCTGCTGGCCGGGGAGCCGACCCGCGTCTTCGGCGACGGCGGGAACACCCGGGACTACGTGTACGTCGGTGACGTGGTGCGGGCGTTCATCCTCGCCGCCGGCACGGCCGGGAACGGGCTGCGGTTCAACATCGGCACCGGGGTGGAGACGACGGACCGGCGGCTGCACAGCCTCGTCGCCGAGGCCGCCGGGGCCCCGGACGACCCGGCGTTCGCGCCCGCGCGTCTCGGTGACGTGCCGCGGTCCGCGCTCGACAACACCCGGGCGCGGGAGGTGCTGGGCTGGGAGCCGGAGACGGATCTCGCCGCGGGCATCGCCCGGACCGTGGAGTACTTCCGCGGGCGGTGAGCCGGGGCGGGGGCCGGTCGCGGGGGCCGGGCCCGGGGAGGACCGGTCGCGGGGAGCTGGTCGCGGTGGCCGGGGTCGGGGCCGGTCGCGGGGTCGGTCCCGGGGAGGGTCCCGACGCCGCCCGTCGCCGGGGCCGGCCGGCGGGGGTCAGTCGGCCGCGGGGAGGTGCCGTCGGGAATTGACCGCGACGACGATGAACGCCAGCACCGCCATGACCACGCCGAACCCGAGCATCACCGGGTAGGTGAACCAGTCCCCCAGCTTCGTGAGGATCATCGGGAAGAAGAACCCGATGTACGTCACGACGTAGTAGACCGCCGTGAGCCCGCCGAGGTCGTCCGGGCCGGCGATCCGCTGGACCTCCGTCAGCCCCGAGATGAGGCACAGCCCGTAGGCCGCGCCGAGGATCACCGCGACGACGACCGTGTTCCACACGGTGATGTGCCGGGCGCTGAGTGACGCGACGACCATCCCCACGATGACGAGCCCGAGCCCGAGCAGCGGGCCGCGCGCCGACGTCGCCGAGTTCAGCTGGGGCCCGACCTGCTGGATCGAGTAGCCGCTGGCGAGGGCGACGACGGCCAGCAGGGCGGAGAACGCCACGGGCGCCCCGACGACCCCGCTGGCCAGCGTCGGCATGATCGCGTAGGACACCCCGGCCGCCCCGAACACCCACGGCGCGACCGGCAGGACGACCGTGAGGAACCGCGGGTGCCGCGCGCTCGGCACGCGGAGGTCCGTCCAGAAGCTCCCCGCCACCCGCAGGTGGGCGGACTGCCTCGTCTCCGGGACGGTGAGCAGGCCGAGGAGGGCGACGACCGACACGGCGATGTGCAGGAAGTACGGCAGCTGGCCCGGGATCGGCCCCCACTGGGCCAGCACCCCCGCGACCCCCGCGCCGAGGCCGAAGCCGGCGGTGAGGGACATCGTCGCCCGCTTCGCGCCCGCCCCCGGGCCGGCCGACGGGTCGAACGCGGGGGTGGACAGCTCCTTGATCCACGACCCGCCCGCCGACATCGCGGCCCCGACGGCGAGGCCGGCGCACACCCGGCCGAGGAACATGGGGATCTCGCTGGTCTCCCCCGCCGCGATGAGCGAACTGCCGAGGACCGCGACGACGGGGGCGGGGAGCATGACGACACGCCGGCCGTAGCGGTCCGACAGCGGCCCGGCGAGCATGAGCCCGGCGCCGATGCCGCAGGCGTACGCGGCCATGAGCGAGTCGACGAACAGCGGGCTGAACACGTCCTCACCACGGTAGAAGACGAGCAGCGGGGTGAACTCGTTGCCGCCCCACGCGACGGAGAACACGGCGAAGGCGATGAACAGCCACGCCCGGCGGTCGCGGGAGGGCCGGCCCGGGGACCCGGGGGCCCCGCCGCCCCGCCCGGGGGACCGGGTCGGGTGGAGCTGTCTGACGGCGTCGGACCCGCCGGGGGTGCCGGGGGAACCCGGTGCGGCGTGGGGGCGTGCGACCCCCCGGTCACCAGGCTCGTCGGATGCGTCGGAGTGTTCGCCGGTAGTCATGACGACCATTCTAGAAGCCCCGTCGGGAACGCCGGGCGGCAGCGGCGTCAGCGGTGTCACCCCTCCGCGTGGGCCGCACACGCGGTGCCGTCGTCCTCTTTTCCGTACCCTCGTGACCATGAGCCAGAACACACCGCACCCCACCGACGACGGCACCGTCACACCCGGCACCACGACCGGCGACGCCGCCCACGCCACCCCGTCCACGACCGGCGGTCGCAGCATCCGCCGCAGTCAGGACGCCCCCGCCAAGCTCTCCGAGGTCGCCGACCCCTCGGTCACCCCGGAACTCCAGGCGGTCCTCGACGGCCACTGGGCCGACGCCAAGCAGGCGGTCCGCGCGTCCCTCTCCGAGGGGGACGTCCGCGCCGACCCGACCCTCGACCTCGAGGCCTCCCGCCAGCGCACCCTCGACCAGGTCCGCGCCCTCGCCGAGAGCGGCATGCCGCGCGGCGCGTTCTCCGTCGAGCACGGCGGCAGCGGCGACACCGGTGCGACCCTCACGTCCATCGAACTCCTCGGCCACGCCGACCTCTCCCTCATGGTCAAGGCCGGCGTGCAGTGGGGGCTGTGGGGAGGTGCCGTCGAGAACCTCGGTACCGAACGGCACGTCCCCCTCATCAAGGACATCATCGACCTGCGCGTCCTCGGCTGCTTCGGCATGACCGAACGCGGCCACGGCTCCGACGTGCAGTCCCTCGAGACCACCGCGACGTACGACCCGGAGACGCAGGAGTTCATCGTGAACTCCCCCACCCCGTCCTCCGAGAAGTGGTTCATCGGCAACGCCGCCCGCGACGCGCGGATGGCCGCCGTGTTCTGCCAGCTCCACACGCCGGGTGAGGAGGAGTCGCACGGCGTGCACTGCCTCGTCGTGCCCATCCGCGACGAGAACGGCGCCCCCCTGCCGGGCGTGCGCATCGGCGACCACGGCTACAAGGGCGGCCTCAAGGGCGTGGACAACGGCACCCTCGCCTTCGACCACGTCCGCGTGCCCCGCGAGAACCTGCTCAACAAGTTCGCCGACGTCTCCGAGGACGGCACCTACTCCTCCCCCATCGAGAACCCGAACCGCCGGTTCTTCACCATGCTCGGCGCGCTCATCCGCGGCCGCATCACCGTCGGCGCGGCCGCCGGCGCCTCGGCCCGCACCGCCCTCGACATCGCCGTGCGGTACGCCGACCTGCGCCGGCAGTTCTCCGCCGGCGACGGCCTGCCGGAGAAGCGGCTCATCGACCACCGGAACCACCGGCTGCGCCTCCTGCCCCGCGTCGCGCGCGCGTACGGGCTCCAGCTGGCGACGAACAAGCTCATCGCCCGCGTCCACGAGCTCGAGCACCGCATCACCGACCGGACCGCCATGTCCGAGGAGGACCAGTGGGACCAGCGCGAGCTCGAGGCCCACGCCGCCGCCCTCAAGGCCGCGAACACCGCCCACGCGACGGACACGATCCAGGAGTGCCGTGAGGCCTGCGGCGGTGCCGGCTACATGACGGAGAACTTCCTCACCACCCTCAAGGCGGACTCCGACGTCTTCACGACCTTCGAGGGCGACAACGCCGTCATGATCCAGCTCGCGGCGAAGGAGCTGCTCACCGGGTTCGCCCGCGAGGTCGGCGGCCTGAACCCGCTGGAGATGGTGCGCTTCGGCCTCGACAGCTTCGGCACGCTGCTCAAGCGGCGCACCGCGGCCGAGACCCTCATCCAGAACCTCGTCGACTCGGTGACGAACCAGGAGGAGACCTCCCTGTTCGACCCCGCGTACCAGATCGAGCTGCTGTCCAACCGCGAGGACAGCCTGCTGCGGTCCCTCGTCCGCCGGCTGCGGCCCGCGCAGAAGATGGAGACGGAGGAGGCCGCGCAGGTCGTCGACCGGGCCCAGGACCACCTCATCGCCTGCGGGTGGGCGCACGTCGACCGCATCATCCTCGAGGCCTTCCTCGAGGCGGAGTCCGAGCTGGAGTCCGAGACCGCCCGCCAGGTCCTCGAGCAGGTCCGGGACACGTACTTCCTCTCCCTCATCACCGAGCACGCCGGCTGGTACCAGGAGCAGAACCTGCTCACCGGCACGCGGACGAAGGCGGCCCGCGCGGCGCTCAACGACCTCGTGGACTCCCTCGCGCCGTGGAGCACCGTGCTCGTCGACGCCTTCGCCGTCCCCTCCACCCTCACGTCCGTGCCGTTGCTGACGGACTACGCGGACATGGAGTGGTACGCGGACACGCACCCGGCGCACCCGTCCGAGGGGTAGTCGCCGGGGCGGGGCCCGGCTCAGGCCGGGTCCCCCGGGGCGGGGACGGGGCCGGGGGCGGGCCGGGGCCCGGGACGGGGCCGGTGGCGGGCCGGGGCCCGGGACATCAGGGTCGGGATCAGGGAGAACCCCGATGGTCCCGACGTCCCTTTCCCCGTAGCGTGGCGTCCATGAACACCGAACGCTCCCCCCGCCCCCGGCTCCGCCGCAGCTCCACCAACCGGGTCATCGCCGGCGTCTGCGGCGGCATCGCCGAGTACCTCGGCGTCAGCGCGAAGGTGCTGCGCGCCCTCGTGATCCTCTCCGTCCTGCTGCCGGGCCCCCAGGTCATCTTCTACATCGCCGCCTGGATCCTCATGCCCCGGGGCTGACGGGCCGGGACCGGCCCGGCCCGGGTGTCCCGGGGGCGCACGTCCCGGGGGGGCGCACCGGCAGCGCCCTGCCTCCCGTGTCTCCTCCCCCCCCGGGCGCAGGTCCCGGGGGCACACCGACGCCGCGGACGCAGACAGGCCCCGCCACCCTGAGGTGGCGGGGCCTGTGTCCGTCGCCCGGTCGGTGACCGGGGAGGGGTCCGCTGAGCGGACGGTCCTTACTTCGCGGCGGCGGTCTCGGCGACGTCCGTGGCGGCGTCAGCGGCGTCCGCACCGTTCGAGGAGCTCTCGATGGCGGAGGAGCCGGCCTGCGTCAGCTCGAGCGTGCTGGAGCCGAGGTGGATGGCGGAGGAGCCGATGCCGACCGGGTTGGTCGTGGCGATGGAGGTCGCGAGGGCCGCGGCATCCTTGGCGACGGCGATGATCGGCTTGATGAGGCTCATGACCTCGTCGATGGAACCCATGTGTGTGGCCTTTCACTCAGGTGGAAACTGACATGACTCAGAGTATGCGCGGCCCCACGGGGTGTGAATAGTCCTTCGTCCCGACTTCAGGATCAATAAGAGAGACAAAAGTTGCCCTCTCAGAGACCATGAGTCAGGGCAACGGTTACGCCCATGACCAGGCACGATGCCACACACAGCGGTCGCGGACAATCACAGGAAAACCGCCGGGGCGGCACCCGGACGGGCATGAATGACCGGACGTGACCGGACACCGGAAAAGCCCGGCGAATCCCGTCCCCGGGCGGTCATATGCGGTCGCATCCGGTCACGTGCGGTCGGGGCGCGGCGGCGTGCGGTCGCATCAGGTCACGCGCGGTCGTGCGCGGCGGCGCGCGGTCGGGCGCCGTCACCTGTCGCGCGGGCGCGTCGCCCGGCCCGTCACCGGACACAGCGAAGGCCACCTCCCGGAGGAGGTGGCCTTCCTGCTGTTCACTGGAGCCGCCTGCGAGAATCGAACTCGCGACCTTCTCATTACGAGTGAGACGCTCTGCCGACTGAGCTAAGGCGGCGTACCGACACGCAGTCACTGCGTGCTGGACCACGGACATCTCCGCGACCACACGCGACTGCGTACGTCGGGATATCCTAGCCGACGCTCCACCGGACAACCAAAACGGCCGGTGACCAGCGGCGACCCACGACCGAACCCCTCACCCGGCCCCGGCCACCGTCGACGCTCCCGACCCCGGCGACCCCGGCGGCCCCGACCATGGGACACACCGTCGGGTGCACGGCCCGGCACCGGGCGGGGCGGCGAGTCAGACCAGGCGGCAGCACTCGCGGAGGCGGCCGGCCATCGCGTCGAGCGCGACCTCCGGCTTCACGTTGAACCCGAGCGCCTCCCGGCACGCCGCCACCGCGTCGATGCACCGCACGAGCGCCTCCGGGGAGTTGCGCCGCGCGAGCTCCCGGGACGTCGCCGCCATGTCCGGGTGCATGAGCCCACCGACGGGGACCCCGTGCCCGTCGCCGTCGTCCCCCGGGGCGGCCTCCACCGCACCGGCCGCGATGAGCATCGCGTCCCGGTACAGGCCCGCGACGTCGATGAGCGCGAGGTCGAGGGAGTCCCGCAGCAACCGGGTCCGCCGGTTCTTCTGCTCCTTCTCCAGCTCCTTCAGCTGGCCCGACGCCCCACGCTGGGCCTTCGCCGCCCCCTTGCCCTTCGACCCGACGCCGAGGGAGGACTCGAGCGCCTCCCGCTCCCGACGCTCCGTCTCCTCCACCGACGCCGCGGCCTCCTCCCCCGCCTTCGCGACGAGCGACCGGGTGAACATGAACAGCCGGGCCGGTTCGTAGACGAGCTTCGGCAGGGTCAACGCGGTCGCCCGCTTCTCCCGGGCGACGGCGTCCCGCGCGAGGTGGCGGGCCCGCCCGATGTGCCCGCCCGAGACCCCCGCGGCCCACGCCGCCTGCTCGGCGGTGAGGCCGAGGGCCGTGTCCGCGAGCAGCGCCTGCTCCACCTCCGCCGGCGAGGGCGTGGGAACGTACAGGTGCCGGCACCGGGAACGGAGGGTCACAGCGATGTCGTGCGGGTCCGTGCTCGGCGCACAGAGGACGAACACGGTCCGCGCCGGAGGTTCCTCGACGGACTTCAGCAGCGCGTTCGCCGCCCCGTCGCCGAGCCGGTCCGCGTCCTCCACGACGACGACCCGCCACCGCGCGACCGTCGGCATCTTCGCGGCCGACCGGATGACCGCGCGGACGTCGTCGACCGTGATGGTCATCCCCTCCGTCGAGACCCACTCCACGTCCGGGTGGGTGCCCGCGCGCACACTCCGGCACTGGTCGCACCGCCCGCACCCGACGACGTCCGGGTCGTCGCAGACCAGCGCGGTGGCGAAGGCCTTCGCCGCGACCGACCGCCCGGACCCGGGCGGCCCCGTCAGGAGCCAGGAGTGCGTCATCACACCGGAGCCCGCGGCGTCGGCCGTCCCGGTCCCCGCCCCCGGACCGGTCCCGTCCCCGGCCCCGGCCCCGCGCACCGCGGCGTCGGTGGCCCCGGGCCGGCCCCCCGCGGCGTCCCCGGCGGCGACCATCTCCCGCGCCGTCCGGGCCGCGGCCGCCAACGGCTCCGCGACGGCCGCGTTGACCGACCACGCACCGAAGATGTCCTGCCGCTCTGTCATGGGGACAGTCTAACCGCCGGCCCGTCACGCCCCCTCCCGTCCGCCCGCCGTCGGCAGGGCCCGGGGCACCCGCGGGGCGGGCCGTCCACAGAACCTCCGTTGTCCACAGGCACCTGCGGCGACGTGCCCGGATGACCCCGGGGAGAGTCCCCCGGGCGTCCACCCCTCCGATATGGTGTGAGCCATGAAACAGTTCGTTCGGTACCTCGCGTGGGTGTGGGGGACCTCCTGGCCCCTGTACGCGGCGACCGTGCTGTTCATCAACGTGCTGGGGTCCGTCGCCGTCGCGTCGTTCCTGCGCTTCCTCGTGCCCCTCGCCGGGGCCCGGGAGATCACCCGGCTGGACACGACGACGGCCGCGCTCTACGGGGCCTACTTCTTCATCGCCGTCGTCGCCGGGGTCACGGTGACCCTGCACTTCTTCGCCCCGGTGCTGCGGTGGCAGCGCTCCCCCGGGACGTACGACCCGAACATGGTGCGGGCGCTCGTCCTGCGCATCCCCGCCCTCCAGACGATCCTCGGCGCGGTGCTGTGGGGCGTCGGGGTGATCCTCTTCACCGCCGTCGCCGCCCACCACTCGACCCGCTGGGGGATCGCCGTCGGCGTCGCCGCGACGCTCACCGGGGCGATGGTGTGCCTCCTGACGTACCTCGTCGCCGAGCGGCTCGTCCGGCCCGTCGCCGCGAAGGCCCTGACCCGCGGGGTACCGGACCACTCGAAGATCTCACCGCTGTCCCTGCAGCTCATGGGCAGCTGGATCCTCACCTCCGCGGTGCCGGTGCTCGGGATCCTCCTGCTCGTCGCCGCGCAGGTCTCGGGGATGTTCACGACGGACGCGCGCGAGATCCTGCCCGGGGTCGTCGCGCTCAGCCTCACCGCGATCCTCACGGGGTTCTCCGGGACGCGGCTGGTGACGATGAACGTCGTCGACCCCATCCGCGAACTCCAGACGGCGATGAACCGCGTCCGCCGGGGCGGCACGGACACGACGGTGCGGATCTACGACAGCTCGGAGATCGGCGTGCTCCAGGCCGGGTTCAACGAGATGATGCGGGGGCTGCGCGACCGGGAGCAGGTGCGTGAACTCTTCGGCCGGTACGTCGGCGACGAGGTCGCCCGGCGGGCGCTCGAGGAGAAGCCGGAGCTCGGCGGCGAGAACCGGGCCGTCGCCGTGCTCTTCGTCGACGTCATCGGGTCCACCGGCTTCGCGGTCTCCCGGGAGCCGGCCCACGTCGTCCACGCGCTCAACGAGTTCTTCGACCGGGTCGTCGACGTCGTCCACCGCAACCGGGGCATGATCAACAAGTTCGAGGGCGACGCCGCGCTCGCCGTGTTCGGCGCACCGGTGCCGCTCGACGACATCGCGGGCCACGCCCTCGCCGCCGCCCGTGAACTGCACCGGGACCTCGGCGGGCTGGAGCTCGAGGCCGGCATCGGCGTCGCGGCGGGCAACGTCGTCGCCGGGCACATCGGGGCGAAGGACCGCTTCGAGTTCACCGTCATCGGCGACGCCGTCAACCAGGCCGCCCGCCTCACCGACCTCGCGAAGAAGACCCCCGGCCACGTGCTCACGAGCGCGGCGACGGTGCGCCAGGCGAACGAGGCCGAGCAGGCCCGGTGGACGATGATGAAGTCCGTGGAGCTGCGGGGCCGCCGCGAGATGACGCAGCTGGCCCGCCCCGTCCGGCCGACGCTCGCGGACCGGGGGGCCGACGCCGTCGACCCGGGGGACGCAGCGGACACCGTGGACGCCGCGGACACAGTGGACGCCGCGGACACAGTGGACACCGTGGACACAGTGGATGCGGCGCACGCCGCGGACGGGGCCGCGGGCCGGGGCCCGGCGGACACCCCCGGCGAGGGCCCGGGCGCGGACCTCAGCGCCCGCTGACCAGCGCCGCCCCTGACCCGGTCCGCCCCGGGCGGGAGCGTCACCCCCCCCCCGCTGACCCGGTCCGCCCCGGGCGGGACCCTCACCCCCCGCTGACCGTCACCCCCCGCTGACCGTCACTCCCCGCTGACCGCCCGCATGAGCGCCCAGTCCTGGATCGCCACGCCGACGGACTTGAACACGGTCAGCCCGTCGGGGATGCCGTCGACCGGCTCCTCAGCACCGTACCGGCCGCCGACGACGGGCGGCTCGCCCTCGCGGGCCTGCGCCTCGTCCTCGGCGATGAGCGCCGCACCGAGGGTCTCCAGGCCGTCGACCGTGAGCTCGCCGGCCTCGAGCGCGTCGATGATCTCGCCCGACTCGGTCGTCACGGCCTCGATGTCGTCCACGACGAGCCGGTCGACCGAGGCGACGTCGTGGCCCGACATCTCCCGCATCGACGGACGGAACGACCCGATGAGGTTGACGTGCGTGCCCGGGGCGAGGTCGTCGAGCCGGAACAGCGGCTCCTCCGCCGGGGTGACGCAGCAGACGATGTCCGCGCGCCCGACGGCCGCCCGGACGTCCTCCGCGGCCGTGATCTCGACGCCCTCGAGCGCCGGGTCGTCCGCGAGCCGCTCCACGCACCGGCGGGCGCTCTCGAGCCGCCGGCTGACGATCGTCACCGTCGTGAGGTCACGCACGGCCGCAACGGCCCGGACCTGGTCCGGGGCCTGACCGCCCGCGCCGACGACCACGAGGTGCCGCGCGCCCTCCCGGGCGAGGAGGTCGGTCGCGACGCCGCTCACCGCGCCGGTGCGCATCGTCGTCGCCGTCGCCCCGTCGACGAGGACGTGGCGGACCCGCTCCGGGTCCTCCCACAGCACCGTCCCGGCGATCGTCGGGTTCCGGTCGCTGTTGAGGCTCATCGTCTTCACGGCGAGCCCCGGGATGTCACGGTGCCGGACCGGCATGACGAGCAGGGCGCCGTCGTCGAGGGTCTCGCGCACCGGGATCTCGAACCGGCCGTGCTGGTGGTCGATGAACGCCGCGCGGGTGACGTCGACGAGCGTGCGCATCGACAACCGCCGGCGCAGCTCCTCCCCGTCGGTCCAGGTGAATTCCGGGGTGACCTCCGTGGCCCGGTCCGCCTCACTCATCTCTCGTCCGTCCTTCCGTCGTCTCTCGTGGGTGTCGTGCGCGTCGTGCTGTTCGTGCTGTTCGTGCTGTTCGTGCTGTTCGTGCGGCGTACGGGCCCGCCGGCGTGCCGGGGCCCCGGGCGCGGAGCCCGGCTACGTCGTCGTGGACCGCGTGGCCGCGGACGTCGCCTTCGCGGCGGACTTCTTCGCCGCGGACTTCGTGGCGGTCTTCTTCGCCGTGGTCTTCTTGGTGGTCTTCTTCGTCGACTTCTTCGCCGTCGACTTCTTCGCCGTGGTCTTCTTCGCGGTGGACTTCTTCGTCGCCTTCCGGGCCGACGTCGCCCTCCCGGCGCCCCGGCCGCCACCCTGCTCGGCCTCCTTCGCGCGCCGCTCGGAGAGCAGCTCGTTCGCACGCGCGTCGGTGATCGTCTCCGGGTTGTCGCCCCGGCGCAGGGAGGCGTTCGTCTGCCCGTCGGTGACGTACGGGCCGAACCGCCCGTCCTTGACCGTCATCGGCTTCCCGGAGACGTCGTTGTCCCCGAGCTGCTTCAACGGCGGCTGCGCCGCCTGCCGCCCCCGGCGCTTCGGCTCGGCGTAGATCCGCCGCGCCTCGTCGAGGGTGACGGTGAAGATGTCCTCCTCCTTCGCCAGGGAGCGGGAGTCGTTGCCCTTCTTGAGGTACGGACCGTAGCGGCCGTTCTGGGCGGTGATGACCTCCCCGTCCGACGGGTCGACGCCCACCTCCCGGGGGAGGCTCAGCAGCTTCAGCGCGTCGTCGAGACCCACCGTGCCCGTGTCCATGCTCGAGAACAGGGAGGCGGTCGCCGGCTTGAGCGTCTCGTCGACGAGCTGGCGGACACGCTTCTCCCGCTTCGCCGCCGCGGTCTTCGTGGTCCGGTTGAAGGGCTTCTTCCCCTCCTTCGCCCGCTCCGCGTCGTCGGCGTCCCACTCGGCGTCGACGGTGCGCTCCGCCTCCGCGGTCGCGCCGGCCTCCTCGTCCTCGGTGACCCGCTCGGTGACGTACGGCCCGAACCGGCCCTCCTTGACGACGATCATGCGGCCGTTCGCCGGGTTCCGGCCCAGCTCACGCCCACCCTGCGGGGTGGCGAAGAGCTTCTCCGCCGTCTCGAGGTCGAGCTCGTCCGGGGTCATCGACTCGGGCAGGTTCGCCCGCTGGACCTCCGGCTCCGTGCCCTCGGGCGCGCCCGCCGGAACCGGCTTCGTCCGTTCGAGGTACGCCCCGTACCGGCCGACGCGCACGTAGATCGGGGTCCCGTCGGCGTCGTCGAAGAGGTGCAGGGAGTTCACCCGCCGCGCGTCGATCTGCTCCAGGTTGTTCCCGACGAGAGCCTTGAGGCCACCCAGCCGGGCCACCGTCTCCGCGGTCGCGTCGGAGGCACCCGCGTCCCCGAAGTAGAAGCCCCGGAGCCAGTCCGACCGGTTCTCCCGGCCGGCGGCGATGTCGTCGAGCTCATCCTCCATCGACGACGTGAAGTCGTAGTCGACGAGCGACCCGAAGTTGTCCTCCAGGAGGCCGACGACGGCGAACGCGACCCACGACGGGACCAGCGCGTTCCCGCGCGGGAGGACGTACCCCCGGTCCTGGATCGTCTTGATGATCGACGCGTACGTCGACGGGCGGCCGATGCCGAGCTCCTCCATCTTCTTGACGAGGCTGGCCTCGGTGTAGCGGGCCGGAGGGGTCGTCGTGTGCCCGTCGGCGCTGATCTCCTCGGCGGACAGGCCGTCGCCCTCGGCGAGGACCGGCAGGTGACGCTCCGCGTTGTCCGCGACGTCCCGGCCGTCGGCCTGTCGCGTCGTCTCGACGTACGCCTTGAGGAAGCCGGGGAACGTGATCGTGCGCCCGGAGGCCGTGAAGTCGCAGGTCTCGCCGCTGCCGGCCTGGCCGGTGACGGTGACCTTGACCGACGTGCCGCGCGCGTCGGCCATCTGGGAGGCGACCGTGCGCTGCCAGATGAGCTCGTAGAGCTTGAACTCCTCGGCGTCGAGCCGGCCCGACAGCTGGCCCGGGGTGGCGAACGTCTCGCCCGCCGGGCGGATCGCCTCGTGGGCCTCCTGGGAGTTCTTCACCTTGCGGGTGTACTGGCGCGGGGCGTCCGCGACGAAACGCTCACCGTACAGTTCGGCGGCCTGCGCCCGCGCTGCGTTGATGCCGGACGTGGACAGTGTCGTGGAGTCCGTACGCATGTACGTGATGTGGCCGTTCTCGTAGAGCCGCTGCGCGATGCGCATCGTCCGCTCCGACGTGAAGTGCAGCTTCCGCCCGGCCTCCTGCTGGAGCGTGGAGGTCATGAACGGCGGGTAGGGGCGCCGGGTGTACGGCTTCTCCTCCACCGCGCTGACCCGCATCTCGCGGCCGCGCAGCCCGTCCGCGAGGGCCGTCGCGGCGGTCTTGTCGAGGACCCGCACGTCCTTCGTGCGCACCTCGCCGCGGTCCGTGAAGTCCCGGCCCTGGGCGACGCGGGTGCCGTCGATCCTCGCGAGCTTCGCGTCGACCTCCCGGGGGCCCTCGCCGGACACCCCGGCGCCGTCGAGCAGCCGGAGGTGGGCGGTGAGGTCCCAGTAGTCGGCGGCGATGAAGGCCATGCGCTCACGTTCGCGCTCGACGATCACGCGCGTCGCGACGGACTGGACACGGCCGGCCGACAGCCGGGGCATGACCTTCTTCCACAGCACCGGCGAGACCTCGTAGCCGTACAGGCGGTCGAGGACACGGCGGGTCTCCTGGGCGTCGACGAGATCGTGGTCGAGCTCGCGGGTGTTCTCCGCGGCGGCGAGGATCGCGGGCTTCGTGATCTCGTGGAAGACCATGCGGCGCACGGGGACCGTCGGCTTGAGGACCTGCAGGAGGTGCCAGGCGATGGCCTCCCCCTCACGGTCGGGGTCCGTCGCGAGGTAGAGCTCGTCGACCTGCTTGAGCTTCGCCTTGAGGTCCGCGACCTTCTTCTTCTTGTCGGGGCTCACGACGTAGAGCGGCTCGAAGTCGTCGTCGACGTTGACGCCGAGGCGCGCCCACGGTTCCTTCTTGTGCTTGGCAGGCACGTCCGCGGCCCCCCGGGGCAGGTCCCTGATGTGCCCGACCGAGGCCTCGACGATGTAGTCGGGTCCCAGGTACGGGGCGATCTTGCGGGCCTTCGTCGCGGACTCGACGATCACCAGGCGCTTCACACCGGAGCTGCCGTTGCTTGCCATGTCGGGTCTGTCACCTTTTTCTGCGTTCAACGTTCATTGTTCCCTGACCGTGCCGGCCGGGGCCGGGACGGGCCGGATCCGACGGCCCGGACGGCGCCGTCCGGTCGGCGCGCCCCTCGCCGGGACACCCTGCCGGGACACGACCGGGGAGGATGACGCTCACCCTACTCTAGGGCCGGACAACGGCAGGGCGACCGACCCGTCGGGGCCCGCCCGCGGGGGGCGGGCGCGGCCGGGGGCGTCCGGACGGGGTGGTGCGGGTATGAAAAAACCGCACCGGGAGGGGTGAACCCGTCCGCGGTGCGGTGTCCCCCGGCCCTCAGGCCGTGGGGGGAGGTCTCATCCTCAGAGAGCGGTGACGTTCTGGGCCTGCGGGCCCTTGGCGCCCTCGCCGACCTCGAACTCGACCTTCTGGTTCTCCTCGAGGGTGCGGAAGCCGCTGCCCTGGATCTCGGAGTAGTGGACGAAGACGTCGTCCGAGCCGTCATCGGGGGCGATGAATCCAAAGCCCTTCTCAGCGTTAAACCACTTGACGGTTCCCTGTGCCATGTTCTTACCTTCTCTTGCAGTTCGGTGATCGACTGCTGCACCATTCTCGCAGCGGGTCGGGCCGATGGAACGCTCTTCGGTGAAGAGTCCGCTCGCATTAAACAACTCCCGCGAGCGCTTCACTTCCACCACGGATGTGTCAGAAACACAGTCCGAGTCGAGAAAGCAAAACAGCGCGAAGAAACTGCGACCACGTCACAGTCTGTCACGTTTGGGCCGGATGCACTACCTCAGACCCGAGATTTCTTGAAAATGCCAGGTCACACCGCGTCAGGAGGGCACATGAAGGGGCACCCACCGCCGTCCGACGGCCCCGACGGGGGCGCTATGCTCGGTCCCATGCCCGGGCCCGATGACTGTCACATCCGTACTGAGCACGGCGGGTCCGGGGGCACCGCCGACGGGAGCGGCTCCGGCGGCGGGAGCGGCGCCGGGAGCGGCACCGGGGGCGCGGACACGGCCGGCGGGGGCGGCACCGGGGGCGGGGGCGCCCCGACGACGTTCGGCGGCGAGCTGCTCGCGGGGGTCACCCCGGCCCTGCCGGAGTCCACGCTCACCCACGTGCGCACCGTCCCCGCGCGGCCCGCCGCCCCCGTCGACCTCCCCGCCTGGACCACCCCCGGGCTGCGCGCCGCCCTCGACGCGCGCGGCGTCGACCGCCTGTACTCGCACCAGGCGGAGACCGCGGAGCTCGCGCGGGCCGGGCACGACGTCGTCGTCTCCACCGGCACCGCCTCCGGCAAGTCGCTCGCGTACCAGCTGCCGGTCCTCACCGCCCTCACGGAGGAGCCGACCGCGTCGGCCCTGTACATCGCCCCCACGAAGGCCCTCGCCCAGGACCAGCGGCGGTCGCTCGTGGACCTGTGCCGGGACGCCGGGCTCACCGACGTCATGGTCGCCACCTACGACGGCGACACCCCGCCCGAGGCCCGCCGCACGATCCGGGAGGAGTCCCGGCTCATCGTGACGAACCCCGACATGCTGCACGCCTCGGTCCTCGGCAACCCGGCGCGGTGGACCCGGCTGCTGCGCACGCTGCGGTACGTCGTCGTCGACGAGTGCCACGTCTACCGGGGCGTGTTCGGCGCGCACGTCTCCCTCGTCCTCCGGCGGCTGCTCCGGCTCACCGGCGCCGACCCGACGCTCATCCTCGCCAGCGCCACCACCGCCGACCCCGCCGGCCACGCCGCCCGGCTCACGGGGCGGGACGTCACCGCCGTCACGACCGACGGGTCACCGCAGGGCGAACGCACCGTCGCCCTGTGGGAACCGGGCTTCCTGCCCGACGTCGTCGGCGAGCACGGGGCCCCGGTGCGGCGCGCCGCGACGACGGAGTCCGCCGACATCATGGCCCGCCTCATCGCCCAGGGAGCCCGGACGCTGACGTTCGTCCGGTCCCGCCGGGGTGCGGAGCTCGTCGCCCTCGCCTGCGCGGAGACCCTCGGCACGCTCGGCCGGCCCGGTGACGCCCGGCGCGTCGCCGCCTACCGGGCCGGCTACACCCCGGAGGACCGGCGGGACCTCGAACGCCGCCTCGACGACGGGGACCTGCTCGGGGTCGCGACGACGAACGCCCTCGAGCTGGGCATCGACGTCGGGGGGCTCGACGCCGTCGTCTGCGCCGGCTTCCCCGGCACCGTCGCCAGTTTCCGCCAGCAGGCGGGTCGGGCCGGGCGGCGCGGCCAGGGGGCGCTGGTCGTCATGGTCGGGTCCGACGACCCGATGGACACCTACCTCGTCCACCACCCCGAGGCGCTGCTCGACCGGCCCGTCGAGGCGAGTGTCTTCGACCCGTCGAACCCGTACGTGCTGGCCGACCACGTGGTGTGCGCCGCCGCCGAACGCCCGCTGGCCGACGGCGAGATCGCCGCGTGGGGCGCGGAGGGGGTCGTCGACACCCTCATCCGGCGGGGTGTGCTGCGGCGGCGGCCGCGCGGGGTGTTCTGCGCGACGGTCGAGATCGCCGACCGGTCCCACGGGCGGGTGAACCTCCGGGGCGGGACCGGGGACGCGGTGGTGGTCGTCGACGGGACGACGGGGGCGGTGCTGGGGACGGTCGACACCGCCCGTGCCGTCGCCGACGTGCACACGGGCGCGGTGTACGTCCACCAGGGGGAGAGTTACGTCGTCGACACCCTCGACCTCGACGAGCTCATCGCCGTGACACACCCGGACCAGCCGGAGTGGTACACGACGACACAGCGGGACACGTCCGTCGCCGTGCTCCGCGCCCGGCGGACCGTGCCGTGGGGGCCCGGGGTGTGGCTGGCGGACGTGGACGTCCAGGTCACGCACCGCGTCACCGGGTACCAGCGGCGGCTGCCCGGCGGGGAGGTCCTGGAGACCGTGCCGCTGGACCTGCCGCCGACGGACCTGCGGACGCGGGCGGTGGCGTACACCGTCGAGCCGGAGGCCCTGTTCGCGGCGGGCGTGGAGGAGCCGCTGTGGCCGGGGGCGCTCCACGCCGCCGAGCACGCGGCCATCGGGCTGTTGCCGCTGCTCGCGACGTGCGACCGGTGGGACATCGGCGGGTTGTCCACCGTCCTGCACCCGGACACCGGGCTGCCGACGGTCTTCGTCTACGACGGCTACGCCGGCGGGGCCGGGTTCGCCGAGTGCGGGTTCCGGCGGTTCGGCGAGTGGATGCGGGCGACGGCCGACGCCGTGGAGGCGTGCCCGTGCGAGTCCGGGTGCCCCTCGTGCATCCAGTCCCCGAAGTGCGGCAACGGCAACGACCCGCTGTTCAAGGCCGGGGCCGTGGCCGTGCTGCGGACGCTCGCGGCGCAGGACGGGGGTCGCGGGTGAGCGCGGGGCGTTCCGTACCGGTGGGGAACCGCATGACGTGACACTCGGCGGTGAGTGGCGGTCGACGGGGGGCGGCGGGGGCGAGAGTCGGCGGGGCCGTGACACTCCCTGCGGTCGCCGCGGGCGGCGGGTCAGCGGGCCAGACGCATCCGCAGGAGGTGGAGGCCGAGGGCCACGACGACAGGCACTGCCGCGAGGTACGCCAGGTTCGTCCCGGACACCCCGGCCGCCACCACCGCCGCCCCGAGCGCGGACCCGATCGCGGACCCGAGGTAGTTCGCCGACGCATTCGCCGCGACCGCCGTGGCGCCGTCGTGCGGGTTGGCCGTGAGGAGCGTGTCCTGCTGGGGTGCGAGGGACGCCCACCCCGCGGCACCCCAGACGAACAGCGCCACGCCCAGCACCCAGACGGCGGGGCCCGTGCCCACGACAAGCAGGGAGACCGTCAGGAGCACGAGAATCACCGCGGTGATGCGCAACGAGTTCCCCACGCGGTCGATCAGTCGCCCGATGAGGAGCACGCCGACGGCGCCGCCGAGCCCCCAGATCCAGATCCCCAGCGTGGAACTGTCACGGAGCCCCGTGTCACCGAGCACCGACGTGATGTAGGTGTAGAGACCGAGGGACGCGATGCCGGTGAGCAGCGTGACCGAGACCGTGGTGAGGTTCGGGAGGGTCCCCACCGAGCGCAGGCGGTCGCCGAGCGAGGGGGCCTCGACGCCCGGGAGGTCCCTGCTGTTCGAGAAGAAGACGCCGGCCAGGGCGACGACCCCCACGACGGTGACGAGGAGGATGCCGATCCTCCACGACGTGGCCTTCGTCAGGATGAGGCCGAGCGGCACGCCGAAGACCGTTCCCATCGCCAGGCCCGCGAGAACGAGGCCGAGGGCCCGGCCCCGGTTCTTCTCCGGGACCGACGCCGCCGCGACCGCGGACGACAGGGGGGAGTACACGCCGGCGGCACCTCCCGCGACGATGCGGGCGATGATGAACACCGCCAGACTCGACGTGAACGCCGTGGCGAGATTCCCCAGGGTGAACACCGCAAGCGCAATGGACAGGCTCCTCCCGGGGTTCCGGCCGGCCGCGCCGGCGAGGACGGGGCCGGTGACCGCGTAGGCGCCGGTGAACGCGGTGACGCCCAGCCCGACCATCCCCTCACTCGCGGAGAGGTCCGGTGCCATCAGCGGAAGCAGCCCGGCGATGATGTAGGCGTCGAGCCCTAACGCGACGCTCCCGATGATGAACGGCCAGAGTCGAAAAATCATTCCTCGTCCTTCGCTGGTGACGGTGACCCGTCGGGCATTCCCGGAATGTGTGCCGGTCCGTGTCGGTCCGTGCAGGTCCGACGCGCCGCTCCGATGGACCGCCGCCGTACCAATATCAGGCTTAAGAGTCTAACACCGGAACCTCCGCCACCGGGGCGGCGGGACCACAGGTCACGGCGCCGGACCACCGGCCACCGCGTCGGACTCCCCGACCATCCCCGCATCGTCCCCGACCACCGCATCCGGCTCTCCGGCCACCGCCGCGTCGTCCCCGACCACCGCCTCAGACTCCCCGACCTCCCCGGCGACGGCCTCCGCGGTCCGGTCACCGGCCCTGACCCGCACCCGGACCCCGGTGCCGGCGTACGCGTACCCGCCACCGTCGACAGTCCCGCACTCGACGACCGCCGCCCCGTCAGCCCCGGCGACGACCCGCGCGACCCCGCACGGGTCCGCCCCGGTGCCGTCGGCGAGCACCGTCGCCGCGCTCACCGCCGCAAGGTCCGCGGCGGCCTGCGCCGTCACCCCGTCCCGGACCGGGCGCACGACCACGAGCGCGACCGCGGTCAGGGCGACCAGGCCGAGCATGACCATCGCCCCGTACACCGTCGCCGTCCCGTCGTCGCCCGCCCCGGGCCGGCCCCGCCGGGTCCCGGCGGCACGCCCGGTCACGGTCCCTGCCCGTCCCCGTCACCGGGTTCGACGACGACCGCCGCCTCCCCGGTGACCGACCACAGCGCGACCCGGCGCTGGACCGTGACGCGGAGCACCTGCAGGCCTCCCGTCCCGGACCCGCCGCCGGGGCCACCGGTCGCGCCCTCCCCGGGGACGCCGGCCACCCCGGCTGGTTCCGTCGTGACGGTGACGGTCGCCCCGGGGCTGCGCTGGCCGGCGATCGCGGTGGCGGCCCGTTCCGCCCCACCGGGGTCCCCGGCGAGGGCCGCGGCCCGGGCGGCGTCACGGGCGGTCCCCGCCGCGCCGATCCAGGCCACGCCCGTGACGATCCCGGCGATGAGCAACGCGGCGACACCCGTCACCGCCGAGAGGACCAGCGCCGCCTCGACCGTGACGTAGCCGGCGTCACTTCGGCCTCGTGTCCAGCGCATTCTGGATGATCTCCGTCAGCGCCGTCTCCACGGCGTCCGAGGTCACGACCGTGTACAGCAGCGTCCCCAGGGCCGCCGCCGCGACCATGCCGAGGGCGTACTCGATGGTCGACATCCCCCCGTCGTCGCGGGCCACGGTCGTCACCGCGCGGCGCAGGCGCCCCACCGGGGTCGCTGCGCTGTCGGGAGCGTCGGGGTCGGTGGGACGCTCCTCCCCGCCCGGGGCGTCGTCGTGTGCCCCGGCCTCGGGCCGGTCGGCGTCGGTCTCGACTGCGGTCACGGCCGTGGTCTCCGCCCCGGTCTCCGCCGGGGTGTCCGGCGCGGTGGTCCCGTCGTGTGTCCCCGCCCGCTCGGGGTGGGGGGTTCCCGGTGTCCGGGTCGTCATCGTCGTCGTCATGGTTGACGCACCTTCCTTCTGTCGGTCCTTCTGTCGGTGGCTGGCCGGTACCCGCCGTCGCGTGTCACCGCCTGTCGGCGTCCGGCCTGTCGGTCGTCTGTGTCTGTCCTCGTCCCGTCGGTCTTGTGTCCTGTCCCCCTTCCTGTTCCGTCGCCCTCCCTGTCCTGCCCCCTCCCTGTCCTGCCCCCTCCCTGACCTGTCCACCCCGGCTTCCCCGGCCCCTCCTCCGGCTCACCGCCCGACCGCACGACGTCACCTCCCGGCGAGGCCGGCGACCAGCGGAACGAGCCCGACCAGCACGAACGCCGGGAGGAAGCACAGTGTCAGCGGGGCGGCGACGGCGACGAGCACCCGCTCCCCGGCCGCCCGCGAGGCGTCCTCCGTCTCCCGGCGGATCCGCGCCGCCTCGGCCCGCAGGACCTCGACGACACGTGCACCGGATGTCGACTGCCGCACCATCTGCCTCGCCCCCGGGCCGAACGCCGGGTGCCCGTCGAGCAGGTCCCACGCGTCCCCCGGGGCACCGAGGGCGAGCAGCCCGGCGACCAGCCGCAGCGTCTCACCGTCGCCGACCCGCTGACCGCGCCGACCATGCTCCCGACCGAGACCTCGTCCGAAAACCCGGCCGGGACGCAGGGCGAGCCCCCGACCGCGGGCCCGGCCGTCGCCGCCGCTCCGGCCGTCGCCGCCGTCGCTCCCGCCGTCGCCGTAGATCGACGCCCCCGCGGCCCATGCGGCGGCGGTCGTCAACCCGGCGGCGGTCCCCTCCGCGACGACGTCCAGGACGACGGCGGCCCGCGCATCCCCCGGCCCGGCGCGCCGGCCGACCCCGCCGAGTGCGCCGACGGTCAGTGCGTCCGCCCAGAGCACGCCCACGCAGGCGAGCACCGTCCCGGCGAGGAGCACGGCGTTCCCGCCGACCCCACCGACGAGGAACACCGCGGACCCGGCCCCGGTGGCCTGCCCGAGGCCGACGGCCCCGCACGGCAGCGCCAGGAGGATGACCTCCGTCATCCGCGCGCCCGCCAGGGCCGAGCGCATGTGACCTGCCCGGACGAGGCGGGACGCGAGGTCGTCGCCGAAGCGGTCCATGAGCCGTCCGAGGGCGACGCCGTGCCGCTCGGAGACCGCCCACAGCCGCATGACGGTCCGGACGTCGTCGCACCCCTCCCCACCCCCGGCGAGGTCCGCCGGCCGGGCGCCGAGGGCGACCTCGCGGACGAGCACCTGCAGCCGGTCGAGGACCTCACGCCGTCGCCGGGCCCGACCGGTGCCGAGCGCCAGGTCGGCGGCGTCGACCGCCCGCGCCCCGGCGGCGAGTTCCCGCCCGACGGCCCCGGTGAACTCCGCGAGCGCGGCGATGTCCCGGGCGGTGTGCGCGATCCTCCGGCCGGTGGCGACCACCCGGTGGACGGTGAGCCCGACGAGGGCGACGACGCACACCAGCATGGCTCCCCCCACGACCCCCGTCACGGCCGCCACCGCCCCGCGTCGCCCCGGCTCCCCCCGTCGCCGCTGGTCCCGTCGCTGCTCCCGCCGTTAGTGCCGTCGCCGCCCCCGCCGCCGCGCCCGGCCGCGTCGTCGCGCACCCGCTCGAGCCACGGCCCCCACCCGGGCCCGGGCCGCCCGTCCCACACGGCGTCGACGACGAGCCCGTCCCGGTCGTGCACGGTCCCCAGGTGCGTGACCCGCCGCCCGTGCCGACCCCGCTCGACGTGGACGACGAGGTCGATGCCGTGCGCCGCCAGGGCCGCCGGGGGCATGCCGGCCAGCGCCCCGAGGGCCCCGAGCCGCGCGGGCACCGCCGCGACGCTGTTGGCGTGGACCGTCGCCCCGCTTCCCCGGTGGCCGGTGTTGAGGGCGAGCAGCAGGTCGGCGATCTCCGCCCCGCGGATCTCGCCGACGATGATCCGGTCCGGCCGCATCCGCAGGCACTGCCGCACGAGATCGCGGACGGTGACCTCGCCGGCCCCGTCGGCGGTCCCCGTGCGCGTCGTGAGGCTGACGACGTGCGGGTGGTCCGGGTGGAGTTCGCGGGTGTCCTCGACCTGGATGAGGCGTTCGTGGCCGGGCACCCGGGCGAGCAGCGCCGTGAGCAGCGTCGTCTTACCCGCCCCGGTGCCGCCGCTGACGAGGATGGACCGCCCGGCCGTCACCGCGGCGTCGAGCGCGTCCCCGACCTCGGGCGGGAACATGCCCGCCGCGCCGAGGTCGGCGAGTGTGCGGCCGGCCGGTGCGAGCACCCGCAGGCTCACGCACGCCCCGCCGTCCGCCGGCGGCGAGAGCACGGCGTGGACCCGCACCGCGGCGGCGTGGACCCCGGGTGGCAGGGTGCGGAGCACGCCGTCGGCCCAGGGCAGCGCGTCGTCGAGCCGTACCCCGCACGCGGCGGTGAGCCGCACCGCGAGCTCCCGGGCCTGCTCCGGGCCGGGCACGGTGAGGGTGGTGCGGACCATCCCGTGCCCGCGGTCGACCCACACGGGTCCGGCGCCGTTGACGGCGACGTCGGTCACCGCCGGGTCCTCCAGCAGCACGGCGAGGTCACCGAGGCCGGAGAACTCCCGGCGCAGTCCGCGCACGAGGTCGAGTGTCGCCGCGCCCGCCGGCTCACCCCCACGGTCGTCGAGGGACTCCACCGCCCGCGCGATGTCGGCGGTGGTGGGGGTGACGACGCCGTGCCGCGCGAGTTCATGCCGGACCCGCCGGACGGTCTCCCGGTCCGGGCCGGCCGCGCCGCCCGCCGCATCCACGACCACGGCCCCGTCCGCCGCGCCCCCGACCGCGCCCCCGGCCGCGTCCACGGCCACGCCCCCGGCGCTCACCGGCCCCACCCCGCGACGTGGTCCACGAGCTCCCGGGCCGCCTGTCCGGCCGAGGAGGCGGCCGGCTCCCACACGCCGTCGTCGAGCACCGCGGGGAGGAGGGCGTCGAACCCCCACCACACCTCGGGGTGCCTGCCGAGCAGGAGGGCCGCGTCCGGTGACGACAGCGTCGCACCCGGCACCTCCCGGAGGACGACGAGCGTGTCCGCCGGCATCGCCCCGAGCCGGTGCCGGGCCGCGTACACGGCGGCGACCGTGGCGGGGACGACGAGCACGGTCGTGCGGTCCCCGCCGTCGCGGTCGCCGCCGCACGTACAACCGCGGCCTGCGCCGGAGGCGTCCCCGTCGTCCCCGCCGTCGCGGCCGCGGCCGCACGCACTCCCGCCGCCGCAACCGCACCCACCGCTGCCGCCGCAACCACCGCCGTGGTCGGTGACGACGGCACCCCGCAGCGTCGCGGCGTCGACGACCGGACCCCGCCCCGGGGCGCCGGCCCCGCCCGGGTCCGCGAGCACCCGCACCCCACCGAACAGCGGCAACTGCTCCACCGTCTCCCCGTCGAGGACGACCGGCCCCACCCCGTCACCGGCCCCGACGAGCTCGGGGAGCCGCCACCCGGGCGCGTCCTCGACCCCCAGCACGACGTCCAGGCCCGGCGGCCGGGGATCCCCGTCGACGAGCACCGGCGGGTCCTCCGTCCCCTCCGCGAGGACGGTGGCGAGCGCGGCGGCGAACACGGAGGTCCCCGCCCCGCCGACCGCCCCGGTGACCCCCACGCGCACCGGCTCCCGCCGCCCCACCGCGGCGGCGAGCTCCGCCGCGTCCCCGGGCAGTTCGAACACGGCCCCCTCCCCGGGGCGCCGGGACCCCACCCGGAGGACCCGCGCGGTCCGCCCGGCGCGCCGCAGCCCGGCGAGCACCGGCCCGCCGGTGGCGTCGGCGACGAGGACCACGTGCCGGGGCACGTCCGCGTCCCACCGGTCCGGCTCCCCGGGCGGGGCGGTCGTGTCGACGGTGATGCACCGGCGACCGGCGGCCGCGGCGACGAGCGCGACCTCCTCGGCGAGGTCCGGTGAGCCGACGGCGCAGATCACGGGCACGTCCCCGTCGTCCCCGGGCGTACCCCTCCGGAACCGTCGCCACCGGCCGGTGTGCCCGCCCCCGCGCCCCGCGTCGCGGGCGGCGTCGCGGCCCCCGTCCGGTCCGCGCCGGCCCCCGGCCGCCACCGGCCCCGTGCCCCTCCCCGGCATCGTCACGCTGCACCTTCCCCTGTGTCCGTCGTCGCCGTGGGCCGTCCGTCGTCCCACGGTCCGGGCCGTCCCTCCCCCGGGGCGGCCCGCGTGTCACGACCCACCCTGCCACCTCCCGGCACCCGTCACACCCCGCCGCCGGCGGCCTGTGGACACCGCGAGGCACCCCGCCGGCGGCCTGTGGATGACGGGGAGTCCCGTCCACAGCTCCCCTGGCCAGGTGTCCGGGCGGCGTCCTATGGTGGACCGGTGACCGAGACCACCCCGGCGGGCCCTGTCCCGCCCTCCCCCACGGCCGGCCCCGCCGACCGGGCCGAGCCCGCCACCACGGCCGATCCCGCGCCCGAACCCGCCACCACGGCCGATCCCGCCCCCCGCGTGCTCGCGGTGTTCGACCTGGACAAGACCGTCATCGACACCTCGGCGTCGATGGCCTACCGCCGCCCCCTGGCCGACCGCGGTCTCATCACCACCGGCGAGGTCGTCCGCATGATGGTCATGCTCGGCAACTACATGCTCACGACCCACTCGGACGGGGACATGGACGCCACCCGGGACACCCTCACGGCGATGATCCGCGGCCGCGACGCCGCGACGCTCCGCGAGGTCGCCCGCGAGGCCATGCACGACGTCATCGTCCCGTACATCTACTCCGAGGCCCGCGACCTCATCCGGTGGCACCGGGAACAGGGCCACGCGGTCGCGATCATCACCGCGTCCGCCCGTGACCTCGTCGTCCCCGTCGCCGACGAGCTCGGGGTCGACCACCTCCTCGCGACCGAACTCGAGGTCGACGACGACGGCCTCTTCACGGGCGAGGTCCTGTTCTTCTGCCGGGGTCGGGCGAAGGTCGACGGCCTCCGCGCCCTCGCCGACCGGCACGGGTACGACCTCGACGCGTCGTGGGCGTACACGGACTCGGCGACGGACCTCCCCCTCCTCGAGGCCGTCGGCCACCCCCACGCGGTCAACCCCGACCGGCCGCTGCGGAAGGAGGCGACGGCGCGCGGCTGGCCCGTCGAGGAGTTCAGCCGCCCGGAGCCGCTGTTCTCCCTGACCGACCGGCAGAGTGTCATCGCCGGGGCGTCCGCGTCACTGGCCGTGCTCGGTGTCGTCGCGACCGGGCTGGCCCTGTGGTTCCGGGGCCGTGAACAGGACCCGGGGTCGGACACCGCGGGGCACTGACCCCGCGCCGCGCCTCACTTCGCGCCGGCCGCCCCCCGCGCCGCGCCTCACTCCGGCCGGCCCCCGTGCCCCCTCACTTCGCGTCGGCGATGGACTTCGCCTCGAGGGTGCCCTCGCTGAGCCCCCGGGCGTGGAAGATGATCCACTCCCCGACCCCCTCGACCGTCCCGGAGGCGAACCCCTCCGCCTTCTCCGCGTACTCGTCCCGGTGCCGGTTCCACCACACCTCCGGCACGCCGAGCCCGCGCGGGTCCAGCCCCCCGGAGATCGTCGCCAGCCGCGAGCACGCCCGCGCGGTGACCCCGTTCGCGTCGGGGAACGGGGCGAGCGTGAGCAGCTCCCCGTGCACGACCGCGGAGAGGATCACCGAACTCACCCGCGTCCCCCCGGTCACCAGGCCGGCGAGGAGCTGGAGCCGCTGGTCCGTCGACTGCCGCGGGCGGCCGGGGACGGGGAACTCGTCGGGCCCGGACCGGGTGACCGTCCGGCCGCTCTCCGCCGCGATCCGGCGGAACCGGCTGTCGGACATCGTCGGGCTCGCCACGGCGTTGATCCGGGCCATGACCTGCAGCGGGGCCCGTCGCCACGTCGTCTCCGTCTCGGTGATCCCGTCCGGGGCGAGCAGCTCGGCCGCGCGCAGCGACCCGGCGAGCACGGGGTCGTCCACCTGCCCGGACTCGGGGATGACGACGGTCCCGCCGTCGAGCTGCGCGGACGCCCGCGCGCCGCGGAGCACCCCCTCGGACCCGGTGACGTCGTGCCCGCGGAGGTTCGCCGGGTGGCGGTGCACCCGGGAGAGGAAGTCCTGGGCCTCGTCGACGGCCTCCTGCACGCCCGGCAGCCCGGCGAGGGGCGCCAGGGGGTCCGGCGTCGCGGGGGCTCCGGCGGAGGACGGCGTCGTCCCGGGGGAGGGCGACGCCCCGCCCGCCGCACCGGAGGCGGGACCCGGGGCCGCACCGGAGGCGGGGTCGGGGCCGGACACGGGACCGGGGGAGTTCTCAACCATGACGGCCAGGATAGGCCGACCGGCACCGCACCGGGCGTGCGGGTCTGGCACTATGGTTATAGTGCATGCAGAACGCGTCCGACCGTGACCGATCATGACCGACTGACCATGACCACGGACAACCTGATCCAGGAGAAACGCAGTGAGCGACAAGGACCACGACGGTCTCTTCACCGACCGTGACAGCTTCAACCCCCAGGTGAACGCCATCCCGCTGTCGGATGTCGACACCCACGGCAAGGGCCAGGGCAGCATCGGCCGGCTGGTCAAGGACGCCTCCGCTCAGGTGTCCACCCTCATCCGCTCGGAGATCGAGCTCGCGAAGACCGAGGTCGCGGGCGCGGCGAAGAAGGCCGGCATCGCCGTCGGCCTGTTCGGGGCGGCGGGTGTGATCCTCGCCTACAGCTCCTTCTTCCTCTTCTTCACCATCGCCGAGGTCCTCGACACGTGGATGCCCCGCTGGCTGGCGTTCCTCATCGTCTTCCTCGTCATGATCGTGCTCGTCGCGGTCCTCGCGGTGATCGGCATCTCGCAGCTCAAGGGCGTGAAGAAGCCGGAGAAGACGATCGACTCGCTGTCGCGTCTGCCGGAGGTCGTCCCGTCGAAGGACGGCTCCGCCTCCGCGCACCCCACCTCGGGCCTGTACACCTAGTCACGGTCGCCGCGACCGGAGCCGCCCGTGGACACCCCCGACCTCCCCTCCGTCACGCCCCCGGCGTCGGAGCCGCACCTCCCGGACGTGCCCGTCCCGGGGGCGGAGAGCGTCTTCGTCCACACCCGCGGCATCCGGTTGCACGTCGCCGTGCGCGGGCCGCGGAACGCCCCGCTCGTCCTGTTCATCCACGGCTTCGGCGGCGGGTGCTTCGACTGGCGGGAGCTCATCCCGGCCCTCGGTGACGCCCCGTTCCGCCTCGCCGCCGTGGACATGCGCGGCTACGGCCGGTCGGACAAGACGCCGCGGGGCTACGACCTCACGACGGCCGCGTCGGACATGTGCGGCACGATCCGCGCGCTCGGGCACGCGGAGGCGACCGTCGTCGGCCACGGCGAGGGCGGACTCGTCGGCTGGACGATGGCCGCCCACGAACCGCGCCGGGTGTCCTCCCTGGTCACGGTCGCGTCGGCGCACCCGCTCGTCCTCGCCCGGACGATGCTCACCCGCCCGTTCTCCCAGTGGTCGCGGTTGCGGGACTCCCTCTACGCCCAGCTCCCGCGGCTGCCGGAGCGGACCCTCACCGCGGACGACGCCAAGGCGGTCGCGGTCTCCTTCCGCCGCCAGGTCGCCCCGGGGTTCAGGACGACGCCGCTCTGCCGCGTCCACGAGGATCTCCGCCGCACCGCGATGCTCGTGGACAAGGTCGCGCACCTGTCGTGCGAGTACCGCCGGTGGACGGTGCGCAGCCACCTGCGCCGCGAGGGGTCCGTCTTCGACCGCACCTTCCCCGCCCGGACGCTCGCCCCGGTCCTCTGCCTCGACGGCAGCATGGACCCGGCGTACGACGCGCGCATCGCGGAGGCCGGGGCGGCCCGCGGCGGCCCCGGGTCGCGCGTGAAGCTGCTCTACGGGGTCGGCCACTTCCCCCACATCGAGGACGCCCCGACGGTCGCCGCCGTGCTCCGCGAGTGGTTGGGCGTCGACGCCCCGGACACGCTCGCGGACTGACCGGCCCGGCCGCACCACCGGTGCCGGCCCGCTCCCGGCGCGCGTCGTCGTCCCCCTCCCCCTGCCTGCGGCCCCGGCCCCGGCCGCGCCCGGCCCCGGCTCAGTTCAGCACGCACCCCTGGGTGTCCACGGGGTCCCGGTACCGGGAGACGTCCCCGACGGTCGACATGATCTCGTCCTTCGTCAGCGCGTACCCGGTGTCCGGGTCGTTGACCCCCGCGCCGAAGACGAGCCCCAGCACCCGGCCCTGCGCGTCGACGAGCGGCCCGCCGGAGTTGCCCTGGACCACGTGCCCGCGCACCGTGTAGGCCTCCCGTTCGACCCGCGTCGACGCGTAGATGTCCGGGCCGCTGATCGTGTACCGGTCCCGCACGCGCGCCGGGGTGGCGGTGAACGGCCCGCCCATCGGGTAGCCCATGACGATCGCGTCGTCGCCGCTGTCGGCGCCGTCGGAGGCCCAGGACAGGGGCTCGAGGTGCAGGTCGGAGGCCCGGAGCAGGGCGATGTCGTCGACCGGGTTGTAGTAGACGACGGTCGTGTCCACGGGGCCGTCGACGGTGTTGATCTTCACGGTGTCCGTCCCGGCGACGACGTGCGCGTTCGTCATGACGGTGTTCCGGTCGACGACGAACCCGCTGCCCTGTAGCAGCCGGCGGCACTGCTGGGCCTGCCCGACGACCCGGACGACCGAGTCCCGGTCCCGCGCGACCGACGGGGCCCCGGCGAGCGCGGCGTCGGGGGCGTCGACGGTGCGGACCGGCACCTGGTCGAACGGGTTGGTGACCGCGGGGAACCCGCTGTCGCTGAAGAGGGTGGTGAAGCGCGACGGCAGCTGCGCGAGGGAGTCCGGCGCGACCTTCGTCACCGTCCCGAGGATCCGGGACCCCTGGACCGCCCGGATGACCGGGCCATTGCCCCGCCCGACGAGCGGCACGGCGATGAGCCAGATGACGATGACGGTCGTGAGGACCTGGACGACCGCCCCCACGGCGGAGTCCGTGCGCAGCGCCGTCCGCGTGCGGATCCGGTCGCGGAGCATCCCGCCGATGACGGTGCCGAGGGCGTACCCGAGGATGACGCCGAGCGTGACCGTCACGACCGCCCCGATGAACTGCCCCTGCTCCGACGACAGGCGGTCCATGACCGTGGGCACGAGGCGCACCCCGAGGTACCCGCCGCCGAGGACGCCGAGGAAGGACAGCACGGCGGAGAACCCGCCCTGCCGCCACCCGGAGACCATCGCGAGCAGGGCGACGACGGCCAGGGCGACATCCACCATCGTGGAACCGGTCATGGATCAGTCCTCAGGGGTCTCTGTGTCGGGTGCGGGGGCGGCGTCAGCGCCGTGACGTCGCCGGTCGAGGGTACCAAGAGGTTCCCCGTTGCCGGACTCGCCGAGCGCGGTGACGAGGTCGCGGACCGTGCCGTCGTCCCACGGCCGGGCCCACCCGCCGAGGTCGAGCACCGCGGAGACGACCCCGCCGGTGAACCCCCAGAGCAGGTAGGGACCGAGGTCGAACGCCGGCCCCGACCACCCGGCGAGCCCGACGCGCGACCGCCGCGCGGGGTCGGCCAGGGTGGCGAGCGGGACGGGGGCCACCCAGTCGGTCTCGGTCGTCGCGGGCCGGACGGGGACGGGGCGCCGCCAGTAGGCGAGCACGGGGACGACCGCGGAGTTGCTGCCGGGGATGTAGATCTCCCGGCACACGGCGAGGGGGTCGACGCCCGCCGGGTCGAGCCCCGTCTCCTCGACGGCCTCGCGCAGGGCCGTCGCGACGGGCCCGGCGTCGCCCGGTTCGCGCCGGCCGCCGGGGAAGGCGACCTGGCCGGAGTGCGTGCGCATCGTCGGCGTGCGGTGGGTGAGCAGCAGGCTCGCGTCCCCGGGCGTCTCCGTCGCGTCGGGGTCCCCGCCGAGGAGGACGAGGACGGCCGAGTAGCGCGGGGGGACGCCGTCGTCGTCGGTCTCCGGGACGGCGCGGCCGGGGCCGGGGAGCAGCCGGTCGAGGGTGGAGCTGCGCGCCCGCCCCGTGACACCCGCGAGCCACGGGGGCACGTCGGGCACGGGGTCGGGCTGCCGCGACCGCGCCCGGTACCAGTCGTCGAAGGTGTAGGTCATGATCCCTCCGATTATTGCACCGGCGGGCCCTCCCGTGCGGCGGTCCCGGCCGGCTGCGCCCCCGCCGACCGGGCGGGGGTTCAGCCGAGCGCCCCCGTGACCGCGGCCTCGAGGTCGGCGAGGTCCGCGAACGGCCCGGCGTGCAGGGCCGCCCGCGTCCCGTCCGGCCGGAGCACGAGCGTCACGGGCACGACGGCGGGCAGTTCCGCCGCGGCGGCGACGGCGCTGCGGGAGTCCTGGTACGACGGCACCGTCACGCCGAGGTCGTCGAGCATGTCGAGGCCCGCCTGCCCGCGGCCGTCGAGGTGGACGCCGACGACGTTCCACTCCGGGTGCCGCTGCGCCGCCTCCCGGATGACGGGCAGTTCCTCCCGGCAGGGGGCGCACCACCACGCCCACACGTTGAGCACGGTCGGCTTGCCCGCGAGCGCGTCGGCGAGGTCGACGTCCTCCCCGCCGCCGGTCGTGAGGCACGGCAGCCGCACGCCGGCGAGGACGGCGTCCGGGGCCGCCCCGCCGCCCGTGCCGGTCCCGGACGTCCCGCCGGCGGGGACGGGGCACGCAGCGCGGCGTGCGGCGGGGACGCGGTACGTCGTCCCCTCCGGGTCCGCGGGGGCACCGTCGGGCCCCCCGGCGCCGGGCCCGGCGACACCGGCGGCCGCGGGGTCGCCGGGGGTCGTCGTGAGGGCGGGGGCCGGGGGCGCGGAGGGGTCGGCGGTGAGGGAGACGACGACGGGCACCGCGGCGATGAGCAGCCCCACGACGACGACCGCAACGAGGAGCGGCAGGCGGAGCCGGTCCGCGCGCGACGCCCCGGCGTCGGTGACCGGGGACGCGCCGTCGGCGTCGGTCACCCCGTCGTCGGCCGGCCCGCGCCCGCCGTCACGACCGCTCATTCCGCACCCCCGACCCCGACCCCGGCGAGGGCGAGCAGCCGCCCGCGTTCCTCGTCGTCGCCGCGCAGCAGCCGCTCCGCCTCCCGCGGGTCGGCCGGGCCGGCCTCCCCGGCGGACGGGCAGCGCGACGCGAGGAGGCACACCCCGCACGCCGCCCGCCGGGAGTGGCACACCCTGCGGCCGTGGAGGATCGCCCGGTGGCTGAAGTGCGTCCACTCCGGCTGTTCGATGAGGTCGCACAGGTCGCGCTCGACGGCGACGGGGTCCGTCTCCCCGGTGAGCCCCCACCGCCGGGCGAGCCGGCCGAGGTGGGTGTCGACGGTGATGCCGGGCACGCCGAAGGCGTCACCGAGCACGACGTTCGCGGTCTTGCGGCCGACCCCGGGGAGGGAGACGAGCTCGTCCAGTGTCGACGGCACCTCCCCGCCGAACCGGTCGAGCACCGCCGCCCCGATGCCGATGAGGTGGTCCGCCTTCGCGCGGAAGAAGCCGGTCGGCCGGATGAGGTCCTCGAGCTCCGCCCGGTCGGCCCCGGCGTACGCCGCCGCGTCCGGGTACCGGGCGAAGAGCGCCGGCGTGACGGCGTTGACCCGGGCGTCGGTGCACTGGGCGGACAGGACGGTCGCGACGAGCAGTTCGAGGGGCGTGCTGAACGTCAGTTCGCACGTCGCGTCCGGGTAGGCGCGCGCGAGGTCGCGGTTGATCGCCCGGGCCCGGCGCACCCGCGCGAGCCGGGACTGCGACCGTCCGCCGGGCGGGCCGGAGCCGGCTCCGGGACGGCGGGAAACGGTGCTCGTCGTCGTGGACATGGGGACCACCATAGTCCCCGCACCGGCCCCCTCCCCTGCCCCCGGTCCGGGCACGGCGGCGGGCGTCGTGACGAACCCGGACCCGGCGAGTGCCCCCGACCGTCCAGCCCCCGGCGACCGGGGATGTAACCTTGACCACGTAATCGACCTGCCCACCGGCAGACGTACACCGACAGTCACGCCACCCGCGGGGCCGCCAGCTGCGGCAACCGCCCCCATGACCGGCGCGCCGTCGACGACCGGAAGAGCGAAGGAACATGGAAGAAGTACCCGAGATCCTGTCTCGAGCCGGCATCCTTCAGGGCGTGGACCCCGCCGCGGTCCAGGCGCTGATCGGTCAGCTCGACACCGTGGAGTTCCCCCGTGGGACGACCATCTTCGACGAGGGTGAACCGGGCGACCGCCTGTACATCATCATCACCGGCAAGGTGAAGCTCGCCCGGCACGCGATCGACGGCCGGGAGAACCTGCTCACGGTCATGGGCCCGTCCGACATGTTCGGCGAGCTGTCCATCTTCGACCCGGGTCCGCGGACGAGCTCCGCCGTGTGTGTCACGGACGTCACGGCGGCGACGATGGACTCGACGACGCTCCACAACTGGATCACGGACCACCCGGAGATCTCCGAGCAACTGCTCCGCGTGCTCGCCCGGCGCCTCCGCCGGACGAACAACTCGCTCGCGGACCTCATCTTCACCGACGTCCCGGGCCGCGTGGCGAAGGCCCTGCTGCAGCTGGCCAACCGTTTCGGCACGCAGGAGGGCGGGGCGCTGCGCGTGCACCACGACCTCACCCAGGAGGAGATCGCGCAGCTCGTCGGCGCGTCGCGGGAGACGGTGAACAAGGCGCTCGCGGAGTTCGCCCACCGCGGGTGGATCCGCCTCGAGGGCAAGTCGGTGCTCATCTCGGACACCGAGCGCCTCGCCAAGCGCGCCCGCTGACCCGGGCCGACCTGCGCCGCCCCGGGGGAGGGGGACGACGCCGCCACCGCGGGGGAGGTGAAGGCCGGCACGGCCGCGGCCGGGGGTTCCAGGGGGGGACGACGCCGCCACCGCGCCACCCACGCCCCGGCACCCGGGGACGGGGCGCGGCCCTACGCGGTCGTCGCCGCGTTCCCCGTGTTCTCCAGGTACCGGAGGGTCACGCGGGTGGACTGCTTCGCCGCGTCCCGGAGGACGGGGTCGACGTCGGTGTAGATCCGGTCGACGATCTCGCCGACGGACGCCTCCGGGCCGAGCTCGGCGACGGCGTCCCGCACCTGGGAGAGGCGCAGCTCACGCCGGTCGATGTACTTCTGGGCGAGCTCGGAGGTGTCCGGCTGGTCCGGCCCGTGGCCGGGCAGCAGCGGCACGCCCCGGCCGCGGTCGCGCAGCGTCGCGAGGGAGCGGAGGTACTCCCCGAGGTCGCCGTCGGTCTCGGAGATCATCGTCGTGTGCCGGCCGGCGATCGTGTCACCGGTCATGATCCCCTCGACGTCGGCGTCGTCCTCCCCGCCCCGGGTGTGGATGAAGAAGCTGGTGCTGTCCCCGGTGTGCCCCGGGGTGCGGACGACCTCGATGGTGGGGGTCAGCCCCTCGACGGTGATCCGCTCACCGTCCTCGAGCACCTCGCCGCCGAGGCAGTTGCGCAGGTCGACGGCCCGGACGGGCGCGCCGGAGAGCTGGCGGAAGCGCTCCGCCCCGTCGGCGTGGTCGGTGTGGCGGTGGGTGAGGAGGATGAGGGCGATGTGCGCCCCGCCCTCGGTCGCCGCCGCCCGGAGGACGTTGAGGTGCCCCTCGTCCTCGGGGCCGGGGTCGACGACGACGGAGGCCGTGTCCCCCGGTGCACGGATGATCCAGGAGTTCGTGCCCTCGAGAGCCGCGTAGCTCGGGTTGGGGCACAGCACCACCCCGACTGACGGGGTGACAGGACGCAATTGGCTGTAGGCGGGATGCTCCATGCCGCCTACTCTACGACGTGCGCCCCCGTGACGGGAGCCGACCGGCACGTCCCCGCCCCGCCGGTGGCCCCCACCCGTGACCCCCCGCCGGCCGCCCCACCCCCCGGCGACAGCCCCCGGCCGGGAGGTCGGGGCGTCGGGCCTGCGGGCGTGCGGCCGTCGGGCCTGCGGGCGTGCTGGCGTGCGGCCGTCGGGCCTGCACCGTGCGCGCGCGGGCGCGGCGGTGCGGTGCCGCGGGTGCGGTGCTGCCGTGGTGCGGTGGCGCGGACCGGGTCAGGCGGGGGCGTCGGCGACCCGGACGGTGACCTCGATCTCGACGGGGCTGTTCAGCGGCAGTTCCGCCACCCCGACGGCGCTGCGGGCGTGCCGGCCGGCGTCGCCGAAGACCTCGCCGATGAGCGTCGACGCACCGTCGACGACGCCGGGCTGCCCGCCGAAGCCGGGCGCGGACGCGACGAAGCCGACGATCTTCACGACCTGCACGACGGCGTCGAGACCGACGAGCGCGTCGACGGCCGCGAGGGCGTTGAGCGCGGCGGTCCGGGCGAGGTCACGGGCCTGCTCCGGGGACACGGTGGCGGTGCGGGCGGTGACGTCGGCCGCACCGGCGGCGGCACCGTCACCGGCGGATCCGGCACCGTCACCGGCGGTGTCACCGACGTGCCCGACGGCGGGCAGGGCCCCGTCGACGAACGGCAGCTGGCCGGAGGTGTGGACGAGGTCCCCCACGCGGACGGCGGGGACGTAGGCCGCGACGGGCGCCGCGACGGGCGGGAGGGTGAGGCCCAGCTCGGCGAGGCGGGCGCTCGGGAGCTGCGGGGACGGGGACTGCGACGGCTGCGGGGCCGGGGAACCGGTGGACACGGCGGGGTCCCTACTTCTCGCGCTTGAGGTAGGCGACGTGCTGTTCACCGGTCGGGCCGGGCAGGACGGAGACGAGCTCCCAGCCGTCCTCCCCCCAGGTGTCGAGGATCTGCTTCGTCGCGTGGGTGAGCAGCGGAACGGTGACGTATTCCCAGGAAGTCATGGGCACAGTATAGGGGTGCGGCGGGCCGCGGTGTCGTCCCCGTCACATCGGCCCCGCGCGGGCGGCGCGGCGTCGCCCCCGGCGCCGGTCACGGGCGGCGGTGGCCCGGCCGCCGGTCACGCGCGGCGCCGCCGCCGGGGGTCACTCCCCGCGGTGCGCCTCGAGCTGCCCGGCGAAGAAGTCCGCCCAGCTCGTGATCTCGGGGTGGCGGCGGAGGAGGGCGCGCCGCTGGCGCTCGGTCATCCCGCCCCACACGCCGAACTCCACGCGGTTGTCGAGCGCGTCGGCCCGGCACTGGAGGACGACCGGGCAGTGCCGGCAGATGGCGACGGCCTTGCGCTGCGCCGCCCCCCGGACGAAGAGCTCGTCCGGGTCGACGGTCCGGCAGTGGGCCTGGGTGACCCATTCCCCCCGGTTCGCGAAGGACCCCCGGTCCGTCACCTGGTCGACCTTGCGCCGGATGACGCCGGATCCGTCGGTGCGTGCAAGTGATGCGGTCATGGTGCCCTCGTGTCCTCTCGGTCCGTCACGGTCGACGCCGTCCTCCGTGGGGTCGACGCCGGGTCGTCGCGGTGGTCCACCGCTGGAACAGTGAACCGGTAACCGGATGTAAGTCTATTCACACGTTTTCCGGGGTGTCGAACACGTCACACTGCGGGGGTACCACCCACGGCACCGCCCGCACGCTGGGCGTTTCCCCTCCCGGGGAGGGGGTGGTCCCGCGCGCCGCGGACCCGTCACAGCATTCGGTTATACGGAGAGTAGTTTTCACGACGCAACAACGCTGGTCATTCACGGTCGGGGTGGTGCGGGCCCGCGCGGGCGGGGCGGAGCGGCCCGCCGTCGGGGGCACGCGCGCACGGCGTCGTCACCCCCTTCCCTCCCCTCCCCCGGGCGGGCCCCGTCGTCACCCCCGCACCGTCCACCGCGTGGGTTACCCTGAGCCGGTGAACACCGCGACACCCGCCGACGGCGCGACCGGGCCGTCGACCGCACCCGGCACCTCCGGGGCGACGGCGGCACCGCGGCGGCACCTCCCGGCCTGGATGACGTTGCTCACCGCCGTCGTCGGGGCCGGGATCCTCGCCGCCGTCGCCGTCCTCCCCGCCGCGGCCGCCGTGGGCTGGGCCGTGAACTCCGGCTCGGAGATGATGAACTCCAACGTGCGGGACATGGCCTCGGCCGCGTCCGTCCCGCAGACCACGACCGTCACCGACCGCGACGGGAAACCCATCGCCCGGCTCTACGACCAGCGCCGCGAACCGGTCCCCGGCGACCGCATCTCCCGGGCGATGAAGGACGCCATCGTCGCCGTGGAGGACCGGCGGTTCTACGACCACGCCGGGGTCGACGTCCGCGGCACGCTCCGGGCCGTCGCGGCGAACCTCTCCAGCGGCGGCGTCGAACAGGGGGCCTCGACGCTCGACCAGCAGTACGTGAAGAACTACCTCCTCCTCATCGACGCCGACACGGACTCCGAACGGGCCGCGGCGACCGAACAGTCCGCCGCCCGCAAGCTGCGGGAGATGAAGATGGCCGCCGACCTCGACCGGCAGCTGTCGAAGGACGAGATCCTCACCCGCTACCTCAACCTCGTCTCCTTCGGCCACGGCTCCTTCGGCGTCGAGGACGCCGCGCGGACGTACTTCGGGGTCTCCGCGGCGGACCTCTCGCTGCCGCAGGCCGCGACGCTCGCGGGCATGGTCCAGTCGACGAGCGCGCTCGACCCGTTCACGTACCCCGAGGCGAGCCTCGCCCGGCGCAACGTCGTCCTCGACGCGATGGCGGACACCGGCGTCGCCGCCCCGGCCGACGTCGCCGCGGCGAAACAGGCCCCGCTCGGCGTCCGGGAGACCCCCGGCGGCGCCCCCTCGGGCTGCATCGGGGCCGACGACGCCGGCTTCTTCTGCGACTACACCCTGTCCTGGCTCAACGACCACGGCCTGTCCCCCGACACCCTCCGGCGCGGCGGGTACACCGTGCGGACGACGCTCGACCCCGCCGCCCAGGAGGCGGCCGTCCGGGCGACCCGCCGCAACGCCGACCCGCAGGCCACGGGCGTCGCCGAGGCCACGACGTTCATCCACCCCGGGGAGACGACGCACGACGTCGTCGCCATGGCCTCCTCCCGGGAGTACGGCCTGGACACCGACCGGCACCAGACGGTGCTCCCCGTCACGCACTCGCTCCAGGGCCACGGCGCGGGGTCCGTGTTCAAGGTGTTCGTCGCCGCCGCCGCGCTGGAGGACGGCATGGGGCTCGACACGATGGTCGACGTGCCCCGCCGCGTGGAGGTCACCGGCCTCGGCAGCGGCGGCGCGGAGGGCTGCCCGCCGGCGACGTACTGCGTGGAGAACGCGTCGACGGCCTACCCGGCGCGGATGCCGCTGCGGGAGGCCCTCGCGCAGAGTTCGAACACGCCGTTCATCACGATGCTCCAGAAGATCGGCGTGCCGCGCGCGGTCGACCTCGCCGTGAAGCTCGGGCTGCGGTCCTACGCGGAGCCGGGGTCGGACCCGGCCGGCGGGTCGATCGCGGACCGGGTGACCGCGGAGAACTCCGGGTCCTTCGTCCTCGGGCCGACGCCGGTGAACCCGCTCGAACTGTCCAACGTCGCCGCGACGCTCTCCGACGACGGCCGGTGGTGCGAGCCCACGCCGGTCATCAGCGTGACGGACCGTGACGGCCGGGACGTCCCCGTCGGCAAGAACGACTGCGAGCAGGTCCTCGACCCCGGCATCGCCCGGGCCCTCGCCGACGGGCTCGGCGGGGACACGGCGCACGGGACGGCGGCCGCCGCCGCCCGCGCCGCCGGCTGGACCGCCCCCATGTCCGCGAAGACCGGCACGACGGAGACCAGCTACTCCGCCGCCTTCCTCGGCTTCACCCCCGGCTGGGCGGGCGCGGTCTACGCCTACAACGACGGCGGCACGCCGTCCCCGCTGTGCACGTCGCCGCTGCGGCAGTGCGCGAAGGGCGGCCTCTACGGCGGCAACGAGCCGGCGGCCACGTGGTTCGGCGCGTCCCTGCCGGTGATCGACCGCTTCGGCTCCCCGGGCCTGCCACCCGTCGACCCCCGGTTCCTCCGCCAGCGCTCCCCGGAGGCGGGCGGTCTCGCCCGGACGGGCACGCCGGGGGTCCACGCGGCACCGTGACCGCGGGCGGCCCCGCGGCGGGCTCACCGTGGCTGCGCCCCGCGGCGGGCCGGACGGGCACGCCGGGGACCGTCACCCCTCCCCGCTAGACTGGCCTGCGTGAAACGCTCCGTGACATTCAACGCCAGCGCGGCGACCAGCCGCTTCCGTCGACTCCGCGGCGCGCGTGACACGGCGGGGGGACACCCGTCCCGCCGCGTCCTCCGGACCGCCGCGACGGTGCTGGGGGCCGGCGCGGTCGCGGGGGCGGCCACCGTCGCCGCCGCCGTCGCCGAGACCTCCCGGTTCACCCTCCACGAGGTCACCGTGCCGGTCCTTCCCCCCGGGACCCTCCGCGACCGGGCGTCGTTCCGGGTCCTCCACCTCTCGGACCTGCACATGATCCCCTGGCAGCGGCGCAAGCAGCAGTGGGTCTCGGACCTCGACCGGCTGGAGCCGGACCTCGTCGTGAACACCGGCGACAACCTCAGCGACGTCGGGGGCGTGCCCGGCGTGCTCGCCGCCCTGGGGCCGCTGCTCGCCCGGCCGGGGGTCTTCGTCTTCGGCAGCAACGACTACTGGGCGCCCCGCCTCCCCAACCCGTTCGGCTACCTGTGGGGGCGGAAGAACCCGCCGGGGTCCGTGGAGCTGCCGTGGCGGGGGATGCGCGCGGCGTTCATCGAGCACGGCTGGGAGGACGCGACGCACCGCCGGGTGGAGTTCGTCGCCGGTGGGGTGCGGCTCGCCGTCGCGGGGGTCGACGACCCCCACCACGATCTCGACGACTACGCGACGGTCGCCGGCCACCCCAACGAGGACGCGGACCTGGCGCTCGGCCTGTCCCACGCCCCCGAGCCGCGGATCCTCGACCGGTTCGCCGCGGACGGCTACCAGCTGGTCCTGTCCGGTCACACGCACGGCGGGCAGCTGTGTCTGCCGGGCCAGCGGGCGATCGTGACGAACTGCGGGATCGACCGGTCGCGGGCGTCCGGGCTGTCCCGGTGGACGGAGCGGATGTGGCTGCACGTGAGCACGGGGCTGGGGAACTCGAAGTTCGTCCCGGTGCGGACGTTCTGCCGCCCGTCGGCGACGCTGCTGCACGTGGTGGAGCGGCCGGCGCGGTGACGGTCGCACAGCCGGCGATCAGCGGGCTGACGTGGCGTTTTGCACATCGTTTGAGCCAGCGTCTATAGTTGTCGACGTTGCGACGACGCCGCCGGACGGGTGAGTCATCATCCGCCGAATGCGTGTCGCTCCAGACCGGGGTATGGCGCAGCTTGGCAGCGCGCTTCGTTCGGGACGAAGAGGTCGTGGGTTCAAATCCCGCTACCCCGACAGCCACAGAAAGGCCCCCACCTGCTCGGCAGGTGGGGGCCTTTCGCATGTCCGGTGGGTGGGGCGGCAGCGCCGCGCGGGAGGCGGCCGGTCCGCGGGGCGGGGGCAGCGGCTGCACGGCCGGCGGCAGCGCCGCGCGGGAGGCGGCCGGGCGGACCCCGCGTCAGCCGTCGGGGTGGCGGAGGGCGGCGTCGTTCCCCTCCTCCCCTCCCCTCCCAAACCCCACCCGTCACATCCACACCACTAGTTAACAGGCACCACATGTGTAACATGGCGGCTGTCGCGCGGCGGCACGGCCGCGCACGCCCCGTCCCCGACGGCGTCCACCGGCCGCCGGTCGGGCACGGCGCCGGTCCCGGACCCCCCACAGCATTTGCTTTCCTGTGCAATACATGGTCACACTACTGGTCGACCCATGCGGGGCAGCCCGGCAGCGGACAGCGCCACCGGCCCGGACGGGCCTGCCTACCCACACCTGAGGAGATCCCATGTCTCGCCATCACCGCACCTCCGGCCGTCACCGCGCGGCCCCGACGGCCCGCCGGGCCCTCGGCTCACTCCTGGCCCTCGGCACGCTCGCCGGTGCCGCCGCCGCAGCGGCCGTCGCCCCGTCGGCGTCCGCGGCCCCGGGCAACGTCGTCGTCCTCGGCGACTCGCTCGCCGCGAACCCCAACCTCGTCGACTACCTCAGCGGCAAGATCACCCCGCTGCCCGGTGGCCGGCTCGACGGCGTCGGCTGCGGCTCCGACCAGCGCTTCGCCAACGCCGTCGGCGCAGGCAGCGGACTGCCCGCCGAGAACTACACGTGCGCCGGCGCCTCCTTCCGCACGGGCGGCCTGCACGTCACCGACCAGGCCGACCGCGCCGCCGCACAGGGCGCGCTGACCGGCGACACCCGCGAGGTCGTCATCTTCGCCGGGGCGAACGACACGTACCCCTACGCGACCTTCACCCCCAACCCGATGCCCGTGCCGCAGATCCGCGAGAACCTCCGCGTCGCCATCCGTGACACGGTCAACCACGTCCGCAGCCTCGCGCCGAACGCCGAGATCAAGATCACCGGCTACCCGCGCATGACCAACGACAACCGGGACGTCTGCCTGCTCAACGTCATCCCGGGGGCCCCGGTGCAGGACAAGATCTTCCGCACCGGCGAGTTCGAGGACGCGATCCAGTGGGCCCAGATCGACGGCGCCCGCGACGCCGGCGCCCGCTTCATCGACGTCAAGCCGCTGAGCTGGGACCACGGCATGTGCTCGAACGACCGGTGGATGGCCGGGCTCATCGACACGACGAGCGGCCCGCGCAACCTGCCGCTCCACATGACCGACGCCGGGCTCGACGCCGTCGGCCGGTTCGTCGGCGAGGCCTGACCCCGGCCTCCCCCCCCCCGGCCGGGCCCGGCGCGACGCGCCACCCCGGCCCCCTGACCCCGGCCGGCGCGCGCCCCGCCCGGCGCTGACCGCCGCCCGCGTCAGAACTCCTCGTAGACCGCCGGGTCCTGCCCCTTGAGCCGGCCGTCGGGCCGCCCGAGGGCGGTGACGGCCGCGATCTCGTCGGCCGTGAGCTCGACGTCCAGCGACCCGAGGTTCTCCCGCTGCCGCTCGCGCGACGACGCCTTCGGGATCGCCACCGACCCCACCGCCCGGTGCCACGCGAGCACGACCTGCCCCGGGGTCGCCCCGTGGGCCTCCGCCGCCGCCGTCACCGGCGCGGCGTCGAGCACCGCCCCGCGCCCGAGGGGACTCCACGCCTGCGTGACGATCCCGCGGCTGCGGTGGTACTCCAGGGCCTCCACCTGGGGGAAGAAGGGGTGGAGCTCGATCTGGTTGACGACGGGCAGCTCCCCCGTGGCCTGCTCGAGGGCGTCCAGGTGCTCGGGGAGGAAGTTGCACACCCCGACGTGCCGGACCAGCCCCCGCTCCCGGGCCTCGAGCAGCGCCCCGAACGCCTCGACGGCGTGCCCCCGGGACGGGTTCGGCCAGTGGATGAGGTAGAGGTCGATGTGGTCGAGACCGGTCCGGTACAGGCTCTCCTGCACCGTGACCAGGGCGTCGTCGTGCTCCTGGTAGCGCCCCGGGAGCTTGCTGGTGACGGTGACCCGGTCGCGGTCGACCCCCGACCGGCGGATCCCCTCCCCGACGGTCCCCTCGTTCTCGTAGTTGTACGCGGAGTCCAGCAGGGTGTACCCGAGGTCGAGGGCGTCGGCGACGGCACGCGCGCCGTCGTCCCCCCGGAGCCGGTACGTGCCGAACCCGAGGACGGGGAGGTCCGGGCCCCCGGCCGCGGGACCGGCTGTGGATGTGGTCGTGGGAATCGTGCGTCGGTCGGTCATGCCACCACCGTAGCGCCGGTGTGTCACACCCCGCCGACCGTCCGTACCACCGGACCCGCAGGTGGAACCGCCTTCCCACCTGGTAACGTAGGTCACGTTCGATGACGTCCGCGGCGACACGACCCCCGTGACCCCGTGAGTCAGCCCGGGGAGCCGGGGCCCGCCCGGCGGCGACCCCGACAGTGGTCGGCCGCCCCCGCCGGTGGACGTCCGGAGTGCCCGAACCTGCCCCGCGGAGCCACCGCCACACCGGTGCCACCGGGCCACGGAGCGCAGGTCCATGTCTACCGAGTTGGGGTGTTGTCGCCACCGTGAGCCTGTTCACCGTCCCTGCCGTCGCGGCGCTGGCCCTCCTGCTCGTCCCGCTGCTCGTCCGGATCCTCGACCGGCAGGCGGGCTGGCCCCTCGCGGTGGTGTACCTGGGGTTGGGGGGCTACGTCGGCTCCCACGCCCGGGGCATCCTCGACGGCACGCCGGTGACCGCGTCGGTGACGTGGGTCGACGGCCTCGTCCCCGGGCTCGACGGCGGACTGTCCCTCGCCCTCCGGCTGGACGCCCTGTCGCTGTTCTTCACCCTCCTCGCGCTCGTCATCGGCGCGGTCGTGTTCGTGTACTCCACGCAGTACCTGCACGTGGGGCGGAAGATCCTCAGCTTCTACCTGTTCATGGCGACGTTCATGACGTCGATCCTCCTCCTCGTCCTCGCCGACGACGTGACGGTGCTGTTCTTCGCCTGGGAGACGGTGTCCCTGTGCTCGTTCTTCCTCATCGCCCGCTCCGGGTCGAGCGGCGAGGCCGGGTCGGTCCGGACCCTCATCCTCACCTTCGCCGGGGGGCTGCTGCTCCTCGCGGCCGTCGGGGTCATGGTCGCGGCGACGGGGACGACGTCGCTGACGGGCATCATCCACAGCGACGTGTGGGCCCGCGAGCCGGGGACGACGACGCTGGTCGCGGTGCTCGTCGCCCTCGCCGGGTTCTCGAAGGCCGCCCAGTTCCCCTTCCACGCCTGGCTGCCCGAGGCGATGGCCGCGGACACCCCGGTCTCCGCGTTCCTCCACGCGGCGGCGGTCGTCAAGGCGGGCGTGTACGTGCTCATCCGGTTCTCGGGCATGTTCCACGGCACCGCCGTGTGGCACGTCATGCTCGTCGGGGTGGGGATGACGACGGCCGTCGCGGCGGCGGTCTTCGCGCTGCAGAAGACGGACCTCAAGAAGCTCACGGCGTACTCGACGGTCTCGCAGCTCGGCTGGATCGTCGCCACGATCGGCATCGGCACCCCGTTCGCGATCACCGCGGCGATCCTCCACACCGCCGCGCACGCGATGTTCAAGAGCTCGCTGTTCATGCTCATCGGCGTCGTCGACCACGCCACCGGCACCCGTGACATCCGTCGTCTCGGCCCGCTGTGGAACCGGATGCCCTTCACGTTCGCCGCCGCGGTCCTGTCCGCGGCGTCGATGGCCGGCATTCCCCCGCTGCTCGGGTTCGTGTCGAAGGAGGGGATGCTCGACGCCTTCCTCGACGCCCCGTTCACCGACCCGTGGGTCGTCGTCCTCCTCGTCGCGGCGACGGGCGGCGCGGTCGCGACGTTCCTCTACTCCGCCCGCTACGTCTTCGGCGCGTTCATCGACGGCCGCCGCGACATGAGCCACGTCCACGAGGCCTCCCCCCTGTTCTGGGTCCCGGCCGCGCTGCCGGGTGTCCTGTCCCTGCCGGCGGTGTTCTGGCTCTCCCGGTACGACGCCCCCCTCGATGCGGTGGCCGCGGTCGTCACGGGCGAGGACGCCCACAGTCACCTCGGGCTCTGGCACGGCGTGACCGTCCCGGTGCTCGTCACGGCGGTCGTCGTCGTCCTCGGCGTCGTCGGTGTCACGCAGCGGCACCGGATCTCGCGGTGGTCCGAGGGGCGGAAGCTCTTCCCGGTGAGCGGGGCGCAGCTCATCGCGCTCGTCGTCACCCTCGCCGCGCGGTGGGGGCGGCTCGTCAGCCGGCCCGCCGCGTCGATGGCCCCGAGCCGGCACGTGGTGTGGATCCTCGGGTCCGTCATCGCCCTGGGCATGTTCTCGCTGCTCGGGCCGGGCCGCCTGCAGGGGCTCGCGGACCTGCCGCCGCGGATGTCGGGGATCGACGACCCGACGGACCTCATCGCGCTCGTCATCGTCGCGCTGAGTGTCGGCGCGGTCGTGTCGACGCGGTCGCGGCTGGCGTCGATCGTGCTCTCCGGTATCGCCGGCGTCGGGGTCTCGTGGCTCATGCTGACGCTCGGCGCGCCCGACGTCGCGCTGACGCAGCTCCTCGTCGAGTTCCTCGTCGTCGTCGTCATGATGCTCGTCGTGCGGCACCAGCCGCGGCTCTACCTGCGGGAGGGGGAGAACCGGGCGAAGTTCGCGACGGTCCTCGCCACGATCGTCGGCCTCGTCACCTTCGTCGGGGTGTGGCTGCTCACCGGGCGGCACGGCAAGCCCCCGCTCGCGGACTGGTACCTCGACAACGCCCCGGAGATCTCCTCGGGCAACAACGTCGTGAACACCATCCTCGTCGAGTTCCGTGCCTTCGACACCCTCGGCGAGCTCACCGTCCTCGGGATGACCGGCATCGTCATCGCCGCGGTCGTCGCGTCCGTCCCGCGCTCGCCGCTGCCCGGCTACGGCCCGGGGTCGACGGCGGAGCTGTTCCGCGCGGAAGGGTCGACGCGCTTCCCGGACGTCCACAAGGTCCCGGAGCTCGCGCCGTTCTACTCCAAGTACCTGCGCAGCACCCACCTCAACTCCATCCCCACCCGGGCGCTCATGCCGTACCTGCTGCCGGTCCTGGGCCTCGTGTCCTTCACCGTGTTCATGCGCGGGCACAACGCCCCGGGCGGCGGGTTCATCGCCGCGCTCGTCGCCTCGGGTGCGCTGTTCACCTGGTACCTCGGCGCGCCGCGCAACCGCACCATCGGGGGCCGCGACCTCGGCTACCGGCTCATCGGCGGGGGCGTCGTCCTCGCGATGGTCACCGGGCTCGCCGGGTACGCCGGGGGCGGGTTCCTCACCCCGCTCCACGGGCACATCGGGTCGATGCACGTCACGACGTCGATGGTCTTCGACCTCGGCGTGTACCTGTCGGTCATCGGCATGGTCATCGTCGTCGTCAACCAGCTCGGCGGGCGGGAACGCCCCGGCCGGGGCGGCGGTCCGGCGGCCCGCACCGGCGGCGCCGACGACCGCGCGGCCCAGGCCGTCCCCGCGCCGACGACCGCCGGCCGGGGCGCGACGCCGCGCCGGCACTCGCCGATCCCCGCGCTCGCCGGGGCGACGGCCGTCTCCGCCGGCGGCGGCGCGTCCCGGCCGGACGCCGGCGGGGCCGCGGACGGTGACGCCGGTGAGGCGTCCGTCGTGACCCCCGGGGGCCGGTCCGGTGAGGCGTCCGTCGTGACCTCCGACCGGGGCACCGACGGCGACGCGGCCGCGGCCTCCGGGACGGGGACCGGGTCCGACGACGACTCCGGGACCCCCGACCCCGACGACGAGGACCTCGGCGTGACCTCCGACCTCCCCCCGGCGGAACGGTCGATCCTCAGCCGCCCCCTCGACGACGACGTCAACGACAGCGACGGCGAGGGCGAGGGTGAGGGCGACGGCGACCGGGACGGCGGCACGGCCGACACGACCGACGCCGTCGACGGCACGGCCACGGACGACACGGACAAAAACACAGCCGCAGCCGCAGCCACAGACACAGCCACAGACACCGCCGAGGAGACCGACGAATGATCATCGCAGCCGTCATCGCCATCCTCGTCGCGGGAGGCACGTACCTCATCATGCAGCGCGGCATGGTCCGCCTCGTCATCGGCATGACCCTCATCAGCCACGGGACGAACCTCATCCTCCTCGCCGCCGGCGTCGGCGCGTGGCGGGAGGAACCCCTCGCCGACCGGGCGACCGCCGCCGAGGCCGCGGACCCCCTCCCCCAGGCGTTCGTCCTCACCGCCATCGTCATCAGCATGGCGGCCACGGCCCTCATGCTCACCCTCGCCGCGCTCGGGCGCGACGACGACACGAGCGCCGCCGAGGACCCGGAGAAGGCCCGCAAGAGCTTCCGCTCCCTCCAGACCATGGGCCGGTCGGCCCACCACATCACGAAGGACTCCCCCGAGGCCGCCCGACGTCGACAGCGTGAGGAGAACTACTGATGGCCCCGACGGACGTGGGAGCACTGCTCCCCCTCTTCATCGCCGTGCCCCTCATCGCGGCGGGCCTCGCGGCCGTCGCCCCGTGGGCCGTGGTGCGCCGCACGCTCGGGATCGTCGTCCCGGCGGCGGGCGTCCTCGGCGGCGCGTGGCTCGTCGCCGCCGTGTCCGGGGACACCTCGACCGTCGCCCACGCCGTCGGCGGCTACCCGGGCGGGGTGTCGATCCCGCTGGCCGCGGACACGTTCACCGGCCTCATGATCGTCACGACGGGCCTCATCGCCCTCACCGCGAACTGGTTCGCCGACGCCGTCGGGGAGACCGCCGCCCGCTTCTACCCGGCGCTGACGCTCATGCTCATCGGCGGCGTGTGGGGCGCCGTGCTCACCGCCGACCTGTTCAACCTCTTCGTGTTCGTCGAGGTCATGCTCATGCCCTCGTACGGGCTGCTCGCGATGACGGGGACGTGGGCGCGGCTCGCGTCGGCCCGGATGTTCGTCATCGTCAACCTCGTGACGTCGGCGGTGCTCGTCATCGGCGTCGGGTTCACGTACGCGGTGGTGGGGACGACGAACCTCGCCGCGCTCGCCGGGGCCGCCGGTCCGCGCGGGGTCTCCTTCGCCGACGGCGTCCACGGCACGCAGTGGCAGCTCGTCGTCGCCCTCGGCCTCGTCCTCCTCGCGCTCGGGGTGAAGGCCGGGATGGCCCCGGTCCACACGTGGCTCCCCCGCGCCTACCCGTCGACCTCGCCGGCGGTGATGTCCCTGTTCTCCGGCCTGCACACGAAGGTCGGCGTGTACGCCATCATCCGGGTGTTCATGGTCGTCTTCGAGGGCGACCCGGCGTGGTCGTGGGCGATCATCGTCATCACGGTCGCCGGGATGCTCATCGGCGCGTTCGCGGGCATGGCCGAGGCGTCGATGCGCGGGGTGCTGGCCTACCAGATGGTCAACGGCATCCCGTTCATCCTCGTCGCCCTCGCCTTCGTCGCGGAGAACCCCCGGCTGCTGCTCAGCGCCGCGCTGTTCTACATGCTCCACCACATGGTCACCGCCGGGTCGCTCATCATGACCGCCGGTGCGGTGGAGGAGACGTACGGCACCGGGCGGATCCGCACCCTCAGCGGGCTGCTGCGCCGCGACCCGTTCCCCGCCGCCGTGTTCGCGGCGGGGGCGCTGTCGATCATCGGCTTCCCGCCGTTCTCCGGGGTGTGGGGCAAGCTCGCCCTCGTCCTCGGCGTCGCCGGCGACGGGACGTGGAAGGCGTGGCTGGTCGTCGGCGCGATCCTCGTCGCCGGGCTCGGCAGCCTGTTCTCCATGCTCTACGTGTGGCGGGAGGTCTTCTGGGGCAAGCCGATGAGCCCGAAGCAGATGAACCCGTCGCTCGCGGTCTCGCCGCGCTTCGTGCTGCCGGGGGCGACGCTGCTCGCCGTGAGCGTCGCGATGTTCGTCGGGGCGGGCGGCGTGTTCGCGCTGACGAACCGGGCGGCCGACGACCTCACGGACACCGCCCCGTACGTCCACGCGGTGCTCGGCGGGGAGCGCGGCGTCGGCTCCGTCCTCGACACCGACTCGTTCGGGGTCGGGGCGGCCCGTCCGACGGACCCCTCCCCGGACACCCCGGGGACGCCCGTCGCCCCCGCCCCGCGCGGCACCGCCGACGCCCCGGCGACGTCCGGGGCACCGGCGGCCTCCCACGCCCCCGCCGCCCCCGCCGCCCCCGACACGGAAGCTGGTGACCACCGGTGAAGCTGCTCAGGACCGTCATCCACTGCGCGCGGTACGTCCTCTGGCTGACCGGCCAGATCATCGTCGAGTCCGTCGCGATGGTCTACGACACGTTCACGACCGGCCGCAACATCGCCCCCGTCGTCCTCTACTACCCCCTGCGCGTGACCTCCGAACGGGACATCGCCGCCCTCATCGCGTCGATCACGATGACCCCGGGCACCCTCGCCCTCGGCGTGACCGGCCCCAAGGAGGTCGACTACGACGCCGCCGCCGGCAACCGCGACCGGCACGACGCCTCCGCCGTCGCCGGCGCGGAGTTCGACACGCACGGCCTGACGAACGTCCAGCGCTTCCTCGCCGTCCACGCCATGTACGGCTCCGAACCGGAGGAGCTGCTCCACGACATCGCCGTCATGGAGGCGAAGCTCGCCCCGTCCGTCCGGAAGCGCAAGCAGCAATTCGACGTCAAGCACCTCGTCGAGCGCGGCACGCCGGGACCGCGCGGCTACCACGGCAGCCGCGGTGGCCGTGCCCGCAACGAGGACGCCTTCGACATGGAGAAGGTGGACTCGACGCCCCACGCCGCCGCGTTCGTCGCCGCGATCCTCGCCCAGGAGGCGTCCCGCGACCCCGCCCACGCCCACGAGCTCGCCGACGAGATCCGCCAGGAGATCGCCGAACGCAACGCCCGCCGCGCCCGCGGCGACGACGTCTCCCCGTTCCCCTCGACGTGGCCCAGCCCGGGCGACGCCGCCCGCCTCGGTGAACAGGACGGCACCCAGGACCTCCGGGCCGACCTCGCCGACCGCCGGCCGCCCGGGGACACGGTGCCCGACACCCCGCCGCCCGGCCACTCCGACGCCGTCGGGACGGACATCCGCCGGAGCATCGACCGGGCCCGGCGCGACGGCATCCCCCTGAGCAGCGTCGACGAGACGCAGGCACCGCGCGGAGGGTCCCGTCGTCCCCCCTCCGGGCCCCGCCCCGACGGCCGCACCGACCGCGCCCCCGACCCCGACCCCCGACCCGACCGCCGCCCGGCCCCCGACCCAGAGAGGAACGACGACCGATGAGCCCCACGACCTTCCTCACCATCGCGGGCGGCATCACGATCGCCGTCAACGCCCTCGCCCTGCTCATCGTCCTGTGGCGCGCGGCGTCCACGCACAACGACGCCCGGCGCGCGGTGCTCTCCGACATGGTGTTCTTCGCCATGGTCGGACTGTTCCTGTCCTACTGCCTGTTCCACCGGTCGGCGATCACGTACGACGTCGTCATGTTCGCCGGCCTCTTCGGCGCGTTGACGACCATCGCCTACGCCCGCATCATCACCCGAGGGAGGCGCTGACATGTCCGGAGTGACGACGCTGCTCGCCGCCGGTGGCGAGGCCGCCGGCCAGGTCAAGGAGTTCCACGACCCGAACTGGTTCGCCGCGGTCCTCATCGGCGTCCTCGCCGTGTGCGGGTCCGTCATGGTCCTCGGGTCGGCGGTGGCGATGTACCTCGCCCCGGACGCGCTGAGCCAGATCAACATGGTCGGCCCGGCCGTCGGGGTGGGGTTGCCGCTGCTCGTCGCGGCGAACCTCGTGTACTCGTGGTCGACGGAGGGGTTCATCCTCGCCGAGTTCGTCAAGGCGATCGTCGCGATCGTCGCGCTGCTCGTCGTCGCGGCGATGGGGTCGTTCATCATGGGCCGCGCCCTGCACGCGACGCACTGGGACCACACCGTGCCGCTGTCCGGCGGCGAACGCGCGAAGGAACCGCGCTAGGCCGGTCCCGGCCACCGGGGGGGGTGGGGTGGGAGGGCGCGCGGGGGTGTGCAGGGGGCGTGCGGGGGCGTGCAGAGACGTGCAGGGGGCGGGGCCGGTCGGGGGTCGGCCCCCGGCCCCGGTGACGCGGTCACGCGGTCATACGGTCACGCAGTCACGCGGTCATACGGTCACGCAGTCACGCGGTCACGCGACGGTGGCGGTGACCTCGGTCGGCACGTTGCCGCGCGTCGCCTTCGAGTACGGGCAGAACTCGTGCGCCTTCGCCACGAGGTCGTCGGCCACGGCCTGCTCGACGCCGTGGAACGTCGCCGTGATCGCGGCGCTGATGGAGAAGCCCTCCCCGTCGCGGTTGATGGTGGACTGCACGCGGACCTCGGGCGGCGTGTCGACCTTCACGCCCTCCTTGCGCATGATCGCCTGGAGCGCGCCGTTGAAGCACGCGGCCCAGCCGGCGGCGACGAGCTGCTCCGGGTTCGTGCCCTCGCCGGAGCCGCCCATCTCCTTCGGCGGCCGGACCTCGAGGTCGATCCGCCGGTCGTCGGTGGCGACGTGACCGTCGCGGCCGCCCCCGGTGGACAGCGCCGTTCCCGTGTACAGAGCCTCAGTCGAGTCAGCCATGGTCGTTCTCCCTTCACTGGTTCCGGCCCCGTCTCCCGGGGCCGGGTCCCGGCCGGGTCCGTCCCGGCCGTTCGGCCGCCAGGGTACCGGCGTCCGCGCCGTCGCGTGGGTGGAGCGGCGGGCACGGGACGGGGACCGTGGCGCGGGGCGTGGGCCGTGGCGCGGGACGGCGGGAGGTCCGGAGACGACGCCAGGCCCCGCACCCGTGGACGGGGTGCGGGGCCTGGCAGTGGTCACGGTCTCAGCCGCGGACCGGTGGCGACGCCGGCGGTGTCAGCCGCCGACGGCCGGGGGTGTCACTCGCCGCGCGGGCCGGTCTGGTCGGCCGGGCTGTTGTCGGCGGCCTGGAAGAGCTCCTTGACGCGGGCGCCGAGGTTCTCGTCGACCTTGCTCCAGTAGACGTAGCACTGCTGCTCGACCTGCTCGGAGACACCGTCCATGGCCCGGGCGATGTTCCCGGCGAGCCGCTCACGCGCGGCGTCGTCGAGAACCTCCCGGACGAGGATGCCCGGCTGCATGAAGTCGTCGTCGTCCTCGTGCCGGACGTACGCGCCCCGGGTGAGGTCGCCGCCGTGGTTCTCGTCGAACAGACCGAGATCGTAGGCGACGCCGGTCGCGGACTCCTGCCCGCGGCCGAAGCCGTACTTCGACTCGCCGGGGGCGACGCCCTTCTCGACGGCACCGGAGCCGTCCTTGACGTCGTCGAGGCCCTCGCCGCGGTCGAAGCGGTTCGGCGAGTACGTCGGCGTGCCGGCCGGCGGGAACTCGTGCGCCGAGGCGCCGTCCTTCGCGGTGAAGTGGTTGCCGTTGTCCGCGATCGGGTGGTTGACCGGGATCTGGTGGTAGTTCACGCCGAGGCGGTAGCGCTGCGTGTCCGCGTACGCGAAGGAGCGCGCGAGCAGCATCTTGTCCGGGGAGAAGCCGATGCCGGGGACGATGTTCGACGGCGCGAACGCGGCCTGCTCGATCTGGGCGAAGAAGTTCTCCGGGTTCCGGTTCAGCGTGAAGTGGCCGACCGGGATGAGCGGGTAGTCCTTCTGGGACCAGGTCTTGGTGAGGTCGAACGGGTTCCAGCGGTAGCCCTCGGCCTCGTCGAGGGGCATGATCTGCACCTTGACGTCCCACGTCGGGTAGTCGCCGGCCTCGATGGCCTCCCACAGGTCCTTGCGGGAGTGGTCGAAGTCCTGGGAGGCGAGGACCTGCGAGGCCTCCTCGTCGGTGAAGTACTTCCAGCCCTGGCGGGTCTTGAAGTGGTACTTCACCCAGAAGCGCTCGTTGTCGGCGTTGATCCACTGGTAGGTGTGGGAGCTGAAGCCGTCCATGTGGCGGAAGTCCGTCGGGATGCCGCGGTCACCCATGAGGTAGGTGACCTGGTGTGCGGACTCCGGGCTGCGGGTCCAGAAGTCCCACTGCATGTCGGCGGACTGGAGGCCCGGGCCGTGGAGCCGCTTCTGGGAGCGGATGAAGTCCGGGAACTTGATGCCGTCGCGGAGGAAGAACACCGGGGTGTTGTTCCCCACGAGGTCGTAGTTGCCCTCCTGGGTGTAGAACTTCAGCGAGAACCCGCGGACGTCGCGGACGGTGTCGGGGTAGCCCTGCTCACCGGCGACGGTGGAGAAGCGGGCGAGCATCGGGGTCACGCGGCCCGGCTGGAAGAGGTCCGCCTTCGTGTACTTCGAGACGTCCTCGGTGACGGTGAGCTCACCGAAGGCGCCGGAGCCCTTCGCGTGGACGTTGCGCTCCGGGATGCGCTCCCGGTTGAAGTGGGCGTGCTTCTCGATGAGGTGCACGTCGTTGAGGGCGATGGGGCCCTGCGCACCGACGGTGACGCTGTGCTCCTCGGTGCGGACCGGGGCGCCGTTGATGTTGCTGGAGTGCCCGGTCACGGGGCAGACCCCGCGCATCGCGACATCGTCGGAGCCTGCCGGGTTACCGGCCGGAGTGGTGTTGTCAGTCATGTCGTCCTCCTCGGACTGCGAGTTGTTCTTCTCGTGTCACCCGTCCCAGCCCCTGGGCATCCCTGCGCACCCGCGACCTGTGACGTTCGTCTGTGACGTCCGGCCCGGTGTGCCCGGGACGGTACCGCCGCCCAGTATGCCAGATTCCGATGGCCCTTGCCGTCACGTTATACATTCATTCCATCAATCTCCTTATTCTCATAGGTTTGCCTGGGCTGCGCCCGGACCGCCCCACCGGCCGTCCCCGGGCCCGTCCGGCGGGCCCCGCGCCACCGCCCGCGTCACCTCCGCAGCCGGCCTGAGCTCGCACTCCGCCGTCCCGCCGGCCCCGCCCCGCCCGGTGCTCCCGCGCCCGCCCGCCGGGGGTCGCCGTCGTCCCCCTCCCCCCTCCCCCGGAGCCGCCCGGAGCAGCCGACGGGGTGGGCGGACCCCCCTGCTAGGCTGGTCACCGTGCACCAGACGACCGCCACCGACGGCACCGCCCCCGACGGCGGCCACCGACGCCCCGGTCGGCCCGACGACACGGCCGTGACCGACCTCGCCCTCCGCGCCGCGACCGGCGACCGGACGGCGCTCAACGCCTTCATCCAGGCCACCCACCAGGACGTGTGGCGGCTCCTCGCCCACCTCGCGGACACCGACCGCGCCGACGACCTCACCCAGGAGACCTACCTGCGGGTCCTCGGCGCGCTGCCCCGCTTCGCCGCCCGGTCGACGGCCCGGACGTGGATCCTCTCCCTCGCCCGCCGGGTGTGGGTGGACAGCGTCCGCCACGACATGGCCCGGCCCCGCAAGTCCACCGCGCAGTGGGAGGACGCCGCCGAGCACTCCCCGTCGCCCGACACCGCCGGGGACCAGACGTGGGCCGAGCTCGTCGACGCCCGCGCCCTGCTCGACCTCCTCGACCCGGAGCGCCGCGAGGCCCTCGTCCTCACCCAGGTCCTCGGGTACACGTACGCGGAGGCCGCGGACATCGCGGGGGTGCGGGTCGGCACGATCCGGTCCCGGGTCGCCCGCGCCCGCGCGGACATGGTCGCCGCCCAGGACGCCGCCCGCGCCGCCGGGGAGGCCGGGGACCGGTCGCGGGCGACGGCCAGGACCGCGGGGCTCCCCGGGAGGGGGGACGACGCCACGCTCCGGCGGACCGGCGGTCTCCCCGGGGCCCCGGCCGCCCGGCGGCGCGGCCACCTGCGGGACGTCGGCTGACGGTCACACCCCGGGTCACCCCCGGTCAGGGCGGTCGGCCACGCCACGGTCCGTCAGCGTGCGGCACGGACGTAGTCTGGACACATGCCTGAACACCCTCACGACGCCCCCACGGCCCACACGCCCGACGGTCCGGACCCCTCCGCCCGCCGGGCGCTGCTCTACCTCTCCTTCGGCGGCCCGGAGAAGAAGGAGGACGTGGTCCCCTTCCTCGAGAACGTGACCCGGGGCCGGAACATCCCCCGGGAGCGGCTCGTCGAGGTCGGCGAGCACTACTTCACCCTCGGCGGGCGCAGCCCGATCAACGACCTCAACCGGCAGATCATCGGCACCGTCGAGTCGACGCTCGCCGAGGCCGGCGCGGACGTGCCCGTGTACTTCGGCAACCGCAACTGGCACCCGTTCGTCGAGGACACGGTGGCGCAGATGGCCCGCGACGGGATCACGGAGGCGCTCGTCTTCGCGACGTCCGCGTGGGGCGGGTACTCCGGTGACCGGCAGTACGCCGAGGACATCACGCGGGCGACCGCGGCGACGCGGGAGGCGGGGCTCACCCCGCCGACGCTGACGAAGATCCGGCCGTTCCACGACCATCCCCGGTTCGCGCCGATCTTCGCCCGGGGTGTCGACGACGCCCTGGCGTCGCTGCCGGAGGACGTGCGCGCGGACGCGGACCTGATCTTCACCGCGCACTCCATCCCGCTGTCGGCGGACGAGGAGTCCGCCCCCGACGACCCGTCGCAGCGCTACTCCGGGCAGATCCTCACGACCGCCCGCGAGGTGCGGGCCCTGACGTCCTTCGCGGACGACGGCGCCGCGGACGTCGACCTCGTGTGGCAGTCCCGGTCGGGCCCCCCGCACATCCCGTGGCTGGAACCGGACATCTGCGACCACCTGGAGCGGCGGGTCGCGGAGGGCAACCGCAACCCGGTCGTCCTGTGCCCGGTGGGCTTCGTCTCCGACCACGTGGAGGTCATCTGGGACCTGGACACGGAGGCCGCGCAGACGGCGGAGCGGCTGGGTGTCACGCTCGTGCGCTCGCGGACGCCGGGGCCGACGGCCGAGTTCGCCGCGATGGTGGTCGACCTCATGCGTGAGCTGTGGCCCGACCTGCCCGCCCCGGCCTGACCGGGGATCGCGGGCCCCGGCCGGGCCGACGCTGACGGCGCCGGACCCGGGCCGGTCAGCCCGGGAATCCCCCCCTGGCGCGCCCGGTCCCCCGGGCCGGTCAGCCCGCGTAGCCCCCCGGGCCGGTCAGCCCGCGCAGCCCCCCGGCGCTGTCAGCCGCGGTCGAGCACCAGCTCCGCGATCTGGATCGTGTTGAGCGCCGCCCCCTTGCGGAGGTTGTCCCCCGACACGACGAGGACGAGGCCGCGGTTGTCGTCGACCGACCCGTCCTGCCGGATCCGGCCGACGAGGGACTCGTCGCGCCCGGCCGCGGCGAGGGGCGTCGGCACCTCGACGAGCTCGACCCCCGGGGCGTCGGCGAGGATCCCCTCGGCCTCGTCCGGGGTGACCGGCCGGGAGAACTCCGCGTGGACGGTCATGGTGTGGCCGGTGAAGACCGGCACCCGGACGCACGTGCCCGCGACGCGGAGGTCGGGGATCCCGAGGATCTTCCGCGACTCGTTGCGCAGCTTCTGCTCCTCGTCGGTCTCCCGGGAGCCGTCGTCGACGAGGGCGCCGGCGAAGGGCAGCGCGTTGAAGGCGATGGGCGCGACGTACGGCCCGAGCTCGTCGGCGGACAGCCCGTCCGGGCCGCCGAGCGCGGAGCCGTCGAGCACGAGGTCCCGCAGCACCCCGCCGTCACCGTCGCCGACGGCGCGCCGGACCTGCTCCTCGAGCGCCGTGACCCCGGCGACCCCGGACCCGGAGACGGCCTGGTAGGAGCTCACGCGCAGGCGGGTGAGACCCGCGGCGCGGTGGAGCGGCCCGAGGACGGGCATCGCCGCCATCGTCGTGCAGTTCGGGTTGGCGATGATGCCCCGCGGCCGCGCCGTGACGTCGTCCGGGTTGACCTCCGAGACGACGAGCGGGACCTCCGGGTCCTTCCGCCACGCCGAGGAGTTGTCGACGACGACCGCCCCGGCCTCGGCGAACCGCGGCGCGTGCTCGCGGGACGTGCCCCCGCCGGCGGAGAACAGGGCGATGTCGATGCCCCGCAGGTCCTCGGTCGACGTCGCGGCGGTGTCCTCGACGGTGATGTCCTCACCCCGGAACGGGAGGGTGGTCCCGGCCGAGCGGGCGGAGGCGAAGAAGCGCACCCGGTCGGCGGGGAACCCCCGCTCCTCGAGGAGGGTGCGCATGACGCGGCCGACCTGTCCGGTCGCGCCGACGACGGCGAGTGTGGTCATGATCCCGATCTTTCCTTCCGGTGGGTCCGGTGTGTCCGATGCGTGCGGTCGGTCCGGCGGCGCGTCAGCGCCCGGTCCCCGCGTAGACGACGGCCTCCTCGTCCCCGCCGAGCTGGAAGCGCTCGTGGAGGGCGGTGACGGCCTTGTCGAGGTCCGTGTCCCGGATGAGCACGGAGATCCGGATCTCGGAGGTGGAGATGAGCTCGATGTTGATCCCGGCGTCGCGCAGCGCCTCGCAGAAGTCCGCGGTGACGCCGGGGTGGGACTTCATCCCCGCGCCGACGAGGGAGACCTTGCCGATGTGGTCGTCGTACAGGACCTGCTGGAAGTCGGAGGTGCTCTGCATGGCCTTGAGCATCTCGAGCGCCCGGGGGCCGTCGGCCCGGGGGCAGGTGAAGGTGATGTCCGTCCGGTTGGAGTCCACCTTCGAGATGTTCTGGAGCACCATGTCGATGTTGATCTCGGCGTCCGCGATCCCCCGGAACACCCGCGCGGCCTCGCCCGGGGTGTCCGGGATGCCGAGCACGGTGACCTTGGCCTCGGAGCGGTCGTGCGCGACGCCGGTGAGAACTGCTTCTTCCACGGGGATCTCCTCCATTGTTCCGGCGACGAGGGTGCCGGGTTCACTGCTGAATGACGAACGGACGTGGAGCGGCACGTTGAACGCCCGGGCGTACTCCACACACCGCAGCATGAGGATCTTCGCCCCCACGGCGGCCATCTCGAGCATCTCCTCGAAGGAGATCTTCTCCAGTTTCCGGGCGTTCGGCACGATCCGCGGGTCCGCGGTGTACACCCCGTCGACGTCGGAGTAGATCTCGCAGACGTCGGCCTTGAGTGCGGCGGCGAGGGCCACGGCGGTGGTGTCCGAGCCGCCCCGGCCGAGCGTCGTGACGTCCCGGGTCTCCCGGTTGACGCCCTGGAAGCCGGCGACGAGGCAGATCTTGCCGCGGTCGAGGGCCTCCTGCACCCGGCCCGGGGTGACGTCGACGATGCGCGCGTTGCCGTGCCGTTCGGTGGTGATGACCCCCGCCTGCGACCCGGTGAAGGACTGGGCCTCCGCCCCGAGGGACTCGATCGCCATGGCGACGAGCGCGTTGGAGATCCGCTCCCCGGCGGTGAGCAGCATGTCCATCTCACGGGCCGGGGGCACGGGGTTGACCTGCTGGGCGAGGTCGAGGAACTCGTCGGTGGTGTCCCCCATCGCCGAGCACACGACGACGACGTCGTTCCCCTTCTTCTTGGTCTCGACGATCCGCTCCGCGACGCGGCGTATCCGCTCCGCGTTCTCCAACGACGATCCACCGTACTTCTGCACGACCAGTGCCACGTTCCTCGATCCACCTTCCCGGATCCGCGGGGAAACAATCCGCTTCAGCCTACCCGACCGCCCGCACCGGGTGGAAGGGTCCCGACGCAGCCTGTGGACGGCCCGGCGCGCCCCCGCCCGCGGCTTCCCCCCCCCGGGTCCCGGGGCGACACGCACCCGCCCCGGGGCGTCGTCCGGCACCCGGTCCCCACCCGACACGCACCCCGCCCGGTCACCCCGACCCCGGCGTCCGGCGGCCGGAGCCGCTAGCCTGGGCGGACGATGACTCACAACAACCTGTTGGCGATCGTCTTCGCCCTCGCGTCCGCCCTCACCATCGCCTGGGGGACGGTCGCGCGGCACCAGATCACCGAACAGACGACGAGCGGACCGGAGGACGGCGGAGGGGTGCCGATCCTCGCGGCGGTGACCCGTCCGCTGTGGTGGGCCGGGGTGTTCTGCGCGTTGTTCGGCTACGTCCTCCAGATCGTGGCACTCGGCTTCGGCACGCTGCTCGTCGTCCAGCCGATCCTCGTGCTCTCCCTCATGTTCACGCTCCCGCTGTCGGCCCGGTTCGACGGCCGCCGGGTGAGCACCCCGGAGATGACGTGGGCGGGGCTGCTCACCGTCGCGGTCGGCGTGGTCGTCGTCATGGGGCGTCCCCTGCCGGGCCTGTCGCAGCCGCCGGTGCACATCTGGCTGATCGCCCTCGTCGTCGGGGCGGTCGTCCTCAGCGCCGTGGTGGCGTCCTCGCGGCGTCGGTTCCGCAGCGAGAAGGCGCTGCTGCTCGGGACGGTGACCGGCGCGATCATGGGGTACGTCGCGGTGCTGTCGAAGTCGGTCGTGGACATCTTCGTCTCCGGCGGGCTGGGCGGGCTCGTCGCCGCGTGGGAGTTCTACGGCCTCGTCGCGATGGCGGTGCTGGGCACGGTCGTCCAGCAGTCGTCGTTCAACGCGGGCGCGCTGAAGAACTCGCTGCCGGCGATGACGATCACCGAGCCGCTCGTGGCGTTCACGCTGGGGTACTTCGTCCTCGGGGAGAGTTTCCAGGTCCGCGGCGCCCAGTGGATCGCGATGGCCGCGGCGCTCGCGGTGATGATCGTCTCGACGGTCGTGCTGTCCCGCAAGGGCGTCGACTGACCTTTCCCCCGGCCCCCGCCGGGTCAGCCCCCCTTCACGCCCGGACCGCACCCCCGGGTCAGCCCCCCCTCTCCGCGCCCGGGCCGCACACCCCCGTACCGCGCCCCCGGACCGCGCCCCCGCCGGCTCAGATCGCCCAGCGGAACGGCACGAGCAGCCACCCGGACACGAAGAACCCGAGGACGCACCAGGCGACGACGAACGGCACGGTGAACGCCCACCGCCACCGCCGCGCCCCCGCGGCCACCCACGGCAGCAGCAGGACGAGCACGGGGAAGATCAGCAGCCGGGGCCGCGAGTGCATGATCCCGTCGGAGAACACGACGATCCCGGCGATCATCGCCGCCGGCAGCCACAGCCGCCAGTCCAGGGCGCCCCGCAGCAGCGGCCACAGCGACGCCACCACGATGAGGACGACGGCGATGACGCTCAGACCGGCGATGATGTAGCCGACGTCCCCGCCGTCGCCCGGCCCGACGAACGTCCGCTCGCGCAGCCACCGCATCGTCGCCCGGCCGCCGTCGAACCCGCTGTGCCACCCGGAGTCCTGCGCCCCGAAGTACCCGCCGACCGGCGCCGCCTGCCCGTCGGCCCACGCGATGTACAGCGCGAGCGGGACGGCGGAGACGACCGTGGCGACCCAGGCGGTGAGCGGCGTCGTCACCGACGACCCCGGCCCGTCACCGGCGACCCCGGACCCGGCCCCGGCCCGGCGGTCGAGGATGACCCGCACCGTCTCGACGAGCGCGGCGAGGCCGAGGGTGACGACGAGCGCCACCGCGGTGAGGCGCGTCAGCCCCGCGACCCCGGCGAGCGCGCCGGCGGCGAGGAAGCGGTGCCGCCGCAGCATGACCAGGCACCACACGGCGCAGACACCGAAGAGCGACTCGGAGTACGGCATCCAGTACACGGCGGACATCGGCGCGCCGAGGGCCAGGGCGGCGACGGCGGTGGCCGTGGCCGGCGAGGGGCCCCGTCCTCCCCCGTCCCGGCGGTCACCCGCGCGGCGACCCCGTCGCGGCCCCGGGCGACGGCGCCGCGGCCGTCGCCGTCCCGGTCAGCGTCCCCGTCACCGTCCGGATCGGCGTCCCGGTCGGCGCCGCGCCCGTCGAACAGCACGGCGACGACGCGCCCGATGAGGGTCTGCGGGGGCACGGCGTCGAGCCCGTCCCCGACGAGCCGCACGAGCCCCACGACCATCGCCGCCGCGAGCACCCCCGAGAGCAGGCACCCGGCGAGGAGCGTCGCGGACTCCACCCCGAACACGACGAGCGGGGCGGAGACGATGCGCAGCAGCACCGGGTACCCCGGGAAGAAGGCGATGGACTGCCACTGCGACGGGTGTCCCCCCTCCGTCCAGCCGGCGTAGCCGTGGAGCGCGATCCGGCTCATCCACTGGGTGTCCCACTGGGACAGGACGTCACCGAGCGACTGTCCGTGCCGGCCGCCCCACACCGTGAGGACGGTGAGCTGCACGCCCCACAGCACGACCGACGCGGCGAGGGCGGCGGCCAGGGCGGGGCGGGACAGCCGCCGGGCGGGGGTCGGGGCGTCGAGAAGTGCAGACATGCCCATGAATGTAAACGACACGCCGGACCCCCGCACACCACCCCTTCATCAGCCCGGTCCGCCGGAACCCTTGCCGGCCCTGATGTGACGTGCGCTATAGTCGACCCATGCATTCTGCCCGCGCACGTCGGCTGCATCCGCGTCGACTTCTTCCGTGCCGCGGCGGGGCCCAAGGACAGCAGTAGCCGACCGGCACCCCGTCGCGGAGTTCCGTCGTGCCGGTCGGTGACCCACACGCCACGTCCCCGCGGTCACCGACACCGCCGGACGTGGACATCCGCGAAGGAGCAGTCCACCCATGAGCCCCAACGACGCCTACATCTCCGCCCCCGCCCGCATCCGCACCCCGGACGGCCCCCCGGCCGACGGCCAGCCGGCGTGGAACCGGCAGCGCGCGTCCTCGATGCCCGCCCACCGCTACGAGCCGTACTTCACGGAGGTCGCGGAGTTCCGCCTGCCGGACCGCACGTGGCCGGACAAGGTCATCGACCGCGCCCCGCAGTGGTGCGCCGTCGACCTGCGTGACGGCAACCAGGCCCTCATCGACCCCATGAGCCCGGAGCGGAAGCGCCGCATGTTCGACCTGCTGGTCAGCATGGGCTACAAGGAGATCGAGGTCGGCTTCCCCTCGGCCTCCCAGACGGACTTCGCGTTCGTGCGCGAGATCATCGAGCAGGACCGCATCCCGGAGGACGTGACGATCCAGGTGCTGGTCCAGGCCCGGGAGCACCTCATCCGCCGCACCTTCGAGGCGTGCCGCGGCGCCCGGAACGTCATCGTGCACTTCTACAACTCGACGTCGAAGCTCCAGCGGCGCGTCGTCTTCCGCAAGGACCGGGAGGCCGTGAAGGCCCTGGCGACGGACGCCGCCCGGCTCATCCGGGAGATCGCGCAGGAGTACCCGGAGACGAACTGGCGGTGGGAGTACTCCCCGGAGTCCTACACCGGCACCGAGGTCGAGTACGCCAAGGAGGTCTGCGACGCGGTCACCGCGGTGATGGAGCCGACGCCGGACAACCCGATGATCATCAACCTGCCGTCGACGGTGGAGATGATCACGCCGAACGTGTACGCGGACTCCATCGAGTGGATGTCCCGCAACCTCGAGCGGCGGGAGTCCATCGTCCTGTCGCTGCACCCGCACAACGACCGTGGGACGGGCGTGGCCACCGCCGAGCTCGGCTACATGGCCGGCGCGGACCGCATCGAGGGCTGCCTGTTCGGCAACGGTGAGCGGACGGGCAACGTCTGCCTCGTCACCCTGGGGCTGAATATGCTGACCCAGGGCGTCGACCCCCAGATCGACTTCTCCGACATCGACCAGATCCGGCGCACGGTGGAGTACTGCAACCAGCTCCGCGTGCCGGAGCGGCACCCCTACGGCGGCGACCTCGTCTTCACCGCGTTCTCCGGCTCGCACCAGGACGCGATCAACAAGGGCCTCAACGCGATGGCGGAGCAGGTCAGCCCCGGCACGCCCGTGCGGGACATCCCGGACGCGGAGTTCCAGCGCGTCACGTGGGAGGTGCCGTACCTGCCGATCGACCCGAAGGACGTCGGCCGGACCTACGAGGCCGTCATCCGGGTCAACAGCCAGTCCGGCAAGGGCGGCGTGGCGTACATCATGAAGACCGACCACGGGCTGGACCTGCCGCGTCCGATGCAGGTGGAGTTCTCCGGGGTCGTCCAGGCGGTCACGGACGCCGAGGGCGGCGAGGTGAACTCCAAGGCGATGTGGGACATCTTCAGCACGGAGTACCTGGACCGCACCGCGCCGCTCGACCAGATCTCGGTCACGGTCGACGGCCCGCAGGCCGAGGGCGCGGAGACCCGCGTCACGGCGCAGGTCGAGGTCGACGGCGAGACGCGGACGATCCAGGGCCGCGGCAACGGCCCGGTCGCGGCGTACTGCAACGCGCTGGAGTCCCTGGGCATCGACGCCGAGGTCCAGGAGTACACCCAGCACGCCCGGACCTCGGGGGACGACGCCGAGGCCGCCGCGTATGTCCTGGTCGAGGTCGACGGCCGGAAGGTGTGGGGTGTCGGCATCGCCGGGTCCATCACCTACGCCTCCCTCAAGGCGATCACGAGCGCGGTCAACCGGAGCCGGGAGACGGACCCGATCACCCCGGCCTGATCCGGGGGCTCACGGGCGGCGGCCGGGCCCCGGCCTGATCCGGGTCTGATCCGGGTCCGACCACCGCCTGACCCCGGCCTGATCCGGGTCCGACCGGCGCCGACCGGCCCCCGGACGCACGCGACGGGTGCCGCCCCGGCCACCGTGGTGGTGGCGGGGGCGGCACCCGTCGTCTGTCGGGGGCACCGTCCGGGACGTCAGATGTCCGGGCAGTGGTCCTTCATGCCGTCGATGATGAACTGGAGCTTGTACTCGAAGATCTCCCGGTCGGAGCGCTCCATCGAGGACCGGTCGAACTCCCGGCCCTGCGCCTCGGCGGCGACGGCGACGTCGGCCACGGCGCTGCGGACGGAGGACCCGCCGAGGAAGCTCGACAGGGTCATGCCGAGGACGAGGTCGAGGGCGAACGCGGCCTGGCCCGGGGTGAAGCCACGGTCGACGACGGTGGTGAGCATCGACTGGAGACGGTCACGGATGTGCTCGTAGTTCTCCGGCGAGGACATGAGCAGGCGGGCGAGGCCCGGGTACTTCTCGCTGGTCTCCCACGTGCGCTCGGCCCAGTGGCGGATGACGGCCTCCCAGTCGGCGTCCTCGTCCGGGCGGGGCATCTCGGCGACGACCTCGACGAGGCAGGCACGGGTGACGTCGTCACGGCCGTCGAACAGGCGGTAGACGGCCGGGGCCGCGACGCCGAGACGGGACGCGACCGCCGCCATCGTGAAGGAGTTGATCCCGATGTCGAGCGCCGCGTCGATGACGTCCTGGCGGGAGAAACGGGGCTTCGGGCCGGTCTTCTTACCGACCCGGCGAACGGGGTCCTGACGGCGCACCGTGGTACCCGGGGCACCGTAGGGAGCCCCGGTCGACGATCCGCCGGTCCTGCCCGCGGGGGCGTGTGATCCTGTGTCTTCTGGGAGCATGAGACCAGCGTAGTGATTCCTGACGCCCGATGACGACCCGGCACCACTTTTCGACGCCACATTCCCGCAGGACGCCCTCCCGTCCGGGGGCAAAACAAACACAGGATTAACCACGGGCGTGGATATTGCCGGTGTCCGAGGGGAGTTCTCTGGGGGCTTCGCTCTCAGGTTTCCTTGAGACCACTCAGGGGCATTCTCCGCGCTTTCCCTGAGGTCGCACAGGAGCAGCGGGGGTCGACGCCGCCCGTGCACGGACCACGCGTCCACTCACATTATCGCCCGGTCCCACCTCACGCGCCATGCGGCGGGGAGGTGGGCGTCGGAAACCCCGGGGCCCTCCGTTCGGAAAGTCGCCGTGTCCCGCGCCCGCGTCCGGACGACTCCGCGCACCATTCCCGCGAAGCGTGACGGGCCTTTTCCGGGTCCGACGACTTTCCCCGTGCCCCTATTCCCCGCGGGCCTTCCCACCGACCTCCCCACCCACCGTCCGGGCCGGCTCCCCACCCACTGTCCGGGCCGGCTCCCCGGCCACGTCCCGGACCGGCGGGCGGGGCACCGCTTGGGTCGGGTCCCCGCCGGTCAGTAGAATGCTCCGCATGACGTCCTCCGGATCCGACTCCCCCTCCACCCCGGCAGCCGACGGGGAGTCCGGATCCGGCCACCACGCGTCCGGCGGGTCCCGCCCCCAGCCCCAGCGTCGCCGGCGCGGCCGTCGCCGCGTCGTGCGCCGCGCCGGCTCCGGCACCCGGACGACCACCCCGGCCACCGGGTCGGCGAACGGATCGACGGGCGGCCCCGCGGACGGGACGGCGCCGGCGACGGCGTCGGGCCCCCCGGCCGGCCGGCGCGTCCACCAGCCGAAGACCTTCCAGGGCGACCTCCCCACGGTCGAGCAGGCCCCGTACGTCGCGCTCACCGTCGCTACCTCGGGGATCCACCCGACGACCTCCCGGATGGTCGCCTTCGCCGCGACGCTCCACGCCGCCGACGGCTCCCCGGTGACGTTCACCGGCAACCGCGGCCCGGTGCACCGCGACACCGTCGTCGAGACCCCCGCCGACGCCGGGGCGGGCCCGGACGGCACGTCGACCGGCCCGGCCGCCGACGGCACCCACCGGGTGACCGGGTTCGTCCAGCAGCTCAACCCGGGCGACGACCCCGGCCCGTGGCACCTCCACGGATACACGGAGGCGGATCTGGCCCAGGCCCCGGGCTTCGCGACCGTCGCGCAGACGCTCTCCCGGCTCCTCGACGGGCGCACCCTCGTCTGCCACGACGCGACGATGACGTGGGGGTTCATCGTCCAGGAGTTCCGCCGCGCCCACCGGGGCAGCGGCCGCGGCCGGTCGGGGCGCGGGCGGCAGGGGCGTCGCGTCGAGATCCCGACCCCCACCGCGATCGTCGACACGCTCGGCACGGCCCGGCACCAGGTCGTGCAGGAGGACGACGCGCGCCTCCGCGCGGTGGCGGCCCACTACCACCTGCCCGACCTGCCCGCGGACAGTCTCCCGGCGGTGACGGCGACCGCCTCGCTCGCCCGGGCGGAGATCTCCGGGGACGAGCTCCTGCTCGCCGACACGCGCCTGCTCATGCCGCTGCACCTCGCCCAGCGGGCGCTCGCCGGGGAGACCGACGCGGGCACCGGCTCCGGCACCGGCTCCGGGCCCGGCGGCGACACCGCACCGGGGACGGCCCCGGCGGCCGGCCCGGTCCGCTCGCTCGACCCGGCCGACCTCACCGCCGACCAGTTCGGCCTGCAGCGCAGCACGGTGCGCGTCGACGCCGCGACCGCGCCCCGCCCCTACGAGAACCCCGGCGCGTGGACGGCCGGGTCGCCGCTCGTGCAGGGCATGGAGATCGTCGTGAGCCCGGACATCGCCGGCGACGCGGACGAGATCATCGGCCGGGCGATGCGCGCCGGCCTGGCGTACAGCGAGAAGCTCAACCGGACGACCTCCGTGGTGGTGTGCAACTCCAGCCACGACCTGCGGGGGAAGGCCATGCACGCGGACCGGAAGGGGATCCCGCTCGTCACGGACCGGGAGTTCCTCGACCTCCTCGACGACGTCCGGCCCGGGGAACGGACCCGGTCGACGACGACGCCACGCACCCACATCCCGGCGCCCCAACCGTCGCGGGCCGCACACCGGCGCACCGGCGCGGGCGGGTCCGGGTCGGACGGGTCCCGGCGGTCCACGGGCCGCGGCGGGGCGCGGGGCCAGGGACGGCGGCCGGGCCGGGGAGGCCAGTCCGGCGGCGGGAAGGCCGGCGGACAGGGCGGCGCGGCGGGCGGGAAATCCGGCGGCGGCCGCTCGGGCGGAAAGTCGGGCGGGAAGTCCGGCGGGAAGTCGGGCGGGAAGCCCGGCGGGGGTCGCTCGGGCGGGAAGCCCGGCGGGAAGTCCGGTCGCGGCCGTTCCGGCGGGGCATCCGGCGGAAAGTCCGGCGGCGGCCGCGCGCGCTGACCACCCCGGCCGCCGACCACCCCGCCCACCGGCGGACCCGTGGCCGCCCGCCCGCTGACGCCCTCCCCCGCCGCGCGACCGCCCACGTCACCGGGTGTCGCTGACGCACGGACGGCGTCGGCACCCTGCACCCACCCCCGGGCCCGGAGTGGCGGCGGCTGCGGCGGGACCTGCTCCACTATCCTCGGCCCAATGAGCCGAATGAGTCTTCGAAGCAGACTGGCGTGCCGCGCGGCGGACCTCGCCACCTGGGCGTCCCGAAAGACCGGCCGCGGGGCGGGAGGGATGATCGGGGGTCTCGTCGCCGGGGCCATCGACCCGGACCTCCTCGCCCAGCTCGGGCAGGGGCGGCCGTGCGCGATCGTCACCGGGACGAACGGGAAGTCCACCACCACCCGGATGCTCGCGGAGGCGGTGCGCACCCGCCGCACCGTCGCCACGAATGAGGGCGGGGACAACATGGACGCCGGCGTGATCTCGGCGCTCCTCGCCGGGCGCGACCGGGAGACCCTCGTCCTCGAGGTCGACGAGCTCCACGTCCCGTCGATCGCCGACCGCCTCAACTGTGACACGCTCGTGCTGCTCAATCTGTCGCGGGACCAGCTCGACCGCGTCGGGGAGATCACGAAGATCGAACGCTCCCTCCGCGCGTGCGTCGAGGCCCGGCCGGACATGACCGTCATCGCGAACTGCGACGACGTCCAGGTCACCTCCGTCGCGTGGGACTGCCCGAACGTCGTGTGGGTCTCCGCCGGCGGCAGCTGGGCCGGCGACTCCGCGAGCTGCCCGCGCACCGGCGGCGCGGTCATCCGCGAGACCGACGACGCCGGTCACCTCGTCGACTGGTACGCCGTGAAACCGCTGCCGACCGGCCGGGAGTTCCGGCGCCCCACCCCGGAGTGGGTCATCGGCCCCGACGGGCTCACCACCCCGGACGGCGACGTGCTGCCGATGCAGCTCAAGCTGCCCGGGGACGCGAACCGGGGCAACGCCGCCGAGGCCATCGCCGCCGCCGTCGCGATGGGCGTCGACCGGACCGACGCGCTCGCCGCCGTCGAACGCGTCGACTCCGTCGCCGGGCGGTACTCCACCGTCGAGATCGACGGCCGCCGCGTGCACATGCTCCTCGCGAAGAACCCGGCCGGCTGGCAGGAGGCGCTGTCCATGGTCGACCGCTCCGCCGACGGGCTCGTCATCTCCGTCAACGGGCAGGTCGCCGACGGTGAGGACCTGTCCTGGCTGTGGGACGTGCGCTTCGAGAACCTCGGTGGGCTGCACGTCGTCGCCGCCGGGGAACGCGGCACGGACCTCGGGGTGCGCCTCGGGTACGCGGGCATCACCCACGAGCTCGTCGTGGACACCGTCGAGGCGATCCGGCACTGCCCGCCCGGGCGCGTGGAGGTCCTCGCGAACTACACGGCCTTCCGCGACCTGCGGCGGGCCCTCGACCGGGCGGGGGCGCAGCCCGCCGCCACGACGACCGGCACCGGCAGCACCGGCACGACCGACACCACCGACACGACCGACACCGACACCGCCGCCGACACGACGGCCGCCACCGACCGGGGGGAGACCCATGAGTGACACCGACCTGACCATCGGCCTCGTCCTGCCCGACGTGCTCGGGACGTACGGTGACGACGGCAACGCCCTCGTCCTCCGCCAACGCGCGCGGATGCGCGGCCTCACCGCCGAGATCCACCGGCTCACCCTCGGGGAGCCGGTGCCGGAGACGCTCGACGTCTACACCCTCGGCGGGGGCGAGGACACCGCGCAGATCGTCGCCACGGAGCACCTCGCCGCCGACGGTGGCCTCGCCCGGGCAGCCGCCGCCGGCCGGCCCGTCCTCGCGATCTGCGCCGGGCTCCAGGTGCTCGGCGTGTCCTTCCGCGCGTCCGGCCGCGTCGTCGAGGGGCTCGGGATTCTCGACGCCACCACGTCCGGGCTGGCCCACCGCATGATCGGGGAGATCCGGTCCGAGCCGGTGACGCCCGCGGCCCCCGCCGGGACCGGCACCTCCGCCGGCGACGGCGACTCCGCGGGGAACGGGGCCGGCGCCGGGGCGGGCGCGCGGACGGGCACGGACTGGACCGCGGCGCTCACCGACACGCTCACCGGCTTCGCGAACCACATGGGGGCCACGATCCTCGGCCCGGACGCCCGCCCGCTCGGGCGGCTCACCCACGGCACGGGCAACACCGACGCCGCCGGGGCCGCCGCGGCGGGGCTCGACGGCGAGGAGGCCGAGCGGCAGATCCGCGCGGAGGGCGTGGTGCAGGGGTCGGTCGTCGCGACGTACATGCACGGCCCCGCGCTCGCGCGGAACCCGCAGCTCGCCGACGCGCTGCTCGCGCAGGCGACGGGGACGACCGTCGCGGAGCTCCCCCCGCTCGACGGCGAGCTCGCGGAGCAGGTCACCCGCGAGGTCGCGCGCCTGCGGGCCGAGCGGCTGCGCAGCTGACCCGCCGGGGCGGCAGGCCTGTCGGGCCCGTCAGCCGTGTCAGGCGTGTCAGCCCCCGTCAGGCCTGTCAGGCCCGGGCGAGGATCTCCACGGCCCGGGTCACCCGGCCGACCACCCGCCGCAGCCCCTCGGCGTCACCGGCCTCCAACGCCGGGACGTGGATGAAGACGAACCGGTCGACCTCCCCCTGCCGGGCCAGGTCCAGGCCCGTCCACAGCGTCGTGTTGCACACGTAGCGGCCGGCGTCGTCACTGACCCCCAGCCCCTCGACCTCCTCCAGCAGGCGCACGACGTCCGGGGACAGCACCCGCTCCCCCTCCCCGCCCGGGAGAATCGGACGGTCGACGTCCGCGCCGCTGTTGTCCCGGCCGACCTGCGCGTTCACCGCCCGCGTCTCGAGGAGCGGCACGTCGGTCCCCGTCCGCTCCCCGAGGCACACCGCCACCCGCAGCTGCCGGACCTGCACCAGGCCCGGCAGTTCGCGCACGACCGTGCCGAAGACCACGGGCAGCTGCGCGAGGTCGATGGACGCCCGGCCGCCGGACGACGTCGCGGCGTCGGTGAGGAAGCCGTTGCCCCGCAGCCGGGACGTCACCGCGCGGGCGACGTCCCACGACGTGTTGTGCCGCCGGCCCCGGAACGGTTCGAAACCGGTGATGAGGACGGTCACGGGGTCAGGACATCCACCCCGACCGCGGGGACCGGAGCTTACGCACGTCCGCGATCATCGGGATCTGCATCGGCACGCGGAGGAACGCGATCGCCCGCTTCACCGGGGTCTCGTTCCGCCAGTCCCACGCCATCTTGATGTTGCCCGGCCACACGCCGAGGAGGAACCACGCGGCGGCCCGGCCGGCGGCCTCCCGGGTGCCCGGGTTCACGATCGCGGCGCCGAGGGCGAGCTCCACCGCACCGCTGCCGTAGGTCCACTGCGTCTGCGTGCCCGGCAGTTCCTCGGGGACGAGGTCGTTGAACGTCTCCTTGTGGATGAAGTGGAGGATGCCCGCGCCGGTGAACACCGTGGCCCACACGCCCGTGCGGATGGCGTTGCGGCGGCGCGCGGCGGCGGCACGCCTGCCGGTGACCGTGTCCATGACGTCCTGCACGGAGTTCTTCGCGGCGTCCGCCACGGCTGTCGTCGCCGAGGTGCGGCGGCGGGTCGTCCCGATCTTCATCGTCCTCATCCTCACTGTCCTGTGCGTGCGTGTCTGTGCGTCGGCGCACGGCGTCGTGCGTGTCCGGGCATGTCTGTCATGCCTGCGCGGGGCCGCGGGTGTCCGCGGACCTCGCTGCATGCCACGTTACCCCCCGGGTGTGCGGCACCCCGGACGGCTCACCCACCTGTGATACTTGTGCGTCCGGCGAAGGCGCGGGAGAGCGTGAGCTCGTCGACGAACTCCAGCTCCCCGCCCATCGGGATGCCCGAGGCCAGGCGGCTCACGCGGAGACCGGGGAAGTCGCGGAGGAGCCGGCCGAGGTAGCTGGCCGTGGCCTCGCCCTCGGTGTTCGGGTCGGTCGCGATGATGACCTCCGTGATCTCGGGGGCCGGCGCGTACTCCACGCCGTCGTCCCCCTGGCCCGGGTCCCCACCGGACCCGGTGGGGGTCACCGCACCGGCCCGGGCCCCGGCTTTCCCGCCGATGACGACGTCGGGGACGTTCCCGCCGATGCGCTGGACGAGCTTCGTGACGGTCAGTTCCTTCGGGCCGACCCCGTTCAGGGGGTCGAGCGCCCCGCCGAGCACGTGGTAGCGCCCGCGGTACTCCCCGGTGCGTTCGATGACCTGGATGTCCTTCGACTCCTCGACGACGCACACCGACGACGTATCCCGGGAGGAGTCCGCGCAGATCCGGCAGACGTCCTCCTGGGAGATGTTGTGGCAGATCCGGCAGAACGTCACGCCCTCGCGCAGCCGGCCGAGCGCCGCGCGCAGCCGGTCGACGTCCTCGGGGTCGACCTGGAGCAGGTGGAACGCGATGCGTTGGGCGCTCTTCGGCCCGACGCCGGGCAGGCGGGAGAATTCGTCGATGACGTCCTGGAGCGGACCTTCAAACACTGTGCGACCTCTGTCGGTGCGGGGCGTGGGTGGGGGTCGGGGGCCGGGGCCCGGCGCGGGTCGCCCGGCGACGGGGCTCCCGGCGGGGGCCGGGTCAGAGCCCGAGGCCGCCCATGCCCTGGGACAGCGGCCCCATCTTCTCGTCGGCGAGGTCGCGGAGGTTCTGGTTGGCCTCGCGGAACGCCCCGACCACGAGGTCCTGGAGCGTCTCGACGTCCTCCGGGTCCACGACCTTCGGGTCGATGGTGAGGTCCCGGACCTCGCCGTCGCCGCCGAGGACGACGGTCACGAGCCCGTTGCCGGCGGTGCCCTCGACGGTCGAGGCGACGATCTCCGCCTGCGCCGCCTGGAGCTGCTGCTGCATCTGCTGGGCCTGGGCCATGATCTGGTTCATGTCGGGCTGGCTCATGGTGTTCCTTTCGTCCGGGCTCGGGGGCCGGGGCTGTCGTGGGGTTGTCTCGGGGGACGTGCTCGGCAGGTCCCGCGTGCCGGTGGGGGTCTGTCAGGGTGTCGACGCCACCCTCGCGACGCCCGGCCACTGTACCGCGGGTCAGCGTGTCCGTTCGCCGCCGAGGTGCTGTTCGATGAGCTCCCCGGCGATCTCCAGGGGCGTGCGGTGATCGTACTGGCTGGGGCCTCCCCGGTCACGGTCCTCGAGCATCTCGTCCTGTTCGCGTTGCCGGCGTTCCTCCGGGGTCTCCCGGCGCCCGCGCGGGTCCGGGCCGGGGCCCGTCGCGCCCGACGGGTCGGCCGCGGGGTCCGGTCCGGTGGCGGGGCCGCCCGGGGTGGCGGGCCCGGCGCCGGTGCCTGGGCCCGGGCGGGCGGGGCCGGTGCCGGGGGCCGGGGCGTGCGCGACGTCGCCCGGTTCGCCGGGGCCGCCACCGTCCCACGGGTCCTCCGGCGGTTCCTCGGGCAGGGGGACGCCGTTGAAGCCCTGGTCGAAGGCGTATTCCCGGCGCGCCTCGATGGTCGCCTTCCGGGCACGCCACCCGGTGAGCGGCCCGGTCCCCTGGTCGGTTCCCTGCCCGGTGCCGACGGCCCCACCGCGGGTCGCCCCACCGGGGGTGCCGGTGCGTCCGGACCCGTCGCCGGGGGAGCCGGCCTGCGCCGCGCCCCCGGCCTGGGCGGCCATGCGCTCAGCGCGGGCGCGTTCCATCGCCCGGGCACGCTCGAGTGCCGACGACGCGGCGGACACCGGCGGAACCGGGTCCTCCCCGGGGACCGGGGACGACGGCGCGGCGGCCGGGGACGACGAGGCAGCCGGCGCGGCGTCGCCCGGCGCAGATGTGTCCTCCGGCTCTGGTGGCGCGTCGGGCGTCGCCGGGGTGGCCGGCGTGGAGCCGGGGTCACCGGTGTCCGTCGACCCGGCGCCGCCGGTCATCCCGTCCGGCGTGGGCGTGTTCTCCGGCGCGGCCCCGGCACCGTCACCGTCAGCCGAGACCGCCTGCGGTTTTCCCGGCGGCTGCCCGGTGGACGGTTGTGGCGGCTGCTGGACGGTCCGCCCGCCGACCGTCGCCCGGACCCGGACCGGTGCGCCGACGGCACGACGCCCGGCCTCGGCGAACGCCTCCGCCTGGTCGGCGTTGGTGACGAACGCCGCGAGGGCCCCGGTGTGGTGCCGGAGGTCGACGGTCACGGTGCCGTCGTCGCCCCGGGTGGCCTCGACGGGCTCGGCCCCACGCGCGGCGATCCACGCGCTGAGGGTGATCTCCCGCAGCTCCGCGAGGACGCGGTCCCACAGCTCGCCGACCGGGAGGTCCCCGGCCGCGGCGGCGTCCGGCTGCGACGACGGCGTGACGGGCTGTCCGGCGGTGTCATCCCCGCCCGGCGCAGCGGTGTCGTCCGTGCTCGATTGAGCCGTGTCCTGCCCGGCCCCGGCGTCGGTGCCGGAGGCGGAGGCGGACGTGTGTCCGGCGGTCTCATCCGCGCCCGGCGCAGCGGTGTCCTCCGCACCCGGCCCGGCGCTGTTCCCCGCGCTCGACGGAGCCGTGTCCTGCTGGCCCCGGGCGAGCCGCCGGTTGCGCTCCACGATCTCCCGCGCGCGACGGGCCTCGGCGACGGTGGGGTCCTCCTCCGCCGCGTCCGCTGCCCCGTCCGGGGTCCGGTCCTGCACACCGTCCGTGGCGTCGTCCCCGCCGGCACCGCCGGGAGTGGCGGGAGTGGCGGGCGAGGCGGAACTGTCAGCCCCGGCGGAACCGTCCGGCGTCGCCGTCGAACCCGTCGAACCCGTCGAACCCGTCGTATCGGTCGTATCGGTCGCATCCGTCGCGCCAGCGTCCGGCGACGTGGCCGGCGACGCGGCGGGTGTCTCCACACCGTCGGCCATCGCCGCCGTCGTCGCCGCCCCGGCGGCCGTGGCCTGCACGGCCTCCGGGGACTCGCGCACGGTCGCCGCGGACCGGTCCACGTCCCCGCCCGTGGTCGCCGCACCCGTGCCGGTCGCGCCGTCGCCGGTGCCGGCCGCCGCGGCACCGGCGGCCTCCCGGGCCGCCCGCTCCGCAGCCTCGCGCGCCTGGCGCTGGGACCGGCGCTCGTACCGCTTCCCGGAGGACAGCGACGGCGTGCCCTCCCCGGCACCCGGTCCCCCCGGGACGGCGCGCACGCCACCGGACTCGAGGGCCTCGATGCGCTGCGCCAACGCCTCCACGGTCGTGCCCGCCGCCGGCAGGGCCATGCGGGCGCACAGGATCTCCAGGAGCAGCCGGGGTGCCGTCGCCCCGCGCATCTGCTCCAACCCCTCGTTGACGAGGGCCGCGCACCGCGTGAGCGTCGCCTGCCCCAGGTCCTGGGCCTGCTCGGAGAGGATCTGCCGCTGGTCCGCGGGGGCGTCGACGAGCCCCTGCTCGAAAGCGTCCGGCACGGCCTGGACGACGAGCAGGTCCCGGAACCGGTCCAGCAGGTCGGTCGCGAACCGGCGCGGGTCGTAGCCGGCGTCGATGACCTCGTTGACGCAGCGGAACAACGCCGCCTGGTCGTGCCCGGCGAGGGCGTCCACGGCCCGGTCGATGAGCGCGGAGTCCGTCACCCCCAGCAGCGCCAGCGCACGGGTGTACGTCACCCCCTCCGGCCCCGCCCCGGCGAGCAGCTGGTCCATGATGCTCAGGGAGTCACGGGGGGACCCGCCGCCCGCCCGGATGACCAGCGGGTACACCGCGTCCTCGACGATCACGCCCTCCTCCCCGCAGACCTTCTCCAGCAGGCCGCGCATGGCCGGCGGGGTGAGCAGGCGGAAGGGGTAGTTGTGCGTCCGCGACCGGATCGTCGCCAGCAGTTTCTCCGGCTCGGTCGTCGCGAAGATGAAGATGAGGTGCTCCGGCGGCTCCTCGACGATCTTCAGCAGGGCGTTGAACCCCGCCGAGGAGATCATGTGCGCCTCGTCGATGATGAACACCCGGTAGCGGGACTCCGCCGGCGCGTAGAACGCCCGGTCGCGCAGCTCCCGCATGTCGTCCACACCGTTGTGCGTCGCGGCGTCGAGCTCCGTGACGTCCAACGTCCCCGGCCCCCCGGGCGCCAGGGCCACGCACGAGTCGCAGACCCCGCACGGCGTGGACGTGGGCCCCTCGACGCAGTTCAGCGACCGGGCGAGGATCCGGGCCGACGACGTCTTCCCGCAGCCACGCGGCCCGGAGAACAGGTACGCGTGGTTGATCCGGCCGCTGTCGAGGGCTGTCGACAACGGCTCCGTCACGTGCTCCTGACCCACGACCTCGGCGAACGAGGCAGGCCGGTACTTCCTGTAGAGTGCCACGGCTATCAGCCTACAGTCCGGTCCGGACAGCCCAGGAGGCCCGCGGTCAGACCGCCACGGCCGGCCGCCGGACGTCGTTGAGGTTCACCCCGGACGCCGCGAGCACGTCCTGGAGCGCCGGCACACCGTGGGCGGCGGCGTAGTCCGCCTCCGGGTCCGTGAGCATCATGAGCTGCGCGACGACCGTGAGCCGCCCCGGGTGCGTGAACTCGTGGTGCGCCGCACCCCCGGCGTGCCGCCCGCCGGCGGTGACCTCGTGCATGTTCGGCACGCCCCGGTCCCACACCCAGGGCACGACGAGCAGCCCGTGCCGCGCGGTCAACGACGCATCGACGTGCTCGCCCAGGTCCCGCAGCATCGTCCCCGGCTGGGGGCTGTGCGTGTGGGGGTCCTGGGCGATCATCGTCGCGGCGGCGGTGACCAGCGCTGCGGCCGTCGTCCCTCCCCCGGCGACGACCGTGAGCAGCTCCACCCGCAGATCCGACCCGTCCTCGGTGACGAGCCCGGGTTCGATGCGCGCGGCGTCGGCGGTGACCGCCACGGTCTCCCCCGCAAGCTGCACCTCGGCGACGTGGAAGTCCGGGAAGCTCGGGCCGACCTGCCGGACCGTGAACTGCGGGTCGTCCGGGAGGATGCTGCGCAGCCAGATGCGGCTCTCGTCGAGATTCACCCGGTCAGCGCCCCTCGGCCTCGGGTGCACCCTCGGCCGCGGCCTCCGCCTCGGCACCGGACGTCGCCGCGTCATCCTCCGCCGTCCCGGCGGCCCCGGCGCCACCGGCCGCGCCCCCGGCCTCGACGGCCTCGATCGCGGCGAGGATCACGCACGTCGCCACACCGTCCATCGCCGTGACCAGCTGCTCGGTCGTCGGCATCGACGGCGCGAGGCGGATGTTCCGGTCGTCGGGGTCGTGCCGCAGGGGGAAGGACGACCCCGCGGCCGTGAGGGACACGCCCGCCTCCCGGGCCAGCTCGACGACCCGCGCGGCGGTGCCGTCGAGAACATCGAGCGAGATGAAGTACCCACCCTCCGGGCGGGTCCATTCGGCGACCCCGAGCCCGCCGAGCCTGCGGTCGAGGATCTCCAGCACGGCCCGGAACTTCGGCGCGAGCGAGTCCGCGTGCCGGAGCATGACCTCCCGCACCCCGTCGGCGCTGCCGAAGTAGCGGGCGTGCGCCAGCTGGTTGACCTTGTTCGGCCCGATGGACCGCACCCCGGCGATGGACCGGTACCAGTCCAGGTTCTCCGTCGAGGAGTTGAGGAACGCCACACCCGCGCCGGCGAAGGTGATCTTCGAGGTGCTGGACAGGTGCCAGAACCGGTTCGGGTGGCCGGCCTCGGCGGCGAGGGCGGTGACGTCGATGATCTCCGGGAAGGTGTCCGTGAGCGTGTGCACGGCGTAGGCGTTGTCCCACACCACGCGGAAGTCGGGGGCCGCGGTCTCCATCTCGGCGAGCTGCCGGGCGACGTCGCGGGAGATCGTCACCCCGGTCGGGTTGGCGAACACCGGGACCGTCCACATGCCCTTGACCTGCGGGTCACGGACGAGTTCCCGGACGGCGTCCATGTCCGGGCCGTCCTCCCGCAGCGGGACGGTCACCATCCGGTAGCCGAACCGCTCGGTGATCGCGAAGTGGCGGTCGTAGCCGGGCACCGGGCAGATCCACGTGACCTGCTCCTCCTGCGACCACGGCCGGGGCGAGTCCTGCGTGCCGAAGGTGTGCGCCCAGCTCACCAGGTCGAACATGATGCTCAGGCTCGACGCGTCCCCGGCGATGAGGGTGTCGACGGGAACGCCGAGCACCTCCGCCCAGATCTGCCGGATGTCGGCGATCCCGCTGGCCCCGCCGTAGTTGCGGACGTCCGTGCCGTCCCCGGCGACGGGTCCCCGGCCGGGGAGGGTGAGCAGGGAGTCGGCGAGGTCGAGCTGCTCCGGCGACGGCTTCCCCCGCGTGAGGTCCAGCGCGAGCCCCTTCGACCTCAGTTCCTCGTACCGTGCCCGGGCCTCGTCCTTGAGGGCGAGCAGTGTCTCTGTACGGACGTCATCCTGCGTCATGTCCCCCGGTCCTCCTGTGGTGAATGGGGTCGGCTGTCTCGTGTCCGCACCGAGTCTACCGGGCCAGGTGAGGGGTGCCGACGCTGCACTCCCGATGCACCCCCGGCGGCGCCCCGCGGCCCCCCGCCGGATACCCCGCACCCCCCGACGGCCCTGGTCCGGGACCGCCCCGCACCCCCGGGCGGGGCCCGACGGCGGCCCGGGGACACCGGGCGTCACAGGGCACCCGCACGTCGCAGAGCCTCGGGCGTCACAGCCCCCCCCCGGGGACGCTGAAAAGTCGAAGGACCCCGCGCACCCGTCAGAGCTCACTGACCCTTGCTGCATTCCTGCCCTGGGGGAGTTCGCGAGATGGACGCCGCACGGGATCCGGTCCACCAGCGTAGCGGATGACGAACGGTCCGGACAACCGGGCTGGGCCCGGTCCGCGCTGACCGCGTGCCGGCCGCGTGCCGGCAGTGCCCCCGACACCCGGCACCCACGGTGTCCTGGCATTTTGTTGTCCGGCACGGGGCATGTGTATATTCATCGGCGGAGGATTCGACTAGCGGCCTATGTCACACGCCTGGAACGCGTGCGGGAGTCACATCCCTCAGGGGTTCAAATCCCCTATCCTCCGCCAGCAGAACCCCCCGGTCCTCGGATCGGGGGGTTCTTTGTTGTGCGCGCACGGGGTCAGGAGGGTCCGGGCCGGGCCGGGTCCTCCCGACCGGGAGGGACGACGTCCCCCTCCGCGACCCGACGAGCCCCCACGGAGGCGGCGCCCTCCCCTCCTACGCCGAACCGGCACCGGTGTCCCACCCACACCGAACGGCCGCCGCCCCTCAGACCGAACCGGCACCGCTCCCCCACCCATGCCGAACCGGTGCTGCTCCCCCACCCACGCCGAACCGGTGCTGCTCCCCCACCCACGCCGAACGGCCGCCGCTCCTCCCCCTGACCACAGGGAGTGGAACGACGGCCGCGTCGGGCTATCTCACCTCAGGTGACAGACCCCCGACCCCCGCAGGGGCCGGGACCTGTCCGGGGAGTGACTCAGCGGTCACCTCCCTCCGAGCGGCGACGCCGTCCGAGGACGAACATCACCGCACCGGCAGCCAGCAGCACCAGGCCAGCCAGCAGGGCGTAACCCAGGCCGGCACTGACACCGGTCTTGGCCAGCGCCCCACCCCGGTTGTTCTCCGGGGCAGGCGGCGTCGGCGCCTGCGGGGCAGGAGCCGGCGGCACCGGAGCATTCGGAGCCGGCGGGGCCGGAACCTGCGGAGCCGGCGGGGCCGGAACCTGCGGAGCCGGCGGGTTCGGAGCCGGCGGCACCGGCGGGGTCGGAACCTGCGGAGCCGGCGGCGCCGGCGGAACCGGCGGGAGCGGCGGCAGGATCGGGATGATCGGGATGATCGGGATCACCGGCGGCGGCGGGGTCTTGTCACCCGGCGGCGGCGTGTGAGCGAATCCCGGATCCTCCGGCGACTCCACCGGCGGCGGAGTGCCCTCACCCGGAGGCGGCGTGACCTCGCCCGTCGGAGGCGGCGTCTGACCACCCGGAGGCGGCGTGACACCACCGGTCGGCGGGGTCTGACCACCCGGAGGCGGCGTGACACCACCACTCGGCGGCTTGTTGCCACCCGACGGCGGCACACCGATCGCCTTCGCGACATCATGGTGCACCGTCGCCGACGCCTGCGGCGCCTTGATCGTCGCCGTGAAGACCACGGTCTCACCGGGCTTCAGGCTGTCGACCTTCTCCGGGGTGATGCCCTTAACCGGAGCATCGGACTCGGTGACGATGCGGTCCACGACGCGGACGTCGTTGAGCACCTGGTCACCGGTGTTGGTCACCTCGTAGGTGACCTTCATGTCCGAGCCGGGCTTGACCTCGACACCGGGCACGACGTTGGCGTCGTCACCGTTGATCTTCTTCACGACCTTCAGACCACGCTTCGGCGGAGCCGGAGGCTCAGCCGGCGGCGGGGTGTGAGCGTTACCCGGATCCTCCGGCGAATTCACCGGCGGGGTCCGAGGATCGTTCGGATCACCCGGCTTCGACGGGTCCGTCGGGCTCGGCGGGACACCGTAGGCACGGGCAACATCCGCGTGCCACTTGTTGTCACCCTCCGGAGCCTTCACCGTCGCCGTGAACGTCACCTTCGCACCAGGCTCAAGCTTCTCCACCGATGCCGGGGAGATGCCCTTGACCTCGGCGTTGCCGTCGGTCGCGATCCTGTCGACCACAGAGACGTTGAACAGCGGACGGTTACCCGTGTTCTCCACCTCGTAGGTGATGTTCATGTCAGACCCCGGCTTGACCTCGACACCAGGAGCGGTGTTGGCGTCATCACCGTTGATCTTCTTGACGACCTTCAGGCCGTCCTTCGGCGTCGTGTGAGCGAACCCGGGATCCTCCGGCGAATCCACCGGCGGAACACCAGGCTTGTTCGGCTCATCCGGGCTCGGCGGCTCAGCCGGCTTCTCCGGATCGTTCGGGCTCGGCGGCACACCATGGGCCTGCGCCACATCGTGGTGCTGGACACCACCGGCAGCCGGCGCCTTGATCGTCGCGGTGAACTCCACCGTCTCACCCGGGTTCAGACGCTTGGCCTTCTCCGGATCAGACGCGGTGATGTCCTTCACCTCAGCGTTGTTCTCCGAGACGATCTTGTCGGTGACATTGACGTTGAACACCGGACGCTGACCATCGTTCGTCACCCGGTAGGTGATCTTCATGTCAGCGCCAGGGGCAACCTCAACACCCGGAGCCTCATTCGCATCATCGTCACCGATGAGCTTCTGAAGCTTCAGGCTGTCCTTCGGCGTGGTCCGGGCAAACCCGGGGTCCTCCGGCGAATCCACCGGCGGAACACCAGGCTTGTTCGGCTCATCCGGGCTCGGCGGCTCAGCCGGCTTCTCCGGATCGTTCGGGCTCGGCGGCACACCATGAGCCTGCGCCACATCGTGGTGCTGGACACCATTAGCAGCCGGCGCCTTGATCGTCGCCGTGAACGTCACCGTCTCACCCGGGTTCAGGCGCTTGGCCTTCTCCGGATCAGACGCGGTGATGTCCTTCACCTCAGCGTTGTTCTCCGAGACGATCTTGTCCGTGACGTTGACGTTGAACACCGGACGCTGACCATCGTTGGTCACCTCGTAGGTGATCTTCATGTCCGACCCCGGAGCGACATCAACACCAGGCTCGGCGTTGGCGTCATCACCGTTGATCTTCTTGACCAGCTTCAGGCTGTCCTTCGGCGTCGTGTGAGCGAACCCGGGATCCTCCGGCGAATTCACCGGCGGAACACCAGGCTTGTTCGGCTCTTCCGGGCTCGGCGGGACACCAGGCTTGTTCGGCTCAGACGGGCTCGGCGGCTCACCGGGCTTACCCGGCTCCGACGGACTCGGCGGCTCGGTCGAACTCGGCGGATTACCCGGCTTACCCGGCTCCGACGGACTCGGCGGCTCGGTCGAACTCGGCGGATTACCCGGCTTACCCGGCTCCGACGGACTCGGCGGCTCAGTCGAACTCGGCGGGTACCCGGCTTACCCGGCTCCGACGGGCTCGGCGGCTCGGTCGAACTCGGCGGGTTACCCGGCTTATTCGGCTCCGTCGGGCTCGGCGGCTCACTCGGGCTCGGCGGCACACCATGCGCGGTGGCCACATCGTGGTGCTGCGCACCATCAGCAGCCGGCGCCTTGATCGTCGCCTTAAACGTCACCGTCTCACCCGGCTTCAGCTGATCGACCTTCTCCGGGGTGATGCCCTTCACCTCAGTGTTGTTCTCCGACACAATCCGGTCGGTCACACTGACATCGGACAGCGGGCGGTCACCCGTGTTCGTCACCTCATAGGTGACATCCATGTCAGACCCCGGAGCAACCTCAACACCAGGCTCGGCGTTGGCGTCGTCACCGTTGATCTTCTTGACGACCTTCAGCCCATCCTTGGGCTTCGTCGTCGCATTACCCGGATCCTCATTCGACTCCACCGGCGGAACAGCAGGCTTGTTCGGATCATCCGGACTCGGCGGCTCGGTCGAACTCGGCGGATTACCCGGCTTACCCGGCTCCGACGGGCTCGGCGGCTCGGTCGAACTCGGCGGGTTACCCGGCTTACCCGGCTCCGACGGGCTCGGCGGCTCGGTCGAACTCGGCGGATTACCCGGCTTACCCGGCTCCGTCGGGCTCGGCGGCACACTCGGGCTCGGCGGCACACCATAAGCCTTCGCCACATCGGTGTGCAGCTTGTTACCCGCCTCCGGCGCCTTAATCGTCGCCGTGAACTCCACCGTCTCATTCGGATTCAGCTGCTTGGCCTTCTCCGGATCAGACGCGGTGATGCCCTCGACAACCTTGCCACCCTCAGTGGTGATCTTGTCCGTGACGCTGACGTTGAACACCGGGCGGTCACCCGTGTTCGTCACCTCATAGGTCACCTTCATGTCAGACCCCGGCTCAACCGACACACCAGGAGCGTTGTTGGCGTCATCACCGTTGATCTTCTTGACCAGCTTCAGCCCATCCTTGGGCTTCGTCGTCGCGTTACCCGGATCCTCATTCGACTCCACCGGCGGAACAGCAGGCTTGTTCGGATCATCCGGACTCGGCGGCTCGGTCGAGCTCGGCGGATTACCCGGCTTACCCGGCTCCGACGGGCTCGGCGGCTCGGTCGAACTCGGCGGATTACCCGGCTTACCCGGCTCCGTCGGGCTCGGCGGCTCACTCGGGCTCGGCGGCACACCATAAGCCTTCGCCACATCGGTGTGCAGCTTGTTACTCGCCTCCGGCGCCTTGATCGTCGCGGTGAACTCCACCTTCTCACCCGGGTTCAGCTTCGCAGCCTTCTCCGGCGTTGCGGTGGTGATGTTCTTCACCTCAGCGTTGTTCTCCGAGGTGATCTTGTCGGTGACACTGACGTTGAACACCGGACGCTGACCATCGTTGGTCACCTCGTAGGTGATCTTCATGTCAGACCCCGGCTCAACCGACACACCGGGAGCGTTGTTGGCGTCATCACCGTTGATCTTCTTGACCAGCTTCAGGCTGTCCTTCGGCGGGGTGTGAGCATACCCAGGATCCTCCGGCGAATTCACCGGCGGAACACCAGGCTTGTTCGGCTCCGACGGACTCGGCGGCTCACCGGGCTTACCCGGCTCCGACGGGCTCGGCGGCTCAGTCGAACTCGGCGGGTTACCCGGCTTATTCGGCTCCGTCGGGCTCGGCGGCTCACTCGGGCTCGGCGGCACACCATGCGCGGTGGCCACATCGTGGTGCTTCACACCATCAGCAGCCGGCGCCTTGATCGTCGCCTTAAACGTCACCGTCTCACCCGGCTTCAGCTGATCGACCTTCTCCGGGGTGATGCCCTTCACCTCAGTGTTGTTCTCCGACACAATCCGGTCGGTCACACTGACATCGGACAGCGGGCGGTCACCCGTGTTCGTCACCTCATAGGTGACATCCATGTCAGACCCCGGAGCAACCTCAACACCAGGCTCGGCGTTGGCGTCGTCACCGTTGATCTTCTTGACGACCTTCAGCCCATCCTTGGGCTTCGTCGTCGCATTACCCGGATCCTCATTCGACTCCACCGGCGGAACAGCAGGCTTGTTCGGATCATCCGGACTCGGCGGCTCAGCCGGCTTCTCCGGGTCGTCCGGGCTCGGCGGCACACCATGAGCCTTCGCCACATCGGTGTGCAGAACACCACCGGCAGTCGGCGCCTTGATCGTCGCGGTGAACTCCACCTTCTCACCCGGGTTCAGCTTCGCAGCCTTCTCCGGCGTTGCGGTGGTGATGTCCTTCACCTCAGCGTTGTTCTCCGAGGTGATCTTGTCGGTGACACTGACGTTGAACACCGGACGCTGACCATCGTTGGTCACCTCGTAGGTGATCTTCATGTCAGACCCCGCGTCAACCTCAACACCAGGCTTGGTGTTGGCGTCATCACCGTTGATCTTCTTGACGATCTTCAGGCTGTCCTTCGGCGGGGTGTGAGCATACCCAGGATCGTCCGGCGAGTTCACCGGCGGAACACCAGGCTTGTTCGGCTCAGACGGGCTCGGCGGCTCAGTCGAACTCGGCGGGTTACCCGGCTTATTCGGCTCCGTCGGGCTCGGCGGCTCACTCGGGCTCGGCGGCACACCATGCGCGGTGGCCACATCGTGGTGCTTCACACCATCAGCAGCCGGCGCCTTGATCGTCGCCTTAAACGTCACCGTCTCACCCGGCTTCAGCTGATCGACCTTCTCCGGGGTGATGCCCTTCACCTCAGTGTTGTTCTCCGACACAATCCGGTCGGTCACAGTGACATCGGACAGCGGGCGGTTACCCGTGTTCGTCACCTCATAGGTGACATCCATGTCAGACCCCGGCTTGACCGCAACACCAGGCTCGATGTTGGCGTCGTCACCGTTGATCTTCTTGACGACCTTCAGCTCATCCTTGGGCTTCGTCGTCGCATTCGCCGGATCCTCCGGCGAATTCACCGGCGGGCTCTTCGGATCATTCGGATCACCCGGCTCATTCGGGTTCGTCGGACTCGGCGGCAGACCATGAGCCTGCGCCAGATCCGTGTGCAGCGTCCCACCGGTGGCCGGCGCCTTGACCTTCGCGCTGAACGTCACCGTCTGGCCCGGGTCGAGCTTCGCAGCCTTCGCCCGATCATCCGCGGTGATGTTCGTCACAGCTGTGTCACCCTCAGTGATGATCTTGTCCGTGACATTGACGTTGAACACCGGGCGGCCACCCGTGTTCGTCACCTCATAGGTGACATTCATGTCCGCATCCGAGTCAACCGACACACCAGGAGCCTGATTCGCGTCATCCCCGTTGATCTTCTTGACGACCTTCAGCCCATCCTTGGGCTTCGTCGTCGCATTCGCCGGATCCTCCGGCGAATTCACCGGCGGGCTCTTCGGATCATTCGGATCACCCGGCTCATTCGGCTTACCCGGCTTCGGCGGCACACCATGAGCGCTCGCCTTATCCGTGTGCAGCGTCCCACCGGTGGCCGGCGCCTTGATCGTCGCGGTGAACGTCACCGTCTCACCCGGATTAACCCGATCAACCTGCGCCGGGGCGATGTTCTTCACCTCAGCGTTGTTCTCCGACTCCACCCGGTCCGTGACAGTGACGTTGAACACCGGACGGTTACCCGTGTTCGTCACCTCATAGGTGACATTCATGTCCTCACCCGGGTTAACCGACACACCAGGAGCGTCGTTGGCGTCATTCCCGTTGATCTTCTTGACGATCGTCAGACCATCCTGAGACTTCGTCGTCGCATTCGCCGGGTCCTCGTTCGAGTTCACCGGCGGGGTCTGCGGATCCTTCGGATCATCTGGCTCATTCGGCTTCCCCGGCTTCGGCGGCACACCATGAGCGGTCGCCTTATCCGTGTGCAGCGTCCCACCGGTGGCCGGCGCCTTGATCGTCGCGGTGAACGTCACCGTCTCCTTCGGGTTCAGCTTCGCAGCCTTCGCCCGATCATCCGCGGTGATGTTCGTCACGGCCTTGTCGCCCTCAGTGGTGATCTTGTCCGTGACATTGACGTTGAACACCGGACGGTTACCCGTGTTCGTCACCTCATAGGTGACATTCATGTCCGCACCCGGCTCCACGGTCACACCAGGAGCGTCGTTGGCGTCATTGCCGTTGATCTTCTTGACGATCGTCAGCCCATCCTTGGGGTTCGTCGTCGCATTCGCCGGATCCTCATTCGAGTTCACCGGCGGGGTCTGCGGATCCTTCGGATCATCTGGCTCATTCGGCTTCCCCGGCTTCGGCGGCACACCATGAGCGGTCGCCTTATCCGTGTGCAGCGTCCCACCGGTGGCCGGCGCCTTGATCGTCGCGGTGAACGTCACCGTCTCCTTCGGGTTCAGCTTCGCAGCCTTCGCCGCATCAGACGGCTTGATGTCCGTCACAGCCTTGTCACCCTCAGTGGTGATCTTGTCGGCCACGGTCACGTTGAACACCGGACGGTTACCCGTGTTCGTCACCTCATAGGTGACATTCATGTCCGCACCCGGGTTAACCTCCACACCAGGAGCGTCGTTGGCGTCATTGCCGTTGATCTTCTTGACGATCGTCAGCCCATCCTTGGGGTTCGTCGTCGCATTCGCCGGATCCTCATTCGAGTTCACCGGCGGGGTCTGCGGATCCTTCGGATCATCTGGCTCATTCGGCTTACCCGGCTTCGGCGGCACACCATGAGCCTGCGCCAGATCCGTGTGCAGCGTCCCACCGGTGGCCGGCGCCTTGACCGTCGCACTGAACGTCACCGTCTGGCCCGGGTCGAGCTTCGCAGCCTTCGCCCGATCATCCGCGGTGATGTTCGTCACGGCCTTGTCACCCTCAGTGGTGATCTTGTCCGTGACATTGACGTTGAACACCGGACGGTTACCCGTGCTCGTCACCTCATAGGTGACAGGCATGTCCTCACCCGGCTCAACCTCAACACCAGGAGCCTCATTGGCATCGGCGTTGTTGATCTTCTTGACGATCGTCAGCCCATCCTGAGACTTCGTCGTCGCATTCGCCGGATCCTCGTTCGAGTTCACCGGCGGAGTCTGCGGATCGTTCGGATCACCCGGCTCATTCGGCTTACCCGGCTTCGGCGGCACACCATGAGCCTGCGCCAGATCCGTGTGCAGCGTCCCACCGGTGGCCGGCGCCTTGATCGTCGCACTGAACGTCACCGTCTGGCCCGGGTCGAGCTTCGCAGCCTTCGCCCGATCATCCGCGGTGATGTTCGTCACGGCCTTGTCACCCTCAGTGGTGATCTTGTCCGTGACATTGACGTTGAACACCGGACGGTTACCCGTGTTCGTCACCTCATAGGTGACAGGCATGTCCTCACCCGGCTCAACCTCAACACCAGGAGCGTCGTTGGCGTCATTGCCGTTGATCTTCTTGACGATCGTCAGCCCATCCTTGGGCTTCGTCGTCGCATTCGCCGGGTCCTCGTTGGACTCGACCTGCGGCGCATTCTGCCCGGGGGCGTTCGGGTTCTTCGGGTCAGTGGCCACACCGTGGGCCTTCGCCACGTCGGTGTGCAGGGTGCCACCGGTCGCCGGGGCCTTGACCTTCGTGCTGAACGTCACGGTCTGGCCCGGGTCGAGCTTCGCAGCCTTCGCCTGATCATCCGCGGTGATGTTCTCAACAGCCTTGTCACCCTCAGTGGTGATCTTGTCGGCGACGGTCACCTTGTACACCGGCATGCCACCGGTGTTCGTCACCTCGTAGGTGACGTTCATGTCCTGACCGACCTCAACGGACACACCGGGGGCGTTGTTGGCGTCGTCCCCGTTGATCTTCTTGATGATCGCCAGGGCACCCGGCTTCGGCGGATCAACCGAGACACACGCCTCGTTGTTCGCGTTGCCGTCCGTGTCGCCGGACATCTCCACACCGTTGCGCACGCCGTCGGGATTCTCCGGCGTACATTCGGCCGGGCGCTGGTTCTCGAGGAAGCCCGGCGGGGTCCGGCCCTTCAACGTCACGGTGAAGGTCTTCTTTCCACCCGGCTCAAGCGGAACACCCGGGGTGACTTCGTAGGTTCCACCGTCACCGACCTCGACCTGGTGGCCGTCGACCATCACGGTGTCGGCCACGAAGTCGCTGTCCTCCACCGGCCGGTCGTTCACCGACGGTGACGTCCCGGCCACCTTGCTGCTGTTCGTGACGGTCACGGTGAACTCCGCGGTGAAGGTTCCGTCGGACCCTGCGGTGATGCGCTTGGTCTTCGCGGTCTTCTCGACGCTGAAGTTCGCCTCCGGGGTGTTGGCGAAGACCGCCTCCACCGTCTGTCCACGCTGGACGTTCTGGATCTTCTGCGACGGCGAGGTGATCATCACCGGATCCCCCACGGGCTGCCGCGTCGTCCGGTCGATGATCTTGTAGTAGGAGCCGGTCGGCTCCCCGTTGACCATCTTTCCGGGGACGAACTTGAAGCCGGGCTTGGAGTCCGTCTTCTCGGCGAGGGTGACGTCGCTGTGGGCGTCCTTACGGTCGCGCGCGTAGTAGCTGATGCCCCAGTGCGCGATGTTGTCGTCACCGGTGGTCCGCTCCTGGTCCTTCAGGACCAGGGGGTTCGCACTGTCGTCCGTGTCGTTGTTCGGGTTCAGAGCAGCCAGCGGAAGATTCGCCGGGTTCTCGCCGCGCCCGTTGTCGACCGTGCCCGCGAAGTTCTCTGCGGAGATGTCAATCGCCCAGTCCTTCGCCGGGGACTGATCGGCGACGGGCTTACCCGCCGCGTCGACGATCACCTTCTTGGCGTTGACGCCCGTCTGACAGGTGATCTGGTTACCCGCGTAGCGGAGACTCTCGGCCAGGCGGCCCCAGTCCGTCGCGAAGTAGTCCAGGCCGCTGACCGGGCCACTGACGGCCTTCAGCTGGTTGGAGCTGTCGGTCTGGCCGGGGTTGGCCGCCCAGCCGGCGCCGATCGTGACGATGCGCGTGCCCATCGCCTTGATGAGGTTCGCGCGGTAGATGCCGGCCTCGATGGCCCGGACGCTACCGTCGTTGTTCGGGCCCTCAACCTGACGGCTCCAGTGGTTCGGGTCACCGTCGGTGATGAAGATGACCTCGTCGTAGTGGTACTGCTTGTTCGCCTCGTAGACGGCAGCGAGACCCTGCTCCCAGCTGGTCGCGTCGTCGAAGTTGTTGAGGTTGTGCTCACGGATCTGCTTCTTGATCTTCTCGGCGTCCGTGTCCACATTCAGGGGCTCCGGGAAGTTCTGCTGGTCATCCCCGGGGGAGAGCTCAGCGAAGCTGAACGACGCGATCTCCGCGCCGGTTCCCAGGAGGTTGTCGACGAAGCCGTCCGGGCCGTAGACCGCATTGCGCAGGTTGTTCTTGTTCCCGCTGTCCTCGATGGAGAGCGTGGTGTCCATGACCAGCGCGATCCGCGGGCCACGCGGGTAGCAGGTTCGCGCGGCCTCCAGCGGCGGGTTGTCCAGGGACTGGGCAGCGGCACCGAAGGACCGGCGGTCATCATCGATGTCGCTGGTCAGCGGGAAGGAGTAGACCTTCCCGGACTGCACCCGCACGGTGTACCCCGGGTACGGGGCGTTGTGCCGGTTTTTCGCGTTGCCGTGGTCGCCCCAGTTGAAGTAGTCCATGTGGAACGAGCCCTGGGCGTCGTTGACCTGCTTCACGGCGTACCGCTTGTTCAGGTGCGACTGCGGGATGACGATGTCACACGTGCCCTGGTCGTTGGTCGTACAGCTCGCCCAGTCCGCGTTGACCTTCTCCTTCGCGCCCTTCTCCTGAGCGTCATCCTCATCGGAGTCGGCCGTCCAGAGCTCGAACTTCAGGCCGCTGGAGTAGCGGTAGTCCGTGGACTGTGCCGCGGTCGCGCGCTTCGGTGCCTCCCACGGATTGTCGGAGAACGCCCGGGCGTTGATCCGGAGGATCGCCGTGCCCGCCGGGGCGGATTCCCCCGCGGCGGCGTACATGACCGGATTCTTCACCTCCTTCCCTGCGCTCTTCCCGTCCGCCGCAGCGGCCAGGGTGGTGGTGTTTGCATCACGCAACTGGCTGAGGACGGCGTCCTCAATCCCTTGCGGTGCACGTGGCGCTCGCTGTCCCTCGGCGTTCGCAGGCACGGCTGTGCCGACGGCGAGGGTCGCGGCGAACCCCACGGCGAACACAGACTTCAGGGTCCTGTACCGGACATTCTTCTCCGGTGGCCCCGAGTCTGAGCGTCGCCTGCGGTGTGCAGTCCACGACATAGTCTCAAACCTTCCTTTGGTGACATAGCCCCTCATGCACACCTCCTGAAGCACTTCGCCGCAGGGCTGCACAGAGTAAGCCACGTGTAAATATAAGTAGCTTCGAGACAGATGCAAACGGGACATAGAACGCCCGCGACGGTATTACGAACCGTCGCTTCCCTTTTTGTTTCATAATCTTCCCACTTAACGGCCATGAACAGCACAGATGCACCACGGTCGGCAGACATAATTCCCAGGAATTCAGTTATCGGAGCACCTTATCTACACAGGTCGAAACAAAGCCTCCCCCCGCTCTAAAATTGGATTCGTACCGATGAATTTATCGCCACCCCCCGGCCGATGACCGGACCCCATACGGAAGTACATCATCAGTGCAGTTCCACTATCAGAATCATCTGCACCGCTTTTCCTGGCACCCCCAACTGTCATGAGTCGTCCAGAGACTCCCCGTCTCCACCTACCCCCGCCCCCGGCTGAAGACCTGTCAACGTTGCCGTCGCCCCGCGCACATCACCTCCGCGCAGCCCTCCTTCCCCACCACCCACACCACCGTGCACGACGGCCGCGCCCGGGCGACAACACGACAACAGCGAGAGCAACCGCACCCCCGTAACCAGCAGCGACGGTGTACGTCGCCACCCACACAGCCACCGGACGTGACCGGCGCCGCAACCTCCTACCCGGTACCACCGCCACCGGCCCTCAGGTACCGCCGGTCACCCAGCCCCCACCCACGACGACGGCCGTCACCCCTCCCCGCGTGGAGAAGGGTGACGGCCGTCGGGCCTGGCCGTGTCACACGGCCGGGTCACGCATCAGGAGCGGTCTCCTTCCTGTCGGCGACGGAGACCCGCGATGACGAACACGCCACCGGCGACGAGGAGCACCAGGCCCGCCAGGAGGGCGTACCCGAGACCGGCGCTGACACCGGTCTTCGCCAGGACACCCTGGCGGCCTGCCTCGCTGGGCTGCGCAGCACCCGGGGCACGGTCCCCGGCGACACCCGGGGTGACCGTCGTGGGCGGCGTCGGCACACCGGGCTCCGGAGCGCCCGGCGTCCGCGTCGCCGGCGGAACCGGAACCTGCTGCGTCACGGTGCCGGGCACCGGCGGGGCCGGCGGCATCACCGGAGCCGGCGGGACCGGCAGCGGGATCGGCGGGATCAGCAGCGGGATCAGCGGCAGGAACGGGATGCTCCCGGTCGGCGGCGGGGTCACCGGCGTCGTCGGTGCGGGCGGCACCGAGGTCGTGGCACTCGGCTCAGTCGAGGACGTCGCCGGGGCCGACGGGCTGGGCTCGGTCGTCGAGGTCGTCGGCTCCGTGGTCGTCGGACGCGGCTCGGTCGACGAGGTCGACGGGGCCGGCTCGGTGGACGAGGTAGGCGGCTCCGTCGTGCTCGTGACCGCCGGCGGAGCCGGCGGGGTCGAGGACGACGTCTCGGCAGGCGTCTTCGTCGTCGCATTCGCCGGGTCCTCGTTCGAGTTCACCGGCGGAGTCTGCGGATCGTTCGGATCACCCGGCTCATTCGGCTTCCCCGGCTTCGGCGGCACACCATGAGCGGTCGCCTTATCCGTGTGCAGCGTCCCACCCGTGGCCGGCGCCTTGATCGTCGCGGTGAACGTCACCGTCTCCTTCGGGTTCAGCTTCGCAGCCTTCGCCCGATCATCCGCGGTGATGTTCGTCACGGCCTTGTCGCCCTCAGTGGTGATCTTGTCCGTGACATTGACGTTGAACACCGGACGGTTACCCGTGTTCGTCACCTCATAGGTGACATTCATGTCCGCACCCGGCTCCACGGTCACACCAGGAGCGTCGTTGGCGTCATTGCCGTTGATCTTCTTGACGATCGTCAGCCCATCCTTGGGGTTCGTCGTCGCATTCGCCGGATCCTCATTCGAGTTCACCGGCGGGGTCTGCGGATCCTTCGGATCATCTGGCTCATTCGGCTTCCCCGGCTTCGGCGGCACACCATGAGCGGTCGCCTTATCCGTGTGCAGCGTCCCACCGGTGGCCGGCGCCTTGATCGTCGCGGTGAACGTCACCGTCTCCTTCGGGTTCAGCTTCGCAGCCTTCGCCGCATCAGACGGCTTGATGTCCGTCACAGCCTTGTCACCCTCAGTGGTGATCTTGTCGGCCACGGTCACGTTGAACACCGGACGGTTACCCGTGTTCGTCACCTCATAGGTGACATTCATGTCCGCACCCGGGTTAACCTCCACACCAGGAGCGTCGTTGGCGTCATTGCCGTTGATCTTCTTGACGATCGTCAGCCCATCCTTGGGGTTCGTCGTCGCATTCGCCGGATCCTCATTCGAGTTCACCGGCGGGGTCTGCGGATCCTTCGGATCATCTGGCTCATTCGGCTTCCCCGGCTTCGGCGGCACACCATGAGCCTGCGCCAGATCCGTGTGCAGCGTCCCACCCGTGGCCGGCGCCTTGACCGTCGCACTGAACGTCACCGTCTCCTTCGGGTTCAGCTTCGCAGCCTTCGCCCGATCATCCGCGGTGATGTTCGTCACGGCCTTGTCACCCTCAGTGGTGATCTTGTCCGTGACATTGACGTTGAACACCGGACGGTTACCCGTGCTCGTCACCTCATAGGTGACAGGCATGTCCTCACCCGGGTTAACCTCCACACCAGGAGCGTCGTTGGCGTCATTGCCGTTGATCTTCTTGACGATCGTCAGCCCATCCTTGGGGTTCGTCGTCGCATTCGCCGGATCCTCATTCGAGTTCACCGGCGGAGTCTGCGGATCGTTCGGATCACCCGGCTCATTCGGCTTACCCGGCTTCGGCGGCACACCATGAGCCTGCGCCAGATCCGTGTGCAGGGTCCCACCGGTGGCCGGCGCCTTGACCTTCGCGGTGAACGTCACCGTCTGGCCCGGGTCGAGCTTCGCAGCCTTCGCCCGATCATCCGCGGTGATGTTCGTCACGGCCTTGTCACCCTCAGTGGTGATCTTGTCCGTGACATTGACGTTGAACACCGGACGGTTACCCGTGTTCGTCACCTCATAGGTGACAGGCATGTCCTCACCCGGCTCAACCTCAACACCAGGAGCGTCGTTGGCGTCATTCCCCTTGATCTTCTTGACGATCGTCAGCCCATCCTTGGGCTTCGTCGTCGCATTACCCGGATCCTCATTCGAGTTCACCGGCGGGCTCTTCGGATCATTCGGATCACCCGGCTCATTCGGCTTACCCGGCTTCGGCGGCACACCATGAGCCTGCGCCAGGTCCGTGTGCTGGGTCCCACCGGTGGCCGGGGCCTTGATCGTCGCGCTGAACGTCACGGTCTGGCCCGGGTCGAGCTTCGCAGCCTTCGCCCGATCATCCGCGGTGATGTTCGTCACGGCCTTGTCACCCTCAGTGGTGATCTTGTCCGTGACATTGACGTTGAACACCGGACGGTTACCCGTGTTCGTCACCTCATAGGTGACAGGCATGTCCTCACCCGGCTCAACCTCAACACCAGGAGCGTCGTTGGCGTCATTGCCCTTGATCTTCTTGACGATCGTCAGCCCATCCTTGGGCTTCGTCGTCGCATTCGCCGGATCCTCGTTCGAGTTCACCGGCGGGCTCTTCGGATCGTTCGGATCACCCGGCTCATTCGGCGTACCCGGCTTCGGCGGCACACCATGAGCCTGCGCCAGATCCGTGTGCAGGGTCCCACCGGTGGCCGGCGCCTTGATCGTCGCGGTGAACGTCACCGTCTCTTTCGGGTTCAGGCGCTTGGCCTTCTCCGGATCAGACGCGGTGATGCCCTCGACGGCCTTGTCGCCCTCAGTGGTGATCTTGTCGGCCACGGTCACGTTGAACACCGGGCGGTTACCCGTGTTCGTCACCTCATAGGTGACATTCATGTCCGCACCCGGGTCAACCGACGCACCAGGAGCGTCGTTGGCGTTGTCACCGTTGATCTTCTTGACGATCGTCAGCCCGTCATGCGCCGAGGTCGTCGCATTCGCCGGATCCTCGTTCGAGTTCACGGTGTGATCGGTCACGTTCTCGTCGACGGTCGTCGGGTCGTTCGGGTCGGCCGGCCGGCCGTGGGCCTGGGCGAGATCCGTGTGCAGGGTCCCACCCGTCGCCGGGGCCTTGATCGTCGCGGTGAACGTGACGGTCTCCCCCCGGTTGAGCTTCTCGGCCTTCGGCCTCTCCTCGTCAGACACGGTGATGCCGTCGACAACCTTGTCACCCTCGGTGGTGATCTTGTCGGTCACGGTGACGTCGAAGACCGGCAGCTCGCCCGTGTTCGTCACCTCGTAGGTGACAGGCATGTCCTCACCCGGAGCAACCTCGACACCCGGAGCGTCGTTGGCGTCATTCCCCTTGATCTTCTTGACGATCTTCAGGGCACCCGGGATGGCGGGCACCGGACCACAGGCGTCGGCGGTCTGCTCCTTCGTTCCTGCGGTGAGGGTCGCCTCGTTGAACAGGCCGTGGCCGGGGGCGTCCTCGCCCGGGGTACACACGACGTTCGCCGTGGGGACATCCTTCAGCCCGCTGAGCCGGAACTCGACGGTGTAGGTGTGGGTCGCCCCCGCGTCGATCTTCGCGTCGGTGCCGACGATCGTGCCGGGATCCGTGTACGGCCCGTTGATCGCGGGCGTGACCTCCGGCGTCCCTGCACCCGCGGTGACGGTCCAGCCGTCGATCGTGACGTTCGGCGCGAACGACGGGCGGTCGGCGAGCGTGTACCACGACGGGCGCTGGGCGTCCCCGGTCACGGTCACGGTGTAGGTCGCGGTCGCGGTGCCGTCGTCCTTCCGGTTCACGGAGTCCAACGTCTTCGTCACCGTCGGCCTGCCCGGCGCGGGCGGGATCACGGTGACGCACGCGGCGTTGTTGCCGTCGCCGTCGGTGTCCCCGCCCATGGTGACGGTGTTGCGCACGCCGCCCTGCGGGTTCTCCGCGGAGCACTGCTCCGGGGTCCGGCCGTCGGTGAACTCCTTCGGGGCGAGGCCCGTGACGGCCACGGTGTACTCCTTCGTCGCGTGGCCGTCGAGCACGAGGTCACGGGCGACGGGGTAGGTGCCGTCACCGCCGGCGGTGCGCTCCTCGCCGTCGACGCTGACGCTCCGGACCGTCCACCCCTCGGGCAGCTGCGGACGGTCCCCGACCGGCTCGGCCACCGCGGTGTGGTCGGCGGTGTTCGTCACGGTCACCGTGTACTCGGCGGTGAAGGTCCCGTCGGTGCCGACGGTGACCTCGTTCGTCTTCGCGGTCTTGGCGACGCTGATCTTCGGCTCAGGGGTGTTGGCGAACACGGCCTCCACCCCCTGGCCCCAGGTGACGTTCGGGATCGTCTGCGTCGGCGACGTGATGAGGACGTCCCGGCCCACGGTCTTCCCCGTGGACCTGTCGAAGATCCGGTAGTGGGAGCCGACCGTCTTCCCGTCGACCGTCCGGCCCGGGACGAACCGGTAGCCCGGCTTCGAGTCGGTCTTCTCGGAGAGGGTCACGTCACCGTGGGCGTTCTCCTTCTGGCCGGCGTTGAACGACAGCGCCCAGCGGGCGGTGTGGGTGTCCCCGGCCGTGCGGCCGCTGTCGCGGATCACCGCCGCGGAGGTGTCGACGTCGCTGTCGTCGGTGGCGTCCGCGTTCGGGGTGAGGGTCGCGAGCGGGAACTTTGACGGGTTCTTCCCCCGGCCGTTGTCCACGAAGCCGGCGAGGTTGTCGACCCGGACGTCCACGGCCCAGTCGTTCGCCGCGCTCTGGTCCGGGAGCTCGGCCCCCGTCCCGTCGACGATGGTCTTCTTCACGCTGATCGGCGTGGGGCACTGGAACTGACCGGCCAGCGCCCGCAGGGTCTGCGCCAGGTCCGTCCACTTCGTCGCGAAGTAGTCCGCCCCGTTGACGGCCCCGCTGATCGCCTTGAGGTTGCCCTCCCCGTCCCAGGTCGTGTCCGTCTCGGCGAACCCGGCGCCGATCGTGACGATCCGGGTGCCCGCCTCCTTGATACGGTTCGCCCGGTAGACGGCCGCCTCGACACCACGGACGGAGCCGTCGGTGCCGACGTCAACCTTCGGGTTGTTGCTCCACCGGTTCGGGTCACCGTCGGTCACGAAGATCACTTCGTCGTACTTGTACTTGGCGTTGTTCTCGTCGACGGCCCGGAGGCCGTCCTCCCAGTTCGTCAGCCCTTCGATCCTGTTGAGCTGGCGGTCACGAATACGGGCGACGATCGTGTCGTAGTCCGTGTCGATGTTCAACGGCTCGGGGTCGTTCTCCCGCTCGCTGCCCGGGGAGACGGTCGCGAAGCTGAAGGAGGCGATCTTCACCCCCGTCCCCTTGAGGTTCTCGAGGAATCCGCCCGGACCGTACACCGCGTCGCGGAGGGTTCCCTCGGCTCGCGACAGAGAGATCGACCCGGTGGTGTCGAGGACGAGGGCGATCGTCGGCCCCGATGCCGGCTGCTCACAGACCTGCGTCGTGTCCAACGGCGGGTTCACGATCGACTGCGCCGCGGCGCCGAAGGACCCACGGGCGTCACGCCGGGCGGTCGGTACCTGGGCGAGATACGTCCTCGGCGCCGGCGACGTGTACACGCGACCCGGCTGGAGTTTGCCGGTGAGACCGGGCAGGCTCACGCGGACACGCTGGTTCGACGTCGCCCAGGTGAGGTCATCCGTGTGGAAGGCACCCGGCGCGTCGCTGATCTGCCTGACGAAGTACCGCTTGTTGAGGCCGTCCCGCGGCACGACGATGTCGCACCGCCCGTCCGCGTCGGTCGTGCAGCGCGCCCAGTCCGCGTCGATCCTCTGCTGCGGACCGGCGTTCTCGATGGCGTCGAGGGCCAGCCTGTTGGGGTTACGGGGATAGCTGGGGAGCTCCCCCTGCGGGTAGTCGTTCGTCGGGAGCCAGATGTCCCGGCGGTCCTCGATCGCCGACCACAGTTCAAAGGTGATGCCCTGGCTGTACCGTGCGTCCGGCGACTGTGCGGCGATGTCCTGCGCCTGCGCCGCCCACGGGTTGTCCGTGAACGCGCGGGCCGTGATCCGGATGCGCGCCGTCCCCGGGGCCGCGCTCTGGCCGGGGTCGTCCGCGTACGCTACCCCGCCCGGGGCCGCCCCCGCGTCCGTCGGGGCCGCTGCCGCGTCGGCGGCGAGAATGGTGGTGTCCGGGGTGCGGGGGACCTCAGCGTTGGCCGGCATGGTGCCGCCGACCGTGAGGGCCGCAGCGAACCCCGTGGCGATGACGGACCTCCAGGCCCGTCGCCGGGGTGTGCGACCCGGCGGGCCCGCCTCATCCCGTCGCCTGCGGTGTGCAGTCCACGACATGGTGTTCAACCTTCTTTCAGTGGTGTCGCTCCCTGGCCCACGCCACAGCCCGGTGCCGCAGTCGTGAAGCAGGGCTCCGACGGTAAATATATGCGTCTGCGGTGAACATGCAAACGGAATGCCGTGAATGCGATAAAAGGACACTGAGAGTATGTTTTTCCGCGGATTTCCCGCTGTCCTGGGACGACGTCCGCCCCCGCCACCCGCCGCGGGACACTGTCAGACCCGCCCGGTCCCCACCGCCCCCGTCAGCGCGCGGCCGACCCCCGCCACACGACATCCTCCGGCGGCACACACCCCGGCCCGAACACGGGCACCAGCTCCTCCAGCCGGGTCACCCCCTCCGCCGCCTCGCCGAGACGCAGCGTCGAGACCACCCACCGCAGCACCTCACGCGCCTGCTCCCCCACATCACGCCCCGGCATCTCCCGCAGGGTCACCGCCCCGTCACGCTTCGCCAACCGGCGCCCCGTCGGCCCCAGCACCAGGGGCACGTGGACGTACCCCACCTCCGGCAGCCCCAGCAGGTGCGCCAGGTACGCCTGCCGCGGCGCGGAGGACAACAGGTCCCGGCCGCGGACGACCTGCCCGACCCCCGCGAGCGCGTCGTCGACGACCACGGCGAGGTTGTAGGCGTACTCCCGGCCCGTGACCTGCGCCGCCGCGCCGCCCCGGCGCACGACCATGTCGTCGACCGGCCCCCGGTACACCCCGTCGACCACCGGCCGCCCCTCCTCGTCCGCCGTCGCGAACCCCTCCCGCACCGACCACCGGTCACAGTCCGCCCGCAACCGCAACGCCGGCACCCGCCCCGCCGCCGCGAGCTCCGCCCGCCGCCGCTCCCGCTCCCCCTCCCCGAGGTCCCGGCACGTCCCCGGGTACCGCCCCGGCACCGCGTGCGGCGCCCGCGACGCCTCCCGGATGTCGCGGCGGGAGCAGTAGCACTCGTACACCAGCCCCCGGCGCGCCAGCGAGTCCACCGCGGCGGCGTACCGGTCCAGCGTCGCGCTCTGCCGGGCCACCGGCCCGTCCCCCGTCACCCCCAGCGCCGCGAGATCACCGAGCTGCCGGTCCGCCGCCGCGGCCGAGGACCGCTCCGCATCCACGTCATCGACCCGCAGCACGAACGGCCGCCCCGACGACCGCGCCCACAACCACGCCAACGCCGCCGTGCGGAGATTCCCCAGGTGCAGGTCGCCGCTCGGGCTGGGCGCGAAACGCCCGGCACCCGGCGGCGGGGGCGCGGCGGAGGACTCGGGACCGATCATCACCACGATGGTAACGGGGCCGGTCACAGCACCTAGGATCGGACACCATGAGCGCCGAGCCCACCCCGTCCCACCACGACACGTCCTTCGTCGCGGGGACCCGCCTGGACAGCGTCGACACCTCCCCCTCCCAGGGGCGCACCGGCGTGATCCACACCCCCCACGGGGACATCCGCACCCCCGCCTTCATCCCCGTCGCCACGAAGGCGACCGTGAAGACCCTCACCCCAGAACAGATCCGGTCGACGGGCGCCGAGGCGATCCTCTCCAACGCGTACCACCTCTACCTCCAGCCCGGGCCCGACATCGTCGACGAGGCCGGGGGCGTCGCCGCCTTCGAGAACTGGCACGGGCCCACGTACACGGACTCCGGCGGATTCCAGGTCATGAGCCTCGGCGTGGGGTACAAGAAGGTCCTCGCGATGAACACCGCCGGGCTCGCCGAGGCGGACATCATCGCCCAACAGAAGAAGCGCATGGCCGTCGTCGACGAGGACGGCGTGGACTTCAAGAGCATCATCGACGGCTCCCTCCACCGGTTCACCCCCGAAGTGTCCATGCAGATCCAGCACCAGCTCGGAGCGGACATCATGTTCGCCTTCGACGAACTGACCACCCTCGCGAACACCCGCCTCTACCAGGAGCAGTCCGTCGACCGGACCCACCGGTGGGCCCGGCGCTGCCTCGCCGAACACGACCGCCTCACCCGCGCCCGACCCCACCGCCCCCTCCAGTCGCTGTGGGGGGTCGTCCAGGGCGCCCAGTACGAGGACCTGCGGCGGGCGGCGGCCCGCGGGCTCGTCGCCCTCTCACGGGAAGCGGAGCAGGAGGGACGACGCGGTTTCGGCGGCTTCGGCATCGGCGGGGCGCTCGAGAAGGAGAACCTCGGCACCATCGTCAGCTGGGTGTCCGAGGAGCTGCCCGACGACCGGCCGCGCCACCTCCTCGGCATCTCCGAACCGGACGACCTGTTCACCGCCGTCGCCGCCGGGGCCGACACCTTCGACTGCGTGGCTCCCACGCGGCTCGGGCGGCGCGGCGGGGTGTACACCCTCGACGGGCGGCTGAACCTCAGCGCCGCCCGGTTCCGCCGGGACTTCACCCCCGTCGACGCGGAGGTCGGCGGTTACACCAGCGACAACTACACCCGGGCGTACATCCACCACCTCCTGCGGGCGAAGGAGTACCTCGCCGGGACGCTGTGCACGATGCACAACATCCACTTCATGGTGCGCCTCGTGGCGGGCATCCGGCAGTCCATCGAGGACGGGCGTTTCGAGGAGTACCGCGACGAGTTCCTCGGGCGGTACTACGCCGGGCGGTGACGGGTGGGCGTGGGCGACGTGGGGCGCTCACGCCGGGCCGCGGGGTGGGGGCGTCGTCCCCTCCCCTCCGGCACGGGCGGGCCGTGACATGCGAAGAGCCCCTCCCCGGTGATCCGGGAAGGGGCTCGACATGCTGGCGGTGGCGGAGGGATTTGAACCCCCGGTCGTTGTTACACGACACTCGCTTTCGAGGCGAGTACCTTCGGCCGCTCGGACACGCCACCGCGAAACAGCGTATAACACCACCGCCGCGCTCCCAAAACCGCTGGTGACGGGCGGCGCGCACCGCACCGACGGGGGTGTCAGTTCTCGTCGTTGGCGGCGTCGTCGGAACCCTGACCGGAGAGCTTGTCCAGCCCGGTCTTCAGCGCGTCCTTCGCCTTACCGGCCTTGTCACCGTCGAGCTTCGAGTCGATGGCCTCGCCGGCCTTCTGCTCGATCGTCTCGCGGTTGCCCGTGACGGCGTCCTTCGCCTTGTCCATGAAACCCATGAGGTCCTCCAGTGATCTGTGGTGAATACGTGGCCCGGCGGTCCACCGGGCGGTCACGGACCAGGGTAGAAGAATTTCGCCGACGGTGCTGTCCCACGCATCGCGGCTGCACCACCCGACACCGCAGCCCGCCGGGGGTGCCGGCGTCGCGGGCGGCGTGTGGCGGTCACCGGATCACGGGCCGGTGTTTTACCATCACCTGTGCAGCCCAGTGAACAGCCGGAGACGGGAGCATGGCCACGAGGACGAACATTCGATCATTTGAGCAGGCGCTCGTCGCGTCGCTCGCAAAGGACATCGCGAGCGAAGCCGCCCTCCGGCAGAAAGTCTCCGCTCTGCAGCAGGAGGCGTGGTCCCGGGCACGGGAGCTGACCCGACGGGGTCACACGGCGAGTGACGTCGCCCGGCGTTCCGCGAGCATCGGGGAGCAGTCGCTGCGGGACCGGCTCGTCCGCTCCATCACCACCGACTACGACCCCGACCTCTTCCGGGGCGTCGACGACGACACCCTCCTCACCCAGTTCACCCGGCACCTCCGCGCCGTCGCGTCGATCGACAGGGAGATCAGGAGGATCATGTTCCGGATCGGGGCGACGGTGGTCGAACTCCGCAGGAACGGGGTCAGCATCGGGTTCGTGGCCGATGTCGCAGGCGCCCGGAGTGCACAGACGCTCTACTACCGGGCCAACTACTACGCCGTCGAGTCCCGGAAGCTGAAGGAGGGGTAGCGCGCCCTCCCCGCCGCGCACCGCCCCGTGCCGCGCCGCGCGCCCTACCCGCCGCGCACCCGGGCGAAGAACCGCGCGAGCAGCGCCTCGCACTCGTCGCGCAGCACGCCGCCGCGCACCCCCGGCCGGTGCAGCACGGACTCCCCGGGCACGTCCATGACGGACCCGCACGCCCCGGTCCGCGGCTCCCACGCACCGAACACCACGGAGCCGACGCGCGCCCCGACGGCCGCCCCGGCGCACATCGCGCACGGCTCGAGCGTCACGACCAGCGCGCAGTCCTCCAGCCGCCACGAGTCACCGACCACCCGCGCGGCCGCGCGCAGCGCGAGCACCTCGGCGTGGGCGGTCGGGTCGCCGTCGGCCTCGCGCCGGTTCGTCGCGGCGGCGAGTTCGCGCCCGTCGGGGCCGTAGACAACCGCCCCCACGGGGACATCCTCCGGGGGTGTCGACGCCGCCAGCCGGACCGCCCGGCGCATCCGTTCTTCGTCGCGCACCAGCGACGCCTCGCGGGGGAGCCCCGCGCCGATGACGCGCCCGCCCTCGCGCCCGGCCGCCGGGCCGTCGGCGCCCCGCCCGCCGGACCTGTCAGGCATCGCCCGGGTCGCACCCGTCGACGAGGTCGCTCAGCTCGTCGCCCAGGCCGAGCTCCTCGGCGACGCGGATGAGCTGGTCGGACGCGTAGAGGTCCTCGTCGTCGAAGATGACCGAGAGGATCTGCTCGCCGACGCCGAGGTCCTCGAGCATGTCGAACTCCCCCTCCGGCCACGGCTCGTCGGTCTCGTCGGCCTCCTCCTCGGACGGGACGTCGACGTCCAGTTCGTCGAGGATGTCGGCGGCGAGGTCGTCGTCGAGGGCGGCGGTGGCGTCGCTGAGCAGGACCCGCACCCCACCGGGCACGGGGCGGACGAGCGCGCACCAGTCGTCGTCGACGCACACGAACCCGAGGACGAAGCCTTCCGACCGCAGGCTGCGGAGGTCGGCGAGCAGGTCGTCGAGCCCGCGCAACGCGCGGTCGCGGAGGGTCCGGACGGTCCACGCGGTGTCCTGGCGGACGGCGACGGCGGCGAAGGTCACGCCGGCGTCGTCGTCATCGTCGTAGTCGTCATCCTCGGCGTCGGCGTCATCGTCGTCGGCGGCGTCGTCATCCGCGTCATCACCGTCGTAGTCGTCATCCTCGTCATCCTCGGCGTCGTCATCATCGTCGCCGTCGTCGTAGTCGTCGTCGGCATCGTCATCGTCGCCGTCGACATAGTCATCGTCGTCGCCGTCGTCGTCGGCGTCGTCACGGATGAGGTCGTCGTCGTCCCCGGCGGCACGGCCGCCGTCGTCCCGCGTGGCGGCGGGGCCGTCAGGGCCCTCGGTCTCGTCCCCTGCGGAGAAGAGCGGATCTCGCGTGCGGTCCCGGGTGCTCATACCCGCTAACGCTAGTCTGGTGACGGTACTTGTGGAAAGGGGACGGACGACCCCGCGCGTCACTCCCCGCGATGCCCGACGCCCCCACCCCCGACCACATCCCGAGGAGGTCCACCACGATGACCGGCACGCTCAACACGTTCGGCCGCGACAACCGGCCCGTGTGCATCCTCGGCCTCGGCCTCATCGGCGGCAGTCTCCTGCGGGACCTCACCGCCCAGGGGTGGACGGTCTTCGGATGGAACCGCTCCGCCGGCCCCGCCGACGCCGCCCGGTCGGAGGGCTTCGACGCGTCGACGGACCTCGTCGGCACGCTGCGGCGCGCGGCGGACACGGACGCGCTCGTCGTCCTCGCCGTGCCGGTGCCCGCGCTCGACGGGCTGCTCGGCCACCTCGCCGAGCACGCCCCCGACTGCGGGTTCACCGACGTCACCAGCGTGAAGGCGCAGGTCCTCGACCTCGTCGCCGCGCACGGCATGAGTCACCGGTTCGTCGGCGGCCACCCGATGGCGGGCACGGCGGACTCCGGCTGGGCGGCGACCGTCGACGGCCTGTTCACCGGCTGCGTGTGGGTCGTCACGTACGACAACGCCCCCGTGGAGGACGTCCCCGTCGAGGACGAGTCCCCCCTCTACCCCACGAACCCCCGCGCCGCGGAGTACGAGTACATCCTCCGCGACGTCTCCCCCGAGGCGCCCCAGGCCGCGGCGGGGAACGGGACGTCGAACCCCTACAGCACCCGCCGCGACGCCGAACGGCAGTGGCTGGACGTGTGGCGGCGCGTCGTGCGCATGGCCTCCGCGGTGGGGGCGGTCGTCGTCCCGGCGCGCGCCCGGAAGCACGACCACGCGGTGGCGCGCGTGTCCCACCTGCCGCACGTGCTCGCCGAGGCGCTGGCCGTGACCGGCGACCAGGGCGGCGCGCTGACGTTGTCCCTCGCCGCGTCCAGTTTCCGCGACGGGACGCGCGTCGCCGGGACCGATCCGGCGCTCGTCCGCGCGATGTGCGAGAACAACCGGGAGGCCCTCGCCGGGGTTCTCGACGAAGCCATCCAGCTGCTCACCGCCGCGCGCGAGGACATCGCCTCCCCCGACCGGGACATCCGGGTGCTCGCGGAGGCGGGCCACTCCTCCCGGCTGCGTTTCGAGGCCCGGGCCGGGCGGACGCCGGGTGAGCCGTCGAACCGGCCGATCATCCGCGTCCGGCCGGGGGCGCCGGGGTGGCTCGACCAGCTGCGGTACGCCGAGTCCATCGGCGCGCAGATCGGGGTGTTCTAGGGGTTCGTGGGGCGGGGGCGCCGGGGGGGTTCCGGGGGGGTTCCGGGGGCGGGCACGGCGGCGGCCCGTCCGGCGCTGCCGCGGTGCGGGGGCGGGGTCCGTCCTGCGGCTACGCCCCGGTGACGACGCCGCGGATCGCGCCGGCCAGCGCCGTGAGCGCGGTCTGCCCGGCCTCGTAGGTCCCGTCGGCGGGCTGCACGGCCACCGCCACGCCGACCAGACCCGCCGGGGTGTCCACGAGGGCGACCTGGCGGACGAGGTAGCGGCCGTTCTCGTCGGGACCCCACCCGCCCTTGAACGCGGCCCCGGCGAGGGTGCCGAGCCCGTAGGCCTGCTCGGGGATGACGTGGTGCATGGCGTCGAGCACCGGCGCCGCGCCCTCGACCTGCGGCAGGTGCGTGATGAACGCCGCCTGGTCGGCGAGCGACCACTGCGTCTGGCCGAAGGAGGTGAACTCCGGGCGGACCTTGCGGGTCTCGACGTGCGTGGTGGTGTCCCCGCCGTCGCGCAGGACCTGCTCGGCCGCGCGGCCGGCCTCCTCAGGGGTGCCGAGGGACTCCCACAGCGTCGTGGCGGCGGCGTTGTCCGACTTCTCGATGGCGGCCTGGACCGTCGGGAGGAGCGTGGGGTCCTTGCGCAGCGCGGCGACGGACACGGGGATCTTCGACGTCGACCACGCGGGGCCGGACTGCAAGGGCCCGGCGGACTGCGCGCCGGTGCCGTCGGCGCGGATGAGGGAGACGCCGAGCGTCGCGCCGGTCTCCTGCGCGACGCGGTCGACGGCGTGCTGCAGGTCAGCGGGGGCGGCGGGTGCGGTCGTGTCACCCGTCGGCGCAGGTGCCGCCGTGGTGGAGGGGGCCGCCGCCGGGGCGGAGGTCGCGGGCGTCGCGGGTGCGGTCGTGTCACCCGCCGGCGCGGAGGTCGCGGGCACCGCCGACGCGACCGGTCCGGCGACCCCCTGCCCGGCCAGCCCGACCGCTCCGAGGGCGCACGCCGCGACCGCGCCCGCGATGATCCGGCCGGTGCGCCGGCGGGAAGGCGGCGTCGTCCCGGTGCCGGACGCACCGTGGGAGGCGTCCGCGACCGGCGCGCTGTGGGCGGCGCGCGGGCGGTGGGTGGAGTGAGTGGGGGTGCCGTGTGCGTCAGACAGTGTGGACATCGTGCGTTTCCCTCCGGTGCAGTGGACGTGCTGTCCCTTTTCTGGCACGGTCGGCGGTGAATATCCGCCGCCTCGTGCGACGACGCACGTCACAGTACCCGGCACGGCCGGGCCCCGCCCCGCCTCATGTCCGCCGGCGCGGAGTCATGCCCACCATCAGGGACGACGCCGCCCTCCCCCGGCCCCGCCACGGAACCTGTCCCACCTCTCTGGGGGGCGACAACACCTCTACCCTCCGCGGCGTTGTCCGCCTCACCGCCACCGGAATGGCACGGATGGCCGGGCAACGAAAAACCCGCCCCACGATGTGGGACGGGTTGCGCTGTGCGCCCGGAGGGATTCGAACCCCCAACCTTCTGATCCGTAGTCAGATGCTCTATCCGTTGAGCTACGGGCGCAGCCGTCGCTGAGTTCACCGCAGAACGATGTGCTCGACAACGAGATGTCAGCCTACACCGCGGACCCCCACTGAGACAAAACAGCAGGTCATGCGGGAGGACGGCGTCGTCCCCGGGCGCGGCCGACCCAACCCCACCGCAGCGGACGTCGGGAACCTGCGCCCTCGGGTCGCCGCCACCCACGGGATGTCAGCGACCGGCAGTCCCAGGTCACCGCCACCCACCGGATGTCAGCAACTGGCAGTCCCAGGTCACCGCCACCCACCGGATGTCAGCAACTGGCAGTCCCGGGTCAATTTTCGCCCCGTTTTTGACCTGACACTGCCAGTCGCGGACACACAGGGGACACCGCACGCCCGGCACTGCCAGTGGCGGACATGTCGGCGCCGATCCCCACCGCGCGATCGCCGCGATCCCCCACGCGCGACCAGACTCCGCACCACACCCCGCGCCACGAATGACCCCCGCACCACAAAGAGGCGACGTCCCGGGGCACACCACATACCCTGGGACGCCGCCTCCTGCGCCCGGCGGTGGAAACCACCGTCCGGCGAAGGAACAGTGGTGCGCCCGGAGGGATTCGAACCCCCAACCTTCTGATCCGTAGTCAGATGCTCTATCCGTTGAGCTACGGGCGCCCGCTGTTTCCAGCGACTTCAAAACTCCACCACACCACCATGAGGGGCACGCCCCGCGAGCTGCAACAGGCGCACCACACGCCTTCACACGCACCCCGCGACCGGAATGTCCGAAGCTCACCACAAGAATCGGACGGCTACGACGGCACCGCTACTGAAGTGAAATTTTGAAGTGGCGGAGGCGAGAGGATTTGAACCTCCGGTCCGCTGTTAGGCAGACAACTCATTAGCAGTGAGTCCCATTCGGCCGCTCTGGCACGCCTCCTCGGCCGCGGTTCACCGGTGACACCGGTACCCTGACGGCCGGTTGACACACTACCGTAGCCGGCACCCGGTGGCCAAAAACCGGACACATCGTGCGCCGCACGGGTGATGCCGCCTCCCCCGGGGGCACGCGGGGGCATCCGCCACCACCGGACAACCGGGCCCCCGCGGCCCGCCCGCGCCCCGTCCGGTGCGCCCCGCCCGCACCCCCTCGCCCACCCTCGCCCGGCCGGTGACCCCACCCGGCCGGCCCCCGCCGACCCCCACCTCACCCGGCCGGTGGAGGACCGGGGCGACCCAGGTCACCGTCGTGAAATCACCCCAATCACAGGGTTGCCGGGGGCTGCACAGGGTAACCTCTGTGAGCATGATCCGCGCCGACCTCTCCCTGCTCTCGAACTACGTCCAGGGCCGTGACATCGCGGACCTCGTGAAGCTCTCCAGCAACGAGTCCCCCCACGGTCCCCTCCCCACCGTCCGTCAGGCCGTCATCCACGCCCTCGACAAGGCCAACCGCTACCCCGACATGGCCGCGATGGAACTCCGCAGCACCATCGCGACCTGGGCCTCCGACCTGCACCCCAACCTCCCGGCGGTGACCCCGGAGAACGTCACCGTCGGCAACGGCTCGTCCGCGATCTGCCTGCAGATCGTGCACGCCACCTGCCACGACGGTGACGAGGTCATCTTCCCGTGGCGCAGCTTCGAGGCCTACCCGGGCCTCTGCCGCATCGCCGGCGCCACGCCCGTCGCCGTCCCCCTCACCCCCGACCTGCGCAACGACCTGCCCGCGATGGCCGCCGCCGTCACGGACCGGACGCGGCTCATCATCGTGTGCAACCCGAACAACCCGACGGGCACCACGGTCACCGACGCGGAGTTCCGCGAGTTCATGGGCAGCATCCCGGAGACGATCCCGGTTGTTCTCGACGAGGCGTACATCGACTACACCGACTCGGACACCCCGGACGGCCTCAGCCTGCTGAGCGAGTTCCCGAACCTCGCGGTCATGCGCACGTTCTCCAAGGCGTACGGGCTGGCCGGGCTGCGCCTCGGGTTCCTCGTCGGGCACCGGACGTTCGTCGAGGGCGTGTCGAAGGTCGGCGTGCCGTTCGCCGTGAGCAGCCTCGCCCTCGCCGCCGGGGTGACGAGCCTCGCCGCGCAGGACGAACTGCGCGAGCGGGTGGAGACCACGTGCCGGCAGCGCGAGCGGGTCGTCGCCGCCGTGCGGGAGGACCTGCGCGTCCCGTCCGAGACGAACTTCGTGTGGCTGCCGCTCGGGGAGCGCTCCGAGGAGATCGCCGAGCTCATGATCGAGCACGGGGTCGTCGTGCGCTGCTTCGCCGGCGAGGGCGTGCGGCTCACCGTCACCGACGAGGCGGAGACCGAGGCGCTCATCGCCGCGCTCGAGGGGGCGGGGCTCACCGCCTGACGGCCGCGGGAGGGGGCGGGGGGCGGGGAAGTCGGCGACTGGCAGCGTCAGGTCAGAAAACCGCCCGAATTTGACCCGCAGCTGCCAGTCGCCGACATCTGCCGGGGCGCGGTCGGCGCGGCGCCTACCTGTGCAGGCCCAGCCGCGCGGCGACCGGGTCGAGCCACCCGGCCAGCCCGAACCACCACATCGCCCACGCGATCGCGGCGAACACCACCCAGATCACCACGATGAGCAGGGCGATGAGGACCCACCGCGTCCCCCGGGACTGCCGGTGGAACCAGTCGTCGAAGACGTCGTACCTCGCGACACCCCACTCCAGCAGGCGCTGCGCCCACCGCAGTTCGAGCGACAAGATCCCCACCCCCACAAACACGGTGACCCACCCCGGCCCGGGCGCGGGGATCGTGACGATCCCGCCGACGACGACGAGCCACCCGACGATGAGCGTCAGCGGCCGCACGAGGTACCCGTGGCGCCGCTCCTTGAGCGCGCTGTGGTGCGCGGTCAGCTTCTCGACCTTCTCCCCGATCGTGTCCCTCATCGACGCCATCGCATCACCCTACCGCGCACCCGCCCCCGGTCACCGCCCCGCCCGGGGAGGGAGGGGACGACGCCGCGCGTGCGTCAGGCGCGCCACCACTGGTGGACCGGCAGGTTCGCCGCGCCACCCTCGTGGAGCTTCACGCCGAGGACCTGGTGGAGCTGCACGACATTGTGCTCGAAGCCCCACTCGGACCCGGCCATGTACAGGCCGAACAGGCGGGCCGTCGGCTCGCCGACGAGCTCCGTCGCCGCGTCCCAGTTCTCCGCGAGCAGCTCACACCAGTCGTGGAGCGTGCGCTGGTAGTGGAACCGCAGGTTCTCCGCGTGGACGACGTCGAAGCCCACGTCCTGCATCGTGGAGATGATCGTGCCGGACCCGGTGAGCTCACCGTCGGGGAAGATGTACCGGTCGATGAACTGCCCGGTCTTCACCCGCTCGTTCGTCGGGCGGGTGATGCAGTGGTTGAGCATCCGGCCGCCCGGGCGCAGCTTCGCGTAGAGCCGGCTGAAGTAGTCCTCGTAGTTGTCCAGACCGATGTGCTCGAGGATGCCGATCGCGCTGACCGCGTCGAACCCCTCCTCCTTGACGTCCCGGTAGTCCATGCACCGCACCTCGGCGAGGTCCTCCAACCCCTCCTCCCGGATGCGCCGCGCACCCCACTCGTACTGCTCCCGGGAGAGGGTGACGCCGACGGCCTTCACCCCGTGCCGCGCGGCGTAGCAGACCATGCCCGCCCAGCCGCAGCCGACGTCGAGCAGCCGGTCGCCCTCGGAGAGCTTCAGCTTGTCGAAGATCAGCCGGTGCTTGTTCTCCTGGGCGGCGGTGAGGCCGTCGTGGACGGCGCTGCCCTTCGGCCAGTCGGCCGGGTTCCACGCCCCGCCGGGGCCCGTGCCCTCGTCCGGGTAGTAGGCGCAGGTGTACGCCATCGAGTCGCCGAGGAAGAGCTCGTAGAAGTCGTTGCCGACGTCGTAGTGGCGCGACACCGACTCCTTGTCCCGCTCCTTCGAGTGGCGGGACAGGCCCTCCAGCAGGGCCTTCCGCCAGCCCGGCAGCTCCTCCTGCGGCGGGGCCGGCATGAGGTGCACGCCCCCGAGCGCGCGGAGCGACCGCGCGATGCGCACGAGCGTCGCCGCCGAGGGCTTGCGGAACGACTCGTAGTAGAACGTCTGGAGGGCGTCGAACATCGAGTACGGGTGCGCCGGGGACTCCCCGTCGATCCGCAGCTCACCGGTGATGTACGCCCGCGCCAGGCCCAGGTCGCCGGGCGCGGTGACGATGTACGCCAGCGCGTGCGGTGAGGTGAGCCGGATCTTCAGCGGCGTGTCCGCCGGCCCGGTCGAGGAGCCGTCGAACGCCTCCACCCGGAAGGGCAGCGGGGGGACGGTCACGGCCTCCACGATCTCCGCCACCGTCATCGGGGTGAAATTGCGGCCGAACAGCCCCGTCGCCCCGGATCCGCCGCGCGTGCTGCGCCTGCTGCCGCGGATCCCGTCATCCGTTGTCGCCATGTGTCTAAGCTCCTCCCACCGTCTTCTCGTACAGCCCGGGGAACCGTCCCTCGGGGTCAAAGGTCTTCTTCAGTAGTCCGGGGATGCCGCCGCCGTACAGGCCCTCGAAGACGTCCCTGGGGTAGAACGCCTCGGAGTAGAGGGACTTGTGGCCGCCGAGACTGTTGACCACGCGCTCGACCTCCCGGTTGAACGCCCCGGGCGGGGCCTCGGGCCCCATGAGGTCGACGGGCACACTGGACCAGAAGCCGACGTTCACCCACGTCGTCTCCGGGGTGAGCGGGTAGAGCGGCCAGGGGTGGTCACCGGAGCCGTCGGCCCGCGCGGTGGCGTCGTCGAGAACCTCCCCACGGCCCGTGAGACGCGCAGCGTCGTCACTGAGCCGGATGGGGCACAGCCACACGGGCTGGATCTCGGAGGCGGTGAAGAACCAGGTGAGGAACTCGGGCAGCCGGTCGGGCGTGACCTCGATGTCCTGGACGACCCGCTCGCGGGCGGGGCGCCCGGCGCGGGCCTCGATCCGGTCGGCGAGGTCGTACTTCCGGTCCCAGCCGACGATCTTCCAGTAGAAACTCGACCGGAGCAGCGGCCGGGGCCACAGGGTGCGCAGCGTCGGGTCCTGGGTGCCGAACGCCCGGGAGCACCAGAACCAGTCGATGTCCCAGCGCCACAGGTAGTCGCGGATCGTCAGGCGGTCGCGGGACACGCCCTCCGGGTGCTGGATGGAGCGGTAGTAGATCCGGTCCCGGGTGTAGTCGCTCACCGGGCCCGGCTCGGAGGTCTGCGTGCCGAGCACGAGGTAGGCCTCGTCCAGGCTGAAGACGACGCCGTCGAGGTAGTCGACGCGTTCACCGTCCCAGGACTTCTCGACGACGATCCGCTCCAGCGCCGCGGTGAGCTCGGTGACGTCGGAGAAGCGCACGTGGCGCAGGGCGACGTACGGCTCGACCGGCTCCAGCCGGATCTTCAGGCGCACCGCGTAGCCGAGCGACCCGTAGGAGTTGGGGAACCCCCGGTAGAGGTCCACGTTGCGCTCCGGGGAGCACGTGACGATCTCGCCGGTGCCGGTGAGGATGTCCATCTCCAGCACCGACTCGTGCGGCAGGCCGTTGCGGAAACTCGTCGACTCCACGCCCATGCCGGTCACCGCCCCGCCGAGGGTGATGGTCTTCAGCTCCGGGACGACGTACGGGGCGAGGCCGTGGGGCAGCACCGTGTCCACGAGGTCCTCGTACGTGCACATGCCCTGGACGTCCGCGGTGCGCTCCACCGGGTCGACGGCGATGACCCCGCCGAGGCCGGAGACGTCGAGCCCCGGGACGTCGCCGTTCGCGCGCGCCCGGAAGAGGTTCGACGTACGCTTCGCCAGGCGGACGCGGGAGCCGGCGGGAACCGCGCGGAAGCTCTCGAGGAGCCGGTCGACCGCTTCCCCGTGGCGGAACCAGCCCACCGGCTGCAGTTCACGCGGGTCCACGCCCGGCCCCGAGCCGAACGTGTCCACGAGGGCATCTGTGAGACGTCCGACCACGGACAGTGCGCTGCGTGAAAGGCTCATGTGATTCAACCTTAGCCCTCCCTCCGGTCCCCCGCCTGCCGGGGTCCGTGGGCCCTACCCGGACCGGGGAGGCGGCGCCGGGTGGCGGCCGGGCGGGCGGATACGACGGCGGAGGCGACGGCGGATGCGACGGCGGAGGTCAGCGACGGTCCGGGACCGACGGATGAGCGGGCGGAGGTCAGCGCCGGTCGGGGCCGGTCGCGGCCCGGTCGGGGGCCGGTCGGGGGCCGGTCGGGGGCCGCGTGACGCCGGTACAGTGGCGGGAACCACCTGACATCCTGAGGAAAGGACCACCATGAGCCAGGGACTGACAGACAAGACCGGCGCGGCGCTCACCGTCACACTCGACGAGGATGCGGCGTCGTACGTCGTGACCGTCGACGACACCGGTGAGCAAGCCGGGACCGCCGACTTCATCGACGACACCTCCGACCCCGAGAACCCCGCCCGCATCTTCCACCACACGGTCGTCGACGACCGTTTCGGCGGCCGCGGGATCGGGTCCGCGCTGGTCGAGGGGGCTCTCGACGACACCCGTGAGCGGAGCGTCGCCGTGGTGCCGGTGTGCTCGATGGTGGCGCACTGGCTCACGAAGCACGGCGAGGACTTCACCGCCGCCGGCGGCACGGTCCGCGAGCCCGGCGAGCACGAGCGGCAGATCGTCGCCCGCGCCGCGCACTGAGCCACCGAGACACCGAGCCCCGCGTGGGCGGGCGGCCCCCGGCGCGGCCGGGCCGGTCGCCCGTGCCCGCGCCGCTCACCCAGCCCCGCCCCACGACACCCCGGGAGACCCCGTGAAGATCACCCTGACCAGCATCTACGTCGACGACCAGGCGAAGGCCCGCGCGTTCTACACCGACGTCCTCGGCTTCGAGGTCCGGCACGACGTCCCCCTCGGCGAGGACTCCTGGCTCACCGTCGGCTCCCCGGACGACCCGGACGGCACCGAGCTGCTGCTCGAACCCGCGGGGCACCCCGCGGTCGGGCCGTACCGGTCCGCGCTCGTCGCCGACGGCATCCCCCTGGCCCAGTTCACCGTGGACGACGTCCGCGCCGAGCACCGGCGGCTCACCGGGCGCGGGGTGCGGTTCACCGCGGAGCCCGCCAAGGCCGGGCCCGTGTGGACCGCGGTGTTCGACGATACCGTCGGCAACCTCATCCAGATCGTCTCGCCCGCCGGGGAGTGACCGCGGGGCGGAACTGACGCGGGGCGGGGTCTGACCGCCGCACCGCGCCGCCTCCCCCGACCCGCCCGGCGGCCGCGTCAGCGCCGCGGGCGGAAGACGAGGTTCACGTCCCCGTCGACGTCGACCCGCCGCACGTCCACGCCGTACACCGGCGCGATGACCTCGGGGACGAGCACGTCGGCCGGGGCGCCGTCGGCGATGATCCGGCCCGCGTCCATGACGACGACCCGGTCGCAGTAGCGTGCCGTGAGGTTGAGGTCGTGGAGGACCACCACGACCGTCGCGGGCAGGCGCGACACCATGTCCAGGACGTCGTGCTGGTAGCGGATGTCCAGGTGGTTCGTCGGTTCGTCGAGAAGGATGTGCCCCGTGCCCTGGGCGAGGGCGCGGGCGATGAGCGCACGCTGCCGCTCCCCGCCGGAGAGGACCGCGAAGTCCCGGCGCGCGAGGGTGTCCATCCCGACCGTCGCGAGGGCCCGGGTGACGGCGGCCTCGTCGTCCGCCCGCGTGTGCCCGGGGGTGCCCTGGTACGGCAACCGGCCGAGCATGACGAGGTCGGCGACGGTCATCGGCAGGTCCGAACTGCGCTCCTGGACCACGACCGCGAGCTCCCGGGCGATGTCGCGCCGCGGGAGACCGGCGAGGTCGCGGCCGTCGAGCAGGACCTGCCCCCGGTCCGGGGTGAGGGAGCCGTAGAGCATCCGGAGCAGCGTGGTCTTGCCGCTGCCGTTCGGGCCGACGACCCCGACCTTCTCGCCGTCGGTGACCCGGAGGCTCACGTCGTCGAGCTGCGGGTGCGGGGCGGGGCCGGACGCGGGTCGCCGCGCCCGCCCGTAGCGGAAGACGAGGTCGCGCGCCTCGATCACCGTGCCGGCACCGCCGACTCGGTGGCGGACGCGGCGGCGGACTGAGTGGCCGACGCGGTGGCGGACTCGCTGGCCGACTCGGTGGCGGACGCCGACTCGGTGGCGGCTCCCCCGGCGGACGCGGCGGCCGTGATGTCCGAGACCTCCTTCGTCACCTTCTCCAGCCCGTCGACGGCGAGCGGCGTCGGCGGCTCGGCGAAGTTGATGAGCATCGGCAGGATCCGGTGCTCCTTCACGGCCGTGATGTCCCCGGCGCCGGGCAGGTCGGCGATCGCCTTCTCCACGTCGGCGGGCGAGCCCTGGCTGTACAGGGAGATGATGATGTCCGGGTTGCGGTCCACGACCTCCTCGGTGTTGACCTCGAAGACGCGCTTCTGCTGGTCACCGAAGACGTTCTTCAGCCCGGCGGCCTCGACGAGCGGGTGGGACATGGAGCTGCGGCCGTAGGCGTACGTCGTCCCGCCGCCGACCGAGGGGTAGAGCACGGCGACGCTGAGCTGGTGGCCGAGGGCCTGCTCGGCCTTCTTCCCGGCCTCGGTCGCGCGGGCGCGCATGTCGTCGACGCGGCTGCGCAGCTCGGAGACGTAGGCGTCGGCCTCGTCGGACTTGCCGAAGATCGTGCCGTAGGTGCGGACCTGGTCGTAGATGTCGTCGAACCGGGCGTCGCCGGTGATCGCCCCGCAGAACCCGGGCTCCTCGACGAGCCGGATGCCCGTGTCGGCGAGCGCCTGGCGGGTGATCGTGTCCGACTCGCCGATGACGAGGTCCGGGTCGGTCTGCACGACCTCCTCCTTGGAGACCTGGACGTGGCCGCTGGGGTTGAGCTTGTCGGTGATGCTCGGGACCTTCGCGAGTTCCGCCCGGGTGGCGTCGTCGAAGTACTCGTCCGGGTACACCCCGGCCCGGGCGACGACGGTGTCCATGACGCCGAGCCGGTGGAGCGTCGGCACGGACGCGGGCTTCATGAGCGTCACCCGCTGCGGCGTGTGGTCGAAGGTGACGGTGTCGCCGCAGTTCTCCACGCTGATCTGGTGGGCGTCGGTGGTCGCGTCGTCGGTCGAGCACGCGGCGAGCGGCACGGTCACCGCGGCTGCGAGCACCGCGGCGGTGATGGTCTTCTTCACTGTTCCTCCTGGTCGTCTGGGGTGTCTGTCGGGACCGGGGCTGCGCCCCCGGCGTCCCGGTCGTGGCCGGCCGTGTCAGGTGCGGCCGGCCCGGGTGGTCGGTGGTGTCGGGGGTGAGGGTCCGACGGCCCCCTCCGCGGCCCTCACGCCTCCACCGTCCTCATGCGCCGGACGAGCAGCAGCAGGAACGGCGCGCCGACGATCGCGGTGATGACGCCGATCGGGATCTCCTGCGGGGCCAGCAGCGTGCGGGCGGCGATGTCCGCCCACACCAGCAGCACCGCCCCCATCAGCGCGGAGACAGGCAGCACCGCCCGGTGCGCCCCGCCGACCGCGCGGCGGGCGAGGTGCGGGACGACGAGCCCGACGAAGCCGATGCTCCCGGCCATCGCCACGACCACGCCGACGAGCAGGCACACGACGACGAGCAGCCCCATGCGGAACCGCTCGGGGTGGACGCCGAGCGAGAGGGCGGTGTCGTCGCCCACGGCGAGGGCGTCGAGCCTCCGGCCGAGGACCGTGAGGACGACCGCGGCGAGCACGACGACCGCGACGGTCACGGCGAGCACCCCGCCCCACGAGGCGAGGGCGAGCGACCCGAGCAGCCAGAACATGACCGACCGGGCGCTCTCCGCGTCGTCCGAGGCGAAGATGAGGAAGCTCGTGCCCGCCGACAGGGCGTAACCGACGGCCACCCCGGCCATGAGCAGGCGGGTCGACGTCAACCGCCCGGCGGAGCGGGCGACGGTGAAGACGAGGACCGAGGCGAGGAACGCGCCGACGAACGCACTGCCCTGGAGGGCGTAGTCGCCGAGGCCCGCGCCGATGCCGAGGACGATCGAGGCGGCGGCGCCGACACTCGCCCCGGAGTTCACGCCGAGGATGTACGGGTCCGCGAGGATGTTGCGCACGACCGTCTGCATCACCGCGCCGGTGAGGGCGAGCCCCGCCCCGACGGCCGCGCCGAGGACCACCCGCGGCACACGGATGGTCCAGATGATCGTGTCCCCCCGCACCCCGGCGGCCACCCCGTCGCGACCCGTGACGAGCCCGGTGAGGTGCGACCAGAGGATCGACGCGGAGTCCCCGGGGGCGACGCCGACCGGCCCGGCCCCGACGCCGACGACGAGGGTGACGACGAGCGCCGCCGCGAGCCCGACGCACCACGCCACCGTCCGGCGGCGGGCCGCGCGGAGGCCGAGCGTGTCCGTGTCGGCGGGGCGGCCCTGCGCGGTGCCCGGTTCCTCGACTCCCTCGGACGCCATGCGCCTCCCTCCACTGCGATCATCCATGTGTGAACCCTCACCCCGGTGTCCGCTGCGACGGACTCCGCGACCCGGCGTACCCACGACATTCTAACGGGTGTTTGACTGTCAGGCGCACGGGTGTGACAGGGGGTGCGGGTTACGATGGATTCATGTTGCCGCTCCCCCCTCACGTGTTGGAGACCGCCGACGACTGGGCCCCGGTGTTCAAGGTCCTCGGCGACCCGACGCGCCTGCGCCTCCTCGTGACCATGCACCACCAGGGGCCGGGCCGCCGGTCCGTCACCGAACTCGCCGAGGCCACCGGTGTCCGCACGGTCACCGCCTCGGCCGCGCTGACGTCGATGGCCGCCGCCGGGATCATCGAACCGACCCGCGAGGGGCGTGAGACGCGGTACGCCCTCACCGACCCCCGGGTGCACGACCTCCTGCACCACGTCGGGGCGCCCCACGCGACCGACGGGCGCTGACGGCCGGCGGCGGAGGGGGCCGTCGAACCCTCCCCTGACCTGCACCTTCCCCCACCGCACCGGGCCTCACCACACCGCACCGCACCTCACCGGGCGCACACCGCACCGCACCGGCGGGGCCGTCACATGCAGCGCAGGTCGAACGCGGGGCGGCCGAGGAGGATCCGGCGGGCGACGTCGTGCGCCCGCTGCACCGTCGCGCGCACCGCGACGGGCGAGTGCCCCGCGACGCGCACGACGACGCCCTGGTCGGCGACCATCGTCGTCACGCCGACGACAACCTCCCGGTCCGGGCGCCCGGCGACCTCCCCCGGCTGCCCCGCCCGGTACGACCCGATGAGGCTCGTCGTCGGGCAGGCGTCGCGGACCGCGGCGACGACCGCGTCCGTGCCGCGCCCGCCGTCGGGCTCCGCAGGCACGATGAGCAGCGTGCCCCACACCGGCCACCGGGAGAACAGCATCTCACTCGTGCCACTGCCGCGCCCGACGACGCACACCGTGTCCGACATGAGCGGCAGCCCGTCGCGCACCACCCGGGACGTCAGGGCGAGCGCGTCGAACTCGTGGCACTCGCCGCGCGCGAGCCGGCCGACGAGCAGCACCTCGGACGCCATGAGCGTCGCCCCGGGCGCGACGTCGAAGTCGGTGGACTGCACGAGCCGCGACCCGGCGAACAACGTCGTGTGCCACGGCAGGTACTCCACGACCGACCCCGGCTCCTGCTCGACGACGGTCCACTGCGACCCGAACCCGGCGTTCATCCGGTGGACGTTCGTCGCCGCCTGCGTCGTCACGGTCGCCGACGCCCCGGACGCGACGCGGAAGCGCTGCCCGATCCGGTCGTTCTCGGCGATGCCGCCGCCGGTCATGCACAGGTACACGCACGCGTGGTCCGGGTCCGTCGGGTCGACGTAGAGGGGGCGGGTGAGGTGCATCGGGGCCTTGACGAAGCGGTCGCGGAGCACCGTGTGTCCCGACGCGCCGACGCCGAGTGCACCGTGGATGACGCCGACCTTGCCGGGCCTGCCGACGGCCTGGACACCGGACCGGCGTGCCGTCGCGTCCCCCGGCCGGGGGTCCGTCGCGGCGAGGAACCGGTCCAGCTCCGGCGGCACGGGGGGCGTGAGTGCGGAGGGGTCGAGCCGGCTCACTGACGTGGCTCTGCCCCCGCCGCGCCGGCCCCCGCCTGCTCCGCGCCCGGCTCGCCGGAGCCGGTGTCGCGGTACTCCTCGAGCGCGTCGAGGAGCTCCTCGACGCCCACGCCGTCGAGGCAGTTCGTCTGGATGACCCGCCGGCCGGAGCGGACGGTGTCCGCGTCCGTGACCATCCGCTCGAGGTCGCAGCGCACGTACTTCGCGATGTCGATCTTGTTGATGACGAGGATGTCGGAGTCCGTGATCCCCGGGCCCCGCTTCCGCGGCATCTTCTCCCCCTCGGCGGTGTCGAGGACGAAGACGAACACGTCGACGAGCGCCGGGGAGAACGTCAGCGTGAGGTTGTCCCCGCCGGACTCGAAGAACAGGGTGTCGATCTCCGGGTGCTCGTCGAGGAGGTCGGCGGCGGTCATGAGGTTCATCGTCGGGTCGTCGCGGACCGCGGTGTGCGGGCACGACCCGGTCTCGACGCCGATGACGAGGTCACCGGGGATGACGCCCTCGAGCTGCCGGCGGATGTGCTGGGCGTCCTCCTGGGTGTAGATGTCGTTCGTGATGACGCCGACGTGCCGCCCGCGCTCGACGAGCTTCGGCACGAGCGCCTCGATGAGCGCGGTCTTGCCGGACCCGACGGGTCCGCCGACGCCGATGCGCAGGGGGGATCCTTCGCCGGTCACTGTGTGTGGGCTCATGGTGCTGCCTCTCTTTCGTCCGTGTGTCTCTCGGTGGGTTTCGGTTGGTTTCGGGGTGTTTCGGAGGGGGTCGACGCCCCGGTCAGCTCATGAACAGCCTCGCCGGGGCGGTCTCGTGCGCCGCGCTGGCCAGGTCCGACCCCGGGCTGGCCCGCCCGATGAGCCGGAACGACCCGTCGGCGAGGGCGGCCTCCGCCGCGCGCACGCTCGCCGCCGCGACCTCGGAGATGACGGGCAGGGACCGGGCGACCATCGCCTGGGCCCGCACGTGGTCGCACTGGCGGAGGCGCAGCGCCGCACTCGACCACCCGACCGCGAGGCCGAGCAGTTCCACGGCCACGCCCTCGAGGGGCGACAGGCCGTTCGCCGAGTGGATGAGGCCCATCGCGACCGCCTGGTTGGCCGCGGTCCGCCGCTCGCGGGCCGCCCGGGCGAACACGTCCAGCAGGTCCGTCACGGACCGTGGGGGCGCCGGACACTCCCCGGCCGAACGGTCCCGCACCTGGCCGTGGACCATGAGGGTCTGACGGCCCACGCGGGTGGACGCGCGGCGTAGTTCCGCGGTGATCTTCGTTGCACTGAGCTCCGCATCGAGCCGGACCAGCTCCTTCATCCTGTCGTCGACGGGACGGTCCCGGTGCGCCGGTGCCGTGGCGAGGAGCGCGGCACACGCCGTGGCGACCGCGTCCCCCGGACCCGCCGTGTATCTGAGGTGGTCGTCGAGAACCTTCCCGGACCCGTCGGCCCCGGTCACCCGCCCGGTGCCGACGAGCCCCTCGAGGCCGTGCGACAGCGTGTACCGGCCCGACGGGTAGGCGGAGTCGCCGTAGATCACCGCCTGGAGCAGCGGGAACAACGACGACGGTGCATGGTCGTCCACGTGGGCGTCACCTCCTCGGGCGGGGTCGCCGGCGGCCGGGCCGCGCCACCGTCGGGCGACGCGGCCGGGTCCCGGACCGGTCGGACAGGGTCAGAACAGGTAGTGCAGCTGGGCGAGGGGCAGGGAGTCCGCCGGGTCGATGGTCGCGACCTCGCCGTTGACGCGGACCTCGTAGGTGTCGGGGTCGACGCTGATGTCCGCGAGGGTGTCGTTGCGCACCATGTCCCGCTTCCCGATGTCCCGGCAGTTCTCCACGGGCAGCACCGCCGAGGTCAGGCCCAGGCGTTCCGGCACCCCGGCCTCGATGGCGACGCGGGACATGAACGTCGCGCGCGTCGCCGGGAGGGCGAGGCCGTAGTCGCCGAACTGGTGGCGGAAGAACACCGGCTCCGGGGTGGAGATGCTCGCGTTCGGGTCGCCCATGACCGCCCAGCAGATCCGGCCCTGCCGCAGGACGAGCCGGGGCTTCGCGGCGAAACTGGCCGTGGGCCAGAGGACGAGGTCCGCGAGCTTGCCCGGTTCGATGCTGCCGACGTGGGAGGCGATGCCCTGGGCGATGGCCGGGTTGATCGTCATCTTCGCGACGTACCGCAGCACGCGGTTGTTGTCGTCACCGCAGTCGCCCTCGAGTTCGCCGAGCTGCTCCCGGCAGTGGTGGGCGGTCTGGAACGCGCGGGCCCAGGACTCGCCGACGCGGCCCATCGCCTGCGAGTCCGAACTGAAGATGCTGATGAGGCCCATGTCGTGGAGGACCGTCTCCGCGGCGATGGTCTCCGCGCGGACGCGGGAGTCCGCGAAGGCGACGTCCTCCGGGATGTCGTGGGACAGGTGGTGGCACACCATGACCATGTCGAGGAGCTCCTCGACGGAGTTCACGGTGTAGGGCAGCGTCGGGTTCGTCGACGCCGGCAGGACGTTGGGCATCCCCACCACCCGGATGATGTCCGGGGCGTGACCGCCGCCGGCGCCCTCGGAGTGGAAGGTGTGCACCGGCCGGCCGCCGAACGCCCGCGCGGTCGACTCGAAGAAGCCGCCCTCGTTGAGCGTGTCGGTGTGGATGGCGAGCTGGACGTCGAACTCGTCGCACAGGTCCATCGCGACGGGGATCGTCTTCGGGGTGGCGCCCCAGTCCTCGTGGATCTTCAGGCCGGCGGCCCCGGCCCGGATCTGCCGGCGCAGCCCCTCGTGCAGGGACGCGGAGCCCTTGCCGAGGAAGCCGGTGTTCACGGGCATGCCCTCCGCGGCGCGGAGCATGAACTCGATGCCGGACCGGCCGGGGGTGCACGTCGTGCCGAGGGTGCCCTCCGCGGGGCTGGTCCCGCCGCCGAAGAAGGTGGTGATGCCGTTGGACAGCCCCTCCTCCGCCTGCTGCGGGGTGATGTAGTGGATGTGCGTGTCGATGCCACCGGCGGTGAGGATGCGGTTCTGACCTGCGATGACCTCGGTCCCCGGGCCGATGACGAGGTCGGGGTCCACACCGTCCTGGGTGTTGGGGTTGCCGGCCTTGCCGATCTTCACGATCCGGCCGTCGCGGATCCCGACGTCGCCCTTGACGACGCCGACCTTCGCGTCGAGGACGACGACGCCGACGATCACGGTGTCCAGTTCGTTCTCCGCGCCCGGGTCCATCGCCATGCCGTCACGGACGGCCTTCCCGCCGCCGTACACCGACTCGTCCCCGGGGTAGACCGCCGAGTAGTCGTGTTCGATGCGCACGCGGAGGTTCGTGTCCGCGAGACGGATGAGGTCACCCGTCGTCGGACCGAAGAGCTCCACGTACCGCTGCCGGTCAATCTCTGCCATCGCTGCCCTCCGCTCCGTCCGTCGTGTCCGTGGCTGTCGTGCCGTCCGTGGTGCCGGCCGCGGCCGTGTCCGTGGCGCCGGCCGCGTCCGACGCGGCGGCCCGGTCGGCCCCGCTCTTCCCCGGGAGGGCGTCCGCCGTGGCGGCGTCCTCCGGCAGGGTGTTCGCCGTCGCGACGAAGGCGTCGACCGCGGCGAACGCCCGGTCCCGGACCTCGGGGTCGTCGAGGGCGCCCTCGACGAGCCCGGCGAAGCCGTGGATGATGCGCCGCCCGCCGAACTCCACGAGCTCGACGTCCTTCTCGTCACCCGGCTCGAACCGCACGGCGAGGCCGGACGGGATCGCGAGGTGCATCCCCCACGCGGCCCGGCGGTCGAACGTGAGACCGGCGTTGACCTCGAAGAAGTGGTAGTGCGAGCCGACCTGCACCGCGCGGTCGCCCCGGTTCTCCACGGTCAGCGTGATCGTGCGACGCCCCGCGTTGATGTCGATGACGCCCGGCTGGATCTCGTACGCCGTCGTTGACCCGCTCATGTCAGTTCTCCCCGGTCGTCGTGTCGTGCACGTGCGGGTGCGCGTGGTCGTGGCTGTGGTCGTGGTCGTGGTTGTGGCTGTGGTCGTGCGCGTGGCTGTGGTCGTGGTCGTGGCCGTGGTCGTGGTCGTGCGGATGCGCGTGACTATGACCGTGCGGGTGCGAGTGCCCGTGACTGTGCCCGTGACTGTGCCCGTGCGAGTGCCCGTGCCCGTGACTGTGGCTGTGGCCGTGGCTGTGCGGGTGCGTGTGCCCGCCGACCTCGTCCTCGTCACCGTGGGAGTGCGCGAACCCCTGGTCGTGATCGGCGAGGAGACCCGCGTCGATCCCGTCGTCCCCGTGACCGGCGAGGTGCCGGGTCTCCGCGGCGACGGTCGCGACGGCCGTCTGCAGTGCCCGCGGCCGGAACAACGGCTCCCCCTCCCCGGTCAGGCCCAGGTCGGCGCGGACGACGACGGGTGACGTCGCACCCAGCGTCCGCAGCCGCGCGAGGATGTCGTCCAGCACCGGCCAGGCGCCGTCGCCCTCGAAGGCGAGCTCGACCTCGAGGTCGTCGGAGTACTGGCGGGCGAGCCGCACCCGGCGGACCAGCTCGGCGTCGGCGAAGGGGTCGACGCTGCGCGCGAGGAACACGACCGCATCCGTCCCGGCGGGGCGCTGCCGCAGGTGGTGCCGGAGACGCGCCACCGTGTACGTCGCGTTCGCCAGGGACCCGGCGAGGCACGCCCGCTGGCCGTGGGACACGAGCCAGCGGAGCGCCTGCGCCGCCTGCGTGACGGAGGTGAGGTCCCGGCCGGTCCCGGCGGGGACGACGGTGACCAGCGGGTCCGCACCGTCGGCCACGGCCGCGGCGTGCCGGGACACGACGGCGGACAGCTGGCGGGCCGAGGTGACGACCGGCACGCCGGTCGCCGCCGCGAGCTCCTCCGGGTCCGGTGCCTCAGCCCCGGCGTACAGCACGGTCAGGGCGGGGGACACCCCGCCGCCGGACGGTCCGGCGCCGCTGCCGGGTCGGGTCGCCGTCCCGCCGGCGCGTGCGCCTCCGGCGCCGTCGTCGGAGCCGTCGTCGGACCCGAGCTGCGTTCCGTGAATCTGAGTCATCCCTGAGTTACTCCCCGATCGGATCGTGGACACTGACGAGTTTCGTGCCGTCCGGGAACGTCGCCTCGACCTGGATGAGGTCGAGCATGTCGCGGACGCCGTCCATGACGTCGTCCGGGCCGAGCACCTGCGCGCCGATCTCCATCGCCTCGGCGACGGTGCGCCCGTCCCGGGCGGCCTCGAGGACCGCCTCGCTGATCAACGCGGTCGATTCCGGCTGGTTGAGCCGGAGTCCGCGTGCCCGGCGCCGGCGGGCGACGTCCGCCACGGTGAAGATGTAGAGCTTCTCCAGCTCCCTCGGGGTGAGGTTCACGGATCGCCTCCTGCTGGTCGTCTGACAGTCAGTCGTTGTGGTCGGTGACAACCTTAGACCCGCCCCCGGACACTCACCTGCCGGCGGCCACCGCCTGTGCGGGTCAGCGGAACGTCGCCGCTGTTCAACAGCCGTCAGGGTTCTGTTCATCCGTGACACAGGTCGGGCACGGGAGCCGGCGGGGGGTGTCGTGCGCGTGTCCCGTCCGCGTGCCCGGACCGCGTGCCCGGTGTCCGCTCCCGGACCGCGCTCCCGGACCGCGCGCCCGGGATGCCTACACTCGGCCGTATGCCGGACCACCGCCCAGACCGCCGCGGACACCCCCGCGCACCCGCCGCGACCAGGCGGGACCCCGCCGCAGACGGGGCGTCGGACCACCCCGCCGACCTCCCCTTCGCCGCCGGCCGCGACCGGCTCCTCGCGGCGTTGCGCAGCCACGGCGCGGCGGTGGTCCTCGCGCCGCCCGGGACGGGCAAGACCACCCTCACGCCGCAGTACATCGCGGATCTCGTGGGGCCGGACCAGCGCGTCGTCGTGACCCAGCCCCGCAGGGTCGCGGCCCGGGCCGCCGCGGCGCGCGTGGCGGACCTGCGCGGCGGGACCGTCGGTGACGAGGTCGGGTACACCGTCCGCGGCGAGTCCGCCGTGGGCCCGCGCACCCGCATCGAGATGGTCACCCCCGGTGTGCTCCTGCGGCGGCTCCTGCGCGACCCGGACCTGCCGGGGGTGGGGGCCGTCGTCATCGACGAGATCCACGAGCGGCACCTGGAGTCCGACCTGGTCTTCGCGATGGTCGCCCAGCTGCGGGAACTCCGCGACGACCTGCTGGTCGCGGCGATGTCCGCGACGGTCGACGGGGAGCGTTTCGCCGCCCTGCTCACCCCCGCCGCCGCAGGGGGAAGGGTCGCAGGGGGGACGACGGACGCCTCCGCGGACCCGGCCACCCCCGCACCCGCGGACGCAGCCACTCCCGCCACCGCCACCCCCGCACCCGCGGCCGCCGCCGCGGCGGTGCCGTGCGTCGAGGTCCCCTCCCCGATCCACCCGCTCACCGTCCGCTACGCCGCGGCGGAGGATTCTGTCACAGCGCGCGACCGTCGGGCCCGGCCCGGCGCGCCCGGGTCCGTGGAGGACCACGTCCTCCGGACCGTCCACCGTGCAATCGCGGAGACCAGCGGCGATGTGCTCGTCTTCGTCCCGACGATCCGCGCGACGGAGACCCTCGCCCAGCGCCTCTCCGGGGTGCCGGGTGTCACGGCTGTGCCACTCCACGGGAGGTTGAGCGCCGCCGCGCAGGCGGAGGTCGTCCGCGGCGGTGCCGGGGCAGCCGCTCCCGGTGGTTCCCGTGGCACCGGCTCCCCCGCCACCGGGGCCGCCACCGCGTCCACCACCGCCACCCCCCGCCGCGTCATCGTCGCCACGGACGTCGCGGAGTCCTCGCTCACGGTGCCCGGCGTGCGCGTCGTCGTCGACTCCTGCCTCTCCCGCGTCGCCCGCCGCGAGACGACGCGCGGCATGTCCGTCCTCGTCACCGAGCCGGTGTCGAAGGCGTCGTCGACGCAGCGCGCGGGCCGCGCCGGCCGCGAGGGCCCGGGCACGGTCCTCCGCTGCGTCACCGCCGACGAGTGGTCGCGGCTGCCGGACACCCCGCCCCCGGCGGTCCGGACGAGCGACCTCACCGGCGCGCTGCTCGACGTCGCCTGCTGGGGCAGCCCGGGCGGCCTCGACCTGCCGCTGCCGGACCCGTTCCCGGAGGCCGCCGCCCGCGCGGCGACGGAGACCCTCGTCTCCCTCGGCGCGATCGACGGCGTCACCGCCGCCACCCCGTTCGGGCAGGTCACGGAGCTGGGTCGGGTGCTCGCGGGGGTGCCGGCCGATCCGCGCCTCGCGCGCGGCGGGCTCGTCGCCCTGCACCGGGTCGCCCTCCCGGAGGTGGCCCGGGTCCTCGCGGTTCTCGACGACGGCCCCCGCGAACCCGACCTCACCCGCGCCGTCGCGGCGGTCCGCCGGGACGACGCCGCCGTGCGCCGCTTCACCCGCGTCCTCGCCCGGGCGGACGGGGACGGGGCCGCCCGGGTCGCCGCGGAGGCTGACGCCCGGACCGCCACCGCCGCCCGGCGCTCCGCGGACCGCACCCCCGGCCCCGACGCCGCACCGTCCGCCGGCCCGGGCCTCACCGGCCGGGACGCGGTCGGCTACGTCACCGCCTGCTGCCTGCCGGAGACGGTCGCCCGGCGCGTCGCCCCGGACGGGGACCGCTACCTCACGGTCTCCGGCACCGCGGTCGTCCTGCCGGCGGGGTCGCCGCTGGCGGGGTCGGAGTGGATCGTCGTCGCGGACGCGGCGCGGGCCCGCACGGCCGACGGCACGGGGGCGGTCGTGCGCTCCGCCGTGGCCGTGCCCCGGGACCTCGCGCTCGCCGCGGCGGGGCACCGGCTCGTCGAGGAGACCGTGACCGTCTACGCCCCGCCCGCCGGGACGGGGGCGGACGCCCGCGGGGCCGCGACGTCCTTCCGGCTCCACGCCCGGCGCGTCCGCCGGCTCGGCGCGGTGGAGCTGACGTCCACGCCCGTCGCCCCGACCCGGGCGCAGGCCCGGGAGGCGGTGCGGGAGGCCTTCCGGGACCACGGCGCGGTGATCCTGCCGTGGTCGGACCGGGCGGCGGCGCTGCGCCGGAGGATCCAGTTCCTCCACCGGGCGGGGGAACCCGGGTTCCCCGACGTCACGGACGCGGGGCTCTTCGGCCGGGGCGGCGTCGACACCCCGACCGGCACCGGGACCCACCCGGACCCGGACCCGGTGACCGCGGGCGTGACGGACTCCGCCCTCGACGACCTCACCGCCGGGCGCCGGCCGGACATGTTCACGGTCCTGCGCGCGCTGCTGCCGTGGGACCGGCGGATCGACGACGTCGCCCCGGAGTCGGTGGAGCTCCCCGGGGGTCGACGGGCCCGGGTGACGTACCCGGAGGTCGGGGACGACGGGCCGCCGGTCGTCGCGACCCGGTTGCAGGACTGTTTCGGGCTCGACCGGTCCCCCGTCATCGCCGGCCGGCGGATCCAGTTCCACCTGCTGTCCCCCGCGCAGCGGCCGTTGGCGGTGACCGACGACCTCGCGTCGTTCTGGGCCGGGCCGTACCGGGAGGTGCGCCGGGAGATGCGGGGCCGGTACCCGAAGCACCCGTGGCCGGAGGACCCCGCGGCCGGGACGGCCTGACCTCCGCGGCCGGTGCCCGGTCCCCCACCGGCGGGCCCCGCACGCCCGGCCCCGCACCGGCCCCGGACAGACGTCGCGCCCCGGACCGTCGGAACGGTCGGGGCGCGGGGGGACTGTCACGTGAGAACTACCGTGGCAGCTCTCTGTTCATCACTCCACAGAACGGATCGGGACGAATTACTTCTTTCCGGCTCCGGTGACCGCCTTGACGATCCAGAGCAGGACACACGAACCGATGAGGGCCGTGATGAAGGTCCAGATCCAGCCGTAGTCGTCCGGGTGGAAGAACGGGAGGATGCTGAGGATGATGCCACCGAGGGCACCACCGATGATACCGACGATGATGTTGGCGAACAGGCCCATCTGGGCGTCGGTGCCCATGATCTTGGAGCCGATCCAGCCGGCGAGACCGCCGAGAATGATCCAGGCGATCCAGCCGACACTCGAGAAACTGAACGGTGAAGCAAGAATGAGAGAATCCATGCGGTTCACTCTACGCCTCATTTCGTTTCAGTGTCGATTAATTTTCCGCCTTATGTGTCAATCTCACATTCGGTGCGTGGTCCCCTCGGGGGTCGACGCCGACCCCTCCGCGGCCGCCGCGCCCCCGCGGTCGACGGACGTCCCCGCCGGCGGAACCGGGCACCCCGCGTGGAGGATCCACCACAGCCCGCCGGTGACGACGGCCGCGACGGCGAGGTCCGGCAGCGCCCACAGCCCCGACCACAGCACCTGGACCCCGGCCACGGCGACGTAGACCAGCGCCGCGAAGCCGAGGAACACGACCATCGACCGGTCCCGGGAGTACGCCGGGTCCCCGCGCCCGTTCACGAGGGCCTCCACCGGGGACAGGGCCCGGGGCCGGCACGGGAGGACGAGCACCGCGAGGAGGTACACGAGGACCCCCGCGCCGCTGAGAAGCGTCCCGACGACGAACAGGAGGCGGACCAGCGCCAACGAGATCTGGTAGCGCAGGGCGATGCCCTCGCACACGCCGGCCAGCCACGACCGGGAGAACCGGCTGCGCGGCACCCGGGACGGGCGGGTGGCCCACATCGCCCGGAGCGTCGCCGTGATGTCGGAGGTCGGGCCGGGGTGCGGGCCGGGGCCGGTGGTCCAGCCCCCCGGGTTCGGGCCGGCGTGCTGACCGGCATGCTGCCCGTCGCCGGGGCCGGTGGTCCAGGTCGCGGTGGTGAGGGCTCGGGGGTCACCGGCGTCGGGGTGCTGCGGCTGAGTGTTCATGGCCCCATTGTCGCGTCGCCCGGCGGCGGCCACATCAGGGACGGACCCTGATTCCCGGCCGCCGCACCCCGACGCCGTACCCTGACGCACCGCCCCGACGCCCCGCCCCGGGTCAGCGGGCGGCGACCATCTTCGCGGCCTGCTTGCGGGCGAGGTCCTGGACCGCCGCGACGTCCGCCCCCACGCCGATGACGCTGAACCGCTTGTCCCCCACGACCCCGGTGACGACGTCCTGCGTGTACGGCACCTTCTGGTCGGCGAGGCTGAACTCCCCGACGATGTGGTTCGTCACGACGTCGGTGGCCCCCTCGATGTCCGTCGTCCCCCAGTCGACCTTCGCGTCGAGGATGTAGTCGACCTCGCTGAGCTTGCCCTTCGCGGAGACCGTCGGGCAGGCGTCGCGCACCTCCTGCGGGGTGGGTGCGCCGCTGGTGAGGGGTTCGACGGAGACCGTCAGCTGGCCGTCGGCCGGGGCCTCGGGGTTCTGGACGTAGACCCGGGTGGACACCTTGCTCATGCTGCCCGTCTGGGTGATCGCGTTGAGCCCCCGGGTGATGAGGTCCGCGCACTGCGGCGGCGAGACGTCGAGCTGCTTCATCATCTCCTCGGCGAGGGGCGTCGCCTGTCCCGCCTGGTCACCCAGCGCGGCGAGCGGGTCGCCGAGGAAGGAGTAGCCGTCCGGGGCGTCCGCGGCCTCGAGCGCGAGCCCGGCGACCGCCGGATCCTCGGTGCGGGTCGCCGCCGGGGTCGCGGCCCCGTCCGACGCCGCGGCGGCCGCGCTGCCCGCGGCGGAGGTCTGCGCGTCCCCGGAGGAGTCGTCGCCCCCGCAGGCCGCGAGCGTGAGGGACACCGCCGCGACCGCGGCGAGGGCCCCGCCGCGCAGCCGGCGGGAGGGGCCGGACGCGGCCGCCGGGGCGACGGGCCGGGTGGCGGGTGTGGCGCGGCCGTCGGCACGGCCGCCGGGTGCGGTACGGAACACAGTCACGTGGATACTCTCCTGGCTGGTCAGCGCGGTCCGCGGGGACCGCCCACCGCCGCCTCCGCCGTCGCGGGGCACGGTGTCGGACATCGTTACCCTGTGCATCATACGTGCAGCACCGTCTCGGGGATGTCCCTGATGTCCCCGGGCCCCGGCTCTGGAACGCTGGAGGCATGTCCGCCCAGCCACCGCCCGAGGCCCCCGACCCGCACGCCGCGCCGCACACCGCCGGCGCCGGCACCCCGACGTCCGCCGCCGCGCACACCACGCACACCACGCACACGGGTCCCGACGGCACGCTCCCCCTCGCCGCCCCGTCCGCCCCGCCGACCGCCCCGCCGCCCACGCCGCGCCTCGTCCGGCTGCGCGAGGGCCGGGTCGTCGCGGGGGTGTGCACGGGCCTCGCCGTGCACCTCGGCGTCCGGCTCACGGCCGTGCGCGTGGCGTTCACGCTGCTCATGGCGCTCGGCGGGGTGAGCGGCCTGCTCTACCTCGGCGTGTGGACGCTCACGCGTCGCGTCGACACCGCCCCGGAGGCCCTGCCCGGCGTGCCCCGGGCGCACTCCGCACCCCCGGCGGCGGTGACCCGCCCGGCGCGGACCCTCGACCGCGTCCTCGCCGTCGTCGCCCTCGTCCTCCTCGTCGCCGGGTCGACGCCCCGGGTGACGACGACCGTCACCGTCGTCCTCATCGCCGTCGGCGCGATGCTCGTGTGGCGCACCGCGGGCCCGGGCACCCCGGGCGACCGGGCGGAGGACCGTGCGGGCGACCGGCCCGGGCACCCGGCGGCCGACCGTGCGACCGGCCGGGCGGGGGTCACCCCCGGCGCGCCGCAGTGGGCGGGGTTCGCCGGGGGCATCCTGCTGCTCGTCGCCGCGGCCGCGTTCGTCGCGATCACCGGCGCGGACAGTGCCGCCCGCACGGCCGGCGCCCCGACCGGCGGGCTCGTCGTCCCGACGGTCCTCGCGACGGTGACGATGGTCGTGGGACTCGTCGTCGCGCTCATCCCCCTGTGGCTGCGTCTGTGGACCGTCGCCGCCGCCGCGGACCGGGCGCGCGCCGCGGAGGCGGAGCGGGCGCGCATCGCCGCGGGGATCCACGACTCGGTCCTGCAGACCCTCACGCTCATCCAGCGCCGGTCGACGGACCCGTTCATCTCCCGCATGGCCCGGGCCCAGGAGCGCGAACTCCGCCGGTGGCTCTTCCACACCCCCGGGTCCGGCCCCGGTCCCGCCTACGGCCCCGCCCCCGGCACCCACCGCGACCCGGCGGCCGGCTCCCCCGCGACCGCACCCGTCCCCGGGGCCGCGACCACCGGGGACGTCGCGTCGGGAACCCTGTTCGGGGCCCTGCACACCGTGTGCGGGGAGGTCGAGGACCTCACCGACGTCACGATCCGCCCGGTCACGGTGGGCACGGACAGGGGGCTCGACGGCCCCCTCCACGCCCTCGTCCTCGCCGCCCGGGAGGCCGCGCTCAACGCGGCGACGCACTCGGGGTGCGCGGAGGTGCACGTCTTCGCGGAGGTCACGCCGTCCGGCGTGGACGTGTTTGTGCGCGACCGCGGGCCCGGGTTCTCCGAGGCGGATGTGCCCCCGGACCGGCACGGTGTCCGGCACTCGATCCGTGACAGGATGGTCCGTGCCGGCGGGGACGTCGGGATCGACTCCGGGCCGCGGGGCACCGAGGTCTCGCTGCACATGCCGTCGTGAGGCCGCCGCCGGGCCGGCCCGCCCGCGACCCCTGACGCCGTACACCGCGACCCGCGCACCCGGCGCCCCGCGACCCGCGCACCCGGCGCCGGCACACCACACCCACCGACCCCCACCCACCGACCCCCGACGACCGTGGACGGAGACGAGCATGACCGACACCACCCCCGCCACGCCCCGGCCCGTGACGGTGTTCATCGTCGACGACCACGCGATGTTCCGCACCGGGGTCCGCTCGGAGCTCGACGACCGCGCGGGCACGACCGTCGTCGGCGACGCCGGCACGGTCGCGGACGCCGTCGCGGGCGTCACCGCCACCCGGCCCGACGTCGTCCTCCTCGACGTCCACATGCCCGACGGCGGCGGCGGGGCCGTCCTCCTGCGGTGTCTCGACGCCGCCCGGGCGCGCGGCCAGGAGCCGCCGCGGTTCCTCGGCCTCAGCGTGTCCGACGCGGCGGAGGACGTCATCGCCCTCATCCGGGCCGGGGCGCGCGGGTACGTCACGAAGTCCATCGAGGGCGACGCGCTCGTCGACAGCATCATCCGCGTCCACTCCGGCGACGCGGTGTTCTCCCCGCGGCTCGCCGGCTACGTCCTCGACGCGTTCACCTCCGGCGACGCGGCCGACGGCCGGCCCGGCACGCAGGGCCCGGGTCAGGGTCCCGGTCCCGGTCAGGGCCCCGGTCAGGCCGGTCCCGGTCAGGTCGGTCCCGGTCAGGGGGACGACGCCGTGACCCCGCTCGGCGACGACGCCGACCAGTCCATGCTCTCCGTCCTCACCCCCCGCGAGAAGGAGGTGCTCCGCCTCCTCGCGCGCGGGTACACGTACCGGGAGATGGCGGAGAAGCTGTTCATCTCCGTGAAGACGGTCGAGACGCACGTGTCGAACATCCTGCGCAAGACGCAGCAGTCGAACCGCCACACGCTGTCGCGCTGGGTCGTCGACAACAACCTCGGCTGACGACAACCCCGGTTGACCCGGCGCGGGCGTCCACGACCGTCACGCCCGGCGCGGGCCCGGGCCACGCCCCCGCGCGGGCGCCCGTCCCCCCCGAGGTCAGAACGTGCGCCGCAGCAGCGCCGCCGCCTCCTCCCCGAAGCGCCGGACGATGTCCCCCGCCGGTTCCCTCGACTTCACGAGGCCGATGCCCTGCCCGGCGTGCAGCTTGAGCGTGTCGTCGTACTCCCCTCCCGGGGCGAGCGCGGCGGCGAGTTCGTCGTCGGTGACCGTCGGGTCGCCGGTGTAGCGGGAGACGAAGTCGGTGACGACGGTGCGCGTCGGCCAGGTCTCCGTGTCCCAGGCCAGGCCCTCAGCCCGGTCGTACACGTCGGTGAGCACCGTCTGCGTGCCGTCGGCCTTCTCCGCGGCGGCCCGCAGCGCCTCGTCACCGAGCGCCTCCGGGGACGCGAGGAAGGACGTGCCGACCCACGCGGCGTCCGCACCGGCGGCGAGCACCGCCGCGAGCCCCCGCCCCGAGGCCACGCCCCCGGCGACGGCGACGGGCACGCCCGGCGCGGTGACCGCGAGGTACGTCAGCACCTGCTGCATCCACGGCATCGTCCCGAGGCGGCCCGTGTGCCCGCCGGCGTCCGTGCCCTGGACGCACACGACGTCGACACCCGCCGCGAGGGCCTGGAGCAGCTGCGTCCGGTCGTTGACCGGGGCGACGACGCTCACCCCGTGCTCGTGCGCCTCCTCGACGTACGGCGCGGGGTCGCCGAAGGCGAGGCTCACGACGGTCGGGCGGGCGTCGAGGGTCGCCCGCCACTGCTCCGGGTGGTCCGCGAGGTTCCACACCATGAGCCCGATGCCGAACGGGCCGGCCGCGGCGGCGGTCGCGGCGTTCTCCGCGATCCAGTCCGGGCCGGTCGACGCGCCGACACCGATCATGCCGAGGCCCCCGGCGGCGGTGACGGCGGCGGCGAGGTCGCCGCCCGCGCGGCCGGCCATGGGGGCGCCGATGACAGGCACGTCGATACCCCAGAGGCGGGTCAGGCGGGTGGTGAGCCGGGTCTCCGGGGCATGGTCCCCGTCCGGCCAGGTGGAGGTGGTGGTCTCAGACGGTTCCACGGGACATCCCTTCCGAGCGTCGTGCTGGCCTTGCTGTGGTGTCCGCGCCCGACCGTGTCCGGCCGGGTCGGCGTCAGATCCAGCGCACAGTCTACGTGCTCACCGCGCCCCGGGCCGCGACGACGCTGCCACCTCCCCGGGTGTGGGGGGACCCGGGGTGGCGGCGGTTCGGGTGCACCGCCCGTCCCGCCTGCCCGTTCCGGCCGGGCGACGCCCCCCTCCCGGACCCCCATCCGCGTTCACCCGTTCCGGCCGGACGGCACGCCCCGGCGCGTATCGTTGGCCGGTATGGAGATGAAGCTCAGGAAAGCCAAGGACGTCAACACCGCACAGCTCGTCACGATCGGCCTGATCGGCGGGTGGGTCTCGGCCAAGGAGACGGGCATCCGCCCGCTCGGCGGGGTCCTCCTCGCCGCCGCCGGTCTCTACGCCGGGCGCACGTGGCAGGCCAAGGGCGGGGCCGCGCTCACCGCCGGTCTCACCGCCACGTACGTCGGGGCGTTCGGCCTGTCGCACCCGCTCGCGAAGAAGATCGGCGCGTGGCCGTCGGTCCTCGCCGTCACCGCCGTCGCCGCCGGGGCCGCGTACGCCCTGTCGGACGCGAAGTAGGTCCCGCACCTCCGCGTCATCCGGTGGGGGGACGACGTTCCCCTCCCCCCGGCCCCACGGCCCGCCCCTCATCCCCCGGGATGAGGGGCGGGCCGTCGCGCGTCTCATCCTCCGGCCCGACGATTCCGCGGAGCGCGCACCGTAGCGTCGTCACCCGACCCGTGACCCCGACGTGAAGGGCCCGACGTGCCTCCCTCCTCCCGACCCTCCCCGACCGACCCGACCCCGGCGGACACCGCCCCGGCCGCCGGCGCAGCGGCCTCAGCGACCGCGCCGGCCGCGACCGGCACCGCCCCGGCCACCCCGGCCCCGACCGGGACCACCCCGGCGCCCGCGGCGCCCGCGGCGCGCATCGTCGCGCTCGACGTCCTGCGCGGCTTCGCGCTCTGCGGCATCCTCGTCGTGAACATCCCGCCGCTGCTGTGGCTCGAACAGACCCCCGGCACGGCGTGGATCCGCACGGTCCTCGACATCACCGTGCAGGAACGCTTCTTCCCCCTGTTCAGCCTGCTGTTCGGCATCAGCTTCGGGCTGCTGTGGCACCGGCTGGAGACCCGCGACGCCCGCCCCCGGGTCGTCATGCTGCGCCGCCTGCTCATGCTCCTCGTGCTGGGCGTGGTGCACCAGCAGCTCCAGCCCGGGGAGGCACTGCTGCCGTACGCGCTCGTCGGGCTCGTCGTCCTGCTGCCCCTGACCTGGGTGCCGCGGACCGTGCGGACCCCGGTCCACGCGGTGCTGGGCGTCGTGGCCACGCTCGTCGCCGTGCACCAGGGCGGCGGGGTGCTGCTCGTGCCCGCGCTGCTCGTCCTCGGCGTCGCGCTGGCGCACCCGCGGGTCCTCGCGGCCGTGACCGGACCGTCGCGGGGCACCCGCCACGGGCTCGCGGTCGTGGCGGCGGTGACGGCGGCCGTGGCCGTCGCCGGGGCGGTGACGTGGACCGGCACGCCGCACGTCCGGGCGCTGCCGTGGTTCTCCCCGGCGTTCGGCCTCGCGACGATGGTCCTGTACGCCACGACGGTCCTGCTGCTGCTCCGCAGCCGCGTCGGCGGCGTGGTCCGGCGGCTGTGGGAGCCGTTCGGTCGGACGGCCCTGAGCAACTACGTCGGGGCGACGCTGCTGGTCCTCGCCGCCGCGGTCACCGCCGAGGGGCTCGGCGGCGTCCCGTGGCGCGGCGACGCCGGGTACCCGCTGGCCGTGGTCATGGCCGTGGTGATCCTGCTCGTCCAGTACGGGCTGACCGTGGTGTGGCTGCGCCACTTCCGGCAGGGTCCGCTGGAGTGGGCGTGGCGGTGCGTCACCTACCGCACGATGCTGCCGATCCGGCGGTGACGCCGCCGGGCGGCGCCGGTCAGGGCCGGTCGGGCCCGGTCACAGCCGCGCGGCGACCGCCCCGACGGTGTTCTGCGCCATGTCACGCAGGGAGTCCAGCCGCGGCTCCGGGTCGCCGGTGAACACGACCGGGTCGGCGGCGAGACCCCAGCCGAAGCCGGTGGTGATGGCCTCCATGGCCTTCTCCGCGCCCGTGGTGTCGTAGCCGCCCCGGATCCAGTAGCTGAACGGCAGGTCCTTCGTGCGGGACGCGCCCTCCCCGTCGGGGCCCGCCGCGGCGAAGGTGCTGTCGAAGTAGTGCTTGAGGGCGCCGGAGATGTAGCCGAAGTTCGCGGAGGTGCCGAGGATCACCCCCGCCGCCCCGAGGAGCTCCTCCGCGTCCGGCTCCAGGGCACGGCGTTCACGGACCTCCAGACGCCCGTCACCACCCTGACCCCCGGTCTCCGCGAGGGCGGAGGTGACCTCCGCGCACGCCTCGCGGGCGGCGTCGAGAACGGTGTCCGCGATCATGCGGAGCCGGTCGCTCGGGCTGTGGTGGACGACGAGAATGTACGCCATCGGGGGTCCCTTCCTGTCCTGCCGGTCGTGTCTGTCCCGGGTGTCCCGCGGGGGTCCCGCGTCCCGGGCCGGGTCCGGTGCGGTGGTCGCCGGGGCCGGGCCCTCCCGGTCCCACCGTACGCACGACGCCGCGCGGACGGGGTGCACGACGGCGCACGTGGCGGGGCTCGTGGCGGGGCCGGACGGGGTGCGCGACGGCGCGCGGTCCGGGGTGCACGACGCCGCGCGCCGGGCCCGCCGCGCCGCCGACCGATGCACGCAACCGCAGCCCCGACGGGGAGTTGTACTGTCTGCCCCATGGACAGTTCACTGATCGTGCTCCGCCACGTGGCGTTCGAGGATCTGGGGACGTGGGGAGCGGTGGCCGAGCGGGCGGGTTTCCGCACCGAGTACCGGGACGTCGGGTCCGACGTCTTCCGGCTCGACGACGCCACCGCGTCCGCGGACGACCTCACGGAGCTCATGGAGGCGGATCTCGTCGTCGTCCTCGGGGCGCCCCTCGGCCTCGACGACACCGGCAGCTACCCGTACCTCGACAGCGAGGTCGAACTCATCCGCCGACGCCTCGCCGCCCGCCGGCCGGTGCTCGGCGTGTGCCTCGGGGCGCAGCTCATGGCCCGCGCACTCGGCGGCACCGTGAGCACCCCCGACCGGCCCATGCAGATCGGGTGGGGGTCGGTGACGCTCACCGAGGCCGGGCGGGGGCACGCCGTCGCCGAGCTGGAGGACCGGCCGGTCCTGCACTGGCACGGCGACGACATCGAACTTCCGGCCGAGGGTGCCACGGTCCTCGCGTACGACGACCGGTGCCGCGTCCAGGCGTTCGCCACCCCCGCGGGCCTCGGCGTGCAGTTCCACCCGGAGTTCGACTGGCGGCGCGTGGAGAGGTGGCTCATCGGCCACCACAGTGACCTGGTCGCGCAGGGGGTGGACCTCGACGCGCTGCGGCGGGACTCCGCCGAGCACGGGCCCGGGCTCATCGACGCCAGCGAGCGGATGGTCTTCGCCTGGCTGCGGGCCCTGCAGGTCGCGCGGCACTGAGCGCGCGGGGGTCGGCGACCGGGCGGGCGGGGCCGGGCCGGGGACAGCCGAGGCCGTCCGGGCCGGGGGTCGGCGACCGGGCGGGCGGGGGTCAGCGACCGTGGCAGGACTCGAGGAGAGACGCGAGCCGCGCCCGGTTCCGCTCGATGTCCGCCGGTGAGGCGTCACGGTCGTTGATGATCGAGGTCACCTCTGTCCGTGTCGGGGACAACGGCGGTCCGCAGGCGTTCCCCACCGACTGCAGGAGGTTCAGCCACGCGGCCGATGCGTTCAGCGAGTCCGGGGCCGTGAACCCGCGGTGGGTCATCAACTGCACCTGCGCGGGATAGTCGGCGCCGGTCTCCGGCCTGTCCCCCACCGGTTCGTCGGTCAGGTAGACCGTCCCCGGGAGCAGGTCGCGGTACGGGCTCGCCCCGTACACCTCGCCGATCGTGCGCAGCCCCGCGTCGAGGTACCCGACGTTCGACGGGTGGGCGCAGACCCTCGGTGCCTCCCCCGCGCACACGAGATCGTCGACGGGGACGGCGAAGAGCCGGTCGTCACGGTCGCCGAGTCCCACGACGAAGGACGCCGCAATCGACAGGATCAGGGTGACGACGACCATGACGGGGGCGATCCACAGCCGCGACACGGCCCACCCGACCGCCGCGCCGATCACCGCCACCGCCACCGCGAGGCCGGTGCCGGCCAGGACCGACGGGAGGTTCAGCACGATGTCCGCGAGGACACGCGGGACCGCGACCCCGTCCGCGAGGGCACCGTACGAGGCGGCGACGAGGCCGAGGACCAGGAGGGTGGCGTGCGCCGCGACGACGATCACCGCCGCGCCACCCAGCACATTCCCGCACGTCCTCAGCCGGGCTCCGGGGGGACGCCGATCCCACTGGTTGAGACCTGCCCGCCAGCGCATCTGACCGCAGAGCACGCCGACCCCCATGAACCACGGGCACGTGATGAAGGGGGCGTTCGTGAACTGGACCCTCATGAACTCCGCGGGGCTGCCGCCCCAGTCCCCCACGGAGGTGCCCGCCATCCAGACGAGCACGACCGTGGAGAGGGCCCAGAGCACGAGCCACCACTGCGATCTCCTCACGGCCCGGCCCGCCCACGGAGCGCCACCACGCCCGCGGCGGGGGCTGCGCGGCGCCGCGGTGGCGCGCCCCCCGTCGTCGTTCCGGTCCCGGCCCCGTCGGTCCGTCCCCACCGGTCCGCTCCCGTTCCCGTCGTTCGTCACAGTCCGGTCCTCCTGATCGTCGTCCCCGTCATCCTGACCGTCATCCTGACCGTCGTCCGTGCCGTCGTCCTCACCGCACCCACCTCAGTGCGCACCTCTCGACGTCGCGCCACCGGCGTAGACCGCGACCCCCACCGCGGCGACGACGGCCGCCACGGCCCAGCTGAGGTCCGGGTGTCCCTCGACCGTGTGGAGCAGCCCGGGGGCCTTCAGCGCCATCCACACCGTGTCGGACGTCGGCATCCGGTAGGGCGGGGAGAACAGCGCGAACCCGAGCCCGAGGGCCAGCGGAGCACCCCACACCGTCCACGCCGGCCCCACGCCGGCGGCGATGAGGGCCACCCCGAGGAAGATGAGCACGTCACGGAGGTAAGCCAGGAGGCCGTACGGCCCGGTGCCCACCCCGCACGTCGCGACCCCCAGCACGACGGCCACGGCCGCGGCCACGAGCACGAGACCCAGGCGGCGGCGGGTCAGCGACCGCGCGCACACGAGCTCGTAGGGCGTCTCCCGGGTGAAGACGATGCTGAGGCACACCGACACCAGGAGGGCGAGGATGTACGGGCGGTCCTCGATGACGGACCCGTTCGCCGACGTCACCGCCGTCAGCAGCGCGGCGACGAGACCGGCGGAGACGACCGCCGCCACCGTCGCGACGACGACGGAGTGGAACCTCAGCCAGAGGAGGAACCCGTTCGTCCGGAGGGACCGCCCGGCGGCACCGTCCCTCCGGGAGCCCTGCGCCTCAGACATGGCTCAGGTACGCGTCTTCGATGGCGCGGGCGTCGTCCGTGCCGCCGGTGAAGTCGTGCATGCTGCCCGTGAATTTCACGGCACCCTCCGAGAGGACGGTGACGGCGTCGGCGACGCCGGCGACGTCGTCGACGATGTGGGTCGACATCAGGACCGGGATCCGTTCCGCGATGACGGTCAGGGCGTTCGAGAGCGCCCGACGTTGCGTGACGTCCAGGCCCGCCGACGGCTCGTCGAGGAGGAGCGCCTTCGGGTCGCCGATGAGGGCTGCGGCGATGCCGGCGCGCCGGCGGGTGCCGCCCGAGAGGCTCCTGATCCGGGAGTCCCGGTGGTCCTGCAGCGAGACGGTGTCCAGCGCCGTCTCCACCTGGCCGGCGACCTCGTCACGGTCGACCTCGTTGAGCCATGCGATGTAGTGGAGGAACTCCTCGACGGTGAACCGGCTCCTGGGGAGGTTGTCCTGCGGGAGCAGGCCGACGGTCCGACGGAGGAACGTGCGGTCCGACCGGCCGTCGACGGTCACTGTCCCGGAGGTCGGTTCCCGCATCCCCGTCGCGACGGACATGAGGGTCGACTTTCCCGCGCCGTTCGGCCCGAGGAGTGCGTGGATACCCGACCCGACGGAGAACGTCACCCCCCGGACCGCCGTTGTTCTCCGGTACCGCACGGTCACGTCAACAAATTCGATCAACGGCACTCTTCCTTCACGACATCGTCAGGGGCCGCCGTGCGGAGCCGGGTCCGCGGGCGGGGAACTCCGCTAACGATGACGGAGGTTTCTGCGTCTGTCCAGTGCGGAACCGCCTCTCCGGGTCACCTCACCCCCTTGTCGGGGGACGGGCGTCCGGATCCGTGTCATTTCCCCGCATTTCCGGCCATGTCCGGGCACTGTCCCGGCCGCCCCCGGATATTCCGGATATTCCGGCCCGGATATTCCGGCGCATTCCCGGCGCATTTCCGCCCGCATTCCCGGAATTGTCCCGCCCGTCCCCCCTCATTCACCCACGCACGTGCCGGGCGAAGAACGCGGTGATCTCCCGCGTCGCCGCGAAGGACCCGCCGGCCCGCAGCGCCCCGGCGGGGGGTCCGCCCGGTGGCCCACTCGTGGCCCATGTCGTCGACCGCGACGTGCGCGACCTCCCGCCCGTCGGCACAGTCGCCCCAGGTCAGCCGGGTGACGGTCGGCCCCGGGCGCTCCTCGGCGGGCACGGGCGCGCACCGGTCGCGCCGCACGAACGTGTCGACGAGCTGCCGCGGGGAGAGGTAGGGCTCGCCGTAGCGGGTGCCGCCGTCGTACCTGAGCAGCGCGTCCCGTTTCCCGTGGATCTCCAGGAAGGACACCCCGGCGTCGTCGCACCCGGTGTGGGTGCGCGGGTAGTACGCGCCGGCGACGGACGCCACGGCGGCGAAGGTGCGTGGCATCCGGCAGGCGAGGGTCGCGGCGAATCCGCCGCCGTTGGACATGCCTGCGGCGTAGATCCTGTTCTCGTCGACGGTGTATCCGCGGCGCACGGCGTCGAGAATGTCCCGGACGAAGGTGACGTCGTCCCCGCCGGAGGCGTCGTCGGTGTTCGTCCGCGCGTAGGGGGCGCCCTGCCACGCGCCGTCGACGCCCTGCGGGTAGACGGCGAGGGCGCCCGGCCACGGGGTCGGGTCCTGCGCGGTGCCGGGGGACGGTTCGCCGAGGGCGGTGGCGGTCATCGCGGTGCCGTTGCCGTGCAGTCCGTGGAATCCGAGGACCACGGGGGTCGGGGTGCCGGGACGGTACGACGCCGGGACCGCGACGATGAACTCGCGCACCCTCCCGCCGGACACCATGGTGATGTTGCGCACGCCCCCGGGGCCGGGCAGGTCGAGGTCCGCGTTCGCCTCCCCGACGACGGCGTCCTGCACCCCCGGCAGGCCGACGGCGCCGAAGTCCACGCCGGTCGCGACGGCGTCCATCGCGCGGTCGACGAGGGACACGGCGGGGTACTCCACGCCCTTGTGGACGTAGCTCGGCTCCGAGGTCGCGACGGGCACGACGCCGGCGACGACCGTGACGACGGCGACGGTCGTGAGGAGCCGCCGGCGGGTGCGCCGGACGGGGGTTCTGTTCTTCACCTGTTCATTATATCCCCGGGCCGGAGGGCGGACAACATACCGGAGGATGATCGTCGCGGGCCGCGGACCCGTCCGAACGGATGATCCGGGCGGGCGGGGGCGGGGCGGGCGGGGCGTGGCCCGCGGGGCGGGGCGGGGCGGGCGGGGGCGGTGCGGGCGGCGCAGGCGACGCGGGTGGGGCGGGGGCGTGGCCCGCGGGGCGGCCCCGTCGCCACCCCTCCCCCGGCCCGGAACCGGAACCCGGATGATCGGAATCAACACTGAAGTCATTTCTTCTCAACCCCGAAATCACCCCTAAGTGTCACAGCCGCACCACAGGTATCACGAGTAGCACGCCGGCCAGAACCAGCCGCTAAGGTTCGCCCCGATGCCGTGGAACAGCGTCGATACAGCATAACCACAGCAGGAACACAGCGTCCGCAGGCCGCGCCTGACCGATCGAAAGCGATGCCATGACACTCTTCTCCACCCCCCGCACGACCCTCGCCGCAGCTGTCGCCGCCCCGCTCCTCGCCGTCGCGACGGCCGTGTCCCTCGGCGCCGCCGCGCCGGCCGCCTCCGCGCACGCCGAGCCCCCGGCCCCGGCCCCGGCCGCACCGGCCGCCCCGGCCCCGGAGCACGCACAGCACGTCGTCGTCTACGGCGACTCCTACGCGGCGAACCCGAACCAGCTCGCGACGATCCTCGACCCGAACCCGCTGTTCCACGAGTTCACCAAGGACTACCCGCGGCAGGGCACGCTCGCCAGCGGCAAGACGTGCTACCAGGCCCCGGACAGCTGGCCGTACCTGCTCAAGGACCGGGGGCTGGACATCCGCGACTGATCCTGCACCGCGCAGACCTCCCGCACGATGCTCGAGCGGATCGACGCGTCCGTCGCCGCCGGTGACCTCACCCCGCAGACCGACACGGTCGTGTTCCCCGTGGGCATCAACAACTTCGGCCCGTGGGGGGCGAAGGACGACGTCAACGTCCTCAACCCGCAGGAGGTCCGGGAGAAGTACCTCGCGGACATGCAGGAGGCGGCGCGGCGCGTGCGCGCGGTGGCCCCGAACGTGCGGATCATCATCCCCGGGATGCCGCAGATCTCCAACGGCCCGTGGTACTGCGCCGTGAACATCGCGCCGGACCGCCCGGGCGGGGTGGCGATCCCGTGGCTCGGGCAGGTCGAGAACTACGTGCAGGCCAACCAGCGCGAGGCCGCCGACGCCATCGGCGGCGAGTTCATCGACATCAAGGCCGACAGCATCGGGCACGACTCCTGCGCCCCGGACGCCCAGCGGTACGTCGCCGGCGTCATCGACACGACGACGCCGCACTACAACCTCATCGGCCACCCGTCCCTCCTCGGGTCGCAGTTCATTGCCGACGAGGTCGCCGCGCGGCTCTAGGCCCGCGGCCGGGGGGCCGGGGGGTTGGGTTGGGGTTCTGAACAGCCGCTACCCCGACATCGGGGCCTTGGGGGTGGGGTTCTGAGAGCGCGGTGAGCGGAGCGGGGGACCGACCGCACGAGGAGCACGGCCGGGGGCCCTGGGCCGAATAATGACTCCCGGGGGAACGGACGGGGAGGTGCAGGGGACGACGACCGGTGCGGCCGCCCCGGGACCGTGACAGCGAGGGCACGGTCAGCAGAACCGGCCCACCCCCGCTATCATCCGGTGAAACGTCTAAATGGAAACCGACGTTGTTATCGACGTACGGCGTTACGTAACGCTGCGCCTACGATGTACACGCCAGTCGCGACGCGGAAGGAATCCCCTTGTCAGACCAGATCACCGAAGCTGAACGGCTCGACTGGGTCCGCGAGGCCCGGGACACCATCCGGACGAAGATGAGGGGCGACGGACTCAGCGCCGCGCAGGCCTACGAGGCGACCGCGACCGCGCGGGTGTGGCGCCAGGACGACGCCCGCGCCGTCCTGCACGAGGCCTACGAGATGATCCTGGACAACATCAGCAAGTCCTACGGCCCCAGTCCCCACACCGAGCTCAACAGACGGAGGCCCACGGACGCCTACGTGGACGGTTGGTACGAGGGCCCCGACCTCGAGAACGACATCTTCTGGCCCCCGCTGCGGACGATCATCGAGCGGAACCTCGGGGAGGACGCGCTCAGGTCCATCGACGACTCGAGCACGAAGATCCTGCGTGAGGCACAGATGCCGTCCATCCCGGAGCTCCGTCAGCGAGGGCTCGTCGTCGGCTACGTCCAGAGCGGGAAGACCACGAACTTCATGTCCGTGATCGCCAAGGCCGCGGACGCCGGTTTCCGGCTCATCATCGTCCTGACCGGCACGATCGAGAGTCTCCGCCGACAGACCCAGAAGCGGCTCGAGGACCAGCTCATGCACACCACGGAGTCCCGCTGGAGTCTCCTCACGACCGACGAGAAGGACTTCGAGGAGACGAAGAACGCTGCACAGCTGGCCAACCCGGACATCAGGTTCCTCGCTGTCGTCAAGAAGAACCGGCGGCGGCTGGAGGCACTCAACGACTGGATCGACGGCGCGGGTGACAGCGCCTTGAGCTGCCCGATCCTCGTCATCGACGACGAGGCCGACCAGGCGAGCATCAACGTCCAGACCTCGGCCAAGGACGACAGAAGCGCGATCAAGAACGACAGGAGCGCGATCAACCGGCTCATCGGTGACCTGCTGCGGAGGAACCGGACGTCGTACATCGCCTACACCGCGACGCCGTTCGCCAACATCCTCATCGACCCGAACGACTCCCAGGACCTCTACCCGAAGGACTTCATCCACGTCCTGCCCATGCCCGAGGGGTACTTCGGGACGGAACAGGTCTTCGGCCGCGACGCCCTGCCCAGTGAGGACCCCGACGAGATCTCGGACGACGTCCACGACATCATCCGCGAGATCCCCGAGGACGAGCTCAACGAGGTCCGCCCGCCGAGCAGGAACATCGAGGCCTGGAACCCCGCGGTCCCGGAATCGTTGTCACAGGCCATCCGGTGGTTCCTCCTCGCCACCGCGGCCCGCCGGCTCCGCGGTGACGCCGGGAAACACTCGTCGATGCTCATCCACACGTCGTCACGGACCGACGCCCACGAGGCCCTCGCGTCCGAGGTGGACGCGGAGATCCGGTCCGTCAGGGAGGGGATCCGGACGGGACGACTCCGTGACGCTCTCCGGACCCAGTGGGAGTCCGAGACCGGTCTCAACCCGTTGAACCCGGACTACGGGGAGCCCCTGTCCTTCGACCAGGTGTGGGAGGGCCTGCCGGACGTCGCCGGGGACCTCGAGACGATCATCGACAACGGGACGTCGGAGGAGCGGCTGGACTACGAGGCGAAGATCCGTACCGTCATCGCCGTCGGCGGCAACACCCTGTCCCGCGGACTCACGCTGGAGGGGTTGGTCTGCAGCTACTTCGCCCGGTCCTCCAGGACCTACGACACCCTGCTGCAGATGGGCCGCTGGTTCGGGTTCCGCCGTGGCTACGAGGACCTCGTCCGCATCTGGATGCCGGGTTCACTCAGCACCTGGTACCACGACCTCGCGACGGTCGAGGAGGACCTGCGGCGTGACATCGCCCGGTACGAGTTCGAGGGGTTGACCCCCCAGTCCTTCCAGGCCCGCGTGAGAACGCACCCCGCGATGCAGGTCACGAGTGCGACGAAGATGCGCAACGCCCGGAAGGCCCACATGAGCTTCAGCGGCCAACGCGTCCAGACCATCGTGTTCAGGGAGGACGACCGCGAATGGCTCCAGCACAACATCGACGCGACGAAGCGGCTGGTCTCCCGCCTCAACGAACTCGGTGTGACGTCCACCGAACGGAACGGGACCAGGGTCTTCCGCGGCGTCGGGACGAGGGACATCGTCGAGTTCCTCCGCGACTACAGCTTCGAGTCCGACGTGACCTTCAGCGAGAAGAGCTCCCGGAAGGAACTCCTCGTCCGGTACATCGAGTCGGAGGCGAGACGGAACGGAATCCGCGGGTGGAACGTGTCGTTCTTCGGACAGATCCGCCCCACCCGCGGCACGATCGACCTCGGCCTCCCGGAGCCGCTCAACCTCATCAACCGCAGTCGGATCGCGAGCAGCCCCAAGGGCCGTGCCAGTGTCAACGTCCTCGTCGGACCGAAGGACCGGATCAACGACCTGCCGCTCGACGATGACCAGTGGGCCGAGGTGAACCGGGGTCTCGCGGCGATCAAGGGGACGCATTCGGACGCCTTCCTCCTCGAGCAGCACGAGGAGTTCGCGGGCAGGGGGATCGGCCACCTGGGGGTGTACGCCATCTCGAAGGACTCCGAACCGCGCCGGTCCTCGACCGGGGACCCCACGGTCGCCCCGACCAAGCAGCGGCAGAAACTCGGCGCGGTCGAGGACGTGATCGGCCTCGGCCTGTTCCTCCCGAAGGCGGACGAGACCGCCGAGGTCGAGTACATCTCCGGACGGAGCCTCGAGGACCTCACGGAGGCCGAACGCGAGGAGATCGAGGCGGAGGCCGCGGCCGAGGTGGAGGCTGCACAGCTCACAGGAGAGGACGACAGTGAATAAGTTCATCGACCGGGGTCTGAGTTTCGAGACCCTGTCGGACCTCAGCGCGTACCTCGAGTCGTCCGGGATCTCGGAGGTGAAACGGGACTCCTCCATCATCGTCCCCAACGGGACCGTGGTCTTCTTCGCGACCCGCAGGAACGGGCGGGGACTCCTGATCCCGGTCGCGGAGTCGTGGGCGGCCGAGGTAGACACCTCCGGCAACACCACTGGACTGAGGGCGGTCGAGGTCGACACGGTGGAGGACGCGGGCGGCCACTCGCTCCGCGTGCGGCTCCTCGACCCGGATCTCCTCCTCACCTTCGGGGCGTTTCTCGACCATCTGCTCGGGAAACTCGCCCGGAACGGTGACGACGCGGGCCGGACAGCCGTCAACGAGTTGACCTCGTGGAAGGCCCTGTTCAGGTCCGCCTACAACAGCGTCCCCTCCGTCGAGGCCCAGGTCGGACTCGTCCTTGAGCTCGAGACACTCCTGGCGTTCATCCGACGGGACGGGGTCTCCGTCCTCGACCGGTGGACAGGGCCGGCGGGCACGAGACACGACTTCGAGTTCCCCGGTCGGTCCGTGGAGTGCAAGGCGACGCTGGCACGCGAGACACTGGCGATCGACATCCACGGTGCGCACCAGCTCGAGCCCGCCGGCGACCGGCCGCTCGACCTCGTGGTCCGCCGGTACGAGACGGACCCGGACGGCCGTGCCTCCGTGCCGGAACTCGCTGCGCAGGTCATGTCCACGGAGGGCCTCGACCGCGAGGTGTTCCTCCGGAAGCTCTCCGAGGCGGGCGTCCCCGTGGAGAGTCTCGACGAGCCCGGGCTCTACACCCGCTTCAACGACCTCCTCGACCTCGAGTACACCGTCGTCGAGGACTTCCCCCGCGTGGACCCGTCGACCCTCGACCCGAGGATCGGCACGGTGCGGTACAGCGTGGACCTCACGGACCCGGCCACCGTGCCCGGGTACCGCGAACCGACCCTCCTCAGCCACGGGGGCCGCCGGTGAGTCTCTACCACTACCGCGAGGCGGCGTCACCGCAGAGTCTCAGTCACGCCAACGTCGTCTCCCAGGCTCTCGGACGGCCGTCGCTGGGACGCTGGGACCTCTTCATCCGTGAAGCCCTCCAGAACAGCTGGGACGCGCGCGACGCCGCACGCACCGACGACGGGGTCACCTTCGCCGTCGAGTACGACGAACTCGACGGCCCCACCACGGAGTACCTCCGCGAGGACATCTTCGGGACCGGGTTCAGCCGACCCCGCGGGCTGAGGGAGGCCCTCGACGCGCCCCGGGTCCCGCTGCTCGTCGTGTCCGACACCGGGACCCACGGTCTCCGGGGACCGACGAACGCGGCCGTCGCCCACGACGGACCCAACGACTTCAGCAGCTTCGTCCGCGAGGTCGGGCGGGACAGCGCCAAGGAGGTGAAGGGCGGCGCGTACGGCTTCGGGAAAGGGGTGTTCTACAGCGCGAGCCGGACGCACACCGTCCTGATCTACACCCGCACGACCAATGAGCACGGGGCCCGCGAGCACCGTCTCATCGGGGTGACCTACGACGAGAAGTTCGACGAGAACAACCGCCGGTACACCGGGAAGCACTGGTGGGGGGTCGAGACCGAGTTCAGGGACCCCGACCTGGACGCGACGATCAAGTACGCCGAACCACTCCGGGACCGTGAGGCGGACACCGTCGCGGCGCGGCTCGGGATGGACCGTCACTTCACCGCGGACCGCGCGACAGGGACAACGGTGGCCGTCGTCGCCCCGGACCTGGGCGACGGGGTCGAACCACGGAAGACACTGGAGGCGATGGCCCGCTCACTCACGGTCTGGGCGTGGCCGCACATGGTCCACACCCCGGACGACGAGGACCCACTCACGTTCGTCGTCACCTGCTGCGGAGAACCCGTCGACGTCCCGGACCCGCGGCGGGACCCGCTCCTCAGGGAGTACGTGACCGCGTACCTCGCGACCCGGGCACTCTCCCCGGACGCTCCCGAGGGGTGGTCGCTCCACCGTGGCACGGACATCACGACCGTCCGCTCGCACAGGCCCTCACGCCGGATCGGTTTACTGGGTGTCCGTGAAATCGGTGAGGCCGCGGCCGCCGGAAGCATCCTCGGTGACCGCACCGGATCACTCGCCCTCATGCGCGCTCCCCGGATGATCGTCGACTACCAGCGTGGGTACAGCGATCCGCAGGGACGCGCCTTCGTCGGCGTCTTCGCCGCCGACAACTCCGTCGACCGCGAGTTCGCGAAGAGCGAGCCGACCGCCCACGACGGGTGGAACTACGAGCGCATGGACGACTCCGACCTCGGGGAGGCCTGGCGGAGCACCCGGGCGAACCCCGTCAGGATCGCCCTCAACCACATACGCGAACTCCTGCGCACGTGGGGACAGGACGAGAACGTCACCCGCGAGACGCGGTTCGACTCCGCGTCGCGGCAGATCGCCGCCGACCTCGGCGGGGCCCTCATGGGGGTCGGGGGGACCTCGACCTCGCAACCCCTCAGGAGCAGCCGGCCGTCGTCCGGAGGTGGGACCCGGGGCAACAACGCCGCGGGTGTCCGGATCTCCCTGGAACTGGCCGGACTCGCAGCGTCCGGGAACCGGGTCACGGCGAGCTTCGTCGTCTCCGCCGACGGTCCCTTCCGGCGGGGCCCGGTCGAGGTGTCCGTCGAGCCCTACGTCGCGACGGAAGGACCGGTGGTGACGGACCTCAGCTCGTTCACCGACCCACCGCAGCTGCTCGGCTGGGTGTACGGCGACGCATCGACGGCGCAGGACGTGTCCCGCAGTCCGTCACCGTCCGCGGAGACGGGTCCGGTGATCCTCGACCCGGAGCACCGTTCGGCCGTCGTGACCGTCGTACACCCGGCCGACCTCGCCGTGGGGCTGAACCCCGAGGCCCGCCCGGTGGCGCCGACCCACAGGGAGCCGGCCTGACATGACCGCCAACAAGCGTGCACTCAGTTACGGCTACCTGCGGCCGCGCGCAGACCGTGTCGACGACCTCACGGTCGAGTTTCTGTCCGGGACGACCTCCGCCACCGTCCGTGCCGCCGGGAGCGGCGACGCCGTCCTCGAGAACTGGCCCCCGGGTTCGGACATCACAGCCACCGTGACCTGCACCGTCGACCTCGACGGTGTTCTCGGTGACTGCGGGTTCGACCCCTCGGGCGACCGTCCCCCGATCGTCCTCTTCGCGCGGTGGAGCTGCCCCTCCACGTCCATCCGCGGGTCCGGTCGGCCGCAGGCGGTCCGGGACGGCGTGAACCGGGTGTCCGTCGACATCGACGGGTCGGCGGTGTCGAGGGCGGTCAACGTCGAACTCGTCGTCACACTCGGGTCTGCGCCGAATCCCCGGGGCAACCCGGTCAGCCCGTCGCGCCCGGGCAGTGTGTTGTGGAGGGACTCCGTCCGCGTGTACATCGAGGGGTCCGGTACATCCGTCCCGACGACCCCCCTCGACTTCCGTGAGGCCGGCATCCGGCCGGACGGCGCCATGTGGCGCATCGAGTTCGACCGCGACCTGGAGGTCCACGCCTCGCGCGGGGTCAGGGTGCTCATCAACTCGTCGCACCCGGTGTGCCGGAAGGCCCTCGACAACCTCGCCTCGGGGAAGCGCCCGACCCCTGAGACCAGACTGTGGCAGCGCTTCCTCGAGATCGACCTGCGCACCCAGCTCGCCGTCTTCGCGGTCGGCCAGGCCGCTGAAACCGACCTCACGATGTTCGCCGACGACGAGATGAGTTTCGGGGCGTCGCTTCTCCGTGTCCTCCAGCTCTACTTCCCGAACGAGGACTGGTCGCGGCTCCACCGCAGGTCACTCGACGATCCGGGGCTGATACCGTCAGCTGTCCAGAACCTGTTCAGGGAGGCGGTCTAACCGTGCGATCATTCCCCCTTCTCGACACCGTGTTCGCGAAACAACTGGTGGCACAGAGCGTCGACAAGACCGTCGATGAGCTCACGGCGTCGGTCATGCTCTCCCACCCGAAGACGCGTCTGTCCGAGAGCGGTCATCCGCCGGCAGGCGAGGCCGGGGTCACGGAGGTCCGTGAGGCCGTCCTCGCCCTCGCGGTGGCCGCCGGTTTCCCCGACCCAGTGGGGCCCGGCCGGTACGCCGAGTTCGACCGGCAGGCGGCGAAGGTCCTGTACGAGCTGGTCGACACGTCCGTCGCCGACGGACGGTCGACGGAACTGTGGAACTTCCTCACCACCTGTGTGCTCATCGACGTCGCTGCGTGGCGGTACCCCAACGACCGGGGGAACCAGAGCTTCGCCCGGTATCTCGGGTCCTCGCCGAAGAGCACGTTCAAGAAACTCTGGTGGCGCTACCACGTGCTGGGCGATCTCAGCGACCGCCTCGGCGAGGACCAGGCCGTCGCGCTGCTCGAGCGGACGGGACTCGCAGGCGACCGGCGGCTCGCACGGTTCATCGTCGAGGAGTTCACCCGGAGGTACCGGAACGGCCTCGGCGCCGAGTCCCAGGCCTTCCGCGGCGTCATGCTCCAGATCGGCACCGCGGCGGCGACGACATGCTTCGAGGTTCTCACCGACGACCAGCTTCGCGAGGTGGTGGGCGAACGGGTCTCCCGCGGCATCGAGCTGTACCGTGACAGCCTGAGCACACCGCAGACCGGGGCGGGCGCCCCACCGGCGACTGAGGCTGCGACCGACGGCTCAGAGGCTGATGGACCCGGGGCCGGGCCGGACCCCTCCCCCGCCGTGGACACCGCGTCCGACCCGGTAGGCGGTGGCACCCCGGGCGACGACACGGCGTCCGACGACACCGCGCCCGCCCGCCCGTCAATCCTCGGGGCCCTGTCCCGGTTCGGCAGAAGGAGTACCCATTGACCGCCTCCCCCACACGGGTCGCACCGTCCGCCCGACGACTGACCGGCTCTCTCCGGGACGTCGGGTACAGCTTCGAGGCGGCGGTGGCCGACCTGATCGACAACAGCATCACCGCCGGCGCAACCCGGGTGTCCGTCGACGTCCGCTTCGCAGGGCGGGACTCGTGGGTCCTGATCGCCGACAACGGTTCGGGGATGGACTCCGCAGGACTCGACGAAGCCCTCCGCTTCGGGAGCCAACGGGCCTACGGTCGTGGGGACCTCGGACGGTACGGGTTGGGGTTGAAGACCGCGTCCCTCTCCCAGTGCCGCCGTGTCTCGGTCTACTCCCGGAACCCCGACACCGGCCACGTCGACGGCAGGTGCCTCGACCTGGACTTCATCGACAGGGTCGACGACTGGATGATCGTCGACCCCGACGACGCCGAGCTCGAGGAGCGCGTGCACGGGCTGCTCGACTCCCCGACCGGTACCGTCGTCGCCTGGCAGAACCTGGACCGGCTCCTCCCGGCCAAGAACCCGGACGGTAGCTGGGCGCGGAAGAAGTTCTCCGGCGCGACCGAACGCCTGGCGCAGCACCTCGAGACGGTCTTCCACCGCTTCCTCTCGGGTGAGGCCCACAGATCCATCTCGATCTCGGTCAACGGCGAAAGCCTGACCCCGTGGGACCCCTTCGCCCGTGACGAGTCCGCGACGAAACTGATCAGTAACGACATCCTGGAGGTCGGCACCGGCCTCGGGAGCGGGAAGGTCTCGCTCCGCGCGTACTGCCTGCCCTCCCGCTCCCAGTTCTCGTCACTCGAGAACTTCGAGCGGACCGCTGGCCCGCGTAAATGGAACCGGCAGCAGGGTATCTACGTCTACCGGGCGGACCGCCTCGTCCAGTGGGGCGGATGGGACGGCATCCGCACGATCGACGAGCACACGAAACTCGCCAGGGTCGCCCTGGACTTCGACACCGACCTCGACGACGAGTTCAACATCAACGTCGCCAAGATGCGGGTGAACATCCCCCACCAGCTGAAGAAGATGATGGGCCGGGCCGTCGCCGACGTGTGTGCCGAAGCCGACTCACGGTACCGGAAGGACCAGAAGTCCTCGACGTCGGCCACCGGGACCGCCGACAGCCCCGCAGCTCAGGACCGGGACCAGGCGGACCTGCCTGACGCCGCGGACCTCGGGTTGGCGTTGAAGTCGGCGGCAGCCCGGTCCGGGAACTACGCGGCGTTCCGCGAGATCAGCAGGATCCTGCACGAGGAGTCACCGGAGCTGGCGAAGCGACTCGGCCTGTGAACTGACGGCGTCACGCCTCCGATATGGCGTCGTCCATCGTTCCCTGGGCGTCACTGACGCCGAACCGGTCGCACGTCCCGAGCAACGGGCACGTCGCACAGACCGGGTTCGCGATGCGGCAGTGGGACTGCGCGAGCTCGATCAGCCCCAGATGGGCGCTCCGGGAGCCTTCGTTGAGCCCGAGCATCCGGGCCACCGCCAGCCGTCCGTCCGTCAGCCTGTTCTTCTTCTCCATCGAGATGGACTGGTAGCGGGAGGTCACGCGCCCCACGCCCCGGGTGACGAGAACCGGTTCCTCGGAGACCCCGCCCTCCGTCCCGGTGACCGGCGCGATGAGCTCGACGAGCGCAGCCTCGCTGGGGGTGAGCTCCTTGAGAACCTTCCTGTCCACGGCAGGACGCCACAGAGCGCCGGGATCCGTCCGCAGCTGATCCACGAAGCGGCGGAGCCTGTCGGCTCTCTTCGTCATACCGGCCCCGTCCAACATGTCGACCAGTACGTCCACGGTGTCGCCGGGAACGTGGGGGTCGTCCGCCTCCGGTGCGGGCATGGCCTCGATCACCGGCCAGATCTGATCGACCTGCCGCTTCGCCATGCGTGTGAGCACGATCTCCCCGACCGCCGCTCGCCAGCGGTTCCCGGTCCAGAGCCAGGGGAGGATCCGTTCCGGTGCCGGGCGTCCGCGGAACCACCGCGCCAGTGCGGACGCGGTTTCCCTGCTCCACTGCCTGCCGGGCGTCGCCTCCTTCATCCATTCGGCCATCGCCTGTGCGATGGCCGCCGCGGCCCGCGGGGGTACCGCGTTTCCGATCTGTTTGAAGGCCGCGCTCGGCGGACCGTTGAAGCGGAAGTCATCGGGGAACGTCTGGATCCGTGCTGCCTCACGGACGGTGAGCGTCCGGGGCTGACGCGGGTGGATGTACCCGTACCCGTCCTTGGCGATGTGCGCGGTGATCGTCCTGGAGACATCGTTCTCGTCGAGGCGCTTGTACTTGTCGTCGTAGATGTCCGACCGGTAGCGGCGCAGCGACTCCGGCAGATCCGAGTACTTCGTGTTCGCGTCCATGAGGTTGAACGCCTCGCGGTCGTCGTCCCTGACGGGTCTGGTGATGTGGTCGAAGAGCTTTCCCCGGTCCTCGGGGGCGACGCGACGGCGGATGTACCGCTGGAACGCCGTCTGCGGCCCGTCGTAGGGGATCCACCCGTCGGCTCCGCCCTCGGGACGCCAGCCGCCCTCGACCTCGGGCATGTCACCGATCGCGTTCCACAGCGTGACCTTCTCGGGGTGGTCCTCGGGCCACTCGAAGTGGATCCCGTCGCGGAAGGCCACGATGATGAGACGCTGGCGGTGCTGCGGCACGCCGTACCGCCAGGTCTCGACGACCCGTTCGTAGACGGAGTACCCGAGCTGCTCAAGCTCCTCGATGACCGACCGGAGGATGAACATCTCCTGGTCCAGGGCCATGTCCGGGACGTTCTCCATGATGATCGCGGCGGGCCTCGCCAGGCTGACGATCTCCAGGTACGAGCGCCAGAGGTCCCGACGGACGTCGTGCGGCTCACGGAGGCCGCGCTCGACGAGGTCCCGGATCCCGTTCCGGCCGGCCTTGGAGAACGGTTGGCAGGGTGGGCCTCCGGCCAGCACCTGGATGCCGCACTCCCTCATCAGACCCGCGACCTTCTCGATCGCCTCCTCCGAGGACAGGTCCCAGTCGACCGACATCCCGGGGAAGTGGTGCCGGTGGGTCTTGACCGCGTCCAGGTAATGGTCGACACCGAGCACGACCTCGAAGCCGGCGTCCTCCAGTCCGAGTGAGATTCCCCCCGCCCCGGAGAACAGGTCCGCCGCGAGAACCGCTCCCCTGCGTCGACGTGCCCGGCAGTAGTCCTTGAGCGAATCCACGTCGTCGCAGTGGTCACGGTGAGGCGGAAGATGCAGGTAGGGTCCCCGGATCTGGGCGACGTTGTACCTCGACGCTCCGCCGGCTCCCTGCTCTGTTCGCACCACAGGGACATCGTACCGGGCGCCCCGGACAACCCCTGAACCGCATGTTCGATAGACTGCAGCCCCCCGCCGACACCGATCACGGACCGGGAACCCGCCACCGCCAGACCATCTCGACCTCGTCGGCGATCTCGTCCACCTCATCGTGTTCCCAGTAGTGGAGCGGAAGCCACCCCCGTTCCCTGAGGGACTCATCCTTCTCCCGGTCCCGTTCCACGTTGCGGTTGAGCTTGGCCCGCCACCACTCCCTGTTGTTGACGGGAACACCCCCGTGGACCGGGCAGAGATGCCAGAAGCACCCGTCCATGAAGACAGCGATCCTCGCCCGGGTGAGCGCGATGTCGGGCCGGCCCGGGACCTCCCGGTAGTTCACCCGGAAGCGCAGACCACGGCGGTGCAGTTCACGCCGTAACGCCAGCTCCGGCGATGTCCCCTCCCTCGACATCCGGCGCATCTGCTCGCGCACCGTCGTGTTGAGTGGGCGCGGCCGGTCGTCCGTCACGGATTCCCCGCTCGGTCGGCTGCACGACAGGTCCCCGCCTCGGGACATTACACGCATGGTCTCGACACTACCGACCGCGCCCCCGGCACTCTACCCGACCTGCCGCCGCAAAATTCTTTGACCCCAGCCCTCCAGTACCCGCACCCATACCACGCGGGACGAACACACGAGACTAATTGCTATCGAGATGCGACACTAAGGGCACCGCAGCGGACGCCAGGGCCACACAAAAGGATCACCTCGATCCCATACGTTCCCACAAGGACCCGCCCGAACGGATGTGACTGGAAATATACTCCCCAGGCTTGCAAACATTAACCATTTTAGGCTTGAATCTTTCCGCCTCCCTGATAAACGATCGGTCAAACGTAATAAGCCACACGACGTCAACAGGATTTTGTCCAGCAATCGTCCGACACGCCCCGTACACCATGCCATCCTCGTGATCCAGAGGAGGATTTCTCTCCGCTCCGTGTTCCGAAGTTCCCACAACTCCAGCGAAGAGCTCTTGACCGAAAAAGTCATAGAAGGAGTCCATGATCAGCTGAGATGCGCCGCGATCTCGCTCAGCCCACACATTATCCCCGCTGTGACGCATCTTGTACACGACCGTGTCCTGCACATGGCCCGAACCCCAAACTCGAACTCGGCTCCCGTCTGGGCGCCGCCCGGACTTGACAAACGACATACACGTAATGATGTCACGGATATTCGACGGCAACGACCCCTTCACCTCCGGCTCAGCGGCAAGGCCGACAACGTCCGGCCAATGTAAATTCGGACCGAAATGATTGAATAACATGATGAAAACATTACAGTCGAAAAGTACATGATGCACTTTCGGGTAGCTCACGATCTCCAGATCCTCGAAATTACCGCGGAATCTCGAAGAGATTGGCTGACTCAGTCATCCACTCGTCGAGATCGTCAATATCGTCGTCGACGCTGGGCATCTTAGGCACAGGCTTGTAGGAACGCTCGTCAAATGCCTCGAGGCCAAGATACATGATCTCAACCTGAGAGAAGCCCGCCAGCGTCGGGCTTTGCCGGAAGTGGTCCCTGATTTTGTCCAGTGGAATCACCTCGGTTGACGACGCAGTCTCCGGAATATCGCCGCGTGCGTCCCGCCACGGCCCCTCCCTGTGCGTGAGGCGAGTTAGCTCTATGCCAGACTTTCTGCCGTACTCGGCTAAGACCAACGTGAGGAGGCCGTGGAGCTCAGCATCGTCGGATGCAGAGTCGCCCCCTCTCGTGTCACCTGCCCTCCAGACATCAGGAACAACAGGGCCGCGGGTCCACGCCTGCGTCTCCGACGAGTGAGCGGGAGTACCCGTGATGGCCAACGACCATCCTTGGGTGAAGTAGAGGATCTTCTGCAGCTCGACTGCCCCCAGTGTCTCTTCCGCGCGTGAAGCGATCGTATCCGCCAAATCAATCGCATTGTAGGTCCGCATGGGACACCCCCTTCCTACCCGGGTTCGCACCGAGCACTGTATTCCTCACAGCATCAAACCTGCATCAGGCGTGCCCGCCGAGCACGCCTTCCCTGAACAGGCCTCACAAGGCATCACGATGTGTTGGTGTACTCACCATACCCAACATACTGGTCATACTGGTCATAGTGGTCATACTCACACCACCCGTCCGCGCCCGGCGCCCGCCGGTAGACTCGCCGGCATGAGCGTGCTCACGTCCCTCCGGTCGCGCGTCCCGTCGTCGGTGACCGCCCGCGTCCTCACCACCAGGAACCGGGCGATGACCTTCGCCCAGGTCCGGCACCCCGTTCTCGCCGGGGTGATCATCCGTCGTCTCACCGGTGGGTCCGGCTCGCACGGGCCGTCCGACGGGGCGGGCGGGGACGCCGCCGGGGGCGGGGCGGGCGCACCCGTGGCCGACGGCCGCCGACACTCCGGGCTCGCCGCAGCGGACGCCGTCGCCGGGCCGCTGAGCAGGCCGAACCCCGGCCCGGACGCGGTGACCCGCACCTCCGGGATCCTCGCCGCGAAGGCCGCCGCCGCGCCCCGCGTGCCGGCCCGGACGCCCGCCCACTGACCCCGGCTGCCCCGCACGCACGCCCGGCCATGCCGCCGCCCACCCGACGCCTCAGCCCGGCCACTCCCCCGCCGCGCCCGCTGACCCCGGCAGACCCGCACGCACCTCTCACCCACTGACCCCGGCCGACCCGCACGCACGCCGCGAACCCCGCCACCCCCGTTGCACCACACCCGCGGCCTGCGCGGAATAGGTGCCCGGCCCGTTCGTGTTTGGATGCACATGACCACGGACAACAACACCGCTTCCGGCGCCCCGGCCGGAACCACGACCGGCTCGATCGACTGCGACGTCCTCGTCGTCGGGTTCGGCAAGGCCGGCAAGACCATCGCCATGACCCGCGCGAAGGCCGGCGACCGCGTCGTACTCGTCGAGAAATCCCCCTCCATGTACGGCGGGACCTGCATCAACGTCGGCTGCGTGCCGACGAAGACCCTCCTCACCGACGCCCACCGCCACGCCGGCGAACTCCTCGCCGCGACGCGCACGGGCGCGGGCGCGGCCTCCGCCGGCACCGGCACCGGCACGGGCTCCGCCGGCACCGGCGCGGGCAGCACGGACACCGCCGACTCCGAGCCCGGCACAGCCACGACCCCGTCGCACGACGCCGCCTTCTCCGCCGCCCGCTCCCACCGCGACTCCTTCATCGGCACCCTCAACGCCGCGAACCACGCGATGGTCGAGAACACCGGCGTCCTCGTCGTCGACGGCCACGCCACCTTCACCGGCCCGCGCACCGTCACCGTCACCGGCGGCGACCCGGCGGCCGCCCACCCCGCCGAGCAGCTCACCGTCACCGCCGACACGGTCGTCATCAACACCGGCTCCGTCCCCGTCCGCCCGCCGATCCCCGGCGCGGACGGCCCGCGCGTCCTCGACTCCACGGGCGTGCAGATGCTCCCCGAGCGGCCGCGACGGCTGGCGATCGTCGGAGGGGGTCCCATCGGGTTGGAGTTCGCCACGATGTTCGCCCAGTTCGGGACCGAGGTCACGGTTCTCGACGGCTCTCCCCGGCTCCTCCCGAGGTTCGACCGGGACATCGCCGACGCCGTGCACGCCGACCTGCGTGACCTCGGCGTGACGGTGCTGTCCGGGGTGACGGTCGAGGAGATCGCCGACGCCGCCGGCGCTGCCGCGGGCGCGGGCGCGGGCGGTGACGCCACGGGCGGTGACGCAGACGGCGCCGCGGGCGGTGACGCCACGACCGGCGCCAACGCCGACACCGACGCCGCGGGCGGCGCCACACCCGCCGCCGGCGCCCCCGTCACCGTCACGTACACCGACGCCGACGGCACCCGCCGGACCGTGGACGCCGACCACGTCCTCCTCGCGACCGGCCGGAAGCCCGCGACGGACGGGCTCGGCCTCGACGCCGCCGGAGTGGAGGTGACGGACCGCGGGGCTGTCGTCGTCGACCCCCACCTCCGCACCACCGCAGACGGCGTGTACGCCGCCGGCGACGTCGCCGGCAGCCCCCAGTTCACGTACGTGTCCTACGACGACCACCGCGTCATCCTCTCCGACCGGTGGGGCGACGGCTCCCGCACCACCACCGGGCGGCTCATCCCCTCCACGACGTTCCTGGAACCGCCGCTGTCGCAGGTCGGGCTCGGCGAGGACGCCGCGCGCGAGGACACCGGGGCGCGCGGTCACACCCTCGACGTGCGCGTGCAGGACATCCGGGACATCGCGGTCATGCCACGGCCGAAGATTCTCGGGCAGGCGCGCGGGCGGGCGAAGATCCTCGTCGACCGGGAGGACGACCGGATCCTCGGCGCCACGCTGTACTGCGTGGACTCGCAGGAACTCATCAACCTCGTGACGACCGCGATGGTGCACGGCATCCCCGCGTCCGCGGTCGGGTCAGGGATCTACACGCACCCCAGCAGCTCCGAGGTGTTCAACGCGCTGCTCGGGTAGCGGGGCGCGGGGGGTGCGGGGTAGCGGGCGGCGTGCCGGGGCTCCCACGCTGCGCGGCGGCGGGCTCAGTGTGCCGGGCGCCCCGCCCCGGAGTGCTCCCACGCTGCGCGGCGGGGGCTCAGTGCGCCGGGCGCCCCGCCCCGGAGTGCTCCCACGCTGCGCGGACGAGGGCGGCGTCGACACCCAACCCGAACTCCTCCCGCAGCACACCGGCGAGTTCCTCCGGCGACCCGACCCGCTCGCGGCGCTCCTCCCCCGCCGTGCCCGGCGAACCGTCCGGCCCCGGCACGCCCGGCGCGACCCGGTGCACCGTGTCCTGGAACACCGTGACGCGGCCGCCGTCCGGCCGGTGCCGCGCGATGACGATGTTGCCGGTGAAGAACGTGCCCGGCCGCGCGGACGTCAACCAGTGCGACATGTCCAGGTCCACCGGCTCCCACACCGCCGTGCGCGAGAACGCGTAGACGTTCGCGAACTCCGCCGCGCCGAACGCGCGGTGCTGCAGCATGAGGTCCAGGCCGCGGACGAGGGCCGGGTCGATCGCGTCGGCGGCGGGGACCACGCGGAACGGGCCCTGGGGGGAGTCGCGCACCGTGCCGTCGAGGGGTACGGCGACCGTGGGGGTGCCGCCGCCGAAACCGGGGTCGACGAGCACCTCCGCCGGGCCGCGTGGCGCGGCGGGGGTGGCGGGGTCGGTGGTGGGGGCGGTGGTGGGGGCGGCGTCGGACGGCAGCGTGACGATGGTGGCCTGGTGGCCGAACGCCTGCACCTCGGTCAGGCCGTCCCGGGCGTAGACGCGGGCGAGGACCGGCCTGACCGTGAGGCCCATGTCGCGGAGGACCGCGCGGATGAGGGCGGCGTGTTCGTGGCAGTAGCCGCCGCGGCGGGCGTCGACGAGCTTGGCGACCACCGCGTCCTCGTCCACGGAGAACGGGGTGGCGGAGGCGCTGTCGAGGTCCTCGAAGGGGATCGTGTCGGCGTGGGCGGCGAGGAGGCGGTCGAGATCGGCGACGATCTGCCCCGCGGTCCGGCCGGAACGGTCCCCGGCCGGGACCGGGTGCCCCGTGCGGGCGAGGTAGCGGTCGATGAGGGTGCTCATTGCACCAGCGTAAACCTGTCCCGCGGTGCCGGCGGCGATGCGGCCGATCGCGTGCGCGCGGGCGGGGCCTGGCGCCCGCGCCGGGCCGGCGTGGCAAAGGTTTTTGCACAAAATCGGCCCAAAACGTGCAAAAACCTTAGCCACACCAGGCAACCAGGCCCCCTGCGGGCGTGGTCTGGCGGCTCGTCCTGGGCTTTCCCGGCGGTGGCCCGGGGAGACTCTCGACATGGCAAAGGTTCTTGCGCGAAATCCGCCCAAAACGTGCAAAAAACTTAGCCACACCAGGCAACCAGGCCCCCTGCGGGCGTGGTCTGGCGGCTCATCCGGGGCTTTCCCGACGTGACTGGCATGACCTGGCGGCTCATCCTGGGCTTTTCCGGCGGTGGCCCGAGGATCCCCTCGACGTGGCAAAGGTTCTTGCACAAAATCGGCCCAAAACGTGCAAAAAGCTTAGCCACACCAGCCAACCCGGCCCGCGCACCGCCTCGTCAAGGGTCGGACACAGCCCTCCCCTCAGCTCCGGCTACCCTCCACCGCGACGCTCACAACGGCGGCGACCACAACGGCTCACTTCCCCCTGAGCGCCCGCACCACCGTGACCACCGCCCATACAACGACCACGATCTCCAGCACAGGCACGTGGAACAGAAGAAACTCCACAATTCCGAAGCTCACACGCCCACCTCCCCCGTCGGGTCCGCTCCGTATCTCATGGACTCATAGCCTCATGACCAGATGCCCCGGTTGCGACACGTACTCACGCGACGCCGTGATCACCAAAAGGGTACTGACCGTATCCGTTAGTTCATTCACCCTGCGAAAGAAGTATGGTATCGCCACCCCGGAGTAATCGATGAGACGCCACATCAGACATGAATCACCTGACACCCTTGACATCACGTGTACTCCGTGCTCGGATGAGCAACTACTCTCGCCGCTAGACACCGGAACAACGACACGGAAGGTCGCGATACACCGTGGGATTGAACGAAGCCACAGAAGCTACAGAAAAGGTGTTGAAAGTCTCTCCGGATCACGGTCACCCCAGCTCACTGTGGGGAACGCCTCCACGGAGCGATGCAGCTGCCGACCGCCCCTACGTCACACCGGAAGATTTCAACCTCAGCCGATCGTTGACGCAGAAGATATACTCATGGACCCAGTACTTCCAGGACATGTTCATTACGGAAGTGGTCGGCCCTGACGACGTACCCGACCGCTTTGACTATCCGCCCCTCTGGGAGGACGGCGCCGATTCATTCGAATGGCACAGGCAAGGAAATGAGATCGTCGCCGCCCTGAGAGAGGAACTGCCCGAGTACACTGTCATTCCTGCTTTCGACGGCTACGTCTATTCGTTCAATGAGACGCGGCGGCGACAAGGACTGCCACGGTTCGTTCCCGGCCCGCGCGGCAGGTAGGCCCCGCGGCGCGCCCGCGCGGCAGGTAGGCCCCGCGGCGCGCCCGCGCGCCCGGCACGACCCGCCCGGCTCAGACCTGGTCGATCGGGCGGATCCCCATCGACTCCACGTCCATGTGTGCCGGCCGGGCGGAAGCCAACGCCAACGGGCGGGCGGGGACCAACGCCGGGGCGTCAAGGGTGGGAGGGCGCCCGAAGCGCGTGAGTTGGCCCGCGTGTTGACTGAAGTGGCAAAGGTTCTTGCACGAAATCGGCCCAAAACGTGCAAAAAACTTAGCCACACCAGGGAGGTGAAGGGACCGAGGGGCAGCGCGGCACTGGGGCAGGACCGAGGATGGCGGGGCGCTTGGGCGGGACCGAGGGGCAGCGCGGCACTGGGGCAGGACCGAGGAGGCGGGGCGGCGGGGTCTCCTGGGCTTCCCCAGCCGTGCCCCGGGGAGACTCTCGACGTGGCAAAGGTTCTTGCACAAAATCGGCCCAAAACGTGCAAAAAACTTAGCCACACCAGGCAGGTGAAGGGACCGAGGGGCGGCGCGGCACTTCGGCAGGACCGAGGAGGCGGGGGCGGGGCAGGACCGAGGAGGCGGGGCGGCGGGGTCTCCCGGGCTTCCCCGGTGTGACTGGCATGGCCTGGCGGCTCGTCCTGGGCTTTCCCGGCGGTGGCCCGGGGAGCCCCTCGGCGTGGCAAAGGTTCTTGCACAAAATCGGCCCAAAACGTGCAAAAAACTTAGCCACACCAGGGAGGTGAAGGGACGACGGGGCGCTGGGGCAGGACCGAGGGGCGGCGGGGAGGTGAAGGGGCCGAGGGGCGGCGGGGAGGTGAAGGGACCGAGGGGCGGCGGGGAGGTGAAGGGACCGAGGGGCGGCGGGGAGGGGACGGGGCGGCAGGGCGCGGGTCACTCCCGCACCCCCAACGCCCTCGCGACCATGCGGCGGATGCCGACAGGGTTCCTCAGGTCACGTCGGGTCAACCGCAACACCACCCACCCGCTGGCGGAGAGGTCACTCGACCGCCGCGCGTCCGCGAGCCACTGATCGGTCCCGCCGTGGTGGGCTCCGTCGTAAAAGACCAGCACCCGCTGCGACGGCCAGGCGAGATCCGCCACGCTGACCAGCTCACCGTCGACGACCAGCTCGTACTGCGTCACCATCCCCGCCGCCAACCCCCGGCACGCCAGACGCACCACCGTCTCCGGGGGCGAATCCGCGCCCCAGTCGCACAACGCCTCGACCGCCCGCCGGTCACGTGCCGCCATGATGTCGCTGCACAGCGTCGAGAAACCGGAGGCCGTGAGCCCCCACCACCGACACACCGCGTCCCCGACCTGCGCCACACGGACCTCGCGCGGGGTCAGACCCGGGGCCGGCGGGGTCCACCAGGCGTGCGAGCCCGACGACGCGGAGTGGATGAGCTGCGCGCACGCGATGCGGGGCGCGATGACGCGCAACGACGGCACGGCCGGGTCGACGTCCACGCTCCAGCCGTCGATCAGGGCCGGCGAGCCGCGGTCGGTGCTCAGGAGGAGCGGGCGGGTGAGGTCGGCCGGGCGCGCGCGGGTGGTGGGGGTGAGGAAGCACGGGGGCATGGAGTCGCAGAACCAGCGGAGGCCCCACAGGCGCGCGGCGGACCATGAGCACGCGATCCACGTGGGGTGGCGGAGCCAGTACGCGCGGGTGCGGACCTCCAGCGGGATCGCGGCGGCGGGGTTGGGTGGGGTGGCGGGGTTGAGTGGGTTGAGTGGGTTGGCGGGGTCGGCGAGGTTGAGTGGGTTGGCGGGGTCGGCGAGGTTGAGTGGGTCGGCGGAGGTGGTGGGCGGGCCCGGGCGGTTCGGGATGCTGGACGCCGGGATGAAGCGGCCCGGGGCGCACGCGATGTAGTCGGCCTCCAGCTGGCGGCGGCTGACACCGGCCGCGCGGAGCTCGTCGCGGGTCTGCGGGCCGGTGAGGTCGAGGTCCCAGCCCGTGGCCGGGCGCTCCGGCCAGACCTCCGGGGTCCGCGAGGGGCGGGGCCGCGCGCGTGAGCGTGTGCGTTGCGGCCGGTAGACGGCGGATCGTCTGGTGGCGCGGCGGTGCATCGGGGTCCCCTCCCTGAGTCGTGACAGTGCCGGCGTGCGGAACTGTGCCCTTGAACGTATTTAGATGCGCCGAGGGCGGTTTCGGTTCCCCTCAGGTCCCGGCGGGTGGAGCGGCGGGGCTGGTTGGGGTGGGTGGGCCGGGTGCGTGGGGTGGCGGGGCGTCGGGGGTGGGTGGGGTGGGTGGGTGGGGTGGGCGGCCAGAGCGCGTGGAGCGGCCCGCGCGTTGACAGCAGTGGCAAAGGGTTTTGCACAAAATCCGCCCAAAACGTGCAAAACACTTAGCCACACCGGCCACAACGGGCGGGCGGCCCCGCCAGCAGCGGGCGGGCGCGCAGAGACCAACGCCAGGGCGGGTGGGCGACCAGAGCGCGTGGGGCGGCCCTCGCGTTGGCAGGAGTGGCAAAGGGTTTTGCACGAAATCGGCCCGAAACGTGCAAAAAACTTAGCCGCGGGCGGGGAAGAAACACGCCACGGGCGCGGTGCCGGCGGCACGCGGCCGATCGCGGACGCGGGGAGGCGGCGCGCGGCCGATCGCGGACGCGGGGAGGCGGCGCGCGGCCGATCGCGGGCGCAGGGAGGCGGCGCGCGGCCCCCGCTCAGCGCCTCACGGGCGGGGGACGATGTACCTCCCCGCGGCACGCACGACCTCCACCTCGACGGGCAGCGGCGCGAACCGGTCGCCGTCGGCGTAGCAGCTGATCGGCGGGGTGCTCTCCATCTCGATCGAGATGTGCCGGGCCCGGTACGTGCTGATGCCGGGCTCGTTGACGAACTCGCCGCTGAAGATCGTGCCGAACTTCGCGGCGGCGCGGAACCGGTTCATCCGCTCGAGCACCGTGACGTCGAGCAGCCCGTCGTGGTGGTCGGCCTGCGGGCAGATGAGCATCCCGCCGCCGTAGCTGCGGGTGTTGCCCATCGCCACCAGCGTCATGTGGTCCTCGATGACGCGCTCGTGGTCGAGGACGAGGCGCGTCGGGATGGAGTGGAAGTTGAGGAACTCCATGACGATCGCCAGGTTGTACCGGGCGCGTCCCGTCGGCCAGACGATGCGGTTCGTCCGGTCGCTGACCAGCGAGTCGAAGCCGGCGCAGGCGATGGTCCCGAACCACGCCTGCTCGACGACCCCGTCGGACGCGCCCGCCCCGTGAGCCACGCCCAGCGCCCGGTCCGCCCCGTGAGCCACGCCGGCTCCGTCGGCCCCGCCGCGCGCGCCCGGCGCCCGGTCCACCCCGTGAGCCACGCCGGCTCCGTCCACCCCGCCGCGCGCGCCCGGCGCCCGGTCCACCCCGCCGCGCGCGCCCGGCGCCCGGCGCGTCATGAGGCCGAGGTCCGTCATCGTCGTGAATCCGCCGACGACGACGTCCGCCGCCCGGCGCGGGTCCATCGGGATGCGGTACTCCCGCGCGTGATCGTTGCCTGTACCTGCGGGGATGATCCCCAGCGGCGTGCCCGTCCCCGCCTGCTCCTGCAGCGCCAGATTGATGAGGCCGTCGCCGCCGCACACGACGAGCGCGTCGATGCGGTCGTCCGCCACCGCCTGCGCGGCGAGTTCGCGGGAGGACGCCGGCGACGCGCCCTGGATGCTCACCACGTCCACGCCCCGCTCGCCGAACCGCCGGCGCGCCGCGTCCGCCGCCGCGACGGCCGTGCCCTTGCCGGCCGCCGGGTTGGTCAGGAGGGCGACGCGGCGGACGTCGACCTCACCGACGGCGTAGAGGCCCGCATCCTCCCGCCCGTCACCCGGGCCGACGCCCGCACCAGCACCCAGGCCATCACCCGGGCCGACGCCCGCACCCGGGCCGACGGCGCCGCCGCGGCCGGACGGCGGGACGTCACCCGGGCCGACGCCGCCACCCGGGCCGACGCCCGCACCAGCGCCCAGGCCGTCACCCGGGACGTCGCCCGCACCAGCGCCCCGCCCGCCACCCGCCGCCCGCGGCTCATCCCCGCGCATCGAACAGCTTCCCCGGGTTGAGGATCCCCGCCGGGTCGAGCGTGCGCTTGATCCCGCGGAGAATCTCCACGCCGAGCTCACCGATCTCCCGGCCCATGAACGGCATGTGGTCCGTGCCGACCGCGTGGTGGTGCGTGACCGTCCCCCCGTTGTCCACGATCGCACCGGTGACGGCGGTCTTCACCGCCCGCCACTGCTCGACCGGCGTCCCGTTCTGCGCCGCGACGACGGTGAAGTACAGGGAGCACCCCGTCGGGTACACGTGCGACACATGGCACATGACGAGCGCCGCCGTGCCGGACCCCGTGAGCCCCTCGGCCAGCGCCTCCCCCACGGCGCGCTTGAGGCGTGGGACGTTCGACCAGTCCGTCGCCGTCTCGAGCGTCTCGCACAGCGCGCCGCCGTCGAGAAGTGAGTCCCGGAGCACCGGGGCGCCGAACCGGCCCTCCTCCCACGCCCGGGCCGGCCCCTCCCCCGCGGACTCGCCGCCGTGGGCGAGGAGCACCTCGCGGGTCTCGCGGTGCCGGGACGCGGCGTGCGCGGGGGTGCCCTCGAAGACGGTGATGCACAGGCAGCCCTCGGGCGCGTGCGACGCCTCGCCGATCCTGTCGGTGGAGGTGAGGTTGACGGAGGACTCGATCTCGTCGGACAGGCGGATGACCGTCGGCCCCGTCCCCTGCTGTTCGACGGCCCGCAGCGCCTCGACGCCGGCGTCGAACGTCCGGAACGTGAAGGCCTCGTACCGTTTCGTCTCCGGGATCGGGTGCACGCGCACCCGCACGCGCGTGACCACGCCGAACGTGCCCTCGGAGCCCATGAACACCTCGCGGAGGTCCGGGCCGGCCGCGGTCGCCGGGGCCTGCCGCCCGGGGTGGATGACGCCCCGGGGGGTGACGACGGTGAGCTCCCGCACCATGTCGTCGAACCGCCCGTAGCCGGCGGAGTTCTGCCCCGACGAGCGGGTCACGGCGAACCCGCCGATCGTCGCGTAGGGGAAGGACTGGGGGAAGTGGCCGAGCTGCAGCCCGTGCTCCGCGAGCAGCATCTCCGCGTGCGGTCCGGACAGCCCCGCGCCGAGCGTGACGAGGCCGGACACCGGGTCGACGTCCTCGACGGCGTCGAACCGCGCGAGGTCCAGGGAGATCACGCCGCGGAACCCTCCGTCGAGCGGGGTCAATCCCCCGACCACGCTCGTTCCGCCGCCGAAGGGGACGACGGCCACCCCCTCCGCGGACGCCCACTCCAGCAGGGCCAGGACCTCGTCCTCGGTGCCCGGCGCGACGACCGCGTCCGGGGCGCTGACGACGCCGCCCTCGCGCCACTCGAGGAGGTCGAGCGAGGACTTGCCCCGGGCGCGGGGCATCCGCTGGTCACGGTCGCACGTGACGTGGTCGGGGCCGACGAGCGCGCCGAGCGCCGCGATGTCCTCCGCGGAGAGGCGGGGGTCGCTGAGGCGGACGTCGGCGGCGGCGACGCGGCGCACGCGGGAGGCGTCCACGCCGAGGAGCGAGGCGAGCATCCGGCGGATGCCGGGGCTGAGCGGGCGGGCCTCGTCCGGGGTGCCCCACAGGTTGAACGCCATCGGGGGCAGCGGCACGCCCGGGGTGGCGGGCGTGGGCTGCTCGGCGGGGTCCGGCTGCGACTGCGGCGAAGGCTGAGACATGTCCTGAGCGTACACAGCGGTCCGGACAGCCGTCCGGCGTGAAGCACGGATTTCCGCCCCCGGCCGGGGGCGGTGGTCCGGCCCGGGGCCGCCTCCCGGCCACCGCCCGCTCCTACGCTGGCGGGCATGAGCACCCCTTCCACGCCCACCCCGCGCCCCGGCACCGCGGACCGCGCCGCCGGCCGCACCGCCGGGCACGCCGCGGAGCGCACCACGCCCCGCCCCGGCACCGCGGAGCGCACCGCGCCCCACGCCAGCGCCACCGGCCGGTTCTCCGCCACCGCCGCCCGCCTCACCGCCGCCCGCCGGGCCGCGGACCTCGCCGCGCTGCGGGACGCGTCGGACGCCGGCCGACCCGCGCACTACGACGTCGTCGTCGTCGGCGCCGGGGTCACCGGCTGCGGGGTCGCCCTCGACGCCGTCACCCGGGGGCTCACCGTGCTCCTCGTCGACGCCCACGACCTCGCGTTCGGCACGTCGCGGTGGTCGTCGAAACTGGCCCACGGCGGCCTCCGCTACCTGGCCACCGGGGACGTCTCCGTGGCGACCCGCTCCGCGCGCGAACGCGGCATCCTCATGGAACGGACCGCGCCGCACCTCACCCGCGCGCTGCCGCAGGTCGTGCCCGTGCAGGACCGGTACAGCGTGCTGAACCGGGTGCTGCCGCGCGTCGGGTTCCTCGCCGGCGACCTGCTGCGCGTCGCCGCGCGGACGAGCTCGCGCACCCTCCCGCGTTCCCGCACGGTCACCGCCGCGACGGTGCGCGCGCTGTGCCCCGCCGTGGAGACCTCCGACCTGCGGCTGGGGTACGTCAACTACGACGGGCAGCTCGTCGACGACGCGCGCCTGGTCACGTGCCTCGCCCGGACCGCCGCCGGGTACGGGGCGACGGTCATCACGCACTGTCGCGCCGCGTCCGTGTCCGGGCGGGAGGTCGTGCTCGAGGACACGCTCGCGGAGGGCGACGACGCCGCCGGCCGGTCAGCCGCCGCAGCCGCCGCACCGACGGCAGCCACCCCGACCACGGTCACGGCGGGGGCCGTCGTCAACGCGACGGGCGTGTGGGCCGGCGACATGGACCCGGCCGTCACCGTCCGACCGTCCCGCGGCACGCACCTCGTGGTGGACGCGGGCAGCGTCGGCAACCCCACCGGCGCCCTCACCGTCCCCGTCCCCGGGGCCACCAACCGGTTCTGCTTCATCCTCCCCGAGCAGCTCGGGCGGTGCTACATCGGGCTCACCGACGAGGACCAGCCGGGCGCGATCCCCGACGAGCCGGAGGTGCCCGACAGCGACGTGACGTGGATCCTCGACGTGGTCAACCAGGCGCTGGCCACGCGGCTGACCAGCGACGACGTCATCGGCGCGTACGCGGGCCTGCGGCCGCTCATCACGCTCGACGGGGCGGGGGCGGGGGCCTCGACCGCGGACCTGTCGCGGGAGCATGTGATCCTCACCGGGGACGACGGCCTCGTCACCGTGACCGGCGGGAAGCTCACCGAGTACCGGCTCATGGCGGAGCAGACGGTCGACGCCGTGCTCGCGCAGGGGGCGTGGGGTGGCGCGGGTGGCGGCGCTGGCGAGGGCGGGCGCGGGGACGGGAACGGCGCTGGCGGGGGCGAGGGCGGCGCCGGCGGGCGCGGGGACGGCGCTGGCGGCAGGGTTGGCGTGGGCGCGGTTGGCCGCGGCGGGCATGGCGGCGGGCGGCCCGGGCCGTGTGTCACGACGTCGATTCCGCTGGTCGGGGCACCGCGGAGTGCCGTGTGCCGCGCGGTGACGGAGTCCGACCTGGCGGGGCTGCCGGCGTCGCTCGTGGAGCGGTTCGGCTGGGAGGCGCCGGAGGTCGTGCGGGCGTGCGTGCTCGACCGGCCGCTGGACCCGGTCGCGCCCGGGCTGGACGTCACGCGCGCGGAGTTCAGCTTCCACGTCACGCATGAGGGCGCGGTGACGGTGTCCGACATCCTCGACCGCCGCTCCCGGGTGGGGCTGGTGCCCGCCGACCGCGAGGCGGCGCTCCCCGCCGCCCGCGAGGCGCTGGCGGCCGCTGCTGACCAGGGGTGATGCGCGGCGCAGCGATGCGCGGCCCGGAGTGGCAAAGGTTTTTGCACAAAATACGCCCAAAACGTGCAAAACACTTAGCCACACCGGCCGGGCGGGCGCGCAGAGACCAACGCCAGGGCGGGCGGCCGGCCAGAGCACGTGGGGCGGCCCGCGCGCTGGCAGGAGTGGCAAAGGCTTTTGCACAAAATCGGCCCACAACGTGCAAAAAACTTAGCCACACCGGCCGGCCGGGCGAGCGGAGACCAACACCAGGGCGTCAGGGGCGGGTGCGCGCCCAGAGCGCGTGGGGCGGCCCTCGCGTTGGCAGGAGTGGCAAAGGGTTTTGCACAAAATCGGCCCACAACGTGCAAAAAGCTTAGCCACGCCGGCCACAACGGGCGGCCGCGCAGCGGGCAGGCGCCCCCGCCAGCACGCCCGCCCCCACCAGCGCGTCCCGCCCACCCGCGCCAGCCCAGCTCAGACCTGGTCGATCGGGCGGATCATCATCGACTCCACGTCCATGTGCGCCGGCCGCGCGGCGACCCACCGGATGGCCTCGGCGATGTCCCCCGCCACCAGGTTCTCCTTGTCCGCGTACACCTCCTCGGCCCGGGCGGCGTCGCCCTTGAACCGGTTGAGGCTGAAGTCCGTCGCGACCCGGCCGGGGTCGATCTGGCACACGCGCACGCCGCGCTCGGCGAACTCCATGCGCATGACGTCGGTGAGCGCGGTCTCGCCGAATTTCGCGGCGTTGTACCCGGCGCCGCCGCGGTATGCCCCGCGCCCGGCGACGGACACGACGTTGATGACCTGCGGCGCAACGCCCGCGGCCAGCTCGTCGAACAGCGCGCGGGTGACCTGGAGCGTCCCCATGACGTTCGCCTCGAACATCCACCGCCAGTCGTCCACGTCCGCGTCGAGCACCGGGTCCAGCCCGCGCGCGCCGCCGGCGTTGTTGACCAGCAGGTCGACCCCGCCGCCGAGCGCGCGCACGGCCGCGGCGAACCGGTCGATGCTCGCCTGGTCGGTGACGTCGAGTTCGATCGGGTGGGCGGTCGCGCCGAGGTCACGGCAGGCGGTGGCCACGGTCTCCAGTCGTTCCCGACGCCGCGCTGCGACGACGACATCCCACCCGTCCTCAGCGAGGGACAGGGCGGTGGCCTCCCCGATGCCGGCCGAGGCGCCGGTGACGACCGCGGTCCGGCGCCGCGCGGCGCCCCCGCCCGTGGTCGTTGCCGCGCTCGCATCCCCGCCCGTGGTGGTCGTCGCGCCCGTCTCCGTGGTCGTGGATGTGTCCTGAGCGTCGTCCCTCGTGGTCATGCCCCACGATGCTAGCGGCATCCCGCCGCCGCCCGCCCGCTGCGGCCGGTGCGGCTAAGCTTTTTGCACGTTTTAGGCCGATTTCGTGCAAAAACCTTTGCCACTCCCGCCACCACGCGGGCCGACCCACACATCCCAGGCGCCCACCCACCCTTGACGCCCCAGCGTTGGTCCCGGCCGGCGCTGGCGTTGGCGCCTGGCCGGCTTCGGTGTTGATCTCTGCCCGCCCGCCCACCCTTGACGCCCCGGCGTTGGTCCCGGCCGGCGCTGGCGTTGGCGTCTGGCCGGCTTCGGTGTTGATCTCTGCCCGCCCACCCGCTGCGGCCGGTGTGGCAAAGCTTTTTGCACGATTTGGGCCGATTTCGTGCAAAAACCTTCGCCACTCCCGTCACCACGCGAGCCACCCCACGCGCTCCGGACGCCCGCCCACCCGCTGCGGCCGGTGTGGCTAAGCTTTTTGCACGATTTGGGCCGATGTCGTGCAAAAACCTTCGCCACTCCCGTCAACACGCGAGCCACCCCACGCCACGCCGCACCCACGCCCGCGCGCCGGGGACCGGGTGAGAACCGTCCGGCGGACAGGCATACTGGGGGAATGACATCCACGGGACGAACAACCACGTGGCGGGAGTTGACGTCCTCCGACCCGGAGCACTCCGCTCACTACGCGCACCGGTGGGAACGCCTCGAGGCCGAGGGTCGCGACATCGACGGGGAGGCGCGGCTCGTCGACGCCCTCTCCCCCCGCGGGGCACGGATCCTCGACGCCGGTGCCGGGACGGGCCGGACGGGCGCGTACCTCGCCGCCCGGGGGCACCACGTGACGGGCGTGGACATCGACCCGTACCTCGTCGACTACGCGCGCGCCCACCACCCTGAGGTGGACTGGCACGTCGGCGACCTCGCGGCGGAGGAGCCGTCGTGGCCCACGGGCCCGTACGACGTCATCGTCAGCGCCGGCAACGTCCTCACGTTCATCGAGCCCGCCCACCGGGTCCGGGCGCTGCGCACCCTGCGCACGTGCCTCGCCGAGGGTGCGGACGCCGCACCCCCGGCCGCACCGCCCACACCGCTCACCACGCCCGCGGACGCGTCCCGCCCCGGCCGGCTCATCGTCGGCCTCGGCCTGGACCGGGGGTGGGACGACGACACGTTCGCGTCGGACTGCGCCCGCGCCGGTCTGAGCGTCCAGCACCGGTTCAGCACGTGGGAGGCGGACCCGTTCACGCGCGGACGCTCCGGGTTCCTCGTCGCGGTGCTCACGGCGGTGACCCCACCGGCGACCCCCCGCGACGACGCGCCCACCTCCCCCGACACCCACCAGGAAGGACGGTGACCACGATGGACACCGCACGCATCGTGTTCCGCCACGACCCCGGCGCGAGCCCCCAGTGGAGCTACTACGGTGTCAACGCGCCGGTCACCGGCAGCGCCGAACGGCTCTCCGAGGCGAAGTTCGCGGCGACGCAGGACATCCAGTTCCTCAGCGGCGACAGCCACCCGCACATGACCGCGTTCGTCGAGTGGCGGGCGCTGGAGTCCGTCCGGGGGCTGCCCGCGATCTACGTCCGCGCGGTCCAGGACGAGGACACGAACGTCCGGCTGAACAGGCAGAACCTCGCCCAGGCGTACGTGGAGGCGATCACCGGGTCGCCGGAGATCCAGCGGAGTGTGCCCTCGCTGTACCCGGTGGACGCGGTGCCGGACGACGTCATCCTCGTCACCCTGTTCCCCGAGGACCGGCTGGACGAGGTGCTCGCGAACCTGTCCCCGCACGACAGCGTGGTGCTCTGCCTGCCCGAGGGCGCGTCGCTGAACTTCATGCCGCTGCAGGGGTGCGAGGTGTGGCCCGAGGAGGGTGAGGGTCTGCTGGAGCAGATCGGGCTCACCGGGTCCGAGACGGTCGCGGAGTTCATGGGGATGGGGTCGCACTGGTCCGACGACGACAGCACCGGCCGCGCGCCCGGCGACCCGGACCCCTCCGAGACGGACCTCGGCGACGACGGGCTCGACGGGGACACGCCCGGTGCGCCGGTGTCGGGCCGACCGGGGGACGTGGCGGACGAGCTGGTCGGCGACATGCCGGACGATCTGCGGGACACGATCCCCGACGGGCTCTCCATCGCCGACGCCGACGACCTCGGGGCACTCGGGGACGAGGCGACCTGGGACTACAGCGATGTCCGCGACGACCATGACGACCGGGACGACCACGACGACCGGGACACCGACGCGATGGACCGCCAGCTGGAGGACCTCGCCCGGGAGCTCGAGGCCGGCCTGGCCGACGAGCTGCGGCAGTTCGACGAGCACGCCGACGGCGGCAGCCGCAGCGGTGGCAGCGGCAATGACAGCAGCGCCGGCGGCGACGGACATGACGGAACCGGCGGCGGCGACAGCGACGACGACACGGACGGACCGGACCGCCCGGAGTCCTGAGGCGGGCGGGGCGGTGACCGGCGACCCACGGGCGGGGACGAGGGACGCGGCGGCCGGCGACCCACGGGCGGGGACGAGGGACGCGGCGGCCGGCGACCCGTCCTGAGGCGGGCGGGGCGGCGGGCCGCGGTCAGTCGCCCTCGCCCCACCCGGTGGCGTCGATGTTGAGGAACGCCCCGCGCTCGACGTCCTCGCTGAACAGGCGGTGGTCCTCGAGAACGCGGGCGACCTGCTCCTCGACGAACTCCTCGGCGTCGGCGAGGAACACCGCCGCGTGGATCTGCTCCGCGATCCGCTCCATGATGCTGCGCCCGCACGCGCCACCGGACGCAGCCCCGGCACCCGCGCCGCCGGACGCAGCCCCCGCCTCCCGGAGCACCCGGTCGGCCCGCGCCTGCTTCCGCGCGAGCAACTGCCCGCACAGCTCGGCGTACTCGCGCAGGTCGGGGTAGGACATGTCCTCGGCGTCGACGTTGACCTTCATCGGGCTGCGCTCGCGGACGAGGAAACTCAGCCCGTCGATGTCCGCGTGCCCGTACAACGGGTCACCGTCGCCGACGAACGCCGTGAACGCCTTCGCGATCCGCTCCGCCGGCGGCATCGTGCTCCGGGGGTCCGCCGGCACGAGCCCCTGCATCGCGGACGCGCGCGAGAGCTTGAACTCCAGGATGACCCGCTGGTCGGCGGCGTCGTCCCACCCCCGGACGAGCACCCAGAACCGGGGCAGCCCCCGGCTCGCCGTGCCGCTGCCCGACCGGGTGGCCACGTCCCTGACCTCAAAGAACCCCTCCGGCCTCCCCGCCGGACGGACCCGGCGGGCGTACTCCTCCACGACGGGCCGCAGCACGTCGACGAGCTCCGGGCGTGGGGTGATGCGGTCGGTGTGCCGGAACCGGTCGGTCTCCGGGTCGACCTTCTTCCGCAGGAACCGGCCGCGGCTCCGCGACGCCTTCCGGAAGTACGGCTCCAGGCACCCGGGGGCGTTGTCGGCGGTGACGCGCGCGTCGATCTCCCCCGGGTCGAACAGGCACGCCTCCACGCCCCGGATGTACCCGCGGACGAAGTCCCGGGCGACCTTCCTCCTTTTCGACGGCTTGCGCCCCTGCGCCTCGACCAGCAGGGCGAAGCCGACCGCGCCGCGGAACACGTCGTAGGTGAAGGGGGCGGGCCACGCCTCGTCGAAGTCGTTGGCGCTGAACAGCGGTTCGCCGTCGGCGCCGGGGATGATGCCGAAGTTCTCCGGGTGGACGTCGCCGATGGACGGCACGGTCGCCAGGTGCGCGTCCGTGCCCGCGTGGTCGCGGTAGTACAGCAGGGCGGTGCCGCGGAAGAAGGCGAAGGGGTCGTCGACGAGGTCGTCGAGCTTGTCCTCCACCGCGTCCGGGACGACGTGGAGGCGGACGCGGTGGTCCTCGAGGACGGTGTTGCGGATGTGCTGGCGTCGGGCCTGGCCGGTGAGGAGCACGGGGGCGACGGTCACCGCGCCGCGGCCGGTCGCGCGGGCGAAGCGGGCGAACGCGGCGGCGCGGTCGATGTGCGCGGGGACCGAGCCGTTGCTCACGTCGAGGTGGCGGACGGCCTCGGCGAACCGCGGGGCGGCGGTGTCCGGGCCGTCCCCGCGTGCTGTGCCACGTGCCGCCCGGTGTGCGCTGTCCGCCGTGTCAGAGCTCATGCCGCGGAGTCTACCGCCGCCCCGGCCCCGACCCCTCCGACGCGCCCCCTGGCCGGCCCGCCCCCGCCGCCGCTGGCTATGCTGCTCACGGATGCAGTTCCCCGCGCAGCGTCGAGGAGTGGAGGAGGCCCCATGACGGAGCAGGACGGCACACCGGAGGTCCCGGCGGGGTCCGCGACACCGGAGGTCCCGGCGGGGTCCGCGACACCGGAGGTCCCGGCGGGGTCCGCGACACCGGAGGCCCCGGCGGGGTCCGCGACCCCGGGGGGTCGCCGCCGCGTGCGGCCGCTCACGGTGCTCTTCGGGGCGGTCGTCACTGTCACGGTCGTGGTGCTCGTCGTCATCGCCGTGCTCCTCGCCCTCGGTGACGGAGGGGACGACGCCGACAGCCGGGACGCCGCCCTCGACGGCGGCGGGCGCGCGGGCGGTGCCCCCGGTGGGCCGTCCGCGGCGGCGCCCGCGACGCCCACGGGTCCCGGCCCGGACGTGCCGGCGGGGCAGCTCGTGACCTCGCCCGGCGCGTCGACCGGCCTCGACGGGTCCCTGCGCGACCCGGCCCTCGGCGCGCTGCCCCGCCCGGTCGCGGAGCTCCTCCACGACTGCCGGGAGGGCGACGTCACCATCGAGGCCGTCGGCGGTGCGACGGACGGTGAGCCCGCGGCCGCCACGACCTCGCAGGTCGCGGCCACGTCCGCGGCGGGCGGGACGGCGGCCGCGACGTCGGGCGCGGCGGCGGGCGCGGCGGCACCGACCGGCGGGGACGCCGGCTCCACGTCGGCCGCCCCGTCGTCGCAGGTCGCGGCCACGTCGGCGGCCCCGGCGTCGGGGACCGCCCGCCCGCGCCCCGCCGAGCGCACCGCCCGCGCGGTGCAGTGCACGGGCCGCCCGGGCACGGCGCTGTCCGACCACGTCGTGCGGTTCATCCGCGACCGGGACTGGGCCGACCACCGGCGGGACACGTTCCTCACCGCGGCCGGCCCCGGCGCGCCCGGGCACGGCGCCCGCGGCCGGGCCGCCGACGGGAAGGTCGTGCAGGACGACAGTTCCCGGTGGATCGCGGTCCGCGCCCACGACCAGGGGGAGGTCAGCCTCGTCGACCGCCGCCGCGGAATCGAGGTGGACTTCGGGATCTTCGACGACGCCCGCAGCGCCGAGGCCTTCGCCCGCGCCGTCGCCGCCGCGCGCTAGCCCCCGCGCGCCAGCCCGCCGGCACCCGCACTACCGCGCGCGCCGCCCGCCAGGCCCTCCCCACCAGGCCCACCCCGCCAGGCCCTGCCCTGCCGACTAGCCCCCGCGTCCTACTGCGCGTGCCGCGCGTCCTCCCGGGCGCTGTCGGCGTCCCGCTGCTGCTCCAGGAACTCCTCCGGGGCGACGACGATCTCCGCGCCCGGGTCGGGCCGCCGCCGGCCGTCGTCCCCGTGCCGGGCGGCGTCGTCCCCCTCGACCCCGGCCCCCGCACCGGTCCCGAGGCCGTCGGTCCGGCGGTCGAGCTCCCCGGCGAGGGTCTCCGCGAACGTCGAGGTCATGTGCTGCGTGTCCCGGTAGACGAGGACGTTGCCGATGACCGCCGGGCACACCCCGTCCCGGCACAGCGCGTCGGTGACGTCGAGGGTCGTGATGTCCAGCCCCGCGTACGCCGCGGGGGCCGGGTCGACCGGCGCGAGGGCGGCGTCCTGCCGCGTCCCGCACTCCGCGGGGCCCCGACCGGCGGCGACGCACGCCCGGCCGTCCTTCTGCTCGCGCCACCCGGCCATGAGCCACGGGGTGTCCCGCACCCCCCACGTGTGGATGCCCCAGCCGGTGAGCCGGCGCACGGCCTCCCGGTAGCCCTCGGGGACGAGGTCCGGGCCGTTGCCCTGGAGGGTCGTCGGCCGGGTGGAGGTCATGAACACGCCCTGCGTCGGCGGGTTGTCGTGGATGTACCGTTCGACGTCCGCGCGCCACCGGGCGCACTCCGGGTACGCCTCGCCGGTGAACCGGGGCAGGTCGACGCCGAGGACGCACCCCATCTTCAGCAGGGGCACGACCTTCACGCCGCGGGCCCGGCCGATGATGTCGAGGGCGGGCAGGTAGTGCTCGGAGTGGGAGCCGCCGACGAGGTAGAGCGTCCGGTCGGAGGAGCGGTCACCGTAGGCGCACGGGGTGTCGCCCCGGTTCATGTCGTGGGTGAGGACGATGTCCGTGCCGTCGAACTCGGAGAAGCAGCCGTCGGCCTGGGTCGCGGGGAGCATGTTCTCGACGTTCGAGATCAGCGGCACGACGTCCTTGACCGGGGGGACGGGCGCGTCGTCGAGGAACGCCCGGGCGCCCGGGTACTGGGCGGCGTCGCGGCTCTCGGCGTCGAGCTGGTGGCTCGTCCGCGTCTGCACGGTCGTGTGGACGACGGGGAAGGCCAGGACGAGCACCGCGAGGAGGACGACGACGGCCGCCCCCGTGGCCTTGCCCTGCGCGCGCCAGGCGTCGCGCAGGTACGCGGCGTCCGCGACGACCCACGAGCGGCGCGGCCGCCGCCCCTGCCGGAGCGGCACCTCCACCCAGCGGTGCGTGACGTACGCGAGGACGAGGCTCAGGACGATGACGAGGAACCCGACGGTGAGGTCGAACGACGGCCGGCCGAAGGCGGTCGTGAGGAGGACGAGGATCGGCCAGTGCCAGAGGTAGAGGGCGTAGCTGATCCGCCCGAGGGTCTGGAACGCGCGGGACTCCAGCAGGGCGGTCGCGACGGTCGGCGGCGGCGTGGGCTCCCAGTGGTTGCCGGCGAGGACGACGAGCATCGCACCGCACAGCGGGACCAGTGTCCACGGGCCAGGGAACTGACGGGCGCCGTCGAGAAAGAGGCCGGTGCCGACGATGAGGGCGAGGCCGACGACCCCCATGACCTGGCGCACCGCCCGGGGGGCGACGACGTGCATGAGCCACAGGCCGAAGATCCCGCCGAGACCGATCTCCCAGAAGCGGGCGACCGGGGAGAAGTAGTTGTCGTCCTGGTTCACCCCGTGCAGCCAGGCGGCGTAGACGAAGGACAGGACCGTCGCGCCGACGAGCACCCCGCGGGCGACGTGCCGCCGCCACCCGAACCGCCGCTCGCACCAGCCGAGCAGCACGATGACGACGAGGGACGCGAGGTAGACCTGCATCTGCGCGCTCATCGACCACAGGTGCTGGAGGGGGCTGACCTCGTCGCTGACGGCGGCGTAGGACTGGCCCCGGTGGGCGAGGTGGAGGTTCAGCCGGTAGGTCAGGGACGCGACGGCCTCCGCGCCGAGGGACCGCCAGTGGACCTCGTCGAGGACGAGGGTGCCGAGGGCGACGGTCGCGGCGACGACGACGGCCAGCGCGGGGAAGAGCCGGCGCAGGAGCCGGATGACGGACTGGAGGACGGTCGTGCCCCGCGGGTCGACGGCGTTGCGCAGCTGCGGGGCGAAGAAGAAGATGCCGCCGACGAGCAGGAAGACGTCCACGCCGGAGGACACGCGGCCGACGTACACGTGGAACAGCACGACGAGCATGATGGCGAAGCCGCGCAGGCCGTCGATGTCCGTGCGGTGCGACGTGCTGCGCCGGAGGGATCCGGTCCCCCGGCGGAGCCGGTGTGCGGAAGCGGTCATGACGTGGGCGTCCGATCCTGTCTCGCTGTGACTGGCCGTGGGGGTCGTGACGGTGCGGGCCGACCTGGGGTCTGCGTCCGGCTCAGCGGGAGGCCCCCGGAACGGGGACATCCTACCCCCAGCGCGTGACAGTGCCCGCACCGGGCCGGGTCGCCGGGGCGGGTGGGACGGGGGCGGGGCCCGGGGGCGGGACGACGGGGCCGGGTCGGGCCGGGTGGCCGGTCGAGGGCCCCCGTCCGGACCGAGGGGTAGAACGGTGGGTGACCGACTGACCCCGGTCCCGGTGCCGGCCCCGCCGCACCGTCGATCCCGACGGATCCGATCCCACGACTGCAACGACTGCTCCGAGGAGCCGACCATGCGAATAGCCCTGTTCGCCACGTGCATCGTCGACGCGATGTACCCCGAGGTGGCGAAGGCGACCGTCAGCATCCTGGAAAGACTCGGCCACGAGGTCACCTTTCCGGAACGCCAGGCGTGCTGCGGCCAGATGCACATCAACTCCGGGAAGTTCCACGACGCCTACCCGGTGGTGCGCAACCACGTCCGCGCGTTCGAGGAGGAGGACTGGGACTACGCCGTCGCCCCCAGCGGGTCGTGCGTGGCGTCGCTCGGCCACCAGCACCCCATGATCGCCGAGTACAACGGTGACCCGTCCCTCGCCTCCCGCGCGACGGACATCGCCTCCCGCACCTTTGAACTGTGCCAGTTCCTCACGGACATCTGCGGGGTCACCGACGCCGCGCGTGACCTGGGCAGCTGGTTCCCGCACACGGTCGCCTACCACCCGTCGTGTCACGGTATGCGCCTGCTCCGGCTCGGTGACCGGCAGCGTGACCTCATCGCCTCGGTCGAGGGCCTGGCGGTCCGGGAGATCCACAACGGGGACATCTGCTGCGGGTTCGGCGGGACGTTCTCCGTGAAGAACCCGGACGTGTCCGGGGCGATGCTCGGCGACAAGGTCGAGGCGATCATCGCCACCGGCGCGGACGCCTGCACCGGCGGCGACGTGAGCTGCCTCATGCACATCGGCGGCGGGCTGTCGCGCACGCACCGGCTCGTGCCCGGGGAGGGCGACGTCCCGGCGGCGGTGCACCTCGCCCGGATCCTCGCCTCGACGAAGGAGGCGCCGCTGCTGCTGCCCGGTGAGGGCGCGGCCGTGACGGGGGGTGCGCTGCGGTGAGCACGCGGACGGACACGACCCCCCGGCACACGCACGGCACGCGGACGGTCCTCGGGACGCCGACGGTGCCGGGCCGGGGACAGCTCGTCGAGACCCATCCCTTCCCGGAGGTGGCCCGGCACGAGCTCGGGAACATCCAGCTCCGGTCCAACCTCCAGCACGCGACGCAGACCATCCGCGCGAAGCGGGCGGCGCGCGTGGCCGAGATGCCGGACTGGGAGGCGCTCCGCGACGCGGGCTCGGCGCTGAAGCAGGACGTCATGGCCCGGCTGCCCGAACTGCTCGTGCAGTTCGAGGAGGCGTTCACCGCCCGCGGCGGGCACGTCCACTGGGCGCGCGACGCGGACGAGGCGAACCGGATCATCACCGGGCTCGTCGAGGAGCACGCGCCGCTCACCGCCGACGGCCGCCGGGAGGTCATCAAGGTCAAGTCGATGGCGACGCAGGAGATCGGGCTCAACGAGCACCTCGCGGAGCACGGCGTCGACGCCTACGAGACCGACCTCGCCGAGCTCATCGTGCAGCTCGGCGGGGACCGGCCGTCGCACATCCTCGTCCCCGCGATCCACCGCAACCGGGAGGAGATCCGCCGGATCTTCCTCAACGGGATGGACGACGTCGACCCGGACCTCGACAGCGACCCCGAGCACCTCGCGGAGGCGAGCCGCCGGCACCTGCGGCGGAAGTTCCTGGAGACGAAGGTCGCGGTGTCCGGCGCGAACTTCGGCGTCGCGGAGACGGGCACCCTGTCCGTCGTGGAGTCCGAGGGCAACGGCCGCATGTGCGTGACACTGCCGGAGACCCTCATCACCGTCATGGGCATCGAGAAGCTCATCCCCACCGTCGACGATCTGGAGGTGTTCATGCAGCTCCTGCCCCGGTCGTCGACGGGCGAGCGGATGAACCCGTACAGCTCCTTCTGGACCGGGGTGACGGAGGGCGACGGGCCGCGGTCGATGCACGTCGTCCTCCTCGACAACGGCCGCACCCGGGCGCTCGCGGACGCGGACGGCCGCCAGGCCCTCCACTGCATCCGCTGCTCGGCGTGCATGAACGTGTGCCCGGTGTACGAGCGCACGGGCGGCCACGCCTACGGGTCGATCTACCCGGGGCCCATCGGCGCGATCCTCACGCCGCTGCTCACGGGGGTCGACGAGGCGGAGAACGGGTCCCTGCCGTACGCCTCCTCCCTGTGCGGGTCCTGCTACGACGCCTGCCCGGTGAAGATCAACATCCCGGAGATGCTCACCCGGCTGCGCGCGCAGGACCAGGAGGTCAACCACGGGTCGGCGGTGCCGCGGACGCAGCTGGACGCGGCACTGACCGGTGCGAAGTGGCTCATGTCCGACGGCCGGCGGATGGCCGCGGCCGAGCGGGCGTTGCCGCTGGTCAACAAGGTGTCGCCGGCGGCGGGTCTGTGGAACCTGCCGGGCGTGGCCGGGAAGTGGACGGGGTCGCGGGACGTGCCGCAGCCGCCGAAGGAGTCGTTCAGGAGCTGGTGGAAAGGCAGGACGCGATGAGTGGACGGACGGACAGCGGCCACGGGGCCGGGGCCGGAGCGGGTGCCGCCGCCGGGGTTGGTGCCGGGGTTGGTGCCGGAGCGGGTGCCGCCGCCGGGGTTGGTGCCGGGGTTGGTGCCGGAGCGGGTGCCGCCGCCGGGGTTGGTGCCGGGGCGAGGGAGGTCATCCTCGCCCGGGTGCGGGACGCCCTCGGGAGGGGGGACGACGCCACCCCTCCCCCGGCGGGCGACATCCCCCGGGAGTACCGGCGCAGCGGCTCGCTGACCGGTGACGAGCTCGTGGACCTGTTCATCGACCGGCTGGAGGACTACGACGCCACGGTCCGGCGCGTCCCCGCGGACGGGGTGGCCGGCGCGGTCGCCGCGTTCCTCCGGGAGCGGCACGGCGGCGGGGGCGCCACGCGGGAGGACGGTGGCGGTGCCGGGGAGGTGACCGTCGTGACCCCGGACGCGGTTCCCGCGGAGTGGTTCGCCGAGGTCACCGGCGACGGCGACGGGGTCCCCGTGCGGGTGATCCGCGACTCGCGGGAGCGGCCCCTGGACGTCGACACGGTGAACAGCGTGGACGCGGTGGTCACCGGCTCGGCGGTGTCGGTGGCGGACACGGGGACGATCGTGCTGGTCGGGGAGCTGTCCGGGCGGCGCGCGACGACGCTCGTCCCCGACCACCACGTCGTGGTCGTGGACGTCGACGACATCGTGGAGATCGTGCCGGAGGCGTTCCGGCGGCTCACGGGGCAGGGCCTCGACGGGCAGCCGATGACGTTCGTCTCCGGGCCGAGCGCGACGGTGGACATCGAGCTCATCCGCGTCCAGGGGGTGCACGGCCCGCGCACGCTGGACGTCGTCATCGCCGGGTGACGCGCCGCCCCGCCGTCACCCGGCGGCCGGCACCTCCCGCGGCCCCCGGGGACGGAGGCTGCCCGGCCGCGCCCGTCACCCCGCGCCGACGACCTGGTCGTACGCGAGCTTCACCGCCATCACCACGACGACGACCAGGATGGCGGCGCGCACGAACCCGACCCCGCGGCCGAGCACCATCCGCGCACCGACCTGCGCGCCGATCACGTTCGTCACGGCCAGCCCCAGGCCGAGCAGCCACAGCACCTCCCCCTGCACCGCGAAGGTGACGAGCGCGCCGAGGTTCGTGGAGACGTTGAGGACCTTCGCCCACGCGGCGGCGGTGATGAAGTCGCCGCCGACCAGGCCGGTGACCCCCAGGATGAGGAACAGCCCGGTGCCCGGCCCGAACGCGCCGTCGTACACGCTCACGGCGGCGACGAGTGCGGTGAGCCCCGGCAGGGCCCGCGCGCGGGGGCGGGCCGCCGACGGTGCGCCGCCGCGGCCGAAGGACGGCCGGAGGAGGATGAACAGCCCGACGGCCACCAGCAGCACGATGATGACCGGGCGCATGATCTGCCTGTCGACGGACGAGGCGACCAGGGCCCCGGCGACCGACCCGACGAGCGCCAGCGGCACGTACCGCAGCGCCCGCGTCGCGGACGGGACCTTCCTGACCAGCACCGCGGCGGAGCTGGCGGTCCCGGCGATCGCCGCGACCTTGTTGACCCCGAGGGCCTGGGCGGTGGACATCCCCGGGTTGAGGATGAGCATGAGCGGGATGAGGATCAGCCCGCCGCCGCCGACGACCGCGTCGACCCAGCCGGCGGCGAGGGACCCGATGAGCAGGGCGGAGATGACGGGGACGGACACGGGGCACACTTCCTGGCGGGGAGGGGGACAGCTCGGCGGGGCGGGGGTCGGACCGCCTCCGTCAGGGAGGATAGCGGGGTCCCGGCCGTCACCGGCGGTGTTCGACGCCCGCCCGTCACCCCGTCCGTCGTCCCCTCCCACCACCCCACCCGACGCCCACCCGACGCCCGCGGCACCACCGCACCCCGTCGGTAGGCTGGCCCGCGTCACCCCTCACCCGATGAACCGGAGCCGCGCCATGTCTGTCGTCGTCCTCGTCGCCGCCGCCCTCGCCACGATCCTGCACGTGTACATCTTCGTGCTGGAGAGCGTCCTGTGGACCGGGCGGGCGCGGGCGGTGTTCGGGACGACGCCCGAGGAGGCCGAGGCCACGAAGGCGCTCGCGTTCAACCAGGGGTTCTACAACCTGTTCCTCGCGGTGGTCACGCTGGCGGGCATGGTGCTGTGGGCCGCGGCGCCGGCGGTGTCGACGGCGCTGCTCACCGCCGGGTGCGGGTCGATGCTCGCGGCGGCGGTCGTCCTCGGGGTGTCCTCGCCGGACAAGATGCGCGCCGCGGTGGTGCAGGGCGTCATGCCGCTGGTTGCGCTCGTCGCCCTCCTCGCGGCCTGACCCCGGCACCCCCTCCCCCACTGAGGCCTGCGTCACACCGCGTGGACCGATGGGGGACAATGGACCCTGACCGGCACACCTGACCCACGACCCAAGGAGACGACCGATGGCCCGTATCCCCCGCACGAACCTGGACGTGTTCCCCCTCACGCTCGGCGGCAACACCTTCGGGTGGACCGCGGACAAGGAGGAGTCCTTCCGCATCCTCGACGCTTTCGTCGCAGGTGGGGGCTCGATGATCGACACCGCGGACGTGTACTCCGTGTGGGCGAAGGGCAACGAGGGCGGCGAGTCGGAGTCCATCATCGGCGAGTGGATGGCGGAGCGGGGCACCCGGGGGAAGGTCGTCGTCGCGACCAAGGTCGGTGCGAAGCCGGACCGGAAGGGGCTGGCCCGGGAGAATGTCATGGCCGCCCTCGACGAGTCCCTCGAGCGACTCCGCACCGATTACATCGACCTGTATTACTTCCACTTTGACGACGAGGACACCTCCATCGAGGACCAGGTGGCCACATCGCAGGCGCTCCTCGACTCCGGCAAGGTCCGGAACATCGGCCTGTCGAACTACTCCCCGAAGCGTATGCGCCGGTTCTTCGAGGTCGCGCGGGACACAGGTGCGACCCTCCCCGTCGCTGTGCAGCCCCACTACAACCTCGTCCACCGCAAGGACTACGAGCAGTACATCAGGCCCATCGTCGAGGAATTCGACGTCGCGGTGTTCCCCTATTACGGCCTTGCCAGTGGATTCCTCACCGGGAAGTACCGCGAGGAGTCCGACGTCAAGGGCGACCGCAAGGACGGGGTGAAGCAGTACGTCAACAGCGACGGTCTGGCGGTCATCTGGGCGATGATCGGCATGGCGAACAAGTACGGCGGCGGCTGGTCGACCGGCCCCGGCATGTCCACGGTCGCGCTGGCGTGGCTCCGCGCGAAGGGGGCGACGGCGCCGATCGCGTCCGCCCGCGAGCTGCGGCAGCTGTCCGCGCTCATGGCGGTCGACACGGTCCGGCTCACCACGGCGGAGGTCGAGGATCTCGACGCCGCCTCCGCGGCGTTCGCGGTCTTCGACGAGGAGCCGGAGGACGAGCCGGACGCCGGCGAGACGACGGCCGACGGGACGACGGCTGACGAGAAGGCCGGCGGGACGGCCGGCGAGAAGAAGGCCGGCGAGAAGAAGGACGACGCTGCCGAGTCCGGTGGGAAGGCGGCCGGCGCGAAGACCGCCGACGCGAAGGGCGACGCGGACAAGGCCGGCGCGGAGACGTCCGACGGGAAGCAGGGAGCCGAGGCCGAGTCCCCCGAAGCCGCGGCCGAGCCCGACGCCGACGAGAAGGACGCCGCCGACGACCCGGCCGACGCCCCGGAGCAGGACAAGCAGGAGACACAGGAGACGGCGGACGCGAAGGAGCCGGCGGAGAAGCCGCAGGCTGACGCCGAGCCGGAGCAGACGCCGGCGAAGAAGCCGGCGGAGAAGCCCGCGTCGGGGGCCGCCGCGACCGGCGAGACGATCTCGCTCGCCGCCAGCGCCCCGGGGGCACCGGGTGCGCCCGGTGCGCCGTCGGCACCGTCCGCCCCGTCCGCGCCGAGTGCTCCGTCCGCCGCCGCTGAACCGTCGGCCCCGAGCGCGCCGTCGGCGCCGTCGGCCCCGTCCGCACCGTCGGCCCCGTCCGCACCGTCGGCACCCAGCGCGCCGTCCGCGCCGAGCGCCCCGGGTGCTCCGGGTGCTCCGGCAGCTCCGTCGGCCGCCGCTGAGCCGGCGGAGGAGACGCCGACGGACGCTGAGCCGGACGAGAAGCCGCAGGCTGACGCCGAGCCGGAGAAGAAGCCGGAGAAGAAGCCGGAAGAGAAGCCCGCGTCGGGGGCCGCCGCGACCGGCGAGACGATCTCGCTCGCCGCCACGGCCCCCGGTGCACCGGGTGCGCCCGGTGCGCCGTCGGCACCGTCAGCTCCGAGCGCCCCCTCCGCGCCGACGGCCGCCGCTGCCGAGGACGCCGACACGGACGACGCCGACACCACGGACTCCACGGAGACGGCCGGGACCGGCGGGGACGGGAGCGCGGCGTCGTCCCCGGAGGACACCGAGCCCGACACCAGCGAGGACTCCACGGACTCCGGGAACACCGACGACACGGACGACACCGCACCGGCGGCCGGGACCCCCGCGCCCGGCGGGGCACCGATCACGCTCACCGCGACGACGCCCGGCGCCCCCGGTGCCCCCGGCGCGCCCGGGGCCCGCTGACACCTGACCCGCGCACCCGACCTGGCACTGCCGGTCACCGACATCGCCGCCCTCCAGCACCGCGCTGATGTCGGCAACTGGCAGCTGCAGGTCAATTTCGGGTGGTTTTTTGACCTGACACTGCCAGTCACCGACAACGCCACACCGCACCACCCGCCGGCACCGCGCTGATGTCGGCAACTGGCAGCTGCAGGTCAATTTCGGGCGGTTTTTTGACCTGACACTGCCAGTCACCGACAACGCCACACCGCACCACCCGCCGCCGCCCCGCGCCCCGGGGGCCGGCGGCGACCCGTTGGCTAAGGTGTACGCCATGAAGCGATGGGTGAGGTACGCGGGTGGCGTCGGCGCGGCGGTGGTCGTCGTCGGCCTGGTCACAGGCACCGCGGTGGCGGTGAACATCGCGCCGACCGCCACGACCGGGACGGCGTACATCGCCAAGGCCGCGTGCGAGCGCCGCTACGTCCAGGGCCAGGGCAACTTCACCCCGGATGTGCCGCCGAACAGCATCGACGGCTTCGTGAGCACCGGTTTCGAGGCGCAGGAGGAGTCCGCGACGGCGTCGGTGATGGGCCTGTACCCGTCGACCGCGTGGCGCATCCCGGGGTCCGGCTGTGTCGTCGCGGACTCCCGCCCCGCCGTCACGGACCCGGTGCCGCCGGTGGCGGAGCGCACGACCCCGGGTGTCCCGCAGCCGGTGCGGCCGTTCACGGGCCCGGCCGACGCCGCCGTGCAGCGCGCCGTCGCCGCCGCCCTCGACCGGGAGGGCAGCCGCGGGGTCGTCGTCGTGCAGGACGGTGCCGTCGTCGGCGAGGGCTACTCCGGGGGGTTCGACGAATTCACGCCCCAGCGGGGCTGGTCGATGACGAAGTCGGCGACCAATGCGCTGGCGGGCCGCGTCGCCGCCGGTGCGGTGCCCGGCGCGACCCTCTCGCCGGACGACCACGACCTGTGGGCCGGCTGGGGCGAGGGCGACGAGCGCCGGTCGATCAGCGTCGACAACCTCATGCGGATGACCCCGGGCCTGGAGTGGGACGAGTCCTACGGGCTCACCGGCGACGTGGCGGAGCTGCTGTACCACGAGCCGGACCAGGCGGCGTTCGTCGCGGACAAGCCGCTGACGTCGCGCCCGGGCACGACCCGCACGTACAGCACGGGCACGACGGCGCTGCTGTGCTCGGTGCTGCAGGACCGGACGCGGATGGGCGCGGACATGGCGTACCGGCTGCTGTACCGGCCGCTGGGGATGGCCAGCGCGGAGCTGGAGTTCGACCGGTCGGGCGGCCTGGCCTGCGGGTCGGGGATGATGGCCACACCACGGGACTGGGCGAAGTTCGGCCAGTTCATCCTCAACGACGGGGTGGTCGACCCGGATGCGCCGGACGTCGTCGACCCGGCGACAGGGGAGGCCTCCCCGGCGCCCGCGGCGCGGCGGCTGCTGCCGCGGGACTGGCTGCGGGAGTCGTTCACGACGCACCCGGCCGGCGGCGAGGGCGCGACGGAGTCCTCGGGCGGGACCGGCACCGCGCCGTACGGGGCCGGGTGGTGGGTCAACCGCGCGGCCGACGGGCGGGCCCACTTCCCGGACCTGCCGGTGGACATGGTGTGGGCCGACGGCCACGACGGCCAGTACCTGGCGGTGGTCCCGTCGCGGCGGCTCGTCGTGGTGCGCCAGGGGTTCACCCCGGGGGCGAGTTTCGCGAACTCGGGGATGCGGGAGCTCGTGCGGGACGCGGTCGCGGCGACGGACACGGCGACCGGGGGTCGCCGGTGGCCTGGGACGGTCGGGGCGGGGACGGACGCCGACGCCACGGCGGGTGCGGGCTCCGGGTCGGGGGCCGACGCCACGTCCGCCGCGGGTGCCGCATCCGGGTCGGGCGGCGGCTGGTCCGGGTCAGGCGCCGACGCCACGGCGGGTGCCGGCCTGCCGCAGTGAGCCGCGCGCTCACACCCCCGTGGCGAACGCCCGGTGGTAGGAGACGGTGCCCGTGGGGTAGCCGGTGTCGCGCGGGGAGGGGTCGTCGTCGAGAAACCTCGCCTGGAACATCTCCACCGGTGCCCCCGGATACGTGAGCCCCTCGCGGTGGGCGAAACCGAAACGGTTGTAATACCCGGGGTCCCCGAGGACGACGACGCCACGCGCCCGCGGGTCGACGTCCCGCACCCGGTCGAGGGCCCCGGTGACGAGCCGGCCGCCGAGGCCCCTCCCCTGGTGGTCCGGGACGACGGCGACGGGCCCGAAGCCGTACCACCCGTCCGGGCTGACGGCCGGGCGGGCGTCGCCCTCACCCGTGTCGGCGAGCGGTTCCTCCAGGTCAGCGGGGTGTTCGGCGGACAGCGTCACCGGGGAGAGGGCGACGTACCCGGCGACGGAGCCGTCGGGCGCCTCCGCGACGAGGGACACGGTCAACGCCCCGGCCTCCCGGAGGGCGTCGACGACATCGGGCTCCGAGCCGTCGGAGAACCCCTCGTCGGCGAAGGCCGCCGTGACGGCCTGCCGCACGGCCTCCGCGTCGGCGTCGTTCTCCGGACGGACCACCACCTCACACTCCATGGCCCCGAGGGTACGTCACGGTCGTTGCTACGCTGGATCACATGAGTACCTTGAGGACGCCTCATGTGACCGGCAGCACAGACCCCGCGACCCGGGCCACGGACCACGGCCGTGACCGCGGTGCCGGCCGCGGCGCGGCGCACCGCACGCCCCGCCGGGCGGCGGCCGGACGCCTCGCCGCGGCGGGCGTGTGCGGCGCGCTCGCGCTGTCGGTGGCGGCCTGCGACACCGACGGCCCCGGTGACCGGCTGAGTTCCCCGGAGAAGTACTCCACCCTCTCCCTCAGCGGCGAGGGCGAGGGCGCAGACGCGACCGCGTCCGGCACGACCGCACCACAGTCGGGTGCGGCGGGCACGCGGACGACCTCCGGCACGGCCGGCGCCGGCACCTCCGGCAGCTCCGCCCGGACGACGGCGGACCCCGCCGACCGCCCGACGGCGACGACCCCCGACGCCGGGGCGTCGACCACCCGGCAGCCGGGCGGCGCGGACACCCGTGCCGCGGTCGCCGGCTCGACGAACACCCGGGGCGCGCTCGCCGCCGACAACGGCTCGTGCATCGCCTCCCGCGCGACGCTCACCTCCCGCTCCGGCCCCGCGGAGCTGCGCTACACCGGCTCCGCCGGGGACCAGGTGCGCTACGCCTACATGTTCCGCGACGGCCGGACCGAGGAGCACGTCACGACCGTCCCGGACGGGCGGTCCTCGGTGACCGTGTCCGACGGCCCGCAGGTCGCGGACCTCAACGGGGTGGCCGTCGCCCTCCTCGGCGCCGACGGGGGGACCGACACCTGCCTCGTGCCCCTCAACGGCCCCCAGGCGTGACCCCGCGGACCCCCCTCGACCGCCCCGCCGACGGGGAGGTGTCCGTCGCCGTCGTCGGCGCGGGTCCGCGTGGCGTGTCCGTGCTCGAACGCCTGGCCGCGCACCTGGAGTCCGCCGGGTCGGCCGGTTCGGCCGGAACCACCGGCCCGGCCGGCCCGGGCACGCGGCTCGTCGTCCACCTCATCGACCCGGCCGAGCCCGGCGCCGGTGAGGTGTGGCGCACGGACCAGCCGGACATCCTCTGCATGAACACCCTCGCCGACGCGGTGACGCTGTTCACCGAGCCCGGCGCGTCGGTCACCGCCCCGGTCCACGAAGGGCCGACGCTCTACGCCTGGGCCCGCGCGCGGGGTCTCACCGGCACCGGGTCCGACGCCGCATCCGCCGCGGAGCCCGACGCCGCCCCCGATGCCGCCGCGCCCTCCGCGCGCCTCGACGGCCCGTCGGCCCTCCACCCGTGGTCCCACCCGCCGCGCGCCCTGTACGGCCGCTACCTGCGCTGGTGCCCGGACCGGGCCGTCGACCGTCTCGCCGCCCTCGGGGTCGACGTCCGCGTGCACCGCTCCCGGGCGGTGGACCTCCACGCCGACGCGCCCGCCACCGGCACCGACGCACCCGCCACGGACACCCCCACCGCCGCGACCCCCACCCCCGCCACCACGGACACGCTCCTCCTCGCCGACGGCACGTCCGTCACCGCCCACGCGACCGTCCTCGCGCAGGGCTGGACCCCGGTCGAGCCCGACGCGATGGAACGCTTCCTCGCCGTGACCGTCGACTCGGCGGCGCAGATGAGCGCGGCGATCGGCCGCCCGTCCCCGCTGACGTGGGTCCGCCCGGGCACCCCGGTCGACCAGGACCTGTCCTCCCTCGCGGCGGGCGCGGAGGTCATCGTCCGGGGTCTCGGCATGGGCTTCACCGACGCCGTCACCCTGCTCACCGTCGGCCGGGGCGGCCGGTTCGTCCGGGACGCGGCGGCCCGCTCCGGGCTGCGGTACGTGCCGTCGGGGCGTGAACCGCGGATCGTGGCGTCGTCCCACCGGGGCTACCCCTTCCTCCCGAAACCGGAGTTCGGCGCGATGCCCCCGACCCCCTCGATGCCGCGCCTGACCGCCCTGCTGGACCGGTTCGGCCCGGGCGGCCCGGACACGGAGCCGGGGAGTCTCGACGCGACGGACCCCGGGACGGGCGTGTGGCCCGCCGTCGTCCGTGACGCGCACGAGGAGTTCCTCCGCACCCTGCTGACCTCGACCGTCGGCACCCCGGGGCCGTTGCTGGACCGGGCGCGGGCGGTCATCGACGCCGCGCGGGACCCGGAGTCCCTGCACCGGGACCCGGGGATCCGGGCGGTCATCGCGGAGGCTGTCGGGGGCCCGGCCGCGGGAGGGTCCGGGTCGGGGGACGACGCCGCCCTCCCGTGTCTCGACATCCCCGCGCTCATGGACCCCGTGGGGGCGTACCGGCCGGGCGACGGCGCGGCGGGCGGTACCGGCGCCGACCCCGGCGCCGACCCGGTGGCGGACTTCACGGCGTGGGTCGGCGACCGCCTCGTCGACGATCTCCGCGAGGCCGCCGCCGGGCGGGACAGCGCGCTGCGGGCCGGGCTGCGCGTCATCGGCGCGGCGCGCACCCCGGTGCACCTCATCGGCCAGGCCGGGCGGTACACCGCCGCGTCCCGGCCGGCCGTCGCGCGGCTGACGGCGTTCGGGCAGATGGTCGGTTCGGGCCCGCCGGCGTTCCGCACCCGGGAGCTCCTCGCGCTCGTCGACGCGGGTGTCGTGCGGTTCGCCGGGGCGCACCCGACGGTCGTCGTGGACCCGGAGGCCCCCGCGTTCGTCCTCACCTCCCCGACGACCGGCGACCACCCCGTCGCCGCGCCGGCGCTGCTCGACGCCTGGATGCACGCCCCTGACGTGCGCAGTTCCGCCGACCCGCTCACCGCCGCGCTCGTCGCGGCGGGGCGGGTGCGCCCGTTCACGCCCGGGGCGGACGGGCGGCCGACGCGGTCCCCGGACGTCGACCTGCCCTCGACCCGGGTCATCGGCGCGGACGGCACCCCGGACCCCCGCGTGCACCTCGTGGGGATCCCGCTGCAGGAGCTCCGCGCGGGGACGACCGTCAGCCCCGTGCCGGGCACGGACCCGCTCATGCTCCGGGAGACGGACGCCGCCGCGGGGAGCGCCCTCCGCGCGGCGCTCGGTGCGCACCCCGGTGCGGAACCCGGTGCCGAACTCGGTGCGCACCCCGGTGCGGAACCCGGTGTGGCGGGCGACGGCGGACGGGCCGACGGGGGCGCGGGCGCATGACGGCGTCGTCGACCCCGGACAACTCCCCGCAGCCCACCGTTCCCGGCCCGCCGACCGGGCCCGCGGCGTCGACCCCGGTGTCCGCCCCGCTCCGCGCGGCCGACTTCGCCCGCTCCCCCGACGAGGTCGCACCCCTGCTCGTCGGCTCGACCCTCCGCCGCGGGCGCGTCGCCGTCGTCCTCACGGAGGTCGAGGCGTACCTCGGCGACCTCGACCCCGCCTCCCACGCCCACCGCGGGCCCACCCCCCGCTGCCGCACGATGTTCGGACCGCCCCTGCACCTGTACGTCTACGCCAGTTACGGCATCCACCGCGCGGGGAACATCGTGTGCTGGCCGTCCGGTCGCGGCGGCGGTGTGCTGCTCCGGGCGGGGAGGGTCGTCGAGGGGGTCGACGACGTCCGCCTCCGCCGCGGCTGGCGCGAGGTCCCCGGGGAGCCCGAGGGGCGGCCGGTCGCGGTGAACCTCGCGCGGGGGCCGGGGAACCTCGGCGCGGCGCTGGGGCTGGACCTCGACCTCGACGGGTCGCCGGTGGCCCTCGGCACGCACGCGACCGGCACGGACGGAACCGGCGCGGGCGGGGCCGGCGCGGGCGGGGCCGGCGCGGACGACGGGTTCACGCTCATCCCGCGGACGGGGGACGTGGAGGTCGTCTCCGGGCCGCGCATCGGCATCTCGCGGAACCGGGAGGCCCCGCTGCGTTTCTGGATCCCGGGGGACCCCACGGTCACGACGCCGCGCGGCCGCCCACGCCGCTGACCGGGGGCGACCCGCGGCGGTCCCCGACTGTCCGTGGCTGTCCGTGGCGCTGACCGGGGGCGTCGTCCGCCGCTGACCGGCGTCACCGGACCGTCACCGCGGCGTCACCGACGCTCCACCTTCGTGCGGCACACTGGGCCGCATGACCCTCACGCCCCCGCGCCACCCGGCCGCCCTGACGCCCGCGCCCGCCCGCCGCGTCGCGACCGGCACCGCGTCCCTCTCCGCCACGGCCGCCACGCTCGCCGCCGCCGTCCTCCTCTCCACCGCCCCCGCCTCCGCGGCGCCCGCCACCGCCCCGGCCCCAGCCCCGGCCCCGTCGACGTCCGGGTCCACCGCCGCGCTGACGTGGGACGGCGGGAGCGTGGCGTCGTCGTCCCCCCTCCCCTCCCTCCCCTCCCTGTCCTCACCGGCGCTGTCCTCCCCCGGCCTGCTCCCCGACCCCGGGGCGACCACCCCGGGCGGGCCGCAGACACCGACGCCGCCGGCCGCGGGGCCCGTCGCCGAGCTCGTGGACACGCACGACCTCGCCGGGTCGACCGTCGAGCACGGCAACGGGCCGGCGGCGGACGCGCCCTTCGGCGGCATCTCCGGGATCGACCGCATCGCCGGCGACCGGTACATCGGCATCAGCGACGACCGGTCGGAGAAGGGCCCGGCCCGGGCGTACCCGCTGACGCTGCCGCGCACGGCCACCGGCGGCACCGGCACCGCCACGATTGGCGCACCTGTGACACTCACGGACGCCGACGGGAAGCCCTACGCCCGCGGGACCGTCGACCCGGAGAGCATCCGCGTCACCCCCGGTGGAGACCTGCTCTGGAGCTCGGAGGGCGACGCCGACGCGGGCATCGCCCCCGCGGTCACCCTCGCCGGCCCCGACGGACAGGCACGGCTGAGCTACACGATCCCCGAGTACCACCGGCCGGGCCCCGGACGCGGCATCCGCAACAACCAGGCCTACGAGGGCCTCACCCTCACCGACGGCGGACGCAGCGCGGTCGTCCTCACCGAGGGGCCGCTGCAGCAGGACAGCCGCAACCGCCTCACCGTGTACGACACGGCGACGGGCATGCCCCGGGCGGAGTACGCCTACCAGCTCGACCCCGCCGACCCCGGCGCGGACGGGCGTGGGGCGACGGAGATCCTCGCCGTCGGCGACGGCACGTTCCTCACCCTCGAACGCGGCTACGTCCCCGGTCAGGGCACGCGCGGGAAGCTCTACCGGGTACGCCCCGGAGCGGCGACGGACGTCCTCGGGCGGCCGACGCTCGACGGCCGGGAGGTGACCGTGGAGAAGGAGGAGCTGCTGGACTTCTCCCCGCACGGCGAGAACCCGGACAACATCGAGGGCATGACGTGGGGGCCGGACCAGCCGGACGGCCGCCGCACGCTGCTCGTCACGACGGACGACAACTTCAGCCGCTCGCAGCGGTCGCTCGTGCACACCGTCGCGCTGCGGCTGTAGGCGCGGCGTGGGCACGGCCGGCCAGGCGCGGGGCGGCCCGGGCGGCGAGCCGGTCAGGGGTGGCCGTTGCGCTCCCGGTGGGCGCAGCCGGGCCAGCAGCACGGCCGGCGCATCCCGTCCTCCAGCTCCTCGTTCGTCCGCCGGATGCGGCGGGCCCGGGTCTCCGGCTTCTTCGCGTCCTCGACCCAGCAGATGAACTCGTTCCGGGCGAGCGTCGTGATGTCCAGCCACGCTTCCCGGGCGACGTCGCTGGTCAGCAGCGAGTCCCGGAGGTCGTCCGGCAGCCCGTGGACGGCGCCGCCGGGCAGCTGCGTGGTGTCGCCGGTGGTGCCGGTGGTGTCGGCCGCGGCGGTGGTGGCGTCGGTGTCGGTGGTGGTGCGGGTCATGTCCGCGACCCTACTGCGCCCGCCCCGCCCGGAGCGAGCCGCCGCCGTCACCGCCGCGCGCCCGCCGGTCCCCCTCCGCACGGCCGCACGGCCGCACGGCCGCGTCGGCCCACCCCCGCTCAGTGCAGCGCGTCGAGCGCCGCGCCGAGGTCCGCGAGCAGGTCCGCCTCGTCCTCGATGCCGACCGAGATCCGCACGAGGTCGTCCGGCACCTCCAGCTGCGACCCGGCGGCGGACTGGTGCGTCATGCGGGCCGGGTGCTCCAGCAGGGACTCCACCCCGCCGAGCGACTCCGCGAGACAGATGAGCTCCGTCGACTCGCAGAAGCGCACGGCCGTCTCCTCGGCGGACCGCCCGCCGAGCGCGGCGAAGCGCACGGACACCATGCCGCCGAAGCCGCGCATCTGCCGGGCGGCGACGTCGTGCCCCCGGTGACCGGGCAGGCCGGGGTAGAGGACGTGGGTCGTCTCGGGGCGGGCGTCGAGAAACTCCGCCACCGCCTGGGCGTTCGCACAGTGACGGTCCATGCGCACCCCGAGGGTCTTGATCCCCCGGGTCGTGAGGTACGCGTCGAAGGGGCTCGCGACCGCGCCGACGCCGCCCTGGAGGAACAGCAGCTCCCCGTCGAGTTCCTCGTCGGACGTGACGACGACCCCGCCGATGACGTCGGAGTGCCCGCCGAGGTACTTCGTCGTGGAGTGCATGACGACGTCCGCCCCCAGGTCCAGGGGTCGCTGCAGGTAGGGGCTCGCGAAGGTGTTGTCGACGACGAGCCGCGCCGCGTGCCCCGCCGTGACCTCCGCCACCGCCGCGATGTCGGTCACGGTGAGCAGCGGGTTCGTCGGCGTCTCCAGCCACACCAGGCGGGTGTTCTCCCGCAGGGCGTCCCGGATCTGCGCCGGGTCGGTCGTGTCGACGACGGACAGGCTGACCCCCCACTCGCGGAAGGTCGTGTCGATGAGGCGGAACGTCCCGCCGTAGGCGTCGTCGCCGAGGATGAGGTGGTCGCCGGGGCGGAGCAGCGCCCGGAGGAGCGTGTCCGTCGCCGCCATCCCGGAGGAGAACGCTCGGCCGAACAACCCGCCCTCGAGCGCGGCGACGGTCTGCTCCAGGGACGTCACGGTCGGGTTGCCGCAGCGGCCGTACTCGAAGCCGCCGCGCAGCTGCGCGACCCCGTCCTGGGCGAACGTCGTGGACGTGTAGATCGGCACGTTCACCGCGCCGGTGTGGCCGTCCGGTTCGTACCCGCCGTGGATCGCGGTCGTGGCGAAGCCGGCGGGGCGGGCCGCCGCCGCCCGGTCCGCGGCCGCCCGCGCCTCCGCGCGGCGGGCGGCGGTTCCGGCGTCGGCGCGGGTCGTGTGGTCGTTGTCGGTCACGGGGTCTCCTCGTAGCGGGGTCGCGGGTGGGGTGTGGGGGCGCGGCCCGGGGGCGGTGCACCGGACGGGGGTGCGGGGTGCGGGGCCGCCGGGACGGCGTCGTCCCCGATATTCTAGACCAAGCTGTCCGTTTCGGGCTCGTGAACTACTGTCTCCCCCATGAATGTCTCGCGCCTCACCGGGTCCCTCCTGTTCCGGATCGTCGTCGCCATCATCCTCGGCATCGCGCTGAGCGCCGTCATGCCGGAGTGGCTGGCCCGGGTGTTCGTCACCGTCAACGGCCTGTTCAGCAACTTCCTGGGGTTCTTCATCCCGGTGCTGATCTTCGCGCTCATCACCCCGGCGATCTCCGGGCTCGGCCGGGGCGCGGGGAAGTGGCTCGGGGTGACGACGGCGGTCGCGTACACCTCGACCGTCATCTCCGGCATCGTCGCCTACGGCGTGTCCCAGGGCGTCTACCCGCGACTTCTCGCCGGTGACAGCACCGCCCAGGCGGCGGACGTCGAGGCCGGGGCGCTGAAGGCCTACTTCACCGTCGAGATGACCCCGCCGATGGAGGTGCTCACCGCCCTCATCCTCGCCTTCGTCGTCGGCCTGGCGATGACGGCCGTGCGCTCGGACACCCTGTACCGGGCCGCGACGGAGCTCGAGGCCGTGGTGCACAAGGTCATCTCCTCGTTCATCGTCCCGCTGCTGCCGGTGTACATCTTCGGCATGTTCCTGTCGATGGGCATGAACGGCAACCTCACGCAGACCCTCTCGGTGTTCTCGAAGGTGCTGGTCCTCGCGGTGGTCATGACGCTGCTGCTGCTCATCGTCCAGTTCCTCCTCGCCGGCGCGTACGCCCGGCGCAACCCGTTCACGGCCCTGCGGAACATGCTCCCCGCCTACGTCACGGCCCTCGGCACGAGCTCGTCCGCCGCGACGATCCCGGTCACCCTCGAGGCGACGAAGCGCAACGGCGTGAACCCCAACGTCGCCGGGTTCACCGTCCCCCTGTGCGCGACGATCCACCTCGCCGGGTCGATGATGAAGATCAGCCTCTTCGCCTTCGCGATCATGGCGATGGACGACATGCCCCTGACGTGGACGAAGGCCCTGGGATTCATCCTCTTCCTCGGCGTGACGATGATCGCCGCACCCGGCGTGCCCGGCGGCGCGATCATGGCGGCGGTCGGCGTGCTCCAGTCGATGCTCGGGTTCAGCCAGGACCAGGTCGCGCTCATGATCGCCGCGTACATCGCCATCGACTCCTTCGGCACGGCCGCGAACGTCACCGGCGACGGCGCGATCGCGATGATCGTCGACCGGATGTCCCGGGGCTCGATCGGGACCGGGTCGCCGGAGCCGGAGGCCGGGGCAGGGTCGGGGTCCGGGTCGGGGGACGACGCGTCCAGCGTGCCCGCCGGCGCCGGCGAGTGAGCGGGCGGGCCCGCGTGGGGCGCGCGGGACGGGCGGGCCTGAGCGCCTGAACCCGCGGCTGCGCCGCCCCACCCCCGGACAGACGACGACCCCGCACCCTCAGGGTGCGGGGTCGCGTGCCGGTCACCGCCGACGTCAGCCGACGGCCACCGTCATGCAGCGTCCGCGACGGCTCAGTTGCCGCCGAAGCCGAAGAGGCCGCCGATGCCCGTGAGGGTGTCGACGATGCTCTTGGCGGCCTCGATGCCCTTCTTGGCGTTGTCGAGGCGCTTGCCGACGAGGTCGGCCTGCTCGCTCTCGCCCTTCGGGGACTTCTTGCCGGTCAGGGAGCCCAGGTCGAGGGAGGGCTTCTCCGGGACGGACGGGGCGTCCTTCGGGACGGAGGTCTTGACGGCCTCGAGGGAGGCGAGGTCGAGGGACGGCTTCGCCGGGACGGTCGGGGCGTCGGCCGGGACGGAGGTCCGGACCGGGGCCTCGGTGGTGTCGGCGGCGAAGGCGGCACCGCCGGTGGCGGTCACGGCGAGGCCGGCCGCGAGGGCGGACGCTGCGAACATGCGCGAGATCTTCACGATGTCATTCCTTTCGAAGGGAACTCTGTGGTCGATACAGATCGTGACACACCACAGTGGTACATCACGTGCGCTATTAGTAGCACACCCTTCGTGTGATCTGCACCTCCATTCGACACCATCGTCGCTGGTAACGTGCGTAAGTTCGCTGTTTGTCCACGCCCTGGCGTTATCGACAATATCGTGCTTCTCCACCACAGCACGTGTATCACAAGAGCGTCACTCACCGTGTCGGTCAGTCACTGTTCCGGCCGACCGCGGGGCCCGGGGCGTCGCCGCGGACACCCCCGTGCGCCGGGCGCGTGGGTGGGGCGCGTGGATGCCGCACGGGTGCGGCGACGGGCCGCCGGGTAGCGTCGCGGAGATGTCCCGTCGTCCCCCCGCCGCCGCCCCGCCGGGCGACGCCGCCATGACGCGCGTCATCTGGCCGGCCCTCGCCGCCGCGGCCCTCGGCCTCGTCCCGTTCACCGTCTTCAGCACGTTCCTCGTCGGCATCGCGGACGACGCCGGCGCGGACGCCACGGTCCTCGGCGGCCTCCGCGGCCTCGGCGGGGTGGCCGCGCTCGCGACCGGCGTGGCGTGCGCCCCGCTCATCGACCACCTGCCGCGGCGGACGGTGGCCGCGGGCGCGCTCGTCGTCCTCGCCCTCGCCTGCGCCGCGGGGGTCCTCGGGCAGACGTGGTCGTGGGTCGTGTTCTGCCTGCTCGTCGGCGGGGGCACGGCGACGCTCACCCCGGCCGTCACCGCCGCCGCGTCCGACGCCTTCCCCGACGACGCCACCGCCGGGCGCGCCGCGACGCTCGTCTCCTCGACGACGACCCTCACCGCCATGCTCGCCGCGCCGCTGCTCGCCGGGCCGGCGCTGCTGTGGGGGTGGCGGGGCGACCTCGTCGCCGTCGCGGTGCTGTGTGTCGTCGCCGCGGTCGCGCAGACCCGCTCGTCGCTCGGGGCCGCCGCGCCGCACGCCCCCGCCGCGCACACGCCCGGCACGCCCGTCGGACCCACCCCCGCCGCGCACACGTCCGGCTCCCCCGCCGCGGCCACCGCCACGACACCCCCGCGCCGCCCCGGCTACCTCACCGCGCTGCGCACCGCCTCCCGCCTCCCCGCGGTCGTCCCGCTCCTCGGCGTCTCGACTGCCCGCACCGCCGCGTTCATGGGCCAGCTCGCGTTCGTCGCGGTGTTCTACAACGAGACCTTCGGCCTCGGCCCCGGGGTGTTCTCCCTGGTCTGGAGCCTGTCCGGGCTCTCGTTCTTCCTCGGCAACTGGTTCGGCGGCCGGTTCCTCCGCGCCGTCGACGCGCCCCGCACGGTCCTCACGGTCACCGTCGTCGCCGCGCTCGTCGGCACCGGCTCCGTCACGGGGCTCTTCCTCGCCCCGGTGCTCCCGGTGGCACTCGCGATGACGTCGCTGACCTCGGTCGCGCACGCGGTGGTCGCCGCCTCGGTGACGACGCTGCTCGTCCGCCGCGCGGGACCCGCACGCGGGACCGTCCTGTCGCTCAACGGCGCGGGGCAGTCCCTCGGCACGTTCGGCGGCGCGGCGCTCGCCGGCCTCGGCATCTCGGCCGGCGGGTGGCCGGGGGCGGCGGCGGTCCTCGCGCTGACGACGCTCCTCGCGGTCGCCTGCGCGCTCACCGCCGCCCGGTCGGGCCGCTCAGCGCCCCCGCGCCCCGCCCCGCACGCGCCGGCGTGACCGCGCGGTCGCCAGGGCGGCGTCGAGAACCGTGAACACCACGAGCGACACCCCGACCAGCGGGAGGAACACCCCCACCGTCACCGCGAAGACGACCACGCACCCGTACGCGCCCCACGGCAGCGTCGACGGCACGCCCGGCACCCCGGCGAGGCCCGCGCGGGAGCCCGGGCGCGTCGGCCGCCGGCGCCACCACATGCGGTAGCCCTGCACGACGATGAGCGCGATGCCCAGCCCCACGACGCACAGCGCGATCTGCAGCGGCAGGCCGAACATGATGCCCATGTGGAGGTAGATCCCCCACGCGGACAGGCGGCTGAACAGCGGCAGGTCGCCGAAGTCCTGCCGGTCCACGATCCCGCCGTCGCGGCCGTCGACGGACACGGCGTCGGACGTCGTGCGCCACGGCACCCACCGCTCGTTGACCTGCCAGGTGGAGGTGGGGCTCGCCGGGGGCCGGACGGTCAGGGCCCCGGTGAGCCCGGCCTTCCGGGCGGCGACGACGACGCGCTCGATCTGCGCCGACACCGTGCGCGGGGAGACCGTCGCCGCGGCGTCCCCGCCCGCCCCGCCGTGGCCGGCGTGACCCGCGTGGGCACCGTCGCCGCCGTGGCCGGCGTGACCCGCGTGGCCGTCGTGGCCCGCGTGTCCCTCGTGGCCGGGCGGGACGACCGGGCCCGGGAGCTCGGTGTCGATCGGCGTGGCCTTCCACTTCATCGCCGTGACGACGGCGTTGACGTTGTCCCCGGCGAAGTGCGACCACGTGATCCCCGTGGCGGACAGGCCGAGGACCGCGACGAGCAGCCACACGCCCGTCACGGCGTGGATGTTCATCGCGCCGCGCCGGCGGACGGCGGTGTCGCGGCGGGTGCCCACCGGCGTCGCCGTGCCGGCCGCGGGTGCGGTGCCGGCCGCGGGTGCGGCGGCGTCACCGCCCGTCGCCTCCGCGGTCGCGGGGGTCCCGGCGGAGGGCGGCGTCGACCCCCGACCCCGCAGCGGCAACCACAGCCGGGCCGGCCGCGCGCCCCGGCGGCGGGCCGCCCGCACGCGCCGCCACCACAGCCACAGGCCGCCGAGCGCGATGATCCACAGCCAGGACGCCGCGAACTCGGAGTACACCTCGCCCGGCGCGCCGAGGTTGAGGCTCTCGTGCAACCCGGAGACCCACCGCCGGAGGGGCAGCTCGCCGAGGCTGGAGTAGGTCGCCTCCTCGCCGAGGACCCGGGCGTCGGAGGGGTCGACGAACACCGCCAGCGGGTTACCCTCCGCGTCGGCGGGGACGTCGAAGAGGACCCGCGTGCTGTCCGTGGGCTGCTGCGCCGGCCACACCTGCGCCACCGTGAGCTCCGGGTGACTGCGCTGCGCCGCGTCGACCTGCTCGTGGAGCGGAACCGGGGCCGCGACCGCGGGGACGGTCGTGAGGTCGCGGTAGACGTACTCCTCCGCCGTCGGCGTCAGGGCGTAGAGCGCCCCGGAGAGCGCCGCGACGAGGATGAACGGTCCGACCGCCATGCCCGCGTAGAAGTGCAGGCGGAGGATGAACGCCCCGAGCTGGCGGCGCAGCGGGGGACGGCGGCCCGGGGACCGGCCGTCCGACCGCCGCCCCGGCCGGGCCGTGTGGGGACCCGGCGCGGACGCCGCCGCGGACGCGGACTGTGTGGGGGACGGTGACGGCGGAGCGCCGTCGGTGAGGGGTGTCACGGTCACGTGGTGCGGACCTTTCAGGTCGGCGGCCCCCGCGCGGGGGCCGTGGGCCGGTGCTGCTGCGGACGGGGAAACAGTCGCGGGACGGGGCCCGCGAGTTCCCCGGGGACCGGGGGCGGGGTGGCGCGGGACGGGGCGGCGTCGTCGCAGGGCACGTCACATACCCGGTGGGGGAATGCGGGCGCCACCCCCGCGGAGGGGTCCCCGTCGACACCCCCACACCCGGTCCCGACGCCCCCCGGACCCGGTCCCGGCGACCGCACCACCGGTTCACGAGGCGTTCACCGACCGGCGGACCACCGGCCACGGTCCGTTCACGACCGCCCCGTAGCTTCGGCTCCGAAGCACGCCCGGTGGAGCGCGGCGCGCCCCGCGCGGACGGCTGACCACCCTCACGAAGGAGTCAACGAGGAGCCATGACGAACCCCACCCCCCACACCCAGCCCGTCCCCGAGACCGGGGCCACCCCGGCCGCCACCCGCCGCGGCCGCTCCCTCACCCGCCGCCTCACCGTCCCCGCCGTCGCCGCCGCCGCGGTGGCCGGCCTCGTCACCGGTGCCACCCTCACCCAGGGCACCGGCACCCCGGCGCAGGACGACGTCTCCACCGTCGCCGGCCAGGGCGTCGCCTCCCGGCAGGCCGCCGGCACCCTCTCCGAGCACGGCGGGGCCCGCCGCATCCAGGGCGACCAGACCGACGCCATCCGCGACGCGGTCAGCCGCACCGGCGCGAAGAACGTCATCCTCCTCATCGGCGACGGCATGGGCGACTCCGAGATCACCGCCGCCCGCGACTACGCCGAGGGGGCCGGCGGGTTCTTCCGCGGCCTCGACGCCCTCCCCGCGACCGGCCAGTACACGCACTACTCCCTCAACAAGGACGGGTCGCCCGACTACGTGACGGACTCCGCCGCCTCCGGCACCGCCTGGTCCACCGGCACGAAGACCTACAACGGCGCGATCGGCGTCGACATCAACGGCAGGGACCAGGAGACCCTCCTCGAGCGGGCGAAGGCCGCGGGCAAGGCCACCGGCAACGTCACCACCGCCGAGATCGAGGACGCGACCCCCGCCGTCGAGGTCTCCCACGTCACCAACCGCCGCTGCTACGGCCCCGAGGCGACCTCGAAGTCCTGCGCGGACAACGCCCTCGAGAACGGCGGGCGGGGCTCCATCGCCGAGCAGATGCTCACCACCCGGCCCGACGTCACCCTCGGCGGCGGCGCGAAGACCTTCGGCGAGAAGGCCAAGGCCGGTGACTACGCGGGGAAGACCCTGCTCGACCAGGCCCGGGAGCGCGGCTACCAGTTGCCGACGAACGCCTCCGAGCTCGACGCGGTGACCGCCGCCGACCAGGAGCGCCCGGTGCTGGGCCTGTTCTCCTCCGGCAACATGCCCGTCCGCTGGACCGGGCCGAAGGCCTCCCAGGGCGGCTACGCGCAGCCCGCCGCGAGCTGCGAGGACAACCCGAAGCGCGACGCCTCCGTGCCGACCCTCGCGGCGATGACGCAGAAGGCCATCGACCTGCTGAAGACCCGCAAGGACGGGTTCTTCCTCCAGGTCGAGGGCGCGTCCATCGACAAGCAGGACCACGCCGCGAACCCGTGCGGGCAGATCGGCGAGACCGTCGACCTCGACGAGGCCGTGCAGAAGGCGCTGGAGTTCGCGCAGCAGGACGGTGAGACGCTCGTCATCACGACCGCCGACCACGCGCACACGAGCCAGATCGTGCCGACCGTCGACGAGCTGGAGCCGGGCCTGTACCCGGGCCTGACGTCGAAGCTGCGGACCCGCGAGGGCTCCGAGCTCACGATCAGCTACGGCACCAACGGGGACCCGAACGGCTCCCAGGAGCACACGGGCACGCAGCTGCGCGTCGCCGCGTACGGGCCGGGGGCCGCGAACGTCGTGGGCCTCACCGACCAGACGGACCTGTTCTTCACGATCGACAGCCAGCTGGGCCTCGGGCGGAAGACCCCGGAGGCCCCGTCGACGCCGGAGTCCTCGCTGCCGGGGTCGGTCACCGACCCGCGGCCGGGGTCGCTCGGGTCGCTCCCCGGGTCGACGGGCAGCTCCCTCACCGGCTCCCTGCCGGGCAGCTCCATCGTCGGCTCGCTGGGGTTCTGACCGGGGTGGCCGGGGCGGCCGGGTGGCGGTGAGCCCTGAGCCGGGCCTCCCCGCGACGGCCCCCTGAGCCGGCCCCTGTCCCGGGCGCGGTCCCGGGCCCCCCTTCCTTCACGACGACCGGCCCCACCGTGACGTCCCGTCCCCGCACCTCAGGTGCGTGGAGGACGTCCTGCGGAGATCCCGCAGCGGTGGGGCCGGTCGTCGTCGTGTCCCCCGGTGTCAGTTCCGGGCGGCACCGGACGCGGCCACGTCCTGACCCGCCGAGCGGACGCGGAACGCGGACACGATCGCGGCGATGCCGAAGACGATCCCGTAGATCCCGGCGAGCCACACGAGCGCGGCCAGCGAGGACGCCGGGTGCGTCAGCAGCAGGATGCCGATGAGCACGCCGAAGATGATGTTGACGACGCCGAGCAGGATGCCCCACCCGCCGAGGCGGGTGTCGATGAACTCGATGACGCCCTGGATGACCAGGCCGACGGCCAGCAACCACAGCACCAGCAGGCTCCCGACCACGGCGAACGTGAGCGGGAAGACGATGATCGCGACGGCGGCGAGGAGCGCGATGATGCCGCCGGCGAGCGTCCAGCCCCACCCCTGCGCACCGCCGCGGCGCCGGGTGAACGCCAGGCTGATCGTGCCGATGCCGTCGATGACGAGCCACACGCCGATGGCGAGGGCGATGAACGTGCCGACGACCGCGGCGCTCACGGCCGGGGCGATGAACAACAGCACGCCGAGAATGAGGGCGAAAATTCCGCGGATGAGGAGAACGCGGAAACCGAGGCGGGTGACGTCACCGACAGTGGCGATTCCGGCTCCTCCGGCGGCGGTGTCCGCGGTGTATCCGGCACCGGATGCGTCGGTGGCGGCGGCGGTGCCAGCGGTTTCGTCGTCGGTGTGTCCGACCGGACGGGCCGCGGACGCGCCGGCGGGGTCGACGTCCGGGCGGGAGGGATCAGTGCGATCGCTCATTGTCTTTCCTTTCATTCCGAGGACGCAGCCCAGGGGGCTGCAAAAAAGTAAATAGGGTGTACTCCTCCACTCTATGCCGGTTTTCCCCTCTCTGGCATGGATGTATTAGAGCGTCCCGTTTTCCGTCACCGGCCACCGGCCGTGCGCCACCCGGCCACCCCGCCCCGTCGTCCACGCCCGTCGTCCGCGCCGCGCCACCCGGCCACCCCGCCCCGTCGTCCACGCCGGACGAGCGCTCCCCCACGCTCATCCGCCGGCCCCCGCTCCCGCCGTCGTCCTACCTCACGTCGTCGGTGGGGTCGTCGCTCGCGAGCAGCGTCCCCGCGTTCTTCCCCAGCATGAGCGTGTAGATCTGCTCGATGTGGATGAGCACGGCCTTCCGCGGCGGGTTCCATCCACGGTCCTCGGCGTAGCGGACGCAGTCGTCCCACGCCGGGCCCTCGTCGAGCACCTTGGCGCGCCCGATGAACCGGTAGCCGTCGAGCGCGTCCCAGTCCACGACCGCGACGGCCGCGCGCGAGCCCTCGAGCAGGTTCGCGAGGTGCTGCCGGGCGGTGTTCTCGTTGTAGATCAGCGTCTCGTCGTCCCACACGCGCAGCGTGCGCTTCGGCCCGATGTCGGGGGTGAGGGACTCCGCGTCGGTCACCGTCGCCAGGAACGGCAGTTGGGCGTCGATCATGTCCTTCATCTGCTCGGTCAGTCTCGCCATGTCAGGCACCTCCATGTGGTTGTGAGTCTCGCTACACCCGCCGACCCTACACGATTGTTCAATGTACGGTGATGCCAGAGTTCATTGTATTGAACTTTGCGGACGTCGTGCCGCCCGCACCGCCGGCCCGCACCGCCTGTACCACCGGAAGGAGACCATCCGTGCCACACACGGAGCCCCGGCTCGTGTACTTCTCCTCCGCCTCGGAGAACACCCGCCGGTTCATCGAGAAACTCGGCGTCCCCGCGCTCCGCATCCCGCTGCGCCGCTCCGACCCGCCGCTGGAGGTCCACGGCCCGTACGTCCTCGTCACGCCCACGTACGGCGGCGGGGACATCGGCCGGTCGGTCCCGAAGCAGGTCATCCGCTTCCTCAACGACCCGGCGAACCGCCGCTGGATCCGCGGCGTCATCACCAGCGGAAACACCAATTTCGGCACGGCGTTCTGCTGCGCGGGGCCGATCATCGCGGCGAAGTGCGGGGTGCCGGAGCTCTACCGGTTCGAGCTGCTCGGGACCGCCCGGGACGTCGCCCGGGTGAGGGAGGGTCTCGACGCCTTCTGGGCGCGCCAGGACTCCCCCACCCCGCCGGCCGACCCGGCCCGGACGCACCCGGTCACGCCCGCCGACCCGGCCCGGACGCACCCGGTCACGCCCGCCGACCCGGCCCGGACGCACCCGCACGCCACCGCCGGCTGAGCCGCACGTCGACCCCCGGACAACCCCGGCCCCCGGGACCCGGCCCGGGCCCCGCCCCGGACGACCCCCGGACCTCACCCAGACCACCCTCCCCGACCAGAAGGAGCACACATGAACTACATCGACGTGTCACAGACGCCGCCCCAGTGGGCCGGCTCGCCGGACACGCCCCTCCGCCCGATCAACTGGAACCGGCTGCAGGACCCGAAGGACCTGGAGATCTGGCAGCGCCTCACGGGCAACTTCTGGCTGCCCGAGAAGGTGCCGCTGTCCAACGACCTCGCGGCGTGGCGGGGCCTGACGGACGCCCAGCGCCGGTTGACCACGCGGGTGTTCACGGGCCTGACGCTCCTGGACACGGTCCAGGCGACGGTCGGCGAGATCAGCCAGATCCCGGACGCCCGCACGGAGCACGAGCAGGCGGTCTACACGAACATCGCGTTCATGCAGGCCGTCCACGCGCGGAGCTACAGCAGCGTGTTCAGCACGATGTGCAGCTCGGACGAGATCACGGAGGCGTACACGTGGGCCGTCGGCAACCCGACGCTCCAGGCGCGCGCGACGACGGTCATGGCGCACTACACCGGCGACGACCCGTTGAAGCGGAAGGTCGCCGCGACCCTGCTGAGCTCGTTGCTGCTGTACGCCGGTTTCTACCTGCCGTTGTGGTTCAGCTGCCGGGGCACGCTCATGAACACGGCGGACATGATCCGGCTCATCCTCCGGGACAAGGCGGTCCACGGCTACTACTCGGGGTACACGTACCAGCGCGGCCTGGAGGCGCACCCGGAGCGGGTGGCGGAGATGGAGGACTTCACGCACGGGCTCGTCGAGACCCTCCTCGACCTGGAGACGCGGTACTCGGGCGAGCTGTACGAGGGCATCGACGCGCAGGGTGTGCAGGGCGGCGGGGGTCGGCCGATGATCGACGGCGTCATGGCGTTCGTGCACTACAACGCGGACAAGGCGCTGATGAACCTGGGGTACGCCCCGCGCTACGAGGACGAGGCCGCGCGCACCGAGCCGGAGATCCTCGCCGCGCTCGCCCCGGACTCCAACGAGACGCACGACTTCTTCAGCGGGTCGGGGTCGAGCTACGTCATCGGCCGGGCGGAGTCCACGGAGGAGTCCGACTGGGCCTTCTGAGGTCCCGGGGGACGACGCCCACCGCCGGGTGCCCCGCGCGGTGGCCGGTGGTGTCGCCCGCCGCGCGGGGTGCGGGGTGTAGGGCGCGGGGTGTGGAGTCCGGGGCGGGGTGCGGGGTCCGGGGCGCGGCCGGGGCGGGGTGCGGGGTGCGGGGCGGCCGGCGCGAGGTGCGGGACACGCCCCTCCGTGATGTGTCACCCGTCGCCGGTCAGGTACGCTAGGACAGCTGCAGCCCCGGGGACGGCCCGCCGGGCGGGATCCGGGAGGTGGACGGACGGCATGACGACGGCACAGCGGACACATCTGACGGCCACGACGGCGCTGGTGCTCCTGTGGGTGCTGACGCTCGTCATGGGGGTGGCCGTCGAGAACGGGGAGCTCGGCACGGTCCTGGACTACCCGCCCGCGGCGGTGATGACCCCCTTCGGCGTGGCCGGGGCCGTGAGTCTGCCGCTGTACGCGCTCGCCGCGCGGTCCGGGCGGACGGACCGGGCGGCCGCGTCCACCGCCGCGCGGCCCGGGTCCGCCACACCCGCCGGGCACGCCGCGTCCACCGCCGCGCGGTCCGGGCGCGTGACACGTCACTGACCGGTACCCGGTGTGCCCCGGCCCACACCGGAGCCTATCCTGACTGACATGCCCGATTCATTGTCGTCGGCGCCGGACACCCCGCCCGGCAGCACCACCGACACCACAGACACCACGGCCACCACCGCCCTCCCCGCCGCACCCCGCGACCGCTGGACGGTCCGCACGACGACGGGCCTCGTCAAGGGCCACGCCGCCACCGGCGTCACCGCCTTCCGCGGCATCCCCTACGCCGAACCGCCGACCGGTGACCTCCGGTTCCGCCGGGCCGTCCCGAAGACCCCGTGGACCGGCGTGTTCCACGCCGACCGCCCCGGGGACTACTGCGCCCAGTTCCGCAACCGGCGGCTCGGCTGGATCGGCTCCGAGGACTGCCTGTGGCTCAACGTCGTCGTCCCCCGCCCGGACCCGCGCGGCCCGGCGGTCGACCCGTCGGCCCGCCGGCCCGTCGTCGTCTACCTCCACGGCGGCGGCAACGTCCACGGTTCCGCCGGGGAGCCGCTGCTCACCGGGGAACACTTCGCCACCGCGATGGACGCGGTGTACGTGGCGGTGAACTACCGCCTCGGCGTCCTCGGCCAGCTGTCCCTCGCCCACGCCGAGCCGTCGTCGATGATGCCGGACCCGTCGCGGGCGGACGCGAACGTCGGCCTCAGCGACATCGTCACCGCCGTCGAGTGGGTCCACGCCAACGCGGAGGTCTTCGGCGGGGACCCGTCGCGCATCACCGTCATGGGCGAGTCCTCCGGCGGGGCGATGGTGTCCGCCCTCACGGCCGTCCCCCGGGTCCGGCCGCTGCTCGCGGGCGCGATCTCCCAGTCGCCGGCCGCGGCGATGGTCCACACGCCGGACCTCGCGGCGTACTGGTGCCGGCGGGCGGCCCACCACTGGGCGGAGCTCGCCGCGGCACCGTCGGGCCCCGGGCGCGGGCAGGTGCGGGCCGGGGAGGCGCTCGTCGACACCTCCCCGGAGGCCCTCAGCCGCCTCACCGAGGCCCTGAGCAGGGACAACCTGTCCGCCGCCCACGATCTCGCCGGGCCGTTCGCCCCGGTCGTCGACGGTGACCTGCTGCCCGCGCACCCGCTCGCGCCCGGCGCGCAGACCGGCCTGCCCCTGCTCACAGGCACGAACCGGCACGAGTACCTGCTCATGCGGTGGGAGCCGGCGACGACCGCGCACCAGCGCGCCCGGGCCCGGCGCCTCGCGGCGGCGATCGACGGGAGCGTGTCGACGGACCTGTTCGACCGGTTCTACGCGCGCGGCCGGACCCGGCGCCGGTGCGCGATGTTCATGAGCGACGCGATCTTCACGGCCCCCACCCGCCGCCTCGCGTCGGTGCAGCCGGACGGGGCCGCGTGGATGTACCGCCTGGACCTCGAGACCCCGTCGCTGCGGGCGACGGGGGTGCGCGCGATCCACGCCCTCGACCTGCCCGTGCTGTTCGAGCGGTACGACGCCGGGCGTGGCCCGCTGGCCCTCGCCCTCGGCGGGAGGGAGGCGATGGTGCGGACCACCGCCGTCATGCAGCCGCGCTGGCGGGCGTTCATCCACGACGGCGACCCGGGGTTCCCCCGCTGGTCCGAGGACCACACGGTGCAGGTCTTCGGCGCGGTCGAGGGGGATCGGGCGGGCGACCCGGCCGAGTTCACGGTGCCGGACCCGGACCCGGAGCTGCGCCGGGCGTGGGACGCGGTCGACCTGCTGCCCTGACCGGGGTCGGGGGGTCGACGGGCCCGGTCGGCGTCCGGCGGGGCCGGGGTTCCCGCCGGGGTCGGGGGGTTCGACGGGCCCCTCAGCCGGCGACGCGGGCCCCGGCGCGGGGCGCGGCGGCGGTGTCTGACCCGGCGGCGTCAGCGTCGTCCCCGGCGTCCGCGGACCCGGCGGTGTCGGCGACGTCGGCCATGGAGGGGGCACGGTCGACCATCCCGTCACGCGCGGCGTCGAACGTCTCCTTCGACCAGATCCCCGCGCGCTTCGCGACGACCGTCGCGACCAGCGACTGCCCGGTGACGTTCACGGCCGTGCGCCCCATGTCGACGATCGGCTCGATGGCGAGCAGCAGGCCGACGCCGGACAGCGGCAGCCCCAGCGTGGAGAGCGTGAGGGTGAGCATGACCGTCGCCCCCGTCGTGCCCGCCGTCGCGGCGGAGCCGATGACGGACACGAAGATGATGAGCAGGTAGTGGGTGACGGTGAGGGGGATGTCGTAGAACTGCGCGACGAACAGCGCGGCGACCGCGGGGTACACGGCGGCGCACCCGTCCATCTTCGTCGTCGCCCCGAGCGGCACGGCGAAGGAGGCGTACTCGGTCGGCACGCCCATCGACCGCTCGGTGACCCGCTGCGTGACCGGCATGACACCCATCGACGAGCGCGTGACGAACCCGAGGCTCGTCACCGGCCACACCCGCCGGTAGAACCCGCGCACCGGCAGCCCGGTGACCTTGAGGACCACCGGGTAGATCACCCCCATGACGAGGGCGAGGCCGATGTAGATCGCGAGCACGAACTTGCCCAGGGACCCGAGCGCACCCCAGCCGTAGTCCGCGACCGCGTGCCCGATGAGCGCCGCCGTGCCGATCGGGGCGAGGCGGATGACCCACCACAGGACCGTCTGCACGACCGAGAGGAAGGACTCCATGAACCCCAGGAACGGCTCGGCGGCCTTCCCGGTCTTCACGGCGGCCACGCCGATGACGAGGGAGATGACGAGCAGCTGGAGCACGGAGAAGGAGAGCGTCGGCGACCCGTGGCTCGTGCCGACGCCCAGGCCGAGGATGTTCTGCGGGACGATGCCCTTGAGGAACGCCGTCCAGCTGCCGGTCGTCGACGGTGCGGCGGCGGAGGCGGCGTCGACGGACGCGCCGAGGCCGGGCTTCATGACCGTGCCGACGAGCAGCCCCGCGAGGACGGAGAAGAACGCCGTCACCGCGAACCAGATGAGGGTGCTCACCGCCAGGCGCGCGGCCCCGGTGACCTTCCGGAGGTTCGCGACGGACGTCACCACGGCGGCGACGACCAGGGGCGGGATCATGACCTTGAGCAGCTGGACGTAGGCGTCGCCCACACCCGTGAGGAGGCCGGCGAGCCAGCTGCCGCCGTCCGCACCGCCCTGGCCCCGGGCGATGAGGCCGAGGATGACGCCGACGATGAGGCCCGCGACGACCTGCGCGCCGAAGCCGGTGAGCCAGCCGGGCAGGCGGGTCCGGGTCGACGCCGGGGTGTCGGCGGTGGTGGCGGTGGCTGCTGTGGTCCCGGCGGTGGCGGTGGTCCCGGCGGTGGCGGTGGTCCCGGCGGGGTCGCCGCCGGTGGGGGTCGGGTCTGACATGAGTGTTCCTCGTGACGTCGGGTGGGCGGGGTGCACCGGGTGCACGGTGTCCACGGTGTGGGCGGTGGGGCGCCGACCGGTGACGGGTAGACCGGTCTGTCTTCATCTGTCCGTCGAGTCAACCACACCGGCCCCCGCCGCATTCCCGGAACCCTGTGTCATGTGCATCACATCCCGCGCCGGGCCGCCCGCGCCCACCCGCCGCACCGGCCGCACGCACCCGCGCGCCGCCGTCGCCCCACGCCACCCGCGCGCGGACCCCGCGCACGCACTACGATCGGTGCGATGCGAGTGGTCTTCATCCCCGGCATGGCCCGCACCGGCGCCGACGCCGACGCCTTCTCCTCCTTCCTCCCACCGGAGGCGCACGTCGTCCCCGCGGACCGCCCCGGCCCCGGCTGGTCCGGAGGCCCCCTCCCCGACACCCACTTCCGCCACGACCTCGCCGTCCGGCAGGCCGTCGCGTTCGCGGGCGAGGGGCCGGTCGTGTACGTGGCGCACTCCTTCGGCGGCTACATCGCGGAGATCGCCGCGCGGCAGCTGGAGGCGTCCTCGCCGGGGCAGGTCAGGGGGATCGTCTTCCTGGACTCCTCGACGCCCGGGGTGCCGCGCCCGATCATGGACCCGCGTCGGCTGTGGGCACTGTGGCGGCCGGTGATCTGGGCTCTCGACCGCGCGTCGGGGGTCGTCGACGACCACCGGGTCTCGACGCTGCTCGCCACCGGGGCACAGGCGGTCCGCGAGAACGCGTCGTTCCGGGCGACGGCGCGCGAGGTGCGGCGGGAACGCCGGCGCCGGCCGGGGGCGCTGGACGGGGTGCCGACGGTCGTCGTCACCGCGCTCAGCGAGCGGGCGTGGCGGTGGCGGCGGCTCCCCGGCTCCTGGTACCGGCAGCAGGCGCGGATGGCGGGGGACCTCGCCGCGCGGCACCTCATCATCCACCCGAGCGGCCACCTGGTCATGAACGACCACCCGCGTGAGGTCGCGGAGATCGTCGCCGAGCTGCTCTGACGCGGCGCGACGGCCGCCGGGCCGCGACCGTCACGGTCGGCCCTGCCCGCCGTGCCGCGCCGTCACCGCGCGAGGTGGGCGTCCAGGCTGAACCGCGTGTCCGCCCGCTCCACGACCCACGGGTCATGGGTCGCGATGACCACGCACGCACCCGCACCGGCCATCTCCCGCAGCAGGTCCAGCACCATCCGCCCGTTGTCCCGGTCCAGCGCCCCGGTCGGCTCGTCCGCGAGCACCACCGCGACATCCCGGACCAGCAACCGCGCCAACGCCACCCGCTGCTTCTGCCCGCCACTGAGCTGGAACACCCGGCTGTCACCACGACCGGCCAGGCCCACCCGCTCCAACGCGTCGTCCACGGCCTCCCGCCGCGCCGACCGTGACCGGTGCCCGACCATCGCCAACCCGATGTTCGCCCGCACCGTGTCGTAGTCGACCAACGCGTAGTCCTGGAACAGGTACCCGACGCGGTCACGCCTGTACCTCCTCCGGGTCCGCCCGGACGCACCGTTGAGATCGGTGCCGTCGTAGAGCACCTGCCCCGCGGTGCACCGGTCGATCAACCCGATGCAGTTGAGCAACGTCGACTTCCCGGACCCGGACGACCCCGTCAGCACGTGGACACCACCTCCGGCGAACGACACATTCATGTCGTCCCAGATCACCGTCCCGCCGATCGACTTCGCCCCACCGACAACATCAATGTTCACACCATCCACCTTTCACACCGCCCGCGACTTCTGGATACGCCGCGACGCGGCACCCAACGCGGAAAGAATCACCGCCGAGGACCCCAGCACCACCCCGGCCACCGTCACCACCGCCCACGGCGAGATGACGTGCAGGATCGCCTGCTTCATCACCGGGTTGGAGAACTCCTCCCCGGCGTACCCGGCGTAGATACCTCCCAGCAGGCCCAAGGCCACCATCACCGTCACCGCCTCCATCACCAGCACCGCCCGGAACCGACGCACAACCCCCAACCCGAAGATGAAACCCACCCGGAACCGCTGGTACCACGCCAGGTAACACACGTACGCGAACCCCAGCCCCAACCCCAGCACAGCCACCACCGCCACCACCGCCGCAACGACATCCGCGGTCACCGTCATCCGGAACTGGTTGTGACTCTCGTCCCAGCTGTCCAGGACCGTCCGCTGCAGGAATATCCCCCGTCGGACGACGTCGTCGTCCGCCAGCTCGTTCACCGCCTCCCGGTCGCGGAAGAGGATGTTCCCGGTCGACATCAGCGAGAGGACCGTCGAGTCGTCGGCGGGGACGACGTCGTCCGGGGCGACGAGAACCATCGGGTCGTGCCGGACGACATCGGATTTCCACATCCCGGGTTCGAGAACGGGGTCGAGAACGGAATAGGGACCGTCGGGGACCCGCACGTCACACCCACGCTCGCCACACAGGTCCCGGCCCCCGTAGTACCCGCGGGACGCGGACTCGACGAGCGCCGTCACGTCGCCGCTGCCGGAGCCGTCACCGGAGCCGTCACCGGCGGTGGGCCCGGCCCCGTGGAGGAACACGGCCGCCCCCTCCGGGACGTCCTCCACCGCACGCCGGGCGGAGTCCGACAGGAACGTCGCCGCCGCCGACCGGTTCATCATGAGGACCGTCCTCCGGTCGACCGTCTCGAACCTCGTGAACTCCAGGACCTTCCCCTCAGCCTTCAGCCGGTTCACCACCTGAGTGAGCCGACCCTCCAGCGTCGTGAGGTCCTCGCCCGTCGGACCCGCGTTGACCGACACCCGGTAGAGTCCGCCGATCCGTTGGACGTCCGCCCGCATCTGCTCCTGGCGCAGGAACTCCGGGAGGTGGTTCCACAGGGACACGGTGGTGACGACGAGCAGGATGACCGACACGAGGCGCAACCCCAGACCGGACGACACCACCGTCAGCGCGGGCACCTTCCCGGCCAACGACCGGATGACGTCCACCCGCGAGGAGCACAGACAGGCCACCCACCACACGACCAGGTGCACGAGCATCAACGCGACGGCGTAGAGCAGGGTGTGGCGGCCGAACAACACGAGCCCGTCGACCGACGTCGCCAGGTACAGCACCACGGCCCCCACGACCGCGGCGGCGAGGGCGAACGGGACCCACCCCACGAGGCCGGCCCTCAGGTCCCCGAGGAACATCCTCCACGGTCCCGCCCCGTGCAGCGACAGCACCGCGTACCGGCGACCGTTGACGATCACCGCGTACAGGAGGAGCGCAAGGCTGATGAAGAGGATCTCCAGCAGCCCGACACCGAACGGCGTGGCCACCAGGATCTGCAGCTCCGTCGTCCGGAACGTGATGGTGTCCGCCCCGTAGCGGTGGGCGAGGTCCACGAACTGCCGGGTGACCTCCTCCCCTCCCGACATGTCGTACCCCTGCTTGATGTCACCGTCCGGAAGGTCCGTCAGCGGTCGGACGACATACGTCAGGGACGGCGTGAAGGACGTGTACCCGTCGCGCAGCCACCGGGCGCCGTGACCGCCCTGCGCGACATAGAGCGTGCGCACGCCGAAGTCCGTGCGGTCCACGACGACCGTGGCACCGGTGTTCGCTGAGAGGGCCTCGACATCGGCGATGAAGCGCCGGGAGCTGTCCGGGTCCACGGAGGTCGTGACCGCCACCGCGGAATCGACACCCCTGACCCGCTCCCTCTCCAGCATGACCGCTGTGGCGGCCCCGAGCACCACGCACCCGACGAACAGCACGGTCAGGGACAGTTTGACGATGGAATACGGGGACAGGGTCTTCATGTCATCTATGTCATCTTCCTTGCTCTGAGCGGACCCTTCGCAAAGAGATAGCAAAGCCTCGCGCGTGGCCGTAAGGGCTGGAAAAAAGTTCTTTCTGTCGCATTTTCCGGCGGCCTTTCCGGCGGCGTCACGTCCGCCCGTCGTCGCCGTCACCCGAGGTCGAGGCCCCGCCGCTCCCCGGCGCCGTCGCGCCCCCCACGGAGCGATTCACGGCACCGACACCGCACATCACCCTCATCAGGGGGTGACAGGACACAGATCGTCGGGGCTCGACGCCCGTCGGCACGCCGCGGCCAGGCCGCCCCCCCACGCCCGGGTGCCGCCCCGGCCCCGGGGGGACGGTATTGCGGACCGACATTCAGTGCTTCATTGTGAACGGCAATGACCGCATTCCCGGAGGACCCCATGACCGCACCGCGCCCCGACGGCCCCGGCCGGAACGCCGGCCCCGCCGCCACGCCCACCGACCACCCCGCGCCGGACGCCCCGGCCCCCACCCCGGGCGCCACCCACGCCGCCCACGCCGCCGCCGCTGCCACGCCCACGCCCGCGCCGACGCCGGACGCCGGCACGCAGCCGCACCTCGCGCCGGTCGCGGCGGACCCCCGGGAGCCCGCCCTCGCGCTCCGCGGGCTCACCAAGGTGTACGGCTCACAGGTCGCCGTCGACACCCTCACCCTCGACATCCCCCGCGGCAGTTTCTACGGCCTCGTCGGCCCGAACGGCGCGGGCAAGACCACCGCCATCATGATGGCGACCGGCCTGCTGCGCCCCGACGCCGGCGCCGCGTTCGTGTGCGGGCACGACGTCTGGGGCACGGGCATCCCCGCCCCACCCGCCCCACCCGCCGGCTCCCCCGGCACCGCCCCGGGCCCCATGCCGGTGGCCCCGACGCCCACCCCCACCGCCCCGACGGCGGACATGCTCGCCGCGAAGAACGCCTACGGCCTCCTCGCCGACGGCCTGCCCGTCTTCGACCGCCTCTCCGGCCACGAGTACCTCGAGTACCTCGGCCGGCTGCGCGGCATGTCCCCGGCCGTCATCGAGGAACGCAGCGCGGACCTGCTCACCGCCCTCGGCCTCGACGACGCCGGCACGAAGTCCATCGTCGACTACTCCGCGGGCATGACGAAGAAGATCCTCCTCGCCGGGGCACTCCTCCACCGCCCGGAGATCCTCATCCTCGACGAGCCGCTCGAGGCCGTCGACCCCGTGTCCGGCCAGGTCATCCGGGAGATCCTCCGCCGGTACGTCGCCGCCGGCGGCACGGTCGTCATGAGTTCGCACGTCATGGAGCTCGTCGAGGGCCTGTGCGACCACGTGGCGGTCGTCGCCCAGGGCCGGGTGCTCACCAGCGGCACCATCGACGAGGTCCGCGCCGGACGGTCCCTCTCCGACGTCTTCGTCCGCCTCGTCGGCGGCGGGACGATCGCCGAGGGCTCGCTCGGGTGGCTCGGGGGACCCGCCGGGGGGACGACGCCCACCTCCGCCGGTACTCACCCGGGTGGGGGCGGCACGGTCGACGGTGCCCCGGGCACGACGACGCCGGGGGCACCGCAGTGACCCGCACGATCCTCTCCCTGCACCTACGCCTCTGGCCGCGGGCCCTGCGCCGCAACCGCGCGCAGATCATCGGCATCGTGTTCACCGTCCTGTACGGCCTCGGCGCGGGTGTGGCCTTCGCCGCGTGGGCGGGCGCGTCCGCCGCCGACGGCGCCGCGGGCCCCCTCACCCTCACCCCCGCGATCGGCGTCCTCGCCTACTGGCTCCTCGCGATCATCCAGCCGTCCCCCGAGAACCAGCTGGACACGGCCCAGTTCGCCACGCTGCCGGTCCCCACCCGCCGCCTGCTGCCGGGCTTTTTCCTCGCCGCCATGCTCCAGTCCCGGAGTCTCGTCGCGGTCGTCGACACGGCCGTCACCGTCGGCTTCGGCACGTGGGGGATCCTCAGCGCCGACGCCGCGGGGTACACGTCCACCGGCGCCGCGGTGCTCGTGCCGCTGTGGGTCGTGGGCAACATCGTCAGCCTGGCCACCGCCGTGCTCGGCGGGGAGACCCTGGCCGCGCTCACCGGGGCGTCGACCAACCGACGGTCCTCGGAACGCATGACCGTCATCATCAGCGTCACGTTCGTCGTCCTCCTGGTCGGGTTCAACCTCGTCATCAACTCCGGCGTCACCGTCGGGGACCTCGGGCCGGTGGCGACGGTCGTCGGGTGGACGCCGCTCGGGGCCGCGGCCGGCGTCACGACGTCCCTCGCGACCGGGGCGTGGATCGCCGCGGCCGGGCGGGTGCTCGTCGCCGTCGCGACCGTCGTCCTCGCCGGCGTGGTGTGGACGCGCGCGACAGCGTCGTCCCTGACCCGGGTGGCGGCCGGGCAGGGCCCGGACGCCGGGGACCGCAAGGACGGGTCGGTCCTCCTCCGGTGGGTGCCGGGCGGCCCGACGGGCACGCTGTACTCCCGGATGATGCGGTACTGGCGGCGCGACTCGCGGCTCGTGCCCACGCTCTTCATGGCCCCGGCGGTCGTCGTCGCGATGCTGTTCCTCGGCGCGCCCCAGGACTCCGGGTTCGCGGGCACGTGGGGCCTGTCCATGATCCTGTTGTTCGTCCTCGGCCTGACCAGCAACGACTTCGGCATGGACGGCCCCTCCAACTGGGTGCACATGTCGGTCGGGGTCCGCGGACGGCCCCTCGTCCTCGCCCGGGCGGCGACGGCCGCGACGGTGTTCATGCCCCTCGCCGCCGTGTTCGTCATCGGCCGCGGGGTGCAGGAGGGGTTCACGACGTCGTGGGCCGCGACAGCCGCCGTCACGGCCTGCGGGGTGGTCATCGCCATCAGCTACGGGGCCGCGGCGTCCTCCCGCTTCCCGACGCCCGCGCCGAAGCCCGGCTCGAACCCCATGCGGAACAGCGGCGGGTGGAACGCGATGACGGTGGTCGTGCTGCTCAGCGCGATTCCCGTCATTGGCGTCCCGCTCGTGCCCGGGTCGGCCCTCATGGCCACCGCCTCCGGGCCGGGCGTCCAGTTCTGGGCCGGGCTCGCCGTGGACGTCGTCGTCACCGTGCTCATGGCCGCCGGCGGGCTGGCGTACGCCACCCGGCGCGCGGACCGGCGGTGGCCGGAGATCTTCACGGCGGTCCGCTCCTGGGCCTGAGCCGGCGGCCGGGTGCGCGGTCTGACGCGGCGGTCGGATCCCGGGCCTGGGCGGCCGGCGGGGCGGGGTGGTTGCCGCGCCGGCGGGGTGCGCGGAGGATGGCCCCATGACGTCCCCTCACCCTGATCCCGCACCGGCCACCCGACCCGACGACGCCGCGGACCGCTCCCCGGCCCCCGGCGACGCGACCGTCACCGACGTCCTCATCGTCGGGGGCGGCCCCGCCGGCCTCGCCGCCGCGACCGTGCTCGGACGGTCCCGCCGCTCGGTGGTCGTCGTCGACTCCGGCGAGCCCCGCAACGCACCCGCCGCCGGGGCCCACAACGTCCTCGGCCTCGAGGGCACCCCGCCCCGCGACATCCTCGACCGCGGCCGACGCGAGAGCGAACGCTACGGGGTGACCCACATCCGGGCCCGGGTCACCGACGCCGGCCGCGACGGCGACCTCCTCACCGTCACGACCGACGACGGCCGCACCCTCCGCGGCCGCCGCCTGCTCCTCGCCACCGGGCTCACCGACGTACTGCCCGACATCCCCGGCCTCGACGAGGGATGGGGCCGCGACGTCCTCCACTGCCCGTACTGCCACGGCTGGGAGGTGCGCGACGAGCGCATCGCCGTCATCGCCGCCACGCCGCAGTCCACGCACCAGGCGCTGCTCTTCGCCAACCTCAGCGACCGGGTGACGTTCGTCACCGGCACGGTCGAGCTCGACGACGACCAGCGCAGCCTGCTCGCCCGGGCAGGGGTGGAGACCGTCGGGTCCCCGGTCACCCGCGTGTCCCGGCCGCGGGGCGTCGGCGGGGTCGTGCACCTCCACCTGGCCAACGGCACGGAGATGGAGGTCGACGCGGTGGCCGTCGGCCCCTCCTTCGAGAGCAACACCGAGCTGTACGAGCGGCTCGGCGGAACCCCCGCCGAGCACCCGATGGGCCACCACATCCCCGCCGAGCCGACCGGGCGCACGCCGCTCGACGGCGTGTGGGCCGCCGGGAACGCCGGCGACCTCATGGCGATGGTCGAGTCCTCCGCCGCCGCGGGGGTCACGGCCGGGTCGATGATCAACGCCGAGCTCGTCATGGCCGACCTGCCGCCGGCGTGACCGGTGACCTGCCGCCGGCGGGGCGGGCGTGACCGGCGGGGCGGGGTGCGCGGTCTGACGCGGCGGTCGGCCCCCGGGCCCGGGCGGCCGGCGGGGGTGGGGCACCCGCGGGGACACGTCCCCGACACGCCGCCGGCCAGCCCCGCCCACTACACATGCCGGGCCGGGGCGTCTAAGGTGGCGTGCCATGACTTTCACCACCGCCCCGACCGCACCCCGCGGCCTGCGGCGACTCCACCGCCGTGACCTCCGGGCGGTCGTCGACGTCGCCACCGTCGTCGCCGGCCTCGTGGCGATCAACCTCACCGCGCACTTCACCTCCCTCAGCGCCGTCGCGACGACCGTGCCCGTCGGCGTGGCCTGCCTCCTCGTCATCATGCGGATGCGCGGCATGACCTGGCACGACCTCGGACTCGGCCGGCACACGACCCGCCGGGGCCTCGCCTACGGCACCGGCGCGGCGGTGCTCGTCGTCCTCGGCGTGGGCGTCGGGCTGGCACTGCCCGTGACCCGCGAGTTCTTCTTCAACTCCTCCTACGCCTCGGCGCGCACGGCGATCCTCGCCGCGCTCGTCGTCATCCCCCTCCAGACCGTGCTGCCGGAGGAGCTGGCCTTCCGCGGCGTCCTCCACGGCAGCCTGCACCGGCTCGGCGGCACGAAGGCCGTCTTCATCGCCGGGTCGCTGCTGTTCGGGCTGTGGCACGTGGCGTCGTCGCTGAGCCTCACCGCGACGAACGCCGGGCTCACCGCCGTGCTCGGCACCGGCACGCTCGCCCAGTGGGCGGGCATCGGGCTCGCCGTCGTCGCCACCGCCGGGGCCGGCGCGGGCCTGACGTGGCTGCGGCACCGCACCGGCAGCGTCATCGCGCCCATCGGCCTGCACTGGGCCCTCAACGCGGTCGGCGCGCTCGCCGCCGCCGCGGCGTGGCACTTCCTGTGACGCGCTGACCTGCGGGGGGGCGGGACGCGGGGGCGCTCCGCACGGCGGGGGGGCATCACGACGGGGGCTTCACATCCTTGACAAGGAGGGCTTCACGCTCCGGGCGCGGGGCATCACGCCGGGGGCGCGGGGCCGGCGCCGTCAGCCCGCCGGGCAGCGGCCGAGCTCCCGGTCCACCGCGTCGCGCTCCGCGGCCGTCACCCACAGCCCGTACTTCGCCTTGACCTGCACCTGCGTGGCGACGTACCGGCAGCGGAACGCCGTGTTCGGGGGCAGCCACGTCGCCGCGTCACCCGCGCCCTTCGCGGTGTTCGACGGCCCGTCCACGGCGAGCAGGTTCAGCGGGTCGTTCGCCAGCTCCGTGCGGCGCACGGGGTCCAGCTGCTGGGCGCCCTTCTGCCACGCGTCCGAGAGCGCGACGACGTGGTCGATCTGCACGGCGCTGCTCGTCTGGCGACCGCGGACGAAGGGGATGGTTGTACCGGTGTAGGGGTCGTCGAGGGTCCCCGACATCACCTTGCACCGCCCGGAGAGGACGATGTCGCGCAGGTCACGGGCCAGGATGTCGTTCCGGGTGTCGCAGCCGTTGCGGTCGACGTCGTCCCACGACGGGCCGAACTGCTCCCGCGTGTACCCGGTCTTCGGCGCACGGCCCTTGACGGGGAGCGTCGCGAGGAGTCCGCGGACGGCGGCGACGTCGACGGCACCGGGGCCGGGGGCACCGTCCGGGGCGGGCGCGGGGGCCGGGGCACCCTCCGGGGCGGGGGCCGGCGCGGGCGCCCCGTCCGGTCCGGGCGCGGGTTCCCCCTGGTCAGGCGCCGGAGCATCCGCGCCCCGGTCGGCGGGGACTCCCCCGGGTGCCGGCGCGGTCGTGCCGGCCGGCGTCCCGGTCGGCCCGAACGGCCCCTCGACGCTGACGTCACACGCGGCGACCGCACCGACGGCGACGAGGGCCGCCGCCAGCACGCCGACGGTCGTCCTCCTCGCCCGGGTTCGTCCGTTCCGCCGGGGTGCTCGACGCGTTCTCACCACACCAACCACTCCTGACACCACATTCCCACCAGCGTACAGACGTCACACCCGGTGGCACCGCCAGGGTCCTCCACGCACGGGACGGCCCCCGGTTGGCCCGCCCCCCACGGTGTCCCCCCAGAGCCGGGACGGACCGACGTATCCCCATCGCTGACCTTCTGTCAGCGCGTCCGACGCCAGCGCGGATGCAGTCGGAGGCCGACGCGGTCAGGTGACCACGTAGCCGACGGCGACACCGACGACAGCGATGGCCACGCACACGGCGAACGTGATCAGTAGCCGGGGCTGCCTGGCCGATGCACCAGAGGCCTCGCCGCCGGACCGTGACGCCAGGAAGACCTGGCAGCATTCTGCGACGAGGAACAGCACGATGAAAGCCAGCACCCATGCCCACACGGGAATTCCCGGATGGAATGGAACGGTGACTGCCGTGACCACGACAGCAAGGACGGCACTGTAGAGATGCTGTGACGCGTTGTTCGACTTCATGACGCCTTCCCGTGAGCAGGATGCAGCTGTGACCATTGCTTCCGCCGGCAGTGTCGCAGGCACCAGCGGTGACGATGCCGGCGATGGGCGTGGCGACTCCGCTCACCCTGCGGGCGGTTTGAGATTAACAACAATGAGAACGGGCATCAAGGGATGTAAAATTCCACATTTCTCCTGTGCCATCGTGACAGCTAATCCGCCGTACGCCAGGTGGGCGTGGCCTGCAGGTCTCGACCACACGAGACGTGGACCGGTGGGTGGTCAGCATTCCCGGTAGAAGGCCCGCGACATTCGTCGCGCGCTCAGGTGATGACGTGACCGATGTCCTGCGCAATTGTGGACGACATGCTCGTGTGTGCCCCCCCCGGTATCTCGTCGCCTGCGCACCTGGGTGGATGACGGCTGAGCGGGGGCGGGTGACTGATGCCGACTAGTCGAGGTCGCGGCGTCTGACGGGCCCGGTCGGGCGGTTCTCGGGGCGGATCGTCCCCTGATGGCGCAGCTCACGCTCGTGGGTCCGCCGGGCGGCCTCGGCGGCGACCTCGTCACGGTGCTCCGACCAGAACTCCCGCGTCATCTCCCCGAACTCGGCGTTGGCCCTCTCGAACTGCTCGGGGTCATGGTCCCTCTTCCACGGCGTCATGATGAACACCTCCGGCAGCGACCCGAGGAATGCGGCCGACGCCACGATCCCGCCGGCCGACGGCGTCGCCGAGGCCAGGCCGACGACCAGACCGACGACCGGCGGGGTGACGAGGTAGTTCGCCGACGCGGCCCACCCCTGGGGGACCTTCGTCCCCGTCCTCGACTGGAGATGCCGGTCAACCAGGGCCCAGACCACGCCTGAACAGACCCCGGTGACGACGGCCAGCACCGCCACCCGGACCAGGCTCATCCCCGGACGCGGGACCACCGCGTTGAGCACGGCGAGGCACACCCCGACAGGAACGGCGTTGACCAGGCCGATCGACGCCGAGCCGATCAGCGCATGTGTCAACGGAGCTCGTGGTGTGCCTGTCGCCGGTTCCTCCACCGGTCCTCCTCCTGCTGTCCGTGACCCTCACATTCTGCGTGACTCCGGCCGCTCCCCCACCGTCCGGCCCCCGGGGACCCGGACTATACCGCGGCGCGCACACCCGCGGCGGGTGGCGTCGTCCCCCACGGGCCGACCCTCCCGGGGCGACGCCGGCCGCCACCGACCCTCCGCGCGGCGACCATGAGCAGCACGAACGCCACCAGGCCCGCGAGCCCCTGGAGATTCCCCAGGAACCACTGCGACGCGGAGAAGGTGAAGTGCGGGAGCGACGCGTCGTACACCGTGTACGGCGCGACGAGATTCGCCGCGATGACCAGCGCGGCCGCGACGAACGTCAACCCGTCCCGGGTCCGCAGCACCAACGGCACGGCCACGATGATGCCGCACCAGTGGTGCGTCACCGCCACCGGCGCGGACACACTCACCGCGAGGACCGTCATGAACAGCACCGTCACCGGCCGGTCGACGCGCGTGAACTGCACCGCCGCCCACACCGCGCACACCGCGAACACCACGAGCCCGACGATCATGATCCGCCCGGCGACCTCGCCACCCATCCCCGTCCGCGCGAGCAGCCCCGTCAACGCCTGATTCAACGGGTAGTCCGGCTGCCCCGCCCGGTCCGAGGCCAAGAACTCGCTGGTCCAGAAGAACCACGACTGCCCCGGCGCCGCGACCGCCCCCACGACCGCCGTCGCGAGGAACGCGACCACCGACCGCGCCAACCCCGCCCAGTCCCGCCGGGCGAGGAACACGATCGCGTACGCCGCCGGGGTGATCTTGATCCCCGCCGCCACGCCGATGCCCACGCCGCGCAGCCACCGGGGCGTGAACCGCAGCACGTCCGCCGTGACCAGCAGGATGAGGAAGATGTTCACCTGCCCGTACATGAGGTGCGAGCGCACCGGCTCCAGCGCGAGCGCCGGGCCGAGCAACCCCACCGCCGCCACCGGCGCCCAGCGGATCCCCAGCCGCCGCGCGGCCATCGCCAGGACACCCCACGCGGCGACGACGGACGCGACGGTCCACACCGCCTCCATCACCTCCTCCGACATCCACGTCAGCGGGACGAACAGCAGCGCGGCGACCGGCGGGTAGATGAACGCGAACCCGCTGCGGCTGGGGAAGTCCGGGCCGTAGAGCGGCAGGTCGCGGAGGAAGGCCTCGCCCGCGTCGCGGAACACGCCGACGTCCAGCAGGTACCGGTCGCGGGCGTGGTCGAGCGCGAAGCCGGTCAGCCGGAGCGCCAGCAGCACCGCCGCGATGAACAGGACGACCAGCGGCAGGCGCGTGAGGTAGGGCGGGGGTGTGAGGGAGGCCGGGCGCCGGCGGGGCGCGCGGGAGCCGGTGGCGGTGGCGGTGGCGGCCGTGGGCGTCGCCCGACCCACCCGATCGTCAAAGCTCGTCTGGTCCGCCGGGTTGCTCACGGTGCGGTCCTTTCGGTCGTGCCTTCGGTCATTCCTGTGTCCGCGCCGTCACAGCGCACACGGGTACGCCCCGCGCCGCACGGTCCGCGGCGGCGCATACACGCAGGCACGCGGTACCGACAGCACGGTGGTCCGGCCGGTCGCCTGCGCAGGCACACGGGCACGCGGGATCACCGCCCGCCGCGCAGTTCCGGACGGGGCGTTGTGCAGGTCGTCACGTTACGGGACGGACCGTGGAAAATCCTACGGGCCCGTCGTGATTCTCCCGGTATCAGGTGTGATGCAGGGTGGGTCCCGACGCTCCCTCCGCCGGCCCACCTCTCCCCCGCGACGTGAACGCCACCCCTCCTGACGCGACGGGCACACCGCGGACACACAGCGTCGACAACCGGCAGCGCCGGGTCAGCACCACCCACTCGATGTCGGCAACTGGCAGCGCCGGGTCAGCACCACCCACTCGATGTCGGCAACTGGCAGCGCCAGGTCAAAAATCCCCGGTTTTTTAACCCCCAGCTGCCAGTACCCGACACACACGCAACGCGCCCGCGACGGTGTCGTCGCGGGCGCGGGGGCCATGCCCGGGTTACAGGAGAGGAACCCGGAGGTCAGGGGCCTCGGAAAGGCCCCGGATGCGTCAGGCGTTCTCGCTGTCGATGTTGCCCTGGCCGTCCTCGAGGTGCGCACGGACGAACCACTGGAACTTCTCCAGCTCGAAGGACTGGCCGGTGAGGAGGTCCTCGGTGACCGGGTCGACCTTGCCGGCGGCCTCGATGGCGGCGCGGACGTCCGCCACGACCTGGTCGTAGACCTTGTTCAGCGCGGTGAGGTGCTGGGTGGTGGTGCCCCGGTTGACGGGGTACTCGAGCGGCTCGCGCCCCTCGACGTGGGACGCCGGGGTGCCGATCGCGGACCCGCCGAGCGCGGCGATGCGCTCGGCGACATCGTCGGCGAAGCCACGGACGAGGTCGACCTGCGGGTCGATCATCTCGTGGACACCCATGAAGCTGCGGCCCACGACGTTCCAGTGGGCGTGCTTGAGGATGAGGTGGAGGTCGTTGTACGCGGTCAGGCGCTCCTGGAGGAGGTCGACCAGCTGCTTGCCGTCGCCTTCGGACAGTCCGGGAATCGTGTAGTTGCTCATGCCGCCGAGTGTACGCCCGGTCCGGACGCCATGTCCGCGCCCGAAAGTCAACCGGGGACGCCCTGCGGTCCTCCCCCCGCGCCCCGCGCCCATCCACCGGGGCCCGCGCTCCGGAGGACAGTTGTAAGACAGTTGTGCGTGCCGCGGCCGGTGGTCTGGAGCCGCCTGTACCGTGGACCGCACCCCCCCCTTCGAACGAAAGACCGGAATTCACGCATGGCCCGCACCCCCTCCTTCGCCGCCGCCGCTCTGCAGCGCACCCTCTCCGACCCCCGCCGGTTCGCGCTGGCGTTCAGCCTGTACCCGCCGCTGCTCGCGTCGGGTATCCGGGTGCGTGACATCGCGTCGGACTGGTCCGCCGGCACCCTTGAGCTGCACCTCCGGCCGTGGAACCGGAACGTCCACGGGGCGGCGTTCGGCGGCACGCTGTTCTCCATGACGGACGCCCTGTTCGGCACGCTCGTGATGCTGCGGTTGGGCACGGACTACGAGGCCTGGACCCGCACGGGCACGTTCCAGTACCTCAGCCCGGGCCGGTCCGGCGCGACGGCGCGCATCGAGGTCACCGACGAGCTCCTCGACACGATCCGCACGGAGGTCGCGGAGGACGGGTTCTGCAACATCCCGTTCACGACCGTCATCGAGAACCCCGACGGCTCGGTCGTGGGCATCGGCCAGCAGGACCTGCACTGCCGGCTGCGGAAGGGACGACGCCGCGCTCCCGCGGGGTCGGCGTCCTCCACAGCCGGGGGCGCCGCGGGTGGCGCGACCGGTGCGACCGGTGACCGGGCCGGCGACCCAGGCGACGCCGCGGCGTCGGCACCGACGCCGGCGCGGGAACCGCGGGGCATCACGTTGTCCTCCCTGGCGACGGCCGTCGCCTGGCGGGCGTTCCACACGGACGCCGCGCGGTTGTCCTCCCTGCTCAGCGACGTGCGCCGGATCCCGCTGCCCGAGGACCGGGCCCGCCGGGTGAGCCGCGACGTGCTCGCGGCCGGGGCGCTGACGCGCGAGGAGATCCTCGCCGCGGGCATCCCGCCGCGACTGGTCCCGGAGGAGTGACCGCACACCCCGCCCCGCGGCTGCTGCCGGAGGGGTGACCGCACACCCCGACCCGCGACTGGTCCCGGCGGAGTGACCGCACACCCCGCCCCGCGGCTGGTCCCGGCGGAGTGACCGCGCACCCCGCCGCGCGGCTGGCCCCGATGGGGTGACCGGGCCTCACTCGTCGACGCCGCGCCCCGTCGTGCGGCCGCCGAGGGCGCCGACGACGATGATGGCCAGCACCAACGCCGTCGCGACCACCGCGAACACCGGGCCCGGCCCCGCCGCGTGGAGCAGCGGGATGAGGATGAACGGCAGGAGCGCGGCGACCATCTTCGACATCGAGTAGGCGAAGCCCACGGCCGTCCCGCGCACCCGGGTGGGGAAGTTCTCGGCGAGGTAGATGTGGTACGCGTTCGACCCCACGTTGCTCGACACGGTGAACAGCAGCCCGGCGACGACGGCCTGCCAGGGCGCCTGCGCCAGCCCGAAGGCCACGCCGAACACGGCCATCGCGCCGGCCGACACCATGACGAGGACCTTCCGTTCCGCCCTCTCGATGATCGGCACCGAGAGCGCCGAACCCACCGGGTACCCCAGGTAGGTCAGGGCGATGTAGCCGAGGGAGTGGATGACGTCGAACCCCTTCGCCGTCAGGACCAACGTCGCGACGGTGCCGAAGCCGTAGTAGCCGAAGACCTGGAGCCCGCTGAGGAGCGAGGTCATGACCGTCCGGCGGCGCAGCGGGGGGCGGAACAGGGAGGCGAACGTCGGCTTCCCCCCTTGCGCCGCGCCCGGCGACCGTTCCGGCTGCCCCGCGGCACCGCCGACCCGGTCGGGCCCGGCCCCACCGGCCGGCACCGCGGCACCCGCGCCCGGCGCGCCCCCGCCGTCCCCCGGCCCACCGGCGGGCACCCGCGGCCCCGGGTCGGTGAGGACGTGCCCCGCGCGGCGGGCCTCATCCTCCAGGCGCTCGACGATCCGGGTGGCGGCGTCGACCCTCCCGTGCAGCGCCAGCCACCGCGGCGACTCCGGGACCGCCCGGCGCACCCACCACACCAGGACCCCGCCGAGGGCCCCGATGACGAACAACCAGCGCCACCCCGCGATCCCCGCCGGGCTGAGCGGCACGAGCCACAGCGCGAGGACACCGACCGCCGGCACACCGAAGAAACTCACCGTGTACGCCCACGAGATGTACCGGCCGCGCACCCGCGCCGGCAACAGCTCGGAGAGGTAGGAGTCCGCGAGGGCGTACTCGCCGCCGATGCCCACCCCCGCGATGAACCGGCACACGATCAACCACCAGGCTGACGGCGAGAACGCCGCGACCAGCGAGAACCCGCAGTACAGCAGGAGGTTGACGATGAACGCCCGGCGGCGGCCGATGCGGTCGGCGAGGCGGCCGAGCAGGAGCGCGCCGATGAACTGGCCGATGAACGCCGAGGCCAGGACGAGGGACAGGGTCATGCCGGACAACGCGAAGTCCCGCTCCAGGACCTTGGCGATCGTCACGGCGAGGAAGTTCTCGTAGCAGTCGAAGAACAGGCCGGCGCCGACGACGAGCGTCATGAAGCGGTGGCTCCGGAGGAGGGGGAGGCGGTCCATCCGCCGCGCGATGTCGACGGCTGCAGATGTGGTGTGCGACATGGCAACACCCTAGACCGGACCCCGGACAGCGGGGGGCGAAACGGGGGCTAGCGGCCGGACGCGGCGAGCCAGCGGAGATGGTCCCGCATGAGCCGCTCGGCCGCGTCCGCGTCCCCGGCAGCGACGGCGGCGGCGATGGCCCGGTGCTGCTCCCGGTCCTCGGTGCGGTCGGCGATGGCGGAGCGGGTCCTCTCGTGCGCGCCCCGCCGCGCCGCGAGCAGCCCCTCGACGACCTCGACGAGGGCGACGTTGCCCGTCGCGCGCGCCACGAGCACGTGGAAACTCACGTGGTCGTCGGGGAGGACGTCCCGCACCGCGTGCTCCGCGGCGTCCGCGAGGGCGTCGGCGTGGGCGGGGGTGCGGTGCCGCGCGGCCTCCGCCGCGATCGCCGGTTCGAGCACCTCGCGGGCGTGGAGGAGTTCGCGCCGCTGCTGCTCGGTCGGCACGGCCGTGGGGTTCGCGACGATGAGCCGGAACGCCCCGGGGCTGACGTACGTCCCCGAGCCGTGGCGGAGTTCGACGACCCCGGCGGACTCCAGGGAGCGGAGCGCCTCGCGGACCGTCGGCGTGGTCACGCCGCAGTCCTCGGCGAGCTGCCGGACCGAGGGGAGCCGCCCGCCCGCGGTGAGGCCGCCCTCCCGGATCACCCCCAGGAGGTGGTGCTTCACGGCGTCCGCTCTTGACTGTGACATGCGGCCAACTGTACAACAGCCGTAGTGACTTACTCACTTAGTCACTTTCGCTCCGGGGCGGCTGCACCAGCACAGACACCGCAACACCGAACACCAGATCCACCACCTGACCGTGTCCGCACATCCGTGCCACACGCCCGCGCCACCGGCCGGGCCTGTCACCGCACATCCGTGCCACACGGTCGACCCGCCACCCCGGACCCTGTCACCCGATTCCTTCGACCGGCCGCGCCACCGGGCCCCCGACCAGCGGGGACCCCGGCCCGCGGCCACGTGATCGTCCCCCTCCGTCCACCACCTGTCCGGCACCTCCGCGGTGCCGCAACGACACGACCGAGCAGTACGACCGACACCACCAGGAAGGACACCCATGACACGCCTCCCCCGGCTCCGCCGCCTCCTCCAGCGGGACGGCCGCCGGCGCCGCGCGCGGACGGCCACGCCCGTCACCCTCGCCACCGCATCCCTCGCCGCGACGGTCACCGCCGGCACGGCCTCCGCCGCCGAGCCCTCGCAGATGCTCGTCGGCATGTTCGACGGCACCGGCCACACCGCCGCCGACACCCGCGCCGTCTCCGGCACCACCCCCGCGACAGCGCTGCTGTTCAGCAACTTCAGTGACCAGAGCATCAACGACGTCCCCTCCGCGCTCTCACGGGCGTGGAACGACGGCTCCGTCCCCGTGCTCACCCTCGAGTTCGACACCGACGGCAACCCCAACGCCGGCGCCCGGGGTGGCGGCGGCGGGGCCCAGCGCGACTCGGCGGCCGTGGACACGGCCATCGCCCACGGCCGGATGGACGCGCGCATCGACCGCGTCGCCCGGTCGGTCAGCCGGTTCGTCGCCGGCGACGACGGCCGCCCCGGCACCGCCGACGACCGCAAGGTCTACATCCGCCCCGGCCACGAGATGAACGGCGACTGGTACCGCTGGTCCGCCACGTCGCGGCAGAGCCCCGCCGACTACGTCGACGCCTACCGCCACATCCACGGCCGCTTCGACGCCGCCGGCCTGACGTCCCGCAACGCCGTGCAGTACATCTGGTCGCCGATGGCCTGCGGGAACCAGGGGCTGTGCTCGTCGGGCGGCAACCCCGCCGACTACTACCCCGGCGGCGACGTCGTCGACTGGGTGGGCGTCGACGCCTACAACTGGGGAAACACCCGCTCCCGGTCCACCTGGGAGTCCCCCGAGACGATCCTGCGCCGGTCCCTCGACCAGGTCGCGGACATCGCACCGGGCAAGCCGCTCTCCATCCCGGAGACCGGCACACCGTCCGACGCCGGCGGGGACAAGAACCAGTGGTTCAACGACCTGTACGGGTTCACCAGCTACTACCGCCACGGCTCCGACGGCCGCGGCGTGAAGATGATGAACTACTTCAACGTCGCGAAGAACGAGGGCAGCCGGTGGATCGACTGGACGGCCGTCCGCTCGTCCGACGACCACCGCTTCCCCGCCTTCGCCTCGATGATGCGCCGCGGGAACGTCGTCGGCGGTGACACCGCCCGGCACGTCAGCACCGCCGCGTTCCGCGGTCGCTGAGCGGTCGGCGTCGTCCCCCCCACCCCTCACCCACCCACCGGTGACCGGCCCCCGACCGGGACCGGCACCGCACCACCCCTGATCCACCACCCCTCACACCCTCACACCCCAAGGAGATTCACCGTGTTCACCCTCCGCACCGCCGCAGCAGCCGCCGCCTCGACCCTCGCCCTCCTCGGCGCGGGGGCCGCGGCCGCCCCCGGCGCCTCCGCCGCCCCGAACCAGTACACGATGGACAACGTCCAGCTCACCCTCTACGGAGGCCAGGACGGCGACAACATCACCAGCGACAACGACAACCCGCGCGGCATCGCGTGGCCGAAGAGCAACGCCCACCCGTCGTCGATCCACACCCTCGCCGGCGGCAACGGCACGTGGGAGAACCCCACGACCCTCGCCGTGGCGAACCCGCGCAAGGGCGGCCCGTTCCAGCCCGGCACCCGGTTCTACATCCCCGCCGTCCACCGGTACTTCATCGCCGAGGACACCTGCGCCGAGTGCCTCCACGACCTGCACCGCAGCACGCCGGTCCAGCACGTCGACATGTGGGCCGGGAAGAACGCCACGCAGCGGTCGATGAACGCGTACCCCGCCAACGGGCGCCACAAGATCATCGTCAACCCGTCGAAGGGGATGCAGGTCACCAGCGGGCCGCTGCTCACCCACTGACCGGAGGCGGCGCCCACCGGTCAGCCCCCACCGACCGGCGGCGCCCCCACCCACCGGCGGGCGTCGTTACCCTGGGGCGGCATGAGCACACCACCGAACCCGGACGTGTACCACGCCGCCGACGACCGCTACGACCCCGCCGACCACACGGCCATGCCGTACCGCCGCAGCGGTGACTCCGGTCTCAAGCTGCCCGCGGTCACGCTCGGCCTGTGGCACAACTTCGGCGGGGACCGCCCCCTCGAGACCCAGCGGGCGATCCTCCGCCGGGCCTTCGACCGGGGCGTCACCCACTTCGACCTCGCGAACAACTACGGCCCGCCGCCCGGCTCCGCCGAGGAGAACGTCGGCCGGCTCCTCGCCCGCGACTTCCGCCCGTACCGCGACGAGCTCATCATCAGCTCGAAGGCCGGCTGGTACATGCACGGCGGGCCGTACGGGTTCGGCGGCAGCCGGAAGTACATCGTCGCCAGCTGCGACGCCTCGCTGCGCCGGATGGGGCTGGACTACGTGGACATCTTCTACCACCACCGGCCCGACCCGGAGACGCCCGTGGAGGAGACCGTCGCCGCCCTCGACCACCTCGTCCGGTCCGGGCGGGCACTGTACGTCGGGGTGAGCTCCTACTCCCCGGAGCTCACCCGCCGGGCGCAGGCCGTCGCCCGGGACCTCGGCACGCCGCTGACGATCCACCAGCCGAGCTACTCCATGTTCAACCGGTGGACCGAGGGTCCCGACGGCCCCTCCGACCCGGGACAGATCCCCGCCGCCCGCGAGTCCCTGCTGCGCACGTGCGCCGACGAGGGCATGGGCGTCATCGCGTTCTCCGCCCTGGCGCAGGGGCTGCTCACCGACCGGTACCTCCACGGGGTGCCGGAGGACTCGCGGCTCGGCGCGGAGAAGATGAACCCGGACTTCCTCACCGACGACACCCTCGCGGCGGTGCGCGGGCTCACCGACATCGCCGCCGCGCGCGGGCAGTCCCTCGCGCAGATGGCGATCGCGTGGGTGCTGCGCCGCCCGGAGGTGACGTCCGCGCTCATCGGCGCGAGCTCGGTGGAGCAGCTCGACGACTCCCTCTCCGCGCTGGACCGTCTCTCCTTCGACGACGACGAGCTCGCCGCCATCGACCGGTTCGCCGTGGACCGGGGCATCAACCAGTGGCAGGGGGCGACGGACTCCGCCGGGGAGTAGGACGCGCGGCCTACGGGTACATGCGCTCCAGGTCGTCGAGAACCCGGTCCGCCCCCAGCGGGCCGAGACCCAGGAACCACGTCTCGTCGGGAACCTGCTCCGCGCGACCCTTCTCCACCGCCGGGACCCGTGACCACAGGGGGCCGTCGACAACCCTCCGCAGCTGCCCCTCCCCCTGGTCGCCGTAGGCGCTGTAGAGCACGCGGTCGCCGCTGATCGAGTCGATCTTCTCCTCCGACAGCTTCACCCGCAGGTCGGGCACGTCCTCCACCGGCGGGCGGGCGATGCCGAGGTCCTTGAGGATCACGCCGGCGAAACTGCCGTTGGCGTAGAGGCGCACCTCCTCGCCCATGAACCGGACGAGCGACACCGTGCCGTCGGCGGGGATGCGGCCGCGCAGCGCGGCGACCCGGTCGTTGTACCGGCCGAAGACCTCCCGGTACTCCTTCTCCCGGCCCATGGCCTGCGCGAACAGGCGCGCGTCCTCCTTCCACGGCACGCCGGGGCGGATCGACAGGACCGTCGGCGCGATCTGGGACAGGCGGTCGTAGAGCTCGCCGACGCGCAGCGCGCTGCCGATGATGAGGTCCGGCTTCAGGGCGGCGATCTTCTCCAGGTTGGGGTCCTTGTAGGTCCCGGCGGTCTCGACGCCGGCCGTGCGGTCGGCCAGGTAGGAGGGGGTCTCTCCCCCACCGGAGGTGACGACGCCGACCGGTGTGACGCCGTACGCGAGCGCGACGTCCAGCTCCCCGCCGTCGATGACGACGACGCGCTCGGGCCGGCGCTCCAGCGTGGTCTCGCCCTTCGCGTGGCGGATCGTGCGCGGCCACTGCCCTTCCTTCGCGTCCGTGCCGAGGGCGGCGGTGTCCGCGTCGGCGGTGCGGAAGCCCGGGCCGTCGAGGCTCACGGAGGCGTCGCCGTTGCCCTGGGGGGACGGGGCCGGGGAGTCGGTGGAGCACGCCGCGAGGCCGAGGGTCAGCGCCGAGGCGGCGAGGACGGAGGCGACGACGGTGACGGGGCGGCGGCGGTGTGGCCGTGTGGAGCGCGTGTTCATGCCGGTGAGCATACTGTGGTGAGGGTTACCTCATACAGAAATTCCGACTCGTCGCGGGGGGAACTCCCCCCGCTGCCGGCGCGCCCGTCGCGGGCGGCACCCCCGTCCGCAGGGGCCACCTCGGGCGGGAGGGGGAACTCCCCCCGCGGGGGCGGGGGCGTCAGGCGGCGTCGACCCTCCCGGCCGCGGCGGCGCGACCACCGGACGCGAACCACCCCACCGCGAGGACCACGAACCACACCGGCGTGACGGCCAGCGCCGCCCGGGTGTCCGCGGCCGTCGCGAGGATGACGATCATCGCGGCGAAGAACGCCAGCAGGACCACGCACATCACCACCCCGCCGGGCATCCGGTACGACGACGCCCGGTGCAGCTCCGGCCGCCGGCGCCGGTAGACGATGTACGACACGATGATGAGCGTCCACACCACCATGAACATCACGGAGGAGACGGTCGTGACCACCGTGAACGCGTCCATGACCGTCGACCCGGCGTACAGCAGCACCACCCCGGGGACGAGGCACACGACGGACATCATGAGCGCGACCGCGGGGACCTTCCGCACGGACAGCGCCCCCATCGCGCGCGGCGCCGCGCCCTCGAGCGCGAGGCCGAACAGCATCCGGGACGTCGAGAAGATGCCGCTGTTCGCCGACGACGCCGCCGACGTGAGCACCACGAAGTTCACGATCCCCGCCGCCGCCGGCAGCCCGGCGAGCGCGAACATCTGGACGAACGGGCTGGAGTTCGACGCGACCTCGTTCCACGGGATGACCGTCATGATGACCGCGAGCGCGAGGATGTAGAACAGGGCGATGCGCCACGGGATCGCGTTGATCGCCTTCGGGAGGGTGCGCTCCGGGTCCTGGGTCTCCGCGGCGGCGGTGCCGGCGAGCTCCACGCCGACGAAGGCGAAGATCGCGATCTGGAAGCCGCCGAGGAAGCCGCGGAAACCGTTGGGGAACACGCCGCCGTGGTCGACGAGGTTGGAGACCTGCGCCTGCCCGCCCGGGCCGTGGAAGTGGGTGAGGACCATGCCGACGCCGACGAGCACGAGCACGGCGATGGCGAGGATCTTGATGATGGCGAACCAGAACTCGATCTCGCCGAACAGGCGCACGGCCACGAGGTTGAGCCCGAGCAGCAGGAGGATCGTCAGCACGCCCGGCAGCCACAGCGGCACGTCCGCCCACCAGTACTGGATGTACCCGGTGATGGCGACGATGTCCGCCATGCCGGTGACGATCCAGCAGAACCAGTACGTCCAGCCGGTGACGTAGCCGGCCTCCGGGCCGAGGATGTCCGACACGGCGTCGCGCAGCGACTTGTAGGACAGGTTCGACAGGAGCAGCTCGCCCATCGCGCGCATGACGAAGAAGAGCATGAACCCGATGACGGCGTAGACGAGGATCACCGACGGCCCGGCGAGGGAGATCGTCTTGCCCGCGCCCATGAACAGGCCCGTGCCGATGGCGCCGCCGATGGCGATGAGCTGGAGGTGGCGGTTCTTCAGGCCGCGCTCCAGGCCGTCGGCGGCGTCGGGGCCGGCGGTGCCGGCGGGCGTCGCGGTGCCGGCAGGGTTCGCGGTCCCGGCGGGCGTCGCGGTGCCGGCGGGGTTCGCGGTCCCGGCGGTGCCGGCAGTTCCGGTCACGGGCGGCCCGTCGGGGGCAGCCGCGTCCCGGGGCCCGGTCCCGTCCTGATGTTCTGTCATGGCCGTCTCTCCTTCACGGACCCCGCCACGGGGTCGCCGATCGTCGGTTCACCGTTCCATCGGGGGAGGTCGATGGAGAACCTCTGTCGAGCATTGTGCCCCGCCCCCGGCGACACCGGCGAAAAATTCACACGACCGCAACAATCGGGGGGCCGCCGCGCACCCCGGGGGCGCGGCGGGGTGGGGCGCGGCGCGGGCGGAGCGGGCCCGGCACCCGGGGAGCGGGTCCGGGGTGGGGGGACGACGGACCGAACCGCGGTCCGGCCGGCCGGGCGCGACCCACCCCCGCGCGGGCGGTGCCCACCCGCACACCCCCGCGCCGGCGCACCGCGCGAACCCCGAAGATTTCTTCGGAGTCGCAATTCGACGTCACGCACGACAAACGCGGAATAGTGTCACGCATGACGCCTGAGAGAACGTTGATAACTGTTAAATATGACCAAAGTCTCCGCGGGTGGAATCGAAAGTTTATACGGTACCCCCAACTGCTAACGTCACCTCCAGCGCACCGGTGACACAGCACACACGAACGCCGTTTTCGCTCTCTGACCGGCCCAGACCGGCCACTCCGACGGGCGGGGACACCCGACGACACGACGAGGGACACCACGTGGAACCGGACGACAGCCAGTGAATGAGTGCGGCTGTGAATGTCACGTCACCGCCCCGCGGAATCCCGGGATATTCACCATTCGTCACACTCGTCCGACCTGCCGTCAGGTGCCGACCGCGACGTCCCGGACCCCGCCCCGGAGCCGCTCTCGACCGGCCTGTCCCGACGACCGGAAAGGTTGACCGATGACCACCCTCCGCCCCCGCGCCGCCGTTGCGGCGCTGACCCTCTCCCTCGCCGTGGCCGTCCCGACCGCCGTGCCCGCCTCGGCGGCCGCCCCGGCCCAGGCCCCCGCCCCCGCCCCGGGCGCCGGGGCCCCGGCCGCCCCGATCATCCCGGGGCCGGCGTCGAGCGCGGCGGTCGGGTCGTCGGCCCTGCCGTCCCTGCCGACCTCCGCCGAGAACCAGGCCTTCTTCGCGGCCCCCGACGCCGCCACCCTCGCGGCCGCCGCCCCGGGCGACATCCTCCGCGAGCGTGACCTCACCGTCACCATCGCCGGCGTCCCCACCCCGGTCCGCATGACCCAGATCCTCTACCGCACGACCGACGCGCTCGACCGGCCGTCCGCGACCGTCACCTCCGTGCTCCACCCGCTGAACCCGTCCGGCGAGGTGCTCGTCTACGACTCGCTCTACGACACCCTCAACCCGGAGGACAACCCCTCCCGCTTCCTCACGGGCACGGCGAACGTCGACGACCTCATCTACACGCCCGAGGTCATGTACGCCACGCCGGCGCTGCTCTCCGGCAAGACCGTCGTCATCTCCGACATCCAGGGCCCGAACGCGGACTTCGGCGCCGGCCCGGAGTACGGTGCCGCGACGCTCGACGGCCTCCGCGCCGCCCGGGCCTCGGCGAACACGGGCGTGGAGCCCGGCCAGAAGACCGCGATCTTCGGCTACTCCGGCGGGGCCATCGGCAGCGCGTGGGCGGCGGCGATGCTGGACAGCTACGCCCCGGAGCTGCGGCCGGACATCGTCGGTGTCGTCGAGGGCGGTGTGCTCGTGAACCCGGAGCGCGCCCTGACCTACGCCGGGAACAGCCCGCTGTGGGCGGGCGTCGTCGGCATGGCCATCACCGGCCTCGACCGGGCCTACGACCTGCACCTGCGCGACTACCTCAACGCCACCGGCCAGGCGATGATGGACGACCTCAAGGACAAGGGGCTCCTCGCCGCGGCGGGGCGGTACGCGAACCTCCACTGGAAGGACATCGCCGCCCCCGGCTACGAGGACATCCGCTCCGTCCCGCGGCTCGGCGAGGTGCTGGACAAGATCAACCTCGTCAACGCGCCCGCGCCGTCGGTGCCCGTGCTGCTCACCCAGGGTGACGCCGGGTTCTGGGAGCTCACCCCGCAGGTCAACGCCGCGAACACCACCGGCGACGGCGTCATGACCACCACCGACGTCCACGCGCTGCGGGACAAGTACCGCGCGGCGGGCACCCCGCTGACGTACCGGGAGTACGGCCTGCTCAGCCACAGTGTCTCGACGCTGGCGACGATGGGCGAGTCCCTCGGCTGGCTCACGGACCGCTTCGTCGGCAAGCCGGTGCCGGACAGCCTGCCGACGCCCCCGCCGGCGGCCGCCGCGGGCTCCCGCTGAGTCGCCGCTGAGTCACCGCGGGCCGGGCGGGGCGCCGGGGGGGCGGGCGGTGCAGCGCCCCCCGCCCGGCCGTGACCAGCCCGCCCCGGTCAGCCCGCCCGGCCGGGCACGGTCGTGCGCCCGCGGATGAGCCCCACGCCGGCGCCGACGAGCACCGCGCACACGCACAGGGTGTTGAGGCGCTGGATGTCGCCGGGGACGCCGTCGAACACGAGGTACCAGACCCCGAACCCGACGGTGGTGAGGATCACCCCGGCCGCGAGCGCCGCCTCGACCGCGGTGGCGTGCATCCGCGGCGACCGCACGACGCCGGCGACGACGACCGCGCAGGCCAGCGTCGTCGACGCGGTCGACGCGAGCACGCTCGTCACCGTGTGGACATGGTGCGCGGCGCTGACCTCCCCGGCGCGTTCCAGCGCGACGCACCACTCCTGGCTCACGGGGCAGTCGAGGGGGAAGGCGGCGTCGAGAACGGTCGCCACCCCGAACACCGCGAGGGCCGCGACCGCGACCGCCTGCACCGGCAGGTGGGCGGTGAGGGTGCCCAGGGGGGACGACGCCGCCCCTCCCCGGACCACCGCCCCCGCCGTCCCCCGCGCCTCCCCGCCGGACGCCGCGGTGCGCCGGAGCCGCGCGCGTCGTCGCGCCCCGACCATGAGGACCGTGACGAGTACCGCGGCGGTGAGGAGCAGTGCCCCCGCGAGGCCGTCGGCCAGGCGGAACGCCCAGGACCCGGGCTGGGACCGGGCGGACAGCTCGGAGAGGTAGGAGTCCTGCGGGGAGACGGGGCCGTCGTGGACGAACTCCACCAGCGGGCTGGCGTACACCGCCCCGGCGAGGACCAGCATGACCCCCGCGAGCGTGGCGGCCGGGGGGTGGAGTCGGGCGCGGGTGGGACCGGGGGCCGCGCCCGACGGCGGCTGGACCGGGCGTGGGACGGTCACCGTCATGCGTCCTCTCCCGCCGCCGTCGCGCCGGTGCGGGGTGCGCGGCGCGGGGTGGGGGCCGGGTGCGCGCCGGGGTGCGCGCCGGGGTGGCCGGGGTGGGCGGCGCGGCCGGCGTGGGCGGTGTGTGCCGTGTGGGCGGCGCGGCCGGTGCGGCCGGCGCGGTGGTCGAGCCGGAGCCCGACGCCGAGGAACAGCACCGCCATGACGGCGAAGACGCACGGGCCGCTGACCGGGGACAACAGGGCCGTCGCGACGACGAGGGCCGCGCACACCGCCGACGCCGCGAACCACGTCGCCCCGGGGCGGTCGGCGATGTCGGCGACCGCGGCGGCGAGCGTCGCCGGGCGGGTGCGGGCGGTGGCGTGGGCGGCGTGGTCGGCGGCGGGCCGGGCGGCCGGCCCGGCGGTGGGCACGGCACCCCGGTCGGGACGGCCGGTACGGTCGGCGTGGTCGGCGGGGGCGTGCGGCGTGGACCCGGCGCGCGGGCGTGTGGCCGTGGTCTGGGACATGGTTCTGGCTCACCCTTCCGTGATGGTCCGTTGTCGGTCGTGTGCTGCAGTACCTGTGATGCTAGGACCCGGGGGTGCCCGGCCGCGTCGTTCCGGGGACTGATTCCTCCGCGCCCCCGGCTCCGTCCCCGGCACGGCCGACCGGCGCGGACGTCATCCCGTCGGCGCGGACTGTCATCCTCCGGGACGATCCCCGGCGCGCCCCGCGGACGTTAGGTTTCACCCCATGCCTTCGAGACGACGCCTCGCGACCCTCGCCCTCCTCACCGCCGCCACGTTCACGGGCGCGGTGGTGCCGGTCACGGCCGCCGCCCACGGTGGGGTCGCCGCGGCCGCGGGGCGGGTCGGTGCCCGCATCGGGGTCGCGGACGCCGCCGGGCGGGTGGGGGCGTTCGTGTCGCCGGCCGTCGACGCGCTCCCCGCCGATCTGTCCTCCGCCGCTCTCCCCGCCGGTGCTCTGCCCGCCGGTGCTCTGTCCGCTGACGGCCCGCTCCCCGCCGGCGCCGCCCTCCCCACCGGCGGCCCGGGGTCAGCCACCGCCGCGGCGGTGGCGGTCGCCGGGATGACGACGCCGCCCGCACCCGGCCGGACACCCGGCGCGCCGGGGACTGCGGGGGTGCCGGGTGACGGGAGGGCGGCGTCGTGGCTGACCCCCGACCTCGTGAGGGACCTGGGGTATGAGCCGACGGTGGTCGACGGCCACCCGGAGAACCCCGGCGGCGGCTGCTCCTCGCCGGTGCCGCTCCCCGCGCGGTTCGAGCCGGCGTGCCGGACCCATGACCTGGGCTACGACCTGCTGCGGGTGGCCGGGCGGCGCGGCGAGCCGGTCCCGCCGGCGATCCGGCGCGGCCTGGACCGGCAGCTCGCGGACCGGATGCACGCCGCGTGCGACGCCGCCGGCCGGGTAGGTGACAGTGCAGGTGACAGTGCAGGTGACAGTGCAGGTGGCCGGGCGGGCGGCGGCGCATCCGGTGCCGCATCCGGCGGTGGCCCGGGTACGGGGGACGACGGCACCTCCGCCGTGGACCGGGCCGTGTGCACGACGGCGGCGACCGCGGCCGCGACGGCGGTGACGCTGAACTCGGTGCGTCAGCACGACGGCGTGCCGGTCGACGAGCACATCCCGTGGTCCACCCCGTGACCCGGGCCCGGCCCTGACCCGGGGCGCGGCCCGGCCCCGCCGCGACCCGGGGCGCCCCACGACCCGGACGCCGCCCGTCCAACACAGTGAACCTCACCCCGAAATGTCCTGTGAACTGGGATGACGATGAGTATTCTCTCTCATCTGTGCCAGTTTTCTGGCAGACTGGGTCCCGACCATCACCTCATCACGCCCCACCGGCCGGGCCCGCACCCCGCCCCCGGCCGCCCGACGAAAGGCCCACCATGTCCCGACCCACGACCCCCGCCCGGCACGCCGCCCGGCACGCCGCACGCACCCCGGGGACGGTGCGCCGCCGCCTCGCCACCGCCGCGCTCGCCGCCGCCGCGACGGCCGGCGTCACCGTCGGCACGGCCGGCACCGTCACCGCCGACGCCGAGCCCGCCGCGCCGGCACCCGCCGCGGCACCCGCGCCGGAGGCCGCACCGGACGCTGCACCCGCCGGACCGGCGATGCACGCCGGGTCGACCATCATCATGGGGACCACGCGCGGCCCCGTCGGGGAGTGCACGCTCTCGGACATCGCGGGGGCGGACGGACAGCTCTACGGCGTCACGGCCGGCCACTGCGTCGACCCGGCCGTCCTCGGCGAGCCGATCACGGCCGTGTGGAGCGAGGACGGCGACCTGATCTGGTCCGGCGACCCGTCGACGATCCGCTGGCGGCACGAACCGACCATCCCGGCCGGCTCCACGACCCCCCAGGTCACGGACTACGCCGTCTTCCCCCTCGCCCCGGGCGTCACCGACACCCACCAGGTCTCCAGCCACCCGACCTCCGGGATCGCCCCGGGGATCGACGCCGTCCTCCGCGCGAACTTCAGCTCCACTCCCCGGCAGCTCGGCGAGCCGCTGCCGGTCGACCAGGTGCGCGTCGGCGAGACCGTGTGCAAGGACGGCTCCCGGACCGGGCGGACGTGCGGGCCGGTGCTCGGGGTCAACCCCGTGAGCCAGGACATCGTCGCCCTCATCCCGGCCCTGTCCGGGGACTCCGGCGGCGCGCTGACCGTCAACCGGGGCGGGACGTGGCACCCGGTCGGCATCCTCTCCGGGGGGTCGCCGCTGCTCTTCAACGCGTTCGACAGCACGACGCAGGCCCTCAACGGCTGACGCCTCCGCCCCGGGGGGACGAGGGGGCGGCGCGGGCGGGGTGACGCGCGCCGCGGGCGGGGACCCGGTGCGCGGGCGCGGGGGCGGCGCGGCGGGGTGACGTACGTCGCCCCCCTCCCGCCCCGCGGGCGGCTGCACCCCCGCTGTCGCGTCGCACCGTCGCTGCCACCCGGACGGGTGAACACCGGGCGACCGCACCCCCAACATCCCGTGAACTTCACCCTCCCCGCGACCCCACTTCGCCCGTCCGGCGAGCGCACCGCGCCCCGGGGCCTTATGGTCACAGGTGATCCCACAGTGACCCCGCGCGGCGGCCACCGACCCGGCCCCCGTGGCGACGTCCCCGCGGCACCCGCCCGCCCACCGGCCGGCCCCGCCCGCCGGGCACGTCACACTGTGTCCGACACCAGGACCGACCGACGCACCAGACGAGGCAGACGATGACCGACACCCCCTCCCCGGCCGACCACCGGGACCCCGACCGTCCCACCACGAGCACCGGCGGCGTCGGTCGTCGTTCCTTCCTCATCGGCGCCGCCGTCGTCGGCGGCTCCACCCTCGCCGCCCGCGCCATGCCCACCGCCGCGGCGAACGCGAACCCCGGCGCCGCGGCCCCCGCCCCCGCCGGCGACCCCGGGCCCGGGCCGGCGTTCGTCCACTCCGTCGCGTCCGGTGACCCGCTCGCCGACGGCGTCATCATCTGGACCCGCGTCACCCCCGTCCCCGAGGCCACGCCGGGCTCCGGCGTCGGCGCCCCGACCCGCGTCCGGTGGGAGGTGGCGACCGACCCGCAGATGGGCGGCGTCGTCCGGTCCGGCGAGGTCACCGCGACGACCGACAACGACCACACCGTCAAGGTCGACGTCCGCGGCCTCCAGCCCGCGACGACGTACTTCTACCGCTTCACCGTCCTCGACGGCCCCGCCAGGGACCAGCGCTCCCGCACCGGCCGCACCCGCACCGCCCCCGCCCCCGGCACCCGGCCCGACCGCGTGCGCTTCGGCGTGTGCTCCTGCTCCAACATGGAGTCCGGCTACTTCCGCGCCTACCGCGACATGGTCGGCCGCGACGACCTGGAGTTCGTCCTCCACCTCGGCGACTACACCTACGAGTACGCCGCCGGGGAGTACCCCGGGCTCTACAACACCGTCGTCCGGCCCGTCGCCCCCGCCAACCGGACCACCAGCCTCACCGACTACCGCGTCCGCCAGGGCTCCTACCACCAGGACCCCGACCTCGCCGACCTCCACGCCGCGAAGCCGTTCATCTGCATCTGGGACGACCACGAGTTCGCCGACAACGTCTGGCGCGACGGCATCGCCGGCAACTCCGGCGAACCCGGCGACAACTTCCCCGCCATCAAGGCCGCCGCCACCCGCGCGTACTTCGAGTGGATGCCCGTGCGCACCGAGGGCCGGGACGACAACCGCCACCTCTACCGCACGCTGCGCTACGGCGACCTCTTCGAACTCGTCATCCCCGACCTGCGCAGCTACCGCGACTACGAACTGCTGCAGTCCGGCTGGCCCGGGTTCCTCCAGTCCGACCCCGACATGCTCCGCTCCGCCGGCCGCGACGGGCGCTCCATGATGGGCGAGACGCAGTTCACGTGGTTCCGCGACGTCGTCACCGCCTCGACGGCCCAGTGGCAGGTCATCGCCAACGAGGTCATGTTCGCGCCGATGACCCTGCCGAACACCCTCGACCCGCAGGTCGCCGACTGGCTCGTCAACCAGGTCGGCATGCCCCGGCAGGGCATCGCCCTCAACACCGACCAGTGGGACGGGTACATGGCCGAACGGCAGAAGGTCATCGACACCTTCGTCGAGACGAACAAGCGCAACGTCGTCTTCCTCACCGGCGACATCCACACCTCCTGGGCCGCCGACATCCCCCGCGACCCCGCGGCGTTCCGCATGAACCAGAACCACGACGTCGTCGCCACGGAGTTCGTCACCCCGTCCGTCTCCGCCGGCAGCGCGTTCGACACCATCGCCAAGACCCGGGAACTCGCCCCGCTCGCCGAGGGGCTGCTGGGCATCGGGCAGGACCTGCTGCGGCAGGTCGCCCCCTGGTACAAGTGGATCGACCTGCGGTTCCACGGCTACATGGCGGTCGAGGTCAGCGCCGACCGCACGCACTGCGACTGGTTCTTCACCGACGACGTCCTCTCCCCGACCGCGCCCTTCCGGCACGCCGCGAGCTTCGAGGCGCTGCGGGACCAGCCCGGCGCGCGGCCCGTGGACGCCGAGCTGGACCGGTCGCAGACGGTGTACTGACGCGGCGCGCGCCGGGGGCGCGGGGGGGCAGATGGGCGTGCGGCGCGGGGCGGGGCGCGCGGCGGGGGGCGCGTTGTCGGCAACTGGCAGCGCCAAATCACGCGGCGCGCATCGCTGTCAGCAACTGGCAGTTGCGGGTCAATTTCGGGCGTATTTTTGACCCCGCGCTGCCAGTAGCCCGCACCACCGCACCTCTCGCAGGACCGCTCGCAGGGCACCACTCGGTCACGCAGCACCACCCCGACATTGGGGTATTTATTCGCTGTACCTACTGCTTATCGCGCGTATGGAATATGTTCCAGGCCTGTGACTCCTCCGCCACGTCACCCTGCGCCTCCGGCGAACGCCAGCGGTGACACCGGCGCCCAGCACAGTTCCCCGACCCGGAAGGCACCCGTCACATGACCCTCGTCGCAGACCAGGTATCGGTGAGATACGGCCGGAGGACCGTCGTCGACTCGGTGTCGCTCACCCTGGGGCCCGGTCTGCACGCGCTGATGGGCCAGAACGGGGCGGGGAAGACCACGCTCCTGCGGACGATGGCGACGTTGCAGAAACCGTCGTCGGGAACAATCTCCCTCGGGGAGGCGGTGTGGCCCGACGGGGACGTCCCCCTCCTCCGCAGGAGACTCGGGTACCTCCCCCAGGACACCATGCGGAGGTCCCGCCTCACCGTCGCCGAACACCTGTCCTACATGTGCTGGCTCAGAAAGATCCCGGAGGACAAGGCCCCCGCCGAGGTCGACAGAGCACTGGACAGCATCAACCTCACGGCTGAACGGGACACGAGGATCGGCGCACTCTCGGGGGGAATGCGCCGGAGGGTCGGCGTGGGGTCGGCGATCATCGGCGACCCGGACCTGGTCATTCTCGACGAACCGTCCGCCGGCCTCGATGTGAGCCAACGGGAGAGTCTCCGCGACATCACGGCGCAGATCGCCACACGCGCGGTCGTCGTCGTCTCCACCCACATCGTGGAGGACATCCTCACCGTCGCAGACACCGTCACCGTCATGAAGGCCGGGACGGTCGTCACCCACTGTCCACGCCGTGACTTCGCCCGGGACGGTGACCTCGCCGACTTCGAGAGGCGCTACCTGGCGATGGTCGGGTCATGATCCTCTGGCTCCGACACGTCCGGGCACCGCAGGCCGTCGCCTCGGCGTTCCTCGCGACGCTCATCGTCGCGCTCCTCGTCGCGGCACTCCCGATGGAGGAGGGGACGACGCTGCCGATCCGCTCCCTGTGGCTGGCCATGACCCTGTCCGTCCCGGTCCTGTTCCTGTTCACCGTCGAGGACGACTGGGACCGCCTCTCCGTCCGCCCGGTCCGGCGACGCCGGGCGGCGCTCGTCGCCGTGGCCGCGCTGTCCGCCGGCGTCGCCTCCGCGGTGTTCTACCCCGGGAACATGTGGGACTCCGGGGCGGCGGCGATGCTGCGCAACTGCCTCGGGCTCATCGGCGCGGGACTGCTCTCCCTGGCGTTCCTCCCCCGCTGGATGATCTGGGTGACGCCCACCGTGCTCGGCATCGCGTCGATGGCGTTCTCCGTGCCCGCCGAGCCGGGGACCGCGATGACCCTGTGGGGGGCGCTGCGCATGCCCGGGCCGGTGCACACGACCGGCGGTGCCCTCGACCTCAGCTGGCCGTTGTGTCTCGCGGTGTTCGTCGCCGGTGCGGCCGTGTACGTCGCGGGCGTCGTCGTCCCCGGTCGGCTCACCGTCGCACGGGTCGGGGGCCGACGCGGACCCCTCCCCGGCACCCGCCCCTCCTCCCGGCGCATCACCCTGCCCGGCACCCGCCCCTCCTCCCGGCGACGCCTCTCCGCCGGTGTCCGCCGGGCCATGGTCCTCCCCGTCGTCGCTGCGGCCGTCGCCGTCGCCCTGTGGTGGACCCCGGTCGTCTCGGTGGGGTACTGGGGTGGGAGCATCCGCCTGCTCCTCGCGAGTTACGTCCCGTTGACGACGCTGTTCGCCGCCCCCGTGGCCTGCGCCTGCGGAGTGGTCGCAGGCCAGTACCGGTGGCGGAGCTCCGTCGCCGTGTGGGAGACCCTGAGCGACAGGGGCCGGCCGGCGGTGCTCCGCTCCGCCGTGGGGACGGTCTGCCGTGCGGTCTCCGTGACGGCCGTCGTGGCCGTCGCCGTCCTGGCGGTCGTGTGCGTCGCCGGGGAACGCGCGGACGGGGTGCGGTGGGCCGCCGTCGGCTCCGACCTGGCCGGCAGCACCGCGAACGTGGTGGCGTCGATCCTCCTCGTGACCGCGGGTGCGGCCGTCGGGACGATCGTGGGGTTCCACCTGCGCCGGATCTGGGTTCCCCCGCTCGCGTTGATCGTCACGTTCATCCTCGTCGTCCCGGTGTTCGGCATGATCCGGCAGCAGGACATCCGGCCGTGGGGCGGCGACGCGACCGCGGTCTGCGACGGCGTCGCCCCCACGGTGTGCGCGCAGCCCCGGGACCGCGCCTACCTGCCCTCCGTCGCCGCCGCGGTGCGCGAGGTGTACGCGCGGTCCGGGTTCCGGGACGAGCTGCCGGACGTCGTGAAGGTCGTCGACAGCGCCTCGGCCGGCCCCCGGGTCGACGGTGCCCCCGCCGTGGGGTTGGCGGGACTGCGTGGCGTCCGGGCGCCGGGAGGCGTGTCGCCGTCGACGATCCGCGACGACCTCACCGACAGCCTCTCCGGGGCGTGCAGGCCGCGCGACATCAGCACCGCGACGCCCGACCAGATCAGCCTCCCCATGGCGTCCGACGCGCTGGACCCGTACCCGGAACCCGGCTCGTCCGTGGACCCCGACGTGGTCAGGGAGTCACTGCGGAAGGCCCGGGAGTGCTACCGGCTCGGCACCGGTTAGGTGCCGGCGCCGGGTCGCGCGGGGCGCACGGGGCGCACCACCGCGCGGAACTGCACGCGCACGTCCGCCACTGGCAGCTGCAGGTCACGCGGCGCGCCTCGCTGTCAGCAACTGGCAGCGCCAGGTCGCGCGGCGCGCCTCACTGTCAGCAACTGGCAGCGCCAAGTCAATTTCCGCCCCGTTTTTGACCCCGCGCTGCCAGTAGCCCACACCACCCCACCGCCCGCCGCCGCGGGGCGCGGGAATGACGCGTGACGTGCGCGGATCGCACGCGCACGCTCGCCCCCGCGCCGGCGTCAGTCGGCGAGCAGCGCGAGGATGTCCGCGCTCGTGCCGAGCTCCGCGACACCCGGCAGCGTCAGCTCCAGGCACGCGCGGTGCCGCTCCGCCACCGGGTCGGTGACGGCGTCGGTGGCCACGACGACGGAGAGGCCTGCGTCGTACGCGGCACGGACCGTGGACTCCACGCCCATCCCGGTGGCGAGGCCCGTCACCACCAGCTGCGTCACCCCGCGCTCGTCGAGGATCCGCCGCAGCTCAGGGTCGGTGAAGGCGCTGGTCGCGGTCTTGGTGACGACGGGATCCCCCTCCGCGACCGGCAGCCCGTCCCCGGGCTCCGCGAAGTCGGCCGGCGGCTCGCCCTGCGGCAGCGGCATGTCGGTCCGGCCGGCGGGCAGGCCGTGGGCGCGGCCCCAGATGACGGGGAGGCCCAACTCGTGGAAGCGGTCGGCGAGGGCGGCGGTCGCCGCGACGATCCGCCCGCGGTCCTCGTCGGGGGCGGCGGCGAGGATGCCGCGCTGCATGTCGACGGCGAGGAGCGCCGTCACGCCGGCGCGGCCGGCATCGGTGGTGGTGGTCTCGGTGGTGCCGGCGCCGGTGGTGCCGGCGCTGTCGATCTGCGTCACAGTCATGCCCTCCACGGTACCGGCGGCCGCGCGCACTCCACCAGCGGAGCCGCCGCCCGCGCGCACGCCCCGCGCACGCCCCGCGCCGCCCGCGCGCACTCCACCAGCGGAGCCGCCCCGCGCCGACCCACGTAGAATTTCCCGCATGAGCAACCCCGACCCGCAGCCCGACGACATCGTGTGCGCCCCCGGAGGGGCCCCGGACGCCTCGGCGGCCTGCCCCGGGGAGGTGCCCGTCGAGATCATCACCCCCCGCGAGGTCCCCCTCGGCGGCCCCCGGGCGATGACCGTCCGCCGGACCCTCCCCCAGCGCCGCCGCTCCCTCATCGGCGCGTGGTGCTTCGCCGACCACTACGGCCCGGACGACGTGCGCGCGTCGCGGGGGATGGACGTCGCCCCGCACCCGCACACGGGCCTGCAGACGGTGAGCTGGCTGTTCGAGGGGGAGATCACGCACATCGACTCCGGCGGCCACCGCGGGACGGTCCGCCCCGGCGAGGTGAACCTCATGACCTCGGGGGCGGGCATCTGCCACTCGGAGACGTCCACGCCGGGGACGACCCGCCTCCACGGGGTGCAGCTGTGGGTCGCCCTGCCGGACCGGGTGCGGTCGACGACGGGCCGCGTGTTCGAGCACCATGCGCCGGACCCGGTGCAGATCCCGGGCGGGTCGGTGCTCGTGTTCCTCGGCTCGCTCGTCGGTGAGACCAGCCCCGTGGCGACGCACACGCCGTTGCTCGGGGCGGAGATCAGGCTCGACCCGGGTGCGGAGGCGGTTCTCGAGGTCGACGCCACGTTCGAGCACGGTGTCCTCGTCGACGCCGGCGACGTCACCGTGGAGGGCGTGACCGTCCCCCGCGCGGCCGTCGGGTACACGGGCGTCGGCGCCAGCCGGCTGCACCTCGCCAACCGGGGCACCGACCCGGCGCGGATGCTGCTCCTCGGCGGGGAACCGTTCGACGAGGAGATCATCATGTGGTGGAACTTCGTCGGCCGCACCGGGGAGGAGATCCGCACGTTCCGGGAGGAGTGGCAGGCCCGCACGGACCGGTTCGGGACGGTCGACGGCTACGTCGGCCTCGGCGGGCCGGACCGGAACGCCGACGGGTTGTCGTGGCTGCCGGCCCCCACGCTGCCGGACACGGTGCTGCGGCCCCGGCGGAACCCCGCCCCGCAGGCCCGCCCGGACGAGCCGGAACCGGGGTCGCGGACGGAGACGGTCGCGCTGCGCGGCGAGGCGCTCAGACGCCCTCGAACTCGCGGCGCCGAGTGAGGCCGAACAGGGTCAACGCGATGAGCACCACGGCGAAGAGCAGCGTCGACCCGACGACCCCCATCGGCCCGGTGAGGATCCCCGCGAGCACCGGCGGCACCGAGATCGCCACGTAGGCGACGACGAAGTACGCCGCGACGACCGACGTCCGGTGTTCCAGCGGCGTCGCCGCGGTCACCGCCCGCATCCCGGCGGTGAACGTCAGCCCCTGCCCGGCGCCCGCCACGAGGGACGACAGCACGAGGGCGACGACGTTCGTCGTCACGAGGGCCACGATGAGCAGCACGAGCCCGACGATCGACGCGACCGACCCGACCGTCACGAGCGACCGGTCCGAGTAGTGGCTGAGGATGATCTGCGCCGCCGCGGACGACAGGAAGAACAGGCACACGGTCACGCCGATGACGGCCGGTGACGAGATGCCGATCGGCCCCTTCACGAAGCCGGGGACGACCGCGGAGAACAGGCCGCTCGTCGTGAACCCCACGACCGCGCCGATGGCGGAGACCCCGTAGATGTGCCGGGCCTCCGGCGGGACACCGGGCAGCTGGATGATCGGCCCGCTGCTGTCCCGCCGCACCCGGTCGACGACCCCCGCCAGCCCGAGACCCGCGAGGACGAGCAGCACCGCGTGCACGGCGAACGGCGTGAACAGCGGCCCCGGCGCCCACTGCGCGACGAGGCCGGACATGAGGATGCCGAGGCCCAGGCCGCCGATGTTCGCCGCCGTCGCGAGGACCGTCGCCAGGGACTCCCGGCCGCGCGGGGCGTTCTCGATGACGGTCACGGTGCCCGTCGAGGTGAGGATGCCCGCCGCGAGCCCGGAGAGCACCCGGCCGATGTACAGCAGCCACACCTCCGAGCCGATCATGAACACCGCCGCGGAGGCGAGGGAGAGGACGATGCCGGCGAGGATCATCGGCTTCCGGCCGACGCGGGTGGACAGCCGGCCGAGGAGGATGAGCGCCACGACGACGCCCACGGCGTACACGGCGAACAGGAGCGTCGTCTGCGACGCCCCGAAGCCGAACTTCGCGGAGAAGGTGGGGTACAGGGGCGTGGGCATCGTCGTCCCCACCATGACGACGGTGAAGATGTACACGGCGAGGGCCAGGCTGAACATCGAGCCGTGGCGGGGCGCGGGGGAGGCGGGTGTGGCGTCAGTGGTCATGGAGGATCCCGGTGTGTCTGAGCTGGACGGCACGCGGTCCCCCGGACGCCGGTCCCCTGCCGGTGCCCCCGTGCCTGGTGGTGAGGTCGTGCGTGGTCGTGCCGCGCGTGGCCGCGTGAGGTCGTGCGTGGTCGTGCCGCGCGTGGCCGCGTGAGGTCGTGCGTGGTCGCGCCGCGTGAGGTCGCGCGTGGGTGTCGTGGTCGTGGGTTCGCGGGGTGGTCCGCCCCCGGTCCGGGGGACGACGGCGACCGCCGCGCGGGCCCGGGTCGGAGGTGCCGTCCCGGTCCCGGGGTGCCCCGGGGTGACCCCGGGGCGGGTGGATCAGCGGGACGCGACGGCGAGCAGGCCGCCGATGAGCCCGGTGTTCTTGAGGAAGTGGATGAGCTGGCCCTTCTTGTCGCCCTCGGACTCCTCCTCCCAGAAGGCGTGGCCGGCGAGCGTCGTCGGGATGAGGGACAGGACGAGGCCCAGCGCGGCCGGCTTCTTCGCGATGCCGAGGCCGAGGGCCGTGCCGAGCACCATCATGCCCGCGCCGTTGACCTTGATGAGCGTCTCCGCCGGGACGGGCAGGTTCGACAGGCCGACCTGCTTGGCCTTCTGCTCGATCATCGGCGCCATCGCCTTCGCGTTCGAGAAGGCGCTCTGGCCGCCGACGAGGAAGATCGGGCTCAGCGCGAGGCGGCCGAGGCGGGCGACGGAGTTCGAGCCCGTCGAGGCGCCGTCGTCCTTGCCCTCACCCTTCGCCTTCGCGTCCGTGGAGGTCTTCGTGGTCTTCGCGTTCTTCGAGCAGAACATAGCCCGTCCTTTCGTCTGGTGTCGTGATCTCGTCTGGTGTCGTGATCGTCGTGTATCAGGTGTTCTCTGCCACCACCCGTCGCCGCGGGGCGGCGGTCGTCCGGCCGTGGCCGCACACCGTCCAGGATACCCGGCCCGGCGTGCGGCGCGTCCGGGCGAACGCCCGTCAGGGTGCCCGGGCCGGTGCCGTCCCGGGCCCCGGTCAGGGCCGCGTCCGGGGTCCGGGTCAGTGCTGCCCGGAGAACTGGGCGACGAAGTCGACGCCCTGTCCCCAGGCACCCATGTGGTCCCGGACGATCTCGTTGACCGGCCCGTAGGTGTCCTCCCGCGCCCAGTCCCGCTGGAACTCGGAGAGCAGCTGCGCCGTGGAGACGGGGGTGACACCGTTCATGATGAGCCGCTGGATGGCGGCGTCGTGCGCGGCCTGCGAGGAGCCCGCCGAGGCGTCGACGACGGCGTAGACGTCGTAGCCCTGCTCTTTCGCCGAGAGGGCCGGCAGGGTGAGGCACACCTCCGTCCACAGGCCCGCGATGATGAGCTTGCGGCGGCCCGTGGCCTCGACGGCGTCCCGGATGCGGCCGTCCTGCCAGGCGTTGATGAACGACCGGTCGATGACGTCGTGGTCCGGGAGGACGTCGGTGAGCTGGTGCGCGAGGTGCCCGCCGAAGGTCTCCGCGGCGATGGAGGTGAGGATCGTCGGGATCTCGAAGAGCTTGCCGAGCTTCGCGAGGGCGACGACGTTGTTGATGAGCGCCTGCGGGTCCGTGGCGCTCCGCGCGCCGAAGACCATCTGCGGCTGGTGGTCGACGAGGAGGAGGACGGCGTCCTCCTTCGCGATGAGGGAGGTGAGCTCGCTGTCCTTGAGGTCGGGTGCGGTCATGGTGGTGTCTCCTTCGGTGTCGGTGGTGACCTGTGGTGGTCGGTGGTGCGGTGGAGCCGGCTCACTTGTCCGCGAGGGACGGGAAGAGCCGCGCGGCGTTGCCGGAGAGCACCGCCGTCGCGTCCTTCTCGTCGAGCCCCTCCGGGATGTACTCGACGGCCCGGGTGAAGATGTCCCCGGCCTCGTACGGGAAGTCCGTGCCGAGGAGGATGCGGTCCGCGCCGAACGAGTCGACCGCCGCGCGGATCGCGGGCACGTGCCCGTGGCCGACGGAGTCGAAGTACATCCGGCGCGCGGCCTCGGACGGCTTCTCCGGGGTGTCCGGCGCCTCCCAGCCGACCTGGTTGTCCGCCCGCTGCAGGAGCATGGGCAGCGCCCCGCCGAGGTGGGAGTTGATGAAGGTGATGTCCGGGTACTTCGTGGGGAAGCCCTCGGTGATGAGCTGCATGATGGACACCGTGTCCTCCATCGGCGCGCCGACCATCCACGTCATGTGGTGGTCCCGGATGAGCGGGGTGTCGACGGAGTTGCCGGCCGGGTGGATGTAGACGACGGCCTTGCGGCGGTTGAGCTCCTCGAAGATCGGCGCGAACTCCGGGTCGACGAGCGGCCGGCCGTTGATCGTCGTGTTGAAGACGACGCCGAGGAAGCCGAGCTCGTCGAGCCCGCGGGCGAGCTCGGCGAGGGACTCCTCGATGTGCGGCATCGGCAGCGCGACGAACGCGCGGAACCGGTCCGGGTACTCCTTGACGAGCTCCGCGTACTGGTCGTTGACGAAGCGGGCGGCCTCGACGGCACCGTCCCGGTCGGTGTCGCTGTACGGCATCTGCGGCGCGGCGGAGAGGATCTGGAGGTCGACCCCGGAGCGGTCCATGAGCTCCCGGCGGTCCTGCAGTTCCTTCCCGTCGCCGGCGCCCATGCCGCGCTGCGTGTCGGTGTCGTCCTTCCCGAGTGCCTGGATGCGGTCGAGGTAGCTGTCTGTCCAGTAGTGGGCGTGAACGTCGATGTTCATGAGTGCTCTGCCTTTCCTGTTCGTCGTGTCGACATGGTCGTCCCCGTCAGGAGGGCCCGGGCCCCGGCGGCGTGACATGTCAACCAAGTAGTTGACACGTCACCATGTTACGCAGAACCGCCGGCTCCGCCACCCCGCGTCCCCCGCTGCCCCCGTTTGTGGTGGACCGCCGCGCCGGCACCGGTCGCGGTGCAGGTCACGGTCCCGGTCGCGGTGCAGGTCACCGGGCCGGTCGCGGTGCAGGTCACCGGGCCGGTCGCGGTGCAGCTCGCAGGGCCGGTCACCGGGCCGGTCACGGTCGCGGGGTCACCGTCCCGGGGGACGACGGCCCCCTCCGCCGTCAGTCGTCCTCCGGCTCCAGCGCACCCCGGAGGTGGTCCAGCGCCACGTGCGCGTGCATCCGCACGCCCGTGACCAGCGCGTCGTCGTTCGCGTAGAACCGCGGGCTGTGGTTCGGCACGAGGCCCCGGCCGCCGTCCTCCGGCACCGGCTCCCCGTCCTCGTCCACCGTCACGTCCTGCACGCCGAGCAGGGCGTACACCCCGCCGTACGCGTTGATGAACTCGGAGACGTCGTCGTACCCCATCGACGCCGGGACCTCGACGACGTGCCCGTCCTCCCCGGCGACACGCTCCAACGTGGGGAGGACCGCGTCGATCCACCCCCCGTCGTTGACCACCGGCGGCACCTGCTGGAGGAACTCCACCTCCCCCGAGCACCCGTAGGCCTCGGGGATGTGGGTCACCGTCTGCTCGATGATCTCGTTGACCCGGTCCATGACACCGTCCGCGAGGCACCGGACCGTGCCCCACATCGTGACGGACTCCCCGACGATGTTGAACCGGCCCTCGTCCTCGATGTGGCCGATGCTCACCGTCACGGCGTCCTGGGCGTCGATCCGCCGGTAGACCTGCCCCATCGCGGTGAGGATCTCCGCCGCCGGGGGCATCGGGTCGCGGCCCGACCACGGCTGGGACCCGTGGACCTGCTCGCCCGTGACGGTGATCTTCACCAGCTCCGACGACGCGTTCTGCACGTCCCGCGCGTAGCAGATCCAGCCCGACGGGCCGGGGGCGACGTGCATCCCGAACGCCATCGTCGGGGCCGCGTCGAGGTCCGCGAGCACGTCGTCCTCCAACGCCGCGAGCATCGGCCGGGCCCCGCCGTCCTCGTCCACCGGCGGCCCCTCCTCCGCCGGCTGGAAGACGAGGACGACGTCGCCCTGCAGGTCGTCCGCGACCTCGCGGAGGACCTTCGCGGCGCCGAAGAGCATCGCGGTGTGGCAGTCGTGCCCGCAGGCGTGGGCCACCGGGAACGGGCCGCCCGGGTAGTCCTCGTCGACGACGTCGGAGGCGAAGTCCTCGTCGGTCTCCTCCCGCACCGGCAGCGCGTCGATGTCCGCGCGGAGCAGCACCGTCCGGCGGTGGCCGTCGTCCGGCTCCGCGCCGCCGTGGAGGACCGCCGCGACGCCGTGGCCGGCGATGTCCGTCGTCACGTCGTCGTACCCGAAGTCCCGGAGCCGGTCGACGATGAACGACGCCGTCCCCTCCTCCCGGTTCGACAGCTCGGGGTGGCTGTGGATGTGGTGCCGCCACTCGATGACGTCATCCTCGACGTCCCGGGCGGCGGCGTCGATCCGGTCGGTGAGATCCGTGTCAGTGCTCATCGGAGGTTCCTGTCCCCGGGTCGGTGGCGACCGACCCGTCGTCGGTGTAGCGGTAGAAGCCCTGTCCGGACTCCTGGCCCGTGAGGCCCTGGTCGAGGTACTCCTCCTGCAGCCGGCGGGCGGCCTCCCGCAGCAGGTCGTCGCCCGTCTCGTCCGCGTGCTCCTCCGCGATCTGGTGGACCGTACGCAGGCCGATGACGTCCATGCCCTGGAACGGGCCCATCGGCGAGCCGGTGGACATCCGCCAGTCCCGGTCGATCTCGTGCGGGTCCGCGACGTCGTCCGCCCACAGCCGCTGACCGGCCTCAAGGAACGGGACGAGCAGGGAGTTCAGCACGTAGCCCGGCTGCTCCTTCTTGAGCACCACCGGCTCCATGCCCATGTCCCGGGCGAACTGCACGACGGTGTCGAAGACCCCGCCGTCCGTCGCGGGGGTCGGCATGACCTCGGCGGTGCGGTTCACCCAGATGTGGTTGGCGAAGTGGAGGGCGAGGAAGCGCTCCTCCCGCCCGGAGGCCCCGGCGAAGTCGCTCGGCCGGAGGGTGGAGGTGTTCGTCGTGAAGACCGCACCCTCCGGGGCGGCGTCCCCGACGGACCCCCACACCTCGCGCTTGAGGTCGAGGGTCTCCGGGACGGCCTCGATGACGAGGTCCGCGGCGGAGACGGCCGCGGCGAGGTCCGCGCTCTGGGTGAGGCGGTCGCGGGCGGCGGCGAGGGTCGAGTCGTCCGCACCGTCGACCTCGCGGCGGTAGTAGCCCTCGGTCCGGTCGAAGCGGTCGCGGGCCGCGGCGAGGGCGTCGTCGTTGATGTCGTAACTCACGACGTCGAAACCCGCGTAGGCGGCCTGGAAGGCGATCTGCGCGCCGAGGACCCCGGCACCGAGAACGGTGACGGAGGAAATAGTTGTGGTGTCTGCCATGAAATACCCTGCTTTCCCGTGCTGTCCGTGAACCGTCGACGACGACGGTCCCGGCGTGTGTGGTGCGGACGACGAAATGTCGGTGGCAGTTACCGTCATACACCGCCGCGCGGGAAAAAGTCGGGCGGGGAGTTCCGGGCACGGGGACGACGCCGTCCCACGCCGGGGACAACGGACGGGAAAAGTCGGTGAGGCACCGGGGGGAAAGTCGGGGTCACCCGGTGGAAAAGTCGCGGGCCGGGGACGGGCGGCGCGGCGTAAGGGGGCGGGCGGCGGGCGCGGCGTCAGGGGGCGCCGAGGGCGCGGGCGACGGGGCGCACCCAGTCGTCCTCCCGCCGCCGCAGGACGCGCATCTCCCCGGTCACGCCGGGGAACGGCCGGACGACGAACACGTCCCGGTCGACCGCGCAGACGATGTCCGAGTCCTCCGGCACGACGGAGAACCGCCGGTGGTGCCGGAGGTGGATCATCATCCCGCCGACGTCGAGCTGCGGCAGCCCCGTGTCGAGGGTGATCCCCGCCCGGCGCAGCCGCCGGTAGTCCGTGTCCCGCCACAACCGCCAGTGTTTCGGCCCGCCGACCAGCGTGAACCCCTCCAGGTCGGCGAGGCTCACCGGCCCGTCACCGGGCAGCGCCTCCGCGTCGGCGATGATGACGAGCACCTCCTCCGTGCACCACTCCTCCACCACCCCGGGGTTCACCGCGGGGACCCGGCCGAGGGCGAGGTCGACGCTGCGCTCCAGCAGCGCACCCTCCATCTCCAGGGAGGCCATCTGGATGAACTTTACGGCCACGCGCGGGTCCGGCCCGGCGGTCAGCCGGTCGAGGCGCTCCCGCGTCCCCCGTCCGACGACGTCCGGCACCGCGATGCGCACCCGCGTCCCCGTCCCCGGGTCCCGGACGACCTCCGGGAGCCGGGCGAAGGACTGGACGATCTGCAGCGCCTCCGGGTAGAGCCGCCGGGCCTCGGTCGTCGGGCGGATGACGTGCGTCGACCGGTCGAAGAGCACGCGGTCGAGGTGCCGTTCGAGGGCCTTGATGCGCTGGCTGAGGGCGGAGGTGGAGACGTAGAGCGACGCCGCGGCCCGGGTGAAGCTGAGTTCGTCGTACGCCGCGATGAAACACCGCAGGTGAGGAATGTCGACCACGTTTGCTCTCCGCCGTCCCCGGCCGCACTCAGCCGTCCCGATCACAGTTGTCCAGGCCGGGTCAGCCTACTCCGCCGACCGCCGGCGCCGAAACACCCCGGGGTGCCAGGGAGGAAAATCCCGCGTCACCGGGTTTTCGGGCCTCCCCCGGAAATCCCGCGGCACCGGGTTTCGTGCTGCCGTCACCAATCCCGCGGTATCCGTATTTCGTGAACACTGAATCCTCGCGGGCGAAAAACAGTGCCCCGGACTCCACCCCGGGCGACGCCCCGACTTTCCGTCCCCGCATCCACGCCAGCGAAAGACTGTATGACAAAAGTATCAAGAACGAAAGGCAATTCACGATCTCAATGCGGCCTACAGTCGGCCAGGTACCCACCCGACACCGACAGTGAGGATCAGGCTCGACAGATGAACAGCAGTGAGACTTCGGACGCGGAGGGCACCCCCTCCGAACGCACACCCGGACACCGGGCCACCACGGACACGCCGGCGACCCCGGCGGGATTCGGCTCCGCGCAGCTCGCCCTCGGCGGCGACCCCACCGGCCCCCTCGCCGGGGTGACGGTCGTCGACCTCTCCACGGTCGTCATGGCCCCCTTCGCCACCCAGGTCCTCGGCGACCTCGGCGCGGACGTCATCCGCATCGAACCGCCGTTCGACACCGCCCGGTTCTCCCCGGCGAACGTCGGCCGGCACCCGGGGATGGGACCCCTCTACCTCCAGGTCAACCGGAACAAGCGCAGCGTCGCCCTCAACCTCAAGAAGGAGGACGACCTCGCCCACCTCATGGACCTCCTGGAGTCCGCGGACGTCTTCGTGACGAACATGCGCGGCCGGGCACTCACCCGCCTCGGCATCGGGTACGAGCAGATCAAGGACCGGTTCCCCGGGCTCGTCTACGCCCACGGGCAGGGCTTCAACCAGCGCTCCGCCTCCGCGAACCGGCCCGCGTACGACGAGGTCATCCAGGCGGAGACCGGCGACGTCGACCTCCAGCGCCGCTCCGTCGGCTCCCTCACGTACATGCCGACGTTCATCGCGGACAAGACCTCCTCGCTGTGGCTCGCCCTCGGCGTCGTGTCCGCCCTCTACGAGCGGCGCGCCACCGGCCTCGGCCAGCACGTCGAGATCCCCATGGCCGACGTCATGATCCACATGAACTCCGTCGAACACCTCTCCGGCCAGGTCTTCAGCCCGGCCCAGGACACGGAGATCGGCAACCCCCTCAGCCTCAACCGGATCCACTCCGCGTTCGAGACCGCCGACGGCGAGGCCGTCGCCGCCGTGCCCTACACCTACGCCGACATCAAGCTCCTCCTCACCGCCACCGGCGACGAACTCGCCGACGACCCGTGCTGGGACGGCGACCGCATCGACTCCGCGGCCTTCACCCGGGGCATGGACCGGATCCTCGCCACGTCGACCCGCCTCACCCTCGACGAGTGGGAGACGTACCTGCAGGACAACGACTTCCCGTACGCCGTCGTCCGCGACATCGACGGGCTGCCCGACTCCCCGTACGTCCGCGAGATGGACCTCATGCCCGAGGTCGACCACCCCACCGAGGGGCGGATGCGCACGGTGGCCAACCCCATCGGCATGTCCCGCACCCCCGTGAACATCCGCCGCCTCCCCGAGCCGGCGGGCGCCTCGACCGACGAGGTCCTCGCCGCCGTCGCGGCATCCGGCGGCACCGGCACCACCGGCACCACCGGCACCCCGGGCGACTGACCGCGGCGGGCGGCGTCGACCCCCACCGACCACCGGCACCACCGGCGACCGGCCGCGGCGGGCGGCGTCGACCCCCACCCGGGACCCCACCCCCCACAACACCAAGGAGACCACGATGAACCTCGAACTCACAGACGAAGAGGTGCAGTTCCGCGACGACCTGCGCTCGATCTTCCGGGAGGTGCCGGACGACGTCCGCGCCCGCTCCCGCGCCGGGCAGACCACCCGCGACGACATCATCACCACCCAGCGCATCCTCAACCGGCACGGCGTGGCCGTCCCCCACTGGCCCGTCGCGTGGGGCGGTCAGGACTGGACCGAGCTCCAGCACCACATCTTCACCTCCGAACTGCAGCGCTCCGGCATCCCCCAGCCCCTCGCGTTCAACACGAGCATGGTCGGGCCGATCATCGCCGAGTTCGGCAGCGACGAGCTCAAGGAACGCTTCCTCGCGAAGACCGCCAACCTCGACATCTGGTGGTCCCAGGGCTTCTCCGAGCCCGAGGCCGGCTCCGACCTCGCCTCGCTCAAGACCACCGCCGTGCGCGACGGCGACCACTACGTCGTCAACGGGCAGAAGACGTGGACCACCCTCGGCCAGTACGGCGAGTGGATGTTCCTCCTCGCCCGGACCGACCCGAAGGCCGACAAGCCGCAGAAGGGCATCTCCTTCCTCCTCGTCGACCTCGACACCCCCGGCATCGAGCACCGCCCGATCCGGCTCATCGACGGCTCCGTCGAGGTCAACGAGTTCTTCTTCACCGACGTGCACATCCCCGCCGAGAACCTCGTCGGCGAGGAGAACGCCGGCTGGACCTACGCGAAGTTCCTCCTCGGCAACGAGCGCAACGGCATCGCCCAGGTCGGCTCCAACCAGCGCAAGTACGAGCACCTCGTGACCGTCGCCCGCGAGCGGACCGTCAACGGGCACCCCGTCATCGAGGACCCGTCCTTCCGCGACCGGCTGCTCCGCGCGAAGCTCCGCATCACCGCCCTCGAGGCGACCCAGCTCCGCGTCACCGCGGCCAGCCAGGACGGCAAGCCCAGCCCGGCGTCGTCCCTGCTCAAGCTCGAGGGCACCCGGCTGCTCCAGGAGCTCATCGAGCTCGAGGCCGAGGCCCTCGGCAGCGACGCCGCGATCATCACCGGCACCCCCGCGACCGGCGGCCCCGACGACGGCGACCCCGTCGCCGAGTACCTCAACATGCGCAAACTCTCCATCTTCGGCGGCACCAACGAGATCCAGACCGGTGTCATCGCCAAGACCATTCTCGGACTGTGAGGAAGGACCCACCATGGACCTCGGACTGAACGACGAACAGACAATGCTCGCGGAGACGGCCAAGGACGTCTTCGGCAGGGCGGCCGGCGACCCCGGCCACGCCCCGGAGGACGGACTCGCCCTGCGCACCGACGTGTGGGCCGCGGTGGCCCAACTCGGGCTCACCGGGCTCACCGTCCCGGAGGAGTACGACGGCGCCGGCGCCGGAGTCGCGGAGGTGTACGCGGCCATGAGCGCCGCCGGCGCCGCCGCGGCGACGGAACCGCTCATCGACGGCGCGTACGTCGCGTCCTGGCTGATCGGTGACCTCGGCGACGACGGGCAGCGCTCGACGTGGCTGCCGCGCATCGCCGGCGGGGAGGCCGTCGTGCCCCTCGCCCACGCCGAGCCCGGCCGGTCGTGGATGCAGGACCGCACCACCACCGTCACCGACGGCGCCCTCCACGGGACGAAGACCGCCGTGCCCGTCGCGGACGCGGCCTCGGCCTTCCTCGTCACCGCCGTCGAGGACGGGGACTTCGGTGTGTACCTCGTCGAGGCGGGGGCCGACGGCCTCACCCTCGACGTGCACCGGGCCGCCGACTGGACCCGGTCGGCTCTCGTGACCTTCGACGGCACGCCCGCCGTGCGGCTCGGGGACGGCTCCGGCTCCGGTTCCGGCGACCGGGCCGCCGCCGCGCTCCGCGCGTTCCGGCGGGCGACGGCCCTCGGCCGCATCGCGGAGACCGCGTACGCCGTGGGCCTCGCCGAGACGGCGCTGTCCATGACCGCGGAGTACCTCACGGTGCGCAAACAGTTCCGCGTGACGCTCAACAAGTTCCAGGTGCTCGTCCACCGGGCGGCGCAGATGTACTCCGACGTCGAGCTCACCCGCTCGATGGCCCTGTGGGCGACGGCCGTCGCCGAGACCGCGGGCGGGCCCGTCGTCGGCACCGCCTCCGGTGACGGCTCCGGTGACGGTGACGGCGGGGACTCCCTCGACCTGCTCACCTCCACCGCCGACGAGGCCTTCGCCTTCGTCGCCGGCCAGGCCCGGCAGATCGCCGAGGAGGCCGTCCAGCTCCACGGCGGCATCGGCATGACCTACGAGGCGCGCATCAGCCACGTCGCCGCCGGTCTCACGGCGGTCACGCAGGCGTTCGGCGGCGTCCTCGAGACGCGGTCGCGCGTGCTCGCGTCGGGCTCCCCGGAGTCCGCGCCGAGCGCCCTGCTCCACAACGAGCTCGCACAGGAGGCCTGACATGTCGACTGCACTCATCGTCGGCGCGGGCGTCATCGGCCTGTCCTGGGCGCGGCTCTTCGCCGGGGCCGGGTGGGCCGTGCGGGTCACCGACCCGCGCGACGACCTCGCGGACATCCTCGCGGAGGCGTTCCCCGACGCGCCGACCGCCGGTGACGGCTCCGTGACCGGGTACGCCGACGCCGCCGAGGCCGCGTCCGCCGGCGCGGGCGTCGACTTCGTCCAGGAGGCCGGGCCCGAGCGCGTCGAGATCAAGCAGGAGATCTTCCGCACCCTCGCGGCGGCCACCGCGGAGGGGACGGTCCTCGCCTCGTCGTCCTCGTCACTGTTGCCGTCGGACATCGCCGAGGGGAACGACGCCGCCTCCCGCATCATCATCGGCCACCCCTTCAACCCGCCGGAGCTCATGCCGCTCGTCGAGATCGTCCCCTCCCCGGCGACGTCCGACGCGGCGGTCGCGCGGGCCGTCGAGGTGTACCGGTCGCTCGGGCGGAACCCCGTGCCGCTGCGGAAGGAGATCCGCGGGTTCGTGGGCAACCGGCTCCAGCGGGTGTTCAACGAGCAGGCCGCGTACCTCGTCCAGGAGGGCGTGGTCGGGCCGGCGGAGCTCGACGAGATCGTGCGCACGTCGCTCGGACTGCGGTGGGCGACGATCGGCCCGTTCGAGGGGCAGCGCCTCGGCGGCGGCCCCGCAGGTGCCCGTCACCTGCTGGAGCACGTCGGCGCGGCGATGGACTTCGACAGCGGTGCACCCGACCCCGCCCGCATGGGTGAGGTCGTGGACGCCATCGAGGCCGACTACGGCGCCGACGAGGAGAGCTACCGGCGGCTCACCGCCGCGCGCGACGCCCGGACGCGGGCCGTCCTCGCCGCGCTGCGCTCCGTCGACAGCTGACCCGGGGCGGGGCCGTGCGGGCGGGCGAGCGGAACGGTGCGGGCGGCACTGCGCTCGTCCCCGTCCCGCCGGACCACGCCAGGCACAATGGAGGGGTGCGGACGCTGGAGTGTGGCGTCGTACCACAACAGACCCCATGACCGTGCCACAGTGACCCCGGCGGCAGGCCCCGCACCCGAGCCGCACCCGGGCCGCACCCGGGCCGCGGCACCCACGCGCACGCACAGACCCACGCGCACACGGACACACGGACACGCGCACACAAGGAGCTGACGACCATGACCACGACCGACGCAGAGCAGACCACCACCGCAGGCCAGGTGACCGGCACGGGCCGGACCACCGGCACGGTCCAGGCCACCGACCGGGACGACGGGCGGCCCGCGACGCTCTACGCGCTGCTCATCGCCGACGGGAAGGTCGTGACCGTCGACACCGACGACGGCACCGTCCACCCCGTCGCCGACAGCCCGAACGACGCCCCTGACGGTGTGACAGTCATCGACGACACGGTGTACTGGACGACGATGGGCACCCCCTCGCCCGCCGCCGACGGCGACACCACCGGCGAACCGGACTTCACCGCGCGCAACGGCGGACTGCACGCCGTCGCCGTCACCGGCGGCACCCCGCGCGACATCGTGCCCGCCGGCGGGATCACCACCGGCAAGCAGCTCACCACCGACGGGCGCGGGCGGCTCTACTGGGGCGACCGCGAGGGGTTCCGCGTGTCCACGTGCCGGCTCGACGGGTCCGACCTGCGCGATCTCGTCGTCAACGAGGATCACGGCGACTGGACCGACCAGTGCGTGGGCGTGGCGCTCGACCTCGACGCCGGGTACCTGTACTGGACGCAGAAGGGGCCCGCGAAGGGCGGGCGCGGGCGGATCCTCCGCGCCCCGCTCGACCTGCCCGACGGGGCGAGCGCCGACGCGCGGCCCGACATCGAGGTGCTGTGGGAGGGGCTGCCCGAGCCGATCGACCTGGAGATCGCCGACGGGTACCTCTACTGGACCGACCGCGGGGCCGAGCCGGACGGGAACACGCTCAACCGGGCGCCGCTACCGGCCGGTGGGGTCGGGGCCGGTGACGGCGGTAACGGCGCGGGTGCGGGTGCGGGCGCGGGCGGCGCGGGGGGCGCGGAGCCGGAGATCCTGGCGCGCGGATTCCACGAGACGATCGGGCTGGCGGTGGACCGGGTCGCGCGGGTGGCGTACGTCGCGGACCTGGGCGGCGAGATCCGCCGGGTGCCGCTCGACGGGTCCGACCAGGGCGTTGTCATCGCCGCGCTCGGCTCGCCCGTGACCGGGCTGGCGCTGCACCGGCCGTAGGACGGCCGCGGGGCTCCGGGGGGGGGAGCCGGGCGACGCGGGCGCACCCCGCGCGTCACCTCGGACGCTCCGGCCACCCGGTGCGCGTCACCGCGGGCACCCGGCCACCCGGTGCGCGTCACCGCGGGCGGTGCTCCCCGACGACCCGGCCCAGCTCCCCGCGCCACGCGGAGGTCAGCGCCGCGAGATCGTCCGCGCCGAACACCGCCGCGGCGAGGTTGAACCGCGCCGTGACACGCGGCCCGTCCGGGGACGGGGCGACGGAGAACGTCGCCTCCACGGCGTAGGTCCTGGGCAGGTCAGGTTCGGGCATCTCCGGCAGGGCCTCGAGAACGGCCTCATCGGTCACGACCGTCCACGCCCCCGACGCCGGCGCCTCACCGGCCGGCGCGGCGCGACGGTCGGCGGGGGTGTCGCCGCCGGAGCCCGCTCCCATGTCCAACCGGCCCAGGTAGTTGACCTCGACCTCCACCCCGTGCCCGCACACACCGCAGTCGACGGAGTGCTCGACCGGAGTGCCCGGCCGCCGCGTGAGTTCGCGGGCGACCTCCCGGGCACGGTCGATGATCCCGGGTTCACCCGGGTCAGAACCATGACCCGGGGGTCCCGCCGGGGCGGCACCGGTCGGGGCGGCACCGGTCGGGTCCGGGCCAGCCGGGTCCGGCAGCACCAGCGGCGTGACCGTGGTGAACCAGCCGACGGTCCGGGAGAGGTCGTCGGCCACCGTGCCGTGCCGGGTGAGCACGTCGTCGTCGCGACCGTGTCCCTCGAGGTCGACGACGAGGCGACGCGTCCCACGCCACCGCGCCACCGCCCCCGCGAGGACGGCGAGCAGGACCTCGCGCAGACCCGCCCGCTCCGCCCGCTCACCGGCATCCGTGCCGGCGCGCCCGGCGGAGGCGGCGATGTCAAGCAGCGCGGAGGTCTCCTCCGGCGACGCCACGGTGGTGTCGGCGTGCGCGTCCGCGGCCCGGTCCACCGCCGGGTCGACGCGCCGCGATCCCAGGGCGGACCGGTCGCCGGTCGCGAGGTACCGCTCCCACGCTCCCGCGGGCCCGCCGTCCACCGGGTGGCCCTGCGCCGCCTCGGGACCGCCGGCGTCGGCACCGCCGCCCGCGCGCCCGGGGTCGGCGGGGGCGCCGGCCCGCCGGGACCGTTCGTCGTCGATGAAGCCCGCCCACCGGCGGAACGGCGTCGTCTCCGGCAGGGACGTGCCGCGCGCGAGGTCGTCGAGGATCACCCGCCACGACATGCCGTCGACGGCCAGGTGGTGCGCCACGAGCACGACCAGCCCACCGGTGCCGTCGTCGCCGGGGAACCATGCGGCGCGGAGCATGTGCCCGGAGTTCGGGTCCACCGTCTCGATGACCTGCCGCGCGACCGCGCCGAGCACCTGCGGGGTCGGCCGCCCGCCGTGGCCGGGGTGTGTCACGAGGACGGCGTCGCCGACGGCGCGGATCCAGTCGGCCCGGTCGGTGGGGTCGTCCGGCAGGGCGGGAACCGTGATCCGGGGTCGACGCCGCGACCCGGCGGCCCCACGTCCCCCCTCGCCGGGGACGGGTCCGCGGGACGCGCCGAGGACCGTCGCGCGGAGCAGCCCGTGGTCGGCGGCGAGCGTGCCCAGCCGGTCACGCAGGTCCGCCGCGGTGAGGCCCGACGGGACGGTGACCGGGGCCCACTGGCAGAACCGGCGCCACCCGCCGCCGCGCAGCAGCCACTCCTGCACCGGGGTGACGGGGATGTCGCCGGCGTCGGCGGGACGGGCGGGCGCGGGGGTGGTCGTCCCGGATGCGCCGGTGCCGCTCCCGGCGGCGTCGCCACCGGCCGTGTCCAGGGACGCGAGCGTCCCGGCGATCCCACGCACCGTCGGGGCGGCGAGCACCAGCCGCGGGGTGACGCGCGCCAGCGGGCCGCCGCGCTCCACGAGGTCGGAGCACAACTGCATGAGCAGGATGCTGTCCACGCCGAGGTCGCGGATGTCCTCGTCCCGGTCGGTGACCGGGGTGCCGGTGAGGGCGCCGAGGGCGTCGGCGAGCTCGCGCTCCACCGGGCCGTCGGGGGCGGCGGACGCGCCTGCCGCGCCCGCACCGCGCAGCGCCGCGGCCCTCGCCGTGAGCTCCGCCGTGTCCAGCTTCCCGTTCCGTGTCAGCGGGAACCCGTCCACCGGCACGACGGCCGACGGCACGAGGTGCGCCGCCACCCGCCCCCGCAGGTGCGCGGTCCACCGGGCCGCCGCCCCCGCCGGGTCCTCCCGGTCCGCCGCGGACCGCGGGACGACCGCGGCGACGAGGCGCGGGCCCCCGGGGCCACGGTGGACACCGACGCGGGCGTCGTCGACCCCCTCCAGCGACCGCACGGCGGCGAGGACCTCGGCGGGCTCGACCCGGAACCCGCGGACCTTCACCTGGTCGTCCGCGCGGCCGAGGTACGCGAGCGCTCCCGCGCGGCGGACGACGATGTCCCCCGTCCGGTACGCGCGTGCTCCTCCGGGCGCGGCGACGAACGCCGCGGCGGTGAGGCGCGCGGCGTCCTCCCGGCCGGTGTACCCCTGTGTGACCTGCGGCCCGGTGATGTAGAGCTCGCCAGGAAGACCGTCCGGGACGGGTCGGAGCCAGCGGTCCAGAACCATCACAGCTGTGCCAGGAAGGGGGTGGCCGATGACGGGGGCGGGGTGGTCGCGGAGCCGGGCGGACACGGCGTCGACGGTCGTCTCCGTGGGGCCGTAGAAGTTGTACGCCTCCGGACGGGCCGCCGCGGCGAGGCGCGACCACACCGCCGGGTCGACGGCCTCGCCGCCGAGGCCCAGGACCTCCAGGCCGGGCCAGGGGGCGGGCGCGTCCGGGTCCGGGTTCAGGTCCGCACCCGCGTCCCCACCGGCACCGGGCCCCTGCCGCTCCAGCTGCCCGAGCATCGTCGGCGACGTCTCGATGACGTCCACCCGGTGCCGAGCGAGCGCCGCGCGGTAGAGCCGGGGGTCGCGCATCTCGGCGTCGTCGAGCACCGCGACGACATGCCCCGCGAACAGCGCCGCGAGCGGCTGCCACGACGCGTCGAACGCCAGCGACCACGCGTGCCCCACGACGAGCTGCCGCCCGAGCCGCGCGCTGTGCCGGTCGAGGACGAGCCGCCGGTGCGCGTCGACGAGTGCCGCCAGCCCCCGGTGCGTGCCGACCACCCCCTTCGGCGCGCCCGTCGACCCGCTGGTGAAGATGACGTACGCGGGCTCGTCCGGGGTGCGCGGCCGGGCGTCGCCGGGTGTCGGGGGTGTCCGGGGTGCGGTCGCGGTGGGGGGCAGGGTGCCGTCCGGGGTCACGACGACCCGCTCCGCGCCCTCCGGGACCCCGTCGCCGGGCGCGGCGGCGGGCGCACCAGCGCCGGCGTCGGCGACCACGGCCGTGGTGTCGGGCGCATCAGCGCCGGTCAGCACGGCGCGGACGCCCGCGCGGGCGAGCACACCCCGGCGGTGGTCGGCGGGGGCGGTGACGTCCGTGTGCACGATGACCGCCCCGGCGCGCAGACACCCCACGATGCCCGCGACGGCACCGACGCCGCGCGGGAGGCTGAGGCCCACCCGGTCGCCCTGCCGCACGCCGAGCGCGCGGAGCCGGGCGGCGACGCGTCCCGCACGGTCCCACAGTCCGGCGCGGGTGAGCACCGTCGACCCGTCGCACACGGCGGGGGCGTCCGGGTCCGCGGCGACGAGCGCGGCGAGCCGCCCGTGGACCGGGGTGACGGTGCCCGCGTCGGGGCTGGTCGCGTCAGGGCTGGTCGCGTCGGGGGACGTGGCCCCGGTCCGGCCCCCGCCCGCACCGCCGTCGCCGTCACCGCCGTCGCCGTCGCCGTCACCGGCACCGAAGCCGGTGCCGAGGCGCGCGAGGGCGGTCCCGTCGGACAGCGGCAGCGTCTCCAGCAGCGCGGTCACCGCGCGGACGATCCGCTCCGGCCGGACCGGCAGGCCGGTCCGGCCCGCGTCGTCCTCCCGGTACTCCCCACGCACGGTGAGCCGCCCGTCGACGACGGCGGGCACGAGGGTGAACGGGTAGTGCGTCGAGTCTGCCGTCCGCAGCGGTGTCACCCGGACGCCCTGCGAGGTCGTCCGCACACCGTCGTCACCACCCGGCGTGTTCTGGTACACGACGAGCGTGTCGAAGAGGTCCCGCTGACCCGCCTGCCGCTGGATGTCGGCGAGGCCGACGTACTCGTGCTCCCGCATCTCCGTCACATCACGGTGCAGCGCCTCGACCTGGGAGGCGGCGTCGTCCCCCGGCCGCAACCGCACCCGCACCGGGACCGTGTTGATGAACATCCCGACCATCGACCCGATCCCCGGCACCTCCGGCGGCCGGCCGGACACCACCGTGCCGGTGACGACGTCGTCGCGGTCGGTGAGCACACCGAGGACGACGGCCCACGCGAACAGCGTCGCCGTGCTCACCGTCACGCGGTGCGCGCGGCACCAGTCGGTGAGCACCCTCGTCGCGGCGGTCCCGAGCGCCGCCTCGACGGTCGCGTGCCCCGGCCCGGGGGTGCGGTCGGTGGAACCGGTGCGGTCGCTGGAGTCGCCCGACGCCGCGTCACCCGAGGCCGCCGCGGCGGAGAGGTGGCACGGCGTCGTCCCCTCCCCCAGCCGCTCCCGCCACCGGGCGAGCGACCGGTCCCGCGACCGCTCCGCGAGCCACGCGATGTACGCGCGGTACGGCGCCGGGGCCGGGAGGTGGGACGCGTCCCCGTCCGCCTCGTAGATCTCCATGACCTCGCGGAAGAACAGCGGGGCCGACCAGCCGTCGATGATGATGTGGTGGGCGGTGAAGATGAGCTCGTGGCGCGTCGCCGAGCGGCGCAGCAGCCGGAAGCGCATCGGGGACGGCGCGGAGAGGTCGAAGGGCCGGCGGAACTCGGCGGCGGCCACGGCCGGGTCGGCGGCGCCCGGCACGGCGTCGACGACCTCCCAGTCCAGCGGCGCCGACACCGGGATGACCTGCACCGGGTGCGGCACCCCCCGGTCGACGAACGCCGCCCGGAGGTTCGGGTGCCGGTCCACCGCCGCGACGACGCTGCGTCGCAGCAGGTCGGCGTCCAGCGGTCCGTCCATCCGGAACACGCACTGGATGTGGTACGGGTCCGACCCCTCGCCCGTCCGGTGCAGGGCCAGCAGCCCCTCCTGGAGCGGCGTGCCCGCGAGGATGTCGGCGATGCCCGGGGCTCCCCCGGCTGCGGCTGTGTCCTGGGTCATCAGGTGCGGTCTCCTTCGGTGCGGTGGGGGTCGGTGTCGGGGTCGGTGGAGTGGGGGTCGGTGACTCCCGGACCGCCGGGGCCGGGGCCGGGGTCCGTGGGGTCGGGGTCGGCGGAGCCGGGGCCGGAGCCGGGGGCCGCGCCCGGCGCGAACCCGCCGAACATCGCGGCCACCCGGTCGAGGTCCCCGGCCGACAGACCGGACAGGTCCCCCACCGGGGAGGACCCGCCGGTGCCGCCCGTCGGGGTCGGGGCCGGGGTGTCGACGCCGTCCTCCGCCCCCGCACCGGTGGAGCCGCCGGCCGTGGCGGTCGCCCCGGTGGAGTCGGCCGTGGCGGAGGGGTGGGCGTCGTCCCCGACCTCCGGACGACCGGCGGCCGCGCGGTCGGCGGTCTCCGCGAGCTCCGCGATGGTCCCCGCCCGGACGACGTCCGCCGTTCCGAGTGCGAGACCGACCTCGGTGGCCCGCGCGGCGAGCCGCACCGCGGTGATGGAGTCCCCGCCGAGGGCGAGGAAGCCGTCGTGCCGGCCGGGGACGTCGATGTCCAGCAGCTCGGCGACGATCTCCGCGAGGGTCCGCTCGGTCCCGGGGCGCGGGGCCTCCCAGCGGGCCGCGGGCGGCAGCGGCAGGGCGTCGACGTCGACCTTCCCGTTCGCCGTGACCGGCAGCTCCGCGACCGTGACGACCTGCGACGGCACGAGGTACTCCGGCAGTTCACGGCGCAGCGCCGCGAGGAGGTCCGGGGACGTGCCGGGGTCGGTGGCGGTGGCGGCGGAGTCGGTGGCGGTGGGGTCGGTGGCGGGACGGTCGGTCACCGCGTAACCGACGAGCGTCGTCGCGCCGCCGCGGTCCAGCACCCGCACCGCCGCCGCGCGCACGCCCCGTTGCCGGAGCAGCGCGGACGTCACCTCCGCCGGCTCCACCCGGTGGCCGCGCACCTGGACCTGACCGTCCCGCCGGCCCTCGTAGTGGAACGTGCCGTCGGCGCGGCGGCGCACGAGGTCACCCGTGCGGTACATGACCGTGCCCGCACCCCACGGGTCGGCGACGAACGCCGCCGCCGTGCCCGCCGGCGCGCCGAGGTAGCCGGCCGCCACCTGCGGGCCGCTGAGGTACAGCTCGCCGAGCGCCCCCTCGGGGACGGGGGCGAGCCGGTCGTCGAGGACGACGGCCGTGACCCCGGGCAGCGGCGTGCCGATGTCCGGCCGGCCACCCGTCCACGGGCCGGCCGTCGCGATGACGGTGACCTCCGTCGGCCCGTAGAGGTTCCAGACCTGCGCCCCGACGCCGGCGAGGGCCTCCGCCACCGCCCGGGGGAGCTCCTCGCCGCCGGCGAGGGCACGCAGGCCGTGGAGCGGGCCGGTGGTCACGCCCGCCCCGGTTCCGGTTCCGGTTCCGGTCGCAGCCCCGGTCGACGCCGCGTGTCCGCGGGCGGCGGCCTCGGCGACGAGGGACCACAACCCCGGCGTCGCCTCGCACACCGTCACGCCGTGCCGGCGGACGAGCCCGAGGATCGCGTCCGGGTCCCGGCGCTCGTCCTCGTCGGCGACGACGAGCGCCGCCCCGCCCGCCAGCGGGGCGAGCAGCTCCCACCCGGCGATGTCGAACCCGAACGGGGAGACGGCCAGGACCACGTCGTCCGCCCCCAGCGGCACCGCCCGGTCGGTCGCCGCGAGCAGGGCTCCGAGCGCGTCGCGGGTGACGGTCACGCCCTTCGGCCGCCCGGTCGACCCGGACGTGAACAGCACGTACGCCGGCAGGTCGCCGGGGATGTCCGCCGGGTCGGGCAGGGCCGGCGTGCCCGCGCCGGCGTCGGTGGCCCCGGCGTCGGTGGCGGTCGCGGTGGCCCCGGAGAGGACGTCGCGCACGTCCCCGGAGGTGAGGACGACGCCGGCCCCCGTCTCCGCGAGCACGACCCGCCGTCGCTCCTCCGGCGTCCCGGGGATGAGCGGCACGTACGCCGCCCCGGTGCGCAGCACCGCGAGCTGGGCGACGACGAGCCCGGCGTCCCGGTCGCACGAGACGGCCACGACGTCACCGGGCCGCACGCCCCGGGCGACGAGGTCACGGGCCAGCGTGTCCACCCGGTCGCGCAGCTCGTCGGCGGGGATGCGCCGCCCGTCCGGGCCGACGACCGCCCCCGCGGTCGGCACGCCCCGGACGAGGTCCGCGCGCCGACGCCCACCCGGGTCACCGGTGCCGGTCGCGGTGTGGCCGGTCGCGGCGTCACCGGTCGCGGCGGTGCCGGTCGGCGCGGGGACGGCGGGCAGCCGGAGGCGTTCGTCGTCGAGAAGGACCGGCAGCCGGGACAACCGCGTCCCCGGAGCCTCGGCGGCCGTGGCGAGCACGCGCCGCACACGGTCGACGAGACGCCGGACGGTCCGGGTGTCGAACAGCGCGGTGTCGAACTCCACGGCGAGGCACGCCTCCCCCGACCCCGTGACGAGGTCGACGTTGAGGTCGAACCGGGACACCCCCGGGTCGTCGTCGAGAACCCGGGCCGACCAGCCGCGCGGCGCGGGCAATCCGGCCGGGAAGGTCTGCACCCCGACGCCGACCGTCGCCAACGGGTGGTGGCCCGTGACCCCACCGGCGGCGAGCTCCCGGACGAGGTCCTCGAACGGGGTCCCCGCGTGCTCGACGGCGGCGAGGCCCGCCGCGCGCACCCGGTCGACGATCTCCCGCACCTCCGGGTCACCGGCGAGGGACACGCGCAGGACCAGCAGGTTCACGAAGCACCCGACGGCCGTGGACAGGTCCGCCGCCACCGGGTCCGCCGGGTCCGCGACGAGCGCCGCGCCCGCACCGGACCGCCCGGACTCCGGGGTGGTGACGACGATGTCCTCCCCGCAGCCCATCCGGGACAGCACCGCCGCGACCGCCGCATGGAGCAGCATGAACGGCGTCGCGTCGAGCGCCCGGGCGGTCTCCACGAGGCGGTCGGCCTCCGCCGGGGGCAGCGGGATGCGCAGCAGCCGGCCACCCGGGGTGTCCTCCCCCGGCACGCTCCGCGGGCGGTCGAGGGGCAACGGCATCGGGCACGGCAGGTCCGCGAGCGTCTCCCGCCAGAAGGCCAGGTCCCGGTCCGCGGTGCCGCTGCGGGTCCGCCACCGGTCCTGCGCGGCCGTGATCGCCGCCGGGGACGGTGCCGGGGTGGGTGGCTCCGCGGGTGCGCCCGCGGGCACCGGCCGGTCGGTGGCCCCGGTCGGGGACGACGCCGACCACACCGCGGCGAGGTCGTCGACGACGACGGGCAACGACCAGCCGTCGACGGCGACGTGGTGGAAGACGAGCGACACGAGCGCCCGGCCCGGCCCCGTGGGCGCGACGGCCGCCCGGACGGGCAGCTCGCGGTCCAGCCGGAACGGGCGGCGACGGTGGTCGGTGACCTCCTCCCCCGGTGGCAGGACGGCGACGTCGAGCATGTCCACCGCCGAGTCCGGGTCGACGATGACCTGTCGGGGGCCGTCGGTCCCGCCGGTGACGAGGGTGCGCAGGGACTCGTGCCGCCGGACGAGGGCCGCGAGGCCGTCGCGGACCGCCGCGGCGAGCGACTCCGCGGTGGCGGTGCCGGCGGTGCCGGGGTCGGCGGTGAACTCCGCGAGCAGCGGCAGGGTGTAGGTCACCCCGGCCGGGTCGACCCGGGACAGCGCCCAGAACCGCCGCTGCGGTGCGGTCGGCTCCAGGGGCGTGTCCGGCGCGGGGCGGCGCACGGTCTCCGGGGCGGTCGCCGCGGCGCCGGCACCGGTCCCGCGACCCGCGCCCTGACCTGCGGCGTCACCACCGTGACTCTCACCGTGACCCGCACCGTGACCCGCGCGGGGGCCGCCGGCCACGGCCGCCGCGACGCGCGCCGGGGTGCGCTCCTCCATGACGGTCCGCACGGTGACGGGCGTGCCGAGCACCGCGCTCACCCGCGCCGCCCACCGCACGGCGGACAGACTGCTCCCGCCGAGGGCCACGATGTCGTCCGCCGGCCCGACCTCGCGGTCCTCCGGCAGGGTGCCGTCCTCGACGAGCACGCGACGCAGCGCCGACGCCGCGAGCGTCACCGGCAGCGCAGCCGCCGCGGTGGGCGTGGTGGGCGTGGTGGGCGCGACGGAGGCAGCGGCGGCGGCACCGGCGCCGGCGCCGGCAGGTCCGCCGCCCCCTCCCGCCCGGAACAGGTCGGCCACGGCCCGGCGGTCCGCCTTCCCCGTCGCACCGGTCGGCAGCGCGTCGAGGACGAGGACCTCCGCGGGCACGAGCGCCGGGCCGGTCGTCCCCGACCCGTCGCCCGTCGCCCACGCCTCCAGGGCGCGCCGCACGTCCTCCGGCGCACAGGCGGCGTCGTCCCCCGACCCGGTGACCGCGAGGCAGAGCCGGCCGTCGACGACGACCGCCACCGCCGCACCGACCCCCGGCACGCGCCGTGCGGCGGCGGCGACCTCCGCCGGGTGGACGCGCACGCCGTGGATCTTCGCCTGGTCGTCCGCGCGCCCGAGGACGACCACGGCACCGTCACCGTCGCCGGCCCCGCCCGCACCCCGCCGCGCGAGGTCACCCGTGCGGTGCCACCGGCCACCACCCGGCGCGGCGACGAACCGCGTCGCGGTGAGCGCCGGGTCGCCGGCGTACCCGTCCGCGACGTCGCCGGCGATGTACAGCTCCCCCGTCACCCCGTCCGCGACGGGCGCGAGGTCCGGGCCGAGGACCGCCGCCGTGACGTGCGGCAACGCCTCCCCGACGGGCACCGGCCCGCCCGCGCGGAGCACGTCCGGGTCGACGACCGTGGACAGGCACACGTGGGTCTCGGTGGGGCCGTAGTCGTTGCGCAGCACCGGCCCGTCGGGGGCGGTGCACCACGCGCGGAGGTGCGCCCCGGGGTCCAGCCGCTCGCCGGCCTGGACGAGCGTGCGGAGCACCGGCGCGCCCGTCCGCGCGTGGTGGGCGGCGAGGGCGTCGAGCAGCGTCGTCGTGGCGAAGACCACGTCCACGCCCTCGTCGTCGAGCACCCGGGCGAGGGCGGCGGTGTCGCGGCGGGTGGCGTCGTCGACGACGACGAGCCGGTGCCCGCCGAGCGCGGCCGTCGCGACCTCCTGCACGGCGACGTCGAACTGGTCCGGGGCGAGGTGCGCGAGCACGTCCCCGGGGGCCGGCACCCCCTGCGCGACCTGGTGCCGCAGCAGGCCGTCGAGGACCCGCCACGGCACGGTGACGCCCTTCGGGTCGCCGGTCGTGCCGGAGGTGTGGATGACGTACGCGGGGTCGCCCGGGTCGAGGTGCCGCCGCCGGCGGGGGCCGGGGGTCGACGCCGCCCTCCCGCCGGCGACCCCCTCAACAAGCACGTTCGTAACAGTGTTGCGATCGAGGAGGAGCGTCGCCCCGGAGCGCGCGAGGATCTCCCCGGACCGGGGGGTGAGCTCACCGTTCCCGTCGACCTCCAGGGGCATGACCGCGCCACCGGCCCGCCACACCGCCAGCACCGAGCACACCTGTTCCACTCCACGGGGGAGGGCCACGCCGACCGTGACCCCCGGGCCCGCACCTCGGTCGAGGAGGTGCGCGGCGAGCGCGTCGACGGCGCGGGCCGCCTCGGCGGCGGACCACCGCACGGCCACCCCCTCCGCCGCGAGCAGCGGAGCCGGCCCGGACAGCGGCGGCACCCCCGTCCGGTCCGGCGGCAGCGACGTGCCCGCGACCGCCCGGCAGGCCCGCGCCAGGTCGTCGAGAACCTCCTCCGGCGCCGCCCCCGACGCGAGGGTGACCCCGCCGGCGACCGCGAGCCGCAGCCGCAGCCGCTCCCCCGGGTTCACCACGAGCATGACCGGGTAGTGCGACCCGTCCGTGTACCGCAGGTCGGAGACGGTCACGCCCTCCACCGGGGAGGTCACCGCCGCCGGGTCGAGGGGGTAGTTCTCGACGACGACCAGCGAGTCGAACAACGCCTCCCCCGACGCCCGCGCCGGGCCGGACAGCGCCTGCACCGCCGCCAGCGACGGCGGCACATCCGCGGCGAGCCGCAGCGTCTCCGCGGCGCCACGGGCCGCGTCCGCCACGGCCCGGGCGGTGACGGCGGGATCGGGGGCGTCGAGCGCCGCCGGGTCCACGCCCCGCACGGCGACGGGGACGGTCGCGGCGAACATGCCCACCGCCTCCGCCGCGCCGGGCACGCCCGTCGGCCGGCCGGACACGACCGACCCGGAGGTCACGCCGGACTGCCCGGTGCGGGCGGCGGTGACGACGGCCCATGCGCCGTGGAGCAGCGCCGCGACCGTCGTGCGGCGCTCGCGGGCGACGGCGGCGAGGCCGCGCGTCGTCGCCGGGTCGAGGGTGACGACGGTGTCCGCGCGGGTGCCGTCGTCCGTGCCGCCCGGCGCGAGGGCCGTGGGGCGCGCGTCGCGGAGCAGGCGACGCCACCGGCGGTCCGGGTGGCGGCGCGCGGTGACGGCGGCGAGGGCCGGGACCGGGTCGACGCGGGCCGCGGGGTCGGTGGCGGTGGGGTCGGTGGCCGCGGGGTCGGCCGGGCGGGCGTCCGCGGCGAGGAGGGCGAAGAGGTCACGCATGATGACCGGCGCCGACCAGCCGTCCGCGATGACGTGGTGGAGGGCGACCTCCACGCGGTGGCGGCCGTCGGGCCCCGGGGTGACCCGCAGCCGGGCGAGCGGCCCGCGGGCGAGGTCGAAGGGGGCGTCGAACGGGGTCGCGACCGGGTCCCCGGCGGCGCCGGGCCCGTCCACGATCTCCGCCGACGGGGCCGTGCCCGGGCCGCTCACCGCGCGGACGCGGCCGTCGCGGCCCCGGTGGAACGTCGCGGCGAGCGCCGGGTGCCGGTCGCCGAGCCGACGCCACGCGCGGGCCAGCGCCCGGGCGTCACGCAGCCCCGACACGGTGAAGGCCATGCGCACGACGTACGCGGCGGCGCCGGGGTCGGCGGCGTCGTCGATGAGGACCAGCCCCTCCTGGGTCGGGGTGACGGGCAGGACCGTCAGGCCGGCGGACCCCCCGCCGAGACCCACACCGTCGGCGAGGGCGGCGAGCACGTGCCCGCGGACCGCGGCGGCCGTCGCGGCCGGGACGAGGCGGGTCGCGCGGACGAGGGTGAGCGTGAGCACCGGGCCGTCCGCCGCCGGGGTGACCGACGACGTGACGGTCAGCGCGCTGCGCAGCGGCGTGTCCGGGCCGACCCCGGCGTCGACCGGGGGGACGCCCGGCAGCGCGAGCGGGGTGAAGGCCCCCGGGTCGACGACGGTGCCCGTCGTGCCGAGGTGGTTGAGCAGCACGTCGGCGCGCCGGTCCCGCGGCACCGGCCGCTCGGCGACGGTCTCCACGACGGTCGCGGCGTCGGCCCCGTCGACACCGGCACCACCGGCACCGGCACCGGCGGCGACGTGCCGGCGCGTCGTCGCCCGGGTCCACCACCCGACCGCGCGCGGGTCCACGCCGTCACCCCGGCCGTGCCCCTCGACGTCCACGGCCACCGCCGCCGGACCCCACGGGTCGACGGCCCGCACGGCCGCGACGACCGCCTCCTCGACCGCCCGGCCGAGGTCCGCGCCGGTGCCGTGCCGGGCGACGAGTGCCCCGGCCACCGCGGCGGGCACGGTGACGACGTCCCGCTCCGCCGTCGCGGCGGTGTCCCCCGGGCCCACCGGCCCCGAGGCGATCCGGGCGGTCGGGGGCGTGAGGGCGGCGTCGGCCCCCTCCCCCGACCCGCCCGGCACCTCCGGCGACGGACCCGCCGCCCCCGTCCGGACCGCACCGGCCCGCGGCGACGTGCCCGCCGGCCCCGGGTCGCGGCCCCCGGCCAGCGCGCGGAGGTCCGCGATGAGGCGCGACCAGCTCGCGGCGTCGACGGCGAGGTGGTGGACGGTGAGTGCGACGGCGGGCCCGGCGTCCGTCTCCACCTCGGCGACGGCGGTGAGCCGCCCGGCGGTGACGTCGAGCGCCGCGTCCAGCTCCCGCCGCAGGTCGGCGATGGTGTCGGCCGCGTCCGGCCCGGTGGCCGTCACCGGCGGGTGGACGTGGAGCGTCCCGGGCGTGCCGGCGGGCAGGGTCTCGCACAGCGGGACCGGGGTGGGGTCGGTCGGGTCGGTGGTCGGGTCGGTCGGGTCGGTCGGGTCGGTGGTCCGGTCCACGACGGGGTCGACGCCACCCGCCCCCGTCACGGTCCGCGTGCGCAGGGCGGGGTGGAGGTCGACGAGCCGCTCCACCATCCCGGCGACCCGGCCGACGGCCGACGACGGGACGGCGAGCAGCATGGTCTGGGTGAGCAGCGCCTCCGGCGACTCCGCGACGAACTCGCCGGCGACGCGACCCGGGGTGAAGCGGCCGGTCGGCGCGATTCCGGCCGCGTCCGCGCTGTCCCCCGGGGCGCCGGGCGCCGTCGCCGTGGCGTCGGCGTCGGCGGTGGCGGCGGCGGCGCGTGCTGCTCCGTCGTCGGGCCCGTCGGACCCGTCGGCCCCGCCCCCGGTGCGACGCATGGTCGCGGCGAGGGCGGCGAGGGTCGGCGCGTCGAGGACATCCCGCGGGGTGACCGTCCACCCCGCGTCCCGGAGCCGGGCGACGATCTCCAGCGCACCGATGCTGTCCCCGCCGAGGCCGAGCACGCTGTCCTCCGCGGTCGGCACCCCGCTGCCGGGGTCGAGCACCGCGGTGAGGGCGGTGACCAGCGCCGCGAGGGCCGGATCGTCCGGCGCGGCGGCAGCGTCGACCGGCGCGGTGGCAGCCGGCGCGGCACCGCCGGTCGCGACCGTCGCGGCGGCCGCGGTGCCGGCCACCCCGCCCCCGGCCTCCAGCGCGGCGGCGACGTCCCGCGCCGCCTGCCGCCGGTCCGTCTTCCCGTTCGGCGTCACCGGCAGCGCGGCCAACGCCACGACCCGCTGCGGGACGAGGTACCGGGGCAGCACCCGGGCGACCCCGCGGCGCAGCTCCTCCAGGTCCGCGTCCGTGAACGCCCCCGCGGCCGGCACGACCCCCGCGGCGAGCGTGTCCCGCCTCCCCGCGACGGGCACGGCCACGGCGGCGGCGACACGGCCGTCGGCCCGGAACGCGGCCTCGATGTCCCCGGGCTCGACGCGCAACCCCCGGATCTTGAACTGGTCGTCGATCCGCCCGGTGCACGTCACCGTCCCGTCGGCGGCGCGCACCGCGAGGTCACCCGTCCGGTACATCCGCGCCCCGGGGGCCAGGCCCCACTCGTCCGGCACGGCGGTGAACCGGGCGGCGGTGAGCCCCGGCGACGCCGGGTAGCCCAGCGCCAGGCCGGTGCCGGCGAGCCACAGTTCGCCGGGCATCCCGTCCGGCACGGGTCGGAGGGCCGCGTCGAGCACGAGCGCGGCCGTGCCGGGGTCCGCCTCCCCGACGGGCACGGTCCCGGTCCGGCGGACGGTGGCGGGGTCGACGTCCCCGTGGAGGGCGTTGACCGTCGCCTCGGTCGGCCCGTAGAGGTTGATGAGCCGGTGCCGGTCCGCCCAGGCGAGGGCCAGGTCGACGGGCAGGGGTTCGGCGCCGCTGAAGACGACGACGTCCTCGCCGATCCCCGCCGGGTCGCCGAGCCCGGCGAGGACGGTCGGGGTGACGGACATGTGCGTCGCCCGGTGCCGGGTGACGGTCCGGGCGAGGGCGGTGCCGACGCGGTCGGCGTCGTCCGCGACGAGCAGGTGGCCGCCGGTCGTGAGCGTGGCCAGGACCTCCAGGACCCCGACGTCGAAGTGCATGGGGGCGACGGACACGAACCGGGGCCGCACGCCGCGCGCGAGGGCGGCGTCACCGTCGGGCGCGAAGACCGCGTCGGAGACGTCGAGGAGCCCGGCGAGCGCCCCGTGGCCGACCATGACCCCCTTCGGCCGCCCGGTCGTCCCGGAGGTGAAGCACACGTACGCCGGGTCGCCGTCGGCGGGCCGGGCGGGCACGGGCACCGCGGCGGGGTCCCGGGTCGTGCCGGGCGCGGGGTCGGTCCCGGTCCCGGGGAGCCCGGGCAGGGGGACGACGACGACCCCCTCCGCGACCGCACCCGTCAGCAGCCCGGGCCGGTCCGTGAGAACGGCCGTGACCTGCGCGTCCGCGAGGGCCGCGGAGAGCCGCCCGGGCGGGTCGTCCTGGCGGAGCACCGTGAAGGGGCGGCCGGTGCGCAGCACGCCGAGAAGCGCCAGGACCTCGTCCCGGCGGGCGCCGAGGTGCACGGCGACCGTCCCGGTGGTTCCGTCGGGACCCCCGACCGCGTCCGTCACCGCATCCGCGACCGCCGCGGTGGCGGCGAGCACCTGCCCACCGGTGAGGGTCTCCCCCCGGCCGGTGAGGACGGGCAGGTCACGGCACCGGCGGAGGGCGTCGTCGACGGCGGCGGCGACACCGTGGCGGCGGGCGAGCGTGGCCGCCCGCCCCGTGCCCTCCGGCGTCGTCACCGTCGCGGGCACCGTGCCGAGGGCGACGTCCGCGACCCACGGCTCCCGCCGCCCCGGCGCGCGGTCGTCCCCGGCGGTGGCGGTGACCGCGCGGGCGACCGTCGTGACGACGCGCCGCAGCGCGGCGGCGAAGGACCGCGCCCCGTCCGCGTCGAACTCCGCCCCGGAGAACAGCAGGTCGAGGCGCATGTCTGCGGCGTCGTCGCGGGCCCCGCTGTCGTCGTGGCCGGCGGCGACGGGGTCGGCACCGGGCTCGGTGACCATGACGGTGAGCGGGAACTTCGCGGGGACCGTCGGCGGGTCGACCGGGCGCGCGTTCCACCCCGGCACGTCGGGCACGGGGACGTCGCCGACCCGGTGGTCGACGAGCACGCGGAAGGGCACCCCGCCGTCGGTCAGCTCCTCCAGGGGGACCGACGACCGGAGGGCGACGTCGGTGACCTCGGCCCGCACGGCGTCGACAACCCCCCGCACCGGCGCACCCGGCGCGAGCACCCCCCGACCCGGGTCACCGACGGTGACCGGCAGGGTGTTGCCCAGGTACCCGACGACGTCGAGGAGCCGCGCGTCGTGACGGCCCGCGACGGGCACCCCGACGACCGGCTCCGCCCCGGCCCGGTCGAGGAGCAGCAGCACCGCCGCGCGGACCACCGCCGCCGCGTCACCGCGGGCGAGGCCGGGGGCCGGGACGGTCGCGGTGAGGTGCACGTCCCCGCCCGCGCCGGTCGTGCCGCCCGCACCGGCACCGGCACCGGCCGGGGCGTCGCCGGCGCCCCGCGCGGCCCCGTCGGGACGGGACGACCGGGAGAACGGCAGGGGTGTCTCCGCCGGGGCGAGGGCGTGGCGGCGCCCCGCCCAGAACGCGCGGTCCTGCGCCGACCCTGCGCCGAGGGCGTCCCGGACCGCCGCGTACGACGGCCCCTCCGGACGGCCGGCGGTGGAGCCGTGCCCGGGGTCCCCGGCGTCGCCGGCGTCGCCGTCGTGCCGCCCGTCCGCGCCGAGCGCGGCGGCGAGGTCGGCGAAGAACGGACCGAGGCTCCACTCGTCCGCCCACGCGTGGTGGAGCAGCAGCGCGACGACCGGCGGCGCGTCCCGCCGGGTGACGACGGCGGCGCGGACCGGCCCGTCGGCGGCGGTGAACGGCGTGGCCAGCAGGTCCCGCAGGACGACCGGCGTGAGCTCGCGCGTCGTCGTCATCGCCGTGACGGGCGGCGCGGGCACGTCGCCGGCGGCGAGGAGCGTGGAGACGACCCTCCCGCCGTCGAGCCGCGGGCGGGTGCGCAGCACCGGGTGCCGGCGGCACACCTCCTGCAGCGCGCGGCCGAGTGCCTCCGGTGCGGGCGCGGTGTCGCACTCCACGATGACGGGGAGGGTGTACAGGCCCGGGGTGTCGTCGAGCGCCTCGGCGGTGACGATGCGCCGCTGGCCCGGCAGGGGCTCCACCGGGCCGGGGGTGTCCTGGTGGTCGGGGGACGACGCCGCGACGCCGCCGGTCGGCCCGGGTCCCGCGGCGGCGTCACCGGTCGCCGGGGTGCCCGCGCCCCCGGCTGCGAGCAGGTCGTCGCAGGTCCGGGCGAGGTCGGCGAGGGTCCCGTCCGCGAGGACCTCCCGGGCGGGGACGGTGACCCCGAGGTCCGCGCTGAGCCGCAGGGCCAGCCGGTGGGCGAGAAGTGAGTGTCCGCCGAGGGAACGCACGTCGGCGCCGGTCGGCGGGGTGTCGGCGAGGCCGAGGACGTCGCGCACCGCCGCGGTGACGGTCCGCTCCGTCGGGGTGGGGTGGACGCCGCCGACGGCGTCGGGGCCCGCGCCGGTGTCCGCGCCGAGGTCCGCCGGGACGGGCAGCGCCGCCCGGTCGACCTTGCCGTTCGCGTTCCGGGGCAGGTGGTCGAGCACCGTGATCCGCGCCGGCCGCGCCCCGGAGGGCAGGGTCGCGGTGAGGGCCGCGCGGATCCCCGGCACCGGGTCTGCACCGGTGGCCGTCGTCACCACATACCCCAGCAGCACCTCCCGGCCGGGTGCCCCGGTGACCCGCACCGCCGCCGCGGCGACAGCCGGCGCGGCCGTGAGGGCCGCCTCGACCTCGACGAGTTCGATGCGCAGCCCCCGCAGGGACAGCTGGTCGTCGGCGCGCCCGTGGAAGCGCAACGCACCGTCGGGCACCCGCCGGGAGACCAGGTCCCCCGTCCGGTACCGCCGTCGGCCCCCGGGACCGGCGACGAACGCCGCCGCCGTCGTCCCCGGGGCCCCCAGGTACCCGAGCGCGACCTGCGGTCCGCTGAGGTACAGCTCCCCCACCGCACCGTCGGGCACGGGCCGCAGCCGCGCGTCGAGGACCTCCGCGCGGAGACCCGGCAGCACCGCCCCGAGCGGCGGGGTGCCGTCCCCGGTGACGCGGTGGGCGGTCGCGATGACGCTCATCTCGCTGGGCCCGTAGAGGTTGAGCACGTCCGCCCCGGCCGCGCGGAGCCCGGTGGCCGTCGCGGCGGGCAGGGCCTCGCCGCCGGCGCACGCGAGGACACCGCGGACGACCGTCGGGTCGCAGGCGAGGATCTCCGACCACAGGGAGGGGGTGGCCTCGACGATGTGCGGCCGCACCGCGCGCAGCTCCGCCACGGCCGCGGCGGGGTCGGAGGCGAACGTCGCGGGGGCCACGTGCACGCGGCCGCCGGCGGCGAACGCGCCGAGCATCTCGACGACCGAGATGTCGAAGCCGAGCGTCGACCCGGCGAGGGACGTCACCCCGGGCCCGTGGCCGAGCATGTCCACCGCCGCGCCGAGCACGGCGTCCAGCCCGCGCCGCGGCACGGTGACGCCCTTCGGCGTGCCGGTCGTGCCGGAGGTGAAGACCAGGTAGGCGGGGCTGTCGGGGTGGGGTGCGCCGTCGGAGGGGAACGACGCCGCGCTCCCGGGGGCCGGCGTCCCCGCCGCGGCGGGCGCGGCGGCCACGGTGGCGGCCGACCCGTCGGTGGCGCCCCCGGGGGCCGCGTCGCGGACGCCGTCGAGGACGGCCTCGACCGTCGCGTCGTCGAGATCCGCCCGCGGGTCGGCGGCGGCGAGGACCGCGGCCGCGCGCCCGGCCGGCTGCCCGGGGTCCACCGCGACGAACGGTGTGCCCGCCCGCAGCGCGGCGAGCATCGCGACGGGCACCCCGGCCCCCCGGTGCAGGCGGAGGGCGACGACGTCCCCGGGCCGTGCCCCCGCGTCGCGGAGCACGCCCACGGTCGCGTCGACGGCGCGGTCGAGCTGCGCGTACGTCAGTGTCCGCCCGCCGCAGCTCACGGCGACGGCCCCCGCCGTCGCGGCGTCACGGGCGGCGCGGGCGACGGCGGCGGCGACGTCCACCGGCGCCGACCCGGCACCACCCACCGGCGACCCGGACCCCGGCGCGGCGGTGACCGGCGCGGCGGCGGTCGGCGTCGTGCCCCCGACCTCCCCCGGGGAGGCCGGGCCCTCCGCACCCGTCCCCGCCGGGCCCGTCCCCGCCGGGCCCTCCGCGCCCACGGACCGCGCGACGGCGTCCCGCCACTCGGCGAGGATGAGCCGCGCGACGTCCGGCCCCGGCGCGCTGCACCGCGCCTCCGCGCTGAGCACCGCCCCGCCGGCCCCCGTCCCGTCGTCCTCCAGGGCGAGGACCAGGTCGAACGCGGACGACCCGCACGCCGCGTACGTCCCCGTCACCTCCCCGCCGTCGAGCGTCAGCGTCCGGCGGCCGCTCCGGTGCGTGACGACCGCGTCCACGAGCGCGTGGCGGTCCGGGGACGTCGGCAGGTCGAGGAGCCGCAGGACATCGTCGAGCCCGGCGCACCGGTCGCGCACCGCCTCCTGCACCGCGGCGACCCCGTCGGCGACCGGGCGCCGGGTGTCCACGGCGACGGGGATGACGGACACGCGGTCGCCGTCGTCGTCCCAGGCCCCCGCCCCGAGCATGACCCGCACGTCGGCGGGCGTGCCGACGACCGGCACGTCCCCGGCCCCGCGGCGGGCGAGCACCCGCGCGGCGGCGTCGACGAGCACGGCCGGGGGCGTCGTCCCCGCCTCCCGGGCGCCCCGCCGGAGGGCGTCCGCCCACGCGGCGTCGACGGGCAGTTCGACCCGCCGGGACGCGGTGTCCGCGCGGCCCCGGTCGGCGGCGAACGGGTCGGGGCGGTCGGGGCCGACCGGCACTCCGCGCAGGGCCTCCGCCCGGCGCCGCGCCGCCGTGTCGACGAGCTCCGGGGTCGCGTCCTCCCCGGTCACGCCCGTGCTCGCGGCGGGGGTGCCGCCGGCGAGGGCGGTCCCGAGCCCGTCGAGGAGCAGCACCCACGTGTGCTCGTCGGCGGCGCAGTGGTGCGTGGAGATCACGAGGTCCGCCCGACCCGGCCGGTCGGGCGCGGGCAGGGTGCGCACGCGCAGCGGCGGCTCGGAGGAGGGGTCGACGGCGTGCCGCGCGAGGGCGGCGGCGGTCGTCGGCTCCGGATGGTCCGCCCGGGGCTCGACGACGGCCGTCGCCGGCAGGACCGCGCGCTCCACGCCCGGCGCGGTGGGTCCGGGGTCAGGCGCGGTGGCGTCCGGCGCGGTGGCGTCCGGCGCGGCGGCCGTGGCCGGGAGGCCCACGGTCGTGCGCAGCCGGGGTCGGGCCTCGGCGACGGCGACGGCCGCCCGCCGGATCCGCTCCCCGGTCTCCGCGTCGCCGGGGACATCGAAGACCCAGGTCAACATGCCCGTGGCGTCGCGCGGGTCCCCGGCGAGCCGGGTGCTCATGCGCCGGTCGGTGACCTCCCCGGTCCGGGCCGGGGTGGCGGGCGACGACGGGAGCGCGGCGTCGTCCCCCCGACCCCGACCCACGGCCCCGGTGACCGGCCCGTCCCCGGCACTCTCACCGGCACCGTCACCGGCGGGGGTGAAGCCCTCCGCGGCGAGGGTCCGGCGGAGGAGTTCGCGGCGGCGGGCCGCGAGGGCGCGGCGGCGGGCGGCGGGGCTGGTGCTGTCGGACATGGTCGCTCCTGGGGGTCGGACGAAGGGGCCGGAGGAAGAGATCGGATGAGGGCGCCGGGGATCGGGCGTCGTCGGGGCCGGGGATCGGGCCGGGTGATCGGGGGGCGGGGTCGGGCGAGCCGGGCGGGCCCGGTCAGTCCACGCCCGCGCTGGAGAACAGGACGACGGACTTGTGCGGGAAGCTCACGAGGGCCTGCTCCCAGGCCACCGTGTGCCGTATCGCGCCGACCATCGCCGGGTTCCGGATGTCCGGCTCGCTGAGCAGGTGGGTGAACCGCCCCGTGTCTCGCCGCGCGTGCACCTGCCGGATGAACCGGTCGACGACCCTCCGGCCGAGGCCGGTCCTGATCTGCGTCAGGTCCGCCAGGCCCATGTGCCCGCCGGCCGTGCGCGGGTCGGTGGGGCGGGCCGCGCCGATGGACATGTGGGCCGGCCGGTAGAGCTCGATGTACCCGATCCCCTCCCCGTCCCGGGTGAGGATCATCGGCTGGAACCCGGGGTGCGCCGCGAGGTGCTCCAGCTCGGCGTGCCACACCTCCGGCCCCCACGCCTGGCGGAAGGTCGCGGCGAGGTGCGGCAGCCGCATCCACGTGGAGACGAGGTCCGCGTCCGCGTCCGGGTCGGCGGGGCGCAGGGCGATGCCGGGGAAGGCGGGGTCGTCGGTGAGGGCCCGGTCGAACTCCAGCTCGTCGAGGGGGATGACCGGGGCCCCGGCGGCCGGCCCGCCCCACGGTGCGGTCGCGGCCCACAGGCGGCCGGGCTGCGGGTGCCCGGTCGGGTCCGGGGTGCCGACGCCGTCGAGCCCCGGGAAGAACAGCGACGGCACGACGGCCCACGCCCCGGGGGTGTGCCCGGCGGTCGCGGGGTCGCCGGCCGCCGGGTCCGGTCGGTCGCCGGTGCCGTCCAGGGTGCCGCCCAGGGTGCCGTCCAGGGTGTCGACGAGCGCCTCGTGCGCCGCGACGACCGCGGCGACGGCGGCGTCGGTGCCGTCCGGGGCGTGTCCGTCGCGGCCGGTCCGCGGGCGGGCGCGGCGGGTGGTCCGGTTGAGGCTGGTGCCGTCGCCGCCCGGGACCGTGCGGTAGTCCGCGACCCGGAACAGCAGGTCGAGCAGGTCGCGCGGGTCGTCCACCGGGCGGCCGGCGTCACCGACGCGCTCCCCGGGGACGGACGGGCCGTCGACGAGGCGGACGTCCGCGATGCCCGCTGGAGCGTGCACGGGGACGTCGGGACGGGGGTTCCGGGCGGTCCCTGAACCACCCGTGCCCGCCCGCGCGGGCACGGTCCACCTGAACGCGAGCCGCGGCGCGTCCGCCGCCGCATCGGAGCGGGCGTCCGCGGCGAGGTGCGGCGAGACGACCTCCACCGTCTCCCCGGGGGCGGCGGTCGGGGCGAGGTGCGTCTCGGTGGCCCACAGGCGCACGATCTGCGCGGTGAGCTCCCTGTCGGACGTGCTCACAGGCCCTCCTCCCCGCGTCCGTCGGCGGGTTCACCGTCGAGTCCGTCGTCGAGTTCACCGTCGAGTTCACCGTCGAGTTCGTGGAGGATCCCGGCGGTCCGGTCGAACAACCCGGGCTGCCGTTCGCACCGCCGCAGCCCCTCGGCGACGGTCCGGGCGGTCCGGTTCTCGAAGAGCACGGCGGCGGGCAGCGTCGTGTCGTCGAGCAGCTCCCGCAGCACGGACACGACCTTGACCATGAGCACCGAGTCCCCACCGAGGGCGATGACGTCGTCGTCCGCCCCGACGGTCCCCGGGTCGAGGTCGAGCACCTCCTCGAGCACCCCGGCGACGAGGTGTTCGAGGGTGCCCGGCGTCGGCAGTCGGTCCACCCCGGGACAGGCTGTGCCACCCGCGGCGGCTCCACCACCGGCACCACCGGCCGCCCCCGGCACACCCGTGCCACCCGTTCCGGGCGAACCGGCGGCACCCGCACCGCCGACCCCGCCGTCCGCGACGATCCGCGCGCACGCCCGCCGGTCGATCTTCCCGTTCGCCGTCACGGGCACCGCCGCGACCGTGACGATGCGGTCCGGCACCATGTACGGCGGCACCGCTCCGGCCATCGACCGGGCGACCGCGTCCGCGTCGACGCCGGTCCCCGGCTCCGGCTGCACGACCGCCCCGAGGTGCACGCCCGGGTCGCGGTACACGCTCACCGCCCCCGCGGCGACGCCCGGCACGGCCCGCAACGCCGCCTCGACCTCCCCGGTCTCCACCCGGTAGCCGCGGATCTTCAGCTGGTCGTCGGCGCGACCGAGGAACTCGATGCACCCGCCGGGCAGGTACCGGACGCGGTCGCCCGTCCGGTACCAGCGCACCCCGTCGACGACGGGGAACCGGTCGGCGGTCTTCCCCGGGTCGTGCCGGTACCCGTCGGCGAGCCCCGGCCCGGCGACCCACAGTTCACCGGGCACGTGGTCGGGCCGGTCGCGTCCGGCGGCGTCGACGACCCGGCAGCGCATCGTCGGCAGCGGGGTGCCGAACGGCACGGCCTGCCACTCCGGGTCGATCGCGTCCGGGCCCGTGACCTCGTGGACCGTCTCGTGGATCGCGGTCTCGGTCGCGCCGCCGAGCCCCGCGACCCGGCACCGCGGTGCCCGCGCCCACAGGCGCCCGGGGAGGTCGGTGGTCACCCGGTCGCCGCCGAGGAGGCACCAGCGCAGGCCGGTCAGGGACGACGCCGACCTCCCCGCGAGCAGCATGTCCAGCAGGGGAGGGACGCAGTAGAGGTGCGTCACCCCGCGGTGGTCGATGCGGCGCGCCCACACCTCCGGGTCACGGCGTTCGTCGGCGTCGAGGCACACGACCGCCCCTCCGGCCGACAGCGGGCCGAACACGTCCTGGACCGAGAGGTCGAACTCCACCGAGGCCAGGGCCAGCGTCCGGTCCGCGGACGTCATCCCCGTGATCCCGTTGACCACGTCGAGGGTGTTCATCACCGCCCGGTGCGGGACCTCCACGCCCTTCGGCTCCCCCGTGGACCCCGAGGTGAACAGGACGTACGCGAGGTCCTCCGGGTCCACCTCCGGTGTGCGCGCCGCCTCCGGCACGGGGTCGTGGGCGAACGCGTCCGCGACGTCGAGCACCCGCACCCCCTCGACCTCCAGGGGGCCGCCCTCCCCGTCGGCGAGGACGAGCGTGCAGTCCGCCGTCCCGAGGATCCGCCGCAGCCGCTCGACCGGCTGGTCCACCCCCAACGGCACCCACGCCGCCCCCGCGGCCAGCACCCCGAGCAGCACCGGCACCTGGTCCGGCCCCTTGCGCAGGCGCACGCCGACGACGTCGCCGCGACCCGCCCCGGCCGCACGGACCGCACCCGCGACCCGCCTGGCGGCGTCGGCGACCTCCCCGTACGTGCGCACCCCGTCCTCGCCCCACAGCACGGCCGGCCGCCCCGGGTCGGCGGCGGCGGTGTCGAAGAACCCCTCGTGGAGCATCCGCCCCGAGACGGGCGCGGTCGTGTGCGTCCGGTCCCGTGCCGCGAGCTGCCCGGCGGGCACACCCCCGGGGAACGCGGCGGACCAGTCCGCCGACGCGGTGAGCGCCCGGACGTTCGCGCGGTAGGCGTCGAACATCGTGTCCACCACCCCGGGCCGGAACCGGTGCTCCTGGATGTCCCAGTTCACGAGGAACCCGCCGTCGAGCTCCGTGACCTGCGCGTCGAGAAGCACCTGCGGGCCCTGCGAGATGATCCACACCGGGTCGCCGAACCGGCGGCGCACCCGCGGGGAGAACAACTCCCCCAGGCCCACCGCCGACGTGTACACCACCGGGGCGATGACCTGCCCGCCGTCCCGTCGGCCGAGGTCCCGCAGCACGTCGAGGGCGTTCCAGTCCGCGTGCCCCGCCGCGTCCCGCATCGAGGCGGACAGCGCCCGCACCCGGTCGAGCACCGCCGCCGGGCAGGTGAGGTCCACCTCGACGAGGATGAGCGAGCTGAAGTCGCCGACGAGCCGGTCGACGTCGTCGTGCACCGGCTGCCGGTGGAACAGCGGCAGGTTCAGCAGGAACCGCGGCGAATCCGCGCACAGGCCCACGGCCTCGGCGAACGCGGCGGCGAGCGCGGCGGCCGGGGTCACGCCGTTCGCCGCCGCGTGGCGGCGCAGCGCGTCCTTCTCCGCCGGGTCGAGCGTGAGGTGGCGGCGCACGGCCGGGGGGTGGTCGGCGGCGGGCGGGGTCGACGTGGCGCCCGACCCTCCCGTCCCGCCCGACCCGCCCGTCCCGCGCACGGGCAGGCGGGGCGGGACCGGGAGGTCGTCGAGCCGGTCGCGCCACCACGCCCGGTCGCGCTCCCGGTGCGGGGGCTCGGCGACCTGCGGGTCCAGCACGTACTCACGGAAGCTCGTCCGGACGGGCGCGGGATCGTCACCGTCGAGGAACGCGGCGAGGTCGTCGAGTGCGACGCGGTAGCTCATCGCGTCCCCGCCGAGCATGTCGAAGTCCACGTGCAGCCGCGCGCGGCCCCCGGGCAGACGGCTGAGCCGGATGTCGATCATCCGGCCGTGGTCGGCGGCGAGGCGCTGCGTCCCGGTCCGGCGGCGCGTCTCCTCCAGCACCTGGTCCCGCGCCCCGTCGCTGAGGTCCCGCAGGTCGTCGACGTGGAGGACGTCGGCGGGGGGTTCCGCGGCGATGCGCTGGGTGCCGTCGTCGACAATCTCCGCACGGAGCATTCCGTGGCGGCGGAGCAGGCGGTCGACGGCCCCGGCCAGGGCCTCCGGGTCCGTGTCCGGCCCGTCCAGTTCGACGTACAGGTGCGCGGACACCCCTCCCAGCGTCTCCTGGGCGCCGCCCGCCCAGTACGCGTGCTGGAGCGGGGCGAGCGGGAACGGCTCGTGCGCGTCCGGGTCGACGGGGGCCTGGCCGGCACTGCCCGGCGCCCCGGCCGGCTGACCGGCACTGCCCGGCGCCCCGGCCGGCTGACCGGCACTCCCCGGCGTTCCGTCGCCGGGTGCCGCGGCGGCGAGGACCTCCTGCCAGCCCTCCGGGGTCGGGGCGGCGAGGAGCTCGGCGAAGGAGACGTCGAACCCGGCCTTCCGCCAGCCCCCCGCCAGACGCATGATGCGCAGCGAGTCCAGCCCCGCCCCCACGAGGTCGGTGTCCGCGTCCACCGGCACGTCGGGGACTGCCGCGCGGATCTGCGCCACGATCTCGTCCGTCGTCGGCGCGGTCGGCCGGCCGGGAGGTGTCGGGTTCACTGTCATCTGGACCACCTGTCTTCGTTCGGGATGCGGCCGGAGCCGCCGAGCCGTCCGCGCCCGGGGGCGCGGTGTCGTCGGGGGACGTGTCTCTGGTCGGCCGACGGCACAGCGAGGTCGTGCCGGGCCGCCGGCGAGGTCGAGAACTGCAGGTGAGTGAGGATCAGTCGTGCCGTGGGGTCGTCGTGTGGAGCGGGTGGAGCGGGTGGAGCGGGCCGAGCACGGGCGGCGGGTGGGTCCGCCCACTCGTGCCGTCGGCACGGACGGCGGGCGCGCCCCGCGCGTCACCGCGGGCACCCCGGCCACCCGGTGCGCGTCACCGCGGGCCACCCGGGCGCCCGCACCACCGCCGCAGGTCAGAACGTGTCCAGCACCGGGGCGAGCGTGTCGATGCTCCACGGGACGGACAGCGCGGTCGGCACGCGGAAGGCCGTCACCCCGGCGGCGTCGAGCTCCGCGACGCGGTGCTGCTTCACGGCGGGCAGCGACGACCACAGCGGCGAGTCGGTCAGCGGCGTGGCGTCGCCCATCGACCCGAGGATGATGATGTCGGCGTCGAGCTGGTCGACGTTCTCCAGGGAGAGCTTGCCCTGCACGCCGCCTTCGCCCCCGCCGAGGCCCTTGAGCTGCTCGGGGACGCTCAGCCCGAGGAGGGACAGGGTCTTCATGGTCGGGTCCTCCGGGTCGGTGACGACCTGGATGTTGTCCGGCCCGCCGTACAGCGCCACGGCGACGGTCTTCCCCGCGAGCCCCGGGTGCGCGGCGCCGACGTCCCGCACGTGCTGTTCGGTGTCGGCGATGAGGCGGTCGGCGTCGTCCTCCCTCCCGTACATCCGGCCCACGACCCGGGTCTGGTCCTGCCACACGTCGAGCTTCCCGTCGACGAGGGCGGGGACGGTGGGGGCGATCTTGGTGAGCTCGTCGTACATGCTCCGGTCGGTGACCATGGAGCTGGCGAGGACGGCCTCGGGTGCGACCTCGGCGATCTTCTCCATGGGCACGTCGGAGGGGTTCATCATCTGCAGTGCCCGGGTGGGCCCGTCGGGGGCGACGGAGAGCTTCCCGTCCTCCCACGGCATGACGGCGCTGGGGAAGCCGGCGAAGCCGGTGACGGCGGCGGGCTGCTCGCCGAGCTGGAGCATGGCGTCCGTGTACCCGGGGGAGAGCGACACGACGGTGTCCGGGTCGGAGGGCAGCGCGGTCTGCCCGTAGGCGTGGTCGACGGTGACGTCGCCGTCGATGCCGTTGTCGCCGGAGCCGCACGCCGCGAGGAGGCCGACGGCGGCGGTGAGGACGGCCGCGGTGACGGTCCGGGTGATCCGGGGGGTGCGGTGGGTGCGGTGGCGGGAGGGTGTCGACGCTGCGTTCCAGCTGGTGGTCACGTGTGTGCCTTCCGTGTCGTGGGGGTTGTGTCGTCGTCGTGGGGGCGGGCGGCGCGGCCCCGGAACACCTGATCCCCCGCACGCCGGGCGTCCGGCGCGGGCGGGGGATCGGCGGGCCGGGTCAGTAGCAGGACACCCAGGCCATCTTGGCGAGGTTGCACACCGACGCCTTCTCGAGCTTCCACTGCCCGTCGATGTACCGGAACGTGGAGCCCGGGTAGGTCCAGGAGCCCCACTCGCCGGGGAAGACGAGGACGAGCGTCGCGGTGGCGGTGTCCCCGTTCGCGACGACGTCCTTCATCTCGAAGCTCGGGGAGCCGATGCCCTTGGCCTCCTGGCCGGGCGGCGGCGCGGCCTTCGCGCGGACGTCCGCGACCTGGCTGAGCGTGTTCGAGGTGACGGGGCCGTCGACGGTCCACGCGGTGCGCTCCTCGGGGCTGAGGTTCGCGTCCGACGCCGCCATCGTGGCGTCGAGCAGCTCCTGTGCGGAGGGCACGGGGATCTCGCCGGCGCCGCCGTCGTCGACCGGGGCGGCGTCGTCGGCGGGGGCCGGGGCGGCGGCGTCGTCACCCTCGGCGGGGGCCGGGGCACCGTCCTCGGCGGGGGCCTGCGGGGCCGGTGCGCCGCCACCGGCCGCGGCACCTCCGGCGGCCGCCCCACCGGCTGCGGCACCTCCGGCGGCCGCCCCACCGGCTGCGGCACCGCCGGCGGCCGCCCCACCGGCTGCGGCACCGCCGGCTGCGGCACCGCCGCCGGCCGACGCCGAGCCACCACCGGCCGACGCCGAGCCGCCGCCCCGCGCGGACGGGGCGGGTGCGGCACTGCTCGTCGCGCCGGCCTTCTTCGCCGGGTCGCCCTTGGAGCTCGCGGTGCCGGGCACGGCGACGCGGCCGGTCTGCTCCTGCATCGCGGCGACGATCTCGGCGACGCGGTCGCGGGACTCCTGCTCGTGCGCGTGGGACTGCGCGGCGATCGTCACCGCGGCACCGGCGGTGACCGCCGAGGCGAGGGCGACGACGGCGGCGACGGCGACGAGGACGGTGACGTTGCGGTCCGACCCGGACCGACGGCGACGCGTGGGCCGGTCACCGCCGTCCGCACCGGCGGCATCGCCCGTCGGGGCGTCGTCGGGGGCGTCGGGGCCACCGGGCGCGCCGGGGCCGCCCGCCCCTCCCGCCGCGGAGGCGGGGGCCGCGTGACTGCCGCCGGGGGAGGCGGAGGCGGGGGCCGCGGGACCGCCGGGGCCGCCGGCGGAGCTGTCCGCGCCCCGGACCCGGGGGATGTGCCGGGTGGGGTCCTCCGGTCCGCCCCCCGGCGTCTCTCCACCCCGGCCGGAACCGGGGGTCGGGTGCTGGTTCATGTACTCCTCCTGACGTGTGCGGGTCGTCGGCCCCGGCGGCGGCCGGCAGCCCCCTCGGCCGGCACGGGTGGCGCGGGTGGCGCGGACGCGCGACGGCGTCCCGCCGGTGGGTGTCGGCGGGGAGCAGCGCCGCCGGGGGGCGTCGGCCACGTCCCCGGGTGAGCGGAGTGAACCACTACAGCGGAGGGTGACCTCAGTCGCTGCGCCACACCACAGACCGTTCCGGTAAGGGTAGGATTACATTATGTCTGACGTAGGTGTACTAGTCAATACCTGACCTCGGCGGATCGTCCGCCCGGCCGCGCACGACCACAGGCCACCGCCGCACACGGGCCCCGGCCGCCCGCTCACCCCCGCACGACGACAGGCCACCGCCGCACACGGGCCCCGGCCGCCCGCTCACCCCCGCACGACGACGTACGGCGCGACCGACCCCAACTTCTCGCACGTCTCGGTGAACTCCCGCTCCGGCCGCGAACTCCGCACGATCCCCGCCCCGGCCTGCACCCACGCCGCCCGGTCCGTGGCGTACACCGTCCGCAGCGACAGCGCCGTCTCCAGCGACCCGTCCGCCCCGAGCACGACGAACGCCCCGGCGTACATGCCGCGGGCGACGGGTTCGAGGCGGTGCACGGCGTCGAGAGCCTCCCGCTTCGGGATCCCCGACGCCGTCACCGCCGGGAACAGCACACCGAGCGCGTCGAAGCGGTCCCGGCCCCCGGCGAGCCGGCCGCGGACCGTCGACGCGAGGTGCTGCACGCTGCCCCGCCGACGCACGGCCATGAACTCGTCGACGCGTGCCCCGTCGCAGACGGAGCCGACCTCCTCCATCGCGTCGCGGACCGACAGGCAGTGCTCGGCGATCTCCTTGTCGTCGGTGACGAGGTCGTCGTGGAGCCGCCGGTCCTCCTCCGGGTCGCCGGTGAGCGCCCGGGTACCGGCGAGAGGTTCCGTCGTGACGAGGCCGTCCGCGTCGACGGACACGACGATCTCCGGGCTGAACCCCGCGGCGGAGAGCTCCGGCCACTCGAAGGCGAAGGACCGCGCGGGGCTGTTCGCGGCACGGCCGGCGCGGTAGGTCGCGGGGATGTCGGGCCGCCCCGGCACGGTGACGCGGCGGGAGATGATGACCTTCTCGTAGCGCCCGGCGCGGATCTCCTCGACGGCGCGGGTGACGGTCGCGCGGTAGGCGTCGCCGCCGCCGCTGACGTCGACGGGGCTCGGGGTGGGGTCCGGGGCGGGGTCCGCGGTACCGGGGGTCGACGCCCCCTCCGCGGCCGGGCCTCCGACCGGCACGGTCGCGGGGTCGGCGGTGATCCGCTCGACGGTCTCCGGCCAGCGCAGCACCGCGAGCGGCAGCGCGGCGGCGGGGTCCTCACCCGCGTCCGTGCGCGCGTGCCCCTCGGCGCCGGCGGCGGCGCCCGTGCCCGTGTCCGCACCCCCGTGACGGCCGATGCCGTGGTGCCGCATCGCCCACTCCGTGCCGACCCACCCGAGCGCGGGTCCCGCCCCACCGGCGGCCGCGTCGCCGCCGAGCCGCTCCTCGACCTCCGCGACGGCCCGACGCAGCAGGGGCACCGGGCTCCCCTGGCCCGGCAGCAGCAGCGTCGTGTCCCCGACGGTCACGTGCGCCCCGTCGTCGGTGAGGACCACGCGCGCCCGCTCCCCACGCCCGACGTACCCCCCCTCAGCGTCCTCGTACACCGCGTACAGGGCCCCGTCGTCGCGGGCGCGCGCGGCGGCGTCGGCCAGGGCCCGCGCCACCGGGGTGAGCCCGGCCCCGGCGGACCGCGACCCCCTCCCCTCCGCGGGGGCGTCGGCGTCCGACGGGGACAGGGGCGGGGCGGACACGGTGGGGGACTCTGCGACAGTCATGGCGGTGAGCCTAGGCTAGGCTAAACAGGATGCGCAACGACGACCCCTCCCAGGACCTCGCCACCGGATTCGCCGGGTGCCCGCTCACCCCGTACCTCACGTCCCACCCGGACATCCTCGCCGGTGACGACCCCGACGCCCCGCTCGACGCCCTCGTCAGGGACCGCGCGGCCCGCACCCCGGACGCCACCGCCGTCATCGACGGCGACCGCACCCGGACCTACGCCGCCCTTGTCCGCGACGCGGACGCCACCGCCGCCGCGCTGCTCGCCCGCGGCCGCCGCCCGGGCGACCGGATCCTCCTCCACCTGCCGGGCACGCTCGAACTCGTCACCGCCGTCCTCGGCACCCTCCGCGCGGGGTGCGTCCCGGTGCTCACCCTGCCCGGCCACCGGTTCCGCGAGCTCAGCCACCTCGCCCGGCTGTCCGGCGCAGCGGAGCTCGTCGGGACGGACGCCGACCTGCTGGCCGCCGTCGCCGACGCCGTCGCGGCGGGGGACGCTGCCGGTGACGCCGACGCACTCCCCCGCCCGACCGTCCACCTCACCGGCCTGCCGTCCACCGCGCCCGACGCAGCCGGCACGTCCGAAGCGTCCGGCACCACCGACACGCCCACCGCGCCCGACACCCCCACGCCGGCGGCAGCGCCCGGGCGCAGGGCGGCGTCGTCCCCCCGGGACCCGGACCTGCTGCCCGACCCCGCACCGAACACCCCCGACGGATTCCGCGCCGACCTCCCCGCCGTGCTTCTCGTGTCCGGGGGCACCACCGGCCTGCCGAAACTCATCCCGCGCACCCACCGCGACTACCGCTACGACATCCGCCGCGCCGCCGCCGCGTGCCACCTCACCGACCGGGACACCTACCTCGCTGTCCTGCCCGTCGCGCACAACTTCCCCCTCGCGTCGCCCGGGGTGCTGGGCGCCCTCGCCGTCGGAGGCACGGTCGTGTGCACCACCCAGGCCAGTCCCGACGCCGTCTTCCCCCTCATCGACCGCCACCGCGTCACCGTCACCGCCACCGTGCCGTCGCTCGCCGGCGTGTGGGCGGAGGCCACGGACTGGGAGCCGGCGGACCTCACCAGCCTGCGCCTGCTCCAGGTCGGCGGCGCGCGGCTCAGCCCGGAGGCCGCGACGGCCGTCGACACCGCCTTCCCCGGGCGGCTCCAGCAGGTCTTCGGCATGGCCGAGGGACTCCTGTGCTTCACCGCCCCGGACGACCCGGACCGCGACCGTGTCCGCACCACCCAGGGTGTGCCCGCGAGCCCCCTCGACCGGCTGCGGACCGGGCCGGACGGCGGGCTCGTCGTCGCCGGGCCGTACACGCTGCGCGGGTACTACCGCGCGCCCGAGGCGAACGCCGTGTCCTTCACCGCCGACGGGGAGTACATCTCCGGCGACCGCGTGGACATCCGCGACGACGGGCACGTGGTCGTCACCGGGCGGATCAAGGATGTGGTCGTCCGCGCGGGTGAGAACGTGGACTGCACCGAGGTCGAGGAGGTGCTCGCCGGCGCGGCCGGGGTCCGGGACGTGGTTGTCGTAGGGGTTCCCGACGACGCCCTCGGCGAGGCCGTGTGTGCCGTCGTCGTGGCGGATCCGCCGGGGGTGCCGACGCTGCGCTCCCTGCGCGACCACGTCACGGACGCGGGCCTGGCGGGGTTCAAGCGGCCGGACCGGGTGGTGGCGGTCGGCGCGATCCCGCTGACCGTGGTGGGCAAGGCGGACCGGCGGGCGGCCGCGGCGCTCGCGGCCTCGGCGGGGGCGGGGGCGTAGCCGGGGCGGGGGCGGGGTGGGCACGGGGGCGTTGCCGGGGCGCGGGCGAGGTGGGGTCGTTGCCGGGGCGGGGACGGGGCGGGGCGTAACCGCGACACGGCCGAGGCAGGGACAGGGCGGGGGCGTAGCCGGGGCGGGGCGTTGCCGGGGCGCGGGCTCTAAGGTGGTGGGCCATGTCCCCCTCACGACGCCCCTCCCCCACGCCGACCGTCGGAGTCACACCGGTCGTCAGGGCGGGGGTGGCCGTCGTCGTGACGGCCGCGCTGACGCTCAGCGCGTGTGACGGCGGACCCGCGGGGGACGACGCCACGCCGACGCCGCCCGGGTCGTCCACGCACTCGTCTGCACCGACAGCGCCGTCCCCTGGCGGGTCGTCCGCCCTCCCACCTGCACCGACGCCCCACGGCGGGACCGCCGTCCTCGGGGCCGTCCGGGCGGACGGCACGTGCGACCCGGCGGTCATCGACCTCGACCGGTCGCAGCGGACAGCCGTGGTCCGCTACATCTCCCGCGCGGCGTCGACGGTGACCCTGCGGTTCCTCTCCACGGACGGGACGGCGGTCGACTCGGGCGACCTCACCGTCGGCAGTCCCGGCGCGGGGACGATGTTCTCCTCGGAGGTCCCGCTCACGGAGCTCGCCTCCGTCGCCGTCGCCGCCCGCGCGACCGACGGCGGCGCGGTCACCTGCACCATCCCCGTCCGCTGACGCCCCGGCCCGCCCCGGCCACCGGTCCCGCGGCGTCCGGCCCAGCCACCCGCCCCACAGCGTGGCTAAGCTTTTTGCACGAATCAGGCCCAAAACGTGCAAAAACCTTAGCCACTCCAGTGGACTGACGGCAGCACACACACCACCACCCCGCCGACCCACCACCCCGCCGCCGCGCGGAGGTCGTCCCGCGGCGCCCGGCCCAGCCACACGCCCCACAGCGTGGCTAAGCTTTTTGCACAAATCAGGCCCAAAACGTGCAAAAACCTTAGCCACACCAGCGGACTGACGGCAGCCCGCACACCACCACACCGCCGACCCACCACCACCCCGCAGCGTGGCTAAGCTTTTTGCACAAATCACGCCCAAAACGTGCAAAAACCTTAGCCACACCAGCGGACTACCGGTGGGGATGCTGGCGGACTGACGGCAGACCGCACTTCACCACACCGCCAACCCACCACCTCGCCGCAGCGTGGATAAGTTTCATGCACGAATCCGGGCCAAAACGTGCAAAAACCTTAGCCACACCGGCGGGCTACCGGCGGGCTACCGGCGGGCTACCGGTGGAACTCCTGGCGGACTGACGGCAGCCCGCGCTCACCACCGCCGCCCGGCGGATCACCACCACCTCGCCGCGCTCACCCCGCCGCCGCGCGGAGGTCGTCCCGCAGCGCCCGGCCCAGCCACACGCCCCACTGCGTGGATAAGTTTCTTGCACGAATCCGGCCCAAAACGTGCAAAAACCTTAGCCACTCCAGCGGACTGACGGCAGCCCGCATCTCACCACCGCCGCCCGGCGGATCACCACCACCCCGCCGCGCTCACCCCGCCGCCGCGCGGAGGTCGTCCCGCGGCGCCCGGCCCAGCCACCCGCCCCACAGCGTGGCTAAGCTTTTTGCACAAATCAGGGCCAAAACGTGCAAAAACCTTAGCCACTCCAGCGGACTGACGGCAGCCCGCATCTCACCACCGCCGCCCGGCGGATCACCACCACCCCGCCGCGCTCACCCCGCCGCGGCGCGGAGGTCGTCCCGCAGCGCCCCGGCCACCTCCCCGGCGCGCGTCGCCACGGTGGAGAGCAGCGTCGACCCCGGACCGGACGGGTCCTCCGCCGCACCCTGCGCGAACAGCCCGGGGACGGGCACCCCGTCGGCGGCGACGCGGTGGTCCCGGCCCACCGTCCACTCCACCCCGGCCGGCAGGACGTCCCCGACCGGGCGCGGGCGGAGCCCCGTGGCGCACACGACGACATCCACGGTGACGGTCGTGACGGCGCCGGTCATCCGGTCGGTGACGTCGGCCTCCACGAGCCCCGCGGGCGTCGACCCCACGCGCGTGACCTCGGAGGCGCGGAGCACCTCCAGCTGCCGGCGGCCGGACCACCGCTGCCGGTACTCGCGGTCGTGCAGGTCCGTGAGCAGCGCCGGGTCCACCCCGCCGGTGAGCCCCGCCCGGGCGCGCGCGAGCAGGTCCGCGCGCACGTCGGCCGGGGCCGCGGCGACGGCGTCCGCCCCGGCCGCGTCCGCCACCCGGTGCGCGAACGGGCCGGTGTCCGCCCGCGCGTAGCCGTAGCCCGCGGTCACGGCGGTGACGTGCACGCCCCGGTCGTGCAGGTGGCGCACGGTCTCCACGGCGGACTGCCCGCCGCCGACGACGAGCGCGCGGAACCCCGGCCCGACCATGCCGCGCCGGGTGAGCCAGGCCATCCGCGGCACGAGGTCCGACGCATGGACCACCCGCATCGTCCCGCCGAGCGCCGGGTCCTCCGCCCACGCGGGCAGCACCGGCGCGGACCCGCACGCCAGCACCACGCTCCGCGCGAGGTACCGGTGCACGCGCCCGCCGCTCCCCGCGCGGCCGGATCGGGGGTCGCCGCGGCGGGGGTCGACGGGGCGGGACGTGCCGCGCCGGGGCTCGCCGCGCCGCCCCGACCCCGCGCCGGCATCGACGGTGACGCGGAACCGCGCGGGGGTGCCGTCGAGAACCTCCACCCCCCGCACCACGCTCCCGTACGCCACCCGCGCGGGCACCAGCCCCGCAACCCACGCGAGATAGTCCGCGACCTCGCCGCGGTCGGGGGCGACGGTCCGGCGGTTGATGAACTCCACGAGCCGACCGTGTTCGTGCAGGTAGTTGATGAAAGTGAAGCGGCTGCGCGGGGTGCGCGGCGTCACGAGGTCGCGCAGGAACGAACTGCGCACAGGTGTGTCAGGGAGGAGGAGGCCGGGGTGCCAGGCGAAGGTGGGGCGGGACTCGAGGAAGAGGGTGTCGACGCCGCGCTCCCCCGGGCCGGCGCCCTCCGCGAGCGCGACCGCGAGGCCGAGGTTCGCCGGGCCGAAGCCGACGCCGACGACGTCGTGGACGTGCGCGGCGGGGGCCGCGGGGTCGTCGGGGGTCACGCTGGCCTTCCTGCCGGGGTGTCTGCGATGCCCCGCCTGCGAACGGGACAAGGTTAGGCTAGCCGATGTTTTTTCGTGGAGACAACCGGGTGGGTGCGCCGCGCCGCGTCACGCCGCCCATGCCGCCCACGCCCACGCACCCCGTCACGCCGCCCATGCCGCCCACGCCCACGCCCACGCGCCCCGTCACGCCCCCGCCCCCCGTCACGCCCCCTCACGACTCCGCCGCAGCGTGAGGTTGTAGCGGTGATCGCCGAACACGGGGTCCGTCGGCCCCGTGGCGCGGTCGATGCCGTGGAACCGGAACCGGTCCACCCCACCCCACACCACGACATCCCCGCTGTGCAGGTCCACGCGCCGCACCGGGTCCGTCCGCGCGTGCCCGCCGAACGCGAACCGCCCGGTCAGCCCCACCGACACGGACACGATGGGCCAGCGCCCGGACTCCTCGTCGCGGTCCTGGTGCAGGCCCATCTTCGCGTCGCGCGCATACCGGTTGACCAGGCACGAGTCCGGCTCGAACCCCGGGAACCCCGCGCGCCCGGCGAAGTCGGCGGCGAGGGCGCGGAACTCCGGCGGCATCGGCGGCCAGGGGCGGCCGGTCGTCGGGTCGACGGGCGAGTACCGGTAACCCGACCGGTCGGTGACCCACCCGTGGTCGCCGCAGCTGGTCATGGCGACGGACATGCGCCGGCCGCCGGGCACCTCCATGTGCCGGAAGGGGGCGTCGGCGGCGACGGCCGCGATGAGCTCGCCGACGCGCCGGTCGGGCAGGTCGAGCTCGCCGCTGAAGAGGAACGCCTGGTCGCCGAGGGGAAGCTGCACGGTGGTCTCCTTCCGGTCGGTGGGTCCCGGGTCGTCTCATTCCCGACGCTACCCTCGCCTCCGCTCCCGCCCGCGCGCCCGCGGGGCGGCGGTGGTGGTGCGTGTGAGCGGGCGTGCGCGTGGGCGGTGTGCGTGTGCGTGGGCGGGCGTGGGCGGGCGTGCGCGTGGGCGGGGGTGCACGTGGGCGGTGCGCGTCAGCGGCGGCGGGCGTCAGCAACTGGCAGCGCCGGGTCACCCGCGCCCTCGCGGTGTCAGCAACTGGCAGCGCCGGGTCACCCGCGCCCTCGCGGTGTCAGCAACTGGCAGCGCCGGGTCAATTTCAGGGCGATTTTTGACCCCCAGCTGCCGGTCGCCGACACGCGCCTACCCGCGCCGCATCACCGCTCGTCCACCGGGTCCACCCGGAAGTCCAACCGCCCTGACGCGCCGGCGTCCACCGCCACGACGTTCCTGGCCAGCGGAATCTGGTGGGACGCGCTCTCCAGGATGTGCATGAAGTACCCGCCGGTGTTCGGCAGCGCGATGACGTCGCCGACGGAGATCCCGCGCGGGAAGCGCATCCGCCGTCGCACGATGACCTCGTCCTCGATGCAGTACGCGCCGACGAGGAACCCCTCGTACCCGGGCCCCCGGTCCGGCGCCGGCGCCCCCGCCGACACGCACGGCACGAGCACCGGGTCGACGAGCAGGTCGTCGGCGGTCGTCCGGCACTGTGTCCGGTTCATCTCCAGGCCGACGAGCGGCACCCCGTCACTGCGCTCCTTGAGGAACGCCACGCGCGCGAGGGTCAGCCCGGCACCGTCGAGCACGGACCGCCCGGGTTCGAGGTGCAGGCGGAGACCTCGTACGACGAGCGCATCCGCCGCCGACACCGCCTCCCCGTCCGCGGGCGTGTCCGTGTCCGCGCCGGCCGTGTTCGCAGTGCCCGCACCACAGTGCGTGCCCACGTCCCCGCCGGCCGTGGTCGCACCGGTCGTGTTCGCGGTGCCCGCTGCAGCGGGCGTGTCCGTGCCGTCCGCCGGGTCGCCGTCCGCCGCGCCGTCGTCCACGCCGCGGACCTCGACCGGGCCGGTGAGCAGGTCGCGGAGCCAGTCACCCCGGGTCGGCGACTGGTGGAAGGGGTAGATGGTGCGCAACGGGTCGTCCTTCCACGTGAACCGCTCGCCGGTCATGTCGGAGGCGTCGGCGTGGGTGGCGCCAACGGCGTCCGTGCCCGCGCCGTCCGTGTGCGCTGCGCCGTCAGCGCCCGCACCGCCCGCACCGCTCACGGCCTCCCGCGCCCGGAGGAACGCCGCCCACTGCGCGGGGTCGTCGACGTAGCTCATCGGCACCCCGCCACCGAGGTCCACGAAGGTGGGGACGTGGCCGGCCTGACGCGCGGCGTCGACAACCCCCAGAGCCTCACCGAGCGCGACCCGGCGGTCGGAGGCGGAGTACCCGTGGAGGTGGACGTGCACGCCGACGACCGCGACCGCGCCACCAGCCGCGCCGCCGGCACCGCGCGCGCCAGCACCGCCACCGACACCAGCATCACCACCGGCACCACCACCGGACGCACCCCCACCCCCGCGGAGCCACCGCCCCCACGCGCCGGCGCGCGCACCGAACCGCGTCGCCGGCAGCAGCCCCGGGTCGGGCGCGAGCCGCGGTGCGATCCGCGCGACCGTCCCCGCGCGCGCGGCGGCGTCGGCGATGCGGTCGGCCTCCTCGGGCCCGTCGGCCGACACCACGACCCCCGCGCGCACCGCGAGGTCCAGCAGCGCCGCCGGCTTCACCGCCGCGCTGAGGATGATCCGCTCCCCCGGCACGCCGCGCGCGAGGACCTGCCGCAGCTCGGCCTCCCCGGCGACGTCCACGCCGTGCCCGGCGTCGCGCACCGCGTCGACGAACGCGAGCCCCTTGTTCGCCTTCCGCGCCATGAACACGCGCACGTCGACGCCGCAGTCGCGGCCGGCGGCGATGAGCTCGTCGACGGCGCGGAGCACCGGCGCCGGCCGGAGGACGTTCACCGGCGACCCGTGCCCGACGAGCAGCCGGTCGCACCGCCCCGGGTCCTCGAGCAGCTCGACGGCCCACGGCTCCAGGCGCCCGGTGAGGGGGACGGTCGCCGCCGCGCGCGGGTCACGCACCGCGGTCGTGCGGTGCCGGGTGACGACGCCGCGCGCCCAGCGGGGCACCACATCGTGCAGGTCGCGCGAGAGGGTGTCCGCACCGGGGAGGAGGTGTTCGGTGTCGCGCCCGGCGACGGCGAGGCCGGGGAGGCCGGCGACGGCACCGTCGGGGTCGACGGACACCTCCGCCGCGTCGACGCCGTGGCGGGCGAGGGTCTCCGCGAGGAGCGTGCCGGGGACGATGCCGGCGGGCGGGAGGACGGCGTCGACGACGACGTCCGCGGCGGCGGGGGTGGGGGCGTCAGAGGTGGCGGCGGCCGCGGCACCGTGACCTGCGACGACAGCGTCGGGGGTGGCGGCGTCGCCCGGCGCGGCACCACCGGCGAGGGCGCGGTCCACGGCCGTCGGGTCGGCGAGGTCGGCGCAGTCCACGACGCCCGCGTCGATGAGCGCGAGCAGCCGCGACGCGTTGTCCGGCGTCGGCCCGAACGCCACCCGCTCCAGCGTGCGGGCGAGCGCGCCGAAGCCGACGAGCGGCGGGCGCGTCCGGTCGGCGACGCGGCCCACGATCGCCGGGTAGAGCTGGCGGAACGCCTGGCCGACCGCCCACGCCGCCCCGGGCGGGGCCGCGCCGACCGCGATGTCGCGCGACCGGCGGAGCGCGGCCACGGCGTCCCGTCCCGCGTCCGTCCCGGCGACGACCGCCCGGACCGCCCGCAGCGCCGCGCCGCTGTTGCTGCCAGTGTCGCTGCCACTGCCGTTGCCGTCACCGCCGCCCGCCCCGGCCGCGTCGAGCAGCGCGACGGCGTAACCCTCCAGCGCGGCCGTCATCCCGGCGAGGTCCGCGCAGGTCACGACGGCGGCGCGGGCCCGGCGCGCGGCAGCGTCGTCCCTGATCCCGGCCAGCCGCCCCCGCGGGTCCGGCTTGACCTCCATGAACCTCCCGGACCGGCACACCGGGCGGATGACGGCCGGCTCCCCGCCGCCGGGTCGGTAGGTCAGGCCGGTTCCGGTGCCGACGAACCGTCCCCCGCGGCCGACGGTGAGCTCCAGCGCGGCGTCGATGAAGGTCAGCGCGGCGCCGCGGACGAGCACCCGGGCGCCCGCGGGGATCGACCGCAGCCCGTCCGGCGGGTACACGCCCACCGTCCGCACGCGCCCGTCGCCGCGGTCCCCGTCGCGGCGGTTTCCGTCGCGTGCCCCGTCAGCGCCGTCGCGGTCGCCGCGTTCCCCGTCGCGCCCGTCGCCGCGGTCCCCGTCGCGGCGTTCCCCGTCGCGCGGCAGCGCCCCGGGCCAGGTCGCGGCGTGGCCGGTGGCGAGGAGGACGTCGTCGTACGTGACCCCGTCGACGGACCAGCCGCCGGCGACCTGCCGCACGTCCCGCACCCGTCGGCGCACGTGGCGGAGGGTGAACCACGGTGCGCGGTCCGGGTCGGCGGCGAGGGCGCGCCAGGAGTCGGCGAGGAAGTCCCCGACGACGCTGCGCGGCGGGAACGGCACCGCGTCCCCCGCGGGCTGTCCGGCGTCACCCGCGGCGTTCCCGTCGGCCGCGTCGCCCGCGGCGTTTCTGTCGGCCGCGGGCTGTCCGGCGTCGCCCGCGGGCTGTCCCGCGTCACCCGCGCCACCTGCACCCGCGCCCGGGCCGTGCCCCCGGGCCCAGTCGGCGAACGTGCCGACCCCGGTGCGCACGATGCGCGAGTCCACGTTGAGCGTCCAGTGGTCCGGCTGCCCCGGGCCGTACGCGGCGCCGGCACCGGGCGGGGCGTCGTCGACCACGTCGACGGCGACCGGGACACGGTGCGCCCGGGCCTCGTCGGCGAGGCACTCCGCCGCCCACAGCCCGCGCGGCCCCGCGCCGACGACGGCGACGGTCACGGGCGCGGGACCAGGCGCGGGACGGGTCTCAGGCCCGGTCTCAGGACAGGCTGCGGCCGGGTGGGCGTCGGGCGCACCGTCACGCGCGGTCCCCGGCGTCGGGGCCCCCGCGGCGGCCGCGCCCGCGGTCGAACGGTCGTGGGTCACAGCAGGTCCTCCAGCTCGTCGGGGTCGCAGACGGTGGCGCGCACCCAGTCGTCGTCGTACACGGTGTCCAGGTAGGCGTTGCCCTGGTCGTGGAGGATGAGCACGGCGTCGTCCCCCTCCCCGAACCCGTCGACCGCCCCGAGGAACGCGGCGGCGACCGCACCCCCCGACGCCCCGGGGAGGTAGCCCTCCGTCCGGGCGACGCGCCGCGCGCCGGCGATCGACCGCGCCGCCCCCACTCGCACAACTGTGTCAGGATCGGTGTCCCCGGCGAGATCCGGGACGACACCCGCGCCGAACCCGGGAAGAGCCCGGTCACCGCGCTGACCCCCGTAGAGCACGGACCCCTCCGCGTCCACAGCTGTGACACGTGTGTGCGCGCCGATGGAGCGGAGGTGGCGGAGGCACCCGCCGAGCGTGCCGGTTGTGCTCACGGCGACGAAGAGGTGGTCCGGGGCGTGGCCGAGCTGCTCGGTGACCTCGCGCATCGTGCCCTCCGCGTGGGCGCGGAAGGCCGCCCGGTTGGAGTACTGGTCGAGGTTCACGGACCCGGGGAGGGTGCGGAGGAGGTCGGCGACGCGACGACGCCGCGCCACGAGCCAGTCACCGGTCTCCGGGTCCGGGGAGGTGACGCGGTGGACCGTGGCCCCGAGCGCCTCCATGACGGCGACGGTCTGGCGGTTCGCCCGGGGGTCGACGACGCAGTGGAAGTCGATGTCGCGGAGCAGGCACTCGCGGGCCAGCGCCGCGCCGAGGTTGCCGGAGCTCGACTCGACGACGCTGCCGCCCGGGCGGACGCGGCCGGCGGCGGTGGCGTCCTCGAGGAGCGCCGCCGCGGTCCGGTCCTTCGCGCTGCCGCCCGGGTTGAACCCCTCCAGTTTCGCCCAGGCCCTCACCCCGGCGCGCGGGCAGAAGGTGGGGAACCTGACGAGCGGGGTGTTCCCGGTCGTCGCCCCGATGCCCGGGGCCGGTGGCGGTGGTGCGGCGCTCATGCCCGCCCAGCGTAAGACAGTTTTGGCACGTCTGCATTAGAGCGGTGCCGGGCGGGTGGCGTCGGGTCGCCCGCGCCGCCGCGGCCCCCGCCGGGCCGCACCCCCGGGGCCGGGAGCCGCACCCACCGCGCGGCCCCCGCCCCGCGCCCCCGCCCCGGGCCTACCGCCGCCGGCGCAGCTCCCCGTAGTCGATGCCGCCGTGCGTGATCCCCGGGATGAGCGGCCACTGCCGCTTCCACGGCGCGCACTCGGACGACGGGAGGATCTGCTTCCACCGCGCGTCCTTCCGGGCGTTGCTGGCCATCTCCTTCTCCTTGATCATGGAGTCGTACTGGTCCAGCGAGTCCTCGAGGGTGTTGCCGTTGAGCACGACCTCCCGCTCGTAGAACTTCGCCTGCGCGCTGAGCCCCGGGATCCGGGACAGCTCCGGCTGCCACGAGTCCGCGGCCATGCCGTTCTCGGAGGAGATCCAGATGCCGTCCGGGGTGTTGATGCACAGCGAGTGGTTGCCGTCGGTGTGGCCGGGGGTCCACAGGAGGGAAATGCCCACCCCGATCTCGACGTCACCGCTGAACGTGCTCAGCACGTCCCGGTCGACGCCGTTCATCCCCTCCTCGACGTACCAGGCCGTCTGCATGGGGTGGAGGGACTCGAACGTGCCGAGCTCCGCCTCGTGGACGATCATCCGGGCGCGGGGGAACAGCGGCTCGAAGGGCGCCTCCCCGGGCTCGGGGTCATCCGTCGAGCCCATGATCATGCGGCTGTCCTGGACGTGGAGGTGGTCGAAGGACACGTAGTCGACGTCCGAGTTGTCCATCCCCAGCGACGGCAGGATGTCCTCCGGGTCGTTGTAGTACCTCGCGAGCAGCCGCTCCCCGCCGAATTTCTCGCCGAACTTCGCGAGCTTGTTGTAGAACGGGGACTTCTTCGACCCGTCGGCGACCGTCGGCTCCCACACGAGCGTCCGGGGGACGCCGTTGAAGTCCTCGTACTGGATGACGAGCATCCGGTTGATGATGCTGATGAGCGGGTTGATGTTGAGCGAGTAGCCCTGGAAGGCGAAGCGCGACGGGTAGGGGGCGGCGGCGATGTCGAACGACTTCACGCCGAGCACCCTCCCCTGCGTGAGGAAGCGCTCGCGGTAGCGTCGTGCCCCCTCCCGCACGGCCTTGAGCCGGTCCCCCCGGGGCCAGATCTCGTGCACCCCCTCGAACTCGGGGATGGGGCGGAACGTGGGGTGGTCGGCGAGGTTCCGGGCCTCGGCGAGACCCGGGGTGTGGCTGTAGGGCAGCGGTCGCCCGGACGGGGTCGTGGTGGCGGGCGCGGTAGCGGTCGCTGTGCCGGTCGCTGTGCCGGTCGCGGTGGTCGTGCCGGGTTCCGCACCGGTGGCCGTGGTGTTCGCGGGTGTGGCGGTCATTGTCGGAGTCCTTCCAGAGGCCGTGGTTGCCCTCACCCTAGAACGACGACGTACCCCTGTGGTTAGGTTCGCGAAAATACAGGCGACCGCCCCCGCCGCCGGCCCGGGCCACCCCGCGGCCACGTCCCCACCCGGGGGACCCCGGAGCGTCCGGCCGCCCCGGGCGGGCCGTCAGATCCGGACGCGCCGGGACGTCGTGAGCTTCGCGTTGACGTACCGGCCCAGCCACGCCGGGGAGAAGTGCGACGCCGCGTACAGCAGTTTCGCCTGGAGACCGACCGGGTGGTGGACCGCCGCGGGCACCCGGCGCGGGGCCTCGACGACATCGGCGACGGCGCGGCCGACGGTCTCCGGGGTGAGGCGCACGCCGAGGCGGTCGGTGCCGGTCGTGCGGACGCCGTCGAGCATCCCGGTGCGGACGTACAGCGGCCAGACGTCGGTGACGAGGATCCCGTCCTCCTCCCACTCCAGGTTCAGCGCCTCGGTGATGCCGCGGACGGCGAACTTCGTCGCGGAGTACACGGCCATGTCCGGGGTGCCGTAGATCGCGGACGCGGAGGCGAGGTTGACCAGGCGCGCGTCCGGGGTCGCACGGAGGTACGGGTAGGCGGCGCTGGCGCCGTGGAGGACGCCCTTGACGTTGACGTCGACGAGCGCGGCGTCCCGTTCGTGGCTGCCCTCGGTGATGAACGGGCCGCCGTAGAGGATCCCGGCGTTGTTGACGAGCGCGTCGAGCCGGCCGCCGGTCGCGGCGGTGAACCCGGTGAGCGCGGCGGTCCAGGACTCCGGGTCCGTGACGTCGAGGTGGCCCCGGTGCGCGCGGCGGCGGGTCGCGGCGGGGAGGGTGTCGACCCAGTCGACGTCGTCGCTGATGTCGTACACGCCGACGGTCCATCCGCGGTCGAGGAGGGTCTGCGCGGTGAGGCGGCCGATGCCCCGGCCGGACCCGGAGATGAGGACCGTCCGGCCGGTCGGGGCGCCGGCGCCGGCGGCGTCGGGGCTGTCGGGACTGCCGGGGCCCGTCGCGCCGGCGGGTGTGGAGTGCGTCATGCCGCCGAGCCTATCCCCCGGCCGGGCGTGCCGGGCGCACTCGCGGAGACCACCGCGGACCCGGGCGTCGGCACCCGACGGACGACACCCCCGGCGACCCGGGCGACGGCACCGGACGGCACCCCGCCGGCACCCCGCCGCCACCCGGCGCGTGCCCCGCACCCGCATCTGCCTCGCACGACGCGTGCCCGGTGCCCGCACCCGCCCCGCGCGACGTACCTGAGAATCACCGGCCAAAACTATCTTCGCCCGTACACTAAAGATCAATAAGTCGATAGACCTTCGTCGAAATATTGACCGCCTTCACTATACAAAGGTGACTTAAAACCGCTGGTCCCGGCCCCTAAACTGTCGTTCCGTACGACACAACCGGCCCGCCGGACTCCTGGTGAAAATTTTACGTGAAACTCCGGGAATAAGTAAATCCCTCACATAATTTTCCACCCATGTCCACGTCCGGGATGACCGGTTTCCACACCGCCACCCCCACGGACGGGAGCTCCGCACACGGTCCACGCACGACAGACCCGCACAGCAACCCCACAGGAACCCACAACCCACACGGCGGCACGACCGCACGCCCGTCAGAACACCGACCACCCCCGGAGGAACACCCCCTCAGCGGGATGCGTCGCAGCTCCACCGCCCACCGCACACCCCCGGACCTGACCCGGGGTCCGGGAACCGCCCCGGAACGACGAGAAGGAGACGCCCCATGGAATACACAGAGCTCTCGGACTACCGGCTGCACCCCGGCATCCTCACCGGATGGGTCGGCGCGGCGGACCCCTCGCAGTGGCGGGAGGACCCGCGGCCGCTGTCGGCGAACCACGAGGCCCACGTCCTCGACTCGCTGGCCGGTGAGGAGCAGGTCGCCCCCGAGGACTGGATCGGCACCGCGTTCCGCATCCGCCGCCCCCTCGACCACGACGCCTTCGCCGAGACCCTCCGCCGGTGGCACGCCCGCCACGAGGCCTACCGGACCACCGCCGTCCGCGGCAGCGACGGCACCGGGGTGCAGCGGAAGACCCTCCCGGCCGACGCCGTCGACGTGCGGACGCTCGATCTCGGACGGGTGGGGACGACGGACCCCTCCGCCGCCGACGCCCCGGCGACCGCGGACGCCACCGGCCCGGACGCCGCCGACGCCCCCGCCCCGGACCTCGACATCCAGAAGGCGATCCGGAAGCTGTTCTCCCGGGAGATCTCCGTGCTCCGGTGGCCGCACCTCGCCGTCGCGACGATCGACCCGTACGCCCACGGCTGGGACGCCGCGGCCGGCGAGGCCAACGCGGAGGACGCCCTCGCGACCGACGACGTCGCCGCCCCCGGCGACGGCTGGTTCACGGTCGTCTTCGGCGCGGACCACGCGATCATGGACGCGTACACGCAGATCTTCTCCATCGCCGAGCTCACGGAGCTCTACCGGTCCGTCCTCGACGGCACCGCGGCCGAGCTGCCCCCGACCGGCTCCTACGTGGACTTCAGCACGATCGAGCGCGCCGCCGCCGACCTGCTCGACGCCGACCACCCCGCCGTCGCCCGGTGGCGGGAGTTCCTCGCCGAGACCAACGGCTTCTCCGGGGCGCCGGGGACGGACGCCGTCCTCGCCCCGCCGCGCTTCCCCCTGCCCGTGCACGGGGACCCCGCGGACGCCGACGGCGGTCACCGCGCGGACGGCAGCGTCGCCCCCGACCCCGCCGGGGACACGGTCATCGACCCGCTCGACGCGAAGTTCGACCGCCACGGTCAGCTCCGGCAGCGCAGCCTGTCCCGGTGGATCTTCGACGACGCGACGGCGAAGGCGTTCGCCGACCGGTCGAAGGAGCTGGGGTCGTCGCAGATGGGCGGGTTCCTCACCGCGCTGAAGATCGCCCTGACCTCCCTGTCCGGCGGGTCCGAGGTGCGGTACATCATGCCGATGCACACGCGCACGAGCCCGGAGTACGCGCTCGCCGCCGGGTGGTTCGTCGGCCTCATGCCGGTCGCCGACCCGCTGGGCGACGCGACGTCCTTCCCGGAGGCCCTGTCGCAGACGACGGCGTCGGTCATGGCGAACCGGGACCTCGTCGGCCACCCGTACGCCCGGGTCGCGCAGATCCTCGACGTGACGGAGCCGCCGCGGTTCGTCGTCTCCTACGTCGACACCCGGCACATCCCCGGGGCCACGGCGTGGACCCCGCACGAGCGGGCGCTGCGGAGCTCGATCCACAGTGACGACGACGTCTACCTGTGGATCAACCGGGGTCTCGGCGGACTCAACGTCTCCATGCGGTACCCGGACACCGCCGTCGCGGCGGAGTCCGTGGAGCGGTTCCTCGCGGCGTTCACCTCCGTCGTGGAGGATGTGGTGGCGACCGGCGACCACGCGATCGCCCGGGTGCTGTCCCCGCTGGGCTGAGTGCGGCGGGCGTCCGCGCGGCACAGTCCGCGCGGGACGCGGGCGGCACAGCCCCGCACCACCGCACCACCGCACCACTGCACCACAGCATCACTGCACCACCGCACCACCGCACCATCCACGGCAGCGCACCACCGCTGTCTCCAGGACGAGACCGGGAGGTCCACCGTGACGGACGAGACGACATCGGGCACGACAGCGTCGGCACCCCCGGCAGGGACCGGTGGGGCGCGCGACGGGCGGATCACCCGGCTGACCTCGGACGACGCGCTGTTCGTCGTCATGGAGCGCGTCCTCGGCGTGCCGGTGACGAACCAGCTCATCTGGCGGCTGCCCGCGCCGCAGGAGGACGCGGCCGGCGACAGGGCCGGCGACCCGGCCGGCGACGATCACGCGGCGGGTGCGGGGTCCGCGACGGGTGCGGGCGGCCGGGCCCGTCACGGGGCACGGCCGGTGGACGACGCCGCCGTCGCCGAGCTCGGGGCGGCGTTGCGTCGGGGCCGGCTCGCGCGGCTCGTCCGGCGGTCGCACGGCCCGACCCGCGACCGGTGGGTGTACGACGCCGGCGCCGGGCTCGTGCGCACCGGGCTACCGACCGTCCCCGCCGGCGGGGAGGGCCGGTGGATCCGTGACCAGCTGCGACTGCGGCTCGACAGCGTCGCCGGGCCCGCGTGGGCGCTGACCACCGCCCCGACCGCCGACGGGGGCCGCCTCGTCAGCCTGAGTTTCAGCCACGTCATCGCGGACGGGCTCGGGGCGGTCACCGCGGTCGTCGAGGCGCTGACCGGGCGGGAGGCGGAGGCCGCGCTCCCGGCGGGGCCGGGGCCGACGGTGGCCGCGTCGCTGCGGGACGCGGCGTCGCTGGTCGGCGACGCGGCGGTGTCCGCGGTGCGGCTGGTGCGGTCGAGCCTCCGGGCGGGTCGCGGGGGGACGGGCGACGACAGCGCGGCCGATGACAGCGCGGCCGAGGCGGCCCCCCACACCGCCGCGTCGCCGAGCGTGCCGGCTGCGGCAGCCGACGACAGCGCGGACTCCCCGGCCGCCCCGCTCACCGCCGCCGACGCGTCGACCCCCCGGACGGACTCCCCGGCCGCCGCGCACCCCGGCCTCCTCCCGACCATCGCGGTGGAGGTCGACGGCCCGCGCTTCGCCGCCGCCGCGGCCGCCGCCGGCGGCACCACGAACACCCTCTTCGCCGCCGTCACGCTGGGCGTTCTCGCGGCGTCGGGGCGCGTCACCGACGGCGAGACGGTCCCCGTGTCCCTCCCGGTGTCCCTGCGTGGCGACCACGACCTCCGCGCGAACGCGACGTCCGGGGCGACGGCGCACGTCGTCGTCTCCCCCGACCGGTACACGGACCTCACCCCGATCCGCGCGGCGAGCAAGGCCGGCTTCCGCCGGATCACCGCCGGCGAGTTCTCCGCCGTCGACGCGATGACGCGCATCGCCCAGGCGTTGCCGGACGGTGTGGTGCGGCGGCTCGCGGGCACGGCGTCGACGCCGCTGTGCCTCGCGTCGAACCTCGGGGTGGTGGACCCGCTGTTCGCGTCGCTCGGGGGCCCTGACCAGGGGCGGACCGCCATCCGCTCGGTGTCCGTCCCGGACGGGGCCGCGGACGTGGACACGGACGGCGACGCGGCCGCGGACGGCGGCGACGGCCCCGCCGCGGACGGGGACCTGCTCCGCTCCGGGGGCATCAGCGCGTGGGCGACCCTCGCGGGCACGAGGCTCTCACTGTGCTTCACCGCGTTGGACACGTCGCTCATTCCCGACGAGGACCGCCTCACCGCCCTCGTCTCCGCCGAGCTCGACCGCTGGGACGTACCGGCGACGCGCTGGCTCTGACCTGCGCGGACACCGCCACCGGCGTACCCTCACCCGGCCAAGCCGGCTCACGCGCCGGCCGGCTCACGCGTGCCGGGCGAGGCCGCGCCGCAGCCGCTCGAGGATCCGCGTCACCACCTCGTCCGCGCGCCGCGTCCCGGGGTGGCGCACGCGGACGGAGAGGCCGGCGTCGTCCGTCCTGGAGAACCACAGCTGGAGGGTGGCGGTGGGGGACGTCGCCGAGATGTACCGCGCGCCCGGGATGCGCGGGCCGCGGGCGCGGAAATCCACCGAGGAGACCATGAAGATCCCGCCGGCGGGCAGGTCGGGGGCGAACTCGGCGAAGACCCGCTCCAGGGGCAGGCCGGCGACGGCGACGGCGTCACGGAGCCAGGCGCGGGTGGCGTCGACGTCGCGGGCGTCCGCGATGACCGGCGCGTTCGTGACGAACCAGCCGACGAGGTCGTGCAGCGGGGAGCGTCGGCCGCCGCGCGTGTGCACCGGGATGACGACCGGCAGCTCCGCCCGCCCGGTCTCCGGTTCCAGCGCGCGGGCCAGCTCCGTGAGCGCGACGGCGAAGGTCCGTTCGCCGAGGTCACCGGTCATGCGGTCGGCCGGGACGAGGTCGATGACCCGGTGCGCCGGCGCGGGCAGGGCCGACGCGGCCGTCGCCGACGACGGGCCGTCGACCGGCACGGGGTCGAGGAGTTCGACGGGGACCGCCGGGATGCGCCCGCCGGTCCGCGCGAAGAACCGCCGCCACACGTCGAGCGCCCGGCGGTCGGCGTCCGTGCGGTCAGGGTGCGTGCGGTCCGGGTGCGTGCGGTCCGGGGTGGGGGTGGACGGGTCGCCGCCGGACGGGGAGGTCGGGGTGGTCGGGGTGGCCGCCCCGGCGGCGGCCGCGACCTCGCCGACGCTTCTGACCTGCGTGAACGAGGGGACCTCCGGCTCGTCGGCGCGGGCTGCGGGGGATGCGCCGTCAGCGCCGTCTGTGCCCTCAGCGCCCTCACCGCCGTCACCGCCGTCACCGCCGTCTGTGCCGTCACCGCCGTCACCGCCCGCACCGAGCAGCCCGTGCAGTTCCCGGAGGACGATCTCCACGCTGAGCATGTCCACGTGGAAGTGGTCGACGCCCACGACGAGCGTGCCGTCGACCAGCCCGGCGAACAGCCCCGGCACGCGCCCGGGCACGCACGCGGCGTCCATCGCGGCCTCCAGGTCCCGCCCCGGCCCGCCGACGCCCACGGTCACCTGCCCCGGGCCGTACGCCCGCTGGAGCGGCGCGCCCGGCGCCGCGGCCCCACCGTCCCCCGCGGTCCCCGCGCTCCCCGCGGCCCCGCCGTCCCCGGAGTCATCAGGGGTCCCGACGAGCATCTCCGCGGGCACGCACCGCAACGCCTCGTGGCGCGCGAGCACCCGGCGCAGGGCGTCGGCGACGGCGTCCGGCTCCACGCCCGCGACGGGGAGCGTGCCGCCGATCCACGTCGACCGCCCCGTGGCACGGAATGCGGCGAGATGATTGACCTGATTGAACGACAACGGACACTCCGGGCCGTCCGGCGTTCCGTGCCACTCCACGTCCAGCCGCGTGAACGGCCCCGCGAGGTCGGTCAGGTCCAGAAAGGTCACGTCCACGTCGTCCCGCTCCCGTCGTCTCGTTGCCGCGTCACGCCCGGTGCTGCCGCCGGGCCGCCGCGGCCGTCCGGCCACCACAGGCTACCGTCCCTCCCCCGGACCCACCCGCCGGCGCGGTGGAGGGGGCCGTCGTACCCGGTCACCGACCCCGGCACGGTGGTACCATTCCCCCGCGAACCGGGACCACCGCGCGTCCCGGGAGCGGCGCAGAACTGGCACAGCACGACGGAGAACCCGAAAGCGGTGTGACCGATGACCGAGACCCCCGACACCTCCCGCGGACCCGCCCGGCGCCACCACGCGCCGACGAGCCGGAACATCGTCTTCCTCCTCTCCGGCAGCCGGGGCGACATCCAGCCCGCGGCGTGCCTCGCGCTCGAACTCCGGGAGCGCGGCCACCACATCGCCGTGCTGTGCACCCCGAACATGGTGGACTTCGTCCGCTCGATGGGGATCCCCGACGCCCGCCCCGCCGGCGTGAACATCTCCGAGATGACCGACCGGGCGCGCCGCATCCTCGGCGAGGGCCACCCCGTGAAGGTGCTGCGCTTCGGGCTGAGTTTCCTCCGCCACGCGACCGTCGACCTCGACCGGGACATCACGGACGCGATGTTCCCCGGCGGGCGGCCCCTCGACGACCCGGCGGCGGGGCCCGTCGGCGCGCCGGACCTCATCGTCGCGAACCCGATGTGCCAGCGGCAGGGGCTCAACGTGTCCGAACGGCTCGGCGTGCCGCTCGTCGTGCTGCGCTACGCGCCCGTCTCGGAGAACAGCACGATCGGGTGGATCGACCCGCTGACCCGGCACCTCCCGGGCCCGGCCCGGCGCTGGTCGTGGGTCGTCCGCGCGTGGGTGGACTTCCTGTTCAACGGCGTGTGGGAGCACCGTTTCCGTAGGTCGGTGGGGTTGCCGAGGACGCTGCGGACCGTGCCCCGGCGGCTCGCCGACCGGCGGGTGCCGCAGCTGCAGCTGTGCGACCCGGTCGTCGTGCCGGAGATCGCCCGCGAGTGGGAGGGCACCGACCGGATCTTCACCGGGTACCTCGACGTCCCGCCGTCGGTGCGCGCCGCGATGGGCGAGGCCATGCCCGACGACGCCGACCTCGCCGCGTGGCTCGCCGCCGGCGACCCGCCGCTGTTCGTGACCTTCGGGTCCATGCCCGTGCCGGACCCGGACCTCGTGCGCCGGCAGGTGCTCGACGCGTGCCGCGGGCGCGGGGTGCGCGTGCTGTTCAGCCTCGGCGGGGGCGCGGGTCGCGGCGCGGGTGACGACGCGGACGTCTTCGAGGTCGGCGCCGTCGACCAGTCCGCGCTCCTCCCGCGGTGCGCCGCGGCCGTCCACCACGGCGGCGCGGGGACGACCGCCGCGAGCCTCCGCGCAGGCGTGCCCACGATGATCTACGCGTTCGGGTTCGAGCAGCCGTTCTGGGCCGCCCGGGTCGCTGAGCTGAGCGTCGGCACGGGTGGCTCGTTCTCGGGTCTCGACGCCGCCACCTTCCGGGCGGACCTCGACCGCGCCCTGGCACCGGAGACGGTCCGGCGCGCGGCGGAGGTCGCGCGGGCGATGGTGTCCCCGGCGGACGCGGTGCGCCGGTCGGCCGACATCGTCGAGGCCCAGCTGACGCTCTGACCTGCGGCGGGCCACTCCGCGCCGCAGTGGGACGCCCGCCGCGCGCCGGCCCCGCGCTGCGCGGCCGCCACCGGGCCGCCGCGGCGGTCCGGCCTACGCCGGGTAGCGCGCCGCGGTCTCCGCGACGATCTCCCGCAGCGCCGTGAAGTACCGCTCCAGCGACGCCACCGCGGTCGGGTTGTCCGGCGCCTGGCAGCCGAGCGTCAGCCCGTCCTCGTCGCGGAATAGCCAGAAGCTCGCGTTGCGGGTCTTGCCGAGTCCGGTGAACAGGCGGATGTCGTGGTCGCCCGGCTCGCGGAACCAGCTGAGGTCGATGTACGTGATGAGCTGCGGGCTCGCCATGACGCTGGCGTCGACCCTCCCCTGCTCGATGAGACGGCCGACACACGCGTGCACCGGGTCCGACAGGGCCTCCTTCATGCGGTGCTGGGCTGCACTGACGGCGTCGAGAATGTCCTCGACCGTGTCGCCGGTCATCTCGAAGAACAGCGGGGAGAAGTTGCAGAACCAGCCCTGCGACACGGGGTAGCGCTCGCCCCGGGTCGCGGACACGACGACGGTCGCGTACTCCGACGTCCCGGCCGTCCGCCGCTCGGCGAGCGCCATGAGCGCGTACACGACCGTGCTGAAGCTCACGCCGCGCTGCGCCGCGAGCCGCCGCAGCGCCGCGACCTGGTCGAGGTCGGCGGGCGCCGGGTCGCAGAAGAGGCCGCCCACCCACTGGGGCTCGCCGTCGACGATGCCCGTGTCCAGCGGGAACTGCGGCGTGCCGCCGACGCGGTCGAAGAGCTCACCCCACAGGCGCACGCCCGGGGAGTCGTCGGTGACGGCGGCGGCGCGCGCGTACTCCTCGCGGACGTAGCCGAGGAACCCCGGGTGCTCGTCGTCGGTGAGCGGCGGGACGTCCGCGCCGGCGTACCGGGCGAGCAGCTCGAGGATGCCCGTGACCTGGGAGATGCCGTCGCCGAACGCGTGGTCGAGGGCGTAGAGCAGCTCGAAGCTGTCGCCCCGGTCGACGGCGACGAGCGCGCAGCCCGGCACGTGGTCGAATACGGCGTGCCGCGGGAGGAGGGCGTCGATCGCCTCGGCCGCCGTCGCGGGGGCCGGGTCGCCGGTCGCGGTGTCACCGGCGGCGTCGCCGGTCGCGTCGCCCGCCGCGTCGCCGGCCGGGTCGAAGATCACGGTCGGGGCCATCGCGACGTCGTCGGGGCCGAGGGTCCGCCGCCGGACCGACTCGCCGTCCGTGCTGAACACGCTGCGCAGCCCCTCGTGCGACGCGATGAACGCGTCCACCACCGCCGTCATCCGCGCGGTGTCGAGCGGCGCGTTCACCGTCGCGATGGACGCGGTGTACGCGCGGTGCGTGCCCCCGGCGGCGCGGGCGGCGGCGCAGGAGAGGATGTGGTCGCGCTGGAGGAACGACGGCGGCGTCGGGTCGTCGGGCGCGGCCTCCACGGCGGCGGTCATGGCGGGGGCGGCGGCCCAGGCGACGACGCGCCCTTCCGGCTGCCAGTCTGAGCTCTCGATGATGCGCATCGGTGTCCTCCTGTGGGGTGGGTGGCGGGGTCAGGTCGGTGGTCGGGGTCGGGGTGTCAGGTCGGTGGTCTGGTCAGGATCGGGGTCAGGTCGGTGGTCGGGGTCAGGGTCCGGGTCCGGGTCACGGTCCGTGCGGGCTCAGGTTCCGTCGGGGTCGACGCCGTCCTCCCCGGCCCCGCCGTCGAGCGGCCGGGAGGCGCCGCTGCGGACCGTCGCGTCGTCGATGAACAGGGCCGCGACGACGGCGACGACCATGAGCGGGGCGAGGAGCACGAGCACCGGGATGAGCGCGTTGTCGTACGACTGCGCCACGAGCTCACGCGCGGCGTCGGGAAGCCCCCGCACCAGAGCGGGCGTGACAGAGTCCACCTCTACACCCGTACCAGTCTCGGCGAGGCCGGAGACGAGTCGCGCGGTGAACAGGGAGCCCACGACGGACATCCCGAGCGTGCCGCCGAGGTCGCGGAAGAGGTTGTTCAGCCCCGTCGCCGACCCGACGACCCGCACGGGGAACGAGTTCTGGACGACGAGCACCGTCAGCTGCGTGCCGAACCCGAGACCCACCCCGAGCAGCCCGAGGACCGCCATGAGCGGCACGAGGCCGCCGTCGTGCCCGAGGGTGCCGACGAGCACGAACGCCACCGCCGAGACCGCCCCGGCGATCAGCAGGTTCACCCGGTAGCGCTGGGTGCGGCTCACGACCGCCCCGGAGAGCAGGGAGAACGCGAACATCGTGACCATCATGGGCAGCAGGATGAGCCCGGCGACGGACGCGCCGACGCCGCGGGCGACCTGGATGTACGTGGGCATGTACGTCGTCACGCCGAACGCGCCGAGGGCGAGGACGACGCCGACGACCGTCGACATGATGAAGTTCCGGTCCGTGAGGATGACCGCCGGGAGCACCGGGTCCTCCGCCCGCCGCTCGACGCCCACGAGCAGCACGACCGCACCAACAGCGACGAGCGCGGTGCACCACACGGCGGGGCTCGTCCACGCGAACGTGCGCCCGCCCCACGCGGTGACGAGGACGATCCCCGTCGTCACGACGCTGAGCAGCACCATCCCCGCGATGTCGAGCCGCGGCCGGGTGTCCGTCCCCGGCGGGCGCAGCCGCAGGTACCGCCAGCACAGGACGAACGCGAGGACGCCCAGCGGCACGTTCACGCCGAAGCACCAGCGCCACCCGACCGACTCCGCGAGCAGCCCGCCGAGCACCGGCCCGGCGACCGTCGACAGCACGAAGACACCGCCGATCGCGCCCATGTACGTGCCCCGCCGCCGCGGCGGGATGAGGGTGGCGACGAGCGCCTGCGACAGGACGACGAGCCCGCCCCCGGCGACGCCCTGGAGCGCGCGGGCGGCGATGAGCGCGCTCATCGTCGGCACGAGCGACCCGGCGACGCACGTGAGGGTGAACAGCACGACCGCCCCCATGAAGATGCGTTTCACGCCGAAGACGTCGCCGAGTTTGCCGAGCACCGGCACGGAGACCGTCGCGGCGAGCATGTACGCCGTGGAGATCCACAGCAGCTGGCGGCCGCCGTCGAGCTCCCCGACGATCGTGGGCAGCGCGGTGCTGAGCATCGTCTGGTTCGCCGAGAACATGAACATGGCCATCGCGAGGCCGATGAACGCGGGGAGGATCCGGGTGCCGGGGGCGGGGGCCGGGCCGGCGTCCACGGGGTCGGGGTCCTCGCCCGGCGCGGCGGGGGGTGTCGACGCCGCGACCGTGCCGCGGGCCGGGGTCCCCGGGGCCGGGGCCCCTGGTGCGGGTGTGCCGGAGACTGCGGTCGAGGCGTCGGCGGGCGGTCCCGGATCGCGAGGTCGGCGTGGCATGGGCTCCATCATGGCGCGGCGGAGCGCCGGTCGCCATGCCCGTTCGACCCGGATGCACCGGCGTGGGGCATCTTTCGTCGATTCAGTGATGCCGGATGTCCGGAGCCAGGGGGCCCGTCCCACCCCGCGGCGGGCCCCGCCGGCGCGTCCCCGGGGCGTCCCGGCGCGTCCCCGGGGCGTCCTCAGGGTCCGGCACCGCTCCCGCTACTGGCACGACTGTGCGACTCCGACTACGACAGGAGGTGTCGACCACCCCGCCACCCTGCCGACCCGTCACCCTGCCGACCCGTCACCCTGCCACCCCGCCACCCGAAGGAGCCCCGCCATGCCCCGCACCACCACGTCACCCCGCACCACCACGTCACCCCGCACCACCACGTCACCCCGTCCCGTCACGTCGCCCCGTCCCGCCCCGCCGGGCGCCCGCCACCCCTACCGTCTCCGCCGGGCGGCGACCGCCGGCGTGTGCGCACTCACCCTCGCCACCGCCGCGTGCTCGTCCGCGCCGGACCCCGCCCGACCCGGGGACACGGCCACCACGTCCGGGTCGGCGGGGGCGCGGGCCACGGGGGCGGCGTCGTCCCCCGGGACCCCCTCCCCCGACCACCCCGGCCGGATCCTCGGCGCCGACCCCGTGACCAGCGCCGCCGCCCCCGCCGGCGGGCACACGTGGCGGGTGACGTACTCCGCGACGGGCGCGGCCGGCTCCCCGACGACGATGTCCGGGCTGGTCACGCTCCCCGACGGCCCCGCCCCCGAGGGCGGCTTCCCCGTGGTCAGCTGGGCGCACGGCACGACCGGCGTCGGCGGGCGGTGCGCGCCGTCGGTGTACCGGCCGGGCGGGCCGAACGGGGACGCGCTGGAGATGGTCGCCGGGTACCTCACGCGCTGGACGGACCGCGGGTACGCGGTGGTCCAGCCGGACTTCGAGGGGCTCGGCGTCGGCGGGGGCGAGGGGGACGACCGGGGGGACGACGCCGCCCGCCCCACGGGCACCTACCTCGACCGGGGCTCGCTCGCGTCGTCGGTCAACGACCTCGTGACGGCCGCGACCGACCACTTCCACCTCGCCGGACGGTGGGAGAACATCGGGTGGAGCCAGGGCGGGTTCGCGGCCCTCGCCGCCGCGTCCGCCGACCGGCCCGCGCCCGGGCTCGACCGGACGGTCGCCGTCGCCCCCGGGGACAGCACCCTCGTGCCGCCGCGCGCGGAGCAGGCGGGCCTCGGGGCGGCGGACGTCCTCGGCGCGGTCACCGGCCCCAACCTGGCGTTCTTCCCCGTCATGCTCGGCGGGGCGCTCACCGCGGACCCCGCGCTGGACGGGGACGCGTTCCTGAATGACGCCGGGCGCGACCTCGTCGCCACCGCCGCGCACGACTGCATCGACGAACTCCGCGACGACATCCCGGACACGACGACGGGCGCCGACCTCCTCGCCCCCGACGCGGACCTCACGGCCGTCACGGACTACCTCGACCGGCAGCAGATCGCCCGGATGCGACCGCAGGGTCCGGTGCTCATGCTCCACGGCACCGACGACACGACCGTGCAGGGCGACAACGTCACCGACGCGGCCGCGGCACTGCGGGACGCGGGGGTGGACGTCCGCTACGAGGACGTCCCCGGCGCCGACCACCGGCAGTCCGTCGACGCGAGCTGGGACGCGCAGGCCCGGTTCCTCGGGGTGGGGTGACGGGGCGGGGCCGGGTCAGTCCGCGGCGGGAGGCAGGCGCTGCGCCAGCAGGGCGACGAGGCGGTCACCCTGCGACGCCTCCACCACCGCGTCGACCACCCCGGGCGGCACCGGGCCCCCGCGGGAGCGCAGCGTCGCCAGCAGGGCGACGAGACCGTCCCGCGCGCTGCCGCGACCGGCGGCCGGGGGCACGTCCCCGGCGCGCATCCCGCTCCACGTGAGCAGCACCGCGGTCGTCGGCGTCACCTGCGGCGGGGCGACCCGCGTCACGACGGCGTGGGCCGCGACCGGCATGTCCGCCTCGACGAGCGCCGCGACGGCGACCTCCACGGCCGTCCGACGGAGCGGTTCCGGCGCGTCGCCGGTCCACGTGAGGGTGTCCACGAGCCGGTCCACGCTCCCGGCCGTCGGCTCCTCCTCCAGCGTGACCAGGGCGTCGAGGAGTTCGACGGTCTCCAGGGCGACCGGTGTCGCGGCCGTGAGCGGGTCGACCATGAGGTCGTCGACGGTGTGACGCGCGTCGCGCAGCGACAGCGGGCCGGGCGGCTGACCCGACCGGGACCCCCGGGCGTGCGGCGCGGAGGTGGCGGCGTCGAGAACCTCCCTGACCCGGCCGACCCACCCGGCGATCGCCGACTGCGACCCACCGGTGTCCCCGCCGAACGCGGCCGCGACCACCGCGCCGAAGCCGTCCGGGGACTCGGCGAGGCGGGAGTCGAACCCCTCCCCGGTCAGCACCGGGACAGCCATCCCCAGCCGGTCCGCGAGTGCGCGGAGCACCTCCGGCTGCGGCACCCCCCGGCCGCTCTCCCACCGCGACACCGCGCTGGGTGAACAGATCCCCGACGCGAGCCCCGCCTGCGACAGTCCCCGGTCACACCGGGCGTGGCGGAGGCGGCGGGCGAAGCCGCCGGACCTCTCCCCTGACGGCGACCCCGCCCGGGGGCCGGACCGGTCCCCGGGGTACGGCTCCCGGGCGTCCGCGTCGTCCATGACCGGGGAGCCTACCCGCCGACCGTCACGACGGCACCACGGACCGCCGCCGGAGGACCAGGACCCCGGCCGCCGCCGCGCCGCACAGCGCCACCACCGCGACACCCAGCCCCAACGCCAGGGCACCGCCGCCCCACACGCCGACCCCCGCCGCGCCGAGCGCACCGCCGAACTGCAGCATGAGCCGGGTGTGCGCGCCGACGGCGGGGGCGTCGTCGTCGGTGACGACCTCGTAGGCCGCGGACAGCGCCAGGAGCGTGCACGCCCCCAACCCGAGGCCGCGGAGCAGCGCACCGACCACCGCGACCACGACCGTCACCGCCGACCACGCCGTGACAGCCTGGATCCCCACCGTCCCCACCGCCGCGACGACGAGCCCGGCGGCGATGACGACGAACGCGTCGGCCTCCCTCCACGGCCCCTTGACGAGACTGCGCGCCACCCAGGCCCCCGCCCCCTGCACCCCGAGCAGCAGGCCCGCCGTCCACGCCGGCTGCCCGAGATCCCCCTGGACGTGCAGCGACGACGACAGCAACGTGCCGTAGAACACCGCACCCACCACGAGACACAGCACCATCACCGTGGCGAACGCGGGGTTCCGGTAGAGGCCCATCCCGAGCAGGGGGGTCGCCGCGCGGACGTCGCACACGCAGTAGGTCCCGACGCACACCACCGCGGCCCCGGCGATCACCGCGACCACCGGGCCCGGCAGTGAGCCCACGCCGCTGACGGCCCACAGCAGGCCGACCATCCCGAGCACCGCCGGGACGGCCTGGCCGAGGCCGAGCGGGGTCGACCGGCCCGGGGTGTCCGGGAGCGTGCCCCGCGACAGCAGCACCGCCACGACCGCGACGGGGACGTTGACGAGGAACAGGGCGCGCCACCCGACCGCACCGACGAGGACCCCGCCGAGCAGCGGGCCGAACGCCGGGGCGATGACCGCGGGCAGCCCGACGGTCGCCAACGCGGCGCGCATCCCGGCCCGGCCGACGATCTGCGACGCGAGGTGCTGCACCGCGGGCATGATGAACCCGCAGGCCAGGCCCTGGATGACGCGGGTCGCGACGAAGACCGGGAGTGTCGGGCTCAGGCCCACGCCGACGGAGGCGACGGCGAACACCACGACCGACGCCAGCCAGACCCGGCGGGACCCCCACCGGCGCAGCGACGTCGTCGAGAGGATGATCCCCGCCGTGGCGGCGAGCATGTACGTCGACACGCCGAGCTGCGCCGAGGCCGCGCCGACGCCGAGCGACGCGCCGATCGGCGGGAGGAGGACGTTGACCAGGCTGGAGTCGAGGAGCGGCAGGAGTGCGCTGAGCAGGAGGACGGTCGTGACGCGGGGGCCGAGCGTCCGGGGCGGGGTGGTGGCGTCCGGCGGGGGCGGGGGCGTGGGCGAGGCGGGCGGGGTGGGCGGGGTGGGGTCACTCATGGGACGTTCCGTTCGACGATGGGGCGCGACGGTCCGCGCGTGGGGAGCCCGGGCCCCCGGCCGGGGTCCGTGGTCAACCGGCCGCGGGGACGACGGGAACCGGACGACCGCGGGACGGCGGTGGTCCGTCACCGCTGGTCCCCCAACACCACCGCAGGTCACCACGGTCCGGCAAGCGGTGCACCGACCGGCCGTCGGAACGTCGAACGGCGCAGGTCACGCCCCGTTTCTCAGGATCACTTCAGGACGTGGTGACGGAACCTACCCCCGGCCCGCGGACGCAGGCCGACGCAGGCGGACGCAGCCCGACGCGCACCGACGCCGGGCCCGCCCCCGGTCACTCCGCGCCGACGCGCAGCTCGTGGTCGCCGACGCGCTCCATGAGCTCACGGTCGTGCGTGACGAGGATGACCACGGCACCCCGGTCGGCGCAGGAGCGGATGACCGCGGCCATCTGCTCCATCGCGCCGAGGTCCAGCCCGGACGTCGGCTCGTCGAAGACGATGACGTCCGACCCCGCGATCCGCGCGGTCGCCACCGCGAGCCGTTGCCGCTGGCCACCGGACAGGCTCAGCGGGTGGCGGTCGCCCATCCCCGCGAGCCCGAGCGACCCGAGCAGCTCGCCGCCACCCGGCACCGCGTCGTCCGGACCGCCCGCCGGCTCATTCGCGTGGTCGTCCGCCGGCCCACCCGCCGGCCGACCCTCGGGCTCACCGGCCTGCCCACCCGGCGCGTCGCCCCGCGCGTGGACGGCCCGCGCCCCGCGCACGCTGAGCTGCAGTTCGTCGTCGACACTCTCCCCGAACAGCTGCCGGTTGACGTCCTGCATCACCGCCGAGCACACCGCCCGCCGTCGCCGGGGCGACAGCTCCTCCCCGTCGAGCCGGATGACGCCGTCGGCCTTCTGCAGCCCGACGAGCACCCGCAGCAACGTGGACTTCCCCGCACCGTTCCGGCCGGTCACGCACGTCACGGCCCCCCGGGGGAACCGCGCGGCGGGGATGGACCACAGCAGGTCGCCGTCGCCGCCCCGCCCGCCGCCGGACCGCCCGGCACGCCCGAGCCCCCACCGGCGACGCCGCCCCGGCCCCGCCCGGCGCACGGCGAGGTCCTCCACGGTCAGGCCGTCGCCGCCACCGTCGCCGTCACCGTCACCACCGCCGCCCACGGGCACGGGCACGGGCGGGAGCGCGTCCTCGGCCGGCTCGTCGAACGCGCGGAACCCCCCGGCGGCGCGCTCGGCGGCGCTCATGACCCAGAACTCGTCGGCGGGCCGGTCGCGGACGATGCGCCCGCCCTCCATCTGCACGACCCGGTCGACCACGCCCACGAGGTGGTGCATCCGGTGTTCGGCGATGACGACGGTCGCGCCGGCCGCGCGCACGTGCCGTACGGCCTCGGTGAAGTGCCGGGTGCCCGCGGCGTCGAGGTTCGCGGTCGGTTCGTCGAGGAGGTAGAGCCGCGGCCGGGACACCACCGCGGACGCGAGCGCGACGCGTTGCCGTTCCCCACCGCTGAGCTCGGCCATGCCCCGGTCGAGCAGCCCGGTGAGGTCGAAGCGGTGGGCGGCGTCGTCGACCCTGGTGAGGATCTCGTCCCGGGGGAGCTCGGCGTTGGACACCCCGAACGCGATCTCGGACAGCACGTCGGTGGCGAAGAACTGGGTCCGCGGGTTCTGGAACACGGTCGCGGCGGTGCGCCCGGCGGCGGCGAGGTCGGCCGTCGAGGGGTCCACGCCGCCGACCTCGACGTGCCCGGTCACGCGCCCGGGGTACACGTGCGGCACGAGGCCGTTGAGCACGCGCAGCAGCGAGGACTTCCCCGCCCCGGAGTGCCCGGTGACAAGGACGGTCTCGCCGGGCTCGACCCGGAAGGTGACGTCGTCGAGGAGCACGACGGGCTCCACGCGCGGCGCGTCGCCGTGCAGTTCCTCGCCGCCGGGGTCGGTGGTGAGGGTGAGGCCGCGGACGTCGACGACCGGGCCGGTCGGGGTGGCGGGGGCGGGGTCGGTGGTCATGGGTCTCCTGGGGTGGTCCCCCGCGTCACGGGGGGTGTGGGGGGTGTGGGTGTCGACGACGGCCTCCTCCGCCGCCGGGCGGCTCAGCGGGTGGGGTCGCCTCCGGGGGCCGGCCTCGCGCCGCCGGGCGGGCGGGCAGGGCGGGCAGAGCGGGCACGGCCGGCTCAGTCGGCGCCGCCGGCGCAGTCGGCTCAGCCGGCTCAGCCGGCGAGGGACTGCTGCACGGCGAGCACGCCGACCGCGACCGCGACGACGAGCAGCAGCACGTCCACCCACCGCAGCCGCAGGGACACGACGGACGTCGGCGTCCGCGTGCACCCGAGGCCCCGGAGCAGCGCGGAGGCGGAGAGCTCGTCGCCGGTGCGCACGGAACTCGCCACGAGCGGCAGCACCGCGCGGCGGACCGCCGTCACCGGGTGGACGGCCAGCGCCGCCCCCGAGGGGACGACGCCCCGGAGGACGAGGTTGTCGCGGATGGTGCGGGCGTCGTCGATGACGACCGGGAGGAAGCGCACCGCGACGACCGCGGGGACCGCCACCACCCGCGGCACCCTCGCCCACCCCATCGCCGCGAGGAGCGACCCCGTGGTGATGCCGCTGAGCAGCACCCACGACAGCAACCCCACGAGCAGGAACCGGTAGGTGAAGGTCAGGGCGAAGACGATGAGACTCAGCGCACCGGCCCCGAGCGCGGGGAGCACGACGTGCACGGCGAGGAGCAGCACGACCTCGAGGACGACGACGACCGCGGCCGGCACCGGGCGGCGCGTGGCGAGCAGGGCCACGACGACGATGACCGCGCCGACGACCTCCAGCAGCTCCGTGCCGACGGTGAGGAGGGAGATGTTGATGATGACGAGGGAGACGACGGCGACGCGGGCGTCGAGCCCGGGGGCGTCCGCGACCTGCGCGGCCAGGCCCGTCGCCGGCACCGCGGGGGCTCCGGGCCGGACGGGCTGGGCCGGCTGCGCGGGCCGGGCGGACGCGCCGCTCACCGCCGCGGGGTCAGAGGCCCGCACGGGAGAAGTAGGTCCGCAGGACGCGCTGACCGAGCCACCCGCCGATGAGCGAGGCGACGAAGAGGATGACGATCATCGCGAGGACCATCGGCGTCGAGAGGAAGTCGCTGAAGCGGCGGGCCCACTCGGGGTCGGAGTTCTGCGCGTACCGGGCGATGATGTCGTCCCGCATGAACAGCAGCGGCAGCAGGGACCCGACCGGGTAGATGCCGAAGATGCCGTAGCCGAGGATCGTGCGCCCGGCGTCCCGGTACCCGCCGCTGCGGATGACGAGGTCCGCGATGAGGCCGAGGACGAACGCGATCGGCACGCCGACGAACGCGTCGCCGGCCAGGCCGGAGATGAGGCTCAGCAGCGTGGCGGTGATCGTCACGAGGCCGAAGCCGTGGACGCGCCGGATGAACAGGGCGAAGGGGATGCCGTTGACGATGACGGCGACGACGGCACCGAACGGCTGGACCTCCGGGCCGAACGCACCGATCATGTTGCACACGACGTTGATGACCGCGAGGATCACCGTGAAGATGCCGACGGTGACGAGGTCACGGCCGGAGATCCCGCCGCCGGAGCGGCCGGAGCGGACCTCGCCGGAGCCGGAGGCGGCGGCGGATGTTCCGGCGGCGCCGGTGGCGCCGGAGGGGGTGTTCTCGGGGGTGGTCACGGGTGGATCCTTTCGTGAGGGGCAGGTCAGTGGTCGGATCCCCGGGGGTCGGGGTTCCCGGGGGTGGGTCGGGGTGAGGGTCAGGGTCGGGGACAGGGTCAGGTCGCTGTCAGGGACAGGGTCGGGGTCGGTGCCGGTGGGCCGTCACCCCTTCCGGTCCGCGGCGAGGTTCCAGCGCCCGGCCTCCTCGCGGAGGGACCAGAACCGCCGGTAGCGTGCGTCGTCCCGGGCGAGCTCCTCGTGGGTGCCCCGGGCGACGATCCGCCCGCCCTCGAGCAGGAGGATCTGGTCGGCCCCGCGGATGGTCTCCAGCTGGTGGGCGACGACCACGACGGTCGCGTCGCGCGACAGCTCCGCGAGCGCCCCGGTCACGGCTCGGCGGGTCGTGGGGTCGAGGGCGCTGCTCGGCTCGTCGCAGAGGACGAGCGGGGCCGTGCGCAGCAGTGCCCGGGCGATGGACACGCGCTGGCGCTCACCGCCGGAGAGCAGGCTGCCGCCCTCGCCGACGCGGGTGTCCCAGCCGTCGGCGAGGCGGTCCGCGATCTCGGTGACGTGCGCCCGCTCGGCGGCCGCGCGGACGGCCTCCGGGGACGCCGACGGGTCGCCGAGGGCGATGTTCGCCCACAGGGTGTCGTCGAACAGGTAGACGTCCTGGAAGATCATCGACACGTGGGCGTACAGGTCGGACGTCGTCATGTCGCGCAGGTCGACGCCGCCGATCTCGACGGATCCGCCGTCGACGTCCCACAGCCGGGCGATGAGCCGGACGATGGTCGTCTTGCCGGAGCCGGACGGGCCGACGAGCGCGGTGTACGTCCGGTCCGGGACGGTGAGGTCCACGCCGTCGAGGACGCGGTGGCCCCCGGGGGTGTCGACGCCGTCGTCGCCGCGGGGTGCGGGGGCGGTCCCGTCACGGTCGCGGTCACGGCCGACGCGGTCGGCGTCACGGTCACCGTCACGGCCGACGCGGTCGGCGTCACCCTCGCCGCCGTAGCTGAAGCGCACGTCGCGGAGGCGGACGTCGGCCCGCTCCGGGAAGGGCACCGGGTCGGCCGGCTCCGGCAGCCCCGGTTCGGCGAGGAGCGCGCGGACGTCGTCGATCTCCTCCTTCGACTGGTGCAGGGCCGTCGACATCGACGACACCACCCGCAACGGCCCGGCGGCGAGCGCGACGAGGCCGACGAGCGCCACCGCGGTCACGGCGTCACCGCCACCCGCGCCGGCCCCGCCGTCGGCACCGCCGACGACGGTCCACACCGCGAGCGCGGACACCGCACCGAGGACGAACTGGATGACGAACCCCTGGAGGACCATCCCGCCGACGGACAGCCACAGGGCCCGGCGGCCCATCGCCCGCTGCCGGTCGACCGCCCGGTGCAGCGGCGGGTAGTCCGCGGCGATCCCCGAGGCGCGGAGGACCTGCTGGCCCCGGGCGAACTCGAGCAGCCGGGAGTCCGTCTCCGCGCGGACCTCCCGCACCCGCTCCTCCCCGGCGGACTCCCACCGGGCGGCGACGCGGGAGGACAGGTACACGACCGGCCCGGCGACGACGAGCGCGAGCCCGACCCGCCAGTCGAGGAACAGTGCCCCGACGGCGATCGTCGCCGGGGCGGTGACGTTGACGGTGAGGGGGACGAGGACGTCCATCGCCGCCGTGGCGACGAAGAGCGTCCCGCGCACCGCCGAGTGGGACGCGCGGCCCTGCGACTCCGGGCCGAACCAGCTGAGCGGCAGGCGGAGCAGCGTCCGCCCGAGGCCCCGGTGCATCGACCGGATGACCCCGAGCGAGCCGGTGAACCCGGCGCCGGTCGCGACGGCCATGACGACGGAGTGGACGACGACCGCGACGGCGAGCACGACGAGCGCGCGGCCCGTCGCGGACCAGTCGGCGCGGAACAGCGCGGTGAGGACGGGGACCATGAGCAGGACGGCGACGCCCTGCGTGATCCCGGCGGCGACGGCGAGGGCGAGGACCCGGCGCATCCGCCGGCTGTCCGGGCCGTCGGTGAGGGCGAGCAGTGAGCGGATCACCGGGTGACCTCCTGGTCCGTGGTCGGGGCTGTGTTCTGGCCCGTGGCCTGCTCGCTCGTCTGCTCCATGTCCGCCCACATCCGGGCGTACAGCCCGTCGCGGGCGAGGAGTTCGTCGTGCGTCCCGGACTCGACGACGGCCCCGCGGTCCATGACGAGGATGCGGTCGGCGTCCGCGACGGTCGTGAGGCGGTGGGCGATGACGACGACGGTCCGGCCGCGCGTGAGGCGCGTGAGCCCCTCCTGCACGGCGGTCTCGGACTCGGGGTCGGTCGCGGAGGTGGCCTCGTCGAGAATGAGGACCGGGGTGTCGGCGAGGAGCGCGCGGGCGATGCCGATGCGCTGGGCCTCGCCGCCGGAGAGGCGGGCGTCCTCGCCGACGACCGAGTCGTACCCGCGGGGCAGGGCGAGGATGCGGTCGTGGATGTTCGCCGCGCGGGCGGCCTCGACGACCTGCTCGTCCGGGGCGTCCGGGGCGCTGAGCCGGATGTTGTCGATGACGGACAGGGACAGCAGGCCCGTGTCCTGGAAGACGGTGCCGACGGTCCGGCGCAGCACCTCCGGGTCGATGTCGCGCACGTCCACGCCGCCGACGGCGACGGAGCCGGCGTCGACGTCCCGGAAGCGGGCGATGAGCGCGGCGAGGGTGGACTTGCCGGACCCGGAGGGGCCGACGAGCGCGGTGACGCCGCCGGCGGGGATCTCCGCGGTGACGCCGTCGACGGCGGGGGCGGCGGGGGCGTCAGCGCTGCCGCTGCTCCCGTCGCTGCCGCTGCCGGCGCCCGTCCCGTAGGAGAACGTGACGTCCCGGAGGGAGACGCTGTACCGCGGCCCGGTCGTCGCCGCGTCGACCGTGGTGTCCGGCCGGGGCCGCTGCGGGTCGGCGCTGACGGGCAGCTCGGGTTCGTCGAGGATCGCGACGACGCGCCCGGCGGCGTCGACGGCCTGGGTGCGGGCCTGGTTGCCGAGGGCGAGGGTCTGGAGGCTCGCCGGCAGCAGCATCGCGATGACCGTGACGACGAGCACGTCGGCGGGGCGGGTCCACCCGGCGTGGACGAACCACGTGCCGGCGGCGAGCTCGACGGCCCCGGCGAACGCCGCGGAGAGGAAGATCACGGCGACGGACTGGGCGCGCATCTGCGGCGCGACCATCGCGGCGAACTCGCGGAGGAAGGTCTCCGAGCGCTCGGTGAACCGGCGGGAGCCCTCCTCCCCGTGGTTGAAGATCTTGAGCACGGCGACGCCGTTGACGTACTCGACGACGGCGTCGGACACCCCGGCCAGGCCCTCGTGGATGCGGTCCATGACCTCGCGGTTCGACCCGCGGGCGAGGACGCTGAACACGACGAGGTAGAGCACGCCGGGCAGCAGGGCGACGAGGCCGAGCCGCCAGTCGAGGATGAAGCAGACAATGACGCCCGCGAGGGGGGTGAGCACGCCGGCGACGATCTCGACGACGGTGTGGGCGACGAGCTGGTGCAGGGAGTCGACGTCGTTCTGGACGGCCTGTCGCACCCGCCCGGAGGAGCGGTCGTCGAACCACCCGAGGGGCAGCCGCGAGAGTTTCGCGGCGAGGGTGAGCCGCAGCCGCGCCTGGAGGCTCACATCCGCGAAGTGCGTGACGAGCAGGGCGAGCGCGCCGAACAGGGCGCTGAACCCGAGGCCGGTGAGGAACCACAGGAGGGGGCCGGTGACGACGGTCCCGCCCCGGAGGAGGCGGTCGGCGAGCGCGGCGAGGGCCAGGTAGGTCACGACGGAGACCGCCGAGCCGAGCACCTGGAGGACCACGCCGACCGTGAGGGCGGGGAGGACGGGGCGGAGGATGCGGGTCGTCGCGCCGGACGGGGGCGTGGACGGGGACGCGGTGCCGGCCGCGGTCGCCGACGAGGGAGCGGTCGCGGTCGCGGTGCCGGTGACCCCGGCGTGTCCGCCGGGGTCGTCCGGTGTCCCCGGGGTCACCGGGTGGGCGGGTGAGGTCACGGGCGTGCCTTTCTCTGTGGGGTGTGTGCGGCGGTTCCCGGCGCGGTGCGCGCGGTGGCGTCGCGGCGGAGCCCGCCGCAGCACATCTGTGCCAGTTCTGGGCGGCGGATGTGGTGCATATGGTCCCCGGGCACGGTGACGGGCCCGATGACGTCGGGCGACAGGCGTCGCCACCCTGTTATAGAAACGGCAGTCAGTTCTGTGTCAGCGTACCCTTTCACGGCAACGATTGTCGATTGTGTGACGCCCCTGTCCGGAGGTGGTGGCACGTACGTCTCGATGAGCCGGTAGTCCTCCCGGATCGCCGGGAGGTACAACGCCGCGAGCTCCGGGTCCGCGAGCGCCCGGGCCGAGTCCGGACCGCTCCGCGCGAGCTCCGCGACGATGCCGCTGTCCGGCCCGAGGTGCACCGCGCCGCCGCCCGCCCGGTCCGGGGATGTCTGGCCGCTGACGACGAGCGTCGCCCCCGCGCCGCCGCCCGCGCGCTGCCAGGCGAGGAGGGTCTCGTACGCGAGGACCGCGCCGAGCGAGTGCCCCGCGAGGACGACCGGCGGGGCCGCGGGGCCGGCGGACCCGGTGCCGGCGGACCCGGTGCCGGCGCTCTGTCCGGCGCCCGGGCCGACCTCCGCGGCGAGCGCCCCGGCGACCTCCTCCGCGAGGTCCCGCATCGTCGCCGGGTGCGGCTCCCCCAGCCGGTGGTCCCGGCCAGGGTACGTCACGCCGAGGACCCGCGGCGTCGCGGCATCCACTGCATCGGCGGCACCCGCCGCACCCGCTGTACCCGCCGCTCCCGCTGTACCCGCTGCTCCCGCAGTACCCGCTGCTCCCGCAGTACCCGCTGTACCAGCAGCTCCCGCAGCTCCCGCGGCCGCCGCGACGCCCGCCCACGTCGCGTACTGCCGCGGGCTGCCCCCGGCGTGGGGGAAGACGACGACGGTCGGGCGGTCGTCACGCCCCACCACCGACCCGGCGGCGTCACGCCCCGCCACCGACCCCGGCACGGGGACGAGGACGCGGCGGGCGGCGTCGGACCCCGTCACAGCCCCTCCCCCTCCCCCGGCGGCACCATCCGCACCGGCGGCGTCGACCGGATGTCCACCGGGGCCGGCAGGGCGGAGGACACCCGCAGCCACCAGCGCAGCACGAACACCGTCCGCCGGGCCCGGCGCGCGGCCTCGCCCCGGTCGCCGGCCCCCGCGGCCTCCGCGACGAGCTCCGCGACCGCCCGGTGGACACCCTCCGGCCACGCGGCGTCGACGACCTCGCCCCACGTCGGCGGGACCGTCCCGTCCGGGGCGACGTCCCGCCCCCACTCCTCCGCGACCGCGCCGTCCGGGTCGGTCAGCCGGCCGTCGACGACGTGCGGCCGCTGCGACCAGCGGGGACGGGAGCCGACGCCGTCCCACGTCAGCTCCCCGTCGGTCGTCTCCACGACCGCGGCGGCGACCGGCTGGGAGTGGTTGTCCGGGTCGCGCGGGTCCATCCGGTGGTCGAGGACGACGTCGACGGGCACGCGGCCCCACGTCCCCGAGATGAGCCACCGGCCCGGGCCCGCACCCGGGATGACCTGCACGTCCCCCACCGGCACGGCCCCGAGCGCCTCGGCGAGAAGCAGCCCCGCCCGGTCGAGGACCTGGTGGCTCGTGCGCAGGAGGACGTGCGTGACGGTCGAGCGCCGGGTGAGGGACCGGACGGCGTCGATGAACGCGCGGCCGGGGCCGAGGTGCTCGTAGAAGCCGGTCACCCGGTACGCCGTGCCGTGCTCCCGCGCGAGGGCGGTGAGCGCCGTGACGGTGCCCGGGTCGACCGGCAGCTCCTGGAGAACCGGCACGCCCGCGCGGAGGAGGCCCGCGGCGAGGTCGTCGCCCTGCCCTCCGATCATCCCGCTGCGGACGGCGACGACGGCCGCCGCCGTGTCCCGGGGGACGCCGGGGAGGTGCGGGATGCCGGTCGCGGGGTCCGGCGCGGTGGTGAGGTAGCGCACGCCCAGGTCGCGGGCCAGGTCGCGGCCGGGGCGTCCACCGGTGCCGACGACGGCCGTCAGCGGTGCCGGCGAGCCGGGTCGCGCGAGCGCGTCCGCGTAGCGCGCGCCGAAGCCCGCGCCGACGACGACCGCGCCCCGCGGCGCGGCGGTGTCGGGTGCGGCGGTGGCGGGCGCGGCGGTGTCGGCGGTGGTGTCGGGCGCGGCGGTGTCGGCGGTGTCGGGCGCGGCGGTGTCGTCAGCCTCGTGCACCGGGCCGAGGTCGTAGGTGAGGGTCACGCCGGCGACGTCGTCGTCACCGTCGACACCCTCGAAGCCCCCGACACCTGACCCGGCACCCCCGGCCCGGGCCCCGCCGCCGGTCCACGCGGCCGCGGCCCCGCTCGCCGCCGCCCACCGCGCGCCCGCCGGTTCCGCCCCGGCGAGGAGCGTCAGCGCGGCGTCGACGGCGAGTTCGCCGGTCACGCGGTAACTGTCGGTGCACCGGTGGTCGGCGGTGACGGTCTCGACCGGTCGCCCGGACCCGGCGGCATCCCCGGCACCCGCGGCCCCGTCCGGGACCGGGACCTCCGACCGGACGCGCACGGCGATGCGGAAGTACCGCCCCGCGTCCGGCCCGGCCTCCCGGCGCGACGCCGTGGCGACGTCGTCGACCGTCGCCTCCCCGGCGATGACCCGCCGCAGCTCCCGCACGGTGCCGGGCGCGTCCATGACGTTGACGCCCCGCAGGTGCGGCAGCCCGCACGACCGGGCGAGGTCCACGTACTCCTCGTCGAGGTGCACGCTCAGCGACGCGCCCTCCGGGGGCCGCCACCCCGCCGCGGACCGGACGGCCCCGGCACCTGCGCCGGCACCCGCGCCGGCCGCCTCCTTGACGACGGCACCGTCCCGCCACACCGCGCCGGGCCAGCCGCCGTCGGCGGAGAGCGAGTCCATGTACTCGCGCAGGGTCGCCGCGGTGAGCGGCTGGCGGCCGCCGACGGCGATCTCCGCCCGGGCGCGCGTCGGGTCCGTGACGAGCCGCAGCGCCGCCGCGAGCATCGCCCCGGTGAGCCCCGGTTGCACGCCCGCGCCGAGGAGCACGGTGCGCCCGGCGCGGCGCGCGGGTCCGTCGAGGGCGGCGGTGATCCGCGCGGACCCTCCGGGGTCGACGACGTGCAGCCCGCGCGACAGCGCCGCCTGTGCCAGTGGGACGGTCACTGTCGACGACGGCCCCACCGCGTTGATGAGCACAGTTGTGCCACGGTCGGCGGGGTCCGGGGCGGCGTCCGGGGTGCCGTCCGCGAGCGCGGTGTCGAGCGCGGTCCCGAGCGCCGCCGCGGGGTCCGCCCCCGGGTCGGCGGCGGGATCCACCGCGAGGTCGAGCAGCGCCGTCGTCACGGTCGGCCCGTCGCCCCGCCCGTCGGTTCGGCCGTCGCCCCGGTCACCGTCCCGTCCGTCGTCCCGCCCGTCGGCGAGCGCCGCCGCAGTCGCCGCGAGCCGCCCGGCGTCCCGCCCGAGGAGCACCACGCGGTCCCCGGGCCCGAGCACCCGGAGCAGCCGCGCCGCCGCCGCGGAACCCACCGCCCCGGTCGCCCCGCTCACGAGCACGGTCCGGCGCTGGTCCGGCCGCTCCGGCCGCGTGTCCACCGCCGTCTGCCCCACTGCTCCCGTCACCGGTCCTCCTCCCGGTCCGTCGGCGTCGTCCCGACCGCCGGACCGACCTGTTCGTCGTGACTGTCCTGTTCGTCGTGCACGACCCGCTCGTCGCGCCTGTCCTGCCCGCCCGCGTCACCGGCCCACGGCGCCCGCGCGACCACGAGGTCCGCGACCGCCGGCGCGTGCGCGGCGTCGAGACACGTGAAGTGGTCCCCGTCGACGTCCACGACGTCGAGCCCGCCGAGGCATCCGTCGACCCAGAAGGACGTCATGTCGTCCCCGAGGTCCGGCAGGAAGGACAGCGGGTCCCGCTGCCGCAGGAACGTCACCGGCACGGTCACGGGCGGTTCGGACCACGCCGCCACCGCCGCGAGACTGTGCACGTACACCTCCCGCAGCGCGTCGAGGGACTCCCGCGACCACGGCCGCCCGGCCTCCGTGCGGAGGAACCGGCCGACCCGCTCCGCGGACGTGCGCGGCGCCCGCGCGAGCTGCGCGCGGAGGTCGTCGTCGGCGTACCGGTGGAGCACCCCGGCGGTGATGTCGTCGTGCCCGTCCTCCCGGGCGGCCCGCAGCGCGCGGCCGAGGGCGTCCTCGTCGACGTCGATGCCCATGTCCTGCGGCCTGCACCCCATGAGCCGGGCGAAGGAGAAGTCCAGGAGGATCTCGTCGTGGACGGTGAACGGGATGCGGTAGGAGCTCATGACCGTCGCGGTGGCCTCGACCCCGCACGCGGCGAGGCGGTCGGCGATCCCGGCGGCGAGGAGCCCGCCCATGCAGTACCCGACGACGTGCACGCGCCGCGCGCCCGTGTCGAGGACGCTCACCGTGTACCGCTCGGTGAGGTCGTGGAACAGCTCGTCCGCGGGGGTCGTGAGGTAGCCGTCGCCGGCGGACCGTTCGATGCCCACGACCGGGCCGGCGTCCCGCGCCGCGAGTTCGCGGAGCAGGGCCGTGTACGGGCCGGTGCCGCCGGAGCCGTCGTGGACGACGACCGTGAGGTCGGGCGTCCCGCCGGTCGCCGGGTCTGTCGTCGCGTCGGTGGCCGGGGCCTGCGGGTCCCGCGGGTCCGGTCGCCCGCCCGGCGCGGGGAGCAGCCGGGTGAGGCGGGGGCCTCCCGCCGGGTGCGGGGTGCGGCCCGTGGGGGACGACGCCGCCCTGTCGACGACCGTCACCGTCGGCCCGCCGGTCGCCGCCGGGGAGGGGGCGGGGGCGGTGGTCGGCGCGGTGGTCGGGTCGGTGTCCGCCCGGTGGCGGCCGGTGCCGGCCGCCGGGGCCGGGTCCGGGGTCGCCGCGCCGGGGGCGGTGAGGCCGAGCGCGCGGCGGCAGCCGTCGACCGTCGGGTCGGCGACGATGGCGCGCAGCGTCTCGTCCCAGCTCGGCAGGTCCTCCCGCCCGGTCGCCCGTCGCATCTGGCCGATGCACCGCGCGAGCAGGAGGCTGTCCCCGCCGAGATCGTGGAAGTCGGCGTCCCCGGGCACCGGCACGGACGGGTCGAGGTCGAGGACCTCCCGCCACGCGTCGACGACCGGGTCAGCCGGGTCAGCCGGGGCGGCGGGCTCCGCCGGCGCACCGGACGGCGCAGCGGCCGCAGCGGGCTGCGCCTCCGCGCCGCCCGGGCGCGCGCCCGCGACGAGCGCGGCGACGGCCGCCCGGTCCCGCTTCCCGTTCGCGGTCATCGGCAACGCCGCGACCACCCCGACCCGCCGGGGCCGCATCGACGCCGGCAGCACGTCCGCCGCGGCGGTCCGCACCCGGGCGGCGTCGAGACCCTCCCCGGACCCGGCCCTGACCTCGGGCTTCCGCACGATGAACACGTGCTGCGCGCCGAGCTCCAGCACGGACCCCGCCTCCGGCAGCACGGCGACGGACTCCAGCGGCGAGGCCGCGACCGCCTCCCGCCACTGCGCGAAGGTGAGGAACGGCGACCCGGTGCCGAGGCGCGCGTCGGTCGCGTCGCCCAGCCCCTCCTTGAACTCCATCGAGGCCATGAGCGGCGCGTTCGTCGCCGTCGAGTCGATGACGACGAGCACCCCGCCCGGGGCGAGCATCCCCGCGATCCGCCGCAGTGCGACGTCGATGTCCCGCGCGTTGTGCAGCACGTTCGCGCACAGCACGACGTCCACGGACCCCGGCTCCACGCCCTGCTCCGCGGGATCGGTGTTGATGTCGAACAGCCCGGTGCGCACCTGCGGCCACTCCCGCGCCGCCGCGTCGGTGAAGTACCGGGACACGTCCGTGAACAGGTAGTCCACGCCCGGACCCGGCCGGTCCGTCGGGTCCGTCGGGGCCGTCGGGTCCGTCGGGTCCGTCAGGTCCGCGAGCTCCGCGAGGACGTCCGCGGTCGTCCCGCCGACGCCCGCGCCGATCTCCAGGACCCGGCACGTCCGCCCGGCGGCGACGAGGCTCCGCGCATGGTGCCCGACCGCCGCCGCGCACACCCCGTTGAGGTACGAGGCCAGGCGGTTCTCCCCGTAGGAGGCCCGGGCGACGGCCATGTCGCCGCCGGGGAAGAGGAGGGAGAGGGGGTCGACGCTGCCCTCCAGCAGCCCCGGCAGCTCGTCCAGGCTGGTCCGGAGGTAGTCCAGCTGACGACGGCCGTAGCCCAACCGGTCGTCGAGGCGGTGGATCTCCTCCCAACGGGCCGCGCCGGCGGCGGTGTCTGTGGCTGCGCCGGCGGCGGCGGCGGTGTCGGTGGCTGCGCCGGCGGCGGTGTCGGTGACGGACACGAGCCCGTCGGCGCACCGGACGCGGCCCGCGCGGTCGAGTTCGTCGATCCACCGGTCCATGAGCGTACCGTGGCCCTGCGCGCCCGTGCCCGCGACGATCGCGTCCCGCGTCGCCGTTCCGTCCGGAGACGCCGAGGTCACCCGGGCGATCTGGGCGGTCATGGCGTCGAGGGCGGCGTCCGTGACGAGGTCGTGGATCCGGCGGAAGTCGCGCCGTTCGGCGTCGTCGAGCTCCGTCGCGCGGCTCCGGGCCGTCACCGCGGCCGCGAGCGCCGCCGCCGGTGACTCGGGCGCGGCGGGTGCGGCGCCGGCGGAGGTGTCGGGGCCGTCCGCGGCGTCGGGCGCCCCGGCGGTCTCCGGGACGACGACGGCGACGAGCTCCCGTCGGTCCCCCTCCCCGGTCACGGCGGCGAGGGCGTCGGCGACACCGTCGACCGCCCGCAACCCGGCCTCGACCTCGCCGAGCTCGATGCGGTGACCACGGATCTTCACCTGGCCGTCGTCGACCCGGCCGCAGAACTCGATCTCCCCGTCCGGCAGGTACCGCCCGACGTCGCCGGTGCGGTAGCAGCGCTCCCCGGTGCCGAGGTGCCGGCCGAACGCCGCCGCCGTGCGCACCGAGTCGCCGAGGTAGCCCTCGACCACCCCGTCACCGGCGATGACGATCTCCCCGCGCTGCCCGACGGCCGCGCGGCCGCCGTCCCGGTCGAGGACCCACACGGCCTGGTGGCCGAGCGCCCGGCCGTAGGGCACCGAGCGCCGGGCCGGGGCGGTGCCGGCGGTGGACCCGCCGGTGGACCCGCTGATGGACCCGGCTGACGCGTCGGCGGAGGTGCCGGCGGAGGTGTCGGCGGGGCCGTCCTCCTCCGGGGTGCAGCGGTGGACGATCGACCAGATGGACCCCTCGGTCGCGCCGCCGAGCGCGTCGACGATGACGCCCGGGGCGAGCGCCCGCACGCGCGCGGGCTGGTCCACCGGCACCCGGTCGCCCGAGACGAGGACGACGCGCAGCGGCAGCGCCGCGTCGGTCGCCGTGGTGCCGGTCGCACCGGTCGCACCGGCTGCATCGTTCGCGCCGGTCACAGCCGCGCCGGCCCCCGCGTCACCGAGGTGGTCGAGCAGGATCGTGAGCTGCGCGGGCACGGAGTTCCACACCGTGACCCCGTGCCGGCGGATGTCCCGCGCCCACGTCTCCGGGTCCGGCACCGTCCCGCACGACGGCACGACCACGGCACCGCCCGCCCCGAGCACCCCGAACACGTTGAACACCGCGAGGTCGAACGACGGCCGGGACACGGCGAGCACCCGGTCCGCGGCGGTGAGCTCCAGGCGGTCCTGCATCTCGTCGAGGGTCGTGCACACCTGGCGGTGCGTCACGGCCACGCCCTTCGGCGTGCCCGTCGACCCGGAGGTGAAGATGACGTACGCGAGGTCGTCGACGAGCGGCGGTTCCGCGAGCGCCCGGCGCACGGCGTCCCGCCACGCCCCGGGGTCACCCGCACCGTCACCCGCACCGTCCCCGGCGGTCGACCCGCCGGCGGCGTCCGGGACCCCGGGGGCGTCGGCCGCCCGGAGCGTGGCGTCGTCGACAACCGGGACCTCCTCCGCGTACGCCTCCCGCACCGTGTCCAGCACGGCCCGGCGCCGGGACCCCGGCCACTCCGGGTCGAGCGGGACGAACGCACGGCCCGTGAGCAGCGCGGCGAGCTGCGCCGCGACCTGCCCCGGCCCGGGCGGGAGGACGACCGCGACCGGCGCGTCCCCCGCCGGCAGGCCCCCGGCGAGGCGCACCGCGAGGGCGCACAGCTCACCGCGGGTCAGCGTGCGGTCGCCGTGGACGACCGCGGGGGCGTCGGCGTCGTCGAGCGCCGCGCGGAGGAACCGCCCGTGGAGCAGCCGGCCGTTCATCGACCGGGTGCGCACGACGGGCTCCGGGGCGCGGGCCGCGGGCACGTCGACGACGCCGACGGCGAGCTGGTCGAGGACCTCGCACACGTCGGCGAACAGGGCGTCGAGCACCGCCGGGTGGAACCCGCCGTCGCGGGAGTCCCAGTCCATCGTCACGCCCTCGCCGTCCGGGGACAGCTGCACGTCGAGGAGCACCTGCGGGGTCTTGCTGATCGCCGTGCCGGGCACCGCGCGGAGCAGCTGCGGGGGTTCGACGGCGTCCACGCCCACGGTCGAGGTGAAGACGACCGGGATGCGGCCGCGGTCCTCGCCGCCGCTGCGCCGCAGGTCACGCACCACACGCACGCCCGGGTAGGCCGGGTGGTCGAGGGCGTCGAAGAGCCGGCCCTGGAGGTCCCGGGCCGTCGGCGCGAGGTCCGCGCCCAGCGGCAGGTCGAGCACGACCGTCGACGTGAAGTCGCCGACGATCCGGCCGATGTCCGCGGCGGACGGGCCGTCCTCCCCGACGGGTGCGCGGTCGACGGTCGTGAGGGTGATGAGGGCGGCGGGGGTGGCCGGGGTGGCCGCGGTCGCGCCCGTGGCCGTGGCCGTGTCCGTGCCGGCGGCCGTGGCTGTGGCTGCAGCCGTCCCGGCCCGCCCGTGCGTGTACCAGCCGAGCGCGATGTCCGCGTACCGCCGCGCGGCCGTCGCGAACGCCGCGAGGACCAGCCCGGACGGCGTGACCGTCAGCCGGGCGGCCGTGTCCCGCAGCCCGCGCCAGGCGTCCGCGTCGAGGCGGTGGCTGCGCCGCGTCGTCCCGCCGAGGCCGGTCGCGTCCGGGTCGGGGGAGAACGTCAGCGCCGGGGGCAGGGTGTCCAACCGGTCCCGCCACCAGCGGGTGTCCCGCTCGCGGGCGGCGCGTCCCGCGGGGGTCGCCGCGTGCCGGGCCCGGGCCTCCAGGCACTGCCGGAACGTCGCCGCCGGGGCGTCGAGGGGATCCGACGGGTGCCGCAGGCAGTGGTCGAGGTCGCGGACGAGGGACCGGATGCCCACGTAGTCGGTGACGATGAGGTCGACGGACAGGTGGAGCACCGGGTCGCCGTCACCGACGGTCAGCGCGAGCTCGACCATCGGCGCCTCCCCGACGGGGAAGTTGCGTTCCCGCAGGTCGTCCCGCACGATCGCGCGCGCGGTCGCCGGGTCCGGGGCGGTGACCCCGGTGCCGGTCTCCCCGGCGGCGACGTCGATGACGCGCACGTGGGCCCCGGCGGTGCGGTCGATGCGCTGCCGGCCCTCCCGGTCGACGAGCGCGCGGAGCATCTCGTGGGCGTCGACGACGCGCCGCCACGCCCGCCGCACCGCCCCGGCCGGGTCCGCCGCCGAGGCGGGGTCCATCCGGTCGACGGGCAGCACGAACTCGCTGTAGCCCTGGCACGCGACGCCGCCGTCGTCGTAGGCGTCCGTGCGGCCCATGAGGTAGCCGGCCTGCACGTCGGTGAGGTCGAACCAGTCCTCCGGCGCGGGCTCCGGGGTCGGTGCGGGGTCTGCCGGGGTGTCCGGCTGCGGGCTCGGGGTGGGGGTCGGGGCCGGGGCGGGGGTCCCGGCCGCCGCGTCCGGCTGCGGCGTCGGGGTGTCCCCCGGGGAGGGGGTCGACGCCGCCCTCCCCGCCGCGCCGACCACCGCGTCGCGGAAGTCGCCGAGGTCGGGGGTCGTGAGGAGCGTGCGCAGCGCGGCGTCGACCCCGCGCGCCCGCAGGGCGGTGATGCAGCGCGTGGCGGTGAGCGAGTCGCCGCCGGAGCGGAAGAAGTTCGTCCCGTCCGTCACGCGGTCGAGGCCGAGGACGTCCGCCCACACCTCCGCGATGACCGCGGCGGGGTCGGTGGCGTCGGCCCCCGCGGCGTCACCGGCAGCATCACCGCCGGCAGCGTCACCGCCGGCGGTGGCGTCCGTCGCGGTGGCGTCCGTCGCGGCGGAGGGGCGGGGCCGCGGGAGGGTGGCGTCGTCCCCCTCCCCGGTCCGGGACCGGCCACCGTCCCCCGCCGGGGCCCCGGTGAGCTCCGCGACGGTGCGGCGGACCACGCGGTCGGCGACGGCGGCGGGCAGCACCCGGACGAGGTGGTCGGCGGTGAGGTGGAGGCCGTCGCGGTCGTCGGCGACCTGGAGGTCGAGGACGACCTGCGGCGTCGTCGAGGACGCCGCGACCTGGGTGCCGAAGCTCCGCTCGCGCAACGACCGGCCCGCGGGCTGCGCGGCGGTGCCGGCGGTCGTGCCGGCGGTGCCCGCGTCAGTGCCGGCGGGGTCGCCGGCCGCCTGCGCGGTCGCCCCGGCGAGGCCGAGGCCGCACGTGAACACGACCGGGAACACCCCCGCGACCGGATCGCCGCTGGTCTGCACCGCGCGGGCGGTGAGGCGCAGGGCGTCCAGGGCCGGGTCGTCCGCCTCGGCGAGCGCGGTCTGCGCCGAGCGCTCCGCGACCGTGCGGTCCCCGGCGCGCAGGCCGCGGAGACCCGCGAGGCTGAGGCTCGTGAAGTCGCCGAGCGCGCGGTCGATGCCCGGGACGGAGAGGTCCCGGTCGAACCGCGTGAGCGTGACGGTGAGGTCGTCCCCGCCGGTCTCCGCGGCGAGGGCGCGGCCGAACGCGGCGAGGACCCCCGCCGCGGGCGTGACGTGCCGGGCGGCGAGGCCGGCGCGGACGGTGTCCCACGTCGCGGCGTCGACGTCCGCGGCGACGCGGGCCATCGTCGTGTCCGTCAGCCCGGCGAGCGCCCGGCGGTCCGGGACGAACGGGGCCGGCGGGAGGTCCGCGAGCACGGCGTCCAGGCGTCCGTCCAGCTCAGCGGGGGTGAGCATCCGGCCCTGCCACGGCACGGGGGCCGCGGGGTCGGTGAGCCACGGCCGGTCCGCGAGGTACCCGGGGGTCGGGTCCGCGGCCGGGGTGGCTGCTGCGCCGGCGGGGGCGGTGGAGGCGGGCGTGCCGGCGGTGGCGGTCGAGGCGGTGGAGGCGTCGGCAGCGTCGAGCCGCGTCGCCGGGTCGGCGTACGACGCCGCGATCTCGTCCATGAGCAGCATCATCGACGCGCCGTCGAGCAGGAGGTTGTTCATCGACACCGCGACGGTCGCCCCGTCCGGACCGGTCGACACGCGCACGGCGAGCGGGCCCTCCGCCCGGGGGTCGGGCACGTGGGCGGCGAGCGCCGCGGCGGCGTCGGTCCCGGTCGCGCCGGGTGCGCCGGTGGTCGCGGCGTCGGTCCCGGTCGCACCGGGTGTACCGGTGACGGCCCACACGCCCGCGGGCACGTCGTCGAGCACCCGGGCGACGGGCGTGCCCGCCGGCCCCTCTGTCACGACTGTGCGCAGAACGGGGTGGCGCCGGGCCGCGGCGCGCACGGCGGACTCCAGCCGTCCGGTGTCGACGGCCGCCGCGCGGAAGGTGAACAGGCAGCGCGCGGGGGCCCCGCCGAGGAGCTGCCCGCTGTCCTGTCCGGCCAGGTAGGCCTGCTGGACGCGGGTCAGCGGGTGCGTCCCGTGCGCGTCCGCGGGGGGCACGGCCGTGTCCGTCGGCGGCGCGGCCGGCCGGCTGTCCGCCGCCCCGGTCCCCGCGGCGGGCGCGGTGCCCGCCCCGTCTGGCACACCTGTGCCAGCTGTGGGGGCGGCCGCCGCGGCCGCCCGGTCGCGGAGCGCGCCGAAGGTCGGGTTGTTGAAGACGTCGACGGCGCGCAGCCCGGTCACCCCGACCTCGCGCAGGTCGGCGAGCACCCGCGTCGCCGTGAGGGAGTCCCCGCCGGCGACGAAGAAGTCCGTGTCCGCCGGCAGCGCACCGGCGGCGGCACCGTCCGCACCGTCCGCACCGTCCGCACCGGCACCGTCGGCGAGGCCGGGCAGGTGGCGCCGCCAGCTCGCCGCGAGGGCGGCGGTGACGTCCGGCCGCCCGGTCACCTGTCCGATCGCCGTCGGTCCGGTCGCCGGCCGCCCGGTCACCTGTCCGGTCGCCGGCGCATCACCGGCCGCATCACCCGGCGCACCACCCGACCCACGCGTGGACCCGGCGTCGGACCCGACCCCCGCGACGGCCCCCGCGACACCCGCGGTCGGCTCCCCGTCCTCCGCCGCGACGGCGCGCAGGACGACGCTGTGCCCGTCCTCCGCCTCGAGGTAGCGCACGCGCAGGCCGGCGTCGGACACGACCTCCGCCCACCCGCGGGCGGAGAGCATCCCGGCGGCGTCGAGCACCGCCGGGTTGACCAGCGCCGCGGAGACGAGCGTCGCCGCCGTCGGCCGTTCGGCCTCGACGACGTGCACCTCCGCCCCCGGCGCGAGCCGCACCGCCCCGAGCCCGGCGCGCAGCCGCGGGTCCCGGTGCAGCGTCCCGCACGCGACGACGACGTCCGCCGGGGCGGGCACGTCGGCGACGTCGGACACGCACGTCCGCCCGTCGACCGTCGCGATGTCCGCGACGAGGGCGTCCGGTTCGACGACGGTCCAGCTGTCCGCCGCATCCCCCGGCACGGACCCGCCGGACCCGCCGCGCCGCCCGCCGCGGGCGATGCCGTGCCCGAGTTCGACCACGGCCACGCGCCCGCCCCGCCCGGCGCGGCGGCGCACCCGGTCGTCGAGGACGTCGAGCGCCCGCGCGACCGTCGGTTCCGCCGCGGCGAGCGCCCGCGGTGAGAGCACCGGGTGGGCGAGGATCCCGAAGCGCCGCGCCCGGCCGCGGACGACGTCCACGAGCAGCTGCGCGTCCCGCGCGGACCAGGCGACGGGGGCGTCGGCGAGCCCGGTCGCCTCCGGCCCGCCGGCGACGAACCGCCGCCACGCCGCGACGACGGGCCCGGCCCACGGCACGAGCGCGTCGTCCCGCGCCCCGCCCTCCCCGGCCTCCCCGTCGAGCCGCTCGATGACCTCCCTGAGCAGCGCGGACACCGTCGAGGACGGCCGGACGTCCCCGAGGGGCGCGTAGCCCCCGGGCAGCGGCCCGGTGATCTCCGCGACGTCGGGGACGACCGTCCCGCCGAGCCGTTCGACCATCCCGCGGAACATCGCGTCGACGGCCGCGGCGTCGAGCACGCCGTCGGGCATGTCCCAGCGCACCTCGACGGTCCCGGCGTCGACGCTCGTCAGCTGGCAGTCGACGAGCACCCCGGGCGTGCGGGTGAGCGACCACACGGCGCGCACGGCCCGGGTCGCGGGGGCGAGCGCGGCGTCGTACCCGAGCACGGACGTGAACACCGCCGGGTAGCGGCCGGTGCGCCCGGCGCTGGCGGCCCGCACGCCGCCGTCGGCGGTGAGCACGGCGGCGAGGGCGTCGCGGGTCGCCGCGGGGTCGGGCGTCGCGGGGCACGCGCACACGCCCAGCCGGGAGAAGGTGCCGAGGACCTCACGGTCGTCGCCGGTGTCGGGTCGATGGGTGAGGGGGACGACGACGCCCACCTCCCCGCGGCCCGACGCCTCCGCGAGGGCGGAGCCGAACTCCGCGAGGACCACGGCAGAGACCGTCGCGCCGGTGCGGGCGGCCGCGCGGTCGAGGGTGGCGAGGGGGATGTGCGCGCGGAGGCTCGTGAAGGCCGCGGGCGGGGTGCCCGCCCCGGCGTCGGAGGGGTCCTGACCTGCGGCGACGGGGAGCGTCGGGGGCTCCGGCGCGGCCGCGGGCGGGATGGCCGGGGTGGCCGGGGTGGCCGGGGACGTCGTGGCCGTGCCCGTGGCCGTGCCGTCCGTGCCGTCGGGAGCGTCGGCGCCCGCGCCCCCGGCGGTGGCGTCGGCGGCGCGGTCCTCCCCGGCGGCGAGGGCCCGGCAGTGGCGCGCGAAGACGCCGACGGTCGGGTCGACGGTCACCGTGGTGTCCGGGTCCTCCCCGGACAGCACGGCGGTGAGGGCGCCGACGACGACGGCGAGGCTGCGGCCGTCGAGCGCGAGGTAGTCGACGAGCACGCCGAGCTCCCGCGCCTCCTCCCCGTGGAGCACGAGTTCGAGCGGCACCCGCGGCGTCGCGGACGCGAGGTGCGCGCGGAGGTCCGTCGACGGGTCGAGGACCGTGACCCGCAGGGCGTCGCTGGGGTCGACAACCCGCTGGGCGTCGTCGCCGTCGCGGACGACCCGCAGCCCCGCCCACCGGGCGACGATCCCCGCCGCGGCAGCCTTGACCTGCGGGTACGTGAAGCCGGCGCGGGTGGGGCCGTAGCCCGCCGCGGCGCCGAGGCCGAGCACCGCGGCGTACGCGGTCGCGGCGCGGACGGTGCCGCGGATGCCGTCGGTCCCCAGGGCGTAGGCGCGCTGGAGCGGGGTGAGCGGGAAGGGCGCGCCGGCGTCGGCGTCACCGTCAGCGGCACCGGCACCGGCGCGGTCGGCACCGCCCCCGGGGACCGCCGCGTCGTCCGCCGTGTCATCCACGGTGTCAGCCGCCGCGTCGTCCGCAGTGTCATCCACCGCGTCCCGGCCCGCCGCGACGACGGCGTCGGTGAACCGGTCGAGCGTCGGGTTGCCGAAGAGTTCGGCGACCGTCACCCGGTACCCCAGCGCCCGCAGGCGCGAACACGCGGCGGTCGCGGCGACGCTGTCCCCGCCCAGCGCGAAGAAGTTCGCCTCCCCGGCGCGCTCCCCGGCGTCCCCGCCGAGCTGCGCGACCGGCACGTCGAGCACGTCCGCCCAGGTCGCGGCGATGTCTGAGGCCACGTCGGCGGCGGCGTCGGTGACGTCGCCGGCCACGTCGGCGGCGGCGCTGCCCGCGCCCGCGTCACCGGCGGTCGCGGCGTCGCGCGGCGCACGGGCGGCGTCGGCACCCGGGACGGATCCCCCGCCGACCGCACCCGGACCGGCCTCCCGGTCTCCCCCGGCGCCCCCGGTCCGTTCCCCGGAGACCCCGGCGGCCCCGGAGACCCCGGCCGGCCCCCCGTCGAGGACCTGCGCGGCCCACGCGCGGTCGACCTTGCCGTTCGCGGTGAGCCGCAGCTCCGGCACGACGGTCACGTCGCGCGGCACCATGAACCCCGGCACCGTCGCGGCGAGCGCCTCCCGCACCCGGTCGGCGACCGTCGCGGACGGACCCGCGCCGTCGCCCGCGCCATCCCCGTCGCCCTGCCCGTCCCCGGCGAGCGTCACGAGCGCGCGCAGCGCGGTGTTCCCCGGCGCGGGCAGCACGACGGCCGCCTCCACACCCGGGACGGCCCGCAGGTGGTGCTCGACGTCCCCGAGCTCCACCCGGTGCCCGCGGATCTTGACCTGGTTGTCCCGCCGGCCGACGAAGAACAGCAGGTCACCGGGCCCCCAGTACCCGTGGTCGCCGGTGCGGTACCAGCGGGCGCCGTCGGCGTCGGTGACGAACCGCTCAGCGGTGAGGTCCGCGCGGCCGAGGTACCCCGCCGCGAGGCTCGCCCCGCCGATCCACAGCTCCCCCACGACCCCGGTCGGCACGTCGCGCCCGGCGGCGTCGACGACCCGGTACGCCTGCCCCGGCAGGGGGCGGCCGTAGGGCACGGACGGCCACGCCGGGTCGAGGTCCCCGGGACCGTCGATGACGTGCTCGTTCGACCAGATGCCGCCCTCGGTCGCCCCGCCCATGGCGACGACGCGCGCCCCCGCGGCCCCGGCGTCCCCGCCGGTCCCCCCGCCCCCGCCGGTGACGGCGCGGACGCGGGCGGGCAGGGTCGGCGCGACCCAGTCCCCGGAGACGAGGACCCGCCGCAGCGGCAGCGCCGGCCCGTCCTCCGCGGCGACGGTGAGCATCTCCGCGAGGGCGGGCGCGCTGTTCCACGTGGTGACGCCGTGCCGGCGGACGAGGTCGCACCAGGCGAAGGCGTCGCGCCGGTCGCCCTCCGCGATGCACACGACCGTGCCGCCGGCCCCGAGCAGCCCGAAGATGTCGAACACGCTGAGGTCGAAGTCGAGCGAGGACACGGCGAGGACGCTGTCGTCGGGGCCGATGCGGTGGCGGTCGACGACGGCGGCGACGGTCGTCGTCGCCGCACGGTGGGTCATGACGACGCCCTTCGGCGTGCCCGTCGACCCGGACGTGAAGATGACGTACGCGCGGTCGTCGCCGTCGACGGGCCGCGGCAGGTCGGGGGCGGCTGCTGCGTCAGCGGTTGCGTCACCGGTGCCGGGAGCGTCGCCGGCGGAGGGGTCGTCGTCGTACACCCCCGGATCGACCCGGTCGAGGACCGCGACCGGCTGCGCGACCTCCGTCACCGCCCGGACCCGATCCGCGGGCGCGTCGACGTTGACGGGCAGGTACGCCGCCCCGAGGTACAGCACGGCGAGCACGGCCGTGACCTGGTCACACCCCTTCGGCAGGCGGGCGAGCACGAGGTCACCCGGCGCGACCCGGTCGGCGAGGCCCGCGGCGAGGCGGCACGCCGCCCGGTGGAGCTCGGCGTAGGTGAGGTCCTCGCCACGGGCGGGGTCGACGACGGCCGTCGCGTCGGGCCGCGCCTCCACCTGCCGCAGCCACGCCCCGTGGAGGGCGGGGGTCGCGACGGCGTCGTCCACCGGCGGCACCGCGTTCAGGGCGGCCCGCCGGGCGGCGACGGCGCGGGGCACGCGCACGACCCGGTCCATCGGCAGGTCGGCGGGCGCGGCGGTGTCGGTGTCCCCGGCCCCGACCGCGGCGAGCCGTTCGAGCGCGTCGGCGACCGTCGCCAGCAGCTCCGGGCCGAACGTCGCGGGGAACGCGCCGTCGCGCACGTCGAGCGCGACGCACACCTCCCCCGGCGTGAGGTGGAGGATCTGCAGGTCGGCGAGCACCTGCGGCGTGACGGACCCCGTCGCGGTGAGCCGCCCGAACGTCTCCTCGACGTCGGCGGTGAGCAGGGTCTCCTCGCCGCCGCACGTGAGGACGAACGGCAGGCTGCCGCTGTGCCCCTCGCCCCGGTGGAGCAGCGCGCGGACCTCGTCGGTGGAGTCGAGCCCGGCGCGGATGCGGCGGCGCAGCTCCGCGCCGGCCTCGGTCGCGGCCTCGCCGAGGGTGCGCCCGGCCGCCGACGGGGGGCGCACGGCCCACGTGCGCGTGCGGTCGAGGACGTCGTCGGGGGTGCGGCGGGCGTCGAGGCCCGGGACGACGACGGTGAGGTCGTCCTCCCCGCACCACAGGCCGAGGGCGTGGCGGTACACCGCGAGCAGGAGCGCGGGGCGGGTGGCGCCGACGGCCCCGGCGACGGTCCCGACGGCGGCCCAGGTCGCCGGGTCGAGGCGGCGGAGGTGCCGGGTCACGGTCCGTTCCGGGGTGCCGACGAGCGGGATGTCCGGGCCGGCGGGGAGGGGGTCCGGCGGGAGCGTGGCGTCGTCCCCCTCCCGGTGCCCGTCCGGGTCCCCGTTGCGGTCGGCGGCCGGGTCCCCGTCCGGGCCGGCCTCGCGGGCGGCGATGTCGGCGAAGGTCACCCACGGGCCGGTCGCAGTCCCGGCGGTGTCCCCGGCGGCGGTGTCCCCGGCGGCGGTGTCTGCGGCGTCCCCGTCCCCGGCGGCGCGGTAGGCGGCGGCGAGTTCGCGGACGATGACCCCGGTGCCGGCGAGGTCCGCGACCGCGAGGGACACGCCGATGTGCAGGACCCCCAGGTCACGGCCGTCGTCGGTGCGCCACCGGAGGATGTCCACCCACCCGGACTCCCCGGCCGCGTGGTCGGCGTGCCGGGCGAGGATGTCCCGACGCCGCCCCTCCACCTCCGCGGCGAGGTCCGCGCGGGTCCCCGCCCCGGTGGTCTCCGCGACGGTCAGCGGCGGGCGGGCGTCGCGGCCGGCGTCGACGTGGTGGCCGTCGACGACCGTGGACCGCAGGACCGGGTGGCGGCGGAGGGCGGCGACGGCGGCGCGCATCCGGTCGGGGTCGACCGGCGCGCCGGTGAACTCGAAGAGGGCGAGGCAGTCCACGCCGCCGTGCAGCTGGTCGTCCGCGCGGCCGGTGAGGTAGGCCCGCTGCGTGCCGGTGAGCGGGCGGGTGCCGCGGTCCCGGGTGTCGGCGTCCGTGCCGCCCGGGCCGCCGGGTCCGCCCGTGCCGCCGGGTCCGCCGGGTCCGCCGGGTGTGGTGGCGGCACGGCGGGTGTGCGTGCGGGGGGTGTGGCTGGTGCCGCGGGCGGGCGTGGATCGGCGTGACTGCACCGTGGTCCTCCGGGGGGTCGGGTCTGGGTCTCGGGACAGCCTAACCCAGTGTTGGTAATGACAGTCATTACGATGGCCCCCGGGCGTCACGCCGCCCGGCCCGTCCCGGCGACCGCCGTTAGCCCTCGTCAGGCCGTTCCGGGCCGCGGATCCCGCGTGCGCCCTGCACACAGAGTTCGACGGACTGAACTCTTTTTGTCAGGAGTGATACAGTCCTGTCAATCATAATTACCGTTCACATCCGGGGGTGACCACCCCCGCCGGCCCGTCAGGAGACACCCGTGAAACCCCGTTGGCTCACCGCCGTCGTCGCCCTCTCCGCGGCGCTCATGACACTCGACATGACCGTCGTCACCATCGCCCTCCCGGACATCACCCGGGAGTTCTCCGCCGGCCTCGAGGACGCCCAGTGGATCGTCAACGCCTACGTCCTCGTCTTCGCCGCGCTCCTCCTCGGCGTCGGCGCGCTGTCCGACCGCATGCCGCGCCACCGCCTGTTCATGCTCGGACACCTCATCTTCGCGGCATCGTCCCTGCTCTGCGCGCTGTCCGGGTCCTCGGGCACGCTCATCGCCGGCCGGGTGTGCCAGGCCGTCGGCGCGACCCTCGTCTTCGGCACCTGCATGCCCCTCATCGCCGACACGCACGAGGGGGACGACGCCGCCCGCTCCCGCGCCGTCGGCGCCTTCATGGCCGCGGGCGCGGCGGCGGCCGCCCTCGGCCCGCTCGTCGGCGGGCTCCTCGTCGGCGGCGGAGGCTGGCGCTGGATCTTCGCCGTCAACGTCCCGGTGAGCCTCATCGCCGTCGTCGTCATGGGGATCGTCGCCCCGAATAAGACGACCGCACCACGCCAGTCCACCGGGCGCGACTGGGTCTCCACCGCGCTCGTCGCCGTCGGCCTCTTCGGTGCGAACTACGCCCTCATCACCGGCCCCGAGGACGGCTGGACGCACCCGCGGGTCCTCGGCGCGATCGCCGTCGCCGTCGTCCTCCTCGCCGTGTTCGCCGTCGTCCAGCTGCGCGCCGGCGGGGACGCCCTGCTCGACCTCCGCCTCTTCGCCGTGCCGTCGTTCACCGCGGCGATCATCCTGTCCTTCACCGGCCGCCTCGTGACGTTCGGCCTGCTCACGTACCTCATCTTCTGGCTGTCCGGCATCCAGGCGCTCTCCCCGGTCGGCGTCGGGCTGGTCCTCCTCGCCCTCGCGATGCCGATGGTCGTCGTCGCCGCGCCGTCGTCGGCCCTCGAGAAGACGGGGAAGGTCAACATCGTCACGGGGGTCGCGATGGTCGTCACCGCCGTCGGCCTCCTGTGGGCGGCCCTCGCCCTCGGGCCGGACTCGACGTGGCGCGCCGCGGTCGGCCCGCTCCTCGTCACGGGCATCGGCGCGGGGCTGGCCATGCCCCACATGATGGGCATCGCCGTCGCCGTCGTGCCCGCGTCCCGGTCCGGCGCGGCGACCGGTGCCGCGAACAGCGCCTTCCCCCTCGGCACCGCCGCCGGCGTCGCGGTGTTCGGCGCGATCCTCACCGCCCACGTCGACGCGCTGACGTGGGCCCCCGCCCCCGTCCGGGAGGCCGCGACGGCGGGTCGCGTCGACGTGCTGCGCGGCGTCCTGCCGGAGCCCCGCCTCCGCGAGGTGACGGAGGCGTTCATGTCCGGGCTCGACGCGATCCTCGTCACCGGCGCGGTCGTGTCCGTGGTGTGCGGGGTGATCTGCCTCGTCGCGATCCGGACGAAGGACCGGTACGTGGCCCCGGAGGCCGGGACCGGTGCGGGGGTCGGGACCGGTGAGGGGTCCGGTTCGGGGTCCGACGCGGGCAGCGCCGGGGCCACCGCGGTCGCGGGGGCCGACGGGCGCTGACGGACGCGCCGGCCGGACCTGGCGCGCGCCGGCCGCGCGCCGCACTGCCCGACCGCACACCGGCGGCGCGCCGCCCCGCGCGCGCACACGACGAGCACACACCACGAGCGCACACGAGAAAACCGGGCCGGGAACTCTCTCGAATTCCCGACCCGGTTCTCCCGGCGGCCACCCGGCCGCTCACTGTGGGCGAAGGGGGACTTGAACCCCCACGTCCCAAAGGGACACTGGCACCTGAAGCCAGCGCGTCTGCCATTCCGCCACTCGCCCGTGACGTTCCGTGTCCTGTGCGCCGCCGTCCGCGGTCCGCGGACGCCGTCGCTCACACACGGCTACACGCACACGCTGTGTGCAGTGCCCGACCATGCTAACACTCCCGCAGAACCGGACCAAACGTGCACGTCACCGCGGCGGAGGACGGCGTCGTCCCCCTGGCGCACCTGCGCGCCCCCTCCCCGCGCGCGGCCCGGGACCCCTCCCGGGACACCGGCCGTCACCGGCCCGGACACCGACCGCGACCCCGACCGACTCCGACCGGCCCGCGCGACCGGGCCCGTCGCAGCACCCGGACCGGCACCCGGACCAGCCCCCTCACCAGGCCCGCACGCTGCGCACACGCGGCCCACAGCCGGCCCCACGCGAGGCCCCGGCGGATCCACAGGGATCACGCCGGGACTTCTTTATGCTGGTTCAGGCTCTATAATGGTCCGCAACCCTCAGGGCCGGACCGCACGGGGGATGCGCGGAAGCCACCTCGCACGCCCTCCCGCCCGCCCTGCCCGTGGCACCGTCAACCGGACGGAACCCCACCGTGACCAGGAAAGATCGGCGCACCTGCGCTGCAGAACGCACGGTCAGGCGTGACCGGACCGGTCTCACCGGCCCGGCGCACCGGACCCGCGCCGCAGGCGCCCGCCCCGCCCGGTCCCTCCCGTCGGAGACCCCGGCGGAGGCGCACCGGACCGCAGAGTCCCGGCCTCACCCGGGAACCGAGAAGAAAGGCAAGGCACCCCCATGGACCTCTTCGGGCGTTTCCGTAAACTCGACAGTTCCCTCCAGCGTGGCCTCGACAACGGCTTCGCGCGGGTCTTCGGCGGCGAGGTCGTCCCCGCGGAGATCGACGAACTCCTCAAGCAGGAGGCGGAGGACGCCCTCATGGAGGACTCCGCCGGCACCCTGTTCGCCCCCTCGTACTACTCGGTGCACGTCTCCGACCGCGACCACGCGACGCTGCTCGAGGACCGGCCGGACCTCGCGGACTCCCTGCGCGACCGCCTCGCCCGCTTCCTCCGCAACGAGGGCTGGACCACCGACGAGGTCGTCGCCGTCGACATCGTGCGGGACAGCTCCCTGCACACCGGCCAGCTCAAGGCCGTGTCCCACTTCCGCCGCCCGGTCGCGCCCGGCGGCGCGGACGGGGCGGACAGCGCGGACAGCGCCGACGGTGCCGCCGGCGGGTACGCCGCCGGGGGTGGGGCCGGTGCCGACCACTGGGACCCCGCGCCGGCCGCCGACGGCCAGGTCGAGTGGCCCCACCGGGCGGGGCCGGCCCGGCGCTCCGTCGCCGGGAAGGAGTACGACGCCCCCTCCCCGGAGCACGAGCCGGACCACGCCGCCGGTCAGCGGCCGGACACCGGCGGGGCCCGCGACGGGTCGGCCGCGGACGTCGCCGGGGCGGCCGGGGCCTCCGCGGCGCTGGGCAGCGTCGTCAACCCCGGACACGGCACCGGGCTCAGCCGCGACGGGCGGGACGACCGGTCCGCCGCCCCCGCCGACGGCTGGCCGGAGCCGCGGCGCGACTCCGAACCCCAGGAGCGGCCCGACCCCCTCCCCCACCCCGGCGAGACCGCGTACCCGCAGGCCAGGACCCCGGAGGACGTCAACCCGGACGACACGACCACCGAGCCGCCGTACACCCCGCACAGCTACCCCGGCACCGAGGTCGTCACCCACTCGAACATGCCGGACCCGGTGAGCGGCGGCGCGGGCCGGCGCGGCCACGGCGCCCACGCGGAGGACGGGGCCGAAGGCGCCGACCGGGACCCGGCCGTCCCGGAGGCGCAGGTCTCGCTACACCTGCGCGACGGCTCGGACCGCACGTTCGTCCTGCGCCACGGGTCGAACCTCGTCGGCCGCGGGAACGCCGTCGACCTGCGCATCCCCGACACGGGTGTGTCCCGGCAGCACGCGGACATCACGTGGGACGGGTACGACGCCGTGCTCACCGACCTGCAGTCCACGAACGGCACCACCGTCAACGAGATCCCCGTGGACAACTGGCTCCTCGCCGACGGCGACGTCATCGCGATGGGCCACAGCGAGATCGAGGTCCGGTTCTCCTGACCGGGCCGGGGGCGGGCGGGCCCACCCCGCCCGGGCGGCCGCGGGGGGTGTCTAGAATTGACCTCTCCGATGACATAGGCTCGACGGCACGTCTACCTGCTCCGCGGCCGTCGCGGGGCGGAACTGCACGGACCACCTGTTCGGCCTGTCCATCCGGGCACGTCGCGCGGATGTCGGCCGGGCGTCCTCCCACGCCGTCGGGGCCCGCCCGGCCGCACCCCGACCATCCAAGGAGTTGAGAGCCCATGCAGACCACTGTGCTACTGCTCGCCAAGATCGGCCTGCTGGTGTTGCTGTGGTTCTTCGTCTGGATGACCCTCCGCGCCCTCCGGGCGGACGCGAACCGGGCCTCCGGGCTCCGCGCGGCCGCCGACCCGGTCCCGCCGGTCGTCGCCGCCGGCGGCGTCCCCGCAGGTCAGCCGGCCGGGCGGTCCCGCCTCGGACGTGGTCTGCGGCGGGCCCCCGCCCCCCGGTCGCTCACGCTCACCACGGGACCCCTCGCGGGGACGACCCTCGACCTCGAGGGCTACCGCGAGGTCACAATCGGCCGGTCCGCGGCGTGCACCCTCGTCGTCGAGGACGACTTCGCCTCCGCGTCCCACGCCCGCCTCAGCAACACCGGGTCGGGCTGGTACGTCGAGGACCTCGACTCCCGCAACGGGACCTTCCTCGACGGGCTCCGCATCGACCAGCCGGAGAGTCTCAGCGCCGGGCAGGAGATCCGCATCGGCCAGACCCACGTGAGGATGGAAGCATGACCCTGACCCTCAACTACGCCGCCGCCTCCGACGTCGGGCTGGTCCGCACCAACAACGAGGACTCCGCGTTCGCCGGCCAGCGCCTGCTGGCCCTCGCGGACGGCATGGGGGGTCACGCGGCCGGGGAGGTCGCCTCCCAGCTGCTCATCAGCGCGCTCGCGCACCTGGAGGAGGACGCCCCGGGGTCCCGCCTGCTCACCCGCCTCGCGGAGGCGACGGACGAGGGCAACCGGGCGATCGCCGCCTACGTCGAGGAGCACCCGTCGCAGGAGGGCATGGGCTGCACGCTCACCGCCCTGCTCTTCGACGGCGACCGGCTGGGCCTCTGCCACGTCGGCGACTCGCGGGCGTACCTCCTCCGCGACGGGGAGCTCACCCAGATCACGAAGGACGACACGTTCGTCCAGTCCCTCGTCGACGACGGCAAGCTCGACCCGGAGGACGTGAGCTCCCACCCGCAGCGCTCGCTCATCCTCAAGGCCCTCACCGGCCGGGCGGTGGAGCCGACGCTCTCCGTCCGCGAGGCCCGGGAGGGCGACCGGTACCTGCTGTGCTCGGACGGGTTGTCCGACCCGGTGAGCCGGGACACGATCAAGGAGATCCTCGACCAGGGCACCCCCGCGGAGGTGAGCCGCCGGCTCATCGAGATCGCCCTGCGCGGCGGCGGGCCGGACAACGTCACGGTCGTCGTCGCGGACGTCGTCGACGCCGCGACGCCCGGCCTGCCCGCCGACCCGGTGCTCAGCGGGGCCGTGAACCTCGACGCCCCGGAGATCCCCCGGCCGGACACGGCGGCGAGCCGTGCGGTCGGCTTCCGGGTCCTCACCCGCGCGGCGAACGCGAGCCACGGGACGAGCGCCCACAGCACCTCCGGTGCGGGCCCGACGCTCACCCCCGGGGCCGCCGCGGGGTCCGCCCCCGCTCCCGGAGGGGGGACGACGCCGTCCTCCGCCGGGACCCCCGGCCCCGCCTCCGCGCCCGGCGCGGGGGACGCCACCCCGGGTGGCGCGGCGGCCGCCGGTGCCGCGGGTGCGGCCGCGACGGACCCCGCCACGGACCCGGCCACGACCCCGGCCGGCGGTGCCGCCGGTGCCGCGCACCCGCTCGGCGCCGCCGGTGCGGCCGGGACAGCCGGTGCCGCCGGCACCGTCCCCGGTCAGCCCGACGAGCCCGCGGACGGCCAGACCGCCGCCCGCCCGGGCCGCCGCCGTCGCCCCGCCCGCCGGCCCGCCGGCCGGCGCGGGCGCCGGGGTGCCTCCCGGGGCGCGGACGCGACGGTCGCCGGTGCCGGCGTCGCCGCCGGCCACGACGGCGCGGACCTCCACGCCGGCGGTGACACCGGGGCGACCCGGCCGCGCCGCCGCGGGCTGTGGGTCACGCTCGCGGTCGTCGTCGTCCTCCTCGTCGCCGCCGGTGCGGGCGGGTGGTACGCCTACCAGCGCATCGGGGACACCTACTACGTGACGACGGACGGGGACCGGATCGTCGTCGACAACGGCGTCCCCGGGTCCGTGCTCGGCGTCTCGCTCCACTCCCGGTCGAAGGACGTCTGCCTCACGCCGACCGCCCAGGTGCGGCTGCTCGACCCCGGGTCGGACTCCTCGTGCCACCGCTTCACGACGCGCGACCTCACCCCGGCGGCGCGGGGCACCCTCGAGGGCCTGCCGCAGGACAGCTTCGACGCGGTCCAGGGCCAGATCCAGCGCCTCGCCGGCCAGACCCTGCCCGCGTGCGTCACGCGCGAGCGCACCGCCCCCGGCGCGGCCGGCGACCGGGGAGACCGTCCCGGCGCGCCCGCCGCGACGTCGGCACCCGCGACCCCCGGGGCGGCCCCGTCGGCACCCGCCACCCCCTCCGCGGCCCCGCGGACCGGGGACGCGGACCCGGAGGACCTCACGACCCCGGGCGTGTCCTGCCGGGAGGTGAGCTGACGTGAAGGCCAGGATGCTCGAACTCGGCCTGCTGCTGCTCTCGGCGGTCGTCCTCGCGGTGGCCCTCGCCGCCCTCGAGATCTCGCAGGGCAACGAGGTGACGACCGGGATGCTCGGCCTCGTCGGCGGGTACGTCGCGATCTTCGCCGTCGCCCACCTCGTCCTGTGCTGGCGGGCGCCCTACGCCGACCAGATCATGCTGCCGGTCGTCGCGGTGCTCAACGCGGTCGGCCTGACGATGATCTACCGGCTCAACCTCGGGTCGGAGAGTTCCCCGCCGGTGTCCGGCCAGGTCATGTGGACGGTCGTCGGCGTCGCCCTGATGGTCGTCGTCACCGTCTTCCTCCGTGACCACCGCAGCCTGCACAACTACTCCTACCTCCTCGGCGTCGCCGGTCTCGTGCTCCTCGCGCTGCCGATCGTGTGGCCGTCGTCGACGTCGGCGGACGCGAAGGTGTGGATCTCGGTCGGCCCGTTCTCCATCCAGCCGGGCGAGTTCTCGAAGATCATGCTCCTGCTGTTCTTCGCCGCGCTGCTCGTCAACAAGCGCAGCCTGTTCACCGTCGCCGGGCGCAACGTCCTCGGCCTCCAGTTCCCGCGTCTGCGCGACCTCGGCCCGATCCTCGTCGTGTGGGGCGTGGCCCTCGTCATCATGGCGGCGATGAACGACTTCGGCCCGGCGCTGCTGCTCTTCGGCACGGTCCTCGGCATGCTGTACATGGCGACCGGGCGGGCGTCCTGGCTCGTCGTCGGCATCGGCCTCGCCGCCGTCGGCGCGTACGGCGTCTTCCAGATCTCGGACAAGATCCAGGACCGGTTCACGAACTTCATCGACCCCGTCGCGAACTTCGACGGCACCGGGTACCAGCCGGCGCAGGCCCTCTTCGGCCTGTCCTTCGGCGGCATCACCGGCACCGGGCTCGGCGAGGGCTACCCGAACATGGTGCCGGTCGCGCACTCGGACTACATCCTCGCGGCGATCGGCGAGGAGCTCGGGCTCGTCGGCCTGCTCGCCGTGCTCATGCTCTTCGTCGTGTTCGTCAGCCGCGGGTTCGCCGCGGCGATGCAGGTGCGGGACTCCTACGGCAAGCTCGTCGCCGCCGGGCTGTCCCTCACGATCGCCATCCAGGTCTTCGTCGTCGGCGGCGGCATCTCGGCGATGCTCCCGATGACGGGGCTCACGACGCCCTTCATGTCCCACGGCGGCTCGTCGCTGCTGGCGAACTACATCCTCCTCGCGATCCTCCTCCGGATCTCGGACTCCGCGCGCCGCCCGGCGGTCGTCGGGGCCGGGGTCGGGGCCGCGCCGGTGCCCCCGGTGTCCCCGGCCGTCCCCGCCGTCGCCGCGGCCGGGCACGCCCCCGCGGCCGGGTACGTGCCGGAGACCGGCCACCAGCCCGCCGTCGACCCCGGAAGGGGGACCACCCCGTGAACAGGTCCATCCGTGCCGTCACCGTCTTCTCCTTCGTGCTCGTCGTCATCCTCGGCGTCAACCTCACGTGGGTCCAGGGGTTCCGCACCGACAGCCTCGCGGAGAACCCCCTCAACGGGCGACGCTTCTACGAGCTGAAGTCCCGCGAACGCGGCCAGATCACGACCGGCGGCCAGGTCCTCGCCCGGTCCGTCGCCGACCACGACGGCCTCTACGAGCGGGAGTACCCCACCGACCCGGCCGTGTACGGGGCCGTCACCGGCTACCTGTCCGACCAGTTCGGCGCCGCCGGGCTCGAGGCCAGCCAGAACGAGATCCTCATGGGGACGGACGACAGCCTCTTCACCACCCGCGTGTGGGACACCGTCACGGGCAAGAAGGTCCGGGGCGCGAACGTCGACCTCACGATCGAGCCGTCGGTCCAGCAGGTCGCCTACGACCAGCTCACCTCGCGCGGCTACTCGGGGGCCGTCGTCGCCCTCCGTCCGTCGACCGGGGAGGTGCTGGCGATGGCGTCCTCGCCGACGTTCAACCCGGCGTCCGTCACGCAGCCGGACAGCGCGGCCGCGGCGGAGGCCTTCACGGCCCTGCAGAACGACCCGTCCGCCCCGCTGCTCAACCGGGCGACCCAGCAGACCCAGCCGCCCGGGTCGACGTTCAAGCTCATCACGACCGCCGCGGCGCTCAACGAGGGCGAGTCCGCGGACACCATGCTCACCGCCGCGCCGCAGATCACCCTCCCGGACACGGCGACGACGCTGGAGAACTACGACGGCACCCGGTGCGGCAGCGGGTCCGAGGCGTCGCTCCGGCTCGCCTTCGAGCTGTCCTGCAACACCGCCTTCGTCGACCTCGTCGGCCGCCACGGCGACAAGCCGTTCCGCGACGTCGCCGCCGGCTTCGGCATCGGGGAGGGCTCCGACGCCCTCGGCCTGCCGGTGCAGCCGTCGACGATCGGCCCGATCCCGGATGACGCCGCCCTGGCGCAGTCCGCGATCGGCCAGCGCGACGTCGCCCTCACGCCGCTCCAGAACGCGATCATCGCCGCGACGATCGCGAACAAGGGCAAGCGCATGGAACCGCACCTCATCCGGCAGGTCACCGGCCCGGACCTCACGCCGCTCGAGGTGACCCAGCCGAAGGAGGTCACGCAGGCCATCCCGGAGGGGACGGCGTCGCAGCTCACCGACCTCATGGTCGGGGCGGAGCGGCACTCCAGCGGCCGGACGGACATCGCCTCGAAGACCGGCACCGCCGAACACGGCGAGGACTCCCGCGACTCGAACCCGCACGCCTGGTACGTGGCCTTCGGCCCGTCGCAGGAGGCGGACGTCGCCGTCGCCGTGCTCGTCGAGAACGGCGGCGACCGGGGGCAGGAGGCCACCGGCGGGTCCGTCGCCGCCCCGATCGGCCGCGCCGTCATCGACGCCGCCGTGAAGCAGGCCCGGTGACCGTCGCCATGACCCCGTCGACCCACACGCACACCACACGAGGACCCGAGGACGGCGCACGATGAGTGAGCATCCGCAGAACCGGCCGGACAACCCGTCCGGCGACCCCGACCGCACCCCACCCGACCGCGCGGGTCTCGCGCGGACCCAACGCCTCCTCGGCGACCGCTACGACCTCAGCTGGGTCATCGGCCGCGGCGGCATGTCCACCGTGTGGCTCGCCTACGACCGGCAGGAGGACCGCGACGTCGCGGTGAAGATCCTCCGGTCCGAGTACACGGACAACCAGGAGTTCCTCAGCCGCTTCCGGCAGGAGGCCGAGGCGGCGGAGACGATCCACTCCCCGAACGTCGTCGCGACCTACGACTACGGCGAGGCCCCCGACGGGGAGGGCGGCACGTTCTGCCACATCATCATGGAGTACGTGCGCGGCGAGTCCCTCGCGGACGTCCTCGCCCGTGAGCGGACCCTGCCGGAGAACCTCGCGCTCGACGTCATCGCGCAGACGGCCGTCGGCCTCCAGGCGATCCACGAGTCCGGGATGGTGCACCGGGACATCAAGCCCGGCAACCTCCTCATCACCCCCGACGGCCGCGTCAAGGTCACCGACTTCGGCATCGCGAAGGCCGCGTCCGCCGTGCCGCTGACCCGCACGGGCATGGTCGTCGGCACCGCCCAGTACGTGTCCCCGGAGCAGGCCCAGGGCAACGACGTCGGCCCGGCGAGCGACGTGTACTCGCTCGGGGTCGTCGGCTACGAGATGCTGTGCGGTCGCCGGCCGTTCTCGGGGGACTCGACGGTCTCCGTGGCGATCAAGCACATCAGCGAGGCCCCGCCCGCCCTGCCGGACACCGTGAGCGCGCCGATGCGCGAGCTCATCGCCGTGTGCCTGCGGAAGAACCCGGCGATGCGCTACGTCGACGGCGCGGAGCTCGCCTCCGCCACCGTGTTCGTCTCCCGGGGCGAGCTGCCGCCGCGGCCCCGCGCCGTGCCGGACATCGACCCGGCCCCCGCGACCGAGCAGCTCGGCGCGGTCACCGACATCACGCAGATGGGCCCGGCGCCCGGGCCGGCGGGGACGTCCGCGGCCGCGGCGGCACGCGCGGACCTGCCGGGGCGTGACCCGCGCGGGACCCGGGCCGGGGCCGGGCAGGGCTCCCGGCGGGCGCCGCAGGCCGTCGGCGCGGCCGGCGCCGGGAGCGCCGGTCGGGGCACGGGTCGCCCGGCGGGCCGGGGCTCCCGGCGCGGCGGGACGACGGTCGCCTGGGTCGTGCTCGGCCTCGCGGCGGTCGCCGCCGCCGTCGGCGCCGGGGTGCTCCTCGCGAGCGGCGGTGACGAGCCCGACGACCGGCCCGCCACCGAGACCCGCACCGTGACCACCGAGGTCACCCCGGACCGGGTCCCCGACAGCGACGGTGGGGGCGTCGTCCCCCTCGACCCGGCGACCCCGCAGCAGACGGTTCCGCGCACGACCCCGACCACCCCGCGCCCCGGCGGGACGACCCCGGCGTCGCCGACGACCCCCGCCACCGGCGACGGCCAGGGCGGGTCCCGCACCGGGACGGACGACACCGACGGGCGCGGCGGCGCCGGCCAGGGCGGCACCGGCGGCACGGGCCAGGGCACCGGCGGGACCGGCGGCACCGGTCAGGGCACCGGCGACACCGGCACCGGCCAGGGCGGCACAGGCCAGGGTGGCACCGGCGGCACCGGCCAGGGTGGGACCGGCCAGGGCGGCACGGGAGGCGCAGGCCAGGGTGGCGGCACCGGTGGCACGGGCCAGGGAACCGGCGGCGCCCCGGGCACGGGCACCGGCGCGGCCGAGAACCCCGGCGGCCCCTCGACCCCCGGGCACGGCGACACCGGGACCGGGACCGGGCAGGGCACCGGCGGGAACCACCCCCCGGGGCGGTCCACCGGCACGGACACGGGCACCACCACGCAGGCGGCCGCCGCCACCGGAGCCCGTGCAGGCCACGCTTCGATTCAGAGGGCAGGATTTACTACTCTCTAAGAGGATCACCCCCGGATGACAGGGGGTCCGCGCGCCCCGGACGGCGGCGGCGGGACAGACGGGACACACGGAAGAGATGGACCGGAAGGAGGCAGGGACGTGGATCTGAGTGACACCACCGTCGGCGGCAGGTACCGCCTCGGCGCGACCATCGGCACGGGCGGGATGTCCGACGTGTACGCCGCGACGGACGAACTGTTGGGCCGTGACGTGGCGGTGAAGATGATGCGCGCCGACCTCGCCCGGGACACGACCTTCCTCGAGCGCTTCCGCCGCGAGGCGCAGAACGCGGCGAAGCTCAACCACCACGCCATCGTCGCCGTGTACGACACCGGCCAGACGGACCCGGAGCACGGCTCGGTCCCGTACATCGTCATGGAGCGCGTCCACGGCGAGACGCTGCGGGACATCGTCCGGGAGTCCGGGCCGATGCCCCTCGACGAGGCCTCCCGCGTCATGGCCCAGGTGTGCCAGGCGCTGCAGTTCAGCCACGAGGCCGGGATCATCCACCGGGACATCAAGCCCGCGAACATCATGATCACGAACACCGGCGCGGTGAAGGTCATGGACTTCGGCATCGCCCGGGCGCTCAGCGACTCGTCGTCGGCGATGACGCAGACCGCCGCGGTCATCGGCACCGCCCAGTACCTCTCGCCGGAGCAGGCGCGCGGCAAGTCCGCGGACGCCCGCTCCGACCTCTACGCCGCGGGCTGCGTGTTCTACGAGCTCGTCACCGGCCGCCCGCCGTTCGAAGGCGAGTCGCCGTTCTCCGTCGCCTTCCAGCACGTGCAGGACGACCCGGTGCTGCCGTCGCACGTGCCGGGGATGCAGCTGGACCAGCGGCGGGCCCTCGCGCTCGACTCGGTGGTCCTCACCGCGATGTCGAAGGACCCGGCGGACCGGTACGACTCCGCGGCGGACATGGCCGCGGACCTCACCCGGCTCGCCGACGGGCAGATGCCGCTCGCGGCGGCGACGCACTCGGACGACCCCGCGACGACGGTCATGCCCGGCACGCCCGGGTACGCCGGTGGGGCGGGCGCCGGGGCCGGGGCCGCCGGGTTCGGGGCCGCCGCCGGGGCCGCCGGTGGGGCCGGGTACGCGGCCGGGCACGCCGCCGGTCACCCTGCCGGGGTCCGTCCCGGGGAGGGGTACGACGCCGCCCGTGCGCCGCAGCACGCCCCCGCCCCCGGCGGCGTCCCCGCGGAACCGCGGCACGTGGCCCCCGCGGACGGGCCGGGGCCGGCGCGGCGGCGTCGGCGGCCGTGGGTCGCGGCGCTGTGGACGGTCGTCGTCCTCGCGCTCGTCGGCGTCGTCGGCCTCGTCGGGTGGAACCAGTTCGGCGGGGACGACGGCGACGGCCGGCAGGCGTCCGCCCCGGCGCAGCAGGTCGCGGTGCCCGACGTGGCGAATCTCGCGCGGGACGACGCCCGCGCGCGGCTCCGCGACGCCGGGTTCGACGTCCGGGAGACGGAGCAGCCGCACGCGACCGTCGTGCGGGACCACGCCATCGGCACGGAGCCGGCGGCCCGGTCGTCGCTGCCGAAGGGCGCGGCCGTGACGCTCGTGCTCTCCTCGGGCAAGGAGATCACCGAGGTGCCCGACCTCACCGGCCGGACGACCGAGGTGGCCCGGAACCTCCTCTCCGACGCCGGGCTGACGTTGAAGTCGTCGGTCCGGGAGCGGCCGAGCGACTCGGTGCCCGCCGGGCAGATCATCGAGCAGTCCCCGGCGCAGGGGTCCCAGGTGTCGAAGGGCACGGAGGTCGGCATCACGGTCTCGACGGGGCCGCAGCAGGTCCGGGTGCCGCAGGTGACGGGCCAGCAGCTCGACGTCGCGCGGCAGAACCTGGAGTCCGCCGGCTTCGTCGTCGAGGTCGACATGGTCGATTCGCTGGAGACCGAGAACCTCGTGCTCTCGACGAGCAGCGAGGGCGCCCAGCAGCCGAAGGGCTCGACGGTCACGCTGGAGGTCTCCCGCGGCAACCAGTTCCGCATGCCGGACCTCACCGGGACGCGGTACAGCGACGTCGCCGCCGCCCTCCAGCGGGCCGGGTGGCGGGCGTCCCCCGACCAGCTCACCCGCCACGACGTGAAGACGCCGGACATCTCGCGGGTCGACCAGGTGACGCAGCAGTCCGTCCCGGCGGGCCAGGCGGTGTCCCGGGACACGCGGGTGGACGTCGGGGTCAACGTGTTCTCGCTGCTCCCGTAGCGTGCGCGGGCAGCGGAAGCCAGCAGCCATGATCCTCACGCCGTCCCGGTCCGTCCCGGTGGCCGACATCGCGCTGGCCGTCCTCTTCGCCGCATGCCCTCTCCTCGAGGCCTCCCTGATCGTGGACGACGGGTTCACCTGGTGGTACCTCGCCGCGGTCGTGATCCAGGTCGTCATTGTCGCCGCGATCGCCTGGCGGCGGATCCACCCGGTCGCGTCGTTCCTGGTCACGGCCGTGGGGTTCATCGCCTACGGGACGCTGTTCACCGTGTCCCCGGTGAACCTCGGTGTGAGTCCGATCCTGCTGGCCGCCCCGCTGTCCCTGTGGGCGGTCACCCGCTGGGCCCCCTCGACGGCGTGGGGTACGGCCGGGCTCGTGCTGGCGCTGGCGGGGTCACTGGTGAATCCAGCGGTCCTCGGAGCACCGAACCTGGCCGACAGCCCGGTGACGAGCACCGACCGGGTGCTGCTCTTCGGCGTCCCCGCCGTCCTCGTCACGGGTGTCGCCTACGCCTGGGCCGCTCACCTGCGCGCCGGCGAGGAACGCCTCACCGCCCGCGCGGCGGCGCAGCTGCAGGACCAGCGCGCGGAACTCTCGCGGGAACTGCACGACGTCGTCGGCCACGGGCTCACCGCGATCACGGTCCGGGCCCAGACGGCGCTCCACCTGGATGACCGGCGTGGCGCTCTCGAGGAGATCCGGGACACCGCCGCCGAATCCCTCGCGGATGTCCGCGCGCTCGTCGACGCCCTCGCCGACGGCACGGTGTCGGCGGACCCCGCGACGGTCAACGCGGTCGTCGCCCGGGCCGGCGGCGGGGTCCGGGTCCGCGGGCTCACCCCGGAGGAGGTGTCGACGGCGGCACGCTGGCCGCTGTCGATCCGCCTGGCGTTGGTGCGCTGCGCCCAGGAGACGACCACGAACCTGGTGAAACACGGCGACGGGACCGGCTCACTCGCGGTGCGGGTGCGTCCGGACCACTTCACGGTCGAGTCGCGCAACCCGGCGCGGCGGGGGGAGCGCGGCGTCGACCCCTCCCGGGCCCACCCGGGCGAGCCCGCCACCGTCTCGCCCGCCACCGCATCCCCCACCCCGGCCGGACCGGCCGCGACCCGCCCCGGAGCGCCGGTGCCGCGGGGACTGGCGAACATGGCGGCCCGCGTCCGTGACGTCGGCGGCCGGTTCACCGCCGGGGAGGTCGACGGGCTCTTCACCGTCGCGGTCGTGGTCCCGGCCCCGCACGCCCCGGCGGACCCCGCCCCCGGCCCCACCCCGGAGCCGCGCCCATGACAGCTACCCGCACCATCCGCGTCCTCGTCGCCGAGGACCAGCCGATGATCCGCGCCGCGTTCGCGTCCCTGCTGTCCGCCCAGCCGGACATCGAGGTCGTGGGCACGGTCGCCGACGGGGCCGCCGCCGTCCGCGAGGCGGGGCGTCTGCACCCGGCGGTGACACTCATGGACATCCGGATGCCCGTCATGGACGGCATCGCCGCCACCCGCGGGATCCGCGCCGCCCGCGCGTCGAACGTCCTGGTCCTCACGACCTTCCGGGAGGAGAGCCTGGTGCTCGGGGCCGTGGAGGCCGGTGCGAGCGGGTTCCTCCTCAAGGACTCGGACCCGACGGTGCTGCTCACGGCTGTGCACCGTATCGCCGCCGGCGAGGGGTTCCTCGACCCGGCGGTCACACCGACCGTGCTCGGGCACGTCACCACGACCGCTGCGCCGGCGACGGTCCCCGGCTTCACCGCCCGGGAGTCGGAGGTCCTGGCTCTGGTGTGCGAGGGCATGGGGAACCGGGACATCGCTGATCGCCTCGTCGTCGCCGAAAGTACCGTGAAGACGCACGTCAAGGCCCTGCTGGGCAAGACCGGGTCACGGGACCGGGTCGGTCTGGTCGTCTGGGCGGCCCGGCGGGGGTTGTTGGGGTCCGACGGCCCCCTCCGCGGGACACCGCCTCCCTGACCCCGTCCCGCCGGGCCTCCCTCCCCCCCCCGCGGTGCCGCGTGTCACCGTCCTCCTCCCTGAGGGGGAGATCCGACCCGCCTCCTCCTCCGGGGGGAGGTCCACCCACCGGGCCCCGTCGTACGGTCCGGCCCATGACAGCAGAGCTCATCCTCGACTCGGTGTCCGTCACCCGGGGCCGCACACCTGTGTTACATGACGTCAGCACCAGGTTCCGTCCCGGCCACGTGCACGGGATCATCGGCCTCAACGGCGCCGGCAAGTCCACCCTGTTCCAGGCGATCCTGGGCCTGGTCCCGCACTCCGGCGAGATCACGTTCGGCGCCCGCCCCGTCGATCCGGCCCAGGTGGGTGCCACGATCAACGGTCCCGCCTTCTACCCGCGGCTCACCGCCCGCGGCAACCTCCGGGTCCACACCCTGCTCACCGGCACGGACCCGGCACGGATCGACCCGGTCCTGCGGACGGTCGGACTCGACCCCGGCGGCCCCCGCGCCGGCGCCTTCTCCACCGGGATGACGGTCCGGCTGGCACTGGCGATGGCGCTGCTCACGGACCCGGCGGTCCTCATTCTCGACGAACCGCAGAACGGCCTGGACCCGCAGGGCATCCGGGACCTCCGCGTGCTCGTCCGTCGGCTGGCCGACGCCGGGACGGTCGTCCTCCTCTCCTCCCACCACCTCGGGGAGGTCAGCCGGATGGTGGACGACATCGGCGTGCTCGCCGGCGGCCGTCTGGTCTACGACGGTCCGCTCACGGACTGCGGGCGACCCGGTGAGAACCTGGAGGACGCCGTCCTGCGTCTGAGTCACGGCGACGTGTCCGGCATCGGGGGGCACGGCGGCGGGGCGGACCGTGACGGGGGGGACGGCATGAGGCACCTCAGGGTCGAGGTCCTGCGCTCGTGGCTCTCCTTCACCACGGCCCTGCCCGTGGTGGTGGTCGCCGCAGCCCTGCTCGCGGCCGCCCTCCGGCAGGGTGGTGTCGCGACCGGTCTGGCGACGCTGCACTTCTACGCTGTGGGTCTCGTCATGCCCCTGGCGATGATCACGGCGGTCGTCACGGAGCACCGTGAGCGACGACTGCGCTCCGGCGGCACGCTGTGGCGACCGCAGACCGTGTGGGCCACCCACGCGGCGCGGCTCGCGGTCGCCACCGGGTACGCCGGGGTCGGCCACGTGCTGGCCACGGTGATCCTGCCCGGATTCTCCCCGCCTTTCGTCGCGCTGGAGACGCTCGTGTTCGCGGGGGGCTACGCGGTGGGGCTGCTGCTGTGGCAGCTGTTCCGCGGTCTCGCGCTGGTCGTGACGCCGCTCGCGTCCGTGGCGGTCGTCGGCCTGTCCTTCATCGGGGTCGACACTGACCGCTGGTACCTCAACCCGTTCTGCTGGTTCCTGCGTCCGACGCTCCCGGTCTTCGGCGTGGAGGCGAACTCCCTGCTCGCGGCCCCGGATTCGCCTGTCCTCGGATTCTCGCCGGGCGCGCCGACGCTGGCGCATCTGGCACTCGGCGCGGTGTGCTTCTGCGTGGCGGTCGTCCTCGCCGGGCGCGTGTCCGTCCCCCGGCCCTCCCGGGTGGTCCCGCGCCCCGCGCCCACACGCCCCGTCGACCCCGCCCGGCACACCGCAGCCGCGCACCCCGTCGACCCCGTCCGGCACACCCCGCCCCCGCGCGTCTCGGTGCCGCGTGCCCTCGCGCCGGCTCTGCCGTGGCGGGTCTGGGGTGTTCTCACGCTGGGCATGTGGGCCGTGCTGGCTCTCGTCCACCAGCGCTACGGCCCCGGGACCGGTGCTGCCGCCTACGGGCTCCTCGCGGTCCCGGTGATGTCGAGCGTGGTCGGCGTCACCGGGTGGCAGTCACACCGCGACGCCTGGCGGGGCCTGGTCACCCGCCCGGGCGCCCGGCGGCTCTTCCCTGTTCTGTTCGGGGTCCTTCTCGGGGTCTCGACGGTGCCCCTCCTCGTCGCCGGCGTGATCGCCGGATCGACGCCCTACCAGCTGATCGTCACCCCGGGCGTCGTGGCCGTCGTTCTCGCGGTGACGATGGTGTGTGCGGTCGCATCCCCCGGGGCCGCGCTCATCGTGCCGCTGTTCGCGCTGCTCTGGGGCGTCGTCGTCGGCGGCAGTGCCCTCGCGGCGAACGCCCTGTGGTGGCGCACCGGCCCGTGGGCCTGGGTGTGGGTGGTCCACACCCACCCGGAACGGTGGTACGAGATCACCGCCGTGACGTGGATCGTCGCCGCCGTCCTCGTCGCGGTCACGGGTCCCCGCATGTCCCGTCACGTCACGGCGTGACGGTCCGCAGACCGGCTGGCCGTCGACCGGCCCACGCTCCGCGACCGGCAGGCCGGCACCGCGACCCCCCGCCTACACCTCCGGCACGGTCGCGGCGTGCGCCTCCTCGAGCGCGCTGAGCCGCGCCTCGTCGATCGTCGCCCCGGCCTCGCCGAGCCAGTTCGCCAGGAGCCGGTGCCCGTACTGCGTCATGATGGACTCCGGGTGGAACTGCACGCTGTGCAGCGGCAGGTCCCGGTGCCGCATCGCCATGATCATCCCGGAGTCCACGTGCGCGGTGACCAGCAGCTCGTCGGGCACGGTCGCCGGGTCGACGGTCAGCGAGTGGTACCGCGTGACGGTGAACGGGGACGGGATTCCGCGCAGGACGCCGGTGCCGTCGTGGGTGACGGGGGACGTCTTGCCGTGGAAGAGTTCGTCGGCCCTGACGACCGACGCCCCGAAGTAGTGGCCGAGGGCCTGGTGCCCCAGGCACACCCCGAGCAGCGGGACGCGGTGCGCGGCGCAGTGGGCGATGACGTCGAGGGTGCGCCCGGCCTGCGTCGGTTCGCTCGGCCCGGGGGAGACGAGGACGGCGTCGAACTGTCCGATGAGCGGCGCGAGCCCGTCCGGGCCGGCGGCGGGGTCGCCGAGCTCGGGGGCGTCGTTGCGCAGGACGGTGCATTCCTCGCCGAGCTGGCCCAGGTACTGGACCAGGTTGTAGACGAAGCTGTCGTAGTTGTCGATGACGAGGATGCGCATGGGCTCATCTTAACGGCCCCCTCCGCGACGACCGCGCCTGCGCGGCCACGCCGCCCTGCGCCCACGGCCACCCCGCCCCGCGCACGGCCACGCCCCCTCCGCGACGACCCGGTGTCCCCGGTCGCTGTCCGCCGCCCCTGCTAGGATGACGCTCGACAACCGGGTCGGCCGCACCCGCGCCGCGCCGCGGTCCGGCCGAGCCCTCCACGATCACCGTCCCCGGACGCGCTCCGGGACCCACACGTCAGTGAGGCCCTTCCATGCCAAAGTCCAAGATCACCGCGAACCAGGCCGACGCCGCCTCCGTCGCCTCGACGTCCGCCGCCTCGGAGGGCGGCCCGGATCGCCGGACGCCGGTCAAGCTGAACTCGACGGGGACGTCGCGCTGGTACCTCGTCCTCATGTTCGGGCTCATGCTGCTCGGCCTGGCGTGGCTCGTCGTGAACTACATCGTCGGGGACAAGATCGGGTTCTTCACCGAGCTCGGCGCGTGGAACTACCTCATCGGGTTCGGCCTGTTCATCATCGGCCTGCTCATGTCGATGGGCTGGAAGTAGCCCCCACCACGTAGCCCCCGCACGCCCCGGCCCGCCGCGGGGTCCGGGTCGCACGCCCGCCCCCGGTCGCACGTCCCGAGGTCGGGAGGGGGACGACGCCGTCAGCGTGTCCGCAGCAGCCGACCTCTCCCGAGGTAGAGCACCGCGCCGATGACGGCGCCGACGACCAGCCCCCCGATGTGACCCCACAGGCTGACCCCGGGGGACGCGAGCGTGAACACGAGGTTCACGATGATGAGCGTCACGGGACCGCGGAGGTCCTCCCGCCGGCTCGCCGACCGGGCGACGAGCATGGCGAACATGCCGTAGCCGATGGTCGAGGCCCCTCCCATCGCGGTGTACGGGTCCATGAGGACGGACCCGACGCTCCCGCCGACGGCGGTGAGCAACATCCCCACGGCCACGACCACACTGCCGTAGCTGCGCTCGAGGTCCCGTCCGACGAGGCCGATGAGCAGCATGTTGAGCACGATGTGGGTGACGCCGAGGTGGACGAGCGCGCTCGTCGCCAACCGCCACCACCCCCCGGCCTCGACGGACGGGCGGGTGACGACGAGGTCCCACGCCAGCGGGCTCCCCGCGGCCGGGGCCGTGAGACTGCCGGACTGCGCGGCCGTGACGAGGTACACCACGACGCACGCGATGATGAACACCGACGTCGCGGGTGCCCCGGACACCCAGTGGCGGATGCGGTCCACGGGGGCCTAGGAGGCGATGTCGACGGACTCGATGACGACGTCGTCCGTCGGCCGGTCGCCCCGGGCGGTGGCGACGCGGGAGATCTTCGCGACGACCTTCTGGGAGTCCTTGTCCGTGACCTCACCGAAGATCGTGTGGTGGTTGTTGAGGTGCGGCGTCGGCGTGACCGTGATGAAGAACTGGGAGCCGTTGGTGCCCGGGCCGGCGTTCGCCATGGCGAGGAGGAACGGGCGGTCGAACTGGAGGTCCGGGTGGAACTCGTCCTCGAAGCGGTAGCCCGGGCCGCCGGTGCCGGTGCCGGTCGGGTCGCCGCCCTGGATCATGAACCCGTCGATGATGCGGTGGAAGATCGAGCCGTCGTAGAACGGGCCCTCCTGAGTGCCGGAGGCGTTCGGCTGGGAGTAGTCCGCGGTGCCCTCGGCGAGACCGATGAAGTTCTTCACGGTCTTGGGGGCCTGGTCCCCGTAGAGGTCGAGGACGATGTCCCCGTGGTTGGTGTGGAGGGTCGCTGTCGCTGTCTTCTGAATAGTCACGCGCTCGAGTGTACGACACGCCCCGGACACGATGCGCCGTCTGTGGATACTATTGCGGAAGGACCGTCGGCACCCTGGACGCGCGCCACCCGACAACCGGACGGGCGCGCCCGCGGTGTGCCGCACACCACCTGCACGAACCGACACCCAACGAGGAGAGCCCGGCCCATGAACCCCACCACCCTCAAGCTCGCCTTCACGGCGGCGAAACAGTTCAGGTCGTGGAACAGTGACCGCCGCCAGCGCGTCCGTGACCGCGACTTCGACTCGCTGGACGCCCTCCGTCGCCACCTCGCGAGTGACGAGGACCGGGACGAGATCATCCGCCGGTCCCCCGCCCACATCCGGGCCGTCGCCGAGCGCATGATGCAGGAGGACGGCGCCGCGAAGGCCCTGGACAAGGCGAAGGCGAACCGGATCGCCACCGGTGTCCGCCAGGCCGTCGACGGCGATCAGGGGAACGACGGACGCACCAGCGGCCGGGGCGATGAGGCGGCCGGTATCGCCGGTGCCGGGACCCGCGAGAACGGAGGCACGAAGGTGAAGACAGACACGAGGACCACGGAGACCGGGGACGTCCCCGGGGCGCCGGAGAAGGACAAGAAGTCGGTGAAGCTGTCGAGGAAGGCGGACAAGGCCCGCCGGAAGGCCGCGAAGGCCGGCTCGAAGGCGGAGAAGGCGGAGCAGAAGGCCGTCAAGCGTCTCCACAAGGTGACGAAGAAGGCCAGCGGCAACGCCTCGGACATCCGCCGCGCGCTGGAGTCCACGCTCGCCGGTGGGGCGGGTGTCGCCGGCGTCGCCGGGGCCGCCGCGTCGGCGAAGGACGGGGCGAAGGACGCCGGGAAGGACGCGCGGAAGGCCGGCCGGAAGGCCGGTGACGCCGCCGCGGACCGGGCCGGGGAGCTGCGCTCCTCCGCCCAGGACGCGCTGAGCTCGGTGCGCGACACCGTCGGGTCCGTCGCGTCGACCGTCGGCGACCGCGCCCAGGACGCCGCCGGCACGGTCGTGTCCCGCGCGGAGGACCTGCGCGACGACGCCGCGAAGGCCGGGAAGAAGGCGCAGAAGAAGGGCCGGAAGGCCGCGAAGAAGGCGGAGAAGCGGTCCGGCAAGGCCACGGCCTCCGCCCGCAAGGACGCGGAGAAGGCGGCGAAGAAGGCGAAGAAGAAGGGGCGCAAGGGCCTCAAGGAGGCACGGGCGCGGCGCGCGGAGCTCCGTGACGAGATCCGTTCGGCCGTGGAGTCCGCCACCGACGAGTTCCGGTCCCGCACCGGCGAGGCCCGCTCGGAGCTCGAGGACCGCACCCGCGACCTCAGCAAGCGCGCCCGGAAGGCCCGCGCGAAGGCGGAGAAGAAGCTCGAGAAGAAGGGTGGCCGGGCCGGCCGGAAGGCCCAGCAGGCCGTCGACCGGGCCCAGTCGAAGGTCCCGTCGAAGGCGCAGGTCAAGGCGCTGAAGAAGGCCGACCGGAAGAAGAAGCGCTCCGGTGGCCGGCGCGGGCTGCTCCTCCTCGCGCTGCTCCTCGCCGTCGGCGGCGGGCTGTTCTACGCCCTGCGCGAGAAGAAGCAGCAGGTCGCGTCCGGTGCCCCGCGGGTCGAGGACCACACCGGGTCGGGTGTGACCTCCGGGTCGCGGTCGACGACGCCGTCCTCCACCTCCACGACGTCCACCACCTCGGCGACCTCCGGGGCGGGCACGTCCGGGTCGGCGTCCGGCGCGTCGTCGACGTCGTCGACGGCCGGTGCCCCCGGGCAGACGTCCGCCGCCGGTGGCGCCGCGGCGCCGGGCTCGAACAAGCCGGAGGCGAAGCTCAACCAGGAGGCGAAGGACGCCGCGCCGAAGACCTCGGCGGAGAAGTCCTCCGAGGCCGGTGCCGCCCCGTCGGCTCCGTCGGCCCCGTCCGCCCCGGCCCCGGGTGCGCCCGGCGCGCCGTCCGCCCCGGGTGCCCCGTCCGCCCCGAAGGGTGACCAGGGCACGAAGGACCAGGAGAAGGACCAGAAGGCCGACCAGGCCGGCACGGACCAGAAGGACCAGAAGGCCGAGGGCTCCACGGACACCCCGAACGACGAGGGCGGCCGCCACCGCCTCTGACCGGCACTGACCAGCGCTGACCGGTTCTGACCGGCACCGCCGGCTCCCGGCCGACCGGCCGTTGACCGGCACGCCATGACCGCCGACCCCACCCCGGGGCCGGCGGTTCGTCGTCTCCGCCGCCGTCACCGGGCCGCCCGCCGGGCCCCCCGCGCCCTCGCCCTCGGCGAGCGCGTCGTCTCCGCGGCCGTCGCCCGCGGCTACAGTGGACGGCGATGGACGACACCGGGCGCAGCACAGACATCCTCATCATCGGGGCAGGTCAGGCGGGCCTGGCCGTCGCCTACTACCTCCGGCGGGCGGCCCGCCGCGACGGCCCAGCCGCCCCGTCGTTCGTGCTGCTCGACGCCCAGTCCCGCCCCGGCGGCGCGTGGCGGCACTACTGGGACAGCCTCGAACTGTTCTCCCCCGCTGACACGACCGTGCTGCCGGGCATGCGGATGCCCGCCCACCACGGACCGGGGAACCCGCGGGGGCGCGACGTCGTCACCTACCTCACCACCTACGAGCAGCGCTACGACCTGCCCGTCCGCCGGTCCACCCCGGTGACGGCCCTGCGCGCGGAGGCGGACGGCACGTGGACCGCGCGGACCCCCCGCGGCGACTGGCACGCTCGTGTTGTCGTGAGTGCGACGGGGACGTGGACCCGCCCCGCGTGGCCGTCGGCCCCTGTCATCCCCGGTCAGGAGGACTTCCGGGGCGCGGTGACCCACACGGTGCACTACCGGTCCCCGGCACAGTTCGCCGGGCAGCACGTGGTCGTCGTCGGGGGCGGGAACTCGGGCGCGCAGATCGCCGCGGAGCTCTTTCTCGACGCCCACGTCCGCGTGACCTGGGCGGCGCACCGGCCGCCGGCGTTCATGCCGGACGACGTCGACGGCCGCGTCCTCTTCGACGCCGGTGCCCGCCGGGCCCTCGCCGCCGTCCGGCGTCAGTCCCCCGACGACGCGGCGCGTCCCCGGACGGCCGGGGACATCACGGGGGACATCGTCGTCACTCCCCCGGTCGCGGCGGCGCGGTCGGCGGGGCTGCGCGCGGTCCCGCTGGACTCCGGGCGGCTCCTCGACGACGCGGACGTGCTGCTCCTGTGCACCGGTTTCCACCCGGAACTCGGGCACCTGCGCTCCCCGGAGGCGCGGCTGCCGGACGGGTTCACCCTCGACCCGCACCCGCGGACGACCGCCGCGGAGCCGACGCGCTCGGCGGAGGCGGAGGGGTTGTACTTCGTGGGCTACGGCGACTGGACCGGGCCGGCGAGCGCGACGGTCACCGGGGCGACCCGCACGGCCCGTCCGGCGGCGGCGGACATTCTCGCGCGGTGGGCGTCGGACCGGCCCTGACGGCGTCGTCCCCTTACCCCCGGGTCGCATGTACCCCGGATGTGGACTTTATGTCTCCGTTCCACCACACCGCCTCCCGCTCCGGGAACTCCGGACGCAGCCTGCGGGAACCCACCCCCTTCACCGAATTGACATAAGTGGTGGTACCCTCCCTGGCTGTGATCGGAAAAGAGCTGCTCCGGAAGGTCTCTTCCTTTGTCCTGGTGGGCATGGTCGGCGCAGCAGTAGATTTCTCCGTCAGGAGCCTGCTCCTGCATGTCGGTCTTCCGGGAATCCCGGCACGGGCCGGCAGCTACATCTGCGGAAGTGCTGTCGCATACTACTTGAACAGCTATTTCACTTTCAACGGGGTGAGGTCACGAGAAGAAAAGTTCAAGGCCGCCGCGTCCTATCTTGTGTGCTTTCTGACCGCTGTTGCTGTCTATGACGCCATGCGGAGAGCGTTGACGGAGAGCGCGGCTGATCTTTTCTGGTCGTGGTTTGTCTCGCAGGCCGCGGCCACGTCACTGAATTTTGTCATGCAGAACGTCTGGGTCTTCAGGACCCGGGACGCGTGACCGCCCCGGGGGTCTGATCGCGGGGCCGGGTCCGGGTACGGACCCCTGGCTCCTCGCGGGGCCGGGTCCGGGTGGGGACCCCTGGTTCCTCGCGGGGCCGGGTCCGGGTGGGGACCCCTGGTTCCTCGCGGGGCCGGCGTCGACCCCCTACCCCCCCCGGAGCGGAACGGCGACCCCCTACCCCCCGGCGCGGAACTCCGCCTCGATCTGTTCGAGCGGCTTGTCCTTCGTCTCCGGGACCTTCAGCTGGACCCACACGACGGCGATGACCTGCGCGACGATGAAGATCGTGAGGGTGAGGGAGAACCCGATGCCGTCGACGAGCGGCGGGAACAGCAGCGCGACGAGGAAGTTCATCGTCCACTGCGCGCCCGTCGCCACGCCCATCGCGGCCCCGCGGACCTGGAGCGGGAAGATCTCGGACATGTAGAGCCACGTCATCGTGCCGATGCAGCACTGCATGATCCCGACGAACACGACGATCGCGCCGAGCACGATCCACCGCTTCGCCGGCTCCGCGTCCGGCATGAACGCCGAGACGAGCGCGATGACGCTCAGTGACACGATCGTGCCGCACAGGCCCGTGGTGAGCAGCCGACGCCGCCGCACCCGCCGGGTGAGCACCATCGCCAGCAGCACGCCGATGACGCCCGCCAGCCCGATGAGCAGGTTCACGACGAACGCGGTGTTTCCCGTGAAACCTGCGTCCGTGAGGATCGAGACGCCGTAGTACTGCACGACGTTGATGCCCGAGATCTGGTTGATGATCGCCATCCCCACGCCGACCCACAGGATCCGGCGGATCCACGGCTGCGTGATGATGTCGCTCAGCCGCCCGCTCGCCGCGCGCGCGTCCTGCTCCGCCATCTCCCGGACGTGGGCGACCTCCTCCGAGTCGGGGTGGTCGAGGGGGTCAGAGGTGTCGACGCTGCTCTCCGCCCCTGCCCCCGCGGGACGTTCCCGCAGGGCTGCGTTGCTCTCCGCCCCCGCCCCCGCGGGGCGTTCCCGCAGGTCGGCGAGCACGTGGAGCATCTCGTCGACCCTCCCCTGCCGGGCGAGCCACCGCGGGGACTCCGGGACGACGGACATGGCCGCCCACAGGGCCACCGCCGGGATGAGGCACACGGCGAGCATCCACCGCCACGTGCCGGGCGATTCACCGCCGTGCGCGCCGGCGATGACCGCGTTGATGGAGAAGGCGAGGAACTGGCCGAAGACGACCATGAACTCGTTCTGCGAGACGATGCGCCCGCGCAGGTGCGGCGGGGCGAGTTCCGCGAGGTAGACGGGGACGGTGACGGACGCACCGCCCACCGCGAGGCCCAGCACGATGCGGAACAGTGCGAGGACCCACCACGTCGGGGAGAGCACGGACCCCAGCGCGCCGAGGGTGAACAGCACCGCCACGCCGACGACGACCCTCCGCCGGCCGAGGCGGTCCCCGATCGGCCCGCCGAACACCGCCCCCGCAATCGCGCCGAGCTGCAGGGCCGACGTGACGACCCCCTCGAACGCCCCCGAGATCCCGAGGTCCCCCGTGAGCGACGGCAGGGCGCCGTTGATCACACCTGTGTCGTAGCCGAAGAGCAGTCCGCCGAGGGTGAGGAAGGACGTGACCAGCCAGAACCGTGTGCTCGGCCGGCTTCCGCCCGTCCTCACGCGGACGCTGTGATGGTCGTCAGCGCCGGAAGTCGTCATGATTCCACACCGTACCCCCGCGTGCGGGGGCCGGCGGGGCGGCGGTCAGGCGACGCGGCGGGCCGGCAGCACCAGAGACCCGAGCGCACACGCGGCGAGGAGCACGGAGGCGAGGAGGAACGCGTTGCCGTACCCGCCGGAGATGAACGGGGCGACGATGACCGGGCCGAGGATCTGCCCGATGCCGTAGACGGTGGTCATGCGCGCGGGTGCGCTGGGCATCCGCAGCGCGTTGGCCTCGCCGATGGAGAGCTGGGTGATCCCCATGAACGTCGCGCCGAACAGCGCCGCGGAGATGAACGCCGCGACCGCGTTGCCGGTGAGCAGCGGCAGCAGTGCCGAGACGAACTGGATCACGTAGGCGGCGGTGAAGGTCGTGCGCGCGGTGGTGGCGAGACGGACCCGCCGCCACAGCGCCGGGGAGACGACGGCGGCGAGGCCGGCGACCACCCAGACGCAGGTGGCGATGCTGCTGCTGCCGGTCGCCTCCTTGACGATCGCCACCAGGTACGTGCCGATGATGATGTAGCCGGCGCCCTCGAGGAAGTACGTCACGAGCAGGGCCCGGCGGCTGCGGGTCCGCACGCGCTCGGCCTGCGGATCCTGCGGCTGATCCTCGTCGGCGGAGGCGTCGTCGGACGGAGAGGTGGCGTCGTGACTGTCCAGACGGAGTGCCCAGGCGGGGACGGTGAGGACGGCGGCCAGGACGGCGGAGGCGTACCACGTGCCCTCCCAGCCGACGTTGCCGAGGATGAGGACGAGCAGGCCGGACAGGCAGATGCCGGCGCCGACGCCGCCGTAGGCCAGGCCCGGGTTGCCGCCCCTGCGGCCGATGTCGATCGCGGCGTGCGACAGGCAGACGAACACGAAGGCCGACGCGAGTCCCGAGATCAGGCGGACCACGCAGAACCACACGACGCCCTCGGACCAGGGCATGGCCGCCAGGGTCACGACGACCAGCACGAGTGACACCCGCAGCAGCCCGGTCGTGACCCACGCCGGGCGGCGGGAGAGCAGGAGTGCGCCGAGCAGGTAGCCGACGTAGTTCGCCGCGGCGATCCAGGAGGTCGACGACGGTTGGAGGGCCAGCGCGGTGGCCATGAGCGGCAGGATCGGGGTGTAGACGAATCGGCCGATGCCCATCGCGACGGCGAAGCCGGAGGTGACCTGGCCCGTCAGCGCGCCTGCGTGTCTGTTCGTCGTGGTGTCAGTCATGCGGGTTCCCTTCGTTGTCGTCCGGGGTGTGCGTCGTGGCCCGGATCTGTGTCTCCTCCTCCGCCCGCTCCTCCCGGGCGATCTAGGAATAATTAATGTGGCTTGCCCCACATTATCGCCTCCGGTGGGGCAGCCCGCCACCGCTCGGCCACCCCCATGTGACCCGCGCTGCAGGCCCGGCGGCCCCAACGCCCCCACGCTTCCCGCCCCGCGCCCCGGCGCGGTCCCGATACGCCGAAGGGCACCTCCCCGTGACCGGGAAGGTGCCCTTGACCTGTTGTGGAGCTAAGGGGAATCGAACCCCTGACCTTTGCATTGCGAACGCAACGCTCTACCAACTGAGCTATAGCCCCTTGTTCCGTCTACATGATACACACCCCTCCCCGCCCCAAAAAAATCGCTGGTCAGCTGCCGGGACTGCCCCGCACAGACGCCGCCGGGACCCCGCGCAGACTCCGCGCCCACGCACACGCCCCACTGAACAGTGTCCGCCCACCCGGCTGACGCCCACACCGAACCCCGGCACACGCCTGTCGGATGTCGACAACTGGCAGTCCCAGGTCAATTTCACCCCGATTTTTGACCTGCAACTGCCAGTCACCACCATCCCGGCGACGATTGTGACCTCCAGCTGCCAGTCACGAACCTCCACGCGCGCCGACACACGCACACGGCACCCACACGCATCCCGTCTCCCCGCCACCGCCGGCATCCCCGCGCACATCACCGCCCCATGCCCCCACCGCGACAACAAAACCGCCCCCCGGGATCCCGGGGGGCGGTCTGTGGACGTTGGAACTCTGGTGGAGCTAAGGGGAATCGAACCCCTGACCTCCTGCTTGCAAAGCAGGTGCTCTACCAATTGAGCTATAGCCCCAAAGTCCGTTGGTGGGCCTAGGAGGACTTGAACCTCCGACCTCTTCGTTATCAGCGAAGCGCTCTAACCGCCTGAGCTATAGGCCCGTCGAACACGGATGAACTCTACCGACCCCCCGGAATTTCCACAAACCAGCTGGTCAGGGGGCAATTCGAGGGTTCCGGCAGAGCCCTCCCGGAGGGCCGGCGGGAGTCACCGGTGAGGGGGACGACGCCACCCTCCCGCGACCCACCACCCCGCCACCGCGGGGCCGACGCCGCGGGCGGGCGCCGACCGTCACCGTGCGGTGTCGGTGCCGGCTCCGCTCGCGTCGTCGCCGCCGGTCGGACGGCCCCACGCGGCGTCGTCGGCATCCGTGTCCGCGCCGGTCTGGGCAGCGTTGTCGGCGGCACCGTTCGCGACACCATTCGCAGCGTCGTCCGCACCGGTCTCCGCCACGTCACCGGCCGCGTCCCGGTCGGCGGCGGCGGGGACGGCGTCGCCGCTGAGGGCGTCGTCGACACCCGTGGCGACCTCGACCCGCAGCCCGCCGACGATCTCGGCACAGGCGTTGTAGATGACGGCCACGACGGGCGCGAGGACGGTGAACACGATGACCTCGAACACCCCGACCGCGATGACGGCGCCGAGGACAGCCGCCACCCCGATGTCGCCGAAGCCGGTGACGTCCCCGAGGATGCCGTTGAACCTGTCCCACACACCCGTGACAGACATGAGGATGAACACGAGCACCGCGGCGATGAACCACACCGCGAACAGGCACACCGACAAGGCGAAACCCATCCGCAGGGCGCTCCACGGCGAGACCCGCCGGATCTCACGCATGCGTGTCACGACCGTGCCGGAGGTGGCGGCGGTGGTCACGTCGCCGGCGCCACCGTCAGCCGTACCGCCGGTCCCGGCGACACCGCCGGCGCCGCCGTCAGCCGCGCCGCCGTGACCACCCTGACCACCGTGACCACCGTGACCACCCTGGCCCACGTCGGGCCGGGTGCTCATTAGTCACCGTCCTTCGGGTCGAGCAGTCCGTCGGCGGTCTGCTGGGCCTCTTCCTCACCTTCGCCCTCGACGTTGCGGTCGATGGCCAGGAGCTGCACGTTCTTCGCCAGGTCGACGAGCCGCACGCCCATCGTCGCCCGGGAGGACTTCCGCACCTGCTTGACCTCGGTGCGGATGACCCCGCCGGCGCTGGTGATGGCGAAGATCTCGTCGTCCTCACCGACGGCGACGGCACCGATGAGCTTGCCGCGCTTCGGGTCGTACTTGAACGTCACCACGCCGAGGCCGCCGCGGCCCTTCGACGGGTACTCCTCCATCGGCGTGCGCTTGCCGTAGCCGCCGGAGGTGGCGACGAGCAGGCAGCTGTCGTCGCTCACGACCGTCAGCGCGAGCAGCTGGTCCTCGCCGCGGAAGCGCATGCCCTTGACGCCGGCGGTCGCGCGGCCCATCGGCCGGAGCGTCTCGTCGTCGGCGGTGAAGCGCATCGCCTGGCCCTCCTCGGAGACGAGGAGCAGGTCGTCCTCACCGGTGCACAGCTGCGCGCCGATGAGCCGGTCGCCGTCGTTGAGGTTGATCGCGATGAGCCCGCCGGAGCGCGCCGTGTCGTAGTCCGTGAGCCGGGACTTCTTCACCCGGCCGTGCGCCGTGGCGAGCACGAGGTACGGGGCGTCCTCGAAGGACTTGATCTGGATGACCTGCGCGATCTGCTCGCCGGGCTGGAACTCCAGCAGGTTCGCGACGTGCTGGCCGCGCGCCGTGCGGGAGGCCTCCGGCAGTTCGTAGGCCTTGAGCCGGTACACGCGGCCGTAGTTCGTGAAGAACATGATGAGGTCGTGCGTCGAGCAGACGAAGAAGTTGCGGACGACGTCGTCCTGCTTGAGCTCCGCCCCGCGCACACCCTTCCCGCCTCGCTTCTGGCTGCGGTAGGCGTCGACCTTCGTGCGCTTCGCGTAGCCGGTGGACGTGATCGTGACGACCACGTTCTCCCGGGCGATGAGGTCCTCCTCGGAGACGTCGCCGGAGGCGGCGACGATCTGCGTGCGGCGCTCGTCACCGTACTTGTCGACGATCTCCGTGAGTTCGTCGCGGACGATCGCGCGCTGGCGCTCCGGGGAGGCGAGGATCTCCTTGAGGTCCGCGATGGTGCGCTCGATCTCGGCGAGTTCGTCGATGATCTTCTGCCGCTCGAGGGCCGCGAGGCGGCGCAGCTGCATGGCGAGGATGGCGTCGGACTGGATCTCGTCGATGTCGAGGAGGTCCATGAGGCCCTCGCGGGCGATGTCGACGGTCTGGGACCGGCGGATGAGCGCGATGACCTCGTCGAGCGCGTCGAGGGCCTTGACCAGGCCGCGGAGGATGTGGGCCCGCTTCTCCGCCTCGTCGAGCCGGTACTGGGTGCGCCGGATGATGACGTCGATCTGGTGGGCCGTGTACAGCCGCAGCATCTGGTCGAGGCGCAGGGTGCGGGGCACGCCGTCGACGATGGAGAGCATGTTCGCACCGAAGCTCGTCTGGAGCTGCGAGTGCTTGTAGAGGTTGTTGAGGACGACGCGGGGCACGGCGTCGCGCTTGAGGGTGACGACGATGCGCATCCCCACGCGGTCGGAGCTCTCGTCGTCGATCTTCGAGATGCCCGCGATCTTCCCGTCCCGGACCTGCTCCGCGATGGAGCTCACGAGGTTGTCCGGGTTGACCTGGTACGGGAGCTCGGTGATGACGATCGTCTGCCGGTTGTGGTCCTCCTCGATGGAGGTCACGCCGCGCATGCGGATGGAGCCGCGGCCGGTGGTGTAGGCCTCCTTGATGCCCTTGTCACCGACGATGAGCCCGTGCGTCGGGAAGTCCGGGCCCTTGACGCGTTCCATGCAGGCGTCGAGCGTCGTCTGCTCGTCGGCCTCGTAGTTGTCGAGGATCCAGTAGATCGCCTCGGCGAGCTCGGTGAGGTTGTGCGGCGGGATGTTCGTCGCCATACCGACGGCGATGCCGCCGGAGCCGTTCATGAGCAGGTTCGGCACGCGGGACGGGAGGACGTCCGGCTCGGTGGTCTTGCCGTCGTAGTTCGGGCTGAAGTCGACGGTGTTCTCCCGGATGTCCCGGACCATCTCCATCGCGAGGGGGGTGAGCCGGCACTCCGTGTACCGCATCGCCGCGGGGCCGTCGTTGCCGCGGGAGCCGAAGTTCCCCTGGCCGTCGACGAGCGGGTAGCGCATCGACCACGGCTGCGCCATGCGGACGAGGGTGTCGTAGATCGCGCTGTCACCGTGCGGGTGGTAGTGGCCCATCGTCTCCGCGACCGGGCGGGCGGACTTCACGTAACTGCGGTCCGGCCGGTGCCCGGAGTCGAACATCGCGTAGAGGATGCGCCGGTGGACGGGCTTCATGCCGTCCCGGACCTCGGGCAGTGCACGACCGACGATGACGCTCATCGCGTAGTCGATGTAGCTGGACTGCATCTCCTCGCGGAGGTCGATCGGTGTGATCCGGTCGTACAGCGTCTCGCCGCCGCCGGTGGTGTCGTCGCTCACGTGGTGCGAACCTTTCTGATCGGGTGTCCCTGGGACGGTCCGCGTGGCCGCCGGTGGCCGGGGCCGGCGGGCGGCCCCGGTGGCGGGTCGTCGCCGCCGTCGGGGTGCGCCCGGCGCCGGTCCCGGGCCGGTCGATGACCGGAGGTCACGACGCTGTGCCCGCAGGTCCGCCCACGGGGGCCGGTCCTGACGCGCGGACTGTCAGACCCGTCCATTCTAGCTGTCAGGGGCCCGTTCCGGCGTTCCCCCACCCGGGTGTGGTATCACTCTGGTACCACTCCGGGGGCGTCCCCGCGCCTCCACGTCTCCACGGGTCCGGCGGCTCCCGGGCATCCGCCCCGCCGAGCCGGCGCACACCCGCCCCAACGACCCAGCGCACACCCTCCCCAACGACCCAGCGCACACCCTCCCCAACGACCCAGCGCACACCCTCCCCAACGACCCAGCGCACCCCCCCGCCGACCCGGGACACCGGAAAGGACCCTCCCCATGGCCATGACCCTCCGCCTGACCCCCGACCAGGACGCCGCCCTCACCCTGCTCGCCGAGGCCCAGGGTGTCTCGAAGCAGGAGGCCGCGGTCCGGGCGATCGTCGACCGCGCGGCGCGGACCGTCCGCAGCGCTGAGCTGCGCACCCTCGCCCGCGCGGAGGTCGCCGGCTACCGCGCGGCGGACAACAGGGTCCGGCGCGAGCGCTGACCTGCGGGGATCGACGACTCATGGACACCACCGATCTTCTCGTCATCGCCGACGAGGTGTGCGACGCCGTGCACACGCGCATTCGTTCGCTCTCCGCGCTGTCGGCCGTCGCCGCGGTGACGCACTGCACCGTCGACGGCATCCCGGTCCACGGGACGGTCGAGCAGCGCCGCGCGGATGTCGTCGAGACGGTCCGGCGGATGCAGCCGCTCGTGACGCACAATGCGTTGTTCGCTGAGGTCGTCGTCGCCCTCCTCGACCGCGACTGACGGCGCGGCCGTAGCCCGGCCCAGGACCCCGAGCTCTCCCCGGGGTCCCGACAATGTTTCACGTGAAACCGCGCCCCGCGCGCTGCCGGCGTTTCACGTGAAACCCTCCCCCATACGCCCCGACATCAGCCGAAGGCGCTCATGCCGTCAGCCGGATGCACCGGCGAGGTCAGCGGCCGTTCCGCTCCCGGGCCGCGGCGCCCTCGTCGATCTGGGCGCAGAAGCGGATGAGCCGGTCGCCGACGATCTGCGGGTCCCGCGCCCAGCGGTTGTGGCCGAGGTCGCCGTCGAGCTCCTCGACCCGCGCGAAGGTCTTCGGCAGCAGGCGGCCGTACTTCTCGGCGGACGCCCACGTGCAGTCCTCGTCGTTCCGGAACCGCGTGAGCAGGACTGGGACCGTAGTCGCGCGCATGGCGAGGACGTAGTTCCGGTCCGCGTCGTGCAGTCCCTCGAGGGAATTCGTGCGGGCGAGTTTCGCCCACTCGGCGAGGTGCATCCCGGACTGGCGTCCGTAGCCGATGACGTCGAGCGGGCCGTCCGTCCACCGGCCGGTGATCTGCGAGTACGCGCCCATGAACTGGGAGCCGAGGAGGAACTTGATCCGCGCCGAGCCGCTGAAGGTGCGGTACCACGGGGTGCCGGAACCGACGCCCATCATGCCCCGCACGTTGAGCTCGCGGGCTTCCGGGCGGGAGAGGAAGATGCCGCCGACCTGGCCGCCCATCGAGTGCGTGAGCAGGACCGTCGGGTGGTCGGCGGGCAGACCGAGTTCAGCCTTCGCCGCCCAAATCTCCATCGGGTAGTCCTCGGAGGCCAGGTGGTGGTAGCCCCACCGGTGGCGTCGCGAGGCGACGGCCGTGCTGGCCCCCTGGCCCCGCAGCTCACCGATGGCGACGGGCATCCCCCGCTCCGCGAGGTAGCGGGCGATGGGGCGGTAGTACCGCCCGCCGACGCCCAGCCCCGGCCAGATCATGACCAGCGGCCGGGAGGTTCGGGTGGCGTCGTCCTCCGGCGCGAAGCACTGCACCGGGGTGACGGACGCATCCGGCAGGGTCACGCGGGTGACGGTCATGACCGGCCCGGTCGTGTCCTCGCGGTCCGTCATCACACGTCCAGGAAGCGCACGTCGCGCGCGTTGCGGGTGATGAAGCTGCGGCGTGCGACGACGTCGTCACCCATGAGGATGCTGAACATCTCGTCGGCCGCGGCGGCGTCGTCGAGGGTCACGCGACGGAGGATGCGGGTCGACGGGTCCATCGTCGTCTCCCACAGCTCCTTGGCGTTCATCTCGCCGAGGCCCTTGTACCGCTGGATGCCGTCGTCCTTGTTGATCTTCCGGCCCTCCGCCAGGCCCTCCTTGAGCTGCGCGTCCCGCTCCGCGTCCGAGAACGCGAACCCGGGCTCGCCCTTGCCCCACTTGAGCTTGTACAGCGGCGGCTGGGCGAGGAAGACGTGGCCCTCCTCGACGAGCGGGCGCATGAAGCGGAACAGCAGGGTGAGCAGGAGGGTGGCGATGTGCTGACCGTCGACGTCGGCGTCGGCCATGAGCACGATCTTGTTGTACCGGAGCTTGGAGATGTCGAACTCGTCGTGGATGCCGGTGCCGAGCGCGGTGATGATGGCCTGGACCTCCGCGTTCTTCAGGACCTTGTCCAGGCGGGCCTTCTCCACGTTGAGGATCTTGCCGCGCAGCGGGAGGATCGCCTGGTACATGGAGTCCCGGCCGGACTTCGCGGAGCCACCGGCGGAGTCACCCTCCACGATGTAGAGCTCGCTCTTCCCCGGGTCCTTGGAACGGCAGTCGGCGAGCTTGCCCGGCAGGCCGCCGAGGTCGGTCGCGGACTTGCGCCGGACGAGGTCGCGGGCCTTGCGGGCGGCGACGCGGGCCTGGGCGGAGGACACGGCCTTGGAGACGATGGCCTTCGCCTCGGCGGGGTTCGCGTCGAGCCAGTCGGAGACGTGCTCGTTGACCATCCGCTGGACGAAGCCCTTGATCTCGGTGTTGCCGAGCTTCGTCTTCGTCTGCCCCTCGAACTGCGGGTCGCCGACACGCACGGAGATGATCGCGGCGAGACCCTCACGGCAGTCGTCGCCGGTGAGGTTCGCGTCCTTCTCCTTGAGCAGCTTGTGCTCCTTGGCGTACCGGTTCATGAGGGAGGTCAGCGCCGCGCGGAAGCCTTCCTCGTGCGTGCCGCCCTCGATGGTGTTGATGGTGTTCGCGAAGGTGTGGACGGACTGCGTGTAACCGGAGTTCCACTGCATCGCGGCCTCGACCTCGTGGTCCTCGCCGGCGGCGTCGAACGTGATGACCGACGGGTGGATCGGCGTCTTCGTCCGGTTGATGTGCGCGACGTAGTCCTTGAGCCCCTCGGGGTAGTGGAACGTCCGGGTGCGCTTCCGCGGGGCGGTGCGCTTCGCCTTCTCCTGCTCCTCGGCCGCCTCGTCCGCCGCGGTCTTCGGGGCGTCGGCGTCCTCCGCCGCGTTCTCCAGGTCCTCCTCCTCGACCTCGAGCACCCGCTCGTCGGTGAGGGTGATGGTCAGGCCCTTGTTGAGGAAGGCCATCTCCTGGAGGCGCTTGGCGACCGTGTCGAAGTCGAACTCGGTGGTCTCGAAGATCTCCGGGTCGGGCCAGAAGCGCTGCTTCGTGCCGGTGCCCCGCGCGTTCTTCAGCTCCTGGAGCTCCTCGGGCACGGAGTTGTTGAACTCCTGGTACCAGAGCTTGCCGTCGCGACGGATGTACGTCTCGACCTTCGTCGACAGGGCGTTGACCACGGAGATGCCGACGCCGTGGAGGCCGCCGGACACCGCGTAGGAGTCGGAGTCGAACTTGCCGCCCGCGTGGAGCTGGGTCATGACGACCTGCACCGTGGGTACACCGGAGGCGTGCATCTCGACGGGAATGCCACGGCCGTCGTCGACAACCTCCACTCCCCCGTCCTTCAGCAGGGTGACGTCGACGGTCGTCGCGTACCCTGCCATCGCCTCGTCGACGGAGTTGTCCACGACCTCCCAGATCAGGTGGTGGAGACCACGTACACCGGTCGAGCCGATGTACATGCCGGGCCGCTTGCGGACCGCCTCAAGTCCTTCGAGGATCGTGATGGATGACGCACCGTAATCGTTCTTGACTGCTTCAGCAGCACTCACGTCGAGTTCCGCTCCTTTGCGATTCGCTCTCGTAACCCCACCATCATACCTGCTTGACGGCCGGACAGGGCATGTTTGGCGCGGTCACCGCCCCCGGGCGCGCCGGCGGCCGCACCCGTCGACGCCCGCGGTCGGCCCGCGGCACGCCGCGGCGGGCCGTCACCCGTACGTGTCCCGCGGCCCCCGCCCGGACACGTGGAACTTCCCGTGCCGCCAGCTCGGCGGTCGCGGACCGTAGATCTTCAGCTGCGCCACGATGTCCGGCCCGATCCGCTGCGCGATCGTCTGCAGCACGGTGCGCTGCATGTACCGCAGATTCGTGGCCCACGCGGTGGAGTCGCACTCGATGTGGAGCTGCTTCTCCTCCTCCTTGTACATGACGATCGTCGTGTGACTGGCGATGGTGGGTCCGACGATCTCCTCCCAGTGGTTCTGCAGGGTCCCGGCGGCGACGCGCTTGCCCCACCCACGCCTCCGGATCTCCCGTTGAACGAGGTCACTGAAGGATCCGGGGTCGCGGTAACTCCGGTCCAGGCGCCCGTCGAACCGGGTCTTCATCCGCGCGGGTCGCCGACCCCGGCGGCGGGCACCCCCGGTCGGCCCGCCGGTGTTCCACGTGAAACCATCGCGGTCGGTCGCCCCGGCCGCGCCACCGGTCATCCCCGGGACACCGCCCGGTCCGCCATTGCCGTTCCCGTCGGCGCCACGGGCACCGGCCTCGCGGGCGCGGAGCCGCCGGATCTGGGCCATGGCCTGCGCGATCGGATCCGACTCCGCCGCCGGGACATCCCCGGTCGCCGGCGGTGTCGGCCGGTCCGCGTCCCCACGCGGGGTGCCCGCATCATCACCGTCATGCGTCATCGTCGGCCTCCTTCCCCGCTGTACCCGTTGTCCCGTCGGCACCGCGTTCGCCGTCGGTTCCGTCAGTTCCGCCCGGCCGCTCCGCCGGACCCTCGGCAAGTCCCTCCGCGGGGCCCTCCTCCGGGTCGATCTCGGAGATCCGCCCGTCCGCGGTGACCCGCGCGCGCACCGGGTGGAACGTCGCGATCGCCCGCAGCTCATCGGGGATGTCCTCGTCGACGGCGGCGGTGATGAGCACCTGCTCCGCCTCCGCGGCGAGTTCCACCAGGTGGCGCCGCCGTGCCCGGTCCAGTTCGGCGAAGACGTCGTCGAGAATGACGACGGGCTCCGTCCCGTCGGCCCGGTGCAGCTGGAACGCGGCCAGCCGCAGCGTCAGGGCGTAGGACCACGACTCGCCGTGACTGGCGAAACCCTTCGCCGGCCGGTCGCCGAGCATGAGCACGACGTCGTCCCGGTGCGGCCCGGTGAGCGTCGTCCCCCGTTCGATCTCCCGGTCCCGGCGCTCCGCGAACCGCCCGAGGAGCGTCGCCTCCGCGATCTCCGGGGTGACCAGCGCCGGTTCCCGGTCGGGTGCGGACGATCCGAGCATGATCCCCAGGTCGGCGAGCGCGTCGTCGACCGTGGACGTGTAAGCCAGGTGCGCCGGCCGGGACTCGGGGGCGATGCGCTGGTACGTCGCGGCGACGTGGGGGCTGATGTCGTGCACGACCTGCATGCGCGCGGACATGATCTGCCCGCCGAGGCGTGCGAGTTGCGCGTCCCACACGTCGAGCGTGGCCAGCGCGGCCTCCCCGTCCTCGGTCATGTACCCGCTGCGCAGCGCCATCGACGACCGGCGGAGCAGCGCGTTGCGTTGCCGGAGCGCGCGGTCGTAGTCCGCCCGGACCCCGCCGAGCCGCGGGTAGCGGGCGACGGTGATCTCGTCGAGGAACGCCCGCCGCTGCTCCGGTTCACCGCGGACGAGCGCGAGGTCCTCGGGTGCGAACAGGGTGGTCCGGACGATGCCGAGCAGGTCCCGGGGGCTGCGGCAGGCCGTGCGGTTCACCGCCGCGGAGTTCGTCCCGTGGGCCTTGACGACGAGGTGCGCGGTGAGCTCCCGACCGTGGTTCACCGCTGTGGCGGAGAGCACGGCCTGGCGTTGACCGTCCCTGACCAGCGCGGAGTCCTGGTTCACCCGGTGGGAGCTGAGGTGCGCGAGGTAGCCGAGTGCCTCGACGATGTTGGTCTTGCCGTGACCGTTGGGTCCGGAGAACACGGTGACCCCCGGTGTGAGGTCGAGGTCGAGCGATCTCCAGGACCGGAAGTCGCTCAACCGCAGCGAGCGAACGAACATCCGGGCATCAGCCCGGCAGTCGCACTGGCATGAGCAGGTACGTGAAGTCCGTCTCCGGCGTCGGGAAGGTCCCCTCGGCGGACTGCTCCGGCAGGGACTCCGGCTCGGGGACCATGATCGCCGGCCGGGACGGCTGCGTGAAGCCGAAGACGACCTTCTCCGTGTGGACGGCCGCCAGCCCCTCCTTGAGGTAGCCGGGGTTGAACGCGATGAGCAGCGGCTCCCCGGAGAAGGTGCAGGGCAGCTTCTCCTCGGCGGAGCCGACGTCGCTCCCGCCGGCGGACAGCGTCACCGACCCCTCCTCGAACTGCATCCGGATCTGGGAGTTCCGCTCGGCGACGAGGGACACGCGCCGGATCGCGTCCTGGAGGGGGGAGATCTCGACGCTCGCCACCGCGGTGTGCTCCTTCGGCAGGAGCGGACGGAACTTCGGGAAGTCCGCGTCGAGCAGCCGAGTCGTGGTGTGGCGGGTCTCGGTGGAGATGCCGAGCATGCCGTCGCGGCCGATGGATTCCCCGGTCCCGACCGCGATCTCGACCGGCTCACCGGTGTTGTTGTCCAGCGTCCGGGCGGTGTCGGCGAGGGTGCGCGCGGGGATGAGCAGCTCGGCGGTCGCGTCGGCCTGCGCCGGGGTCCAGTCGAAGGTCCGCACCGCGAGCCGGAAACGGTCCGTCGCGGCGAGAACGACATGTTCGCCGTCGATCTCCATGCGGATGCCCGTGAGCATCGGCAGAGTGTCGTCCCGGCCGGCCGCGACCGCGACCTGGCTGATGGCCTCGCTGAACAGCGACGGGTCGATCGTGCCGGTGACCTCGGGCAGGTCCGGGAGCACGGGGTAGTCGTCGATCGTCATCGCCGGGAGCTCGAACCGGGAGCTTCCGCAGGTCACAAGGACCTTCGTGCCGTCGTAGTCGATGTTGATCGGCTTCGCGGGAAGGGAGCCGATGATGTCCGAGGCGAGCTTGCCCGCCACGAGGATCCGTCCCGGCTCCGAGACCTCGGCGGAGATCCGCACCCGGGTCGAGACCTCGCGGTCGAACCCGGAGAGCTGCAGTCCGTTGTCGTCGGCGTCGATGAGCACGCCGCGGAGGATCGGCTGGGTGGGTTTCGACGGGAGGCTCCGGGCGACCCACGCCAGGGCCGAGGCGAAGTCGTCCTTCGCCACCGTGAAGCTCACGACCTGCTGTTCCATGCTCACGCAGTTGTCCTTCGTCGATCGTCCGTCGTCTGTCATTCCCCCGGGAGCGGTGCCGTCCGCGGCACGGAGGACGGGGATCCGCCGTGACGCCCGGGAGGGCACCGGGCCGGGACCTCGGGCGGGAGGAGCCGGAAACAGCTGTTGACCTGCACTGTCACCGGATCCTCGACGCCCGGTCGTCCCGGCGGACCGGGTCCTGTCGCTTACACCGGCGGCCGGTCGTTCGACCGCTGCGACACGCCTCCGGTGCGTCTCGAGGTTCGTGGAATTACACCCTAGCCCACGCCACGGACGGTGGGAAGCGGTACGGCGAGGGGTGTGGGATTCCGGGACGACGGCCCCCTCGTGGTCCGTGACCGGGCGACGGCACCGGGGGTCGGCGTCGGGGTCCGGTGGTCCACGGACCGGTCCGGTGACGAACGACAGAAATCCGCTCCGGATCCCCGGCCCGTCGGTCCGCGTCCGCGGCCCGGCCGCCGGGTCCGGCGAACCGGTCCACCCACAGCCCCTATTTCTGTTGTTTGAGTACTTGAGAGAAGAACGGCAGTAGCAGTAGGTCCTGTGGATCCTGTGGATGACACCGGGTGCGGGCCGGTCAGCGGTTCGCGCGGCATGTGTGATTCGGGTGGACACTCCTGTGGACAACCACGTCCGGCTGTGGATGGTTTCGGCTGTCCGTGATCTGTCCACATTCGGTCCACCGTCAGGGTCACAGCGGACCCCGGGGTTGTCCCCATGCGGCGTCCTGGTGTTTTGCGGTGTAATTACACGCCTGTGAGCTGCTGAAACAGTCCCCGGGGCGGACGGGCGGACCGCCCGGGCGGAACACTCGGTGCCCCTCCGGGGGACCCGTCGTGGCGTCTCCCGGAGTCGCGCGTCGGGGTGGGCGGCCCCGCGTGAGGGTGTGGATAACCGGTGCCGCGCGGGGGTGCGTGGCGGGTGTGATCCGGTGCGCCCGGGATCCCCTGCCTGCCCCGGCGCACCGGCGGGCCGGACAGTGCGACGGCGGGGCGCATCGTCCGGGCGGGGCGAGTACGAATCACACGAATTCCACCGCTGTAATTACACGCCTGTGGATAACCCTGTGGAATTGTGGAGAACATGGTTCCCGGCCCCCGTGACGGGGCGTTGACCTGGGACGACGGCCGGGTGTCGGTGGAGGCGCGGGCGGCGGAGGGGGACGTCGTGACCCGTGCGACCCCTCATGACAGGAACCGGTGAGCGTCCCTCCCCGGCGGTGTGACTCCTCTCCCCCGGCGTGCCCCGCCCCGACCCGTGGTGTCGGCGGCCCCCGTACGTCGCCCCGCCCCTGTGCGCCGGGCAGTCACCCGTGCCCCGCCCCGACGGGATCGGAGCTCCGCCCGTTCGTGGGGTCCCGCCCGGTTCCCGTCCGCCGGTCCGCGGCGCCCCGCCCCGTACGCCGTCCCGCCCCCACCGGCCCCCGCCGACCCCCGCCGGCCGCTCCCCCTCCCGCGCTACTGGCGGGCGCGGGCCTTGATCCGCTGCGTGAGTTCCTGGACCTGGTCGAAGGTCTTGCGGTTCTCCTTGATCGTCCCGCGGATCTTCCGTTCGGCGTGCATGGCCGTCGTGTGGTCCCGTCCGCCGAATGCGGCGCCGATCTTCGGCAGCGACAGGTCGGTCAGTTCGCGGCACAGGTACATGGCGATCTGGCGGGCGTTCGTGAACTTCCGGGTCTTGCCTTTCCCGACGAGCTCGTCGACGGTGAGGTCGAAGTACCCGGTGACGACCTCGATGATCATCTGCGCGGTGATCTCGACGTCGGAATCCTCGGGCATGTGGTCCTTCAGTGCCAGAGCCGCGATCTCCCGCGTGATCGGCACCCCCTCCAACGAGCCCTTCGCGAGGACGCGGACGAGCGCACCCTCGAGTTCGCGGATGGAGTTCTCGTACCGGCTCGCGATGAGCTCGAGGACGTCGTCGGGCAGTTCATTGCCCTCCATCTGCGCTTTCTTCGACAGGATCGCCATGCGGGTCTCCAGTTCCGGCGTCTGCACGTCGGTGATGAGCCCGCCCTCGAACCGGGTGCGCAGCCGGTCCTCGAGGGTCGTCAACTGCCACGGCGGCCGGTCGGACGACAGCACGATCTGCTTGTTCGACTGGTACAGCGCGTTGAACGTGTGGAAGAACTCCTCCTGGGTCGATTCCTTGCCCTGGAGGAACTGGATGTCGTCGACGATGAGCATGTCGAGATTCCGGTACCGGCGTTTGAACGCCTCGCGGTTCTCGTCGCGGATGGAATTGATGTAGTCGTTAGTCAGTTCCTCGCTGGACACGTACCGCACGCGCAGTCCCTGGTAGAGCTCCTGCGCGTAATGGCCGATCGCGTGCAGCAGGTGCGTCTTGCCCAGCCCCGACTCACCCCAGATGAACAGGGGGTTGTACGCGCGGGCGGGTTGCTCTGCCACGGCCCGGCACGCGGCGTTCGCGAACTGGTTCGACGACCCCGTGACGAACGTCTCGAAGGTGTACTTCGGGTTGAGGAGGGTCTCCGCCGGGTCGGTCCGCCTCGGGATCCCCCGGTTCGACGCCGCCCTCCCCCTGTCCTCGACGTTCCCGTACCGCGGGGCCGTGAGCCGCTGCCATTCCCGGGGGGCCGGCGACGGCGCGGGCGCCGGGTTCCGGTCCTGGCGCGGGCGCGGGTCCGCCGCCGGGGGCGGGGTCGCGGACGTGCGCGGGGCGGGGGCGTCCCCGTAGGCGGCGGGACCGGGCTGGTCGGCGCGGGTGTCGGCGTACCCCGGCGACGCCGGGCGCTGCTGGTCGGGACGGGCCTCCGGGTACCCGGAGGTGGTGGGCCGCTGCTGGTCGGGGTGCGTGTCCGGGTACCCCGGGGCCGGACGGTGCTGGTCCGGACGGTGCTGGTCGAGGTGGGTGTCCACCTCCGGTGCGGGCGCGGGTCCGGCGGCGTGCGCCGGGTCGGACGCGGACCCGTGGGCGGGTGACCGGCGGGTGGGGTCGGACGGCGCGGGACCCTGGGCGGCCGGACCCGGATCCCCCGGGTGACCGGCGGGGACCTCGGCGTCGGCCCCCGGGGCGACCGGCTCCTGGTGCACGCTGAGCGACAGGGTCACCGGGGTGCCGACGACCCGTCCGAGCACGGTCTTGATGTCCGTGGCCAGCCGCGACTCGACGGTGCTCTTCGCCATCTGGTTCGGGGTCGTGAGCACCGCGATGCCGTTGACGAGGACGACAGGCGTGATCTGGCGCAGGACGCTGCGGGCGCGCGGGGCGAGCGCCGGGTACTCGGGGTCGCCGGGGTCGGCGTCGAGCCACCGCGAGATGAGCTGGGCCCAGACAGCGGGGAAGTCGGCGTCGGGGGCGGTCAT